>NZ_CP034447.1:0-2730000 GCF_003952485.1 Mesorhizobium sp. M1E.F.Ca.ET.045.02.1.1
TGACGAGGAGATCGGCCGCCGCCGGCAAAGGCCGTTCCAGGTCGCCGAGGTCGCCCCGACCTCACCGTTTCTGCCGGCACTTTTCCAGTATTTTCGAGGTTCCGACCGTCGTACCGCCGCCATTAATCTCGCGCCCATGCCGATGAAAGTGGCAAGCTGTAGAGCTGGTCCCGGCTCGGCCGCCGATCGCATCCTTCTTGCCGCCGAAATAGAAGGGTTCCGTCGAGCAAAGGGCGTCCTCAAGCTGCGCGCGCGGCGGTGGATTTTCGCCGGCGCCGGCATGCCCCCGAAATCGCCCGCCCCGCGTGGAGCAGCGACACGAACCGGTCAACGCTCTCAATTCCGTCAGCGACTGAAAACAGCACGTAGGCACGGCCGGTCAACTTCCGCAGCGCCTCCGCCGGCCGGCGCATGTGCTCGCCGATGGCGATACACTGGCACCGCCGTACCGAGCTCGCGGATGTCCTCGACGTTCGTCCCGCCGTAGGTGGTCGGAATCCAGCGGTCCGGAACGGTGCCATCCAGAGAGCCGGAGACGTCCGGCAGGATCACCGGCGTCGAGCCCCGAACTCTCCACCCGTCTCGCGCAGATGCTCGATGTCGGCCACGGTCAGGTTCCAGCCGGGCAGGATTGCGATCTTCTTCGCGTTACGCGCCTGCGCGCCCGGCCGCGTGATCCCTTCGATCATCGCCGTGACGGCCTTGGCCCAGCCCTCCTCGATCGCGCCATCGAAATCCGGCGTGTTGGTAAGCCCACTTCGGTGCCCGCAAGCTCTTTCCGCGCGCTTTGCTCGGATGGTGGCGACGTCGCCAGCAAAATCCTCGCCGCGCGTCTCGACCAGCGCGGTCGTGCAGACCGCCGATCAGCTTCGGCTTTGTGCGGGTCTTGAGGTTGAGGATCGCCTCTTCGAGATGGTCCGCCCCGCCGAGGATCGTCGCGACCTCGTCCATCGCGGTGGTCTGCAGCGGGATCGTCTCCTTGAAGTGCCGCACGAAGAGCACCAGCGCGAAGCTGGTGCAGCCCTGGCTGCCATGGAACAGCGGCATCGCCTCGTCGACGCCGAGGAAGGCGAAGGCCGCGCCCAGCGGCTGCGACGACTTCAGCGGGTTGACTGCGGCCGATTTGGTCTGGGGAAGGATACGGACCATGGTCGCTCTCAACACTCGCCGAAGTCGTCGGCCGTCGTGCCGGCGAATTTCCTGAAGGCGTGGACCGTAGCGGTCACGCCTTCTTCGCCCGGCGCCTCCTCCTCCGAGGCAAGATATCCATCCCACGGCGCCGGCTCGCGCACCTGCGCCCAAACCGGATTGTGGATGGCGAGATCGATCTGGCGCACCAACTCCACCATCCCGTCATAGCCGGCATAGGGGTGGTGTCGCTCCTGGTTGATGTCGAGCCAGGGCATCTTCGCTTTCAGCGCGATGAATTGCGTGCGTCCGCCCGATAGCATGATGTCGGCCTTGTGCTCGGCAAGCATGGCATAGAGGTCGCGCGGCGCCATCGACTCGAACATGTGGTTTCTCGTCCTTGAGATCTGCTTGATCCGCTCCTTGTCCTCGACCGTCGATTTCTTCACCGACGTGCCAACGATTTCGACGCCGATCTCCATCAGCGCGTGGACGACCGACCAGGACTTCACGCCCCCGGTGTTGAGCAGCACGCGCTTGCCTTGGAGCGGTGGCCGGTAGGCCTCCAGCCTCCGCCAGGCGGTCGCCTCCTCCTCCGCGATCAGCGCTTCCGTCCGGTCAAGCAGCTCCGGATCGGCACCCCTCCTCACCAGCAGCCCGGCGATCTGCCGCAACGCTTCCGACGTGTCGGTGATGCCGTAGAAAGAGCCCTCGAAGAACGGGATGCCCCAACGCTCCTCCATCTTGCGGGCGAGATTGATGAGTGCGGTCGAGCACACCATCATCGTCGCCCGCGCGCGGTGCGCGGAGGCGACGTCGAGATAGCGCGCATCGCCCGGGATGCAGGCGCGCACCCGAATGCCGAGCCTGTCCAGCAGCGGCTTCACCAGCCAGAATTCGCCCGACAGATTGAACTCGCCGAGAATGTTGATGTCGTAAGCGCCGGCATCGTCCGGCTCGACCGTGCCGATGACATGGTCAAGCAGCGCTTCGCCTGCGAGCTTATTGCCGAGGTTCTTCGAGCCGACGAAGCCGGGTGCGTTGACCGGCACAACCGGCAGTCCGAACTTTTCCGCTGCGCGCTTGCAGACGGCCTCGATATCGTCGCCGATCAGCGCTGTTACGCAGGTCGAATAGACGAAGACCGCAGGCGGCGAATAGGCCTCCTTGATCTCGCGGATCGCCTTGAAGAGCTTCCGCTCGCCCTGCCCCATCACCACGTCGAGTTCGGTCAAGTCGGTGGTGAAGCTGGTGCGCCACAGCGTCGGCCCTGACGAGGCGGCGCCGCGATTGTCCCAGGAATTGCCCTCGCAGGCGAGCGGCGCGTGGATCAGATGCGCCACGTCGGTGATCGGCTGCAGCACGATCTTGGCGCCGTCGAAGGCGCAGCCGCCGGCGGCCGCCCCCGGCGTCAGCGGCTTGGAGCAGCCCTTCTTACGCGCCTTGGCCTCCTTGCCCCGGTTCTTGTCGCAGGCAGGCTCGTTGAAGACATCCTGGATTTTGGCACTGAGCGAGGACATTGCGCCGGTCTCCAAAGTCCGTCAAAAAGCGGCCGGCTCCGGTGGAAGCCGGCCGCAGCTCTTAGCGGGTTAGGTCGAAAGAATAGTCCGTGACACCCGGGTCGATCGTCTCGCGGTCGAGCTTGTCGAAATCTTGTCGAGAATCGTCGTCAGCACGCGCAGGCCGCCCTGGTAGCCCATCAGCGGGAAGCGGTGGTGATGATGGCGGTCGAAGATCGGGAACATCAGCCTGATCAGCGGCGTGCCGGTGTCGCGCTCCAGATACTTGCCGTAGGAATTGCCGATCAAGAGATCCACCGGCTCGGTGAAAAGCAGCGAACGCAGCGCCCAGAGGTCCTTGCCTGCCCAGACCTGTGCATCCTTGCCGAAGGGAGAGGAGGCGAACAGTTCCTTCATCTCGCCTTCCCAGGCCTTTGTGCCGTTGGTGGCGAGGCAGTGGGTCGGCTCGCCGCCGGTCTCCATGATGAAGCGGGCCATGGCGTAGACGAAGTCCGGGTCGCCGTAGATCGCGTATTTCTTGCCGTGCAGCCAGGACTGGCTGTCGGCCATGGCGTCGACCAGGCGGCCACGCTCCAGGCGGATCGCCTCCGGGATCTCCTTGCCGGAAATCTCCGAGACCTTCATCAGGAACGCGTCGGTCGCCTGGATGCCGAGCGGGTAGTGGAAGGAGGCAGTGGCCTGCCCGACTTCCCCGCAATACTCTAGCGTCTTGCGGGTGTTGTAGTGCTGCAGCGACAGCGTGGCCTCGGCGTTCAGCGCCGCCTTCACGTCCTCGATCTTGGTGCCGCCGTCATACATCCGGTATTCGCCGTCCGACGGCGTGTCGTACTGGTCGGAGGCGTCCTGGATGAAGGTGTAGGACACACCCATCAGGTCGAGCAGGCGCTTCAGTTCGCGGTTGTTGCCGACGCAGAAGCCGTCGAAGCCGGGAATGATGTTGATGGTCCCGGCGGCTTCCGTGCGCTCCTTGCCCTTCCAGAAGTTCTCCAGCACGCCCTTGACCATGACATCATAGCCGTCGACATGGCTGCCTACGAAGGCCGGCGTGTGGGCGAATGGCACGTCGAAGTCCTGCGGCACCGAGCCTTCGTTCCTGGCGTTCTCGATGAAGCCGTGCAGGTCGTCGCCGATCACCTCCGCCATGCAGGTGGTCGAGACCGCGATCATCTTCGGATCGTAGAGCTTGTAGGTGTTGGCGAGCCCGTCGATCATGTTCTTCAGGCCGCCGAACACCGCCGCATCCTCGGTCATCGAGGAGGAGACCGCCGAGGACGGCTCCTTGAAGTGACGCGACAGGTGCGAGCGGTAATAGGCGACGCAGCCCTGGCTGCCGTGAACGAAGGACATCGTCCGTTCGAAGCCGGCCGCCGCGAACACCGCGCCGAGCGGCTGACAGGCCTTGGCCGGATTCACGACCAGCGCTTCGCGGGCCAGGTTCTTCTCGCGGTATTCCCAGCTCTTGGTGAATTCGCGCTGATCGGTAACGATCTGGTCCGGGTGCGGGCATTCGAAGTTGATCTTCTTCTCGGCAAGCATCTGCCTGTATTCCGGCTCGCGGAACAGGGGAGCGTGGTCAAGGACTTTTTCGGCCGACTGCGGCATGGTGGTCACCTCTTCTCCAACTGGCCGCGCCATACGGCGGCACTGGGACATCGAGACGTTGAAGGGACTCCCGCGGGTCAAGGCCGCGGGCGCTCATCGACCTCCCCGCCTGGGCGGAGAGGCCAGGTTCTCGTTCGGCGGCGATCGCCGTCGGCGGCACGGCCTTCTTCTTCCAGGGGGCGTCGTAAAGACCCCAGACTGGGTTGTTGATGGCCAGATCCATGTCGCGGGCGAAGATGGCGAAGCCGTCATAGCCGTGATACGGGCCGGAATAGTCCCAGGAGTGCATCTGGCGGAACGGAATGCCCATCTTCTGCACCGGGTACTTCTCCTTGATGCCGGAGCCGACGAGATCGGGGCGGATACCCTCGATGAACTTCTCCAGTTCGTAGCCGGTCACGTCGTCGTAGATCAGTGTCCCCTTCTTCACGTAGTGGCCGGTGCGCTGGTAATCGTCGTTGTGGCCGAACTCGTAGCCGGTACCGACGATCTCCATTCCGAGGTCTTCGTAGGCCGTGATGACGTGACGGGGGCGCAGGCCGCCGACATAGAGCATCACCGTCTTGCCTTCGAGGCGCGGCCGGTATTTGGCGATCACCGCATCCACCATCGGGCGATATTTGGCGATGACCTCCTCGGTCTTCTCCTCGATCTCCGGTCCGAAATGCTTGGCGATCTTGCGCATGGAGGCTTCGATCTGGGAGGGCCCGAAGAAGTTGTACTCCATCCAGGCGACGCCGTATTTCTCTTCCATGTGCCGGCAGATGTAGTTCATCGACCGGTAGCAGTGGATGAGATTGAGCTTGGCCTTCGGCGCGCGCTCGATCTCGGCGAGCGTCGCATCGCCCGACCAGTTGCCGACGACGCGCAAGCCCATCTCCTCGAGCAGGATGCGCGAGGCCCAGGCGTCGCCGCCGATGTTGTAGTCGCCGATGACGTTGACGTCGTAAGGTCCCGCCTCGAACTCGACTTCCTTCTTGTCGAAGACCCAGTCGCGGATCGAGTCGTTGGCGATGTGGTGGCCGAGCGACTGGGAGACGCCGCGGAAGCCCTCGCAACGCACCGGCACGATTGTCTTTTCGTGCTCCTTGGCCTTCTTGCGGGACACCGCCTCGATGTCGTCGCCGATCAGGCCGATCGGGCATTCCGACTGCACTGTGACGCCCTTGTTCAGCGGGAACAGCGCCTCGATCTCGTCGATCACCTTTTCCAGCTTCTTGTCGCCGCCGAAGACGATGTCCTTCTCCTGGAAGTCGGAGGTGAACTGCATCGTCACGAAGGTGTCGATGCCGGTCTTGCCGATGTAGTAGTTGCGGCGCTGCGACCAGGAATACTGTCCGCAGCCGACCGGGCCGTGGGAGATGTGGACCATGTCCTTGATCGGTCCCCACACCACGCCCTTGGAGCCGGCATAGGCGCAGCCGCGGATGGTCATCACGCCGGGGATCGACTTGATGTTCGACTTGACGTCGCATTCGGAGAGGTGCTGCACCTCGCCGGCGACCTCGTCCTCGCCCGCCGGCGCGGCGACGGAGAGGTGTTTCTTGCGGCGCTTGGCCGCCTTGTCTGGATATTGCGACAGCACTTCCTCGATCAGCTTCTCGTGGAGAGCGCCGTCATTTTCATAGTCGAGGCTCATGGGACCTGCCCCTTTCAAGGTTCGGGTGACGCCTCGCCTGCGAGGCGCCGTTTCGCGGAAGGCGCGCCGGGTCAAGGCCGGCGCCCCTGTCGGCGGCGGCGGTTACTGGGCGGCCGCCAGCGTCGCTTCTTTCGCGGCCAGGTCGGCGAGCATCTGCTCGTCCGTCTTCATGATGCCGAAGTCGAGCAGCATGTCCTCGAGCTCTTCCATGGTGATCGGGGTCGGGATCGTGCCTTGGCCCGAATTGGCATGGATCTTCTCGGCCAGCGCCCGGTATTCGCCCGCCTGCTTGGAGTCCGGCGCGTACTGGATCACCGTCATCTTCCTGAGCTCGGCATGCTGGACGATGTTGTCGCGCGGCACGAAGTGGATGAGCTTGGAGTTGAGCTTTGCGGCCAGCGCCTCGGCGAGGTCGAGCTCGCGGTCGGTCTGGCGCTCGTTGCAGATCAGGCCACCGAGGCGTACGCCGCCTGAATGGGCGTATTTCAGGATGCCCTTGGCGATGTTGTTGGCCGCATAGAGCGCCATCATCTCGCCGGACATGACGATGTAGATCTCCTGGGCCTTGTTCTCGCGGATCGGCATCGCAAAGCCGCCGCACACCACGTCGCCGAGAACGTCGTAGGAGACGTAGTCGACGTCGTCATAGGCGCCGTTTTCTTCCAGGAAGTTGATCGAGGTGATGACGCCGCGCCCGGCGCAGCCGACGCCCGGTTCGGGCCCGCCGGACTCCACGCATTTGATGTTCTTGTAGCCGATCTTCAGCACGTCCTCGAGCTCGAGATCTTCCACCGAGCCTTCCTGCGCGGCGAGGTGCAGCACGGTGTCCTGCGCCTTCGAGTTCAGGATCAGGCGGGTGGAGTCGGCCTTGGGGTCGCAGCCGACGATGAGGATCTTCTGGCCGAGGTCGACAAGGGCGGCGAGCGTATTTTGGGACGTGGTGGACTTGCCAATGCCCCCCTTCCCGTAGAATGCGATCTGACGCAGAGCTGACATGTTGCTTTCCTTCCTTCGTTCCATTCGTCGCGGTCACCCTCGACATGAATGCCGGTCGGCAGCTCCTGCCGCCTCGCAACGAGGAAGCTTCAAAACTCGTGCCAACTCGGCCGGCCGAACCGAAGAAAAAATTTTATGATTTCTTTTCAGCTATTTAGGCGGAGAGAAAACGGAAGATTGGCTTAAACAAGCCTGTGTCGCGGACCCGACAAACCCGACAGACGGTGTCGGATGGCAGTGTTTGAGATCGCCTATGGGGCCGACCACGCAGGGCGGCCGCAGCGGCTGGCGACCCCTTCTCCATTTACGGGGAGAAGAAAGAAGCGGCGATGGCCTTTGTCCGATATCCGACGATGTCTGACATCCGACACGACAGCGACAAGACATCTCATTGTTTTAGCTGAATTTTCTCCTCTGGCACGACGCATGCATGAGCCTCTCCGAACGCACCAGCGAACAAGGAGATGTCGTCTCATGATCACGCTCACCGAAAATGCCGTCACCGCCGTGAAGACTGCGCTGTCTCGCGCCGCCGAACCGGCGGAGGGCCTGCGCATCATGGTCGAGGCGGGTGGCTGCGCCGGCCTCAAATACCTGATGGGCCTGGAAAGCGCCTCGCGCGACGGCGACGCGGTCATCGAGGCGGACGGGATCAAGGTCTATGTCGACGCCGGTTCCCAGCCCCACGTCGCCGGCATGACCGTCGATTTCGTCACCGGGCTCGAATCCTCGGGCTTCGTCTTCGACAACCCGAACGCGCAGGACAAATGCGCCTGCGGCAAGTCCTTCGGCTGACTACGAGGATCGGCGTCATGTGGGACTACAGCGACAAGGTCAAGGAATACTTCTTCAACCCGAAGAACGCCGGCGTGCTGGAGACGGCGAATGCCATCGGCGAGGTCGGCGCCATCTCCTGCGGCGACGCGCTCAAGCTGATGATGAGCATCGATCCGGAGACCCAGACGATAACCGCCGCGAAATTCCAGACCTTCGGCTGCGGCTCGGCCATCGCCTCCTCCTCGGCGCTGACCGAACTCATCATCGGCAAGACTGTCGACGAGGCCCTCGGACTCACCAACCAGGACATCGCGGATTTCCTTGGCGGCCTGCCGCCGGAGAAGATGCATTGCTCGGTGATGGGCTACGAGGCCCTGCAGGCGGCGATCGCCAATTATCGCGGCGAGAAATGGGTCGACGACCACGAGGAAGGCGCCCTCGTCTGCAAGTGCTTCGGCGTCGACGAAGGCATGATCGAGCGCGCCGTGCGCATCAACAGGCTCACCAGCGTCGAGCAGATCACCCATTATACCAAGGCCGGCGGCGGCTGCCTCACCTGCTTCGAGAAGATCGAGGAGGTGCTGGTCCGGGTCAACGCCGCAATGGCCAATGAAGGCCTGATCGCGACCGAGGAAGCCTACGCAGCCGGCTCCACCGACATCCGCGCCCTGAAGAACAAAGTGAAGGCGAAGCCGGCGCTTTCCCAGCCGGCCCTGGCTTCCGGCGGCATGACCAAGGCGCCCGCGGCGGAGCCCATCGCGCTGCCGCGGGCCCCCGAGGTGCCAGTCACGCGGCAGATGACGACGCTGCAAAAGATTCGGCTCATCGAAGAAGCGATCGAGGGCATGCGCTCCTACCTGCGCGCCGACGGCGGCGATTGCGAGCTCGTCGATATCGACGGCGACCAAGTTTACGTCAAGCTGTCGGGTGCCTGCACCGGCTGTCAGCTCGCTTCGGTCACCATCAACGGCATGCGCCAGAAACTCAACGAGGCGACGGGGCTTGCGCTCCGCATCATTCCGGTCAGCTGAGGAACCCGCCATGAAGCCGGTCTATCTCGACAACAACGCCACGACCCGCGTCGATCCAGAGGTCGTGCAGGCGATGCTGCCCTTCTTCACCGACCACTTCGGCAACCCGTCCTCGATCCACGCCTTCGGCGCATCGGTCGGCGCTGCGGTGAAGACCGCGCGCAGGCAATTGCAGGCGCTGATTGGCGCGGAATTCGACCATGAGGTGATCTTCACCTCGGGTGGCACGGAGAGCGACAATGCCGCAATCCTTTCCGCCCTCGAAGCCATGCCCGACCGCACCGAGATCGTCACCTCCGCCGTCGAGCATCCGGCAGTGCTCTCACTTTGCGCCGATCTCGAAAAGCGCCGCGACATCACGGTCCACCGCATCCCGGTCGACCGCTACGGCCGCCTCAACCTCGAAGCCTACCGCGCCGCGTTGTCCCCGCGCGTCGCCATCGTATCCGTCATGTGGGCCAACAACGAGACCGGCACGATCTTCCCCGTCGCCGAGCTCGCCGAACTCGCCAAGGAAGTCGGCGCGCTGTTCCACACCGACGCCGTGCAAGCCGTCGGCAAGATACCGATCGACCTGAAATCCACCCCGATCGACATGCTCTCGCTCTCCGGCCACAAGCTGCACGGCCCGAAGGGCATCGGCGCGCTCTATGTGAAGCGCGGCGTGCGCTTCCGCTCGCAGATCAAGGGCGGGCACCAGGAGCGCAACCGCCGCGCCGGAACCGAGAACACGCCGGGCATCGTCGGGCTCGGCAAGGCGGCCGAACTCGCCATGAAATTCATGGACGACGAGAACACCCGTGTGAAGGCGCTGCGCGATCGTCTGGAAAAAGGCCTCCTCCAGCGCATCCCCAACGCTTTCGTCACCGGCGACCCGCTGGAGCGGCTGCCCAACACCGCCAATGTCGCCTTCGAATACATCGAGGGCGAAGGCATGCTGCTGCTCTTGAACCGCGAGGGCATCGCCTGCTCCTCCGGCTCGGCCTGCACCTCCGGCTCGCTGGAGCCGAGCCATGTGCTCAGGGCGATGGACATCCCCTACACCGCCGCGCATGGCGCGATCCGCTTCTCTTTCTCGCGCGACAATGACGAGGAGGATGTCGACCGAGTGCTCGATGTCATGCCGGGTATCGTGGAAAAGCTGCGCGACCTCTCGCCGTTCTGGGCCGGCGTCGGCGAGGCGCCCAAGATCTTCAACCCGGTCTATGCCTGATGACGAGCACGGTGTTCCTCAACGACACGACGCTGCGCGACGGCGAGCAGGCGCCCGGCGTCGCCTTCACCCTGGCGGAGAAACTGGCAATCGCCGAGGCGTTGGCCGCCGCGGGCGTCCCCGAGATCGAGGTCGGCACACCAGCCATGGGTGCCGAGGAGATCGCCGCCATCCGCGCTGTCGTCGCCCTGCGCCTTCCTGCAAGGATCATGGCCTGGTGTCGGATGACCGAGCACGACCTTGAAGCTGCGATCCAAAGCGGCGTCACGGCCGTCAACCTGTCGCTTCCGGCCTCCGACGTCCAGCTCGCGGCCAAGCTCGGCTTCGACCGGGCCGCGGCGCTGCAGGTCATCGAACAGATGGTGGAACGGGCTGCCGCCCTCGGCCTCTTCGTCGCCGTCGGCTGCGAGGATGCCTCGCGGGCGGATCACGACCATCTCGCCCGTGTAGTCGACACGGCCGCTCGCGCCGGCGCAAGCCGCGTCAGGCTGGCCGACACGGTCGGCGTGCTCGACCCCTTCTCGACCTTCGAGCTCATTGCCCCACTCGCGGCGCATTCTCCGATCGACCTCGAATTCCATGCGCACAATGACCTCGGCCTCGCCACAGCCAACACGCTGGCCGCGATCCGCGCCGGAGCCAGCCATGCCTCCGTCACCGTCGGCGGGCTCGGCGAGCGTGCCGGCAACGCTGCGCTGGAAGAGGTCGCCGCAGCCCTTGCCGTCCTCGACGCCACGGATACCGGCGTCGACCTGACCGCGCTGCCCGATCTCGCCGCCCATGTGGCGCGGGCTGCCCGCCGGCCGACTTCGGCTATCAAGCCGGTCGTCGGCGCCGATGTCTTCACCCACGAGTCCGGCATCCATGTCGCTGGACTGCTGAAGGATTCCCGCACCTATCAGGGGCTTGATCCGGCTCTCGTCGGCCGTCGCTGTCGCATCGTCATCGGCAAGCATTCAGGCGCCGCAGCGATCGCTCACGTTCTCGGTGAGAACGGCCGCGCGCTCGACCCGGATTTGGCGGCCGCCATGATCGCCCGCATCCGTCGGAAAGCCGCCGAAACCAAATCGACCGTCACCACGGCTCAGCTTGTCGAACTCTATGACAGTCTGTGCAGCGAAGCCGCCGGCCGGCCCTTCGAAATGGACTGAGGCGAGCCATGTCGTTCATCCTCACCACCTCTGCTTCCAGAACCGCTTCATGCACCAATCGTGCTGACCGATCCACTCCACCTTCGCTGATCGCCACGATCCGCGAAGACATCGCTTGCGTGAAGGCGCGCGATCCGGCCGCGCGCGGCACGCTGGAGATCGTGCTTACCTATCCCGGCGTCCACGCTATCGTCTGGCACCGTCTGGCCAACCGTCTGTGGCGGCAAGGCTTCCGTTTCCCGGCGCGCTTCCTGTCCTGGGCGGCTCGCCTGGTGACGAATGTCGATATCCATCCGGGCGCGACTGTCGGCTGGCGTTTCTTCATCGACCACGGCGCCGGAGTCGTCATCGGCGAGACTGCGGAAGTCGGCGACGACGTCACGCTTTATCACGGCGTCACGCTGGGCGGCACCTCATGGGCGCCGGGAAAGCGCCATCCGACGCTCGAAAGCGGCGTGCTCGTCGGCGCCGGCGCCAAGATCCTCGGCGCCATCACCGTCGGCGCCGGCTGCCGCGTTGGCGCCAATGCGGTGGTCATCAAGGACGTCCCGCCCGGCATGACCGTGGTCGGCATTCCAGGCCGCATCGTCCGTCCTGCCGCCGAGCGGCGCCGCGTCGTCCACGGCCGGATCGATCTCGACCATCACCTGATGCCCGACCCGGTCGGCGATGCCGTCGCCTCGCTCGTTGACCGCATCTCGTTTCTCGAACTGCGGATTTCGCGGCTGCAGCGTCAGCTTGCGGGCAGCAGACTCGAGACCACCGTTTCCGACCAGGGAGAACGCAATGAGCAGTTGTTCCGTTGACAGCCGGCCGATCGATGTCACCGACATCCTTGCGCGGCTGAAGGGCCTGTCGGCCGCGGAGGATTTCTTTGCCGCCCTCGGCGTTTCTTATGAGCCTAAGGTGCTGAACGTCTCGCGCCTCCATATCATGAAGCGCATGGGGCAGTACCTTGCGGCAGAGGACTTCTCCGATCTTCCCGACCGGGTGATCGCCGCCCGGGCGCGGGCCACGCTCGAACGCGCCTACGAGGATTTCGCGACCTCCTCGCCGCTCGCGCACCGCGTCTTCAAGGTGCTCAAGGACCACGATCCAGACAAGCCCGCCACGCCGGGCCGAACGTTCGTGCCGTTCGATTCCGTCCTGAAGCGGTTCGGGAAGGGATGAAGCGACAGGAGCGCGACGCGACAATGTCGAGAAGCCGACAATTCCGGGCATCGCATTGGCATCTCCAGAAGAAAATATCGGCATTTCAAATGGATACGGAAACGCTGAACAGTTGGCACGAATGATGCTGAGAAAGAGATGAGCGGGCAAGCCCGTATGCGACAGGAGCCCTGAGAGAGCGCCATGCACATCGTGATCTGTATCAAGCAGGTGCCGGACTCCGCGCAGATCCGCGTCCATCCGGTAACGAACACGATCATGCGCCAGGGCGTCCCCACAATCATCAACCCCTACGACCTGTTTGCCCTCGAAGAAGCGTTGCGCCTGCGCGACGCCCATAGCGGCGAGGTCACCGTGCTCACCATGGGTCCGCCTATGGCTGAAGATGCGCTGCGCAAGGCTCTCACCTACGGCGCCGATCGCGCGGTGCTCTTGACCGACCGCTACTTCGCCGGCTCCGATACCCTCGCGACCTCTTTTGCTCTCTCCCAGGCGATCGCGAAGATCGGCGAGACATTTGGCAAGCCCGACATCGTCTTCGCCGGCAAGCAAACCATCGACGGCGACACCGCACAGGTCGGCCCGGGCATCGCCAAGCGCCTCGATCTCCTGCAGCTCACTTATGTCGCTAAGATCGCCTCCGTCGACCTGGAAAGCCGCGAGATCACGGTCGAGCGCCGTTCCGAAGGCGGCATGCAGATGCTGAAGAGCAAGCTACCCTGCCTCATCACCATCCTGGAAGGCAGCAACGAGATCCGCCGCGGCACTCTCGACGACGCCCTTCGCGCCGCGCGCAGCGAGATCGTCAAGTGGAGCGCGGCGGGCGCCGGCATCGAGGACCTGAGCAAATGCGGTCTGCGCGGCTCGCCCACGGTCGTCAAGCGCGTCTTCGCCCCGGCCGCGCGGGCGGAAAAGGCGGCGCAGATCGACGTGACCGACAAGACGCCGCGCGATCTCGCCGACGAGTTGATTGCTCAAATCTTCACCCGCCAGCCGGCACTGGAACACGAACTCGCCTTCGACGGCGAGGCGTGACGGCAAGGAGCAGACCATGTCTACCGCGAACCGAGAAACTCCACCGCCCGCCGCCGGCCGCGCCGGCATGAAGAAGGAGCTGCCCGAGCGTTTCAAGCACTACAGGCACGTCTGGGTCTTCATCGAGCTGGAGCGCGGCCAGGTCCATCCCGTTTCCTTCGAGCTACTCGGCGAGGGCCGCAAGCTCGCCGACAAGCTCGGCGTGGAGCTCGCCGGCGTCGTGCTCGGCCCGCCCGGCGAAGCGACCTGGCACGCGGTCGCCGGGGCCTTCGCCTATGGCGCCGACCTCGCCTACATCATCGAGGACCCACTGCTCGCCCATTACCGCAACGAGCCTTTCACCCGGGCGATGACCGACCTGGTCAACACCTACAAGCCCGAAATCCTGCTGCTCGGCGCGACCATCCTCGGCCGCGACCTCGCCGGCTCCGTCGCCACCACGCTTCTCACCGGCCTCACCGCCGACTGCACCGAGCTCGACGTCGACATCGACGGCTCCCTTGCCGCGACCCGGCCGACCTTCGGCGGCTCGCTGCTGTGCACCATCTACACGCTCAACTACCGGCCGCAGATGGCGACAGTGCGCCCCCGCGTCATGGCGATGCCGGCGCGGACAGACAAGCCGGTCGGCCGCGTCATCCAGCACAAGCTTTTCATGGCAGAGCAAGACATCGTCACCAAGATCCTCGGCTTCCTCCCCGACAGCCAGTCGGCCAAGGCCAATCTCGCCTATGCCGACGTCGTGGTGGCCGGCGGCCTCGGCCTCGGCGCGGTGGAGAACCTGCAGCTCGTCAAGAACCTCGCTGCCGCGATCGGCGCCGAATACGGCTGCTCGCGCCCGCTGGTGCAGAAAGGCTGGATGCCGGCTGACCGCCAGATCGGCCAGACCGGCAAGACGATCCGTCCGAAGCTCTACATCGCAGCCGGCATTTCCGGCGCCATCCAGCATCGCGTCGGCGTCGAGGGCGCGGACCTGATCGTCGCCATCAACACCGACCCGAACGCGCCGATCTTCGACTTCGCCCATGTCGGCATCGTCACCGATGCGATCCGCTTCCTGCCGGCGCTGACGGAGGCCTTCACGCGGCGGCTCTCGCCGCACAACCGCGACAAGCTCGCCAGCTGACGGAGGCGGAGAGACGGCCATGATCGAGGAGAAATTCGACGCCATCGTCATCGGGGCCGGCATGTCCGGCAACGCCGCCGCCTATACCATGGCGAGCCGCGGCATGAAGGTGCTGCAGCTCGAGCGCGGCGAATATCCGGGCTCCAAGAACGTCCAGGGCGCCATCATGTATGCCGACATGCTGGAGAAGATCATCCCGGACTTCCGCGAGGACGCGCCCCTCGAGCGCCACCTCGTCGAGCAGCGCTTCTGGATGCTGGACGATACCTCACACACCGGCATGCACTACAGGTCGGACGACTTCAACGAGGCCAAGCCCAACCGCTATACGATCATCCGCGCCCAGTTCGACAAATGGTTCTCGCGCAAGGTGCGCGAAGCCGGCGCGACCGTGCTGTGCGAAACCACCGTGACCGAGCTCGCGCACGACACCAGGGGCCAGGTGATCGGCGTGCGCACCGACCGCGCCGGCGGCGTCATCTTCGCCGATGTGGTCGTGCTGGCCGAAGGCGTCAACGGCCTCCTCGGCACACGGGCCGGCCTGCGCGAAATGCCGAGGCCGGAGGCAGTCGCGCTCGCGGTCAAGGAGATGCACTTCCTGCCTGAAGAGGTGATCGGAGAGCGCTTCGGCCTCAAGGGCAACGAAGGCTGCGTCATCGAAGCCGCCGGCACGATCTCGCGCGGGATGACAGGGCTTGCCTTCCTTTACACCAACAAGGAGTCGATCTCTCTGGGCATCGGCTGCCTCGTCTCCGATTTCGCCTCCACAATGGAAAGTCCCTACGCGCTCCTCGACGCCTTCAAGAACCATCCCTCCGTCCGGCCGTTCATCGCAGGCTCCGAGGTCAAGGAGTATGCCGCGCACCTCATCCCCGAAGGCGGCTACAAGGCGATCCCGCAGCTCTTCGGCGACGGTTGGGTGGTCGTCGGCGACGCCGCCCAGCTCAATAATGCCGTGCATCGCGAGGGCTCCAACCTCGCCATGACGTCGGGCCGCATCGCCGGCGAGGCGATCTTCCAGGTCAAGAGCCGCAGGGATCCCATGACCAAGAACAACCTCGCCCTCTACAAGACCATGCTGGACAAGTCCTTCGTCATCAAAGACCTGATGAAATACAAGGACATGCCGGCCCTGCTCCACACCAATTCCCGCAATTTCTTCATGACCTACCCGCAGCTGATGTCGCAGGCCGCGCAGAACTTCATGCGCGTCGACGGCAGGCCGAAGATCGAGAAGGAGAAGGCGACCACGTCTGCCTTCATCAAGGCGCGCTCGCGCTGGGGCCTGGTCAGCGACGCCGTCCGCCTGGCCTTCGCCTGGCGCTGAGAAGGAGAAGGAAAGATGACGATCGCAGTGGCCGAACTCCGCGTCGAGGACAAGCTCTTCCAGAACCGCTACCTGGTCGATGCCGGGCGCCCGCACATCAAGGTGCGGCCGCACGAGAAGCCGAGCCCCAACCTTATCGCGCTCACCCGCGTCTGCCCGGCCAAGTGCTACGAGCTGAACGACAAGGGCCAGGTCGAGATCACCGCCGACGGCTGCATGGAATGCGGCACCTGCCGCGTGCTCTGCGAAGCCTCGGGCGAGATCGAGTGGAACTATCCGCGCGGCGGTTTCGGCGTGCTCTTCAAGTTCGGCTGACCGCCTGTCGCACCAACCATCATCCCCCAAAAGCCATAGGAGACAAAACGATGCTCGGTATCGGCGACAAGCTTCCGCAATTCAGCATCACCGGCGTGAAACCGGGCTTCAACCAGCACGAGGAGAACGGCGAGAGCGCCTTCGAGATGCTGACCGAGATGAGCTTCCCGGGCAAATGGAAGGTCATCTTCTTCTATCCGAAGGATTTCACCTTCGTCTGCCCGACCGAGATCGCCGCCTTCGCGCGCCTGGCGAAGCAATTCGAGAGCCGCGATGCTGTTGTGCTGGGCGGCTCCACCGACAATGAGTTCGTCAAGCTCGCCTGGCGCCGCGACCATCCCGACCTCGACAAGCTGCCGATCTGGATGTTTGCCGACACCACCGGATCGCTGGTCGACGGGCTCGGCGTGCGCTCGCCGGAAGGCGTGGCATTCCGCTACACCTTCATCGCGGACGGCGACAACGTGATCCAGCACATCTACGCGACCAATCTCAATGTCGGCCGCAATCCCGACGACACCCTGCGCGTGCTCGACGCCCTGCAGACGGAAGGCCTGTGCGCCTGCAACCGGCAGATCGGCGGCGAGATGCTCATGGTCGCGTGACCGTCGCCGGGAGCCACTCGCCATGGGCGCAATCCCCCGCGATATCGCCGGCTGCCCGTTCCACGCCGACCGGGCGGCGCTCGCTGCGGATCGCGATGCGCGCAAGACGATGATCGTGACCGGCGCGAGCCGCGGCATCGGCCATGCCATCGTCCGCCTCTTCGCCGAAGCCGGCTGGCGCATCATCACTTGCTCCCGCCGGCCCTTCGACGCCGTCCGCTGTCCCTGGGAATCCGGCCCTGAAAACCATGTGGTGATCAACCTGGCCGACCGTGCGAACCTGCCGGCCGCGGTCGCCGAGCTCAAGGTGCGGCTCGGCGGCAGGCCACTTCATGCGCTGATCAACAATGCGGGCATCTCGCCGAAGGCAGACACCGGGGAGCGGCTGACGTCGCTCGACACCCCGATCGAGACGTGGATGGAAGTCTTCCACGTCAACTTCCTGGCGCCGATCCTGCTTGCCCGCGGACTGTTCGACGAGCTCGCTGCCGCGCGCGGCTCCGTCATTAACGTGACCTCCATCGTCGGCTCCCGCGTCCATCCCTTCGCCGGCACCGCCTACGCCACATCGAAAGCCGCGCTCGCCGCGCTTACCCGCGAGATGGCCGCCGACTTCGCCCGCCACGGCGTCCGCGTCAACGCGATCGCACCTGGCGAGATCCGCACCGATATCCTGTCGCCAGGAACCGAGGAAAGGCTGCAGCCGCTGATCCCGATGGGCCGCATCGGCGAGCCCGAGGAAGTTGCCAGGGTCGCTTACTTCCTGTGCTCCGATGCAGCGAGCTACGTGACCGGCCAAGAACTGGCCATAAACGGCGGACAGACGCTGTGAATTCCAGGCTTGCGGCCAAACGCCGCATAATTCATTGACTCTGACACCACCATATAGTTCAGAACTATCAGTCTATACTCGGGCTTACAGAATTAGATCAACAATTGCCCAATAATTACGCTTGATGCACTTTAATTGAGCGCGACAAACGGGGGCGACATGTGGTTTACTTTAGCTGGCGGAATCGAGCCTCTGGAAGACGAGAATTCCGTGGGAGGAACACCCTTGGAACAATATCCGAGATGTTTCCATGACTCACATGCTGCGCGAACGGATCGATGAGGTAGAAGACCGGGACACCTTGCCGACACCGGCGATCAAGGCCATGCGCAAGGCGGACATTTCACTGAGCGGGATCTACGAGATCTCGAAGGTGCTGACCGCGCCTGCCCGGCTCGAGATAACGCTCGCCAATGTCGTGAACATCCTCTCCTCCTTCCTGCAGATGCGCCACGGCGCGATCGTCGTCCTCGACGACGACGGCGACCCGGAGATTTCGGCGACCGCGGGCATGACGCATCCCGGCCGCTCGGTTCCGCAGGCGGCCATCGACCAGATCGTCGCGACGGCAACGCCGCTCGTGATCCAGGACGTCGCCAAGTCCGAACTATTCGCGGCCTTCGCCCAGCAGCCCTCTGCTACCGGTGAATTTCCGATCGCCTTCATCGGCGTTCCTGTGAAGGCCGACTACAAGGTCCTGGGAACCCTCTCGATCGACCGGGTCAGGGATGGCGCCACCAGTTTCCGCTACGACGAGGATGTGCGCTTCCTGACAATGGTCGCCAATCTCGTCGGCCAGACGATCCGCCTCCACCGGATCCTAAGCTCCGACCGCCAGCGCCTAATCGAGGAGACGCGTCGGCTGGAAAAGTCGCTCGACGACGAGCGCTCTGGCCCCGCCCGCCATCCGCATGTCAGGATCGATGGCATCGTCGGGGAAAGCCCAGCGGTCAAGCATGTGCTCGAGACCATCTCGATCGTAGCGAAGACGAATTCGACGGTGCTGCTGCGCGGCGAAAGCGGCACGGGCAAGGAACTCTTCGCCCAGGCGATCCACGAACTGTCGCCGCGCAAGAACAAGCCCTTCGTCAAGCTGAACTGCGCCGCCCTCCCGGAAAGCGTCCTGGAATCGGAGCTGTTTGGGCATGAGAAGGGCGCCTTCACCGGCGCCGTCTCGCAGCGCGCCGGTCGTTTCGAGCTGGCCGATCGCGGAACGCTCCTCCTCGACGAGATCGGCGAGATCTCGCCTGCCTTCCAGGCCAAGCTCCTGCGCGTCCTCCAGGAAGGCGAACTGGAACGCATCGGCGGCACGAGAACGCTGAAGGTCGACGTCCGCCTCATCTGCGCCACCAACAAGGACCTCGAGGCTGCCGTTGCCAAGGGCGAGTTCCGCGCCGACCTCTACTACCGCATCAACGTCGTTCCGGTCATCCTGCCCCCGCTCAGGGAACGGCCCAGCGACATTCCACGTCTCGCCAATGCCTTCCTCTCCCGCTTCAACAAGGAGAACCGCCGCGATCTCGCCTTCGCGCCGGCGGCACTCGAGCTGATCTCCCGGTGCTACTTCCCGGGCAATGTCCGCGAACTGGAGAACTGCGTGCGCCGCACGGCGACCCTGGCCCGATCGAGGACCATCGCGCCCTCGGATTTCGCATGCAAGAGCAGCCAGTGCCTGTCCTCGCTCCTGTGGAAGGGGGCCGACCGGTCGCACGGGGGGAGCCCCATCGACGACCTCGCCCAGGGCCGCGTGATGCCGGCCGGATCGTCGGCATCGGTCAGGCGCGTGCCCGCTCCCGCGGAAGGTGCGGCACCACCCGTCAAGGCGTGCGATCCGAACGACCCCGCCTGTCCGGCCATGGGGTCCCGGCTGACCGAACGCGACCGCCTGATCGACGCGATGGAACGGGCCGGCTGGGTCCAGGCCAAGGCCGCCCGTATCCTCGGCCTCACGCCGCGCCAGGTGGGTTATGCGCTCCGCCGCCACGGTGTCGAGGTGCAGAAGTTCTGAGGCGGGCGGGCACGGACAAGCCCAGGCGAATGTCGAAACCCCGACAAAACCGTGTCGGAGCCCGCACAGGGAATCCGACACGAAACGCTAGTACTTTGAAATTCTTTACATTTCCGACTTGGCACGGCTCTTGCGAGACCACTGGTGACGTTCACCTGGGAACGGAGCCGCTCGATGTCCGCACCGATGATCTCGCTGGAAAGCCTGGCCAGCACCACCTCCTTCGACCAGTTGCTGGCGACCGCCAAGTCCGGCGGCTGCTCGTCCTCGTCCTGCGGCTCCTCCGCCAGGCCTGACGACATGGACCCGGCGGTCTGGGAGAAGATCAAGGACCATCCCTGCTATTCGGAAGAGGCCCACCACTATTTCGCGCGCATGCATGTGGCCGTGGCGCCCGCCTGCAACGTCCAATGCAATTACTGCAACCGCAAATATGACTGCGCCAACGAGAGCCGGCCCGGCGTCGTCTCGGAGAAGCTGACCCCCGACCAGGCGATGCGCAAGGTTATTGCCGTCGCCAACGAGGTGCCGCAGCTTTCCGTGCTTGGCATCGCCGGCCCGGGCGACGCCTGCTACGACTGGAAGAAGACCAAGGCGACCTTCGGGCAGGTCGCGAAGGAGATCCCTGACATCAAGCTCTGCATCTCGACCAACGGGCTCGCGCTGCCAGAGCATGTCGACGAGCTGGCTGACATGAACGTCGACCATGTGACGATCACCATCAACATGGTCGACCCCGAGATCGGCGCGAAGATCTATCCGTGGATCTTCTACGACCACCGCCGCTACACCGGCGTCGAGGCCGCGGAAATTCTGCACGAGCGGCAGATGCTCGGCCTGGAGATGCTGACTGCGCGCGGCATCCTCACCAAGATCAACTCGGTGATGATCCCCGGCGTCAACGACGAGCACCTGATCGAGGTGAACAAGTGGGTCAAGGAGCGCGGCGCCTTCCTGCACAACGTCATGCCGCTGATTTCCGATCCGGCGCACGGCACCCATTACGGGCTGACCGGCCAGCGCGGCCCCAAGGCGATGGAGCTGAAGGCGCTGCAGGACCGGCTCGAAGGCGGCGCCAAGCTGATGCGCCACTGCCGCCAGTGCCGGGCCGATGCGGTCGGCCTGCTCGGCGAGGACCGCGGCCAAGAATTCACGCTCGACCAGATTCCCGACGAGGTTATCTATGACGCCAGCAAGCGCGAGGCCTATCGCGAGGTAGTCGCCCGCGAGCGCGGCGACCACGTGGCGGCCAAGGGCGAGGCGGTCGAAACCGTGAGGGCCGCGTCCGGCGGATCGTTGCTCGTCGCCGTGGCGACCAAGGGCGGCGGCCGCGTCAACGAGCATTTCGGCCATGCCAGGGAGTTCCAGGTCTACGAGGCGTCGCCTAAGGGGATCGGCTTCGTCGGCCACCGCAAGGTCGAGCAGTACTGCCTCGGCGGCTGGGGTGAGGACGCCACTCTCGACGGCGTCATCGCCGCGCTCGAAGGCATCGACGTCGTGCTCTGCGCCAAGATCGGGGAATGCCCGAAAGACCAGCTCACCGCCGCCGGCATCCGGGCGACCGACGCATATGGCTACGACTATATCGAAACCGCGATCGGCGCGCTCTACGCCGGGGAATTCGGGATCGAACCGCTGGCGGCAACGGCCTGAGCCGCCTCATCTCAACCATCAAACGAGGAGTTGAAAAATGGCCTTCAAGATCATTGCCTCCCAATGCACCCAGTGCGGTGCCTGCGAGTTCGAATGTCCTTCCGCCGCGATCAAGTTCAAGGGCGAGACCTACATTATCGATCCGAACAAGTGCACCGAATGCGAGGGCTCGTTCGACACCCAGCAATGCGCCTCCGTCTGCCCGGTGCCCAAGACCTGCGTCCCCGCCTGAAGCCTCTAGGCATGATCCCGAACCGAAGGACCGCGTTAGCGAAAGGCGGGAACCGGTTTTCGGATCATGCTCGATGAGGATTCAGACGCCCGGCGCGGGCCGCCTCGGCAGGGCCTTGAACCCTGCATGCCTGGCGGCCCGCGGCCGATCTTCTGCTGGACGGACCGTTCGCAAGAGGGTTGAGAGGTAGCCGTGGTTTCGGTGAGCACGATCGACGAGTCGGCGAGCGATAGTATCGCCGGGGCGCCCGCACCGTCAGCTTCGCGATCCGGACTTCAGGGTTCGCTTCACCGTCGCGGAAAGGATCGCACCCGAAGAACTTGGACCTCTGCTCGATGACGATGACGAGGCGGTCCACAACGTAGCGCGCGAACGCTTTGCCGAAGCGCGGGAAAAAAGGGCTGAACCATGGGTCTAGGGCGCGAACAGGAAGTCGAAATCCGCAAGCCCCCGCAATTCATGCCGGGCGAGCGCGTGCGCGCCACACGGCACGTCAAGAACGACGGCACCTATCCCGGCAAGGAGATCGGCGAAAACCTGGTGCGGAAAGGCGACGAGGGCTATGTCCGCGATATCGGCACCTTCCTCCAGCAGTTCTACATCTACGCCGTCGAATGGGTCGGTCGCGGCACCGTCGTCGGCATGCGCGCGCGCGAGCTCCTGAGCCTCGACAAGGCTACACCTGCCGGCGCAGCCGAAACCGCCGCCAGCCTCAATGAAGGAACCGCCCGATGAAAGTCATGATCCGCCGGACCGGCTCCGGCCTGTCGGCCTACGTGCCAAAGAAGGACCTCGAAGAGCCGATCGTCGAGGTCGAGAATGAAGGCCTGTGGGGCGGCTCCGTGACGCTGAAGAACGGCTGGCGTCTCGTCCTGCCCGACCTGCCGGGCGACACGCGCCTCCCGATCACAGTCGAAGCCAAGAAAATTTCCGACGAGGACTGACCATGAACGCGATCCTGACGTCAGATCATCTTTTCATCGTCCGGGGCGGCGATGCCGAAAAGCGACTTGCCTGGTTGAAGGAAGCGCTCTCCGCCGATGAGGTCGTCCCCTATCTGGGTCCCGGCCTGCTTCGGCTGGACGGAGCGGAACCGCCGGTGCCCGACACGCCAGAGGCCGTCGCCGCCGCGCTGAACACGAAGGCGCCTGCGCCGTCGAAGATCCGCACCAATATGTGGTCGGTCGCCCAGTTCATCGAGCAGCGCCGCCACCGCCGCACGCTCCAGGCATGGATGGCCGAAATCTTCGCCGCGCCGGTCGTGCCAACTGGTTTCCACAAGTGGCTCGCCACGTTGCCGCTCTCCCTCATCGTCGACAGTTGGTACGACGGTGCCATGCGCGCGGCTCTCGCCGAGACGGGTCGAACGGACGCTGTTGAAATCCAGGGCGTCTCGCGGGCGGGCGAAACCCGCGACATCTGGACGAAGACCTATGATCCGGCTGGCGGCGAACTCGAAGCGGGCTCGACAGCACGGACCATCCTTTACACGCCGCATGGCGGCGTCCGGCCGGCGGCAAACTTCCTCGTCGCCGATTCCGACTATGTCGAGGTGCTGACCGAGATCGACATACAGACGCCGATCCCCGACGTTGTGAAGGAGCGGCGGACAAGCCGCGGCTTCCTCTTCATCGGCTGCCGCTTCGACGACCAGATGCTGCGCACCTATGCCCGGCAGATCATCAAGCGCTCCAAAGGACCGCATTTTGCCGTGCTCGATGCGGCAACGCTCACCAAGAACGAGCGCTGCTTCCTCGCGTCAAGCGGCATCACCGTCATTGACTTAGCCGCAGAGGAGGCTGTCGCTCGGCTCATTTGACGGAGTTCCGCTTGGTAAGTTCTCCGCCACCACCATTCGAGGCGCGCCGCGCGCAGAGCACCGACTGGCGTGCGCTTCCACCTCTCAAGGGTGAGCCGCAGGCGATGGCCGCGATTTCATCTCAAGCCAAAAACACTGTCACTCTCTGCCGCCAGCACCGTCTCGAATTCCGGCAGACCGGGTCTCGACCAAATCTGGCTTAATCTGGGCATCAATTCCTCCCTGTAACCGTAACCCACGCGGATAGGCAGGCAAGCTTTTGCTCTTTCCGCCATGGCCGCCCGACGGTCGCGCCCAACGCCCTCATGCGCGCTTCGACCTCTGCCGGCGCTACGTCGAGCCTCTTTGTCGCGAGGTCAGGAAGCGATTTCTCGTCCAGTTCGACAAGCTCAATACCGGCTCGCCCGATAGCAGACCGAAGCACCTCCCGAAGGGCGAGCCCTTCTGCGACCGGCGGATGATCCGGAAAGGCCAAGCTATACGCCAGAAGGTCAGTGACCCAACCGGCGCGATTTGCAAGCAGTGCCGCCACGACCGGCTCGTATCCCCGGTTCTGCAGCTTGTTGACAATATCGTTCAGCCCCTCCGCCGCAAGCTGCTCCTGTCGCTTGCAGCCCTTGGCGACGGCAGTGGCCGCGGCGGCCAAACCCCCGCCATCGGCGCTACGCACCATCTCAGCGGCAACATGATACGGCTCAAGCGAGAGGCGGTCGCCCTCGCTGGCCGTTGCGAGAAATGTCGACAATACGACGCGCGGCTCGCGCTCATCAGCAGAGACGCCGACGACCACGCTCCCGCCACGAACGACGCGAAATCCAAGCCCGATCCGGGTCATCGCGCTTTATGGCCCCCTTCGGGGACTATCAACGACGATCGATTGATCCCACCTCGCGATGCTATCCCTGACCGTCCCAGACCCACCTTTTCTTACTCCCCCTCACCCCCACTCGATAATTTTCGACTCAACTAGACAATTGATCTAGCTGGTTTTTTCTTGGTTTCAGCACTGAAAGGCCGACCCGCAGACCGTCAAAATCATACAGTGCTGATTTTCAACAAGAAAAGGCCGAGCTCGAATACGGCCCGGCAAAAAGAAGGGTCAAACCTTCAGAGGGAACACAGTCCAGCGGCTTGGGAGGAAATCGCTGAACAGTTCCTTTCTCGCTTGTTTTTCATCAGCCTGCGACGAAAACAATTCCAAATCTCTGCCGCTGGCTGAAATTTCTTATGAAACCTTGAGAGCAATAGCCCGAGCCGGATTCGAGGCACAGGCCCAAATCCGACGGACCTTAATTTAAGCCTGGTCCTGTGTCGGTTTGGTATCCCGCGGCAGATAACTGGATAGGAGCGCCAGCGCAGAAAGGATTGCACCCGCCCATAGCAGCATTTCGGAATAGCGTCGTATTCCAAGGAAATGCCAATTGCTGCACAGCGCCATCGCCAGCGAGCAGCGGTCCGAAGTGTAGAGGAGACAAGGCAGCGTTCGCTCAACCGGGAAATTGGCATTCCGCATCACCTGGGCATAGACGATCGCCCACCAGAGAACGGCGATGGCGATCAGCAATATGCTGGCGATCTCCAGCCACCATGTGATGCGGGCTCGCCCATTGAGACGCGGCGCTGTCATCCGCCAAATCCCAAGGTTTCGAGCACCTGCTGCCGCAATTTCACGATACGGCTGTCATCGCGATGCCGGGGATATGGCAGGTCGACCTCGACAACAGCCTTGATGCTGGCTGGGCGCTCTGAGAGAACGACCACGCGTTGCGACAGCAGCAAAGCCTCCTCAACGTCATGCGTGACAAGGATGACCGCGTAGCCCGCTTGCCGCCAGAGCGAGAGCAGCTCCTGCTGCATGGAAAGCCGCGTCAGGGAATCCAGGCGACCCAACGGTTCGTCGAGCAGGAGCACTCGCGGATTGTTGACCAAGGCACGCGCCAGCGCCGCGCGCTGCCCCATGCCGCCTGAAAGTTGATGCGGATATGCGCCGGCGAAGCCCTCGAGCTTGACCCGTTTCAGGGCGTCGTCAATCCGAGCGCTGCTCGCCGCCAGGGTGCCCTGGGCTTGAGGACCGAGCGCGACATTGTCGCGAACCGTGCGCCAGGGAAACAGCGTCGGATCCTGAAAAACAAGCACGCGCGACGGGTCCGGCTTCTGAACCGGCGCGCCTTGCGTCAGCACCGCGCCGCGCGAGGGCTGATCGAGTCCTGCGGCCAGGCGCAGCAAAGTCGATTTCCCGCAACCGGAGGGGCCAACCAACGCGACGAACTCGCCTGGGTTAACCGCAAGGTTTACATCATGGAGCACCGGAAGCGCCTGGCCCTCGAGCTCGTAGCGATGGGAAACGCCGTGGAAATCGATGGCTGCCCGCAGACCGCGGTCATTCTGCGTGGCCGCTGCCACTGCCGCTACCATTGCACCACTCCTCTTTGCCAGGAGAGCAGCCGGTCGCGGGCGACGAACAGAAGCTTGACGAGGCCCGAGCAGATCAGCGCCATGATGATGAGCGCGGCATAGACGTTGGCGTAGGCCGAATAGGCGGTCTGAAACTGGAGGTACCAGCCGAGTCCGTATTTGGCGCCGAGCATCTCGGCCACCACCAGGACGGCGAAGGAATAGTAGAGCCCCATGAACAGCCCGACGAAAACATTGGGCAGCGCCGCGGGGATCGCGACGCGCAGCACCAGAAAGCGGCTGTCGGCTCCAAGCGTCCGCGCAACATCGTAGTACGCACGGTTTACGCTGTTGACCCCTGACGCGGTCAGGATCGCGACCGGGATGCCCGAGGCCAGCGCGACCAGGAAGATGCTTGCCTGAAAGGTGGTGGGGAACAGGAAGAAGGTGGCCGGTATCCAGGCGCTTGCCGGCACGGGCCCGATCAGCTTGAGCACCGGCATGCCCCAGTAGGAAAACGTCTTCGACCAGCCGAGCGCGACACCGCCGACGAAGCCGACAACGATGCCGCTGCCGAATCCGATCGACCAAAGCCGCGCCGTGTAGGCGATGCAGATCAGCAGGCGCTGCCAGTCGACGATATAGACATGCAGCAGTCCGTGCGGCGGCGAAAAGAACGGCTTCGGCAACCAGCCGAGCTTCGCAGTCGTCAGTTCCCAAAGCCCGAACCAGACACCGAGCGCGATGAACCAGGGGCCGTAATGGATCAGCCACCCCCCAAGCCTGCCAAGTCGGTCGGCCGTGAAAACCAGAACCGCGAAAACCGCGGCGCCGGCCAGCAGGAGACCTCCGAACAGGTTGCGGCTACCCCACGGGACGACGTCGGGTAGCGCCATGGTGACGATCGCGGCGCCGATCCAGGCGGCCGCCGCGATCAATCCGTGCTTCCAGATGGCGCCGCCAAGCACGGAAGCCAGCGTCGTGCCGTCCTCATGCTTGTCGGCTGCCGCACTCATGCGCTGCGCCTAAGCCAGGATATCGACCGTGACGCGCGAGGCGAGTTCCGACGGCACAGTGGTCGGGTCAAGCACCTTGATCAGTGCCAGATCCTCGGCGGAGCGTTTGACCTGCGCCTCCAGATCCTTGCCGACCGGGTGAGTGTGCAAAGCCCAAGACGCGATCTCATCGTGGATGTCCTCGACCGGGAAGCCGGGATTGAGATTGTCGACGAACCACTTCGCCACCTCGTCCGGATGCTGCGAGGCGTATTCGTGGATTTCGATATCAGCCTCGGCGAGGCGCCGGATGGCGTCCTTGTTGGCGTCGAGGAAGGCGGAATTGACGCCGAGCACGCAGCAGACCGTGCCCTCGAAGGCACCGGTCTGGGTGTTCGCGACCTCGACCAGGTCAAATTTCTTCTTCTGCGCATAGGCCCATGGATCGAGATGGGCGAGCGCATCCGCCTGGCCCTTGCCGACGGTCTCGCCGACGAGATCGAACGGCACGTTTGTCCAGTTGACGTCGTTGTTCGGATCGAGGCCGGCCTTGGCCAGCGCCACCTGGAAGGAGTGCTTTGGCGGGCTCGCCACGTCGTAGGAAACGATCGTCTTGCCCTTCAGGTCTTCCAGCTTCTTGACGGCGGACGCCTTGGAGGCCAGCAGCCTGGTGCAACCGCCATGCGAGCCGGCGAAGAGTTTTACGTCCAGCCCCTGCTCGAGCGGCTTGATCCAGTCGTAAAGCAGGCCGGCGCCGGCGTCGGTCTTGTTGGTGGCGATCGATTGGATCAGCGTCAGCCCGCTGGCACCCTGGTAGTAGAGATCGATGTCGAGATCGTGCTTGGCGTAGATGCCCTTTGAAAGCGCAAACGCGATCGGCGAATGGCAGGCGGCGAACTCGGTCCACGACAGCCTGACCTTTGTCGGGTTGCCAGCGATAGCGTAACTGGTCGGCCTGGCGAGCAGACCGGCAGCGGCGGCGCCGACGCCGAGCGCCCCGGCCGTCTTCAGCATCCCGCGCCGCGAGATTTTCGAGCTTTTAATGTCGTTGCTGGAACCCATTGCCCTCTCCTTTTGGATTTGAAGCCGACAGTTGCCGGCGGATGCCTCATGCAGCCTTCAGCTCGCGGTCGCCGGCGACCTGGTCGAGCGCCTGTTCGAGATCGCGGATGATGTCGTCGGGATGCTCGATGCCGATGGAAAGCCGCACGTAACCGGGCGTGACCCCGGTCGCGAGTTGCTCCTCTGACGAGAGCTGCGAATGGGTGGTGGTCGACGGATGAATGGCGAGCGAGCGAGCGTCGCCGATGTTGGCCACGTGATAGAGCAGCTTCAGCCCGTTGATGAAGGAACGGCCCGCCTCGCGGCCGTCCTTCAGTTCGAACCCGACCAGCGCGCCATAGCTGCCCGACCGGAAATAGGCGTCGGCCCGGCGCTTGTTCTCGCCGGTCTGATAGCGCGGGAAGATGACATTCGAGATCTTCGGGTGACCTTTGAGATATTCCGCCACCTTGATCGCGTTCTCATTGTGCTGGCGGATGCGCAACGGCAGCGTCTCGAGACCCTGCAGCAATTGGAAGGCGTTGAACGGGCTGATCGCGGCGCCGACGTCTCGCAGCAAAACCGTGCGGATGCGCAGCACGTAAGCCACCGGTCCGAGCGGCTTGGCCGCCTCCACCCAGACTTTGCCATGATAACTCGGATCGGGCTGATTGAGCGTCGGGAAACGCTCGGCATGCTCTTCCCAGGGAAAATTGCCGCCATCGATGACGATGCCGCCGATCGAGGTGCCATGGCCGCCGATATACTTCGTCGCCGAATAGACCACGACCGCGGCGCCATGGTCGAACGGCCGGATGGTGAGCGGCGCGGCGGTGTTGTCGACGATCAGCGGCACTCCGAGCGAGCGGCCGATATCGGCGACCTCCTTGATCGGGAAGACCTGGAGCTTGGGGTTGGGCAACGATTCCGCGTAGTAGGCGCGGGTGCGCGCGTCGGTGGCGCGCCGGAAATTCTCAGGATCGGCCGGATCGACGAAGCGGACTTCGACGCCGAGATGCTTGAGCGTCGCGGCGAACAGCGCCCATGTGCCGCCATAGAGGTCGGTCGAGGAAACGATGTTGTCGCCGGCGCCGGCGAGGTTCAGCACCGAATAGGCCGAAGCCGCCTGGCCGGAGGAGAGCAGAAGCGCCGCAGCGCCTCCTTCGAGCGCCGCGATGCGGGTTTCCAGCGCGTCCTGCGTCGGATTGGATACGCGGGTGTAAATGTGCCCGATCTCGTCCAGCGCGAAGAGACGGTCGGCATGGGACGTGTCCTGGAATTGATAGGACGTCGTCTGATAGATCGGCACCGCGACGGCGCCGCTTGCGGGGTCGGCGCGCCAGTTGCCGCCGTGCAGGGCAAGGGTCTCAGGGGATAGATTTTCCAGCGTCATGTGACTTCCTCCTGTCTGGTTCCAGCGGTCAGGCAAAGGGTGCGACTTCGGCCCGGGCTTGGGCGGCGAGCAGGTCGGCATGGTGGCGCCGCGCCACGTCGGGATGCGAGCGCAGCCGGCTTTTCAGCGCGTTCTGTCCGGAGTTGCGATAGAGCGGATTCTGCGGATCGCGGGTGACGCCATTCGCCTGCGCCTTCAAATGCGGGGAGAGTTCCAGAAGCGGAATCTCCGCATCGAACGGCGCGCCCAGGAAGAAGGCGACGGACAGCCGGTCCGTGCCGGCCGGCGGCGTCACCACCCGGTGCACAGTCGCCTTGAGGTAGCCATCGGTCGCCATCTCGAGGAGCTCGCCGATATTGACCACGAAAGTTCCCGCGCGCGGCTCCGCGTCGATCCAACTGCCGTCCGCGTCCTCGACCTGCAGTCCCTTCTGCCGCTCCTGGAGAAGAAGCGTCAGGAAACCGCTATCCTTATGCGCGCCGACGCCCTGTTCGCTCTCCGTGGAATCGCGCCCTGGGTAACGAATGATCTTGACGAGATGGTTTGGCGTGCCGGCGTAGATGGTCTCAAAGGCGTCCTCATCCTGTTCGAGGATAACGGCGAATGCTTGTAGCAAGCGGGTCGAAAGTTCTGTCAGGCGCTCCTGCCATTCAAGCAGCAACGGCTTCAATTCCGGCAGTGCGCTCGGCCACTGGTTCGGCCCCTGAAGTCGCCGCCATGCTGGCTGTCCCCGATCGCGGGTTAACGCTGGCGCTTCCGAGCCGATGTCGACCTGCTCACGCCAGTCCCTCTGCCCCCTCGTCAGTTCCTGGCCGACTCGGTTGTAACCGCGGAAATGCGGCGAGTTGACCATTTCGATCTCGAGCTTGTCTTCGTCCGGCAAAGCAAAGAAGCGGCGCGAGGCGCCTAGCACGTCATCGATCAACGACTGCGGAATTCCGTGGCCGGAGAGGTAGAAGAACCCGACATCCCGTGCGGCGCGCCGCAGCTCTTCGAGAAATCGCCTGCGGGAGTCCGGCTCCGCTTCGTAACCGGAAAAATCCAGCACTGGAATTGCGTCTGCGGACTTACTCATTTTCATCCTCTTTCTCTGAGGAGGAAAGCGTTGCACCGCCAACATGGGAAACAAAGAAAATGCCGACCTTTTCAGATAGGACCGGAAGAATTCGCGTATCGCGGACGCAACCGCGGAGGCGAATTTTTGTTAATTCTATAAAACTTGTAGACTTTAACCCTGATCGCACGCAATATCACAATGAGGTGTGGGGCTGCCGCTTCGAGGAGGAGACCTTATGACCACACGCCAATTGCCCGCGCTGCACGAAGGGCACGCACCCGTCATGCTGCATGGAGCGTTTGACGAGGCGTTGGAGGCCTACCAGGGCTGGGCGCCAGGCACCGAGGAGCCCCAGGTGAATTTCGAGGGACGGATGGTGCCGATCAGTTCTGTCTTCGGCAGAATGCGTACCTGCACGGACATCCTTCCCTGGCGCATCGAGGGCGATGTCTCGGCACTTCTGGGCTACCCGGCAATCGGGAACGGCGAGGGCCCATCTACCTATGCTGATGCAGCTCGTCTGCTCCGCGCGCTCTGCGTAGAGCGGCTGCGCAATGCGATGCAATAGCAGCGATTGGTATGCACGGTCGTGTCCAGGCATTTTGAATGCCGGGCACGGCTCTGCGCCGATCGACTGACTTGAAACCGAGGCTAATCTCGATTGTTCTCGAAGGCGCCGATGCCTTGGGCAATCAGATTGGTGGCCATCACCAGCGAGACGATTGCCGCCGAATTGAAGACAACCACCCACCATTTGCCGCCGGTGAGGAAACCATAGCCTTCAGCCACAGCGAGGCCCCAATCGGCGGAGGGCGGCTGAATGCCAAGGCCCAGAAAACTCAGCGTCGCGATCGAGAAGAAGGCGTAGCCCAGACGGGTGACGAGCTCGATGAGGATCGTCTCCCTGATGTTGGGCAGGATCTCCAGAACCATGATGGCGAAAGCGCTTTCGCCACCGAGACGCGCGGCGCTGACATAGTCGCGTTCCTTCTGCTCGCGCACGGCGGCGCGCACGGTCCTCGCCACCAGCGGCGTGTAGGCGACGGCGATAACCAGGATGACCGTGAGGTTCGAGGGCCCAAGCGCCACCAGCGTCATTGTGACGAGCACGATGAAGGGAAATGCCATCAGCGTATCGAGCAGCCTCGCGCCAATGGCATCGACCAGGCCATCGAAATAGCCAAGCAACAGGCCGATGACGGTGCCGCCGGCGACTCCGCCAAGTGTCGCCAGCGGTGCGACCAGCAGGATATCGCGCGACCCGACGACAATGCGGGAGAACACGTCGCGGCCAAGCTGGTCGGTCCCGAACCAGTGTGCGGCGTCGGGCGGCGCCAGCATGGCGAGAAAATCCTCGGCGTAGGGATCGTAGGGAACCACCCGATCGCCGAACAGAGCACAGGCGATCCAGAACAGAAGAATGAGCGAGCCGATGACCACGGATGGAGCAAGGCCGCGAAGCGCGCTGCCAACCTCGCCTTTTATCCGCGAGACCAGCGGCACATGGCGAGGCGCCGGGAACTCCAGCAGATCCATCATGGCGACGCCCGCCGGCGTTGCCGCGGATCGAGCAGCGCCTGCACCAGATCGCCCGCCGCCGCGGAGAGCACGAAGATCGTCGCCATGACGAGGACGCCGGCCTCGAGCATCGGGAAATCGCGCGCCTTGGCGGCACTCAGCACCAGATTGCCAAGGCCCTGGATGCCGAACAGGGTTTCGATCACAACCAACCCGCCAAGCATGTAGCCGCTCTGCGTGGCAAGCACCGCAATCGTCGGCGTCAGCGCATTGGGCAGCACGTGCTTGGAAATGACCTGCCAGCGATCGAGCCCTTTCAGGGTGGCGGTGCGCGTATAGTCCGCGGCCAGGGCCTCGATCACGCCTGCCCGCGTCATGCGCGCCAGATAGCCCGCGAGGTTCAGCACCAGCGGCAGCGCCGGCAGGATGAGGTAGTAGCCGCTTGTCCAGAAGCCCGCGCCGTCCGGAGCGGCTCCGGTGATCGGGAACCAGTTCAGCCACAGGCCGAGGACCAGGAGCAGGAGCAGCCCGGAGACGAAATCCGGGACGATGCCGAAGGACACGCCCGCCAGAACGATCAACCGGTCGATCCAGCGGCCCTGGTTGAGGCCGGCGACGATGCCCGCGCCGACGCCCAGCGGCACAAGAAACAGCAGGATAATCCCGGCAAGCGCTGCCGAGCGCCCGAGGCTCTGCAGCACGAATGGCGCGACCGGCGCGCGCATCGACAGCGATGTGCCGAAGTCGCCGCCGAGCGCATGGCTGAACCAGCGCCAGTATTGGACGAGCATCGGCTGGTCGGCGCCGAGCTGCTTGTTGAGCGCGGCGACGGCTTTAGCGTCGGCGAACGGCCCCAGCATGACGCGACCGACATCGCCGGGCAGAACCTGCCCGGCGAGGAAGATCAGCGCGCTGACCAGCCAAAGGGTGAGCAACAGCGAAGCTGCGCGCGCCGACAAGGTGCGGCCGGTCAGCATCCGGCGCTCCGGCTGGTTTGACGTCTCCGCATCATGCCTGGACGAAGGAAACGCGGTCGAGCAGCAGATGCGAGATCGCCGTGAAGCGAACGCCCTCGACCTTGGTGCTGGTTATGCGGCTGTATTGCGAGAAGTAGCTGATGATCTCCGGCGTCTCGTCGAGCAGCAAGGTCTGGATCTTGCCGGCCGCGACGCGTTGCGCCTGAAGGTCGCGGGCCTTGCCGTAGTCGACCAGCAATGCGTCATAGTCCGGATTCTTGAAATGCGCGGCGTTCCACGCTCCGGTGCTCTTCAGCGTCGCGTTAAGGAAGATATCGGGTGTGCCGCGATGACCGAAATCGGTGATGCCGAGGTTCGAATCGAGCCAGGGCGAGCTGCCGAACGTCGCCGATCCGTAATAGGCGTCCTGCGGCAGGACATTGAGCTTGATGTCGATGCCGGCCTTTTTGGCGAAGTTCTGGATGATCACGGCGTAGTCGGGAATGTCGTAGGCGCGTTCGGTGGTCAGCGTCACCTCGAAGCCATTGGGTACGCCCGCCTCGGCCAGCAGTCGTTTGGCCTCGGCGATGTCCTGCTTGCGCTGCGGCACCGAGGGATCGGCCGAGGGAAAGATCGGCGCGAACGGGGTGTCGTTGCCGGCGATGGCGCGCCCCTTCAGCAGGCCCTTCACGATAGCCTCGCGGTCGAGGGTGAGCGCCAGCGCGCGGCGGACGCGTTTGTCAGTGAACGGCGCCTGGTCGGTCCTCAGATGCACGGCGTCATGCGAGCTCGCCTGCACGCTGAGCAGCTTGAAGTTGGGATTGCCTTCGATCGCCAGTTCGAGGCGCGTGGTGCTCGGGATGACATCGAGCTGGCCGGCCTGCAGCGCCACAACCTGCGCCTGCTCGTCGTCGAAGAATTTGATCTCGACCCGGTCGGGCAGCGCCTTGTCGCCCCAGTAGTCGGCATTGCGCACGAAAGTCGCGCCTTGCTTGGGACGGAAAGATTCGAGCTTGAACGGGCCAGTGCCGTTGAAGGTCTTCTCGAAATCGCCGGCATAGTCGGCCGGCAGGATCACGGCATTGTAGACGTCGGAGGAGACATAGAACGGAAAATTGCTGTTCGACTGGTCGAGATCAAACGCGACCGTCTCGTCGTCGACGATCTTGGCGCCGCCTTTGGACAGGATGCCCTTGTAGGCCGACAGCGCCGAGGAGCCGCTGTTCGGATCGACCAAGCGTTCGAAGCTCGCAACGACGTCCTTGGCGGTAACGGTGCGGCCATCATGGAATTTCACGCCCGGCCGCAGCTTGAACGTCCAGCGCTTTGCCGTCTCATCGGCTTCCCAGGACAGGGCCAGTTTCGGCTGCAGCCCGTCCTTGGGATCGTCGAGGATCAGATATTCGCCGACCTGGCTGAGAACACCGATGCTGGCCGGATCGGTAACGGTGACCGGATCGATGGCCTTGGTCGGCTGGCCGAGCCCGACGCGAACCGTACCGCCGGCGGTGGCAGCGCGCGCCGCGCCGGAAAAGCCGAGGCCCTGCGAGGCGGCGAAGCCGGTCAGGCCGATCAGCGCCGCGTATTTCAGGAGATCGCGGCGCTTGAGATAGCCTTTGGCGTATTCGTCGACGGCGACGTTCCAGATATCGCCAGACATATTGCGAAGGGAGTCGATTTCGTTGCGCTTGGTCATTTTTGCCTCTGTGAAAATCGTGGTTTTGAAATGAAGTAGAGACGACGGGGCCGGATCAGACCGGCTGGCCGTCGAGATGGATGCGGTCGACTGCTTGCGGATAGAAGGCGATCAGCCCCTTGATCTTCGGCATCTCAGCGATCGGATCGCGATAGCTCCAGGCGATGTCTTCGCTGAGCGAGCCATCCTTGAGCACACCGGACCAATAGGAGGCGACGCCCTTGTAGGGACATCGGGTCCGCGTCAACGAGGCCCTCAGCCGATCGAGGCGAACATCCTCCAGCGGTAGATAGAAACGCGTCGGCAGGTGCGTTTCGAACAGCAGCACGGGACGACGGCTGTCGGCGATCAGCTCGCCGTCGAACCAGATGCGCACATGGCTCGCGCTCTGCAGCACGTCGATGCGGGCATAGGGATCGCGGGCATGGACGAAGACCTCTTCCTCCTCCTCGAACCACTGGTCGACGAGGTTCCAGGTGAAGGCGATGCGGCCGGCGAGCGGCGCAAGGTTCTCGTCGGGCGGTGCGGTGAACGACCAGGCGGCATCTGCGGCGCGCCTGTCGCCCGTGTCGATATCCCAGTATTTCGTTTCGCCGCCGACCGCATGCTGCTGGCCGTGCTTCGACGGCTTTAGCACCGACTGGTCGACCGCCGACAGCGGGAAGAAATAGATCGGCAGGAAATGGTTGGAGCGCAGCACCAGCACGTTGCGGCTGTCGGCGATGACGCGGCCGCCGAACTTGACGCGGATACGCTTGGGGCTGTGCAGGACATTGATCAGCTGCGGCGCGGTCGCCTCCCGCGGCTGCAGTCTTGGAGCGGCGGTCATGACGATTCTCCCTCAGGATACGGCGCGCACGTTGGCGCGCTGCTCGGCAAAGCGGTTGGCGGGACGGGCGAGGCCGAAGCGGTCGCGCAAAGTGCCCGGCGCATATTCGGTCGGGAAGACGCCGCGGCGCTGCAGCTCGGGCACGACCTGCTCGGCAAAGTTCACCCAGTCCTCGGGCAGCAACGGGAACATCAGGTTGAAGCCGTCGGCGGCGCCGGCCTCGAACCAGTCCTGCAGCTGGTCGGCGATCTGCTTCGGCGTGCCGGCGACAGTCGGCACCGAGCCGCTGTTGGCGAGTTTTCGCGCGATCTCACGCAGGGTCAGGTTCTGCGAGGCCCAGTGCTTGACGCGGTTGAGCGAGGTGCGGCCGCCGTTGAAGGTGCTTTCGTCGGGAAGCTGCGGCAGCGGGCCGTCCGCCGGATAGGCCGACAAGTCGATGCCGCTCCAGCTCGACAGGAGATCGATGCCGACGCGATCGGGGAGCAGCGTCTGCAGGTAATCCTGCCTGTCGCGCGCCTCGGCCTCGGAAGCGGCGACGATCGGCAGGATACCCGGCAGGATCTTGAAACTCTCCGGCCGCCTGCCGTGACGGGCGAGACGGTCGTTGATGTCCTGCCGGTATCTGATGCCGTCTTCCCTGGTGCTGAAGATGGCGAAGTGGGCGTCGGCGTGCGCGGTGGCGAAGTTCTTGCCGTCCTCGGATGAGCCGGCCTGCACGATCAGCGGATGGCCCTGCGGCGGCCGCGGGACATTGAGGGGTCCGCGCACCTTGAAATGCGTGCCGCGGTGGTCGAGCACATGGACCTTGTCCGGATCGGCGAAGTAGCCGGAGGCCTTGTCGAACAGCAGGGCCTCGTCTTCCCAGCTGTCCCACAGCCCCTTGACGATATCGAGGAACTCGGCGGCGCGCTGGTAGCGGAAGGCGTGCTCGATGTTGCCGTCGCGGCCGAAGTTTCGGGCTTCCTCGTCCATGGCGGAAGTGACGACGTTCCAGGACGCCCTGCCCTGGCTGATATGGTCGAGCGAGGCGAACAGGCGCGCCACGTTGTAAGGCTCGCTGTAGGAGCTCGACGCGGTGGTGATGAGGCCGATGTGCCTGGTCACGCCGGCAAGGGCCGAGAGCAGCGTCAACGGCTCGAGGCGGGCATTGGCGTAATGCGCGACGCCGCTCTTCACCGAATCCCAGATCGACACGTGGTCGGCGACGAAGATGGTGTCGATCCTGGCGCGCTCGGCGGCCTGGACCAGCTCGCGGTAGTAATCGAAGCCGAGCACTTCCCGGCCGGGCGCGCGCGGATGCCGCCACGACATGCGGTGATCGCCCTGCGGGTTGAAGAAGAATGCGCTGAGGATCATGTGATTTCGCGCCATGCCGGCCTCCTTGCAAATCCGCGCGAGAGACCCTGGCGACGCATCGACCAGCGCAATCAGAATCTCTCGATCAAGTGAAAGGCTAGATTGCGCTGCGCATTAATTCGAGTAATTTTATAGATATTATATACTACGGAAGCGGAAGCGATTGCCCTTGATGAGGGCACCGAAAGAAAGTGTTTTCGAGGTTCTTGATGTCCCCTTCAGTGCTCAACGTGGAAAAACTTTCCATCGCCTACGGCGGAAGGAGAGGATGGCAATCCGCCGTCGACAGGGTATCGCTCTCGATCGATCAAGGCGAGGCGCTCGGGTTGGTCGGCGAGTCGGGCTCAGGCAAGAGCTCGGTGGCGCTTGCCATTTTGCGCTACCTGCCGGGGAATGCCCGGCTGGCGGCCTCGGCGCTGGAGTTCCTGGGTCGCGAAATGCGCGGCCTCTCCGGCGAGGATTTGCGCGGACTGAGGGGCGATCGCATAGCGGCCGTCTACCAGCATCCGGGCGCCGCGCTCAATCCGGCGATGACGATCGGGCGACAGATCGGCGAGACGATCATGCGCCATCGGCCGGTCCGATACGAAGAAGCGCGCTGGCGTTCGACCGAATTGCTCAAGCGTGTGCGCGTCGGCAATCCCGAGCGGGTGCTCGATCTCTATCCGCATGAGCTTTCCGGCGGCATGCAGCAGCGCGCCAACATCGCCATCGCGATCGCGCTCAACCCCTCGCTGCTGGTGCTGGACGAGCCGACGACGGCGCTCGATGCCAGCGTGCAGTCGGAGGTCATCGCCATCCTCGACGATCTGCGCCGGGAGCACAAAACCAGCATTCTTCTGATCAGCCACGACATCAACCTGATACGCCGCTCCTGCGACCGGGTGGCGGTCATGCAATCGGGAACGGTGGTCGAGACCGGTGCTGCCGGCAATGTCTTCGACAACCCTGCCCATGCTTATACCAAGGCGCTGATCGCCTCGATCCCGGCGCTCAATCTCACCAAGCGTGACGGTCGGCTGGCCGAGACCAGCACAACCGTTCGCGATCGCCCTGAGGCGGCAGCCGCACGGACAGATCAAAGGGACAGACAGGTCGCCATCGCCTGCAAGGGCGTCAGCCATTCCTTCGGTTCGCAGGCCGTGCTGCACAATGTCGATCTCAGTATCGGCCAGGGCGAAACTTTTGGCCTGATCGGCGAATCCGGCTCCGGCAAATCGACGCTGGCACGGATCGTCACCGGCCTGCAGGTACCCAGCGAAGGATCGGTCGAGCTGTTCGGCAGAAAGGTCGCGCCGCGCGTCGAGAAGCGAGCGCGGAGCGAGCGGCGCGACGTGCAGATGGTCTTCCAGTCGCCGGACCGCACGCTCAATCCGCGCCACCGGATCGGGCGGATTATCAGCCGACCGCTGCGGCGGCTAGCCGGACTTGGCCGGAGCCGGGCGCGCGAACGCGTCGCCGACCTGCTGCGTTCCGTCCGGCTGGCGGAAACGACCGCCGAACAGAAGCCACGCTCGCTCTCCGGCGGCCAGCGGCAAAGGGCGGCGATCGCGCGCGCCTTCGCCGGCGCGCCGAAAGTGATGGTGCTGGACGAGCCGACCTCGGCGCTCGACGTCTCGGTACAGGCGACGGTGCTCAACCTGCTCAACGACCTGCAGCGCGACAAGGACACGACCTATCTGTTCATCAGCCACGACCTCAAGGTGGTGCGCTACATGGCCGACCGGATCGGCGTGCTCTATCGCGGCCGGCTGGTCGAGACCGGCTCATCCGAGCAAGTCTTTCGCGGGCCTAATCATCCCTACACAAGCCTGCTTCTGGCCGCGTCTTCGGAAGACCAAGCGTCGGTCGTGTCCATCCTGGTCGAAGCCGCATCAAGGCCCAAAGGGTGCTGCTTTGCCGACCGCTGTCCCTTGGTGGAGGAAGCGTGCCGAACAGCGGAACCGCCAATTAAGGAGCTTGGACCGGGTCACACCATTGCCTGCCATAAGCTGTAGGGCTGGTTGTTCCGCAACGGAGTAGTGCTGGCCTTCTGAGACTTCGACCATCCGCGCCCTGGCCGGTCCTTTTGCACGCGATAGTCCGCGATAGATGCTGAAGATTTCTGCTTTGAAAATCAGTTGCTTAGAGCGGGTTAGCGATAATTAGCGATAGTCCGCGAAGGACCCCAAATCATTCCCACTCAATCATCAATTAAGGCCGTACCTGATTGTTTCAATTACTTAATTTAAGTCACACAACCAGTGAGTACCGTCAAAAATACCGTCAGATTCTTACGCTGTTGAAAAGACTGAAACAATGTGGTCGCTGCCGCGGTATGCACACTTTTGATTGCATCATTTGCGAGCTGCCATTCGGCGAGGTAAAGCTGGAGTTCTCAGAACACAACAAGGACGGTGTTTGCTCATGCTCGACAGCTCTAGGTTCGAGTAGCCGCGCGGCTGTATCGGGGGGAATGGGCTGGTAGGAAATGGATGTCGTGCCGCATCACTCTGTCGATCGACCAAGCTTCGCATTGCCTCATCTGCTGCTCGTGGCGATGGCCCCCGATCGGAGATGCGCTATAGGAACACGCGAATTTCGATTCTGCCCTCAACTCTCGGGACCACTCACTCTGAGTAACAACGTCACGCCGATCCCACCTTCCGACGCTATTTTGCGGCAATGCGGCCAGTAAGCGCCGCGCCCGTTCGCGATTTCCTAGTGGTGAAAGTCTGACATTTGGTACCCCACGCGTGGAGCAGCTTAGGCTGAAAGAGCACGTTGCACGACAAATAAACCGCCTATCAGCTAACCACGGACCAGATGGAAGGTCAGCCCCGCAAGGCGGTTTTGGATTTCCCCGAGACCTTGCCCAGTTCCGCTTCCCATAGATCGAAGGGGCTCGCGACAATGGCCACGGACTTTTCCTGACGCAGCGCGGCGCGGCTTCCAGCATCCTTGCCACGAACCTTGTCTCGACCTTCCACAATTCGGTCATGGCGGTGATCGAACCCGTCGCGGCCCTGCGAGATCCCGCTGATGTGCAGGTCGTAGAATTTGCGCCGCAGGTGAGCCCAGCACCCGGCGAGCCGGATTGTTTCATTGCTGCCGGCTTTGTCCCGTGCCTTGACCAGGTTGGTATAGGCCGAGTAGCCATCCACTTGCAGGATACCGCTGAACCCGGCGAGGTGGCGCGCGTGAGCGAATGGCGGATGCCGGTCACAACTCCTGGCGCTCTTTAACTGCCAAACCAAGCGCTTGGCTGAGTGGCACCGCCTTGGAGAACAGGAAGCCCTGAGCGGTTTTGCAGCCAAGCTTGTGCAGAGTTTGCCGATCCGCCTCTGTCTCGACGCCCTCGGCCATGACCTCGATCCCGAGCGTCCGACCAAGATCGATCACGGTTTTGACAAGCAGCCGATCCTCCCGCGATTTGGCTAAACCGCGAATGAAGCCCTGGTCTATTTTCACCTTCCTTATCCGACTGTCCTTGAGCGATGCCAACGTGGAAAAGCCGGTGCCGAAGACATCGAGCGCGATGGAAATGCCGGCATGTGAAAGCCGTCCGAGCTTTTCATCGACCCTGTCCGGGTCCACGGGCGATTCTTCTGTTATCTCAATTTCGAACATCGTTGCAGGGAGGTCCTTTGCCGCCAGACCATTCAGAACCATTTCGTCGATATCGCCGGCCTCCAATTCGCGCGGTGAAACGTTCATCGTCACACGAACATCACGACAGTCAGCTTTCACCAAGGCGTCGATAAAAGCGCAACATTCGGAAAATACAGCTTGAGTTAGCAGCTGGAGCATTCCGGTTTCGCGTGCCGCTGTCATGATTTCGGGCGGAGAGATGGAACCGTGAATCGGATGGGACCACCTTAGCAACCCTTCAAAACCGATCACAGCTTCGGTGTCGAGTCTTACGATTGGCTGGAACCAAGGGCCCAAGCTTCTCGTCTTTATCGCCGAATGAAGATCGCGTTCGATTGACTGGCGGCGTTGCAGTTCCCGGTCGAGCTCGGCATCGAACAGGCAAAATTCGTTCCTGCCACGGCGCTTAGCTGTGTAAAGGGCGATGTCCGCCCGCAACAACATTTCCGTCAGCCCCGGGTTTTTAGCCGAGTATATTCCTATGGATGCCCCGATCCGGACGGAGGCGACGCCAGGATAGGGGCGAGCAAGCTTGGATATGAGATTGGATGCGAGATTGCTGGGAGAAGGCGAATTTCTAAGCGAGGAAAAAACCAGCACGAATTCATCGCCACCGATGCGGGCGAGCGTTGAGCCCTCCGGTGCTTCTTCCTCTATTCGGCGGGCGATCCTGGCAAGCAGCTCGTCACCCGTACGTGACCGTAGGTATCGTTGACAGATTTGAACCCATCCAGATCAATCAGCATGGCCACAAAGGGCCCATCAGTGTTCTCAAACTGATCGATTGCATGTTCGAGGCCGCGCCTGTTGAGGAGCGCGGTAAGATGGTCCTCCCTGGAATTGCGCTCCATTTCCGCGGCAAGCCGCTCGGCTTGATGTCTCAGGCGGCTCGCGTCACGGAAGCGCGCTTGTCCAACGAACGAGGCTCGAGCCAGGCCGCCCTCGAAAAGCAGGACGGCAAAAGCCAGAATGTAGTTTTCCAGGGTTCCCTTCGTCAGCAAGCATGCGGCGGCAATGAGGAGTGGCGGTGTGATGAAGTATATCGCTGCCGCAGCATATGAGCTGCCGTACGTGACCGCGCCAGCTGAAATGCCCGCCAGAAGGGCCTGCACGGTCAAAATCAGCCCGGACAGCACAATGCTTATCGGCATTGAGACGAAAAGGCCTGCCCTCAGATCAGCGAGCTGGTCCTGAAGGATTCTCGCCTCCAGCGGATCTTCTTTTTCCAGGGCTGGACGGGTCAGCTTGCTTACTCCTGCTTGTCCGCAGCCTATGCAGCCCCCTGAAGGACGGGTTAATTCTTCAATCGGAGATCAGCGTCGGGAGCAGGATTACTCCGGCGCATGATGCACTCTCTCCCATCGCTCGCCCAGCACATCGCGCAAAATGCAACTGCTGGTGCAGTATCACCGCTGGAGCTCCGCCGAAATCCCATGCCGGACAAGGGGAACATGTTGGGCAAAGCGAAGCCCCAGATGCCTTGCAAGCCGTGCCGCCAGGTGGTCTCTGGAGTAGAGTCCAACCAGTATGTTCGTTGCATGGTAGAGCGGCGCCGCCGACAGGCGCAGCCGCCTTTCGTATATGTGCAGCATGTCGGGGTCGCCAACATTGCGGCCGTCGCGGCACGCAGTCATGATTCCACGGGCGAGTTGCTTCTGGCTGCTGAGACCGATGTTGAATCCGTGAGCGGTCACCGGGTGCATGCCGATGGCAGCGTCGCCGATGAGTGCGGCGCTCGGGGCCCGGAATTTGTGCGCCCAGGTCGTGACCAGCGGATAGGTATGGCGCTTGCTTGCCAAGGTCATTTTTCCAAGGCGCCCTCGACACAGTTTCGTCAACTCCGACAGGAACAAATCGTCATCGAAGGCAAGCAGTCTATAGGCCTCGTTTGAGCGCAATGTGAGCAGCAGCGACGACACGCCCTCCGCGAGGGGCAATATCGCTATCGTCTGATGGTGATCGAACCATTCGATGGCGATCTGGTGGTGGGCGCGCTCGTGCCTCACTCGGCAAATCAGCATCGAGTGGCCAAGCCGGTTGATATCGGCGCCGATGCCCAGCAGATCACGCGTGGCGGACAAACGCGAATCCGCGGCAACAACAAGCCGAGCAGTTAAACGCGCGCCATTAGAGAGCGTTACGACTGCTCCTTCTTGGCTGTTTGTTGCATCGACGACCGAGTGGCCGCACAACAGCCGGGCGCGATCCTGCAAGCGGACGATTTTGAACAGCGCCTCGCGGATCCGGCAATTTGGAACCAAAACCCCCAGCGGTTCTCCAGAGTTGCTGGGAGGATCGAAACGAAGAGCGAATGCGCTCGAGCCGTTGAGCACGCGCGCGCCTTGAATTGCTGATTTGTCCGAAGCCGGGATGACATCCCAGGCGCCGAGCTCGCGAAGGGTTCTGATCGAAGCGTTGGTCAGCGCGATTTCGCGACCATCGAAAGCCGGATTCGCCAGACTATCGAATGTGTTCTGTTCAACAACTGCCACCTTGAGTTCGCTTTGGGCAAGCGACGCAGCGAACGAAAGGCCGACCGGCCCGGCTCCAACGACAACGATGTCAAAATTGTCGTCAGAGCCCATCAGCGTGCCGCCATCCCGTCGGCTATCCTCGTGTAACGGTGGAACTGAGCCGACTGACATCCGCTGAGCTCCGTGCCCGCCGCCAACGCGTATGATGCTCCGCAGCACATTGACATCACGAGGATCTTCGGCGCTGGATCCGAGCCTTGGAACATTTCTACGAAGTCAGCCCAAAGAAGGCTACCTCGCCCACTGGACGAAGCGATCCCGTCTCCATTGCCGTGCCCAGCGATGTGAAGCACGTCGCACTTCGCCTTGTTCGCTTGGACTACAGCCTCACGAAAATGCTTTCGGTCCAAAGCAATGTGGAGCTCCGCGCGGATGTTGACAGTCTTTAGCATCTTCTGTGTGATCGGTCCGTCCGCCCTGTCGGCGAAGTAGTCATTCGCGTTGTGGCAGTCGATGATGTGAACGGCGCTCATGGGATTCTGCCTATTATTATCGTCGTGACGAGTGGATACCACGTGCGGAACACCGTGATCTGCGCTGAGTTTCGGTGACCGCATTGCTGCAAGGCGCAGGGCCGGAAATTGGCATGGATCGGCAATGAAGCATGCAACCCCATCAGAGGTGGACGCGTCTGGCCGCGATACATAAGTCATGCATTCTCCTTCGAAGACTGGCCTATAAAGCACCACTGATGCGAATATGACCCTGATCTGGATCAGCCAGGGCACGATCAACCGGCACTGGTAGTTCACGCTCGGGTGATCGATCGCGACGCTCAACTTGTTACCCGTGCGCACAGTGCGAAGCTCGTCCGGCCGCGCGAGGTACTCTCGCGGCATCAGCCGCCTCATACTGGGTGCATGGGAAGGCAGTCCTTCGCACGACAGTGGATTTTCACAAATCAATGTAGTGCCCAGCTTAGGTCAAGCTGGTCATGGAGGATGGACAGCTTGTTCCCGACCGAGCCGGCTCGACTGACGAGCGGGATCCGCGCATCTTATGCACAGCGGATTGAAATCAGCGTCCCGGTTTGTCGTCCCGATCAATTAGTATCCGCTCGGCGGCTCCGTCGAGATCTTCGTATTGACCGCTTCGCAATGCCCAGACGAAGCCGGACAGGCCCAGTGCACCCAGAAAAAGGGCCACTGGTATGAGATAGAGCAAGGTCGTCACGAGGATTGTGCCGAATAGCCGACTGCGGAGCGTCTGACTTTTTGAATAACTTGCACCGTCGCATTCGCCATGAAGCCGTGCAAGCGCAATGCGTTTCCAATAACAAGCAGCGATGAGGCAGACATGGCAATCGCCGCTATCAAAGGCGTGACGTGCCCGAGGATGGCGATTGGTACTGCCACCGCATTGTAGACGATTGCGATTGCGATGTTCTGCCGGATCAGGTTTCCTGCCTTGCGCGAGACGCCCAGGGCGAGCGGCACCGCCAGGAGGCTTTCGCGCAGGAAGACGAAGTCTGCCGCGTTGCGGCCAATGTCGACGGCGGTGGCCGGTGCGATCGAGACATGCGCCGCGCTCAGGGCCGGCGTATCGTTGAGGCCGTCGCCAACCATCAGAACCTTGTGCCCAACTTTCGCGAGGGTTTCGATGCGTTCGAGCTTGCCCGATGGCAGCAGGCACGGAACGAAGTCGTCGATATCCAGCAGCTTTGCCACTTCGGCGCAGGCTGCGGCGGTATCGCCCGACAGCATTTGCATCGACACCCCGGCATCGTTCAATCGCTTGATCGCCGCCGCCGCGTCGGCGCGCAGCGCATTCTCGAAATCGAAGGTCGCGACAATGAACCCGTCTTTTGTCAGGGCCGTTCCACCATAGCCATGTTTGCCTTCACCTCCGGTCCGGGCCTTCCATCCAGCCCATCCGCGTCGACCCAGCCGCCAGGTGCTTCCGGCGACAGTGGCTTCGATCCCGAACCCCGGATGCTCTGTGACGGCATCGAATTTGTGTTGCCCGCCAGGAGCGGCAAAGCCGGTCATGGCCTTTGAAAACGGGTGACGCGAATGCGCGGCCATGTCGGCGGCGATTGCCAGCATGCCCGGATCAATCGAGTCCGCATTGACCAGCCGGGGCTGGCCGAGCGTGAGCGTGCCGGTCTTGTCGAACACGGCAGTATCGATCGCCGCGAGGCGCTCCATGGCCGAACCGTCCTTGACCATGATACCGCTCTCGAAAAGCCGCCGCGCCGCGACCACTTGGACGATCGGCACGGCGAGGCCGAGCGCGCAGGGGCATGTGATGATGAGAACAGCGATGGCGATCGTCATCGCCCGGTGCCAGTCGCCGGTCGCCGCCATCCAGCCCAGGAATGTCACGAAGGCGGTGAGATGAACCAGGGGCGCGTAGAGTGCCGACACGCGATCAGCGATGCGGCGATAGTGCGCGCGACCGCCCTCGGCGGATTCCATCAGCCGAACCATCTCCGCCAGGAACGAATCCTTTGCGGCGGCTGTCGCCTGGATCGTCAGCGGGCCGGTAAGATTGAGCACGCCGGCCTGTACTGCTTCGCCCGGCGCCACGTTTTTCGGCGTGCTTTCGCCTGAGGCCAGCGAGCAGTCGAGATCCGACGTTCCCTGGATGATCTTGCCGTCGACGGGGATCCTCTCACCGGCCGCGATCAACAACCGCATGCCTGGTTCGATCTCGCCGACCGGCAGATAGTCGCGCGCGCCGTCGCCGCGCATCACCATTGCGCCACGCGCGGCCATCTGAGACAGGCCCTTCACGGCAGTCCGGGCACGCTCCCGCATCACATGATCCAGCGTGCGCCCGATCAAAAGGAAGAACAGCAGCGATACCGACGCGTCGAAATAGGCGTGGTCGCCATGATTGATCGTCTCATAGAGGCTCATGGCATAGGCGAGCGAAACACCGACCGCGATGGGCACGTCCATATTCATGCGACCATGGCGCAAAGCATTCCAGGCCGAACGGAAGAAGATTCCGCCGGCGAAGGCGAGGGCAGGAATGGCGATCAGCGCCGAGACCCAGTGAAACAGGTCGCGGGTAGCACCTTCGGCGCCGGACCAGACAGAGACCGAAAGCAGCATGATGTTCCCCGCCGCAAAGCCGGCAACAGCGACAGCGCGGATCAGTTCGGCAAGCGTCTTGTCCTTGTCATCGACCTCGGGTGTGAACAGATGCGCCTCGTAGCCCAGCCTGCCAAGCGCGGCGACGAAGGGTGGCACCTCGTCTCCTCGCCACCGGACCGCGACCCGCTTCGTCGACAGGTTGACGCGCGCGCTTTCGACGTGATCGAGCTTTCCAAGTGCCGCCTCGATCGTCTGGATACAGGCGGCGCAATGAACCGTCGGCACTGAAAGATCGGTCTGCCGAAGATCATCGCCAAGCGATCGGCTCGCCAACCTGATCTCCTGGCTGGATGGCAGGACCGACGTGGCGCCGTTCAGATCCAGCGCCATTTCAGCGCCCGGTGCACAACAGCTCATTGCAGCGCTCCATGAGAAATCATAATCCTGCGGACGTCGCGATAGGGTCGTGTCAGGCCGGCATCGGTGTCGACTTCGACGATCCAGACGCCGTCCTTCGGCATATGCTGGGCGGCGAACTCCTGGCCGGAGGCGAGGGCGAGCGTGACGGACTTGTCCTCTTTCTCGTAGGCGGGATGACGAAACAGCACCTTGACGCCGTGCAGAGGAACCGGCTTGCCTGCAGCGTCGGAGAGGCTGTAGCGGACTTCGCCCCATGCGATGGTCAGCTTGCCGGTCCAACCGAGCGCTGCTTGAGCGCGGCCGGCCTCGGCCTCCTTGTTGAATTGCTGGCTGGCCACATAGGTGTTCTCGACGACGAGGCCGGTCCAACTCGTATTGGCGAGCGTGGCCATGGTCAGGTTGACCGCGATGACCACCCCGAAGAAGGTGAGAATGATGGCCAGCATGTGCCTGCCGGTGAATTCGCGAGGCTTTTGGGCATTGGCGGTCATTTGGCGGCCTCTGGCGCGTTGAATGTGGCGGCGTACTCGTTCGACTCGAAGCTCGCCTTATCCTCGACACGGAACTTGAAGGTCTGTGCCGGGGCGTGGATCTGGTCCGCCGGTTGGCGAACGAAGACCTTCAACGTTTTCAGGCGGTCGGGTTCGACCGGGATGGCGAAAGACCGGCCGGCCGGGATGTCGTCGCCGACGACGACCATGTCGGCACCCTCCAGACCCTGCATGGTGACGACGATTGTCCTTGGCTCAGGGATCATGTTGAGCAGCTTGACGCTATAGCCATTGCGGATGGAGCCATCGGATAGTGTGACGAATTGCGGATTGCGGTCATGCAGCACGTTCAGTTCGAGCCGATCGCGCGTCAGCAGCGAATAGAGCAGGCCCAGCCCGATCAGCGACCACAAGCCCATGTAGACGTAGGTGCGCGGCCGGAAGATCTTGCGAATGTGAAAATGCGCCACCTGATCGGAGAAGGTGCCGACAGCAGTCCTGACCAGCGACGGATTGATTGAACTGGAGCCGCCTGCGGTCGCCAGCATCATGTTGGCGTTGTAGTCGGAGAGCGTCGCGTAGGAGATCAGCCCGCGCTCCTTGCCGAGCTTGTCCATGACGCCGTCGCAGGCGTCGATACACAGCGCGCAGGTAATGCATTCGAGCTGCTGGCCGTCGCGAATGTCGATTCCCATTGGGCAGACCGCGACGCAGGCATTGCAGTCGACGCAGTCGCCGACGGACTGCCCCGAGGCTTGCACCTTCTTGGCGTGGCGCGATCGCGGCTCGCCGCGCCAGTCATTGTAGGTGACGGTGAGCGAATTCTCATCGAGCATGGCTGCCTGGATGCGCGGCCATGGGCACATATAGGTGCAGACCTGTTCGCGCATCAGGCCGCCGAAGGTGTAGGTCGTCGCCGTCAGCACGGCGATGGTGATGTAGGCGACAGGTGCGGCGGTACCGGTGAAAAGCTCGCCCACAAGTGTTGGTGCATCAGCGAAATAGAAAATCCAGGCGCCACCGGTCGCCGCCCCTATGACAAGCCAGATGGCGTGTTTCGAGACCCGCAGCATCAGCTTGCGGGCGGTCCAGGGGCCGGCATCGAGTTTCATGCGGGCGTTGCGGTCCCCCTCAATCGCACGCTCGACGACAAGGAACAGATCGACCCACACGGTCTGCGGACATGCATAGCCGCACCAGGCACGGCCGACAGCAGAGGTAATCAGGAAAAGTCCAACACCGGCCATGACCAGGAGGCCGGCCACATAGAAGAATTCCTGCGGCCAGATCTCGATGAAGAAAAAGTAGAAGCGCCGATTGGTGAGATCGAGCAGCACGGCCTGGTCCGGGGCAAATGGGCCACGATCCCAATGCAGCCACGCAGTCAGGTAATAGATGCCAAGTGTGATCGTCATCACCAGCCATTTGAAGCGGCGAAAGTTGCCCGAGGCGCGCTTCGGAAAGATCTTTTGACGCGCGGCATAAAGGGGCTTGCGGGTTTTGGCGGCATTGACAGTTTCTGTTTCGAGCCGTGTCAACTGCGTCTTGTCACGCACGTGCAACTCCACTTTCCCAGCCAATGTCAGGGGCACCTGTCGAAAAGCCTCGCGGTAGGACAGCCTTGCCGGGTTGTGCAGATCGCATTAGGAATGGTGTCGAGGCCCGGCTCGCGCCGGGCCTCGTCCGCTTGGCAGGGGTGACCGAAGAATAGGGCTTCCATTCCTATTCTCCGCCGCCAAGCGAATGGACATAAACTGCAAGTTCCTTGACCTTGATCTCGCCGAGACGGCCAACCCAGGCCGGCATGACGCCCTGCTTTGGCGCACGAACCTGGGCGGCGATGGCCGTCTCGCCGGACCCGTAAAGCCAGATCGCGTCAGTCAGGTCGGGGGCGCCGAATTCCCTGTTGCCTTTTGCATTGTCGCCGTGACAAGCGACGCAGTTCTCGGCAAAGACCTTGGCGCCGGGTTGGATCAGACTTGCATCGCGGACCTTGCCGGAAAGGCTGGCCACGTAGGCGCTGACTTGTGCGATCTGGTCGGCGGTGATGATGTCGCCGAAGGCCGGCATTTCTGACAGTCGCGTGTCCGGATCGGAAGCAAAGCGGAGGCCGTGCGTGATCGTCTGCTTGATCTGGTCGGGGCTGCCGCCCCAGAGCCAGTCATCGTCATTCAGGTTGGGAAAGCCCTTCGACCCCTGAGCGCCGGAGCCGTGGCATTGCGTACAGTTGACCTTGAACGCGGCAGCCCCGGCAGCGACCGCGAATTCGCGCAAGGCATCGTCGGTCAAGATCTCCGAGACGCTCTTTGCCTGGATGGCTGCAACATACTTGCCCTTGGCGGCCTCGGCCGCGGCAAGGTCGTTCTTGACGTCCTTACGGCTTGAATAGCCGAGCATGCCCTTGGTTGCCGAGGTCAGCATCGGCCATGCCGGGTATGCGGTCGTATAGACGAGCGCCCACGCTATGGTGACGTAGAAGGTAATCACCCACCATCGCGGCAGAGGATTGTTGAGCTCCCTGATGCCGTCCCATTCATGGCCGGTGGTTGAGACGCCGGAGACCTCATCGATGTGCTCGTCGCTCATGATCACTCGTCCTCGAGCGGAATGCGGGCAGCTTCGTCGGCCAGCCTTCGGCTGCCGGGGCGTAGGGCAAAGGCGATGCACCCGACGAAGAACAGCGCCATCGCAACCAGGCCCCAGCTGTCGGCAAACGCCCGCATCAAATTGTAGGTCATCAGCGTTCTCCTCAGCGGTAGCCGGCGGCTTCGTCGTAATTTTTGAAGTCGACCAGTGTGCCAAGCATCTGCAGGTAGGCGAGCAGGGCATCCATTTCGGTGACCTGTTGCGGGTTGCCGTCGAAGTCGCCGATCTTGACTTTGGGGTAACGCGCCTCAAGGCCTGATGTGTCGGCATTGGGATCGGCCTGCGCCGCCAGATCCGCATTGGCGTGCGCGATCATGTCATCGGTGTAAGGGACGGCTACACGCCTGTTGGCGACCAGATGCGTCGAGAAATCCTTCACGTCGATCGGCGTGTCTTTCAGGAACCCATAGCTCGGCATGATCGATTCCGGCACCACCGAGCGCGGGTCGGTAAGATGCGCGACATGCCATGCATTCGAGTAGCGGTCGCCAACTCTGGCGAGATCCGGCCCGGTGCGCTTCGATCCCCACTGGAAGGGGTGATCGTACATGGACTCGGCAGCCAGGCTGTAGTGGCCATAGCGCTCAACTTCGTCGCGGAACGGCCTGATCATCTGGCTATGGCAGAGAAAGCAGCCCTCGCGCATATAGATGTTGCGCCCGACAAGTTCGAGCGGCGAATAGGGGCGCATGCCTTCCACCTTCTCGATCGTATTGTCGAGATAGAAGAGAGGCGCTATCTCGACGATACCGCCGACCGTCACCACGAGCAGCGAGCCAACGAGAAGAAGCGTGGCGTTCTTCTCGATGATTGCGTGTTTGTCCATCAAGCCCATTACCTGGCTCCTGATCGCGCAGGTCGGATGGCGACGGGGCTCGGCATCGGCTCCTCCTCGCGCTGGTGGCCGAGGATGGTCATGGTGATGTTCCAGGCCATGATAAGGGCGCCGGAGAGGTACATGGCCCCACCGATGGCGCGCATGACGTAGTATGGGTGCATGGCAGCGACGGTTTCGGCGAAGGAATAGACCAGGAAGCCCTGCTGGTCGTATTCACGCCACATCAGGCCCTGCATGATGCCTGACACCCACATGACCGAGGCGTAGACGACGATCCCGAGTGTCGCCAGCCAGAAGTGCCAAGTGACGAGCCGCAGCGAGTAGAGCCGGTGACGGTTCCAGAGCTTCGGCACCATGTAGTAGATTGCGCCGAACGAGATCATGCCAACCCAGCCGAGCGCGCCCGAATGGACGTGGCCGATGGTCCAGTCGGTATAATGCGACAGCGAATTGACCGCCCTGATCGCCATGATCGGGCCTTCGAAGGTCGACATGCCATAGAAGGCGACGGCCATCACCATCATGCGGATGATCGGATCGGTGCGCAGCTTGTCCCAGGCGCCGGACAGCGTCATCAGGCCGTTGATCATGCCGCCCCAGGACGGCATCCACAGCATGATCGAGAACGCCATGCCGAGCGTCTGCGCCCAATCTGGCAAGGCGGTGTAGTGCAGGTGATGCGGGCCAGCCCAGATGTAGAGAAAGATGATCGCCCAGAAATGGACGATCGACAGCCGGTACGAATAGACTGGCCGGTTCGCCTGCTTGGGCACGAAATAATACATCATGCCAAGGAAGCCGGCGGTGAGAAAGAAGCCGACCGCGTTGTGGCCGTACCACCATTGGGTCAGCGCGTCCTGGACCCCGGAAAAGGCGGAGTAGCTCTTGGAGCCCAGGAACGAGACTGGCATCGACAGGTTGTTGACCACATGCAGCATCGCGATGGTCACGATGAACGACAGGTAGAACCAGTTGGCGACGTAGATATGCGGTTCCTTGCGCTTCAGGATCGTGCCAAGGAACAGAAAGAGGTAGGCGACCCAGACGATGGTCAGCCAGACATCCACATACCATTCGGGTTCGGCGTACTCGCGGCCCTCGGTGATGCCGAGCAGATAGCCGGTCGCGGCCATGACGATGAACAGCTGGTAGCCCCAGAAGACGAACCAGGCGAGATCACCGCCGAAGAGGCGGGCGCGGCAGGTGCGCTGCACGACATACAGAGACGTGCAAAGCAGCGCGTTGCCACCGAAGGCGAAGACGACACCGGATGTATGCAGCGGCCGCAAACGGCCGAAATTGAACCAGGGCTGGATGTTGAGATCGGGATAGGCGAGCTGAAGCGCGATCACCACGCCGACCAGCATCCCGACGACACCCCAGAACACGGTGGCGATCGCGCCGTAGCGGATCGGACCATCCATGTAAGCGGATGGGTCAATCGGAGCTGCTGGCTTGAACTCCGTGTTGCGCAACAGGATCGCAGTGAAACCAGCCACTGCGAAGAACAACACCCACATATGTCGGCGGAAAGGTTCATCCACGCCGAAGCCGGCGGCCACCAGGGCCGCAAAAGCGAACACGCTTAGAAGGACGATCTCTGTGCCGAATTTCATTGCAGATCCCGATCTCGAATCTGGTGGATGCCAAATCCGCAGCGCACTAATTGCGCAGCCGCCGCCCCCTCGCCCTGATCTATGTCAGGCCGCACGATTTTGTGTCGGCGGCGCAATCAGCAGGTGGCGAATGAACGAGGAACGCAGCGCGGGCTCACCCCCTCATGGAAGGCGTTCCCTGGGTTGGGCGGGCGCAGACGCGATCGATTGAGGCGAAAGCTGAGGCTCTGCGACGCGTTGGATGCTATTGCCGATGCCCTGCCAAACGTTGTTCGGATCCCATTGGAAACGAACGCGATCGTTCGGCCGAGCCGTGGCAGCTTAAGGACCGTGCTTCGCCGGTATGTGCCGAAACACACCTGGCGATTGGTCGTCGTCCCTATCAAAGCCCGAAAGCTGTCTGTCTCGACCGTGACGCCGCTTCTTCGAAGGCGCGGCGACATCGCATTAGAAGGCAAGCACGGCCCGCCCCGGAGCCATGCGACATGGGCCTCGCCGCTTAGGGCCGCTCGCGTCCGCCGCCACAGCGCTTCTCCAGACGGCTTATGCTGTCCACCGTCACATGGCGTGCGTTCTCAATCCGAATCACCCCGTCAGCCCGCAATCGCGTCAGTTGGCGGCTCACGGTTTCGTTGGTAATTCCAAGGAAATCAGAGATTTCGGCACGCGTCAGCGGCAGATCGAAGGACGCTGACCTGGAAGCCGCGTCGAGACTGGAATCGATATTCCGGGCCATCATGAGGAGAAAACTCGCCACCTTTTCCGGAGCTGTCTTGCGCCCCAGCGTCACCATCCACTCGCGCGCCTCATCGAGTTCATTCAGCGTCTGTTTGAGCAGGCGATGCTCGAATTCCCGTGACGCCTTCATCATCCGTTCGACGGCCGCTCGCGGAAACGAGCACAGCGTGACTGCTGTTGCCGCTTCCGCATTGATCGAGCTTTCCACCTTGAAAGGACGTCCCAGAAAATTCGGTGCAAACTGGAGACCGACGATCTGCTGGCGCCCATCCGACAGGCTCTTTGATAGCTTTACCACGCCTGAAAGCACGTTCGAGTAGCTGTCGACGTTCTGTGCCTCGCCGGTCAACTCCATTCCTGACTCGATCCGGCGACGCGAGCAAGTCTTGGCGAGCCCAACCAAATTGTCTGGATCGAGCGCACCGCAGACACCGCGACGCCGTGCCTCGCAAGGGAGGCAAAGAACAGGAATGCCGGAAGTATGAATGTCTTGCCGAAAGGTCATGCGTTCGCTTTACCCGATCCTAACTGCCGGCAGGATACCCATCCAGGGTAGAGAAGTCCTGCGGCGGTTTGTCCATGCGCGCGGCTGATCGAGATCAGGGTCTGCTTCAGCGATGCGTGCAGTGTTCGGCGGGCAACACGGTGAACGCGAGATGCAATCGGAAATAGCTGTCAAACTCAGCGAGAACGTCCCACGCTACACAAGCTATCCGACGGCGCCGCATTTCCATTCCGGGGTCGATGCTGCCATTTACCGTGGCTGGTTGGAGGCGCTGGAAAGTGGCGACGAAATCTCGCTGTATTTGCACATTCCTTACTGCGACAAGCTCTGCTGGTTCTGCGCCTGTCACACCAAGCAGACGCACCAATATGAGCCGGTGGCCGCTTATCTGCGCTCGCTGAATGCCGAAATCGTCACGATTGCCGGTCTGGTGAGCGGCAAGGCACATGTCCGTGCAATCCACTTCGGTGGCGGTTCGCCAACGATGCTGAGGCCCGATGACATGGTTGCTCTTGGAGCGGCCTTGCGGGACAGCTTCGACCTTCTCCCGGATGCTACGGTCAGCATCGAAATCGGAACCAACGACATGGACAAGGCGCGCCTTGATGCGCTTGCTCAAATCGGCGTAACGCGGGCGAGCCTCGGCGTGCAGGATTTCGATCCGCAAGTGCAAAAAGCAATTAATCGTGAGCAAAGTTTTTTGCAGACCAAGGCAGTCGTCGACGGGGTTCGTTCGCGGGGCGTTGAATCGGTCAATCTGGACCTGCTCTACGGGCTCCCGAATCAGACACGCGAGACGATCTGTTCCACGGTGGCGCAGGCACTGACCTTGGAACCAGACCGGATGGCTCTGTTCGGCTACGCACATGTGCCCTGGTTCAAGAAGCATCAGACGATGATCGACGAGGCATGGCTGCCGAGTCCCACCGAGCGTTTCGCCCAATCTCAACTCGCGGCGCGGGCAATTGTCGCCAAGGGATATGAGGCAATAGGACTCGATCATTTCGCGAAGCCCGACGATGCGCTGGCCATAGCGGCCCGCGCAGGGGTTTTGCATCGCAATTTTCAGGGCTACACCGAGGATCGCTGCCCGACACTGATCGGACTTGGCCCTTCGTCCATCGGTCGTTTTCGCCAAGGCTACGTGCAGAACATGGCTTCGACTGCCGGGTACGGGCGCATGGTTGCGGATGGCGGGTTGGCTGCCGTCCGGGGCGTTGCCCTTTCCGACGACGATCGCGTCCGTGGCTGGATAATCGAGCGGCTGATGTGTGATTTTGCCTTCTCGGCAGTCGATCTGGTGGAGCGGTTCGGCAAAGCCGGCGAGAAGCTCCTTCATCGCTCGAGGTCCATCGCCCTCCACGATCCTGCCCGAGCGCTTGAATTCGATGGCGACAGTTTCGTCGTACGGGCTGAAAGTCGCCCCTTCGTTCGAACCATCGCGGCCAAGTTCGATACATATTTCAAAGGGGGAACGGCGAGGCACTCGGTGGCGGTCTGAGCAAAGCACAGTGCGCTCGCCGTTTGGTCGATCGCGAACCAGCTGCGTTTCATTTTGACCGCTCATTAGGCGACTACCGCATCCAATCGAAAATGCAAACTTAGGCTGTTGCGCGGTATTTCCTTCCACATCCTCTCTTACGCATACCTGCATTCCAAGGTGTTTGATCCTATGCTTCGCGAGGAGCAGGTAGGCCGCGACAGCTAGGCAATGTTCCAGCTGCCTCTAGCGGAGGAGTCACGATTTTTCGGCAAGCTCCGTCGGCAGACCTTCTTTTCGGGCCTTGGCAAAGGCTCGGTCGCCTTCCAGAAACGCCGCCAGCATGAAAGGGATGAGTTCTGCCACGGTTTCAGACTGACGATAGGTCTGACGGTAAAGTGCAGCATACTCCTTGAGTGTTTGGCCCAGCTCCGCGCTGACGGTAATGGTGATCTTCGAAGCTGTTCGGTCTGGAAGCTTTCCAAGTTTCAGGTCAGCCATGGTAACTCCTGCTCAACTCGCGTATGGCCGCAGCACGATGTCCTTGTGCACGATGACGCGCAGTGGCCAACCTGGGCGGACGATGATGGTGGGCTGGATATTGAGGTTTTTTTCGGTGATGCGCTGGCCGGCTCGACTGGCGTTCTGCTGGGCTGATTCCCGGATCGCCTTGACCAGATCGCTCTCGTTTTCGCCGAGGCTGAATTCCGTGCCGACACCGAGCAATGTGGCAAGCGCCACCCCCTTGATCAGCTGCCAGGTGTGGAAATCGACTTTGTCTTCCAGCCCTGCGTAGCCGGCGGTGTCGCTCGCGGGCAGATTGTCGATTTCGACCGACGAGCCGTCGGGCAGCAGAATGCGCTGCCAGACCAGCAGCGCTCGCTTTTGCCCGAACGCGACGACGCTGTCGTAGACGCCGATAAGACGTGAGCCCTGCGGAATCAGCAATATGTTGCCCGTGACCGTGTCGTGCACATTCTCGGTGACTTGCGCGACGACAAGGCCCGGCAAATCGGAATTGATGCCGGTGATCAGGCTGGCGGCAATCACGCTGCCAGCCATCAGTTGATACGGCGAGATCGGCGTCTGCAGCGCATGCGGATTGTAGATCCCGCCAGTGCTCCGCTGGCTGAGGAAATCAAGCTTTCGCTGCTGATTGTTCTGGTCGCCTTCCGCCGGCGCCACCGAGGCTGACGCGCGTGCTGCTTCGGATTGGGGAAGTGCCTCAAATGGATGCTGAGCAGTTTGCACGCTCTCACCGACATCTGTCTGTTGAGCTCGATTTTCGACGCGGAAAAGCACCTGCGATTCACGCGCTTCGATCGCCTGCTGCGCTAGACGCTGCTCCTCGGCCGAGATGTCTTGACCCGGCACGATGCCGAGCTGGCGCTGCCGCTCGAGGATGGGGCGACCGAGGTCGCCCGGCAAAGGTGGCCCAAGGACGGGAGGCTTCGGCTTCATGCCGGAATAGTCATGGGGAAGCGTATCGAGTCCCTCGACGGTTGGTTTGCGCTCAGTGCTGTAGGGATCTTCCGCCTGATCCCTGATGCGAAGGGCCGGCCCCTGGAGCGCCATCATGGCAACGCCGAACACAGCGCCGGATCCGAGCGCTGCGATCGCGATGATCACACCGCGCCTGAACCGCACCACGCGGCGGGGAGGCAAGTTTCGGTGATCAGGTGGGGTCACGGCGCATCAGTGAACGGCGAATCGGCGTCTGCAGCGCATGCGGATGTAGATCCCGCCAGTGCTCCGCTGGTGAGGAAATCAAGCTTTGCTGCTGATTGTTCTGTCGCCTTCCCCGCGCCACCGAGGCTGACGCGGTGCTGCTCGGATTGGGAAGTCCTCAAATGATGCTGAGCAGTTTGCACGCTCTCACCGACCTGTCTGTTGAGCTCGATTTTCGACGCGGAAACACCTGCGATTCACGCGCTTCGATCGCCTGCTGCGCTAGACGCTGCTCTCGCCGAGTCAGGACGATGCCGAGCTGCGCTGCCGCTCGAGGATGGGGCGACCGAGGTCGCCCGGCAAAGGTGGCCAAGGACGGGAGGCTTCGGCTTCATGCCCCGAAGCTGCAGTTCCTCGGGATCCAGTTTCGGCGGGATGCCAGAGCGGGAATTTTCGATCATGAGCCCTCACCTCACCGGCTGGAACGCGAAAAGAGCGAGATCCGCCGTAGCGGTTGCCTGTCGTCAATCCTGCTGATGCGGATCACCTGCTGCTGCTTGGTGCCGAGGCGAAGTTCGGCCGCGGCGAAGAGCCGATCGACGATGTAATAGTTGCCGCGCACGCGATAGTTGACGAGCTCGCTGCTCCCATCTGCGCCGACGATGAAGAGTGGTGGCGCCTCGCCCTGATCTATGCGACGAGGGAACTCAATATAGACCTTGCTGCCGTCGTCGAAGGCTCGCGTCGGTCTCCAGGGCGGTGTGTCGCCACTGATCGAGTAGCGAAAGCGAAGGTTTTCGAGCGCGATATTCGACGCGACCGGTGTAACTGCCTCGGCTTGAGCATTGCGCTGGCGAAGCGCGATGATCTGGTCTTGGCTGTAGGTCCAGGAGATTGCCGCCATTGCTGTCTTCTCGGTGCTTTGAAGCTGCAAATGATAGGTCCGCCGGTCCGTCGTAATGACGACATTGGTGGCAAGACCCGGCGCGAAGGGTTTCACCAGAACATGGGTGCGCTGATTGTCACCGGTGCCGCTTGCGGTATCGCCTATGACCCAGCGCACGGTGTCGCCAGCCGACACGGCGGTTAGTTTCTCGCCCGGCTGCAGAGCGATGTCGGTCACGCGCTCCGGCGCGGCATAGAGCTGATAAAGCGCGCCATCGGTGAAGGGGTAGACTTGCACGGCATTAACATACCCGTACTTGGTGGGTTGCTGGGTCGCGGCTTTGTTGGCATCAGCGACGCGTTCTTCAGGGGGGCGCTTGTCCTCGGCCTTGCCGGACTCGGGCTGCAATTGGCCAGGCAGCGGCAGTGGTTTTGGCACCTCGACAATTCTAATCGGCCTCTCCGGCGCCTTCTCGATCGCGGCCGGTTTGAAGTCAGCAGCGTCATAGGAAATCTCAGGCGGCGGCACCTTCTTCGATGCACAAGCGGAAACGACCGCTGCCGACACCGATAGGATCAGCACGGCACGAATCGGTGACATTTTATCTTTCATTGGTGGACTCCGTCGGAGAAAGGGGGGTGGGACGGCGCTGTCGAGCTCGCGTGACCAGTCAATGGCGTTGATGAAGACGCCGAGCGGATTCTTGCGCAGCTGATCCGTATTGCTTGGCGAGCGGATCACGATCGTGAGGATCGCAGTCCAGCGCATCGTGCTGGCAAGGCTTCCGCGCTCAAACACCTGCTCGGTCCATTTGACCTGGAATGAACTTTCGGAGGCCCTGACCACGCTGGTGACCTGTACCGAGACACTGCGCGTTCCGATCTGACCGAAGGGGTCGTTCGCCTTGGCGTATTCGTTGAGGAAGAGCGCTGCGCGATCGCTAGCAAAGTCGTAAGCTGCGAACCAGTTCTGCCGTACCAAAACCGGATCGGTGGAAACGGAACGGACATTCTGGATGAAGCGGCCGAGATGCCAGGCGATCTGAGCATCCGAGGGCTCATAATTCCGGATTGCCGGCGCGACGGCGCGCGTCTCGCCGAAGCCATCGACCTCGACGACGTAAGGCACGACACGGCTTTGCATCGACTGCCATACGAGTCCGCCGGAAAGTCCGGTCGCCAAGGCCAGGCACCCAAGGGCCATGAGCCGCCAGTTCCTGGCCTGCAGTCGAGATGAGCCGATGCGCTCGTCCCACAGCTGGGCGGCTTTTTGATACGGCGTGACCGGTTCGGGTGTTTTGCCGTAACGGTGCACGGGTCGCTTGAAGAGCATCTAGTCATCCTTGTCGTTGAGAGAGGGGTTGGCGCTGCCTCCCGGCCGGTCTCCGTCTCGGACAGCTTGCATGGCAGCGTGGCGATGTGCACGGGCGGTCTGTTCAGAACGTAGGCGCCTTGCCCACGTCGGCGCCGAAACAGTGGCCGAACCGGCAGAGCGCTCGGTCATTGACGCGGTCGGCGTGCCGCCGGTCGCGGTCCACGCGGCATCGCGCCCGGCATCGGCGTTGCGCCCAACACTTGCAGTGGCGGATCGCGCTACGCGTATAGCGGCGCCGCCAGCGGCACTGGTTACACCATGCATTCCAGCAGCCACACCGGAGAGGCCAACGTCGGGCGAGGTTGCGCGCCCGATCTGCCAGGACGTGGAAGCAGCCGATCCCATTGTTGTGCCGGCGCGGATGGCGGCGAGACCGCCGCTGGTTGCCATACGCGCGCCAGAAAATGCCGTGCCTCCAGCAACGAGTGATACACCCGCTGCCGCCGCGGTCGTGCCGAGGGCGGCGCCCGCGCCAAGCTGCGGTGCGCCTGAGACAAGACCCGACGCGATCCCCGGCCCAAAAATGCCAAGGCCAAGCAGTGCCAGTGCGCCCAGTACCTGGGACATGGCAGCGGCCAGATCCGGCTCCTTGCCTTGCAATGCGGAAGCGAACTCCCCGAAGAGCGTGGAGCCGATGCCGACAATGACGGCGAGCACCATCACCTTGATGCCTGACGAGATAACATGGCCGAGCACGCGTTCGGCCAGGAACGCTGAACGGTTCCAAAGTGCGAATGGAACCAAAACAAAACCTGCCAGCGTGGTGAGCTTGAACTCAAGGATGGTGATGAAAAGCTGGATGGAAAGGATGAAGAAGGCGATGATGACCAGGAACCAGGCCATCAGCAGCACGAAGATGGTCAGTGCGTTGCCGAAGATTTCCGGGAAGCCCAGGAGCTGACTGGCTTGGTCAAGCATTGGCCAAGCACCTTCGAAACCGGTCGCGGCAATGCGGCCCGGGCGCAGGAGATTGTCTGCCGACAGATTGCCGGCCGACGCATTAATCCCGAGACCGGCAAAAGAACGATAAATGATATCGGCGAGGTTCTTGAAATTGTTCAGGATGAAGGCGAAGACGCCAACATAGAGCACCTTGCGGACAAGCCGGCCGAGAACGCTGGTCTCCTCGCCGAGCGCCCACGCCAGGCCGGCAAGTGTGATGTCAATGCCGATCAGAATGGTAGTGAGGAAGGCGACGTCGCCCGAGAGCAGACCGAACCCGCTGTCGATGTAGCGGATGAAGGTCTCCATGAAGCGATCGATGACGCCAAGGTCGTTCATGCCGCTGCCTTCCTCGTCGTGATGAACTCGTGATTAATTGCCGGGATAAGCCGAGCCGGTACCCAAGAATCGCTTCGTCATCTCGCGGGCGGCTTCCTCTGACTGGGCCTTGCGGGCGGCATCCTCGGCCTCAGCTCGAAACTGCGTTGCGAGCAGCGTCTGGATCTGCATCTGCTGCTTTGTCGAAAGCGCTATCAGCTGGTTGGTGGCCTGGCTTGCCTGAAGCGCACCGGCCGCCCCTTGGCTGCGGTTGACGAGATCGGCGAGCAGATCGCCGTCGGCGCGGACGTTCTCGACGATTTGCGACTGGACCCCCATGGTCTGGCGGAACGCCTGCATGGCGCTTTGCCAACGCTCGCGCGCAGCACTCGCCACATCGCTGACCTTGATCGTGGCGTCGTAGCTTTCCGGATATTGGCTGCGCCACTGGTCTTGAAGCTTGCCCAGATCAAAGCTGAGGCCACTCGCCTGGTCCATCAAGCCGTCGATGCGATGGAGCGAACCGGTGAGTTGGCCAACGGAAGAGAAATCCAGACGCTGAAGATTGCGCGCCATGTTCTGCAGCATGGTCGCCTGATTCTGCAGCGACTGGATCTGGTTGTTGATCTGCTCCAGGGCGCGCGCGGCCGTCAGCACGTTCTGCGCATAATTGGACGGATCGAACACGATAAGGGCGTAGGCGGGCTGCACATAGTCGGCCATAGGCTTGGCGATCAGGGAAACGGTGATCAGGCCGGAGAGAAGGCGTCGCCGCATCATGCTAATTGCTCCTTGTCTGGTTGAGGGAATTGCTTGAGAAGTTCGCCGGCCCAATCGAGGCCGCGCGCGATCAGGAACTGCGAGGCAAAGCTGCCTTGCCCGTCTTCGGACAGGATCCTGTCGATCAGAGTCTGCGTGGCCGGATCGGAAGCACCGCAAAGCGCAAGAGCGATGGGGCCAAGCCCGAGCTCGAACAGACGGTTGCCGCGGCGCGATTGCAGATAATACTGACGCTTCGGCGTGGCGCGGGCGATCAATTCGATCTGCCGCTCGCTTAAACCGAAGCGTTCGTAGGCTGTGCGCGCCTGGGGTTCCACGGCACGATCATTGGGAAGGAAAATGCGCTGCGGGCAGCTTTCGATGATTGCCGGCGCTATGGCAGAGCCCGCGATATCAGCCAGCGACTGCGTAGCGAAGACAACCGACACGTTCTTCTTTCGCAGCACCTTCAGCCATTCGCGGATGCGGGCGGCGAACAGCGGATTGTCGAGATAGACCCACGCCTCGTCGAGCATGATCAGCGTGGGCCGTCCGTCGAACCGTTCCTCAAGTCGCTGGAACAGATAGGTAAGCACCGGCAGCAAAGCGCCTTGGCTGTGCATCAGCTCCTCGGTCTCGAAACACTGCACATCCGACAAGGCCAGCCCATCATGATCGGCATCGAGCAGGCGGCCGAAGGGACCGTCGAGCGTGTAGGGCATCAATGCGGACTTCAGCGCATTGGATTGAAGCAGGACCGAAAGGCCGGTCAGTGTGCGTTCCTGCGCCGGCGCGGTGGCAAGGCTGGCCAGCGCTGACCAGATAGCCTCCTTCACCTCCGGCGTGACGGTGACGTTCTCGTGGGCAATAAGGCTGGCGATCCATTCGGCCGCCCAGCTTCGGCTAGCCTGGTCGTTGATGCTGCGCAGTGGCTGAAAGGCAAGGGAACCGTCCGCTCCTAGCGCGTGGTGTTCTCCACCCATGGCAAGTGTTGCAGCACGGGCCGAATTGCCTTTGTCGAAGACATAAACCTGGGCGCCGGCATAGCGCCTGAACTGCAGAGCAATCAGAGCAAGCAGAACCGACTTGCCGGCGCCGGTCGGACCAACAGCCAGCATGTGGCCGACATCTTCGACGTGGGTGGAAAGCCGAAACGGTGTCGACCCGCTGGTCTCGGCAACGAGAAGCGGTGGCGCTTCGGTTTGGGTGACTTTCGCGAGATACTCGTTTGTCGCAGGACCGGCCCAAACCGACGACAGCGGCATGAGATGGGCAAGGTTCAAAGTATGAACGAGCGGTTGGCGAACGTTAGCGTAGACATGGCCAGGCAATGAGCCGAGCCAAGCCTCGACCGCATTGACGCCTTCTCGGATCGTGGTGAAACCGATCCCATTGATGATGCGCTCGACCGCGCGAAGCTTCTCTGCAGCGGCTTGGCGATCCTCGCCCCACACCGTCACGGTCGTGGTGAGATAGCCGAAGCTCACATGATCGCCGCCCAATGCCTGAAGGGCTTCGTCGGCATCGAGCGCCTTGTTGTCGGCATCGCTGTCGACAAGCGGGACCGGCTCGTTGGTAATGACCTCGCGTAGGATTGCCACGATCGATTTGCGCTTGGCAAACCACTGCCGGCGCAACCGCGTCAGCGTCTTCGTGGCTTCCGTTTTCTCGAGCGGAATGAAGCGCGTCATCCAGCGATAGGCGAAATCCTGATGATTGAGGGCATCGAGAATCCCGGGCCGGGTGAGGTTCGGAAAGCCGAGGATGGTCAGTGTGCGAAGATGCTGCTCACCCAGCATCGGCTCCAGGCCACCGGCAAGCGGCGCATCGACCAGGATGGCATCCAGATATATCGGCGTTTCCGGGACCATGATAGGATGGCGTCGAGGCGAAATCGTGCCGTGGAGATAGGTCAACGTCTGAGCATCATCGAGGACGCGTACTTCGGGCATGAAGCCCGAGAAGAGATCGAGCACGCGGTTGGTCTCGTCACGGAACCTCGCCAGATCCTGGCGCCAGTCTCTTTCTCCTTGGGAATAATGAGAGTCGACGAGCGCGCTTTCCGCGCGCGCCTGGGCGTCGGGCGGTGGCATAAACACTAAGGTCACATGATAGCGGCTCTCGTAGTGCGCTACCTTCCCCTCGAAAGCAGCGCGGCGTTCTTCGTCGACCAGCCACGACGCGGCGTCAGGAAAATGCGAGTTCGGATAGCCCAGCGCTTCTATGCGCTCGGCCTCAAAGAACAATGCCCAGCCAGAGCCAAGGCGTCTGAGAGCATTGTTCGCCCGGCCGCAAATGCCGACGAGTTCAGCCTCCGTCGCACTTTCGAGATCCGGGCCGCGGAACCGCAACGTCCGCTGAAAGCTGCCGTCCTTGTTGAGCACGATGCCGGGCGCCACCAAGGCAGCCCAGGGTAGATGGTCGGCAAGCCGGTCGGCTTTGCTTCGATATTCCGAAAGGTTCAGCATGCAAGCCACCCCTTCAGACGAAGGTGGCGCACAAGCACGCTGGCGAAGTCCGGATCGCGTCTTGCGGCAAAGACCGCTAACGAGTGGCCCGCGATCCAAAGCACCAGACCAGCAATCCATTGCTGCAAGCCGAAGCCAAGGGCCGCGGCCACTGTACCGTTGAGGATCGCCACCGCGCGCGGAGCCCCGCCGAGCAGGATCGGCTCGGTCAGCGCACGGTGGACCGGTACTGCGAAGCCCTCGATATGCTGCTCCCCGGCGGCCATCAGACGAGCGCCCCACCACCGAAGGAGAAGAAGGAGAGGAAGAAGCTCGATGCCGCGAAGGCGATCGACAGACCGAAGACGATCTGAATCAGGCGCCGAAAACCACCGGCGGTGTCGCCGAAGGCAAGCGTCAGGCCGGTGGTGATAATGATGATCACCGCAACGATCTTGGCGACCGGTCCCTGCACCGACTCCAGGATCTGCTGCAGCGGCTGCTCCCACGGCATGCCGGAGCCGGCCGCATAAACGGGGGCCGTGATAAGAAACGCGAGCGCTGTGGACGAAAGAAAGCGAAGCTTCTTGCGCATGAGGAAGGCCTTTCAAAGCTGCTGGAGTTGCGAAAGCGTGAGCGGGGCAACGGCGTAATCGCCGCTGCCGTCGAGACCGGTGACCTCGGCGATTGCGTCGATGTGGCGCGACGAGCCGCGGCCGGCGATGAAGACGAGCAGGTCGACGGCATCGGCGATGAGGCGGCGGGGAACGGTGACGACTGCTTCCTGTGCGAGCTGCTCGATACGGTAGAGTGCGGAGCGCGCCGAATTGGCGTGAACCGTGGCGATGCCGCCGGGGTGCCCGGTGTTCCATGCCTTCAGCATGTCGAGTGCTTCCGCACCTCTTACTTCGCCGACGATGATGCGGTCGGGCCTGAGCCGCAGCGTTGAGCGCACGAGATCGGCAAGGGTGACCGAGCCCCGCCTCGTTCTCAGGGCAACGCAGTCCCTGGCCGCGCACTGCAGTTCGCGCGTGTCCTCGATGAGGATCACCCGCTCGTCGCATTCTGCGACCTCCGCCAGCAGCGCATTGGCAAGGGTTGTCTTGCCCGAAGACGTGCCGCCGGCGACCAGGATGTTGCGCCGCTCGCGGACTGCCCTCTTGAGCACATCGACCTGCAGCGGCAGCATGATCCGGTCCGCGACATAGTCGGCCAGCGTGTAGAGCTTTGCCGCTGGTTTACGGATGGCAAAGCATGGCGCGAGCACGACCGGCGGCAGCAGACCCTCGAAGCGCTCGCCCGACGGCAGTTCGGCACTGACAATCGGATTGTCCGCGTGCGCCTCGACCCGCACATGGGAGGCGACCAGGCGGATGATGCGTTCCGCCTCGGACGGGTGCAGATGCACGCCCGTATTGACTCGGCCCTCGCCCAGCCGGTCGAGCCGCAGCGCACCGTCGGGATTGACCATCACCTCGATGACGGACGGATCGGCAAGGGCTTCGGTGATTGCCGGACCCAGGGCGGTGCGCAGCATGACACGCCGCCGGTGGTCGGCCTCGGGATGAGAGCTCATCCTTCCCCTCCCCCACCATTGTCTTTGCTAAGCGACCTTTTGCCGGAAGCGATCTGGCGGCCGACCTGCTCAACGAATTTGTCAAAACGCTCCTGGGCAATCGCCTGGGTCGCCCTGTCCGGCACAGGCGTGTGGGCATGAAGCGTGATCGAAAAGCGGATGAAGAGCGCCAGACTCTCCAGGATCACCTCGGCATCGCGCCTGACGTGGGCAAGGTCGCGGGAGAGCCGGTCAAGCCTTACGCCGTAGCGCCGATCGAACTCGTTCTCGCCACGCCGCTCGATGAACGCCTCGACCGCCTTCGCCACGATCGCTGATTTGGTCGTTGACGGATCGCGACTGAGGTTGTCCAGTTTCTCGCTGAGCTCCGGCTCAAGCAGAAACTGATGGCGAATGCGGTGGGGCTTCATGCGGCTCGTTCCGACGGCCCGGCGTTGCGCCGGCGACGGGAGAAGGATCGGCCAGACGCTCAAAATTGCTTATGGCCGTTATCTACGCTGAGATGCGCTCTGCAACTCAGCGGACTTCAGAAGCCGGGAATGACATCCTTGTCGTCGCCCCTGCCCTCGTTGATACCGTAGGCGCGGGCCGCAGTGGAAATCCGATCCATGACACGCTTGTCCGCGAGCGCTTCGCTGTCATCGTCTGCGGGCTTCAACAGATCGGCCTGATCGGGCTCTTGAGAGACAACAACGTCTTCTACGGGCAGGCTTGGATGGCGTTGCTGCTGAACGCCTCCCTCGTCTTCAACTGGCGCGTCGGCGCTTTCGTCGTCCGCAGCAAGTCGGCTATCGACGCTGCACACTTGTCCAGTCCAGCCGTCCGGGCGTGATGCAGGGCAGTCCGCATAGGGACCGTCGCGCAGCACCGGCGCAGGCAGCACCCGGTCTGTGAAATTCTGATCCTGATAATAGCGCAGCTTCTTGGCGCGGATCGGCGGCAACCCAGAAACCAGGACCAATTCGTCTGACGGCGGCAATTGCATCACCTCGCCTGGCGTCAGGAGCGGGCGCGCGGTTTCCTGGCGGCTCACCATGACATGCGAAAGCCAGGGCGCAAGCCGATGGCCCGCATAGTTGCGCATCGACCTAAGTTCGGTTGCGGTGCCGAGGGCATCCGAGATGCGCTTGGCCGTGCGTTCGTCATTGGAGGAAAAGGCAATTCGCACGTGGCAATTGTCGAGAATAGCATTGTTCTCGCCATAGGCCTTTGAAACCTGGTTCAAAGATTGTGCGATCAGATAGGAGCGAATGCCATAACCTGCCATGAAGGCGAGCGCCGTCTCGAAGAAGTCGAGGCGACCGAGCGCCGGAAACTCGTCCAGCATCATGAGCAGTTGATGCTTACGGCTCTTCTTCGGGTCCCCCTCCAGGCGCTCCGTCAACCGCCTGCCGATCTGGTTCAAGATCAGTCGCACCAAAGGCTTGGTGCGCGAGATATCCGAAGGCGGCACGACCAGATAGAGCGACAGCGGTCGCTCTCCATCCACTAGGTCAGCGATGCGCCAGTCGCAGGACGAAGTGGCCGTCGCGACCGTTGGATCACGATAAAGCCCGAGAAAGGACATGGCGGTCGAGAGGACGCCTGAGCGCTCGTTCTCCGACTTGTTCAGGAGTTCGCGAGCCGCCGAGGCCACTACGGGATGGACCTGAGGGTTATGCCCCGTCCCGAGATGGTTTGTCGTCATCATCCGCTGTAGCGTTGCGGCAAACGAGCGTTGCGGGTCCGACAGGAAGGTGGCGACGCGGGCCAGCGTCTTTTCCTCTTCAGCGTAGAGCACGTGCAAAATGGCGCCAACTAGGAGTGAATGGCTGGTCTTCTCCCAGTGGTTCCGTCGCTCCAGCGCGCCCTCGGGATCGACGAGGATGTCGGCGATGTTTTGAACGTCTCGGATCTCATCTGGGCCTTTGCGTACCTCCAGCAGCGGGTTGTAGCGTGCCGATCTCGGGTCGGTCGGATTGAACAGAAGGCAGTACGAGAATTTCGACCGCCAGCCGGAGGTCAACTGCCAATTTTCGCCTTTTATATCATGAATGATGGCAGACCCGGTCCAGGAAAGTAGCGTTGGAACAACCAGCCCCACGCCCTTGCCCGAACGCGTCGGCGCAAATGCCATGACGTGCTCCGGGCCGTCATGGCGCAGATAGCGATCGTTCAGCCTACCGAGGAAAACGCCCGCCGGCCGTAACAACCCTGCCGTCTCGACCTCATGAGTCGTGGCCCACCGTGAAGACCCATAGGTCGTAACCGACCCGCGCTGTCGCGCGCGCAAAAGCGAGCCAGCGATTGCGGCGGCACAGCCCAGGAATCCGCTGGCGCCTGCAAGCGTACCGGCTTTGTCGAAGACCTCCGGCGCATAAGCATCGAAGTGGAACCACCATTCAAACAGCTTCCACGGCTTGTAGATTGGCCAGCCGGCGAAGAGAAACCATGGTGCGCCGAGAGGCGTCTGGTAGGTCAGCATTTGAGCGCACCATTGGGTTGCCGTCCATACGCCGATAATGACAATTGCGCACACAACGGCGATCTGCCCGATCAGTAGCTTCGTAGGTGTCATCGGCTTGGCCCGCTGAACAACGCGACCTAGCATCGCGCGGCGCAGCCGGGACAGGAATGTTCCTCACATACGATTTGGGAGCAATGAACGACTTCCTACGTATCAGGTCGGTCAGCACGCGTGTTGCGCCTTCACGCGACACCATCCGCCACTCCATCCTTTCCATTCACCCTGAGGCCCGGCGCCGCCGACAGTTGCGTGACCGCTCCTCCGCAAAGTTATCTTCTGCGTTCAGGGAGCCACGGCGCCTGGGCTGGCTGATGAACACCGTCCGCTCGCGCATGTGGGGTCGAATTGATTTGTGCCCAAGTGGAGGCAGGCTCGTCTTCCAACAGTTGCCGCAGTTCCCCTGGCTCGAACGCCATCATCGGTGGGGAAGCGGGTTCATCCTCCAACAGTTGCCGCAGTTCCCCTGGCTCGAACGCCATCATCGGTGGGGAAGCGGGTTCATCCTCCAACAGCTGCCGCAGTTCCCCTGGCTGGAACGCCATCATTGGTGGGGAGGCAGGCTCGTCCTCCAACAGTTGCCGCAGTTCCCCTGGCTCGAACGCCATCATTGGTGGGGAGGCAGGTTCGTCCTCCAACAGTTGCCGCAGTTCCCCTGGCTCGAACGCCATCATTGGTGGGGAGGCAGGCTCGTCTTCCAACAGTTGCCGCAGTTCCCCTGGCTCGAATGCCATCATCGGTGGGGAGGCGGGTTCATCCTCCAGCAGCTGCCGCGGCTCTTCCTCGTGCGGCAAGCGCCTCCTTAGCCGGTCTTGCAGCGCCTGCCGATCGGCAACGAGGTTGTCGAGGGGCAGCGGCTCGTGGTCTGGCCGCTGCCCTTTCACCAATCGTTCAACCAGCGCCCACGTGCCCTCCAGGACAAATACGCCGCAATCATAATGGTTCGTCTGTCTGGCCATGGGGGCTGGCGCCAAGGTGGCATTCAGCAGTCCTGCGAGCTGTTTTGCAGGCACGTCGTTATATCCCTCTCGCTGGAGGGAGTCGTAGTGATAGGCGAACCGCCTTTCCGGGTCGCGGCGATCAACGAGCAGCAGCGACCAATGGGTGCCGGGGCTAGTAGCCGTGCCATTATTCACTGGCAAGAACAGGAAGTCGGCTGTGGCGTTGTTTTGATTATAGATGGACTGCAATATGCCTCGAGCGTCTTGCGGCGACGTGTGTCGCAGTAGATGGGATACGGAAGGATCCACCAGCCGAGTCCGGGCAGCGAGCGCCGGATTGATCCCCTGCAGTTGCCCCTCCAGCAAATTGTAATCTCTCTGGATATGGGCGTCGCTCAGCCATTCGGCGGCGCCGAGCACCCGCCCCGTTGCAACGTTGGACGGGGCTGTCGGATCGAGCGCCCCGATCTGAGCCCCAGAGGAACTGGTAGTCAGTGTGGTCACATCAACCAGTGGAAGGCCGCGGTAGGTGCCTGGCAGCCTAGCGGTTGCTGGCGAGGCGGGTTGGGGAGCTCTTGCCGGTGCCGCTGGCCCAGCTTCAGCAGCGGCCCCAACGCGCCTGGTGACTGCGTCTGCCGGATGAGCAGAAAGGACAGTTTCGCGCCCGAGCACAATGCGCGGCAGGATATCCCGGAGGTGAGCCAATGCAGAACTGATACTTAGCCTATTACCATAGGAGACAGCCTTGAAGCTCTCAACATCTTTATCCAGCGATTTGTCGTGAATCCGAGCCGCAATCCCAAGCTTGTTATTTTGACGCAGGTACTGACTAAAATGTCTAAGAAAATTTGTATAGCCGCCCACGGTATCTGGATTCCGTCCGGTCGCAGGCGCTGCCAGGTACTCCTTGGTCGAAGCGGCTCTGTAATTTCTAATGAGCTCGGCATCGTCAGGATAGGGGATCACGACAGGGCGAGCCATAATCTGGGCTCCGCCTGTCGACTTCTTGAGGTAACGCAGTGCGCCAGCCACGGTGGAGGAACCACCCGTACTCTCGTACTCCTTGAGATCCTGATCCAGCGACGAATGGTAAAGCCGAGCAGCAAACCCTGGCTTGTTGTTTTGAAGGAGCCACCGACTAAAGCCGAAAAGAGAATTTACATTGTAAGTGACCGTGTTCGCTTTGGCCTTACCCGCGTGGAATGCTGCCCTCAGCCCTTCGATAGCGGTCGCATCGTTGGAATAGACAGGACGCTTGTCGGCACCGTCGGGGACTACAATTGGACGATCCGGCTGCACTGTCGAGGCCATCGACCCACCACCTCCGGGATGCGGTGCTGGGGTGGATTCGTGCTCATCCCTCTGCCTGACGAGCTGCGCCTCACATTCCGGTGTAGCCACCTTATGAGGATCCTGCATCGGTTCGATCCCCTCCATCTCCTGCTGCAACCAAGCCAAAGCTTGGCGAGCGGCCTGCGCGGCTTCATCAACCGCGGAGGATGTCTCCACACCTCTGGCGGACGCCGGCAGAGCCTGCTCCGCCCGCCGTCGAAAGAGCTCTGGCGAGGCGGATTTCTCCGCCCACAATCTGGGCTGCGTAGCGAGTCCCCGTCCAGATTTATGTGGCACCGCCTCGCTTGGCAGCGGGCTGCTCCTGTCCCGTGCAGCTACCAGCTCCTCCGGGGCGCCCTGGTCGCCGTGGCGCCAGTTCAAGTGAGGGACGGCCTCTCCAAAGTCGGGCGCTTGGTGTTGGTGCGCGGTTGGGGCGAGAGACAATGGTAGATCGGTGCCCTCCTTATAACCTACCGGCAGGAGCTCCTCTGGCCAATCGAATCCCTGCTGTGGTGCGGTATGCTGAGCAGCGTCGCCACGGGGACGAGCCTCCATGCTGACCGCGTTTTCCAGATGATTCCCGAGTATAACGCGCGGCGGGTTCTTGCGGAGATAAACCAGCGCAGATTCGATCGGAGCTCCACCATTAGAGGAGGCGGCCTTGTAGCTCTCAACATCTTTATCCAGCGATTTATCGTAAATGCGACCCGCAATTCCGAGCTTGTCATTTTGACGTAGGTAATGACTGAAATGGTTAAGAGCAGTTGCGTAGCCGCTCGCGGATCTGAAATGTCTGGTGAGCGCGGCGTCGTCAGGATGGGGGTTCAGGACAGCGCGACCCACAATCGGGCCGGCTCCGCCCATCGACTTCATCAATTGACGCAGTGCGCCAGCCACGGTGGAGGAACCACCCCTACTCTCGTACTCCTCGAGATCCTGGCTCAGCGACGGATGGTAAAGCCGAGCAGCAAGCCCTGGCTTGTTGTTTTGAAAGAGCCAACGACTAAAGCCGAAAAGAGAATTTGTGCTGCGAGTGACCGTGTCCGGCCTGGCTTTACCCGCAAGGAGTGCTGACTTCAGCCCTTCGATGGCGGTGGCATCGTTGGAATAAACAGGACGCTTGTCGGCACCGTCGGGGACCACAATTGGACGATCCGGCTGCACTGTCGAGGGCATCGACCCGTCGAGATGCGGTGCTGGGGTGTATTCGTGCTCGTCCCCCTGCATCACAAGTTGCGCCTCCCGTTCCGATGTACCCACCTGATGGGTGGGGAGTTGCATCATCACGCGAGCGCCTGAGTTGCCAACCTCACCTGGTTGCCGCTCAGTGACAGCATGCTGCAGATTGCTTTGGATCCTCTGCCTCTTCGTTGGTCTCAACTCACCTTTACCATGCGAGCCATTGACGAGGACCTCCTCGCCTGGCGCACCCATCAACTCGTCCGCCGCCTGCAGTTCGCCCAAGTGCTGCTCAAAACCGGCTTGGCCGGCCTGTCCGCTTGCTCGTGCGGTACGGCGTGCTGCACCTGCAGCCAAGCTGCCACGATGAATGTCTAGTTTGTACGGGTGCACGCTATCCTCACTTCCACAGATCACATGAGCAACCTACTCAGGCAAGCTTTCGAGAGGCTGACGAGGTCCGCCGCCGCGGAAGGCGAAGGCTGGTTTTCTGCTCAGCGGTTGACGGCCTCGCGTGTTGCGGCCGCGCCGGGTATCACGCCAATCAATCTGAATAGTCGATGCGTCAAACGAACCAGGATGGGATTTTCGTAGCGGGGCTGCTCTACTCACTCTTGTCCTGAGGGCAGAATTCAACCATATCGCCGAGCAACTGGATGCCGATTGGATACCCGATCCGGAAAGCTTCAGCTCCTATGTGACGCGATGATGAGGCCTGGTCTCGCAGCGGCATGCGTTCCGAGAGATGCTGCACCAGGTACGAGGCGACCTTATCCAACAAGGCACCACTTGCGCTGTTTTGTGGAGACGAGCGTCGGCATGCATCCATGCGGGTGCTTGAGTGGTGAAGACTCTGAACGACGGTTCCTATGGCGCTGCCGGCGCAATCAGCTGCTTGGGGACGCGTGACGCAGATCAAAGCTCCCCTTGCCGAGCACGGAGCAGGCGAGTGAGAGAGCAGATGAATAGGCGTGTCGCCAATATTTTCGCATTGCTCTAATCGATTATAGTTGTGAGGAGCAATTTGAGACCATTTACTTGCGGCTCAAGTCACCCATAAAAGAAGGCAAGCACCGATTCGGTAGCTTATCCCCTGTCTTTCGCGTACTCGCGGCCGTGGCGCCGGGTGAACGATTGAAGACCGCCGGTCTCACTCGCAGGTGGGTGCCAGGGCGTGGGGCGGTTGGCAAGCCACAGGAGTAGGACAATGTCGAAGGATTCGGGTAAGGGCGATAATCACGGCGGCGGACCGGGCAAGATCGAGATCACGGTGGTGGTGAACGGCCAGCCCACGCAGGTCGAAGCCAATCCCAACCAGCCGCTTCACGTCATTCGTACCAAAGCCCTTGAGAACACGCAGAATGTCGCCCAACCAGCCGAGAATTGGGAATTCAAGGATGAGGCCGGCAACTTGCTCGACGTCGACAAGAAGCTTGGCGATTTCGGTTTCCCGAATACTGTGACCCTGTTCCTCAGCCTGAAGGCGGGCGTCGCAGGTGCCTAAACCCCAAAGTGTGGATCCGGAGGTCTCCCGAGCGAAGTTTGATCGGGAGATCGGCCGGTTCCGGCCATATGCTGATGTCTATCGGGCTCAGGGCTGCTTCTTGATCGAGGCGACTTTTCCGCGCGCTTTCTTCATTTTCGCCAGCCCCAAGTTAAAGCCACGGGTGGTCAGCGCAGCGAGCGAGGTCGACTTCACCGACTACGACTTAAGACCACCGTCCGTGGTCTTCGTCGATCCGTTTACGCGTGATCCGATTGCCCGGAAAGATCTATACCTGAAAATGCTTAGACGTCCGCCGCTGCCCGGAACGCCGCCGGAGATGATAGGAGCTCTCATCCAGCAGAACGCCGTGCCGCTGACGGACTTCATCCAGGCCAACAGTCCCGAGGACGAACCATTCCTGTGCATGGCGGGCGTCCGGGAATACCACGACAATCCAGCCCATTCAGGTGATCCATGGCTACTTCATCGGGGTTCTGGCGAAGGCTGTTTGGCCTTCATCCTGGACAAGATCATCAAGTACGGAATCGTTCCTATAGAGCAGTTGCAGATTCAACTCCAACCGACAATCGTAGGAATGGTGGTATCCCCTCAGGCGATACAAGAATGACTGGTTTGAGAGATGTAACGATCGTGACTCTCCCGCGCGGCTGCATCTCGACCACGCATGGGCATCTGCGCTCAGTTGGTCGCGAGGGCAATGAGGGGATGGCACTTTGGGTCGGCGTTCAGGAAGACCGGCACTTTGCCGTAACAGAGACGGTTATCCCGGCGCAGCGTCACATTCGAACAAACGATGGCGTTTGCGTGATCGTTGCGGCCGAAGAACTGCACCGGCTCAATGTCTGGCTCTACAAAAGCGGCCTGAAACTCTTGGCCCAGATTCACAGCCATCCGGGCCGCGCCTACCATTCGACGACGGACGACGCTTATGCGGTTGCTACCACGGTTGGGTGTCTGTCGCTGGTGGTGCCGAATTTCGCCCGCGAGCCTTTCGATTTTGCTCGGGTCGCCGCCTATCGGCTTGACGAAAAGGCCAAATGGAATGCGCTCCCTCCCGCGGCACTGTCGCGAATGATCATGATATCGAGTTGAACAATGGCATTCGCTAACTTCATCGATCGCGCCGCCACGGCGGCATCTCAGGTCCTGGCCGATTTTCATCTGGGAGACTTCAAAGCAGCTCTTGAAAAGCAGGTCGTGGCAGTCGCCTTCGACCATCAGGCCGCTTCCTGCGCCGAAGGCCAGGCGACATTAGATCTTGCGGTGAGATTGCTCGCTAGGCTCTACCCGGTTCTGGCGATACTCCCGCTGGACAGCGCGGCGAGCTCTCAAGCCCAAGCGCTGGAGCGCTTGGCAAAGTCGATCAATCCAAAAGTCGGCATCCGGCGTTCCGGCAAGTCTGCCACCGTCTGCGTCGTTGCAGGGGTAACGCGCCCATCACTCCGGTGCCCGATCTTTTTCGTGGGATCGGACGGTTGGGCGGCAAAGCTGTCGCGTACGGACCCGGTGGGCTCTGGCCCAAGTCTGCTGCCTTATGGAGCTGGCGCCGCCAGTTGCTTCGGCGCCGCCAACGTCTTTCGAACTATCTTCGCCGCCCAGTTGACCGGCGCCGAGTTGGACGAAACCATCGACCTCTCGCTATGCAGCTACGACAAGACCAAAGCCGGGGAGGCTGGCCCGATCGACTTTCCAGTCGACCTTGGCGAAACCCACCTCGTTGGGCTCGGTGCGATAGGCCATGGCTCGCTTTGGGCGCTAGCGAGACAACCCGATCTCAAGGGTCGTCTGCATGTAATCGATCACGAAGCGATCGAACTCTCAAACCTGCAGCGCTACGCATTGGCCGGCCAGGCGGAGATTGGTATGTCCAAGGCGGTTCTTGCAGCCACCGCCCTTAGATCGACTGCCCTTGAGGTCGAGGCGCACCCTCTGACGTGGGCAGAATATGTTGCGCGCCGGGGCAATTGGGTCTTCGACCAAGTGGGTGTGGCGCTTGACACCGCCGCCGACCGTCTGGCTGTCCAAGGTGCACTGCCGCGATGGATCGCAAACGCTTGGACGCAGGAGCACGATCTCGGTATCTCCCGGCATGGTTTCGATGACGGCCAGGCTTGCCTTTGTTGCATGTACCTGCCATCCGGAAAATCCAAGGACGAGCACCAGCTGATTGCCGAGGAACTCGGAATACCGGAAGCACACGAGCAGGTGAAAACGCTCCTGCAGACCAATGCCGGAGTTCCCAACGACTTTGTAGTTCGCGTGGCTACAGCGATGGCTGTGCCGTTTGAACCGCTAGCCCCGTTTGTCGGCCAGCCCCTGCGCTCCTTTTATCAGCAGGCTATCTGCGGCGGTCTGGTGTTCCAGCTTAGCGAAGGAAGTCGCCGCGTTCGAACTGTCGTTCCGATGGCCTTTCAGTCGGTGCTTGCCGGGATTATGCTTGCCGCGGATTTGGTCAAACATAGTGCGGGGTTTCCCATGAGCCCGACGACGAGCACTCGGGTGAATCTTCTGCGCCCCCTTGGCTCTCACTTGCACGATCCGAAGGCCAAGGACTCCAGCGGCCGCTGCATCTGTAGCGACGACGATTTCATTGCCGCTTACAGGCGCAAATACGGCGAGCCCGTTGATCAGGTAAGCGATGTCTCGGCCGCCTAAGCAGACGCGCACCTCTCCGTGGACGCAGGGGGCGCGGCTTGTGGGCGTGACCATGGGCGCCATTATGACACGCTTGGCCCGCTCCTTTGCCCGCCTATCGTCCTCCGCGCATGATCCCTGACACCTCCTTGCCGACGTGATGATCCAGCACCAGCCGCCATGGCACCAGAGGCTGGTCAAACCTCCGTTGTTGGCCGGTTTGGACAGTGCTGCATCAGGTCTCGACCGACGTCTCGACAGTCAGGGCTGCTTCGACGGGTGTGAAGATGTCAACATCGACCCCAGGCGCCCGAATCGTCACAATCAGGGCGTACCGAGCCAGAGCGTCGACGCGTTCCAGGTAAGGCTTCTCCTTCCACCAGCCCCCGACCGGGAACACGCCGATCGCGTCACGCTCGGCGAGATCGGCGGCGCTGCCCGACCAGAAATCGGCGTGCAACGAGCCGCGATCGCGGAAGGTGCCGAGCAGCCACTCTTCTCCGCCTCCAGCAGGCGCCCCTTCCTCCTCGTCCCGAGCGGCCTGATTGATGCGGGCTCGGAATTCGTCGACTGTCTCGGTCGCTGACTTTACTCTGAACCGAAGACCATGGGACGCGTAACGATGCCGGCGGGTCCATCCGCGTTCACCGGGGTTGGGTTCGATGAAATAGGACAGCGTGACGCGGAGCTCGACCTGGGCAGCGCCGAGCGCCGCGAGCTGCTCCTTCGGCCAAGGCAGGCGATGCAGCTTCATGTCACGCGTTTTGGCAGCCGCGCCGCCCTCGCGCTGGAAAGGCTGAAGCTCATCTTCAACGATAAGCGTGAGGTCGTTCACCGTTGACAGAAGCGCGCGCCCAAGATCTGGCACGCCATAACCATAGCGCCGCACGAGCGCCTGGATCTCGCCCTTCGCTCCGTTGCACGCATCGATGCGTGCGCGCATCGCCGGAGTCCATTCGGCCGAGTGGACGATCAGGGCGCGAACCGTTTCAGGCCACAGCTCGGGGCGCGCTGATAGAATTAGTCCCGCCATCCGTGCGGCATGGGCCGTTGCCGCGCTCGTATCTCCGAGGGTGGTGAAGTGGCGCAGTTCGGGTCGATAGAAAGTGGTCAATATCTGCAGATCGTCGATCGGCTCGCCAGGCAACACACCGTCATGGGCGAGATTGCCGCCTTCGAAGACGACCTCGGGCTTCACCGGCCACTGCCTGTCCCAAACGACCGAAGTGCGACTGCGCGGCGAGAGCTCGCCGACCGGCGCGATCGGAGCGTAGCCCGCAAAGTCGGTGTCAATGATATCGACCTTTTCTGTGAAAGCGCCGACCGTCAGCGCATTCCAGGCCTGAGAAGGATCATCGACTGCTTCCAGATCGTTGCGCGTCAAATGCTCGGCCGGCATGAGGTCATCGCCGATGTTGCCGGCAGAGAGAACGATCAAGCGTCGCTGTTCCTCTTCGAAACAGAGTTGGTCGATAGCGGCAGACCACGATGTGGGCCTTCCACGCGCCGGACTGGCGCTTGTCACAGCCATTGCGATCGCGCGGCGGCGCTCCGGCGCCTGCACCTCGGCGCGGGCGATCGCTTCCGCGGTGATCGCGCCATAGAGTTCTGGATCGTTTGCCTCGTCTTCTGGCGGAAGGATACGAACACTCTCCAGCCGAAAGGGCAATGGAACTGGATCGCCTCCGACCAGGAGCGGGACCAGATCACCGTACAGGCCGACACCTGCCATTCGCGTCCCGTGGCCGCTCCACGCAGGTGTGTCGTCGCTGCCCCATGCCGGTTTGACGGTGTGCCAGTCTTCAACGGCAAGTGCGGGTTCGATCAACGGGTGGGTGCGACGCACGCCGCTGTCGAGAATGCAGACCGCAATATCGGTTGAGGCGGTCTGACGCGCCCGAGAAGCTCGTCGCTCCAGTCCCTTTGCTCCGCGCCGCCAAGGCCCATGAAGAAGGACGGCGTATCCTTCGCGCGCCGCAGCTCGGCGACGACATCGCTGTGCGCAATCATGCGGTCGAGCATTGCCGTGCTGGCGAGTGCCAGCATGACCACCCGCTCCGGAAACCTGACCGCATGCGTGCGCAAAGTGATGTTCAGGGCTTCGGCAATGTGCTCGAAGTTCTCGCGGGACCGTCGCGCAGCCAGACTTCCCACCACACCTGCTCGTCAGCGGCCCGGGGGAAGAGGTCGTCGTGGTCGGTAAACAACGATCGTGCAGTCGCCAGCCTGACTGTCTCCATGCGGGAGACGAGCGGCTCGTTGCGCGGTCTGCCGCGGTCAGTGTCAACGTCTCGATACGCCTCGACTTTCCGCAAATAATAGGCTTGCGCGCTTTGCGGCAGGAACACCGACGCTGTGATGGGAGCACCGGGTTGAGTTGGCTCATGGACGGCGACCAGCTCCATGTGCTGGCGACGATCGGCCAACTGGTCGAGGGCCGCCCGTCCGGACATGGGCAGATCGATCTCGAGATAAAAGCCAGGCGTGCCGACCGACAGCTGGGGGTCACGCGCCGCAATCTGCTGGCGTGCACTTTCGACCGCTTGTTCGATGGATTGCGTCAAGGCCGCAGCATGCGACGCCCGATCACGCGCCGGCAGCGGCGGTGCATGTATAAGTTGGTTGGGCCGCCGATAGGCTTCCCGAATGCCGTTGTTGCGAAGGTGGATATGGGCGCGGTCGCGCGGAAAATCGTCTGCCATTATGATCTGTGCTGTCGCTACTCAGACAGCGAAGCCTGCCGGCGTTCCTTCAGAGCGTCGATGAGCGCTTCCGAGGTGATCCGCCCCCCCGCAATATGATGGTTTTTGCAGCGTCGTCGGCCGCGCGGGTGATCTCGGCCTGCGACAGTCTCTCTGCCTGAGAGATCGCCTCGTTCCAGGCAAGCCCTCTGGTGTCGAAGCGGTCGAGTCGAGCCCGAAGCAGCGCCTCGATAATCGGCCGATCGGGCACGGCGTATTCGATGACATCGTCGAAACGGCGGAACAAAGCTCTGTCGAGCAGCTCGGGATGATTTGTTGCAGCAATAATCAGGCTGTGGCTGTCGTCTTGCTCGAGAAACTGCAGAAACGAATTCAGCACGCGCCGAATCTCGCCAACATCCTGGCGTTCGCCTCGACGCGCGCCGATGGCATCGAATTCGTCAAAGAAGTAGACGCCCCGCGTCGCCTGCATTGCATCAAAAACAAGCCGCAGCTTTCCGGCAGTCTCTCCCATGAACTTGGTGATCAAACCATCGAGGACGATCGTGAAAAGGGGCAGATGAAGCTCCCCGGCCAATGCCGATGCGGTCATCGTCTTGCCTGATCCTGGCGGGCCGACCAGAAGCAGTTTGCGACGGGGAACAAGCCCGTGCTCGCGCAAGCTTGCTTGTTGGCGCTGCCTCTCCCAGCACGCGGTGCAGGCGCGAGCGCAGACTGTCCGGCAAAATCATGTCGGTCAGTCGCAGGTCCGGATAGCGCACATGCAGGAGCCCTGCGAGCTCGCCCTTTGGCTGAAAAAGGGGAACCGGCCGACTGCTCTTGGCAATCCGGGCGTCCCTGCTCTTGGCTGCGTCGACCAGATCCTTGAGCTCCTGAGCAAGCTTGCCATGGCCTTGACGTGCCTCATGCGCAGCAAGCTGCATCGCGATAGAGAGGAAACGATCCTCGTCGCCGGCAATGTGGCTTTTAAGCAGCGTCACGATATGGCGGGCCGTGGTCATGGCTCTCTTCTGGGGTATCCGTTTACTTGGCGAAGCGCATGCAACCTAAACGCTTTCAACGGCGATTTGTATCGCGCAATGGTGTTTTTTCTCTTGTCGATGTTCGCCCGTGGCAACTTCAGCGGTGAACTGTTGCGCCGCGGTCATAGGCCAGCCGGAATAACGCCGGCCAGCAGACAACAGTCCGCATCTTCGAGCGCTCGAAGTCTGGCCACTCACGCAGCGTGTCGGGTCCGAACGCTCCAAAGCCGCCCCGCCTGGCAGGTCCATGCGACCGATTGCGGGCGTGCGGCCATAAGGTCTACGCGGGCTCGCATGGCTGCCCGCGCCGCTGGCTAAAAAAGCTGTACACCATCTCACGAAACACCAGGTCCGCTCCTTTGCCGGCCGACGGTCCATGAAATCCCCTCCCCACTCACGACACCGGAGACCTCCTTGCCCACATGGCGCTCAAGCACCGGCCGCCATGGCACCAGCGTGAACTCGCGCGACTTCTCAACGACGGCATATTTTCCGCTGGCAAGCTCGACGGAGCGGCGGAGCGTACCCTCTACTCGTCCTCCGGATCGCGCTTCGGCATAGGGCAGGCCAAGTTCCTCCGACAGTTGGCCAGCAACACGGTTCAGTTCTCGCTGGCGCAGGATCGAAAGCATGTTGGCTCGATAGACGATCCGATCCTGTTCTTCATGCGCGTGGCCTTGCGCGATCAGCCACTCCCGCCGGCGAGCTTGCGCCTCTCTCACGTCGCAGCCGAAGCCGGATCCGTGCAAAGGCTCGGGTCTATCGGCAACCAGCTCCCGGTCGAGCCAGGTGGCGCCGTTGAAGCTGACCTGTCGCTCCAGCGCCATTGAGGAGAGCTTGTCGACAACGAAAGGCTCGGCCCTGGCCCGCTGGCCCTCATAATTCGCGACGCGATCGAGATGGTCCGGCGCGATGAGCCAGGTGCCGTTCGGCTCTCGCTCAACGCCGCCGGTCGCGCGGCGGATCGCCTCCAGCCGCCGCACATGCGTTCGCGCAAAGCTCTCGGTGGCGGATGGGTCATGCTTCAGGTGGATATCGACGTCGTAACGGCCGCCATTCGCGGCGGCGATTTCGGCGATGGTACGATCGACCCGCCTCGGCTCGGTGTTCCTTGGCGCGACACGCACGATGCAGCCATTAGGCATCGTTTCCATCGCCTCGCCTCTACCGATGTCGATCCAATGGCTCTTACCGTCGACGGCGTCGACGATCATGTAGTAGCGGTCATTGATCTCGTCGGCCAGTCCACGCGCGACAACGCGACCGACGAGAGACTGGACGGGCTCGCCGGCTCGATCGTGGATCACCCAGTCGGCGGCACTGCGTGCAAGCCCCTTGCCGGCCAGTTCGCGGTGGATGGTCTTGATGATGTCGCCGCGTTCGCCGGTGCGGCGCAGCGTGGCTTCGAGCTCATCGTCGAGGCGCCAGGAGCCAGCGCCGACCTCCGCGGCCAGACCCATCCGCTCGAGCTTGCGCAGCCGTCCCTGGTGCAGCGTCTGGCGAATGGCGTCGGGACCGCCCGGCGAGACCAGCCCGTCATCATCACGCATGCTGAGCAGCCGACGGTCGATGCTGGTGAAGCGTTCCTGCTCCATTTCCCGGCGCAGGCGAAGCTCAATCTCGCGGTCGGTTCGCGGACCGAGATCGAGGCTGACCAGCTCGGCCGCCCGCTCGCGGATGCCAGATGAGATATATTCGCGCGCGATGACCAGGTTCTCGCCACGGTCGTCCCTGCCTCGGACGATGATGTGGCTGTGCGGGTGGCCGGTGTTGAAATGATCAACCGCGACCCAGTCGAGCTTCGTGCCGAGGTCTTCCTGCATCTGCGCCATGAGCCGCCGCGTCAGCGCCTTCAGGTCTTCATACTCGATGCCGTCTTCGGCAGCGACGATGAAGCGGAATTGGTGGCGGTCGCCGTCCGCGCGATCGATGAACGCCTTGCCGTCGACGCGGTCGCTGTCGGCGCCGTAGAGCTCGCCAGGCGCACCTTCTCGGGTGACGCCGTCGCGCTGAAGATAGCGTAGATGGGCACGCGCCCCGTCCGCGCCCTTGCCGGCGAGCTTGACGATCCGCGCCTTGACGATCACCCGGCGCTGGCGGAAGGCGGCATACCGGTCGCGCGATTTCAGCAGCGCCGCAGCCGCCCCGCCGCGCCCTGTCCGGCTGCCCGTGAAGCGACCGCCGGGCTGGGGCTGGCCGCCGGCTCGGTTGACGGCTGCCCGGACTTGACCGGCATAGCGTTTGCCTGCCTTCGAGCCGCGCGACCCGATTTTGCCGAGCTTCGGCCTGAACTCGTCATCCTTCATGCGAGCCTCCCAGACATATCAAGCAAAATCAGACACTTACACGTCCAACCCTCTTGGCACCGGCGGCAGCCTCCTGGAAAAACGATGTGCAGACAAAGATTTAACCGCCTCCTGGAGGCGGTACCTTTATCTTGCCTTACGCGCCCAGCCCCGCCAGACGCGCCCCCGTCCGCCCATGGCTAACGCACCGGCTCCTTCGGCTGCGCGCCGTCCTTGCCGAGCGGCACGAAGAGATCGCCGTTTCGCACGCCTGAGTGAACACCGTCATGAATGAAGAACAGCGACCGTCCGAGAGGAGCGATTTGCGCCTTTGGAGCGACAGATTGGCTTTCGAACGCCTCGATGTCGGCCGCCGAAACTCCGGCCGCCTTGAGTTGGTCGAGGTACTCGACGGTCTCTTCTGGCAGCGGTTTGCCACGCTTCAAATGCTCGTCGTAGCGCTCGGGACCGGCATTGTAGGCGCCAAACAGGCCAGGAAATCCGAAGCGGTCATACATGGCGCTGAGATAGGCCGTGCCGGCCAGGATATTGTCGCGCGGATCGTGGGGGTTAGGCCCAAGGCCGTGTTCGACCCGCATCTCCTCATAGGTGCCGGGCATCACCTGCATGAGGCCCATGGCGCCAGCGGGGGAGGTGATGGGGCGGCCGCCGCGCATTGTCTTGCCGCCGCTTTCGGCAGCCATGACGGCATAGATCCAGGCTTGGGGAATATGGAAGCGCCGGCTTGCTTCCGATACCAACGTCTGCCACTTTCGCAGCTGCGGACTTTGGGAGATGGCGACCGGCTCAGCGCCGGTCGAGGCGGAACAGGCGCATGGCGCAATGGCGATCATGCCCAACAAGAGGAGGGTCACTCGGTCCATAGCGGTACGAGCCTCCCGATGACATTTTGAGTGGGAACAGGCCCGAAATAGCGGCTGTCGAAGGAGCGGTTTTTGTCGCTGCCGAGCAGGAAAACCTCGTTATCCCCGAGCGCTCGGCAGCCGTTCCACCATGGCAAAGGTCGGCCTTCGGCGTCGATTTTGAGCCGGCGCGCGACGATGTCGCCGCCGATGATGATGGCGTCATTGAAGGCGCAGACATTATCGTCCGGCAGCGCTGCAAGACGTTTTGCCAGCGGCACATTGCGAGGCAGATAGCTGCGCTCGGCGGCGAGATACGCCGCGTATTCAGGCGGGCGCACGAGCACGAGATCGCCACGCGCCAGCGCTCCCGCAGCGATGCGGTAAAGGCCGATCGGCGCGCTGGCCGAGGCGTTCCAGACCAGCCAAGGGGTGGGCTTTCCCAGCGCCGTGAAGCCCAAAAGACCGAGACCGGCCGCGGCCAAGGCGACCGTCTTACGGGCTCGAACACGCCTCAGGCGGCTGCCGATCAGATGGATGGAAGGGCGCCGCCTCATGAACGGCCTCCCGTGCCGCCCTGGCCGGAACCGGCCTTGCCATCGCCGGCGGTGGAGTGCTGCGGGTGTCCTTTCGACCAATGGTCGAGTTCGTCGATGTGATAGCGGACATAGCGGCCGTGCTTGCGGAATTTCGGGCCGCCGCCCTTGAGCCGCATCTTTTCGAGCGTGCGCTGGGAGAGCCCGATATAGAAGGCGGCTTGGGCTGTGCTGAGAAACGGGCTGCCCTTTTTCGCGCGGGCCGCGCGTTCGTTTTCGTCGTCCATGATGATCCTCGTTTCGCTTCGGACAAGCGAGGGCGAGGATGGGCGAGGGAGATCGTCTCGGGGACGGGCGAAGAGTCGGGGGAGAGTTTTCGCCGCCCTTTAGGGCGGACGGGGTTTGGGTGGAACTCCTGGGAATGAGCCCCGCGCCGGGGCTGCGGCGCGAGGCTCTATCTCGGCCGGTCAGTCGGCCGGGTTCCAGATGATGGCGTAGGTGTCGTGATCGTCCTGGCCGGCGGCGCGGCCGAGATTGGCGTAGAGCTTGCGCGGTCCGAACTCCGGCGCTGCAATCGACAGGCTCACATAATCCTTGCCGGAAGTCTCGCCGGTGCGGATCCAGCCGGCGCCAACTTCGACTCCTTGCGTAAGCACCCGGAAGTCGGGATGGTTGTCGGCGCTCTTGGCCTGGTTGGGGACGATATCGATGTCGGCGCGGACGCTGAGCGTCTTGAGCTGGCCCTTGTAGGCGCCGTTTTCCTGCTTGTTGACGTAACCGATCGCGGTCATTTCGAAGTCTCCTTTTGTGGTTTCGCCGGGGACCATCCCCTGCGATGGCGCACCGTAATGGGCGCGTCAGGACCGCCTGAATCCGACAGGGCCGCAGCGACAGCGAAGGATCCGAGCGGGCAGCTTTTTTGTGAGCGAAGCGGCGCGAGGAAGCCGCCGCAGGCGGCGGGGAAAAAAGCTGATGGCGAGGGTTTCGGGCGGCCGGACCCGCCCATAGGTCGACAAGCCAGCCGCAGGGATGGTCCTTGGAGAGAGCATGGAGACCGCTCGCCAAGTGCGGTCTTTCAGCCAAGCAGGACGCCGGGATGAAACGGCCTGCAAAGATGCTGCGCCCTTATGCCGGATCGAGATCGTGCCAGCGGGTCGGGCGCCAGAGCAGACATCCGGCATGGTGCGATCTATGAAAGCAGGGCTCGCCAGCGGGAATTTGATACGCGAAGGGGCCAAAGCAAGGCTGGATGAGAAGCCGGTGCTACCTGCAGGTCCAGTGTCATGTGGCGGCGCTCGGGAAACCGCTACGCAACGTGACGCGCTCTTATGAGGCGAACAGACCGGCCCCAAAACCGATCGACCGGTGGTCGGCGCGAAACGCGTCATGCCTGTCCGAAAGCTGACAGTGGCAGAAGACGCATGTCGGGTTCCGCACAATTGACCATGCTGGATTTGTGAGGTTTTCAGGGAGAGCCATGCGTTCACTACCCAGTGAGCTTTGGCACGGCATTTGCACTTGAGATGTGGCAACACGGATCGAAGGTTGACTGCATGCACAAGCGCGAGATGAGCAATGCTCTCCTTTCCTGGAGGCTTGGCAGCAGATTCGATTGTGACGTTGCGAGGAGCTTCAGCCGCTCGCGGCGGAAGTGATCTCAAATCTGAAGGCACCGTTGGGGCCGCAGCCATCAAACACATCTTTCTCTTTTTCGCAGCTCGTCATCAACGCGATGCGGACTTCTTCGCGTCGACGGCGGCCGAAGGTGGAGAAGGGCTCGACTTGCAAAAAGGAGTTGTCAATGACGTCTTACGTTCGCACCAACAGCCCGGCGCAGGTGCGCTCACTGTCCACCTTTGGCAAGCATCTGCAAAGGAGCGTGCTGACGGCGACGCTGCTTGCCGCGGCTTCGACGGGAAGTGAAGCGCAGCCCTATGTTCGTGCTGACGGCAGCACGACTGACGACTTGGAAGCGGCGCGCGCAAGTTGGCGTCATGACGCCGAATTCAATGGAAATGTGGGGCTCGCAGCCATCAACGCGGATGCGCGTATGCGTTGGGTTCCACCGGGGAGGGGGCCAGAGCTCCTCGCCTGCCCTCGTCCGTCTTGACGAGTGCCCGCTTACAGCCTACCTCACTATCGCGTTAGCACTCGTCCATCGCGAGTGCTAACAAAAACCCCTCAACATCCGCACCAGGGAAAAATCCGAAAATGGCAAAGTCGAAGTTCCGCCCGCTGCATGACCGCGTGGTCGTTCGCCGGGTCGAATCCGAATCCAAGACCGCTGGCGGGATCATCATCCCGGATACGGCAAAGGAAAAGCCGCAGGAAGGCGAGATCATCGCCGTTGGTTCCGGCGCCCGTGACGAAGCCGGCAAGCTCGTCCCACTGGACGTCAAGGCCGGCGATCGCATCCTGTTCGGCAAGTGGTCGGGCACCGAAGTCAAGCTCAATGGCGAAGACCTTCTGATCATGAAGGAATCCGACATCATGGGCATCATCGGCTCATATCAGGCCCTTTCGTCAACTGAATTCCCGGGCTCGATTGAAGCCCCTGCCAGGAGCTAAAAATGGCTGCCAAAGACGTAAAATTCTCCCGTGATGCCCGCGAGCGCATGCTGCGCGGCGTCAACATCCTCGCCGACGCGGTGAAGGTCACGCTCGGCCCCAAGGGCCGCAACGTCGTCATCGACAAGTCGTTCGGCGCCCCGCGCATCAGCAAGGACGGCGTCACCGTCGCCAAGGAAATCGAGCTTGAGGACAAGTTCGAGAACATGGGCGCGCAGATGGTCCGCGAAGTTGCTTCGAAGACCAACGACATCGCCGGCGACGGCACCACGACCGCGACCGTTCTGGCGCAGTCGATCGTCCAGGAAGGCCACAAGGCGGTTGCCGCCGGCATGAACCCGATGGACCTGAAGCGCGGCATCGACCTCGCGGTAACCGACGTCGTTGCGACGCTGATCAAGAACGCCAAGAAGATCAAGACCTCCGAAGAGGTTGCCCAGGTCGGCACCATCGCCGGCAACGGCGATGCTTCGGTCGGCAAGATGATCGCCGAAGCAATGCAGAAGGTCGGCAACGAAGGCGTCATCACGGTTGAGGAAGCCAAGACCGCCGAGACCGAACTCGAAGTCGTCGAAGGCATGCAGTTCGACCGCGGCTACCTCTCGCCCTACTTCGTCACCAACGCCGACAAGATGGTTGCCGAGCTCGAGGACGTCTACATCCTCCTGCACGAGAAGAAGCTGTCCAACCTCCAGGCCATGCTGCCGGTTCTCGAAGCCGTCGTGCAGACCTCGAAGCCGCTGCTCATCATCTCGGAAGACGTCGAAGGCGAGGCTCTGGCCACGCTGGTCGTCAACAAGCTGCGTGGCGGCCTGAAGATCGCCGCCGTCAAGGCGCCGGGCTTCGGTGATCGCCGCAAGGCCATGCTGGAAGACATCGCCATCCTCACCGGTGGCCAGGTCATCTCGGAAGACCTCGGCATCAAGCTCGAGAATGTCGGCCTCAACATGCTCGGCCGCGCCAAGAAGGTGTCGATCTCCAAGGAGAACACCACCATCGTCGACGGCGCCGGCAAGAAGGCCGAGATCCAGGGCCGCGTTGCCCAGATCAAGCAGCAGATCGAAGAGACCACTTCGGACTACGACAAGGAGAAGCTGCAGGAACGTCTGGCCAAGCTCGCCGGCGGCGTTGCGGTGATCCGCGTCGGCGGTGCGACGGAAGTCGAAGTCAAGGAAAAGAAGGACCGCGTCGATGACGCCCTCAACGCGACCCGCGCGGCCGTCGAAGAAGGCATCGTTGCTGGTGGTGGCGTCGCGCTGCTGCGCGCTTCGGCCAACATCAAGGCCACCGGCGTCAATGCCGACCAGGCCGCCGGCATCAACATCGTTCGTCGTGCGCTGCAGGCTCCGGCCCGCCAGATCGCGGCCAACGCCGGTGCGGAAGCATCGATCGTTGCCGGCAAGATCCTTGAGAACAAGGGCGCGACCTTCGGCTACAACGCCCAGACCGGCGAATATGGCGACATGATCGCCATGGGCATCGTCGATCCGGTCAAGGTTGTCCGCACCGCTCTCCAGGACGCGGCCTCGGTGGCCGGCCTGCTGGTCACCACCGAAGCCATGATCGCGGAGGCTCCGAAGAAGGAGTCGGCTGGCGGCGGCGGCATGCCTGGCGGCATGGGTGGCGGCGGCATGGGCGGCATGGGCGGCATGGGCGGTATGGATTTCTAATCCAGCTCTGGCAGCTTTCGCAACGAGGGGCGGCAGCAATGCCGCCCTTTTTTTGCGAACCTCGATCCGATAAACGATCGGCGCCAACGCCGGCCATGTTAGCGCAACCTCAAAAGAACTGTCGAGTTGGTTGCGCGGCTTTTGCGTCATCAGAGGCGCAAGGCGGCCGCGTGTGATGATTGCGCGCTTCCATAGGCGGTTTCGGCATGTGCCTCGCCTTCGACATCGGCATTGCGGCCAAGCAGGAAATCGGCGGCTTTCGAGGCATGGCTTGCGGCGCGGAAGATGGCGCGGTTGTCCTCGCGCAAAACCGTCAGCCATGAGCCGATGTAGTCGGCATGGCGCACGGTCGGCTCGATGCCGAGACTGCTGCAGATGAAGGCTGATGCGATTTCGGCGACCAGTTCCTCGCGCGCATAGGTGTTGGACCCGAAGGAGCCGGACAGGTCGCGCGCGAGTCGCGTCGGGTGGCCGGTCCAGTGGCCAAGCTCGTGAAAGCAGGTCCGGTAATAGTCGATCTGGTGGAAGAAAGCCGGCTGCGGCGGCACCTGTATGGTGTCGCTGCCGGGCATGTAGAAGGCGCGCTCGCCGCCGATGCGAAAATCAGCGCCGGTTGCATGAATGAGCGCCTCGGCCTGCGGGACCATCTCGCGCTCAGGCAGAGGCTCGCCGGCGGCATAAAGATGTTCGGGCAGATTATCGCACTGCGCGACATTGAAGACGGTAAAGCGCTTCAGGAAGGGCACCGCCTGCGGTTCGTCGCCATCGGTGTCGGCGCGTTGCTTTTCGTTCTTGGGAACAAAGCGGTCAGCGTGAACGATGGTGGTGCCGTGCTCACCCTTCCTGACATTGCCACCTAGGGAAAGCGCCTGCCGGAAGGTGAGCCAGTTCTGGCTGGGGAAACCGCGATCGATGACCCCGCCCCACAGGATCAGGATATTGATGCCGGAATATCGGCGCTGGGTGGCCGCATTCCGCGGCAGGCCGAGGCCTGTCCTTGCCCTGCCCCACGGCTTGACCCATGGCACGGTGCCGCGCTCCAGTTCGGCAATGATGCGGTCGGTGATTTCCTGATAAAGGCTGGCGCCGGTGCGCCCGCCACTCTCTGCGCCAGCCTGTCGGCTGCCGCAACGTTTGTTGTTTGCACGCATCGTGATGTCCTCCGCTCTTCAATCGCGCCCTCCCCGGAAGCGGGGTGGGCGGCGAAAGCGACCGGAAAGGCCCGACGTCGGAGGCGGACTGCATCCGCAGGACCGGAACGGAGTGGAGGACCCGAAGCGAAAGCGAAGGGTTGCGGGACGCCGCGGCGGGCCTAGAAGGGAGTGCTGCCCGCCCTGCGCCACCGGGGAAGGCCACGATAAAAACGACGCCGGCCGACAGGCCGGCGACCGTCAGCAGCCGAAGGCTGCCCCGCGCCAGGGGGCGAAGCCGCAGGGCCAAGACCGCCTGAGCCTGGCGAAGATAAGCGGGCTCGGTTCACGAGCACCCGGCCAGCGCCTTCAGGCGCGGGCGCTCAGGATTGTTGTTGGCGCCCACGGCAGCTGGATGACCGCAACAAGATGCCGAGGAGCAACAGCAAAGCCAGCTGCCACAAACGGCACGCTCCGGCAACAACAGCGTGGCCGATCTACAGATGCTGCCCCGCACGAGAGCCTGCACGCTTTGAGCGCGCATCGGCGAGCAAGCGTTGCAAGCTGGCCATGTCGACCAGGTGGGCGATCACTATATCGCCGACCACCAACGCGGGCGTACGGTCGATGTGCAGACCTTTCGCGAGTGCGCGGACGCGCGCAAGTTCATCTGCGATGGCCGGATCTTGCATTCCCGCTTGAGCTGCTCCACGTCAAGGCCCACACGCGCTGCGATCTTGAGAGTGATCCTTTCAATGATCCAACTGGGGGAAGTCATAAGGGCGCGGTGGAATTCGTCGAACTTTCCCTGTTTTCTCGAGGCGAGTGCGATTGGGAATCCGGTCCCAGGACCGGGAACCGTCTGATCACAAGCTTCAGATTGGGATCATTCTTGAAGGCTTTTTGGTAGTTGAGATCTGCCAGTCTGCAATGCGGACAGTTGTGGTAGTCATTGAATATGACCAGAACGGCATCGCCTTGCGGGTTGCCGGCGATTGGCGAAGGGGGTCGTTGTCGAATGCGCCGCTCCACTTTTGCCTGTCGATCGACCACGCCTGCCGGTGCAGGTTCGCGCTATATTGGCTCGCCAGCACGGCGAGGAGTAAAAGAAGAGCTGCGACAGTGATGGCAGTCGGCTTAGACATGAGTCTCCAATCCATGGACGGCGTGGCAGCAACGGCCCGCCTTTTGGTGTAAAATGCTTTTGATCGAGCCCCGCACTTGCCACAGGGCGCAGTCGCGAGGGCGCACAGCTATAGATGCCGGTGCGCTCTGGCGGTTTCTGGAAAGATGGCCTTGCGCCATCGGGCCCACCCCACCCAGCTGAGCGTCGTTCGCGCGGGCCGGGCAACCGCGACCGCCATTCACCACGCCGGGCGACTGACCGTCCGCCCGGCAGAGCGCTGAAGGGTCCCCGGACCTTCCGGGTTGCCGGCGATTTGGCGAAGCGGGGTCGTTGACGAGTGCGCCGCTCCACTTTTGACTGTCCATTGGCACGACTGCATGGGCGGGGGCGGCCTTTCCCGCGGCGGGTGCGCGCTATTATGGCTCGCCAGCACGGAAAGCAGCACGGCGAGGAGAAAAAGGAGAACCGCGAGAGTGGTGGCCGTTGTCTTAGACATGAGGCTCCAATCCATGGACGGCGTGGCAGCAACGGCCCGCCTTTTCGGTGTAAAATGGGTCGCTTTTGATCGTGCCCCGCAGTTGCTACAGGCGCACAGGTGCGGGTGCGATCTGGCGGTTTCTCAAATACGGCTTTGCGCCATCGGGCCCACCCCAATAGCTGAGCGTCGTTCGCGCGGGGAACTGCGTTCACCACGCCGGGCGACTTGACCGTCCACCGCCAGAGCGCTGAACGGTCCGCTAGTGAGGCGCTCCCCGAATCGTCGTTTATCCCGCTCGCCCCAGACCGGGCGACAGCCAGCGTTGCCGCTACGCTGCGGAGAAATATCGTCAGCGCGTGGCATTCGGACATAAGCTGATCGACGCCAAGAATAAGACCCACGGAGGTGACCGGTGCGGCCGGAACAAGAAAGAGCGTTGCAGCCATTGTGACGAGGCCTGCACCGGTAATGCGGGTTGTTCCGTTCGAAGGGAACAATGCGACGAACAGCATGAGGATCCGGCAGCCGATCGGCAGATCAGTTTTCGTCGTCTGGGCGATGAAGAGGGCGGCGAGCATCATATTCGTGCCGTCCAGATTGAATGGAATGAGACCCACGACCGAATGCGTGGCGCCGGCCTTTTCCATCTTCTCCATGAGCGAGGGCAGCGCGGCCTCCGAGGAGGACGTTGCGAGCAGCAGCTCGTCCTTGATGTATCGGACGAGAGAGAAGATCGAGCGGCCGTTGTAGCGGCAGACCGCGCCGAACAGGACCGAGAAGAACAAGACTTGCAGGATGTCGCCTTCCGCGAAGGCACTGGCAATGGTTGATGGGATGATGTTCATCAGGAAGCTGGTCACGGACTGCTCGTGAGCCGTGGCCACATAGCCCTTAACGGCTTGGACATCGAGCGAGGCCGGATCGATGTTGAGGCCGGCGCCAGGCTGAACGATATTCGCGACAATCAGTCCGACAACGAGTGCAAGTGTCGAGAAGGTGAGGAAATAAACCATCGCCTTGGCGGCAACTCGGCCGACCTTCTGCAGATCGCTCATGCCGGCAATGCCGGTCGCTATTGTCAGGAAGATGACAGGTACGGTGATTATCTTGACGACATCGACGAAGGCATCGCCGAGCGGCTTCAGGCTCTGGCCGGTCTCCAAATGGAAATAGCCGATTGCAGCACCCAGGATTATGGCGGCAAGCATCTGCACGTAGGCCCGGGCAAAATGGCGCTTGCGGGCCGCTGCGTTCGCTATGGGGACTTGTGGAACCAACACCGTTTCTCTCCTTGACCGGATCGGGGTGGGGCTCCTCCTTCTCCCATGCAGTGCTCCGGTCGAACGCTGCGCCCACTTCGGCGCAAGCGATGTGCCAAATAGCAAAGAGGGGAAAACGCGCAGGACCTCTCACGCAGTGCTTGTTCGCTCTCCCGCACTCGCGCTGCGGTTGCCAGTCAACTATGGAAGGGTCCGTTCTTGGGAATTCCAAAGGTCGCTCTTTGCTTCGGCGCAGCTTGGCTGGCTGGAAGGTTCCCTGTTTGCCTTGGGGTCTGGGACCTGCGTCCAGATGGTCAACATTTTCCTGCGCGCCGCACGGGGCTCCAAAGATTCAATCGAGGACGGGCCCTCTTCGAAAACGGCGGCAGCGTTGGTCAAGCCCTTCCACCCTGCTGTCCCACCAAGGGTGTTCAGAAGCTCAGTTCACGATTAAGCGATGGATCAGCGTCATCTGGCGTTTGCGCCATCGCGGCGGCGTTGCAAGGGGTCTGCCAAGGATGAGCAAGCCGCGAGGCAGGGCCCGAGACCTAGACTCCATCCTCATCAACAGCGCTCGGCTCGCGTTAGGAATGTTCGAACCGCAGCACGATCAGGTGGCCACACCGTTGGTCGGAACCGGAACCCGACGAATGATCGTTCGTGACCGACATCTGTGAACAAGCAGTGTGTGTCATTGCAATCACCACCCATTGCGCGCAATTGCCCATATGGCCGTGAATGAACTGGATTTGGTGATTTTCCAGATGGCGGTGGAAAGCGTCCGCTTGCTCTCTTCAAGCTTTGATGAGAAGGCGGCTGAGATAGCCACGAGGAGCCGTGGTAGCCTTCTTTTCGACGTGCGGGTTGACGGTGACCTGGAGGTCCAGCGAGTCGCAGCCATTGGATATCCAGGCGACAAGATCGGTGTGGTGGCATTGGACCGAGAGGGCCTTGTTAGCTGCTGTTGCCTTGTCAATGGCACCTTCTCACCTTTCATTGCACCATTGGAGAACTGGACCAGCATGCCCCTGTCCATGCAGGCCCAGATCGATGTCACAGGCTATGCGAGGCTCCTTCTGGCCGCCCTGCGAAATGCTGGACATATGCTGGGCAGGTAGCATCACCGATGATGTCTGTGATGAGATGGTGCAGACGGCTGGATGAGGCGATCGCTTGCCGGCAGCTTTGGCCGCCAAGCGATCGGTGAGTTCGCAATGCTGGACACGTCCTGTAGACTCTGCCAGTTAAGTTAGCGGACAACCATCTGACGAATGCCCGATCTGACAGTCTGGACGGCGCGGCATGCCCTCCTAGGAATGCAGCCGTGGTTCTACTCCCTCGGCTGTTTTTGCGTCGAAGGCGACGGGCACACCGTGAACGATGGACGTCGCCGCCACCAATTCCTCAACTCGCGATCGGTCGCTTTGCACGCCGGCATAAGCGTTCGAATGGCGCGGATCGCCTGGGCGGTGGAGAGGAACCGGGCCTTGCCTCTGGACAGAACATAGGCTTCGGCGGCTTTTTCACCCGCCTCCCTGAAACTCTGACTGACACGATCTAGGACGGGAGTTCGGCAGCCTTCAAGCCTATGTCCGATACCGGACAATCAGGCAGCGGTGGCCAGGCCGAAATAACGTTGCTCCTCCTCGCCGTAAGCGCCATGCGTGAGTTCCATCAATCCGACGCGGTCGATAATCGTGACCTCGCCGCGCTTGGCACGGACAAGTCCTCGATATTCAAGCATTTGCAGGGCCGTGGTGACCCCGGGACGGCGGGCGCCGAGCATGGTCGCCAGAAATTCATGCGTCAGGTAGATCTTGTCTCCGTCAGAGCGGTCATGGATCATCAGCAACCAGCGGGCCAGCCGTTCCTCGATTTTGGAGTGGCCATTGACCAGTGCCGTCCGGGACGACTGGACAAGGAACGCGTGGGCATAGTCCAGCACTGACGTGCGCAGCGACGGGCTTTCCGCAACCGCAGGACGAATGATTTCAACCGGCAGGCGCCAGCCATTGCCTGCGACCTGGATATAGGTCTCGTTGGAAGAGCTGTCCTGTCCGAGAATGAGAGCAATTCCTGTCATCCCGTCATATCCGATAATGCCGACTTCACATTGCCGTCCGCCGGTCATGGTGGCGACCACCGAGGCGATGCCCCTCTCGGGAAAATATCCATTCCTGATCGGCTGATGCGCGATCTCCAACTGAGCCTTGATGTCCAGTTCGACGCGATGCAGCGATGGTCGCAACAGCGCGAAGTCCTCCGGCGAAAGGGATTTCAGCACCCGGTTGCGAAAAAGGGATTCGGGCAAGGCTCTCTCTCATGCGGGCAAGAGCGCGTACCTCTTACTGTCGGCTGCATCCGAAGTAACTGACGGCCGATGCCAAGCATAGGCTTCGAAACGCGCGATTGCAAAGCCCTGTCGGGGCAGTGCAGCCATGCTAGAAGTCGCGCGGCCTTACGATAGGCGCGGATGACATGATTCCCTTCTGCGGCCACCAAGAACGGCTCGGGCACGCTTTAATCATTCATACACAAGCTCGCAGGAATGTAAGCGGCGGAACAGTCGGGTGATTCGTGCCGCCCTGCCCTTTCAGAAATCAAGTCATTGGACGTCAATTCGGGCTGGAACGCCTCGTCGCGGAACGGCACAGGAAACGCAGCCGGATCAGCAATGGTGGTTCACCTTATGTGCGGTCCGGATGTGCGGTCCGGCGGCTCATCGCCCAATGGCTTGTCGAGGGGAAGTGGAACTCGTCATGTCGCCGCGAACCGTCACCGCGCTAGCGCGGCGCTTTTGAAGACGCCGGTGTTTTCTTTGTGGAACTGAAACTGTGAGGTGATTGATGCATGACTCAAACATTTGCGTATTTCCGCTGCATCGGCGACGCACATTGGTCGAAAGTATCGCCCAGGCCCTCGAGACCAAGAACGGCGAGGCGGCGAGTGCGTTCTGGCGCTGTGCTGCCAAGAAAATGCTCATTCAATTGTCCGATGTAGGAATTGCGCCAGAGTTCGCTGCGCAGGAGGTTGGAAGGCTTCTTCATGCGGTCTTGGACGATATGGCCAACCGAACGGTAATGCACATAGCATAGGCTTGGGCGCTGTTGGATCGCGCGTCAGCTCGGGTCCTTATCGGGGGACTGCTCCGACTGGCCGACGGTCCGGCCAAACCGGCATACCGGCAAAGGTTTGAGGTTGGGATCGCTCACGGCGGCCGGTCCAATATTCCAAGGCGATCTCAGAAGCCACATTGGCTTCTTTCCAAGCGGACGGGCGCCACTTTGGCGTGCTCACGCTGGACTGCGGGTTGCGCCTACGGAAATCCGAAGTCCGGCCGCGCGAGTCGATCGACCGGAACAGTCGAATGCTCGTGGGGCCGGGTCCGCTCAGCTTGACGGCGGGCGGTGGCGGCCGTGAGCAGACTTAACCCAGGTCACGGCTGACCATCCGCAGGCGCTATGCCGATTGGACGAGAACTGGTTGCCACAACACCGGCCCGTTCAGGCGTCCCCTCCAGCGGATGCGCAAGAGACTGGCGTAGGAAATCTCGAGGAAGCCGGCGACTGCCTCGGTGTTGCCGACCTGCTGGGGCTGTCCGATACGTGACAACGGCCAGGTCGCGAGACGAAGGATCCTTTCGATGCGCGTATCTGTCACCGTTACGATCCCGGAGAGATTGTTGGCCAAGCCGAATTCGATGATGCCCGCGAAGAGCTCGTAGGTTGCTTGTGCCAGGCCGCCAGCAGCCTTCGGCGCTGTCGCAGGGAGATCGAGCGCGAAACGACTACTCTCCCAGATATCGGCACTCGCAGGGACCACCATCTCATCCAGCAGCGCCGGAAACGTATCGCGCAACATAGTCGGTCCGGTGGTCGGCAAAAGGCGGACGCAGCCGCAAGTTCGCCAATCGGACCCCTTGAGAAGTAGGTAGACGGGGTTCAGGCTGTCAAACGGGTCCGTTTCCATTTCGCCTTCGGTCTGCACTTCCCAATCGAGCCGCTTCTTGAAAACCCGATACCTAAGCCCGTGCATTTCCCTGAGTTCGCTCGCGAACTCGGCGTAGCAGTCGGGTGTTATCAGCTGCATCATTGTCGTCTCCGTGCGGGATGTGTCCACGCAATCGAAGGGCAAAGCCGTCATGAATGCAGCCTGTAGACCTTTACAGCTAGCCTTGGAGAGGATCAGGATCTCGCCCGAGCAGCCATCCGCACTATGGCCTGGTTGATGGTTCGCACGCCAAGCTTCGCCTTGGCGTTTTCCTGATGGAAGGTCACGGTGCGTTTCGAGACACCGAGAATCTGGCTGATATCCCAGGCCGACTTGCCGCACGCCGCCCATTTCAGGCACTCGAACTCCCGCGGGGTGAGCGTTATGCCATCTACCACGCAATCTTCGGCGAGCCTGCGCCGGGCATGGATATGAACGTTGATCGCAACCAACTGCATTGCTTTTTCGTAGCGCGTCAGCGACCTCAAAAGTGGCGGATGCGCCTCGTTGGAGGCGAAGGTCAGTGCGGCGAACCGGCCGCGATGATCATGCATCGACATGGTCAGTCCGCCGCGAATGCCGAACTCAGCTGCTTTTTCCAGGACTTCCTGCTGCGAGGTCGGCAAATAACGGTGATCGCGGTCCACACCCCAGTCGAAGGTATCCCAGCCTCGCAGTCCCCGCAGGATCACGGGATCCACGCTGTGGTAGCGCAGTTGCAGGTAATGTGATGTCCATGATGATGGATAATTCGAGATCAATCGCGGCGTGTCGCCGGAAGCGGATGGGTAGGTGAAATAAGCGAAGAACGGAAAGTCGAACCCGGCTGCGGCGGACGCCATTGCCTCATGGAGATCGACGGCATCGACGCTTGCAGAGAGTTGCTCGACCAAGGTTTCAAATACGCGATGCATCTGCGCTTTGCGTACCTCGCGGAGGTTGCTGGAAGCCGGGCGGAGACGTGGTTCTAAATAATGGCCTGTCCCTGCAGGGCGCGACGCGCCGCCGTCATCACCGCAATTGCTGTGCTGCTTCCGATTGGAGAGAGCTCCGCGCACCTGACCAACTACCGATGGGTGATATTGCGACGTTATTGATGAGCCGCGTGTCGCCAAGCCAAGCCGCAGCAAGCAAGCGTGCCGATCGGTCAAGGCTTGCTAACGATTGCAGGTCTGTTTCTCCGCGAAGCTCCAGGTATTCGAGCTCGCGATAGCCGGCAGCCAGAATTGTTGCACGCGCTTCATCGAGCGTAGGCAGGATGGGAGAGCCGCGTGCAAGCCGCTCGGCCGTATCGAGCAGGACCGATGCTAGTTTTGGGGCAATGGCGCGTTGGGCTGGGGAGAGCCGCACGTTACGCGACGATAGCGCAAGACCATCGGCTTCGCGGACTGTCGGACAGGGCACAATAGTGATCGGAATGTCGAGGTCCCGGACCAAGCGCCTGACAAGCTGAAGTTGCTGAAAATCCTTTTCGCCAAAAAAGGCGAAGTCAGCGCCGGCCTGCAGGAAGAGCTTGGCCACGACCGTCGCCACGCCATTGAAATGGCCGGGCCGGAATGCGCCGCACAGGCATTCGCTGATGCCGGACACTGAAACGACCGTGGCGAAGCCCGCCGGGTACATTTCCTCTGCGTCCGGCACATAGAGCAGATGCGTGCCCAGCGGCGCGAGCTTGGCAGCATCTTCGCTTTCCGTCCGAGGATAGGCAATCAGGTCGGCGGGGCTGTTGAACTGCTTGGGGTTTACGAACAGCGTCACGATCACCCGCTCGGCCCTTTCAAGCGCCTTCCGCACAAGGCTCAGATGCCCGTCGTGCAAGGCTCCCATGGTCGGCACAATACCGATCGTGGCACCCGAGCGACGCCATTGCGCAACGACGGCGCGCAGCTCGCTCACGGTTCGAGCGATCGGCACGCTCATGTGAAGTCTCCGGCCTTCAAGGCGTTGACATAGAGATGTTCGACCGCCGGAAAGTGCCGGTTCCGCACATCGGTGGCGTAAGCGGCGATTGCCGCCTCAGCCTGCTCACCGAGCTCGGCATAGCGTTTGACGAACTTCGGCCGAAATGAGGTGAAGAGCCCGAGCATATCGTCGCTCACCAGAATCTGGCCGTCGCAAGCTGGCGAGGCACCGATGCCGATGGTGGGTATGTCGATATCGGCGGTTATCTGCCGTGCAAGCTGCTCCGGTATCTTTTCGAGCACCAAGGAGAAGGCGCCCGCCTCGGTTACCGCCCTGGCGTCGCGCCTGATCCGCTCTGCATCGGCTCCCCGGCCCTGCACACGATAGCCTCCGAACGTGTTTACCGCCTGCGGCGTCAGCCCCACATGGGCCATGACAGGTACGCCGCGCGCGGTAAGGAAGCGGATGGTTTCCGCGATGGTCTCGCCGCCCTCGAGCTTCACCGCTGAACAACCGGTCTCACCCATCACGCGCGCAGCGTTGCCGAAAGCGTGCTCTGGGCTTTCCTCGTAGGAACCGAAGGGCAGGTCGACGACCATCAGCGCGTGTTCAAGGCCGCGGCGAACGGCCTGTCCGTGCATGATCATCATGTCGAGCGTGACGCCCAGCGTCGACGACAGGCCGTGCAGCACCATGCCGACGCTGTCGCCGACAAGAACGATGTCGCAGTGGCGATCGAGTAGCCTCGCGACCGGCGTGGTGTAGGCCGTCAAGCATACAAGTGGCGTTTGGCCTTTTCGCAATCGAATATCTGGAGGGTTAATCCCTTTTATCTCACCAGCCGCGCTCAACCGACGCCCCCTTCCCTTACGTTACCAACAGCGGGGTCGCGTTTGGCATATTTTTGTGCGACTGCGAAGAGCTAAAAACAGTGCTTGAGTAGTACGGTGTTGACGTGCTGGCTGCCAAGGGTACATTCAATCGATTAAGGCGCTCCGTTGGGCCAACCCACTTTCGCAAACATGGATCCTCAGACAAGAAGAACCAAGAAAGGCAAAGCCGCCGTCAAAGCTGACGAAGCCAAAGTGGACCTGACTGCCGTCGTGGTCGCCGTTAACGACAGTGAGCCCTGTGTCCTCACCGTCGGTCATGCGGACACCCTCCCTTCTGGACCTTTTGCGCTTGAGCATCGATCGCTGCAGTCGGGTTTGAGGGGGTGGGTGGAGCAGCAGACTGGCCATGCACTGGGATACATCGAGCAACTCTACACCTTCGCCGATCGCGATCGCATCGGCACTGAGCGCCACCAGCGCGTCATCTCAATCAGCTATCTCGCATTGACCAGGAAGGAACAGGCAACGAACTTGACCGCGTGCGGCTGGCAAAGTTGGTACGAATATTTTCCCTGGGAGGACCACCGCTTCGGCACGCCGCCTGTGCTGCTCGATAGATTGCGGCCCCGCCTGATTGAGTGGGCCGGCAGCGCCAGCGAGCCGACCACTCAACGCGAGCGCCGGCAGCGCGCTGCGATAGCCTTCGGCTTCGACGACCGCCATTGGAACGAGGAACTCACGCTCCAACGCTACGAGTTGCTCTATGAAGCTGCTCTGATTGAAGAGGCCGGTGGCGGCAGGGACGCGATTGCGGCCGCGGCTGGCAAACCAATGGTCGCTGACCACCGTCGCATTCTGGCAACCGGGATTGCGCGGCTGCGTTCGAAGATCAAATACCGGCCGGTCGTGTTCGAGCTTATGCGGCCTTCCTTCACGCTGCTGCAACTGCAGCGAACCGTGGAAGCTCTGGCTGGCAGGCTCATCAACAAGCCCAACTTCCGGAGACTGGTCGAGCAGCAGGATCTTGTTGAGGAGACTGGGGAGACCTCCCTCGACACGGGCGGCCGACCGGCGAAGCTTTATCGCTTCCGCCATGCCGTTCTCGACGACAGGGCTATCGCCGGGACAAAATTACCGCTGGCGCGGGCTTGACATACTTATAGTCAAGGTAGACATATTCCCTTATTGTCAAACCGAATATAATCGAGGCGTCAATGGCTGGGGCGTTACCTATGGCTGCGTCCCTGTATGAGCGTGTCCGGCGGGTGATCCCTCCCGTTGAATGGCTCGCGTTCGCCGGCGATATTGAAGCCATCTTAGCGCTGAAGCGTGAGCGCAATGCGGTGGTGCTGGCGCACAATTACCAGACGCCCGAAATTTTTCATTGCGTGGCAGACATCGTCGGCGACAGCCTGGCGTTGGCCCACAAGGCGGTGACGGTCGACGCCGACATCATCGTGGTTGCCGGCGTTCATTTCATGGCCGAGACGGCAAAACTGCTCAATCCGAACAAGACCGTGCTCATCCCGGATCTCAGCGCCGGCTGCTCGCTGGCCGAATCGATCACGGCAGACGACGTGCGGTTAATGCGGCTGCGGTATCCGGGGGTCCCCGTTGTTACTTACGTCAACACATCGGCCGCCGTAAAAGCGGAGTCCGACATCTGCTGCACGTCCGGCAACGCGAAGGCGGTGGTGGAATCGCTTGGCGTGGCGCGTGTGCTGATGCTGCCGGACGAATATCTGGCGAGGAACGTGGCAGCCGATACAGACGTCGAGATCATCGCCTGGAAAGGCCATTGCGAGGTGCATGAGCGCTTCACCGCAGCAGACATTCGGGAACTGCGCGATGCCCATCCAGGCGTCATCGTGCTGGCCCATCCAGAATGCCCACCAGACGTTGTCGCGGAGGCGGAGTTCTCCGGCTCGACCGCAGCGATGTCGGATTATGTCGAGCGGGAGAAACCGACGCGTGTCGTCCTTCTGACCGAATGTTCGATGAGCGACAACGTCGCGGTCGCGCATCCCGACGTCGAGTTCGTTCGCCCATGCAACCTGTGCCCGCACATGAAGCGCATCAACCTGGCCAACATTCGCGCCGCGCTCGAGCAGAACCGGCATGAGGTCCGGATTGATCCGGAAATTGCCGGCCCCGCCCGCCGCGCGGTCGAGCGCATGCTTTCCCTATGAGCCTGGAGGTTCGCGACATCGCCGGGGCGCCGGTCGTCATCGGCGGCGGCATTGCCGGCCTGATGACGGCGCTTCATCTGGCGCCGGAACCGGTCGTGCTTTTGACCAACGCGCCGCTTGGAACCGGAGCCTGCAGTGAGCTTGCCCAGGGCGGTCTTGCGGCAAGTCTCGGCGGCGACGACGGCCCGGATTTTCACCTTTGCGACACGATAGCTGCCGGCGACGGACTCTGCGACGAGGCCACGGTGCGGCGAGTGGTCCGAGCTGCACCCGAAGCGATTAGGACGATCCAAAGGTTCGGCGTCGCCTTCGACCAGCACCCTGACCGCGCGTTGCGACTTGGGCTCGAGGCGGCACACTCGCGACGGCGGATTGTGCATGCAGCCGGCGACGCCACCGGTCGCGAGTTGGTGCGCGTGCTCATCGCCGCGGTTCGGCGTACAGCCTCGATCACCACTATCGAAAATGTGGAGGTCCGCCGGCTGGTCGTGCAGGACGGGTCGGTCATCGCCGTGGTCGCCGCAGGACGAGCCGGCGCGCTCGCTCTGCCCACGCGTCGCGCGGTGCTGGCGACCGGCGGCGTCGGCGGGCTGTTTTGCGATACGACAAACCCCGCTGGCTCATGGGGTCACGGGCTGGCGCTCGCCGCATGGGCGGGGGCGGAACTCGCCGACTTGGAATTCATACAGTTCCATCCAACTGCGCTCGACGGTCCGCGCCGGCCGATGCCGCTGGTGAGCGAAGCCGTGCGTGGCGAAGGCGCGGTGCTCATCGATGAGCGAGGAGAGCGCTTCCTCGCTGACACACCTGGCGGTGAACTTGCGCCTCGCGACGTCGTCGCGCGCGCCATTTGGCACCAGCTTGCCGTTGGACGCCGCGTATTCCTGGATGCACGGCAAAGTCTCGGCCCGAGATTTGGCAAGCGTTTTCCAGGCATCGCCGAATTGTGCCGGAGCGCAGGGGTCGACCCCGCGACCGACCCGATCCCGGTGCGCCCGGCGGCACATTATCACATGGGCGGCGTCGCCGTAGACAGCGCCGGCCGCAGCTCCATCGAGGGATTGTGGGCCTGCGGTGAGGTCGCCTGTACCGGCCTGCACGGCGCCAACCGCCTGGCCAGCAACTCGCTCACCGAAGCGGCGGTCACCGCGAGCTGGGTTGCCGAAAGCGTTGCCGGCACGTCGTATACCCGGCGACCGCGCAGATGCTCCACATTCGTCCCTCCACGACCAGACGCTTCCGCGGTCCGCCCAATTGTCTCCGCCGCCCTGGGTATCATCCGCGACGGCGAGGCAATGCGCGAAGCGGTGGCGACCCTGCTGCCGATCGCAGCTGACAATGTCGCTGCCTCTGGTCCGGCTTTGGTCTCACTGATGATCGCCGTGGCGGCCCTGGGGCGGGAAGAGAGTCGAGGCGCGCACTGTCGGTCCGATTTCCCGCTCCACGATGCCGACGCGCGCCCATCACGGCTGACACTGCACAGCGCAATGCGGGCCGCGGCCGCACTCGATTGCCGGGCTACCATACGGAGCACCTGATATGATTTCATTCTCCCCCCTCCCCGCGACCCTGATCGAACCGATTGTGCGCGGTGCGCTCCTCGAAGACCTGGGCAGATGCGGCGACCTGACCAGCGATGCGGTTATCCCGCATGATTGCACTGCCACGTTGGTGCTCAAATCGAGGCAGGCGGGCGTCGTTGCCGGGCTCGATCTGGTCTCGTACGCCTTCCTGCTCGTGGAACCCGCGATCAACATCCAGATCTGGCGCCCTGATGGCAGCGATGTCGGGGCCGGGGAAACCATTGCAAAATTGTCCGGACCCGCGCGAGGCCTGCTCACGGCCGAACGCACTGCCCTCAATTTCTTATGCCGGCTGAGCGGCATTGCCACTGCCACAGCGGCGATGGTTGAGGCCGTGCGCGGTCACAAGGCGAGGATCGTATCGACGCGAAAGACGACGCCCGGCCTGCGGGTATTGGAAAAATACGCCGTGCGCGTCGGCGGCGGTGCCAATCACCGCTTCGGCCTCGATGACGGCGTGCTCATAAAGGACAACCACATCGCGATCGCCGGCGATATCCGCACAGCAATAGAGCGGGCGCGCGCCGCCGCAGGGCATATGGTGAAGGTCGAGGTTGAGGTCGACACGCTGAAGCAGCTCGATGCAGCGCTCGCGATTGGTGTTGACGCGGTGCTGCTCGACAATATGTCGGTCGAGGATCTTGCCCGCGCGGTTTCTATAGTGGGTGGCCGTACGATCACCGAGGCTTCCGGTCGGGTGACGCCGAAAACGGCGGCGGCGATTGCGGCGACCGGTGTCGATCTCATCTCCATGGGATGGCTGACGCACAGCGCCCCGATCCTCGACATCGGCCTGGACATGCCGGACCACCAGAACATCTGCAAGCATTTGAACTGAGGATTACGGCATGAGGAGCAACATCAGCTCGGCAGGCGTAGGAAGGCGGTGGGAAGACGTGCCGCAGCTCGCCTTTTAGCGAGTGCGCTCCAAAGCCAAGTCGGACCGGGCTTGCCGGTCGACAGACTCCTGAAGGCGTACCGGACTAGCAACAAAGGTTTGACGATGACGGTTGGAATGAACTCGGAGTTCGACGTGAACCAGACCATGCAATCGGTCGATGGAACGCCTCCGCGATGGAACCGCAAAGAGGCTGAGGCCATCTACGGCATGCCATTCAACGATCTGCTGTTCCTAGCTCAGACGATCCACCGCCAGAACTTCGATCGAAACCGAGTGCAGCTGTCGCGGCTCCTTAGCATCAAGACCGGCGGCTGCCCCGAAGATTGCGGCTATTGCAGCCAGTCTGCGCATTACGAAACCGGGGTGAAGGCGTCGAAGCTGATGAACGTCAAGCATGTCATCGACGAAGCGGCCAAGGCGCGTGATGGCGGCGCAACGCGCTATTGCATGGGCGCGGCGTGGCGAAGTCCCAAGGAGCGCGACATGGACGTCGTGGTCGCCATGATCGAGGGCGTCAAGGCGCTCGGCATGGAGACCTGCATGACACTCGGCATGCTCGATCTTGAGCAAGCTGCTCGCCTGAAGCAGGCCGGTCTCGACTACTATAACCACAACATCGATACCTCTGAGGGCTACTATGGCGAGGTTATTTCAACCAGGACTTTTGCCGACCGGCTGGAAACGCTTGGGCACGTGCGCGCGGTTGGGATGAAAGTCTGCTGCGGCGGCATCGTCGGGATGGGAGAAGAAAAGACCGATCGCATCGACATGCTGGTCACGCTGGCGAACCTGCCCGAGCCGCCGGAAAGCGTGCCGATCAACATGCTTATTCCCATCGAAGGCACGCCGCTTGCCGCGGCCGACGCCATCGATCCGATCGATTTCGTCCGCATCGTTGCGCTCGCGCGGGTGATGATGCCGAAATCCTGTGTAAGGCTGTCCGCCGGCAGGACGGCGATGAGCGACGAAACGCAGGCGTTGTGCTTCTTTGCCGGCGCTAACTCGATCTTTGTCGGCGACACGCTGCTGACGGCGGACAATCCCGGCGAGGACAAGGATAGCCTTCTGTTCCAGCGTCTCGGCATCGAGCCGATGGAACTCGCCACGCAATGAACGAGGCAATTCTTGCCCGCTATGACGCATCCTTGCGCGGACTGGCGCGCAAGGACCGGTTGCGGACGCTCGCACCGCGCGCCGGTCTCGACTTCTCGTCGAACGATTATCTCGGACTTGCCGCCTCCAAAAGACTTGGCGAAGCGGTTGCGGCGGCGATTGCGCGGGGCACGCCGGTTGGCGCCACCGGGTCGCGGCTGTTGCGCGGCAACGCACCGGAACATGAGCAACTGGAGGCGGACGCCGCGGCATTCTTCGGCGCCGACCGTGCGCTGTTCTTTGGCAGCGGCTACATCGCCAACTTCGCCCTGTTGACCGCGCTGCCGCAGAAAGGCGACCTGCTGGTCCTCGACGAACTCGCCCATGCCAGCATGCATGAGGGCGCGCAGGCCGGGCGCGCCGAGTTCAAGCTGGCCGCGCACAACGACGTCGACGCTGTCGAGGACGCAATCACCCGCTGGCGCGCCGAAGGCGGCATGGGGCGCGTGTGGATCGCCGTCGAAAGCCTTTACAGCATGGATGGCGACCGCGCGCCGATGGAGAGCCTGGTCGCGATGGCCGATCGGCACCAGGCATTCATCGTCGTCGATGAAGCGCATGCCACCGGCATCTGGGGACCGGACGGCCGGGGACTGGCCGCCGCGTGCCAAGGCCGCGACAACATCGTCACGCTCCACTCATGCGGCAAGGCGCTCGGCGCATCCGGTGCACTCGTCACCGGGCCGAGGACACTGTGCGATTATCTCGTCAATCGGTGCCGGCCGTTCATCTACGCCACCGCGCCCTCGCCGCTGATGGCGGTCGCGGCGCGCGAAGCGCTGACTATTCTGTCCGACGAGCCCATGCGCCGCGCTCAGCTGCAGGAACGCGTTGCCTGCGCCGGCCGCCAATTGGCCGAGCGCTGCGGCGTCGTACCCAGCGGCTCGCAGATCCAGCCATTTGTCATCGGCGACGTTGGGCGCACCATGGCGGTGGCGGCGGCCCTGCAGGCACGCGGCTTCGACATACGCGGCATACGTCCGCCGACGGTGCCCGAGGGCACATCGCGCCTGCGCATTTCGCTGACGCTCAACGTCGACGAGACCGACATTTCCGCCATGGTCGAGGCTCTCGTCGAGGTGTTGGCCACAGCATGACCAAACGCATCGTCGTCACCGGAACAGACACCGGAATTGGCAAGACAGTATTTTCGGCCGGGCTCGCCGGCCTGCTCGACGGCTTCTACTGGAAGCCGGTGCAATCGGGCCTCGACGAGGAGACTGACAGCGAGGTCGTTGCCCGGCTTTCCGGCTTGCCCGACGGACGCGTGCTGCCCGAAGTCTATCGACTGGCGATGCCGCTGTCGCCGCATCGATCAGCCGAAATCGACGGCGTCGCGATCGAGGCCGACGATCTTTCATTTCCGGTCCTGCCGACACCGCTCGTCATCGAAGGCGCCGGCGGGCTGATGGTGCCGCTCAATCGACAGACAAGGTTCATTGACATATTCGAACAATGGCGGCTGCCGGTCATACTGTGCGCCCGCACCGCGCTCGGCACCATCAATCATACGCTGTTGTCGATCGAGGCCCTGAGAGCCCGCTCCATCCCGCTCATCGGCATTGCCTTCATGGGCGAAGAGGTGGCCGATACGCAAAGGACAATCGTGGAATTCGGCGGCGTGCCGCAGCTCGGCAGGCTGCCGCACCTCGGTCCGCTGACGGGTGAAACGTTGAGAGATGCAATGATTTCCGGCTTCGACCTGGCCATGATTGCCGGAGGCGACTGATGGCGCAGTCTCGAGTCTGGCATCCGTTCACGCAGCACGCGCTAGAGCCCTCGATCCCTGAAATCGTGCTGACTGAAGGCGCCTATCTCCACAAGGCCGACGGCTCCCGCATCCTGGATGCGATTTCTTCCTGGTGGGTCGTCACTCATGGCCACCGCCACCCCCGCATCATGAAGGCCATCGAGACGACCGCGTCGAGCCTCGACCAGATCATCTTCGCGGGCTTCACCCACGAGCCGGCCGAGCGCCTGGCCGAGGCGCTTGTCGGCCTCGCACCCGCCGGCCTCGACCGGGTGTTCTATTCCGACAGTGGCTCGACCTCAATCGAAGTCGCGCTGAAGATGGCGCTCGGCTATTTCCGCAACATCGGCGCGCCGCGTTCGCGCATCGTCGTCATGGAGCACGGCTATCATGGCGACACGATCGGGGCGATGAGCGTCGGCGCCCGTGGCGTGTTCAACGCCGCCTACGAGCCCTTGCTGTTCGAGGTCGACACCATCCCCTTCCCGGCCGCCGGGCGCGAGCAGGAAACGCTGGATCGGTTCGAGGCACTCTCCCGCGACCGGCGCGCCGCCGCGCTGATCGTCGAGCCGCTCGTGCTCGGCGCCGGCGGCATGCTCATGTATCCGGCCTGGGTTCTGACCGAATTGAAGAGGATCACTGAGGCCGCCGGCACGCTGTTGATCGCCGATGAAGTGATGACCGGCTGGGGGCGCACCGGAACCATGTTCGCCTGCGAACAGGCGTCCGTCTCGCCGGACATCCTGTGCACCTCGAAAGGTCTGACCGGTGGTACCATCCCGCTGGCCGCCACGATCGCCACCGATGCCATCTTCCAGGCTCACTATTCCGAGGATCGCAAGAAGACGTTTTTCCATTCGAGCTCCTACACCGCCAATCCGATTGCATGCGCGGCGGCACTTGCCAATGTCGAGATCTGGCACGACGAGCCGGTGGCCGAGCGGATCGCGGCCTCGAGCGCGATGCAGGCCGCTGGCCTCCAGCGCTTTCGCGACAACCCCCGCTTCACCGATTGCCGGGCAACCGGCACCATCGCGGCACTCGACCTACGCACCGGCTCAGCCGGTTATCTGGCCGAGATCGGGCCAAAACTGCGCGCTTTTTTTCTTGAGCGCGGCCTGCTCGTGCGCCCGCTCGGCAATGTCCTGTACCTTCTGCCGCCCTATTGCATTACCGGCAACGAGTTGGATGGGCTCTATGACGCCATCGAGGAGGCCGGCGAACGCTTCGGCTCAAAGCCATGAGCCGATCATCGCGCATTCTCGGGTTTGGCCATCATGCGCCCGCGCGCAAGGTGGAGAATCCGGAAATCGAAGATCGTCTCGGGCTTGAACCCGGCTGGATCGAGCAGCGCACCGGGATACGGTCGCGCTTCTGGGCAGCGGACGAAGACACGCTGTCGGCCCTTGCCGCGCACGCCGGCGACATGGCGCTGACCAATGCCGGTATCGACCGCGGCGACATCGGCCTACTGTTGCTCGCTACCTCCACACCCGATCATCTTCTGCCGCCAAGCGCGCCCCTGGTCGCACATCGGCTGGGACTAGGTCGCGCCGGCGCGATCGACCTGACCGGCGCCTGCGCCGGCTTCATCTATGCGCTGATGTTCGCCGACGGGTTCACCCGCCTGCACGGCAAAGCGAGCCTTGTCATCGCCGCCAACATCCTCAGCCGCCGCATCAATTCGGCCGAGCGCGCCAGCGCCGTGCTGTTTGCCGATGCCGCCGGCGCCGTGGTGATCGGCCCGTGCGAAGACACTGACCGGGGCATTCTTGGTGCTTCGGTGGATTCCGACGGTTCGGGCTACGGGCTGATCCAGATTCCCGCCGGCGGAAGCAACACGCCGTTCCATGGCGACCTCGACCTCGCGCAGACACGGATGACGATCACTGACGGCCGTGAAGTATTCAGCAAGGCCGTGGAGATGATGACCGCCTGCTCGAGAGATGCGCTCACTGCTGCCCGACTGAGGCCGCAAGACCTCGATCGTTTCGTGCCGCATCAGGCCAATGCTCGCATTTTCGACGCGGTCGGCAGGAACCTCGGCATCACAGATCACTCGATGGTCAAGACGATCGCCGAATATGGCAACTCTTCCGCCGCGACGATCCCGCTCTCATTGTCGCTCGCCCATCGGGCGCAGCCGTTTCGGCCTGGCGAGAAAGTCCTCTTGGCGGCAGCGGGTGCGGGTCTCAGCGGCGGCGCGCTTGTCGTGGGAATTTAGCAAAGCAACGCTTGCGCATAGGACTGCTCATTGAATGAGACTATGAGAATGGCTCAATACGTAAATAGTCGCCGGCAAGCTCCATAGAGCTGGTTCCGTGCGGTGCTCCGCGATGTCTAAGTACCGAACCGCTTGCTCAAATCGCAGCGCTCATCGAAGGCCAGCAAAACCTCATGCAGAGCGAAAATCCTCAACCGCCCGTTTCAAAGACGCTGGCTCCATTTCGAAACAAGGTGTTTCGCTCAATTTGGACGGCCACCCAGATTTCCAGCCTGGGTTGGCTAGTGCAAACGGTCGCCATCAGTTGGCTTATGGCAACGATTTCTGCGTCCGACCTTATGGTTGCACTCGTCCAGGCCGCATCTACATTGCCGGTGTTCTTCCTCTCAGTTTTCGCCGGAGCCATTGCCGACAACTTCAGCCGCCGGTGGGTGATGTTTGCGGGACACTGCCTGATAGCATCGGCGTCGATGACGCTGATGATTTCTGTGGGTCTGGGATTTGTCAGTCCTTGGCTGATTCTCGGGTTAGGTTTCCTGGCCGGCTGCGGCTTTGCCTTGAATGATCCGGCCTGGCACGCTTCGGTCGGCGATATCCTTCACAAACGCGACATTCCGGCCGCAGTGACGCTTATGTCCGTCGGATACAACATTGTGCGCAGCGTTGGTCCGGCCTTAGGGGGCGTGATCCTGGCCGTCTTTGGGCCGCTGGCCGCTTTCGCCTTGGCTGCGGTGAGTGATCTGGCGCCTATAAGCGCGATATGGCGCACCAAATGGGAGGTCCGCTCTTCGCCTCTCCCTCGTGAGAGAATGACGACGGCAATTCATGACGGAGTGCGCTTTACGGCGATGTCTTTGGAGATCAGGGCAGCGACCGCCCGAGCAGCTCTTTTCGGATTGGCAAGCATCTCCATTCTGGCGTTGCTCCCTCTCGTCGTCCGGGATCAGTTGAAGAGTGGGCCAATTGTCTACGGTATCTTATTGGCCGGCTTCGGCATGGGTGCTTTCATCGCGGGCATGGGCAACGGCTTCTTGAGGAAGGTCACGTCTCAAAACAGGCTGGTGGCCTTCGCCTCTGTGGCTTGTGCAGTCTGTTGCCTCTCCCTTGCCCTGACATCGTCGGTTCCTGTGGCGGCCATTTCGCTGGCGCTCGGCGGAGCGGGTTGGCTTATCACCTGGACGGGCATTGACGTGTCGGTGCAGTTGGCAAGCCCAAGGTGGGTTGTAGGCCGCACGCTCTCCATTTACTACGCCTTGAGCGCAGGCGGTATGGCTGCTGGCAGCTGGATCTGGGGTTCTGTCGCGCAAAACTATTCCTTGACCTCAGCATTGGAGGGCGCCGCGGGCGCTCTGTTGCTGGTTGCAGCAGCGGGGATCGTGTTGCCGGTCCGTCCCTGGGAAGAAACGGATCAAGAAAGTTCAGTTTTTCATCCGCCGGACGTGGCTCTCGATCTGAAACCCAGAAGTGGCCCTATCGTGGCCAAGGTCGAGTATTTGATATCGGAGGAAAATATCGAGGCCTTTCTGGGCTACATGCGCACGCGGCGACACGTCCAGAGCCGTGCCGGTGCACGAAACTGGACGCTCCAGCGAAATCTGCAAACACCGTCACTTTGGACGGAGACATTCCGCACCCCCACCTGGATGGACTTTCTCCGCCTAAATCATCGACTCACCGCAGCAGATAAGGAAGTCGGCCAGCATCTCCTGTCACTGCATGAAGGAGAGGTGCCTCCGCAGACAGTGCTTTCGATTGAACGAACGACCGAGGCAATTCGTACCCGTACCTCGACAATCTTTTCTCGTCCTCCAAGATGACGCCATCAAGCTGCTATCCAGGGACAGGGTGGATCACCGGTGCTTTGCAGAGCACAGCCTCACACCGAGAGCAGCGTGCTCCGAGTTGTGCGATCGAGCGCACCCAGGCGAGATGATGATGAACGCGGCGTCAAGTGGAAGTCCCCTGCATGCGCTTGCGGAGTCTTCTGCGAGAGCCCATGCCGACGAGCGCCAAACAAGGTCTGATGCCTTCGGAGTCGTGGCCTCAACTCATCGATTCGCGAGAAAAGCATCGAATGCAGCAGCAACGGCGCGAACAACAAAGCGGTGCTCCGGCCGCACGCGGATGAAGCCGTTTTCGACGTCCACGATCCCCTCCTCAGCCAGCGTCACCAAACGCTCAACTGAATCGAGAAAACGAGCTGGTTCGATTTCGTGGGCGGCACAGATGGTCGGCACGTCGGCCTCCAAATCGCACATCAGTCGCTCGATGATTGCTGCGCGCACCCGGTCATCGTCGGTCAGACGGTGGCCCTTTGATGTCGCCAGACGTCCACTTGCGATGTGCCGGGCGTAAGAATCCCGTGTTACTTCGTTCTGAACGTACCCCTCGCCGACTCGGCCAATAGCCGACGCGCCGAAGCCGATCACGGTTTTGCAAGTATCGGCCGAGTATCCCAGCGAATTACGCCGCAGGCGCCCGGTCTTCTGCGCTAGCGCGAGTTCGTCGTCCGGCAGAGCGAAATGATCGAGCCCGATCTCCCGGTAGCCGACGCCAACCAGTGTCTCGGCGACAGCTGCAGCCTGTTCGGCGCGAACATCGCCGTCCGGTAGACCTGCCTGCTCGATTAGGCGCTGATTCTTTATCACGGAAGGAATATGCGCGTAGCCGAACACCGCAAACCGGTTGGGGCGCATGGCGACCGCAGCCATCGCGGTCTGGATGCAGGACTGCACAGTCTGTTTCGGGAGACCGAAGATGAGATCGAAGTTGATATGGCCAACGCCATGCCGGCGGAGATTTTCGACGGCAGCGGCCGTCTGCACCTTACTCTGGATCCGATTGATCGCCTTTTGCACATCGGGATCAAAGCTCTGCACGCCGATGCTCGCGCGGTTGACACCGGTAGCTGCCAAGGCTTCGGCCATTTCCGGTGTGAACGTTCGGGGATCGACTCCACGGCGATCGCAGCAGTTTTGCTGAAAGCGAAGTGGCGTGTAGAAATTCCATCAGCGCTAAGTGCTCGGCTGGCCCGATAAGGTGAGGCGTTCCGCCGCCGAAATGCACATCGCTCACCGGCAGCCCTTGCCGCGCTTGCTCCGACACCAAACTGATCTCCTGACGCAGCACCGCCAAATAATTAAGGATCGGGCCGTTGCGACGGGTGACCGCGGTAGGGAAGCCGCAATACCAGCACATGGATCGGCGAAACGGAATGTGGAAATAGAGCGACACCGATTCGTCGGCCGGGAGGCCCCTCAGCCATTCCTCATAATCGTCAGCACCAACCGCCGCAGAGAAGTCTGGCACAGTCGGATAGATGGTATACCAAGGCGGCCGGGGGTCCCGGTACTTTGTCAGGATTGAGGTGTGCAAGGAGCTGTCGTCCCACGTCGCTGATCCATCATTGTTTCGTTGCGCGCTCGTCCTGTCTCTGACCTAAGTCAGTGCGTCCCGCTTTCTCCGCGTTTTCAAGGCGGAGGCGGCGATGTCGCAGTCTCGCTTGGACAGGACGGTATCAACCGAGCGCGCGTGCCATGGTCCGCCTGAGGTGATGGTGCGGTGCCGCATTCAACGTTTGAGTACGTGACGCCGATGCAGTGTGCTTGAGGCGTCTGCGGAAGAACTTTGCAATGCGAAATTCATGTCCGACGCCAAACGTCGCAACGCACCTGTCAAGCCTCGTTCAGACGCCATCCAGGTCCAGCCAGCGGCCTTCCCTGCCGGCCGAAAAACCATACCGGCTTTAGCCACCGAGACGCTCTAAAGCTGACGTCCGCTCATTTGATGAAAGGAAGGCGCCGCTAGGGGGTGCACAAGGCTCCCCAGCTTGACGTCGCTTCGAGCGATGAGCGGCGGTGTGGCTTGTCGTCAAGCGCCGGGCAGCGTGCCCCCTACCGATATCCCGAAAAGATCGACCAAGATCGCCATCCCGACGCCACACGCGGTCTGGATGAGGCCGACCATGAAAATGCGATTGGCGCGTTCGTAGATGGGGCGGCGCAAGGAACTCATGTCGAGCAGCATGGACAGCGCTCTCATCTGCAGTGCGATGCCGAGCAGGATCGGCACTACGGCGAACAGATCGTAGAGTTGCCATGGCAAGGGGTTCGCCGCCCAATGAGTGAGGAAGCCGAGCGAAAAGGCAAGCAGGATACCCACGGCAGTGATTGTGCCGTTGCGGAAAATGGTCTCGATCAGTTCTTCCTTCGGATCGTGCTCGTCCAAGCGGCTTCCTTTCGTTGCTCTTTCCGTCGAGACTAAGTTCTCGAGAATGCTGTTCATCGCCAATTACTCGAGGCGAGCCGTAGGCAACCGTTTCAGGGTGCGATCCCTTCTCGCTATCGGCCGCGCAATGTACCTGCACGGCGAACTTACAGCGGCGAAAAGGTGCTTCGGCCACCATGCGACACATCGGACGTGGACGCCCTCTGTTCCTGGCGCAGCCCTTGCGGACCGCACGCGCGCAGTAATCCTTCTCGGTAGCGCATGAAGCGGCCTCCGTTGCGGTCAGACGGGAAGCCGTCGCTGTTAAACGAGACTGTCACATATCGAACATGGCGAACCGTGTCGCACATTGCTTTTCGCAGTGACCCTCAAAAAAAGTGATTCCAGCGAGACGAAGGCGCGTCGGCCCAATTTTGGTGTCGGCCGCATCTACGCTTCAGGTTGGCATGTCGCTTGCTGCTCTATTCCGAGGCTGCAGCGGTCTGACCGGAGTGTTTCACATATAAACGATAATGAATCTCCTAGCAGAAAACACTATTCTAAGTACATGTGGCTTCTACGCTGGATAACCTCCCATGTCAAGCGCTTTTACGTCCACAAATTGGAGACAACACGCACAAAATTTAGAGTAAAGCTTTCTCTTACGCCTCTATCCTTTTTATTCCTTCATGGAGATCTAGACATGTACATCAAGAATCGTCTTCTCGGCTTAACTGCTCTGATCGCCGCCTCCGTCGTTCGAGCAGCTGGCGCCGAGCGGGAACCGGCCGAGTACATCAAGATCTGCGACGTCCTCGGCTCGGGGTATTTCTATATTCCCAACACCGACACCTGCCTGCGCATCGGCGGCTATGTCCGTTATGATATCGGCCTGGGTGATGTCCGATCCTATGACAGCGCAAGAACCTCGGATGTGAGAACTGGCGAGGACCAAGGCACTTGGCGAAACAACACACGCTTCACGTTCAAAACTTGGAGCGGCCAGCAGACCGAGCTCGGCGCGTTGACGACCTATACCGAAACCCACGTGAATTTTGGCAATAGCGCTAACTCGCGTGACAGTCCTCAGAACTATGATTTCAACAGCGGCCTCGCACTGGCTTCTGCCTGGGTCGAGCTGGGGGGCCTGCGAGTTGGCAAGGACGGGTCGGCCTTCGATACGTTTGTAAGCTACGCTGGCAACGTTCTCGATAGTATGCTCGTTCGGTCGGCCGGCTTCGACACCAACGTGGCTCAGTACTACTTCGACGCCGGCAACGGCATTTCGACCGTGATTTCGCTCGAACAAGGATCGGGCTCAGCCGGTACTATCGACAGCTATATTCCGCACGTTGTCGCCGGCTTGAAATACACGCAAGGCTGGGGCTCGATCACCGGCGTCGCGGCTTATGACAGCAACTACGAAGCTTTGGCCGGCAAGATCCGTGTCGACGTCGCTGTCACAAACCAGCTGTCGCTGTTTGGACTGTTCGGCTACGGTTCCAATGGCAGTCTCAACGAGGACTCAAACGGCGCAATCGCCAATCATGTGCGCGGCTCGTACAAAATCTGGAACGGCCAGTGGGCTTTCTGGGCGGGCGCCACCTACGAGTTTGACGAGAAAACTTCGTTCAACTTTCAGGTCTCGAGTGATCAGCTCAAGAATTCTGGTTTGGCTGCAAACGTCGTCTATATGGTCGTTCCTGGCTTCACGGTCACAGCCGAGGTCGATTACGACCACTACGGCAACTTTGGCGTCGGCCCTGCCGACCCTACCACCGTCAAGGGCACGAGCAAGCCGAACAGCGTCGGCGGCATTCTCCGCTTCCAACGCTCATTTTGAAATCTCTCCAGCCGCGAGCATCTCTGGCAAAGGCACTTGCCTCGACAACGCACGCATAGAGAGCTTCTTTCGCCATCCTTGAAGTCTGCATCGACCGTCCACGGCCCATCGTACCAACTTGAGACTGAAAGGGGTGAGCCCTGTGTAATACAGCCTAGCCCTTGACCTGCCCAATGAACCGGCCAGGGGTGGTCAGTTCAAATTCGGGGCCGTTTAGAGGGCAGTGTGAGGCCGTGTCAGGTAAGTGCCACTGCTATGTCGGGACCGCGACACGCCTGTCGCTGTGGATGGCTGGAATTGCCCTTCGCGGCGCCATTCATTCTCTCAACATTTACGTGATAATGCACGCTTAGTCCGATCCGCGTGGCAGCACCCATCCTAGGTCGCTATCGGGTGGCCTTAAACCTGAACAGCTCCATCGTCGCGGCTGCTGCCGAAGCAGGAGCAATCACAGGGACCCGCACTGGTGCTTGTCAGCCGTCTGACCCGCTACTTCGTCTTAGGAAGAGCATTGTCTTTGCCAAAAGCCGGCCAGTATTTCGAGATTGCCAGTGTGGCGCCGGCTGAAGAGAAATGACCATAGTCGAAATACATAAACTCTCCTCTGTCGGAATAGGGGCAGCGTCCTGCGCTGCACAGGAATTTCAGCGGATCGATGAATGTGGCGCCTTTGGTAAATGAGCGCACACGTTCGTTGATGCCGGGGTCCATCGCCATCGGCCAGGACGTATCGTCCAGATTTTGGCGCTTGGCGAAGAACGCAATTTTCCGGACGTCAGTTGGGAACTGCGGAGACTGGCCGATGACAAACACGCGCACGCCCAGGGCACGAAGCGTATCGATTGTTTGCTGAAGACCGTCGAAGCCTCTGACCTCATAGTCACTCCATTTACCGCTGAGGATAACCGTCTTGATGTCCGCTTCCAAGATGATGTCCAAGGCCTTGCGATTGAACCGGACACAATCAAGACGAGCGTAAGAGTAGTAAGAGAGTATCGGTGGGCAGCCGGCGTACGTATATTCCACGATGTTCGCCTGCAACCGATTTATGTTAGCACCCAGGCCGGAAACATAGTGCGCGGCGAAGGAGTCGCCCCACAAAAAAACCGTTGTTGGAAAACCGCGAGTGCGCGTGCAATCCTCCATATTCCAGCTTTCGATCCGGCTGGTGCCCTCGTTGAAACAGATGCCATTCCTCCAGTCCCCGACGGAAATGCGCCGCTGGACATAGTCCGGAAACCGTTGCGGAAAGCCGTTGCCGAGCGCCCCCGCCGCTCCGCCGGCACAAAGAACAACGATCGCGAGCGCTGAAAAGGCGAAGATAGGCCCCGGGGCGGTGAAGGCCCTCTTCTGTCGAAACGGCTGCTCTACAAACTTCCAGGAGAATGCAGCCAATGCGAGGCTTGCTACCAACATCGCACCGGTCATCAAAGGATCGAGTTTTTGGAACGAAAGATAATGCGCGAACGCATTGAGCGGCCAGTGAACAAGATACAAAGAATACGAGATGAGCCCAATCCAGACCAGCGGCCGGATTTCGAGCATGCGGCTGGCGACCGTCGAGGGGGAATTTTGGCCAACATAGATCAGAAGGGCCGTTCCGATGCATGGATACAAGGCGTTGTAGCCTGGGAACGGGTCGCTCTCCGAAAGCGCGAAGAACCCGATGGCGAGAAGGCCAAATCCGGCCAACCCCACCGACTCCATCAGGAATCTGTTGCCCAACGGCGGGGGGCGTTTGAGCATGAGCAGGGCGCCCAACATGAGTTCCCAGATTCGGGTCGGCAGCAGATAGAATCCGGCGGTGGGCGCCAGCGATGTCGCCATCACCGCCATTACGAAGCTGCAGAGAATTATCGGAAGAAGTGTCGTCAGCCAGCGCTTCCCGATGTAGCGATAGATTAGGAACATCAGGATTGGGGCGAAGATGTAGTACTGCTCCTCTACGGAAAGCGACCAGGTGTGCAACAGTGGTCGAAGCGCGGCATCGATCGAGAAGTAACTTGACGTTTTCCAGAAAAAAACGTTCGACCAGAAGGTCGAGGCAGCTATGATGCTAAGACCGAATTCGCGCAGATCCGATGGCAGAAGAATGAACAATGCGGCAATGCAGGTGAGAAGCATCACAAAGACGAGAGCCGGCAGAATGCGCCGGGCACGGCGCCAGTAGAAGTTGACGATCGAAAATTGGCCGCGTTCAAGGTCATCCAAGAGGCTTCCGCTGATCAGGTAGCCGGAGATGACGAAGAAGATATCGACCCCGCTAAAGCCACCCGGGATCGCCGAAATTCCGAAATGAAAGAGTACGACCGGAAGTACAGCAACAGCCCTAAGGCCCGCGATATCGCGCCTATATTGCATCCAGCGGTTCCTTTGATTTTAGATCAGGACGAGATTGGAAGCTTTCAATCTCCGGTAGGAGTGCTGCCAAGATAAGGGCCGGTATCAGCCACCTTTATCCGTCCCGAATGTTCTGTAAGTGGCAACTGGTACAGAAGCACGATCGCCATCGCCGGACTTGACGGCCTGATTGTCGAGCAGATCGCGCGGATCGTTGACCATCACGGCCAGGTTAAATCCTGTCGAACAACCAAGCGGCTGTTTGAAGGATTCTTCATTGGGTAAGGCACCATATGAGGGACAGACCGGCGGACGGGCGTGATAGACAATCGCCTCAATTCGCACTGAGCCGGCGTCGTGTTGATCGAGCAATTGAATGTTGTCTGCTTCGATTGCCAACTGCCTGGCCTGATGGGCTACCCCTGCGCTGAGCTGGGGCGAACCGCTGATGAGGAGGTGGAGGGCATCGAATCGGCCGCGACTGGCCTTGTTTAGGAAATCACGCAAACGCTGCCGTTCGGAAGCGCGCAGGCTTTGCAACGTCAGGAGGGTGGTCTCCTCTCGGACAAGCATTGATGCCGATGGTTCGACATCAACTGGCGTAGTGCTTGTGCAGCCACTTACGCTTGGTGCCAGAGCGACAAAGAGGACTATAAAACGCAACATCATTGGACGACACTATTCGATGATGAAGCCGAGACCGCCCTGGGCGCTTGGCGCGCCCGCACGGATAGCAGCGCGGTCTCGCGGGGGACTTGCCACGGAATTCGTCGGAGCGCCCCCTCCGTTCAAAGCCGGTGCCGCCCGCTCCGTAGGTGCGCTCATCTGGTTTGGGTTGGAGCCTGGTCTTACAATGTAAGGCGTAACTAGAATGACCAGTTCTGACTCCTCTTTTTGAAACGAGGACGAGCGAAAAAGCGGTCCCAGGATCGGCATTTCTCCGAGCCAGGGAAAGGCCCTGACATCATTGTTGACGTTCCGCCTGATTAGACCGCCGATTGCGAAGCTCTGCCCACTGGCGAGTTCGACGACCGTATCGGCTCGGCGCGTGGAAACTGCCGGCACGGAAATTCCGTTGATTTGCACGGCACCTTGCGTCGACAGTTCACTGACTTCGGGCGTTACGTGAATGTTGATTTGATTGTTGCTGAGAACTGTCGGCACAAATTCCAGACTGACGCCGAAGTGACGGAATTCAACCGATACCTGCCTGTTTTCCTGCAGGACAGGAATGGGAAATTCGCCGCCAGCTAGAAAGCTGGCTTTTTCACCCGACATAGCGGTGAGGTTCGGCTCAGCCAGGACGGAAGCTATATGCTCCTTGGCGAGCGCGTCGAGAACCGCGCTGACGTTGACGACACCGTTGTCGAATCCGATTTCTGCTGTACCGCCACCCTGGGTTGAACCAGATCCAGCGCTTGCACCGCTTCCGCTTAGAACGCCCACTTTGAAATTGCCGATTTGACCGAAGGCGGACAGGTTGACGCCAAGTGACTTCATGGCGCTGCGTGAGACTTCGGCTACGCGCACGCTGAGGTTAACTTGCAGGGATCCAGCGACCTTGATGTTGTTGACGACTTGCGCTCCGTCGCCCAGATATTGCTCAGTGACTCTTTTTGCGGTGTCGGCGACCTCTGCGTCGGGCGCCGTCCCGCTAAGGATTGCGCCGCGCGGCGTATAGTTGACGCGGATGGGATAGTCGCCGACCTGCTCCCGCAACATGGCGCGTAAATCCCCGATCGGTTGCGTGACAACGATACGCAATTCGGCGAGAGGCTCGCCGTTGCCGTCCAAGGCGAATAGGCTGGTCCGCCCCGATTTCTTGCCAAAGACGAAGATTGTTTTGCTCGATGGTGCCTGAAAATCCGCGATCGTCGGGTCAGCAACAAAGATGGTCGTGGCTGGCGCGGGCAGATGAACGGTCTCCCCGAGCGAAGAGGAAAGGGTCAGCGTGGCATTGATGCTATTCGAAGCCGCACGCGGCGCGCCTTTGTCCTGCTTGTTTTGCGCCGCGACACCAAGTGGGAAAGTCACAATAAGCGCGCAGAGGAGATGGCCCAGGTAACGGGGCACTGCAGGTCTCGGAACCTTGATGGCGATCGCCCGCCAATTGAGCGCAGGGCAAGGATGTTGAAGGATCAGCAAAATAGATCTTCTTTCGATTCGACAAACTATGCGGATGACGCGTCAGTCAATTCTAGAATGTAGCCAATGCCACGGATGGTCTTGATCCGTGGCGTTGCACCTGATCTGGTCAGATGTCCACGTAAACGATAGATTCCGACTTCAAGCGCGTTGGCAGACACGTCGTCGTTGAACGAATAGAGGTGATCTTCCAACTGCGCACGGGGCACGATGCGGCCTGCCCGGTTAAGCAGATGCTCTAGAATACAGAGTTCGCGACGTGCGATCATCATTGGGTGCCCAGCAACGAAAACCTGCCGGGCGACCGGATCGAAGTTGAGATTGCCAAATACGAGCCTCAGGTCGGTCATCTGTGACGCCCGGCGCAGAATGGCTCTCATTCTGGCGATAAGCTCATCGGTAGAGACGGGTTTGAGCAGAAAGTCGTCCGCACCACCGTTGAAGATCGCAATTCGCTTATCGAGATCGTTAAGGCTGCTCATAATGACGGCAGGAACTGAATGCCCGTGGGTCCTCAACTGCCTCAGCCAACCCAAGCCATCGCCATCTGGCAGAGCCAATTCCAGCAGGAGAATTTCGTAGCTGGCGCAAGAAAATGCACTCGAGGCCAGTTCCAGAGTACCAACGACATCAACGACGAAGCCGCCATCCCCGAGCGCAAGTCGCATGGCGCGCGCAAGATCCGCATGATGATCCACGAGCAGCGTTCGCATTTCATCTCCTATCGAAGAGAGACGCGTCACCGGCGGCCATCTGATCGGAGCACACGGCGCGCAACTCGTCGCATCTCTCGGAACAGGTCCGAGTTGGAGGGACATGCAAGTCGCTCGGTGGCAATAGGCGCGGGTGAGGACCAACTGACGGGCTCAAATACGCCGGTCGGCGAACCCACGACGCCAGCAACCCGCGTGCGATTTCTCGTTGCATCATCTCTCCTACGTGCAGCCCCTGCGCTCGCAAGGCAGCGTCGCGGCCCAGAGCCCGATTCCCACAGAGGGTAGGGTTAGCTTTCGAGAAACTGATTGAACAAATCGATTATTTGGATCGAATGCATCCACGGTATGGATGCAGCGCCGCATCTTCAACGACTGCGGCTTCCTGATGGATTGTTGTGTCTGTCGTGCTATGCTATTTTCGCTGTCCTTCAAGGCTGGCGAGTCTGGTGGAACCTGCGCGTCATTGGCTGTGGTAGCTTGATGCTCAAAAATGGAGCGCCCCGCGGAAAGCCGCTCTCAGATTTCCAAAAAGCCTTGCTGGTCCAAAAGAGCACTTCGCGTCTCGACACCAAAATGGGCGAGGAAAACTGACGTCTGACAGGGATGTGTATGCAACAGCCGATTTGCGGCACCAGGAAACGACCGCGTTCAGGCTGGAGATCGACGACCAACGGCTCCTCGATTTCCGCATTCAGGCCACGACGATCGACCGCTTTCCAAGCTCTTCCTGTGCGGGCGGATGCCGGCAAACAGCAGCACAGGGTCAGGGAAACCGCGAGCGGGCCTGCTTGATCGCCATGATCACATTGCCGCTGTTGCGCGTGCGGACCGGAATGCATTCGGTCCAGCCGGTGGCAATTTCGGTCAGCACCATCGTCTGCACGAAGCTCCCCGACCAAGACGTGCCCGAATGCGCTCAACAAAGCCGGGCGGCGGATCTTTCCAATCGCCGAAGGTGCGGGCTTGCACCGAGCGGCGAACTGCCGAACTCATTCCTGCCCGGCGGCGCTGGCCGCCGCGAGCGACGATGCGGACCTCAGCCGCTCCGAAGCCTCCCACAACACGATGAGCGCCTCGCGGGCATCGCTGCCGTAACAGCGGCTGCGGCTCTTGCCCGCAGACGGCCTCTGCTCACGACGGTTCATAAGACGGATCGCGCGCGCTTGCGATAATAGCCGATTACCGCCCCGAACTCATTCAGAATGCGCCGCTTGTCAACGCCGCGATAACGCTCCACGATCGCCGCTTCAGTTCCGACCGTGTCGCCATGCTGAGCCGCGCCATACTTCCCCCGAACCGGAATGGCACGACCTGTCCAATGCGGCTCGTTGCCTTCCTTAATTCGCTGACCGGAAAGGTACCGGAAGTCGTCTAACGCATCTTACCCGCTGAAACGGCGGCAACACCTCGACCTCAATCGCAGATCTTAGGAAATAGACGATCGCGTGGGGGCCTGTGAGCATCCGTTCACCGGGTTTCCGTCATCGGCTGAGGCGAATTGCCACCATCGACCGTTATCGGATGGGCCGCGATACGTCGCCGTATCATGATTAGGGGGCGCACCTAGCGGAGCCATAGCTCTCCACCCAGCCATGTTCCCCTCGTTGGAAGATGTCCGGCGGACCAGAGGGGTGCTGTCCCGTCAGCTTTTCCTGAAGAGCGGCCAAGGCAATCCCTACCAATCCATCACCACCTTCCCCGAATTGCCGCTCTTCATCGCCTCGAAACCGTCGAGGTAGTCATCGACCCCGATGCGGTGTGTGATCAGGCCCGATACGTCGAGAGGACCCTGCACCAGCGCGATCATCTTGTACCAGGTCTCGAACATCTCGCGGCCGTAGATGCCCTTGAGATGCAGCATCTTGAAGATGACCTTGTTCCAGTCGATCTCGAAGCCGGTCGGCGCAATGCCCAGAATGGCGATCTTGCCGCCATTGTTCATGGTATCGATCATGTCGCGGAAGGCGGGGGCTGCGCCCGACATTTCGAGGCCGACGTCAAACCCCTCGGTCATGCCGAGCGCCGGCATGACGTCGCGCAGCTTTTCCTTCGAGGCGTCGACGACATGCTGGACGCCGAGCTTTTTCGCCAGTGCCAGCCGCACCGGGTTGATGTCGGTGATGACCACTTTTCGCGCGCCGACGCACTGCGCCACCAGCGCACCCATGATGCCGATCGGCCCGGCGCCAGTCACCAGCACGTCCTCGCCGACCAGATCGAAGGACAGTGCGGTGTGAACGGCATTGCCCAAGGGATCGAAGATTGCGGCGATCTCGTCGGGCACATCGTCGGGAATCGGCACGACATTGTGCTGCGGGATCGCCAGATACTCGCCGAAGGCGCCCGGCCGGTTGACGCCGACGCCGAGTGTGTTGCGGCACAGATGCCCTCGCCCGGCGCGACAGTTGCGGCAATGGCCGCAGACGATGTGGCCTTCGCCCGATACACGCTGGCCGACCTTGTATTCGGTGACCGCTGCGCCGAAATCGGCAACGGTGCCGACGAATTCATGGCCCGTCACCATCTTCATGGCCCGTCACCATCGGCACCGGCACCGTCTTCTGCGCCCACTGGTCCCAATTGTAGATGTGCACGTCGGTGCCGCAGATCGCCGTCTTCTTGATCTTGATCAGCACGTCGTTGGGGCCGATTTCCGGCACCGGCACCTCTTCCATCCAGATGCCCGGTTCGGCCTTGGCCTTCACAAGCGCCTTCATCATGTTCGACATCAGGATTTCCCTATTCCGTGATTGCGCTTCTGGCGAGATAGCCTGCACAACGGGAAGGTAGGCCACTAACTCGTTTGAACGTCCGGAATGGTCAGCCCCGCCTGCTCGGCCTCGCGGCGCAAATTCTGACGGGGCCTGGGGCCGATCTGCTGGATCACCAATCCGGCTGCCAGTGAGCCAAGGTCGCCGCAGGTCTGCAAGTCACGGCCTTGCGTGTAGCCATGCAGGAAGCCGGCGGCATAGAGATCGCCGGCGCCCGTCGTGTCGATCAGCTCCTTGATGGCGGTCGCCTTGATCACCACGGTCTCGTCGCCGCGCACGATCACCGAGCCTTTTTCCGATCGGGTCACGGCGGCGATGCGGCAATCCTTGCGAATCTGCGCCAGCGCTTCGTCGAACGACGCCGTCTGGTAAAGCGATTTGATCTCGTGGCTGTTGGCAAAGACGATGTCGACGGTACCCGAACGCATCAGCTCGAGGAACTCGTCGCGGTAGCGGTCGACGCAGAACGAATCCGACAGGGTCATCGACACTTCGCGGCCTGCCGCGTGCGCCAGCATCGCCGTCTGGCGGATTGCTTCCTTGGCGCGCGGCGGATCCCACAGATAGCCTTCGAAATAGGTGACCTTGGCGCCAGAGGCCTTGTCCGCCTCGACATCCTCAGGCCCGAGCTCGACGCAGGCGCCGAGATAGGTGTTCATCGAGCGCTCGCCGTCGGGCGTGACGAAGATCATCGAGCGCGCCGTCGGCGGTTCACCCTTGAGCGGCGTGGTGTCGAAGGCGACGCCTTGCGCATGGATGTCGTGGGCGTAGATTTCGCCCAGCGCATCGTTGGAGACCTTGCCGAAGAAGGCGGCGCGGCCGCCAAAGCTGGCGACGCCGGCCGCCGTGTTGCCGGCGCTGCCGCCGGAGGCCTCGATCGCCGGACCCATGCGGCTGTAGAGCAGCTCGGCGCGCCTTGTGTCGATGAGGTTCATCGCTCCCTTGATGATGCCGTTGGTCTCGAGGAATGCCTCGTCGCACTGGGCGATGATGTCGACAATGGCATTACCGATGCAGAGCACGTCATAATCCGCATCAAAATCTCCGCCAAAAACCCGAGCCGGCTTCTTGCCATGCCGGCCGGGCGTGGTCTCGCGAGTTGAAATGGGTTGCCGCATGCGCTTGATCCAGCCGCCCTCACGCAGCTGCCGGTCCTGCTTCACGCAGCAAATCGTCAGCTTTGTCCGTCTTCTCCCAGGTGAACTCAGGCTCTTCACGCCCGAAGTGTCCGTATGTCGCCGTCTTGCGGTATATCGGGCGTAAGAGATCAAGCATCTTGATGATGCCTTTCGGTCGGAGATTGAAAACCTCGAGAACAAGGCGCTCGATCCTTTTTTCCTCGATCCTTGCGGTTCCGAAAGTATTGACCATGACAGAAACCGGACTGGCCACGCCGATCGCGTAGGCAAGCTGAACCTCGCAGACCTCCGCAAGGCCGCTGGCAACGATGTTCTTCGCGACATACCGGGCGGCATAGGCCGCCGAGCGGTCAACCTTGGATGGGTCCTTGCCCGAAAAGGCACCGCCGCCGTGACGCCCGGTCCCACCGTAGGAATCGACGATGATCTTCCGTCCTGTGAGGCCGCAGTCGCCGGCAGGCCCACCGACCACGAACCGCCCTGTTGGGTTGACCAGAAATCTGATCCCCGAAGTATCCAGGTGGGCCGGCAGGACCGGTTTTATGATCTCCTCAATGACGCCTTCGCGGACCGTGGCTTGTGAGACCGCTTCGTCATGCTGCGTCGACAGGACTATGGTATCCAGCGCCACCGGGCGGAGCCCTTCGTAGCGTACGGACACTTGAGATTTCACGTCCGGACGCAGCCAGCCAAGCTGTCCCGCTTTCCGGACCTCGGCCTGTCTTTTCGTCAAATGGTGAGCGAGTTGGATCGGCAGGGGCATCAATGTATCCGTCTCGTTGCATGCGAATCCAAACATGATGCCCTGATCCCCTGCCCCCTGCCCGAGATCCTGCCCTCGTCCTTCATCAACGCCCTGGCTTATGTCGGGCGACTGCTCGGTGAGGGCCAGAACGACGGCGCAACGTCGACCATCAAAGCCAATCGCATCATCGTCGTAGCCAATATCGAGTATCGTATCGCGGGCGACTTGGCTGTAATCGATGTGGGCATGGCTGGTGATCTCGCCAGCCACAACGACCATCCCCGTCTTCACCAACACTTCACAGGCGACGCGCGCCTTCGGATCGGTGCGCAGGACCGCATCGAGAATGGCATCGGAGATGTTGTCTGCCATCTTATCGGGGTGTCCCGCGCCGACGGATTCGGAAGAGAACACGAACTGCCTGGTCATAAAAATGCCCTCGCTTCAAGTGCTGGAGTTAGTGAGGAGTTTCTGGATTGGGGTGGCTTATCGGTCGGGGATGCCGGGAACATCGAACGCAGTGCAGAAGTCGGCAACGTCTCTTCGTACGCTCGCATGAACTTCCTGGTCATCGGGCTGGCGGCAGACCGAGTCGATGAAAGCGGCGATCTGCACCATCTCCGTTTCGCGCATGCCCATGGACGTCACCGCTGGTGTCCCTAAGCGGATGCCGCTTGTCAGCGCCGGATGCCGCCGGTCGCCCGGGACCATATTGAAATTCGCAATGATGCCTGCACGCGATAATCGCTCCGCATAGGCTTTGCCTGACAGCGGCCGGTCCCGAAGATCAAGGATCAGCATGTGATTGTCAGTGCCCCCGGTGACGAGTTCATAACCTCGCTCCAGAAGCGCCTGGGCCAGAGCCTTGGCGTTGTGGACGATCTGCTGACCGTAGACACGAAAGGACGAGTTCGCTGCTTCCTGCAAAGCGACGGCAAGCGCGGCGATAGTATTCATATGCGGTCCGCCTTGCAGAAGAGGGAACACGGCGCGGTCTATACGTTTGGCCAGATTGTGTTTGCTCTTCGGATGATGGAGGGGCTGATAACGGTCTTCATTCCTTGATAAAATGAAGCCACCCCGGGGACCGCGGATCGACTTGTGAGAGGTGCTGGTGACCACATCGCAATGGGGCACGGGGTTCGGATGCACTCCTGCGACAACCAGGCCGCTGATGTGGGCGATGTCAGCCACCAGATACGAGTTCACCTCCGAAGCAATTTCGGCCATTGCCGCGTAGTCAAAAATACGCGGATAAGCAGTTCCGCCGACCCAAATTAGCTTCGGGCGTTCCCGCTTGGCGGTCTCGCGCAAGTGGTCATAGTCAATTTGCTGTGTCTTTTCGTGCAGCCTGTACGGGACGCGCTGATAATCGCTGCCGGAAAAATTGACGGACCAACCGTGAGTCAGATGGCCGCCTTCGGGTAAAGGCAAGCCCATCACTTTGTCACGGGGGCTCAAAAGCGCGCGATAGACAGCCTGGTTGGCTGGCGAGCCTGAATAAGGCTGGACGTTGGCGTGTTCACTGCCAAATAGCGCTTTCAGGCGCTCGATCGCGAGGGTCTCAAGCTCATCGACGATCTCGTTTCCGGCGTAGTAGCGCGCACCGGGGTATCCCTCGGCATACTTGTTGGTGAAAATCGACCCGGTCGCTTCCAACACCGCCGAGGAGGCAAAGTTCTCGGAGGCGATCAGTTTGAGAGTTGTCCGCTCCTGGCGCTCCTGTCTTAGAAGCAGTTCGCGAACGCGGGAGTCGACGGCGGCTAAGTGAGGCCGCCCGTAAGTGTCGGGCTGCGCGATGGCGCCGCCGGCGGAGTTATCCATGGTAGTCGCGCTCCATTTGGACTGATCTATTTCACGATCAAGCAGGCGGTCCCTTCAACCGCGCGTCTTGTATTGCTTCCAGGCGTTGTAGGTCTCTTTTATGATGACCATCATCGTGGGGCAGGAGATCGACCACCAATTGAGCCAGCCCGCCATCCTTGCCTCCTGCTTGCATATGGTACGAAGACTGCGGACGTTGTTCGTTGCAGCAAAGAAAGTTGGCTCTGACCAGCCGCCGGACGTGGCGTCGAACCTGCTCGCGAGGCAGACTGGTAATATCGGCCAGCTCGCCGACGGTTAGATCCGCATGCGCGCAAAGGCCCAGGATTCGAAGGCGATCAAGATGCGCTGCCGTCCTTACGCGATTTACCAGTGTCAACATTGGTTGGCATCAACCCGGACGGGATGCAGCAAGCCGCTAGCCCTTCTATCCCCATCAATCCGCATGAGATCTCTTCTCGTCATTTGCTGTAAATCCGCTGGTATGGATGCTAATGGAAGATGGATCACAGTCCTTTCTACGACTAAGACGCCAGATATTGGGGCTAATGTACCACCTGACAGGAGACTACGCTCACGAACATTATGTGAATTTTTTTTAACGTTGCTGAGAATCAAGGGTGAGGTTTGGCGAATGTCTCGCCGTCGACTGTCGAATCCTGCCCGACGGGATTATGGGGTGCGTAGCCTGCTTGTCCTTTCCACATGACCAGCGACGATGGGGCGAAGGCGGCAGACATAGCTCTGGAGCATGCTGCGGTGTCTTTGGCCTGAAGCCGAGGAAGGCGGACCGTGGCTTCCGCGCCGCTGCCGGGAGCCCCCGAACAGGCCAAGTGGATCAGCCGGGTGTTGCCGTCATAGAGCGTGAGACCCAAAGCTGGCCAGCCGCGCCCTGAGGCTGACGCACCGCTCAGCGTCCACCTTGCTCTCGAAGCCCATCGGCATAGCGCCGATAACGACTTGACCGCGTGCGTGTCGACGAGCGATCGGTGAGCGCAAGGATCGAGGGTGCAGTGCAGGATAATGCTGTTTTAAATCAGCGCTGTTTTCAGCCGACTGCCTTGAGCGTGGGCACAAGGATATAGGCCGCAGGAGATCATCGTCTGGCTGTTCGGGAGGCCGCCCTGGGCGCGCGACAGCCGTTCCTTCGGCTGCGCCAGCTCCGCCACCATCCGCGCCGTGCCTTCCGGAGACCATTCCCGCTGCCGGCCGGCGCCCGTGAAAACCTCGACCCGGCGCACCGGCTCGAGATGGCTGGGCTCAGCGTAACTCTGAAGTCGTCATATACCGAAGCCTTCACAGACTTCGGACATCTCCCTCACAGTCCGATCAAGATGGCGTCAGGAACACCGCTTGCGTTGATGCGGATGAACCCCTGCTTGTGCCACAATGACCCTTATCTCAGCGCGCGAGCCAAAGCTTCCGCGCAAGGCGACGGCTAGGATAAGGCAATGCCGACGAAGGGCACATTGCTTGCCACACTCTGGAATGATGGCATGCTCGGAAGGCCTAGGTTTTGCTCAGGGCCGCCTGCAAGGCGCGCTTGGAGGTTATTCACATAGCCTTCTGCGTAGTCCTGCGCCGTCGAGACCGAAAGATCAATGCCTGCCGCCAAGGCCTCTTCCATCAGGTGCTTTACGAGCCCATTTCGAATGGCCAGCTTGACCTCGGGGCCTGCGATAAGGCCGATCGCCTGCGCGGCCATATTGAGGCCAGCTTCCTCCAGCGCTCGCTTCATATCGCCTCCGTTAATGGCCGTACGCAGGAGATTGGCTGCTTGCGACTCAGCCTCGAGAACCATCGAGGCAAGATCGGCTACTTGTCCGAGGCCCGGAATGAAGCTGAGCAGTCCCACCGCCGTTGCCGCCAAGTCGAGCACTTTCGTCTCGATTTTGAGCACGGAGTCGACGACGTGCATGACGGCCCCGCCGTTCTTTTTGGCTGACTTAATGTCAGGCTGGTCCATCAGGCCCATCTTCATGTCCGCGACGGCATTCTGCTCTTCTGCGGTTTGGGCGCCGTGGGTGATTGGCTGCTGAACGTTGCGGTTCGCAGACGACATGTTTGTGCAAAAATGGGCAAAGTCTTTTTTGCTGATATTGCCGGAATCAACCGTATGCCCGCCGCCAAAGTCGAAGAATTTATGATGGGTCTTATAGCCCGTGATCGAATTGTTCAGGAGGCCAAACAAAAGAGGATCTGAAAGGAGCTGAGAGGCTGCTTCCCGCACTTTCGGATCAAGGCTCTTGTCGTCTTTCATTTTCGCCAGTTTGTCGCGAGTCAGAACACCGCTTCCAAAGAACGTGTCCTGATGGTCCTTGATCATCTCGACCGTATTCAGCTCAGTTTGCGTGAGGCTCATCGACGATGAGGCGACTTGCAGGAAATCCTCTTTGTGCATCTTCCCTTTCGAGCCACCGCACAACTGGTTCCAAGCATCGGGGTGATCGAGGAAATATTGCGCCGCCGCAATGACCTGGGGCGGAAATTTGCCGTTTTTCGATTCGCCGCCGACCATTTTCTTGAACTCATCCAGACTCAGGTCCTTGGACAGATTTTCGGAGTACCGGTAAAACTCCCGCAAGGCATCGCTCAAGGTCATGACCGAAGGCTGCAAACCTCCGCTGCCGTCGGATGGTATGTAGTTCTGCTCGTAGCTTTGCGCTTGGGCTTCCTGAAATGCAGCAACTTGTGGGTGGTGGTTTGAAAATCCGGCCAAGTCCTTGGCGTTGATCTTGCCTCCACAGCGGCCGTCGCCCTGCGAGCCAATCGCATAAAAAAGTCCCGAATCCTGCTGCAGTCCCTTGATCGCCGCTTTCAGATCCGGTGGCGTAGAGGGATCATTGGCTTTCTCGGTCAACGACTTCCAACTAAGCGGGCATTGGTCCTTGTGACGGTTGAGTACCGCAACAATCTGCAACTCAGCCGTGGTCAGCGACCCACCGTTCCACGTGATTCCGGGGCTCGGCCTGGGAGCCGGCTCGATCTTCGGGGTGACGCGGAGCAGATGTTGGGCTTCAGTCGCCTTGGAGCGTTGCGATTGGTCCTCCTTGAGAGCCGCCCTCATATGTGGCGGCAGCAGATCCAGTGGGTGTTGCTCCAAGCCCTTCAATGTCCATTCGACATCCGGTGCCAGATGGCCCAAAGGGTCCTGCCGCAATTTATCCATTGTCGAATCAAGATTCGACGTTGGCAGATCCCCTTGCGCGAAAGAGCCGGGCTTGTTTGCCAGCACACAAGTGGACAGCATCGCTTCGAAGCACGATGCACTTTGCTGATGCTGGGTCGCAAAATGGGAAACTTTCAGGCCCGGCCAACCCCTTGCGGACTGTAGCGAATTTGAGCGGTAGAAAGTTGAAAGATTGCTGGCCGACATTGTGCATCCTCAGACGTGACGTTGAAATCCCCACAAGAGACCCCGACAGAAGATCCCTTGCGTTTCACAAAATTCGACAATTCCAAGCGTCGGCAGGTCACGAATGCGCCTGCCCTGCCTTCAATTGCTGTGTTCCGGGCCGGCTCCAAGGTTCGGTCCAACACAATGGCCGGAGTCACCGCGAGAGCTGCCGGGACTCATCATGAGCGGATTAGCTTTCGAGAAACTGACGAGTTTGCGAAGAGTTCACAAAGGGGTAGCCGCAGTCATGTTCTTCAGAGCTGCGGCAAATCCTCAATGTTCATTTCTTGCCCAGCTCAGGCTTCCCGCCAACGCTATCCTGTTGTGGGATGTCAGAAGAATAAGAAGCATCCGGTCGTCCGTCGCGAACGACCGTAGTGGAGGAGCCGCGAAACAAGATCAGCACTGATTCCTTTGGCGTGGCCGCTATGTGAGTCTGCGCCTGCGCCTCCGCCACCAAGCCGTTAAAGGTCTGCTCCACGAGTGCGACGAAGCGCGGTGGACCGGAAACGAAGACGAGGCCATTGCCTGGCACGGGTTTGACCACATAGCGCTCGTCGGAGATATCAAGCTTGTCGAGAGCCCCCTTGAACGCATCGAAGCGAATCGACGTCATCAAAAGCATTCGAGTTTGCGATTCTTGTGCAGCAGACACATAGAGCACAAGGCCGTCATAGTACCATTGGAGACCGTAAAGGTTCGTCAAGCGGTCGAGGAACGCGCGCGGTGGCAAATCAGGCATACGTCCGCGAATTCGCCCCTTCACCGCAGGACTGATGTTGACCCTGATATTCAGGTTGTTGCCGAATTCCTGCAACGCTGCAGCGAGTTCCTGATCCAGAACCGTGTATCTATAGGGTGTCGCCGGAAGGGACAGCGGGACTGCGTGCGCCGGGTGAATCCCGGTGGACAGAAAAAACCCGGCACAGAGAAGTCTCAAAACATGCAGGGTGACGGGTTGGATAAGCGTTCTCGGCATGTCGCACTGATAAACCAAACGCTGAAATCATCACAAGTGACTAAATTGCCGAAGAGATTTTAGATGTCGAAATGACGCCGCCGTTAGTCAGCTTGTTGTCAGCTTGCCCCCCTAGGAGTGTTGCGCCGACACCGGGTGATGAATGGGCGGGGCTCGCCCGGTCAGAGAGAGCAACCGAGTCCTTACATGATGATGCCTGTCACGTCGATCTCTGCCACTCTAACGGCTGGCCTCCCCAGGGTCGGATCACCGTCGATTGTCGAGCAGGCCCAGTTTGAGCGCGCCTTAGGGCATGCAGCCGACTCGCTGAAAAACGATGCCGCCGCGGGGCCAGCGAGTGCGGCGCCAGTTGCTGCGGCGATGGATGTTCAGCGCGCGGCTGCGCCGACGAGCGGCATGGGCGATCGCGTGTTGCAGACGATTTCCTCCCTATATCCACACAACACTGTTTCCTTCCCCGCGCTCGACCATGACATAGCCCTTTCGAAGGGCGCTCTACCGGGACCGGCGCAGAAGCTTCCCGTCGCAGGTGAGGCGGGAACCGGAATCTCGGGCATTCCTCAACAAGGGCAAGACTTCGAAACGATGATGGCTGGTCTTCGGGATGTTTACAACGGCGTCACCCAGGTGGCGCTTATCTCCAAAGGCGTCAGCGGCGTCACATCATCCGTGAATAAACTTTTGAAGGAAGGCTGAACCGCGCGCATGATTGGCTTGGCCGAGGGCGAAATCATGCGTGGCCTGTCAGGGTGGCGGTCGGTTAGACTTGTCATGCTGCTAGTTCTCGTCGCCCTCAGTGCTTGCAAAACCGACCTCTACACGCAATTGCAAGAGCGTGAGGCAAATGAAATGCTCGCACTTCTTGAAGACAACGGGGTCGCCGCGATCCGGGTGGTCGCCAAGGATGGGACCAGCACGATCCAGGTTGACGAAAAGCTGCTCGCCTTCTCAATCAACCTTCTGAACGCCAAGGGGTTGCCGCGCCAATCCTTCAAGAACCTCGGTGAGATATTCCAAGGATCAGGCCTGATTGCCTCGCCGACCGAGGAGCGTGCCCGTTACGTGTATGCCCTGAGCGAAGAGTTGTCGCGGACGATCAGCGATATCGATGGCGTTTTTTCTGTACGTGTTCACGTCGTGCTGCCGCATAACGACCTTGTGCGAGCCGGCGCCACGCCATCCTCGGCCGCGGTGTTTATCAGGCACGACGCCAAAACAAATGTCGCGGCTCTGCTGCCAAAGATAAAGATGCTGGTAGCCGACAGCATCGAAGGCTTGTCCTACGATAAGGTGGAAGTGGTTTTGGTGCCGGTAGAACGGTCCGCACACGAGCAACGGCCCGATCCGACTGCTGTTTTGCCACAAGCATCAACACCTCTTCCTGCGCCAATTCTGGCGACCGTGACAGGTTTTGCCGCAGCCGTATTCGCAGTGGCCTGTTATCTCTTGGTCAGCGTTGCTACGCGTCGGCGCAAGCAATCAACCGGCGTTTCCAAGGTCGAGGGGCGCCGGGATGCTTCTGCTGTCGAGGCCATTCGCAAAAGAATGCCTGCAATTGGACGTGGGTGACATCTCATTGCCAATGCCTATACAGACCGCCCGACCTGATGGTCCGCACCAATTGCGTTTTCCGGGCGCGAGCGAGCTTGCGGCTTCGGCCCATCCGACCCGTCTAGCGGCGCGTCTTGATCCAGCGTTATCGGCAGAAACGTTAGTGAAGTTGCAGAAGTGTTCCAGACTGCATCCAAGGCTGGCAGAATTGCTGGGCAACTATGACGTGGATCTGAACCACATCGGCTGCAGGCCGGACCTTCTACGCGGGCACGATCCATATCGAGCTGCCCTTCTTGCTGGTAGTATCTGGCATGCCCGTTCGCTGGTCGCGTTTGTCTCTCAGCCTGAGCTTGCCATCCTTGTTAAACGCATCGGCGTGGATGCACACGCATTCGGAATCCGACACCTGCTGCATGCCGTTGAGAACAGACTGATCGCGGACCCAGAAAAACTCGCTCAGCAAATCGAATACGATGGACATGCATGTCTTGGGGCTTGGCTCCAGGACAGTTCAGCGACCGAGCGTAACCGCGTGCTTCTTCGGTTGCCCGAGGGGACTGCCGCGGAGACTCCAGCACCTGAGCATTGGACCGCCGCCGGCCAATTGCTTTCACTTGTACTAGCTCATTTTGAGACAGAGACCCCGGTGAAATGACAGCCGAACTTTCCGAGGGGCCAATAGCGCCGCAGATGCGTCCAATCGGACCACTGATACCCGCGAGCGAGCTCGAAACCTGGCACAGCGCCGCGCAAGCGCTTGCCGCGGCAGAACGGCATCGGCAGCGCGTTCGAAACTGGGCACGCGCCGTTTACCAGCGGGCGTGGGTGCGCGGCCACATGGAGGGCTCGAATGCAGGCACCGAGGAGATGGCAGGGCTGATTGCGGAGACAATCTCCGAAATCGCGCGACGAAAGGCGGCTCTGGAGCAGGAATTGCCGCAGCTCGTGATGGAAATATTGAGCGATCTTATCGGCGCTTTCGATCCGGGCGAGCTACTGGTGAGGGCTGTTCGTCACGCCATAGAGTGTCAATACAGCGGCGCCGAAGTTTGCCTTCATGTTTCTCCCATGCAAGTCGACATGCTTGCACGAGAGTTTGCTCGATGCGACGGCCAGGATGGTCGACCAAGGGTGCGGATCGAGCCCGACCCGACGTTGTCGCCGCAACGGTGCGTGCTGTGGAGCGAGTACGGCAATGTCGACCTGGGACTTGACGCCCAGATGCGCGCGCTGCGCCTTGGTTTCGGGACGCTATGTGAAAAAGGCGAGCTATGAGAAAGCCCGTCCCAGAACATAACGCTGACGCCGACACTCGAGCTCTCGTTCCAGCAATCTCGTCTTTGAGGGCTGCGGCCAAGCGAATTGACACGCGTGCGGTGCGCGGTCGGATCACGCGGGCTATCGGCACACTGGTTCATGCCGTCTTGCCAGATACTCGTATTGGGGAACTTTGCCTCCTAGAGGACCCGCGAACCGGGCTGTCGCTCGAGGCCGAGGTGATCGGCCTGTCGGGTGATGGTGTATTGCTGACACCGATCGGGGACTTGGTGGGCCTATCCAGCCGCGCAGAGGTCGTGGCCACTGGCCGAATGCGTGAGGTGCCCGTCGGCGGCGATTTGCTCGGTCGCGTGATCGACAGTCGTTGCCGCCCATTGGACGGCAAAGGCGAAATCAAGACCGTCGAAACTCGGCCCCTGCATGGCAGAGCCCCCAATCCGATGACGAGGCGCATGATTGAGCGGCCATTCCCGCTTGGGGTCCGTGTCCTCGATGGTCTGCTGACGTGCGGCGAGGGCCAGCGGATCGGGATTTATGGCGAGCCAGGTGGTGGCAAGTCGACGCTGTTGTCACAGATCGTAAAGGGTGCCGCCGCTGACGTCGTCATAGTGGCGCTCATAGGCGAACGTGGACGGGAAGTTCGTGAATTCATCGAAAGGAATCTTGGTGAAGAGGGCCTTCTCCGTACGGTCGTCGTGGTTGAAACCTCCGACCGCTCGGCGGTGGAGCGTGCGCAATGCGCTCCAATGGCGACTGCGCTCGCGGAATATTTTCGCGATCAGGGCCTACGCGTTGCTCTCATGCTGGATTCGCTGACGCGCTTCTGCCGCGCTATGCGCGAAATAGGCCTTGCTGCGGGTGAGCCGCCGACGCGACGGGGCTTTCCTCCTTCCGTTTTTGGCATGCTGCCAGGCCTGCTCGAGCGCGCCGGCATGGGTGAGCGGGGCTCAATCACGGCCTTCTATACGGTGCTTGTAGAGGGTGATGGCACGGGTGATCCAATCGCCGAGGAATCGCGTGGTATTCTCGATGGCCATGTCATCCTCTCACGCGCTATTGCGGCGCGATCGCATTTCCCCGCTATTGATGTGCTGCAGAGTCGCAGCCGCGTCATGGATGCAGTCGTTTCGGGGACACATCGCAAGGCAGCATCCATTTTCCGCGAGCTCCTATCGCGCTATGCCGAGACCGAGTTCTTGATCAATGTTGGCGAATACAAGCCAGGTGGAGATCCCCTGACTGACCGGGCCGTCGCGTCAATCGACGAACTGAGGGAGTTTCTGCGCCAGAGCGAAGATGACGCGTCAGATTTCGAGGAGACGGTCGCATGGATGTCGCGTCTGACCGCGTGAACTGGGTTCAGTCTTCGAGGTTACGGCTTCTGAAGGAAATGCAAGAGCGTCGTGCCCTTGGCGAGCTGTCCAAGAAGGAAGCCCAGCGCGATGTGGCCGCCTCAGCCGTACAAAATGCCGCTAGGGAGCTTGCAATGATACAGCAACATTGTTCAAGAACAGAAGCAGCGCTCTATCAGCATCTGATGTCACTCGACAACTTGTCTAGCGCAGCGCTCGACCGTCACCGCCTTCACACTGAACAGCTTGCCGCTGAGATCACTTCCAGGCGGCAGATGCTTGATGATGCCCAAATCGCTCAAGAGGAGGCTGAGATGGCGGCGTCCAGGACGAGGGAGCTATGGGTCATATGTTCGGCGGCAAGGGACAAATGGCAACAAATCGAGGACGACGTGCGGCGCGCCGTCGAAACTCATTCGGAGGCCGCAGCCGAGATCGAGGCCGACGACGAGATACTGCTGAAATATGCGAGGGGGTCGCTTGCCTAAATGCCGCGCAACCGGATCCGACAGTCGCAAGAGGTCGTCCGAATGACACGACCGTGCAGTCTTTGATAGCCGCTGCGGTCACACCCGCCATGTTCGAACCAGTTCTGAAACTGTCCCGCACGGTTGTCTCGTGGCTCAATGATACAGCAGCGCCCCGCACGCCGTTTCAAAGCCGGATCAACGAGGTGCCGCTATCGGTGCGAACGGCAGGGCTTGTCTGGCAGCAGGAACCTGCTGCCATTCCGATGCTTGACTGCGTCTGGAGAGTGGGAGCCGAAACGGTCATCTTGTCGCTGTCGCGCCCGCTCGTAGAGGAGTTCATCACGACAGTGCAGAACGGCTTGGCCTTCCCTTCCGAGCCAACTGCTTCGCTTATTCTCGAACTCGCTCTTGAGCCGCTTGTCACTCGACTGGAGGAGACGACGCGTCTGAACGTGCAACTCGTGCGCGTATGCGAAGCCACGATGCTGGCTCCTCATCTTGAACTCGACATCATTTTCGGCGCGGTCAAGGGCAAGGGCCGTCTATTCCTGTTCACGCCTCTTGACGGCTTAGTACCGCCTGCGTTTCGCGCGCTAGGCGAACTGCTTGCCCAGTTGCCGCGGCAGCTGGGCGGGCTGCCTCCAGAGCTCCCGCTCATTGTTGCAGGAGAGGTCGGCACGCTTCGCCTTCCTGCGGCGCTTCTTCGAAGCGCATGTGTCGGTGATGCATTGTTGCCCGATATTGCGCCGTTCGGCCGCGGCCAGATCACCCTAGCTGTCGGCCAGTTGTGCGCCGGGGCGGATCTTGACGGCGATGAATTAATCTTGCGGGGGCCTTTCCGCCCGCGACCGTGTCCTTTGGAGAATGCGCATATGACACAACCCGGATCGCAACTGGAGCTTACTAAGGATCTCGACGATGTCGAGATCGTGCTTGTCTTTGAATGCGGCCGCTGGCCTATTTCTCTTGGGGAATTAAGAAGTGCCGGCGAAGGGCATATTTTTGAACTTGGATGGCCGATCGACGGCCCGGTCGACATAGTGGCCAATGGTCAGCGTATCGGGCGTGGCGACATTGTCCGCATCGGAGAAGAGCTGGGCATCAGGCTCCGTGGCGGGTTTGCATGCAATGAGTGAAGCTCAGCCGACAATCCTGGCGCTTCTTGCGGTTACCGCCGGACTCGGTCTGCTGGTTTTAGCAGTTGCCACGACAACGGCCTTTGTAAAGGTATCAATTGTTCTTTTCCTCGTCCGCAATGCGCTCGGGACCCAGACCATACCACCCAATGTGGTGCTGTACGCCGCGGCGATGATCCTCACTATGTTCGTTAGTGCGCCCGTTGCTGAGCAGACCTATGACCGCATGTCGGATCCCAAGCTCCACTATCAGACATTCGACGACTGGGTAAGCGCCGCTAAAGCCGGAAGTGAGCCCTTGCGCGAGCATCTCAAGAAATTCACAAATGAAGAGCAGCGGCGATTTTTCCTATCTTCGACAGAAAAGGTCTGGCCAGAGGAAATGCACGCTGCAGCCACGCCTGATGACTTTGCAATACTTGTACCGTCTTTCTTGCTATCAGAATTGAAGCGCGGATTTGAGATAGGATTTCTACTTTATCTGCCTTTTATTGTTATAGATCTGATAGTGACAACTATCTTGATGGCAATGGGTATGTCGATGGTCTCACCAACTGTTATATCTGTCCCGTTCAAGATCTTTTTGTTTGTTGCCATTGATGGTTGGTCAAAATTGATGCATGGGCTTGTGCTGAGTTATACGTTACCGGGAGGCTGATCATCACTGAATCCAGCATCATTACTCTTATGAGCCAATCACTGGTGGTTTTCATGATCTGGATTCTACCGCCGCTCATTGCATCAGTGGTTGTCGGCCTCGTCATCGGCATCCTCCAGGCGGCGACGCAGATCCAGGATGAAAGCTTGCCGCTCACCGTGAAGCTTCTGGTCGTTGTCGCGGTGATTGGGCTGTTTGCTCCTGTGCTAAGCGCCCCGCTCATAGAGCTAGCCGATCAGATCTTCACCGAGTTTCCCGCAATGACACTTAGCTACTAGTCCGCCCCATGGACGCGCCATCGGCCGATATTCAAATTCTGATCCAGACGGCTCTCGAACTCGTCGTTGCGGCAGGTCTTGGGGCAGCCCGCGCGATGGGCATCATGCTGATCTTTCCCGTATTCACACGCTCGCAGATCAGTGGGCTGATCCGGGGCTGTTTGGCTGTTGGCTTCGCACTACCATGCCTGGCACACGTCAGCGGCGGATTGCCGGCGCTGGATTCTGATACACGCCTGATCCAGCTAACCCTGCTCGGATTCAAGGAAGTTTTTGTCGGTGTACTCCTTGGCACTTTTCTTGGCATTCCGCTTTGGGGCCTTCAGGCTGCCGGGGAGCTTATCGACAACCAACGCGGCATCAGCAGCCCGACCGCTTCGGCCGATCCCGCGACGAACAGTCAGGCTTCCGCGATGGGCGTTTTTCTGGGGATCACTGCGATTGCCATATTCGTCGGATCAGGAGGCCTGGAAACTTTGATCAGTGTCCTGTACCGCAGCTACTTGATCTGGCCGGTGTATCAGTTTCACCCGACACTGAGCGGGCCAGGAGCAATGGAGTTGTTGGGGCTTCTCGACCGCATAATGCGCACGGCATTATTGGTATCGGGGCCTGTCGTGTTCTTCCTGATACTGATTGATATATCGATGATGCTGCTGCGTCGCTTTGCCCCGCAATTTAAGGCGAGCCAACTGTCTCCGGCAATCAAGAACATTGTCTTTCCAGTTCTCATGGTCACCTACGCTGCCTATCTGGTGGAGAGCATGAAACTGGAGGTCACACAAGCCAACGGCGCGCTGGAGTGGTTCGACAAATTGCTGCCATGAGCGACACAAGTGAAGAGAAGACACACGCCGCCAGCCCGAAGAAGTTAAGTGAAGCGCGCAAAAAAGGACAGCTGCCACGTAGCTCCGATTTCGTCCGCGCGGTCGGGACTTGCGCTGGGCTCGGCTACCTTTGGCTAAGAGGCAGCGTGATCGAGGACAAATGCCGGGAAGCGCTCCTATTAGCCACCAAGTTGCAGAGCCTACCTTTCGATACCGCGGTGCCGCAGGCATTGGTTGTGCTCGTCCAACTCACCGTCGCGGCTGTTGGCCCGCTGCTTGGAACCCTCGTCGCCGCGGTGATTTTGGCCAGCCTGCTAGCCAATGGTGGATTTGTCTTCTCTCTGGAGCCGATGAAGCTCAGCTTTAAGAAAATTGACCCCTTTGAAGGGCTGAAGCGCTTGGGGTCTGCTCGTTCCATGGTCGAAGTCTGCAAGACCATGTTCAAGGTATTGGTTCTCAGCGCAACCTTTTCCATTGTCCTTCTCGGGATGTGGAAGACAATGGTCCCTCTGCCGATCTGCGGCATGGGCTGTGTTGGCCTCATCTTTATGGAGACAAAATTGCTGATGGGAATTGGCGCCGGCGCACTGCTGGTCGGCGGACTGATCGATCTCCTGCTCCAGCGCGCGTTGTATCTGCGCGAAATGCGCATGACCAATACCGAAGTGACGCGCGAGTCGAAGGATCAGCAAGGAGCGCCAGAGTTGAAAGGTGAACAGCGTCGCATCCGCGAGGAGGCGGCCGACGAGCCTGCGCTTGGCGTGCATCGCGCCACGCTGGTCTTAACAGGAAGGGCGGTCCTGATCGGTCTGCGTTACGTTCGCGGTGAAACCGGGGTGCCGTTCTTAGTTTGCCGTGCCGAAGGTGAGCGCGTTTCACATGTGTTGAGTGAGGCGCGGGCACTACGCCTGACGATCGTCCATGACCATGTCTTAGCGCGTCAGCTGATAAGCACTACAAAACTCGGCCACGCGGTTCCTATGCAATATTTCCAGCCTGTCGCGAAAGCATTCTTTGCCGCAGGCTTGGCCTAGTCATTGGAAGTCCACGACTGCCCAGTTCAAAACTGACCTGGTTCCATGCTAGTGGCAAATGTCGGCTGGCCATCCGTGCCCAAGTGTCTCTGTCAGGCCAACCGCGCAACCGCGGGCCTGGGGCAATCACTCCCCTCGGATCTGCCACCCAGCAACTACGGCAAGTCCTCCGGGCATGACCTTTCAGCCTCTGCTGGCCGGTGCGTGGCGCAGTCCGAGGTTTTGAGGCCGGCAGTGCGGATTTGATTCGTGCAGCCGTTGGAATGCCCTCGTCAGCTAGTCGTCAACTAAGCGACCTATGTTGAACAGCCGTGCTAACTTGAGCTCGGTTGCGAAACATAGGAGTACGAATCGTCATGTATGGTCGAATTGGTGGCTCATCCGATAGTTACCGCGCGCATAATGCCGGCGAGCAATCGGATGCAGGAAGCGAAGGGTTCGCGGACACATTTGCCCGAATGCACTTATCCGGATCGGAAGGTAGCGGCGCCTCATCATCGGCGGCTCCCCAAGCATACTCCCTCAATTCCCGACCTCCTGTGGTGGAGATCAACAGGACTTCCTTCAGGAGACAGGTGAGGCAATTTCATGGTGATGAAATCACGCACATCGCCGACAATCCTCAAGAGTATTCGGAGTTCGTATCGTCACGAGCCAGGCGCACCGCGGACGTTGCTCAGCAATATGGCATCCGTCGAGATACGGAGCACGCGCGATATTTCAGTTACCAATTGGGAGACCGGAGTGCCGGACTGCTGAGAATGGAAGGCGGATTCAGCATGAACGAGTTCGAATCGGAAAGTTGGCGGGAACAATTTCCTGGTCGAACTGAGGTCACTTCCATAGTGGATCTTCAAGTCGCCCATCCGCTCGTCGAAAATGCGGGCGATATTCTGCTGGAGCATCAACTTCGGATAGACGGCGACCGACCGTTGCTGAATTGGCGTGCGGCTAATCCGGAAGCACAAGCGCGCGCGCAGACGATGGGGTTTGTTGAAGTGGATCATGGCGACCTGGTGCTTGACCCTACGCAGCATCCCGACAAATGGACGAAGAACAGTGCCGGTGAGTGGCAGCGTGCAGGCAAACCTCCACTCTATCTCCACAAAACCGAGGACAGCGACAGCAGCGATAGCGGGTCTGACGACGATTTCATGTGATTTGTCGACCCGCCGCCGAGCCTTGCAACTGGTGACGGTTGCAAGGCTGTTGGCAGTGAATGCTAATTGTCCGGCGACAGCCCCGCCTTAGCGCCAGCGCCGCCGAGCGATCCAGCCCATCTCCCAGACAATAAACTGCGGATGCGCATCGTGGGTGCTTGCGAGCGGATTGTATTCGGGCCGGAACTCCGCCTCTTGGATACGAGCTCTCCCGAATCCAATTTTCTCCACCACACCGTTGGGTCGTTGCGATGCGCCGATCCCGATCGGATCGGCTATGCCTGCTCCGCGCTCGCAGGAAGACCTTCCGCCTCGATCTTGGCGGCGCGATCTCGGCGATAAGTTGGATGGGAGGCAAGATACGCCGCCACGTCAACAGCAGGTAACGCGACATCGCAAATCGGCCCTGACGGTAGCCGATCGACTCCAATCGCCGGACCGCGACTCGCGCAGCGGCATTCGCGGTTTGGCCAGGAGAAATGCTCGCTGACTCACAGCGTGGCCGGCCGCATTCTGCCCTAGACCCCAAAGTACGTGCCCTGTCATGCAGCCTGCGCCGACGGGAGCTCGGCACGCGAATGGCGTGGTTGGCGGCCAAGCCCCGAGGTCAACAAGGACTTACAGAAAGCGGGGGTGAGTTTGCCGCGATGAATTATGACCTTCTCGCGACCGGACCTAGCATCGGCTTCCTCTCGCTCTCGATTGTAGCCGCGCTGTTCGTTGGATTTAACGTGGCAAGCGGTGAATTCGGAATCAGCCAGCCCTTCCAAGTTTCTGGCCATGACGGGGCGACTCGTGTGGATGTGCACCCACATCGGGCTCGGCATCGCACCATTGACCAGCATCTTGGGCTGCAGCTTCATCTCAAACAGCTTTCCTGGCTCGCCACGCAGCGCGACCGGTGCCTCCGGCGGCATCAATTCGTCGGCATTGCACAAATGTTCCAGGTATTTTTGCGCCGGAAATGCGTAGGTCTTCATGCAATCAGTCGTAATGCCGGCTTTTCCTTCATTCAATGCGTTGGCCTGTCCCAGCACCATGTTCAGCAACCCTTTGAGCTGGTCTGTGCGTTCGTGCACTTTGGGTAGCTGGGTGGAGGTGAGTAGCAGGCGTACATTACGCCCCTGCAACCCGGCGAGACAGGTTTGCATCTCAATGGCCTGGGCTCGCAGGTACTGGGCCACATCGTCCACGACCTTACCGGCCTCCTCAGGCTTCATCTGGCGCACTTGGGAGACGACGCTTTGCTGACCGGCCAGATCGAACTGCAAAAGTTCGTCCAATCGTTTGAGCCGCTCCGTCAATACCTCCATTGACAACGCGGCGCCCCCGATTGTCGAGCCTGCCCCCGACGAACTCGCAGCCACCTCTTGCGCTCTCACCTGTGTACTCGCAACTTGATCCGAGCGCGCGAGAACCTTGGCTGCTGGCACTGTGCCGGCGTTCGCAGCGACTGGTGTTGATGGCTGCCCGGCGGCAGAAGTCCCGGCGCGAGCTGCCGACTTATGCTTTGACTTCCCTTTCCTTCGCGCTGTAGTGCCTTCTGACACTGCAGCCGTACCAGCAGTGTCAGCCGGTATCGCAGCGCCTGCCCTGGCCGGCATCGCAGCGCCCGCCTGGGCCTGTGGCGCCATGATGGCTGACGGCGGAGACTGCAGGTTCAACAAGTGCATGGCATCGTGCGCAGTGATCCATGCATCGTCCACGATCCGTTCGAACAGTTTCAATGGGAGGCCGGCATCTGGGTAGGTATGGCTTAGCTTGGTATGCACCTCGTGCAACGCCAATCCAAAATCCGAAAGCCGCTCCATGATTTTTTCTACAACCGCGCAATCATGAGCGTTGAGTGCTTTGCCATCATCCATTATGCCCTTCGCCAAAGAGAGGGCGCGAAGAGCTTCTTGAACGGCGCTTGCCATCAGCTGCACCACTCCATTTCGACCGACGAGGAGTTCCTTCAAATCTGGCTCGAACCTGCTCGCCCGCAGTTCAATCTTGGCCCGCGCAAGACCGATCCGCTCACGGACCAGCCAGATCCTGACACTCAGTACCGAGCCGGCACGCAGCCGCAGTGCGCACCGCTCGGCTTCCCGCATCACGGGCGTTCCACTGGATAGGCTAGCGGTGGCAGCGCAGGCGGATCGCTGCCGTTCGGAGCGCCATGCCTTTTTTTCCCACCACTTAATTGCCGCCGTATGGTGGTTCTCCACATTTAAAATCAACAGCTCCTGCCGGTCCGCCTGGGAGTAGGAGTAGAGTTTATCGACCATACCTGCCGCTTTCTTGGTCTTTTTGTCCAATTTCGTGATCGTCGACAGGCCAAGTTTGTCTACTTCATTCGCGGCGTCGCACACGATCTGGCAACATCTACGCACCTTGTCGTCTGGCATAATTGTCTGCGCCTCAGCCGCAGGCAGGCTAGCGCGGTACTCCAGAATTGCTGAGGCTGCATCGACGACCCGACTGATCAGCTCCACCGCCTCCTCGGGGACGTCGGTTTTCCTGGCCGCAGCCTCGCAATCAGTCAGTTGTTGAACAAGACTGTTCATTCTGAGCTGTGTCGGACTGATATCTTCATTTGACGATGAGCTGGTGCCTTCCACCTGCGCGGTTGATAGTTGGCTACCGACCGGCGCCATGGCTTCGCCCTCAGACATGGAGGGAGAACCGCGCCGCCTTGCGGCTGCGCCACGTGGCGCTACGGTTCCGCGTGGTGGCGCAGCGGCTCCACGTGGCGGTGCGTTCAGGATTTGATCTTCGCCAATCGAGGCGCCTGGCAGACTTTCGCGGGCATCGCCTGGACCGCGCGCAACTGGAAGGGAGGAGGGCCTCCTATCGGCGTCCCCAGAGCGCATCTGCTCCACAACGGAATCGAATGACTGTCCACCTTCTCCCGCAGCAAGACTTGATTGCGAAAGGGAACTGCTCGCCCGCCCCGCGCGGCTGGCTCCAGTTTCAGCCTGCGATTTCCGTGGTCGGCCAATGCCCTTCATATTGCGTCTCCGTAGTAGGCGAGAATGTGCTGCTATTGTGCTGGCGGCTGACGAGACCAGCGGCATCTTTCGGTTAACGTCACGGTCAGCCAGACCCGCGACGGCGTAATGTTCCCGCCAAAGTGCTTCTCAGTAGCAGGCCAAGATTGGCCCGAGCTCACAGGACTTTCGCAACGTTGCCATCGATGTCCTGAGATTATCAGCGCTTCAGTCCGCCGATTTCCAGGAACAGCGAATGAAATCAGACCAACTCGGCTAGCTCCCCTTCCTAGACACGTGCCTGACGATTTTATTGAGGCGTCACTCCTCTCGTTCGCCACCGACAAAGTCACACATTTGCTTCAGAGAAGCGTGTGCGTTGCGTATCGCGCGGGAAACCATTTCGATCTATAGTTACAAAAAGTGTCGAGACGGGACCTTTGGATCCGAAGGTCAGGCACGGCCGGCCTAGATAGACCGCTTGGCTGACGATTAGCTGACGATGGGAGTTCTCACGAACAGGGCAAGAAAATCCGACCGCTTCAAGCTTTCGATATGGTGAGAAGAGGATCCGCACCGGCCTCCCAAAGCCGGCAGACCATCCCATGTTCGTACGGTCGCCGACCTTCTCGAAGCCAATGAGCTCACCGCGCCGGGCCGTGATGTGCAGGCGAGAGAATGGTGATGCAAAGACCGAGTTCCTGCTCGTTGCGTGCGCCCGTGGAGCCAGCAAGAATACGGTCATTGCGGTCATGCAGCACGTGGACCGTGTCTCCTGTTCGACACCACAGCATCGAGGATGCAAACGAGCTGCTGCGGCTGCCATTCGGTCGCGGCATGCGTGGACGGCGGGATTGGCCGAACAGCCGAGATCGTGGTCGACTTTTCGATGCGAGAGCAACATCCTGCAGAGCATACGTTTTTGCGCTGGCCGGTTTTTGTCAAAAGCCGTCAGGTTCTCGAAAGCTCCCGCCCTTAGCTTGATCGAGGTTAACCTTTAACACGTCGCCGCCAATGGCAAATGCCGGAGTACCTGATGATAGCAGCAATTGGGAGTGGAGTTGGCAACCTCGGGACTTCCTTGATCCGAAAGGGCCATGGGGATTCGAAATCCGAGCATTCTGGTGATGGCAAGCCGGCTGGTGGCAATGATGGCAAGCCAGCTGGTGGGAATGATGGCAAGCCAGCTGGCGGGAACGATCGGGCGGATAACCGGACCGTTTCAAATGATCAACTTCAAGACAACTCACAGTCTGCAGCACAAAGTGAAGCCTTCCAAAGTATCCTGCGATCGTTCGCGTTCCAATTCGCGAACGATGCGATGGCTGAGGCCGATGAAGCTTTGGATGACACAGAAGATGCCTGACGCGGGAAAATCCGGCGTGAGGTCATACAGGCCGTTATTGACGGCACAACTCCAACAGAAAAAGGAATGACCATGGCTGCAGTTGATAATAATAAGAAATCAGGCAATACCAATACCAGTAGCGCCGGCAATACCGATAAAACTAACAGTGGCACTCCCGGCAATACAAGCGGAGCTGATGCTACTGCTTTTCAGGCGCAAGTGCAAGAACTAACCAATGTTAGCTTGGAGGCGACGAAAAGGAGTGTCCAGTTGCGCACTCTAACGACCAATCTCCAGACCATCAAGAAGGCCGCCGACGAACGCGTTTCGTAATGTCGGAAGCGGCTTTTAGACTGCCCCTAGCGCGTCTCCTTATTGACGCGACGTAGTCCCGAAATGAGCCGCATGGCAATTGCCGTGCGGCTTCTATCCTGTTTGAGAGATGCTCTGTGGATGACGCCGTTTCCCTCCGTTTCGAAGTGCTTTCGGGGCTCTATTGCGGACTGACCGGCAAGACGGATCTTCAAACGTGTTTAATCGGCAGCGGCTTCGATGCCGATTTGGTCTTTGTCGAGCAAGGACTGGCACCGCATCATCTTCGTGTAACTCTTCTTGGCAAGTCGATCGAACTCGAGGCGCTTGCACCCGGACTCAGTATCGAGGGCAACCGGAATATCGCCGCAGGCCAGTCCGTTGTTGTGCCCCTTCCTGCCGTCCTGCTCGTAGGCGAGATGTCCATTGCTTGGTCCGTGCAGGATGCAGAGCCGCCTGGTTCGACCGGCATACCGCGCCTACCGATCGGTGTGCTCGCCATGGTCATAATCAGCTCACTCGGGATCGGCGCGCTTTCGGGCATGTTCTCCTATCTTGGCAATGCAAGTGGATCGAGCCCCAATTCACTTCGGGCTGAAGTCGCGTCCAGAACGATCAGTCACCGCGCTGACAATGAACTTACGGGGGCAGCGGCCAAAGAGCTGCAGGAGGAAGTCGATCGAGCGGGTCTTCTCGACGTCAAGATTGGCTCCGCAAAGGGTGTTGTGACCGCCGAGGGCACCGTCACGTCTGAATCGGTCATCAGCTGGCAGAAGCTTCAGCAATCGTTCGATCGTCGCACCAAGGGTACTCTAACACTGGTGAACGGAGTGCTCATCAAAGAGGAGAAGGCGCCATCCGCAATCGCGGTCGAAGCTGTGTGGCATGGGGCCCAACCGTATCTTGTCATCGACAGCGAGAAGTATTTTGTCGGGGCCATTTTAGCTGATGGATGGGTAGTCGATCGTATTGAGGACAGCCGTGTGCTGCTGAGCAGGAATGGCCGCATTGCTGCTCTCCCATATTGAAAGCTCGCAGGCCCCATCAAGCAGCACTCTATGGCCAGCCAAACATCCTGTGGCGCTCGGTGCTGACAAGCTGGCTGCGTGGAAACATTTGCTGCCCAGCCATTTCGCGCCTGTTTGTGGCTCTCATGCAGGGTCACGCGCTGGCCAAGGCCGAGGCGCCTTCGGAGTTCGAAAGCTACGTTTCAGGGCGTAACAGCAGAGTAAGTCTCAACCGATTGCAAAGGTGTCTCGATGGCCAACGTCCTGCGTGACTTCATCAAGCGTGCGCCGGCCAGCCCGGATTTAATGGTTGCGTTGATGCTGCTTCTGGCTGTCGCGATGATGGTCATGCCTATCCCGGTCGTGGTGGTCGACGCACTGATAGGATTCAATATGGGGTTGGCCATACTGCTGATGATGGTTGCCCTGTATGTCAGTACTCCACTTGATTTTTCCTCTTTGCCCGGCGTTATTTTGATTTCCACTGTATTCCGTCTCGCGCTGACGGTCGCAACGACGCGACTGATCCTGGCCGAGGGGGAGGCCGGCAGCATTATTCATACCTTTGGCGATTTCGTCATCTCAGGCAATATCGTGGTGGGTTTCGTCATATTTCTGGTCGTCACCATGGTGCAATTCATGGTCCTCGCGAAGGGTGCCGAACGGGTGGCAGAAGTGGCGGCGCGTTTCACGCTGGATGCTCTGCCGGGCAAGCAAATGGCGGTCGACGCAGAGCTACGCAACGGCCACATCGATGCCAACGAATCCCGCCGGCGGCGCGCCGAATTGGAGAAGGAAAGCCAACTATATGGCGCGATGGACGGCGCGATGAAATTTGTGAAGGGCGATTCCATCGCCGGGCTGGTGGTTATCTGCATCAACATGCTGGGTGGAATTTCGATCGGTCTGCTCTCCAAGGGCATGTCCTTCGGCGAGGTGCTGCATCACTATACTCTGCTGACGATAGGCGATGCATTGATATCGCAGATTCCGGCCCTTCTGCTCTCCATTACTGCGGCGACCATCGTCACCCGTGTGACTGGGACGGCGAGGATCAACCTCGGTACCGAAATGGTCAGTCAGCTCACGGCCAGTACTCGAGCCTTGCGGCTGGCGGCCGGCGTCCTGGTCGTGATGGGGTTCGTTCCTGGGTTTCCCCTCCCCGTCTTTCTGATGCTGGCCGCAGTGTTCGCTGCGGTAAGCATTGTCAAGGCTGATGTGCTGGGCGCCGGCACTGCCGATGCGAAAGATGGAACTGCAGCGGAGCCTAAGCAAGCCGCGCCTGCGAAGGAATTCCCGATCGCATTTTTTTTAGCGCCAAATCTTATGCAGGCGATCGATCAAGCCGAATTGCAAAAACATATTGGGCGCGTTTCGCTCCTGGTCACAGCCGATCTGGGCATTATCGTTCCCCGCATCCCTGTCTTGGTTGACGAGCAGCTGCCTACATCGCAATTCCGGATAGATGTCGAGGGCGTGCCAGTCGAACAGGACGCGATAGATCCAAGCCAGATGACGCTCCGAGCCGATGTAGCGCACGTCGACTCGAGCGGTATCCCCCTTAGGCGTGAGCCGAAAACGGACAGACTCCCGGTCGAACATACCCCTGCACAGGCCCTTACGGGCGCCGGCACGGAGCATTGGGCTCCCGGCGAACTCCTCGCCTTGCGCGTCCATGCAACGTTGACCCGCTACGCACCGCGATTGGTGGGCATCCAAGAGACCCGACATTTCCTGGGCCGAATGGAGCAGGAATATTCTGATCTTGTGAAAGAGGTGCTGCGCACGACGCCGATTCCTCGGATTGCCGATGTTCTGCGCCGCCTCCTGGAGGAAGGTATCCCAATCCGCCACACCCGTCTCGTGTTGGAGGCATTGGCCGAATGGAGCGAGCGTGAGCAAAACGTTGCCCTGCTGACGGAATATGTCCGTTCTGGTTTGAAGCGACAGATCTGCCACCGCTATGCCAACACCGAGGGCATCGTGTCCGCCCTGGTCGTCGAACGCGAGAGCGAGGATGTGATGCGTGGCGCGGTTCGAGATTCGGATGCAGGCCCCTATCTCGCACTGGAGGATCGGCAAAGCGAAGCGATGCTATCACAGATACGTCAGGTCCTTTCGAACACAGAACCGGGTCAAACCCGCCCTATTCTGTTGACGTCAATGGATGTCCGACGTTTCGTCCGCGGCTTTCTGACGCGAAACGGGATCGATCTCGCCGTGCTGTCTTATCAAGACCTCGCCTCCGACTTTACAATTCGCCCGGCAGGATCCGTCAAACTCCCGCACGGATCGAACAGCGGATTGTTAGAGTAGTTCCACCTTTCCTAACTGAACGCGACCCGCCTCCCTGATAACCGAGAGATAATATGAAATTTGTTAGAAATACAGTTTCTCCATCGCCTATGTTTCTGCGCCGGAGCTCACTTCTTTTTGCCGTACTCGCCATTCTGCCTTTGGGCGGTTGCGCCAGCTGGCAAAAGCCCGCTCTTTCCGTGCAGGAGACATCTTCCCCAGAGTTGCTCAGCGCCGATCAAATCGATCCGGCTATGCGCGAACGCATTTTGCGCGAAGTTGGTCAGGATGTTCAAGAGCGGGCTTTGCGGGATGAGGTGAAGCAGCACCCGGACAATGTTGATGCGGCGATACGGCTTACAAAAGCCTTGGTGGCCCAGAAGCGCCCGCACGAAGCGGTTGAGGTGCTCGACAGCGTCTTGGTTGCAGCCCCAGCAAACGTACGTGCATTGAATGCGAAGGGCGTGATCTTGGACATTGAGGGGCGGCATGACGCGGCACAGGCCCTGTATCGGCGAGCTCTCGAAACCGAGCCAGGGAATCAGATGGTGCAGCATAACTTCAATCTGTCGCTTGCCTTAACGGCAAGTCCGAACAGCCAAGGTTAGCACGATCGCAATAGGTGGGCACAGCGCATGTGCAGCCTATTCCCCGGCTCGAGACGCGCTCGGCTCCCATCATAGATGGCCTCTGAAGAGAGCCATATCTGCGCAAAGCTGTTGCTCCAGATCTGGCCGGCAGAGGTCGGCAGGAGAGCCGGATGACATCTCTCGGCCACCCGCAAGGCCATCCGCCTCGCTTCGTTGCCAGAGCGCCTTCGTGGTTGCCACGCGAGATACGCTCAGGATGGATTTGATTAATTCACGCGCGAATGCCTGCCTCTAACTTGGGGCAGGCGCGACCGCTCCCATAATGCAATACGCTGCCTCTAGGCCGATGGACGATGACGGGATACTTCCCCGAGACTTCAATGGTGGGGAGCAGCGCACCCGTCGATCCATTTGCTTTCAGCGTCAACCGCCACTATGTAGCGACACTTCGCCCGACTGTGTTTCAAGCTGCCCGGAGAAGTTTATGACAGAAGAAGCCCACAACACCGACATCCTCATCGAGCTCACTGCCGAGGTTGTATCAGCCTACGTCTCCAACAACCCCGTCCCGGCGGGGGAGCTTCCTGCCCTGATCGCCCAAGTGCACGGGGCTCTAAAAGGCACGGCCGGACTAATACCGGCAGAAGAGCCTGTGCCTGTGAAAAAACCTGCTGTCCCGATCAAAAAGTCGATCGAACCGGACTACATCATTAGCCTTGAAGACGGCAAGAAATTCAAATCGCTAAAGCGCCATCTGTCGACGCACTATGGTCTGACCCCGGACGAATATCGCGCCAAATGGGGTCTGCCGTCGGATTATCCGATGGTGGCGCCGAATTACGCCGCTACGCGCTCCGCCTTGGCCAAGACCATCGGACTCGGCCGCAAACCGAAAGAGCCGGAAGCCCCGGTGCCGGCGCCGGCGAAACGGACCCGCAAAAAGGTCGCAGCCTAAATCCGTATCAACAGTCGTTCGGGACGCGCGGCAGCCGTAGGCCCAATCTGCGCGGAATCAAAAGGCGGGGACGAGCCCCGCCTTTCCCGTCCAAGAGCCTCATTCCAGAGGAATTCGCGACGGCTCCAGCAATCGCTGCCGCGGCATTACCTGGTTGCATGCTCCGGCCGGGTTTCGAGCCGGTCAATGCGTTCGGAGTATGCCGCATCCTTGCCGCACGCGTTAGCCAGCCTTGCTGAGGCTGCCTGCAGAGGACTTGCCGGTGCGGCGATCCTGTTCGACCTCGTAGTTTATCTTCTGGCCCTCATTAAGGGTCGACAGGCCCGCTCGTTCAACAGCGGAAATGTGGACAAAGACATCCTGACCGCCGTTGTCGGGCTGAATAAAACCAAAACCCTTGGTGCTGTTGAACCACTTCACCGTTCCAGTCGCCATATATCCATTCCTTTGTAACAAGTCGCAACTTAGGCAGGCCATTCACGCCAGCCTGATTTGTACACGAGACTTTAGGCGCAGCAAAATCGGAAAATTGCAAGGCCCACTCGACCGCCTGATCTCCAGCAGCACCTGCCACACATGCGAGGCGCGTGCCAGACGAGGCGTATGCCAGACGTTTCGTCGTGCGCTGTCGCTCAAACGTCGACAGAAACAATGACCCAACCCTGCAAACTCGGCACATCTTGTGGACGTGCTTGGGTCGCTGCTCGACCGCAATACCCGCTCCTGACCGATATCGTCGGCCAAAATGACGATGTTTTTGTCATCAGACCGAAAGATCAGGCGCGCAGCGACACTGCACACTCAAACCGAGACCCGCGAACCTCGATTAGCTTCGGCCTGCTACGAAGCGCGGTTGCCTGCTTCTGAGGCGGGCCATTGTCGGTTTGAATCAACTGTCGGGTTCGGAACCCCAGACTGTCGGCAAGTTGACAATGCGCGTTCAGACGGCACAAACCACCCGATCGCTTGTGAGCGAGATGGTTTGGCAGATTGAGCAAGGGCGGGACTCAGCTATGCCGCCCAGGCTGCTGACAAGGCCAAAGCAGCGTAGGTGCGGAGTGAAATCCAAGGTCCACATGGGTCGTCGCGCGTCCCGTGCGCCTGGGAAGGCGCCGGCCCGGCCAAGCTTTTCCCAGATCGTCCGGATGACGCAAGCTTCGCTGAGCGTCAATGAACGTTCGGGCGATGACCAGGCGTCGTGCGTTGCAATCTGGACGGTCCAGGATATCCCAGCCCGCTTGGCTGGCCACACTTGAAGCTCCAGCATACCGGCTGGCACAGGCCAATTGGACTCTGCGCTGCCCTCAATGCGCTGGTGGCACGGTCAATGCTTGTCTATCGATCCGGCCGCCCATGCGTGATGCTGTCGGTCGACGTTCGCAAACCAGACCCTCGGCGAACCCAGCGAAGGGGCTCGCCGGTACGACGAGGGACCTTACCTCTTTATGCGCGGCATCATTGTCGAGGATGACATGTTGCCTTACACGTCGTCCCCTCGCGCTCGGGGCTTTGAGGGGCGGATGAAGTCCTGATGGCGGTGGCACTGCTGCATGTTTGCGTAAGACCCATCAGTCACGATCGCGTTGTCCTTCGATGTCGCGGTGCTGATAGGCGGGCAGATCGGTGTGCGCGGCGCCCGCCAAAGGATCGTCGTCACGCCGGAGGAGGCGAGCGCCGTAGCCGGCGCGCCGGCGAAAGGCGCTTTCTGTCGGATGCCCGACAATGTCGGATATCGCAAGTATCAAGGTTGGATCAAACCTTGCAAATCGGGGCTTTCTTACTTGGCACGGCGCATGCTCAGGTATCCGCAAACACCCAATGGATAACGAGCAGACTTCCCATGGCCCCACCAAAATACTGCCGAACGTTCCCCGGACGCATCCAAAGATGAGGCCCGCGTCAGGCCCGGCAACACGCTGACGGCTCATCTGGCTCGGCGTCGCGTGCCGATCCACTTTCTCCCAATAGGCGTCGGGAGACATAGAGCCTTCAAAATGAGGAACAAATCACTTTGCCAGGAACCCAGCCCATAATCCCACTCTCCCTATCAGAACTACCAAGCAAGCCCCGCACTCACGGGCTTCGCAGGACGTCCGTTGCGACCGAGTTGGGCGGCGCGAGGACGGCTCCGGTCCCCGTCGCATGGGAGGACGGCAAGGCGACGGATTTCGTGCTCGACAACGGCATGGAGGTGGTCGTCATTCCCAACCACCGGGCGCCGATCGTCAGCCACATGGTGTGGTACAAGATCGGCAGCGCCGACGAGCCGCCGGGCAAATCCGGCATTGCCCATTTTTTTCGAGCATCTGATGTTCAAGGCGACGACCAACCATGCGGCCGGCGAATTCGACCGCGCAGTGTTCGAGATCGGCGGCTCGCAAAATGCCTTCACCTCCTCCGACTACACCGCCTTCTATCAGACAGTGGCGCCGTCGGCGCTCGAGCTGATGATGAGCTTCGAGGCCGACCGAATGCGAAACCTCATCCTCACCGACGATGTCGTCAAGACCGAGCGCGACGTGGTCATCGAGGAGCGCCGCTCAAGCACCGACACCAACCCGCAGGACGTGCTCCATGAGGAGATCGACGCGACGCTGTGGCAGAACCAGCCCTATCGCATCCCGATCATCGGCTGGATGCAGGAGATCGAGCAGCTGAACCGCGTCGACGCCACCGCCTTCTATGAAAAATACTACTGGCCCAACAACTCCGTGCTGATCGTGGCCGGCGATGTCGAGCCGGAGACGGTGAAGGTGCTGGCCGAGAAGACCTATGGCAAGGTGGCGCGCGGGCCCGACCTGCCGCCGCGCATCCGGCCGGTTGAGCCCGAGCAGAACACCAGGCGCACCGTCACGCTCTCCGACGCCCGCGTCAGCGTGCCCAGTTTTTCGACGCAGTGGGTGGTGCCGTCTTACCATACCGCCAAGCCGGGCGAGGCCGAAGCGCTCGACCTGCTGTCCGAAATCCTCGGCGGCGGTAACCGCAGCCGGCTCTACCAGGCGCTCGCTGTCCAGCAAGGTATCGCTTCCAGCGCCTGCGCCTATTTCCAGGGCACCATGCTCGACGACACCAGGTTCGCCATCTATGGCGCGCCGCGCGGCGATGCCAAGCTGGCCGATCTCGAAGCGGCGGCCGCTGCCGAAGTCGCTCGCATTGCCAAGGATGGTGTCAGCAGCGAGGAACTGGGCAAGGCCAAGGAGCGCTTTGTGCGCGATATGATCTTTGCCGAAGACGACCAGGACGACCTCGCCTGCATATACGGCTCGACGCTGGCCACCGGCGGCACCGTGAAAGATGTCGAGGAACGGCCGTCTCGCATCCGCAGGGTTACCGCCGCGCAAATCAAAGCAGTTGCCGCCCGCTATCTCGCGTTCGACCGTTCGACCACGGGCTATCTCTTGCCCAAGACGGAGAATGAAGAGATGACGCTCGGCGCTCAGCCCCATGCTGCGATGAACATCCAGGAGGTGAAGTCCGAAAAGGGCATGATCGCCTGGCTGGTGGAGGACCACACAGTGGAAATCGTCAACATCGGCTTTGCCTTCAACGGCGGCATCACGCAGGACCCGGTCGGGAAGGAGGGGATGGCCAATCTGATGGCCGGCCTGTTCATCGAAGGCGCCGGTAATTACGACAGCGATGCCTTCCAGATGAAGCTCGACGATGCCGGCGCCGAGATGGGTTTGGAGGCGCAAAGACACTACATCTGCGGATCGGTGTGCATGCTTCCCAAACAGCAGGACGCCGCGTTCGGCCTGCTTCGGCTCGCACTCAACGCGCCGCGCTTCGACCAGGGGCCGATCGATCGCGTCCGCGCCGAGATTGTCTCCGACATCGTCGGCAGCGAGCGCGACCCTGACGCAATCGCTCAGCGCAAATGGCTGCGCGCGATCTATGGCACGCATCCTTTTTCGAGGCCGGGAGAAGGCACAAAAGAGAGCCTGGCCGGCATCACGCCGTCCGACCTCCTCGCCTTCCACAAGGCGATTTTCGCTCGCGACGGGCTCCATATTGCCGTGGTCGGTGACATTGATGCAAACACGCTGAGGGAAAGGCTCGACCAGCTGTTTGGTGACTTGCCTGAGCAACAAACCCTCGCCCCCGTCGCCGATGTCGTACCGAAGCTCGGCCAACTGGTGGAGGAGAACTGCGACCTGCCGCAGACTTCGCTGCGATTGGCCTGGCCTGGCGTGAAGCGTAGCGCGCCGGATCACTTCGCCACCGTGCTGATGAATGACATCCTCGGCGGCTCGGGCATGACTTCCCGCCTTTTCGAGGAGGTGCGCGAAAAACGCGGCCTTGCCTATCACGTCAGCTCTGAACTGACCCTTGACAAGCTTCTGGTTACGACAGAGACACGCTCGGACTGCGCCGCCCAAACGCTGAGCATCGTGCGAGATGTGGTAAAGCAGATGGCGCAGCAAGGACCGACCGGGGCCGAGCTCAAGGCGGCGAAGAAGCACCTGATCGGCACCTATGCCATTGACCGTCTGGGCTCGACCAGCTCGATTGCAGACCGGCTCCTGGATTTGCAGATTCACAAGGCCGACGTCGACTACAACCAGCGTCGCGCCCGCAGCATCGGTCGGGTGACGCTCAAACAGGTCAAGGCGGCGGCCAAGAAGCTGCTTTCGGCCGAGCCCGCCATTTTGGTGGTCGGCCCGCCGCTGGGCGGCAAGGATGAGTAAAGAAACTCATCTCGCCTTCCTTCTTCCTTGGGGCTTCTCGTGGGAAGAGCGAATATGGAGGCCGGTGGGCCAAGCAGATCATGCAGACCCGCGGAGTCGTTTCGCGGGCCTTGCGCGGCATTGGCGGTCCAGGCGGCACTCAAACTAACGGAACTGTTGTCGTATGTTTGGTCTACCAGCTGCTTTGCCGAGGCCCTAGGACGAACCCGCTGGTGCAGAATACACACCGACGGCCTGTCGACCTGGATGTTCGCTGCGTTGAGGAGGAATCCGGTATTGCCCCTGTGCCTGCCGATGATCCGCCGTCTGAAATCCCCGCACCTGTTTGGAGCCATCGACCGCCTGCCGGCACTCGGCAGACCGGTTGGCAATAAGACGTTCGAGGTCGTCAATCCGTCGACCGGCGAAGTTTTGGCAGAGCTTCCCGATATGGGCGTGGAGGAGACACGTGCTGCGGTAGACAAGGCCTATGTTGCGCAGTCGGGATGGGCCGCGTTGACTGCCCGAGAGCGTAGCGACGTTCTTTGGCGATGGCATCAGCTGATCATCGACCATGCAGGCGATCTCGCCGCGATTCTGACTGCGGAAATGGGCAAGCCGCTTGCCGAAGCCATGTCAGAGGTATCGCATGCGGCGGCGTATCTGCAATGGTATGCCGAGGAGGCCAATCGCGTCTATGGCGAGACGATCTCGGCACCCTCGACAGACCGCCGAATGCTAGTGATCAAGCAGCCCATCGGCGTTGTTGGCACGATCACGCCATGGAATTTCCCGGCCTCCATGGTGGCGCGCAAAATCTCGCCGGCCTTGGCTGCGGGCTGCACGATCGTGCTCAAGCCCGCTGAACAGACGCCGCTCGTGGCTGGCGCAATGTTCGCCCTTGCCCATCAGGCCGGCTTTCCCGATGGCGTGGTCAACCTGATCTATGCGTCCGAAGGTGATCGCGTCGGCCGTGAACTCTGCACCAATTCCAAGATCCGCAAGATCAGCTTCACCGGTTCGACCGAGGTCGGGCGGCTGCTGATGCGTCAGTGCTCTGACCAGATCAAGAAGGTTAGCCTTGAGCTCGGCGGCAACGCACCTTTCATCATCTTCGATGATGCCGACATCGACGCTGCTGTTGACGGTGCGATCCAGGCGAAGTTTCGCAATGCCGGCCAGACCTGCGTTTCGGCGAACCGTATTTACGTCCAATCGAGCGTTCACGATGAGTTCGTCAAGAAATTCGTGGAGAAAGTCCGGCACTTGTCGGTTGGCGACGGATTCGATGCCGGAGTGGACATCGGACCGCTCATCGACAGGCATGCTCTGGCCAAGATAGAGTCTCACATCGCAGATGCCATTGCGAAAGGCGGCACAATACGATGCGGGGGCCAACGTATCGGCAAGAATGGCACGTTTTTCAAACCCACGGTCCTCACCGAGATTTCCAGCGTCATGGCAGTCGCGCAAGAGGAGACATTCGGGCCGCTGGCGCCGATCATTCGCTTCAACGATGCGGATCAGGTCGTGCGCGAGGCCAATGACACGATTTACGGCCTCGCCGCATACTTCTATGCCTCCAACATGAAGCGGGTCTGGCGTGTGGCAGAGGCTCTGGAATATGGCATGGTTGGCATAAACACGGGACGCATGTCCTCGGAGGCGGCACCGTTTGGCGGCATGAAGCAATCCGGCATCGGGCGGGAGGGTTCCCGCCATGGCCTCGAGGACTATCTGGAAATGAAATATCTCTGCATGGGCGGGATTTGAAACCTGCTGCACTGTCTCTCCGCCCACCGGCCGCCCACCGGGGGCGGCCTGCGGTCAATGCCGCCACCTAATTTGAAGTTCCAAACGCCGTTGACCTGAAACACGGATGCCCGGCAGGAGACTGAGCTCGCTGCCGGGCCGGACATGCCTTGGGAGGGCATAAGTCAGCGCTCCTAGGGCCGATGGGGCCACTCAGTTCGTGCGCCTTTTGCCGATTGCGTTGCATGTGCCGTGCCAAGCCAAAAAGCATTGATAAACCGCCGATGGATCAGCTTTTGCCCTGTTGCGCACTCTACATTGTGGGATATGCGACAATGCCCAAGCGGTTGGATCGTCGTGTTGCAGACCCCCAGACGGGTCATGATTGCTATTCTTAGGACAGTGCGCAGCAAGCGCTACCCGCTGTACTACAGGCACACCATTTCCATAATCAAGCGGTGAGTGCGATGTCTGACCGAGCTGTCGGTCCAGGGGACAGTGTGAGGTCTCAAATCCCTCCATATTGTTGCACCCGCCGGTCCAACAGGACTGCAGGTCCGGACTCAAAGGATCTTGGCTGCTATGGCGACATTGCGGTGCACGCCGCTTTCCGACCACTGATGTGGGTTTAGGTCGAGGCCGGCCCTAATGAACCACCGCCTTGGCAACTTCACCGATGTCATTGTGGCGTCGGCCGACGCCTGACCAGAGCGTACCCGCAAGGCGCCATGCAGATCTGTCGGCGGGCGAACTGTTGGTGACGGGTCAGCTGCGAGCGAACGTTCATCCACTGACGCACAGCGCGGACTGTCGCATTTCAAATTAGGAAATCTCTGTAGCCACCATTCATGAGCGCGCGGCCACGCGAGACGGCCCGACGGATGCGGTCGCGCAGATGATCGCGAGGATCCGCCCAGTCGGCATGGACGCGCCGTTGACCGATGAGAACTTCGGCGAGCTCGCGATGTGGTGCTCCGGCGAGCGAACCGTCGAGCGCACGAAGAACGAAGGACAAACGGACGCCGCGCTTTTCCGGCGCAAACAAGCGGGGGGGCAAATGTTGCCCTAGACTGAGAGCATTGAGGCACTCCAGTCCCCTCAGTCGATGCTTTAAAAGCACCGCGGGCCAGATGGCTTGCGTATGCAGGCAAACAGGGTGGAGGATATTCGCGCCCGAGACGGCGAGCTGCAGCGCGTGGTCCGCATTGCGAAGAAGAACATGCTGGCTCTTGTCGGGCGCCTGCAGGACGGTTGCACGACAGGGCAATGCCGAGAGTTCGAACGGCGGTGTCGGCGACGAGGCAGGCAACCGTTCCGCAATGAGCGGCAGCACATGGACGCACCAGAGCGGACACCAGAATACGACCGAAGCGCGGCCACAAGACTCCGCGAAACAGAACACCCCAGCGTGACAGGTCGCCGGCCGACGCGACCATATCGAGAAAGGGTCGGAGAGACCAAGTCTTGCAATGCTGGCGCGCAGCGGTCAGATCGCGCTGGAACGCCGGGTTGCGGCGTAAGAACTCCCAAGCCCACTCCCGCAGCGTCAGGCCAGCGGTGTAGTCGTATGATCTTTCATCCCGCCAATCGGCCTGATCCGCGCCAGTCAGGAGATTCATGACTGACACCCCCTGCCCGCGCCTGCGTGCGTCGAAACATTATGCCACTTCGCAAAGCACCGGCGAAGGCAGCAGACGTCGAAGGCACCTTTTTGTTGAAGCGTGCGGCATTGGCACTGGCGACGACACAAGATGTGCCCAAATTGCCACCAGACCGTCGAACGGGCACAGCGACGGCCAGCGCGACCTGAGCACGCCAAGGGAATTGATTCCTTAACGGTCATCGGCTCCTGCGTCGCGATCCAGACGTCCCTTGAAGGCGCAGTAGCGCGGCAGTGGATCGCACGCTGCTTGTCGGCAAGTTGTCGTAGCGGCGGCGCCATAGGCACGGTCATCGGAGGGTCTCCTGCGGCAAGTTTTCGCCATTGGAGGCCAATCTCCCCGCTATGGCAGCCTGTGCAGTTGCACAGGTGAAGCGGACCAATCAGGGGGGAGCTATGGCGGAAACTGGGTGATGACGGTTTGAGGAGAGCGGCGTATCGAGGCGGGTGATGAAGCCTGCCAGTACCTCTCAAGGAGAGCGATACGCCATGAACGAGACTATCAACATTGTTCGCCTTCGTCAGCCCGACGAAATCGGTGATACCTGACGGATGTACTTCGCAGCGGCGCGCGCAAATTGCTTGCGCAGGCGATCGAGATGGAAGCCGAGGCGTATGCTAAGGCGGTCGACTGCCTGACGAAGGATCAGAATGCGTTCCTGGCGTTTTACGATTTCCCCGCCGAACACCGGGATCATCTGCGAAGGTCCAATCCCATCGAAAGCGTCTTTGCGACCGTTCGCCACCGCACGGTGCGTACCAAGGGCTCGCTATCCTCGACAACCGCCCAGCTGATGGTCTTCAAGCTGGTCATGGCCGCGGCCAGGACGTGGCGACGATTGAAAGGACAAAATCAGTTGCCGAAACTCATCGCAGGTGCCAGGTTCCTGGACGGAATCGAGGTCATCGAAACGAAGCCGCAGAGCGCCGCTTGATCAGCCTCGTCACCCAAATTCCAGCATAGCTCCATCGGAACTGCCAGCCTTCCTTGCCGATCAGGCGCAGATCAGCGCTGACGATACCGAGGACGGCGACGGCGATCACCTCCAGGCCGCCAAGTAACGACCCTCAAAACACCGCCCTGGGCCGGCCGTCCCATCGGGCCTTTCTGTTTCTGGACAAAGAGCAAACATATGTCCGCAAGCGACATTTACGAGAATGCCCCACTCGGGAAGCTGATCAACTATGGTGATCGTGCCCCCAAACCGCTCGCCCGACAGGACCGTCTCATGAACGCCCTTCCCGCACGAGCCGCCGGCATTCCGGCTGGCTTCCTCGATCAGACCGCGTCCAACCGGACCAGCCGCGCCACCCGGATTCTGCATGCCGCCGACCATATCACGCCCTTTCTCGAACGGGGTCGGCCGATCGGCGCGAATGCAAGGGAGCGGGCTTTGCAAAGACCGGCAAGGCAGAATGGGATTCCTGGGGAACTGGTCGAGGCCAGCCTGAACCGGTATCTTGTGCCTGCCCTCGGGAGTCGCTCTATCCACCATGTGACCGACACCGACATTGCTAACATCACCAATAAGATCGTCGCCGGGGGTCACCCGCAAGCGGCTAACACGGCCTTCTGGTATATGCGGGCATTTTCAACTGGTGTCGCAAACCGCCGCAACGGCTCATCGCGGTTTCCCCGCGAGGAATTGGAAAATCCGGCCCCGATCGTCAAGCGCAAGCGAGTGGTGAACGATGCCGAACTGGCGGCTATATGGACGGGCTGTGAGCCCGAACCGGGCGATATCGGCTATTCGTTCGGCTCCATCGTCAAGCTGCTCATGCTGACCGGACAGAGGCGTACGGAAGTTGCCGCGATGCGTTGGTCTGAACTCAACCTTGAAGCCGGAACATGGGAACTATCGGGTGACCGCACGAAGAACGAAGAGCCTACGCTTATTCCGCTGTCCACACTGGCGGTGTCGGTCCCCCAGTCGGTACCGAAGACCAATGACACGTTTGTTTTCCCTGCGAGGGGCAACGGAAAAAGCCACTTCTCAGGCTACGCGAAGGGCAAGAAGGCTCTAGACGGCAAGGTCAATATTGACGGGGTGGCTTTGGAGAACTGGACCCTTCACGATCTGCGCAGGACGCTCGCGACAAATCTCGGCAGGCGGCAGGTATTGCCACACGTCATCGAGCACATACTGAATTACAAGGCGGCGTCCCTGACAGACATAGGCGAAATCTACAATCTCTATACCTACGTCAAGGAGAAGCGCGAGGTGTTGCAGATGTGGTCAAATCACATCGAATGGATGATCAAGCAGGCGGCGGAAATGGACGCTCTGGCGGCGTAGCTACTGGCATGGGCGGAAGATGCGGCGCAACAATCGTCAGAGCCTCATCGAATTGGAGATCATGCTTGACCAGCAAATGCGCGGCCAATGCTTGGATGGCCGACCAGTGATCGAGTACTAGCCGGGCCGTGCGATCTTCGATCCGCCTCCAACCGGGGCGGCGCGGCATCAGGAACCGCAACTCACCATAGATTCGCTTGGCATCCGCGTAGTCGCTGCTCCCCTCATTCGCGTCGGACGCATTCATCGCCATATCGCGCGGGTCCAGATAGCCTTCGAATGCGGATTCTGCAAAAGGACCTGCCAGACACGTAACTATCTGCCGGATCGCATCATCGCGTTCCAAATATCGATCCATATCGTCCTCGAAAATCGGCTTTCGCTTCGAGGTGAATCCTTGCGCTAAATAAAAAGCCTTGCATATGACAACACCATAGTAATCTCCGTCACCGGCGTCGGGGTAAATACTAACACTTGAGAAAGCAGGGAATTCACGGTCGTCGTCGAACAACTGACGCTGCAAAACGATGGCGGCCACCGCGTGCCCGGCTTCGTGGTGCGCCACAAGCGGGAGAGGTTCGGAGGCTACATTCATGCGGTGCGGCTCTCAGGTCCAGTTTCCATCCAAGCCCTGATATCGGATTCAAGCCATGCGACTCGGCCGGGGGAGATGCGCCGCCGCCTAGGGAACAGGCCTGCCTTCAGAGCCGCGCGGTCGCGCTCGAACTGCGTTCCACCGAAGTGCTTCAGGGTCTTTGCCGACTGGCCGGCGGCCCAGGCAAGTGCCCGCTCGCCCTCTACATCTTCAAGCCAGAGATAGGGATCGTCGTCGGGAGCATCCAGCGTTGGACGGACATCAAATGCGTTCATGTCCGGACAGCCTTCAGAAAGAAGGGATAGAGGCTTCCGTCGGCTCGGGTCTCCGCGGTGTTGGCGGCGGCGACGGCATGTTCGAAAGGCGTGATCATGGGAAATTCCTTTCGGTCGATCCAGAGCGGCAGTGCTTTTGCCCATAGGACCGCATTTGTCGTGCCAACTGGGAAATTCATTACAAAGCAATGCGATCGCTCCGATAGCGTTGTGTCTCCTGTCTGACATTGTTGGGAAGTCGACACGCGCCCGTCGCAATGCGGTCGACCTTCCGCGCGAGTTGGGTGACCCGTGAAGGCGGCCGACCAGGACGATGTTGCGCTGATCGGCGACGAAGGCGCCGCCGGGCGAGATCGCGCATCAGGGGTTCGGTGACCGGCGTGTCGGCGAAGTCGAAGTCGTCGATGTCCTTGGCCAGCGGCAACTTGGCGACGGCGAGCTGGTATTTGATGGAGCGGGCCTGCTTCTCCGATATCTCGGCCTGCAAGAGATCACCGACAATCCTGGGCGGCTCGTGCTGTCGCTTGATGGCGACGCGCCCATGATCTCGTCATAGGCGCTGCGCATTCCGTAGAGCTTCAGCGCTCCCATCAGTTCCAGTACCTCGGCGCGTTCCATGGCTGTTTGTCCTCCTGAGACTGTCATAGCGGGCGCAGTCGGCGACCGGCTCGTGAGCCAGCGTCAGGGCCTGGGGAATGGAAAGGATCGTGCCCGGCGCCGGATCGCGGCTGCGGGCCAGGATGTTGAGGATCACCGGCGCCGACGATGCGCCGTGCTCGATGGCTTCCTGACAGGCGGCCTCGACCGCGCTCAATCTGTCGGTCAGCCCGGACCAGCCGCGCCACCCGGATTCTGCATGCCGCCGACCAGATCACGCCCTTCCTCGAACGGGGTCGGCCGATCGGCGCGAGCGCTCTTCGTCCGATCATGACCCACGCCTTCGACGGCAGCGATGCGGAGGGATGCTGGGTCTGGAAAGTTGCCGCGATGCGTTGGTCTGAACTCAACCTTGAAGCCGGAACATGGGAACTATCGGGTGACCGCACGAAGAACGAAGAGCCTACGCTTATTCCGCTGTCCACACTGGCGGTGTCGGTCCCCCAGTCGGTACCGAAGACCAATGACACGTTTGTTTTCCCTGCGAGGGGCAACGAAAGAAGCCACTTCTCAGGCTACGCGAAGGGCAAGAAGGCTCTAGACGGCAAGGTCAATATTGACGGGGTGGCTTTGGAGAACTGGACCCTTCACGATCTGCGCAGGACGCTCGCGACAAATCTCGGCAGGCGGCAGGTATTGCCACACGTCATCGAGCACATACTGAATCACAAGGCGGCGTCCCTGACAGACATAGGCGAAATCTACAATCTCTATACCTACGTCAAGGAGAAGCGCGAGGTGTTGCAGATGTGGTCAAATCACATCGAATGGCTGATCAAGCAGGCGGCGGAAACGCTCTGGCGGCGTAGCTACTGGCATGGGCGGAAGATGCGGCGCAACAATCGTCAGAGCCTCATCGAATTGGAGATCATGCTTGACCAGCAAATGCGCGGCCAATGCTTTGATGGCCGACCAGTGATCGAGTACTAGCCGGGCCGTGCGATCTTCGATCCGCCTCCAACCGGGGCGGCGCGGCATCAGGAACCGCAACTCACCATAGATTCGCTTGGCATCCGCGTAGTCGCTGCTCCCCTCATTCGCGTCGGACGCATTCATCGCCATATCGAACGGGTCCAGATAGCCTTCGAATGCGGATCCTGCAAAAGGACCTGCCAGACACGTAACTATCTCCCGGATCGCATCATCGCGTTCCAAATATCGATCCATATCGTCTTCGAAAATCGGCTTTCGCTTCGAGGTGAATCCTTGCGCTGAATAAAAAGCCTTGCCCATGACAACAACATAGTAATCTCCGTCACCGGCGTCGGGGTAAATACTAACACTTGAGAAAGCAGGGAATTCACGGTCGTCGTCGAACATCTGACGCTTCAAAACGATGGCGGCCACCGCGTGCCCGGCTTCGTGGTGCGCCACAAGCGGGAGAGGTTCGGAGGCTACATTCATGCGGTGCGGCTCTCAGGTCTAGTTTGCTTTTGCCCATAGGACCGCATTTGTCGTGCCAACTGGGAAATTCATTACAAAGCAATGCGATCGCTCCGATAGCGTTGTGTCTCCTGTCTGACATTGTTGGGAAGTCGACACGCGCCCGTCGCAATGCGGTCGACCTTCCGCGCGAGTTGGGTGACCCGTGAAGGCGGCCGACCAGGACGATGTTGCGCTGATCGGCGACGAAGGCGCCGCCGGGCGAGATCGCGCATCAGGGGTTCGGTGACCGGCGTGTCGGCGAAGTCGAAGTCGTCGATGTCCTTGGCCAGCGGCAACTTGGCGACGGCGAGCTGGTATTTGATGGAGCGGGCCTGCTTCTCCGATATCTCGGCCTGCAAGAGATCACCGACAATCCTGGGCGGCTCGTGCTGTCGCTTGATGGCGACGCGCCCATGATCTCGTCATAGGCGCTGCGCATTCCGTAGAGCTTCAGCGCTCCCATCAGTTCCAGTACCTCGGCGCGTTCCATGGCTGTTTGTCCTCCTGAGACTGTCATAGCGGGCGCAGTCGGCGACCGGCTCGTGAGCCAGCGTCAGGGCCTGGGGAATGGAAAGGATCGTGCCCGGCGCCGGATCGCGGCTGCGGGCCAGGATGTTGAGGATCACCGCCGCCGAACAGACGCCATGCTCGAGCGCTTCCTGGCAGGCGCTCTCGACCGCGCTCAATCCGTCGGTCAGAACGCAGGTGAGGATCGACACCATCTGCCGGTCGCCGTCATCGGCCGCCCCTAGCTTGCGGCGCACCTTCTCCATGGCTGATGGCAGAACCCATTCCCGGAAAGGCGCGCCGTTGCGCAGGCCGTTCGGTTTGCGGGCCAGCACCGGCACGTAGTGCCAGGGATCGTAGACGACCTCGTTGCGGCCGAAAGAGCGTGCGTGCTCGCCGACGACCGCGCCATCCTGGCGGATGACGATGCGGTCGGCATAAGCATGGATCTCGACCGGCCGACCGACGGCGCTTGACAGCACCGAGTATTTGTTGTTGTCGAAGCGCACCGTGCAGGTCTTCGACACCGACGCGGGAATGCAATGGTAGCCGTCGAAGCGACCGGCATAGGGAATGAAGCTGGCGCGTTCTTCTTCGAATACGTCCCAGATCGTGCGCTCACCCTGTTCGGGATGCCGACGCGCCTTGGCATTAGGCAACGCATTTGTCGGCCAGCCAGCCGTTGAGATCCTCCAACGTCTTGAAGCGCAGCCTCGGTGTGAAGAAGCGCTCGCGCACCAGCCCGACCTGGTTCTCGACTTGCCCCTTCTCCCAGCCGGCCGCCGGTGTGCAGGCCTCCGGCTCGACAAGGTAATGCCCGCACATCTGCGCAAAGCGGCGGTTGTAGCGGCGATCCCTGCCGATGAAGATCGCGTCCACCGCCGTCTTCATGTTGTCGTCGTAGATGCCGCGCGTGCAGGCGCCACGGAAGAAGGCGAACGCCCGGTCATGCGCGTCGAACACCATCTCCTGCGTCTCGCGCGGATAGGCCTTCACGAAGAACATGCGGCTGTGGCAGAGCCGCATGTGCGCGACCTTCACTGTCACCGTCACGCCGTCGAGCAGGACGATCTCGTGACTCCAGTCGAACTGGTAGGCCTCGCCAGGTGCAAAACTCAGCGGAATGTAGGCCTCGGCCACGGCGCTGCCGCGATCCGCCGCCCAGCTCTGAGCATGCCGCCACCCCGAACTGTAGCTGCCGTCATAGCCGAGGCCGCGAAGCTCCTCGAAAATACGGATCAGCGTCAGCCGCTCCCGCTGCGGCTTGGCCGCATTCGCCGACAGCAGCCGGTCCAGCGTCTCACGCCAAGCTCCCATGCGGGGATAGGGCTGGTGCTTGCGCTCGTAGCGGAACTCCGTCTCCTCAGAACGCAGGACCTTGCGCACCACCTTGCGCGAGATCTTCAGCTCACGGCAGATCGCTTTGATCGACTTCCCCTGGACCAGCGACAGCCGACGTATCTTTGCAATCGTCTCCAAAACCAACATCCAAAACACAAATGCCTCCGATCAAACCGGAGGCATCTTGATGACCCCATCGTTAAGGGGTCCCGTTTGGACGAAAATCACCCCTTAAACAGGGTCCTCATTCCACGAAAAATCAATGCACTACCTTCCAAAGCTGAGAGAGATCGCCACCGACCGCTTTGAAGGGGCTTTCGGCGGTCTCGTCAGCGAGGTTGTGGACATGAAGAAACATCAATCCACCGCATTGGGCCGAAGCATGCCACGGGCTCATGCCGCGGAGAGCGGGAAGATATTCTTGAAAGAAGCGGTCTCCGACATCAATACCGACAGGATCGGCAGCTTTCTCACGTCACTTGAGGTCGAGCGTGGCAGTTGCGACCCGCAATGCAAGGCTGGCGGCGATGCATACCTTTGCGCGGTCCCTGATCTCGGAGCACCCCGAATATATGGATACGCTGCAACTGGTGGTGACACTTCCCTTCAAGAGGGCGCGCGGGTGGCACCTGTCGAATATCTCGAAGGGCCCGGAAATCAAGAGCGTCCTGGCGCGTATCGACCGCCGCACGCCTTCTGGACAGCGGGATTACGCGCTGTTCTCGCTGATGTTCAATACGGATGCACGAGTTCAGGAAATCCTGAAACTTCGAATTTTGACCTTCGTCTGGTATCGCCCTGTCCCGCCGAGCAAAGGGGCTTTCTCAACGACCGCGGCACACCGCTGACCCGGTTCGGTGTTGGATACTTGCTGCGCAAACATTTTGATATGGCTGCGGGGGAAGGAACCACCCTGGCGGAAAAAAGCATCCATCACCGCTCTTTGCGGCACACGACGGCCATCCACCTTGTCAAGGCGGGTGTTGACATCGCCACCATCAGTCAATGGCTAGGCCACTCGGGGCTGAACTAACGATGCGCTACGCCCGGGCCGGTATCGATATGAAGCGGCAAACGCTCGAACAAGTCTTTCCCGACGTGATGTCATCGGCAAAAGATCAGACGATCATCGCTATGATGGCGGGATGTTAGGCTGGCTGCACCGCTTGTAGACGCTCAGTTATGTGGAGTTGTATCGTGGGAAGTCGCGCGTCTGTGGGCTCTTGCGGTGTCAGCTCCACATCTCTCCGCAGTGCACGTTGTCGCTGTCGAAGAGCCGTCTGTTCATGTCTTCGTGCTGGCACGGCAAGGATTGTCCATATTGTGGGCGTCTTGCGCTTGCCGAGCTTGTCCGAAATCCAGCGCCGGATCAGGCGTGAACACTGTTGCGTAGTTCGTCAGCCAGAGCGAGGAGAACGTCGGCGCTCCCTTCCAGCGCCGTAAAAGCGTAGGGATTGAGGAACTGTCGGCCCCAGAACAGATTGCGATCTGTGCCGGATAGCGTAGCTTCCTCGCTGACACGCGGCCAATTCTCCGCAATGCATCGGAGCTGGCCTTCAACAATCGCAAGAGCTTCCGGCGCGCTGAGCAGGAAGTGATGCGCGGCTTCAAGGCAGGACGCGATCCGGCTCATGCGGTTATTGCCGCTGATGAGCATGGCCTGGCTGGCCTCCTGGCCACTGCGGGCCTGCGGACAAATATCGTAAGCAGGCGTGAGGGTGAGCTTAGCCCCGTCCCAGAATGCCGCATGGTTGCGGGCATGATCGTCGGTGTTGCCGCAAAGTATGTTGAAGACAATGCGGCTGAATAACTCGCGCAGAGTTTCCGACGGCGCGGTGAATCGGTGGCGAATGATCTCCGCCAAATCCTGGTAGCTGGCGTAACGCGCCATCATCTCATCGAGCGCGAGCATCGTCAGCGCTGAGACCATGGATTTGCGTTGCCAGCCGCCCGTGACCTTGATCCGGTCGAATCGCTCGACGAGCAACACGTCCTTGCCTGCGGCGCGAACGAGCGAGACGGATGCCGCTCTGATGCCGCACAAGGCGGCAAGCCGCATGGCTATGAATTCTCCTTTGACGACGCTGTAAAGGTCGGCAGACGAGGAAAATTTCGCGACATGCTTGATGGCGTCGTCCTCGATCAGCGCCTTTGGCCTTGCGCCGCCGATCGAGCTGCCGTGATGCAGCGCCTGATCTAATTCGGGGGTGAGCGGAATACCTTTCTCTACCCGCTCCGCCGATTGGACAAGCTCTTCGAGAGTGGCATTGGCCAGTGCGCGCGGCTCGTAATTCGTGGGCGAAAACTGAAAATCGAGCGCGCCGATGCGGTCCGAGCCTGATTCCAGCAGGAACGTCAGTTCTGAAATATCGAGCCGCGCGATTTCATCGCCCTTCACACCGAATTTGCGGTTTAGGATAACCCGTCGTCCCCAGGCATCGGGGGCAGCATCGCGGATGCATCCCGGCATGGTTAGGCCAGGAAGCAAAGGCAATTCGCCTGCCTTCAGGGGCAGTTCCGGGAGATAAAGCGGGATCGCGCTGCCCAGTTCACGAAAGCTCCTGCCATAGTTGAAGCTGACGAGTCCGTCATGGGCATATAGCCGCCCGGCGACAACCGGCGCGGTCTCGCCCGGCAGCCAGACCCAGACATAGGCTTCGTCGTACTTGGGGACCTTAGAACTCATCGACGATCTGCTTGCCGGCCTTGTAGACGTGCTTCGGCAGCAGCGCGATGCGATCGTCCATGCGGCCTGTGAGGGCTGTGATGCCCTTGCCGTCCGCATCGAACAGCTTCACACCGACAATGGCAGCAGCTTCGAACATCAGTCCGATTTCAACTTTGGGATCGCCCTTCTCGATGCGCTGCAGGGTGCTGCGTGAAACACCGATTCTCTCGGCTAACTCCTGTGCGGTTAACCGGTGCTGCATCCGGCCTAGCCGGATGGTCTTACCGAAAAGGCCAAGCGCTTCCATTGCGTAGCGCGAATAGGTGCGTTTATGCGTTGCCGTCATTCGGGTCTCCGTGACCTGTCCATGAGCCATATCACCTCATTTCGACCTTTATATAGGTAATGTCGCAGAGCGACTGCCAAAGTCAAGCCTCCGTATTGTATGATCCAAATCCCCCTGATTCGACTTTATATGCAGCAAGAGTTCGCATCACGGCTACGTTCGGAAAGCGAGGTAGAATGCGACGGGAGACGCAAGCGTTACCCATCCGAACAAGGACGGCGAATATTGCCTACGGCTCCTGCACAACCGGCCAGCTCTGCGCGCCTCGGGCGAGGCGGAGATCTGGCGCTGGACCGCGGACAGCCTTGAGATGCCTCGCATGAGTCATTCGATGGGCGGTCCCTGGTGCCACTACGCCAAGCGCGATGAAGCGTTGCGGTCTTCGTCGCGCGCAACGGCGAAAGCGTGCAGGAGGATGGCTCGGGTCAGGGTGGACAAGCATCTGCGTAACAATTTGCTTTTCGAGGACGGGACGAGTCCAGGTTGGCCGCTGCTCAAGGCGCTGGCTCCGCAGCAGAGCCGAGTGAACTGGAGGGTCTGGTCCGGCGTCGAGGCACGGCGCAAGGCCTGCCGCGACGGGCGCGGATAGTGCTGCTGGCCAGCGAGAGGATGTAGAACAAGGAAATTGCCTTACGCCTTGGTGCAACGCCCAATACAGTGGGCACATTGCGTCGGCGCTTTGCCGAACAGCGGCTCGATAGCCTTTACGATGAACCGCGTCCCGGCGCGCCCGATGAGGAGATTGCCGAGACGATCCGGTTGACGCTGGGAGACGACGCCGCGGGACGCAACCCACTAGCCTGACTCTGCAATCTTGAGGAGCGCCAAGTTTATTCTGGCGTGCGGCGAGCTCAACGCCGAGCCGCTTGGCATCGATGCACGACACGACGTGATGCGGCGGTGTCGCACGGGTTCTCACGGTTTGTGGCTTCGGGATCGCGCGGAAGGCCACGCTTTTCTGGCGGCTCGCGCACCGGTGCCAGACGGCCGTCGGGACCTTAAAATCGACGGGATGACCGGCGGACAACACCTCCACGCCGGCCATACCAGGCCTGGCGGACCGCCCGGACAATCCTGAGATCCTGGCCGACGTCGGCGCCGCTTGGATAGCCGCGATTGAATGGATTGCGCGCAGAGGCATTGTGCGTCCTTAATGCACGCATGGTCTTACGTGCTCAGCGTCAGAAATGACTGCGCTTAAAACGTCAGCTTGAAGCCGGCCGACAGGGTCAAGGCATAGAAGTCCATGCCAGCGCTATCCTTGTGGGCTCCTTGTTCGCCGGTCGCGATGCTGTAGGCCGTTTTCTAGCCTTTGTTGCGAAAATATTTGTCGACATTGCCGGCCAGGAAGACGCTGGCGCGGTCGGTCATCTGATAATCGATCTTGGCGCCGGCCGAGATGAACGGCACCGTGAAGAAGTCGTCCTCAAATCGCAGGCCGCGCCCCTCCTCGCGCAGCCAGTGATGGTCAACAGCGCTTGCATCAACGGTGAAGCCGCTGCGGAGCAGACCCGAGAGCGTCAAGTTCCCGAGCGTCGTGGTCGCTTTCGCGCCAAGGAACAGGCCGAAATAGCGCTGTTCGTAATCGATGACCGGTTCGCCGTCCGGGAACTTGCCGCGATCCTCGCGAAAGCCGAAGCCGTCCCCACTCTATATGTACGAACCGCCATAGGCCTTCCACTTCATGTTGGTGTATTTGAAGCCACCATGAAGGTTGATAACCGTGGCATCGTTGATCACGAAGTCTGGGCCTGCTGCCATGTCAAGGTTGATGTAGCGGTCAAGGCGGGTGTCGGGGTGGATTGACTGATCCGACCAATCCTGTCCGGCAATACGCCGTTGTCTGAGATGGTCCAGTTCTTCCAGACCTCGGCCTTTAGCCCGGTGGTCAGAACCGGCGCGCCGGTTTCCCAGATCAATTTGCTGATACGATTGCCCACTTCGTCGTAGAAAAGCTCGTTGCCCTTTAGCCAGGTGTAGCCAACGCCACCAAGAAACACGACGCTCTTGTCGGGCGCTGAATAGGTGGTCGAATGCGCCGCCATGGCGATGGTCGACGATGTGCAGAACGTGCCGGAAGCAAGAATTGCAAATGCTGATGTGCAGCGATTCATGGGGCCTCCTCGGGACATCCGTTGGTGATCTTTCGTTGAACGACGGCGGCTCACAGCGCCCGTTTGCAGGCGTTGTTTGTCGCGGCGACCATTGCTGGGCATTGGTGCAAAGACGTTGAACTCCGATGCGATGTCCGGGACGGCTTTGGTCATTGCCCTTTGTCTGGTGCGCTGCATAGAACGGCTTGGTCCGCCCACTACCGCGTTGCCGGACCATATAAGAGATTTGGCCCGACGCGAGAGGCGGCACTCGTGGCCAGAGAACGGGATCGCACCGGCCGCCACGCTGTCAAAATGCCGAAGTTGGTGATCCGGCACGACGCTTAGCTTCTTCCCGCTCTTTGGCGATGAAGCGTTCCAGCGTGTGAATCTTGAGCACACCTGAAATCACTTCGTCGCCGAGAACCAACGCCGGCGTGACGTTGATGTACAGCTCCTTGGCGAGCGCGCAATTGCGCTCGAGGACGTTTTCGATGGCGCGGTCTTCCATGTCCCGCTTGAGCTGCTCAACCTCGAGGCCAACGTGTCGTGCGATAGTCAAGATGTCGAATTCGCTGAGCTGCGCGACCGCTCCGGGACGTGGGACTTTCAGTAAGCGCCCCGAACCAGCCTATTTCCTTTCACAGCCAACCGCGCCGCTTGAAAAAGAGATACGGAACCACGGCGGAGAGCACCATCAGACCCAGCGCAAAAGGATAGCCCAGAAGCCATTTTAGCTCGGGCATGGCATCGAAGTTCATGCCGTAGATCGAGGCAACCAGCGTCGGCGGCAAAAACACGACGGCAGCGACCGAGAAAATCTTGATGATCTGGTTCTGCTCCAGATTGATGAGACCCAGCGTCGCGTCCAGCAGGAAGTTGATCTTGTTGGACAGGAAGGTCGCATGGTCGCTGAGGAACGTGGCATCGCGCTGGACGAGCTTGATACGTTGCCGGATTTCCTTCTGCAACTTGCGACCGGACGACGCGACTGCCCAGCTGGTCGAGTCACTCGCGCTATGGTAGGCGACGAGCCGCGCGATGCTCACGAGACTCTCCTGAATTTTCGTCAGCAGCTCACCCTTCCGGCCGATTCGCTCGACAAGGGATTGAAGGTTGCGTGTTTTCTTCGAGGCGCTCGGAGACGTGTTGCGAAAAATTTCGCGTGAGAGTGCATCAATCTCGTCGCCGATGCGCTCAAGCGTGTCGGCCGCGCGGTCGATGATCGCTTCGATCAGACCCAGCATCACCAATTCGCCGGACGTGCAGGGAGGGCCGCTAGTACGCTGTGCTTTCGCCGCATAGATCAAGAACGGCTTCGGTTCGGCGTGGCGGACAGTGACGAGCGTCTGGCCCTTGATAACGAAGGTAACCGGCGCTTTGACAGGGTCCTCGCCCTCGATATTCGCGACCGCGGTGATCGTCATGAACTCGGCGCCGTCTTCATGATAAAGACGGTCCGACAACTCGATTTCCGCCATCTCGTCGCGCGTCGGGATATCAATGGCCAGATGCGCCTTAACAAGCTTCACTTCCTCAACAGTCGGGTTGAGGAGGTCGAGCCAGAGAGCACCGAGAGCTTCGGCCTCCGGCAAGCCGTCAATTGCTGTCAGATGGCCGTTCTGGCCCGTGTAGATGCGCAGCATTTATGGCCCCTTCGGCAAGGCAGTATGCCGCCCGCGGAGCCTTTCCGTAACCGGGGCTGAAGCGCTCTACACTGATCTCGGTCATTTCGGCCGCCGGCCGATTGTGCTGGCTTGGCTGGCGATCGCATTTCCGTGCCTGCTGCTTAACAATTTCGGGCAGGGCGCGTTCGTTCTTTCCCGAGGCGGGACGATCTGACATCCATTCTTCGAGATGACCACGGCTGGACGTTGGTGCCGATGGTGGTGATGGCTACGGCGGCAACTGTGATCGCCAGCCAAGTCGTGATTCCGGCGCTTATTCACTTGTGCGACAGGCCGTCCAGCTCAACATGCTTCCGCGCTTCGAAATCCGGCATACATCCGAAATGCAATTCGGGCAGATATACCTGCCGCGCGTCAACCTGCTGCTCGCATGGTCGGTCATGTTGCGGTCATCGGCTTTGGTGAGTCCAGCGCCCTCCCGTCAGCCTATGGCATATCGGTCACGGGCGAAATGGTTGTGACGACAATCCTGCTCCACATCGTGATGAGGCGTATCTGGAGGTGGACGCTCCTCCCGGCGCTCGGCCTTGCGCTCGTCTTCGGGGTGGTCGATGTCGGCTTCTTCTCGGCGAATATCATGAAAGTGCTCGACGGCGGCTGGGTCTCAATCCTTGTCGCCGGCGTGTGGTCGCGATGACTTGGGTTCGCAGAACCCGCCTCCTCTTCGAGAAGTCCCGCAAGAGCGAAGTCCCGCTCGATTTGATTGCCGAGCAGATGACTGCCAAGGTGCCGTCGCGGGAGTGGTTGGAATTGTGAGTTGGCGTAGTCTCCGGGGTGTCAACCTCGAATCATCCGGCCTTGCGGTGCCGGACAGGATACTACGCCATGACAAGGACTACCATGAAAGCCGAAGCCGTTCATCCCGGGGGATGAGGCGACGAGCTATCTTTTCGACAACTGGTTTGATCCGATCGAAGCTGGCCTGCGCGAGCGGGTGCGCGGCTTCATCGAGACGATGCTCGAGACCGAGTTGGAAGCGGTGCTTGCCCGTCCCCGTTATGGCGGCAGCCGGCGGCGCGCCAGTGATGAGACCACCGGTGTCGCCGGCCACCGCCACGGCAGCCGGACGCGCACGCTGACGGGGACCTTCGGCACCACTGAGATCACGGTTCCGCGGGCGCGCCTTGATGTCGACGAGGACAAGACGGTGGAATGGAGGAGCAAGGCTCTGCGCGCCTATCAGCGGCGCACGAAGGCCGCCGACGCACTGATCGCGTCGAGCTACCTGGCGGGCACGAACACGCGACGCGTCCGTCGTGCGCTTGCCGCCTTGTTCGGCGGCGCGATCGGCAAGGACGTCGTCAGCCGCACCTGGCGCAAGGTGAAGACGGACTGGGACGCCTGGAATGGTCGCTCGCTGGCCGACGAGCCCGATCGTGCGCCTGATCCTCGACGGGACGGTGGTTCGTGTCAGGCTCGACCGCAAGGCGACCTCGATCTCGCTGCTCGTTGTCATCGGCGTGCGCGCGGACGGCCAGAAGATCCTGCTCGCGGTCAAGAACATGGGCGGCGAGACGACCGAGGCCTGGCGGGCGATCCTCGACGATCTCGTCGCACGCGGCCTCCGCCGCCCTGAGTTCCTCATCGTCGACGGCGCACCCGGCTTGGACGGGGCGATCGCCGGGCTGTGGACGGGGTGCCGGTTCAAAGATGCACGGTTCACAAGCACCGCAACCTGCTCGCCCACGCTCCCGAGCGCCTGCACGAGGAGATCAGCGCCGATTACACCGACATGATCTACGCGGCCACGCCGGAGGAGATCGAGAGCCGCCGCAAGGCGTTCCTGCGCAAATGGCGGCTCAAGTGCCGGGCGGTGGCCGACAGCCTGGAGGAGGCCGGTGAGCGCCTCTTCGCCTTCACGCGCCTGCCGCCGAGCCAGTGGAAAAGCACCAGAACTACAAACGCGATTGAGCGTCTGCATGAAGAGTTCAAGCGGCGCATCAAGACCCAGACCGTGCTGCCTTCGGCCGAAACCGCGGCAATGTTGTTCTGGGCGTTGATTGCGTCCGGCCAAATCTCGATGCGAAAAATCGACGGATGGCACACGCTCCCCGCCAAGCCACTCGATCAGCAGATTGACCTCGCCGCATGAACCGATAACCTCAATTTACCGGAGGCTGCTCCGCCAAATTCCAACACGATCCGCTACGGCACCGACGCCAGGCCTTCTATGACAAAATATTACACGCCCAGCAACGCCGTCCTAGTGGTGGCCGGCGATGTCGAGCCGGAAACGGTCAAGGCGCTGGCCGATAAGACGTAGGGAACCGTGCCGACGGCTCCTGGTCTAACCCGCATCCGCCCAGTCGAGCCGGAGCAAAACGCCAAGCGCACGGTGACGCTGACCGACGTGCGCATTTCGGTGCCGCGCTTTTCCACGCAATGGATGCTGCCGTCCTATCATACGGCCGCACCCGGCGAGGCCGAGGCGCTCGACTGCTGGCCGACATCCTCGGCGGCGGGACCCGCAGCCGGCTATACCAGCAGTTTTCGACCGCATACGCGCCCAGCTTCTCTCCGAAATCATTGCCGATGAGCGCGAACCTCACGCGATCCCCGAGCTGGCCTGGCGGCGCGGACTCTACGGCACGCATCCGTATTCGAGACCGCCCAAGGGAGCCTGACCAGCGTAACGCCCGCCGATCTAAGCGCCTTCCACAAAGCCGCTTTCGCCCGCGACGGGCTGCATGTGGCGGTCGTAGGCGACATAGATGCCAAAGCCCTGAGAGCAAGGCTCGACCAGCTGTTCGGCGATTTGCCTCAGAAACAGGCGCTCGCCCCCGTACCTGATGTCACCCCGAAGCGGCGAGCGGACGCAGGTCGCAACGCCCTCCCCCAGACTTCGCTCCAGCTGGCTTTTCCCGCCATGGGACGCAACGACCCGGAATTCTACGCGGGACAGCTGATGAACGATATAGTCGGAGGCTCACGATTTACCTCACGTCTGTTCCAGGAAGTGCGCGAAAAGCGCGGCCTTGCCTACGGTGTCTCGTCCAGCTTGGAAGACTACCAGCCCAACATGCTTGTCGTGACGACGTCGACGCGCGCCGACAGGGCGGCCGAGACGCTCGACCTGATAAGACAACTAATCAAGGAGTTGGTGGACACAGGCCCAACAGCGGCCGAACTCGAAGCGAGCAAGAAGTATCTGATCGGCGCCTATGCTATCGACAATCTGGGTTCCTCCAGGCCGATTTCCGCCACGCTTGTCGGGTTGCAGCTCGACAAACTCGGCATAGACTACATCCAGCGCCGCCCGGCCCTCATCGGGCAGGTGATCCTCGAGCAGGCAGGGCGGCGGCGAAGAAGCTGCTTTCGGCCGAGCCCGCGATTATGGGCGTTGGCCCGTGACAGCGAATAATCCCACGCTCTACAATAGCTGAAGGACTCGCCGACCTACGTGTGGCTGATCCGACTATGGTGTGGCAGAATGAACGCCTTGAGTTCTGCCTGCTCGCCTTCGCAGACCAAGTTCTCTCCCGTGGTTCGATTCCCGACCCGAAGAACGCCGTCGTTCCGAGAAAGTATTCTAACTTTTGCGTATACCAAATACGGGAAAGTTAGAAACTCTTGAATATGAAGCCGATTATGCTAGCTTTCCCGTATATCAGATACGGGAAAGTTAGAAAATGGCCCTTCACCTCGTTGGGGAAAACATCGATAAAACCCGCAGCCACTATCAGGCTGAAACGGGCAAGCTCGTCCAGCTAATGCGCGGCATCTATGTCGATGCCGGGGAGGATATCGAGGCCACGATACTCAAGCACGCCGTCCGCATCGCCAAATACCTGTATCCCAACGCTTACCTCTCGGCGGCGAGCGCTGTGCTTCTCGGCCCGACCCGGGATGGCCGCCTGTTCCTGAGCGGGCGACGAATACAGCGCAGGCGCTTGCGCTTGCTGGAAATCATTCAGAACGCAGCTCCCGACCACCCATCAGTCGCTCAAGCGATTGTCGATGATGGAATGGGAGAAATCCGGATCGACGTCTCCTCGATGCGCCAGCGCTTCCTCGAAGCTTTCCGCCTGCGCAGCGAACACGCGGCATCCATCGACGAGACGATGCGCGAGGCAATCGCGAACCGCCTCATAGAACAATACGGCAGCGCCCAGGGCGCTGCCGACGCGACATGGGCGCTTGCCCGCGCGAACCAGTGGTATCGCGAGGGCGAGCACGCCGAGCGCTTTTTCCTCCGCCCTCCACTGACCACAGAACCGGCACGCAACGGAGCCGCGCTCGATCTGATCGTGGCGTGGCACGGCGCTCCGCTCGGAAATCTCACACATGATGGTTTTGAGTGGCGCTGGAATGCAGACGATCAGGGCCCGCCACTTGTTCGCCAGACCACGCCGGGCAAGCTCCCTCCTTTCATTCTGTCGCTGCTGCCTGAAGGCTGGCTTGCGTCAGTGTTGAACGACCGCGACGAGCGCGCGACGCTACGCTCGGGCAAACGCTACATGTCCAACATCACCATCGTCGAGCGTGCGAGCGATCTCTCCGCCCTGCCGCCCGACATCCTGTTAACCCGGCTCAATGGCTTCACTAGAAACACTGTCTTCACTGGCCAGTATGCAGGGCCGGGTCGCGGCGACCTGGAGCAGAGTTTCGAACGCAATCTCGCACAGATATTCGAGCGTACTGATACGCCTCGCCTTTCGGGTGTTCAGATCAAAGCGCCTATGTTCCTCAGTGCGGATGGCACCCTCTCTCCCAGTATCGGCCGGCCTTTTACCCACATTCTCAAACCTGCGGGTACGGGCGGATTTGAGGCCCTGCCAGTTATCGAATGGCAGTCGCTCGCTTTGGGCAGCGCGGCCGGTTTCAAGACGCCCGCGACAGCGCTCGTCCCGATGCCTGACGGGATGCCTCCGGCGCTACTCGTGGAGCGGTTCGATATCAGAACGAGCCTTGAGGACAAACACCTGCTCGCGCTTGAGGACTTCTGCTCGGTACTTGGCGTGCCCACCGAAGCAAAATACGACGGCACGATGGAGCGCATCGCGCGGGCACTAAGGCCGCTATCGACCTCTCCCGAAGAAGACGTCCTGCTTGTCCTGAAGCGATCCTTATTCGCCTGGCTGATCGCCGATGGCGACATGCACCTGAAGAACATGGCACTGCTGGAAATCGCAGAGCCCGGCAGCACGCAATTCAGCTCAGTTCGCATGGCTCCGCTCTACGACGCGGTCACGACTCGCGTGTTTCCACGCCTCGAAAAAGACCGGATGGCCCTCAAGCTGAACGGCAAGGACGATCGTCTGCGGCGCGCCGACTTCAAGGCTTTCGCGAGCACGGCTGGCCTCAAGGCAGCCGATGCGGATACCAGCATCGACGATCTTGTTGCAGCCCTCTCACGCGCGCTCAACCACCTCGAATTGCCGCCGCCTCTATCAGACGGCTCTCAAGGCGCGAAGATGGCGGAGCAAATGCGCGCGATTGTCCACGAACGCATCGAAGGGTTTGCATAGATGATCGATCTAACTGATACGCCGGTTTCCATGGACCGCACTTCCCAGCCGTGATGGGCGAGACCGCCCCGACAAAGCTTGGCAAGGGCTCGAAAGTTCAGGCTAATGATAGATGCTCAGTGGAGGGCCTATTTTCTAGCGCCGGCGACGTAACCGCTCGATCGTCTGCACAATCCCTTCGGGCGTCGGCTGGCGCAGTCGATGCGGTCGAGATCTCTGCTCGTCGTGGCAATGTTCACGGTGGTCTTTTTGGAGATCCATCCATTCCAGGACGGCAATGGAAGGCTATCGCGTTCTGACGACGCTTCTGCTGATGCGCAGTGGCTATGCTTATGTGCCTTACTCTTCGCTCGAAAGCGTGATCGAGAACAGCAAGGAGGGCTACTATCTGGCGCTTCGGCAAACTCAAAAAACGATCCGCAGTCCGAGGCCTAATTGGCAGCCCTGGGCTGTTTATTTCCTGCGCGCTCTTCAGCAGCAAAAGCAGCGGCTTGAGAAGAAAATCGAGCGCGAGCGTCTCGTGCTCGGTACGCTTCCGGAACTCTCCCTTCAAATAGTTGAAGCCATCAAGGAGCGCGGGCGAATGACCATTGGCGAGATCGTCAACCTGACCGGTGCAAACCGGAACACCGTCAAAAAACATGTGGCAACCCTGGTCGAAATAAACATCTAGCCCCAACATGGAACCGGCAAGGGAACGTGGTACGGCAGACGTTAACACAGACTACTTTATGTGATTCAACCCACGAAACGCACCACGTCCATTTACTTTGAACACAATATGATAAGGAACACTCTTTCCGAGCTTAAGCCCCCGGGCAAAAAGTTTTCGAGGGCTGGTTGCCGCCGCCCTCAGTGCAATTAACCGGTATTGAGTTCCAGCTTGCCAGCAGCGGTTATCAGCGTGGCGTCGATGGCAAGTCCTCCTTTGAAGGCGGTCGCATTCGAGGGGAATGCTCTACAGGGACGACCCGCCGTAAACGACGCTCTTTCGAAAATCCCCGACCTCTTCCACCACAACGACCCCCCTTCTCGTTTTTTGGGGCGCGACCTGCACGGTCCCGAGCCCAGCTGGCAGATGATCTGCGTGCCTACGGTCGCAAAGAAGGCATCACCGTGCTGATTCTCGATTGTGGTCCCTTTTGATTTTCCACGCCCGTTTGTGGCGCTCGCGATGGGGGGCGGCAAGATCGAGGACTTTTGAAAGCAATTTCAATCCGATGATGCTCAAAAAAGGCATTTGGCTGCACTGCTGCTATTCGGACCGATGGCCGGTACGCGCGGTCGGGAAGCCGATGTCCATTGTTCAGTTTGCACCTGATGAGAACCGCAAGCCATCGACCAGAAGCGTTCAAGAATTCTCCCTTTCAAGTTGAGTGGATGGTCTACCAGCCGTATGGCCGAGGCCCTATAAGGACCCGCAGGTGCGGAGTACACGCCGAGGCTCTGCCGATTATACATATCAGCTGCCTTTGAGAGGAACCCGGTTTGCCCCTGTGCCTGCCGATGATCCGCCACTGAAATCCCCGGACCTGTTTGGCGCCGTCCATCGCCTGCCGGCACTTGGCACGTCAGTTCGCGAGCGGTCATTTGTGGTCCTCAACCCGTCGAGCGGCGAAGTGCTGGCAGGACGTCCGACATGGGCGTGGAGGAGACACGGGCTGCGGTAGACGAGGCCTATGTCGCGCAGCCTGGATGGGCGGCGCTGACCGCCCGAGAGCGCAGCGACCTTCTTTGGCGATGGCATCAGCTGATCATCGCCATGCAGGCGATCTCGCCGCGATTCTGACTGCGGAAATGGGCAAGCCGTTTGCCGAAGCCAAGTCGGAGGTTTCGCATGCGGCCGCGTATCTGCAATGGTACGCCGAAGAAGCCAATTGCATCTATGGCGAGACGATCTCCGCACCGTCTACAGACCGTCGGATGATGGTGATCAATCAGCAGATCGGTGTCGTCGGCACGATTACGCCATGGAATTTCCCAGCGTCGATGGTGGCGCGCAAGATCTCGCCGGCCCTGGCGGCGGGCTGCGCGATCGTGCTCAAACCTGCTGAACAGACGCCGCTCGTGGCAGGTGCAATGTTTGCCCTCGCGCAGCAAGCCGGCTTTCCTGACGGCGTTGTCAACCTGGTCTATGCGTCCGAAGGTGATCGCGTGGGGCCGCGAACTCTGCTCCAATGCCAAGGTCCGAAACATCAGCTTTACAGGCTCCACCGAGGTTGGCCGACTGCTCATGCGCCAGTGCTCGGACTAGATCAAGAAGGTCAGCCTCGAGCTCGGCGGCAATGCGCCCTTCATCGTCTTCGACGACGCGGATATTGACGCTGCCGTTGACGGGGCGATCCAGGCGAAGTTCCGCAATGCCGGCCAGACTTGCGTTTCATCGAACCGGCTTTACGTCCAATCGAGCGTTCACGATGAGTTCGTCGAGAAGTTCGTGGAGAAAGTCCGGCACTTATCGGTTGGCGACGGCTTCGCTCCGGGAGTGGACGTCTGACCACTCATCGACATGCATGCTTTGGCCAAGATCGAGTCCCACATCGCAGATGCCGTTGCCAAGGGTGGGATAATTCGATGCGGGGCCGAACGTTTTCAACCCACAGCCTTCACCGAGATCTCCAGCATCATGGCGGTTGCGCAAGAGGAGACTTTCGGGCCGTTGGCGCCGATCATCCGCTTCCACGATGCGGATCAGGTTGTCTGTGAGGCAAACGACACGATTTACGGGCTCGCCGCCTATTTCCATCCCTCGAACCTGAGGCGTGTCTGGCGCGTGGCCGAGGCATTGGAATATGGCATGATTGGCATCAATACGGGGCGTATGTCTTCGGAAGCGGCGCCCTTTGGCGGCATGAAGCAGTCCGGCATCGGGCGGGAGGGTTCCCGCCACGGGCTCGAAGACTACCTCGAAATGAAGTACCTCTGCATGGGTGGAATCTAAATGACGTCGCCCCGAGTTTCTCCAGTTTTGGGTTCGTTTCCGGCGTGGGTTGTGCGCTGCTGGGCGGGTGAAGCGACGGGGGCTGGCGCGGAGCCTTTCGCATAGCGCAGCGCGAGCGACCGTCGCGGATTGAAGGTGGTGGCGAACTTGGCCGGTGTCTGCCAGGCGATTTGGGAGTGCGGCCGCGCGGTGTTGCAGTCGGCGCGCCACAGGCGATAGCGATGCTTGCCATGCGCATGGAATGCCATTCGACCGGTTCTGATCCGCGCAGGAGAGGATGGCGTTCGAGATGAACTGGCTGGCATTATCACTGACCAGTGATGAGCCGGTTCAATTCCCGGGCAACCAAGTGCCCTCGACCGTGCTGAATAGTGCGCCTTTGCCATACCGGCGGATTAGCGCGGCCGACCTTACTTCGGCATGATGCGAGCAATTTCTGCACCAGGCGCGCAAGGTATGCCACTCCCTCAGATCGCCCAGCGATACGTCTGGGCCTGCATGTTTGCTGCCTTCTGCGATGGCTTGCCGACACTTTCGGCTCGCCGGGTGTGATGATCTTCTTCTGCGTCTTTCCCTCTCGGCGATATTGCCGTTCGGCCGTCCCGACCAAGGCCAAACCTCGGGCCGTTTTCCCGTTCCCGGGTCGAGCTTGAACGTCTCGTCGATGATGTTCTGGCGTGCTGCGAGCTCAACGCCGAGGCGCTTGGCATCGATGCATGGCACGACATATTGCGGCGGTGTCGCACGTGTTCGACGGTTTGGGCTTCAGGATCGTGCGGATGGGCCACGCTTTTCTGGCGGCGCGAAACACGGGCAATGCGCGTTCAAAACCTGACAAAGGCAGAAACTTGTCAGGTTCAATCCAACCGCCATCCGGGCACTGCGGAGGTTTTTCAAAGCATATTCATGCACTTGCGCGCTGAGCCCGCTGGCATGGACCTTGCAACGCTTGCAGCAGGACGGTATGCAATGGAGCAGACGAGGATGTTCTCTCCCCTGAACCGTGTGCCGTCTCTGAGAGGGAAATAAGCTCGTGCAGAAAATCTCACAACCTTTGACAACGGCTTTGGAGAACAACGTGGTGTTGCAGATCGAGTCCCCGGCTCCTTCGATTCAAGCGGAAACCTGGCTGCGTGGCGAGCCCCTCACCAGCTTCGAGCCCGGCAAAGTGTACATCGTCGAATTTTGGGCAACTTGGTGCGGTTCGTGTGTGGACGGGATGCCCCATCTGATGCAGCTGCAGGAGAAATACAGGGAAAGCGGCGTTGAGATCGTAGGAGTCGCGGCTAGTGAACGCGCTCCAACGGCCGATGAGGCCCGAAGCACGTTGGACGCTTGGTTGACGGAAAAGTTCCCGAATCTGAACTATCGGATCGCATTCGACTCCACAGGCGAAATGGACAAGCTTTGGATGGAGCCCAGCTTTTCTTTCTGGATTCCCACCAGTTTCGTGGTCGACCGAGACGGCTGCATCGCCTTTATTGGTGAACCGACGGAACTCGATGAGGTCTTGCCGAAGGTGCTTAACGGCAGCTGGCGCACCAGCGATCAGGCAAAATCCGCCGATGCGGAGCGGATCGCGGAAGGCGAACCCATAGCGCGCGAACAAGCGCTGAAGAAGCCGATCAAGGACAGATATCGGGCGGCGGTGGAGAAAAAGGATTGGAAGACGGCGCTCTCGGCGATCGAAGAAGGCATCGCCTTGATGCCGGACAACCTCGGTTTCCGCCGTTCTCATGTGAATCTGTTGCTTCACAAAATGAAGGACATGCAGGTCGGCTTGCCCGTCATGCGCCAATTCGTTCGCGACGCGATCAACAGAAACTCCGAGAATTGGATGGTTGCGGCGTTAGACGAGCTCTTCTTTCCGAACCTTGACCATTCGCACTTTCCGTCTGCTGAGCGCTTGGCGATGGGAAAACAGCTGTCCGAACACATCCTGGCACTGAATCCCCCGGAAAGCGACAAACGTAAGCTCCTGCCTTATCGTTTGGCAGCCCTGTACTATCACGAGAGCGGCAACAAAGATCGGGCGATCGAGTTGATCGAGCTGGCACTGAAGTCGCAGGGCGGTCCGGAGCTTATCCGGGACGAAGATGAACAGCGCGAAATATCGCATTTACTGCAGTTCCTGGCCTACTTCAAGGGTGAGAAGGTTTGTTACGGCGCTCTGTGTGCGGTTCCAAACAATGGCCGATTCGACAGCTGGTATACCGTTTGCGGCTGATTGTCAGGTTTATGTAAGGGACAGAATTGGCCGGGCGGACAGCTCTTGATGCGAACGGCGCAAACCCCCGCCCGGCTTGCGAAATCACCTGGGCCGCTCTTTTGGACCTAAGTCCGAAGGACTGCGGCCTTCTAAGATGCCCGCCTTTGTTTAGGCGGGCTATGAGCTGAGCTACGGGTTTTGCTCGCTTCTAACCGTTCGCCAGCCTGGCGCAGGTGCCTCTCAACACCTCCACCACACCGAGGTTTCATGCCGGTAGCGAATTCGATCTTGGCGGGATGGCCATTAAGCACATGGGATGGCCTCGCTGGCGGCATGCCTGTGATCTGGTGCTGCAGCCCACGCTTGCCTCCGCCAGCGGTTCGATGAGGCAGCCTGTCGCACAATTGATATCAGGACTTCAATGCCGGAACACCGGCGCCACCCTCAATTCATAAATGAGGTGTCGCGCACCACGGTTGGCTGCTTGATCCAGGCAATTCAGGCCGCCGTCATCCTCAATGAGGTGACCTCGACCAGAGCCTCGGCCTTGAATGGCATGATGCAGGTGCATGGGATGCGGCCACCGTCATTTTCGTCTTGCGACCGCTTTGCGGCTTTATCCAACACGCCAAGGACCACAATGTCGACAGGCGGCGCGAGCTTGGCGCCTAGGCGTCCACGTCAACAGATTCTTCTGACAATCGGGACTTGTACGATCACCCCAGGGGGGCGAGAGCCCATGACGATCATCGTCGCGCCGGCCGCGATCTGAAGCAGGCGTCGGCGCGCCTCCCGCCTATCTTCTGGCGAGGCTTCGGTGAAAGACCCCGATGGCGGAACGGAAACACCACCGGCTGAATAGATCCCGAGCTGTGCGATCGCGTTCGGCCAAGTTGAGGAAAGCGAGCTGAATGCAGGACTTTGCACGCTGGCACCGCATTGCGGGCCATATAAGAAATTTGGCCCAGCGCGAGAGGCGGCACTCGTGGCCAGAGAACGGGATTGGACCGGCCACCACTTTCAAAATGCCGAAGTTGGTGATCCGGCACGACGCTTAGCTTGTTCCCGCTCTTTGGCGATGAAGCGTTCCAGCGTGTGAATCTTGAGCACACCTGAAATCACTTCGTCGCCGAGAACCAACTCCGGCGTGACGTTGATGTACAGCTCCCTGGCGAGCGCGCAATTGCGCTCGAGGACGCTTTCGATGGCGCGGTCTTCCATGTCCCGCTTGAGCTGCTCAACGTCGAGGCCAACGTGTAGTGCGATAGTCAAGATGTCGAATTCGCTGAGCTGGCCGCGAGCAGCCATAAGGGCGTGATGGAACGCCTCATATTTTCCCTGTTTGCTGGAGGCGAGCGCCGCCAGTGCGGCAAATTTGGAATCCGGTCTCTTGCCCGGACAATGTTTGTAGACAACCTTCAGCATGGGATCATGCTTGAGGGCTTGCTGGATTGTACGGTCTTCCGCCCGGCACCGCGGGCAGTTGTAGTCCAAAAATAAGACGAGAGGGACGTCGCCATTCGGGTTGCCAGCAGTTGGCGCAGCAGCGTCGTTTAAGAGTGGTCGCGCCGCTCTGGAATGAGCTTCCACCAAAACGCGACGAGCCGGCTATGGTTTTCATGCTGGCGCACGTAGTCTTTGGCAACTGGACCATATCGCGTCGCCAGCCCGAAAAAAGGCAGGGCTAGGGCTGAAAGAGCGATAAGGCCGGCTTTTGGCGTAAGGCATGGTTAGGCTCCAATTAACAGTGAACGGCAGGGCGGCAACGGGCGGCCTTTTGACGTCAAAGTATGCACCGCTTTAATGCCTCACCCGCTGTTCGCGGATGACGGGAGGTCAAGGGGCTCGTGCTATTCGAAGAGATGCGGTGGGATGGCTGCGCCCAACAGTCGACCCATCCGTGAGCGGCGCTGTGTGCGTGCGAACTGCCCAGCCGCGGTCGCCGTTCGCCGAGCGGCTTCAGGCGGCCGAGTGCGATGGCTGAGCGTGACTGCAGCAAACACCTGCACGTAAAGCTGGGATAAGAGGGCTTAGGGGGCGCGGGACTCGCGCTGCGGTGTGCGGGACTATATTCAATAATTCTTGTCTCCTAACCGGATCGAGGCAGGATCCTCCCTCCCGGGCATCTCCCGTCGCTGCGCTCCGGTCGAACGTTGCACCAAGGGTCCTTGCAAGCCCCGCGCCAATCGCGATGTCGGCACTTCAGGAAGTGATTGCGCGGGCGGCAGGTGGGCAGTGGTCAGCGCGCCTTTCCAGAATATCGCTCGCAAAACGTCCGGCGAGCGGCTCCGAGCGTACCTGCCATCGCCCGGCTCTGCGACAGCCTGAAATCTATCTCGAACCAAATCCGAATCGCTCGTTGAGTCTCGTCCCTCCCAGCGCGGTAAACCGCGCCTCGATCTCGGCATTCCAGCAAGCCTCCCACGAAGTTCGCCCGCTGGACAGGGTGAAGGTCTGCTGTCCGATTAGCTGGTTTAAGATCAGCTCAGGCTGCGGCGGCCGCTCGATCTCGCAAAACTCTACAATTCTGCGAATGGTCTCGAGCTGAACTTCGCGTCCTTGGTCGCCTATGATCTGCTCATAGCTCAATCCAAGAACATTCTCCTGATCCGCCCACGGTGCCACTGGATGGCAGCGATCATTGAAAATGAAAGGCGCGATCTCATCGAAGTACTTCAGCATTTTGTCAGGTCCGTCCGGCTCATTGCGCCACGTAATCTCAGCCCTCTCAGGCGGGCACCAATCGCTGTCACCTACATATCGCATCTGCGACACAATTGCCGCACGCATTTCGCGCGAAAGAAAGACGATCTTGAAATCCGCTAAACAATGGCGAGTGCCGATGTCGCACGGTAGATGCCCATAGCCAAACTGACCGGGCTGAATAAAGCGCGAGGATATCTCGATCGGTATCCATAGAATATTTTCGGAATGAGTGAAGCGAGCTCGCTCGACATCCACAAAGCGGAAGTCTCCAAGATAGTCTTTATTAAAGAACACATCGGACTGTACAAGCCCGAGCAGTCCAAGCAGACGGGCATATAGGTGGGTGCCCGCCTTCGGAATGGAACATATCATAACCCGCGAGCTTGAGCGGCCGGCCGTCGGCTTGATTGACCAAGATTCATTCGAGCAGGGATAAAGTGGAAAGGGTTGACCCGCGATATCGCGCAGCTCTTCTGGAAGCGGGTGAAACATTGTGGTTTCCTCACTGTTGCAGCGGCTTTTTTAAACAGCCGGAGCCAATGCGCGACAGGACAAGTTCCTGACCAGCTTGACCCCAAGCAGTCGCGCCCTCTGTTGCCGTACCAGAGAAGTAAAGCCCGTCGCATGCGCTAGCCGCGAGACGAACCGCTAGTACGGGTGGCATCGGCGAGCTCGTGGCCAACTTGCTGAGATGAGCTATTTACCAAACGCCACGTCGGCGTTCCCTAGAGATGTAGTCACCTTGTCATACCCCCGTTTTCGATCGGACGATGAACCTAATCATAGAATAACGCAAGTAAGATTGGTTATGTCGCCAATATACTAATGAATATATTTTCCCAGACGGCACCGCTTGCGTTGCCGTGCAGTCGTCCCCACTGCCCTGACGACGAGGACACCACGGTTTGCGCGGCGCATGCGCAGCCAGTAAAGTAAGCTCCATTGACAGCATCGGGCCAGGAGACGTCGTTAAACGAGGCCACTCGCAAGACCGCCTCGCGAGCGGCCGAGCGCATGCCCTCGCGTCCATTGCCCCGACTGCCGAGACATGGGCGCGAACGGAGCGGCAGCCGGAATCCGATATCAACCTTGTCTATGATCTGCGTCAGTGAACCGTCAGCGAGACTCGAATATGCAGGGCTTTGCTAGGCCTTCGCGGGTCGACTGCCAGCTTGGAACGAACACTAAGACACATGCGGAAGCCCCGACATACACAGAAATTGCTGCTAGACATCATCTATGATGCAATTAACACGGCTCCGAATGCGCTCGCACGTATAGCTCTGTATGTTGCACAAGACCCCGAGGCTGTTCTGGCGCTGTCCATTGCCGACCTTGCGCGCAACACCGCTACCGGTTCTGCTTCAATTGTAAGATTTTGCCGAACCTTGGGACTCTCGGGATTTCGCGAGTTTAAGATTGCGCTCAGCGGCGAAATTGAGCGGCGGAAGTTGAGCGGCGAACTGGCTGAACGCGCGCCATCAGAAGCTGTAGACACAGCTCCTCGGATCGCCATCCTCAGTTCTGCTTTACAAAACTCAATTTCCGCGTCCGCTCGTGGTTTTGACGACCTTCAAATTAGTGGGCTTGCCAACCGCATCCGAGCGGCCCGACGCGTCGAACTGTTCGGCACGGGGCCGTCATCCGTCTGCGCTGATATTCTGGCCATGCGACTGATCTGCCTAGGTTTCCCCGCACATTGCTCGGGGTCCGCCACCGTGTCTCACGCTCTCGCGCGAGGGCTTGGCTCGTTGAGCCTCGCCATTGGCATTTCGTCGCGTGGCCACACTGTGGAAACCAAGGATTTTCTGGCCATTGCGCGCGAAACCGGAGCATACACGATTGCCATTACGACCCGCGTTGACTGCCCGATCGCCCGGACTGCGGACGAGGTGGTCTTGTTTACCTCGGCTGAGGCTTGGCCACAGGCCGGGTCGGCGATGCACGTGCCGCCTCTGGTGTTGCTGAGCGAATATCTTTGCCAGTGTCTGCAGATGGCGGAAGTCTGAATCCCCACCAAGGCCAATTCGGGCAGTTCCGAGGTTATTTCCGGATCCCACCTCGGTCTTCGTCGCGCGTGCTCGCGTGCACGAGCCATTGAAGCGATAAACTTGAACCGCACTTTCGACTGTGCGTACTGCGTGCTTGTTACATGGAAACGACGAACTCACCGAGCAACCCTCTTGCCACGGCGCGGGGGTGTTTGGTGATCATAGGGGAAGCTTCAACAATTGAGAAGCTGACGAACTACTACACCGGGATCAAACCGGAGGACAAGGCAGGTTCCTCGTCGTTGGCAAGGCTGCAGCACCAGGTCGACTCCGTGCCCTAGGCGGTCCATGCGCAAGGTTCGACGGCGCGCTCGCCGACTGAGTGGCGCTGGAGGGCCTCGAGAGGGCATGGGTCGGCCGCAGCAGCGTGGGACGCAGGAAGGCAGGCAAGATCCTGGCTTCCTTCTTCACCGACAGCAAGTCAGCGGCTCCTTTTGCCGGTCGGCAGATCGGTGGACCAGGTCGAGCTTCTTCCATGTCCACTTCTACGTTTGCCACGGTGTTCGGGAATTCCTGGGAGATTGGGGGCTGACATCTATCGGGTGCTGCCACGAAGGTTGGTATTGACGTATTTCGCGAGGTCTAGCGCGGAGATGCTACCAACCAATTGGTCCAGACTCATTTCGGCCGAGATTGAGGCGGAATGCTCCAGGAGTGCAAGGAGATCATCCCTGTGCTTCGAATGGTGGTTCTCCAGGTGCATCTCGACCTTTCGCGCGATGACGTCCGCGAAACTCGCCCTTGTCCCAAAAAGCGGATCGTTGATTAACGCCGTCGGTCGTTCCTGTTCGAGAACCCAATTTATCGCCAGGGTCCCGTTCGATCTCAAGAATACGATCTCCAGCTCCGCGTCGGCAGGTCGCGATGTGGCAATGGAGAACCCCGCATCCGCCAGAGCCCTGGTATCCTTATCCACAGCCTGAGTGAATGCGGCCAAATTGACATGATGAATGTCAATGTCGTTCGGCGCACGCTGGATGAACTGAGAAAGGACGCTACTGCCCGCTACCCAGCTATCTTTGCTCCGATTGCGCGAAATGGCGACTAACGCAATGCGCATCAGCTCGGGCATCATGCGCTTGTGGCCTTCTTTGATATTGAGAACAGCCTGTAAGTTACGTTGACGTCGGGATAGGTCCCGGCTCGCAGAAGCACAGATGTGAGATCATTTGAACCCGCAATCTTTTCAAGAAGGTCGTCACGGGCATTAGTGCCGAACCCAAGAACGATACGACCTGTTTCCGTAAGGAATCTTGGGCCATCTGAAAGAAATCTCTCGAGCAAGTTGTACCCTGGATCGATCGCACCACCTTCGAGGTCGTGGACAAACTCGTAATCTTCTGGAGCGTAGCTCGACGGGTAGTTCCAAAATATGATGTCGAACCTTCTGCCAGGTGGAACATTGGTAAATATATCGCTTGCGATGACTTCGACGTTCCTAATGCCGTTTCTTGCAGCATTCTCCAACGTGTTCTTGACGGCCCTCGGATTGATGTCGCAAGTCAGCAACGACAGCGCGCCAGTCTTTGCCAACAGAAGGCCGGGAAGACCGAAACCGCAGCCGATTTCTAAGACGGTCTTTCCGTCGAATGGGGGAAAATTCTCGCTAATCCAACGCCAACTCTGGAAGTGCTCTGGAGGAAAAACCCCTTCCTGTACGACCAGATCCAGTCCGAATGCCTGCATCTGACGCGGGAAAGTGGCTTGTTGACTTGTCCGAAGCGTTGTCCTGATACGATCAAGTTCGCTCATTGTTCTCCGGCCTTCCGGCGCGGTGCCATGCCTGGTTGTTTTCCCGGCTCGACGGCATCAACGGTTCGCTTCAGTAAGCAATTCCAAAGAGGCATTGAAAACAGACCGGCCTCAAGAATGAGGCGGTCCCAAGATGAGCGGAGGGGTGCATACCGGAAGAGGCCTTCTAGACCGGCTCGATCCCCCTGGAAATACCGCTGGACGGCTGTCGTTAGGCCCGACTTTGCTGCGGTTAGGAGTGCTCTGTCGTAACAGAATCTTGCGTGGGCAAAGGCGCTACCATCACTCCGATTGTCCGGCATCGGCGCAGCTCCCCTGTCGCCGAGAACGTTTAGCAACATTTGGAAAGATGAATGGGCAATGTAGCCGGAATCGAGAGAAATCCAAGCAGTCGCTTCGTCGCCCAACGACCGGCACCTAAGTATTCTCAGCTCAGCATCCATTACTTGATGACTATCGCTCACATGAAGGAGGTTCGTCACGGGATTATCGCAGAAAAAGAGACTACGTACGGTGCCGCATAAAGCCTGGGCCGGCTGTGTGTTACCCTTCAGTTTTTGCGACAAGTGCAGCGCATTAGGTCCGCTCCAGATCGTGGCGCAAACCGGACGCATGTCGAATAAGTCCAGCACCAATGGCCAATGCTTCCCGCCGGTGGAACAGGTAAGGGTATAAAACGCATCAATGGATTTGCGACTATGAATCGAAAAGAACCGTTCCGAGAGTTCCAAACCGGTTCGCCGGCGAATAAATTCGTCGAGCAGCGAGGTTAGGCCAGAGCGCGCGACTTCCGGGCCATACACTATCAGCGCCGTGGATGACATCATGCCGCCCCCCCCAAAGGGTCGCTTGTGATATGGGCCTTCCTGCTCGCGACGGTGATCCTAGTCGCTCTAACGCGTCTCCCTTCCAGCCAATCGGCGAGACGAGCGGGATGACGGGCATTAATCACAACGCCGGGAAGGCTTTTCTTCGCCATGAATTCGACCGCGCAGGCGTCAATCGAGGTGTGGCCGAGAAGGACAAGATCTTGAGCAGCGATCTGCTCTATAAGTGCAGCGGGATCGTCGGTTGCTCCACCGCGATGCACGCCATCGACATCTGTCAAAATCACCAGCTGTGGTGCCCCAGTTAACCAAGCGATCCACGCGGCAACGGCGTCGGATGTGACGTCCCAACTCCATTCCACTGGGTCAGCCGCAAACAGCAAACGGGAAGGCAGCAGCACTGGAATCTTCCCAAGTCTCGCGAGAGTTCGGCATTCGCCTAGGCTGGCCGATGGAACTAGTTTGGAAGAGAAGGCGGCATCCGCAAGCAAATACCCCGTTTGGTCCTGTGCTAGAGCACACGCATGATGCGCGGTACACGGATCTAATCGCTCGGCTGCATCAATCGCCTCAATTGCTTTGTCCGGGATGCCGCCGCCTGGAACAAGTAGGATTCGATGGCCCTTATCGGCGAGACGCTCAAGTTCAGCCAGTGCGAGCTTACACACGGCAAGATCACGCATGATGCTCCCGCCGAATTTGAGAACAATCGAAAAGCCATATGGTGGAAAACCTTTTATTGAGCAGTCCATCGGCTTGCCATCCCGCCCTCAGGCAACAGATACGATCTCAGGAATTTTTGAAGCTAGGTTTGGAAGCGCTGCCCAGACCTTTTGAAACGCGGCCGCGTACAATTTCATCACTTCAACGTCGTTTGGTGGAGCGATCTCCGACACGTAAAACATGGTGTTCAATATCTTCATGGCGTTTGGAAAATCGGTCCTTGACCATTGGCCGCAGATATCCGGCAGATATTCAAAGACGGGCTTCGTCAGCCAGACCGCAACGGGAACTCCCTCGGCTTGAAGAAGCTTAATGATGAAATCCCTGGCCGTAGGGCCAGGTAGAAAACCGAGCTTTTCCGGCTCAAGACGCAACGGGAGATTCAGCATCGATTGTTGATGATCTGCTGGATCGAAAAGAGGCAGAAGCCCTGAGAGGTGGCCAATCTCCTGCCAAAGGAACCTAGCATTCCTTCGCCTTTTTTTAAGCTGCCGGTCAAGCTGCTTGAGCCTGTGATTAGCAATGGCAGCAGAGAATACATTGGGTCGGTAATTGTAGCCTTTGGAGTTCGGGGAGAATATCCTAGCTCCACATCGCGACGAGCTTGTCAGCGAAACATTATCTACATGGTGGATCAGAGCAGGGTCCCTCGTCAGGACAAATCCAAGCTCACCTGCCCCGAGGTGTTTAGCTCCGTTGCCGGAGAGAGAGAGTGCATCGCTCTCCAAGTAAGCTCCATTGACAATATCTTTCGCAGCGCCAATTGATTGGCAAACATCATCGATAATCGCCACGCCTCGCGCTCGCGCCGCCAATCTCAAGCTGGGAACCAAGAGGTTATTTCCGAACAGATGAGTTATGAGCGTCGCCGCGTCACCTGGCTTGATGAGGGAGGCCGCCATCTTCTCATCAACTCCGGCAAGGTCTGGCTCAACATCGACAAAGACCGGTTCGAGTCCACTGATCGCGATTGGGCCTACGGCTCCCGGCCAGTTCAAAGCCGACGTAACGACTCGGCGACCTCGGTTCCGGTAGTAGTCGAGAGCCACGTGAATAGCGGCTGTGCCGCTTCCAACGGCGCGCACAGACCAGTTACCCGACCAATCCGCTAGCCGCTTTTCGAGCTCAATCACCATAGGGTGATTGACGCGATGATATTTGCCGCTTTCGACAACATTTGCGAGCGCCTTCAAATGTTTACGTTTCGCAGCTGGCCAAAGAACAACTCGCCCAGCCGGCACCGTGGGATCTCCTCCAAAGAGCGCAAGAGAAGTGTCCTTCTGGTGGACGCATCGTGTGCTTGCTGCCGTGGCTAAGCTTACATCCTTGGTCATATGATCTAGCCTGGTTGTGTTACATCGGCCATCGGCCACTCGCGAAGTCACGAGCCGAACCGACCCGTCTCTCGCATACTTTTGCGTCTTGCAACGAGGCTCGGCTAACCCACAAGAGCAGAGTCGCTCCTGAGAACAGGCTGGGCGCCGTAGCGCCCTCGCTACGTTGAGTTCAGGAAAGAGCTTTCAAGCTCGCAACCGGCTTATGAGGCGTCAACCTCGTCGGAAATGAACTCGCTGAACGATGCAGTCCCTCCTTCGTAAATCAACACCTAATAGCCCTTGACAAGAAGGGGAAGTGGTCCTCTGAAATATATTTATGGATATACTATTTATTCTCCGCCGACCTTTAGCCTCCTATCTGAGATATTTTAGTATCGGAAGTGACAACGCGAGGTTGCTTTTTCAGCCTCTAGTACCGGCACCATTTAAAAGATAAAAAGCGCAGCGCGGATGCGCAGGAATATCATCCCGCCAAAGCCGCGGGCCAGATAATCAGCCAACCTTGGCGAGCTGGAAGCACCCCGAGCTTCCGTAATTGGTTGAAGCACTCGCCGGACCGAGGGCCGGCGTCCAATGTTAGTAGCCCCTTTCGCGAACACTCCGGCTAGTGGGTTTGTGTCAGAATGACCTCCCGGGATCGTATTCTGAGCGCTCAGTGAGGATGTATCTCGTTGTAGTCATCCCACCGGGCGATCTGGCGGAGAACCATGGGTGATCATGCAAGGAGTGATGCGAAGGCAATCACGCTTGAAGGTTTTGACCCAGGCTTCCGAAACGTCGCTGGAGTGGGGCGCTTCACGGGCGTGGAGCAAGTAACGCGGTCAGCGCAGAGGCGAAGGCGCGTGTTCCTTGCCGGTGTAGGGGTGCCATTTTCCGACAGGTCTCGATCGGATGAGGCACCCTCGTCGATCCGAAGCGTGTCTTGACCGCCTCCAGCATCATATCGCACGGGACCCGCAGCCCTCCTGCGACGGCCCAAGCCGAATGGCTCAGCTACTCGGCTGATGTCGGCGAAAATCGCTCACCAATACTTCTTTGTAAACGTGAAGTTTGCCAGCTGTCTCCTGCTCATGTTTTGCAAAGCGCGCGACACTGCGCGCTGTTCTACATCAAGGTGGTTAGTCAATGCGGATGCCACTGCGCTCGTAGTCTTGCCGAGCTGAGGCATTGCGTCAGTTAGCCTTGCAAGACTGGTTCGAAAAGCCGGGGAAAGCTCAGACGCGGTTATTTCCATGCGAAGGGCATGAGAGCAGAAACAGAACTTGTCGATGATATGGCAGATTTCGCAATTACATGCCCCCAGAGCTATGTCAGTGAATATTTCTTCCGCTCGAAGAGCGAGCTCCGTTGGAGATAACTCACCAGAGGGGGCGGTTCGGTCGAGAGGGTGAGTCCGTGTACGAGTTAGGGCGAAGGTAAGTGTTTCGCGCGCCACCACATACGAGTCCAATAGAACCCACTCGACCAGAGGTCTCGTAAAGTAACCCCTTTGAGGAAAGGACACGATCTTCCCTTCCGCTGCAAGTCGGATAAGTGCTTCGCGTATAGGAGTCCGGCCGATGTTGAGGACGGACGCTAGCTCTTTATCGCTGAGATGCTGCCCCGGCATGTGGGATTTGCTGTAGAGCAATTGAAGTACCGCGTCGTAGGCTGCATCGGCTTTTGCGTTCTTCTTGGCTTCAATAGCCAAACTGGGCATTTCTGTCCGACGACATTGGGCCGCATTTTTGCAGAACCACATCTCTACGCTTCCCCTTTTTTCGACGTCCTTTGAACGTTCGATTAGCAGAATTTGAGTTTCTGCGGCGTGCTATTTCTCGACATCCGGACATGACGCATGCACCGCGCGCCGCCTCAGCTGCATACACCATGCGTATGAGGTGTGACCATGGCCAGCCGCGGCGCTCGGATGCGGAAGCCGGTTGTGTGCGTCAAGTTCTGCAAAAAGGGGCGGCCATGGTGCTGGTCATGCGGCTTGGCGCAGAGTGAGCTTCTTGTGCTCGCGCAGGTCGTCCATGTTGATGTAGCGGTTGGCCTCCATCCAGTTTTCGTTGGTTTCGACGGCCAGCGCCCTGACGAGGCGTAGGCAGCTCTGTGAGTTTGGAAAGATGCGCACGATATAGGTGCGGCGCCGGATTTCCTCGTTGAGCCGTTCAAGCATGTTGGTGCTCTTGAGATGCTTGTGGTGCTGGCGTGGCAGACGAAAGAAGGTCAGCGTGTACTCGATGGTCTCCTCCACCCATGTCGTCAGTCGTGGGTAGCGGGCCGACCATTTGGAAAGCCATGCGGCGAGATCGGCCTTGGCCTCGGCGAGATCGCGCCGGTCGTAGAGCCAGCGCAGTTCCTGCAGGCAATCGTCGCCATGCTTTCTCGGCAGGTGATCGAGCGCGTTCCTGAGGAAGTGCACGTAGCAGCGCTGCCATGCCGCTTCCGGGATCACCTCGCCGATCGCCGCGACCAGGCCGGCATGATCGTCTGACACGACCAGCTCGACGCCCTTGAGGCCGCGCGCCTTCAAGCCAACGAGAAAGTCCCTCCAGGCCGAGCGGCTCTCACGATTGGCCATCTCCACGGCCAGGATCTGACGCCGGCCGTCCCAGTCTATGCCGACAGCGATCAGCACCGCCTGGCTCATGACGATGCCGGCCTCGCGCACCTTCTCGTAGCGAGCATCGAGGATGAGGTAGGCAAAAGGCTCTTGAAGCGGGCGCTCGGCAAACGCTTTCAGGCTCTCGTCCAGGCGTTTGTTGATGGCCGAGATGGACGAGGCCGAGAAGGCATGGCCGCACAGCTCTTCCGTTATCGCCTTGACCTTGCGGGTCGACACGCCCTGCACATACATCTCCGCAAGCGTGGCCACCAAGGCCCGCTCCGAACGCTGGTAACGCTCGAAAAGCTCGGTGGAGAAGCGGCCGGCCCGGTCCTGCGGAACTCGCAGCTCAAGCTTGCCGACACGGGTGACAAGAGTGCGGCCATAATAACCCGAGCGATAGCCGAGCCGCTCCGGTGTGCGCTCGCCTTTCGAAGCACCCAGAGCCTCTGTCCATCTCGGCCTCGAGCATGCGCCACCCCAGAGACTGGCGATTTGTCACGCGTCGTTATTGCAAGCGTATGCGCTCCTCGGTCGTAAGCGGTGTTTCCGGACCACCTTTCGGGAGTGGTCGCGATCTGTGAGGTTGCCGATCCTGTATTGGGATCGGAGATCGGCTTGTGTCTGGACTTGACCTTACGCTTGACCCGGAGCGGCAGCTTCGGCGTTTCGAGGTGATCAACGGTGCCGGCGGTCGGCGTCACTGGTCGGTGGATGACAAGGCGCGGATCATCGCGGAGACGCTGGAGCCGAACGCAGTCATTTCCGAGGTAGCCCGTCGGTATGGCCTTAGGCCGCAGCAGGTCTTCGCCTGGCGCCGCGAAGCGCGCAAACCGGCCACTTCGGTGCAGCAAGATTCTCCTGCCTTTGTGCCGGCGGTTTTGGCGGCGGCGGAACCTGTAGCCAGCCGTTCACCGAAGCAGCGGAAACGGCAAGCCACCCGAGGTGCCGGCATGATCGAGCTTGAGATCGACGGCATCTCGATGCGCGTTGGCCGGGGCGCCGATACCAAGACGGTGGCGGCAGTGATCCGCGCGCTGAAGGCGACGTCGTGATCGGGCCGACGGGTGCGGTCAAGGTCATGGTGGCGACGAAGCCGGTGGACTTCCGCAAGGGTGCGGAGGGATTGGCCGCACTTGTGCGCGAGACCATGGGCGCTGACCCGTTCAATGGGGCGGTCTATGTCTTTCGGGCCAAGCGGACTGACCGGATCAAGCTGATCTTCTGGGATGGCACCGGGGTTTGCCTCTATGCCAAGCGTTTGGAGGATGGGGAGTTCCGCTGGCCGAAAGTGCATGACGGCATGATGCGGCTGACGGCCGCGCAACTGTCGGCGCTGCTCGAAGGTCTCGACTGGCGGCGTGTCCACGAGGCGCGCCGGACTCGCGTTCCAGCCCAGGCGGGCTGACCCGCGACGAAGTGAATCAGCCTGGATTCCGCTGTCGCGGACTGTCGGCGAATATGGTCTGATCCGCTCATGGCGATGACGGCTGACCAGCTTCCCGACGATCCGGATGCGCTGAAGGCGATGGTCCTGGCGCGCGACGTCGAGAATGCCCGTCTGATTCAGATCATCAAGGAATTGCAGCGTCATCGCTTCGGCCGGCGTGCCGAGACGCTCCCCGAGGATCAATTGCTGCTGGGGCTCGAAGAGGCCGAACAGATCGAGGCCGCCGGTGACGAAGAGCAGGCACAGACCGCTCTTGGCGAACGTCAGGCGCCTGTCGCCAAGCGCAGGGCGAACCGCGGCGGGCTGCCACCCCATCTGCCGCGCGTGGAGATGGTCGTCGACATCGAGGATCATGCCTGCCCGTGCTGCCGCAATGGCTTGCATCGGATCGGCGAGGACATGAGCGAGCGGCTCGACATCGTTCCGGCGCAGCTGCGCGTGATCGTCGTGCGCCGGCCCAAATATGCCTGCCGCGCCTGTGAGGATGTAGTGGTTCAGGCTCCGGCGCCCGCCCGGCTGATCGAGGGCGGCCTGCCGACCGAGGCGACGGTCGCCCAGGTGCTGGTCTCAAAATATGCTGACCACCTGCCGCTCTATCGTCAGGCGCAGATCTATGCCCGGCAGGGCATCAATCTCGACCGGTCCACGCTCGCCGACTGGGTCGGCCGCGCCGCCTGGCATCTGCGTCCGGTGCATGAGCGGCTGCTTGGCAAGCTGAAGTCCTCGCCAAAACTCTTCGCCGACGAGACGACCGCGCCAGTGCTCGATCCCGGCCGCGGCAAGACCAAGACAGGTCAACTCTGGGCCTATGCCCGCGATGACCGACCTTGGGAGGGGAGCGACCCGCCGGGCGTCGCCTATGTCTATGCGCCGGATCGGAAGGCCGAGCGTCCGATCGCTCATCTGGTGGGCTTTACCGGAATCCTGCAGGTCGACGGCTATGGCGGCTATCGCGTGCTCGCCGACAAGAGCGGCGTGACGCTCGCCTTCTGCTGGGCACATGTGCGCCGGCGCTTCTACGAGCTCGCCGCGGCCGGTCCCGCGCCAATCGCCAGCGAGGCGCTGAGACGGATCGCGGAACTCTATCGCGTCGAAGACGACGTCCGTCGACGATCGGCCGAGCAGCGCCGTGTCGTGCGCCAGGACAGGAGCCGCCCGATCGTCGTCGAACTCGAACCATGGCTTCGCGAAAAGCTCGGGCTGATCAGCCAGAAGACAAAGCTCGCCGAGGCGATCCGCTACACGCTCTCGCGCTGGGAAGGCCTCTCGCGCTTCCTTGACGACGGCCGCATCGAGATCGACAGCAACACCGTCGAACGCTCGATCCGTCCGATCGCGCTCAACCGCAAGAACGCGCTCTTCGCAGGCTCTGACGGCGGCGCCGAACACTGGGCAGTCATCGCCTCGCTGATCGAAACCTGCAAGCTCAATGGTGTCGAACCGCTCGGCTATCTCGCCGATGTCCTCACCAGGATCGTCAACGGCCACCCCAACAGCCAGATCGACGATCTCCTGCCTTGGGTCTACATCAACAAGCTCCAGCTCAAGGCTGTGGCCTAAGAACACCGCTTACCCTCGGTCGCGGCCAGTTCTGAGAAAGGCGACGGCCTCTCGCTCATATCTTTCATAGGAGATGCCGATAGCATAAGCCGAAGCGTCCAGCCCATGAGCCAGACCGCGAGCGATGTTCACAATCCGGGGTCCCCAGCCAGATCAGGCGGCTGTGACAGTAGCTCTGCGCAGATTGCGGAGACGCCCATACCAAGAGCTTCGACACGCGTAGCACTCTGTAGTCGCTCCGTCAGGCGCTCGATCTGGGCGTAGTCGAGAAGGCGAGCTGAGGCCTCAACCGAATGTAGGAAGGCCGCGCTCAGGTTCGCAATTTCCGGTCTTACATGCGAGTTCAGTGGCGAGGTGCTGTGTCAGTCGCCGGGCTTTATCGCGCTCAATCTCCCCGGTAACGCCACCCTGAACTCGCGAAACCCAGAGAGGCCAAGAGTACGGCAAAAACGCAAAACCGACGCTTCTCCGCTGTTTGTTTGACTTACGAGTTTGGAGATAGATAAGTCCCCAAGAAGCTCGGGGTTTTAGGCAACAAAATGCGCGATTCTGGATTGTGAGCTAGGCCCGCTGGCGACCAGACCGCATACCGCATCCCGCACCAAGCTTGATGACCTGTCCGCCATTGCACTGCCCGCCGGGGTATGGTGTTCCGGATGCAGGCGCGGGCGGACCGTCCACGCCGCTGCCCTCTTTCTACATTGGGCAAAGCAAACCTTTAAGTTCCGCCAAGTTCAGCAACAATGCCTCCGGCTCAAAGGTCCGGAGGTCATTCCTCAGTCGACTCGTATGGTGGCGGGCGCCCCCGAATGCGCAGTAGCGCATATTTGCATTTCGCGCGGCACTAAGACCGATGACGCTGTCCTCAATGACAAGGCACTCTCTGGCAGACACGCCCATGATTTCCGCCGCCAATAGCAGCACAGAAGGGTCAGGCTTCCGGACACCGATGTCATCGGAGGAGAAGAACCGTGAGCCTACAAGCCCCAAGAGATTGGCGGCTCTCATGCGGTGGATGAGTTCGAAACGAGATGTGTTCGATGCGACACAAAAGGGAATGGAAAGCCACTGGAGCAGTTCAACCGCGCCAGGTGTCGCCGACAGGATCCCAGAGGCGGCCAGCTGGATCTCAGCCGCGGCCGTTTCCATGAAGTTCTTCGGCAGGCTTACACCGACAAGTCTTTCCAGATGCCGTTGTTGATCGTCTCGCTCAACACCGGAGAGCGTTGCCGTTATTTCATCTGGATGCACCTGGAAACCTTCCGCGGCAAGTTTTGCCGAAATCACCTCCGATGCTACGATTTCCGTCTCCGCAAGGGTGCCGTCAAAATCGAAGATGATCAGTCGAGGCCGCGACCGATCGGACGTTTTGATCGATGGTGAAGCCATCATTTCGGATCACCGGGACGAATGACAGGCAGCTGATCAAGTCCCTCGTGACGATGGACAACGACATCCGATCCGTCCAACATGACGACATCGTATGATGGCGCAGCCGCCACAAATATGGGCTTGCCATATTGTTCCCAGTCCAGAACGATATGCTGCGCCGTGCCACGGCTGGCAGTAAACGATATGCCCGACAAACTGCCTGCTGCAGCAACATGCCGGTGACCAAAGAGCATGTGGCGGACCGATGCGTTTTTCCGAAGGATGGAAAGGAGCCGATCGGACTCCTTCATATCGCTCGTCTTAAAACAAGGCACATGCAAATCCGCCGGCGTATGGTGCATAGCAACCACGACTGGTCGGCCGGCGGCACGGAAAAGCTGGTCCTGCAGCCATTCAAACCTGCCACCGTCAAGACAACCGAAATGGCTGATGTCGTCCTTTGTGTCGAGCAAGACGACGAGCCAGTCGTGCAAGTCGACAGCCGCCTGAACGAATCCTTCCCCGCCGAATACGCCTCGAAATGCGCCGCGGTCATCGTGGTTGCCGATCGTCAAATGGACCGGGAGCCGGACCTCCGACAAGATCTCGCGCAAGAGTGCGTAAGCGGCTGGATCGCCTGTATCAGCAAGATCGCCGGTAATAAGGATGAGCTTGGCATCTGCGTGTACGCGCGAGACATGGTCCAAGGTGTCGCGCAATCTCTGCGCCGGATCGATGCCGTAAAGCGTCTTGCCAGGGGCAACAAAATGAGGATCCGTGATATGAATGATTTTCTGCATTGCTCCACACTCAGATTGGGCCCGACCCTGGGAGGAAGTGGGACAAGAGACCGCTGCTGCGTCAGGCCACTTGATTGCCGTCGTTGTGGTGACCATCTATTCCAGGCGTCTGACAGCGAACCGTGAGCAGTGAGGGGTCGACCCTCTCTGCCGCCCGGATCGAGGTGTTCGATTCCAAGCAAACAGTTGACCGACGAACGGCCAATAAATGTCGCGAGTTGTAAATGCTCGGGCCGCATAAGGGACCTCGGTCGCTATCGCTTTCGGTTGATCATGAAGTAACTCGTCCATCATCGAAACGGTGCCACGGGCCTGTGCTTCGAGCTCCGGTGAGTTCCCCCACGCAGACACGAATGCTCCTTCTTGACCCTCAATTGTAATTTGTGAGCAGCTCGGTCGAACACCGTTGAGTGTCGCTTGCGCGCGCCCGCCCCATGCCGCATCCGCCTGTCAGACTTCGCCGATATCGAATGCAAGGGAGCTTTGTTCGGATTTATGTCAAGTGGACGGAATCGCCGGGACAGTCGGTATAGGAAGACATTTTTGTGGGGTTGAGTGGATGGGAAGCTGCTGCAGTTCACCTTACGGCACCTGCTGCCACCGGGTCCGCCTCCTGCCATTTTGTATTGGGCTGGACTTCGCTCGTCATCAGCAGGACGCTAAGTTCTTCGGCTGATCGCGCGACCACCGCAGCGCCGGCTGACAGCAATCGTTGACCGTGGTCGTCGTGGCAGTGGCCGCCCGCGGTGAAACCGATCACCATCATCCCCGCGGCCACACCGGCTCGAACGCCTGCAATGCTGTCCTCGACAACGACGCAGCGCGCTGCCTTAGTGCCCATCTGGGCGGCAGCGAACAGGAAGAGGTCCGGTGCAGGCTTACCGGCCTTTACCATGGCGGAGCTGAACACGTGGGGATGGAAGTATGCCCAAAGTTCCGTCAGTTCAAGACCAAGCCGCAGCTTGTCGGGGGCGCTGCTCGATGCGACGCAGCGCGGCAATCGCAACTGATGCAGGAGTTGGTCAATGCCGCTGATCGCTTGCAGTTCCGTCTGGTAGCTTTCCTTTATCCGGGATTGCACGATGACGTCGAAGTCGCTGGGTAGAGGGCGGCCCCAGTCTTCTTCGATCATTTTCCGCATGGTGGCTGAGGAAAGGCCGGTAAACCGCAGAATCACATCAGAATACGACATGGGATAGCCAATGCGGGTAAGTTCTTCGGCATCGATTCGACTTGCCAGCGTCTCGCTATCGATCAGAACGCCGTCGCAATCGAAGATGACCAGTTCATAAGAGGCCTGTTGATTCATTGCATGCCCTCGGGAACCCAACCTTCTGCGGAGACCTCGACCACATGTCGGTCGCTAACTTCGAAGCGATGCACCAGGACCCCATCAACGTCGATTATCGCGATGTCAAAAGCGGGCGCATCCTCGACGAAGTCCGCGTCTCTCCGCGTGAAATGTGGAATGATCTGATGCGCCACGCCGCGGTTTGCACTGAAAGGGATGCCGCTCCAGGTGCCGCCAACATCGACATGCACATGGCCGTGGAAAATGTGCCGCACATTGCCGGCGCTGACAATCGCCTGCATGATCGGGCGCCAATTCTCGGTGCTCCAGGGTTCGAAATGCGGCAGGCCGATCGGCTGCAGCGGATGATGGACGAAGAGGTAGGCCCGCACATCCGACGCCTCGGCCACCCGGGCCAGCAGCCACTCGAGCCGACCATCGTCCAAGGAGCCATGACCGAAACCTTCCACCAATGTGTCGAGAAAAATGAGGCGCCCGGCAGATCCGTCGTGAACCGACTGGATAAAGCCGTTCTCATCGCGCGGCTCTCCAGGAAACGCCCGAACAAAATTCTCGCGGCTGTCGTGATTGCCGAGCAGAAGGCGGGCGGGCACGCGCAGTTCCTGCAGCACCTCGCGAAGTAGGACATAGGAAGCGAAATCTCCCTCGTCAGTGAGATCGCCAGTCACGACGCAAAGCTCGGCGTCGGCGTGATCGCGGTTGATGCGCTCAATGGTCTTGCGAAGCCGTTGGGCAGGATCGAAGCCGAAGAGCATGGCGCCTAACGGCACAAGATGGGGGTCGGTCAGATGAATGAGTTTCATGGATAATCCCGAAAAGGGAGGGATGCCGCACAGGAGCGTGCAGCGTCTCGGACGAGGCGATCAGTTCGTTTTCGGCAGGAGTGCGCGAACCTCGGACACCATGTCTGCGAGAGCGGCTTCCGGTTCCTTGGATCCAAGCGCAATAGCCGTCATCTCGTCGCGGAGGACCTCCCCGATCTGCACGCCGTTATCACCAGGCCAGGAGAACCACGGGCGGGCGCGGGGCGTCTGAAGCACGCTGGTGTACCAGTTCGGGTGCTTATCGTAGAAGCCGGCGAGATGATCCTTGTCGAGGGCAAGCGTGTTGGTCGGCATATAACCAGTATTCGGCACGACAATGCTCTGGCCTTCAGGACTTGTGGTGAACTTGACGTAGTCCCAGGCGGCGGCGCGCTTGGCGGGATCGTCGGTAAGGATTATCGCAACCATGCCGCCCGTCGGCATCGTCGCATCTTCAGCGCCGAGCGGCTGCTTGGCTGTGCGGAGCTTGAACCGATCTCCAATTTCACCTTCGAAACCGCTCACACTGCCGGCAGAGGCGAAGAAGAAGCCGAGCTTGCCAGAGGTGAAGAGCTGCCGGGCGGCATGGGAGTCGATCGCCGGCTGAGCGCCGTCGGTGTGGAACCGCTTGAACAGCTTGACGGCAGCCTGGCCTGCAGGACCGTCAAAAGCGATGTCGCTCTCCTTGTCGTTCATCATCTGGCCGCCGAAGTTGCGTACCAGGTTCTGCGTGGCCCAGTCGTCCGAGCCGAGCTGGTAATACATGCCGGACGTTCCATTGCCGAGCGCACCGACCTTGCCGGCCAGTGCGACGAAGCTGTCCCAATCGGTCGGAACCTTGTCGGGGTCGCCGCCCGCCTGCTTCACGAGATCGGCATTGTAATAAACGACCGGCGTCGACATGGCGAAGGGAAGTCCGTACAGATGGCCCTCGATTCTTGCCAGAGACAGGATTTGTTCCGTGTAGCCCTTATCGGCCAGGTGATCGGCGGCAACGAGATCGTCGATGGGCTTTACGAGCCCGCGCGTGACGAGCGGACGGAGCACGTTAAAGCCGACATAGTGAACGTCCGGCAACTCGCCTGCCATGCTCTGACGAATCAACGTCTGGACAGCTTCGTCATAACTCGGCGCAGCAGCGCGGAAGCTGATCTTGATTTCCGGGTGGTCCGCCATGAAGCGGTCTGCAATCGGCTTGTGGATCACTTCGTGTTCGGGCCAGGCGTAATAGACATTGAGTTTCGTCTCGGCTTGCGCTGGCATGGCTGCCGCTGCGACACCGGCAGCAAGGATCATTGCAACTGTTTTCACATTGCTCTCCTGAGTTTTGAGATGGAGGTTTTTAGAGACGGAGCTAGTGTCGGCCGAGCACCAGACCTCGGATGAAGTGTTTCTGCATGAGAAGGAAAAAAGAGACCAAGGGAGCAGTTACGAGAACGCCCCCCGCCATCAGCGCACCGACATTTCCGGCGCCCTCGCCGGCCTGCCGGAAATAGGCAATGCCGAGCGAAGCCGTCATCATGTCGGGATTGGTTATCACCACCATTGGCCAATAAAGATCGTTCCAATGGGCCACGATAGAGAAGATCGAGAAGGAGACGACGGCCGGCCAAGCTGCTGGCAGCATGATCCGCCAGGCGATCGATAGCTCGCTGAAACCGTCGAGCCGCGCCGCGTCGAGCACCTCATCGGGAAAGGTCACGAAGAACTGCCGGAACAGGAAGATGGCAAACACCGAAATGATCCAGGGCAGAACCAGAGCGGCATAGCTGTCGAGCAGTCCGGATTTTGCGAGGGCTATGTAGATCGGGATGGTTGGTATCTGCACCGGCACCAGAAGGCCGAGCAGGACGCCGACAAGCAGAATAGGGCGGCCCGGGAAGGACAGCTTGGCCAGCGCATAGCCACATGGGATGGCGATCGCGATCTGCAACACAAGAATTGCCAGACACACGACAAAGCCATTTGCCATGAACCGAAGCAGCGGAATTGCCGAGAGCGCAGTGCCGTAATTGTCGATTGCGCCGTGAAGGGTCGGCGTTGGAAGCAGGCTGCCGTCAAAGATCTCGCTCTGTGGCGTCAGCGAGGCAAGGATCATCCACAGAAACGGAAAGACCATGATGATCGCGCCGGTGACAAGCACAGCATGCGAGACAATGCGGGAAGAGGAAGATTGCCCCAGGATCATCACTGGCCTCCATTTGCTTTCCAGCGCGCCCGACGCTCGGAGACGCGCATCTGGACGAGCGACAGGAAAGTCACGAAGACAAAAAAGGAAACGGAGATCGCAGAAGCATATCCGACGCGGAAGAAGCGGAAACCTTCTTCATAAAAAGTGTAAAGAACGACGGAGGTAGATTTCATCGGCCCTCCCTGTGTGAGGACCGCGACCGTTTCGAAAACCGAAAAGGCGCGGATAATTGTCATCACGGTGACGAACACCGTAACTGGCGCCAGCATCGGCCAGGTGACCAGAAGGAAGCGCTTCAGTCCCCTGTCCGCCCCGTCGATAGTCGCAGCTTCGTAGAGCTCCTCTGGAATGGTCGAAAGGCCAGCCAGGAAAAGGATCATGTTGAAGCCAACCAACTGCCAGACGCCGATCGCCGCGAGCGCATATATGGCCGTCGCCGGGTCGGACAGGAACCTGACGGGCGATGCGCCCAGGAGCTGCAGCAGCGTGTTGGCAAAACCCAGACTTGGATGCAGGATTGCTTCCCACGCGGTCGCGAGAGCAACCAAGCTTGCAGCCACGGGCAGAAAGTAAGCGGTTCGATAGAGAACTGCGAACCGTGATCTAGCGATCAAAACGGCGACGAGCAGCCCCCACCCGATTGCCGTCGGCACGACCACAGCCACATAGAGCGCGGTGTTGCGCAGACTCTGAGCAAAGCCAGGGTCGGTCAACATGCGCGTATAATTAGCAACCCCGATGAATTGGATTCCGGCCAAGCCGAGCGACGCATTCGTGAAGGACAGAAAGAAGACAAGAATGGCGGGTCCGATGACAAGGGCAACAAGCAACAGCGTCGCCGGCACGGACAGAATTATGCCAGCTTGCGCCTGGGCCCGAGTCGGCCGGTAGCTGCCTGCAGTGTTCGGAGCTAAGGAACTGAGCGGAATGTCGTTGGCTAAGGCCATGTCAGGCTGCCCCGCTGTGATCGCCACGCTGGCGCGAGCCGTTGGAAGGAAAGAACCATGCCTTTTCAGCGTCGATGGTCAGTCCCAGATTATCGCCGTCACGCAGTGATCGCGCGCGCTCGGCGGAAATGCGGGCGACGAACTGAGCGCCGGCCTCGGCATCGACAAAGACGTGAGCGTCGATCCCTGCGTGCTCAATGCGCGTGACGCGAACCGGCAGGGCTCCTGGATGATCCTTCTCAGCCAGGGTCGCATGCTCGGGGCGGAAGGCCAGCGTTCCGGCCAGCCCGGATCCGAGCGCGTCGCGAATGATGATCCTGCTGCCGCCGATCATGAGCCCGCCGCCTATAGGTGCGGCCACTGCCAGCTCGTTCAGGAATGGCTGCGCCAGGAAGCGCGCTACGTCTAGATCGACGGGTTCGCGATAGAGATCGGCAGGGGCTGCGACCTGACGGAGTTCGCCGCCAAAGATGACTGCGACGCGGTCTGAAAGCGCTGCCGCCTCGGCCTGGTCATGGGTAACGAAGATAGTCGTCGTTTCCATTTCCTTGTGAAGCCGTGCGATCTCGCCACGCGTATGGATGCGCAGCGCTGCGTCCAAGTTTGCCAAGGGTTCGTCCATGAGGAAGATCTTCGGCTTGCGCACCATGGCGCGTCCCAAAGCCACGCGCTGGCGCTGCCCGCCCGACAGCGCCGACGGTCGACGCTCGAGCAGCGCGTCGAGCTTGAGAAGCCCTGATGTCTGCCGGACCCGCTCCTGGATCGAGCGTTTGCGTTGGATGGCTCCGGGCAGCAGCGCGCCAATCACAGGAAGCCGTTCCAAGCTGCTTAGCTCACGCATGACCAGCGGGGCAGCAATGTTGTCGTGCACGCTCAGATGCGGATAAAGGGCGTAGCTCTGGAACACGAAGGCTAGGTCGCGGTCCTTCGGCGCCACCGCGTCCAGCCCCCTGCCGCCTGCACGCACATGGCCCTGGTCGGCACGCTCCAGCCCCGCGATGATCCGAAGAAGCGTTGATTTACCACACCCGGACGGCCCCAGCAGTGTCACAAACTCCCCCGCAGCAACCCTTAGACAGATGCCGCGCAGGACATCAATCGCGCCAAACCGCTTGCCGATGTCGTCGATGTGAAGGTCTAACGCTGCCATTCCGAGTTCCCTTTCGGTGGGCGTGACTTCTATCGGTGCTTTATTTCATTTTCGTGACAATATGGAGTTTAATTTCATTTGGCAACCGGTTTATCCATCGCCTTTCCGAGCGCCAGCATGAGGCTTTCGATCACAAAGATCTTGCCGATCGTCGATGTTAGGGTGCCGCCGATCGGGTGGTCTTGAAGGCCGGAGGCCTGCAGGGTGAAGTCAGCCGCTTTCTCGAGCGGGCTGCGGGCGCGGTTGGTGATGGCGACGGTCAGTGCCCCCGCAGAACGGGCGCCCTTGAGGAACTGGACGGTGTCAACCGTGAGGCCGGAGATCGAAAGGCCGATCGCAACGCATCCGGGACTAAGCCCGCTGGCGACTTCGTGAGCCATGTTGGAATTCCTGAACGCAAAGGCCGTTAGCCCGACACGCAAAAGCCGATAGGCAAGCAGTTCTGCCGTTATACCGGACATTCCGGCGCCGTAGAGGTCGATCCGTCTGCTTGCCGCAAGCGCGGCGGCGACCTTCGCGAGAGTTTCGGAATCGGCATTGTTGTGTGCGATGCTGAGGTTTTGCGCCATGGTGTCGTGCAAGGATTGCAGAGCGCTATCCGCAGTTCCAGCAGCAGTAGGAGGCAGTCCCGGGCGGCCAATCTCGGCCGCCAATGCCAGCTTGAAGTCGCGGAAGCCGGAAAAGCCTATCTGCCGGCAAAGCCGCAATATGCTCGCTTCACCACTGGCCGCGAATTCACCTAGCTCCGCGACCGATTGGTGCAGCACCTTTTCCGGGTTTTCCAGAATGTATTTGGCAATGCGAGCGAGCGCATTGGGCAATCGATCGATGTCGTCCTGCAGGCGAGCCAAGATGCTCTCGTGCGATGCCGCTTTCATTGCAGGTGAGTTGACGCTCATTTCCACAATCCTCACCCCTTATGAATGAAGGAAAGAGCAGCGAGATACCATAAATTATCGAACAATTTCTGGACAATCGACCGAGGGCGGCCCCAAGGTCGCGAGAACAATGCCTCGCTCGTGACCGTCCTGGCGTCGGTCCGCCAAGGTCAATAGTCCTCAATTCTCTCCGGGCCGGATCCACTTCTAAGCATCATTGCGGAAAAGCTGCGGCCTAATAGGTCGTATTTCAACCCCCTGTGATGGTGGCTATCCCATAGGTCATAATGCTCATTGGGATCCTCTTTATGATCGAACAGCTCTCCTATTCCAACATCGTGATATACATTTAGTTTGTGACGTCCATCATAGTACATCGATGCGCGGGACCCTCGGCTGCCGCGGAACCTGAGGGAGTTGTGATACTCACTGACAACGTATGGCTTATGGCAATCCAGTGAAGTGTTCCCAAGCAGCATCTGGTCGAGTGACAGCCCCTGCATGGCCTTTGGGACCTCAAGCCCCGATAACGAGAGCAATGTGGGCGCAATATCGACCAGCTCGACAAGTGCATTCGACACCGATCCTTGGGCTGGGCTGCCAGGCACGGAAATCACAAGTGGGACATGCACCACACCCTCATAGAACCGGCAGCCTTTGTAGAGCAGGCCGTGGTCGCCCATCATATCACCATGATCGCTCATGAAGACGATGATCGTGCGATCCAGCTGGCCGGTTTCCGTCAAAGTGTCTAGTATCCGGCCGACCAGATCGTCCACCTGTGCCACCTCGGCGTGATAGGCCGCTCTCATCTCCCAAATATTGAACTTCGTTGGTGGCGCTTCATGCGTAGGTCCTGCCAATTCGTCGTTGTGCGCCTCACCCGCGTCTGTTGCTGCGTGCCAAGGATCCACCGCGAATTTCGCTTGCTGATCGACTCGTTCAAATTTCTTCTGGTGCTCGAGATCAATCGGCTTGAACGCAGGATCAGGCATATCATTTGGATTGAACCGCCTGAGGTAGTCTGGCGGGGGATTGAGGGGCGGATGAGGCGCGTCGATGTTAACGCCTAAATACCAACTACGATCAGAATGCATCTTGATGAAGCGCTCAGCCCGATCGCCTGCCCAACGCGCCTGCCGATATTCTGCGGCTGGTCCCGGACCATAGTGTTGGTCAAGATAGGGTTTGAAGTAGGCTTCGGGATTGACCCCTTTTGACCACATCCACGCATGATAGTCGTGGTTGCCTGACCACTCCGGAAATGGCTCAGGGCTCCAGTAGAACTCGGCAAATCCATCATCGGGGCGCTTTTCTATCATGCCACGTGTGGCAGACAGGTGCAGCTTTCCTATGTGCCCTGTATAGTATCCGGCGTTCGCCATCAGTTTTGGGAGCAAAACGAGATGCGAAGGAAATGTGCCGGCGCCGTTCTGATGCACTTGGTGTGCGATCGGATACAAGCCTGTCAGAAAGCTCGTTCGGCTCGGCGTGCAGATAGGGCTCTGACAATACGCACGGGCGAATGCCGTGCCCCTCGCCGCCAGGCGGTCAATATTGGGCGTCTGCGTGCCTTTGAACCCTAGGCACTGCAAGGTGTCCCAACGCTGCTGATCGCTGCAAATCCAGACTATACTAAAGTTCCTCAACTCTCATCCCACGCGCTATGAAGGTTCAGTTCGCGCGCGCACCGGCGCGCAAAACCGCGCCGGTGGCGACGTGTAACGGCTATTTCAGGTATCCAGCGCGCTTCACGATTTCGACCGCATCACCTTGAGCATCGTCCAAGGCAGCCTCTGGGCTCTTGCTCCTGACAACCGCTTCTTGCAGGGCACGGCCAAGGCGATCGCCGATCTCCTTGAATTCTGGAATGCGAGGATAATACCACTCGGGCGCCCCGCGAAGCGTTTCTGCATACGTTGCCGCAAACGATCCATGGCCATAATCATAGTCATGTTTCGCACGGATTTCCGGATCGTCCCACAGCGATGTCCTGGTGATGGCGACAAAGGTGCTGTCGAGCGAAATCCGCTTCATGAGATCTTTACTCGTCGCCCATTGAAGGAAGGCCGCTGCAGCTGCCTTGTTTTCTGATGCAGCTGGAATGACATACGCCTGTCCCGCAAAGGGCGGGAACCTCCCACTTACGCCGCCAGGGGGCAAAGCAAACCCAAGCTTGCCGACGACCTTCGACAGCTTGGGATCGAGAATGCGACCTGCGGTGGGAGCGCCTTCGACAGTCATAGCAATGCGGCCCTGCTGCATCGCGATGACAACATCATCGAAGGTTGCTGAGATGCTCCCAGGCACAGTGAAATTGGTCATCACATCCGTGTACCATTTCAGCGCCTCCACCGCAGCGGGCGAATTTACCGTGGGCGTCAGATCCGCTGGTTCGTTCGCAAAATATTTACCGCCAAAACCATAAAGAACCTGGCCCCAAAACCATATATTCTCGCCAGTATCCGGTTGACCCCGTAGCGCCGTGCACTGAATGTCTGCCTTTCTCAGCAGATCACAATCATTACGGAACTCTTCCCACGTTTGCGGTGGCTGTTTGATTCCGGCTTTCTCGAACAAGTCGGCACGATAATACAGGAGCTGTGTCGCCGCGAAATGCGGAAATGCCAGCTGTTTGCCGTCCTTATTGTAGAGGCGCAGCACGGGAGCGATGAAATCCTGTACGTCCGCACTCTTCATGTCTATGTAATTATCGAGCGGCTCCAGGATGATCGTATCGCCGAACTCTCGTTAAGTATACTGAACGGTAGGAGCTCGACGACACTTGAACGGCGGCGCATAACCGAAGAGATCAAACTGCACTTCAGCGCCAGTCTTCTCTGTGAATTCGTGCGCGAATTTTTTGAGCTCCAAATCGTATGCCGAGTTTGTCGATAGGACCTTTATTTTCACGCCGTCATAGCGCTGCTGAGCCGACGCTCCGCCGCCGACGGCAACACCTAATGCAACAGCAAGAATTCCAAGACATCTCATTGCTTTTCTCCTTGAGCTAGCGTTTCACCCTTTCACGGAACCGGTCGTTGTTGGGCCGGCGACGTATTTTTTTACGAACGGCACGAACACCACGATCGGGACCAGCATAAGCACGCATGCGGCTGCCGCCTTGCCCCAATCGGTCCCCTCAAATGGGATGAAATTCAGTATTGCGACGGCGGCAGTTTTCGCGTCATCGCGTGTCAGTGTCAGCGCGAAAAGAAACTCATTCCACGAACCAATAAATATCAGTATTGCTGTTGCCATGATACCAGATTTGGCGATGGGTATCGAGATGAGCGTCATCGTCTGCAGCGTTGACGCGCCGTCTATCATCGCGGCTTCTTCAATTTCACGCGGCACTTGGTCAAAAAACGCCGACAAATACCATATCGCAAGCGGAACCGCGAACATTGTGTTGACGATGATCAGCGCAATCTTCGTGTCGACGAGGTGTACTTGGCGAAAAAAGAGAAAGTAGGGGATGATGTAGATCATCGCTGGCGCCGCCCGGAGTGCCAACACCAGCGTCAATAGCCTTCGCATCGCAGTTTTCTGCAAATGAGAGATGCCAAAGGCTGCCGGGATCGAAAGCGCCATGGTCAATATGATGGTGCTGCATGAGACCACAATTGAATTGATGAGCGCGGAAGAGAAGTCCTTGTCAGCGATTATCGCGGTATAGTGCTGAGCGGATGGCTCCCCCACGATCACGGGCGGCCATTGAAACATCTCGGTCGGCTGCTTGAGAGATGTCGATAGGGTCCACAATATCGGCGAGAACAGGAATAGCGCAAAGGCAGCGGAGACAAGGTATCCGTAGATGCGACGTCCGAGGTCCCGACGCATGGGCTCACCTCCCAACGCGAGGGGCCGAGATTTGGCGAGTGGATGATATTCGGAGATGTGACGTCCAAAGTATCGATGCATCGGCTTACCTCCCAACGCGAGTGGCCGAGATTTGGCGAATAGACCAAAAACACACGCCGACGATCGTTGTTGTGAATGCCACGAGAATTGCGGCGGAATAATCTAGATCGAGATATGTAAATGCGGTCAGAAAAGCGTAGAAGTTTAGGGGTTCAGTCGCCCCAGCCGGCCCGCCACCTGTCAACACGAAGATCACGGGGAAAATCCCAAGGACCTCTAAGGCTTGAAACACGGCGACGGCTCCCATCGCAGGTAAGACGAGCGGTATGGAAATATGCCATTGCGCCTGGGCCCAACTTGCTCCGTCGAGGTTTGCCGCCTCATAAATCTCGTCTGGGATCGAGTCCAAAGACGAGAGAAGCAGCAAAGCAACGATGGGAACGCCAAACCAAATCGATACGATGATCACGGAGATAAGCGCTGACGTTTTGCTTCCAAGTAAGTCAGCTTCGAAATTGTGACCGAACAAGCTTGCGAGATAAGACAAGCCGCCCACACCAGGAATGAGGAACAGCTTCCACACAATTCCGCCTACCGCTGGCGGAGTTATTGACGGAAGCAGGAAAGATGCTCGCATCCACCGTGTGCCAACGAGATTTTCCTTAAGCGCTATTGCCAACGCTAATCCACACAGTAATTGGAGGACGACGGGGACGACGACCAAAATGAACGTAACCAGCGCGGCGTTGATAAACCGACCGTCGGACAAGAACCGCGCGTAATTGTAAAGCCCGATAAAGCGCGTCTTTTCCGGGAAGGCTATGTTGAAGTCCCCGAACGAGAGGGCAACGACAGCTGCAATCGGGACGAGCGTCGCGAGACATAGGAACCCGATCGCGGGTGTAATGAGCGCCGAAGACACTTTAGGCCGGGAAGATGCCATCGTCCGTTAGTCCTGGAGTTATTTATTCTCGCCCTGAATGGGTCCCCAAGCTGCTGCCAGCAATGCTAAAGCGGGCTTCAGTAAGCAGAGGGCGTCACGATGCAGTGTTCCCCGTGGTGAGCTATTCGCGGCCGTCGACGTGATGAAGTGCCGAGACAATTCCACGGTGTATAGTTTTATTGTAGGGTTACCTTTCCAAGTTTCATACGCCTTTGGAAACAGAATGCTGCGCAGCATTCAATCGGCAGGCGAAGCACGACGCATTCTTGCCCGTCAACGGCCTCGAGACAGCGGGATCACTGCCACTGGCTCGCCATTGCTGTCTTGATCAGGGCCAAGAAGGATGCCCGGAACGTGTCATCTCGTGACGCGCGTGCTCAGACCCGGGGCTCCGATTCATTCACGGTCACCTTTGTGTCATTTTGGCTATAACGAAACTGGGCATCAGTAAGTCCGGCCGCGTCGGACAGTTCTGCGGCTAGCAGCTGAGCGGGCAGGATGTCCACGATTGATCGTCCCACACGGTTCTGCAAAGATGGCACCTTCACAACTGCTAGGTTTTTGGCGTCCTGAGGCGACTCGCTTGCGGTTACCAGAAGAACTGCACAGCCGATTTCAGCCAATTCCTGCGCCAATCGCACTTCGCGGCCGTCACCAAATATCAAAATCCCGGTTGCCTGATCCATCGATTCCATCGGGCCGTGCAAGTAGTGCAGCGTGTCTGCGACGCCGGTGGGCACCCTCGCAGCCTCGCGAATGAGCAAACAAGCCTCGCCCGCCGTACCCAAAGCCGATATCGCGCCAACGCAATCGATCGCCCGCTGGTCATGAAACATTTCTCCAATGCGTGCCATCCTTTTCGCAGAGGTTTCCAAGACCTCGCTTGCTATCAGAGGAATGTCGTTCCAATTGAAGCTGTCTTCACCGCAGAGCGCATCTATCAGCAGCCCGCCTGCCAGCAGCGAGCCTGTGTAGCCGGTGCTCGACGGCAGTGAATCCGGACCGGACTCGAAGCGAAGTGCTGCCGAAGCGGTGCGTGACAGCGGGTCGTTGCCTCCGCTTGTAATCGCGAGGGATGGTAACGTGCTGTGGATGGTGAGTGCAGCGATTGGCTCGATGCTTCTTCCTCCGACAGAAAAGACTATGATCGCGTCGCCAGGGTCCCCCGGCTCCATGAGATCGACTGCGCGCCAAGTATTTGCTCGTCTGCCGCGGCGTTGCAGCTCACCGGCCACTACCCCCGCTGCCTCGTAACTCGCGCCTATTCCTGTAACGACGACAGTCCCCTTTTCAAATGGCGCGAGATCAAGGTCGCGAAGCTGCGTTCCGACCACTTCCAAGGTATGGCGAAACTGATTGGGTTGACGGGCGATCGTTGACCTGTAAATCATTGGATATCCATATGTTGAGAGACAATTGAGGTCTCTGGGCCATCCCCGGCACTGCAAAGTTGCCGCGCCAAGACGCAGGCGCCTAAGACCGGCGGCTTGTCGAGGAAGGTGACCGCCACTGTCGCCCCGAAACGATCGGAAATTTGATGGGAGAACGCATTGGCTAAAAGTGGCTGGGCGAGGATGACCCCTCCGCCTACCACCACATCTTTGTCGGACACGCCCGCCAACTTCAGGTGGTGAACTAATTGGGTCAGGGCCGCTGCGCCCTCGTCAATAACGCGCTTAGCCAACGACGAGCCTTCATTGGCTGCGTAGAAGATAACGGGTGCGTGTCGCCCCAGAGCCGAGGCACCGCCTTCCTTCGCGATAGCGGTGCCGATGTTCGTGGGGCTATTCAGTCCAAATGCGTCACAAAGCGCTTCGACAAGCGGCTCTGACCTTGCCCCTCCGAGGTCAATGTGCCGTCGCACTACTCGACCAGCCTCACGTACTAAACCGGGAGCGCTCCCTTCGTCTCCGATTGCCCAGCCCCAACCGCCTGCGACATGCATCCTGCCTTTCTGGTCCCGAGCAACGGCGATTGAGCCAGTTCCCGCGACGACACCAATTCCGCTGGAAAGCCCCATGGCTAGGGGAAATAGCTCTGCATCGTTGACGACCCTCAACGGGCAGGCAAAATGATTGGAAAGTGGTTTTTGCACGATGGCACACTCGGCCTCATCATCACATCCATGAGAGCCAATCGCGATGCCGTTGGGAGCGGCGCCATCCGCAAATCCGCTGATTAGCGCGATTAGTCCAGGAATATCGTGGTGATAGGCTCCACAACGCCATTCACTGGTCCTCACCACCAAGTCGCGGCCCATGCCCTGTTCCAGGCAGCTTCTCAAATGCGTTTTGGTGCCTCCGATGTCGACACCAATCGATATAGAACCCATCTCGTCATCTCTGTTCGCATTCGCGCCCAGCGGCCGCGGTTCCAGTCTCTTGCTGAAGGAATATCACTTTCTTTTCGTCTGCGGAAGATGGTTTTTTTCATCATGCGCGACTCTCTCCCCGCGCGGCGATGATGGTCAAATGCCGTGCAAAAAGGCTGGCAGGCGGCTGGGGGCTCTAACGAAAACAGTGTTCACGGCTTGGCAATCTGCTGAAAAATTCCTATTGCTTTCACTGCCCGTGTCAATCAAGCCTAGGGAGCTGGAGCTCGGCGACATCAAGGGAATCGTAAATGCAGGAAAAGATCTTGGCGCGCTTGCGTTCGTCTCAGCCCAGCCTCAGTCCGGCGCTCCTTCGCATCAGTGAGTACGTCCTTAACGATCCCGCGAAGGTCGTGAACCAAACTATCACGGAGGTTGCTGACGGATCCGGATCGAGCGAAGCGAGCGTCTTGAGGTTCTGTAGAGACATCAAATTTTCGAGCTTCCAGCGTTTCAAACTGGCATTGGGGATCGAACTCTCCACTCACCAGACAATCAGACACGCCAGCCCGTCTGGTGACGTCATCGACGACACGCTGTCGACGGCCATCACCGCGCTCAAGCAGACAAAGGACCTGTTGAACCACGCCGCTCTCGAATTGGCGGCAAAACAGATCATACGAGCAAAAAGCATAGATCTGTACGGGTTCGGCGGCTCTGCGAATGTGGCCCGATACGCGCATTACTTGTTTGTTCGATTCGGACTGGTGTCGCGCGTGCTGGACGACCCACATCTCGCCGTCATGAGTGCAGTGAATCTCGGGCCGAAGCAAGTCGCACTGGCAATTTCGGAATCTGGCTCGAGCAAGGATACAATCAACTCACTTATGGCGGCCAAGGCGGCTGGCGCATTTACCATCGCAATCACCTGTCATATACGCAGTCCGATCGCTGCCAACGCGGACGCTGTACTGGGAGCATCCTCAACAGACACGCCCATCACGCGAGGAGCATTCTCCAGGGTCGCTGGACAATATTTGATCATCGACATCCTCGCCAACATGATCGCTAAAGATGGCAGCAAGTTCCAGGCGGCTATGCAGCGAACCGCAGAAGCCACCATAGATAAAAGCTTTTAGCTGAAACGTTCGCGCAGGTAGTCGTTCAGGAAGCGACCGTCCGGGTCGAAGCGAGCCCTTTGAGAAATAAAATCCCCGTATCTTGGGTACAAGCCTTCGATCTCGGACCGGCCCAGGCTGTGAAGTTTGCCCCAGTGCGGACGACCTTTTACCCAGGAAAAGATTGTCTCGCAATCGCGGATGAAATCCCAGTAGTCCTCTCCTGCTGCGCCGGACACCGATATCATTGCGGTCTTCCGCTCAAAGTATGGACTCAACCAAATATCGTCAGCCGCCACGGTTCTATACTCAACCGGGAATATCTGCGACGGATGCTTCGTCTGGATCAGCTTGCGTATTTCACGCAATACCGCCGGACCGTCCTCGTAGGGCACCGAGTATTCGCATTCGTTATGGTTCGGCATCGGAATTGAACCCGGAAATATCCGATAGCTGGGCCCTATTCTCTCGCCGGCCTGTGCTTCGACAGCTGCTGACGGCTGAGTTGTGACGTTCAGCGTTCTGATTTCGCAGACATCAGCTTTACTGCGCGTACGACCAATGCCAGACGTGTCGGGCAGGCTGTATAACGATGCCGAGTGTTCGGTCGGGCACCAGAACACGCGGAGGCTCCGGTTTTCCTGACATAGCTGATCCAAATGATCCATGCATTCTTCAAAATCCTCACGCCATATTTTGTCATGAAGATCAAAAGCAGGAACAAGCTTCATCGTGACGGAAAGCACCACGCCAAGCATTCCGAGACAAACTTTCGCAGCGTTGAGGACATCGATGTCTTGCGAAGCATCGAAATTGGCGATGGATCCATCGCCCATCGCTATCCGCATTCCAATTATCGGGCCCGCTAAGCATTGCAAACTATCGCCGCTGCCATGCGTACCCGTCGATACGGCCCCGCTCATCGTCTGCAGATCGATATCGCCCTGGTTGGGCAATGCCCAACCAGCAGAACGCAGTTCAAGGCCAACGTCACAAATCCGCGTTCCGCCGCGGAGGGTTACGCTGCCGTTGGTTGGGTCGATATTTTCGATCCCTGTTAGACGCTCCGCGGAGATTAGAACTCCGTCCGTGGGGACAATCGGCGTATAAGAGTGCCCCGTACCCACTACGCGGACGCGCAGATTGGTTGAAGCTGCTGTCTTGATCGTTCTGCAGACGTCATCGTCCGAACTTGGCATTTCAAAATGCTTCACCCGACAAACCTGATTGCTCACCCAGTTCCGCCAAATCATGCTAGGGCCGAGTGTCTGCGCTCTGGTCTCTGAAGAAGGCAATGGAGTTCTCCTTGCGTGTGTTTTCTCGCTGCTAGGTGCTAGGGCAGCCGCCTCGGCCCGCCAGAATAGGGTCGTCACGCTGTGCCCAGCGCCGACTCATTTTGGGCAGGCATGACGGATATCATCATCGACATAGATACAAAAGAAGATTATCTCCATTATAACTCGGTGCCCCGGCAAACCGACCATTGGCGCGGGGCAGCGGTGACCGCTGGTGGTCCACACTTGCTTCTCCCGTCGATGCGAACGGAAAATTATCGTTTCAGAGCCTTCACCCCACAAGAGCCGACGACTGGCACCGGCCGGTTGCGTCGGGCCTCACCACGTATTTCGTGCGAGGCTTTCGCCGAAGGACGCGTATGCTGTCTTGTGCACGTCAATCAGCCTGTTGGACAGTTCTGGCTCTTGGCCCGGCGGCCTTGCAGTGCAGGAGCGTTTGGCGAGTCCTGGCCCCAGCTCTTGACCTTGTCCTTGCCCTTGAAGCGCATCATCAGACGCCGCCTCATAGAGCGCGCGCCGCACGTCGACGTCGCCTGCCTTCGAGATGCGGCCCTGAACGTCGATCGAGGTGCCCGACTGCCGGCGTCGCGACCTCAGCCCGAAGTAGGCCGCGACGTCGCGCGAGCGGCGGAACCGCGTGGGATCGTCCATCGCCGTTCATGAACGAAAGCGCCGTCACCGGACCGACGCCGGGGATGAACGCAGCGCTCGAACCGTCGTGACGCACTCTTCCATCGGACGGACGGAGCATCGAAATCGAGCGCGGTCCGGCTGTCTCATTGTCGGCGCGGCGGCAGGCAGGATAACGTGGTTCAGTTGTTTCTGGTTTGCATCGGTGCTCATCCGCCGGAGCGGATCTCCTTGCTCAGATGGGGTCCGTCAGCGCGCCGGCGCCATGCGTTTTATCTGCCGCCGCACCGCTCATCGATGCGCTCCCAGCAGCTTGCGGTCCTTGACATGGGCGCGCCGCGTGGCATCGGCCTCGCTCGCGGCCGCATCGCCGACGTAAACGTCCATCGCTCCACATGGCGTGTATGATCACCGCCAGCTTGCGCGCCACCGCGACGCAGGCCTTGCGGTGGCAGGAGCGTTTGGCGATGTCCCGGCCCCAGCTCTTGACCTTGTCCCTGCCCTTGAAGCGCGTCATCAGTCCTGACGCCGCCTCGTAGAGCGCGCGCCGCACGTCCGCGTCGCCGGCCTTGGAGATCCGTCCCTGAATGTCGATCGTTGAACCGGACTGCCAGCGCCGCGACGTCAGCCCGAAGTAAGCGGCGACGTCGCGCGAGCGGCGAAAGCGCGTGGGATCGTCGATCGCCGTCATGAAGGAGAGCGCCGTCACCCGACCACGTCGGGAATAGCCATGAAGCGCCGGCACGGCTCGCTGTGCGCGACGATCCTCACGACGAGATCATGCAGCCGGCAGTACTGTCGCCACAGCGCCGCGCGCGCCGTCAGCATGGCGTCCATCAGCTCGGCCGACAACGGATTGTCCGCCACCGCCTGGCGTACCGCGCGTTCGAAGGCGCCACGTCCGACCTTGCCTAAGGCAGATGCCGAACGACTTCAGCGAGTGGCGGATGGCGTTCTCCAGGTCGAGGAACTTCGGCCTTCAGTTTGCGCCGGTGCGTCAGCAAAAGGCGCGTCCGGTAGCTCAATGGCTCGACGGACACGAACTCCGACGCCATGCTCGAACATCAAGTCGGCAAGTTGGCGCCCATCGAGCAGAATGACGCGTTGAGACAGGTGCTTCACGAATTCGTGGGCATGTGGGCTGAATGTCGAGGTGGTCACGAAAACACCCTTCGTCGCTCCTAGCCCTACCAGACTGCCGACGAATCCTTGAACATCAGGTCGCCCAATAGCGTTTGCGACAGCATAACGCTTCGCTTGAACATACACCCGATCGAGACCGAGCCGATCCTCGTTGATTACGCCATCAACCCCGCCGTCGCCCGAGCGCCAAGCTGGGCGGCTGCGTTCTTATGCGATCCGCCATAACCCATGGCGACAAGTAGATCGACAATGAGCCGCTCAAAGAAGGCCGGGCTGTTTTGGCCTATCCTGTCCAAAATGTCTGCCCGCAAAGCGGTTAGTACCGCCTGATAGGCACTTTCGATCTGCTCTTCCGGCGTCGCCTCCGTCGCGACGTCGGATGGCGTCTCCCCTGCACTATCATCGGACCCGTTGCCCTTGTAAAACTTCCTAAACTCTGGGTGTTTCAATAGCAGCTTCACGTCGATGCGGTCAGGGTCGCTGGTGAGCAATGACCGACCTGCTTCGGTGGCAACGAACCGCCCTCGTGCGGGAGGCGAGCAGTCCCGCTTTGCTCATGTAGAATTTCGCCCAGTGGATACGGTTGTGTAGCACGTGCTGCTTGCCGCTCGGCAACAGCTGCTCACGCTCTTCAGCGGTGAGACCAAACCGTGCAGCAATCTCGGCCTCGGCTAGTGGGCGGAGGTTTCGTCCTTCGAAGCGACCTCAAGAACCGGGAGCATGAGCGATTGGTAGCCAGGGATCGGCATCGTGCTTTCAGCCCTCGAATACACGGAATGCAGTTGAGGCGGCGAGCGCTGACACGTGGGAATATCCCCGACTGTCGGGGGCATTGCTTAAGCAAATTGATCTTTTGCCAAACGTCTTTATAGACAAAATGGGCTCTGGCGTAGAGGATTAGAATAGCCAATGGGAGGGGAACGAAATGCACAATGGTCGTAAAGAGAGCGAGCGGCTCGCCCATGCAAGACTGGTCCACCGCAGCGTAGAACGACCAATACAGGGCCGCTAGCCTGAACAAGGATGTGACGGCCGCGCAGCATGTTACCCAAGTGGCCAAACTATCGTCATTGATGACGATCTCTCGCTTTGCCGATTCCAAACGTGCCCGAAGGCTGCCGGCTGATGAGGGGTTTCTCACCTTTCTTGATCCGATTAGCGTTTCGATTGCCGCGATCTGGCGTGCAAGCGGTCCTCGAGGAACGATTGCCAGCTCTCTAAAAATCGACAGCGCCAAATTCAATAGTAAGCGGTGTTTCCGGACCACCTTTCGGGAGTGGTCGCGATCTGTGAGGTTGCCGATCCTGTATTGGGATCGGAGATCGGCTTGTGTCTGGACTTGACCTTACGCTTGACCCGGAGCGGCAGCTTCGGCGTTTCGAGGTGATCAACGGTGCCGGCGGTCGGCGTCACTGGTCGGTGGATGACAAGGCGCGGATCATCGCGGAGACGCTGGAGCCGAACGCAGTCATTTCCGAGGTAGCCCGTCGGTATGGCCTTAGGCCGCAGCAGGTCTTCGCCTGGCGCCGCGAAGCGTGCAAACCGGCCACTTCGGTGCAGCAAGATTCTCCTGCCTTTGTGCCGGCGGTTTTGGCGGCGGCGGAACCTGTAGCCAGCCGTTCACCGAAGCAGCGGAAACGGCAAGCCACCCGAGGTGCCGGCATGATCGAGCTTGAGATCGACGGCATCTCGATGCGCGTTGGCCGGGGCGCCGATACCAAGACGGTGGCGGCAGTGATCCGCGCGCTGAAGGCGACGTCGTGATCGGGCCGACGGGTGCGGTCAAGGTCATGGTGGCGACGAAGCCGGTGGACTTCCGCAAGGGTGCGGAGGGATTGGCCGCACTTGTGCGCGAGACCATGGGCGCTGACCCGTTCAATGGGGCGGTCTATGTCTTTCGGGCCAAGCGGACTGACCGGATCAAGCTGATCTTCTGGGATGGCACCGGGGTTTGCCTCTATGCCAAGCGTTTGGAGGATGGGGAGTTCCGCTGGCCGAAAGTGCATGACGGCATGATGCGGCTGACGGCCGCGCAACTGTCGGCGCTGCTCGAAGGTCTCGACTGGCGGCGTGTCCACGAGGCGCGCCGGACTCGCGTTCCAGCCCAGGCGGGCTGACCCGCGACGAAGTGAATCAGCCTGGATTCCGCTGTCGCGGACTGTCGGCGAATATGGTCTGATCCGCTCATGGCGATGACGGCTGACCAGCTTCCCGACGATCCGGATGCGCTGAAGGCGATGGTCCTGGCGCGCGACGTCGAGAATGCCCGTCTGATTCAGATCATCAAGGAATTGCAGCGTCATCGCTTCGGCCGGCGTGCCGAGACGCTCCCCGAGGATCAATTGCTGCTGGGGCTCGAAGAGGCCGAACAGATCGAGGCCGCCGGTGACGAAGAGCAGGCACAGACCGCTCTTGGCGAACGTCAGGCGCCTGTCGCCAAGCGCAGGGCGAACCGCGGCGGGCTGCCACCCCATCTGCCGCGCGTGGAGATGGTCGTCGACATCGAGGATCATGCCTGCCCGTGCTGCCGCAATGGCTTGCATCGGATCGGCGAGGACATGAGCGAGCGGCTCGACATCGTTCCGGCGCAGCTGCGCGTGATCGTCGTGCGCCGGCCCAAATATGCCTGCCGCGCCTGTGAGGATGTAGTGGTTCAGGCTCCGGCGCCCGCCCGGCTGATCGAGGGCGGCCTGCCGACCGAGGCGACGGTCGCCCAGGTGCTGGTCTCAAAATATGCTGACCACCTGCCGCTCTATCGTCAGGCGCAGATCTATGCCCGGCAGGGCATCAATCTCGACCGGTCCACGCTCGCCGACTGGGTCGGCCGCGCCGCCTGGCATCTGCGTCCGGTGCATGAGCGGCTGCTTGGCAAGCTGAAGTCCTCGCCAAAACTCTTCGCCGACGAGACGACCGCGCCAGTGCTCGATCCCGGCCGCGGCAAGACCAAGACAGGTCAACTCTGGGCCTATGCCCGCGATGACCGACCTTGGGAGGGGAGCGACCCGCCGGGCGTCGCCTATGTCTATGCGCCGGATCGGAAGGCCGAGCGTCCGATCGCTCATCTGGTGGGCTTTACCGGAATCCTGCAGGTCGACGGCTATGGCGGCTATCGCGTGCTCGCCGACAAGAGCGGCGTGACGCTCGCCTTCTGCTGGGCACATGTGCGCCGGCGCTTCTACGAGCTCGCCGCGGCCGGTCCCGCGCCAATCGCCAGCGAGGCGCTGAGACGGATCGCGGAACTCTATCGCGTCGAAGACGACGTCCGTCGACGATCGGCCGAGCAGCGCCGTGTCGTGCGCCAGGACAGGAGCCGCCCGATCGTCGTCGAACTCGAACCATGGCTTCGCGAAAAGCTCGGGCTGATCAGCCAGAAGACAAAGCTCGCCGAGGCGATCCGCTACACGCTCTCGCGCTGGGAAGGCCTCTCGCGCTTCCTTGACGACGGCCGCATCGAGATCGACAGCAACACCGTCGAACGCTCGATCCGTCCGATCGCGCTCAACCGCAAGAACGCGCTCTTCGCAGGCTCTGACGGCGGCGCCGAACACTGGGCAGTCATCGCCTCGCTGATCGAAACCTGCAAGCTCAATGGTGTCGAACCGCTCGGCTATCTCGCCGATGTCCTCACCAGGATCGTCAACGGCCACCCCAACAGCCAGATCGACGATCTCCTGCCTTGGGTCTACATCAACAAGCTCCAGCTCAAGGCTGTGGCCTAAGAACACCGCTTACATTCAATCCGAACGCTAGTTGAAGCAGTCCGGAAAACTCATTCAGACGAAAACACTCTGTTGCGAGCGACTGAGATGCCATTGAAACTTACCCCCCGACCTTCGGCAGTGGAAAGCATCCGCCGCGCGCGACGATTGTCAATTGAAGCGGTCGCGATTGAGGCGAATATCCGACCAGATTTCTTGACTGAAATGGAAACAACCCCAACCGACGTCAGCAAGCGAGTGGCGTTTTCACTTGCCTCCGCTCTGGCTGTACCGGTCCAGTTCCTGTTCGCCAAAGACGTAGAAATCGACGCCAATATGCCTGATTTTCGCGCCGCCAATAATAGGCCAGCGGTTCTTACATCGGCAGGACTAACGCGAATCGCGCGTGCTCGTTCTATCGCCGCCTACTTGGCGGACCGAGCGTTCGAAGACTGCACCAGGTTCGCCAATACAAATAGCGTGACCATCCATCAGCAGTCGACCGCGCGAAAGCTATTGAAATCGCTCTATGTCCGCGTCCAGCGCGTCGATGGATCGGTGGATCCTACCCTAACGTTCAGGGAGACGCGTGTATCGCTAGAGCGGAAAGGCATCATCGTGCTCTGCGATAGGGTAGCGGACCCGTTCCGTGGGTTTTGTTACTCTCCTACCGGTGACTTTCCCATCATCTTCGTGAATACAACCGGGCAGCGGCCCGCTACCAAGCTGTTCACACTGATGCATGAAGTGGTGCATGTGCTCCTTGGCAAAACGGGAGTTTCAGACCCCGCCATTCTCAACAACCAGGTTGAAAGATTCTGCAACTCGGTGACTGCCTCGGTCATGATGCCTGCGGAGGAATTTTCCCAAGCCTATAAAAGCGTCGCGGGAAGGGGTGCCAGGGCCGTCGTTGATCTCCTTTCCAGACGATTTGGCGCCAGTAAGCAGGCGAGCGCCTTACGCGTCTCTGATTTGGGCTTGAGCAAAGGCTTTTACGCTGCGTGGTCTGCGACCCTGCCGTCTGAAGTCCCCATGATCGAAGAAGAAGACGAAGGTGAGGAAAACAGCGGGGGCGGTGGAATTAGCTCGCAGATTGCCAGGTTCGGATATCTTCTGCCTAACATGCTCACCGCCGCCGTCGACAGGAAGGCAATCTCTCAGTTCGATGCGTACCGGCTCACCAATCTGAAGCCAAGTACGATAAAGCAGATCGCCGCCATCGGTGTTAACCGGCTGGGGCCATAACAGCATGGCCTATAGCGGCATCAACTTTGTGCTTGATCTAGAGGCATGCCTCTATTTTAGCGAAGCTGGCGGAAACCTGAAAGCCGCTCTGTTCCAACGCGCGAAAGTCGAACGCATTGCGGTACCCAAAGAGGTTTTCGACCAGGTTCGTATCTTCGACAAGAGCTTGGCCGATGAGATATCGGAGTCGGACATCGAAATTGTCGAACTCGATTCCGATGTATACGTGGCCGCTTGCGCACTCAACGAAATCTTTATGACCTCAGGGCATCGGTTAAACGCGGCCGCAAACGAAAAGGTCCCCGTCATAGCGCTCGTCCATTGTGCGCAAAATGGCGCTAAGCCGCCATGCCATTTGGTATCCGGCGACAACGGACTCCACTCCTCGTCGATGAGAAGCCTCTGTGCCGCCCTGAAAGTCCCTTTCATGGAAGTCACCAGCTTCTAGCAGCATTTTGGCGCTGTGCGGGAACTTGGTGTGGGACCAAGTGGCAGCTTTGCTCGAAAACCCATCTAAGCGACTGTGCCCTTCCCGAGAGATGGGTGCACTTCACCATGTCTCCGGTATAAACCGTAACCTATGTCTCCAGAATGGACCCCTGATTTCTTTGGCGCACCCGACAGGGTTCGAACCTGTGACCTCTGCCTTCGGAGTTTTTTAGACTGCCCATCTGAAAAACGCGATAGGGGCATGCTATGATACTCTATCTCTTAAAGCGTGTCGCGATTTAAGGGATTCAGGATTCCCTTTGATTTGAGTTCGTGATTCATTGCGGTTGAAAGGAGACCGCGATGGGCAAGCCACTACCGTCTGCGAGGCTCTCGCCGATATCTGCCATCTGTTCGAGCCAACCGAATGCAGAAACTTCTTCAAAGCGGCCGGATATGAGGCCGATTAATCGCGACACGCTTTTAGTCCCGGCCTCGGGTGGGATCAGCGCACAGACCTTACGCTCGAGTTGGCGGACCATACCTGCCTCAGCTTCATTCCAGCGGTATCGAGTTCGTTGATCGCCGTAGTTAGCGCAGCGAGCTCCTCCGCCGAAGGGGTCAGCAGCGGCACGATTGCACGTCATAGTAAGATGGCAGGAGGTCCGAGTGGCCCAAGCAGAAGGCAATGCATCCCCTGCCTTCCTTCCGCACTCCAGCGATCCCAAGCTGCTTCTAAAAACTGGATGAAACCTGGATCGTGAACTGTCTGCAGGGCGCTGGACGTAATCGGCTTCGGCGCTAGAATCCGTTCGAACCCCACATTGCGAAGGCCAGCGATTATTCGTTTCGGCCGTTCTGGTGTGTCGAAGCAGGGCACCATCTGTCCGCGCCATAGCCCGCCCGCGCTTTCATGAGCATATAAGTCCTCGGAAAAGACAATAAGCACGTTGCCCTAATCCTGTTCGCCAATTGGGCGTACTTGCATAGAGACGGCACGGCGCTCTGGCATGGATGTAATCAGCGCACCGACGATAATGGCTAATGCTGCAAACATTCCTGGACCTGTCAGCCATTCGCCGAAGAGCGCGGCTGCTAAGAGCGCAGAAAAGAACGGCTCGCTCGATTCGATGACCTGCGTCTTGTATGCCTCGATATGTTGAAGAGCGAGAATTGTGCAGTAGAACCCAAAGAACGAGGGGATAACCCCCAGTGATAGCAAGCTTGGCAGCGCATTCACTGACGGGATTGGTGCTCCGCTCCAAGCATAGGGAACAGCGAGCATAACGAGGCCATAAGCCAGGCACCACCAGAAGGTTTCTAGGGATGAGCGCAGCTTAAAGAACTTCCAGGCGAAGATAAAGCTGGCGTAGCCTAGACCCGCGATAAGGGCGAGGCTGACACCGATAATGCTTCCGGTCATCAGGCCGTCCCCAGCAATCACGACGTAGCCTCCAAGAAAGACCATCGTCATGGCGAACGCCTTTCGCGTAGTTACCGTTTCCTTCAAGATGAGGATGTCGAGCGCGATTGCACCAAGGCCGCCAGCGAAAACAAGGATCGCGACAAGCGGGATCGGTGCATACGTGAAAGCTTGGGTTTCGAAATGGTAAAGTGTGAAGATGCCAAGCGCGGAGCAGACGGCGATCTTCCACGATCCCGTGAACACTGAGACTAGTCGGGCTAAACCTCCAGACCTTAAAAGGATGATGATCGAGAGCAGCGAAAACGCAATGGCGCAACGCCAAAATGCAACTGCAGTGTGATCGAGGCCTTCCTTGAAAGCGGACCGCGAAAGCACGCCGACGGTTCCATTGGACAGAGCTGCAAGGAGAGCGAAACCGGCCCCAAGGATTGATGAAAAATAAGCATTTCTCATGGCGGTCACTTTGTTTCTATCATATGCGAGCGGCAGGCCTCGCCGAATGCACGAAAGATTTCGACGCTGAGCAGATCCTCAACGTGAAACCATTCAGGATGCCATTGTACGGCGGCAGCAAAAGTTGCCGTGTCCTTTACCGATATAGCTTCAATAACGCCGTCCACGCATCGCGCATCAACCGCAAGGCCATCCGCCAAACGCGCGATCCCCTGCCGATGCAGGGTATTAACCAAGACTGGATTTTTTTGCGAGCGGCGGATGCATTGGGCAATGTGGCCGTGGCCTTCGGCTAGAATTGCATGAAAGGGGTGTATTGAAGGTCGCGTGGGAGAGAGAGGTCTTCCACATGAGTGATCCGACCTTCACCTTCCGAGATGTTGCTTGAGAGGCTGGCACCAAGTGCGACATTGAGTTCTTGCAGCCCACGGCAGATTCCGAACAGGGGAATGCCCGATGATAATGCAATCTTGATCGCAGCAAAGCTTGTCCTGTCCCGGTCAAGATCAAGCGTCTTTGGAAAGCCTCTGGGCCCCGTAAAATGAGGGCGAGACGTTCGACTCCGCCCCGGTCAGCAGTACGCCATTGAGGACTGACAAACAGACTCGCAAATCCCCTTCCACCAGTCCGCACGGGATCACTAGCGGTAAGACACCTGCGGTCGTACGCAGGGCTTCAAGATAACGAACGCGTACGGTCTCATAACCGACGCCGTCCTCTGTCCGCCGGTCGGAAATGACACCAACGCGGGGCCGCTGTTTATCAGCGAGGCCACAATCAGGTGCCCTCAAGAGCTTGCCCAATATCGGCGATGATATCCTCAATGTGCTCAAGTCCTACAGAAATCCGGATTGTTCCATCGCAAACTCCGGCAGCAAGGCGCGCCTCGCGCGGTACCGAAGCATGTGTCGTCGAGGCTGGATGCGTGGCGAGTGTTCTCGCGTCGCCAATATTTGAGACGTGATAGGCGAGTCGCAACCGCTCGATAAAACGGCGCCCAGCCTCAATGCCGCCAGCGATCTCGAACACAAGCATCGGGCCACCATGATCACCCATGTTCTGCTCGGCGCGATGCCGTTCAACAATCCCGCCAAAAGTCGGATATGTTACGTCGAGAACGCCAGGATGCGCCATGAGAAACTCGGCTAGCGGGCGGGCATTGGAGCAATGTCGAGGCATTCGCAAAGGTAACGTTTCCAGACCTTGGATACAGAGAAAAGATGCGAATGACGACGGGCAGGGACCGAAATCGCGCATGAGCGTATTGCGCATCTTGAGCAGAAACGGGCTGGCTCCGTAGGGGCCGGGCAGATTGCGCGCGGCATCGAGCCAAAGAATGTTACCGTGCGAGATGTCAGGACGTGACATCAACGAAAAGCGTTCGGAATAGGCAGCCCAGTCGAAGGTGCCCCCATCCACAGTAATGCCGCCAATCGTCGTGCCGTGGCCGCTGATATATTTGGAAGTGGAGCGCACGGTAATGTGCGCGCCAAGCTCGAGAGGGCGGGAGATAAGAGGGGTCAGCGTGTTGTCGATGATCAGCGGAATTCCGAGTTCCTGCGCGATCGCCCCGACCTCGACGATCGGGAAAGGGCTGAGCTTGGGGTTGGGAAGCGCTTCGCCGAACCAACAGCGCGTTCGGCGATCTGAGGCTTCGCGGAAACGTTCGGGATCGCTTGGATCGACGAAGCGGGTTTCAATCCCGAGCCGTTGAAACGTACTGGCCAGCAAATTGATTGTGCCACCATACAGGTGCGTGGAGCTTACGATATTGTTCCCGGCTACGGTGAATGTTTAGGATTGAAAGCATAATTGCGGCTTGCCCCGACGAGGTTGCCAAGGCGGCGACGCCACCATCCAGAGCCGCAACGCGTTGCTCGAAAATATCCGTTGTCGGGTTCATCAGCCGCGAATAGGTGCGCCCCTCGCATCGGAGATCGAAGACGTCCGATGCGTGATCAATTGATTCGAATGCAAAAGCATTCGAGAGATCGATCGGTACAGTTGTAGCAAGGGTCGCCGGATCATAGCGATAGCCGCCATGCAACACTGCCGTTTCCGGATGCAGGTGTGGCGTTGGCGCCATCGTGCTGAAGGGTCATTTTTCTCTGGTTTGGTCAACATTGGATCTCTCCGGGAGTTGCATACTTCTCGGCGCGGCATTCAGACTGGGCGAAACGCTTCCGGTTCTGGTCGCGGATCAGTTTCAGGATCGAAGGCTCACCATTTGGGCCAGGCTGGAATATCCCACCCGTTTCGGAGCAGTGCGCCGCATAGACGGTGTCCCCCATGCGGATGGCATGTGCTTCGGGTAAGCGCCAGAACGGGGTTGTCGGGTCGAGATGATGATCGAGATGGTAGTTGTCGTTATTAATCGCGGTCAGCCACTTCTCGATATTACAGCTGCGGCGGTTCCTAGCCATGTGCAGGTTCACGGTCTGATTTTCGATGGAGCTGCAATGCTCAGACATCTCGATAAACCAGCCGATAATGTGGAATGAGGTGAGGTAGGGAACGACCCAGAGAAGGACGACTTCCGAGAAGTAGCCATAGATCAAAGCGTACACGACGATACAAGCCCAGAACGCGTAGAACCCCCAGCGATCGAACTCGTAACGCCACTTTTCTCCCGCATCACCCCTACTGAACTCTCCTTACCGGAGAGGGAATTGAGGATCATTTGATATCTGTTGCGGGCCAGATACTTCAGATAGGCGTAGGTTTTCGATCCAAGCAGGGGCAGGATGATGAGCTTCCAGACGAAGGAACGATCCGCTCGGGGTGTGAAGACACCTTCCGCGATGAAGAACTCCAGGTCAGGATCGGCGTCGGCTCTTCCCAGAAAGGGATGATGGCTGTGGACGTGTGATTCCTTGTAGGCAAAGTGGCGCTGAAAGATGGGCCAAGCCGTTGGCAATGTGCCGAGCAGGAAGTTCAGCAGACGGTTCTTTGTCAGCACACCGTGCGCAGAATCGTGCAGAATGGTGGAGATTCCTCGCTGATGGGCTCCGATCATTATCACCGCGAGAGGATAGAACCACCAGCTGACCCCAATGACCAGCCACGCGAAGGCAGCGATCACCGCATAATCCTTCACGATATAAGGCGGGCCATGCCAATTGTCAGTTGTAAGAGCTTTGATGTCACTAGTGATGCATCGATCAAAACGATGGTGAACGTAGCGGCCGGGCGCTTCGATGCCGCTGTAGAGCGGCCGCGCGTGAGCGTTCATGAAGACACCTTTTGCCGAGAATTGCAGCGCCACTCTGCGGTATAGGCACCGACGAAGCGGTCAATGAGATCAGCTTTGACGTTTGGCATAACGATCGCGTGGGCGGAGTTGTCATGGCATGCGAGTTGGTATTCGCTGACGAGCCTCTCGGATGGCTTCGGAAATACAACCGTCAAGGACCATGGATTGAGCAACACCGGGATGCCCGCTGAACGAAAATGCTGCTGCGAGGCCTTCCGCATTGCCGATGCCAACTCTAAGCGCCTGCGCGACCGTTTTCGCGTCGATCTCACAAGGCGGCAGGGTGGGGAGGAAGTCCCCTCCCCTGCCGCGAACAAGCTTTGGATAAAACCCCAGCTTTTTCTGTCCCCAATGTGATCTGGAGGCCGGGGCGCTGCGGTGCTCAGCGGATGTGACGCGCGAGATCTGCGATCCTACCCATCAGCACTTCCATCGGTCCTCGCTGGAAGACGCGCAGCCAAAGCACCGCGAAAGTGCTGATAACCACGACGAAGCCAAAGAGCATGGACAGGCTCCCGTCTTCGAGAACCAGATCTATCCCCATAGCATGGTTAAGATAGGCTATTCCCACAATGTGCAGCACATAGGCCGTCAAAGGCATCGAGCCGACCGCGATTATTGGCCAGACCAGCTTTCGCAGATGCGGGAGCGCATTCATAGCGAGCCAGCAAGCCGCAATGACAATCAGTGCGCAACCGGTGTTGCCCAGGATCGAGAACGTCTTCTCGCTATGAGGTGCGGCAACCAATAACACCCAGGGGTCGCTAGTGGCCTCCCTCCACCAATCGGGGTCGGCGGGTACACCATGTAGCAAGCGCAGCGCGAGCCAGGATCCTCCATAGCCCAACACGGCCAGCGCGCCCCCCGCTAGGCCAAGGCGCCAATGCATTGCTTGCGTATTAAGGCTAAGGCGCGCGATGGCCATGCCTGCGATCACGAAAGAAACCCAGGTCATCGCGGGATAGGTGCCGCGGACCATGAAATCAAACACCGGGTCCAAATACTCCACGGGGCCAAACAACTGAAGGAGGAAGCACACTTGCGGGAGAACTAATGCGGTCCCAGCAGCGAGCAAGCCGAGCTGCTGTGCGCTGAGCCGATAGAGCGGCAGGACCAACAAGAAGCAGATTCCGTAGGGTTCCAGGATGACTGCGACGTTCGTACCGAGGCAGGTCAGGATTGAGCCAATCGCGAGCAAAACAAGGGCACGAATTGCGACTCTGGCAACGGCCTGTCCACCTGCTTCCCCCGACTTCGGCGTCTCGCGGCCGGTAATCAGGATGATCGAAAAACCGGCCAATACGGCAAACAGGGCGGACGACCGCCCATAGGCTAGCTCCATCAGATCCCGGACCAGTGCTACGTCGGGAAAGTTACCCCCGACATGGACGACACACATGCCTAAAACAGCCAGGCCGCGAGCAAGGTCGATGTCGACCAGCCGATCTACGGCCGCCCCATCCCTCACGTCCGCAATCGCCGACGTTGCCTCCTTTTCATACGGAGGATTCTCAGTTTGTGGTGTATATGGCATCACGACGGGTTTTCTCCTTCATATCGAGTTTGTCCCGTCACGGATTAAACTCACTTCAATCAACGGTCAACAATCACTTTGCTGCCGACTCCCTCGGAGCAGGCCCTCGTCAGCCTCATTGAATTCTCCCCTCAGTAGGGGCGGCAGTGACATATCCTCGGCGATCCGCTCCGGGCTCGGCGTGGCACGAACGATGCCATGCCGGCGGGGCCCTCGCACAGGAAGCGCGTGCCACGACCTTCGCCGTTACGCCTGTCTTCCCCGTCAGTCTGAAGCCAGAGGAGACCGGTGGAATCGGAAATCATGCCGTCCGGCGAGTTGAACCTCAAGATCAAAGCAGGGTCAGAGCCGTTCGGTATATCGCAAGCTCAGAACTTCCGGGCTGGCATCGAGGCCGGCATCTCTTGCCTCAAACGCGCTTATGGCTTGGGGCGCGGCACCTGGCGCGGCTCGACTCGGCGAGCGTCGGCCAATGCCCCATGATCCCATCGCAGCCAGATCGCTCTTCTCGCCATGACCTGCACGGCATTTTGCCATCAGGCGTTCCAAGAAACACGCGTTAGCCGGCGTAAGCCCCTTGATCTATGTTCCCCTGGCGGTGCGCGGGAGCTACGCCCTCACCACATGGCCGTGGCCGAAAATGGCCTCCCGCTGCGCGTCAGGGATGTCGGATCGAAGGACGCATCGGAGCGAATCTCGAGAACCGCCGACATGATGGAACTATGGCATCTCCTGGATCGTAAGCCCCGGCAGCTGTCCGGCGGGCAGAGGCAACGAGTCGCCATGGGGCGGGCGGCAATTCGAGAGCCCAAGCTTTTCGTGCCGATGACCGCTCTACAACCTAGACACGAAGCTCAGGGGAAACATTGGCGCAGATTCGCCAGCTGCACAGGGAACTCGGGGCGACGTCGATATATGTCACGCACGGACCAGGTCGAGGCGATGACGCTGGCGGACCGCACGGTCTGCTCAAAGACGGCGTTTGCCAGCAGGTCGGCACACCCCTCGGACCTCTATTCGAAGCCCGCGAACACTTCACGGCAGGTTTTGGGAGGGTCCAATGTTCGACGGCCTCGGGTTCACCGAACAAATTCCACCATCGCTACATGACAAGTATGCATCGGATCGGCCATCACCTTGGGAATTCGGTCCGAGCATCTGGAAGTCCAGGACACAGAGGTGGCTCGGTTTGTCGCCGACCGCCGAAGGTGAAGGCCAACAGCAAGAGGATCGGTTTCAAACCGAGTGGCCGCAAGCCGGGGCGTCGGACTGATTTCACGAACGATCCAGGGTCATTGCCCGACGTAGCAGGCGCTTTCCCGCCTTGATGCGGCGGAATAATCAGCTGCATTCATGGTTTTAAAGTTAACGCCAAGGGGTGTCCCTCACCCGCCCCGATCTGCCCTTACAACCCGGACCAGCCGGTTAGATCGGGGCTGATCCTCCTGCGCACAAGTGACATTTTAACTTTGCCCCACGGCGGACATTTCAATCTCGCCGCCACATCAAACGGTGTAGCCAAAGCGAACCGCTTTACAAAAGCCGACTTCAGCGAGCTTCGCCAGGCCATCGGCATCGTTCGTGTTTTGTTGAGTCCCGCTTAGGCGCACGAGAACTTGTCACCGGCCAGACCGGCACCGAAAGTCATGGCTGGCCTGTGCCTTCGGCCGTCAGGCAGCACGGCTCGATCATTCCGTGCTCTACCTGCGCGTTCCACGGCTCTTCGAGGACCTGGCGCTCGCCCGCCTTGATGGCCGCTACCCCCGCCTCATCGACAAGCTCACGCGCGTGCAGCTCCTCATCCTCGACGACTTCGGAACCCACTCCCTCACTGACCAGCAGCGCTTCCATCTGTTCGAAATCGTTGAGGAACGCTATCGGCGCAAACCACCCTGATCACCGCCCAGGTCCCGGTGGCCAGATGGCATGACCTGATCGCCGAACCAAACATCAGAGGCCGCCGCCATTCTCGACAGGATCGTTCACAACGCCCACCGCAGTGCTCCAGGGCGACAGCATGCGAAAGCAAAAAGCCGCGCCCCTCTTGACCGGCACTCAAAACGGCGAAATCAATCATATATGAACCAGACAAGGCACCCAAGGACTGACACCGCCAAACTGTCCCGGCATTGGTGAAACTGCTATATAACGGAACTCTTGTCCGGCTTTTGCGAAATCCGCACAGAACCTTCCGCTCCCGGCAGACGCGACAGCGATCCTCCTCCTCGGGGCTCGGTGCATTGACCATAGCGCATACGCGCGGCTCTCCACGCTTGAGGGCCAATAGCGCGCGAACCAACGCTTCACCATCCAGCCTGTCCGTCTTCGCGCGCCGCCGTCTGCGCGATGTTGCTATCGAAGCCGGATCAACGACATAGCTTTCAAAGCCGTTCGCCTTGAGAACACGATCGATCCAGAAGCCGTCAAGTCCGGCTTCCCGGATGGTCACAAAACTGATCGCCCGTACGCAATCGCGCCTTCTCTTAAAGTTGAGAAAACTATCCAGCAATGCGGCCACATCACCGCCGCTCACCGCGTGTTTCGACATCTTCTCACCGTTTCGCGGCGACAACGAAGTGATCAACCAGGTGGAACGGCTCAGTTCCAACGAAACGAAAATTGCACAAGATCAGTGCGGATAGCGGTTGGTATATGCGCTTGGGAAGTTACAGCTTCCATGACGGCGTCTCCTATGAGTGAGTGCGTTATCGCAGCCTCACTTTGCAGAGCGCCGGCCGCTATTCACTTCCCATGGGATCTTAGTGAAACAAGTGTCCGCCGACTTAGCGGAATCCCTGTCCGGCTTATGCGAAATGCGAGGCATCATTGGAGTCGGTCTTGTTGAGTGTCTCGTTCAAATACCTTTTGCGCGTGCCGGGCTTCAATGCAGATCGCCGGAGCCCCTTCGGCCGTTAGCGCATGATAGAACCACGTCGACAGCGGCCCGCTTTGAAGACGACGCGCTTGGCGTGCGGCGCGTGTTTGCGGACAATGTCAGCGCTGCCCAGGAAGTGCCTTGGCTATCGGACGCCAGCCGAGGTGTTCATGGGGCATGCGCGATTGCGGGTAATCCTCTACCCTCCACTCGTCATTGTTGCACTTGGATTAGATTCTCCACAATGGAAGGGCGGAAGGTGACGGGCAGGCACTGCAGGCAGCGAATGACGTCAGAAGGCATGTAGACGACCTCCTCCGCGGCGATGGACAGTGCCAGATCCTCAGACGCAGCGCAGTTCCAGGCGCGCCGGCGCAGCGTCCAGGCAGAAATGCGGCCCCTGAGGGCATCTTGCCCTCTCTGACGGATGGGTTTGTGGTCAACTTGCGTTCAGCGGATGTCAGGCGACTTTTTCTGGACATCACCGGCCCCAAGCTCTGTGCATCAAACATACGATGGAGGCACTCCATCGCGAGGTTATTTGTAGCTCCCGCAAATCGCGAGAGTGCGATCTCATAAAAGCGTCCGCCATGGCGTTGGCCTCCTTCAAGAGCTCAGCTGGTTCGTACAACATCGAGCGCATGCGCTGCGTGCGTGGGCTCATTTGCTAAGCCTCCTTGATGGGGGTTTCGCCTTACCTGCAGTCGTCGAGCGCGAAGCCTGCGACACATAAATCGGGGGACGGCCCCAAACCTCGGATATGATGTCCATTACCTCCGCATTGGTGGAATTCAGCGATTCTATCGCTTGCTCGTATGCCGATCGGCCTACCGCTCCCGCTGACAGCTCATACAACGATCGGTTTTTGAGCCGCGCTTCCCGGATCGCGTTCGATTCCCAGACGGTCGCAGTCAAGAGATCATCCCCCAGGGAGTCCCGCAGTAGTGCGACCGTCTCCTGCTCTGAGACGTCGCGCGGGTCGTGTCTTGTTACCAAGAATTTGATAAAATCATAATTTACGGACCTCCCAGCTTTTTCGATCAAGGAGACGGAATGCGAGAAAACGTTGAGGAACATGGCCATTGACGCAATATCAGCCAATTGCGGGCGGACCATCACCAGCACGCCGGTCGCTGCTTCAAACGCACCCACGGTCAAGAAGCTGTATTCAGGTGCACAGTGGATCACGACGACGTCGTAATCCGCCTCGACGTCCTTGATCGCAGACACCATTCTGACGCTAGCATCTGGGAGCCTCAAGCCCTCGCTTCTGTAGCGCCGCGAACTTTCCTGCTCGAACTCGCCGAGCTCGAAAGAGCCCGGCACGAGATCAAGACCATCAAAATGGGTCGATCGGATTGCAGTACGTATACTGGCCCGGTAGTCATCATAGCGCACCGCGGCATACATGCTCGCATTGTGGACGGGAATGATACTCGAGAAGTAACCGAACATTTCCGACAATGAGCCCTTCGGATCGAGATCTACAGCGAGAACGCGGAATCCTTGAAGTGCAAGGCCCTGAACCAGATAGAACGCTGTAGTGGTTCTTGCGGGGCCGGCGGCTACTGAGATGATCTGTAGTTTCTCACCCTCGCGCCTCCGCGGGCAAAATTTCAAAGCCTCTTTCGGACGGGCCGAAGCGAGATAAGCACGAAGGTCGTTGATCTGTCGAAGCGTATAGGAGCGTCGCCCTGCGGTCCCTAGCTCCGGTGTTGGCCCCAGACCATCAATTGACAACTGGCGCAGATAACTGTCCGACACACTGAGAATCTCGGCGACCTCTCCCAACGAGAAAGAGCGCAAGGTCATGTGGTCTGGAAATGGATAATTGATAGCGGCGCCGCGCGCGCGTACGCGATCCCAGAGTTCTCCGCCCTGACGCTGAATGCGCTCCGACGTTGTCTCCTTTTCATACGGAGAACTTACAGGTTGTGGCATAATGGGCATCACAACGGTTTTTTTCTTGCATGTCGATTTGTTCCGTCACGGCTTAAACTCACTTCAGTCAACGGTCAACCAGCTTGCCGCCGGCGCCATCGGAGCAGGCCTTTCGTCAGCATCATTGAATTCTTGTGATTGTTTCCTCTTAGTGGGGGCGCAGTGACATTTCCTGGCGATCCGCTCCGGGGTCCGGCGTGGGCTCGTCTTCGGCCGGGACGAACGATGCCATGCCGGCGGGGCATTCACACAGAAGCACGCGCCACGGCCCTCGCCGTTACCCCGTTATGTCCCCCGCAACATTTGGAACAACGGCCCTCAATGACGTCGCGAGCCATCTCCTCTCGACGCCGGCCGTCAAACGCGCATTCCTGTGGATGTTCATTCGGTCCTCCGAGAATCACAGAAGCTTCGACAACCTCAGCTTTCCCGGTCGGGACCGAATAAACATGTGTGGAGTTCTTGCGCCGGTTCCTCAGCCGGCGTTCCATCTGTACTTTGGCCAGCGCCAGACGGTCGAGCTCCTTGAGCCCAGCCGCGGCCTCTGCAAACGCATCGAGCACTGCCAGCAGCCGGATGGTCTTTTCCCGCGCGCGCCGCCGATCCCGCGGCACGATGCGCAGTCCGGCATTGAGGCAAAACAGATGCGAACCGACCTTGCCGCGCTGCCTGAGCAGCGCTGCAACCAGCAGCGGCCCGAGCCAATGCTGGTGCTGCAGCGGCTCTATGTGCTGCCACGCGTCCCAGGCGATCGCCGCGGCCAGGATGGCCGGCATGTTTTTTCACCTGGTCGACGACGGCGAGCCAGTCGGCAAGCCGCCGGTCCTCGTCGAGTCGAGATCGCGGATCAGCGGCCCGAAGCTGTCCGGCAAGGCCTCGCGCGCGTTTGCCCCCCTGCCCTGCCGTGTCGACAGCCAGGCCGTCCGCACTCCGCGGCACCAAATCTTCGCCCGCCAGCAGCCGGCTGGAGCGGGCCAGCACGGCATCGATCTCCGCCAGCTCTTCGCTCAGCGCATCCATTTGTTCGGTTTCATCGGCCAGCACGCTGTCGCCGGCGTCGTCGTCCAGCCCGGCGGCGGCTGCCGCGGCACCGGTGGCAGTCCGCCCCGCGTCCGCCCCATTGCGGCCGTCGCCCTGCCCTTCGCGGCCGCGCAGCGCCAAAAGGCCGGGTCGCGACAGCGCCCAGGCGGGGTTTGTGCGCAAGAATCCGGCGCCGGACGCGCGGCACGGCATGCGCGCGGGTGAGTTCGTGGGTCGGGTGCGGATGTCTATGTGGGCATCGTGCAGCACGAGATCTTCGACATGAACGACTCCCCGTCCAGCCACAGCACAGCAGCGGCGTCGGCAAAGTTCTGGGGCTCGATCCAGCCGCCACGAACCGGCGATCGGGCCACGCGCTCGTCGAGGCGGGCGAGACGGTCTTCGGCTGTCGCTTTTACTTCCCGATTTCAAACAGGGAAAAGTCAGGTGTTGGTTAGGTTTAGGCGCTACGACAGCCCCGATTTTTCGCTAACGATTTCACTGACTGCTCGATTTGCCGCACCGATTGCACAACCGGAAAGCCGCACCCGGCACGTCGCATTCCGACGAAGCATGGTCGGCGCACGTCGTCTCGCTCGCGAGCTCGACAGGATTCTCGACGGTTCGGGCCAAGACGCGCGGCAATCAACCGGGCCGCGGCCGAGCTGCGCCTCTCGACCCGCCAAGTCTACAATCTGCTGGCGCGCTACCGCAACGATCGGACCGTGACGTCGCTGCTGCCCCAGTCGGATGGCAGCCACAAGAAGCGCCTTGATCAAGGCATCGAGGCGATCATTGCGACGACGTTGCGAGAGCGGTGGCTCGTGCTGGAGGCTCCGCCGCTCGCTCCCGTCGTGGCCGAGATCCGCGCTCGCTGCGAAGAGGCCGGCTTGGCCGCTCCGTCCTATCTCACGGTCGCCGGCCGGATACCGGGCTGTTCAGCCCCGAGGAGATCGCGAGGAAACGGTCCGCCAATCCGAAGCATCTCCAGCGGCTCAAACCGCGGCCGGGATACATCCATGCGGCGCCTCCGCTCGATGTCTGCCAGATCGATCACACGCCCTACCGACATCAACTTCGTGGAGGTCGTCGACGGCGGCGGAACGTTCATCGGTCGGGCATATCTCACGATCGTCACCGACGTGGCCACCCGCTGCATTCTTGGCTTCTGCCTCACCCTCGAGAAGCCGTCGGCGCTGTCGGTCGCGCTCTGCCTGGCGCACGCCATGTGTCCAAGGAGGCATGGTTGGCCGCGCGCGGCATCGTGTTCGGTCGACCACGGTCGCTCGTCACCGACTCAGCCAAGCAGTTCAAAGGACATGCCTTCCAGCGCGGGTGCGGCGGGCTTTGAGCGGCGACTTGTCTGCCACCTGCACGCGCGCCGCCGCTGCCAGCAGGTCGGTCTGGATGCGCCGCTCGGCATCGACGATGACTACGGCATGGCTGCGGCCGTCGGTGAGCACGGGAAGCAGGCTCATCGCCGGCGTCTCGGGCGAGCCGGTGCCCGCCTTCGAGATCACGTCCTTCACCGTTTCGGTCGTCTGCGTCAGCTCGCGCAACCCCAGGGCACCGGCCAGTTGGCCGTTCGAATCGACCACTGGCAAGGTGCGGATGTTGTGGTCGAGAAGCTGCTTTTGGGCCTCGTCGGCGGTGGCATTTTCCGGCACCGAAATCACGTCACGGGACATGATGTCCCGGCAAAGCAGCGTTTGGTGCGAGCGCACCATGGCCTGCAGCTCGACCTGGCGCAGCAGCCTTTCGAGGTCGTCGCGGCCGATGTCGAATGTTTCGTCCAAACGGCGAGTGCCGTATCGACATCCTCGGGACGGAAGCCGACGCGCTTCGTGGCCGGTGGATCGGCGGTGCCGTGGGTGCTGGCCGCGGGTACATGGACATGCGGATAGTTGCGCCGCGACAGCCGGTGGAAGAGCAAGCCGAGCGCCACCAAAATTGTCGAGTTCAGCGCCACCGGCACCAACGGGAACAGGAAGCCGAAGCTGAGCACGGCCGGTCCGCCGAGCACGGCCGTCAGCGCCGCGGCACCGCCTGGCGGATGCAGGCTACGCGTGAATGACATGGCGGCGATCGCCAGCGCCACAGCGACGCCCGACGCGATTACCGGGTCGTGCACGAAAAGCGCCACGGTCACGCCGACCAGTGCCGAGATCGAATTGCCGCCGACGATCGGCCAGGGCTGCGCGAGCGGGCTCGACGGCACAGCAAAGAGCAGCACGGCGGATGCGCCGAAAGGGGCCACCAGCAGCGCCACATGTGGCCCGCCGCCTATGGCAAGCCCGCTGATCACACTGGTCAGCGCAATGCTGATCGTGGCGCCGATGCAGGCGAACAACCGCTCGCGCAAGGTCGCGCCGGCGAGGATTGGGACGAAGAGGCGAAACGCCATGCTAAGCCTTGGAACGAGAGGAACTCTGCGCTGTTCGCAATGCCGCCGAAGCCACGGATTTGAAAGTCAAACCAATTCGAATATCTGCGGCCGGGGAGAATATTATTGCGGCACCGGTTTGTGCGTTCGCCGCCAGCGTCTGGTGCTTTTCAAATCGCGTCAGAGCCTGGGCGCGGAGTTATTGAAGCTATCGCTGAAGCGCCGATTTTTCCTTGTGAAGATATCCGTTCTGAGCCCATGGCCGCCATTGGTGAAGCAGTACCCGATGACAAGGACATGGTCATGCCCGACGTATCGGTAGATGCGCCGATTCCGGAGGATCGAACGCACCGGCTGAAGGCAGACGGACTCGCAAGAAGAAGCGCTGGCAGAAAGACGTTTCTCTGCGGCCAGATGAACGATGGAGCGGCGCCTGCCATGGGTGCTCCGCCATAACCGAGCTGCGCGGTAGGTCAACTGCGCCAGGATTGAAGCTGCCCTGTCGAACTGTCCATGACAGGCCGGCAGCATCTTTGATCAGCCGCTCTCCCGTTTGGACGGCCACGAAGCCGGGTCTTACCGGGGAGAGGCTGCCGCTGGCGAGCAGGCCATCTGCTTAAAACGTTGTCGTAGCCGGTGAATGTTGACGTAGCCGGTGAATTGAGTAGTTGCACGCCAAGCACACTTGCAGCCGAACATCATCTCTCCGCTGCTTTGGCCCGCAAGCAGGCGGCGCTCAGCGGGCTAGAAACAGGGCCTGCTGTTTTCTCCGCGGCGTCAGCCACACGATCACAGAACCGTCGATGCAGGCCCTCGCCTTTGCCGAGTGACTGCTCAAACAACCCCAATTCGACGTGCTGCGGCAGCATGGCTGCGAAAGTGCGCGCCACTGAGCCAATCAGCGCGATAGGCTAGGGTTGACTACCCACACACCAACCGCCTCCCAATGCCTCGATCGCAACTTCGCTCTTGGCCGGCGTCTCGCTTGTCCGCGGCATGCCCAAACCGTTGCAGATTCAGCGCTCCTCAAACAGATAAACAGGTTGCGCATGACATCAGAGCCGAAGATGGCCGATAGGACGGACGCCTTCTATCGCTTCATTCGTCCTTCCAAGCGCCGCCTTTTTTCCAATGAGCCCTCTTTGTCTTCGCTAAAATAGCCGAAGTTAAATTTCGAGCGTTTCGGCTTGCCGGAAATTAGGGTCTCGGTGGATAAACCCATGGCTTTTGGGGTGCTGGCAGGAAGACCGATGCGCGGGCGTGGATGGATCAAGGCGTTGCGTCAAGACGAGGCTCGGCAGGTGCTTGCGCGCATTGCGGAACTGGGCGCGACCTCATAGCGCCCACACCTCAAGGACGCCATCGACGTTTCGAAGCCGGACATGAACTTCGCAATGCGAAGTTTCGCCTGGCGCGTCTCAAGGAATGCATCTCCGAAATACCGGAGAAACACAGGCGTTAGCGGAAGCTTCGTCGCTCTCAATGCTTGTAGCCGAACATCATCTCTCCGCGGCGATCAAATCGAGCCTCAGAAAATGCGGAATGGAAGGCGGTCCCGCCAAAGCGCGAATGGCTGGCCCCATCACCAAGTTCAGCCGGCTTTGCAGTCCTGTACAAGGATTCCGAAAGCCACCTGTCGCTCGCGTCCACTGGGGTTTCACACTGCTCGTCGATAGGTCCAGAGTTGTGCGGGGGGAACATTGCGAATGACGAAATCATAGTGAGAAACGATGTAACGGTCGGGCATTTTGAGCACCGGTGACAGAAGACCGTAGGTGATTTGGATCACAGGTCGCCCGGCGGGGATTCGTGCAAGCAAATCCTCCAGCAGTGTGAGGCGCTGTTGCATCGGAAAGCTCAACATCGGCACTGCGCTTATGACACAATCGAACTTTTCCCGGCGCTCCCCCAGGGTTTCTTCCAGGGCAAACGCATTGCCCAAGCGGAAATCCACTCCCGGAAAGCCTCGCACCAGGCCGTCATAGAAATCCTTGGAATATTCGACCGAAGTCAACCGATGCGGTTTGATGCCTCTTTCCAGGATGGCCCTGGTGATGACACCAGTCCCGGCACCAAGCTCCAAAAACCGGCAATCCAGAATGAGGGTTGACCACACTAGCCATGCGGCGCGCCGCATGGATCGACGTGGGCATGAGTGCGCCCACACCTTTCTTATCCTTCTGCCAACATTTGAAGAATTGCACTTCTTCCTCAAGTTTCTTGCCAAGTCGCTCTTTCAATCGAAAGACCATATCCGCTCCCTTCTCCCGATCCGAGTCGGAGCGCCTTTTTGTCGAAGTTTCGCTATAGAAACAAGCCTGACTCACAGGGATGAATGCCGCGCCGGAGGCGCGAAACGCCCGCGCCGGCTGGCAAGCCCTTGTCCACCAGTCCACCAGGATGACGTTTTTCTCGCTCAGATGCGCGCCAGTTCTTCCTGTATGGAAATCTTGGTCATGGCCTCGAGAGGCCCTCACGGCTCGTCGAGCAGCCGTGTCTCCGGCTGCACCATCAGCGCCAGCGCGACGCACGCAGGGTTTCTCATCTGCTGCGGGGTTCGCCAGGTGCACAGCAGACAGCGAGGCTGCTACGGCCGCAAAAAACCCGCGGCGGCGGCTCGATTCCGGGACCGATCCGCCATTTTTGGCAGGTGATCCGTGCAAGTGCGTGGCGTGGATCACCCCAGCTATCTCGTGGCCGCCCCATTGCCAACGTCCTCTTTTCAACCGGGGCGCGCGGCCATTGGGTCCAGGCCGGGACGCCTGAACAGATCGCCGACAAGACCGCGTCGCCCAGATCAAGCAGCAGATCGAGGAGACCACCTCGGACTACGACAAGGAGAAGCTGCAGGAACGTCTCGCCAAGCTGGCGGGCGGCGTTGCCGTCATCCGCGTCGGCGGTGCGACCGAAGTGGAAGTCAAGGAAAAGAAGGACCGCGTCGATGACGCCCTCAACGCGACCCGTGCGGCCGTCGAAGAAGGCATCGTTCCCGGCGGCGGCGTCGCACTGCTGCGCGCTTCGCTGAGCATCAAGGCTGTCGGCGCCAACTCCGACCAGACCGCTGGCATCGCCATCGTGCGTCGCGCGCTGCAGGCTCCGGCCCGTCAGATCGCGGCCAACGCCGGTGCGGAAGCATCGATCGTTGCCGGCAAGATCCTCGAGAACAAGGGTCCGACCTTCGGCTTCAATGCCCAGACCGGCGAATATGGCGACATGATCGCCATGGGTATCGTCGATCCGGTCAAGGTCGTGCGCACAGCTCTCCCGGACGCGGCCTCGGTCGCCGGCCTGCTGGTCACCACCGAAGCCATGATCGCGGAGGCTCCGAAGAAGGAGTCGGCTGGCGGCGGCATGCCTGCCGGCATGCCCGGCGGCGGCATGGGTGGCATGGGCGGTATGGGCGGTATGGATTTCTAAGGTCCGCGCATTTCGACAATTTGGAAAGGGCGGCAAGCAATGCCGCCCCTTCTTCGTGCCCATTCCGCCAGTTGTCAGTGACTCGCAAGCCGGGGTATATGCCCGCCAAGGTTGGTGCTTATGCTCAAGACGACGCGGACATAAGGGGCTGGACGAGAACCAGGGCGGCCATCAATGGAATGTCGTAGGACAGCGGCACGCACGAGAGATGCGCTATTCAGCTGCACGAGGATGATCGCGGAAAGGATGGCTCCGTAGATGGTGTAGCCGAACCCGTCGAGGCTCTTGCCCATTTTCGCCATGTCCGGCGAGCGGTTTCGGGTTCTCCTAGCGACTACCCCGTCCAGGTGATCCGCGAGGACGGCCCACAAAGCAGCGCCGACCGCCAGCTCGATCTGCCCCGCCAACGCAAAATAGGGAGCAATCGAGGAGCACAATAGCCCGACCGTGGTGATGGCATTGGCGGGATCAACGAGGTAGCGAAGCATTCTTTCACTCTCCCAAGCTTGGTCGTCAGCATGCGATTTCCCGTGCCGTCATGAACATTGCCTCGGCGAAACGAAGGTCCGCCTCGTTGTCAATCTCGTACCCTTTGAGCCCGTCGCACCGGGCGGCGGCGATCTGCAGCCCTTTCTGCCGTACGAGGTTCGACAGAAGCTCTTCGGGGAGGATTTGACGGCCCCGGCGTTGATGGTGTCATTGAGATGCGGAACGATCGTCCGGCGCAGACCTCCGGAAAAGCGGATCAGGTTCATCGTTTTGAAGAGAGGCGGCGAACCATCATTGAGGTTCGCTGCCGTCTGCTTCATCCTTACATCGGCGATGTAGCCGTTGTTCGTCAGGACGACGGCGGAACCTTCCATCGCCGGGCTGAACGGCGCGACGGCCGCGACATTGTCCGCGTCGCCCAGCGTCAGGCAGCGAAGCGCATCCGGCTCGAAAAACACGTCGCCTTCGAGCAGATAGATGTCCCCGGTCAAAAGCGCGTCGCGCGCTAGCCACAGCGATTATGCGCTACCCGTCCGGTCGAAGACGTCGGAATCGACATAGTCGATGCCGAGATCACCGAAGCGTCGGCCGCAGGAATATTGGATCCTCGAGGTTCTGCAAGGCGTTGTGAAGGATCGGCGTGCCGTTGACTTCGACCAGCGGCTTCGGCCGCACATCCGTGAGTGGACGCAGGCGCGAGCCAAACCCGGCGGCAAGGATCACCGCCTCTCTCGGAGCAATTGCAGTGATGGGTCTAAGCGCCTCTATTTTGGTTGTTGCGACGATGCCATCGGCTTTCGGAAGGACCGGCGACGTTTCGTCTCAATGACTATTCCGGTCCGGCTGTCGGCGGTATTCTTCGCCTTGTACACGGCGGTTCGCTTCGGTTTTGGTTTGGGTGGCGCTTGAGGCTCTGCCCTTGGCTCCGGCGTTTGCTTGGTCTCTTGCTTGTCCTTGCGGGTGCAAAGCAAAGCCCTGGCGGTCGCCGCGTCCGCATCCGAGACCACGCCGGCCGGCTTGCCATCGAGATCGACCCGTGCGGCGGCGGCATCCAGTCTCGCCAAGTATTTGGCCATCCTGGTATAGGCCAGCAGGGCTCTCCTCAATTCATCATCAGACAGTTCGCCGTCAAGCACCCGAATGTCATGATGGATGCCGATCTTGAGCGGCCTGGGCGCTTTTGGATTGAACGCCGCAGGCCACTTGGCCGATAGATAGCGGAAAAGCTGTGCCGGCGATTTGCCTCGGCTAGCGCTCAACATCATAAGCCTCGCCCGATTGTTTTCGTTTTCGAATCGGACCTTCCTAGCACTGAATATACGCAATGATTATGGAAAAATGGGCATTCGTCCCGCAGGGCAAAGCAGCAGGGCCTCCTCATTCGGGCAGACGAAGTGCCTTGTGGACCGAGCAGGATCGGCACCAATCACGCCGAGCCGTCCCCGATCGAGTTCATAGCAGTAGGGTCAGCGGTCTCTTGCCCCATATCTCCGCCAGCCCATTAGCCCTCGGCAGCGTATCTGAAACGCCGGTAGCGAAAAAGACTCGATGGCCCACCGCCAAGCGCCCCTTGACGAGTAGGACGCCGAAAGCGTCGCGGCACCCCTCACCCGTTCGGCCGTTCCGTCGTACCAGGTGAGCTTCTCGTAGCGCGAAAGCCGCTCACGCGACCGTTTCGCGATCTCGGCCGGATCGACGCCGTCCTGGGACAGGAAAGCAGGCGAATGGCTGGCTAAACGGTTCGCCGCAGCCCTGCGTCGGGCGCGGAGCAACTCCAGGCGGTGGCCATTCCGGAATAGCCTTCAGCCAAGGCAGCTCAATTCGAATGGTTGTGAGCGACGCGCTTCGGACCCCATTCGATTGCCCGACCCGGCTCATGCCTGGACGGGCAGTATTCTGAGGGTGTTTGCACACCGTGTTCATGGTTGCCACTATGGAGATCGCCTCAGAAGCGGCGCTTAATCGGAAATGCTAGCACCTCCGCGTTTTGGCGCGGCTGCTTGAACTCCTCGACGGCAACCGCCTCGATCAGCAAATCCAAGGCTTCGCGCCCCCTCCGGCTCATCGGGTCATCGCCTCGCAGGTAATGATACGCTCGATCTAAATGCACTCGCGCGGCGGAAAAATCGCTAGTCATATGACCCTCTTAGTTACCGCCCGCATTAGCCGTCTACGAGGTGAGGGTCGCGCAATCGTCAATATTCACAGGCGGATTTGATTTAAATCGCGGATGATCCGGGAAAAACCAAAACGCCGGCTCTTGTCGCCGAATAGAAGCTGAGGAATATCCCCGCAGTTAACGGCTCGTTAATCATGCGGGGCGTAGCCAAGAAAAGCATCACAGCACCTGCCCAATCACATGTGACCTTAAGACCCGGCACCCAGATTGTGCCGAGTCTTTTTGTGTCGTTAGGGTAGCCTGATCCATTGAGCGGGTCAGGAATAATGTCCCAGTACGGCGATCAGGAACCTTCTTAAGCCGGTCGCCGACTTCATAAAGGCGACGGGAGCTGCAACGACTTGACTAGGAATGCCCTCCGAGCTTGACGGTGTCGGCCCCGAACGCGCCTTGTTGGCCGTGTGCCAGTCCCTGACCGACAGCGGATTGCGACATGACAGCTTCTCCACAATCGGAGGTAACCGTGGCGAAGTGCCTGCGCGCTAAGCGCCAGGGAAGGCCGGTTAAAGAGCCGGCCCGCTTGCAGGAATCGAACTCATGGATGACTGAGGCCTCGGCATCCTCGATGCCCATTGCTTGGCAGGACGCCATTATGGCGTTTCTGCGTTCTGTCTTATCGCTGTGACATTTGCCGCACAGGATGACTTTAACGACACTCTTTCCCGCGTGAGGTGAGGCGATGCGAGCAGGGTAGAGTGACGCGCGGCAGGGAGGGCAGGAGGCGATGGCAAAGGCTGAACCTCGGTAAGACGGCGCAGACCGTCACGCTCTCTAAAAGAGACTGTTCTTCAAGAGAGTATCGTCATAATCGATTCGGCGTCGGAAGGCTCGGCCGCCTGAAGGAGGACGATGGCAATGATGCGGTCACGGGATGGATTGCATGATCCACCGGCACCTGCACGGATCACCTCGCAAAAGTGGCGGGCGGGACCTGGAATCGAGCCGACATTGCGAGATTTTCGCGGCCATGGCGGCTTCGCTGTCTGCTGTCCGCAGGGCGAAGCGCGCATCAGATGGGTCAGCGGCGGATGCACGCGAACCGCGGGGATGACGAACACGACCTTCGCTGGCTAGGACAGCGGCACCGCGAATCCGATGTTGGAGGCTCTACGCCGCTCGATCTGGCGGAGGCGGCGGTCGATGCGGCCGGCAGAACCCGCGCTACCGTGAGGCGCTGCCATCTCGATATAGGAGCTGTTGACTTGCAGAACACTGCACTATCTGCGAACGCATCGCGAGGTGCCCGACCCTGTGACCCGCTTCCGCGCGAGGCCGCGCTGGTCTTGACCAGGCGCAGTTCGACGCAGGGCGGCTAGCGCCGGCCGATGTCCTAATGTCGGGGCGCCAGCAAAGAAATGTCGCATAGCGGTGGGGACGGCTACAACGAGAGCGCCCGATCGGGCGTCAGCTGGTCGGGATTGCCAGCCCGATCGGGTGCCGTTCAGTCAGGCATCCCTCGGCTTAGACTAGAGAGCCGCCGCTCAGAACTAGATCGTTGGCCGGCGTCGGCCGCAGCGGGATCACGATACTCGCTCAGCATCGTGACGACATCAGCGCTACGATTCTTGTCACTCTCCGTCAGCCGCAGATCGACCTCGACGAATGCCCGCCCGACCTCCGGTCCGGGCGCCTCAGTGGGCGCTTGCTCAAGCCGGGTGGAACCAGGCGGCCTGCCGTGTTTGCGACCGCGTTTCACATAATCGTTGCTCTCAGCGCCATCAGGGACGACCGGGCCTGACATCGCCGGCGCAATGCCGGACTCGAATACCATTCGATCATGGAGAGCGACCGCTCGATGCGGCCGAGTTCCCGAAGAGCTTTGGCCAGTTGGCTTTCCTTCGGTGATGCCGAGAGCTTCTCCACGGTCGTCGAGGGCACAACCGCACCGGTGTTGATCGATGCCGCCCAGATGAAGGTCGATTTCCAGCTTGCGCAGGAAGGCAATCCGTTCGGTCAGCCCGACCAGGTTTGACGTACCAGGCGCATCCGGCGCCGATCGCAGCCAATGAAAGCGTGTCTGGCCAATGGTCGGGGTCGCGGCGTTGAATTTCGGCTTTGACCGATATCCAACCCACGCCGACCGTTTACAAGAGCTCGGGCGAATTCGTAGACGTGGTGACAAAGCTCTGGGACAGTTGGGAGGATGATGCGCTCATCGCGAACCCGGAGGCGCCGGTCTGCCAGACTATTGGTCGTAGGGAACCGGCCCACGCTCTCAGTTAAATCAGGAGAAACATGATCCAAAAACCGAAGCTTCGGGAGCTCAGTTCCTGCCCCGCTTAGTGCCTATTTGTGTGCGCTATTCTGCCATACGCCTAATGAGATTGTCCCTCCTGATGACCGTCCCTAACTTGGCTGTGATCCAAGCCAAAAGCTAGCAGGCAACGGGAGTGACCATGAAGAACATTATGAGTGTCGGTGGGGACGGTGGCGATGGTAGACTGGTCATCGTGTCAAACAGGGTTGCGCTGCCCGACGAGCACGGGTCACTGCCCCCGGGCGGAATGGCCATTGCGCTGAACGCAGCGCTCCAGCAACGGGGCGGCCTTTGGATGGGCTGGTCGGGGAAGGTGAAAACCGAGAAGAACCAGGTGTCACCGACGATGCAGGAGGCCAACGGCATCACCTATGCCCTTGCCGATCTCTCGCAGAAGGATCTGGACGAATATTACTACGGCTTCGCCAATAGGGTTCTTTGGCCGGTCTTCCACTGCCGTGTCGACCTCGCCGAATACAACGACGCGAGAAAGTCAGGATACTACCGCGTCAACCGACTCTTCGCAGAGTCTTTGATGCCGCTCCACCGCGAGGACGACGTCATATGGGTGCAGGATTATCACCTGATCCCTCTAGGGAAAGAACTACGCGAGCGCGGCTGCCGCAACCGGATCGGCTTTTTCCTGCACATACCCTGGCCGCCGGCGGACATCCTCGCCACCGTGCCGCTCTGCGAACAATTACTGGAAGCGCTTTCGTTCTATGACCTTGTCGGCTTTCAAACCGACGACGATCTTGACAACTTCGCCGAATGTCTACGCCGCCGAAACTTAGGGCGTCTTATGAAAGACCGTAGCTGCCTAGTCAAAGGGCGGGAGTTTCGCTGCGGGGTTTTTCCAATCGGTATCGACACGGCCAAGTTCGAGAGCCTCGCAGATCTAGCGACGCGCGACGGGGATCTGCAGGAAGTTTACAAGAGGACTGCTGGCTGTGACGTCGCCATTGGTGTCGACCGATTGGATTATTCCAAGGGCATCGATCAGCGCATCGTGGCGTTTCGGCATTTCCTTGATCGTAACAGCCATCGCGTCCGCAAGACGCTACTGCTGCAGATTACCCCGAAATCCCGCGGGGAAATACCGGCCTATCTGGCGCTGCAAAAGCACATTGCCGAACTGGTGGGAAGTGTAAATGGGGAACTCGGAACCATCGATTGGGTACCAGTACACTACACCAATCGTTCCCATGGCCCGCTGCAATTGGCCGGCCTCTACCGACTGGCACGCGTTGGTCTAGTGACGCCGCTCCGCGACGGCATGAATCTGGTGGCGAAGGAATACGTGGCTGCGCAAGACCCAAGCAATCCGGGCGTCCTCGTGCTCTCGCAATTTGCCGGCACCGCTGGCAAGTTGGAGGGAGCGGTGCTTGTCAATCCCTATGACCCAGAGGCTGTGGCGGCCTCCACGGAAAAGGCATTTCGCATGTCGCCAGAGGAACGGAAAGACCGTTGGAGCGCAATGAAGAACAGTCTCAACGGCCACGATGTCTATCGATGGTGCCACGGCTTTCTCGCCAAGCTCGAGGCGGCGGACTTGCCAGTATGAGGCTGATCGCGACCAAGTGAATCAGGGCAGCATTCCGGCCTCGCCGAGGCGTGGTTAATGTGCTGTGGTAACCCCGATGGCGATGACCGCAGGCCAACTACCCAGTTGGGTTGTAGCCGATTGTGCTGGCATGGGAGCGAAGAACTCGCTGCTGCGGCCACTCATCAAACTAGTTGAGCCGATCCGCAATAAGGGCTCTCGTCGCCGGATCCGTCGGTGTCGAGCATTCGACTGTCATCGCTTCGCTGATCGAGACCCCGTGTATTGAATATGTCGACCAACCCGGTTGGCGACATTGCTGATGTGCTAAGCAGCATCGACCTACACCGCACGCCAGATCTCAAGACGTTAGCTTGAGCACATTCCATATTAAAACAAGAGGAAAAAGACATGGGTGAGCTCTCTTGCAGTCGGCAGATTTCTTCAAACACGCGTGAGCGGCCACGACTGATTGTCGAGGGCGCTCGCGCCCCACGGCAACAGCAAATGCTGGCATCCATTGACCTGAATTTACTGTTGTCTCTTGAGGCGCTGCTGGAGCACCGCAACGTCACGCATGCGGCTCGGCACGTGCGCTTGAGCCAACCGTCGATGAGCCGAGCGTTGACAAGGCTGCGTGGCATTTTCAATGACGATCTTTTGGTTTGCGGCTCGAGCGGCTTGGTCCCGACGCCGCAGGCCGAACGGTTGGCCCGAATGCTGCCGCCGGTATTGGATGCGCTCTGCGGGATGGTGAACCGCCAGGGGGAATGGCGATCAAAGACGATAATGGCGATACCCGACCATCAAGCCCTGATCTTGCTGCCGCCTCTCCTACCCCTGCTGCGCGAGCACGCGCCCAATCTCGACATCGTCACCGGCTCGTTTCTAACCGGCGCGCTCCGGCGGCTTGAGCAAGGCGAGATCGATCTGGCCGTTGGGCAGACCGGTGGCACTCCACCGGGCTTCTTTCGGCGCAGGCTCTATACTGACCGCTTCGCCTGCCTGCTACGTTGCGACCACCCAGCCCTGGCGCAGGAATGGACGATCGAGGCCTTCGCTGCCCTGCGCCACGCTGCCATTGGCTCGGATTCTAAGGGCGGCTTCGGACGGGTGCATGACGATCTGGCAAATTTACACCTCCAAGATCGCGATCCGGTGCTGGTTTCCAACCTCCTGACGGCCGCTGTAGCCATCGCGGCGACCGATCTGGTGCTGATTGTACCACACCGCGTGGCGACACGGATCGCCGCCCTGCTCCCCCTAGCGATTGTCGATCCGCCGGTGGAACTGTCGCCTTACGAGGTTGGGCTGATTTGGCACGAGCGTTGCCATCGCGACCCAGAGCATCACTGGCTGCGCCACAAGATTGCCGCCGCAGCGGCGGCGGGAACAGAGCTGGCGCATCCATCGAAAATGAGAGGGCAAACGGCTGATGCTTCGCCAAGGGAAGAAGCGTGATGCGATCGAAGTCTGGCACTATCTTCAGGACCGAGCCAGTTCATTACCCCCTAGTCCATCGGGACGCGATGCTGGTTCCGCTGTCCCAACTCAGTGAAACCGACGCGCGCTGACTTCGAGCGAGCATCTGCTGTGAAGAAGGCATTCACACTTACAGCCAACTACACAAACCAAGACCCACCTTCTTCGACCGCCGTTCGGCCGCGTCAAGGCTTTCGCAGGCCATGTTCTCAGGGTGTTACCGAGGTGCATGCATCGATTCTGGCCGCGTATCTTGGCCCGGACCCTTTGGCAGGTAAGTGTTTGGCACAAATTGCGAGTTCTCGGATCTTCGGCAATCTGCCCAACGAAGTGCGGCAGATCGATATCCTTGAGCACCGTTTGTTGCGGCCGGGGCGCTGCGCGCAAATCGTCATCATCCATTCCCGCGAATGGGAGCAACATGGGTACGGTCATGCGAAGCTCTCTTCCGGACTGGTGCAACTAGCCCTGGTTTCCGAAGACAGGCTGGACCGAGAGGCGGTTTTCTCCGACGGGTATTCCGATTACCTGTTGTGGCCACTGATCGAGCAGGAAGTTGTGAGCAGACTAACCGCCTGCGTCGCTCAGATCGCGCGGCGTTCTGCACCGCTATTCTTCTCAGCCGACCCCTTCGTTCAGAAGGCGTGCGATCTGCTGGCACAGCGAGTCGATCAGCAGATCGCCCTCAGCGAACTGGCGCGCATAGCCGGGACCAACAAGACAACGCTCGTCAACCGCTTCGAGGCTGCCTTTGGCTGCGGGCCTATGACCTGGTTACGGCACTACCGGATGATGGAGGCTGCCGCCCGCTTGCGAAGCGGGCATGAAAGCGTGGCCGAGGTCGCTGAATCCTTAGGCTACGAAAACAGCAACAATTTCTCCACGGCGTTCAAGGCGATCCATGGGCTCTCGCCGCTGCGCTATCGCAAAATGGCGGCGCGCAGAGAAAGGTCTGCCTGACGCAAAGGTGGGGATCGGAAGAAACTGGTATACAGCCAGTGAAGACACGCAAAGATCACCTGATACTCAAGCGTTTACGCACTCCAGGCACTTTGCGGCTTTTACAGCAACGCTCAGAAAAGGCGGCGGCCCCGATTACAAAAACTTCCAGGAGATCGTGGATAAGAACGCCACCGAGCAGTTTATGAATGCCAAGAACTTCTTTAACGGCGGCTCGACCCCGCAACAAGACATCACGCCCCAGGTCTGATCCTAATGATTGGTCTCGAAAGCAGCAGCGCACCAACCGACGGTGTCAATTCGAAGAAACCTCGCCAGCGTCATAGATCAGGTCCGGCTGACAGCGGTGCCGACGAACTCCGGCCCCGCTTCTATAAGAAAGCAACTATGAACCCCATCGCAGAAACAACTGCGGGCCTCTTCCTGGTAATCGGCGCCCAGAGCAGCGGCCCCCTCGAAGCGGAGAGGATTTGCTCAGGCTTGATCCAGAAACTGTCCGAAGGCTCAATTCTGAACTTGGATCCTAGTATGTGGCAGAATGCCATGCAAATGGTGCCGAACCAGGTGGACGCCGCCACGGCTTCGAAGACCCTGAACCGCACGATGGCCGTTGCGGATTTGCCAAGTACCCTTGCGTCAATTTGCGCCGATGCTGCCGACGGCGACAAAGCAGGCGTCGATCTGGCGAAGCCCATCAGTGTCTATCTGAGCAGATACGGCGAACCGACTGCATTCAATTGCTTCATCCTGGATCAATCCGACTCCGCGAAAATCTATTTGTCTTTAACCTGCCTTGCCGTTTTCGATGGCGGGAGCCCTGGCATTTTCGCCGTCACCTCAACATTGCTGAAAGCGAGCCTGAATCTGTCAAGCAAGGATACGCAGTCCACTATCGCGCAGGTTTTCGGCCGCTTCGGCCCGCCGAGCGACTCACCTTATTACCTGCGCGTCTTGCCCTGATCCGTATGCCTGACTTTACGTTCAGCCAGAAGGAGCAGCACGCTCGTTGAGTATGTGAATACCGCACATTGTGGAGCGAAGTCGGTGGTGCGCTTTGTAGCGGGAAAGCCCATGCCCTATCATGAAGACTTCGCGAAGGCGGACGGATGGTCCGCAGCGGATGTCAGCGTCCGTCTCAACAATGCGGCAGCCCGGAAATTTCTCACTTTCTTGCGAAGATCGGGGGTGACCACGGTCATTAGGTATTACGCGAGTTCCGCGAGGCCAAAAACCATCACACCAGTGGAGGCCAAACTACTATTTGGGCACGGTTTCGGAATTCTACCGATTTTCCAGGACAGCAGCCGCCATATTTCCAATTTCTCGAGCTCGATCGGTACTGCAAATGCAAAGAGTGCTATGGGGTTCGCAAAGCGCGTCGGCCAGCCGAAAGATAGAGGCAGTACGATTTTTTTCGCCGTCGATTTGGACTATCCGGCTACGCAGATCGACGGCCCCATCCTCGCCTACTTCCACGCGATTAAACAGGAGATCAACGGCACTTTCGTAATCGGCGCGTATGGTAGCGGTGCCGTGCTCTCAAAATTATTGGCGGAGGGACTGATCACGGTTCCATGGATATCTATGTCGCCACTGTTTCTTGGAACCGAGCAGTTCTTTTATTCCAACCGATGGTCGATGCGGCAGGTACCCCCAGAGGTTGCCCATGGCTCCTCTGGGGTGGGCTATGATCGCAATATCGTTCGGGTTCCTCGGAGGGAGATCGGGGCCTTCCAAGTTGATGAGTCGGGCGAAGGCTCGCGGGCCTAGATGGCGAGGGACGCCGGCTCGTAGACGCGGCAAGCTGAAAAAGTTGTCGAATTTTATGTTCGTAGAGGTCTCCGAAGTCAACTGCCGGACCGGTGTCGTGTCTTTTCCTCGAACCGGCGAGCGTAAAGCAGATGGTCCGCGAAGTTGCTTCGGGACCAACGACATCGCCGGCTATTTGCTTGGGTGTTCATTCATTTCCCCTCGGACCTCGTCCCATGTCGGCGAGGATGCCGAGCGAGCGCTGCGGCGACTGCGTTTTCCACCGCTTGTTCCATTAGTCCCACGGAGATTGCTTCCAAACTTCATGGACGGCATCCACGAGCGCTGCGGCTAAATCTTGGATATCGGTCTCGCTCATCGGGGTCGACAGCGCGCCAGAGCAATTCGGCGTCATCAGAAAACCCCGTTCCAGCATTGCACGGTGCACCTTTGCCAGCGCAGCCTTCTGCAAGACGCTTGGGAACGAGGTCCGGTAGTTTCGGACAACTTCAGCCTTCAGGTGGAGCCGAAAGAGGGAGCTCATGCCGGTAACTTGCGCGGGGAGTTCGCGCCTTCTGAGTTGCTCGGTGTCTTCACTGCGAAGCGTGTCGCCCATCTGGTTAAGGCGGGCCACGGCATCCTTCGTGTATGATTGCAGTGCCGCCAGCCCAGCTGTCATGCTGAGCGGGTTGGCGCTGAACGTGCCGCCGTGGGAGACGGCTGGTTTACCCTTGGTGTGATCGAAGACCGCCATGTGCGACGCAGGCCCCGCTACGGCCGCAACGGGCAAACCTCCGCCGATGATCTTGCCCAAAGCGACCAGATCAGGCTCAAAGCCGAAGACGTCATGGGCTCCGCGGAAACCGACGCGGTATGAAACGACCTCGTCAACCACAAGCAGGATACCGTAGCGGTTACAGCAATCCTGGATCACATCCCGCAAATCCACCTCTATCGGAACCATGCCCACGCGGGAAGCAACTGGATCGAGAAGAATCGCGGCGAGACGCTCATGGTGTTTACGGATGAGCTCTCTGCACGACTTGGGCTCGTTGTAAGGAAGGACAAGGACATCCGCGGCGGTGGAGGCGGAAGTTCCACTGGCATAGAGCACACTGCTAGGCGACGAATCGCCCCAGTTATTTGGTGCAGAATCAAGGCTCACTTCCACATAATCATAGGCGCCGTGATATGCGCCCTCGAACTTGGCATTCATCGGGCGCCCTGCAATAGCGCGAGCGGCCTTGACAGCGAACATAACAGCCTCGGTGCCGGAGCTCGTAAAGCGGACTTGCTGAAGCTTCGGCGAATGCGTCGTGATTGCTTCCGCAAGCCTGGTCTCGCTGGTGGTCAGAAGCCCGAATGCGGTGCCGTCGTCCAGGACCTTGTGCAGCGCCTCGATCACCGGCGGAATGGCATGGCCGTGAACGAGCGAGAAGAAATTGTTTTCGCAGTCGAAGACCTTCCTGCCGTCCGCGTCGGTGATCCAGCAACCCGCACTGACACAGCATAGGGCGGGTGTGGAGCGAAGAAAGGCGCAGCACGCATGCTTCCGCCTGGCGTGATCTTTAGCGACCGTTGAAACTCGTCGCGAGATCTCGGTCCAACGACCTCTCCCCGGTTGTGGCCTAGTCTTGAAATGCGCTGCATGTCCGAATTCCTTGACTTTGTGGAGATGGCGAGGCGCTATGAAGCCGCAATTCCGTTGTTGGCGTCGGCTCTTATAATTTGAGGAAGCGTGAGATGCTCAATGGATTAACTAAGCCTTTGTCATGGCGGCTTGCCCGATCGTTGTGATTGCGTGGTGGGGGTGGACGGCGCGCTTCATATGGATGGCTATACCATCAACACGGATCGGGATGCTTCCCAAGTCAGCTCCTGCAACAAAGAAGGCCAACGAGACGGCGTTTAATGAGTCTATGTTGTTAGCATTGGCACCGGTTTGGAGTTGCTAAGAGTCTATGAATTTCTTTGAAGGATCTATTACACCGCCTGCCGCCGACGGCTCGACCGCGAACTCTTCGCAGACCAGCTGCCCTGTTGCGCCGCTTTCGGTCGCGTGGCTCAGGGGCTTCGCCGCCCCGCCGGGAATGTCATCAGCCGCTTCACGCCTTCATCCGCGAGCCGAGCGGGCAACAACGCGTTCGATGACCTGGAGGTGGGACAAGATGATCCGTGAGGGGAACACCACGCCGGCCTGGCTGGCCAATGACTTCAATGCCAACCGTCGGCATAGAGGGTCCGGTAAGCTTGGCGCCATTGTCAGCGGCGAAGCCTCGGCGAGCACCTCGATTTCGTCGAGGAAGGCCGCGATAGCCCGCTTCACCCGAGTGGGACGCAGGGCAGTGGCGTTGCGGACAAAAAAGCCCGCGGCCGCGCCCGTCATCCCGTTCTGCCAAGCGAAATGTCGTCGAGGTCCTCTTCGATAACCCCAGCCGCGTATAGCTGATCGAGCAGGTCGGCGACGGCAACGACGCTCGCTCCATCCGTGACCCCCATAATCAGCTCCGAGGCTGTAGTTCCCGCTCGCGATTAGATCGGAACCACCCCGTCGAGCACTCGATGCTCAATGTTGCGTGAGTGGAGATGGAAGTGTCGCTTTGCAGTTAATTATGAGAATCGCTTGTCAATGATTTCAGTTGTTTAGCTGTGCACTTAATTTGAGAACGTGCACCTAATTTGATAATCATACCCGGCCATTGGCATTTAATGTGAGAAGCAGCGTCGGCAACGCAACGGGATCGAATTTCCCGAAGACGGTATATAAAATTCAAAGAATTCATGACCTTCACGCTGATGCGATTGCAGTTAAATTAAGAACCGAGCTACCCCATTCTCGCAATTAACTGCCAAACCCAACCGAAACGACCGCATTCTCACCATTAACTGCCAAGCGACAATCCTCTTGTCGGCCATCTACTCCTCCCAGATTGGATGCCGGCGCTGAATGGCGGTGCACCTCCTCCCGCGCTGCTTTTTCTTTGTATGAGCGGCAATTTGGCCCTTGGCCGACGTATTGGCTTCCTAGTCTAGTGCTGTCACATTGGGGCTGGCAGAGCCATGCGCTTTCGGATGCGCAGGTCTTCGCAAGCTCAACCCCGGCGCCGCGCCCCTCACAACAGCTTGGCGTGCTCGGCATGCCGGGTTTCACCGCCTATGCGGGGCTGCTCACTATTGGCAAGCCGAGGGCGGGCGAAACCGTCGTCGTGGCGGCCGCTTCAGGCCCGGTAGCTCAGCCGTCGGCCAGATAGCCAGGATAAAGGGGCGCGTGCGGTCGGCATCGCCGGCGGGCCTGCAAAATGCGCCTTCGTGCGCGAGGATCTCGGCTTCGACGTCGCTATCGACCATCACGCAACGGGTTTCGCGCAGCAGCTGGCGGAACGCGTGCCCAGACGGGATCGACGTTTATTTCGAGAATGTCGGTGGGCACGTTTGGGATGCGGTCTTTCCGCTGCTGAACGAGTTCGCGCGCGTTCCCGTGTGCGGCCTGATCTCGCAATACAACGCCGTGGAGCATCCTGGTCCCAACCAGCTTCCGGTGATCATGCGGGCCGTCCTGTCGCGCAGCCTCACCAGCCGCGGCTTCATCCAGCGTGAGTTTGCCGATCAGCGGTCGACCTACTATCACGAGATGGCGGAATTGATAGCCACCGGCGAGGTCCGCTACCGCGAGGATATCATCGTGGGGCTCGAGAATGCGCCGAAGGCGTTCATGGGCCTCCTGGAAGGACGCAAATTTCGGCAAACTCATCGTGCGGCTCGAGTGAGCGGCAGCGGGGCGCCGGGCCAGCCGTCAGCCCGAGGCGCGATCTCAGCTGGATCATACCCGGTGGTCGAGCCGAGCGACGAGCCTGTCGCCTATCCACTGGATGCCGCAGACGAGGATGATCAGCACGATCACCACCGCGACCATAACGGCGGTCTCGAAGCGCTGGTACCCGTAGCGGATGGCGAGATCGCCCAGCCCGCCGGCGCCGATCGCGCCCGCCATGGCCGAAGCCCCACAAGCGTCACCAGCGTCACGGTGAAGCCCGCCAAGATGCCAGGTAGCGCTTCAGGCACCAACACCTCGCGCACGATCGTCCATCGGTTGCCGCCCATGGCGCGGGCCGCCTCGATCAGCCCGCGATCCACTTCGCGCAGTGAGACCTCCGCGATGCGCGCGTAGTAGGGGGTCGCCGCGATCGATAGTGGGACGATCGCCGCCCAGGTGCCAATCGAAGTGCCAACAACCAGGCGCGTCACCGGGATGAGTGCGACGAGCAGGATAATAAAGGGAACCGACCGGAAGCCGTTGATCACGGCGCCGACGACGCGATTCACCCAAAGTCAAACCCCTCAATCCCCAACCCGCTGCAAATGCCCCCATCCAGCGCTTGGAAATGGCGCCCTGCCCGGTAGGGAGGACACCGGCAGGGCGAGCCGCGCACAGGTCTCGGTCTCGTGACGACGGGACAGCGGCGGCAGTCTATCGCTTCGGCAGGGCCGATTTCGGCAACTCGCGCCCAATAGGGGGGCCAGCCGGGTGTTACAGAGTAGACGCCGATAGCCGGTTGCCGCCGCCGCGGACGCTTCGGGCTGCGCCAGCCGATACGGAAAGCATAGGCGGTCGCCTGTTGGAACTGAGTAAATGCTTCTCAATGGATGGCCAACTTCCGTCATCGCTCCCTACGCCTTCCTGCTGTTCTCAAACTGGGAACTCAAATGCCAATGGCCTCATATGCGTCAGCAACCTTCCGGATGGATGCGACATATGCCGCCGTCCTGTAGTCACACAGTTCCGGATGTTCCTCCAGGAGGCTGGCGATACGTGTCCAAGTGCTGCGCATCACATCCTCGAGGCCGGAGCGAACCAGATCAATCTCGGCTCCCCCTTCAAGAAATTCATCGCGCATGTCGTCGGGGAACGGCTTGCCCGTCATCCGCTCGAGCGCCCTGGCGATTGTCTGGTTGCGCCGCTCCCGCCGCCGTCTTTCCATCAAGCCGAACGGGATGTGGGTCAGGTTCTTCACCCATTCGAAATGGCTGACCACTACGCCTCCTGCGTTGACATAGAGGTCCGGGAGGATCGTCACACCTCGGGAGCGCAGCATCTGGTCGGCCTCGAAGGTGACCGGGCCATTGGCGGCCTCTACAAGGAGATAGGCTTTGATGCGCTCGGCATTGTCGATGTGGATCGAGTTTTCCATCGCCGCCGGGATCAGAATGTCGCAAGGCTGTTCCGGACCTGTCGTGTCGCCGGCGAACGACTTGGCCCCGGCAAAGCTGATAATGCTGCCGGTACGCAACTGATGCTGCTTCAGCGCCTCTATCGCGAGGCCTTCGGGATTGGCGACATATCCGTCGCGTTCGGTAACGACCGGATCCGCGCGCCATCCTCCTGGGAGAGAAACTTTGCGGCGTGGTAACCCACATTGCCGAACCCCTGCGCGATCACAGACGTTCCCTTGAGGTCGCGCCGTCCCGCAATTCCCGGCGTGCGGGGATCACGCAGATAGCTCTGGATGGCGAACTGCACGCCTCGGCCTGTCGCCTCCGTTCGTCCTGCGATGCCGCCTTTTGAGAGCGGCTTTCCCGTCACGCACGCGCGTGCGTTGATCACATCGGTAGGATTGGCACGACGGAACTCATCTACCATCCAGGCCATCTCCCGCTCACTCGTGCCCACGTCCGGAGCCGGCACGTTTAGCCCTGGGGCCGATCAGGCCGCGCTTGGTGAGTTCCTGGGGAAGCGCCGGGTAATGCGCTCGAGCTCCTGCGGTGTCCATTCACGCGGGTCGATCCTGAGCGCGCCTTTCGAACCTCCAAAGGGGACATCGACCAGCGCGCATTTAAGCGTCATCAGTGCCGCCAGCGCCTCCACCTCTTCGGCAGCAGCGTCAGGTGCAAAGCGGATGCCGCCTTTTACCGGCTCGCAATGCTCGCTGTGCACCGATCGCTAGCCGGCGAAGCTATACATGCGTCCTCGCAGCCTTACCCCAAAGCGCACCGTATATGTCTAATTGCACTGGATGATCCGCTCGGCCAATCCCTCGGGTAGATCGAGAAACGACATAGCGTGTCTGAAGTTGAGATCGACGTTTTGGAGAAAGCTCAAAGCTGTGTTCGGGACTGAGGTGCACATGGCTCATCAACCCATCCGTTCCGAAGCGAGCGAGCCTGGCGAAGCGGGGAAGACCACCGTCTTGTTTCCATTGAGGAAGACACGCCGGTGGATATGGGCGTGGATGGCGCGTGCGAGGACCTGGCTTTCGACGTCGCGCCCGAGCGAGACGTAGTCTGACGGGCTCTGGGCGTGCGTGACGCGCACGATGTCCTGCTCAATGATCGGCCCCTCGTCGAGATCGGCGGTGACATAGTGCGAGGTCGCGCCGATGAGTTTCACGCCGCGCTCGAAAGCCTGCTTATAGGGGTTCGCCCCCTTGAAGGAGGGCAGGAAAGAGTGGTGGATGTTGATGATGCGGCCGGACATCTTTTCGCACATCTCATCCGAGAGCACCTGCATGTAGCGGGCAAGCGCGATCAGCTCCGCGCCGGTCTCCTCGACAATTCGCATCTGCTGCGCTTCGGCTTCGCGCCTGTTCTCCTTCGTCACTTTGACGTAGTGGAACGGGATGTCGTGGTTCACGACGAGCTTCTGACAGTCCAGATGGTTCGAGATCACCGCAACGATGTCGAAGGGTAGCGCCCCGATGCGCCAGCGATATAGGATGTCGTTGAGACAATGGCCGAAGCGCGAAACCATGATGATCACCTTCATCCTGTGGCTCTCGTCGTGGAAGGCAAAATCCATTCCGAACGCTTGGGCGGTGTCGGCAAAACCGCTGCGCAGCGCATCAAGGCCAACGCCATCTTCCGAGACGAAGCTCACGCGCATGAAGAAATTGCCGGTCTGCGCATCGTCGAATTGCGAACTGTCGGTGATGTTGCAGCCGTTCTCGGCGAGGTAACCTGCGATGGCGGCCACGATCCCGCGTTTCGACTTGCAGGTGACGGTCAGGCAGTATTTTTCCATATCGATTTTCTCGGGGTGTGCAGAACAGATTCGTTCGGCGTTTCAGGTAGGCTGCCGGACATGAACAAGGCTCATACGGCCAGCCCCTCGGGCGCTTGTAGCCCGTGGGCACGGCAGCAGGCAGTGACCGTGTTAGCGAGCAGACTGGCGATGGTCATGGGACCGACACCTCCCGGCACTGGCGTTATGGTGCCCGCAATCTCGGCCGCGCTGCTGAAATCCACGTCGCCTACCAAGTGTTGCTTGCCGTCCTGTGCGATCCGATTGATGCCCACATCGATTACCGTCGCGCCTGACCCAGTCGCCGGGGATCATCTCGGGGCGGCCGACGGCAGCGACAAGGATGTCGGCGCGGCGGCAGATTGAGGCCAGATCGCGTGTACGCGAATGAGCGATGGTTACAGTGCAGTTGTCGCCGAGCAGAAGTTGCGCCATCGGTTTTCCGACGATGTTCGAGCGCCCCACGACCACCGCTTCGAGCCCGGACAGATCGCCTAGATGGCCGCGCAGCATCATCAGACATCCCAACGGGGTACACGGGACCATCGCGTTTTGTCCCGTGCCCAGAAGCCCGACATTCGTGACGTGAAACCCATCGACATCCTTTGCCGGATCGATCGCATTGATCACCAGATCCGCGTTCAGATGTTTGGGTAGAGGCAGTTGGACGAGAATACCGTGAATCTCAGGATCGGCATTCAGCCGCTCGTTTCAGTGGGCAGCTTGTACTCGAGGCTCCTCATGCCAGCTTCGATGGTCTGCCGTCCTTTGTTACGCACATAGACTTCCGACGCCGGATCAGCGCCTACCAGAACGACAGCCAGGCCCGGCGTGATGCCGTGGTCCTTCTTGAGCCACGCTACATGCCCAGCCACTCTCGAACGCAGCTGCGCCGCGGACACCTTTCCGTCGATGATCTGGGCAGTCACGCCACCTTCTCCTCGAGCCGCTTTGCAGCCGTTTCCAGCGCATGCCAGAGCGATCCGGCGGACGAGCGCGCGCCCAGCACGGCGGCATGGACGTCGCCACGGCGGATGACGAAACAGCTCATATGCTCAAGGCCGGTCCGTGTCGCACCGCCCGGACCAAAATTCGCGAGATCGATATTGACGAGCTTCGACAGCAACGCCTCGAGCCCTGTGCCTGCCCGCGAGACAATCTCGATCGCCACCCAGCCATCGGTCTGCTCGGTCACCGAGCAGCCGGGGGCGACCTGCTTGAGCTCGGCGGAAAAATCCAGCTCGGCGCGGCCTTCGGCCTCGATCATCCACTGATCCGGTCCGGTACACAGCGCGGCAACCCCCTGCCATGCAACCCAGCGGCCTGGTTCGGGAAGAGTGAGCCCAAAGGGTGTCGGCTCAAGAGTTCCCCGGCGCAGCGCCAGAGAGGCAAGCGCGAGACCGGCATTCTCCCGCAGGTCGAGCGCTCCGAAGGATGCGTATCCGGGTGTCACGGTGCCGAGCGCGGTGATAGGTCTCAGGTCAGTCACGCAGACGTTCTCCCTCGGGGTCGACGAAACAGGCAGGGACGACGCGCAGGCGCGCGCTTTCGCCTTCGAGCGGGTTCGCGGCCACGATCACCTCGCCCAGCCGTTCATCGCCGTTCTCGAGGAAACCGAGCCCTATCATCGAGCCGACATGCGGACTGTAGCAGGCCGACGTGACCCAGCCCTGATCAGTGTCAAAACTCTGCGGCGCGTCCTCGGCAAAAAGATGCGAGCCGCTGACCACCTTCCCGGCCGGATCTACGGGCCGCAGCCCCACCAGGCGTCGCCTGTCGCCCGCAAGGCCCTCGCGCCGCGACATCACGGCGCCGACGGAATCCTTCTTCTGCGACACCATACTGCCGAGTCCGACCATGGCGGCCGTCGTCTGTCCATTCAACTCGGGGCCGGCGGCGTGTCCCTTGTCGATCCGCAGCACGGACAGCGCTTCCACCCCGTAAGGCGTCACTCCGAGATCGGCACCCACCTCCACGAGCCGCTCCATCAATGCGTGGCCGTATCGTGCGGGAACCGCAACTTCATAGGCAAGCTCGCCCGAAAACGAGATGCGGAAGAGCCGCGCGCGCAGCCCGCCGCACACGGTGAGCTCCGCGCAGGCCATGAAGGGGAAGGCCTCGTTCGACAGATCGAAGCCGCCCACGATGCGGGCGAGCAGGGCGCGCGATTTCGGCCCGGCGACGGCGATCTGCGCCCAGGCCTCGGTCGTGGAAAAGATCTGCACATCGAGATCCGGCCAGAGGCATTGCCGCGCAAACTCCATGTTGCGGTAGACCAGCCCCGCATTGGCCGTCGTCGTGGTGACCACATAGTGATCCTTGGCCAGCCGGGCGCAGGTGCCGTCGTCATAGGCGAAGCCGTCTTCGCGCAGCATCAGCCCGTAGCGGACACGGCCGACCTTCAGCGTGGCCATCACGTTGCTGTATAGCCGGTTGAGGAACTCGCCGGCGTCGGCGCCTTGCACATCGACCTTGCCGAGCGTGGTCACGTCACACAGGCCCACCGCGCTGCGCACGGCCCTGGCCTCACGGTCCACGCTCTGGCGCCAATGCGTTTCGCCCGGACGCGGATAGTATTGCGCACGCATCCACTGGCCGGCCTCGACGAACACCGCGCCTTGCGCTTTGGCCCAATGATGGGTCGGCGTCAGGCGGCGCGGTCGGAAATGCGGCCCTGCATCGCCGCCCCCCAGCACCGAAAGTGCTACGGGCGTGTAGGGCGGGCGGAAGATCGTCGTGCCGGTTTCCGGGATTGTTTTCCCAGTGAGTTCCGCCATCACGGCGAGCCCGGTTACATTGGCTGTCTTGCCTTGATCCGTCGCCATGCCCAGCGTCGTATAGCGTTTCAGATGCTCGACGGCCCGCATGTTCTCGGCGTGAGCGAGCTTGATGTCCTTCATCGTCACATCGTTCTGGAAATCGACCCAGGCACGTTTCCTGCCCGGCACGTGGAAGATGGGCGCGACTCCGTAGCGCGACTCCTCCGAGCGCGGCAGACTGGGCAGTGCTGCCGCAATTCCGAGTACGTTCAGCGCGCGCAGTGCTGCCGCCGCGCCCGAGCGAAGTGTCTTGGCTGTCGAAAAATGCCCCGCCGCCGCGCCCGCCGGAAGCACTCCCGAGGGACCATCCTCTCCCGGCAGGAACGCCTGCAATACATCATTCCAAATCGGCCGGCCACAATTGTGCGAGGCCAGATGCACATTCGGGTTCCAGCCGCCCGAGACTCCCAGCGCGCCGCACTCGATCCATTCGGACCTGCCGTTTGCGTGAACCTCGATCGATTTCAGGCCAAGCCGGCCGCGTGAGGCGGTGACCATGCCACCGGTAATAACGCGGTAGTCGGCCAAGGCTGTTGCCTTGGGGCGCGCGTCGATAACGGCAGCAATATGGACGCCCTTGGAGGCAAGATCGCGCGCGGTGCGATGACCGTCGTCATTATTTGTGAAGACAGCGACCGTCTCGGACGGACACGCCGCCCAGCGATTAGCGTAAGCCCGCATTGCGCCCGCCAACATGATTCCCGGACGGTCATTGTCGGCAAAGGCGATGGGGCGCTCTGTCGCGCCGGCAGCGAGGACCGCGCGCTTCGCCGTGATGCGCCAGAGTGTCTGGCGGACGCGGGCACCCGGCTGCGCCAAGTGATCCGAAACCCGCTCCACCGCGCCATAGATGCCGTGATCATAGATCCCGAACACCGTGGTGCGGCGCATCACGCGCAGATTCGGCAGGCTGTCGAACTCAGTTTCCAGCGCGGCGATCCAGTCGGTGGCCGGCGCTCCGTCCAGCGTTTCCAGCTCGCACAGAAGCCGCCCGCCCAAACGGAAATCCTCGTCGGCGAGGATCGCACGCGCGCCTGAGCGCGCCGCCGTAAGCGCCGCCGCAAGCCCGGCCGCCCCCCCGCCGATAACCAGCAGGTCGCAATGGAGGAACCCCTTGTCATAGGTATCCGGGTCGGCCTCCATCGAGAGGCGCCCGAGGCCCGCCGCCTTGCGGATCGCCGGCTCGTAGAGCTTTTCCCACAAGCCTTTCGGCCACATGAACGTCTTGTAGTAGAAGCCGGCGGTGAAGAAGGGCGACAGCAGATCATTGATAGCCAACGCGTCGAAGCCGAGCGAGGGCCAGCGGTTCTGGCTTCGTGCCTCCAGGCCCTCGAACAACTCCACCACCGTGGCACGCGTGTTTGGCTCCTGCCGTGCCCCCGTTCGCAGTTCGACGAGAGCGTTCGGTTCCTCCGAACCGGCCGAGAGCACCCCGCGGGGACGGTGATACTTGAAGCTGCGGCCCACAAGACGCACGCCATTGGCCAGGAGCGCCGAGGCGAGCGTGTCGCCGGGATGGCCCTGATACCGCCTGCCGTCGAAAGTGAAGTTCAAGCTCTGCGAGCGGTTGATTAGCCCTCCGGCAAGCCGTGTCATTTGCTGCACCTCGCCCGCGAAAGGGCGACATCGCGAGCCAGTTCCGCACAGAGGACTTCATGGGTGACCGTGTCGCGCGTCACCACCAGCCATGACCGATCACCCTGCTCGTGGAACCACAACTCGCGGTGCGCGCCCGCCTGGTTGTCGCGCAGGAAGACGTAATCGCAAAAGGCGGCCTCGGCATCGGGCGCAGTTGGGTCTGGACGGTCGATGAGCCGCGCGTCGCCCAGATAGGTGAATTCCTGAGCATCGCGCAGGCCCAGAAGTGGATGGGGGATTAGCATTGGACCGCCTCAGTGGAGATTGGGCTGGGCACCGGCACCGCGTTCGTCGATCACATAGCCCCGAGCGAACCGGTCGAACCGGTAGGCGCGCGCGGTCTCGTGAGGTGAGCCGGTGGCAAGAAGATGGGCAAAGGCATAGCCGCTGGCTGGCGTCGCCTTGAAGCCGCCATAGCACCAGCCGCCGTTGAAATAGAGGCCATCAATATGCGTGCGGTCAATGATCGGCGAACCGTCCATCGACATGTCCACAAGGCCGCCCCACATGCGCAGGAGCCGCGCCCGCCCTATCATGGGCATCATTGCTATGCCGTTTTCGGCGACGCCCTCGACTACCGGCAAATTGCCGCGTTGGGCATAGGAATTGTAGCCGTCGATATCGCCGCCGAAGACAAGCCCGCCCTTATCGGACTGGCTGATGTAGAAATGGCCTGCCCCGAAGGTGATAACGCCCGGAATGGTGGGCTTGAGCCCCTCCGTGACGAAGGCCTGCAGGACATGGGTTTCGATCGGAAGCCGCATTCCGGCCATCGCCATGACCCGGCCCGAAGAGCCCGCCACCGCCACGCCGACCTTCTCAGCGGCAATGTAGCCGCGCGAGGTCTCCACGCCACGCACCTTCTCGCGATCGACCCGGAAGCCCTTCACCTCGCAATTCTGGATCAGGTCTACGCCGTGGCTGTCGGCGCCGCGGGCATAGCCCCAGGCCACGCCATCGTGCCGCGCAGTGCCGGCACGCGGCTGCATCAGGCCGCCTTTGACCGGGAAGCGCGCGTTGTTGTAGTTCAGGAACGGCACCATGGCGCGCAGTTCCTCACGGCTCAACAGGCGGCCGTCCGCACCCGCCAGCATCATTGCGTTGCCGCGGCGCCGAAAGGCATCTCGCTGTGCATCCGTATGAAACAGGTTAATGATGCCGCGCTGCGAGACCATTGCATTGAAGTTGAGTTCCTGCTCCAGTCCTTCCCAGAGCTTCATCGAGAACTCATAAAACGGCTCGTTGCCGGCAAGCAGGTAGTTCGACCGGATAATCGTCGTGTTTCGCCCGACATTTCCGGACCCGAGCCAACCCTTCTCCAATACGGCGATACGAGATTGCCTGAATGTCCTGGCCAGGTAATACGCCGTCGACAGACCGTGACCGCCCCCGCCGACGATCACGTAATCGTAGGCGGGCTTTGGGTCGGGATTGCGCCACAGCGACCGCCAACCTGTATGCCCCTTGATTGCTTCGGCAAAGACGCGGAAGCCCGAAAACCTCATAGCGAGAACTCCTTGGACTGCCGAGACTATGTCACGGCAAGGGCGAAGAGTTGTTTCTGAAATTGACATCCGCGTGCGCCTGTCGGACATACAACAGGATGAATGGGACGGAAGGATTCCCATGGGATGATTGACGGGTATCGTCACGGCAGACCGCAGCGATACGGTTTCCTGCTGATCGAAGGCTATGGCCTGATGTCCGCGGCCTCGGCGGTGGAACCGCTGCGCGCCGCCAATCTGCTCAGCGAGCGGCGGCTCTACGATCTCAGCTTCGTCTCGGACCAGGGCGGCTGGATGCGCAGTTCCGTCTCGGGCGCGTTCGAAACAGTGCCTGTTTCAGAGGCAGGCACTGATCTCGACATTCTCTTTGTCGTGGCTGGCGGCAATCCGCTGACCTATCGGGACGACAGGATTCTGGGCTGGCTGCGCCGTCTTGCCCGTTCGGGGGTGCCACTGGGCGGGATCTCAGGCGGGGCGGCAATCCTGGCCGCGGCGGGTGTGATGTCGTCACGCCGGTTTACAATTCACTGGCAGCACATTGATGCGATGCGGGAGATGTATCCCGACGCGCTCATCGAACGGCGCCTGTTCGTCATTGATCGTGACCGCTTCACCTGCGCGGGCGGCATGGCTCCGCTGGACATGGCCCACGCCCTGATCGCTTCAGATCACGGTGTGGAATTAGCCCGCGCGGTAAGCGATTGGTTCATCCATACCGGCATCCGGCAGGCCGAGGCCCCGCAGCAACTGGACCCGGTGCGCAGGTATGATCTGCATCATCCCGCGCTAGTCGCCATGGTGGAACTGATGACGAGCCATATCGCGGACCCGCTGAACCTGAATGACCTGGCCCATCTGAGCGGTATAGGGGAGCGGCAATTGGAGCGGCTGACAAAGGAACAACTGGGACAGAGCGTAATGCAGTTCTATCGGTCTTTGCGGTTGGAGAAAGCCGACGAGATCCTGCAGCAGTCGAACCTTCCGCTCGTCGAGGTGGCGCTTGCCACGGGGTTTTCCAACCGCAGCCATTTCTCACGCGCGTTTCAGGCGCATTTCGGCATGGGTCCCGGCACCCGACGCAAACAGCGCCGCAACGGCGAAAATCTTCGAGGCAGTGCCGCTTCGTGAGATAAGAGTGTTGCCCTTGCTTAATTTCCTATATCAATAGAAGAGCTACTCACTCTTAACCGCAACGGGGCTGCCGGAGATCTTCGTCTTGTTGAAGTTGAGGCGCTCGAGATCGTTGAATCGCCTCGCTGTCGCCCAGTAGGCGTCCGTTTCGATGCCACTGCGCTGTGTCGCCTCCCGGATGACTTGGAGCAGCGAGCGATCCGACGAAGCTCTGAGCACAACGTTGGATGATCCTTTAGTGACGCCGACGCGCACCACGGCCTTGCCGATATGCTTCCGGCCAAAGGCCATGGCTTCGTCCGGCGTGCTCGGTTGGGGAACCAGCAGGAGCCGGTCGCCAGATTGTACCGTGATGGCCAACGGTTCGGGTGAGCCGCCCTCGGCGATAAATCTATCGACGATCGCCGGCTGCAGACCGGGATCGGCGCATTGCTGGATGAGGGCGGCGTCGATCATGGCAGCTCCCTGTTCATCTGTTGAAGGCAGTGACGAGCGGCAGCCGGAAGAGCCGCGCCCAGGCAATCGTGCTCGCGTTCTGGATGGCGGCGATAGAGGTGCCGGTGGCCCACCAGCCATTGCCGACGGCGACGATGGCGTCGGGCGCGTGCAGCACCGACTGCAGGACAGGCCAGACGAGGAGTTGCTCGTAGCAGATGAGCGGCGCAATCCGCCGCCCGGCGAGCTCGACCACGGAATTGGCGAAGAGATGCGCCCGCGCGCCGCCGCCGCTCCCCACTAGAGCGTCGGACCCTCAGGTTGAATCGAGAGGGGTTTGAACGAAGCCGCTGACGCGGCATTTGGTGCACCGGTTTGCGAATGACGCTTCTGTTTTGAAGGATTGCTGCTGTTGAAGCACAACCTTGAGAACAGGAGCAATGAGATGGGCCGAGTTGAGCCCGCTTCGCCGACGCATGATTCGAGGACATGACGATCCGCAATCTGTCGCCGGCCACGCAACGATCCTACGTGCACGCGGTAGCGAAGTTCTCTCGCTACTGTGGCCGATCTCCGGACCGGCTTGACCTGGAGGACGTTCGCGCCTTCCAGGTGCATCTGGTCTCGACTGGAATCTCGTGGCCGGCGCTGAACCAGACGGTGTGCGCACTGCGGTTCTTTTTCGGCGTGACGTTGGGTCACGCCGAGATCCCTGCCGACGACATCCTTTCCTTGTGCGCTCCCGAAGCCAACAAGGCAGAGGTCACCGCTGCCATCGATGAATTGGTCAACCGGGCGATCCTTATCCGGCAGTCCAGGCTCGGTGGCTACGCTCTGTTCGCCGGCAGCGATTTCGACCTCGACGAGGCCATATCCAAGGTCGCGTTTAAGCTCGATGCGGATGTGCTCGCGGATCTACCGTCACGATTGGGTGTGGGACCGATCGCTGCCAAGAGCCATTACTTTTCGACCGGGGCGCTGCGCACATTCGATGTCATCGTCCAGTTCGCGGATGAGAGTCCTCAAAGTCCTGCAGCTTGGGCAAAGAAAACCGCCGCTTCGTTGGCCAAGGCTGATGCGCGAGCACCCCGAAGCATTCCACGAAGCTAAGGGGTACGAGAAGACGGCGCGTGCCCATGGCTCACCGTTCACCTGGAGTCTGGGCGAAGGGCTCAACGAACTCAGCGCGCCCGCGCGGGTTGAGGAGATCGAGCGTGAGTTCGAGCAGCGTCGCGCCCGCCTATCCCAATCGACTTCATGGACAAGACACTTCTGGAAGCCGCTCACGCCTCATTCAGGGGTCAGTATGAGATCAAGGACGGGAAGCCCGAGCTGTTCGTACGACTGGATGCCGTCAACCTCGGCTACACCCATCCGAGAGAGGCGGACGTCATTACACTCACTGAGCCAGACCTCGAGGGCCTCCTCACTGGAACCTCGGACGAGATTCCGTCGAGCGCACTCGTCTCGATTGGACCGTTCAACTTTGAAGGCTACTGGTACAATCGGCGGCACTTTACAGCCATAGACGGCATCGGTAATCGCAACGAGGTCCGCGACCTGCAGAAGATTTGGAGCGGGATTCTGCTCTTTCGCGATGGCTTCCGCGTTTTTCCCTATGGCGACGAGGAGGATGACTGGCTCGGCTTGGATCGCCGCGCGCTCGGCCGCACCGGCTATGTTCTGAACAAGAACCAGTTTGTCGGCCACGTTCAGATTACGCGTATGGGCAACCCACATCTGCTCGATCAAACCAATCGCGAGGGACTCCGCGTCAACCCGGAACAAACGGCGTTCGTTCAGATTCTTGGGCATGTCGTCAAAGACCTACTCTGGGACTTCTTTAAGGACGTGGATCGGCGCCACAAGCTGACCCCAATTGAACTCGGCGACGTGAAATCGCAAATCGACCAGCTAAAATCGCGCGCGTCCGGCGCGATTGCCCGAGTCCGAAGGCTCGTACCCAAGGAAGAGCAAGAGGTCGTCGACGATCTCCAGCACGCGCTCGTCGAGTTCCAAGACCTCACGGCGCGCGCCCAGAAACGCATCGAAGAAGTCGAAGCCGACGGCAAGCAAATGATTCAGATGGCTGGCGTCGGGCTGATGGTCGAGGTCGTGGCACACGAACTTGCCCGTGCGACCGAGGGCGCATTGCAAGCTTTGGAAGCACTAAAGGGCAGAGACCTGCCATCGGAGATCAAGGCACGCCTCGAGACTTTGCGCTCCGAAATGAAGAGCGTGTCGAAGCGGCTGCGCGTGCTTGATCAGCTCAGCGTTTCCGGCCGCCAGCGGTCCGAAGTCTTCGACCTTGCAGAACTCTTCGACGACATCCAGGAGGGCCATGCCGCACAGTTTGAGCGCCACGGAGTGGTGCTCAGGATCACTAAGCCCAAAAGCCCCGTGCGGGTGCGCCTTGTCAAAGGCATGCTGATTCAGATCATTGAGAACATGCTTTCCAACTCACTCTATTGGACTCAGGTGCGAAAAAACCGCGAGCCGCGGCTCGTTCCCACCATAACCGTCACCATCGAGAGCGACCCGCCCACCATCACGTTCGAGGACAATGGCAGCGGAATTGCGCACGATCACATCGAAAAAGTCTTCCGACCTTTTTGGTCGCTCAAGGAGAAGTCGAAGCGGCGCGGCCTCGGACTCTACATTGCGAAAGAGAATGCCGAGCACCTGGGCGGCACCCTGAACGCCAAGCGTCACCGCCACCCGTTGCCCTTATGTCACGCAGCAACCTACTCAATGACAAGCGGGCCCATTTCCGCGACCAGGCGAAGCTGCTTGGCGCCCTGTTTAGGTTCTACCGCAAGGACGACTTGCTTAAGGCAGATAATCTTCCACGCACGCTCGAACGCTTGGCCACGCACCTCGCTGACGCGTTAAAGATCGCAACCTTCCTCTCCAACTACGAAGCGAGCCTCGAGGGGCGACGGCGCGCTTCTTTAAGAGTGTGAGAAGGCTCGATCTCTCGGACTATGGTGAGATCAGCCAGCTGCTTCTGAACTTCGAAGGGCAGCCGCTTGGCAGCTACCTCGTCGACGTCTTCGACAGCGCCCTGCAGTTTGAGATCGAGGCCGATGGCCCCACCATTGAGGCAGCCCGTGCACTCAAGGATGTCGACCTCAGCCTCTATCCCGCACCACATATTGCCGGAACGAGCGACCTCCAGCATCTCGTTCATCAGACAGTGTGGCAGCATCGAGCGCGCCTCGGCGTAGTGACCAACAAGCTCGAGCCCTCGATTGCCTTCGCGATGTTTTCCTGCGCCGCGACTATCCCGCACCCAATCAGGACAAAGACGTTCGCGACGCATTCATCGTCATGACGCCCGCCTGCGATCTTGTGCGCGAAGAGGGCACGAAACGAATTCTTCTGCTGGCTGGCGATGTCAGCCCGTTGACACACACGTCGTGGGACTATGGCAATACCCTCACCACGCCTCTCGGCCGCTTAGAGGATGCAGCGCCATTCGGCTACAATGGGACGCCAAAGACTTGCGATCCGAGAGCCGCGCCACCATCAGAACGATGCTAGCCGCGGACGTCGCCTATTTCCTCTTTCAGCGAATGCGGGAGAACTACGCTCTCGATCTGCAACAATCGCTGCTTACGCGCCTTGGCCGAGTCGGTTTGCCAGCCAAAATGCCGGCGACGTTTCCTGTGACGGTCACCATCGTATTTCGACGACACGAAGACGGTGCAGACGCTCAACCTGCCGACGCTCGCTCAGGATGGAGCCGTCTGTTACCTCGGACGAGACGAGGACAATGCCGAGAATGCCCGCCTCGTCATGACGGAGGCTGCCATCGATGAGCTGATGGCTGCGATCGCCGCAATTCCCGAAGTCAAGGTCATGCCGAAAGGCAAGGATCCGCTCAAAGCTCTCAAATCAACTGACACCTTAGCGCGGCTTCTGCAAAGGGGCCTGCCGCTAGGCAAGCTCACCGGTGGATACAGCGAGATCCGCTCGCCCGACAAGTCTGCGGACGGCGCAAAACCACCTCTGCTGGGTTTCATCACGCGAAACCCAGAGGCAAAGCACAACAACCAGAATGGCGGAATCCTCATCAAGGTCGAGCACGATTCCGTATTCGTCGCCGCCAACGCCCCCCGCCAATCGCGGACTCTGGCGTTGTTGAAAAGGCCGTTGTGACACCCCCCAGTACTACGGCGGCGGACTAGCGATACGTGTCTGCGGAACTCATTGCTGACATCTATGCGGAGACCCTTCTGGGTTCGACCGCGGGAACCCGCCCGCATCGGGGCTGGCCGCGATTTCATGAGGTGACACCCTCGTCATCATGGTTGCCGAAATCGTCTTCAGCCATCGCGCCGATTGGCATCGTCGTGGCCGCACCGCTGTTCCCGTTCAGCAAGCCCGCGTCCTCAAGCGCCTCCAGATCAGGCAGGTCGCGGAGTGTATCGAGCCCGAAGTGCTTCAAAAAGTAAGCACCCGGTAGTGACCGCGGCGTGCCGGATTTGAAGGGACAACTAGCTGTCGCCTGTTAGCCAGTTGGATCGAGCTGGGTCTCGAATGATTTTGCGAAGGGCCTCGATGCCGAAGTCGCTAAAGGCAGGGGTTGCGATTCCATCGAGACCCACAGCTTACCATCCTCAGGCTCGAGTTGGTCCGACAGGTCCCACAGCAGGTCTTCATCCTGGCCCAGAATTTGAGCGACGCGCCGGATCATGAAGACGTGGGCGATCGCTGCCATGGTTCAGGCGGCTGCCGCTTGTGATCGGGCTTTCTCCATTCCCACGGTAGCAATTCAGGAAGCCGTCTATGTGGGATGCCGGCGATGCGCGCGAGCACGTCGGCCAGCCAGGCCAACGGATCGACATCGTTGAGCTTTGCCGTCGTAATGAGCGTGGACATGGCGGCTGCCCGGGCAGCGCCGCGCTCGGAACCGGCGAAGAGCCACGACCCGTCTTGAGCTCCCGGCTCCCCGACAACGGGCTAGGCGGTCGTCACGATAGCGCGACCAACCCCCAACCAGCCCTCGAACTGATACAGCGCAATGGCGAGGCTTCCTGATCAGCAGCTTAATGAGCCGCCCATTCTTCCAACACTTGATTCACGCAACCAACACCGACAACCGACACCTGCTGTCGGGTCTGTCGGCTCCTCGACACAATGTTAACGGCTTGGCTCCCACTGCACCCCATTTAAGTCATTGAACAACACTCAGAAATAGACATTCCAACGCTCTATCGGCGAAATTGGCACGACTTTTGAAGCTACCTTTTTATGAAGCGGCGGGAGCTGCCGACGATATTCATGCCCTTGGTGACAACGTCAATACGCATGCCGTTCCGTACGCATCCCCAGTACACCGTTATTGAATGGAGTTATCTCTATGGCTCGACATCGTCCCGGGACAACCGCAGTGGTTACACGCAATAAATATGAGATCCTCGGCGCGGATGTACCCGAAGAAACGTTATTCAAGGGCGACCTATTGGTGGCGTCCTTATCGGAATCACCGCGCAGCGTGAACTCCATTTATTACTACGATGATGCAGGTTCTCGCCTATTTGAACGTCTCTGTCACGAGGAAACATATTACCTGTTCAGAACAGAAAAGGACATACTATCCCAACATGCATCGTCCATAGCCGACATCACAGGTCCTATCTTCATCGTTGAGCTGGGATCTGGAAACGCGGAGAAAACGACTCTTTTATTTGACGCATACTTGAAGGAACACGGCCGCACTTCTTACGCTGCCATCGACATCAATCGCTCGATCTTGGAGAGGGCGGCTGAGAACATTCTCTCCGTGACAACCGATTTGGACTTCTTAGGAATTGTCGGGACCTACCAAACCGGACTCGCGCAAGTCGCCAATCTAATTGGACCAAAGCTTTTAGTTTGCCTCGGCAGCACTATGGGGAACATGCACGATGACGAATTGCATGATCTCCTCCTATCGGCGCGATCGGCTTTGTCTTCTGGCGACTATCTTTTGGTCGGGATGGATTTGGACAAAGAAACGAAAATCCTAGAGGCGGCCTACAATAATCAAACGGCTATTCTGACCAACTTATGTGTCCTACAACATTTGAACTGGCGTTTCGGTGGAGATTTTGATCTATTCCAGTTTCGACACGTGGCATTCCATAATAAATCGCTTTATCGAATGGAGAGCCATCTGGAAGCAACGCAGGAACAAATGATCAATCTAAAAAATCTGAATTTCTCCTTGCATCTCGAGAAGGGAGAGATGATTAGGACGGAGATCATGCGGAAGGTTGAATTGTATGTGTTCCACAAGCTGCTCGGCCTGTATAATTTCCGGCCGGTTCAGCATTGGACGGACTCGTGCCAGCAATATGCGGTTTCTCTGTTTCAACTCGGTGCAGAGCCGACAGAACTCGAATCATGACGTCCCCTGGAGAAAATGCGATGAAAGAGGACATTGAATCGGAAGCGCGGAGCTATTGTCGCTTCTACCCTGCAATATTCGTCGGAGCGAAGGGGAGTTATCTGATCGCCGAGACCGGTGACAAATACCTCGACTTTTTAGCCGGGTGTGGGTCATTAAACTATGGACACAACGACCAAGTGATGCAGTCTGCCCTTCAAGACTATATCTCAAACGATGGCATTGCTCTTGGGCTCGACCTCCGCACACGCGCCAAGCAGGAGTTTATCGACACATTCGAACAGTTGATCTTGCGTCCAAGATCGCTTGAATATCGAATTCAATTCACCGGCCCCACCGGCGCCAATGCCGTTGAGGCTGCCATCAAGCTCGCACGCAAGGTGACCGGTCGCAGCAACATCATCGCGTTTACCAACGCTTTTCATGGCTGTTCGCTCGGTGCGTTAGCCCTTACGGCGAATTCTTACCACCGGGGAGCATCCGCTTCCATGCTCCACGGCGTTCATCGCGCGATGTACGATGGCTATCTCGGGCTCAACTGCGATACGGCTGAATTGCTGCGAAAACAGTTGAGTGACCCGTCCGGCGGGATAGACCGACCAGCCGCAGTCATTCTCGAGATTGTGCAAGCCGAAGGCGGGATAAATGTGCCAACGCTTCACTGGGTCAAAGAAATAGAACAGATTGCCCGGCGCCATGGCGCGCTCCTAATAGTCGACGAGATTCAAACCGGTTGTGGCCGCACAGGCCCATTCTTTGCCTTCGAGGTCTTCGACATTCGTCCGGATATTGTCTTAATGGCGAAATCGATTTCGGGATTCGGTCTTCCGATGTCTCTAGTCTTGATTGCCCCAAACATCGACATTTGGGGTCCCGGTGAACACAATGGTACATTCCGTGGTAATAATCATGCTTTCGTCACGGCCACTGCTGCCCTACAAAAGTATTGGTCTGACAAACGCTTTGAAAGCGAGATCCGTCGCAAGGGCAGGATTGCCAGAGCAATGTTGTCGGAATTCGGTGCTCCTCTCGGCTACCTTGTTAAGGGATGCGGTTTGATGCTTGGGCTTGACATCGTTGATAAGAAGCTGGCTGCTCAGGTAAAAGCCGAAGCATACAAGCGGAAACTCATCGTTGAATTGTGCGGGCCATCCGACGAGATCATCAAGCTAATGCCCCCGCTGACGATCTTGGATGAAGAATTGGTCTCCGGAATTAATGTGCTTCTTTCGACCATCAGCACTACTTTCTGCCCCGAACGAGCGAATAGGGCTGTAGGCCGCAGCGGGAGCGGGGACTGTCAGTTCCCAATTGGAGGATATCGCCCAGTTCCGCGACAGAGTGGAAATGTCTACCCCAGTCGAAGTATTAAACCCGATCTGTACTAATCATGGGCAATGATTCGTTTCGATGGAGTTGAGCCAATCGACCTTACTGATCACGTTGCTGTCACCGGGCAACCGACAGCGATGTCTAAGCGCATGGTCCGTGGCGGCGATGCCGCTGGGCTGCCGACGCGGTTTTCGCAGTCAGGAATAAAGCGCGGTCGCGAATTAGACGATGCTTTCCTATCATCGTCATCCGTAAGGCCGGTTTCGACGGGTTCTGGATCCACATGATTCAGAAGGAAAATGTCGAATGGCACGTGGCGACTCTGCTTTGATCGCAACCTCGCGTCGGCGCCGGACGAAGAGGGGTCGAAATCAGGGCCGTGACCTTAATCCGCGCGTTGTTCGTACATCTGCGCCGAGGGGTAGCCGCAGGGACAGCCCCAATCGAAGATCGCCGCCGCATCGTAGGCCAGCGCAGGGCTCATCGACAAGCGGATCCGGCACGTCGACCGATGGTGAAGCCGCCTTCTAACGGCATCGCAATTTGCCAAGTTATGCGGTGTCGAAACTATCTAGGATGGGGGCGTCCCTAGAAAATACTGTCATCATAGGAATTGGCCCGTTGAAGGCCGCATCAGAGATTGTGCGAGGTTTAACATGATCACCTTTTCCGAATTTGCCGGTAGCCTGACCTACGATGCCATTCCCGAGGAGGTCCGTGCCATTCTCAGGCGTAGTTTTGCAGACACGCTCGGCGTCGCGGTGGTGGGCGCAACCACGCAGATCTCGTCGATCACTAGGGAGATTGCCGATCGCCTATGGCGCTCGTCGCCTGAAATCGGCGCGGCCAGGATGATTTTCGACGGGCGCCCCGTCAGCCCGGCGGGAGCGGCATTCGCCGGCGCTTTTACCATTGATTCGATCGATGGCCACGACAACAACAGCCCCTGCAAGGGTCACGCCGGTTCGGCGGTGTTTCCTGCGCTGCTTGCTGTAGCGGATTCGCTTAGGCCTTCGGGCGCCGCAATTTCTGGAAGGGAATTCATGGTTGCGCTGGCCGTTGCTTATGAGGTTGCCTACCGCGCGGGTCTGACGCTTCACGGCACCGTCTCCGACTACCACACTTCAGGAGCGTGGACAGCGGTCGGCGTGGCGGCGGGAGTCTCCCGACTGCTGGGGCTCAGCCAGGAGCAGACGCGCCATGCAGCGGGCATTGCAGAATATCACGGTCCTCGCAGCCAAATGATGCGTTGCATCGATTTTCCAACCATGCTGCGCGACGGCGTCGGCTGGGGTGCGCCATCGGGCGTCATGGCAGCCTATTTGGCTGACCTCGGCTTCACTGGCGCGCCGGCGATCACGGCCGAGGGGGCCAGCGCCGAGCCGTGGTGGTATGATCTCGGAGAGGCTTGGCGTGTCGCTGAAGATACCTCATACAAACCCTATCCGGTCTGTCGCTGGGCGCATCCATCGATCGATGCCGCGCGCGAGTTGATGCATGACAACTACCTTTCCAGCAAGGATATCACGCGCGTCCGGATTCAGACGTTTCACTATGCCGTTCGGCTTGCTGGTCACAACCCGAAGACGCTGGACGAAATGAGCTATTCGATCGCGTTCCCGGTTGCGACGATGATCGTGCGTGGCAAAATAGGGCCGCAGGAGCTTTTGCCGGAGGTTCTGCAAGATGAAGAAATCCGACGCATTTCCAATGCCACCGAGCTTGTTGAAACCGAGCACTACACCCGCATCAGCGTGGGCAAGCGCTGGGCCGACGTCACGCTTTACCTAAAGGACGGCCGCCAAATCATGTCGGAGCCGCGCACGCCGAAAGGCGATCGCGACAATCCTATGAGCGCGGAAGAGTTCCACAGCAAATACGTCAATTTCACGAACGGTTTGATCAGCGAGGGCAGGGCCGAGGAGATGGAAGCGATGGCGCTGTCATTCGATCGATTGGACAGTAAAGGGCTTAGCCGTCTGATCGGCTTGACCGTTGCGCCACTTGATCACTGATCTTCGCCGCGGCCAGATTTACGGGGTTGGCCGGAATTATTTTCCGCCGGCTGTTCTTTTCGATCCATACCGCGAATCTCTATGAATGGTCAGGAGAACCGCTGAGCAACGGCGCAAGAGACGGAGACCAAAGAGAGCGCCGGTCCCAAGAAAATGCGCGCCGATCTTCTTACGCGATCCCAGACCGACGGAACGCCGCCCGGCGTCCGCCGGCCCACCCGCACGAATGATGCCACTGATCACTTGGCGATCATCGAGCGCGCAATGCTTTCGGGTGTGGGTCGGCGGATGCGGTTCAAGCAGCCCAACGTAAACTGCCCATCGCTGAGTCAGAAGCCCAATATCTCTCTGCAGTGTAGGGACGGATAGTCCCAAACTGATCGACCAAGTCCCGGTAAATCGCCTGGGCATTTCGCTTCAGGCGGACCTGTTCTTTTATCCACGCCCGATCCGGTTCACAGGCCGAGCGGGCCAGGCTGCTGGTGACCATCCCTCCCGACCCCAAAAGCCGATGGTCGGGGTGGAGGAATTCGGTCCTCCGAGGTTGCCGAGCCGGTGGTTACTTCCCGGGGGAATTTGCCTCCGCACCAGCCCGCTGCGCTCGGTAACGCCGAATCGTCTTGCGATCGACACCCGTCAGCCTTTGAATCTCGCGCTGGCTGGTGTTGCGATCAAGTGATGATAGTACGGTGCTTGCAGATGTGCCTTCAAGACGTTCAACTCCTGGCCCCCCGCTGTATGAAAGGGGCGAAAAATAAACGTCCTGCCTTAACGGCTAGCGCTCTCTCCAGTAGCCTTCCGGTGATCGTCAGAGGGGAGTTTCAGACCATACCCCGGGGGATTTGACCGACCCACGGGGGTTAGCCGCTGTTATGGAGATAGTAGGACACTCTGTTTGACGGCGACACTCCAGAGAGACATGACGATGGCCCAGGAGAAGACATTTGGGCCGCTGGCTCCGGTCATCTGCTTCGACGATGCGATGAGGTCGTGCACAAGGCCAACGACCCGATCTACGGCCTTGCCGCTACGGGTCCAATCTGAAGCGTGTCTGGCTGATGGCCGAGAAACATGGCATGGTGGAGCATCAACACCGGACGCATGTCTTCGGAAGCGGCGGCGTCAAGCAGTCGATGGAGACAACGTGAAATCGCCATTCGCAGTTCGGCCGCTGATCTGTAGCGTGCCGATCCTCCCATGCGTCCCAATTCAGCTTCTTGCTGCAAAGCTCAGCCCGTTCATGCTTCTAATTTGCAATTGCACCAAGGTCGGGATAGGGCATTGTTCCTAGTCGCCAAGTGACGGATATGGAGTGATCGACCAATCGATTAAGTCGACAGCACGTTGGAGTGTCACCTTGGCCTGAGCAAGGGTGGGCGAAGCGGCGATGATATGTCCAATCTTGTCTCGGTAATCGCCCTTCCTAACGATCCGCGTCTTGGGTTCAACGTAAAACTTGACCTCGGCCACACCCGATAGGTTTGCCGCGCGACGGTCGCCGTCGATCCAATCGAGGATGCCATCGCGATCAGGAACTAGAAACCGCGCGACAGCAGTATTCGAATACCTTCTACGCAAATTCCATTCGTTCCCGATGACAAGCTTGATGTGCTCGGTAACGAGATCAACACCGTAAGCCTGCTGAACCAGTTGGGGTACGGGCGTGCCACCAAGACGCGGATTGACTTCAATGACGACTGGTCCAAACCTCGTCCACCGTAGATCAATGTTCGTTGGTTGCCAGCCAAGGCCGAGAGCTCGCAAACAGCTCAACGAAATACCGACGATACGCTTTTGCTCGTCATCGGTCAGCGGGGCTGGATAGATGTACTCCCGACTGACGAAATGCGGGGGGGGGCCGAAGTCGATGGTCCCAATTCCAACGACCTCATTCCCAATTGTTTCAATGCTATAATGGGGGCCCTGAGCGAATTCCTCGACTAGTATCTTTGGCGAAGACCGCCATATGTGCTCCCCACCCAACAGGTAATCAGTATGTTCAGCAATCTCATCGACGGTGCGGCACAATCGGACGCCGCTGCTACCGATGCCAACGGCTGGCTTAACAATCACCGGCAGACCGATCTTCGCAGCACAGCTTTCTACGTCGTTCGCATTCGCCGCCAAGCGATAGGCAGGTATTGGAACGGCCGCGTCCGCGAGTAGCTGACGTTGAACGAATTTGTCGCAGCACCGTTCAATCGCTGCGGGGTCCGGTCCCGGCAGATCGTAGTATTGGCAGAGCTTGCCAACCGCCGCATTGACCGACTCCTGGGCGCTGGCAATGCCAGCTATGTCATAGGTCGCTCCTAGCAGGGAACATTCGCGGATCAGAGCATCGATGTCGTGTTCGTCGACACGGACCGCCTCAATTCCCGCGAGATATTCGTATACCTCTGGATCGGCTGAGAGGGTAATTGGATGGAGATCGAGACGCTTGGCCGCTTGGACGTATAGCGGACTGTTACTTGCTCCTCCAAGCAGGATTATGGCTCTTACTGCCATTGATATATCTCCGTCCTGTGCAGTGAACATGAAGTAAATTAGGATCCATTTTTCGACATTCGCATCAAATCGGATACCTTAACCGAATTTTCCAGGGGATATACCACTGAAAGCGAAATCCGGCCGCAAAGATTGTTTAACTTTATTCGAAGATTTTGTTGCAGAAACGTTCCCGGATGAGTGTCATAAGCAGATCGGCCTGAACCGTACCGGGTGCGGATCCATCCGCCGCAGGCCGCTGCCGCAAATGTCTATGGCGAGATAACGCAGTGAGCGCTGGAAGTCTCGGATTCAACCGGTAACGCCTCCAAGCCGCGCGATGGCGTGGGAGGTAAGAAGCAGACGCGGTGGGGCTCGTCTATCCTCACTGCAGGGCGCGGACAACGCGTTCGAGACGGGGAAGCTCTCATTGCCCTGGTCTTCCGCATCGCCTGGGGTAAAGCTCCCGCTACGGGCATGAAGGTTGGACGGAACATGGGAACTTGGACTGTCTGCCCAGCATGGAACTGGGCTCGCCGCGACGGCCGGAGTTGGACGGGTACCAAGGGCGGAGCTTCCGTATCGTCGCCCGCCTCACGGTGCTAAATGAAGTGCGCATGTCGAGAACGTGATCCGGGCGATCCTGCGGGGGCCGTCTAGCTGGGCAGGCCGTCCGCGAACCGCCTTCGCCGGTCGTGTGCGCGAGTTGGCCGGCACAGATCCGGTTGTAATGCCGCTGATGGAGCCGCTGCTAACGATCCTCGCCACAAAGCTGGGAGAGTTCGTCCGCCTGACGAAGCAGCTTCTCGGTCTCGTTCGCAAGGAAGAGGTCTGTCGGCGGCTGATGAGTGCGTATTCCGATGAAGCCGGCCACCATTCCGATTTCAAGGCGGCCATTTTTCGGTCTGATCCTGTCTTGTTGATGTTTGGGTTGGGTTTGGTTTCAGGTCAAGCTTCGGTGTTTTCGGCTGCGATCGGCGGGCGCTGTTTTCACATGCTTTCACCGGTGAGATCGAGATAGGCGTTGTGAGCGAGGCGATCCAGAATGGCGTCGGCCAAAGTTGGGTTACCAAACATCCAATGCCGCCACCATTCTCGACGGGGGGACCAGATCGCTATCGCCATCGCCGCGCTGGGCCAGATCGAAAAGGAGACGCGGCAGCTTGAGCGGCAGTGGGCGCTACGGCGCGAGCGGGCACGCTATGAGGCGGAAAGAGCACGACGCCAATATGATGCGGTCGAGCTGGAAAATCGCCTGGTGGCCCGGTCGTTGGAGCGCGGCTGGGAAGAGAAGCTGCGCGTGGCCGAGGCGATCGAACAGGATTATGAACGAAGGCGGTCTAACGAGCCCCTGGTGTTGAGCGAATCCGACCGCCAAGCGCTTCAAAAGCTGGGAGAAGACCTGCCTGGCATCTGGCACGCCCCTTCCACAACATCGGCCGAGCGAAAGGGTATCCTGCGCCTAATCATTGGCGAGGTCGTCCTCGACCAGAAGCGCTTCCAGGGCCAGGTCTGGCGCAAGATCCTGTGGCAAACTGGAGCGACCAGCGAGCATGCTCTCCAAAGGCGGGTCCACACCTATGGCGACTATGTTGATCTGGAGCGGCTGCGGAGCAGAGTGGTCGAACTCAACGCCGCGGGCATGCGGATGCTCAGGAAGAACATATGCCAGGCTCGCGGCAGCCACTTGAGCGCCCTTCCACCCCTTCCCGTCGACAGCAAGGACATCACCAAACCACAACAACCGCTCGGCGCGGCGATTACGCTTGGCTGCAACTCACGCGCTCACAAAGTCGCCGCACCAGAGTCTACGCCGAAAGACAGTGTGAGATATCCGAGCTAGACCTCGACCACGGTCAACTGCCGGTCATGTATGGTAAGGATCTCGCATCCTGTCTCTGTAACGACCCACGTCTCACTGAAACCTACCCCCGGCGTGCCAGGCGTTCGGTCCGTTAACGGGGAGTGGAAGGTCATGCCTGGCTTCAGCTCTAGGTCAATCCCTTCGCGGATGAAGTAAAGGTCTTCGCCCCACGTCGGAGGCAACCCCAGCCCGATGGAGTATCCTAATACAATTGGTACGGGACTGATCTCATTCATCCCGACGCCGACTTCCCGCGCGACGTCGTGCGCGGTGCGGCCCGGCTTAACCGCTTCAAATAGCAGGTCAAGCGTTTCGTTGATGATCTTCGACGATCTCTCAACCGCCGAGGAAGGCTTGCCGATGGAGACTGCGTGCATGATCGCGCTAGTGTAGCGCTGGTAAGCAGCGCCAAACTCTAGGATCACAGTGTCCCCAGTCTGAACGGGCGTACGCCTGAAAGTGGTATGCCAGATGCCGCTCCTTTGACCTGCTGACACGATAGGCTGCGTGCTGAAATACTCGCTACCCTCGCTGATAAGCGTGTGATAGAGAACCGCCGCCATCTGGTTGTCAGTGACCCCCGGCCTGATCACCGGCAATACAGCATCAACACCCTTCTTCGTGATCTGAGCCGCCTGACGCATGTAATCCACCTCTGCCGGTGATTTGATGATCCGCGGTTGCGCAGCCACCCCTGACGCGTCAATGAACGTCACATCGGGCAGCGCACGTTTCAATCCTTCGTAGAGATCGATGCTGAGACCGGCCCTTTTGGGCTCGATTCCAATCCGGCACCCCTCCAAGCTCCGCTCTTTGAGGATGCTTGCGAGCCCTTCCGCTTCTCCTCCGTATGACCATTTAATAACGCGGATGTCGTTCACCCACGAGGTGAGCATGGCGGGCCCGATTTCCAATTCGTGCATATGGAGAATGGGCTCACCTTCACGAGGCAGTATCAGACAGGAATACCAGCCCGAGCCGAAGCTTTGGTAACCGCTCAAATAGCTCACGTTGGGAGCGTACGTAACAAGGAGAGCGTCAAGGCCCTTCTCATCCATCACCTTCCTGACTTCACCAATTCGGAGCTGAAATTCTGACTCCGGAAACGCAATCTCTTTGACGACTGGCCGGCTCATGTAATCTTGGAGGAATTGCTCGTAGTCCATACTGGATTTTTTCCTTCTTCCCGGACTTAGCAGCCGTCAGGGATGGTAGGCGATTAGCCTCGCAGCAACCGTCCCACCTCCAACATTTGCGGAATGGTAATTGTATCACTGAACACAGAAGAAGCCATTGGATGCGATGCAAAGCGCGCGATCACCATCTCCGCTCCGGGCGCGACGTATAGTCGCTGTCCATGGATACCCATCGCTTCGATAGCCCCGAGCTCGTTGTGACTCACCCACCACATGTTGCGGTAGGAGTAGCCGGGCAATGCCTCGTCCTTGAATTTTGCGGTCTCTCCGCCGCTACGGATATCATCCACGACACCGGAAGGAATGAGCTGCTTGCCATCCCATTCACCTTCGTGTCGGATCAATTCGCCGAAGCGCGCGAGGTCGCGCAGGTTTGCGTACAAGCCGCCGCTTGCAGAGGGGATACCAGCGGGATCGACGACCAAATAGCCGTTCTCCTCGCAGTCGAGCGGGCGCCAAAGGCGATCATGCAGCAACTGCGCAAATGACCGGCCAGTCACACGTGACATCACCCAAGCCATGACCTGGGTGTTTACACTTTTATATGCGAAGACCTCACCATGCAGGCCTTCCTTGCGCACGCTGCGCAGATAGTCGCACGACGTCTGCGGGCCATCGTAGCCGACCGGGCGGGGCCGGGTGCGGCAGGCTCGCATGTAAATTGAGGAGCTGGACTGCTCACCGACCTCGTCTTCGCAATAGTCCAGACCGGTCTGCATGTCCATCACCTGGCGGAGCGTGGCATCTGTCCAGGCAGTGCCGCGCAGTTCGGGCAGGTAGTAGGGGATTCGCTTACTGTCGTCGAGCACGCCTTCGTGCACCAAAACTGCGGCGAGTGTACCCGCGTAAGACTTGGTAACCGAGAAGCAGGCATGGGGCAGATGTGGCTCAAGCGCGCCAAAGTAACGCTCAAAGACGAGGCGTCCGCGGTGCAGAACCACGATTCCGTCAGTATAGGTGTCGAACAGCGCCTCATCAAAGCGGCGGACGCGACCGTTGATGTCGCTGAACATCAACGTTTCCACTGCCGCGGCGTCAGCGGCGGATGGCGCGCCAAAGGAGAGCGGTGCATTAGCGCCGCGGCGCACAGACACAGTCGGCACGAGCTCCCGCATGTGCGAAAGGCTCCACCGGATTTCTGGAAAATCCAGAAAGCGGCCACCCTCGAACGAAATCTGCTTATCCGCGGGCGGCGGAGAACCTTGCATCCACCCTAGCGAACGCGGATCGCTCGCACGGGCGTCGGGATAGCATTGTCCGCCGAAATCGAGCATGCCTTCCGTTACGTTGCCGAGAGATGCACTCGATCCGTATTCTGTCATAGATTTTCGCTTTACCATTACAGCCGTCCAGCCAAATCGCCCACTCGCACAAATGTAAGTGGTGAATGTGCGTCTGGCTGGATCTAGTAGCACCACAGGCAAAGTAAGGTTTGCCGAAGATTGCCTCCAAAACGAAAAGGTTTTCGGAGAGAACGTTCGCGTCGAACACTAAGACGGGCGCCAACCATTCGACTGATCGCTTGAAGCGTCACATCGCCGGGAAAACGGATGTGAGAGACGTCATAGTCAACCTCACCACTGCCGACCTCTTCATCGCCGGTTACAGCACATCGTGGTCGGACGCCGAATGTCGAAGGAACTTTATAGCTGGCTTGGGGGATCTGGACAGAAACGATAAGTGGATTTTCCGCCTGACAACGGCAACGTGGTTGCCGCGATTCAAGAGCGGCCATGAGAGACCGGTAACTTCTCTGGGGCCAAACACGGTTGTTAGACTCGAGGAGTCCATCAGCAAAGAAGACCATGGCAGCGCTGCAGAACGTGGTCGTGAATCATGGGCGGAGACGTATGCCCCTTCTTCGCCGGGTTTGCCCGGATTGCCATACGTTCCGACCGGTCAAGGACTACACGACACGTCCGGAACCGGAACAGATCTTGCTTTCCTGCCTCGCTCCGTTCAGTCCTGGACATCTGCCGGCTCCGATTTGTCGCGACAGACGCCGTGAATCGTGCTTCGGCCCGCAACAAAACCCAAATCGGAAGTCGCAAGAAAACAGATCGCCGACTTGCCGTTTCTTGCGAAGTTGATAGCTGGAAAAGCCAATCCGCAGAAATATCACGGGCTTCCTGATTGGTAGCAGTCGATAAGTTAACAAACGAAAAAAAACAATAACAACTTTTTACTTTCGATTCGCCGGTTAAATGCTAAATGTACACGTGACGGGAGATTGACAGTGGAGATCTGCGCTTATGACCGACCTAGAAAATAAATGTAGGCCCTCGGATGAATCTAATGTATACTTTAATGAAGATTACTTGTATTTTGGTGATGTCGTAAATCCGCCTGAAGCGAGTGACAGGCAAGCAGACGCAATTTGGAACCTTCTTTCTCTCGTACAAGGCAGCCCAGTTCTTGAACTCGGATGTGGTTATGGGCGGATTACCAACCGGTTGGCGGAAAAAGGAGCGCGGCTAACCGGATTGGATATCTCGCCGATCTTGCTGAAAGAGGCCGTAGCGGATGCGGCTGAACGCCGGGTGGATGTCGAGTATGTTCTAGGCGACATGCGTTCACTTCCCTGGCGGGATCGGTTTGACGCGGCCTTTCTATGGTACGCCACATTTGGCTATTTCGGTGACGCGGACAATGAGAGAGTTCTTGGTGAAGCCGCTGCTTCACTTCGAAAAGGCGGGCGTCTGCTAATCGATTCCGTCAATAGTTTCGCTGTACCAAGCCACGAGGCGCCTACCTGCTACGTTGTGCAGCGAAAGGGCGATCTAAGAATCGACATGATGAGCAATGAGGTGCTAACCGGTCGTCGGCATTGCGACAGGCTCATCGTCCGTAATGGGTGCGTTAGACGAACGCATCTTTATATCAGACTCTATGGGTTTGCCGAATACGCTCGCATGTTGCGAAGCGCGGGATTCGAAAGTGTTGACGCTTATGGGGAGGAAGGCGCAGCGTTTACATCCGATGGTCCGCGCCTCGTCATTGTCGCGCGCAAATAATACCGGTAGCGTGTCTTACTATGCGGAAAATCTGTTGCGGCGGCAAGGACATCCAGGCAGGTGCTACGCCAAGGCTAGGCGCGCCTAATCGTGATGGCGGCGATTGAATCTTTGGCCTGTCTCATTTGGAATGTACAGCGAAAAGCGGCTCCGCTGTCCGCCTAACGTCTGATCGTGGACCTCTTGGAGTGGGTCGGATTGATCGAGGCAAAAGCCAATTGTTCGCAACTGCGACAGTTATTTTCGCAGTTGTTACATGCTCCGTTTTATGCGTGACAGCGTGTTGGAGAGGCTGGCGGATGTTTTTTAAGCGGTTGATTTGACGTAGGATTCGGTTGCTGAAGCCAACCCTTCCACCAAGTCTCGCGGGTTATGACCGACGACGCCGGAGCCTGGCTGATCGCCTCGCGGTCGCGGCAGGTGAACTTCTCCCGCAGTGCTGGATCACCTTCCATTGCCGCGCACCACCTCCAGGGTCTCGGTGATCTCCTCACCCAGCTTGCGCCACCTCGGTGGTCCGGCCGCGGCCTGTTCGGCGGCGATCTCGTCTTCCGTCGCTGTGCTCTCCAGTTCTTCAAAGGTGAGCTCCATCGTCGTCCGTGAAGAACTCAGAGTGCTTTGATTCTGTTTAACAATTTCCCCTGATTTCAGGTTTCAGATTGCCGAATTTCGTGGCTTAGAGGCTTCGATTTCCGGCAAATTGGATGCGCTTGTTGACGAAGCAGCGAGGGAAGAGAAGCGATGCGATCGAAGGAACGGCGCGAGAGCGGCCAGACGGATCTGTTGCGGTCCCGGCTCGGATCACATCCTCAATATGGATCATGCGCTGGTGAAGCTGGCCAAGACGATCGACTGGCGCTTCCTGGAAGAGCGGCTCGGCGAGGTCTATGACGACGATCCTGGCCGGCCGCCTTTGCCGACACGGCTAATGGCGGGACGGCCATTCTCAAGTCGATGCTGTCCGACGAAAGCCTGTGGGAACGCTGGCTGGAGAATCCCTGCTACCAGCTGTTCTGCGGCGAGGAGTTCTTCCAGTACCGTTTGCCCTTCGACCGCACTTCACTGACGCGCTGGCGGCTGCGTATGGGGGAAGAGCGGCTGATGGCGCTGCTCCAGGAAAGTCTTGCAGCGGCGGCCAGGCTGGGCGACTACCGATCTTAATACTTCCACAGTGCCACCAGCAGCTTGCGCGCCACCGCCAATGCCGAATTCCGCTGGCGCCGCAACAACAGCCAGGCCAATTGGATCAACGTCGTGCGCAATCTCGGATTGCCCGCCTTCGGCACGAAGCGCTTCTGCGTCCGCAGCATCATTCTTCTGGACGTAAGGTTTCACATAGGCCAGCGGCATCAGCCGCACATCATGCCGACAGCTCGCGCGCCCGAAAATGCAGTGCCCTCCCATGCGGCCCAGCTCCTGCAACCGAGCTCTGACATTGCTAAGTAGCCGATCGACAATCATCCTGCGAACGCAGAGCGGACACGGCGACGTATAACCGATAGTAAGCTTACGCCACGCACAATCAGAAAAATGTGAAGAGCAGCCCAGAGTCCGTGGTTGCCGAAGACCGGCCTGAACGCGAGCGAAGCGGCGATAAAGGCGGCGAAAGATATGAGCATCATGTTGCGTATGTCGCGCGACCAGGTGGCGCCGATGAAGATGGCGTTCATCTGCATGGCCAGCGCGCCGCTCAAGCTCCCGAAGGCAGCCCAAGGAAGATAAATAACTGCCTCCGCATACACATCCGGTGACTTCGTTATCGTGCCCAGTAACTGTTCGCCGAATGTGAAGGCTAAGACGCAGGGAAGGCTAGCGAGTGCGAATCCCCAGCCGGTTGTCAGCTTGACGGTGCGCAAGAACGCCCGCTGATCACGGGCTCCAAAAGCCCGACCGGCGAGTTGCTGGGCGGCCGCTGCGAACCCCTCGAGGAAATAACACGCAACCAGGAAAAAGTGCATCAGCACCGCGTTGGCGGCCAAGGTCAACGTGCCAAATTGGGCGCCCTGCCGCGCGAACAGGACGTATGCTCCCGATAGCACAAAGGAACGGATCATCATGTCGCCGTTGAGGCGAAGCAATTGCCTCATTGCCCCCATCTTGAACGTGTGCGGCCGCGCCATTTTTGGCATCGCGCGGAAGCGCCCAAAGAGGATGGTGATGCCGGCCATCGCGGCGGCGGCCTCTCCACACACAGTTCCCCAGGCGACGCCTGCAACGCCCCACCCGAGGTAAAGACCCAGGAAGATGGATGACGCGGTACTCACCCCGCTGAGGAGAAGCTGCAGGATAAGTCCGATGGCTGCATTGCCGCAGCCCAGAAAGTATCCGAGAATCGCATAGTTGATAAGAGAGGCAGGCGCCGAGATTAGGCGGATGCGGATGTATAGGCCCATCGTGGTGGTCACGGGCTGGTCCGCGTTCATGAACCATTCGCCGATCACCGCAATGAGCGGGGCGAGCAGGCCCAATGCCAACCCTGAACCCGCGGCGATGACAATTGCCCGCCAAAGGACTGCCCTTGCTTCCAGAGCGTCGCCCCTGCCCAAAGCTTGGGCGACTAATCCGGTCGTACCGGAGAGCAGGAAACTAAAACTCGTTAAGATGATATCGAAAACCACGCCTCCGGCCGCAAGACCTCCAATCAGCCGTGCATCGCCGAATTGGCCGACGACAATCGTGTCGATGAAGCCGATCATCGGGGTAGTGAGGCAGGCGAGCGCCATGGGAATAGCGATCGTCAGGACCTGCCGGTTGGTGACCTGGAATGGCCTGGAGCCGACAGGCGGCGCTTTTCCTTGCACGGTCGTCTCCTACTGGATCTGCTGCGACCTCTTGTCTGCCAGTGGCATGGCACGCAGCCCCAGGCCAAACTTGGGAGATTGAGATGTCTAAGGGACGCGAGTTTGACGGGTCTGTGACACTTTTTGCGTCCCTGTTATTTCGCCTGTAACATCGGACTGCCGGTCTCGAAGAGATGGCCGGGCGAGGTACTTTGGTCGATCGCGCTACCGGCAGATGCCCCCATTGACGAAGTCTCTTACAAGGCTCATGGCCCGTGGATCTATCTGCATCCCACTACCACAGCGTTGGCGAAGCGGCCGAGTTCTCGCTGCTGAGTGCCGCGATTTGGCAACAGCCGAGCACTTGTTTTGCCGGATGCGGAAGAGTCGTGGCCAGCCGAACCCTGTCCTAGTATCGATGGTAGTCCCAGCAAGATCATAGGTCATCCGTGGCGGCGAACATTCGCGGATCAGCGCATCGGCATCGTCTTTATCGAAACGGCTTGCCTCAATTCCCGAGAGGTAGTCGTACAGGGCCGGATCAGTTGCGGATAAAGACCGAGACGCTTGGCCGCCAGCGCATTTTTTATCGTACTTTGCACTAGAGCCGTGCAGGATACTATAAGTTGTCATTTATATTCGCTTCCAGAGACAAGAGCGGTTCCTTCACTCCTTAGCCGTGTCAAATCGGGAGTTCTGCCAAGACTGTACCATCGCCGATGAGCTTTATTCATAAAAATCCTGCAATTTTATTTTGAGCTTTTATTGCAACTGAATTCTGCTCAGGACGATGTCGTGAGGCGGCAATGTACGAGGAGGAAGGAGCCAGCGGCCGTGGTGCCTGACCTGTCGATCAAGGACGGGCCAACCAACAAGCAGCCTCTCTGGACGCCCTGAGTAGCAGCCGGGGACGAATGGCGGTTGTAACGGTTGCGGTGTTCATGACATCGGTCTATGCCGCAAACCCTGAACGCGAGTTAAGTTGATAACGCCCAAAATCATTGAGGACGCATGTGCCTCTGTAGCCTCTTGGACGATGGGCGAGATTTACGTTAATGGGCGGCTTCTTACGTGTTTCGGAATGCTGGGGCCACTCGCAACGCGCCCGACCTAGTGGTTTATGCCTGACATAAGAGTCCGGCTGGGGATTCTCTTTTGTGAGTGCGCATGCGAGTCTGGCGCATGCGCACAGGAATATTCCTCACCGTTTCTTCGATTGACCGTCAGCGTCTGGGCGCGCTGATCAGAGATCGCAATGCGCCGCAGAAGCACGTTTGGGGCGCCGAGATCATTCTGTTGAGCAGCGACGGCGTGGGCACAGTCGAGATCATGCGGCAAAACTGGTAAGTCCAAGACCTGCGTGTGGCGCTGGCAGGAGCGCTTCGCCGCGGAAGGCTTCGAGGGACTGTTGCGCGACAAGACGCGCCCCTCGCGCATTGGCCCACTCGGACCTGAAGTCGCCGAGCGCGTGGTGGCACTGACGTTGCAGGACCCGCCTGGCGAGACGACGCACTGGACCGCCGACATGATGGTGGCCGCGGCCGGCATCAGCGCCAGCGCGGTGCGCCGCATCTGGAAGGCGCACGGGCTGCAGCCCAACCGCTGGCGCCAGTTCAAGCTCTCCAACGATCCGCAGTTCGTCGACAAACTGCGCAACCCAAGGTGCGTGCCTGGCTCGGCCGCCATCAGCGCTTCACCTTCCACTTAACACCGACCTCATGCTCATGGCTCAACGCGGTCGAGGGCTTCTTCGCAAAACTGTCGAAGCGTCGTCTCAGGCGCGGTGTCTTCCACTCCGTCGTCACCTCCAGGCGGCGATCAACCGCTTCGTTGCAGAGCACAACCAGCAACCTAAACCCTTCACTTGGACCGCCGATCCAGATAAGATCATCGCTGCGTTTTCCGGGCATGGCTCGGATGAGGTTGAGGGCGAGGTGGCGGACCATCGCCATGTTTGTGGCACCGTGGCCGCGGCGCAGGCGCGATTGGTCCTCCTTGAATTGGACATCGAGAACCCAATGCAGGCCGTTCTCGATGCCCCAATGGGCTCTGGCGGCCTCGGCGAAGGCCTTTGCGGTGAGGATGCGAGAGGAGATTTAGCATCGCCGCTCGACCTTGACCTCGGTGCCCGTCTCGATACGGGTCTCGACCATGGCGATGGTGCTGAGGCTCTTGAGCGCGGCTCATCGGGATAGCGCCGCTTGCCGCTCATCCAGTCGACGCGCTGGGAGACGAGGTGGCGGCGCGTCTCGATGCGGCCATGGCCCTTCTCGACCTCAGTGAGCGCATCGATCCCATGGCCGGAGCGGCATCGAAATAGAGCTGGATCTCGGCATGGGCGGTCTTCTGATTGTCCTTGGTGGCCAACAGATAATCGCCGCCGAGATCGACGATCGTCTCGGCGATGTTGGATTGGCAACCCATGGCGTCGATGGAAACGAGACTGCCCGAAGCGCTCCGGACGCGGCCAGTTCCTGCAGCAGCAAGGGAATGGCGGTGATCTCATTGGATTTGTCGGCCACCGCCAATTGCCCCAGCACGAGGCTGTGGGTTGTCGCATAAGCCGAGACGAGGTGCAGCGCCGCCTGTCCACGCCCGCGATCGTGGCTGCGGCGCGAGGTCTTGCCATCAATGGCGATCTGACCGACCGCTTCGGGCAGACGCTCGCCGACGAAGGCCAGAAAGCAGGAGGCGAACAGGTCCGGCCCGATCCGGTTCATCACCACCCTCAGCCAATCCGCGCAGGGAATGCCGAAATGGTAGGGCTGCAGACGCCGCAGGAAGTCGAGATGCCTGTTCCCCCCACAGAACGATGTCGTCATAGTCGTCGCAGGCTTGCCCTGCGGGCGATGACGTGGGCTTGGATCTCGGCCGCGCCTTCAAAGATGTTCAGGATTCGGGCGTCGCAGAGGATCCGCGAGATCTCGTATTCCAGAGCGTAGCCATTACCGCCGTGGATTTGGAGCGCGGTGTCGGCGTTCGACCAGGCAACGCGCGCGGCGAGCAGCTTTGCCATACCGGCCTCAATGTCGCAGCGTGTGCCTAAATCCTTTGGCGGGCGGCGAAATAGGTCATCTCGCGGGCATCACCGTCTCGGTGATCATCATAGAGAGTTTGTCGTGGACCCGTGGGAAGGCGACGATCGATCGGCCGAATTGCCTGCGCTCCAGCGCATAGCGCAACCCCAACTCGAACGCGCGACGCGCAACCCCAACGGCGCGGGCAGCGGTCTCGATGCGCGCGCCCTCGAAGGTTCGCATCAATTGGCGGAAGCCTTGACCTTCCACCTCACCAAGCAGGCCGCCGGGCGGGATGACGAAGCCGTCAAAAGCGATGTCATATTCGCGCATCCCCCGATAGCCGAGGACCTCGATCTCACCTCCACTCATGCCAGAAGACGGAAAAGGCTCGTCCCAGGTGCCGAGTGGCTTTTCAACAACCAGCATGGAAAGTCCATCATGACCCGCCGAGGCGGGATTGGTGCGGGCCAGCACTGTCACCAGTCACTGCGCGAAGCGTGCGTTATCCACGTCTTGTTGCCTTGGATGATCGGCCGCCGTCGGGTGTTTTGACCGCCCTGGTCTTCAGACTCGCCAGATCAGATCCGGTGTCCGGCTCCGTGAACACCGCGGTCGGCAAGATTTTTCCCGAGGCGATGCTGGAAAGCCAGCGCTGCTTCTGCTCGGGCGTTCCTGCGGATGCAATCAGCTCGCCGGCAATTTCCGAGCGTGTGCCGAGCGAGCCGGTGGCAATCCAGGCTTGGCTCAGCTCTTCGGTCACAACACACATGGCAAGTTTACCAAGGCCCAATCCGCCGAATGCGGGATCGATATAGATGCCGAAGACGCCGAGCTGCGCCATCTGAGTGAGGATCTCGTCCGGAACTAAATCGTCCCTGAGGTGCCAGCCCTGAGCGTTGGGCAGGTTGTCGCCTACCAGTATGGGCCCGCGGTCGGGCCCACTGCCGCTGCGGGAATGGCTCGCCGACTATCATGGTGTGGACATTGCCAACGTGATGGCTGCTGACGGTTCTGTCGCTCTGTTCGACATTTTGTGTCGCGTTTGGCTGAAGCCCGGCGAAACCGTGCTCATCGAGGAGCCTTGCTACGATCGAATGGTCCACCTGCTGCGCCACTACGGCGCAAATGTCGTCGCCATTTAGCGAGGGAAGCGGACGGACAGACGCTTGAGCCGTTGAACGTCGCGGCGCGGCGCGAGCCCGTCTTCATGTATACAGTTCCGGACTTTCAAAATCCCACCGGCACCACATGGTCGGCCGCCAAGCGCCAGCATCTTGTCGATCTGGCGAGGACCCATGATTTCCGCATTGTCGAAGACAGCCCTACCGCCTTCTTCGCTACAAGGGCGCGCAGATACCGTCGATCGCCGAACTCGGACGCGACGTGACGGTTCAGCTCAATTCTTTCTCCAAGGTGATCGCGCCGGTCTTCGCGACGCCTATCTTATTGCACCTCCGGACACCATCAGTGCGGCGGCCAAGCTGGGCGAGAGCACCTATGTGACGCCTGGCAACTTCGCGCTTTCGGTGGCTGGCGAATGGCTCCGCCGTGGGCCGCTAGGCGATCAGGTTGCTTCGCTGAGGCGCCTCTATGCACCGCGTCTGGAGGCGATGGCATCGGCACTGGACGAGTTCATGGCTGGCCATCGCTATGTGCGGCCCGAAGGCGGCTTCTTTGTCGGCGTGACACTGGCGCGCCCCATCGATGCTGCTGAACTGCGCAAGCAGGCCAGCGATGTGGGGTCGACATCGCAGATGGCGATGGCTTTTTCGCCAGCAAACCATCAGCGACGTTCTTGCGCTTGCCCTTTTGCTCGATGGACGAGGATGGCAGCACGAAAGACGACGACAAGTGCACCAATCAAAAATGGAAGCAGGCGGAACGAATGGCATTCTTTCGGCCGCAACAACGCTTGCTGCCCCTTCGCGTGCTCGGCCGCCTGGGCCGATGTCATGATCGGTCTCGCCGAATCGAGGACAGGCCGCATTCGGGACTCAGCTCCAGGAAGGTGCTGAGCAGGCGGCATTGGACATTGAGGCGACCCGGGGATCGACGGCGAGACTATCAAGATCCGGACGTCGATTATGCCTGCGACTTTAAGCAATGCATTTCCGTCGCCGACAAGTTTGTTGCGGCCGCCGTCAAGTGCCGTGATCGTTCATTTCAATTCGCGTGTGACGATCCGGTAACAAGCATGGTGACACCTTCGAAAAACGCGCACGGGAGATAGATTTCCAAGTCTTTCAATTAGATTCCGCACACCAAAGGACTGATGGCCGTCGCGGACACTTTGGCAAATGCCGGAACATCGGCCGATACTGTGGGCTCGATGGCCGTCGACATCGGAACAATTCAATGAAAGCAGGAGCAGCCAAGTGGCAATGAGCGAGAACGAGATCCTGGACCGGGGTGCGGTGATTGGGGTCAGCACATGGTCGGACGCATTGGACGAACGCGGCATCAAGGGGACTGTTCAAGGCATCGCGCGACAGAGCGGCAGCGGCCGTATGATCGGTTTCGCGGTCACCGCGCGCGAATTGACAGGCAGGTTAGGCGATTTTGAGAAAGCCGAGTTCGCGGTCGGCCAGCTGATTGAAGCGACAGGGCCTGGCAAGGTGTTGATGGTGGATATGAGCGGTTCGCCCATTTCTACAATGGGCGGTCTTGCTGCCCTCGTGGCAAAAAATCGACAGGCCACGGCTGTCGTGATTGACGGCGCCTGCCGGGATTTGGATGAAATTCGGGAAACGAGACTGTGGCTTCCAAGCCGGTGGGTTGCACCTACCACGGGGAAAACCCGGGTGAAGCTTCTTCCAATTGATTGTGACATCACGATCGGGGGAATTTCTGTATCACAAGGAGATCTTGTGATCGGTGATGACACGGGGATTATCGTCGTACCGCGTGCCCATGGGGAGGAGATTTTGATGAAAGCAGAGAGAATAATAGCTATTGATGCGCAAGTGGAAGAGCGTATTCGTGCGGGCGAGAGTTTTGGCTCAGCCGCGGCTGCGGTCGGCTATATTCCGGCTCGCAAGACTTGAACAACATAGCCGGTCCGCCTTCGACCGCGCATGACATCCTTTATTGCTCAAGGTGAGCATATGTTGGCAATGCCGATAACCTCTGCACGTCGGCTGCGCTTTACGACCGGGTGCGAAACGTCATTTCGAGATCGGATGGTCGATATTTGCCGGGGATGTGGAGGCCATCCTCGACCTTAAGCAACGGCGCAACGCCGTCATCCTGGCGCATACTATCAGACACCGGAGATCTTCCACTGCTTCGCCGACATCGTGGGGAACAGTCTGGCGCTTGGCCGCAAGGCGATGCCGACTAAAGCGGACGTCATTGCGCTCGCGCATTTCACGCCCGAAACAGCTCATCCCGACTTGCACGCAGGCTGTTCGCTGGCGGACTTCATCACTGCTGAGGACGTGCGTCGGATGCGCCAGCGCATCCCAAACGGCCGATAGTCACCTATGTCACACGTCTGCGGCCGTGAAGGCCGAGCCCGATATCTATCACACCTCGGGCATTGGACAGTGGTGGGATCTCTCGGCGTGCCACGTGCCTTCTTGCGCCGTGCGTTCCACCGCGCCGGCTGGCGGTGAGCGACAATGCGATCCGCGCCCGTGCCAAAGGCTCACGAGCTATCCCACGTTTCCCAAATCCGGCGTAGATATCAGCCTTGGTCAATCGGTGGCTTGCTGGCAAGGCCGAGCCTGGCTCGATGTTGATCTGCGAAATTTTCGGCGGGACACAGTGTCTTGAACGGAAGAACTGTCAGTTTGCCGTCCTCACATCGCCTGACAGAAACAGGGGCTGTGTCAATTCGGCAAATGTGGCAGGGTAGCATTTGCCCGTGGCGACGCATTGCTGCGGCATCCTCTGCCGGCCACCGAGCCAGCGCTGCGTGAACTATCGTATGTAGAGTAAGTGATATGAACAAGCTAGACCGCATGGATTACCGGATTCTTGATGTGCTCCAAGAAAACGGCCGCCTCCCAATCAAGATCCTCGCCGACAGGGTCGGAATTTCTGTGTCGCCGTGTTGGCAGAGAGTCAAAAAGCTCGAAAAAGATGGTATTATCCGTCGTTACATTGCGGAAATAGCGATTGAAAAGTTACAAAGTGTCCAGATTGTTTTAGCTAATGTAGCCCTCTCGAAGCATCATAGAGATGCCTTGGATTTCTTCGAACGCAATATGTGCGTCATTCCAGAAGTTGTCGAGTGTTACGAAGTAATGGGTCAGTTTGACTACCACATGAAATTTGTTGTATCCTCCATTGAACGTTATACTGAGATCGTAGAGAGATTTCTAACTCCTGAATTTGGTGTTGAAAGGTATTTCACCGACATAGTGAGTCGGGTTGCCAAAGAGGATCGGGCTATCCATCTGCGCAGTTTGATATAATCAGTGTGCTGCAGTTTGACCGAGCAATTGGTCCACCTGACTGATGGGAACGACCGGCCAGGTCAATATCTACAGGAATCCAAGAATGTCTCGGGAGTGGTCGGCTCGGGAGATTCTCGCGACTCTGCCGTCGGATTTTCCGCCGTGGGCGACTGAGATGGCCGAGTGAGGCTGACACCGCGCTTTTCAGGCAGGCCGTGCACTCCGGCGAGCGTAATCCGGACCGAACTTGATGCCCACCGGCGGATTGCATCCTCGAAACCACGATCCCTGGTAGCTGACGGTTGCGGTGTTCATGACATCGGTCTATGCCGCAAATTCCTGAATGCGAGTTAAGCTGATAACGGCGTTCCCCAATTGGGCTGGAAAATTTCGGAAGCAAGGCCTCTCACAGCAAATGTTTTCGTGAAATGGGAGCAAGTCAGTAACACTTCCATAGCGCCTTGCCTTATTGTCCAAGGAGTAACCCGCTGGGCAGGAGCCGTGAAAAAATAACCTGTCCGACGCGCGTCGAAAGCTTACAACGAGTACAAGTCAGAAAATCTGGTCGTGCTCGTGGCAATCAGGGACGATGCGGGCCACAAAGGCCGAAGCCTAGAGTTCACACTTGGGTCGCCCGCCCCAAAGGTGGTGGGCTGAAATATATCGTATGTTAGGGGAGGACTAACACGTGAAAACGAACTACCGCATTCTCGATCTCATGAGGCGCAACCGCACGCCGCTCGAAAACCATCTTATCGACGGGCTGGTCGACGGCCGCATCAGTCGCCGCGAATTCATGCGCCACGGCAGTCTGCTCGGTCTGTCGCTGCCGCTGCTTGGCGGCATAGGCATGGCAGCTGGCCTCGGCGCCATGCCGTCGCGCGCCCGCGCCCAAGGCGCCCCCGGCGCCACCATTCGCGTTGCCTGCGTCGTGCCGACAGGAGCCATAGACCCCGTCACCATCGCCGATAATGGTGGCTATTTAATGCTGCAGCAGGTTGGAGAATATCTCTGTCTCGACGGCCCCGACTTGGTACTGCGGCCTTCGCTAGCCGAGAGTTGGAAACCGAACCACAAAGCTACGGTATGGACCTTCAAGCTTCGAAAGGGCGTCGAATTTCACAGCGGCGGCGAGATGAAGGCCGATGACGTGGTTGCCAGCTTCGATCGGCTCGCCGACCCGGCCGGCTCGTCCAATGCACTGTCCGTCTTCAAGGGTATCCTGCAGAAGGGCGCGACCAGGAAAGTCGACGACTACACCGTTGAGTTCCACCTCGATGCGCCGAACGGCAACTTCCCCTACATGGTGGCGTCGGACAATTACAACGCCATCATTCTGCCTGCCAGCTACAAGGGCGACTACGAAAAGAGCTTCGACGGCACCGGGCCGTTCAAGCTGGACAACTACACGCCCAAGGTCGGCGCTTCCTTCGTTCGCAACGAGGACTACTGGGGGGCGAAGGCGTTGCCTGATCGCACGGAGTTCACTTTCTTCGACGACATCCAGCCGCAGATCCTGGCGCTGCAGGGCGGCCAGGTCGACATCATCAACCAGGTGACGGCGCTCGGTGGCGTCGGCCTGCTCAAAGATCCGAACGTAGATATCATTGGCCTGAAGTCGTCTTTGAATCGGCAAGTGCACATGCGCTGCGACTCCGACCCTTTCAAAGACCCGCGCGTGCGCCGCGCGATTGCACTCTCAATCGATCGCGACAAGGTGGTTGCCGGCCTGCTGAAGGGGCGCGCCACGCTGGGCAACGACAGTCCGTTCGCTCCCGTCTATCCGTCAACCAATACGAGCGTGCCGCAGCGCAAGCAGGACATCGCGCAGGCCAAGCAGCTCATGGTAGCTGCAGGTGCCGGCAAGGGCTTCAAGGTGACGCTGACCACCGAGCGCTATGGCGAAATCCCGGCATACGCCCAGCTCATCCAGAACTGGGTTAAGGAAATCGGCATCGAGCTGGACCTCAACATCCTCGACTCAGGTCCCTATTACGGAGACGCAGTGTTCGGCAAATCGAACTGGCTGGATTCGGTGATGGGCGTCACCGGCTATGGTCACCGCGGTGTGCCGAACGTGTTCCTTGCAGCACCCCTGAAGAGCGACGGCACCTGGAACGCGGCGCACTTCAAGAACAAGGACTACGACACGCTGGCGGACAGCTACATCGCGGCGCTTGACCTTGAGGCGCAGAAGGCTGCGGCCGGCAAGATCCAGAAGCTGCTGCTCGAGGAAACACCTATCATCTTCGGCTATTTCTCCGATTACCTCACGGCGACGGCGAAAGGCGTGACCGGCGTGCAGCCGACCGCCATGGGGCAGCTGTTCCTCGAAAAAGCATCGAAGGCCTAAGCGAGCGAAAGCCAATCGTCTAATAGCCAGCCCCCCACGTGGGGTTGGCTCCATAAGGAGTCATAGCCATTCTCTCCTTCTTTGCCCGGCGTGTCTCGCTATCGCTCGTCACGCTGTTCCTGCTTAGCATCATGGTGTTCCTAGGCGGCCAGGTGCTGCCCGGCAATGTCGGGCGCGCCATATTGGGGCCGTTCGCCGACCAGCGCGCGGTCGATGCACTTAACCATTCGCTTGGCGTCGACCGGCCGCTGCTCGTCCAGTACGGAAGCTGGATCTGGAATTTCCTGCACGGCGACATGGGCACGTCCTACGTCTTCCGTGCGCCGGTGGCACCCTTCGTTGTCGACGCCCTCGGCAATTCGATGAAACTGGCGCTGATCGCCTTCGTGCTGGTGGTGCCGATCGGCATCCTCGGCGGCGTTGTCGCCGCGCTCAACCTCAACCGGCCGCTCGACCGCATCATCAGCCTGGGCGGGCTGTCGGTGACGGTACTGCCGGAATTCGTCACCGGCATCATCCTGATCCTGATCTTCGGCGTCTGGCTGAGGTGGCTGCCGATCGCGGCGGCATGGCCAAAAGGCGCGGGATTCCTCACCCAGATCTACTATCTGATCCTGCCGTCGCTGCCGCTATTCCTGGTGCTGTTCGGCTACATCGCCCGCATGGCGCGGTCCGGCATGATCGAGGCGCTCGATTCCGACTATACAAGGACGGCCGTGCTCAAGGGCCTGACGTGGCGCACGGTGATCTGGCGACATGTGCTGCGCAATGCGCTGCTGCCGACCATCACCGTCATCGCCACACAGACCGGCTACCTCATCGGCGGCCTGGTCGTGATCGAAACGCTGTTCCGCTACCAGGGCATCGGCTCGCTTATCTTCACCGCCGCGCGCGGCAAGGATTTCCCGATGCTGGAGGCCGGCATCCTCACCATCGGCATCGTCTATGCCGTGGCGACGCTTGCCGCTGACTTCCTCTATTCCGTACTCAATCCGCGTATCCGGCTGGGAGCAGAGCAATGAGCGCCGTCCAGACCACCTCTCCCGCACAAGACGACATGCGCCGGCGCAGTCCCCTGGCGGATGTCTTTTACTCCCTACTACGCTCGCGAACCTTCCTCGTCGGTCTTGCCATCGTGCTGTTCTGGGTCGCCTGTGCGCTGTTCGGCGAGCGCTTCGTGCCTTACGACCCACTCGCCGACGACATCATCGATGCGCTGGCACCCCCCTCGCGCGAACACTGGTTCGGCACCGACCAAATCGGCCGCGATGTCTTCTCGCGCGTCATCGTCGGCTCGCGCGATATCCTGACCGTCGCCCCGCTGGCGACACTGTTTGCGACCGTGGCCGGCACGGCACTGGGTCTGCTCACCGGCTACTTCCGCGGCATCGTCGACGATGTCGTCAGCCGCATCCTCGAAGCCTTCATGGCCATCCCGGGTGTCATCGTGGCGCTGCTCGCCATCGTCGCGCTTGGTACCTCCAAGACCACCGTCATCGTCGTCATTGGGCTGAGCTTCGCGCCCATCATTGCCCGCACCGTGCGCTCGGCGGTGCTGACCGAGCGCGAACTCGACTATGTCGCCGCCGCCGAGCTTCGGCACGAGCGCGCGCTGTATACGATGTTCGTCGAGATCCTGCCCAACGTCATTCCACCAATCCTGGTCGAGACCACCGTGCGGCTGGGTTATGCCATCTTCGCGGTCGCCACGCTCTCCTTCCTGGGTTTTGGCATCCAGCCGCCCTCACCCGACTGGGGGCTCTCGATCTCCAGCAATTACGGCATGATCAGTGGCGGCTTCTGGTGGACGGTGCTGTTCGACGCGCTCGCCATCGCCTCGCTGGTGATCGGCGTCAATCTGGTGACCGATGGCGTCCAGGGGGCGTTTAATGACTGAGAGGAACGCGCTCGAACTGAAGGACCTTTCGGTCGCCTATCGCGTCGCCGGACGCAACCGCGCGGTGCTGCGCAACGTCAACCTGACCATCAAGACCGGCGAAGCCTATGGGCTGGTCGGTGAATCCGGCTGCGGCAAGTCGACCGTGGCGCTGTCGGTGGTGCGCTATCTGCCGCGCAACGGCTCGATCACCGGCGGCTCGATCGCGCTCGACGGCAAGGACGTGATGAAGCTTGACAGCGAGGCGCTGCGGCGTGCCCGCGCAGACAGCGTGTCGATGGTCTATCAGGACCCCGGCAAGGCGCTGAACCCGTCGCTCCGCATCGACCGGCAGTTGACCGAGATCTTCGAACTCGCCGGCATCACCGGACAGGCGGCAAGCGACAAGGCAATCGCCATGCTGAACCGGGTGCGCATCTCCGATCCGGCCAGCGTCATGCAGCGCTATCCGCACCAGCTTTCCGGCGGCATGCAGCAGCGCGTGGCGATCGCCATGGCGCTGGCCAACGACCCCTCGATGCTGATCCTCGACGAGCCGACCACCGGCCTCGATGCGACGGTGGAAGCCGAGGTCCTCGACCTGATCGAGCAATTGCGGCGTGAGCTGTCAGCCTCGATCCTATTCATCAGCCACAACCTCGCCGTCGTCTCCAACATGTGCGACCGGGTCGGCGTGCTCTATGCCGGAATGCTGGTCGAGGAAGGCTCGACCAAGGACGTCTTCAACGATCCGCGCCATCCCTACACGGTGGCGCTGCTACGCTGTCTGCCCCGTGGCGGCCAGCGCAAGGACCAGGGCCGCCTCGACACCATTCCGGGTTTCCTCCCCGGCATTGGCGTGGCCATCAAGGGCTGTGCCTTCGCCGATCGCTGTGCGCTTGCTGACGACCGCTGCCGCACCGAACTGCCGCCGCTCTATGATCTGGGCGGCCGGCTGTCGCGTTGCTTCCATCATCACAAGGCGCAAGCCCTGCCGCGTGCCACACCCAGCGATGTGGCGCCTGCACCAAAGCCGGCGGGGGCACCGGTGCTGCGAGTCGCGGGACTGAACAAAACCTATGGCAACCCTGGCCATCCCTTGCGCGCCGTCAAGGATGTTTCGCTTGACCTGCGACCCGGCGAGACGCTTGGGCTGGTCGGCGAGTCCGGCAGCGGCAAGACAACCTTCGCTAGGCTGCTGCTTGGCCTGGTGCCGCCCGATGACGGCGGCACCATCGAACTCGAGGGCAGGGCGCTGGCGCCTCGCCTGGAGAACCGCAGCGACGACCAGATCAAGGCGATGCAGATCGTCTTCCAGAATCCGGACTCGGCGCTCAACCGCTCGCATTCGATCCGGCATCTCATCGGCCGGGCGCTGAAGCGGCTGGCCGGTCTCTCCGGCAAGGCGCTGGAGGCCCGCCTCAACGACCTGGTCCGCTCGGTGCGACTCACCGAGCGGCATCTCGCCGTTAAGCCGCGCCAGCTTTCAGGTGGCCTGAAGCAGCGCGTTGCCATTGCCCGCGCCTTCGCCGGCGATCCGCGTATCGTGGTGTGCGATGAGCCGACCTCTGCGCTGGATGTTTCCGTGCAGGCGGCGATCCTCAACCTGCTCGCCGACCTGCAGTCGAAAGAAGATGTCAGCTACATCTTCATCTCGCATGACCTTGGCGTGGTGCGTTACCTCTCTGACAAGATCGCCGTGCTCTATCTCGGCCGCATCATGGAGTTCGGGCCATCGGAACCGGTGTTTTCCGGCCCCCACCATCCCTACACCGAGGCGCTGCTGTCAGCCGTGCCCGAGCTCGACCGGTCAAAGAGCTCGCGCATCCGCCTCGACGGAGAGACCCCGAGCGCCGCTAATCCGCCGACGGGCTGCGTCTTCCACACGCGCTGCCCGCGCAAGATCGGCGCCATCTGCGAGACGCTGGAGCCGGAGCTTTCCGAGTCTGAACCCGGACACACCATCCGCTGTCATATCCCTTATATCGAGCTAATGGAGCTGCAAAGCCTAAAAAGTGAGGCCCGGGAGTCATCATTGCAAAGAAGACGAGTGGAAAGGTCGACAGCCTAGAACCGAAAGAAAACGATGCCAAAAATCTATCTGGGCTCGATATGTAGCGGCCAATCGCTCGGCGGGCGGGAGCCCCCTCTCTCTTCCTCGATCCGGTAGATCGCCTGGATACCGGCCATGGCCGTCGTGCTCAGCTCGGTGGCTGGCTGTCGTGAACATCGAATATCTTGCGACGCAGATGGGCCAGGCAAGCAGCTTCGATGACGCCGGCCGGAGAACGGTCCCACAACTTGATGATCGCCCCAACATCATTGGCAATCTCGCCAATGTATTCGACGACCCCAGAACGTCCGCTCACCGCTAGGGCAATTGAGATCCGATTTTTGAATATCCAAGCCAACAAACCGGGTATGTTCCAATAAGGCCCGTTTCCTATGCATGGGCCACCCTCAGGTCCAGCAACCATGGACCAGGCCATTGCCTAACATTCAGATTTTCTGCCCCTCGCGGACGAGTTCATCCGCGACGAAACGGACGGCGCTTTCGGCTATCGCAACAATCTCTTCGACCTCAGCCTTGGTTGCAACGAGCGGCGGGGCAAAGCCCAAGATGTCCCCGTGCGGCATATCGCGGGCGATAAGGCCACGGTCACGGGATGCTTTCGAAATTCGTGCACCAACCTTAAGCGCCGGATCAAAACGTTTCCTGTTGTGGCGGTCGGCCACGAACTCAATTGCGCCCATAAGACCGACCCCGCGCACCTCACCTACGAAAGGCAATTGCGAGAACTTGTCCCTTAGCTGCGCTTGAAAAAACGCCCCGACGTCACGAGCGTTACCAGGGAGATCTTCTTTCTCGACTATGTCGAGAACCGCGTTGGCCGCGGCGGCTCCGATCGGATGACCTGAGTAGGTGTAGCCATGAGAGAACGCACCAACCCTGTCAGCGCCGTCGTTCATCGCCTAAACCTTCTCGCCAACGATCGCGCCGGAGAGCGGGAAGTAGGCGGAGGTAAGGCCTTTGGCAACTGTAATCAGGTCGGGCTCAATTCCGTAATGCTGCGAGCCGAACATGGAGCCCGTGCGGCCAAAGCCGGTGATCACTTCGTCGACGATGAGGAGTACGTCGTGCTTTTTCAGAACGGCTTGGATCGCCTCCCAATACCCTTCCGGCGGAGGCGTGATGCCACCTGTTCCGAGCACCGGCTCGCCGATGAAGGCGCCGACATTGTCCGGGCCGAGACGTACGATCAGCTGGTCAAGCTCTGCGGCTCGCCGCGCGGAAAATTCGCGTTCGGTTTCGCCCGGGGTTGCGCCCCAATAATAATGCGGAGCTCCTGTATGAACGATCTGCGGCAGCGGCAGGTCCATGTGGTCGTGATAGAAGCTCATGCCGGTCATCGAGCCAGAGACGACAGAGCAGCCGTGATACCCGCGGTCACGCGAAATGATCTTCTTCTTGTTCGGCTTGCCACGCAGATTGTTGTAGTACCAAACGAGCTTGGCCTGGGTCTCGTTGGCATCCGAGCCGGACATGCCGTAGAAGACCTTGCTCATTTTGCCAGGCGCCATACGCACGAGACGATCTGAGAGGATTGCGAGTTCGTCCGTCGTATGGGCCGCGTAGGAATGGTAGTAGGCGAGACGATAGGCTTGGCGCGAAATCGCTTCGGCGACTTCGGCACGGCCATAACCGACATTCACGCAATAGAGACCAGCGAACCCGTCAATCAACTGGTTGCCATGCGCGTCCTGAATGCGGATGCCCTTCCCGGTCTCGACAATGGTAGGCTCGCCGAGTTTGCCCGTGGCGAAATCCTTGAGCTGCGTGAACGGATGCAGGACGCTGCTTCTGTCCTTTTCGGTAATTTCCTCAATATTGATCCTCATGATTGCTTCCTTTCAGGTCGGGGACACGCCAACGCGGCTCGCTGAAATCCATGAATCCGTTGGTTCTGATCAGCCACGTGTGGCAAATGGTGTGCCGGCGTTCAAAGTGGAGAGTGCCTTGCATCTAGCCCGGCTTGGGTCAGACAGACATCGCAATGCAGTTGCTCTGCCTGCAAGTTGCTTGACTTCGCTGCAGCGACCACGCTCATGGCTGCAACGGTCGTAAGTGAAAAAGGATTTCTCGTGCGGAGCACAGGCCGATCACACGCTCAGGCACAAGTATTTCATCTCTGTATAATCATCAATTCCGTATTTTGAACCTTCGCGGCCAAGGCCAGATTGCTTGATACCGCCAAAAGGCGCAACTTCCGTGGAGATCAGCCCAGTGTTAACCCCGACCATTCCGTATTCGAGAGCCTCCGCCACCCGGAATATTTTCGAGACATCCCTGGAATAGAAGTAGGAAGCCAGGCCAAACTCTGTGTTGTTCGCCATTTCGATGACGTGTTCCTCGATCGAAAACTTGAACAAAGGCGCGATAGGGCCAAACGTCTCTTCCCTGGAGAGGCGCATATCCCCCGTTGCGCCGGTCAATATAGTGGGCTCAAAAAAGAGGCCGCCTTGGCTCGCAGGCTTGCCACCGACCTCCACTCTAGCCCCCTTGGCGACCGCGTCGGTGACGTGCTCCTGTACCTTCTTCAGCGCATTCCGATCGATGAGAGGGCCTGTCGTGACCCCTTCGGCAAAGCCGTCGCCGACTTTCATCTGGCGAACGCGCTTGGCAAGCTTGGCGGCAAAGGCATCATAGATGCCCTCTTGAATATAGAGCCGATTGGCGCAGACGCAGGTTTGCCCAGCATTGCGGTATTTGGAAATCATTGCGCCGTCGACGGCAGCGTCGAGATCCGCGTCATCGAAGACAATGAAGGGCGCGTTACCCCCGAGTTCGAGGCCGAGCTTTAAGATCTGCTCTGCGCCTTGCCGCATCAGCTTTTTTCCGACATTGGTCGAGCCCGTGAAAGTGAGCTTTCGGATCTTCTCATTTCCGCAGAATTCCTGACCCACCATCTCCGCATCGGTCGTGGTGAGTACAGAAAAAAGACCGGGTGGTAGACCGGCGCGTTCGGCAAGGAGAGCCAGAGCGAGCGCGGATAGGGGTGTCTGAGCCGCAGGTTTCGACACCATGCTGCAGCCGGCAGCGATTGCCGGGGCCATCTTGCGGGCAAGCATCGCATTCGGGAAGTTCCACGGCGTGATGGCCCCCACAACTCCGATGGGCTGCTTGATCACGATGATGCGCTTGTCCGGCTGATGACCTGGAATGGTGTCGCCATAAACTCGCTTTGCTTCCTCACCGAACCACTCGACGTAGGACGCACCATAGAGGATCTCTCCCCTCGCCTCCGGCCACGGTTTTCCCATCTCCAAAGTCAGGATGGTGGCAAGATCATCGACATTCGAGACTAAGAGGTCGTAAAGCTTCCGCAGCACTGCGGCGCGCTCCTTGCCCGTCCTCTTCGCCCAGTTCTTTTGGGCAACATGGGCAGCCTCAATCGCCGACCTGACGTCCTCTTTACCGAGATCTGGAAGGGTTGCCAGGACTTCGCCGGTTGAGGGATTGGTGACCTCGAATGTGAGGCCCCTTGAACCTGCCGCTACCCAGCCAGTCCCTACAGGAGCTTTGTCCGTCACTAACGACTTGTCTTTCAATTTTGCTAGAACTGTTTCAGAAAGTGACATTGGTTTCTCCATATCGGTGCGAGCGCAAGAGTCGCCGTATATATCTACCTAAGATAGAACTTAGCGCTCTATTGGGCATCGGATTGTTCAAGGATGGGCAGATTGCAGACGAAGAGTGATCTCAAGCAGGCCCAGGCTGACCGATCGTCACAGAATCTTCCACCTGCGGTGAGGATGCGGCCACGATCGACCGGAGGCCCAGCCTCTCAAGTACCGGAATTTCGGTTTCGCCATATTGGACTGAACCTTCACGAACAACAATTAGTCCGCTTTCAGTCTAAGAATTCGTCGGAATAGACCACGGCTGGAGAAGGAGCACTGAAGCCTTCGCGCCGCACCGCTTCCACGGCTCTTTCGAGGTCTTTTACTAGCAAATCTATATATTCATCCCGAAGTGGTCCGAGCACGAACTGTATTGCTTCGGGCTCTTTCAGAAGGTTCACCTTCCACCCGTACTCCTTCAGCTTGCTTGCAATCGAATAGATGTCAGAGTAATCGCTGCCAACTCCGACCACGTTAAGCTCAGCTCCGCCGACGATTTTTAAGCCAGGGCACCGTTCAACAAACCCCGATATGGCGTCTCTCAGCTTGAGGATTTGAGTTGCCCGCGAAAGGTATCCCTCCCGCCCCAGGTAACGCATAACTGCCCAGGCCGACGCGATTGCGCCACCATTACGCGTCCCAGTAAGAACCGGTGATCGATAAAGCCCTGCTGCCCATGTGTCGAAAACGAAGGGTTGATGGCGGGCGATATCTCTGTTTCTATAGAAAACACCCGAAACGCCCTTGCCGCTGTAGCCATACTTATGAAAATCGGCCGAGATTGAACTTACGCCCGGGACTCGAAAATCGAAGTCTGGAACGTCCCGTCCGAGTTCGCGCACAAACGGCGCTAAGAATCCGCCGACGCAAGCGTCCACATGCAACCAAATCCCATGTTTGTCCGCAATTTCCGCCAGTTCACGAACGGGGTCGCAAACGCCGTGCGACCAAGACGGCATCGACGCAAGCATCATGACCGTGTTTTCGTTGACCGCCTCGGACATTGCCGAGACATTTGCGCGAAAATTTGCATCGACCGGTACGCGACGCAGGGTATATCCGAAATACCGTTCATATTTCTCGAATGTGGGATAGCCTGTCTGCGGCACAACTATTTCTGGCCGAGTAATATCCGGCCGTCGTTCTTTGGCGTTCGCAAGGGCAGCAGCAGTAGCGAGAAAGAGACTCTCAGACCCGCCGCTAGTCACGGCTCCATTTGCATCATTTTGAGCGTGAAACAAACTAAGCGCCATCTGTATTAGATCACGCTCGAACTGAACAACAGCTGGGTAGTTGTTGCCCTTGGTAAAGAAGGCAAAGTGAGCCGCCTTAGCAACTTCGAATGTGCCGTCATCAACAAGGAGCCCACGGTCGTTGAGCCAACGGTCTGCGAATGTTGATCTGGGGTCCGCATCTTGTGAACGCAGCTGCTCTAATTCTTGTTCAATCGTCTGGCGTATCATGCCCCTCTGCGGGAACGATTTGCTAGTAGTAGTGTCAAATTGTGCGGCTGGCATAGTTAAATTTCCCAAGAGTAATCGTTGTATGCAGGAATTCTACCAAACCGCTTCTAATAAGTGTTTCTGTTTTCTCCCACCGTTTGAAAAAGTCCTTTTTCGGAGTTGCTCCAGATTGAAAGCTTCGACTGCCGACGGCGACTTAAAAAGTCGATTTCGACGTCCCAGGATGGGCTCTACCGCTTTGGAGCTTCTGAACCGCTGCGGAATGTCGATTGTCGCGGCATAGGCGAGCGCCACAACGGGGCCGACTCCGGGAACCGTCATCAGGTGCGCCGGCAGGTCGTCTCATTCCTAGCGATCGTGAGCACTTTTTTGTGCAGGCGAGCAAATTCGGCACGCAGCTTCCGCCGGGCGGCCAGCAGCGGCTCCATGATCTCTTCGAGATCGGGCACGCCTTCGAGCTCGCAAATCCGCTCCTCGAACTTCACAAGTCCCGGCTGACTGCGTGAACGCGATCGCGGTCGGAGCAGGCGATGCGCCTGATGCAGTCTGGAAACGATGCGGCTACACCGCCATCGGCCCCGGCCGGAGCCCGGGATTGGTCAAGGCCGATTTCGTTGAGTTTTGCAGATGTCTCCAACGGCCTTTCATCGTCGTCGGTGACAATAGCGCCGTTGAGCTTGAGGCCTTGAGGCGACCGAAGGCACGTCCTTTGCGGCACCCTCATCGCTCCGGCTTGCCGCCGGGAATTCGGTCACACCTTGGGCCGGCTATCAGCATGCTCGCGGTGCGCGCGCTGCTGGTGTCGCTTTGCACTTAACCAGGGTCTTCCTCAATTTGTGTGGTTCATCCGCTGTTAGCGACGCTATCGCTATGGGCGGGCATGCGAACGAAATCGAAATGGTCGCCTGGCCCAGGGGTCAGAATTCTGGGTGTCGCGCTCACTGATGATCACAGTTGGGTTGTTTCCGCTGCCGGACCAGCGATCGACATTTGCCCCGATTGTGGCCGGCGAAGTCGAAGTCGGTATGGCTGGTCCAATCGCAGCCTTCAGGATCTGCCGGTACAAGGCAAGCCCGTGACGGTGAAGCTCCTGCTGAGCCGCTGGCGATGTGCACATCAGAAATGTGAGCGACAAACGTTCACTGATCGACTCCCGACGGTTGCTTCCCCAACCGGCAATCCAGAAAGCGGGTTGACCACACTAGCCATGCGGCGCGCCGCATGGATCGACGTGGGCATGAGTGCGCCCACACCTTTCTTATCCTTCTGCCAACATTTGAAGAATTGCACTTCTTCCTGAAGTTTCTTGCCAAGTCGCTCTTTCAATCGAAAGACCATATCCGCTCCCTTCTCCCGATCCGCGACTTTTTGTCGAATTTCGCTATAGAAACAAGCCTGACTCACAGGGATGAATGCCGCGCCGGAGGCGCGAAACGCCCGCGCCGGCTGGCACGCCCTTGTCCACCAGGATGACGTTTTTCTCGCTCAGATGCGCGCCAGTTCTTCCTGTATGGAAATCTTGGTCATGGCCTCGAGAGGCCCTCACGGCTCGTCGAGCAGCCGTGTCTCCGGCTGCACCATCAGCGCCAGCGCGACGCACGCAGGGTTTCTCATCTGCTGCGGGGTTCGCCAGGTGCACAGCAGACAGCGAGGCTGCTACGGCCGCAAAAAACCCGCGGCGGCGGCTCGATTCCGGGACCGATCCGCCATTTTTGGCAGGTGATCCGTGCAAGTGCGTGGCGTGGATCACCCCAGCTATCTCGTGGCCGCCCCATTGCCAACGTCCTCTTTTCAACCGGCCGAGCCTCCCAGTCGCCGGATCAATGATGACGATCCCCTCTGAATGGTTTTTTGAAGAGCCTGACGGTCTGCGCCGTCTTACCGTGGTTCCGGCTCTGCAATGGCCTTCCCTGCCGCGCAGGCGGCAAGGTGCTATCACTCTACCTTGCAATGACCTTGGAAAATACGACAGCTGGACCACAATAATGAGGTTTAGGCAGAAGACTTTTCAGGGGACCCTTCAAAAAGGAAACAGTAGCTCTTCCGGTCCTTACGAAGCCGGCCTCTCGCTCTGTTAGAGAAAGCAGATTGCGAGCCCGGCCGTTCCTATCGGCCGGTAATCATCGCAGGCCACAGGTGCCTTTCCTTCCACGACCGGAGCCGAAGCGATTTTTCTGCTAGGCAGCTTCACGCTGGGTCCTGTTCCAAGCCAAAGCTCGCTGCAAAGGCGCATAGGGCCACTGGAACCGCTTTTGGCGACGATGCGAGTTGGCATCGGTTAGAAGCGCGACCTGCTCTGCGCGCCCCAACCCGCCTCTTGTTGAGCGGCACGTGCTCCAAATAAGCATTGGAGACGAACAGCGTTTCCTTCGGGTGGCAAAGAACAGCAGCCGATACTTTTTAGTCTACAAAATTGGTAGACATACTGCACAGCGAAAGTAGGAGCCATTCCAAACTGGAGCAGGACGATGACATTTGCTGTGGAGAAATTGTCGAGAAGGAGGTTTGGTGGGTTCGTGACCGCTTTTGCGGTCACATTGGCCGCTTATTCCTCCCCCCTCATTGCCCAGGCGGGTAGTCCGGACGCGGGCAAGCTGCCGACCAAAATCCCGGCGGGCACTGTGCTTCGTATCGACGATCCCGAGACGCAAAGGGCGCTGGAATTATCGGGGCTGATCGATCAACTGCCGTTCGAGGTCGAATGGGCCAATATCAGCGGCGGCCCACAGACAATCGAAGCCTTTCGCGCCAACGCATTGGACGTCGGATCCGTTGCCGACATTCCACCCATCCACGCGACCTGGACGGGGCTCAAGGTCAAGATCATTGCCGCGAAGTTCCGCAATGATCCGGTTGCGCACCCGATCTATCAACTCGGCATTGCACCGGGAGTCGAGGTCAAGACGCTCGCGGATTTGCGCGGCAAACGGATTTCAGCCCCGGTCAGGCACAAGGCGCGCTGGTGTTGAGGGTCCTGCAGGCCGCCGGCCTGGAAAAGGAGGATGTAGATCTCATCGAACTGCCCAGCAAAGGCGACGCCTATCCAGTGGCACTTGCCGGCAAGCAAGTCGACGTCGCGCCGATCTCGGGCGTCCTCATCAAGCGCTATCTGCGCCAGTATGGCGCCGACGGCGCTGCCACCATCCCGCACGGCTTGCGCGATGATCCAGCCCATCTCTATGCCCCACAAGCCGTGCTTGACGACCCGGCCAAAGCCGCCGCTCTCGGCGAATATGTGCGCTACTGGGCGCTAGGCGCCCGTTGGGTGGAAGAGCATCCCAAGGAGTGGATCGAGGGGTACTACGTCGCCACCCAGGGCCTCAACACAGAAGATGGCCAGTATCTGGTCGACGGATGGTCAGTTCGACATCCCCGCCGACTGGAACGACGTGATCGTGCGCCAGCAGGCGACGATCGATCTCCTGGCCAAGGAGTTGAACAGCCCGCGATCAAGGCCGAGGACCTGTTCGACAGGCGCTTCGAGGCGATCGCCACAAACGCGCTGAACGCCTCCTGACGCCTGCTTCCCGAGACCGGACACGACACCGATGAACGCATTCTCGAACACCGCTGCGGTTGCACCCAACATTCCCTACGCAACGGATGAAAGGGGGCTGATTTCGCCTGCGGCCGAGCCCCGCAAGACCGAGACGAGGCGACTCGCACTTGGGCGAACGATCCCGTTTGGCGCGCTGATCGGGCCCGCACTTCTTCTTGTGATCTGGTCCATCGGCAGTATCGCCGGCCTGATCGATCCAAGAACGCTGCCGGCGCCTTGGTCGGTTGTCAGCACCGCCATCGATCTCATCGCCGAAGAGAAGCTTCAGCATCATTTGATGACGTCTGCCTGGCGGGCGGCACAGGGGCTGGTGTTCGGAGTCCTGATCGGGACCGTCCTTGCTCTCATTTCAGGTTTGTCGCGGCTTGGCGAGGCCATTATCGACGGCCCCGTTCAGATCAAGCGGGCGATACCGACGCTCGCTCTGATCCCGCTGCTGATGCTGTGGTTCGGCATCGGCGAGGGCATGAAAGTAACGGCCATCGCGCTGGCTGTCCTGATCCCGATCTATATCCAGACCCACAGCAGCTTGCGCAGCATAGACAGCCGTTTTGTCGAACTGGCCCAGACCTTGCGAATGGGCTACGGCGAATTCATCCGCGAGGTCATCCTGCCCGGCGCCCTTCCAGGGTTCTTCCTTGGCCTGCGCTTTGCGGTGACCTATGCCTGGCTGTCTCTGGTGGTGGTCGAACAGGTCAATGCCACCAGCGGCATCGGCTACATGATCGATCTCGCGCGCAACTACGGCCAGACCGACATCATCATCGTCGGCCTCGTCGTCTACGCATTGCTCGGGCTCGTCTCCGACGGCATCGTCCGCTTCTTCCAGGAAAGGTCGCTGTCATGGCGTCGCACCTTGGCGGATTGAGCGGCGCGCCCGTTGTGCGGGTCGAAAGCCTTGTGAGAAGTTTCGGGCCGCGAACCATCCTCGACGGCCTCAGCCTCGACATCGAGAAGGGGGAGTTCGTCGCCCTTCTCGGCCGTAGCGGGTCGGGCAAGAGTACATTGTTGCGCGCTCTCGCCGATCTCGACGACAAAGTCTCCGGCTCCGGCCGGCTCGAAACACCCGACAAGAAATCGGTGGTGTTCCAGGATGCCCGACTATTGCCCTGGAAACGAGTGCTGGAGAATGTGGTTCTTGGCCTCGACCTGCCGGACGCCGCCGAATGCAGACGGGTAGCTCTCGAAGAGGTTGGCCTGAGCGGCCGCCAGAACGCATGGCCAGTTGAACTCTCTGGTGGCGAGCAGCAGCGGGTGGCATTGGCGCGCTCGCTGGTTCGTGATCCTGAGCTGCTGCTGGCGGACGAGCCGTTCGGCGCGCTCGACGCGCTGACCCGCCTGCGCATGCACGATCTGCTGCGCCAGCTCTGCGCCCGTCACCAGCCGGCCGTTTTGCTGGTCACCCATGACGTGGACGAAGCCGTGACGCTGGCGGACCGTGTTTTGGTGCTCGACAAGGGCGCGATCGTCGCCGACATCGCAATCAATGTTCCCACCCCACGCGAACATGGCGATCGCCGGTTCGGCGAGATCCGCTCCGAACTTCTGCGTCATCTCGGTATCGAGACAAAGCCTGTGTTGCCCGTCTGAACGGCCCCCCAAGATCTGTCGCTCAGCATCACCACCCAGGAGGACGAACTATGCCCGCCGAAAAACGACAATTGAATCTCAACCTTTTCATCTATCCTGGCGGCCATCATGAAGCCGGCTGGCGCTACAAGGATTCCGCCCCTGAGAGAGTGCTGGATATCTCCTATTATCAGGAACTGGCGAAAAAGGCCGAGGCGAGCAAATTCGACGCGCTGTTCTTTGCCGATGGGCCCGCGCTTGCCGACAACATTCGCTACGCAAGCCGCTTCAGACTGGAGCCGCTGACATGGATTTCGGCTCTCGCTGCTGTGACGGAACGCATCGGCTTCATCGCCACGGCTTCGACCACCTACAACGAACCCTACAACCTGGCCCGGCTGTTTGCTTCTTTCGATCATTTGAGCGGCGGGCGCGCCGGCTGGAACATCGTCACGACGGGCGATGCGTCCGCAGCTTTGAATTTCGGCTTTGACCGACATCCAACCCACGCCGATCGTTACGAGCGCGCCGGCGAGTTCGTTGATGTGGTGACGAAGCTCTGGGACAGTTGGGAGGACGACGCGCTCGTCTCGGACAGGGAGTCCGGAATCTTTGCCGACACCGACAAGATCCACCCAATCAACCACATCGGCAAATACCATCGGGTGAAGGGACCGCTCACGCTTCCGCGCTCGCCGCAGGGGCGTCCGGTCTACGTCCAGGCAGGTTCGTCCGAAGACGGACGGTCATTCGCGAGCCGCTATGCCGAGGCGATATTTACAGCACATCAGACACTCGGCAACGCGCAGGAATTTTATTCTGACATCAAAGCGCGCGTGAAGTCGGTTGGCCGCAACCCTGACCACGTCAAGGTCTTGCCCGGCATCAGCCCCTTCATCGGTTCAACCGAGGCGGAAGCCCGCGCGCTGCATGACGACTTCAATGAGCTGACGCAGCCGGAATATTCCCTTCACCAGCTACGCCGCATCGTAGACGCCGACCTTTCCAGCTACGATCTGGACGGGCCATTTCCGCGCGAGCTTATCCGCGTCGAGGGCGAGCGCGGTGCGAGCAGCCGCTTCCACGTCGTACTCGACATCATCGAGCGCGAGAATCCAACAATCCGCCAGTTGCTCCACCGCCTCGCCGGGGCGCGCGGCCATTGGGTCCAGGCCGGGACGCCTGAACAGATCGCCGACAAGATCCAGGAATGGTTCGACAATGGCGCCGCGGACGGCTTCAATATCATGCCGCCGTATCTGCAGGGCGGGTTCGACATATTCGCCGAGGAAGTGGTGCCGCTCTTGCGCAAGCGCGGACTTTTCCGGCACGACTATGACGGGCCAACGCTGAGGGACCATTTCGGTTTGCCGCGCCCGGAAAATACGTTCAGCTGGCCGCAAAAGGCGACCGCCTGAGCTACCTTCGCATCGGGCATTCAACCTCAAAGCGTTACGCCAACACATAATAGTTTGTGGGGCCGCCAGGGAGACCCGCGCGATCATGACAGCCGCCATTTCCGCGTATCGGGACCCGACTGCCGGCACGGCTCCGATCAGGTCCCTTGCGAATCATCGGCGGCGGTGCCAGCTGCGTCCTGATGGCCGCGCTTGAGGAGATTCGGGCCGGACGGGTCTACGACTGCGCCGGCCTGATCGCGGATCCGGGCAAGAGCACCAACCCCCTGATCCGGTCCCTGCTCGCCACAGGTCGCGGACGGATAGGCTTCACCTCGACATCGCCACCGATGGCGCACTGATCAACCGGGAGGGAAGGCACAGCGACTTGTTGTACGTGTTGGCCCCTTATACGATGAGCGCATCTATCCGCTGATGCGCATCTGGTTCTTCGAGCGCGAGCGTTTCGATGAGGAATATTCCCGTCTGCGGGCCGGGTGGGTACGTGACAAACCCGATGAATGCCAGCCTGATTTGTTTGCTTGTTGATGTAACTTTGACCTCTTGCGAATAAGCTTTGACCGGACTGGCAAATGATGCCCATTGGATTTTTATCGGGCATGTATTGTGCGCTGGCTTGTCAATTGAACAAGGAACGGCGAACCTTGCTCCGCCGTTTCGAACCTAGAGCGATATCTTGCGCCCAAACTACGCCGTCCAGCTCACCGCATTGCCCAACGAACGTCTCGAAGCCTTTGTCAACGATTGGCTTGCGAACCGTACGAAGGACTACAACTCACACGAGCGTTGGTCCGGCACCGGCGATATGGGACGCGATGTCGTGGCTTACGTCACAGATCAGCGGCATGAAGGCCCTTGGGACAACTTCCAGTGCAAGCAACTCGGTGCCCGTCTATCGGAAAAGGCGGCGTTTGTTGAGCTGGGCAAAATCTTCATGCACGCAGCGAAGGGTGAGTACACGCTGCCGCGCTCCTATACGTTCGTCGCCCCTCGAGGGGTTGTGCGCAACGTTCAGGCCTTCATTGCACATCCGGAACGCTTCAGGCAGGCCTTCCTCGATCGGTGGGCCACCGACATAGCCGGGGAGTTGGTCGAGAATGCAACCGTCCCTTTGAGCGAGGAGATCCGCTCGGCAATAAATGCTTTCGACTTTACCCAGGTATTCTCTGGACGCCGTCCGTCTCGTCGATGACAGCCACGCGAAGACTGTGCTCGTGAAATGGTTCAACGATGATCCGGGACCTTCGCCGCTTGGCGTGGCACCTGACCAGCTGCAAGATCACGAATCTGCTTACATCAGTCAGCTGGTCGATATTTATGGCGAGCGCGCCGGATCAAAGTTCGAGAACCCGGCTGCGGTTCTACAGGACGCTCGGTGGGGCACCCATTTGCGTGATCAGCGAACTCGGTACTTCGACGCGGCCGAGTTCGATCGTTATTATCGTGACTCGACCCCTCCGGACTATCTTTCGACGTTCAAGGATGAGGTTTATCACGGGGTTTCGGATGTCTACACGGAGTCCAACGGTGACGGCCTGGATCGTGTGACAAGGGTGCTGTCGCAGGCGGCTACCATCCAAGCTTCCGGGGTGTTACGACGCCACGCGCGGGTGCAGGTCAAACAAGGTACCTGTCATCATTTCGCGAATGAGGGGCGGCTTCCGTGGAAGTGATCAGCGAGGGACGGCAACCGAGTCATCCTTTCAACAGCACCCTCGAGACCGGCATCCGAGCGGTGATGCTGTTGGAAGCATTTTATCCGCGTCAGTGTGATCTGATCGAAATGACTTGGCTGGACCACTTGGTCGTTCATACGGCTGACCTCGATGGAGAGGACGTGCCCCCCAGTCTCCATCCGGACTTGCCGAATCGCACCGGTGAACTCTTCGTTCGTCGTCAGCTGGTGGAGAAGAGCTTGCGCATCATGCAGCAGGTGCATCTCGTTGACGTCGTGGAAACAGACCTTGGCGTCACGTTTGTCGCCAGCGAAGATGCGCCAACCTACCTAGACCTGCTTCAGTCCGACTATTCGATGGCACTCAAAGAGCGTGCCCGCTGGATTGCCCAGCGCTTTGCTGGAATGGCGACGGTCGAAATCAAAGCTGTGATTGAGGCCAAGATCGGCCGCTGGACCGCCGAATTCCGCGCAGATCACGCCCCCACCGGCAGTAGCGCATAATGGCGAGCGGCATCACGATTCGTCACCTGGTTTTCACAGGACCATCAGTCGCGCCGGCTGAACTGTCGTTCAACGATGGCCTCAACATAGTTTACGGAGCCTCCAACACCGGCAAGTCGTTTACGACCAAGGCGCTAAACTTCATGCTGGCAGCGACCAAGGAATTGCCCAAAACTGAGGAAATCACGCACTACGATGCTGTTTGGCTAGGACTGACGCTCTCTAGCGCCCGAGACGTCACACTTTATCGGGCTACAAAGGGCGGCGCGTTCCGTGTGCACGATGGGATGATCAAGAATACACCCTCTGCGGCGGGGGCCATCCTTCAAGGTAAATTCGACGCCAAGCGAAGCGACAACGTTTCATATTTCCTCCTGGAGACGCTTGGCCTTGCGAACAAGGTAATCGTCAAAAGCGCGAACGCGGAAAAAGATACTCTCTCGATCCGCTTGCTATCTCCGTACGTCGTTGTGTCGGAGGAAGACATCATTTCCGAGAGAAGTCCCGTCCTCTATTCTGGAATTCCCAGTCAGCGGACGTTTGAACGGAACTTGTTCCGTCTGCTTCTAACCGGCAACGACGATGGCGCGGCTGTTACCGTTGCAGGTAAAAAGGAGAAAAGTGTCGCCCGAACTGCAAAGGTTGAGTTGGTCGATGAGATGATCGCTCAACTTGATGAGGAGATTGGCGAGGGTGGGCCGACGCGTGAGGAGCTCACCGAACAGATCAGAAAGATCGAAGGATCCCTAGGCTCCCTGCATGACAACTTGCGTCAGGCTCAAAACAATCTTGACAGCCTTGTGACCGAGCGTCGGCAGCTTGTGGAAACCCAACGCGACCTGGTTCCTCGATTTACGGAACTCGAAGTGACGCTGCAGCGCTTCGGCCGTCTTAGTGAGGTCTACAAGTCCGACATTGCCCGGCTACAGGCTTTGGAGGAGGGCGGATTCATACTGGTCACTATGGCGGAACGCGATTGTCCGGTCTGCGGGGCGCCGCCTGCGGTCCAGCGGCACAATCATGCCGCAGATGAGATCGCCCTTGCTCACAGGGCTGCTGCCGCCGAGGTGAGGAAGATTCAGATTGAGCAGCGTGAACTAGGTCAGACGATAACATCGCTTGAGGCCGAGGCAACGGGCTTGCGAAGCAGGTCTGCAAAGTTGTCGGACGAGATTGATCGTGCTGGGAAAAGAATAGAGGACGCTCGGCCCAAAGAAATCGCTGCACGTCACCTCTACGAAGAACTCTCTGCCACCAAGGCACGGCTTGATCGAGCGGAAGACCTTTACGAGAGAAGGGACCGTCTCGTGGTTCGTCGATCCCAGATCGAAGAAGGTTTCTGAGGGCAAGGCAGACAAACTCGACGTGGGTGTGGATAGCACAATTGCCTACACATTCGGAGAGGTCGTGCGAGAAGTATTGACGGCTTGGAAATTTCCACAAGCCGACCGCGCGCAGTTCGATATTGAAACGAACGATGTTACCATCGGAGGTAAGCCCAGGTCGGCGAACGGAAAAGGCGTCCGGGCCATCTTGCATGCCGCATTCAATGTTGCGGTGCTTCTCTTCTGCCGGCGCCGAGATTTGCCACATCCCGGCTTTTTGGTTCTAGACACACCGCTTCTCACATATCGCGAGCCGATGAAGAGCAAGCACGGCGAGCTTTCAGCCGACGAGGAAGAACTTAAGAAAACAAGCCTTGCGACGCACTTCTATGAACATCTCGCTGGCCTGAAAGACCTGGCGCAGATCATCATAATTGAGAATTCCGACCCCCCGAACGGAATTCGGCCTCTAGCCAAAATTGAGACCTTTACCGGCGTGGACGGTGAAGGCAGATACGGTCTTTTCCCTAAGCTGGGTTAGCCCCAACTCAAACCCGTGCACGTACAGTTGACGCACGAGGATACCTCGTGGCGGCACCGGGCATTGCGAACAAAACAAGAATCTGGGATCGTCCAAAGTGATAGCTTGGGATGATTCGAACTGTGACTGCCACCGCTACATGGATAAGGTTCGGCAAGCCGCTGCTCAAATAACGCCTTCAGCGCCTCATCCAGCCGCGCCGTCGCCTCGCTCACCGTCGAGGCCGAAAAGGAATGGCCGCACAGCTCTTCGGTGATCGCCTTGACCTTGCGGGTTGACACGCCTTGCACGTACATCTCGACCAGCGCCGATACCAGTCCCTTCTCCGAGCGCTGGTAGCACTCGAACAAGGAGAACCGGCCGACCCGATCCTGCGGAAAGCGAAGTTCCAGGACCCCAACCCGCGTCACAAGCTTGCGCTCATAATAGCCGGACCGGTAACCAACCCGCTCCGCCGTTCGCTCGCCTTTCTCGGCCCCGATCGCCTCCGTCATCTCGGCTTCCAAGCCTCCTGCACGACAGTCTGCAAAACTCTGCGAAAGGCGTCCTCATCTGACAACAGCAACGCTTTCAACTCGCCTCTGCTCAGTCTAACGTCTCGCTTGGTCATGGCACTTGCCCTTCCACGGGAATCGGTGATCGCAACGTCACCAGCGTGCCATGGCCGCCCCTCGCCTCAGAGTAAGGGCTGTTCTCTCTCCAGAGCTTTTTGCAGAACCTTCAGGATACTATCTAAGCAAGCTGCCCCACAGTTTTTAGTAAACACTTCAGTGTTGTTTGACGACAATGCCGGCGAGAGAGACGCAATGCATGTTGGCGCATTTTATGAATTTTTTGCGGGGCGGGATGGCGCGGGCCGGATTGGGTGTGGTCTTGCCTATTCGCCTTGATCCGAGAAAAGCGGCGGGCTACGCCGCTAACTTGGGCGGCGAGATTGACGATCGGCGACGTCGCTAAGGTCGATGTCGCCCAATTCCCCTGACGCAGATGACCCGACGCCGACGGTGACCAAGGGCATCGCGCATAATTGTTGTTTATGTTTAACCCACTTTCGACGCGATGCACTCAGTTCGTCAGTGTGGAATCGCAGTTCCGTCCCCGTCCAAGTCTCCCTTTGTGTCCTCTTCGTCCTCGGCTCCTTCCTCTACTAGGCTCTCGCCGCCGAGTTTCTCGAAGCGTCTTTCCGCCAGCCAGTTCATGCGCCTAGTCTGGGTCACGAGCACACGTCGAAGGCCCATCTTTACCTCGCGTTCGGAGATGACCTGCGACAGCTTGGACACGATGAGCGCCCGACGTGCCAAACGGGTGTCCGGATGGCCGCGCAACTCCTGGATCCGGTCGGAGACAATCGAACCACGCATGGAAGGCGGCTCGGTGATTTCTACAGTCGGCGCCGGCGGGTCCTTCTCATTCAGGATCGCCTTGAACTTGCTCTCGTTGCGTAGCCGAGTGAAGACAAGGTGCTCGAGCGCGTTTAGGTGCGCATTCGCCGTTTTAAAGTCAGAGTGCTTCGACCCCACGGCCTCGAACTGCGGCAGTGGCCAGACCTGTATCTCCGCCACCTCAAAAGGGTCCAACACCGACATCGCCACAGCGTCGGTGCGCTGGTTCGTGAGGTGGCGCCCGACGCGGCCGGAAACCTTCTCCTTGGTCTGGCCGACGTAGATCGGCTCCCCGTCGTAGTCGTAGAACGCGTATACTCCCCAGCGATAGCTGCCGACGGGACGCTTCTCACCCGAGGGGTCGTCGTAGAGAGTTTCGCGGAAGAATTTCCGAATGGCCTTACGCAGCTCGTCCGTTTCGAGCGGCGGTGTTTTCGTGCTGTCTGTTGTGCTGTTCGGGAGTTTCGCCATGTTGTCCCTCGGTCGCTCGGAGGACCGGCTCGAACAGGTGCTGCGCCAGAAAGCGAACGACCGGAACTGCCACCCCGTCCCCTGTAAGGTGGTAGCCTTCATTGTATGCGCGAGGCAACTTGTAGTCGTCCGGAAGTCCCATGAGCCGTGCGGTCTCCCTCGCGCTGATCAAGCGCGACCGGACACGGGCGCCGTCCACGACCATGATCGTCTGCCGGGACGACCCTCCCGTCGGTGTGCGCAGGCAGCCCGCGATCTCGTCGAAGCGCACTTCCGCTCTTACAGCTTTCCCGTTAGGATTCTGCGGTCTCGTCCGCTTGTAGACGGTCCCCACCATGCGGCGCCCGGCCCGCTTCGCGGCCTCAAGCTTCGCGATATTCACCGGAGACATCTGGGCGATCAGCCGCGCGGTCTGTTCCGTGGTGTGCCATTCGACGCTCGAGGGATTTTCTTCGACGAGGTCGGCGAAGCATGTGTTGCGGACAGGCGGAGAAGGAAGATTCCACCACAGCCACCGCTTCCGCGCCTTTGCAGGAATCCTTGCGACCGCGTTTTGAAGGCCGCGGGAATGGAAGGGCGCCACCGGCTCCGGCGATAGCATGGCCTCGTGCACCTCGAAATCCCCCCGGACGCCGATGACGAAGAGCCTTGGGCGACTCTGCGGGACAAAAAGTTTTGCGTCGATGACCATAGCGCCATAGCGGTAGCCCGCTTTCGCGAAAGTCTCGGCGATCGCCACGAAGTCAGCGCCTCCGTGGCTGGTCAGAGTCCCGTTAACGTTTTCCAGCGCGATGATCTTCGGACCGCGGGCCTCTGCGATCAGGCCGTTCATAATCGTCCAGAACGGATAGAAGGTTCCCGAACGCTCGCCTTTCAATCCAGCGCCGCCTCCGGCAAGCGACAGATCCTGACAGGGGAATGACCCCCAAGCTAAGTCGGCAGTGCCGGGGAGCTTGTCGATCTTGACTTGGCGAATATCACCGATAGTCAGCTCGCCGCCGGTCCCCCAGTTGACCTGATACGTCAGGCCTTTTTTTACATCGAAATCGTTAGCGAAGGCACACTGCCACTCTGGACCAAGTCCGGCACGCGCCATCCCTCCGCCGGCGAAAAACTCATAAAATGTCCGCATGATCTCCCCGTGATTCGCGCGTAATGCTAGCATACCCCACGCCGAAAATGGTTTACGGTTTGTTCTCATCCGTAACATGCTCACCATGAATTTTCCATGACTGCGAACGTTGATCCTGCCAGAAGCCGACAAATGTCCTTGGTCCGGTCAACCGGCACAAAACCGGAGATGGCCGTCCGCCGCCTCGCGCACGCACTCGGCTATCGCTTCAGGCTGCACCGCAAGGACTTGCCCGGGAAGCCCGACTTGGTGTTCTCCCGGCGACAGGCCGTCATCTTCGTACATGGGTGCTTCTGGCACGGACATGGGTGCAAGCGCGGCGCGCGTATGCCGAAAAAGAACCGGGAATACTGGTCGGCGAAGATCGCGAGGAACGTCGAGCGCGATGCCGCGAGCGTCGCAGCGATCGAGGCCGACGGATGGCGGGTCCTAGTGATCTGGGAATGCGAGATGAAAGACGCGGACCGCCTTGCTCGCCGACTCGCCGACTTCCTGGGCAAGCATGCTTCTTAAAAATCCCGGAGTGGCTGACTCCCTTTCTTACCTCGGTTTCAAGATCTAACATGTTCGTCAATAATCTTACTGCGTCATAAATACCGTTCAATTGATGAAAGGCTGCATTTCTATTGTGGCGTTTTTTGCACAAACAATTCGACACAAATCGGGCATGGTGGCCCTTACTTTCCGCAGCGATCACAGCGCGGAATCAGATAATGCATCCGAAAGTTGGCGTAGAGCTCACGGTGACGGATGCCGAAAACTGCCTCATGGCGATATGAATGCGACAGATGCCCTTTTCCTGACAGTCTTCGGCAAACCTTGGCCCAAAGCGAAAAAAGGTCTTCATTCATCTGAGACGGTCTGATCACGGCCCATGCCGTGCCGCCGGCAAGGCAAAGCAAGGATTACTACGTTGCCACGTGACACTCGATCTCGCGCCCACGGAGACCAATGAAATCCGACCTGAATAGCCAAACGACCCCTACGCCCGATATCGCGCCCTCCCGTGATTTCGCGCAGGTTGACAGGGTGAACTCGGCAACGAAATTGGCACCCTGTCGCGACACCTTGAGCTCCTTCTGGATCATGGTGGTGGAGACCAGCGGCCGCGACAACAGCAACTCGATCAGCCGCGGCAGTTTGAGCTCGATGCGTCGCTCCATCTGCTCCCGGGCTATCACACTGCTAGGCACCGGGGCCTTTTATGAATGTGCGGTCTTTCCAGATGGATGGTCTTACAGTTCTCCGGACGCGCAAGCGACAACGAGGCGCGCACATCTTACCTACACTCCAGTGAGAAGGTGTTATCCACGCGCAGTGCGCTTGGAATCCACATATCGGGGGTCGGGCGAAATTCAGCGGAATCGGTCCATTGGAACGTCGGCGATGGATCAGGAGCCAACGCTTGGAGCGCGCCGCTGCTAAGTTCACGGACCTCCTCTACATGAGCGGCTATGATGGTTCGTTCCACCATTACACTTGACGAAAATATCACCTGAATGAGTCGCCATTCGGACCCGAACTTTGCTGCTTTGTCGAATTCGTTGCGCGACACGAATACACGGTCTGCGGTGGCTCTTACGCACGCCTTCACCTCCAAGCGCTCGGTAGCAGAGGCCCGACGGTTCTCAATGTCGTAGCCGTACCAATCAGAGAGGAGCGCCACATGCACCGGTGAGTATCTCTCATAACGAAGGGCCGACATGATTGCGAGTTCGCCAGCATTGCCGAGCATCTTTCTGCGCTCGTCAAAGGACGCACGTGTTAGCCGATGATGTATTTCGACGAGCAGCGGTTCCAGGTCCGGCCCAAGCCAGGAAAGGGCTTCTAGGTCACTGTCGGGAATGAATTCTGGGGCCAGACGCCCGTCGACAATTGCAGCTCCAATCCACGCCAGAGGGCATCTCTGCAGCAAGAGACGGGCAATGCCCAACAGACTATGTCGATCAGCCTTGCTGTCGAAAGCGGCAAGTACGGGATTGATCGCGACGACATCGGTTATGCTAGCGAGGTTGATATCTACGAGCAGCCTCGCGGTACCTAGGACGTCAGTTGAGGCGGCCATGATGGTCGACTTCCCGCTCGCGGATATCACCCAAGAGTTGAAGTCACCTGAAGGCCTCAGCCGCGCACTGTAGGCCAGCAGGAAGGCAGCATGACAGCGTCCGCGACTTGGCAACTCATACATCTATGGTTCCGACGTGTGCGGCTACGGCCTGCCAATCATCCTCGAACGCAGGTGCACCGCCTTCGCCCTCATCTGGAGAAGGTAGTGAGATCTGGACTAGGCCGGGATCATCCATCAAACGGGAAAGCGCCCTGACCTTGTCGTGAAGCCTTCCGTCAACCGTATTGTCGATGGTGTTCGAGCTGATGAGTAGCGTGAAGCGCGTTTTTACATCCGCCGACAGCCCAAGCCTGTGAATGCGATCCTGGCTCTGCAGGAAGTGGCCCGCATTGAACGTCCTATCCAGGAACACAGCGTTGTGACACCAGTGATGGAGGCTGATGCCCTCGCCGCAGGCTGCAGGATTTGCCAGGAGCGCAACGCAGTGGGCATCATGTCGGAACCGCCGAAATTCATTCTCGCGCGTTAGGTCGCCAGGGGGAGCACCGTCGTCGGAGGGAACCCCTCCATGCACTATTGCCGGCTGATATTGCGCAAGCATTCGAGCCAACACCTTTAGGTTGCGCACGAAGTTGGACCAGATCAGGACCTTCTCGCCGCGTTCGGCTGCTGCCGCTACAATGGAAAGCACTTGTTGGTATTTCCACGGCGTCTCAAAGTTTTTGTAGCTTTGTAGCAGGTTGACGAGCGGCTCGCTGCTCGACAACTCGAGCGGCGGGTGAAGGAATCCTGGATCATCACTCTCATCCGAACCGGCCGTTAACAGCATGGGGTTTGTCGCGGCCTCGAGCAGGTACATTACTATGCGGCCAAGGCGCTGCATCTCGTGCCGACCGCGGTCGGGAAGCGAAAAAGTGGCGCGGTAGCGACCCACGAGCGTATCATAGATCGCGCTTTGAATGGGTCCCATTTGTCTGCGGATAACCTCGAACGTTATGGGAGGCAGCTCCAGCTCGCTCTTGGGAGTTCGAACGAAGTACCGCGTAATCGCTGCGTGAGTCTCGCCGAGAACATTCGGATCGCGCCCCAGCCTTTCGATGTAAGCAGACCTCGGAAGAATCTGGCGATCCTGGCCCGGGTATAGGAACTTCACCAGAGCCACTAGATCGTGCGCGCCTTGGGGGGCCGGCGTACCAGTTAGCACGTCTCGGCGATGAGCCGCATAGGCCAAATCCAACACAGCACGACCATGCACCCCCGAAGCGCCGCGCTTCACACGATGGGCTTCGTCGAGCACAACCTTGGTAGCCCCATTCGCCACGAAGGCTCTGATAATGTCATAATCGCTTGCGACGCGATTGTAATTTGAGAGCAGGATCTCCGTGTCTTGCGGGATAATTGTTTCGGGACCCCCAAAGATTACAACGCGCGGTGGCTTTTTGAAGCAAGCGACTGCATCCTCATCCCAGGCTCCGAAGGCGGCGATTGGCGCAACGACCATAAGACGGTCGATACTTCCTCGAGCGCGACCCAAAGCAAATGCCGCCAGCGCCACCGTCGTCTTACCCGCTCCAGGAACCGAAAAGTCCGCAGCATGCGGCAGACGCATGAGGCGGGCGAGATTTCTCAGTTGAAAGGGCTTCAAATTCCTTTTGAACCCGGCGGCCTCAAGCTCGGCCGCGAGGGCCTCAAGCTCGGTTTCGCTTGCCTCACCGGCTTCGATCGCCACGGAACGGGCACGGCGATCATCAGCCATTAATCGCAACTGTGATGTGAGGGTCGGTCCTAACTCAACCCGCTCTGCAAACACTGCCCGAATGTCGCGCAGGACATCGAGTTCCGCCATGAACACATCCGGGTGCACCACTGACTGCCGTGCCGATCCAGTGAGGATGCCGCGTGCAAAGGCTTCCTGCAGCCGGGCCCAGGCACCAGGATTCGTATCGTCCAAGCGATCGACGACGACCGTCGGACGGTCCTGCCGATAGAGCTCGGCACGGATCATCCGCGTGCCTCGAGCTTGCTCACTTCGGCCTTGAGCGCGGCCACCTTGGTTTGGAAGTCGGCTTCATTCCATCCGTCAAAGCTACGCGCCCGTTCAAGCGCAGCAGCTGCGCGGCCAACCTGCTCCTTGGCGGCGGCAAGACGGCTCAATGGAGCCACGAGCGCCTTTGCGTCCTTAGAATCCTCATCGGCTTCCTGTGCCGCGACGGCGATGGCAGCCCCTACGGAAGCAATTAGATCGGATACGACAGCGCTCTTGCCATCTGCGAGAGTCACTATCTCTTCGCTGCGCTTGCGCGCGAAGAAGGCGAGGATATCGGAAAGGTCCTCTTCCTGTGCTGCATCACCGAGGGCGTCATCGAGAACATCGCCGCCATTGTTGGGCACATCATGCCTGATGGCACAAAGCAGCGGTGCGATTGTCGGATCCGATTCCAATTCCTGCCTGACTAGTGCGGCGGCATCCGGCCGCTGAAGGTGGCGAAGATCGCGGTAGTTGACCCCGGTCAGCGTGCCAAGGAAGTAGGCGCCCCGAACGGAATTGGCCTCAGCCTTAGGCTTAGTTCGGATGTGCCTAGTGAGTTCCTCAAAAGCCGACTCGTTCTCATCAAAGTCGGCGTGGTGGCGAGTGCCGTCTGACAGTGCCACCAGCTGATGCAGCTGCTGCAGCTTTTCATACTGCGCCCGAACCTTGGGTACATCCTTGTGCATCCTCGCCGCGACTCGATCCCAGTTCTGGGCTTCGCGGTTGAACAGTTCCTCGATCAAGAGCGCTTCATTGACCCACGAATAGTCTTCGCGGAAGTCACGTGCGATCTGCAGCTCAGTCTCGAGATCGACCAGTTCATCCATGGTCGCATCGGCCGGAAGGACGAGGCAGCGGACATATCGAGAAGGCGCATGCTGATTGTCTAAATAGAGGCTACGAAGCGCAGCGGACCTACGGTTGCCGTTTACAAGAACGCCCTCCGCAGTAGCTACGGCCGGCTCCTGCTGACCACGTTCTCTCAGATCAGCCTTGAGATCATAGAAGCCCGGCTGAGATTTCAGGATACGAAGCTGTGCCGCTTGTGCTTCCGACCCCATCGGGTCCGCCGAAAACAGGTCTGGGCGCCCCTTCGTCTCAATCTCTCGCATCTGTTCAGCCTTAGTCCGGTGGTTCAGAGTGGAGAGCCGCACCCACGTCACCTCCAGGTCCACCAGCGGCAGTTCGCGATCTGGCCGCGACCAGGCGGCCAGCAGCGCGCGTCGTTTCGACGAGCTCTGGCGCGCGACAAGGTGTTGGACTCGTTCCTGATCTAACACAGGGTTCATCATTTTTAGCTCCTGAAGGTGGTCAACCGTCCCGGACCAAACCGGGAGGCGACTGTGGTCCTGATGCCGCGGACGCCTTGGTGAAACCCGATGTACCCGGTCAAAACACTTGCATTGCCTGCATCGACATTGAACGAAGAGAGCAGAACTGCCGGGAATCGCCGTTGGCGGCGACCGTGCCAGTTGAAGTCAGGTCCTTGGCCCCGCTCCGGCATGATCCAGATACACGGAGGAGGAATGCGGTTTCCGCCAATCTCCACTGCCCGGCCCATCTTCGGACACGGTCGAAGGTCTGACCCGCAGAGGTCATTGTGGAAGATGATGCCATCAAGCGTATCTGGTGCATCCGAGAAAAAGCGACGGCGGAGTCGGTTGACCCCTTTGAAAACATGTTCTCCGGGTTCCGAGGCCAGACTCGGGCACAACCACCAAAGGTAGGTCTCGACCGCCCATGAGGGAACAGACCATGCAACGCTGCTGTGAGCGCCGTCGGGACACCCCTTCTGGATGATGGCTACGTTACCAATGTCAGGCACGGCCAGTTGGTAAACCGTATCCTTTCCGTAGACTGGGCGAACCACACTGGCTATCGCGCCCACAGCCAACATATGATCGAAGATCATACCCAGAAAGTCACGCCGATCGGCATTGCTGGCGGCCGTGCTGCCGCGAAGCTTCTCGATCGCGGCAGGGAGGGCCAATCTAAACTCGCCCGCCGAGAGTCCTCGCTGATAAAGGTACTGCGGGTCATCGGCGATGCCGCTGACGATTTCGGCAACGCGATTTACCACCTCCTCCGGCGGTGCCCCCGATGGCGACATGGTGCAGCTTCTTCACCAGCCATTAATCCCCCCATATCGCCGGTATTTAACGCGCCGGCCGACGCGATGTGTTCAAGCGTTATAATGATGTGAGGGACGGACTGCAAAGAGTCGGCCTCAACAAAACGATGTTCGCGGCTATTATTTGTCAGGAGTTCTGGCTTTCGCGCCCGCCTCTCTCATTGACAACGGGTACACTCTGAACCGATGCGGGAGAGAGCACTAAGCGCGGGCCGCAGCACTGTCGCTTTGCAGTTAATGATGAGAGTTGCTTGTCAACGCTTTCAGTATGTTAGCTATACACCTAATTTGAGAATGTGCACTTAATTTGATGATGGAGCCCGGCCATTGGCATTTAATTTGAGAATCAACGTCAACACCTTATCGGGCTAGTATTTCTCGAAAACGTCTTATGGAATTCAATGGTTCAAGGCTTTCGGAAAATACGATTGAAATTCGAGAATCCGAACTTCAATATTCCTAAATTATATGCCAATCATGGTCGAAACTACTGCTTTCTTACAGTTAACTGCCAAAGCGACAGATTTTGATGTCAACGCGGCAACTGACTCATGGAGCGTCAGATAATATACCCTGCTTGCCTATAGCAGAATGCGACGTGGTTCTGGACTCAACGTTTACGCTTTCAGAGCTCACCATTTTTGAGATGGCAGGCTTACAACGGGTGGTTTCTTGGTCAAGCGGAGATTGCAGAATACGAGGCGGTTCTAAGCTGCCCATATGCACCGACTCCGCTACGACCCTGCGCCAATGCGGAGGCTGAGGGCACTGAGATGGTTCATCTTAGGCTAATCGCAGCAACTACCATTTTGGAGGGATAATATGGAATACAAGCTACACAGGATCGCACCCAATTCAGAAGCCGTCACGCGGCAGATTGAGCCAGAAGGGGGTCGGCAGCTACGTTCATGAACACGGGTTCGGGCACGAGGACTGGAATTTCAATATTGATTTCGCGATCGATGGACAGGTCGTCGGCTACACGGTAGCGCTTCCTGCCAAGAAATATGAGGGCCAGAGATTTGGCCTGGTCCTAGCGACCTTCGATGCTGGCGGGTGGCGAGCGGCAGGCTATTACGACGGAGCCATATTACTTGATAAACCCGCCGCTCCGTCAGCCTCAGCGGTGGAGCAGATGGCGATTGATGTTTTCGAACTCGCCAAAATCAATCAGGTTGCCCATCGATACATGAACCAAACACTTACCCAGATAGAGAACTCCATCCGAAGCGATTTTGTGTACTTTCGCTTGGGCGGTCCCAAAAGATCGGATTGTCGTATTCCGGGAGTCGCTACCAATACCGCCAAACATTTTCGAGCCCGGCCGGCAAAGGATGGTAACTTCGTACAACTTGTCCGAAGAGCAGTTCAGGGCGATCACGAAGCTAGGAGCAGATGCTAGTGGAAGAGAGGGTGAGCGTTCCGAAGAAGAAGGCGCACGCAGGCTCAGGCTTCATTGGGCCATTGAACGGAAGCCGCAACTGGTCGCCGCTTTCAAGGCGAGCCTGACTTCATTCGCATGCACGGTTTGCGGCTTTGATTTCGAGAGAACTTATAAGGAGCGCGGCATTGGCTTCATCGAATGCCACCATACGAAGCCCGTGGCAGAAATACGGCCCGGCGAAAAGACGCGATTGAGCGACCTTCGGGCGGTCTCCTCAAACTGTCACCAGATGCTACACCGCAAACCCATGCTCATGGTGGAAGAACTCAGGGATGTAGTGGAAGGGAAATAAGCTGAACGTTCATCCTTTGCCCGACGGCTCAAAGACTATCACGTGGCAGTTGTGCAGGACTATGGCTAAGGCGAGCACCGGCATCGGCTGCCGCTCGATAACCGGGTGAAGTCGGCGCGAATCCGAGGCAGAGAAGGGGGCGCCCAGAGTGTTACTTTTCAGCATGTCGCTTGGCCGCTCGGTCTGCACGTAAACGCGATCCGGGCCGAGAGGTGTTCGTTGACCGCGCTATCGACACCGCCATCACCAGAACGGCCAAGTTGGGCGACGCCGATGAGCGACAGGCGCTTGTGGATGTCTCAGCCAGGATCCGTGTATCTTTGGGACAACAATCGCCAAGGTGAAGAAGATAGATCAAATGTCTCTTCCTGAAACGTGTCGGAGACTGTCAGCACATCGTTGGCGATTGTGAATGTCGCCGAATTGGACTGCATCGTTGCACCGTCTCTGTTGACCCAATTCAGCGAACTCCGGCCATTGCCGATCGAGCAATTGTAAATTTGTCCCAACTCGCTTTTAAATGAGAACCATTGACCCTGCTGCTCCACGTATTCGGGCGGCAACTTCAAATAAAAATAGGTATGAACCCCGGCAGTACATATGGCGTCATCCAGCTAACGCTGGCCATTCGTCAAGGATGATTTCCCTCTTGATGAGTTTGACGTCACAGCTACGGAGGTCATCGCAATACTCGCTGTGGCCGGCTGAGCTGAAATTGTCGATCCTCTAAACCAAATGAAGCAACACATCCCAACAAGCGCAACGATCAGCCAGCCGGTCAAGCCGCCGCGTTCTTGGCCTGGAAAGGCCGTTCGCTGCCTCGAATTGTGATCTCAGGCACAGAGCGGTCCGGTGTTGTGTTGTGCAGCGACCCAAAGCGCAACACGTGGCCCGTTGCAAACGGGACAGACCACGGCTGTCAGCGGAATGACACTTTGGCATTTGGGGCAATGTTTTTCCTGAGACTCGGGCAATGTCATCGCTTGTCCCCCGGGAGCAGACGCTGCCGCTCCGCCGCGAAAGTCCACCGTTCTTCAGTGGCAGAAAACCTTAGCACCCACACACTGTCATAGTCATCACGACGAAAAGTAGTGCGGGACCTTTTCACACGCTATAAGTGCGTCTATAACCGGACGCGTCAGTCTTTGCCGCAGCAGGTCCAGGTAAAAGGTGTTTGGCGGGAACCGAGCGGCCGCCTTGGCGATGATAATCCAGGTGGTCACGCGCGCTTTGATGCGGCGCCGCGGCACTGTCCCCAATTTCGGTCACAATGACATCTCTGCCGATCGGGATTTGCGGAGATCGTCAGCCGCTGCGCTGACAGGTACATCAGTGGGCACGGCAAGCCGCCGCAGGAGATTTTTATCCACGGCCGCACCCGGTTCAATGGTGCGGAGAGTGAGGGCTTCCGCAGCGCGGTTCCGGCGGGAACGACTATTTCCGGCATCCAGATTACCAAGCCGAATGACCTCAAGCTTTTTCGCAAAGGCGGCGTGCAGTTTTGCGGGGCCTGGCGCTTGAGATCGACCATCGCAACGCATTTTGAGAGGTTCCAACGCCCTTGAAGGTGCTCATTGTTTTTGGTGACACGCGGCTCCATCAGGTGCTGGCTGATGTTCTCGCTCTGACGAAGCTGAACTTCAATGCGTGCCTTTTCAGCGACGGTTAGCCGGACACTCTCCGATTTGCCGACGACATCGGGGAAATCTTGACCGCGATACCGGGCGTGGGGTCGAAACCGCTATCGTTTCGGCACTACATTTAGCCAGCAATGACGCCTGCAAAGGTTAGGCGGCACTGGGCGCAGCTTTCCATATAATATTTTACGGTTCTCGCTTCCGTATTTGGTTGCACATAGCAGCCCAATTAAAGAATAAGAACAATCGGCAGGGAGATGGGAATGGTCACGAACTACCAGGATCAGATCGAACGGGTTTCGAGCGAAAGCCTCGACGTTTTCGAGAGAATTTCCAAGGACGCACGTTCGGCGCTTGGCGAGCCCTACTCCACCGGCCCGACGGCGCTCGCCAGCGTGAACACCTTTACGTCAGGCGAAGCCGTCAAGGCCCTGGGCAACGTCGACAGCGCAAACCGCCGTGCTCTCGAACTGCTCGCCAAAGAACCGGCCATCGCCAGGGTGGTAGCACGCCAGGACGATGGAAAGATCGTCATCTATTACATCTGCCGTGGAACGGCTTCAGGAAGACCCGGCGGAGACAAACGCTTCGCTGGACGCAATTCGTTGATGGGCCGGCTGGCGTCCTTGGATGTGGGCGACGATTTCGATATCCGAACCCCTGGTGGCGTTCAGTCTGTCGAGATCATCGAGAAGGCGATCCTTCATCCTCATCAGCGCCAGGGCCAGTGGGACTCGCGTAACTCCATTCTGGAGGGCGAATCCTACGGGCCCATTACCGTCATCTCCATGCTCGATGCACTCGCCGTGCATATTGCCGTCGGGGAAGATAGCTCCATCCTCGACAGTATTTTGGCTATCGATGAGCAAGCAACCAACATCATTGAAGGCATCCGGCGCAGTGTCGTCACGAAGATGGGCCTGCGTGACCAACCGATCCTGGATCGCTATCAGGACGAGATTTTCCGGTTGCCCCTCAACACTCAGTTGCTGATTATAGGACCGCCCGGCACGGGCAAGACCACGACCTTGATCCGGCGTTTGGGACAGAAGGTCGATCGTATCTATCTTGATGACGATGAACGGCGCTTGACCGACAACAGCAGTGCCGACAATGCCGTGGATCACTCTCACAGTTGGCTGATGTTCACTCCCACGGACCTGCTCAAGCAGTATCTCAAGGAGGCCTTCGCGCGCGAAAACATTGCTGCGCCCGACCAGAAGATCGCGACATGGTCAAGCTTTCGGCAAGGCCTGGCGCGAAACAGGTTTCGCATCCTCAAAGCTTCTGACGGCGGCGGACCTTTCATCATGAAGGAAGGTGAATCCTATGTCCTTCCTGACGTGCTCAACAGGCAAACAGCTTGGTATGAGGATTTTGTAAGCTGGCAGGCCGGCGACTACTGGGAGGATTTAGGCGGTGCAGCCGACCTCCTTGAAAAGAATGGAAACTCGGAAACCGCGCGCCTCGGGCGGAGGCTTAGAGAAGCCGTCGCGGAAGCGCCTACCATTTCGCTTCCTCGCGCCTTACTGGAACTGGTGAGCGTTTCCTCTGACGTTGAAGGTTTCCTCTCCAGCATGAGGGAAGAAACCGACACCGCGTTGCGGCGGCGCCTCAATACCCAGGTCAATCAGGACCGAAAATTTCTCGAAGGCCTGGCGGCATTTATCGACGGGCTCAATACGCCCGACGACGACAATGACGAGCAAGACGGCGACGAGGACGAAGATGTCCAGAACCAGGCACCTCGTCCGCGCATGGCGGCAACTGCGGCAGCCTATATGCGAAATCTGCGCAGCCAGGCCCGGGCGCGCTTTGGTCGACGTACATTGGGCCGAACCACGCGATCTGGCCGTATTGCGGAATGGATAGGCGACCGCACTTTATCCGAGGACGAGCTCCGTGCGATAGGCGAGAGCCTGCAAATCCAGACGGCGCTCCGAAAGTTCACCAATCCTATCCGGAGATACTTGAACGGCATACCGGCAAGGTATCGTCGGTTCCGGCGTCTGCGCCAGTCGGAAGGTGCCTGGTATGTCGCAGCTCCTATTCCCGTGAGTGATGTCGACCCTCAAGAGGTGGATATCCTGTTGTTGTGTACGATGCGTACGGCGTCGAGCCTGGTCCAGGACCGCACAGTTCGACGCAATATCGATCAGCCGGCTTACGGCATTCTAAAGGACTTTCAGAGCGTCGTTCGCAATCAGATCATGGTCGATGAGGCAACAGATTTTTCGCCGATAACGCTTGCCTGTATGGGCGCACTCAGCAATCCGGCTATTCAGTCATTTTTTGCCTGCGGCGATTTCAATCAGAGGATAACAAGTTGGGGAAGCAGGAGTGCCGACGAGATGCGTTGGGCTTTCCCCAAAATCGACCTCAAGCCGATCCAGGTTTCATACCGTCACACGCGGCAGCTCAATCGCTTGGCATCGGAGATTGTCCGTCTGTGTTCCGGCGAGACTGTCGAAGCGGTTCTCCCTAAAAACGTCGAGAACGACGGTTGGGCTCCAGTCCTGGGCGTTGACCTCACTGGGCGTGATGAGACCGTATCGTGGCTTGCCGCTCGCATCATTGAGATCGAGCGGTTGACGAAGCCCCTCCCTTCCGTCGCAATCCTGGTGAATGACGAGGCGGAAGTTGGGCCACTTGCCGATAGATTGAAAACTGCGCTTGCAGATCAGAATCTCAACGTGATCGCGTGCTACAAAGGCCAGTCTGTTGGGCAGGACAGCGACATCAGGATTTTCGATGTTCAGCACATCAAAGGCCTGGAATTTGAAGCCGTGTTTTTTGTTGGCATCGACACCTTGGCGACACTGCGCCCCGAGCTGTTCGACAAATTTCTCTATGTGGGCGCAACCCGTGCCGCGACCTATCTCGGGCTTACATGCGTCGGAAGCGCGTTGCCTAAGAAGATCGGCTCCCTTCAAAGTGACTTTGTTCAAGGCTGGAGCACCTAGCGGTATCTCTATGGCGCATTCAACGCCCAATCGCGGCCAATCCTTCGCAGGTCGTTGCCTGTAAGCCTGCTTCGTCTGGAGTCGACCGTGAACTATCCGCAAGCCATTGATCTGGCATGTTGATTGAGGCGGATAGCGGCTTTGGAATTGCGGGATTGGCGGTTTATGAGCGCTGTTTTCCTGCAATTCGGTTTGCGATTCCCTTGTGCTGCGGAGCGTGATTCACTCGGTTCGGCGGCGGCGAATCGAGGGGACGGCGAATGTCCAAGCCACGCGAGAAGCGCGAGACGGGAGAGCAGGATCTGTTCCGCTCCAGGCTCGATCAGATCATCAACATGAAGCACGAGCTGGTGCGGCTGGCGCAGGCGATCGACTGGCCGGTGCTGGAGGAGCGTTTCGGCGCCGTCTATTCGGACGGCCCCGGCATGCCGCCGCTGCCGATCCGGCTGATGGCGGGGCTGGCGATCCTCAAGCACACCTTCAACCTGTCGGATGAGGTGCTGTGCGAGCGCTGGGTGGAGAACCCTTACTTCCAGTATCTCACCGCGAGACGTTCTTTGCCATACGCTGGCCGTTTGACCGCTCCTCGATGACGCGTTGGCGCAGTCGTATGGGCGAGGAGCGGATCGTGGCGCTGTTGCAGGAGAGCCTCAGCCTTGCGGTCGAGACCGGGGCGATGAAGCCGGCCGACACGCGCCAGGTCATCGTCGACACGACCGTGCAGCCGAAGAACATCATGTTCCCGACCGACGCCAAGCTCATCCACCGGGCGCGCGAACGGCTGGTGCGGCTGGCCAAGAGGAAGGGGCTCCATTTGCGCCAGAGCTATGTGCGGGTCGGCAAGCTGGCGCTGATCAGCCATCAGCGCTATGCCCACGCCAAGCAGTTCAAGCGGGCGAACAAGGCGCTGCGCAGGCTCAAGACCTATCTCGGCCGGACCATTCGCGACATCTCTCGCCAGATCGCCGGCGATGCGGGGCTGGACGCGCTCTTCAAATGGCCGCTCTACCAGGCGGCCACCGTTCTCGAGCAACGCCAGCGCCAGCGCGGCCGCAAGATCTACAGCCTGAACGCACACGAGGTAGAATGCATCGGCAAGGGCAAGGCGCATATGCCCTACGAGTTCGGGGTGAAGGTGTCGGTGGCCACCACGCTGTAGCGTTCCAAGGGTGGCCAGTTCGCCCTGCATGCAAAAGCACTGCCCGGCAATCCCTATGACGGCCACACGCTGGCAAGCGTCATCCCCGACATGGAAAAGACCATCGGCAACGAGATCGACCGCATCCTCGCCGACGCCGGCTATCGAGGCCACAACGCACCGCAGAGCCACAAGTTCAGGGTCTTCACCGCCGGCCAGAAGCGCCGCGTCACCCCAGCCATCAAGCGCCAGATGCGGCGGCGGTCGGCGGTCGAACCCGTCATCGGCCACATCAAGAGCGAACACAGAATGGGCCGCAACTACCTCGCCGGCCAGCAGGGCGACGCCCTCAACGCCATCCTGGCCGCCGCCGGCTACAACTTCTCCCTCCTGCTCAGGTGGCTGAAGGATTTTTTGTCGCTCTTGATCGCCCTGCTTCAACTTCGGCCGAAGTCGGTCGCCGCTTAGCGCCCGGATTGTTCACGGTCGACTCTGGAGCCGTCCGTCACCGGAGGCGGGCGACGGCGCTCCAGCGAACACGCTGCCGGTCTGCTGCGGCGCAGATGATCCACGAACCATCCGACATGCGGGCTGACCGACCAGGACGTCGCCCTCGCGACCGTGGAGTTCGCGCGGGACGCTGTTCGGACAGCGTGCCGCACGATCGACGAGGCGGGCCGTCACAGCAGACGGCGTTGATTCTTTCCCAGGGCCGGAGGGGTTTTCCTCTTATCAGAGCCTTCCTCGCTCTTATCCGGTACCTTTCGACCGTCGTTCTTAACTTCCATGAATCTGCCGGAAACGCCAGTGTCAGCCTGCGGACGGCCTGTCCAACCTTCCGCGAATTTCGGTCGGCTGATATCGGCGAAGTCGAGCAACGCACCGAGAAACCCCTTTGTGTCCGCATCGAGGTGATCGAAGGAAACGAGATGTGACGCGTAGGCGACCTTCTCAAGGGACTTGGCGATGCTGAACAGCTTCTCCGAATTGCTCAGCCTGATGACGATTTCCGCCAGTCCTTCGGCAGAAACCGCATTGAGCTCCGCCGTGAATTTCTCCCGGACCACCTGAGCCAGCCCGGCGCCGTTCGGCAAGTATTCCCTGATCGCGGCCTCAGTCCACCGCAGGTTAGCGAGCGCTCCCTCGGTGTTCGCCCCGAAACGGATGGCGTCGGTCATGTGTCGAACGCGTTCGGCAGAGGGTCTGAGGGCGGTGTCCGCAGAAGCGAAATCGAAGGCGGCGGCAGCGATCGCGGCGGCGAGATAGGTGAGGCGTCCGGCTCCCCGAGCGGCGGCGGAAGCAGGATGCGCGTTCACGGCCTCGCGGGCGAACAGCTGAAAGCCTTCAAGCGCGGTATTGGCGCATGATGGCCCGAACCTGTCGGCGACAGCGGATTTCACCTCATCTATCTTGTCCCTTAAGACGCGACCGTTTCTCGCGTTATCGATATCGGCGATCTCGCCGTTGAACTCCTCTTCGGTCATGCGGTTCAGTCCGGAAAGCGCGTCGCTGTCCTTGAGGCGCTGGAGGTCCGCCCCGTCAATCCACAGGACTCCATGCTTCCGCGCCAGCTCCCGGAGCATGGGGCGGTTGTCGGTCGTGGCCACGCCTGCGCCCTCGACGGAGATGACGCCTGCCACTCCCTTGACGAAGAACAGCCGTTCCGCTGCCTGCGGAGTTCTTTTGTCCTTGATGTCGATGATAGTGCGCCGCCGGGCCAGCGTCGCTGAACGCTCGTATACCCACATGTCGATGTCGGTCAGCTCGACGCCATCATGCCGCAGCTTGATTCCGCGCATGACGAAGAACCCGGCACGGAGGAAATATGCTCTGACCAGCTCTTCGGTCTTCAGACCCTTTGCACCGCTTGCCGTGGCCATCATAGCCTGCCTCCACCGCGTACGGCGCTCAACAGCGTCCGCATCTGCGACTTGCTTTGAGGGCCCTGTTTCTTTGTCCGGAAATCCGTCCGAGCGGCTTCCGGAGGAGTGTACCCGCTCATGCCAGCGCTCGGAAGCACTTCCAGCGCCGCTGCGGCGGCATCGCCACCCTTCAGAACCTGCAAGGCGATTTGACCGACCTCCATCTTCAGGAGGCGCATCGTGAAATAGCCGTTTCCGGTATGCGTTATCTGGACAACGCGCTCGAACTCCAGCGCTCGGTAGTCGCTCCCGATGGCAGGAGCTGGGCCGACCGCCTCGCCTCGGAGCAGCTTGGCAAGGATCAATTCAACTCCCCAAATTCGGCCGCGGACAGGCGTGCTCTGTGACATGCCGTAGCTGAGAGCGGAAACCAGCGCCTTGGCATGATCAAACGCGTCGTCGATCAGCGGACTGGTAAACTTGTGGAATGCGCCTGGCGACGTCATGAACGCGTGTTCGCCGGCCTCGTTGGAAACGACGTTGATGTCGAAGACGGCAGCGGACTGGAGCTTCGAGAGCAGTAGAGCGCCAAGCATCTTCTTGGCGTGGGTGGCTACGACCGCGCCCTTCACCTTGAGCAGCTGCTCGAACTGCTGGAGGCTTGCCTGTTCGGCCGGGGTCAGCGAGTCGAGCACCTTCTTGGTCTTTTGGGCTGTGTTCCGGCGGAACAGGTTGCCGTTGAACAGAAGGCGGTCATCGCCTTCTCCCTCGGCGTCAACGAACCCGATGCCATAAGCCTGGCCGAGGAAATCGGAGGTATCGTTCTTGGTTAGCTTATAGGTGTCACCGATGTACTCGGACGCAGCCTTCACGCCGACGGGCGCGGACGATGTCAGCTCCGCCAGGCCTATAGAGGCCAGCTCGAAGGGCTGAGGCTCGTTCTCGTCGAAAAGGTCCGAGGCGTGACCAAGCGCGGTGCGACCGGTCACGCCAATGACCGAAATCGAACCGTCAGCGGCGACATCGATGACCCGGCGACCCTGAAGCTGGGTCAGGCATGCCTGCAGCTCTGTCTTAGGATTCAGGCCGCCGATCCTTGCAGCGGCTACCACTTGGCTCTTGTTCAGATCCGCTTGCTTGCTCTCCGCAAGCCTGACCAGCAGCGAAGCCGCCTTCGCCGCAAGGTCTATCGCGCTGTATTCCGACGCGCCACGCTGGTCGCCCGAAATCTTCCTGCCGTGATGGATGACCCATGCGCCCTTAGTTTGCTTGTCCATGCGAAGCCCCATGCCGTCCCAAGACTGCACTAGCACGGTGTACGCCACATGCACAGGTGACCTCTTTCCCCCTGACCTGAGAGTATTGCAAGGCGTCGACGAACGCGCTGTATGGCCTGCAAATCGCTCCTTTGTTGACGGATCAGCCGAAAGACCCGAATCCGGCCCCTCAGGCCGGATGCCCATTCAGGCCGGTGGCCCGGGAGTCCTTGGTCAGCCATCCGGACAGGGGGTGCGGGCCGTAAGGATTCGATTGCCGGGATGCGGTATGAATCGAGTTGCTGACCGCTTCGAAAAGCGGCTGCATGGCGCCCGTATTGGTCGGCTGTGGGAGCCGATCTATTTCTTTAACTAGGTTTGTTTTTAGTGACGGCATTGCAATCCCCGACCACACTATTGACAAGTCGCCAGCGTCAGCCCGTCTATCGTCCAAAAAGCCCATCATCACACGATGCCCCACGCGCGAAACCTTCCCCTACCCGTCATCTCGCGCAGCCCAAGCTCACCGACCAGATTCAGCGCCCCCTGTTTTGTCACTTTTAGCCCCTTCTGAACCATGCCAGTCGAGACAAGTGGCCGCGACATCACCAGCTCGATCAGGTCGGAAAGTTTTGAACTGACGCGCCGCTCCCGCAGCCGCCGATCCATCTGGCTTTTTGCCATCACCAGCCGGTCATGCTCTTTCAACCCGGCGAGCGCTGCCTCGTGGATGGCATCGACAAAAGCCAACAACCGATCCGAGCGATTGCGCGCCCGCCGCCGCTCTCGTGGAATGTTCTTGGCGCCGAGCTGCAGGCTGACGAGATGATTGGCGGCAAGACCCTCCTGCCGCAGCAGCGCGGCGACGAACAGCGGCCCGAGCCACGTGGCATGCTGCAGCACCTCGATGTCCGACCAGGCTTCGAGGAGGACCGCGGCGCGCAGGATGACCGGCAGATCGCGGGTCCTGACCATCACATCCCGCCATTCGGCCAGCCGCTCTTCTTCATTCCAGTCGAGATCGTAGATCAGGTTCGGCCGGTCACGTCGTGACGTTTCCTCTTTTCGAGCAGACACGTCGGCGCCGCTCAGAATCTTCGACGAGCGCGCCAGGACAGCATCGATCTCGGCAAATTCTAGGGCCAGCGGATTCAGCTCCTGCACCTCCATCGCCGCATTGGTATCCGCTTTGGGGACAAACACCCCCTGCCCTTCCCAGCCTTTTTGTCCCGCCGCCGGCATCGCGCCACCCCGGCCGGTCAGGGCCAAAAAACCGTCGCGACTGAGCGCCCAGTCCGCCTTTTGCGACAAAATGCGACGGCGGGTTCGCAGCACCGCATGCGCGCGGGAGACGCGGCCGCCGTGTCCGCCGCTCCGCTAAACACGGGGCTGCGCGGCGGACACGCCAATGTCACCGCTGAATGCCACGCCATTTTTTGCAGAACTTGACGCACACAACTCGTTCGCCGAATGCAGCTTCCTGGCTTGATCGACAGACTTCAAGGAATGCAATCAAGGGGACGGTGCAGGCCAAGATTGCGGCAGGGCTTGGGCAACCATCAGGTCGCCCAAGCGGTGCCCCATCCTTCTCCTCAGAACTCCGCTGCTTCCAGCTGGCGGCTGAAACCCACAGGCAGCCAGCTTGGTCGCTAACCGCATCGATCGCCTCATGGTGTCTGCCATGAATCCGTGTGCGTGAAGCGCTCCAGAGCGAAGATGTTGGGCGTCAACCAAGTTCACCAATGAGCTTCACTGCTCGAGTTCTGCACGGTGTCACCGACTGGCGCCGGAGGTTGATCCGGTGATTAGGAGGAGCACTCGTTGTCGGATTCTCGACGATGTCGGACATGTGACACAACGCTTCCAGAGCGATCGCATTGTTCCGAAACGATTTTCCCAGTTGGCACGACGGTTGCGGTCCTATGCGCAAAAGCACTGCGATGCCGCACCGACTGGAAGAACTCATCAATGATCACGCTTTTCGAACATGTGGGCGCCGCTACCGACACTGAGCGTTCCCGAGCCGACGGAAGCATCTATCCCTTCTTTCTGAAGGCTGTCCGGACATGAACGCATTTGATGTCCGTCCAACGCTGGATGCTCCCGAAGACGATCCCTATCTCTGGCTTGAAGATGTAGAGGGCGAGCGGGCACTTGCCTGGGCCGCCGGCCAGTCGGCAAAGACCCTGAAGCACTTCAGTGAAACGCAGTTCGAGCGCGACCGCGCGGCTCTGACAGCCATTTTCGACAATCGCGACAACCTTCCCCTGATCGCGCGCCGTGGTCAGTACCTCTACAATTATTGGCGAGATGCCGGAAATCCACGCGGACTGTGGCGCCGGACCACCCTTGCCGCCTACATGAAGGCGGATCCCCAATGGGAGCTACTGCTCGATCTGGATGCTCTCGCGGCTAGCGACGGAGAGGATTGGATCTGGGACGGCGCGTCCATCGAGCCGGAGAGACGGGAAAGAGCCGTTCTGCGCCTGTCGCGCGGCGGCAGCGACGCGGTCGTGCATCGCGAATTCGACCTGATCTCTCTGAGCTTTGTCGCCGACGGTTTCAATCTCCCCGAGGCCAAAGGCTACGTTAGTTGGCTAGACCCTGACACGCTTCTGCTTTCCAGTGCGCTTGGTAATGGCATGGCCACCCGCTCCGGCTATGCGCGCACCGTGCGAGTGTGGAAGCGTGACGCGGATCCCCTCACCACGCCGGTAATCTTCGAGGCCGGGTTCGAGAGCCTCAAGGTGTCTGGTCATTCGGACCGCACCGGCCGCAGCGAACGCCTTTGGTTCATTGAGAAACGGGCCTTCTTCGAGAAGATCAGTTGGATCGGCGACAGGAGCGGGCCGAGGACGCAGATCGATCTTCCTCGCGACGCGTCGTGGCGGGTCTTCGGCGACTGGCTGGCGGTAAGGCCGCGCAAGCCCTGGACGGTGGGAGGCACCACCCATCCCGCCGACGCGCTGATCGTCATCTCGCTTTCCTCTTTCCTCGCAGGCGGACGCCGTTTTGAGACCCTGTTTCAACCAGCGGAAAGGCGCTCCCTGCAGTCATTCTTCTGGAATGACGGGAAGCTCATTAACTCTTACCTCGTCAATCTCGTACCGCGTTTGGAGATGTTCACTCCCGGCCACCAGGAATGGACGCGCCGAGTCCTGGACACCCTGCCCGCCGAAGGGACTGTCCACGTCTGGTCATTCGATGCGGCAGTTCACGAGACCAATGGAGAGGTCCTGGTCTGCGCTCAGGATCCGATCACGCCGCCGCAGCTCTTGCTATTCGATCTCAATGCCGCGCCGTCTCTCAGCGCTTCAGCAATCCTGAAGCGCAGCCCGGAGAATTTCGATGCATCCGGACTGGTGGTCACGCGCCACGAGGTAGTCTCTATCGATCATGAGCTGATCCCCTATACGCAGGTTGGTCCGGCGAACGGGAACGGAGATGCTCCGATTCACCTTTCCGCTTATGGCGGGTTCGGCATATCACTCCTGCCCTACTACAACTCCCCGCTGGGCAAGCTGTGGCTCGAGCGCGGCGGCACGTGTGTGGAGGCGAACATCCGCGGCGGCGGCGAGTTCGGCACCCGCTGGCACGATGCCGGGCGCAGGGAGGGCAAGCGTCTCGCGCATGACGATTTCGCCGCCGTTGCCGCCGACCTCGTGCGAAGGGGCATCACCCTGCCGAGGCGGATTGCCGCCGAGGGCGGCTCAAATGGCGGCCTGCTGATCGCAAACATGCTGACCCGCTATCCTGAGCATTTCGGGGCTCTGTTCTGCACAATTCCGCTTATCGACATGCGTCGCTACACCAAGCTCTTGGCGGGCGCGAGCTGGATCGACGAATATGGCGATCCGGACAAGGCTCACGATTGGGCTTTCCTGAAGGAAATCTCCGCCTATCACGCCGCGGCGCCGGGACAGCCCTATCCGCCTATCCTGATCGCCACCACGAAACGCGACGACCGCGTCCATCCGGGCCATGCGCGCAAGATGGCCGCAAAACTGCAGGCTCTTGGCTATCCCGCTTACTTCTACGAGGCCAGCGCAGGCGGGCACGGCTACGGCAAGGACAATCGGGAGCAAGCCGCATTCATCAGTCTAGGCACCAATTTTCTCCGCAGCGCAATCGGCTTCAACGATCACCTTCCGGAGATGGCGGAACGCGTTGCAACGCAAGAGGAGCATTTGAGCTCCATCAACAATTCATTCGAGCAGGAGACGAAATAGTGCAGTGCATCCTTTCTGAACATCAAGGAGTGAATATCATGGCGAGAACGCGAATGGGCGTAGCGCGGGCAATAGCAGCGGCGGTGGCCCCGATCATCGTGGGACAGCAGGCCGTCGCCGCGGAGCCTGCGCAAGCAGAGACCGTCCTGGCGGAGACGGGAGCCTCGGTCACCGAAGCGCCAAGCCCTTGGCAGGTCCGCCTGCGGGGGTTGGGCGTCGTTACGAAAGATCTGGGCTACGTTGATACGCTTCCCGGCTCCGGTCTTTCCTATTCGGACACGGTGACGCCGGAACTCGATATCTCGTATTTCTTCACCGACAATATCGCCGCCGAACTCATACTCGGCACCACCTATGCTAACATCGAAGGTCAGGGAACGATCCGCTCGGCGGGTAATATCGGCAAGGTTTGGCTGCTCCCGCCCACGCTGACATTGCAGTACCATTTTACCGATTTCGGCGCGTTCAAGCCTTATGTCGGCGCCGGCGTGAACTACACGATCTTCTATAACCAGGACACCGGCAGCGCCGACGCTCTCAAGGTGAAGAATACGTTCGGCACGGCGCTGCAGGTCGGTTTCGACTACATGGTGGACCAGCACTGGGGCGTCAACTTCGACGTGAAGAAGCTTTTCCTGAAGCCGGACTTCGACGTCACGGTGGCCGGCGCGAAGCTGACGGGGAAGGCGGAGCTCGATCCCTGGCTGATAGGCGCAGGTGTCACCTACCGCTTTTGAATATCAGAGTGAAGTCTGCTTCCCGACTGCCGGTTTAAAATGAAGGGCGCCTCGCGCGCCCTTTTTTACGGTCGACACTGCAGCGCAAGACCTCATGAAGCTATTGTCGGGCGGGGTTCTCTTCCGGCGGACCAAGAAGGTGCACTGGCCAACCGGCCTTGCGCCTGAGATGGAGTGCTTAGAAGCGCTTTGGATCGGGACGGGCTTTGGCATTGTGGGTGGAATGCTTCAGCCAGACTATTTGCCAGCATCGTCTCCCGGACGTCATGTCTGAGCTTCGTGTCAGCGCAAGGCGAACACGCGGCTCCTAGATGCCGACACGATGGCTGGTTCAGCCATGCTGCGACAGTTGCCTGTTTTTTCGGTTCCTTTGCTGTTCGTGCGCTAACCGCAACGCTCCATACTAGTCTCGCGTGCCTGTCCCCGTGGGGTGGGCGGCAGAAAGCGATTAGGCCCGCTGAAAGAGGCGGACCGCATCCGAAGGACCGTAACCAAGAGAAGGACCTGAAGCGAGAGCGAAGGTTGCGGGAGGTCGCGGCGGCCTAAAAGGCAATGCCGACCAACCCCCAGGCCCCAGGAAAGGCTGACAAAAACCGCAGCGGCCGACTGTCCAATAGGTTGCGCCGCGCCAGGGCGAGCCAAATGGCAGGGGCTGCCGGGGGGCCCTAAGAAAAGCGTGGGTTCACGAGCACCCGGCGCGCGCCATCAGGCCGCTAGCTACTTGGAGGGCGGGTGTATCAGGCCTGTTTGTCGGGCCGAACCAGATCCATATGGCTGACGCCGAGGGCCAATGCCAGTTCATAGATCGTGATAATTGTCGGATTTCTTCGGCCTTTCTCCAAGCCGCTGATGTACTGCTGACTGAACCCGGAAATCTCCGCAAGCTGCTCCTGCGTCAGACGCTTCCTTTGCCTGATCCTCTGCACATTCCGTCCGACCAACTTGCGCATATCCATGCACGCAAGCCAGCGGATCAGGCGGCTTGAGTTTATCAACTAAAATATGTAATCCACATTTAGCAGGCAGAGGGCTTCGCGGGTCCATTGGCCGGAGATAGAATTAGCGATGTTACAGCCCAAATCGAACACGCCGTTTGCCGATGAGGTCCCCTGGTCAGACCGCGTTACAGCCTACGACAAGGACCACTTTACAACCTATATGAGGCTCCTGGACGCCTCAGCCGACAACGCCACTGAAGAGGAAATGGCCCATGTGATCCTCGGCATTGATCCGGCACGCGAACCGGAGCGCGCACGGAACGTTCTTCGCAGTCATCTCAACCGTGCAAACTGGGTGGTGACGAGCGGCTACAAGGATTTGTTCGCCAATTGACGAAATGGGCGGTGCGGTCGCTTCGCTTCAAGCAACGAAGTCGCGTAACCACCATGCATCGACGCATCACCCAGCGCGGATGCGCTCGAAGATGATCGCGAAGACTTCCAGTCGGCGCCGATGGCCTAGCGCTTCGCTGTCTCATCGTTTTGTCCTTCGCTCGCCAATGGCTGCTTCCCAGGAAGCGGTGCGGCGGCGAGTCATGACAGGAACGGACCCGCCGTCTGAGCCGCACCGCATCCGAAGGACCGGATGGACAACCTCCCGAAAAGCTCACAGCTAGCTAAGGGTTGCGGGACGCCGCGGCGGGCCTAGAAGGATGCGGCGGCCCCTGCTGGGAAAGGCACAACAGAGAGAATTGCGAGAGTCTAACGACACGCTAGGAGGCGCAGCGGAATGGTCGAGACGCCCTGAGCCAAGAAAAGCGGGGATCGACCCACCGGCACCCGGCACGCGCGGTGATGGGCGCGGGCGCCCACTACGCACGCAGGCTCAACAGAATCTCACACGGATCAGCGTCGAGGGCCGCAGTTACGTCGAGAAACTCAATGATATCGAGACGCCGCTCTCCACCCTCATATTTCGCCACGAAAGATTGCGGACGACCAAGCTTCTCAGCCACCTGCGCCTGCGTCAGCCCTTTGACCTTGCGCAGTGAGATCAACTGGGCCAGAAACCGCTGGTGGCGGGGAGATCGAAGAGATTTGGGCATTTAGGTGAACCGGTCAGGTAGAGACCGGCTCAGCGACTAATCCCCGTTTCGGATTATCCCATTTTGGGATATTCTGCCTTGGATCCAGCGATCAACATGCGAGGTTCGCGGCAGACATGAATCGATCAACGGCAACAGATAGGACTCAAAGCTCAACACTGCTCGACGAAGTCCCTTGGTCTGACCGTCTTACCGCCTACGACAGGGCGCACTTTACCATCTATATGAGGCTCCTGGACGCCTCAGCCGATGAGGCGCCCGAAGAGGAAATGGCCCATCTGATCCTCGGCATTGATCCGGCACTTGAACCGGAGCGCGCCAGGAAGGCGCTTCGTAGTCATCTCGACCGTGCGAACTGGATGGTGACGAGCGGCTACAAGGAATTGTTCGCCAGCTGACAAATGCGCAGTGCTCGGTCATACAAGTAGGCAGTTCCTGTGGCAGCCAGTGGTCAGGCTGATCGGGACCTGCACCACAGACGCGCCGGCAAAATGGACCCGGTGGCGAGCACAATTCAGTTCCCAGGAAATGGGTTTTGGCAATTGTCCGAGCGTCTGACGTGATAGAAGGTTCCGCTCTGTCTGGATGGTAATAGCCCGGAGCAGCACTCCATATCGTGCCGGCGCTCGACGCAGAATGGTCCACCTCTTCGCTTTCAAGCCGGATAACCGAAAGCCATCGCCCTAAGTCAACGGTTAGAGATTACCGGCAGGCAGGTATGCAAGCGGGCCATCCTCGGAAACTATAAAACCGCACGACTAGCTCGTCAGCGACGAAACACCCGCTCGAGCACCGATAGACTAAGATCGTCGACCGTGAACAATCCGGGCCCTAAGCGGCGACCGACTTCGGCCGAAGTTGAAGCAGGGCGATCAAGAGCGACAAAAAATCCTTCAGCCACCTGAGCAGGAGGGAGAAGTTGTAGCCGGCGGCGGCCAGGATGGCGTTGAGGGCGTCGCCCTGCTGGCCGGCGAGGTAGTTGCGGCCCATTCTGTGTTCGCTCTTGATGTGGCCGATGACGGGTTCGACCGCCGACCGCCGCCGCATCTGGCGCTTGATGGCTGGGGTGACGCGGCGCTTCTGGCCGGCGGTGAAGACCCTGAACTTGTGGCTCTGCGGTGCGTTGTGGCCTCGATAGCCGGCGTCGGCGAGGATGCGGTCGATCTCGTTGCCGATGGTCTTTTCCATGTCGGGGATGACGCTTGCCAGCGTGTGGCCGTCATAGGGATTGCCGGGCAGTGCTTTTGCATGCAGGGCGAACTGGCCACCCTTGGAACGCTACAGCGTGGTGGCCACCGACACCTTCACCCCGAACTCGTAGGGCATATGCGCCTTGCCCTTGCCGATGCATTCTACCTCGTGTGCGTGCAGGCTGTAGATCTTGCGGCCGCGCTGGCGCTGGCGTTGCTCGAGAACGGTGGCCGCCTGGTAGAGCGGCCATTTGAAGAGCGCTTCCAGCCCCGCATCGCCGGCGATCTGGCGAGAGATGTCGCGAATGGTCCGGCCGAGATAGGTCTTGAGCCTGCGCAGCGCCTTGTTCGCCCGCTTGAACTGCTTGGCGTGGGCATAGCGCTGATGGCTGATCAGCGCCAGCTTGCCGACCCGCACATAGCTCTGGCGCAAATGGAGCCCCTTCCTCTTGGCCAGCCGCACCAGCCGTTCGCGCGCCCGGTGGATGAGCTTGGCGTCGGTCGGGAACATGACGTTCTTCGGCTGCACGGTCGTGTCGACGATGACCTGGCGCGTGTCGGCCGGCTTCATCGCCCCGGTCTTGACCGCAATGCTGAGGCTTTCCTGCAAAAGCGCCACGATCCGCTCCTCGCCCATACGGCTGCGCCAACGCGTCATCGAGGAGCGGTCAAACGGCAGCGTATGGCAAAAGAACGTCTCGCCGGTGAGATACTGGAAGTAAGGGTTCTCCACCCAGCGCTCGCACAGCACCTCATCCGACAGGTTGAAGGTGTGCTTGAGGATCGCCAGCCCCGCCATCAGCCGGGTCGGCAGCGGCGGCATGCCGGGGCCGTCCGAATAGACGGCGCCGAAACGCTCCTCCAGCACCGGCCAGTCGATCGCCTGCGCCAGCCGCACCAGCTCGTGCTTCATGTTGATGATCTGATCGAACCTGGAGCGGAACAGATCCTGCTCTCCCGTCTCGCGCTTCTCGCGTGGCTTGGACATTCGCCGTCCCCTCGATTCGCCGCCGCCGAACCGAGTGAATCACGCTCCGCAGCACAAGGGAATCGCAAAACCGAATTGCAGGAAAACAGCGCTCATAAACCGCAAATCCTGCAATTCCAAAGCCGCTATCCGCCTCAATCAACATGCCAGATCAATGGCTTGCGGATAGTTCACGGTCGACAAGATCACCGGCGCGGACTGGAAGAATACGGCTGCATCGCCCTGACCGAGCCGGCGGAACAGAAGATCTCGGCATCCGTCAACGCTCGATACAAACCGCGCGATCGAATGGACCGAGCACAACCGGATCAAAAAGCTTCTCAGAGAATTGAGGACCCTTCGGACCCCAAAAGGGCTATAGCCTGATTTTGGGTTCGCACGCCTAGCTTCTTCTTGGCATTGTCCAAATGAAAAGCGATCGTGCGTGGCTTGATGCCCAAGATGCGGCCGGTCACCCAGGCTGAATTACCCCGCGCTGCCCACCGCAGGCACTCATATTCGCGGGATGTCAGCGAAATCCCATCCACTGTTCGATCGCTCGGCAGTTTGCGGCGAACGCAACGATGAAAGCAGGCCGCCATCAGCTGAAGAGCTTGTTCGTACCGCTCAGCGACCCGAAGAAATACTGGACGAGGCTCATCGGCGGCAAAAGTAACCGCAGCGATGCGGCCGCGGAGATCGACAATTGGGATCGTCAAACCGCAGCAGATGCTGAATTGAGCCGCCTCATCGAATAGCTGCTGTTGAGCCGGCGACATTTTATCGCCTCCCAAATTCGATCCCCAGTGAAACGGGCAGCCGCCATTTCGAGCACGCAAGACCACAGGATCGAGTTTCTCATACTGATTTTCGAGATACTGTCTGGTCCAGCGGGGTGGATAGTTCGAAATTAGCCTCGGTTTGCCGGAAGGCCGTGCTGGCAAGGAGAGGTACGCAAAGGAGATTAGGTCAAGTCGTCCGGCCGCCTCAGCCATGGCATCCCGGAAATCTGCCTCATCGATACTCTGTGACAGTCTTTCAAGGAATGTCTCGAAAACAAGTGGCATGTCCCTCGTCATCGTCGCGCTCGATTCTTCCTCTTTCTGCACGCCTTCCGGCTGCGTCGTGTATGTCCCGACAAACGCGATTGACTTCGCGGGCGTCGCTGGGCTGACCAGGCTCCAGAATGCTGCCACACTTTCGATCTTCGCCGGTCATCCCAATCATGCTGGGCTCGCCCGATGGGTGTCTGGCAGACGCCTCATGATCTTTCAACAGCTCAATCAGAGAATCTCCATGCATTAAATCATGACCGCCCCTGCACCGTCCAAATCAGGAGAAATCATCCTGCGCTGACCAAAAGCCATCATTGACCCAGCTTTTGCAGGAATTTGGGTCGGCACGAGCATAACAATTCGGATAGCCGCTCATCCCCCACCCAGGGCGCCATGATCCGGAACGAAGTGTTGCGATGCTTTCTTTTCTTTGATAGGCAAATCGTCTCAACAATGTTAAAATGCCTTTTCCTTGTGAACGGGATGGCGTGTGAGTATCGTCCTTTTATATACATGACGTGATAAAATTCACCGCAATGATTATTCTGCTCTTTGTGATGTGAAGGAAGATATCTTCGGCGTTGCCGCCTTTGGAACCGGCGACCGTGGCCCGCTGCAATGATGTAAAGGGCGAGTCTAAGCTCAATCTGCATCGGAACGTGCAGATGACCTTTACCAGACCCTCGATTCCGGACGGGCCATAATGATTCTGATTACGTGGGTCAAAAAGGGCGCCCTGCCGGCGGGGAGGTACACCCGCAGGGCGCGCCGCACAGAGGTCCTGGTCGTTGGGCAACAGGACAGCGGCGGCAGAACTGATTCGGTTCGTGACTGAAATAGTCCGGAGCATGCTCAAGATCAGATATCTGGAATTCAACAGTTTTGGGTCTGCTCGGCGCAGTAGCGCGCAGGGACATGCCTGCCTCCGGACTCGCTCCTTCGCGATCGCAAAATCATACGGCACCCTCGGCCTTCAGCGCGCGATAGGTGGTATCGACCGACTTTACCGTCGCGTCGACAATGATGTCGATCTCTTTTCGGGTAATGATCAGGGGGGGTGCATAACCGAGGATGTCGCCATGCGGCATGGCCCGTCCGATGACACCATTCTCAAACAGAGCAGCTGCAGTGCGCACCCCGACCTGAAGGTCGGGTTCGAATGGTATCCTTTGTTTTGGGTCCCGCATCATCTCTACGGCCGACAGGATACCCACTCCGCGAACTTCACCAACGATGGGATGCCCCGCCAGCTCGGCCTTCATCCGGTCTTGCCAATACGGTCCAACATCGCGGACATGCTCCAAAATATTTTTTTCTTTAAGCAGTCGAATATTGGCGAGCGCGGCTGCGGCACAAAGCGTGTGCCCCGAATATGTCCAGCCGTGGCCGAGTGCGCCGTGCTTCTCAGTTCCTTGTTCCAAAACCGACCAGACACGGTCGCCAATGATTGACCCGGAGATGGGGAGGTAGGCGGAACTCAAACCCTTTGCGATGGTCACGAAATCCGGACGCATGTTATACAGGTGGGAACCGAACTTCTCGCCGGTTCGCGCGAAGCCGCAGACCACTTCATCGGCGATTAAAAGGATATCGTATTTGTCGAGCACCGCTTGAATGGACGTCCAGTACCCTTTGGGGGGCGGCACAATACCTCCTGTCCCAAGTACCGGCTCTCCGATAAAAGCTGCAACCGTTTCCGGTCCTTCGGCCAGGATCAAGGCTTCAAGCTCATCGGCACAGCGCCGGGAGAACGCTTCCTCGCTCTCCTCGATACGCGCCTGGCGGTAATAGTGCGGCGTGGTTGTATGGCGCACCAAATCCAGAGGCAGGTCGAAGAAATTGTGAAAGAAGGGAAGGCCAGTTAGGCTACCCGTGACCAATCCAGACCCGTGATAGCCGCGATTTCGCGAGATGATCTTTTTCTTTTCGGGCCGGCCAAGAATGTTATTATAGTACCAGACCAGCTTGATGTTGGTTTCGTTAGCATCGGAACCGGAGAGGCCGAAATAGACCCTTCGCATGTTCTGACCGAAATACTCGACCACGGCCTCTGCCAACAGGGCGACCGGCTCCGTACCTTGGCTGGCATAGACGTGCGCGAACGGCAATTCGCGTGCTTGCCTGGCAATGGCCTCGGCGATCTCCGTGCACCCGTATCCCATGTTGACGCAGTAGAGCCCTCCGAAACCGTCGAGGCTCCGTCGGCCTTCGGTGTCCCAGATATAGACGCCGTCCGCTCCGGCCATGATCCGGTTTGGCGTCTCTCCGCGACTGTGCTTGGCCAAATGTGTAGACGGATGAAAGACGAAGCTTCGATCCTTCTCCTGGAGTTGCTCGGTTCCCAGATTGCTCGAGCGCATCGTCCCTCTCCTCGCGATAGATTGGCGGAGGGCACTCGGCCAGCCACCTGTTTAGCAAATAGCATACCGGAAACGTCTCTCGAGTTTCTCGGGAATGCAGGTTATTCGCCGCGGAATTCGCGGGATCGGCCCGAATTGCCGTGAAAACTAAGGCGCCACCTTCGCAGGAGCGTTGAATTGGATCTCACTGATTTTGCGACGTCAGGGCGCGTACTGCAAACACGAACAGCTTACGACACGTATGCGCCCAGCATAGTGCCCGATTAGCGGGTGACGTTGCCCCCAGTTTCTATCCAGTTTTGAGTTCGTTTCCGGCGTGGGTTGTGCCCTGCTGGGCGGGTGAGCGACGGGCGCTGGCGCGGAGCCTTTGGCATAGCCCAGCGCGAGGCACGATAGAGCGCCGCCGGCCATGTTCCGCCGAACGCCGGTCATCCCTTACATTCTGATGGTCCGGATCGGTCTTGCCCTTCCCCAGGGTGGTAACGCAGGTGATCAGGGGAAAATCACATTCGCCTCGATCAGCAGGCGGCGGGTTCCGTGCCGCGGCACAGGCCCCAACCTGGTTGGCCAGCGCTGAGAGGCTGAGGTCGTGCCCTCGCGCATAGCGATCGCTTTGGCGGTGCAGCGGCTGGTGCTCGGCAGACTTCTCAAAGGAACAGCCAGCAGGTTCGGCCCGGCAAAGACGCGCGGCGAGAGCGCCTCGCCATCGACATCTTGATTCGCAGCCGACCAGCGCCGCCAAGTTCTGTCGTCAGTGTGTTGCCCTTCTTGCGATCGCAAATTCGTGGTTGCTGCGCAGGGCGAGCCGAGCTGCGGCTCGCGGGACGCGGGCGAACCGACAGAACTCTTTGCGCCGCCTGAAAAGCTGCCTCCATCAATGCTGGCCAATCGTGCAGTCTTGAAACGCTGGCTCAAGCCTCAAACGTCGAGCAGCCGCTCCTTTTCCTCTCGAAACCAGCGCCCCTCGCCCGACGTGATCACTCGATCTCATGCTTCGAGCAGGGCTCCTCCTAATGGTTGCGCTCATGACCTGCACCCTTCAGCCAAACTCAGCAAATGGGACGTCTCCACGGATTATCAGCGGCTCGGCAAGCTCGGAACGCGCCGGTGAACGCTGCAAGGTTAGTCGCCGCCAGTGGATGGCGAGGATGTCCTGCGGCTAAGTACTTTAGGTGGGTTATTATAACCCGAGATTCCGATACGTGGTTTCGCCATAGCTCCTGGCGCCATTGGCACGCTGAGCGTTTGAAAGCCGATGAAACTCGTTAGGCCAATGGGCAAGCGCGTGCTTGATAGCCTTCATCTTGAACGGCACGTGGCACAACACATTTGTCCCTGATGATGGGCGGACAGCTCGCATCTAGTTGTCGCGAGCCGTTAAGGTTTGCTGCGATTATCGGCAGACCTAGATCAAGGGCCAATTCCATTTCCCAGCGCACGAAGCGAAAAAGGTTTTTCGTTTTCTCACCGATCAGGACAAGTACCTGGCTCGATCCATTCATTCTGTTGCGAAGATTGCGTTTAACATAATCTTCGTCCTGTGCTCGGCTCGTCATATTGTCCAGATCGTGAGCGTTCGCGAATTCAAAACTCACATTCTCGCTGGCATTCCACCCTTTCATAAAGCGGTATGCCCAAGCGTCTTCATCGCCGTCAAATATTACATAGATCGGATCGCTGTATGCCATTGTTGTCTCTTAGTTGTTTTGACGAGCAACCCACTGGGTGTGCTCCCTTGAGAAAGCCAGTTCGGCTTCGTTCACCGCCGCGGAGAATGCCTCATCCGAGATGGCGTCCGTAATAAGGTCGGCAGTCAATCCGATCTCGTGAGCTGGCGGCCAGCCTGGTATCGCTGGGTCAGCGATGCGTACCACGATGAACGAGAACCCCAGAGCGTAAGCAATCACACCAAGGCCCATCCAAATTTTTGCGGATCTCTGTTCGAGCGCGCTTTCTTCTCGTACCACTTACGTTGCTCGCAAATTCGTGTCTGCAGATATAGCTCTTTTCGCTCTTTTAGCGGGGAGTCCCTTCGATTGCTATCAAGGATACCTTCCATGAGCTTGCGAAAATCAGCTCTAGCGTCGGCCGCACGCGTGTCATCGAACGGCTGTGCTCGCATCGCAAAGCGCCAGGTCAATGTCTTTACTGACTCTGCCAAAGCTCTAGCTTGATACCAGACCTGCTCGGGCTTTGTGACCGACCGGAAAATGAGGATTCCCATTGAGCAAAGAAACACCGCAGCATACACACCGAAATAGGCCTTTGATGGCCACAAATCCAAAGAGAGAACAGAGGCCGAAAAAAGAATAACGTACTCTGCCCGGATCAGGCTAAGAAATGTCGCCTGCTGCTCGTTAGACGCCATGTCGGCGCTATTATAAAGTCCAGGATATTTCACTTCAGAGCACCTCTATTTGTGCCAGCAAATTCTTTAAGCCATGATTTGGCAAACGTAACGTTTGCAGTCGAGCTTACAGAGCCTAGTCTTGAGCTAGACGCGGTCCCTCTGTTTATAAACAGGATTGCAGGTCCGGTCCCATCGATGTACGGGTATAGGCCCAAAAATTCTTGCCCACAGAATGTTTCCGAAGAATTTTTTGCCACGGGGAGAACTGCTACCGCGGTCCGAAAGCCATCGAAAAAGCCAAGCTCCCAAGGCATCTATCTGGATCCTGGAGAATTGTTTGAATGCACATAGATTAGCGTCTTTGACTGCCTCATACGGGTCCGCAGCAACTCGGCAGTGGCAGAGGAGACCTTTGTGCGGTCCAATTGTGAATCTTCGATCCAATCTACATAAGCAGTGAACCCAAGCTCCTCAAAAATTCGCTTCACACCGAGAACGATCTCTGCGTCCTTGAACGAATGTGACAGAAAAACGTCGAATGACGATCTGGCTGTAGCTGCGGCCATCTCTTCCTTTAGAACGATCGATGCGGCTCTATGTCCTCGACTGGCATTCGCAACTTTTTTCAGCTCTGCCTCGGTCAGTAGCACTATTCAAATCCCCCATGATCTGTTCGCAATCTATGAACTAGACGCCCATTCGATTAAGCGACCCCTTGTCTTGTGAAAACTGGCACCATTCTCTCCAGCCGGTAGCGCAACCTCCACCCTTCTCGAAGACCACTCGGCTGGCGGGCGTGACCGGCCTTGTCACCCACCTACGCGACCGCGGCTCAGCGATGCTCCTCGCTCAGAAGGCTGCGGAGACCAGCAATGTCAAACAGGACAGACAATCTCCTAATCTCGAACAGCAACGAACTTACGACGTAGAAAGGAGATGGAGCGATCTCCGAATATCCGCAGGCGTCGAGGGCCGGTTTGCTCGCCAAGGCCGAGCGGGCCAGCTTGCACTCCCGCTACCCGTCGGCTTGCCAATTCCTCGCTGTAGATTTCGCCCCCTACACGGATGCGCTGACCGCGACTAAGCTCAATCGCCCCCGATCGCCAATCCAGGGCGAAGGTTCCCCCCTTGAGATAGCTGTAGATGCACTTTTCGGCACTTCGCATCTCAGATATGGACGCCTCCTCCACCAGGCACGATCCGGTTTGGCTTCTCGCCGCAACCGTGCTGGCCAAGTGCGTCCGATGGCTGCTTCGATCCGTCTCCTGGAATTGATCGGTTCCAGATTGCTCAAGCGCATCGTCCTTCCTCGCCATCAACTGGCGGATAGCGCTCGGCCACCTTTTTCCAGGAATTAGTATACCGCAAATGTCCCTTGAGTTTCGTCGGAATGGGTGCTTTTTGCCGACGAATCTACGGGATCCGTGCCAAACGCCGTTGAAACTTAAGCTTTTCGGTTTTACCGTTGCCTCAGGGCGGACAAGGGTATCGGTGAATTGGACTTCACTGGTTTCGTAACGACAAGGCTATAGTATTGATCAATCCCTAAGCCTGCCTGCAGCAGTCCCTCCATGAAATCCTGATAGGCGGCCATAGAACGAGATGCGACCCGCATCAGATAATCGACGCGCCCCCCAATTGCCCAGCAGTCCAGGATTTCCGGAATCTCTTGGATTGCAGTTTCGAAGTGTCGTTGGTCCTCAAGACGATGACGATCCAGCACGACCTCTACCATCACAAAGATCATGCCGCCAATGAGGGCAGGACTCAGTCGCGCATAGAATCCCTCAATAATCCCTGCGGCCTTGAGTGCTCGGAGCCGCTCCGAACAGGCCGATGCCGAAAGATGAACTCGTTTTGCAAGCTCACTTTTTGAAATCCGACCGTCTGCCTGAATTTCGGAGAGAATCCGGACGTCCCAACTGTCGAGTTGCACGGGATCGGGTTTCGACTTCATAACCTATGCTCTCAAGCAGCGATCGACATCGCGTTGTGTGCCGATCAATTCTATCATCAATTGAAACGACCGAATGTAGTAGTGGAAGGCATCTGTTTCTCGGCCCGAGATGTGCCAGAATGGGGTACGAAAATCAGCTGAGGGAGAGCGATCCGCTGAGAAAAGCTGCAGAAGTAGTTTGGCTATCGCCCCGACGCCTAACGGGGCAATGATGCAGCTGGAGAGGATAGCCGGCCGCGGCGGAGACCTCCTGATAAAATAGATAACCCATTTACTGAACTCCGCTGCCGTACTTGATAGACGCCGCGACGGCATTCGAGCCTCGATCGCGTGTATGGCATATTCAGTGCAGTATTCACTGGCACATTCAGCTATTGGAGTGAATTGAAGGCCTTGCTCGTCCGGCTCGCCGAGGCGCATGGCACCGCAAATGCCGCTCGTCTTACGGCTTGCCCGACAATTTGGCGCGGGAGTCTGGCCGAAATCGCCCAACGGAAAGACTCAAACGCCGATGTTGCGTGCGATGCTGTCTGCCGCCATACGCTTCCGCCATTCAAGAGGCCCGGAATTGTGAATGGAGTTTCCCTCAACATCGACAGCCATGATGACAGGCATGTCCTGCACCTCGAATTCATAGATGGCTTCCATGCCCAGGTCTTCAAAGGCAACGATCCGCGCCGCCTTGATCGATTTTGAAATCAGGTACGCAGCGCCACCCACTGCAGCAAGGTATGGCGTTTTGTGTCTTACAATCGACGCGATGGCCGCCGGTCCCCTCTCCGCTTTGCCCACCATCGCGAAAAGGCCGGTTTCGGCGAGCACCTTGTCCGTAAAATCGTCCAAGCGGCTGGAGGTTGTTGGACCAGCGGGTCCAACAACCTCATTCCTCACTGCCCGGACGGGGCCGACGTAGTAAATCACGCCTCCCCGCAGGTTGACCGGAAGCGGTTTACCGGCAACGAGCAGCTCGATCATTCGTTGGTGGGCAGCGTCACGGCCCGTCAGTATCTTCCAGACAGCAGGAGCGTTTCACCGCAGCGCCACGATGCCGTCTCTTCCTTCGTCAGCGTATCTAAATTGACCCGCCGGACGCCGGCTGGGTTCAATTCGTCGGCTCCGATGTCGGGCCATTCGCGCAAATCGGGCGGCTGGAGGGTGATGGGTCCAGAGCCGTCCAAAGTAAACTTCAGGTGCCGGTTGGCGGCGCATTGCGGGATGAGCGCCACAGGCTTGGACGCCGCATGAGTAGGATAGGTCGCAACCTTGACGTCAACGACTGTCGTTAGACCACCAAGGCCTTGGGCGCCGATACCAAGCGCGTTGATCCGCTCATAAAGCTCAATCCGCAGCCCCTCCTCTGCGCTTGACGCCCCCATTGCGATCAGTTCCGCCATATCGATGGGCTCATTCATGGCCTCCTTGGCCAGCAGCATCGCCTTTTCAGCGCTACCACCGATGCCGACAGAGATCAGTCCAGGGACACCACCCGCTGCCAAGGGTCGAAACGGTATGACCACCCAGTCGGAAACGGAGGCGGGGAGGGGGGGGGCGGCTGGGGTGGGATCTGGAGGGGGGGGGGGGGGGGGGGGGGGGGGGGGGGGGAGCGGTCGGGGGGCGTACGCCCATTCACAGATCAGCGAAATGCGGACTGATCGGGCTCATGCCCCTTTGCGAAGCCACCACAGCCTCCTGACGTCGGCGCCGCCAGGCCGCCATGCAAGCAGCTGACCTATGGCGTTCTCGCCGACGGCTCCGCTGGGTATGCGTGAGAAGAGCCGGATTATCGGGGGGGTAGTATGAGATGTCTGAAGGGCGTCGGCGACGCTTCTTGTGATGTCCTTGCCCGCGATGGTCCGTGTTCTATTTCCCACCGGATTTTATCCAAATGAACCGAGGCCATTCACCATTTTAAGGATTTGGAAGCTTCGCACCCCCTGCTCGCCGCCTTCATATCCATAGCCGCTTTGCTTGACTCCTCCATAAGGGCATCAGCGGAAACCCCTTTCAGGTAATTCACACTAACAGCGCCCGCAGAAGACCATTGATAAGCTTCTCTTGCGTATCGGCAACGCCAGTGAACAAGTAGGCGGCCAGCCCGTACTCGGTGGCGTTGGCTTCCTCGATCGCCTCTTCGATCGTATCGAAAGGCGCCACGGTGAGAATCGGTCCGAACGGCTCTTCATGAAGCACTCTCGCTTGCTTCGGTACGCCCGTCAGGATGGTTGGCGGCCAGTAAAACCCCGGTCGGTCAAGGGGGGTGCCACCGGTCTCGATGCGGGCGCCGCCCTCTACCGCATCTTTGGTCAGGCGTTGCATGGCCTCGATTCGCCGCGCGTTTGCCATTGGCCCCATTTGCGTTGCAGGGTCATCCGGTGGACCGATCCTGATTTTTCGGACCGCCTCCGTCATCCGGACCAGGAATTCCTCATAGCGGGATCGGGCGACAAGAATCCTGCTGGGCGCATTACAGCTCTGGCCCGCGCACTCGAATTTGTATTCCGAAATAGCCGGTATCGCCTTTGCCAGGTCCGCATCTTCGCACACAATAACCGGGGAATGTCCACCGAGTTCGAGGATGCAGCGCTGCAAATTATTCGCGGCGAGCGTGGCCAGCTGTTTTCCAACAGCAGTTGACCCCGTGAACGTCAAGACTTTCACAATTGGCGAACTGAGCAGATGCCGCGATATATGCACAGGAACACCGAAGACCAGGTTGACCACGCCTTCCGGTATCCCTGCTTGACGCAAAGATTCCACGATATGGACAGCCACGCTTGGCGTCTCTTCGGCCCCTTTGAGGATCACCGGGCAGCCTGCCGCCAGCGCGGGGGCGAGCTTGCGGGCGATAAGAACGGCCGGATAGTTCCACGGCGTAAAGGCAGCGACGACACCGAGCGGCTCCGGGACTATCATCCTGTTCGAGCCCAACGGAATCGGGACCGACAACTCATCGGCATGTCGGCCATTCCATTCCAGCGTTTCGACCGCGCGCGCGTATTCCCCTGCCGCCTCGGCAATCGTCTTTCCCTGTTCGGACGACAGGTCCCTGGCTGCGACGCCAGCTTTCTCTGCCAGAATGCTGGCGGCAGAGACGAGGATCTCGCCACGCTCTTTGGCGGATCGTGAGGACCACGCCTTGCGGCCGCGTTCTGCCGAAGCAAGAGCTTCATCCAAGTCCGAAACCGTAGCCGAGGCCACTGAGGCAAATACCTTCTCCGTCGCCGGGTTGATCACCGGCAAAGAGGCTCGGCTACCACCGGCTCGCCATTTGCCGTTAATGAAGAGCTCATAGCTCTTGGCGTCGGACATCGAGGGCTCCACTTGAATCAATTCTGGCCATACGAGCGCGGTTTCGATATCGAAACTGCTGAACTCGCTTGGGCCAGTTTCATCGCTACGGCCGCGGCGGGTCAAATATGGAATATTGCCGAGGTCCATCTGGAATCTAGATCGTTCTGGCCGTTCAGAATCACCAATGGCCTTCGCACAATTAATGAATGCTACAGGCCCGTGTCCGACGCCATGGCCGATCAGCCCTGCGTCGTGGCTGTTTCGCCAGCCACAGCCGGCTCGCCAGATGGCTTCGAAAGGGTCATAGCTCGCGGCGTCCGACATCGCCTGCTCCGCTTGTGTGAATTTTTATCTATCGGGCTAATCCTTTGATTCTCGATCTTTTAGATCCAAGCCGCCCTCAATCCTTCGACGGACGACAACAAGAAACAGCCGCTCGATCATATTCGGCAACCAGATACCCGTTCGATCTGAAAATTCCGGACAAAGGCGTGGTTTTTCTCGCGCCGCTCTTCGAGCTAACTCAAAGTCAAAAGTCATCTGACTCGCCCGGGCGAACTAAATTGGTCTAGGTGCAAATCTTCCGATACAGCCCCGCTCGGCAGAATTAGGCGATGCGAATTTGGAGCCGTAGCGACCAGCACAGCGAAGCCGGAAGATCTTCCGGCCGTCAGCGCACAGCGCTGTCCAAAGATATCGCTGGTCGGCATTGCGCGAACCACCAGACCACAATTCGGCCAACTCTCGAGGTGGGCCACCCCACTTTGAGCGACGGGTCGAAACGCTTTTTGTTCTCGCGGTTGCCTACCAATTCGATTGTGGTCACCGGGCCAACTGAATTGGACTAACCGCTTAGCAAATTGCTCGCACATGGCTCGTTTCCAATCACGGGTAGGTGACAGCAGTCGTCCATTGCGGATCATCGTGCTTTTGCCAGTAGAGGTCCATGAGCCGTCTGGTGACGGGTCCGACGTGTCCATTAGAGACCGAGGCGTCGCCGATGCGGGTCACGGGCATAATGCCGCCGGCAGTCGAGGTGATGAACACCTCGTCAGCGTCTTTGATCTCGGCGCGACTGATATCGGCAGCCGTGGCAGAGAGGCCGATCTCGGCGCAAAGATCGAACACGGTTCGGCGCGTGATCCCCGGCAACACGCCAAAAGCAGGCGTCCTCAGGGAGCCGTCCTTAACAACGAACACATTGAAGCCGGGGCCCTCCGCAATGTGCCCGTTCGTATCGACGATCAGCGCTGTCTCAGCCCCCATGTCATAGGCGTCAAAAAGCCCCTTCACGAGATCGAGCCAATGATAGTTCTTGATCGCTGGATCGACCGACTTAGGCGGAATGCGGACGGTCTCGCTGATCGCGACGTGCAAGCCTCTTTCCAGCTGTTCCTTGTTGGCGACCGAGCCAAAAGGCACAGCAAACGCCATGAAGCGGTTCTCCGCTTGGCGGGGATCGCGACTGAATGTCGGCGATGTGCCGCGCGTGCAGATCATCTCCACATACGCCGACTGGTGCCCCGACAGAGCGACACAATTGTTGAGGATCGAGGCTATCTTTTCGCGATCATAGGGAAGCTTCATTCGCAGCCGTTCCACGCCCCCAAAGAAGCGGTCGAGATGCAAGTCCAGCCGGAAGAACCTGCCCTTCCAGACGTGCACCGTGTCGTAGGTGGCATCCGAGTGCAGGAAACCCCAATCGAGCACGGAGACCTTGGCCTCGGACATGGGCAGGTATTGCCCATCCATGAAAGCAACCCCGCGCGGATACTGACGTCGATCGACGTGATGCTCGTCCACAGTTGGAAGAGCACCTAAGAGCTGCGTCATAGCGAGCGTCATTCTTTCTCCTTCCTTACCCCCGGGACGGTTGCTTTGCCCGCGTCGAGCAGTCTGGCAACCACACCGTCCCGACGCAGGATCCACTGCGTCCGTAGATCGCACGTTTCTCCACGCGAAAAAGCCCAATCTGATGGTGGATGCGCAATGGCGGTTTCAAAAGGCAGCCCGGAGTGAAGGCTTCAGCGCAATCCGCCCAAGGTTACACCAAAACCCGCGGCTCGAACTTGACACGATCAAGCGCGATCATGCTCTTAAATTTTCGGACATTAGGATTGGTATAGAGCTTCGTTTTGACGAAGACGTCAAAGGCCTCGACGTCCTCAACAGCCACGATCAGGACAAAATCGGCGTCGCCCGTGACCATATAGCACTGGCTAACCTCCTTGGCCGCCCGCATCGCGCGCTTAAAATCGTCGACAAGGTCCAGACGTTCACGATCAAGCTCTACGGTCACCACAACGGCAAGCGATTTGCCAAGAGCCTTCGGATCCACGAGCGAGATATCCGCGACGATTACGCCATCCACACGCAACTTGTTCACTCGACGCATGCACGAGGCGGCCGAAGAACCGACAAGCTCCGCGAGTTCGGCAAAGGAGAGCCGGTTGTTCTTCTGCAGCGCAGTAAGGATCCTTCGGTCTAGGTCGTCCACCGTGCAATGCCGCCATGTCGAAGACTCAATAATCGCTCAAGGACTTTAACATTCGCACGAATTTGCGCAATGTCTATTGCAATTTCTCCCGAAAACTGAAACAAACCACGCACTCCTCGGTCGCTGGATGATCGAATGCGCGCCCATTCCGGTTTTAAATCGGTGCGAAGTGGTCTAAGCTTGCAACATTTTAGAACGCGCGGGTTTGCATGATCCGCATTTCAGCAACTGACCCATTTGGTGCAAACCTCAGAATTCGAGGATGGTTGCATGAGACGATCCGCGTTCTTTTGCCTGGCTTGTCAATGATCACGGATTCGTTCGAAGAGAGCATGTTTCCCTCGTTAAATGCCGCACTCGTCTGATCCGCTGTTGATATTCGATTTGCGACAACGGTGCGTGAGAGATGATCGTCATGGGAGCAAAGTCGTGAGCGGCCATGGCTTTCTTCTTAGTACCTCCGTTGCGCGCAACCCGTTGAGATGTCGACCACCCAGTTCTGTCGAGTTCCAACTCAAACGGGCAACACTGTCTCGACTAAGCGGACCCAGTAGCGGATGCCATAGGACAAGGCTTCGTCGTTAAAATCGTACGCTGGATTGTGCAGGGGCGGGGATGACCCATTGCCAAGGAAAATCATGGCGCCAGGCCGGGCCTCAAGCATATAGGCGAAGTCCTCCGCCCCCATACTGATTCCAATCTTGTCGTCTACTGAGGCGGGGCCCACGAGGTTGCGTGCCGCCGTGATCGACAAATTGGTTTCCTCGGTATGGTTGAAGGTAACCGGAACGGATCGACGGTAGTTGAACTCCACGTCCGCGCCGAACCCGCGCGCAATCCCCTGGGCCGATGCCAAGATGTCTCGTTCGGCGAAGTTTCGCAGGTCGGATGCGAGCGTCCTGACAGTTCCGGCGATTTCGACGTGATCGGGAATGACGTTATAGGCCTCTGCGGCCTTCAACTTCGTAACGGAGATCACGAGCGACTCCCTAGGATCGGTTTTGCGCGAGACCAAGCTTTGCAATCCAACGATGATCTGTGCGGCAATGACCACGGGATCCACAGTCCGATGCGGCGAGGCCGCATGGCCGCCTTTGCCCTTTACGACAATATCGAAATCGTCCTGCGACCCCATAATCGGGCCATCGCAAATGCCGAACGTGCCGATCTCCATACCCGGATTGTTGTGCATGCCGAAGACCTGGGAGATGTTGAAACGATCCATGATTCCTTCCTGGACCATCTTTAGGCCGCCCGATGGCAATTCTATCTCTTCTGCCGGCTGAAAGATTAAGGCAACAGAGCCCTTGAATTTGCGCGTACTCGCAAGATACTTCGCGGCACCTAGCAGCATGGCCGTGTGCCCGTCGTGGCCGCATGCATGCATTCTGCCGGGTATTTTCGACGACCAGGGTTTGTCTGAGGCCTCAACGATTGGCAGGGCGTCCATGTCCGCCCTTAATCCGATGGTCGGCCCGTCTCCACCTTCGCCTTGGATTAATGCGACGATACCGGTCTCAGCAATCCCCGTTTCGATGTGATTGATGCCAAACGAGGCCAGTTTTTCGGTCACAAACCTTGCTGTGTTGTGTAACCGATAGTCGAGCTCTGGATTTTCATGGAGGTAGCGGCGCCACTCGGTTGCTTCGCGCTGCAACACTTCGAACTTTTCAATACTTCTCATATTGCATAGCCCTTTTCGGACGCATTCCTCCGACCCGCTTCAATGTTCTTTTCCGCAGGTTGCGGTGGGAAAGGAACTGCGACAATGAAGCCCTTTTTGAGGTGAGCTTCGCGCCAAACTGCACCGCCTGCTGAAATGTGCATGACACAATGCGGTGCAGTTTGAAATGTCGCCAGCTGTCGAGACGCACTTGGGACCTATCGAAGGAAGCCAGATCGCCGCTTCTGGTCGATGACCGTTTGGGTCGATCGCTTCAGTGTGGTCGAGCGGCCCGGAAGAATGCGCTCAGTAAGGAGGCCGGGTGCGAGGTGGCGTGCGGATGATCGACGGGACTTTAACTTCAAGGCGAGCGTTTGGTTGCAGGCCTCGCAGCCTTCTCCCGGCTGCGCCACCTCACGCTCAAGCGAGCCAGAGGCTGATAGATCAGGTGTGCCAGTTGCTCGGAGCGGTAACGCGCAGCCTTCCCGCCCTACTGCGCGAGGGCGACATCGGGCTGGCTGCCAGCGGTCGCTGCCGCAAACGCAGGCGCACCTGCCGGGAAGCCGCGCCGAGAAAGCAATCTAGCGGAGATACTCACCTGTCAGCGTCTCAATTCCTTGGGAAAAGGCTCTTCAGGAAGACATTGGATACCTTTTTGATGTTGCTCAGGCTCGCGTGAAGCGCCATTTCTTGACGCGGTCCGAGTTTATCTCGAAACCGTCGGCGGTGACGCTCAGCGTCGCCCTCCAGTGCGGATCGTGACGCATGTTGGTGCCGGGCTGGAGCAGGAACCAGAGATCGCTGGCCGCGGTGATGATGGGCGCGTTCATTGAGCCGAGATCGGAGCGCAGGCGGAACATGCCACGCTGCGCATCGCCATCGATCTCGACCTCTAGGCCTTGCGCCTTGTTGGCGTAGCGACCGGCGAGAGGTGCGGCTGCCCTGGCGTCCGGGCCCAAGGGTGCGTAGAGCCTCGGTGTGCCGCAGAAGATGCCGTCGACTTTGCCGTCCGGCCGGGGGCTAAGAACCAGGTCGGTGATCCCGCGCTCGGGCTTGGCGCCACCTGGATGGCCGAAATCGAACCCGCACACACCACCGGAATCGAGGAAGGTCGGCACGCCATCCTTCGCGACGATCTCGAACACATCGGGGCCGCCTTCCTGCCGGTAGCGGCCGGGAGCAAGTTCGATCGGCGCTGGTGCGGCGTCGCCGAAATAGATGTCGGCGATACGGCGAGCAACCGCGAAGGCGGCGACTTGGTCGTTGTTGGCAATGATAACAATACCGAGCCCGCCGTCGATGAAGCGCATTGATTGCGAATTGCCGCCAGCAACGGAGCCGCCGTGGCCGACCGCGCGGCGGCCGCGATAGACGTCCGTCACCAAACCAAGCCCGTAGAAGCCGTTCGCGCCATTGTCGAAGACACAAGGCGTCGCCATGCGCCGATACATTTCCGTCTTTCCGACTTTAGCGTCGATCAGGTTCTGCTGCCAGACCACCATGTCGTTGAGCGTCGAAACCATGCCACCTTCGCCGCCGAATTCCAGCCCCCAGCCCAGTTGGATCCAACCGTCAGCGCGTTTCGTATAGTGGGCGGCCAGGCGCTTTATCGCCATGCCGTCGCGCAACACGAGCGAGGTGTCGTTCATGCCGAGCGGGCTGGTGATGCGCTTGTGCAGGACCTCGTTGAAGGGCGCACCCTCGATCTGCTCTATGATGTCAGACAGCATGAAGAAGCCGGCGTTCGAATAGATCATCGCGCTGCCGGGCTTGAAGTTGAGCGCGTCCTGCTTGGCGATCACATCACGGACGGTCTGGCGGTCGGACGGCGCGAAGATTGATAGACCGCTAACGATCATGCCATCCAAATGGTCCCGGTAGCCACTGGTGTTGGAGGCCAGATGCCTGAGGGTGACCGGGTACTCGAGCCGGGGCACATAGGGCAGGTGCTTCTGCACCTCGTCATCCAGAGTGAGCTTGCCTTCTGCCTCCAGCATCAGGATCAGCAACACAGCGAACTGCTTGCTCTGCGAACCGATGCGGATGATGGTCTTGCGCCCCATCGGGACGTCGTAGTTGATGTTCGCCAAACCATAGGCCTTGGCGAAAATCTCGCGACCGTTCTCGGTCACCGCGACGACAGCGCCAGGCATTTCCGGCCCGCTGAACTCGCTGAACAATGCGTCGACGCGCTTGTCAAAATCGGTGGGTGCCCTGGTCATGATCGTCATTCCTCGGTGGTGATGCTGGTGGACGTCCTTCAGGAGATATGACGCATGGAGAAGGTAGTTTTGGGCCAAAATGCATCGGCTTTTGAAACACGGACCGCACGAAGCGGCGTGGTTTGTGATCTCGTCAGCCTTTTGGATGTGTCGCTGTCTGACCAGTTCGGGAAATCGGCTGTAACGCGGCTGCGTGAAAGGTCACGCGTTTCGGGATGACAGATCGGCGAAGGCGAAACCGGTAATCGAGCGCCGTTCATGTCCGACGTAAGGAACCGCTTCGCACCTTTGGTTACCTAGTGGTCGCCGGCGCGCCTCAAGCGAATACCAGGCGTCATCTGTGGCGTCGCCGACTCGCCAGCGATCATGGCTGCCGGTCGCCGGGCGCCGGACTGAGAAGCAGAAAACGGAGAGTCCGACCATCGCCGTGACGGCGATGGTCGAAATCGACCGGCGAAGGAGATAGGCGGCCATTGCGCCTCAAGCCTTCTGCATGTTCCACATAGGGATCCACGCCGGCACGCCAATGAGGCCAGTGAGTGTCTTGCGGCGCGCGATTGGCGTGATTTGTTGACCTAACGGAACCTGGGAAGCATAGTCCCAAAATATTCGCTGCATCTTGCGGGCAATTGCCTTCCGTTCTTCGAGCGTTTCGACATCTGCCCATTTGGCGCGAAGAGCCTCATATTCGTCATTCTGCGGCCAACCGACCCAACCTTTTTCGCCATTCATGGTCAGGGTCACGGCCGTGATAACATTGCCGCGTATCGCTTCAGGTTCGCTAGTTATGAAGATGCTCCAGCCTCCGTCCTCCACGGGGCCCTTGTTATCGAGGCGGGCGGTAGCCGCGCTCCAGTCGCTCGGCGCAAGCTCGGCATTGACCCCGATTTTTCGCAGCTCGACCGCTAGGAACTGCGCGGCATTGTCGGCCTCCCGCCAATCCGTGGTTTCGAGAATGACGACTTTCTCGCCTGCATATCCCGCCTCCTTGAGGAGTTGCTTGGCCTTTTCCGGGTCGCCGCCCTTTTTGAACCATCCCGTATTTTCGTCATTGGACATCGGCGTTTCGTTTCCAAAGATCGAAGTGACAGTGCGGAAGTATTTTGGGTCGCCGAACGCGGCGCGCATCACAGCCTCCTGATCGACCAGGTGAAGCATCGCTTGGCGAACCTTCACGTTGTCGAACGGCTTTTGCAGACAGTTCATGCTCAGGAACATATCCTGACCCGTCTTGTCCAGAACTTGCAGTTCAAGGTTGGGATCGCTCTCGATGACCGGCAAGAGATCAACTGGCGGCAGCGAGAGAAAATCAACCTCACCTGCTTGCAGGGCCGCCAAGGCCGTCTGCTGATCGGCTATATTATCCCAGATGACACGATCGACCTTAACGATCTTCCCGCCGGCCAGTCCGTCGGGCGCTTCGGTACGTGGTACGTATTTTTCATTGCGGTCGTAGGTGAAGCTCGCGCCCGGCTTGGCAAGAGTGTGATTGAACTTGAAGGGCCCCGATCCGATATTCGCGGTTACCTGCTCCGTTGGGGGAAGATTCGCGTCCTTCTCGCGCATGATGAATGGGCCTTGGAAAGCCAGGATGCTGAGCAGAGCGCCCATCGGCTCCTTAAGCGCGATTGTGAAGGTCTTGTCATCCTTTTTCGAGATATCCCTGGCCCGAGCTATGAGCAACTGCCCGCCGGGAGCCACCTCGCCCCAGCGATGGATTGAGGCGACACAGTCCGCCGCGGTAACGAGGGTGCCGTCGTGCCATCCGAGACCATCGCGGAGCTCGAAGGTATAGGTCTTCCTGTCGTCGGATACGCGCCACTTTCCCACCATCTGCGGATGCGGTGCAAACGTCGAATCGACCCCGAACAGCGTATCGTAAATCGCGAAGGCGTGGGTGAAGGTGGTGTCAGACGTTGAAACGACCGGGTCGAACACACCGAGGCCTATCACCATGCGGACAGTCCGGTCGGGAGCCGGTGATGTCTGCGCCCGCAGGACAGAAGGGATCGATAAAGCCGCTCCGGCGGCGACACCCACCTTGAAGAGGTTGCGTCGAGAAATCGTCATCTTTCAGTTCCCCTTTTGAGCCACTGGCGCGGGTTAATCCGCGCTTATTACGTCTTGTCGACCACGGGCGAAGCATTCGTCTTCACAAACACGTTCGAGGACGCGTAGGGTAGCACCTGGGCAGGAGGGTTTGCCCCAAAATGCGTCAGCTGCTGAAACACGGACAGCACAAAGCGTCGTGGTTTGAAATGTCTCAGCCTCAGCCTCCGCCTTGCGCACGCGGCAGCTCATTTGCGATCTTCTCGTTGGACAATTCTCAGCTTTCGGCGGGACCGGGCATCACTTCGCCCTGCAGGCTCTTGCGCCGGCGGTTAGTAGATCACACAACGCCTTCCTAGGCAGAGGCATGCACGGCCAGCTTCTGTATGTGGCGCACAAGGCGGAGAAGGTGGTTGCGCGCCTGCGCCGAGCAGGCGCCGCCCACACTGCCGCGATCCCTCTGAAGCGCGTAGAGGCCACGTGGTCGGTGTAGGCCAAGGAGCTTTTGTCATCATAGTCCTCGCTGTCGTGTAGGCCTGTCTGCATGTCCATGGCCTGGCGCAGCGTGGCCTCTTCGAACGCGCTGCCGCGCAGCTCCGGCAGATAGTGCGCAAACGCCTTGGATTCGTCGAGCACGCTTTCATATATGAGCGCCGCGGCGAGCGTGGCCGATATGACGTCGTGACGGACCAGCACGCATGCGGCAGGTGCGGCTCAAGCGCGCCAAAATAGCGCTCGTAGACGATGCGCCCACGATGTAAAACGATCCCGTCCGTGCAGGTATCGTAGAGCGAACCGGCGCACGCGCCCGTCCGCGTCGGCGAAGGAGAGCGCGTCGATGTCGGCGGTCTGGTCGCAGCGATCGAGCAACGTAGGCCCGCCCCGCCCCCGCCTCACGTAGATCGTCGGCACCAGCTCGCGCATATGCGACAGGGACCAAGCGCAACTGCGGAAAATCGAGGAATGCGAGACTTTTCGAAAGTGATGCGCTTGTCCGCCGGCGGCGGAGCACCGCGCCGAGTTAATCGGGATCGGACGCGCGGCCGCCGAGGTAGCGCTGTCTGTCCAATTCGAGCATGCGTGTCGAGTCTCTCCTCGTTCGTTGCCGACGTGTGCATCACGGTTTCTGACAAATCCATTCTGGCTCGGCGAACCCCCTCAAGCGCGTAGAGGCGACGTGGCCGGTGTAGGTCTCCGCTCAAAGTGCAAGCAGATCCCAGGCTGCTCCACGTACGCTATGCGGACAGGGCCCGACCCAGTTCTAGCATCTGTGGCAGAGTAATCGGAATGTTTCCGGAGCTGCCCGCTACGGGATGAGACGCCAAGCGCGCCACCACCATCTCCGCTCTTGGCGCGATGTAGAGCAGTTGGCCGTGCATGCCTCGACCCAAGAATGCGGCCAGTTCATCATGCGTCACCCACCATTGGCTTCGATACGCATAGCCCTGCATCTCCTCATACGCGAATTTGGACGGGGCGTCCCCATTTTGGACGTCCTCTATAACTGAGCTAGGTATCAGCTGTTTCCCGTTCCACTCGCCGTGGCGTCGCATAAGCTCGCCGAAGCGCGCCAAATCGCGCACGGTCGCCGACAGGCCGGCTCCAGCCATTGCTGTGCCCGCGGAATCCACGAAGACATATCCGTCCTCTTCGCAACCGAGTGGAGCCCACAGGCGTTCATGCAGCAGTTGTGCGAAGGAGTGCCCGGTTACGCGGTTCATTACCCAGGCCAGCACATCGGTATTCACGGTCTTGTAGTCAACGAATTCGCCGTGTACGCCTTTCTTGCGGAGCGTGCACAAGTAGTCGAACAAAGTCTGCGGACCGCTGTACCCAGCAGGCCGAGGTCGCCAGCCGCAGGCGCGAGCATGCGCCCAGAAGCTAGCGTGCCTATCGGCGTAGTTCTCGCTGTAGTCGAGGCCTGTCTGCATGTCCATTACCTGGCGCAGCGTCGCGTCCTCGAATGCGCTGCCGCGCAGCTCCGGTAGGTAGTGCGCGAGCGCTTTGGAGTCGTCGAGCACGCCTTCGTGCACGAGCGCCGCGGCGATCGTACCCGCATATGACTTCGTAACCGAGTGCAATGCATGCGGTAGGTGCCGCTCGAGCGCGCCGAAGTATCGCTCATAAACGATACGCCCGCGATGCAGAACCACGATTCCGTCTGTGTAGGTATCGTAGAGCGCCTCGTCGAAACGGCGCATGCGTCCGTTCGCGTCGGCAAAGGTGAGAGCGTCGATTTCCGCGGTCTTGTCGCTGCGTTCGAGCAGCGCAGGGCCACCCCGCCCACGCCACACGTTGACAGACGGCACAAGCTCGCGCATGTGCGACAGCGACCAGCGCAGCTGCGGAAAGTTGAGGAATTCGTCGCTCTCGAAAGTTATGCGCTTGTCCGCGGGGGGCGGCGCACCGCGCATCCAGCCGAGTGCATTGGGATTAGACGCGCGGCCATCGAGAAAGTGCTGTCCATTGAATTCGAGCATGTATCAATAGTCTCCTCGTTCGTTGAAAACGTATGGCAGGTAGTCCACGTGGCCCAGGTGTTCTGACAAATTGTTCTGATTGGTCGGGTCGTAGGCCTCTATTGCAAGTACCAGCGGTTGGGCAAAGCCCAAGTCTCGCGGCCCAACGGCCCTGGCTAGTGCCCTCGGGCGGGGGATTCGCCTAGCTGCACCCGAGACATCATGACATGCCGTGTCATTGCGCCGAGCTGGGTCGCAGTCGAATCAGTCCGACGTCGTTCTCGATGGCGATCTCGGTGCCAAACGGCTTGGAGAGCTTTTGGAGACGCTCCAGAATGGCTATTCCCTGAGCTGCGGGAGCAAGACGCGGCACTCCCCGGTTGGCAAACCTGTTCGAGCGGCGGAGTTCGATTGGATAGAGCCTCAATTCAGCAAGCCGGTTCTGCTCAAAGCGGCTGATAGTGACAACGCTCTCATAATAGACCGCATCGGATTGGGGGCCTACAAATCCTGCTGCCGTCGGATATCCTTTTGCCACCTCATCTACGGTCACCTCAGCATCCGTATCAACCTGAGGGTCCTTGCCGTATGCCTCGAACATATCAGCGCCTACCGGCGACCGGAGATCCTGACAGAAGAAATTCCCCAAGCTATAAAAAATCGGTCGCCCTTTGTAGATCTCGATGCCTCGCAACAGATGCGGTCCGTGTACGACGTATGCGTCTGCTCCGGCATCAATGAGCCTGCGGGCAAACGATTGTTCGTAGTCAGGCGGCTCCTGGCTCCATTCCCCGGGCTCGTGTCCGTGGTTCGTGACGATGCAGAAGTCGGAGAACTGCTTGCCCTGACGAACGTTTCGCAGAATACCGGCGACGTCGCGAGGGTCTGTTTCGAAGCTGTAACCGGCTTTGTTGCCCGCTTTGTATGTCACCCCGCCCAGTACGACCCGGCTGGAATCCTGTCCGGCGGGATTGTAGCCTGGTAACACTTCGCGCACCCGTCTCAAGCTCTCGAGCATCTCGGGCGGGACTACGATGCTCGTCGTGAAACGAAGGGCGTTGAGTCCTGGTCTGCCTGGCGCATCGCCGGCGGGATTGCACCCACGGGACATCGGCGAGAACGTCGTCGCAAACGAAACCAACGCAACGCGACCGCGCGAGGTTTCCAAGAAGCGAGCTGCGCCGGCTTGTGCCAGGTTTTCGCCGGCACCTGCATGGATGATCCCGTTCTCGTCAAGCGCCCGGGTTGTTTCGCGCATCCCTTCGACGCCCCAGTCAAGTGTGTGGTTATTCGCGCGACTGAGCATATTGAAGCCCATCGTCTTTAAGTCACGTCCCAGCTCTGGGGCGCTGATGCAATACGCACCACCGTACTCAGCCTGGGGACTTCCTTTAGACTGAACATCCAAGATGTTGGTCTCCAGATTTCCGAAAACGACGTCAGCCTTATCAAAGATCCTGAGGACATCAGCCAAGCCGGGATGATAGCCTTTTGTTACGGGCCGAGCGAAGAGAAGGTCGCCGACTGCGGCCATCGTGAAGCCGTCTGCAACGTTCGTGGCAATCGAACCCACCGTATCAAAGCCACCATCCTGCTGGATCGGAGGGCGACCATCTTCATGCGAGTCCATAAGATCTCCTACCTTTCACGAATTTGCATTTTGACTGCAGCTATTGCGTTTCCCATACCTAGGACCGGGTGATGAGGCTAAGACACATGAGCAGGCGAATGATCGTCTGCTACAGCCGGTTGGGTCGGGATGTTCTCTGTAGCCGGAGCACGCACATGACAGGCCACGACCCGCCCATCTGGCATCGGCACCGGAGGTGGTACTTCGATGCGGCAACGCTCCACCGCGAGCGGGCAGCGCGGGTGAAACGCGCACCCGCGCGGCGGGTTGATCGGGCTTGGCACCTCGCCTTCCACGGGCACCTCCAGCCGAGCCCGCGTCGGATCCGGGACCGGGGCTGCTGCGATCAGCGCCTCCGTGTAGGGATGGACCGGTTTGGCGAAGAGCGCCTCGCATGGTGCGAGTTCCACTATCCGACCCAAATACATGACCGCGACACGATGGCCGATATGCTCCACGACGCTAAGGTCATGTGAGATGAAGACGAAGGCAATGCCCATCTGCTGCTGGAGATCCAGAAGCAGATTCAAGATCTGTGCCTGCACTGATACGTCAAGGGCTGACACCGCCTCGTCGGCGATGATGAGCGAGGGCTGGAGGGCCAGCGCCCGCGCGATGCCGAGGCGCTGCCGCTGGCCGCCCGACAACTCGGACGGGAGCCTGTGCATCATCTCGGGCGACATTCCGACCTTCTGGAGAAGGTCCGCAGCAAGCGCGGTGCGCTGCTTCCGGCTGAGGCGCTCGAAATTCTCGACGGGTTCGGTGATGATCTGTCCGGCGGTGAGACGGGGGTTCAGCGACGAGTAAGGATCCTGAAAAACCATCTGCATCCGACGGCGCCAGGCGTGAAGCGCGTCCTTCTTGAGGCTCGCAATGTCGGTCCCGTCGATCAGCACGCGCCCGCCCGTCGGTTCCACGAGCCGCATCAGGAGCCGCGCCACGGTGGACTTGCCGCAGCCGGATTCGCCGACGATGCAAAGCGTCTCGCCCGCCTCGACGGAAAACGATACATCCTCCACCGCCCGGATTACCGGAATGCTTTTCTTGAAGATTCCCGAGCCAAGCGGGTAGTGCTTGGTCAGATTCTCGACTTTCAGCAGAGGACCGTTCATGCGCTCATCACCTCTTCGGCGCGCCAGCAAGCTGCGGCGTGGCTCGACCCGACATCACGCAGGGGGGGGGTCGTGTCGCGGCAAATGTCGATAGCGAACGGGCAGCGAGGAGCAAAGCTGCACCCGACAATGGGCTCGCGAAGACTTGGGACAATGCCGGGAATTTCCGGAAGGCGGCGCTGTCGGCCGCGCCGCCGGTCAGGCACCGATCGCATGAGGCCCTGAGTGTAAGGATGCGCCGGACGCGCAAACAGATCAGTTACGGTCGCTTGCTCGACGATTCGGCCAGCATACATAACAATCACGCGTTGGCATGTCTCGGCTATAACGCCCAGGTCATGCGTAATGAACATAACGGCCGTTCCCGTACGCTCTTTCAGATCGACCATGAGCCGCAGGATCTGCGCCTGGATAGTAACGTCAAGCGCAGTGGTTGGCTCGTCGGCGATCAATAGTTCTGGTGAGCAGGCAAGAGCCATGGCGATCATGGCGCGCTGGCGCATCCCGCCCGACATTTCGTGAGGATAGTTGTTGACGCGACGCTCGGGGTCCGCAATGCGGACAAGACGGAGCATCTCTTGCGCCTTTGCCATCGCATCGAACCGCGAAGCCTTGGTGTGGATCTGCACCGCCTCGGCAATCTGGCGGCCGACCGTATAGACCGGGTTCAGGCTCGTCATTGGCTCCTGGAAGATCATGGCGATCTGGTCGCCGCGGATCTGTCGCATCTCCCGATCGGACAGTTCAAGGAGGTCACGTCCGTGAAAGCGGACCTCGCCGCCGACGGTCCTGGCGGTCAGCTTCGGCAACAGGCGAAGGATGGAGAGGGCGGTGACGCTTTTCCCACATCCCGATTCGCCGACCACGCCGAGCGTTTCGCCTTTCTTCACCTGGAAGCTGATGCCGCCCAGGGCGCGGGTGACACTTTCTTCGCCGTAAAAGTGCGTCTCCAGGTCTCGGACGTCGAGAAGCACGTCATCCCCTGCGGATTCTCGCATGAGCATATCAACGTCTCCGCTTTGAACGGGGATCGAACAGGTCGCGCAAGCCATCCCCGAGCAGGTTAACGGCAAGGACCATGACAGCAAGGCAGATACCGGGGGCGAAAACCGTCATTGGGGCGATAGCGAGATACAGTCGAGAGCTTGAAATCATGTTGCCCCAGCTCGGAATCTCGGGCGGCACGCCCGCGCCCAGGAAGCTCAGGCCGGCCTCTGTCAGAATCGCATCTGCGCAGATTATGGCGCTCTGCACCATAAGCGGCGGAATGGTGCTTGGCAGGATGTGCCGCCACAGCACTTTCGGCATGCGGGCCCCGCCGCAGAGGGCCGCCTCCACATACGGACGCTCCCGAACACTCAGAACCGCCGAACGAACCAGCCGTGCAACGCTTGGTAACTGGGGGATCGTGATGGCGACGATGAGGATACCGATGCCAGGCCCTGTCAGAGAAATAAGAGCGATGGCCAGCAGAATCGTCGGGATCGACATAAGCCCGTCCATGACCCGCATGACCATATTATCAAAGGTCCGGTTGTAGCCGGCGAGGACACCTATCAGAGCGCCGCCCAAGGCCGCGCCCACCGCCGACGTCAATCCGACCATAAGGGATATCCGGGTGCCGAACACCGTCCGTGCGAATACGTCACGGCCCAAATTGTCACTACCGAACCACATCTCGGCCGAAGGCGGCTGAAGGCGTTTGAATGGATCCATGTTTAATGGATCGCCGGCGTAAAGCGGGGCAGCGAGGGCTAAAACGATTAACAGAGCTAAGAGGCCGCCGCCGATGGCGACCAGGCGATGCCGCCTTGCCAGACGGGGAAGGTCAGATATTCGCAGGCGACCCGTCGGGACGTATTCAACTGGTGCGGAGAGGAGCGTCATAATCAGTACCGGATGCGGGGGTCGATCAGGGTGTAGGAAAGATCGACCGCGAGATTGATAAGGACGTAAAGACCCGAAACCAGGATGAGCACACCTTGAATGATAGGATAGTCGCGGTTGTTGATCGCATCGACCACCAAACGTCCGACACCAGGTATGTTGAACACCGTTTCCGTGATGACGACACCGCCAATCAGACCTGCGAAACTTAAGCCGATGACGGTGAGGATCGGGGCCCCCGCATTCTTCAGAGCATGGTGGAAAAGCATAGCATAGGAAGACGCGCCCTTGGCGGCGGCTGTTCGCATATAGTCTTCCGACAGAACCTCGAGCATGCTCGCGCGCGTGATCCGGGCGATGAAAGCAATGTAGGGAACGCTCAAAGTCACGGTCGGCAGGATCAAGTGCACAAGCCATGGCCCGAAGCCATGGTCGATCGGCTGGTATCCTTGGACGGGCAGCCAATGTGTCCTGATCGCGAACAAGTATATGAGGAAGAAGCCGACGACAAACACCGGGACAGAAAAACCAACTGTCGCGAATGCCGTCAGGATGCGATCAACAAGACCGCCAGCTCGCCATGCGGCGAGGACGCCAAAGGAGACCCCGACCGTCACGGAAACGATCATCGTCAGGATCGACAGGGAAATGGTCGGTTCAAGCCGCTGCGAGATGAGTTCGAGAACCGGTCGTCCGGCAAAGATTGAAGTGCCGAAATCGCCGCCGATCAAATCCCGCACCCAACGTATGAATTGAACCGGCAGGGGATCGTTCAGTCCCATCTGCTCGCGGATGCCAGCGATCATCTCCGCCGTGGCCGACCTGCCGGCGATCATGGCCGCCGGGTCGCCAGGCGCCAGCCTGAGAAGCAGGAAGACGAACATCCCGACCATCGCCATGACGCCGATGGCAGAGATCGACCTGCGTAGGATGTAGACAGCCATCAGGCCTCAGCCTTCTGCATGTTCCAAAATGGGATCCAGGCCGGCACGCCGATGAGGCCAGTGAGCGTCTTGCGTCGCGCGCTTGGCGCAACACTCTGACCTAACAGAACCGAGGGCACATAGTCCCACCATATTTGCTGCATCTTTCGAGCCAGCACCTTGCGCTCCTCGAGCGTTTCGAGATCTGCCCATTTGACCCGAAGAGCCTCATATTCGTCGTTCTTAGGCCAGCCGAACCAACCACTTTCGCCGTTCATAGGCAGGGTGACGTCGGTGATAACATTGCCGAGAATCGCTTCAGGTTCGGTCGTTATGAAGATGCTCCAGCCGCCGTCCTCAACGGGGCCTTTGTTCGCGCGGCGGGCGACAACCCCGCCCCAGTCGCTCGGAGCAAGCTCGGCATTAAGCCCGATCTTCCGCAACTCAGCTGCCAGCAGCTGCGAGGCATTGCTTGCCGCCGCCCAGTCCGTGGGCTGCAGGATGACGACTTTCTCGCCGTCGTATCCCGCCTCCTTGAAGAGTTGCTTGGCCTTTTCTGGATCGCCGCCTTTTTTGAACCATTCCGTGTTTTCGTCATTGGACATCGGCGTTTCATTTCCAAACATCGAAGTGACGGTGCGGAAGTATTTTGGGTCGCCGACTGCGGCGCGCATCATGGCCTCCTGATCGACCAGGTGAAGCATCGCTTGGCGTGCCTTCACGTTATCGAATGGCTTTTGCAGGCAGTTCATGCGAAGCAAATAGTCGCTGCCCGCCTTGTCCAGAACTTGCAGTTCAAGGTTGGGATCGCTCTCGATGACCGGTAAGAGATCGAGCGGGGGCGCCAACAAGAAATCAATCTCACCTGAATGCAAGGCCGCCAAGGCCGTCTGCTGATCGGCGAACAAGCCGATGTCCCAGATGACACGATCGACCTTTACGATCTTCCCGCCGGCCAGTCCGTCAGGTGCTTCGGTACGTGGTACGTACTTTTCGTTGCGGTCGTAGGTGAAGCTCGCGCCCGGCCTGGCAAGAGCGTGATTGAACTTGAAGGGTCCCGATCCGATATTCGCGGTTACTTGTTCTGCTGGAGAAAGATTCGCGTCCTTCTCGCGCATGATGAATGGGCCTTGGAAAGCCAGAATGTTGAGCAGAGCCCCCAACGGTTCCTTGAGCGCGATTGCGAAAGTCTTGTCATCCTTTTTCGAGATATCCCTGACCCGCGCCATGAGCAACTGGCCACCGGGAGCCACTTGGCCCCAGCGGCGGATCGAGGCGACACAGTCCGTCGCGGTAACAGGGGTGCCGTCGTGCCAGCCGAGACCATCGCGGAGCTCGAACGTATAGGTCTTCCTGTCGTCAGATACGTCCCACTTTCCCACCATCTGTGGATGCGGCGCAAACTGCGAATCGGTCCCGAACAGTGTATCGTAAACCGCGAAGGCATGGGTGTAGGTACTGTCAGCCGTTGTAACGACCGGGTCGAATACACTGAGGTTGTCTATCACCATGCGGACCGTCTGGTCCGTGCTCGGCGATGTCTGCGCCCGCAGGAGAGAAGGGATCGATATGGCCGCTCCAGCGGCCATGCCGGTCTTAATAAGGTCGCGTCGAGAGATCATGTTCCAGTTCCCCTTTCGAGTTAATGGCGCGGTTGATTCGCGCGCTATTTTTGGACTTGTCGACACCACCAGCGAAGGTATTGCTTGCGTTTCTAACGAGCCCAATCGGGTGGCGGCGATTTGGAAACGCTAGCACCCTGAAGAGGAGAGTTCGCGCCAAAATGCATCGACTGCTGAAATGCAAGCCCCACAAAGCGGCGTGGTTTGAAATATCTCAGTCTCCGCCGGCTGCCCGGGGCAGTTCATCTTCGCTCGCAGACGGACAAGTCCTAGAAGGGGAACTTTCGAGGCGTCCACTTGTCGGCACGGCATGGGCATTGGTCTCTTTTCAATGAGTGAGCAGCGCTCACCGGTCAGGCCTTGCGCTGGCCAGCGGCGGCACGAGCTGCGCCCGCCAACTCGCATTGGACGTCGTTGGTCGGAACGCTCAAATAGCCTCGTGATAGATGAGATGCCGATCACGACAGAGACGCTTTGTACCTCGCTAAATCGCCGGGTGCCTTCACGGCGATACGGGCGCAATCTTCAGTTATATGATCCAATACGCGTTGTCTCTACATCGGAGATAGCATCGCACTCCTCCGTCGCGCTTAGGCAACTTGTCGTGCCTCGGCAGACAGGTCACCCGAAATGGCCTCCGCAAGTATCTCGGCAGTTGCAGCCGACAACCTCCAACCCAAACACGGCCACAACTATAGAACATATCACGCGCCTGACCTTTGCCGACCCACGGCATCCTGTGACGCCGATGCATCGAGCTTGACCGTGATAGCTATCCCTTGACCGGATAAATGTTGAGTCGACTTGTCGCCAAAGTCGCAGACACCGACCCGGGTTCACGCAAAGGACTATCCTGATTTCCTCGCAGACGTCGACGAATATTCCCTCATGTCCGATATCGAATGACTCCCAATTCCCTGCCTACCTCCTTGAACGCCTCGACCGCACGGTCAACGTCCGTACTCGAATGTGAGGCGGACATCTGCGTGTGGATGCGCGCCTGGCCCTTCGGCACGACGGGGAAGGAGAATCCGATTACATAGATGCCACGCTGAAGCATCTTATCGGACATCTGCTGCGCGAGGCTGGCGTCGCCCAAAATCAAAGGGATGATTGGATGGTCCGCGCCAGCCAGCGTGAACCCCGCCTTCGACATGTTCGAGCGGAAGCGGTCGGCATTGGCAAAGAGCTTTTGGCGCAGCGCATCACCTTGTTCGATCAGATCGAAAACCTTCAGCGACGCCGCTGCGATCGCAGGCATCAACGCATTGGAGAATAGGTATGGCCGCGAGCGCTGGCGAAGCCAGTCGATGACCTCACGCTTGCCTGCTGTGTAGCCGCCCGAAGCGCCGCCGAGCGCCTTGCCGAGCGTGCCGGTGATGATGTCCACCCTGCCCTCGACGCCGCAATGTTCCGCCGTGCCGCGCCCATGCCTGCCGACGAACCCGACGGCATGGCTGTCGTCGACCATTACCATCGCGCCGTATTTCTCGGCCAGGTCGCAAACGCCGCCAAGATTGGCGATGACGCCATCCATGGAAAAAACGCCGTCGGTGGCGATCAGCTTAAAGCGGCTGCTTTCGGCCTTGTTGAGCTCCTCTTCGAGAGCTTCCATATCATTGTTAGCGTACCGGAAGCGCATGGCCTTTGAAAGCCGTACCCCGTCAATGATCGAGGCGTGGTTCAACGCATCGGAAATAATGGCGTCTTGCTCGCTGAGCAGCGTCTCGATCAATCCAGCATTCGCGTCAAAACAGGATGAATATAAGATCGCATCCTCCTTGTTGAGGAATGAGGAGATGCGCGCCTCGAGTTGCTTGTGCTCTTCTTGAGTGCCGCAGATGAAGCGGACGGAGGCCATGCCGTAACCATAACGATCGAGTGCCTGCTTGGCCGACTCGCGCAGTTCGGCGTTGTCGGCTAGGCCGAGATAGTTATTGGAGCAGAAATTCAGGACCTTGCTGCCATCCGCGAGTTCGATCTCGGCCGACTGTGTCGAAGCGATCACGCGCTCGGATTTGTAGAGCCCAACGGACTTCAAGCCAGCTAGTTCCGCTGACAAATAGGCAACAAAATCGTTCTTCATCGGCAACTTCGCAGGAATGGCATGGAGTACGCCTTACAGAGGCATATGCTCATCAGAGCGCGGCAGCGGTTGCCAATTCGCTCAACCTGGCGCGCTTCGAGGCAATGGCGAACGGTTCGCTTGCCTCGTTGAGGTAAGAGTCCTCGGGCGATGCGAGCTCGGCGGCGCGGGAAAGTTGCCGCACCATCGGCATCGCACGTTTCCTAGCTGAGCTCCCAACAGCAGGAGACATCGGCGTGTATCGGCAGGCCACCAAACCCGGGGCGGAAACCCCACCGTAGCGCGCCTGCTCGGGTTTCGGGTGTTTGCCTGACGACATATCCATTGTCATCGTCACGAGCCCGCTTAGCAAATTGCTCGCACATGGCTCGTTTCCAATCACGGGTAGGTGACAGCAGTCGTCCATTGCGGATCATCGTGCTTTTGCCAGTAGAGGTCCATGAGCCGTCTGGTGACGGGTCCGACGTGTCCATTAGAGACCGAGGCGTCGCCGATGCGGGTCACGGGCATAATGCCGCCGGCAGTCGAGGTGATGAACACCTCGTCAGCGTCTTTGATCTCGGCGCGACTGATATCGGCAGCCGTGGCAGAGAGGCCGATCTCGGCGCAAAGATCGAACACGGTTCGGCGCGTGATCCCCGGCAACACGCCAAAAGCAGGCGTCCTCAGGGAGCCGTCCTTAACAACGAACACATTGAAGCCGGGGCCCTCCGCAATGTGCCCGTTCGTATCGACGATCAGCGCTGTCTCAGCCCCCATGTCATAGGCGTCAAAAAGCCCCTTCACGAGATCGAGCCAATGATAGTTCTTGATCGCTGGATCGACCGACTTAGGCGGAATGCGGACGGTCTCGCTGATCGCGACGTGCAAGCCTCTTTCCAGCTGTTCCTTGTTGGCGACCGAGCCAAAAGGCACAGCAAACGCCATGAAGCGGTTCTCCGCTTGGCGGGGATCGCGACTGAATGTCGGCGATGTGCCGCGCGTGCAGATCATCTCCACATACGCCGACTGGTGCCCCGACAGAGCGACACAATTGTTGAGGATCGAGGCTATCTTTTCGCGATCATAGGGAAGCTTCATTCGCAGCCGTTCCACGCCCCCAAAGAAGCGGTCGAGATGCAAGTCCAGCCGGAAGAACCTGCCCTTCCAGACGTGCACCGTGTCGTAGGTGGCATCCGAGTGCAGGAAACCCCAATCGAGCACGGAGACCTTGGCCTCGGACATGGGCAGGTATTGCCCATCCATGAAAGCAACCCCGCGCGGATACTGACGTCGATCGACGTGATGCTCGTCCACAGTTGGAAGAGCACCTAAGAGCTGCGTCATAGCGAGCGTCATTCTTTCTCCTTCCTTACCCCCGGGACGGTTGCTTTGCCCGCGTCGAGCAGTCTGGCAACCACACCGTCCCGACGCAGGATCCACTGCGTCCGTAGATCGCACGTTTCTCCACGCGAAAAAGCCCAATCTGATGGTGGATGCGCAATGGCGGTTTCAAAAGGCAGCCCGGAGTGAAGGCTTCAGCGCAATCCGCCCAAGGTTACACCAAAACCCGCGGCTCGAACTTGACACGATCAAGCGCGATCATGCTCTTAAATTTTCGGACATTAGGATTGGTATAGAGCTTCGTTTTGACGAAGACGTCAAAGGCCTCGACGTCCTCAACAGCCACGATCAGGACAAAATCGGCGTCGCCCGTGACCATATAGCACTGGCTAACCTCCTTGGCCGCCCGCATCGCGCGCTTAAAATCGTCGACAAGGTCCAGACGAATGGCGGCAGCACATCGCGAGATACTAGAGGGCTGAAGTGTCTATGCATCGTGGCGCCCTCGCCGGCCGTATACCCCAATCCGGCCAAGCCCACTTACTACGCGCAGCCGTTCGCCGGTCCCCTTTGGTGCGGTCGCTCGCCCTAGTCCGTGGGTCTTGCCGTGGTGGGTGATCCGATGATCCGACTCCTCAGCCTTGAAAATTCACTCCTACCCAGGAAGGCGCCTAACTCCCTTGGAATTGATACTTATCGCAATTCGCTCATTCACCTTTGGAGCCCGTCCGTGTGGATAATGAGCCTCCATCAGCACTTCCTGGCCCGAAACATCCAGCCGAAGGCGGCAGAGAGAGCCATGGTAGTTGCTCGATGTCACCCGCGCCTCAAATGCATGTGCTTGACCAGGAATCTCCACAGGCTTCACGTGTTCGGGCCGCACAATGACGGTAGCAGGGCCTGGACCGGCGTCTACTGGCAACCGAATGCTATCGCCGACGGAAAACTCGCCTTGTCCATTTACCATGCCATCAAAGATCGAACACCATCCAATGAACTCTGCGACGAAACGTGTTGCTGGGGTCTCGTAAATCTCCGACGGTGTGCCTACCTGCTCTACACCCCCATTGCGCATCACCATAATCCGATCCGCAAACATCAGAGCTTCTTCCTGGTCGTGGGTTACGAACAACGTTGTGATTTGAATCCGCTTCAATAAGGAACGCAGATCCTCGCGTAAACGTACTCGCAACTGCGCATCGAGATTTGAGAAGGGTTCGTCGAGAAGTAGTACAGCAGGATTCATCGCGAGCGCGCGCGCAAGAGCCACTCGTTGCTGTTGCCCGCCAGACAATTCAGCTGGATATCGCCGAGAAAGATGTGCCAACTCAATCAATTCAAGCATTTCCTGGACGCGCTGTTCTCTCAACTTTGGAGGCTTGCCCAGGTTCTCAAGCCCGAACGCTATGTTTTGGGCAACAGTCATATGCGGAAATAGAGCATAGCTTTGGAACACCATCCCGGTGTCGCGCCGATATGGCGCCAAATCTGTGACCTCTTTGCCTTCGATCTCTACGGTCCCCGATGTCGGCTTGACAAAGCCAGCCACCATCCGAAGCGTGGTTGTCTTACCGCAGCCGGATGGACCCAGCAAACACAGCAACTCGCCTTTCTCCACATCAAGCGAGACCGATTCTACCGCAGCAGTAGCACCATACATTTTTGATATATTTTTTAGCGACACTACTGACATCTTCGCCCCGTTCTGCTTCGCACCCGTTTACATACGACAGCCTATGACCCATCTCTAGAATAGCTTATCCACTCCGATTACTCGTTCAATTATGAGTATGACTACTATAGTGACGGCAATCACTATGCTTGATACCGCAGCCACAATGGGCTCGTAGCTGTACTCTACGTAAGTGAAAATTTGCACCGGCAAAGTTACCGTTCCTGTGACCGCCAAAAAGGATGAAAGCGTTACGTTGCCAAAGGAGGTGACGAACGCAAACACTCCGGCGGTAATCAAGCTAGGCGCCAAAAGAGGCAGCGTTATCCTCCTGAACACACGAAATGGCCGCGCCCTAAGATTCATCGCGGCCTCCTCCAATGCACGGTTAAGAACCAGGAGGCCACCGATCATTGTGCGCACCACGTATGGCAACATTATCACCAGATGGCCAACAAAGAGCCCGACGAACGAGTTGCTGAGTCCCACCCAAGCAAGGAACTGTAGAAGTCCAAGGCCTAGAACGACAATAGGTACGATGAGCGGAGACAACACCAGAGATTGGAAAAGCGATGATCCCTTAAAGCGGTATCGAGCAATTGCGAAAGCGGCCGCAGTACCCAGTATTAGAACAACAATTGTGGCCACAATCGCCAATTGACTGCTTGTCCAGAGCGCAGACATAAATGGCGAACTGCTAAATGCAGCTTCATACCATCGCAACGAAAACCCACTTGGAAGGAAGCTCAAAGTGTCTTCACGTGTGAAGGATGCTAGAACTACGATGCCTGCTGGCGAAATCAGCATAACGTACACCGTGAAGCGAACGGCCAACCCTGCAACGCCCAACACAGTGTCGATAAGATCACTGTTCACTTTGCGATACTCCGGTGTCCCGTCAAGGTTTTTGCGGCAAGCGTGTTGGCAACACCCACGACCAAGCTAGTTACGGCTAGCATAACCACAGACAGCGCCGCCCCGAGCGGCCAATTCAGTCCGGTGACAACTTGCTCATAAATGATACTTCCCAGCATCTGCACTGATCCGCCGCCAACAAGTCGTGGAGTGATAAATGCAGATACGGTCAAAATGAAAACAAGGGTAAACCCCGTCATGATGCCCGGCATAGCAAGCGGAATAACAACGCGGCGAAACGTCGTAAATCTATTTGCGCGCAGATTCGCAGATGCGTGCTCCAGCACTGGATCGATTTTCGAGCATACGCTCATCACGGATAGTATCATGAACGGGAGAAACTGTTGCAATAGGACAAGCAGTACTGCGCCTTTTGTGTATAGAAGTCTAACCGGACTATCAACAGCGCCGATGCCGATAAGCAATTGATTTACGATGCCACTGCGGCCAAGAATAACAATCCAGCCGAACACGATAACTACAAGGCTGAGTGTCAGGGGCAAGATGACTAGAATCAGTCGTGATCGGCGTTTGTTTGCAGGTAAACGCGCCAGTGAGTACCCTACCGGAAATCCGACCAGTAGGCTGCCGACGGAGACGACCAATCCATAAACAATAGTCTCAACCAAGACGATTTGATAGAAGGGATCAAGTGCAACTTCTAGGTACTGTTCAAGAGAGAACCCCTCTGCACCGAACGATCGCACACCAGGGTAAAAGCTGGTGCGAATGACTCCTGCGAGAGGGACGATCATAAAGAGCAGCAACAGACCTACACTGGGCGTGATCAGCCATACCCACACTGTGGATCGTTTATCGCGGGCTTTAAACCTGACCAATGACCGGTTTTGCAACTCAAATTCCTGCTTGCCAGAACTGCTAATCAAAAAGGACGGGGCAGGCTTGAGCGCCCGCCACGCCTACCGCATCTCGCGGTTGAATTGGGCGATCCATTCGCTCCTGTATGCGGCAACCTTCTGCCAGTCGACCGGCTGGAGGTTTTGAAGACCATTTTCTCCGTATGGAATCATGTTCGCAGCAACGTCTGGCGGCAATTGTACGCGGGTGGTTGGCACATAGCCAAAGAACCTGGACATCTCTGTCATAAATGGCCCGGTCAGCAGTTGTTCAAGGTACGCCTTTACGGCCTCCGGATGCTTTGTTCCCTTGACTGGATTTATATACGAACGGAGCCCATACAGGCCCTCAACCGGTACGATTAGCGACATCGGTTTCCCTGCCCTCTGCATTGAAAATACGCGCCCATCCCAAAAGGGGCCTGCCAGCGCTTCTTCCTGTTCGAATAGCTGAAGCAGATTTACCGTGGACGCAGTGGTCGAGGTGATGTTTGGCTTGATCCTGCGGAGTGCCTCGAAGCCAGGGCCGACGTTGTCTTCGCTGCCGCCGTTCGCCTTGGCCAGCGCAAGCAAAAACAGCACCCCACCCCCGTTCTCCAAATTTAAGGTTGCAACGCGCCCCTCAAGGTCTGGTCGCGCAAGATCTGCATATGACTCAACTGGCGGGTCAACCAACTTTGTATTATGGGTCAGAACCATCGATGATGCAGACATCGGGATACCGTGGTCCCCAAACTCTCGAATATTTGGGGACAGCATTGCAATCAGATCGGCATCCAAATCCGTAGGCGTTATAGCCTCGGCCTTGATCAAATCCGGCATATTTGGACTATCAGCCATGATCAGATCGAAAGGAGGATTGGCGGGCGACGCAAGAATTCTCGCAGTTGCCGCTGCCGCAGTGGACGGAGTGTGCATAACCGTTAGGCCTGTCTGCTCTTCCAGGGGCTTTGCAACGGTCTCGACGAGGATTCGATCGTAGTCCCCCCCATATCCGTTGATATTCAGCGTGATCCCCTCAAATCGCTTTTCCTGACCCCAAGCGATGTTTGGTAGAGCGAGGCCGCTGGTCGCGAGTGCCAAGGATTGCAGAAAAGAGCGGCGTTTCATTGTATTTTCCCTTTTCTAACGTATCGCGAGGGTGGCATGCGAAGCCGACATCCTGCATAAGAAGGCCAATTCTCACTTCTCACAAACAGAGAATGTAGATCGGGGGCATCTCGCCGGGAGATGGGGAAGCTTGCGAGCCGACCAAACACCCACGCAGGGAGTATTTTTTGCAGAGCCTTGCTGCAACTGGCGGTTAGGCAGTTCGAGTTTCTGGCTGGGTACTCAGGGAATGTGGTCAGCACTTACTAGTCAGGTAGTCCGCTGATCGTCTCGAACAGTTGACGAGACGTGCAAACTGTCTCCGCTCGGTCGAGTGACGGATGGCCACGTAGTCACGCGTATCGTTCTGCTTCCGGTTAGTGCTGCCAATCGTATTGGGAACCTCCTTCCCGCTGACGGATGATGAGGCGGTGTCCAATGTGCGGTAGCGGTCACGCGGCAGAGTATCTGCCGCAAAGCCGAGGAAGCAGGATGTCAATCGCAAAGCAGTCCAGCTGCGAACTTCGACCACAGGGCTCCCCACCAAGTGAAGTCCAAAGTCACCAATCAACCCCAACCTTAACAAGTTCGACTTGCACGGGAATCGTTTGCGCTAGTTGGTCGAGCGGTATTCGTGGAGGCGCCGAACTCTTTGCGCAAAGCCTCAGAATGGGCTCCCATGGCGGGAACGGGTCGCAACAGCGGAGCTTTTTCTCCGTCAAAGATCGCCGCGGGCGCAATCATTTCGATTACTCCCGACGGCGTTGCGACCGATAGCCGTCGCAGATGTGGATGTTTGGAGACGTGCTCTACTTGGTTGAGGCGTCCGTAGGCCAAACCTGCCGCCTCCAATTCGGTCATTGCTTCGTCGCTCGATAATTCGGCGAAGCGCTGGACAACAATCTCATCCAACGCCGCCCGGTTGCCGAGCCGCTTCATATTATCTGCAAAATCTGGACGGCGGGTAAGTTCAGGCTGCTTGAGAAACTTGGCGCAGAAGTTGGCCCATTCTCGGTCATTCTGGACGGAGAAAATGACGTCCTTCCCATCAGCGCAACGGTAGGCCCCATACGGCGCGAGAGAGGGGTGATTTACCCCCGCTCTCATCGTTTGGTAGGCACTGTAATCAAACTGCAGCACCGGAACGTTCATCCAGTCGGCCACGGCGTCAAAGAGCGAGACCTGAATCCCGGTTCCCCTGCCAGTGCGCTCACGTTGGAAAAGCGCTTGCAGGATCGCGCTGTGTGCAGTCATGCCGGCCGAGATGTCACAAACCGAAACGCCAACCCGCGCCGGCCCATGCTTCGTCCCCGTTATGGCGCAAAGCCCTGTCTCTGCCTGCACGATAAGGTCGTATGCTTTCAAATGGGAATAAGCTCCAGCATCGCCAAACCCGGATATGTCGCAGGTTATCAAGCGAGGGAAGCGCTGACGAAGCTCGTCAGAACCAAAGCCGAACTTGTTGATACTGCTGGGCCTGAGATTTTGGATGAAAACATCGGCTCCAGCAACCATAGCGTCAAGAATCGCGCGATCCTCGTCTGCCGTCAGGTCAAGGCAGATCGACTCCTTTCCGCGGTTTAGCCATACAAAATACGCGCTCTGGCCTTGCACAAGCTTGTCGTAATTTCTTGCGAAGTCACCATTGGGGCGTTCGACCTTAATAACACGCGCGCCGGCATCAGCAAGCCGCGACGAGGCATAGGGAGCCGCCACCGCCTGCTCTACAGCAACAACAGTAATACCTTCGAGAGAACTGTTCATGCAGATTCCGCGTTGGCGTCCTGGACGTCGTTCCGGGAGCGTCGATAGTTGAGAGCGGCGAGCAGCCTGCTCTGCTCATTGCCGACAATAGAAATGCCTTCATCGACGCCCATCCCGGGCTTTGCCAGCATCATGTCAGCCTGTGTTGCCACTGCCACGTTCGCCGAGGCTCTTGCCGACAAGTCGGTCTCGGTGCAGCTGCCGCCGACATACGCCCATACGCCGTGTTCTTTGCAGGCCAGAACGGCCCAGGCCGTGTCGGCGATCGAACCGACGTCAGGCATCTTGATTTGAACTACATGTGCTGCTTTCGCTTCGGCGAAACGCCGGATGTCGTCAAGGGTGTTGCAGTGTTCGTCGACTACCAGACGGGCGTCGGAGCCCCGGGCGTCGAGAAGGTCGACAATTTTCGCGTACTCGTTTAGTTGCGCATCGGTTGACCCGAAGTCTGCCGGGCACTCGACATGCAGTCGGAAGCCGGGCACGTCATCTGCAAGCCGCGCCATGAAGTCCGCGATTTTTCCGGCTTCAAGCCCAATTTCCAGACCGATCCAGCCGTAGACGTCGAAGTGCAGGATAGGATGATACCCTGGCTCCCCGATTTCTGTTATCCGCCTCCCGACCCATTTCACGAACTCTCGGAATGTTGCTCCCGAGGGGCCGAACTTCTCCCGGGTGTTGATAAGCCCGTGCGGAAGCACATCGACGGACTTGAGGATCATCTTGTCGACGTTGATCTCCCTGGCATCTCCACTTTGGGCGTAGATGGGCACACGCCTCTCTGGCAGAGGCAGGGAAAACTCCGAGCAAATGACCTCGGCTAGGGTGGTCCGCGCAACGTGTGCGGCAGCACCGAGCAGCGCTTGGCTCACGCCATACTCGATCGCAAGCGGAAGCCGCTTTCCATCGTGATAGGCAAGGACATCGTCGCACGCACCCAGAAAATTCGACAAATCAGCGGATAAAAGTCGCGGAACAACGACAGATCTCGCGAGTGCTGCAATTGCGTCAGTCTGGAAAAGAGAGTCGCGACCGCCTGTGCCTGAATACTGAACACTCATCATGTCCCCCCAGACGATCGCATCGTCCGACAGGACAAGGCCAAGACTGACGGACCGGGAGGGCATTCGGATAGTTTCAAAGCCGGATGTCCGAGGTGCCCCTACATACCGGAAACCATCAGTGGCGACGCCTGCTCGAATCGCTGCTTGATCATCATAGAAAAAGCTACCATTTCCCGGCGCCAGGATAACATCTCTTACTTTGAGAGCAGTTGCCATGATAGCGCACCCAATTCTTCGACGTCGTTAATCAACTGTAGCGACTTCGAGGAAGCAGCGGTTCTGACGCGGCGGTGCCTCCCCCTTCGCGGTGCAGTATGCCCAGCGGGGCCGGATACACGCCAATATAAAATCGGCTTTCAAGCCATCTCGTTTCGAGATAATGTCGAGGATAGCCGTTGAGAACCCAACGGGTTCGGAACGTCACGAACAGCGGCTCCCCCAAGGGACACCATGGAACTGAGACAACTGAAATATTTCGTCGGCGTGGTGGATGCGGGTAGTTTCACCAAAGCTGCAGAACAATTGAACGTGGCACAGAGTGCGCTCAGTCACCATGTCCGACAGATGGAGGAAGCTTTCGGCACGCAGCTCCTGGTCCGCGAAAGAACCGGAGTGACGGCTACGACCGCCGGGACGAAACTTTTAGACCACGCACGCATGATCTTGCGCCAAGTCAAACTCGCCGAAGAGGAATTGACGAGCAAAGCGAAATCACCTGCCGGCGAAGTGACGATCGGGATACCGTCCGGTGCAGCGCGCGTCATGGTGACGGAACTCCTTGCGTTGGCCAGAGAACGCCTTCCGAAGGTTTCCCTCAAGATTGTCGAAGGGATGAGCGGGTTTATCGAAGAGTGGATGACTGCCGGTCGCTTCAATCTCGCGATCCTCTATAAGAACGGCGAGAGTATCGGCAACTCGACAGTGCTGGCCCGAGAAGAATTTTGCCTTGTGGTGCCTCCGAACCAGCCACCATTCGAAGACACGATCCGCCTGTGTGACCTGCATTTCTATCCCTTGGCTGTGCCGATGGGCGCCAACAACGTTCGCCGTTCCGTGGCGGACGTCGTGGCGCAGCACGGATGCACGCTGGATGTGCGATTTGAAGTCGATTCTCTGTCGACTATTGTCAGTATGGTGATGGATGGAAAAGCATATTCGATCTTGACCCCTTCGGCCATACAACGTGAGGTCTCTCTCGACCAAGTTCGAACTGTGCGAGTTGTCGATCCGGTGATTACCCGATCTGTAGTTCTCGCAGTGAATCCTAGGGACGAGCGGTCAGTGGAAGTCGCCGCAGTACGCACACTCATTCCCGAAGTTGTGCACCAGCTAGCTCAGAGCGGCAGATGGCCTTTGATTCTTCCGGCAGTTGAGCCGGCGCTCCACTCGTAACTGACTAAGCCTTGTGATCTTGCCCCCAGTTTCTATCCAGTTTTGAGTTCGTTTCCGGCGTGGGTTGTGCCCTGCTGGGCGGGTGAAGCGACGGGCGCTGGCCCGGAGCCTTTGGCATAGCGCAGCGCGAGCGACCGTCGCGGATTGAAGGTGCTGGCGAACTCTGCCGGGGTCTGCCAGGCGATTTGGGAGTGCGGCCGCGCGGTGTTGTAGTCGGCGTGCCACAGGGCGATGGCTACGCGCGCCTGAGCCAGCGAGGTGAACAGCGTCTCGTTGAGCAGTTCATCGCGCAGTCGGCCGTTGAAGCTCTCGATGAAGCCATTCTGCATCGGCTTGCCGGGCGCAATGTAATGCCATTCGACGCGGTTCTGATCCGCCCAGGCGAGGATGGCGTTCGAGGTGAACTCGCTGCCATTGTCGCTGACGATCATCCTGGGCCGGCCGCGCTCGGTGATGAGCCGGTCCAATTCGCGGGCAACCCGCATGCCCGAGAGAGACGTATCAACGACGAGTGACAGGCACTCTCTCGTGCAGTCGTCGACGACGGCCAGGATGCGGAAGCGGCGCCCGTCGGTGAGCTGGTCCGATACGAAGTCGAGCGACCAGCGCTCGTCGGGCCTCAGCGGCACCAGCATCGGCGCCCTGGTCCCGATCGCCCGCTTGCGGCCGCCACGGCGGCGAACGGCGAGCTTCTCCTCCCGATAGAGCCGGAACAGCTTCTTGTGGTTCACGACCAGGCCCTCCCGCCTCAGCATCACGAGAAGACGCCGGTAGCCGAACCGGCGACGCTCCTGCGCGATCGCCTTCATCGGCTCGCGAACCTCGCGGTCGTCCGGCCTGCTGGTCTCGTAGCGAACCGTCATGCGGCAACAGCCGATGGCTTTACACGCCCGCCGTTCCTCATGCCGAGGAGCCGCCTTGACATGTCGACTCTCGAGACACACGACAGGGAAGCCCACGTCGACCAGGTGTCCGCCGATCCACTCCGATGTCGCACCGGCTTCTAAGCCAACGCGGACGAGATCGTCCCGCCATCGCTGAAGTGCAGCCGTCACAGCATCCGGGTCACCGAGCACCTTCCCCTGCCACAGCATCTCGCCGGTCTCGGCGATAACGCAAATGGCTACCGCGTCGAGTGAAGTATCCAGTCCCGCATGAACGCTCATGCCGATCTCCTCTTGCCAGGTCGGTTCTGAGCATCAGACAAACGTCATGATCCGAAAAGGGGCCAGACGTTCAGGGAGCTGAACCGAACACCCCATCTCTTCAGAGAAGCGGCTACGTTTCATGTCCTGGTCCTCTCGATGGGCCAGAACGAACTTCAAACCGGATTAGATCAGAGGGGCAAGGTAACTAGCTCTTCGGCCCAAGGCGCTACCGCTTCGTCTGACGCAAGAATCTAATCAGCGATGTCAGCTTCTCCTTCTGCCTGCTCGACTATCGGGTAGGCGGTTCTTCCAAGGTCTGGCTTCCTCGATATCGCGTGCGACGCGAACCAGAGTGGCTTCGTCACCAAAGCGACCGACGATCTGAATTCCAATTGGTAGCCCAGCGGTGCTTTGTGCCACAGGTAGAGACACAGAAGGTTGTCCAGTGACATTGAATACGCCAGTGTACTGATAGAGCGCGGCATCCGCTTCCTTGAATTCCTCCGCGGAGAGCGTAGGGTTGATCGTACTGAAGATGCCGCCATGCGGCAGGGCCACCATTGGCATCGTTGGCGTAAGCAGGATATCATAAGGATCGACTGCCTCGCCGACGCGGAACCGCAGCCTCCTCAAGACCTCTTCGATGTCGCCTGAAGGACGCTGCGAACTCCGGCCGTATTCATAGATCTTCAGATTGATTGGCTCCAAAGTCTCCGCGTTGATCTCGCGACCAATAGTCTGCGCGGCTTCTTCGAGTGAAATGGCGAAATAACTTGACCCGGCGAGCATGACTCGCGTGTACTCACGGGACGCATATGGTGGCTCAACTTCGGTCACAAGGTGGCCCATTTCTTCGAGAAGTGAGGCAGTCGACTCCACTGCGCTCACAACTTCCGGATCGAGATCGACCGTACCCCACTTGGTTCTTGCCAGCCCTACCCGCAATTTGCCGGTGGGTCGCGAAAGCTCTTCTCTATAGGGACGGTTGGGCTGTACGATTATAAATGGGTCGCCCGGATGGGGACCTGAAAAGACGTCCAGGGCAGCCGCCATATCGCGGACCGTCCGGCATACAACAAACTGCCGACTTCGACCAAACGACGCGTCCCTGGTTCGCCCAATGGTTCGGAGTCCGGCCTTCTGGGCGCGACGGAAGAAATAGCTGTCGGTATCGGCACGGCAGCCCTTGAACAGACGGCTCCCTCTCTCTTGCAGGCGGCCAGTTTCGGTGGCTCCAACATCCTTGCGAAAGAACGGTACGCCATGGAAAATTCCTTCGTCCGCACCGGTAACAGTCTCGGCATCTGCATAGAATTCGATCACGGCGTTGATCCGCGAATTGACCTCGTCATGGGCCTCCCGAGCTAACCGCGTCAACTCTAAGGGCGATACTTCCCCTCTCCGCACAAGAGAGGCCAAACCGGTGGCATCATATTCTGTGTACTCGCTCAAAGTCATCCTAGTTTCCCTCAGCGGCTTCATATCGAAGACTCAAGTTATTTGTACTTCAGGCTAAATCGCGGTCGAGGGAGAACACGGTCTGGCCTGACGGTGAAACCGCCCCGCAAGCTGCCCAAACTGCTTGCGTTTCTGCGGATCCGACGCCCGGCTCGTCCGCGGGACAGGTATTGATTGGAGGTTCACTGGGAAACGTGCTCAACGAGCTGGCCGCTCTTTTGAAGCGTTTGTCCTTTGGCATACTTCATGAGAGGGTCGCGACCGAGGGGGCACTTTGCACCGAACGCCTCGTGCTAGCACCGCCCTTGTTTTGTAGCTGAATGCGCATGAGATCTTTCGCACTGATGTGGCAACGGATGAAGTGGCCGGGCTCGGCCTCGGTAACTGGCGGCTCGGACACCTCGCAGATCCCGCCAATCTTTCGCGGGCATCTGCTTTGGAAGACGCACCCGGGCGGCGGGTTGGCGGCGGAGGGACTCTCGCCGGTGAGGCGGATACGGTTGGTTTGAGTGCCTCCTATGCTCGGGACAGCGGAAAGAAGCGCCTCGGTATATGGATGGTTTGGCCCTCCGAATACACGCTCAGATGGTCCCATCTCCATAACTCGGCCCAGATAAAGGACCGCAATCCGGTCTGAGAGGTATCGCACGACCCCTAGGTCGTGGGAGATGAACACGTAACTTACCGCCCGGGCTGCTTGAAGCTCAGTGAGAAGGTTGAGGATTGCTGCCTGGACCGAAACGTCAAGCGCAGAAGTAGGCTCGTCGCAGACTACGACGCGAGGATCGCCAGCGAAGCTTCTCGCTATGGCCACGCGCTGCTTGAGCCCCCCAGAAAGTTGCCTCGGGCGCAAAGTTAGATGTCGAGGCGACAATCGGACCGCCTCAACAAGATTGTCGAGACGCTTAGCCAAGTCGGTTCCCCGAAAGCCTCCGAGCCTGCGCAGTGCGCGACCAATGATACGTGCGACGGAGTGGGAGCGGTTCAAGGCCGAGTCTGGGTTTTGGAACACGATCTGCACCGCCTTTACCTCGTCCTCCCGTCGCCGCTCGAGACTACCGGCGAGGGGTCTGCCGTCGAGCTCAATGCTTCCGCCGGGGTCGGGCGGTACCAAGCCCAGGAGCATTCGGGCGAGCGTGGTTTTGCCCGAGCCCGACTCACCAACCAGGCCGAGTGTTTCGCCTGCCTGCAAGCTTAGTGAAACGTCGGTTACCACTCGGATGGCATGGTTTCCTTGACCGTAGGTCTTCGAGAGATTGCTAACCCGAAGTATCTGCGCGGCTTCGGATGGAGGCTTCGGAAGTACGTCGCCAGCCTCTATGCTGGGCGGAAGGTTAGCCGCCCGATCCGGGTAGTGGCAACGCACGAGCCGGCCGCCGCAGTCCTGTAGTTCAGGGATTTCTGCGCGACAGCGGCCGTCGGCGAGAGGACAACGCTTGACAAAGGGACAGCCGGAAAGCTGCGCGCCGGGCGGAGGTAGGAAGCCCGGAATAGACTCAAGCAGCCCATGAGTTTTTGTCTGCCCAGCATGCGGCATGCAACGCAGAAGTGCGACAGTGTAGGGATGACTCGGTGAACCGAATATGTCGCGTGCAGGCCCTTCCTCCACAAGCATCCCGGCATAAAGGACCCCAACCCGGTCACACATTTTAGCCACTACCGCGAGATTGTGGCTGATGAATAGGATGGAGGCGCCGATTTCATTCCGCAGATCAGCGACAAGGTCGAGCACCTCGGCTTCTACGGTGACGTCAAGACCGGTGGTCGGCTCGTCAAGAATCAGCATTGTCGGATCGTTTGCCAGAGCCATGGCGATCGCGACTCGCTGCTGCATCCCGCCTGAAAGCTGATGAGGATAGCGCTGCATCACTGAATCAGGATCGGCGATCCGCACCTTCTTCAGCATTTCGACCGCGCGAGGTTCGCGCTCTGCCGGCGGTACCCCCATCACTTCAAACACCTCCGCTAGCTGGCGGCCCACCTTTAGCGAAGGATTGAGTGCTTTACCGGGATCTTGGTAGACCATCGAGACCTTTTTTGCGCGCAGGCTCCGAAGCGCTTCAGGCCCAAGCTGCATGACATCAGCACCGTCGAGGTTGACCGATCCGCCGGTAATCTTGCCGTTACGCGGAAGATAGCGCACAACAGTGAGTGCCACCGTGGATTTGCCACAGCCGCTTTCGCCGACTAGCCCGTAAGCCTCTCCCGGTGCAATTTGCAAACTGACGTCGCGCACCACGGCGTGCTCCCGCTCCCCAGACCGGTACCCGACAGAGAGGCGATCCAGGGAGAGAGTCGGTTTAGTCATTGAGTGCTCCTTGCAGCCCGTCGGCCACCAAATTTATCCCGATCACAAGGCTGGCAATGGCTAGCGCATCAAACACCACGGCCCACCAATAACCTCCGCTGATCATTGAGTAGTTGGTCGATATTGACAGCCCCCAGTCAGGTGATGGCGGCTGTAAGCCGAAACCGATGAAGCTCAGTGTGGCGACTGCAAAGATCGCATAGCCAAGACGCACCGTGAATTCGACGAGGATGGGAGGGAGTATGTTGGGAAGAATTTCGACGAACATGATGTGCATGGAATTCTCATGACGGAGCTTGGCAGCCGCGATGTAATCGAGTTCACGCTCTGCGAGAACAGTAGAGCGGACAGTGCGGGCGATAACAGGGGCGAAAGACAGACCGATGACGATGATCACCGTTGTTTCTGAGGTACCCAGCGCGACGATCGCAAGTAGCGCAACAATGACCGACGGCATCGCCATCATCGCTTCGTTAAAGCGCGAGACGACGTCGTCTACAACACCTCGAAAATAGCCGGTTAGAAGACCGAGTACTGTGCCAACACCAGTCGCCAAGATCGTCGCCAGAGGCGCTACTGTAAGAATGTCTCGCGAACCGACAATGACCCGGGAAAAAATGTCACGGCCTAGTTGGTCAGTCCCGAACCAATGTTCTGCAGAGGGAGGTGCCAGCGCATTCAAGATATCGTCAGCCAGCGGATCATACGGCACAAGGTGCCGGCCGAGAACGGTACAAAGCGCCCAAAAAAGAACTATCGTCATGCCCGTCACAAAGGAGCCGGAGACGAACAGCGCCGCGAACACTTCGTGGATACGGCGTTGGCGGTGACTAGCGTCAACATCAGTCATTCGCCGTCTCCATCTGAATACGTGGGTTGAGAATGGAGTACAGGATATCGGCGAGCAAAGTCGCCACGGCATAGGTGATGCCTATAATCAGTACGCCCGCCTCCAGCATTGCGAAATCCTTGGCCTTGGCTGCCCTGAAAATCAGCGATCCGATCCCTTGGTATCGGAACAGCGTCTCCACCACGATAAGGCCGCCTATAAGGTAACCGGTCTGGCTAGCTATGACCGTAATCGTGGGCAGCAGTGCGTTCCTTAGTACGTGCCGCCAGATGACACGGCGCCAAGTCAGCCCCTTGAGGACGGCAGTGCGAGTATAGTCCGAGTCGAGCGCTTCGATCATGCTTGCGCGCGTCATTCGGGCAATGTAGCCGAACAGGACGAGAACGAGCGGAATGGCGGGCAAGATCACATAGTAGAGTTGGGTTAGGGGGCCCGCACCTTCCGGCCAAGCAGCAGAAATCGGTAGCCAGCGCAGCCAAACGCCAAAGATCATTATCAGCACAACGCCACTAACGAATTCCGGCATCACGGTCGCCGACAGCCCCCCCATGCTAATAACTCTGTCGATTGGCCTGTCAGCATTTAGGGCAGCCAGCACTCCTCCTAGAATGCCGAGCGGAACGACGAGCATGAAGGCCACCAACGCAAGCTTTAATGAATTGCCGAGGGCCTGCACTATGAAGGGCGCGACGGGCACCCCATAGATGTATGACTGGCCCATGTCGCCTTGAAGGAAATGCCATATCCACGTGCCGTATTGCTCGACGATCGGTCGATCGAGGCCAAACTGGCGATTCAGCGCATCTACGGCCTCCTGATCGGCCAAAGGGCCAAGGATAGTTCGGCCCACATTGCCGGGCAGAACCTGTCCGACAAAGAACACGAGGAGGCTCAGCAAAAACAGCGTGGTCAACGAAAAGGCGAAGCGCCTACCTAGGAAACGGCTCATTGGATCGTGCCCGGATGAGGTGGCGGAAAGATTGCTAATTCGGTCGGCCTGGTGACCAAGGCCGACCGACCGCGCATGTGCCTTACCCGCATTATGCCTTGCCCGCCTCCTGCAGGAAAAGTTGCCCCATGGCGGTCGGTTGGACGCCTACGATATGTTTCGCCATCGCTGTCAGATGGTCGAAGAAATAACCGTAGAGCACCGGCGTCTCCTCAAGCAAAAGCCGCTGGATTTGCCCTGCAACTTGGCGCTGCGATTCCAGATCAAGAGTTCCGATGTAGGATTTGGCCAGGGCGTCATATTCTCTGTTCTGGAGATTTGCTGAATTCCAAGAGCCGTCGCTTGTGAGTATCGCTGTTAAAAAGACGTTCGGCACCCCGCGGTGGCCGAAGTCAGCTATACCCATGACCGAGTCCCGCCACGGCGATTTGCCTCTTACCGCATCGCCGTAGAAAACATTCCGGTCCATAATGTCCAAAGTCAGATCGATGCCGATCTCCTTTACCCAGCGCTGGATCAGCTGCGCATAGGCCGGGATTTCCAGATACTGCTCGGTTGTAAGCGCTACTTGGAAGCCATTCTCCTTCCCTGCCGCCTTCATCAGTTCTCTGGCCTTTCGGATGTCCTGCTTGCGCTGCGGCACGCTCGGGTCCGCGGAGGGATAGACCGAGGCGAGGGGACTGTCGTTCCCGATAATGGCACGGTCTTTCATTAGACCCGTCTTGAGCTTTTCGCGGTCGAGACATAGGGACACCGCCTGACGGACGCGCGGGTCCTTGAACACCTCACTGTCGCATTGCATGTGAACTGGCTGATGCGCGGAAGACTTTATGGTCATAACGTTGACGCTAGGATCGTTCAGTAGCGCCACGCCGGCGAGCGCGGGAAGCTTGTTGATTATGTCTACCTCTCCAGCCTGCAACGCGAGTATTTGAGGCTGGATATCAGCGAAGAAGGTAAATTCTGTCCTTGCTGGCAGCGACTTACGTCCCCAGTACTCTTCATTCCGGATGAAGCTCGCGCCCACATTTCGGGTGTATTTGTGCAGTCTAAACGGTCCGGTACCGTCCCAAGCCGTCTCGTAGTGCCCGGGATAGCTGGCAGGCAGAATGATCGCATTATAGTTGTCTGACGAAACCAGGTAAGGAAAGTTGCCGTTCGGACCGTTGAGATGGAACTCGACGGTGTAATCGTCCACTTTGCGAGTAGCGCCCGACTGAAGGATGCCCTTGAACACCGAAAGTGCGTTCGAGGAATTCTTGGGATCAGCCAGGCGGTCCATGGTGGCGACGACATCGTCAGCTCTCATCTCGCCGCCAGAATGAAATTTGACGCCCTTGCGCAACGTGAAGGTCCAGACGGAGCCGTCCTCATTGGACTTCCAGCTTGTCGCAAGCGAGGGCCTTAGCAGCAAGTCGGGCCCATCCACGCAGAGGAACTCGCCGACCTGCTGGAGCATCAGGAACGCACCATAGTCACCCACCAGGACAGGGTCGATCTCCGCCTCCGGCGCTGTGCAGGCAACCCGAATGGTTGCGCCTGGCTGGCCCGCGGCCCGAGCTACGGACGGCGCGGCGCCCAAGCCAGTTGCCAGCCCGACCCGGCCAAGAAAGGGCAGCGACAGGCCAAGCAAACTGCCATGCCGCAAAAATTCGCGACGACTTACGCGACCATCGACGTACCCATCTATTAAGTGGTTTTCGGGAGGCGTAAGGCCAGCGCGAAGATTGTCGAGCCAACTAGCATTTCGTGTCATTGACGTTCCCTTCCTTATTTCTCTTTATCTGTCTTCACTGACGTCTGACTGCTCTTGTCGGCGGAGGCGAATGTATCACCTTCAATGCGTGTACTTGACAGCGACTCGCCCGGAATTCGACTATGGTCATCGGCTTCATTGGTCCGCACTAGTTTAACCGATCGATCGAACAGCCGACGCCGCAGGCAAGTGCTGTTCGGTCCGTCGACCGTCAAATATGGGTCCCTATTGGTCAAATACTGTTTCACTATTTTTGCTATCTCGCAGCCAGATAGATCTTGGAAGACGGTGACGCCCGCCTGCGTCTCTCTTGCTCTCTTGATTGAGTTCGAGCTTGAACGGCGCAAGAGTAAGCCCTTTGACACCATGCGCTCAGAGGCCGAGCGGGCGATGAAGCGCGCGTCGTTGTCCCGCCGCCGGGCCGGTGGACTAAGAAATGGCGCTCACGGATGGGGACCCCTCCCTCCGCTATCGACGAGGTAGCCTGGCCAACATGGAGCAAGATAAAATACTCCCGCCCGGTTTCGTCCAAACACAAGCCTTGAAGCGGCAGATCCTCGGCCGTCGACTGGACGCTGCGGTGCCTGCGCCAATAGCTTTTTCACGGGGCTCGACGAGTCCTTCGAGCTAAGATTGCTTTTTGAGGCGTTCCGAGCGCAAGCAGATCCAAAAGGCGATCAGAACGTCATCGGCGTTTCGACCACAATCGGTACGAATGCTCAAATTCTTCCCAACGTCTCTGGAATCTGGACTGCTCGACGCGAGCGTGCCCGTCGTGCGGGCTATGCACGCAGCATCCGCCCCAGTGCCAGCATTTGCGGGACAGTGATCGAGTCATTCCCAGCATTTGTCAGCAGCGGGTGCGACGCGAAGCGGGCGACCACCATCTCCGCCCTCGGCGCGACATATAGGCGCTGACCGTACATGCCCCGAGCTTCCAAGGCACCCAGCTCGTTGTGTGTCACCCACCACTGGCTGCGATACGAACAGCCGGGCTGCGGCACATTGGGGCACTTCTCGGACTCAACGCCCTTTTGCACCTCGTATACGACGGACGCGGGAATGAGCTGCTTTCCATTCCACTCGCCTTCGCGACGCATCAGCTCGCCGAAGCGCGCCAAGTCACGCAAGGTAGAGCTCAGGCCGCCGCAGACCATCGGCATGCCTCCCGAGTCGACGACAATGTAGGCATTCTCCTCGCAGCCCAGCGGCGCCCAAAGGCGCTCGTGCAGGAGCTGCGCGAACGAGCGGCCGGTCGCGCGCGCCATCACCCAAGCCATGACCTCCGTGTCAACGCACTTGTACGAGAACCGTTCGCCGTGCGCGCCTTCCTTGCGTATTGTGCGCAGATAGTCGCACAAAGTTTGCGGGCCGACGTAGCCGGGCGGCCGCCACCGATAGCCCACGGCTCGGCCAAACGCCCGAACACCAGAATGCTCGTCCGTATAATCACCTGTGTAGGCTAGACCCGTCTGCATATCCATTACCTGGCGCAGCGTAGCATCCTCCCAAGCGGTGCCGCGCAACTCGGGCAGGTAATACGAGATTACCTTACCCTCATCGAGCACGCCTTCGTGCACGAACGCTGCGGCAAGCGTGCCAGCGTACGATTTTGTGACCGACTGACACGAATGCGGAAGGTGCGGCTGAAGCGCGCCAAAATAGCGCTCATATACAATGCGGCCGCGGTGCAGCACCACGATGCCGTCGGTGTAGGTGTCGAACAGCGCCTCATCGAACCGGCGGCTACGCTCGTTCGGCTGGACGAAGGTGATCGCGTCGATGTCGGCCGCCTTCTCACTACGATCGAGCGGCGAAGGCCGCGCCTCCCCGCGCGACACATTCACAGTCGCCAAAAACTCGCGCATGTGTGACAGCGACCAGCGCCTCTGCGGGAACTCGAGAAAATTGTCACCTTCACGGTTAATGCGCTTGTCCGCGGGCGGCGGTGCACCACACATCCAGCCGAGTTTGCGCGGATCGGACGCGCGGCCGTCGAGATAGCGCTGTCCGTCGAATTCGAGCATACCCATCAAGAGACCCCCAGCCTCACGTTTGTCTATCGCAACCAGCGCGCTCCTCAGACCTTCTGCATGTTCCACATCGGGACGATCATTGGCATGCCAATTGAGCCAGTGAGAGTCTTGGCGCGCGCGATTGGCGAGACGTATTTCCCCAGCCTAACATCGCCGACAAAATCCCACCAAACTCGCTGCATCTTCCGAGCCAGTGCCTCGCGTTCTTCGAGCGTTTCGACATTTGACCATTCGGCCCGAAGAGCCTCATATTCGTCGCTCTTCGGCCAGCCGTACCAAGCCTTGTCGCCATTAGCGGTTAGCATGGGTTCAGTGAGCGGATTGCCGAGGGAATAATCGGGTTCGTCCGTGATGAAGATGCTCCAGCCGCCGTCCCCGATGGGGCCCTTGTTCGCCCGGCGTGTAACAACTCCACCCCAATCGCTCGGTGCAAGCTCGGCGTTGACCCCGATCTTCCGCAGCGCCGCCGCCAATAGCTGCGAGGCATTGCTGGCTCCCGACCAATCTGTCGGCTGGAGAATGACGACCTTCTCACCGGCATAACCGGCCTCTTTGAAGAGTTGCTTCGCTTTTTCCGGATCGCCGCCCTTCTTATACCATCCCGTGTTTTCGTCGTTAGATACAGGTGTATCGTTGCCGAATATTGAAGTCACGGGGCGGCCATAGTTCGGGTTCATGACGCGCATGAAAGCTTCCTGATCGATCAGGTGGAGGACGGCTTGTCGCGTCTTGACGTTATCAAATGGCTTTTGCAGAAAATTCATGCGCAGGACCACGTCCCAGCCCGCCTTGTCCAGAACCTGAAGTTCAAGATTGGGATCACTCTCGATCAATGTGTGAAGATCGGCTGGTGGCGACTCAAAGTAATCAATCTCGCCTGCTTGCAGGGCTGCCAAAGCTGTCTGCTGATCGCTTATGTTATCCCAGGTGACGCGATTGACCTTGACGATCTTCCCGCCGGCGAATCCATCGGGCGGGTTATTGCGCGGTACGTACTGTTCATTTCGGTCATAGGCAAAGCTCGCGCCAGGCCTGGCAAGAGCCTCATTGAACTTGAACGGTCCTGATCCGATATTCGTGCTCACCTGTTCGGTCGCAGGGTGATTAGCGTCCTTCTCGCGCATGATGAACAGGCACGGCGTCGTAAGGTCCGCCAGGATATGGATCAAAAGTCTAAGTGGCTCTCTGAGTGAGATCGTGAAGGTCTTGTCATCCTTCTTCGAAATATCCTTCGCTCGTTCCATGATCAGTTGTCCGCCGGGAGCCACCTGGGCCCAGCGGCGGATCGAGGCCACACAGTCCGCCGCAGTGACGGGAGTGCCGTCGTGCCAGCCTAGGCCATCCCGCACCTCGAGCGTATATGTCTTCTTGTCGTCGGATACGCCCCACTTTCCCACCATTTGAGGCTGCGGCATAAACTTGGAGTCGAGTGCGAACAGCGTGTCGTAAATTGCCGCGCCATGGTCAGCGGTGATGCTAGCCGTCGTCCAGATCGGATCGAAGACACGGAGTTCTCCGGTCTTCACCATGCGGACCATCTGTGCGGCGGTTGGCGCTGTCTGTGCCCGCAGAATCGAAGGGATCGATACAACCGTTCCTGCGGCCATGCCGATCTTAATGAGGTCGCGTCGAGAAATCGTCATCTTCTAGTTCCTCCCCTTTGAGCCACTGGCGCGGTTAATCCGCACCTATCAGTGCTGTTGACGCTACGCGTGAGGCATTTCGATCTCAAAAGGGCAGACCCTCATTCTCCCGCGAATGACCTGACCACGAGACAACATCCTGAAATGGGTAGCATCTCGGCACGGAGAGCTTGCGCCAAAATGCGGTGGCTACTGAAATGCGAGCCGCACACGGGCGGCGTGCTTTGAAATGTGGTCAGCATCTGCATGCCGCATGCGGCTTCTCATCTTCGGGCGGACACGTACGAGCCGCTAGACGTCATGTTCCCGGTCAGCAGCGGTGGCCGGTTCTTCGTGTGGGAACGAGGGTTGCTCCGGGCAAGCCGAGTCTCGTGCATCGGGGGCGGACCACGGGAGAGTAGAGCGAGGCGTTTGTCGCATTCGCCGTCGCGCAGCGAAGCACGCGTGGCTGTCGCCGAGGGGCCGGAGGGGGCCGGTTTCTCGGCGGGGTTGAGAACAGCGCGGCGGCAATCGAGCTGACGCTCAAAAGCTGGTGAGGCGACATGGCCGGCTCCATGTCTGTTTCGAAGCTGGCCCGTCCGGTTACCGGGAGCCTGGCCAGCTTGCATGGTGGTCGCTCCGGCCCTTGTTTTCCCGAGGTGCTCCTGGGGGAGCGCGTCAAGACCAACCGTCGGGGTGCTGTCACGCTGGAGCTGACGGGGGTCTGGGTTCCCGGCGCTGTCCACGCCGCGCCAACTCGCCGCCGGCGCCGATCGGCGTGCCGTCGGCGCGCCAACACGCGGCCCTAGTCATGCACCGTTCGCATCGAACCGGATTGCACTCATCCCGCCGCCAATGTTGCCAACTGCCGCCACATGACCGCGGTCGCGCATTGCCCCAGCACACCTTTCCGGCACCGAAGCCTCTACGCAATCGCAGCGTCCAGCGCCGCTGCGCCTCCAACGACTTGGCCCAGCGCACCACGTTCGCGGGAACCGGCGCGTTGTTGGACGTCACACAGGGGGACTGACTTCTATAAGCATCTTTGCGAGAGTTACGAAGTCTGCGACCAACAAGCCAGTGTCGCGCCGAACTGCTTCTGCTGCGAGTGTGAAGCCGGCGCATTCGAAAACGAGTGCACCTACCGTTGGCTCCGCATTCAAAAGCGATTTCGCCCCCGCCAGTACATCGGCTGTGATAAGGTCGGGAGTGGCGTCGGGGAAGGTGTCTGCAAGCCGCTGCCACGTTAAAGAGCCTTCGATACCGCCAATTGCTACGTCTATCTCGGTTGACGACCATCCGGCCCCAATGAGATGGCGTTCAGCAAGTTTGGTAGAGTCATAGGTCAGAATTCCTACTTTGCGCCCCAAAGGCAGACTCTTGGCGACAAGCGGCACGAGCGCGAGGCTCGACATCACAACAGGTACAGAAACCGCTGCCGCTACTTCGGCTTGATGCAGTGAGCTGAAGCCGCAGTTGGTGGTTATGGCTGCCACACCCTCGCTCTCCAGCTTTTGTGCTCCACGGATGTAGGCATCCTTTACTGATCGATCGCCAGCCACAAGCCTGGCCACGTTTGCACCTTCGACGGTCAGGCACTTGATCGGAAATTGATGTGTTTCGGGCGCGCACAGCGCTCCGGGATGACCGATCGGTCTATTTTCGAGTTCCAAAATCCCCAAAGTCTTGTTATTCACGGCGCGTCTCCTGATCGGAACATTTTTCTAACCGTTGCCTTAGATTGCACCGGGCGGCTTGGCTCGACTGCTGCCGTGACGTGGTAGATGTTGTGGCAGTGCCTTTGGCGCGCAAGCTAGGTACACACACCAATCGCCCTCCCTCGCGCCACTATCATGCCTCACGTGCATGACGTCGCTCGATAACGCGCCAACCTTCAAAACTGTGCAGGCCACTCAAACATTTGGCGATGCACCTGGCGGCTGCGCCAAATGATCATTTCCCGCCAGTCCGCTGATCTCGGATCGTAGTGTTCGCGAAGACGTAGGCGGATAGCTCCTGCGAGTTTGGGGTCTACATCTGAATTTTTTGCCAACCAGTGGTCCTCTCGCAGGACACGTCGACCGTTCTCAGGATCAAACGTGCCGAATTCAAGCGCCACATACACGTGCCGTTCACCAAGCAGCCGCTGCCAAAATTCATCAATACAGCCACGTATCGGCACTGACGACGACGTCCCGAGATCCGGCGAAGTGACCGATCGACCGAACATTGCCAACGCACGCTCATATCCAGCCAAGCCAGAGGGCTGCTCAGTCTGAAGCTCTCCGTAGCCGAAGGGGCCAAGACCCGTATGTGTGTCAACAATCACTACCCGATCTCGTGACTTCAGATCAAAGTCCTCGGCAATATTCTCTAGCATTAAACGAGAATGGCTGGGACCGAACCCTCCAAAGAACACACCATTGGGGTGGCTGTACTGGCCAGCCTTCCTCGCTGTTTGAAACGCGACTTCGCCTCTTTCCTTGCGGAATTCCTCAATAGCCCTCTCGGAAGCCTCGAACACCGGCCCCTCGACTTCTGCCGGGACCAGGTAATCTGCAAGTGCGTCGTAACCGGGATTGGCTGGAACAGGTTGCGAAAAGTCTACGAAGTTTCGATTTAGATCGCAGCCCTCCTCCGTCACGCGGCGATTCCATGCAAACCCGTAAGGGTTGAGTGCATGTATCATCAGCATCGCTTGGCCCGGCGTCAGCGAGTCCGCAATGCCCCTCCGCGTCCAGTCCACCTGTCCAGCGGAGCCGCAGTAGCCCTCGACGCCGTGAGTGGCCGAGATCAATATGCCGAGATGATGTGCTTCTGGATCGCCAAACCAAGCGACGTCAGTGAACAGTTCCTCGCCTCCGGGTCCCCGGGCTGGCGATTTATATGATCTGGCTGACTTGGCTGAATCAGCGAGCTTCAGGAACTTCTCGCGCGCTTCGAAATACGTCTCTGAGAAGCTCTCTGAGACGTCATGCAGTATCTCGTCTCGCATCATTCAGTCCTTAACAATCAGCTCACGAGCGGTTCTGGTAAGCGCCTCATAACCACCGTTAGTAACAACAAACGACTGGGTGATCGTGATGCCTGTGTCTTTGAGCCAAAGGCCGGCCATCAAGTGGAGTGCCACCCCGGGCTGAAGAACTGTGTGATCTCCTCGACGAATACTTGCCGTACGCTCGCCCCAGGTCGGCGTATAGGCGACTCCTATCGAATATCCCAACCGGTTCTCTTTCTCGATGCCGTGAGCGCTCATAGTCTTCCGCCATGCCAGTTCGATCTCTTCGCATGTCGCTCCCGGCCGCACCACATCAAGGGATGCGTCGATGCCTTCAATGACGTGGGACGCCAAATCACGGTAACTTTGAGGCGGTTCACCAAAGTAAATCGTGCGGCTCATCGGAGCATGGTAGCGTAGCCGGCAGCCGGAAATTTCGATATTTGCAACAGAGTTGGGGTCAATAGGGCGATCACTGAAAATCGGGTGAGCTTCACGAGCTCGTGCGCCGAACCCCATATGAGGCGGGCTAGTCGCGGGAAGCCCACCGAAAGACTCGGTTCCCGACATTTGTGCGTGGTAGATGGCTGCCGCCACGTCGCACTCTCTTACACCGGGAGCGGCGACTTCAACAGCGCGAGCCATCATGCGCTCGGTGATCTCGCCTGCTTGTCGCATATATGCGACTTCTTCGCCGCTCTTCACAAACCGCACCCAGTTCACAAGAAGTTCGGCGTCCTTGAAGTGAACGTTGGGCATTGCCTTCACAAACTCCGCGTGGTCTCGAGCCGTGTAGTAGTAGGCACCCATCTCAACTCCCACTACATTCGCGCTTGGCGATTCCTGCAGTATCATTTCGGCAATGAACTGTGACGCGTGCCGATCCGCAGCTTGAACATAGACATCGGGATACGGGATTATGCGGTCGGCTGGGAGGTAGGTCGTGACATGCGCGGTTGCCGAGTCAACCAGTCTCCCAATCCACAGGGGCAACTCAACATCTTGGAACACGATTAATGCCTGAACAGTATAAAATGACCAAGCGTCGTATCCACTTAGATAATATAAGTTCGCTGGCTCCGTGACGACAAGTACATCTAGACCAACTTCCGCCATACGCTTCTTTACGCGGTCCAGTCGCGACCTGTACTCAGCTTCGGAAAAATTTAGAACGCGCATTCAATCACCCAAAAGAGTTTTCGACTGGCAAAAACTGGAGAGACCAGCGCTGACAGGTCGAGGCTTGCCATTGCTTTGCCGAGCGTTACGGTGCGGCGACAGCGCGAACTGTATGAATGCAACCGACAAAGTCCAATACAGATACGAGGGTCCGTTCATCGCGAATCGAGATTGAAGTAGGTAACCGGTGCTGCGGCCCTTCGATTATCTGCCTAAGGGGCCCTACTCGGAGTCTTTGACATCTGCACCCCGTGGACGAGCGGCTCCGGATAAGCCGAAGGTCTCGCCCAGGCCATGGGTGTTCGACTTAGCCGCGGAAGTACCAAGACCGGACATCTACGGGCACAAGCCCGCGATTAGCCGTGCAGAGAAGTGATTTTGTTGCTTGATGGAGAACTTATGCGACAACATCGCGTTGGTCACGAACATTGCTAGCATTCAGATTGGAAACTGTGGAGGGGGATCGTCAGCTACCCTGCTCGAACCTTTGGTCGCCGGACGCTCCAGGGTCTTGCCTCCTCCAGATCACGTGCAACACGGACCAGTGTGGCCTCGTCGCCAAACCGGCCGACGATCTGAAGACCGATCGGCAGCCCGCTGGCGCTTTGCGCCAAAGGCAACGACACCGCAGGTTGTCCGGTGACGTTGAATACGCCAGTGTACTGACATATCGCCGTATCCGCTTCCACATATTCCTCTGCGGAGACCGCCGGGTTTGTCGCAGAATAGATGCCGCCATGCGGCACGGCCACGATTGGCATTGTGGGCGTCAGCAGAATGTCGAAGGCATGGATCGCCTCGCCCACACGGAAACGCATTCTGCGGAGCACCTCTTGTAAGTCCACCGCTCGGGAAGGAGGTAAACTGCGGCTAAATTTATAACGTTTAAGACTGACCGGCTCCAAGGTGTCCGCAGTGATAGTGCGCTCCATGGCCCGCGCCGCTATTTCGAGCGAACTCGCGGTCGTTGGGACGAGATAAAGTTTGCTGTAATCGACGGGCTCATATGGCGGGTCGATGTCTGTTACCATGTGCCCCATCTCCTGCAGAAGCGTTGCCGCCCCCTCAACAGCGTGCAGCACCTCGTGATCGAGGTTAACGCGCCCCCAACTCGTTCTCGCGACCCCGACCCGAAGACGACCGGTGGGCTGTGAGAGCTCCTCCACATAAGGACGGTTCGGCTGGACAATGATAAAGGGATCACCGGGATGGGGACCGGAAAAGACGTCCAGCGCGGCGGCCATATCACGCACTGTCCGACATAATACAAACTCCCGAACTAGGCCGGACCCTGCGTCCTGACGGTCCGGGCCGCCGGAAATGCGTCCGCGGGAAGGGTTCAGCCCGACAAGACCGCACCACGAAGCCGGGATGCGAGTTGAACCGCCGCCGTCGCTGCCATGGGCAATAGGAGTAATGCCGGCGGCCACCGCCGCTGCCGCTCCTCCTGAAGAGCCTCCCGCAGAGCGTGCCAAATCCCATGGATTGCGGGTGATGCCATTGAGACTGGATTCGGTCATGACCGTAGACCCAAGCTCGGGCGTTGTTGTTCTTCCGACACACCGGAGACCTCCGGCTCGGGCTCGACGAAAAAAATAGCTGTCGATCTGGGGACGAAAGCCTTTGAACAGCCGGCTTCCCTTTTCCTGGAGGCGGCCAGCTTCGGTGGCCCCGATATCCTTGCGCAAGAAAGGCACGCCATGGAAGGGCCCACCGTCCGCGCCGGCAACATTTTCAGCATCTTCGTAAAACTCGATGACAGCGTTGACGCGCGGATTAACCTCATCATAAGCCTCGCGAGCTAGCTCCGTTAATTCGAGAGGCGTCACTTCGCCGGCGCGTGAGAGAGAGGCCAAACCGGTGGCATCGTGCTCGACGTATTCACTTAGCTTCATTTGCAGCTATCCTCTCACCCTTTGCCTGCTGTCGGGCAGAAGGCATTGGCACGCACAGCGCGATTTTGAATTGTTAATCAGAGCTCGATGCACCGGAGGTAGCCGTTCTCCAACAGGAGTGCAGGGGCAAGATTTCGGCCTGAACCAGTACCTACAATCCATCCCGAGTCCGGCGCTGGTCAAATATAGTTTCGCGATTGATTTATCTGAAATTCAGATGGCAAAAATGCTGGCGCCGCCCATTACCGATCCGGTGGATTTGATTGGCTCTCTTGCTACTGTTGCAATGATGAGTTGAGGCAAAGAGCTCTCGACGAATTTCGAACGGTCGGCTGCGAACTTCGAAGGGCTGTCAAGGCGACCAATCCGTGATCCGGCTGTGCGTGCGTTGGGTATTTTCGCGTGCTGGTCACCCGCAGCCCAACATTAGGTAGGACAAGAACTGCCTCACGCGGCTCAGCTGCAGTTGCGTGGCAGCAGAGTTGGATTTTCCGTTCTCGAGGTGCTCGAGAAACGTGGCGATCATGTCGGCGTAGAGTCTCCCAGCTTGTGCGCGGCGACCACACTGAGATCCGCTTCCTCTACTTGGCGGCCGTCTTCTGCAAGATCCGGGTTGCGCCTCGCCCGCGCCTCGGGCTCGTTCGCCTATGCTGCATCGCTCCATGGCCGCCTCTGTCGTCATCTAGATCGCCCCTCAAGAATCGCGCTTCCATCTGGACTCCAGATAGTTGACGACAACAAAATATGTTTGACGATCTCAACAGGCAAATTGACAATCCCGCTTAACAAAGGACTTGAGAAATCAGTGGCCATGAACCAAGCCGAGGATGTCCATTGGCGCTCACTTCTCTTCGTTCCGGCAGACAACGCGCGTTATCTGGAAAAAGCACGCACTTCTCGAGCCGATGCCATCGTTCTCGATCTTGAAGACGCTGTTCTGACGGAACACAAAGCGGAAGCGCGCTCTGCGGTTCAAGGCATGGCCAGGAGTGTTCGCACCGGCTCACGAGACGTCCTTGTGCGCATCAACCGGCCCTTGTCATTGGCCGTCCGCGATATAGAGGCCGCCGTCTGTGGCCATGTCAAAGCGATCGTGGTGGCGAAATCTGCCGGCGCGGGGCATCTGGCGCTGCTGAGTGAGGTTCTCGATGAACTAGAAGCTGCGTCGGGCCTATCGCGGGGTCATACAAAACTCTTGCCTCTTATCGAAACTGCCGAGGCCGTAGCTCGGCTGGAAGAGATCGCATCCTCTCCGCGTGTGATAGCGATCGCATGCGGCGATGAGGACCTCGCCGCAGTGCTGGGGTGCGATCCGAACTCGGAAACCGTCATCGCGGTGAAGTATCGGCTTGTCGTAGCCGCGGCCCTTCGGGGAATTCGGCCGCTCGGCCTCTTGGGCACAATCGCAGAGTTTCGGGACATCGAGAAGTATCGCTCCTTCGTCCGGCGATCGCATGATGCCGGATTAAAAGGGACGTTGTGCATCCATCCTAGCCAGGTGGACGTCGCGAATGAAGGCTTTGCGCCAGATGACGAGCAGCTTGAGTATGCGAGACGCGTCGTCGAGGCCGCTGAAGTTGCTCGCAAGAGCGGTGCGGCAGCCGTCGCTCTAGATGGAAAGATGATCGACACACCTGTGTTACGCCGCGCCGAGAATGTGCTGAAGGCTGTTCAGTTGTAAGCCCGATGCCAGGCGGCATTGCATTCCACCCCTTCTAATCACTGAAAGTTGGCAATGTCTTTCATTCGCTAGCAGGTTTGGTGACCGGAGGGCAGCCTCAAGTCCCTCAAGCATCGCGTTCGCAGCAGCACCTTTCGGTAACTCTTCTAGTCGGGGTCGGAGAAAATGGGCAGGGTGGCCAGCGCAGATGGGGATCCAATTTTGCCGGCGACGTTCGAGCCGGTCGAGAACCCGACCTTTCGTTCGATCTGGTTCCCCAAGCCGGTTTCCAGCTCGGACTCGAAAGATAGTGTGTTGACGTGTTTTCAGAAGTGCCAACTCTGGTGGCTCGACGCTGCCACGACACCCGGCTCGGACCATTCGGCGGTTCATCTCTGCGGAGGCTAAAGTTTACTGTGACTCTCGACGTAAATATCGAGAACGAACTGCCTCTCTTCGCTGATTTCGAATCACGTGGGGCCGCCTCACACGGTAGTTGCCGTGCCAGAACATGGTGCGGTGCAGAAGCCGGCATCGCGGCTCCTCGCCGTGATCAGCGCCCCGCGCACAAGTCTTCGCGTTCAAATCTAGATTGTCGACCGACCATTCAAGATTTCTCACTTTTCGATTAACAGCGCCGCACACAGCGTCACGATTGCAGAGCGGATCGTGACGCGTGCCACACCGCCGTGACCAAACGTTGCAGCAAATTCTTCAAATAACGTTCGCAGACTCTTTGCAACTGCAAATGGCTGGGACTGGTAATACGTTGACCTACAGTCTGAGCCAGGCACGGCTGAAACAACGGGTTTCGCTCGGACCGTCACACATCACTCAACGTTGGGAAAACAGCCAATGGCAACAAGAACGCTCATCCTGATTGAAGGCACAAGGGGTAATGGTCCGCTATACGTTCAAGCGGCCCAGCGCCTTGGTCTTTATACAATTACCCTGTCCGCTGATCCAGCTCAGTACGACTATCTTGCGGCGGGAAGCTTTGAGGCGATACGTGTGGACACAGGCAGCCTCGATGCGCTGATCCGTGAATGTACCCGACTATGCGTGACCTATGACATCGCTGGTATTACGACTGCCACGGAGTCGTTCTATGCGACGGTTGGGAAGCTCTGCCAGCACTTCGCTTTACCGGGACCCAACCCGGCATCGGTTGAACGATGCTGCGACAAATTCGTTCAACGTCAGCTCCTTGCGCAGGCCGGCGTTCCAATACCTGAATTTCGCTTGGCAGTGGATGCGGCGGACGCAGAAAGCTCCGCCGTGAAGATCGGCCTCCCGGTTATTCTTAAGCCATCCGTTGGCATCGGCAGCAGCGGCGTCCGTTTGTGCTGCAATGTCGACGAGGTAACCGAACATATGACCTATTTGTTGGGCGGAAAGCACATGTGGCTGTCTTCACAAAAGCAACGTAAATGGCAGTCCTCGCCAGGAATACTGGTCGAAGCGTTCGCACAGGGGCCCCATTATATCGCTGAGATAATGGGGAATGAGGTCATTGGAATCAGCGCCGCTGGCTTCGGTCCGCCGCCGCATTTCGTCTTTCGTGAGTTGACCTTTCCGGCCCTGCTGACTGAGGACGAGAACAAACGTATCGCCGCTGTTTCACTGAACTGTTTGCGAGCTCTCGACCTTGGCTGGGGGCCAACGTGCATCGAACTCCGGTGGACGAAGCTTGGCCCAGTCGTCATTGAAGTCAATCCGCGTCTTGCTGGCGCGCCCGATCCTCAGCTGATTCAGCTGGCTTACGGTGTCGATCTCATCTCCGAGCACATCAAGCTTGTCATCGGCGACGAATGCAATTTGAGCAGGAGGCGTTCGCAGACTGCGGCTGCGCGTATGTTAGTCCCTGATGACGATGGCACCCTCGACTGGATAGATGGAAACAGACAGGCGGCTGCTATATCAGGTGTCGCCGAGGTCAAATTATATGTTGAACCCAAGACGCTGATCGTTAGGAAAGGCGATGACCGAGACTGCCTCGGACGTGTTATGGCCGTCTCACCCAGCCCTGCCCTGACCGCGGCGATTCTCCAGCGTGCCGTCGATTCAATTCGTTGGTCCATCACACCATCTCCGATGCTTGGCGAATAGGAACAATCTGCTGATAGAGACGCATCGGAGTATGGGTACGCTGCGGATCAGGTGACCCATAAGAATTGCTCCGCGAGGGATGGGCTACATGCGGCGACCGTAGCAACCACGCAAACGGCTTGTGGTTCGCAGGAGATAATCGCCTTCTATTGGTCTGAGCTAGATGGATCCGCGCTTTCCCCCGGGGAAGCACTTTTGTTGAGGTCTGGACGATGCAAGCGGCAACACGAAGGATCGGCATATGACTAGCAGCGCGCAAACATGGCCAAGAGTGCGCGGCGATTGCGATCGTTTGCGCAGCAGATGCAGCTGGTGGGTGCATTTGGACGCCCATTCGAGCAATTTTTGAAGGAGATGCATCCATGTCATCGCAGACCCCGCGTTCTCTAGGAATTCTGAACCTCGAACGGGGGCTGCAGCCTGGCGCCCCGCCCCGCAAGCCGAAGCCCGGATCGATGCTGAATCCCGCCACCTTCGACTTCCCGATCATATCGGAAACGGTGGCGGGAGCTTGGGCGGATGTCGTCATCCGCGGAGATCCAACGCTCGAGTCGGCCTGCATCGCGGCCGCCCGGCGCCTAGTCGAGCGAGGCGCTGTGGCAATAAGCGCAAACTGCGGCTTCTTTATCCGGCATCAGGCAGCGGTGGCCGCGTCGGTGAACGTCCCCGTGGCGACATCAAGCCTGCTTCTGTTACCGATGTTGCTCCGCCAGTTGCCGCGGCCCGCCAAGATCGCCGTCGTGGCCGCCGACTCGACGTGCTTGGTCGAAGACCTGCTCGGGGTTGACGATCCGACCGATCGGGCAAGGGTTGTCATCGGCGGCATCGAAGGCGGCAAGTTGTGGAGAAACGAGATGATGCGTCCGCCACTCCCGACCGACGTCGTCGATATTGAGATAGATGTAGCCGCCTGCGTCGCGCGACTCCGCGCCGCGCATCCGAAAATCGCGGCGATCCTGTTTGAATGCACGGCCTTCCCGTTAGTCACGCCCGCGATCCGCAACATCATCCGATTGCCCATATATGACATCACCACCCTCTGCCGGCTGACGTTCGCGTCGATCAACTGACGCCGTCGTTGCATGCCCCCAAGACAGGCCGTTGTGCTGGCAATACGTGAGGTTGACCAATATTTCGGGCATGGTGCGATTGCCGGCTTTGACGAAGCCGGTGAGCACGCCATGTTCTGTAAACGCAGCCCAATCCATCTGGCGCGGCATGAAATGGGCGAGAAATGATGACAGGAAGGAGCCGAGAAGCTTGCGCTGTCAATTTGTATGTCTGCGCCTATGGCTCCGGGCGCGAATGTGTCGGCGATCGCGCGACAGGCTGGACTGGCGACCTCGCAGCTGTTCGGCTGGCGGCGCAAGGCGATCAAGAGCGGTGCGGTCACGCCGCAGCGGGATGCGGATCGGCTTGGCTTTGTCGGGGTCACCCACCCGGCGTCTTCAACGGTCGAGATCTGTTAGGCGATGTGGCATTCGGGCTGGCGCCGATGTCGGCCAGGATCATTTGGCCAGGATTATTCGCGCGGTCCGCCTGGCATGATCCCGGCCAGCGTGAAGGTGTTTGCCGCCAGCCATCCGGTCCGTTTTAGAAAGGTCCCGACGGCCTTATGGCACCGATGGTGCGATTGCTGGCTCGGACCGTTATGCGTTGGGCGAGTCTATGCGGTGGAGCCGGTAGTGTGCTGAGAGTTCTGCAATTCGCTTGAGAGAGGGCGGTCATGGCAGGCTGGTGATTGTTCACGTCACCTGATTCCCGCGAAGGAACGCCACCATGACCAAGACAGAAGGTAAATCGACCAGCGCTGCCGTCAAAGACATTCTGCTTTTTAATACTACAGTTGTTGATCAGTTGATTTTGTGATTCCCTTCGCGAGGTTATGGAGGGAATCATGTCTGTCGCGTCGTGGTCAGGGTCTTTGTTGGCCTGGGAACAGGAGCTCTCGGCGCTGAAGGCGCGGGTTGGGCGGGCGCTTCCTCGTCGTGAGCTGCGGGAGACGGGCACAGATTTCCTTGACGGCCTTCTTTCCGGCATTGAGCGCAAGACCGGCTGGCTGATGGGAGAGCAATCCGGAGCGGAGCGGCCTTATCGGGTGCAAGCGCTGTTCGGGCGCAGCCACTGGGACGCGGATCGGCTGCGAGACGAGGTTCGCGATTATGTAGTGGAGGCGTTGGGCGATGCGGATGGCGTCCTGATCGTCGACGAGACGGGATTTGTGAAGAAGGGCGATCGTTCCGCCGGTGTTGCGCGTCAGTACTCGGGAACGGCGGGCGGATCGAGAACAGCCAGATCGGCGTGTCTTGGCTTACGCGAGTCGCTACGGTCAAGCGCTGGTCGATCGTCGGCTTTATCTGCCGCAGAGTTGGACAAAGGATCGGACGCGGTGTGCCAAGGCGTCATTTCCGGAGACGGTCGAGTTTGCGACCAAGCCGAAGATGGCGCGCCATGGTCGAGGCGGCGCTCGATGCCGGCGTCCCATGCGCTTACGTTCTTGGCTACGCTGTCTACGGGGCGGACAGTAGCCTTCGCCGGATGCTGGAAGCTCGCGAGCAGCCCTATGTCTTGGCGGTGCGAAGCGCTCACTTCATGCGCCGCCGGGAGGATCGTCGGTTTGATGAAACCTCGCCCGAGGAACTGGCCGGCGAACTCGCACCCGAGGACTGGGCCTGTCATGCGGCAGGCGAAGGCGCCAAAGGGCCCCGGCTCTACGACTGGGCCCGTATCCGCCGCCCTTGGACGTCAAAAGGCGGCTTCGAGCATTGGCTTCTCGTCCGCCGCAAGCGATCGACATCCGGAGAAGAAGCCTACTACCTGATCTTCGCCCCGCCCGGCTCCTCCTTGGCCGAGCTGGCGGCAGTGGCCGGCCTGCGTTGGGCGATCGAGGAGTGCTTTGAGCGCGCCAAGGTTCGGAGCGAGCCCTGGTGGCGACGCTTGCGGAGATGTATGTGCTAGGGGTCTCGACCCGCAAGGTCAAGGCGATCACCGAAGAGCTGTGCGGCCATGCCTTCTCGGCCTCATCGATCTCGGCCATCAACAAACGCCTGGACGAGAGTTTGAAGGCGTTTGCCGAACGCCCGCTTCAAGAGCCTTTTGCCTTACCTCATCCTCGATGCCCGCTACGAGAAGGTGCGTGAAGCTGGCATCGTCATGAGCCAGGCGGTGCTGATCGCAGTCGGCATCGACTGGGATGGGCGGCGCCAAATCTTGGCCGTCGAGATGGCCAATCGCGAAAGCCGCTCGGCCTGGAAGGACTTAGCCCTCAGGGGCGTCGAACTGGTCGTGTCCGACGACCATGCCGGCCTTGTGGCGGCGATCGGCGAGGTGATCCCGGAAGCGGCATACGTGCCGCGTGGCCAGCGGCAGGTGCATAGGCCACCAAATCTCTTGGCCCAACGCCTTTGAGCTCGCGTTCAGCATCTCGTTCACGATGAACCGGCCGTCTCATCAAACTGGCTTCCCCGGAAGCATCCAACCTTGGAAATTGATCGAGAAGCTCCATGCTACGCCGGGGGGCAACCAACGTTGCAACAGATCCTTCATACCAATTCACAGAAATTTTGCGACCACACACCTCCGCTAATAGTACATTAACGGCAAAGTCTGAGGTCAGGGACAGCTTAAAGCTGATGCCGATTTACGCTTGGACCGCGCACCAGCATGCAATATCGGAGCAACAGCCAATGGCAAGAAGAGCGCTTATCCTGGTTGAAGGTCATCGGGGAAATGGTTTGTCATACGTCCAAGCAGCCCAGCATCTTGGCCTTCATCCAATTACCTTGTCGGCCGACCCAACTCAGTACAGCTATCTTGCTGCGGAAGAGATCGAGACTATCCTTGTCGATACAGACAATCTCGATGCTTTGATTCGCGAATGTTCTCAGCTACGTGCGACCTATGACATTGCTGGGATCACGGGCGCCTTGGACTCAGTCTATGCGGCAGTCGGCAAGCTCTGCCAGCATTTCGATCTACCGGGACCGAACCCTAGATCGATTGAACGGTGTAGTGACAAATTCACTCAACGTCAGCTTCTCGCGGGGGCTGGCATTCCAATTCCTGCTTATCGCTTGGCAGCGAATGCAACCGACGTACAAAGCTCTGCTGCGGAAATCGGCCTTCCGGTGATTCTAAAGCCAACGGTAGGCAGCGGCAGCAGGGGTGTCCGATTGTGCCGCGACGTCGATGAGTTAACGGAACATACGGACTATCTGCTGGGCGGGAAGCACACATGGCGGTCTTCACCGAGAATACTGATCGAAGAATTCGCACAAGGCCCGTATTATTTCGCTGAGACAATGGGAAATGAGGTCATTGGGATTGGCGCCGGTGACTGGGGCCGCCCACCGCATTTCGTTTGTCGAGCGATGACCTTTCCGGCCCTGCTGAGCGATAACGAGCATAAGCGTGTCACCGATGTTTCGCTAGGCTGTTTGCGAGCTCTCGGCCTTGGGTGGGGTCCGACGAACATTGAATTCCGGTGGACGAAGCTTGGACCAGTCGTCATTGAAGTCAATCCGCGTCTTGCTGGCGCGCCCGAGCCTCAATTGGTTCAACTGGCTTACGGTGTCGATCTCATCTCCGAGCACATCAAGCTTGTCATCGGCGACGAATGCAATTTGCGCAGAAGGCATTCGCAGACTGCGGCCGCGCGGTACCTAGTTCCTGATCGCGATGGCACTCTCGATTGGATTGACGGCCACAGTCAGGCGGCTGCTATACCAGGTGTCGCCGAGGTCGAATTGTATGTTGAACCCAAGACGCCGATCGTTAGGAAAGGTGATGTCCGAGACTGCATAGGACAGATCATCGCCGTTTCACCCAGCCACGCTCGGACCGAAGCGATAATCCAGCGTGCCGTTGACTCGATTGATTGGTTGATCACGCCGGTGAAGTCCTAAACTTGCTTCTCTACTCGGCGTGTTGAAGTCGAGCGCTTGCGAGCTTTCCGCTTCGCCGGCATCTGATGTTCTTTCGCGGCTTTTGCTTCTCTACGGGATTGGCGCTCAGGCCCTCCCTCCATGGGATTCAAGTGAACGAGGTGAGCAATCTGGAAAGCGTCCTGCCGAAGCGGAACAAGCAAGTTTGCGAACTCACCTCATTTGTTGTCCGCGAGGGACAATCGTCCCACCGGCAAGTGGGAACTTATCGTCTGGCTCCTTCCGGCTTTTACATTTCCTCCTTCATCAATATTCCCCTCTCCGGTTCGACCCTGCGGCCATCTTCACGTCCCGACCTTCTGCGGCTGGCCGCCTTGCGCAGTGGTCGTCAAGGGTGGGTCCCGACAGCGCCATCGCGTAGGGACTTGGCGCCCTTTACGAGCGCGAGCACGGCGGCAGGCTAGGTTTGGTTCGGCATGAGTTCCTTCCTGGTCCAGCGGAACTGTATTCCGTCGCTCCACATGCGATGCATGATCACCGCCAACCGCCGTGCAAGCACGACGATTGCTTTTCGCATGCCACGCCGCTTGACGATATTATCGACCAAGCCTTTAGTCACGACCACTTGGACACGCGCGCCAGCAGGACCTGCGCGGCTTCATAGAGCAGCGCGCGCACCATGGCGTCGCCGCACAGCGAGATGCGGCCGACCCGGCGGCTTTCGCCCGACTCACTAAGCATCGGTGTCAGGCCCAGGACCGGGCCAACAGCTTTGAAGCTGCGGAGCGGATCGCAATGTCCATGGTTGCGGTGTAGGCTAGCGCCGCGACCGGCCCGACCCCCTGGGACCGTCATCAGACGGCACCTCCCATCCTCCCGAGCGAGCACCAGAACGTTTCGGTGAAGGGCGGCAAAGTGCTGGCGCAGCTTGCTTCGTGCATCGAGCAGCGGCTCAAGGAGCTCGATCAGGTCGGGCAGGCCTTCGGCGAGCTCGTGGATGCGTTGCTCGAATTTTGCGGCACTGACCATGCCCACCTTGAGCCCCGAAATTGCGCAGATCCCGCGGATGTCCTTCTCGATGGCAATCGCCCTGTCCTGCAGCAGCTTGCGTGCCGACAGCAGTGCCCGACGTTTCGCACCATCTGGGCACCGCAGGAATAGATGCGATCGGATTTGTTCGGCTGGGCCTGGAGAAATGCCTTGATGTGCCGGGTCTCGATGCAGATCACCGGCAAGCCAGCTTTGGCAAGACGCTCGAACAGCCATTGGATAAAGGTCCGGCTTCAAGCCCGATCCGCTCAAAATCCCAAGCAGGATCCTCGAGCACCCGCGCAAATCCACGGGATGGCTTGCCACTTTCATTGCCCGGTACACCTTGCCTGCTTCATCGATGATGCACACCGCCGGCTCTTTCACCGAGCAGTCCAATCCGGCATAGTGTTTCGCGCTGCAATCCTTTCCTGATGCTTGTGGCTGTTCCTCACAGACCACGTTTATGATCAGCTCGAGCGCAGCACCTCAGCCAGGCGTCGTCACCAAAGATGAGGCTCCGAGCCGAATACCCCATCTGGAAATTGAGGGCGGGTGCATGACGATGGAATATCGGCATGGACGCGCACGCGCCAATCCCTTTCCGACCTGATTATGAAGCTTGCGACCCGCCTGATCCTGGAGGAAGCACTGGAGGGGGAAAGCCGGGATGCGGTCGGGCGGGACTATTACGAACCCGGCGCCGAGCCGGCCAGGGTTACCGCAACGGCCTGCGCAGCGGGCGCCTTAAGACGGCGGAAGGCTTCGTGGAATACTCGGCCCCCGCAGGTGACGGGCCGCGGTGTGCCGTCCGGCGAGTATGTGAAGGGACGCACGGAGGCGCTCGAGGACCGCGCGGTGGAACTGCTGGCACGCGGTCTTTCGGTGCGCGAATTGAGGACGCCTTCGGCGATGAACCGGGGCGGCTGCTCCTGTCGAAAACCGCGGTCAGCGAGACCGGCCGGCAGACTACCAGGAGTTCGCCACGCGTGATCTTGGCGAATATGAGATCGCCTATCTGTTCGTCGACGGCATCGCGTAACGGATCCGCTCCGGGCAGAAGCGCCAGCCGGTGCTGGCCGCCTGGGGTTTACGGCATCTGGCGCCAAAGTACTTCTGCATCTGATGGCGGGTTTCAAGGAGGACGCCGAGACGGTGAGCGCATTCTTCCAGGACATGCGCGGCTGCGGGCTCGGCGATCCGCTGCTCGTCGTGTGCGACGGGGCAGCCGGCATCATTAAGGCGATCGAGACCTGCTTTCCGCGCTCGGAGCGTCAGCGCTGCCTGGGGCACCGGATGCGCAATGTCGCCGCCAAGGTGCCGGCAGACCGCTGGCCCGAGTTCAAGGCCCGCGCCACCGCGGCTTATCAGGCTCCCTCGCGCGCCATTGCCCGCGATCTCGCCGCCGGTCTGGTGAACGACTACGAGGCCCGAGCGCGGCCGCCTGCTTCATGGACGACTTCGAAGCGGCAATCGCGCATCTGATTGCCGAGCACTCACCGCCGCCATCAGTACCACCAATCTTCTGGAACGTCTGTTCGTCGAGGAGCGGCGCAGGCTAAAGACCCTTCCCAATGCCCTCGGCGAGAAGCCCGTTCTCAAGCTTATGTTCAGCGCCATGATCCGAGCTACCGAGCGGTGGCGGGCAATCAGGATCACCGATTTCGAGCGCCGCCAGATGACCGCCGTCCGGCACGAACTCGATCAGGAATACGAGACCCGAAAAAAAGGGCCTCGACAAGAAAGCAGCGGCAAAGGAGCCCCGCCAGAATTTATCCAGCAGTTCCCGGACTTGACCAGCTGCGACGGCACGCCTGATCAGAAAGCTCGCTTTCGGCGAGACACCCTTCTGCAGTTCATTACACCCGCAGATCCGAGCATACATGGAATCCTGCGCAGGTTCATAGTGGCTCGCCCGGAAGATACGGGCACTTGGTCAAGGTGCGCTTGATCCCCGCGCAATTCGTGAAGATTCCATGAGGAGGAGACGCGCGCGCCTAACTCGGAAGAGTTGGGCCGCTCACTTCCTCGACGGAGACCTTTGCCATGCAGGCTGCCAGAATGACCACCGCACATACGCTTGCGACCGTTGGGTGCGGCGCGATTTCCGTTTCTCTGGAGCTCAGCCGCTCAACGTGGCTGGTGACATTGCGGCCCCCGTGGGATCCAAGCTGTCGACGCAACAGGTGCGGGGTGGGGATATGCCGGACTGCTGGAGCGCTTTTCGGATCTGCAACGCCATGTCCGCCGCCGGACCGGCCGGATTGTCCCATTGATCGTGATCCAGGAAGCCGGACTGGACGGGTTCTGGATTCACCGCGGCCTGATCGCGGAAGGGATCGAGAGCCACGTCGTTGACCCAGCTTCGATCGCGGTTTCGCGCAGGCATCGCCGCACCAAGACAGATCGGATCGACGGGGGAGGCGCTTGTTCGCACACTCATGGCGTGGAAAGGGGCGAACCGCGGGTCTGTTTGATGGTTTGCGTACCGACACCGGAAGAAGCGGATCGTCGGCGCCTTTGCCAGAACTGAAGACTCTGATCGGAGAGACTATCCGTCATGTAAACCGGTTGAAGGGTCTGTTCTTGTCGCAAGGGACGGCGGGTACGATCCTCTGAACAATGACCGCCGGGATCGCCTGAAGGCTCTGCGCATAGGAGACGGGCGGCCGCTTCCGACATCTCAAGACGCTGGCCCTGCGCGAGCTGGAAGTCATCGAGCTGCTTAACCGGCAGATCGAGGCCGTGAAGGCGGAGCGTGATGACTCTTGGAGGCTCCGGCCGCCAGCTCCGCACTGGAGCCGGTTCGGATGTTGCTCGAGCTCAACGGCGTTGGCCCCGGTTTTGCCGGCCCTTGTGATCCGAAGCCCTGTTCAGGAAATTCGCGAATGGAATTCTGGTGCAGCCGTTATTTCGGCGACCGCATGTGAGCTTAAGCGCGCAGGTCGACTGCGACACGCGTTTGCCAACGATGACCTGAAAATCCATACTTGATCCAATCCTCCTCATGTGAGCCTTATGTGGAGTCGAACAAAAACGACATCATCGACGCTGAGGCGATCGTGGAGGCTACGGACGCGGCCGGTTCATCACCGTGAAGGAAACTGATCAGGTCGATCTTGCGCTGCACCGGATCGCGACCAGATGATCGACTCGAGGACGCGGTTGATCAAACAGATGCGGGCTTTCTGCCTCGAATACGGCGGCCTTTGCGTCAAGGCGCGGGATTGTTCAAATTTGATCTGCGGACGCTTTGAATGACGAGGAGAACGATTTGTCGCCGACTGCTGGGCGATCTAAACACCGATCTCTCTCGCCTTGAAGAGCGTATCCGCCAAGTGACGAAGGAGAGATCGAAGCGATTACCGATCGAGAGGAGGTGGCACGCCGACTATGACAATCCTGGTATCGGCGCATTAGGTGCGACTGCTTCGCTCGCCGCTATCGGCAACGGGTAGCAGTTTCGCACAGCCCGCTGCGGCATGGCTGGGCTTGGTGCCCAGACAATACTCGACCGGAGGAAAACAGACGTTGCTGGCATCAGCAAGCGGGGAACTGCTATGTGAGAAAGCTCCTGGTACATGGAGCGCGATCCTGGTTTCGGCATCTGGACCGAACGCGCGATAGCTTTGTAAGCTGGCTCAACGGGCCTTTAGTGTCGCATGCATCCGCACAAAGCAGTCGTCGCACTTGCCGCCAAGATGCCACGCATTGTCTGAGTGGTTTAACCAAGCCGGGTGCACTCTACGAACGCAGAGATCCTGCTTTCGCTGATGCTTGCGGCTCGATTGCAAGGCTCGTGAATCGAGATAACGAAACAGTGGACCAGCATGCCGTACGCCCTGTGCAAAAAAGCGGGCTTCGTGCCCGAATTGGGAACGGCGTGCGCGGATCTCGTCAGTGGCCTGGCTGCAACAGGAGTCCAGTCGCGAGAGGCCGGACACATTTATGCAACTGAAATCGTCATTCGTGATGTCGCGACACCTTGCACGGACGGGGCAGACCATACATTTTTTGACAGAAGCTCCCAGTGCCGAGGCTTCTCATCTGGTCGGGGAGCAGCTTCTTGAGCTTTGCGTTCTCCTTCTAGGGCCTTCAGCCGCTTGGCATCAGAGACTTCCATCCCGCCTTCCCGTGCTGGCGGACCAGATCGCCCGCCTTCGCACCCGCCTCATGCTCGCGGAAAACCGCGATGATTCCGTGAAACGCTTTCCCTTCATCTGTCCGTCCTTCAATCGAGGCCCGACTCCAATCTCAGGTGAAGTAAATTACCCGTGGCAGGTCAAAGCAAGACACGTCGGATCACGGAAATGTCCAAACGTTCAGACTCAAAACAAATTTTTTAATGTTACGTTTGCCGAAAAGAAAATTAAGATACCCTTCGCTCAAATTAACATTCAGCCTTTTGTTGGTGTGATAGATTTTGGGCGATACCGGTCGAGGACGGCGCCATGGCCGCAACCCTGCAATCGATAGCTTTGTGCACCCGTGCACGAGGTGACAACATCCAGCGTAAATAGCTGCGGAGCTGAAACTATGGAACGCCTGCCGATAACTGCGGCCTCTCAACTTGCATGGCTGGCAACCAGATTGTCCGACCAGTTTTTTTGGTCCCGTCGGTGCATTTCCTGAAGGGCGCCAAGGAGGCGTTTGCGCTTTGCCGACATCCGTTTAGAAAGATGGATGAGTTTGACCGATGAGGCTGACGACTGAACGTCTCATATTGCGTCCCTGGGAGGACAAAGACCGGGGCCCAATGGCACGAATTTACAGTGACGCGCACGTCAGACGCTTCTTTCCCAAAGTGCTGACGGTCGAGGAAGCGAATGTCAAGATCGACGTTGCGATCGAGCGTGCCCGGACCAACGGGTTTCATTTTCAGGCCGCTGAGCTGAAGGGCAGCGGCGAGCTTATCGGTATGATCGGGCTCGGCGTCTTCTCAGAGGCGGTGCAGGCGGCAATTCCCAGCCATCGGAGCGTCGAAATCGGATGGGTGCTCGCAAAGGAACATTGGGGCAAAGGATTCGCGACCGAAGGTGCGCGGGCATGGCTCGAGTACGCCTGGTCAATCGGTCTGCCGGAGGTCGCGGCCTTCACAGCCAAGGAGAACGAGCCGAGCCAAAAGGTCATGCAGAAGATCGGCATGATTTATGATCCCGCGGGCGACTACGAGAACCCCGAGTTCGGCGCGGGCCACTGGTTGCGGCCTCAAGTGGTCTACCGGAAGCGGAATCCGACGTTGTAAGAGCGGCATCCCATCAATTGAAAGAAGCGGAGGATGAGATTGCGATGTCAGCCGAGCAACGCGTCCCTCCAGCTGCACGCGGGGGAGCGTCCACCTATCGCTTTCGGATTGAGCGGTCGACAAGCTCGGTCCGCAATCCCGAGCCATAGTATGTAGCGGCGTTAACTTTTTCACGGGCCACGCGGGCACGGCCCAGAGCAAATAGGTTCTTCATGCTATCGACACATGGACAAGCAACTCAGTCAATCAGAAGCATCGAGGTCAGCGGCCTCAATGAACCGGTCGAAATTGCTATCGATAGATGGGGGCTGGCCCACATTCGCGCGCATGGCTTGGAGGATCTCTTCTTCGCACAGGGTTACAACGCCGCGCGCGATCGCCTGTGGCAGATTGACCTTTGGCGCAAGCGAGGACTCGGACTATTAGCGGCGGATTTCGGTCCCGGATTCCTCGAGCAAGATCGCGCTTCCCGTCTTTTCATGTACCGCGGAGACATGGCAGCCGAGTGGGCGGCATATTCGCCTGACGCCAATGCGATTTGCCAAGCATTTGTCACCGGGATTAATGCCTACGTGGACCGCGTGAAGCGCGGCCAGGAAAGGCTTCCTCCCGAGTTCGGGAAGCTCGGCACTAGTCCGTCGCGCTGGAAAGCCGAAGACGTCGTACGCATCCGAAGCCACGGCATTATACGCAATGGGGTCTCTGAGATTGTGCGGGCGAATGTTCTGGCAAGGGCAGGAACGAGGGTGGATGCCCTACGCAGATATCTTGAACCTCAGGTTCAGCCCGCTACCGATCCCAACCTGGCATTGAGGGCCATTCCTCTTGCCGTCATCAATGCCTTCAATTTGGCGACCGCTTCCGTCACCTTCAGTCAGGAACGCCTCACTGCCCGCCTGGAGATGGCCGCTCTCTGGAATCGCGTCGATACGCTGGGAGAGGTCGTACAGGCAATCGAGTCGGAAGGTTCGAATAACTGGGCCGTCTCGCGCTTACGAAGCGCAACCGGCCGTCCCATTATGGCGATGGACCCGCACAGGCCACAAGCGGTACCGGCGCTCCGCTACATGGTGCACCTCTCGATGCCTGGCTTCGATGCGATTGGCGCGGGCGAGCCTGCCGTGCCCGGCATCTCTCTGGGGCATAATGGTCGCAGCGCTTTCTCGCTCACCATTTTCCCCGCCGACCAGGAGGATGTCTACGTCTACGAGACGAAACCTGGCGATTCGGTCGCCTACCGCTATGGCGACGGCTGGGCGACCATGACGGCAGTTGAGGAAGTGTTCGATGTGAAGGGTTGCGTGCCGCAGATCCTACCCTTGCGCTTCACTCGGCATGGTCCAGTCGTCTACGAGGATAGGGAAAGCCGGAAGGCTTTTGCCATTCGCACCCTTTGGAGCGAACCGGGGTCGGCTCCCTACCTTGCAAGCCTCTCCGCCGTGCGCGCCAAATCCTTCGACGAATACCGGAAGGCCCTGCGCAACTGGGGAACGCCTTCGACCAATCACCTCTATGCCGACGTAACCGGGACGATTGGTTGGCAGACGGCCGGCAAGATCCCGATCCGGCCCAACTGGAACGGACTTTTGCCTGTGCCGGGCGACGGACGCTACGAGTGGAGCGGCTATGTGGCGCCTGAAGATTTGCCGTCGGCCCGAAATCCCGAACGGGGCTTCCTTGCGACAGCCAACGAGATGAATCTGCCGTCGGGCTGGAAGGTGGACAATCCACCGATCGGATACGAATGGAGCGACCGAAGCCGGGCGCAACGCATTTGCCGCGTTTTGGATGGCCAGCCGAAACACACACTCGGCGACTCTTGTGCACTTCAGAATGATCTTTATTCGATCCCAGCGGAGCGCATGCAGGCGATCCTCCGCCATCTGCGGTTCGAAAACGAGGCAGCGGGCCGTGCGGCAGCCCATATGCTCGCTTGGGACTGTGTGACGGATCCAGAGTCGTCGCCAGCCGCACTTTTCGAGACCTGGATCACAAGTCACCTGAAACCGGCGCTTTATCAGGCTTTCACGAAAGGCGATAAGATCGACGCTCTACTGCAGCCCGGCGACATCCAATCCGTGCTCTCGTTTTCGGAAAGGCCCGAGGAATGGTTGGAGAGCAATGCCGACGCGGCGCGCCGGGACATTTTTCAGCATACGCTGGGGGCGGCATGGCGCGACTGCGAAACCCGCTTCGGAGGAGCCCCTAGACTTTGGCAATGGGGCAAGCTCCATAAGCTATCTCTTGAGCATGCGCTGAGCCGCGCTTTCCCCGAACTGTCGGCGTCCTTCGACCTAGAACCTATGGAGCTTGGCGGCAGCGGCTCAACACCGATGTGTGCTGTCTACCGGCCCGACGACTATCAGACCATCGCAGGCCCGTCCGTGCGAATGGTCATCGATGTAGGAAACTGGGACAACAGTCTTTTTATAAATTTTCCTGGGCAGTCGGGCGATCCGGAGTCGCCGAACTACAGCAACATGAAGGAAGATTGGCAAAACGGCAAATACAAGCCACTCCTCTATTCGACGGAAGCAATCGAGCAAGCGACAGCATTGCGGATCATGCTGAAACCGGTCCGACGCCCGCAGTGATGCGAGTGGGCAAAGCCAACCCGGTCTAAATCGCGCCGGCCGAGATGAAGTAAGAAGACGTCTGTGACTGAAATCGAAGACATGAAGCCTTGGAAGTGGCCCGATGATCGTTGGCGCAATCACGAACTAAACGACTTGCGCTATGGTGGAAAATCGATCGGCCCGCCTGTCTTGGGGGCAGTAGGGAAACAGGTGCGGAATGCCCGCATCATATCTGTGCTCCAAAAAATGCGACATCAAAGCTGCTGGCCCAGCCTAGCTGTTTGATCCCAGGCTCACATGACGATGCTGAGGTCAAGAGGTGTGTTAGGACGGCATCGTATTGCTCCCAATTGGTGGCGGAATCCAGAGCTGGGCCCGATTGCGTGACACGGCTCGGTCAATCGAGCCTAATCAAACTCACATACGGTCGCCGCTTCAGACGGCTGCACCAATATCCCTTGCGGCGGCAGGGGCCCAGAAGGCGAGACCCATCTTTGATACGGCATTCTAGCCAGCTGGGATCTCGGTTCGCCTCCTGGATCCGCCGAGGCTGATCAGGCCTCGAGGGATGAGTGTATCGGTGTGATCTCGTCAGACGCCTTCATGACAGCACCTTCGATGACGACGCCCGCGGTCACGTATTTCCACAGCGCCACGAGCAGCTTCCTTGCAAGGGCGACGATGGTTGTCTTTTTGAGGCGCCCTTGGTTGCGCATCACGCGTTCATGGAACCAGCGGGTAAGCGCTGAACTCGGTTGATTGCGCAGCCACAGCCAGGCCAACTCGATCATCGTCGTTCGCAGTCGGGGTTGCCGGCCTTCGAGACGCCTTGCTGGCGCTGGACCAATGCGCTCTGCCAAGGCGTTGGCGCGAGCCCGGCATAGGCGGCGACCTGCCGGCGATTATCGAAGTGCCGGAACAGACCTTCCGAGTAGAGGATGGCGGCACAGTCGGGGCCGATGCCCTTGAGATCGAGCAATGTCGCTGCTGGAGTTTCGGCGACTTCGATTGCCAGCAGAGCGTCGCGCTCGGCCTGCACCTCTTTGATTTGGGCTATCACCAGTTCGAGTCGGTCGAGCTCGCGACGGATTTGCCCCTTCAGATGTTCTGGCAGTGCGCGGCCGTCGCCGGTCCTCAATTCCTCAAGCCGATGTCGCCGGTCACGTCCCAGCGGCTCGTAGCCGGTGATGCCCTGAGCAAACAGCAGGCCCTTGATCCGGTTGACATGGCAGGTCCGCTGACCAACCAGAGCCTTGCGTTCACGGCCGATGCGCCGATGGTCCTCCTCCTTGACGCTCGGTACCCTAACCATCGCGCACACGCGCGGCTCGCCTCGTTTGTAGGCGAGCAGCTCACGCACCAACGCCTCACCATCGATCTTGTCGGTCTTGGCACGACGCCGCCGGCGCGGCGTGGCAATCGAGGCGGCGTCGACGACATGGCTTTCGATCCCTTCGGCCGCTTTGCCCGGCTTCAGGACAAGGCACAGGCGCGCACCGGCCGGGACTTTGCGCTTGTGGTCATTCAGGAGGCGGGTCTCGACGGCTTCTGGATCCATCGAATCCTGGGGGGCGGGAACGGACCTCGGTGGCCGATTTGCCGACCGGTCCGAGAGAGCCTAAATCGACGGTGCTCTTGCGTCGCCATGAGAGCTTTGTCACTGGCCGCGGGGCTAAACGAGACGCCCACCTTTCCGCCTCTTCGGCGCGCAAGCCTCGGCCTGAAAGTCAAGCGAATTGAGAAACTGCCCCCCCTGTTGCCTCACCCGAAGAATGTTACCTTACGATGTGGCGGGTTGAAGAAGCGGGGAGATCGCCATCTAGTCGCCATTGGTTATTTCAACGGCTGTCTCTTTACGCCAGGCTTTCACCGCTATTTGCACCGTCCGCAGGCTTTTGTTCGTGAACCGTCTTTGATCGACGTTCATCAGCCGCTGCAGCACCGTGCCCGAATCTGAGCCTCATAGGGCTCAAGCATGCTCGGTCTCTTCGGATAAGGCTTTGTCCGCCGATAAGGCCTTTTATGGGTGGGTCGCACCTCACCGCCCTGCCAAGCCGTCTTCAGATTTGCGGTAAAGCGCTGCAGATCGATGACGACCGGTTCCTGTGGCGTTGTTTGCACTCCACGACGATCGACCCGTCTTCCCAGATCTTCCTGTGCCGCACGGATGCCGGTGAACAGCATCACCGGGTCCGCCGTTGCGAGCATCGCACGCAACGCAACAGCTCCTTGTCGTCCTCCGCCACCTCTGGATGGCACGCTCGACCGGCGGCGCTGGCGGATGATAGCGCTTAATCACACGCGCGCCGATACGGGTCTTCTCTCGCAGCTTGAACGAGGGCTGGAAGAGATTGCCGTGCAGCCGCACTGCGTCATAGAGACGAACAAGCGCCGCCGTGGCTTCCGCACCCACGAACCTGCCATAGCCGACCAGGCGACGAACGATGGCACCGTTCTTCTGCTCGACCCATGCCTGATCATTCTTCCGATAAGCACGGGAACGCGTCACTTCCAATCCTTGACTTCTGCACCAGGAGACCACGAGTTCATTCATGAAGGCGCTGTCATTGTCAAAGTCCACGCCTTGAGCGGAAAGGGGAACAACGACCTGGCCCGCTTGATGGCAGCGATGACAAGACCACTTCCTCGCGTCCGCACCGGCACGCACTCGGTCCAGCCTGTGGCGATATCGGTCAAGACCATCGTTTGCACAAAGCTGCCGGACGAAGAGGTGCCGGAATGGGCAACGAAGTCGACCTCGACATATCCGGGCGGCGGATCATTCCAGTCGCCGAAGGTGCGCACCGGAACCGACGTACGCACCGCAGAACTCAGTCCGGCGCGACGGCGCTGCCCCCCGCGAGCTACAGCACGCACTTCCGAAAGCAGGCGATCCATCCGCTGCGCTGATCGTCAGCAGCTTGTCGCGAAGTTCGCCATCCAGATCGAGCCGGCCATGCCGCTCAAGAGCCGGCAGCAAAATGGGAATCAGCGGTTTCAGCCGTTTCGAGCAAAGGCGATCGGACGCCTTCCACAATGCCACCAGCGCCTCCAGAAACTTCGGCGCCATAAAGCACCGGATATTGTCGGGTGGGCGACGGACCGGCAGCCCGAGGTCGCAACACCCGGATCGCACGTTTGCGATGATAGCGACTGCGACGAACTCGTCCAAAATCCCTTGTTTGTCGGCCCGCAGCCCGATCGATATCGCTCGACAATCGCTTCAACCAATTCCAACCGTGTCGCCATGCTAACCCGCCCTGCCATCCAGCCTCCGAATCAGGATGACAACAACGGCTTCATCCCCTCGGGACGGCGACCCTATTGGTAACAATCAACGTGAGGCAATGCGGGGGGTCAGTTTCTCAATTCGCCCGACACCTGAAAGTATAGCCGAGAAGTCTAGTTGTGATTAGAATGGTTCCGCGTCGATCGTCATCCTTACAGTAGACGATCTTCGTCTTTCGGGATGTAGCGTCAGCCCGCAGTCTGCGAACCGCTTTTCAAGAGCGTCGCGCAGCACCACTGCCTGTTTTCGGTTCGGCAATGGCAGATGGCATCATCGGCATAACGCTCGAACGGGAGGTCCGGATGGTTCCGCTGCATCCACATGTCTGGCATTGCGCCGAACGGACTGTACCTAATTGCCAAGGGTCGGGAATGGTGTGATGGACCAACGAATTGAGTCGACAGCACGCTGGAGTATCGCCTCCGTCCGGGCGGGGCAGGCTGACGCGGCGATGACATGTCCGAGCTTGTCTAAGTAATCGCCTCTCCTAACGATCAGCGTCTTGGGTTCAACATACAATTTGACCTCGGCGACACCTGATATAGCAGCCGCCTGACTGTTTCCATCTATCCAGTCGAGGGTGCCATCGTCATCAGGGACTAACATACGCGCAGCCGCAGTCTGCGAACGCCTCCTGCTCAAATTGCATTCGTTGCCGATGACAAGCTTGATGTGCTCGGAGATGAGATCGACACCGTAAGCCAGCTGAACAAGCTGAGGATCGGGCGCGCCAGCAAGGCGCGGATTGACTTCAATGACGACTGGGCCAAGCTCCGTCCACCGGAATTCAATGTTCGTTGGCCCCCAGCCGAGGTCGAGAGCTCGCAAACAGTTCAGTGAAACAGCGGCGATACGTTTGTTCTCGTCCTCAGTCAGCACGGCCGGATAGTTCAATTGACGACAGACAAAATGCGGTGGTGGGCCGTATAAAGCGGCGCCTATCGCAATCACCACATTTCCCATTATCTGAGCGATATAGAGAGGCCCCTGGGCGAACTCTTCGACCAGTATCCTCGGCGAAGACCGCCATAGGTGCTCCCCGCCCAACAAATAGGTCATATGTTCGGTTACCTCGTCGACACTGCGGCACAAACGGACACCGCTGCTGCCGGCGCCCACGGCTGGCTTAAGGATAACCGGGAGGCCGATCTCCACGGCAGAGCTTTCTGCCTCCGTCGCATTGGTAGCCAAGCGAAATTCAGGTATTGGAACGCCGGCCTCCGCAAGGAGCTGACGTTGAACGGATTTGTCGCAGCATCGCTCAATTGATGCAGGGTTCGGTCCCGGCAGATCGAAGTGCTGACCGAGCTTACCAGCTGTCACGCAGGCCGACTCGTCGGCGCGCGAAAAGCCAGTAATACCAGCAATGTCGTAGTTGGCACGTAGCCGGGAACATTCACGGATCAGCGCATCGAGATCGTCTGTATCCACACGGATTGCCTCATTCTCTTCAGCTGCAAGATATTTGTACTGAGCTGGATTAGCCGACAGGGTAATTGGATACAGACCGAGACGCTGGGCCGCTTGAACGTATAGAAGACCCATACGCTGATGGCCTTCAACTAGGATGAGCGCTCTTCTTGCCATTGGCTGTTCCCCAAGGTTGCGTGGTGTGCGGCAGTCGGAGCGGAACGGCGCAGCTGTTTCAGCCGTGCCTGACCTCAGACGCTGTGGTGAACCTACCATTGTCAGCGATTTGCGGTTGTGAAGATAGTTTAAGGTTGTGTTAATGCCGAGCGACGCACTGAAGCCCGAGCAAGTGTTGTCGTCTGCACGACCAGTGAGGGTCGCCCATGTAAGGGGCAAGTGACGCCTGGGTGTGGTCGTTGCCTGCTAGTCATCTTTCATCATGAGCAGCATGGTTCGAGCGCGCTGCTGCCGATGGTCGGACTGACGTTGCTCCCAGTTTCTATCCAGTTTTGAGTTCGTTTCCGGCGTGGGTTGTGCCCTGCTGGGCGGGTGAAGCGACGGGCGCTGGCCCGGAGCCTTTGGCATAGCGCAGCGCGAGCGACCGTCGCGGATTGAAGGTGCTGGCGAACTCTGCCGGGGTCTGCCAGGCGATTTGGGAGTGCGGCCGCGCGGTGTTGTAGTCGGCGTGCCACAGGGCGATGGCTACGCGCGCCTGAGCCAGCGAGGTGAACAGCGTCTCGTTGAGCAGTTCATCGCGCAGTCGGCCGTTGAAGCTCTCGATGAAGCCATTCTGCATCGGCTTGCCGGGCGCAATGTAATGCCATTCGACGCGGTTCTGATCCGCCCAGGCGAGGATGGCGTTCGAGGTGAACTCGCTGCCATTGTCGCTGACGATCATCCTGGGCCGGCCGCGCTCGGTGATGAGCCGGTCCAATTCGCGGGCAACCCGCATGCCCGAGAGAGACGTATCAACGACGAGTGACAGGCACTCTCTCGTGCAGTCGTCGACGACGGCCAGGATGCGGAAGCGGCGCCCGTCGGTGAGCTGGTCCGATACGAAGTCGAGCGACCAGCGCTCGTCGGGCCTCAGCGGCACCAGCATCGGCGCCCTGGTCCCGATCGCCCGCTTGCGGCCGCCACGGCGGCGAACGGCGAGCTTCTCCTCCCGATAGAGCCGGAACAGCTTCTTGTGGTTCACGACCAGGCCCTCCCGCCTCAGCATCACGAGAAGACGCCGGTAGCCGAACCGGCGACGCTCCTGCGCGATCGCCTTCATCGGCTCGCGAACCTCGCGGTCGTCCGGCCTGCTGGTCTCGTAGCGAACCGTCATGCGGCAACAGCCGATGGCTTTACACGCCCGCCGTTCGCTCACCCCGAAGCCTTCCTTCAGGCGAGCGACAGCTTTCCGCTTGGCCGCGGGCGTCACCATTTCTTTCCCACAAGATCCTTCAACGCGGCATTGTCGAGCATGGCGTCGGCCAGAAGCCGCTTCACCCGGGTGTTCTCGTCCTCCAGAGCCTTCAGTCGCAGAGCCTCGGAGACATCCATCCCGCCGAAGCGGGCCTTCCAGTTGTAAATCGAGGCGTCGCCGACCACGTGCTTGCGGCACAGATCGGCAACCGATACCCCGGCCTCAAGTTCCTTCAAAATTCCGATGATACTGCTCTTCAGAGAAGCGGCCGCGTTTCATGTCCTGGTCCTCTCGATGGGCCAGAGCGAACTTCAAACCGGATTAGATCAAAGGGGCAAGGTCAGGACCATTTCGGTGTTGGTTCTCCTTCAGCGCGGTTTTGACTATCGGCCTTGCGCCGATGGCGGTCGGAGAGCGCGTGCAACGTGAGCATGAGCCGATAGTCACGTCAACTATCAAATCTCGCAGTATCGGTCCGCATTCCGCTATATTAGAACCGCACTTCTTTAGCTGTCAGGGTGCATCTGCATGCAGGATAACGTAACGACATTAGACATTTCGAAGTTCATCTGTGCAGCGTACGAGCTGGCGCGTAAGTCCGGTCTCCACATCACGATGGGAGACGATTTTGAGGAGTACGTCAGGATCACTGACAGACTTCCTGGAAAGTCACCGACCTATCCACACTTTCGTCCGGACTGTTCTGATCTTCTACCTGGAAAGGCTTTCTGGATTATTGGCAGGGACCGGGAAGACAGGGTAGCGCATGTCCAAGCAATGCGGCTGTACGATCTCTCCACCACAAGTCTTGATGAGCACCTTGGGACGCTCAGAGACTGCTTCGCGGACCCTGGTCTTAAAGCAGGGCCTGGCTCTTCGTGTAGCTGCTACGCACCGTCCGCCAGAAGCATTACCGGGCTTGTAGCATATCGCGGCGACCTCTGGCTCCGTGAGGATTTTCGGGGACGCGGTCTTCTGTCCTTCCTTGGTCGGATCGCATTTGGAGTGGCATGGACTCAATGGTCGCCGGATTTCATTTACGCCCTCGTTGGTAGCTGGAACATCGAAAAGGGCATAGCAGATCGCAACGGCTATCTACACAAAGAGCCACATGCATCCGTCCTGCGGTTGCCAGCGCGGGGCATATGCGACGACGACTGGCTCGTTTGGTTGACCCGTGAAGACCTGCTGAAAATGCTTTCAAGTAGAAGCTGTTCGTCGACTATGCCGGCGACACGGTGACGGTAATGGTCGACCGCCTCAAGGGAAGGACGCGTCAGGCGCATCTGTTCCTGGCGGTGCTGGGCGCGTCTAGCCTGTCCTAGCAGAGGCACGTTGGAGCGCACGCTGCCCGACTGGCTCGGCCGCCAACTCAATACGCTCGAGGCATTCGGCGGCGCGCGCGCTGGTGGTTCCTGATAACGCGAAGGTCGCGGAGGCCGCCGCTACTATCCGCAGATCAACCGCACTTATGCCGGGATGGCGGCCCATTACGGCAGTTCGGTGCTGCCGACCAGGCCGCGCCGGCCGCGCGATAAGGCGAAGGTCGAGGCGGCGGTGCGCATTGTCGAGCGCTGGCCTCTCGGCCTTCTACAGTCTGGCCAAGGTGAATGCGGCAATCGGCGAATTGCTGGCCGATCTGAACGATCGTCGGGTGCCGGCAGCTGTTCGAGGAGGTCGACGGTCCGGCGCTCAAGCCGCTGCCGGCGGAATGTAAAGTCTTCGCCGAATGGCGGATCCGGCGTGCCGGTCTCGACTATCATGTCGAGATCGATCGCCACTATTACTCCCTCCTCTGGCCCTTCGCGCGCGAGCAGGTCGAGGCGCGCGTCAAGCGACCCGTCGAGTTGTTCTGCAAGGGCGAATGGATCGCCGTCCATTTGCGTTCCAGCGGCAATGGCCGGCACACCAGGGTCCCGATCACATGCCATCCTCGCATCGGCGCTTCGCTGATCGGACGATTGAGCGGATCGGCCACGATGCCTCGGCGTTCCGACGCGGCGCTGCTGTGCGAGAAGATCCTGGCTGACCGGCCACATTCCGAGCAGGGCTTCCGGGCCTTTCTGGGCATCACTCGCCTGGTCAAGGGATTTGGCAGGGAACAGGTCAATGCCGCCTGCGGTCGCGCGCTTGAGATCGGCGCGCGGACCTACGGCTCGGTCCGCTCCATTCTCGACAACCATCTCGACCGAGCGCCGTCGCCGCGGGCGGCGTCCCGCGAGCCATCGACCATTCCCAATCCGCGGCTGTCGCTATAACGACTGAAGTAGAAAGGGATGCTTGCACCCCCCACCCTCGATCGCCTGAACGCCATGGGCCTGTCCGGCATAGCCAGGGCATTCGACGAACTCACCGCCAATGCCGAGGTCGAACAACTCTCTCATGTCGAATGGTTGAGTCTGCTACTCGACCGGGAATGGAGCTGGCGGTACGATCGCAACCTTGCTGCCCGCCTGCGCTTTGCAAAGCTGCGCCACCAGACCATTCCCGAGGATGTTGACTATCGCAGCGCGCGGACTCGATCGGCTCCTGTTCCTCCGCCCCGACAATCCGGCGATCTGCGGGCCATCAGACGTCGGAAAGAGTTGGCTCGCCTGTGCGCTCGGCTACAAGGCCTGTCGCGATGACCGCTCCGTCCTTTACCAGAGCGTGCCCAGACTGTTTGCTCCCTGGCATCGGCGCGCGGGGATGGTCGCTATCTACGCCTGCTGCGCAAGCTCGGCAGTGTGCAATTGCTGATCCTTGACGATTGGGGCCTTGAGCCCCTCGACGGCCAGGCCCCTCATGACCTCCTTGAAATCCTCGAGGACCGCTATGGACGCCGCTCCACCATCGTAACCAGCCAGTTGCCCGTCTCCGCTTGGCATGAGGTCGTGGCGACCCAAGCAGCGCAGGATGCCCCTCTTGTTGATCCGGTTGGTATCTCATGTCACGGTGGTTGACCGTCGACACGCACCCTGTGGACAGCAGTTTGAGGTGGCATCACTTCGGTCAGTGCGCGGATCTGCCTTTTTTGTCATCCGCCTTCCGGATGGACGGTCGCGCAATATCCGCCGCTCAGTTACGAATCTGTCGCCTGCTAGCGATGATGATGGTGAACATCGTAGCGGGCTGGAAAGTTAATACCCGTTCGGACTTTGCTTCCTTTAGTGTATTGTGCGCGAATCACCTTTATAACTCAATGGCGAGTTGCGATGGTGCTCATGCTTTGGCGCATCGGATTGCGGTGGCTCTACCGGAGACCAGTGTTCCACTGGTACGGATCAAGCCAGATACGCCCAGCCTTTTGGAACAATCTCCCACCGGTATCTCAGCACCAAGTCGCGCAGATGCTCGCGCTGATCCGCCGGATGCCGCCGGACGCGCCAGCCGCGAGGGACCAGTTTGATGTTGGTTATTCCGAGAGCGGCCGTCCGGCGTTCAAATTTCGCTTACGTGTTGTGCGCCAATCCTCGATAAACTAGGTGCGCCACCATCAGGAAAGCACCGAACTTCAGCACAGCTTGGTGGACCGCGCGTCAGATTGGGCTGGCCGCCGGATCGTGTCGTCGCCATCGACGAGGATCTTGGAAAACCAGGAAACGGCCAAGTCGAGCGCGGCGACTTCCAATGGCTCATCGCCGAGATCGGGGCCGAGATCGGGCTCGGCAACGCGGGTCTGGTGGTCAGCCTCGATGCAGCGCGCAACAACCGGGACTGGCATCAACTCCTCGAGTTGTGTTCATTGCTCGGCGTTGTCATCGCCGATGGTGAACGTCTCTACGGTCCCTGCGCTTATCAAGACCGGCTGCTGTTAGGGCTCTCGGGGATCATGAGCGAAGCGGAGTTGCACCAGATCCGCACCCGCCTGCATCAAGGGGGACGGCAGAAGGCGGCGCGGGGCGAGCTTCGCATACCGCTGCCAGGTGGCTTGGCCTACAACCGCTCCGGCCAGATCGTGTTCAACCCTGATGAAGAGGTTCAGGCTCGGCTGCGTCTGATCTTCGACAAATTTAGAGAGCTTCAGACCGCGCGACGCGTTATGCGTTACCTGCGCACGCACGACCTACGCGTACCGGTGCGCCGATTCGCGGGCCGGCGCCCCATGAGCTGGTGTGGCGAGACGCCACCATCGCCGACGTCCATCATATTTTGCACAACCCGGCCTATGCCGGCGCATATGTCTACGGCCGGCGCCGAATAAATGCGATCCGCCAAGGTGCGGGTTCGCATCGCGCAACCTCGAAGGTGGCGTGGGCTCGGCATGTCGCTGTATGCGAAACGGCTCGAGAAGGGCCGGTTTCTATGGCCGTCGCCGGCGGACGGCACGGTTTCCATATCGCCGGCGCAGCTCGCCTACATGCTCGACGGGATCGATTGGCGCAACCCGGTTCACACGTTCCGCCCGCAGCGCGCGGGCTGAGTTTTCTTTGAGTTTGCGCCATTTTCCGCGAGTCAGCGGACGCGTTTTATGATTCACTCCAAGGCATGGTTGCCACCGCCCAGGATGCTGTTCCGGACGATATCGGCGCGCTGAGAGCACCGCTGACCGCGGCGCTGGCCAGAGCCGAAGACGAGGCCGCGCGCGCTGCGCTGGTCGAGGCCGAACTGGCGGTCGCCAGGGCCAAGGCATCGGATGATGCGGCGCTGATCGCACATCAGGATCTGACGATCCGCAAGCTGCAGCGGGCGCTGCATGGTCAGAGTTCTGAACGCTCAGCCCGCCTGCACGATCAGATGGAGCTCACCTTCGAGGAACTCGAGAGCACCGCGACGCAAGACGAGATCGCCGCCGAACAGGGCGCGGCCCGGACCACCGAGGTGGCGCCTTATGTGCGCAAACGACCGGCGCGCCAGCCATTTCCAGAGCATCTGCCGCGCGAATCGTGGTCGAGCCGGCGCCGACCGCTTGCCATTGCTGCGGCGGTCATCGGCTGCGCAAGCTGGGTGAGGATATCACCGACGCTGGAGGTGGTGCCGCGGCAATGGAAGGTGATCCAGCACGTGCGGGAGAAGTTCACCTGCCGCGACTGCGAGACGATCAGCCAGGCTCCGGCGCCCTTCCACGCCACCCCGCGCGGCTGGGCCGGTCCCGGCCTGCTGGCGATGATCCTGTTCGAGAAGTTCGGCCAGCATCAGCCGCTCAACCGCCAGGCCGAACGCTATGCCCGCGAAGGCGTGCCGCTCAGCCTGTCGACGCTCGCCGACCAGGTCGGCGCCGGCACCGCGGCGCTGATGCCGCTGTTCAAGCGGCTCGAAGCCCATGTGCTGGCCGCTTCACGTCTGCACGGCGACGACACGACGGTGCCGGTCCTGGCCAAGGGCAAGACCGATACCGGTCGATTATGGACCTATGTGCGCGATGACCGGCCGTTCGGCGGCGCCGATCCGCCGGCGGCAGTGTTCTACTATTCCCGCGATCGCCGAGGCGAACAGCCCGCGGCGCATCTCGCCGGCTGGAACGGCATTCTGCAGGCCGATGCCTTTGGTGGTTACGGCGATCTCTATGCGACGGGTCGTCAGCCGGCGCCTGTTCTGGAGGCCAGCTGCTGGGCCCACAGCCGGCGCAAAGTGTTTGAGCTGGCCGATGTCGAAGCGGCGGCGCGCAAGAAGGCGCGCAGCGAGAAGCCCAACCTGGTCTATCCGCTGGCGGTCGAAGCCGTGAAGCGCATCGATGCCTTGTTCGATATCGAGCGCGCGATCAACGGCCTGTTGCCGGCCCAACGCCACGCCGTGCGCCAGGAGCGGAGCGCGCCGCTGGTCACCGAGCTCGAGCGCTGGATGATCGAGACGCGCGACAAGCTCTCGCGCGGGCACGACCTGACCAAGGCCTTCAACTACATGCTGCGCCGCTGGTCATCCTTCACCCGGTTCCTCGACGATGGGCGGATCTGCCTATCCAACAATGCAGCCGAGCTAGCCCTGCGCGGCATCGCCATCTCGGGGTCATTCTGCCCATGTTGGGCAGGAGGTCGAGGTCCATTACCGTTGGCACCCGTATTTCGGACGTCGGCTTCGCTGCGAGAACAGCGAAGAGCGCGCCGACGGCCGGATCATTCACCTCGTCGTCGCGCCCGGTCATGTCATTACCGCTCCGGCCTGGATGATCGATCCCGTGGCTTGCGCGGCGATGGACCTGGGCCCCCCGCGCGTATCGCTTGCCGCGCTGCTTGAGCTTAACAAGCTCTTGATCGAACGCCGTTTCCGGCGAGGCTCTCCGGATGGTTTCACCATCGCGGAGTCGCAACATGAGAACCCTGCCACCCCCGACACGATCTCTCGAGGTCGTTCGCCAACTCAGCTTGCCGCTCGACTCGCAGAAGCTGAACGGGCTGAGTTCAACGCAACGGACCATAGTGATCGCCCGGCTCGCCAACGTACTGAGGGCCGCCGCCGGCGTGGCAACGGAGGAGGAGAGCTGCGATGACGAGCGGTAATCTGATTCCGACTGCCGTCCTCAAGCGCAAGGCCGTCGTCTATGTGCGTCAATCCACTCAGGCGCAGGTCCAGCTCAACCTTGAGAGCCAGCGTCGGCAGTATGAGCTTGTCGACGTCGCGCGGCGTTGGGGATTCCGCAAAGTAGAGGTGATCGACGAGGATCTGGGACGAACCGCAAGCGGGGCTGTGGAGCGTCCCGGTTTCGAGCGCCTGGTCGACGATCTGTGCACCGGCCATGTGGGCGCCGTGCTTTGCCTGGAGGCGTCCCGCCTGTCGCGCAACGGGCCGGACTGGCATCGGCTGCTCGAGTTGTGCGGCGAAGTCGATGCACGCGTGATCGATCTGGACGGAGTCTACGATCCGGGATTGCCGAACGACCGCCTGCTGCTGGGTATGAAGGGCAGCATCAGCGAATTCGAGCTCGGCGTGCTGCGTGCCCGCATGTACGAGGCCGCCCGCGCCAAGGCACAGCGCGGAGAACTGCGCATCTCCGTGCCCTTCGGCTATGTCTGGCACCGCGATTACGGTCTCGGGTTCGATCCCGACATGCGCCTGCAGGAGACCATTCACCTGATATTCGCGCGCTTCCGCGAACTCGGCAGCGCGCGCCAGGTCCTGATCTCGATGATCGACGATGGCGTGCATTTCCCCAGACCCTCCGACGGCAAGAAGATGGTGTCCTTCGACTGGGTTCCGATCCGTTACCGCAACGTGATCTCGATCCTGAAGAACCCATTCTACGCCGGCGCCTATGTCTATGGTAAAAGCGAGAAGCGCACTGAGATCGTCGATGGCCGCGTTCGCAAGAGCTATGGCCATTACAAGCCGGCTAGCGAGTGGGCGGTGGTGCTCAAGGACCATCACGAAGGCTACATCGGATGGAGCGAGTACGAACGGAACCAGGAACTGCTCGCAGCCAACGCTTACGGCAAAGCCGGCGGCGTCAAGTCGGGCCGCGGCGGTCGCGCGCTGCTCCCGGGTCTTATCTCCTGTGGTCGATGCGGGCGAAGACTGGTTGTCATGTATGCCGGACGCGGCCAAGGTTATCCGGTATATCGCTGCGAGCGCGGCAACCTCATGATGGCACAGGCGCGATGCATGTCGTTCAACGGCTTTCGCACCGACGCGGCGGTGACCCGCGAAGCGCTGGAGGCGGTTGCGCCGATGGCGATCGAAGCGGCGTTGGAGGCTGAACGGATGCAGCTGGAGAGCGAAGCCAAGCGGCGGCAGATGATCGAGATGGACCTGCAGCAGGCGCGCTATGAGGCATCGCTCGCCGAGCGCCGCTATGCCGCTTGCGACCCGGAGAACCGGCTTATTGCGGCCCAGCTCGAGAGGAGTTGGGAAGCCACACTCAGGCGCGTGGAGACCTGCGAGGCCCAGCTGAGCGAAGTCCAGCGTGTGGAGCCTGTCGACGCGGTTCCGGACTTCACGGGCCTCGCCCAGGATCTCGAGGCCTCCTGGAATGCGCCGGGTGTCGACATGCGCTGTCGTCAGCAACTGCTGCGCGCGCTCATCAAGGATATCGTGGCGGATGTCGATGACGATGCGCGCGACGTGATCTTGACCATCCACTGGCACGGAGGCCAGCACTCGCAGGTACGGGTTCGCAAGCCCAAATCCGGAGAGCATGGCCAGCGTACGCCTGAGGAGGCTCTGGCGATCATGCGATCCATGGCAACCCGGTGGTCGGATGCCGAAATCGCTGCCACACTCAACCGCATGGGCATGCAGACCGGTCAGGGAAAGACCTGGACCGCGCGTCGCGTCCAATCGCTGCGCACGGTGCACAAGATCAGCGGCTATCGCTCTTCCGACAAGAATGGCGAGTGGCTCACCATGTCGGATGCGGCCGCGAAGCTCGGCGTGTCGCACGTCAAAATCCGCCGGTTCATCAGGGATGGCCTCTTGCCGGCCGAGCAAGTCATGCGCGGCGCGCCCTACCAGATCCGCGCCAGCGACCTCGAAGACGAACGGATCAAGGCCGATTTGGCGCGCAATACTCCGCGTCGCATCCACGACGACAACCAGGAATCGCTGTTTTCCGCCATTTGAAGATGAGGTGCATAATGAATCAGTCTTCGCTCTCGGAAGAAAAGTCCTGGCTGTTCTGCGGTTCCGATCGCGGCGGACAGCGCGCGGCCATTCTGATCGTCAGCGCCAAGATGAACGATATCGACCCGCAGGCCTGGCTCGCCGACGTCCTCGCCCGACTGCCCGCCTATCCGGCCCATCGGATCGATGATTTGCTGCCGTGGAATTGGAGATCCGCAAAATTGCGGACCCAACCAGCGGCGGCCTGATCATGCAGCGCAATAAGGTGCATCACGTCTACACCGTCGAACGTGTCGCCAGGGACCTCGGCGTCAGCGAAGCGCTCATCCACGAACTGACCCTCGGTCTGGAGCCCGAGGACGGCGTCATCTGGGTGTACGGCGCCAACGATGACGACGGGATCTTGGCCTTCACCGATGAAGGCATCGAGGAGGTCAAACTCCTCCTCGAAGAATATCATCGCGTCTCCCCATCGAAAGCTTGACCCCAGCACTCCGGTGCTCAGGTTCTCATGGCCACCAGATACGCACGTCTGCGGTCTTCACCGGATGCGTACGTCGATGTTGTCGCCGGGCCGATTGTAGTTCCGTCGAGTTTTTTATTGACAAACCCAAAAAGGGCAACCCCCGTCACTGCAAATGACCGGAGCGTGTCGTGGCTCGTCCAATGGGGGAATGCCTAGGCTGCAGCCGCTGCGCCGCTCCAGCCGCGGACTGATCTGCCGATTATTATAAGATTAAGCGCTGTCCATATGTCGCTCGTTCAAGTTGCCTGATGATCATCAATAAGCTCATTCACCCTCTGTTTGCGGTGTATCTCAGCGTGCGCCCAACGCTCCCGTATTTCCGCGCATTTCAGCTGCATTTCGCCATACATCTTCTTTGCTACAGAAAGCTGATCATCGGTTGATCGTTGTCCGGGTCCTCCTCCGAACTGCAGAGCATCCCTGCATTCTTCAAGACTCTCCGGCAACACGCCAGTGAGGTGGCTTGCCAACTCGCTTCGGCGCTCCGCAACCGAGCTATCCAGAGACAGGCGTTGGGCGATCTCACCAATTAGTGTGTGGGCCTTCCTGAAAGGAACGCCTCGCGACGCCATCCGTTCTGCGGCGACTGCCGTCATGGGTGAGCCATCTTCCAGATTTTCACGCATTGACCGCACGTTGAAAGACATGAATTTCACAATGAGTGATGTGAGGGTGATGGCCCTCTTAAGGGCATCTTCTGCAAGGGCTAATGGAGAGCAACCGTAGTTGCTCGTTTCGATCGAGTTGCTGAAAGGCGATTTGCAGGTGGCTGTTGCCGCAGAAACGTAGGCCCCAATCGCTGTGCTTGCCGACCCCTTGACGTGTTCAAGCAAAAATGGGTTCTTCTTTTGGGGAAGCATGGAAGAGCCACCAGCAAGATAATGAGGAAGGTCAATGAGCGCGAACTCCCTGGTCGTCCAAAGCTGCAGGTCCTGGGCCACACGGCTGAGCAAAATTGCAACGCTAGCGAAGAGTGAAAGCCCTTGTAGGTGATGGTCACGGCTTGCAACCGCATCAAGCGAGTTGAATGACGGCAATTCAAATCCCAGAAGATTTGCTGTCTTCAAAGGGTCGATAGGCAGGCTGGTGCCTCCGCCGGCACCAGCTCCCATAGGGCAGTTCTTGATGTCTTCCAGGAGGCAATGGAGCCGCTGGCGCTCGCGCCGCAGAGCGAAGAAAACGCTGAGCAGGTAGTGCCCTGGCGATCCGGGGATTGCAATCTGGTACTGACTGTACAAAGGAGCAACAAATCTCGATGCTTCCTCCACGCGCTGAAGCAGGGCATCTTGTGCAATGCCTATTTCTTGGGAGATAGCACACCCAGCTTCCCGAAGGACCAGCAGAGAGATGGTCGCGTTCAAGTCGTTGCGGGATCTTGCAAGGTGCAGCCAGCCGGCCTTTTCCGGGCCAGCTCTGGCGGCAAGTTCTGCCTCATAGGCAAGGTAGAGGCCGCGCGGAGCATCGCGTCCCTCCAAAGACTGAAAGCCCTCGTCCTGGAGGTGAAAGATGTGCTTCAAGAGATCGGCAGCGACTTCCCGGTTGATCAAGCCCTGATCCGCGAGCATCACCAGATGTGCTTCATCTATGGTCGCCTGGTGCCGCAGAAGGCGACCGTCACGCGAGATTTCGATAGGCGGAGCGAGCAACTTCATCGCTTCGGGATGTAGGTTCCACCTGCCCTCGCTTGCCCCAGCGACTTGCTTGTTGTCCGATTCGCCAGCAGCCTCTTCCATATCCATCACCGTGGAATCGATCATCTGTTGAGCTGCTATAACGGCGGCGTCGAGTTCATCAGCGACGCCTACGGCGTAGGCTACTCGGTCTCTGAAATCGCCATTTATTTGAACATCCTCCCCCCCATATTTCAGAAGCCCCGCTTCGGGCACTGTCGGCCCTGGAGTTCGAGAAAAGCTCAGGCGTTTGAGCTTCCCGGATTCGTGAGCAAGGCGGAAACGGATAGCTCCCGCTCTTCCGCCCGCCCGCGGAGGCGTAAACCCTTGTCCCGCGTAAAGATTAATGACCATATCAAGGATTGAGGTGCGCAAAGCGTGCGACAGCATGACTGGAATCATTCCTCCAGCCAGTCTGGGATTGACCTCAATGATGACCGGGCCTGGCTCCGCTATTACGAACTCTACATGAGCCGGTCCGAACTCCAGGCCGAGCGCTGATACCGCACTCACGGCAAAACAGGCCAGTTCCTGGAGGGAGCGCTCCGGGAGCGGTGCCGGGAAGTCGTGCCCTACCTCGACGAAGCAGGGAGGCGGGCCCTTGTGCTTTGCAAGTATTCCAAGGCAATGCAGGGTTCCATCGTTCGCAATTATCTCTGCGGAGTATTCCTTACCCCTTATATATTTCTGGATGAGGACATCAGGGCTGCACAGACCTACCTGATCGAGTAACGCGCCCCTTGCACTCTCAAACGCCTTGATTGCGGCTGCCGCTGTATCGCACAACCGCACGCCACTACTACCACTACCGGAGACCGGCTTCACCACCACCGGCAGAGTGGCTTGGGCAAGTATCTTCTCCACGTCTCGGACGGAAGTGGCCAGTCGAGTCTCAGGGATCGTGATTGATTGTCGCTGCAACTCGGCCGCTTGCTTCCATTTGTTCCGGCAGGTAGCTATAGCCTTCGGATTGGCTGCTGGTAGCCCGATGGCCGTCGCAGCACTTGACGCTGCTTCCACAAAATAATCCGACGACGAGTATATTCCTGCCAGCCTTCCCAACTTGGCGGCGACCCCGATGAGTTCGTCCGGACTACGCGTTTCAGCTTCGACAACGTGAGCGACCGAGTCCTTCAGAAACGGATAACGCGCAGGATTACGCGTAACGAGATATGGTTCGAAGCCAAGAGCTCGGGCCCGTTTCATTAATAGTTCGCCGGTGCCCGTCGTGTTGCTTTCCACGAAAAGGAAGCTACCTCGGTTCATCAAGAATCGTCCTCCAGCAGGCTTAAGACAGCTTCCCGGCTTTTCCGATTCCAACGATATCGGTTCCATGGCGGAAGAGCGGTCGAGGGATGCTCTTCACTGGACGGAGCGTCCAGAAGAGCACCTTCATGCAGACATCCATTCTGCTTGAGCCACTCGTGGTCATAAACAGCTTCGGCATAGCGGTGGCCTTCATCTGCACATATGACGACCACGGTTTCTCCTGGATACTGCCGAGCGTGCCAACGCCCAACGATGTAGCTCGCCCCGGAGGTCGGACCGGCGAAAACGGCGTGCCGCTCATGGAGGGTATGCGTTGCAGCAAATGCGAGCGGAGCCGAAATGAGATGCACGTCGTCATACAGTTCATGCTTCACATTCTTGGGGACAAGACTGTTCCCCAGGCCCCGCAGTTTCCGGTCGCCATCCGGTTGGCCAAAAATGACGCTATTGAAGGTATCTACTCCGATCAGGCGCGCCTCCGGGGCTTTTTGGCGAAGGCGCTCTATCGTTCCGCAAGTAGAGCCACCAGACCCCACAGAACCGACCAAAGTTATGTCGGCGTCCAGCATCCCCGATAGTTGATCAGCAAAAAGCTTGTAGGCTGCGGGGTTGTCCGGTGTTTCGTACTGACGGGGCCAGAAACAGGAATGGCCCAACTGTCTCATCTTAGCGTGTAACGCGTCCAGCCGGCTTCGTTGGTAACCACCATCCTGGGCCTTTTCAGTTACTATGACGACTTCGGCTCCTAGAGAGCTCAACCTGTTTTCGAGACCTTTGTCCATCACCGGGTCCGTGAAGATCTCAAGCTGGAATCCACGTTCTCGGCAAATGACGGCCAGCCCCAGTGCGAAGGTTCCGCTTGAGGTCTCGAGAACTTTCATGCCGTGCGTCAACGTCCCTCGAGTCACCGCTTTCTCGATAATGTACTTCGCAGGGAGAAGCTTCATGAAAGCGAACTGCGCGAGATAAAGGTTTGTCCCGCACCTAATAATTCTAGGAAGAGCATACGCATCAGAATATCCGGAGAATAGAAGGTGTTTGCGAGCAGCGTCCATATTTCTTACCTCATCGGCAGCCAGTCATGGTCCGGTAAATTCTTGGCGAGTTGTCGAATCGCGACACATGTGCGAGCACGGACTGAATCTTTCGTGTAAAGTCATCCGCGGTTCGATCAAGCAGGATTCCAATCATGGTGCCGCTGTGCGCGACTATCACCCCGAGAGCGTCGGTGGCCTGCGATGCTTTCAACATCGAGTTCAGATGCTTCTTTGGAGTCCGCTCCTGATGCAGGAGAGCGCTGGCAGTGGCTATTTTGCCTATCGTCGCCGCGTCACCCCGCGGAATTGCTATCCGTGCGCGGTCCAGGAGTCCTTGATATTCTGCTCTTCGACTGGCGGAGATTTCACCTCGCCGTTGATCATAATCGACGGTTTTGATCGTCCCTCCTTCATCGATACCAACGATCGCAAGCGGCGGCATTTGGCCAAGGAACGAGAGAAGGTTACATGCTCGCTGTTGGTATGCAACCACACCCGGGTACATCACCCCGTCGGATGGCTCGATGTCCGCCATTAGCTTTTCGATCAACAGTGTCCGGATTCTACGCTTAAAGCAGCAGGCGATTGACCGTGCAGTCGCAACAAGATCGGCCGACGAACTCGCGAGTCCTTTGCCTTCAGGGAGCTCAGATTCCAAAAGGAGGATTCCTCCTGAGGCGCCGAGCGCAATCACGAGATTCTCAGCCAGCCGTTTCGCTTTGATTTTATGTGACGGATAAACGCTTACGGATTGTGTGCCTGCCATCGGCATGAAGTGAGCTCGCGCAAAGAGCGCGATAGGCATTGTGATCAAGAAGTGAGGGTCCCCGGGAACGGAACCGACCGGCAACTGTCCTTGGAGCAACTCGCCGAATGTGCCGCAACAAAGCGCGTCGCTAGAATAAACCCGTGGCTGTTGTCCGTCGTCGGCGATATTCTGGGCCGCATCTACGCCATCAAAGGTCTGATGATACAGGTACGGCCTCCAAACTTCATCGGCGGCCGCCTCGAGAAGTTCTCTAGTCGACATGCTCGCCCCGCCGGAGCCGATAGGATGGGTAGAATTTTGGATCGCCATATCACTTCCGCGTCAGGTACATTGAGTTGATCAGCCACTACGAGAACCTGAGGGCGCTGGCTGCCTGAGCAGGCGCCACAGTCCGCCGCTCCGGCAAACACGGGGCTGGGCGGACGCAAAAGTCACTGCCAAGCCATTTTACTGAACTCAACAAGTCAGGTTCGCCCCCTCCGGAAGAATGGAAAAACGTCCGGAGGGGTCTGTCATTGAAGGTTCCCCGCTATGACGGAGGTGACGCCTTCACTATCGGCACAAAACAGTCGCCGCTATCCACGGCCTATCAGGTCCACCAGAGAACAAGATCCGGCCGCGCAAACCCGAAAAAGCAATTCAGCACCAGGCGACGCTTTCCGTCGCCTGATTGACCGGTAACCCCGTGAACGAAGCCGCCATCGATTAGGGCGATATCCCCGGCCTTGAGCTGGAACTCGCGGCACGGGACGGCCTCAAGATAGGCTGCCGAATAGGGATATCCAGTGGTCTCCACACCCTGCGACTTTCGGTCCGCAACTGTCGGCTTATGGCTCCAGAGCCTCAGATTGCCCCCGTGCTCGGACATGCTGGGATAGAGGTTGAGCGCTGCGACCGTATTGTGCGCCACCGCAGAAAGCTCGTAATCATCGCCAGCACGTAAGACTTGAGCGACGTCGTCGTGGGGATCCAAGGAAAACGTGCCACTGCCTGACCAACTGAGAGCGCGACAGACGTTGGCCTGACCGCGTTCCGAACGGGCGAGCCGCAATTCAATACCCTGGTTGTGAAGCTCTCGCTTCAACGCGCCGAATATTGCTCGGACCGGGTCAACCAAATTCTTAAAAAGGGCCTCGACGTAAGGTCGCGCAGCTTCCGCATCTGCGAAATAGGTGGCTGCATCCTTCCTGTAGTGAGATGCGCCGACATATTGTCCGGGCACACCATCTCTACGCTCTCTGAGACCGGAGCTTCCAATAAAGTTCGTGGTGATCTCCTCGGCTACTTCGGTGCTGAAAGCTTGCTTGACGTGCAGAGCGGTGAGCTCACCTTTCAGGACCGAGATGATCTCCCCCGTGTTGATCGACCCGGTCCGTTCTTTGATCGAAACCGGGGAGATGGCTGGCACTTGAGTTATCTGCTTAGGCATTGTCTTGCTCCTGTAGTGCGTGATCAAGGATGGTGATGCCACGATCGAGTTCGGCATCGGTGATGGTTATCGGCGGGAGGACTTTGATAACGTCGCGATTTGGCCCCGAGGATTCGATAAGAAGGCCATTTTCGAATGCGACATCGTGCACGCGGCCGACAAGTGCCGGTGAACGGCATTTCAGGCCGGCCATCAGGCCGCGCCCGCGCTTTTGTTGGATGTATCTGGGAAATTTCGCAACCAGGCGATCGAGGTGCGTTTGCAGCCTGACGGCTGTCCGCTCGACACCTGCAGTAAATTTCCTATCCGACCACATCTTGCACATGGCTCCTGCCGTCACGAAGGCGAAATTGTTGCCTCTGAAAGTCCCGCTATGTTCTCCGGGCTTCCATATGTCCAAGTCGGGTCGAATCAGAACGATGGAAAGCGGGCTACCTGAACCGCTTAGGGACTTGGAAAGACACACAATGTCCGGTTCGATTTTTGCGGACTCGAATGAAAAGAAATCGCCAGTTCGGCCCGCACCCGCCTGAATATCGTCGACGATAAAAACAATGCCGTGAGTACGGCAAATGCGCTGAATTTCCGTGAGCCAAGCTGCGGATGCGGCGTTCATGCCGCCTTCTGCCTGGATGGTCTCCAGAATGATTGCGGCCGGCTTTTCTATTCCGCTCCCCGGGTCGCTCAAAACGCAGTCGATGTAACTGGCGGAATCGAAAGCTTGGCTCGGATAGCCGTCATAGGGAACACGGATCACATCGTGGCGAGCAACGCCTCCCAGTTCCCTGGTTGAGGCCGAGCCCGACACCGCTAGAGAGCCGAGCGACATGCCGTGGAACGCATTCGTAAAGGCCATGACGCTCGAGCGGCCGGTGTATTTTCGCGCCAGCGCCAGAGCCGCTTCGTTGGCGTTCGTGCCGGTCGGCCCAGGAAACTGAATCTTGTACGAAAGGCCTCTGGGTTTCAGGATCCAATCGACGAACCCTTCAATGAAGTCACGCTTTGCCGCCGTATGCATATCAAGTGACAGAAGAATGTTCTCACCGACGAGATATTCAATCGCCGGCGCCATGATATCCGGATTGTTGTGCCCGTAATTGAGCGCCCCGGACCCAACTAGGAAGTCGATATATGCGTTACCGGACTCGTCCCAGATGGTGGCCCCAAGTGCCCTCGCAAAGACCGCGGGAAACGACCGGCCATAGCGACGAACGTTGGACTCATGGGCCGTGAAAGGGTCGGTGTTCATATTGAGTCCTCTGCACATAGGTCGTCAAAGAAGAGAGCTGTTTAATGGCTAGTGGTTTGCGGTAGATGTTCGTCATCTAACATTGAGAGCAGAATGCCGGAGGAAGCTTTGGTTGGTCTGGTGATGCCGGGATCCTCATCGAATATTGTTGGGTTGCGTTGCCCTCCATTCGGATGCCTTCGGAGAATGTGCTGCAACAGGATGGTTTCTAAAGCTTCCGCGAAAGCACCGCTACTATGGCATCAGGTAGTTGACGTACCCACCCATCGCTACCCATAGCGCCTCCGGACAATGAATGGGTCCAAGGACGATTAGCAGGGTCGCGTCGCCAGAGGTTGTGTAGCTCGGCGCTAGCGAAGCCGCTCGCGAGCGCGCTCCTCAATAGCGCCGTAGCGAGCGAGCGGCTTTGCGGCGGCCATCAATATTCGCCGTTCAACCTCGGGCTGCGGACACCAACCTGATTCAAGAAACTATTTGATGACCGATGACAGAGCGAAAGCCGCGCTCTCTTGGAGAAGACTGCGGATTCCGATCTCTTGCGCGAGATGATTGGCCCGAGCCGCCGGGTCAAGAGGGCGGGCCGCCGTGGGCGCCCTTGACGGAAAGCCCGTTTGTAGGCCAGGCGGAAGCAACCGAGAGACGCGCTGGCGAAGGGCCGAATCGGTTTCGAGAACGTCCACTACCGCGACGGCAACCATCCCCGGCCGCAGCTGGGGCTGCTGCCTTCAGGCGAGTCGAAAAGGAGATAGTCTGGGAGGGTAAAGGCGTTGACGAGGTGGGCCGTGAGTAAGCAATCAAGCGCTGATCGGGATCGACAACGCTGTTTCCGTCCGACCGAGGTTGACCTGTGATCGGCGTTACCTCAAGGCAGGCAGGCCGACAAGCTCGGTTGGAAGCCGAAGACCACTTTCGATGAGCTCGTCTGGGAATGGTCGAGGCCCACTGCCGCGCCTACGGGATCATGCTCGCGTAACGTGAAAACACGATCGCGTCGCCGGCAGGTGCATGTGCCGTGGGGCCATCCGGATTGCCAGGTACGCCCTCTCGGCCGGCATCCACTCAGGTCCGGTCGTTTGGGTCGGCGAATTCACACATTCTGCAAAGCAGAAAACCATCCGCTCCATTCATGCGGTCGACGATTTCGCGAAAAACTGGCTTTTCAAACAGAGCGGAGTAACCCTCATATAGAAGGTTGCCCAATACGTGACGCCGTTCAAAATCCATGGAGCACAGGGTAACGTCGCTGTTTGGAAGAAGAACATTCCGATACTGTCGTTCGTCCACGCAGGTTAGGGCTCCGACCACTGGCTGGCGTGGTGCAACGATCTTAGGGTCGACGCTTCCACCCCTACTGCTCATGGGCCGCGCTCTTATCAGTGCTTCGGTAGGAATAATGTCGGCTATATCTGGGTGGGGCTCGCCCAAAGCCACGAACCGGATCAAGGGGATATCCGCGTCGACGAGTTGACGAACCAGATCGCGATACTTGTCTCCGACCAGGCGGCTGTTCATGTAGGTGCCATCATCGAAAACATGAACCACGAATACGCCCAAGCGCAAGGCTTGCAATCGTTGCAGGTCCTCCCCGTTCATTCCCACCAGCGTCGTAAAAATCCTGATGCCATGGCCTTTGGCGAAGGCGTGCTCCACCATTTCGGTGCAGTCCGGATTGAGCCAAGGTTCGGAGTATCCCGCAAAACCAATGTCGACGGAAGCCGGTACGCGGGCTAGACACCGCTTGAAATCTTCAAGACCCAGATGACTCGCATGAGACACTTTTCTTTGCCGGACCGCGAACTTGTCCTGGGGACAATATGAACATCCTACGACACATCCCGTGGTCGTCGTTATCTCCAAAACCCTGCCGGCTGTGTTTGCTAAGCGAAGTTCCGGCAAAATCACTGGTGACGACTCCCATCTACTTACGTCGAAGCGCCACGATGGTGTGCCTTTGGCTTTCTGGCACCGCCTGCTGATCTACTGAGGCAACGCGGCCATCTACCCTTTTGGCAGCCTAAGCCGCCCGGTTCGCCGATTTGCCGGGCCGACTCCTCACAAACTTCGAGCGCGTCGGACCAGAGACAGCATTGCATCTTTCGAGGCATCACTCGCTCCGGAGATGTAGCCTCAACCGGTGATCGCTGGCCCATCGCCGAGATGCGCGCACAGCACCCTCGAACCCGCCGGAAAGAAGCTTTCTGGATGAGGTCGATCACCCCTTTCATCGAGCGAGTTCCGTGTTCTCATGCGGGTCAACCCTCACCCTATATTGCCGCACCTCGACCAGCAAAGGCCGTGCCAGTGCGCCTGGCGCGCAGTTACTGCGTGATGGGCTTCGAAAAGCCCGACAGGCCCAAGACGCTCCGCTGTTTTGAACCCGACATGTTTTCTGACGGCTGTCAGATTTGGACACACATCACTCATGCGTCAGTCGCTTAAGACGGAATGGCGTGCTGAGTTCTGCAAATTCGCTGAGAGTGGGCGGTCATGACAGGGTGGTGTTCAACGTCACCGATTCCCTGGAAGGAACGCCGCCATGATCAAGACAGAAAGTAAGACCGCCAGCGCTGCCGTCAAAGACATTCTGCTTTGGAACCCGGATAGATTGAACGAGGTGATCCGCGCGGTCATGCAGGAGGTGCTCGAGGCCGAGATGGACGATGCGCTGGATGCTTCGAAGAGCGAGCGCACGCCGGAGCGTCTCGGCTATCACTCGCGCTACTACGGGCGGAGAACTAGCTGCGCAACCTACTGCCGTTCGATAATCCCAAGTTCCAAAGCTTTTACAACAGCTACCGTTCTGCTGGTCGCATCCAACTTCCGCATTACATTTTTTAAATGGAAATCTATCGTATTTCGTGATCTGCCTAAAATAGTTCCTATTTCCCATGACGATTTTCCTTGTGACACCAAATCAATGCACTCTATTTCTCTCGCAGACAGGCTATGAACTTGTTCTGACGCAGTCGTAGTGTCGAACTTCGTAACCATCAGATGAAACCGTAGCGCGGCCATTTGCAGGTAGGTGATCGTTCTATTTAGCAATTCGCAGTCCGAGGATTGAGCAAAACTCATAAACCTAAAGCTGTCAGCAGGGCCATGTAAAGGGACGGTAACGCCTGACCTCAAGCCGAATGTTGCTGCTTCGTCCAAGACGCGGCGTCCATCTTCAGTTATGCTTTTATCGGTATACACCTCGCTCCATCGAAAGGCCCCTGCCTCCTTTCGACCTTTCTTGATGAGCGGGTCTATTTTGGCATAGCCCATTCTCGAGTAGCGCTCCTGCCATTCAGCAGGATAATTCCACATCACCACAGAATCCTGTCGGTTCGGCTTGAAAACCCTCTGTTTTGATGCGAGCGGGCCATAGGCAATCCAAGGGCAATCGAACTTCAGCGCAAACGCGGACAACAGTTCGAACAACCGTTCGGATTGAGCGATACCATCAGTCATGTTGAGGAATAGACCTAACTCGAGTTCAATCCGCGGGAGTTTCACGATCTCTCCTTCAGTTGCGTCCTCAGGTGCACAGCTCCAGCCCAGCATCGCAACATGCGTAGTGAACGGATCGACAGCCGGAGTTCTCTTCCGCCACCTAAAGACGTGGCATCAAGAGTCGTGCCACCTTGCGAGCGGAGCTTTTTCAGGTTGTAAACCGACTGGAGCGAGGTACCCAGGAGGCGAACCGAACAGCACTGTGTCGGGGAGCGCACAATCCGACAGTCGAGCATTCGATTGACCGGATGTGGGCAGGAAAGTATTCGCGGCGCGTTGGATCGCGGCTGACTTTCTCCAGGCTCGGCAACCTGCTGAATTTGTCCTTCGGCTGTTCCCGCTCAATTGGCACGACCTTTGAAGCTCACATTGTGAGGCGCCAGGAGCTGCCCGCCAAAATTGATGCTGTTGTGGGGGAGGTCGAAAATTCCAGCTTTGTCATTTAACTTCTTTGGGAGCGAGCGTGTTGATGCGCCCGCTTGGAAACTATGAAACGTTTCCCCGTCCATGGGCGCGGCGCCACTTGTCGCGACGTTTTCGCCTTCACTGTTCGCCTCTGGAACAGGCAGCCGGCCCGGCTCGCGATCATCATGACCGCGATGCTCGCCTCCACGCTGGCTGACGTGTTGATGCCGCTCTATTCTGGCCGACTCATCGACGCTGTTTCTCGTGCTGCTAATGCGGCAGCACCAGCTTGGGATTCAGCTGTTGCAGCATTCTCTGTACCGATTGGATTGGCACTCGGTGGCATTGCGATGCGCCACGTCGCCTTCATTGGCCTGAGCGACCTGGTGTTGAAAATGATTTCCGATGTCGCGACCGAAGCGTTCCATCATGTGCAGCGCTTTTCGACAGACTGGCATGCAAACAGCTTCGCCGGCTCGACAGTGCGCAAGATAACGCGCGGCATGTGGGCGCTCGACCTCCTCAACAGCACGATACTCGTCACGCTGCTCCCGTCGTTTGTCATCTTGATCGGCTCGACGGTGCTGCTCGGCTGGCACTGGCCGGTCATGGGCGTGATCTTTGCTTGCGGCTCTCTCGTCTACCTTGCGTTTTCGATTTCGCTGTCGCTCGGCTATGTCGCGCCAGCGGCGAGCCTTGCCAACCGATGGGACACAAGGCTCGGCGGCGCGCTTGCGGACGCGGTCAGTTGCAACGCTGTGGTCAAGGGCTTCGGCGCAGAGGTTCGCGAAGACGAGCGGCTTGCAAATATCATGACGAAATGGCGGCACCGCGCGCGCCGGAATTGGGTGCGGGTAACGATCATCGGCTCAACCCAAGGCGTCACTTTGGTTGCGCTCAGGGTGGCGGTGATCGGATATGCCCTGCTTCTATGGTCTCGCGGACAGGCAACGCCAGGCGAGATAGCATATGTTCTCACGTCCTTCATCGTCCTACAGGGCTATCTACGTGATGCCGGCATACATGTCCGCAACGTGCAACGCTCGGTTAATGATATGGAAGAACTGGTGGCCATCCACAATCAGCCGCTGGATGTTGCGGATCGTCCAGAGGCCAAGCCGATCCGGATCACGAAGGGCCGTATCGATTTCGAGAACGTCCACTTCCGCTACGCCGACCATCCCCTGCCGCTCTATAGCGAATGTTCGCTGTCGATTGAAGCTGGCCAAAGGGTTGGGTTGGTTGGACCCTCCGGTTCCGGCAAGACAACATTCGTGAAGCTCATCCAGAGACTCTATGACCTGAGCGGCGGCAGGATCCTGATAGACGGCCAGGACGTCTCCGAAGTAACCCAAGAGTCGCTCCGTTCGCAGATCGCGATAGTGCAGCAGGAGCCTATCCTGTTTCACAGGTCGCTTGCCGAGAACATCGCCTATGGCCGGCCTGGCGCGAGCCAGGCCGAGATCGAGCAAGCGGCACGGCTGGCCAGTGCGCACGACTTCATCGCGCCCCTGCCGAAGGGCTATGGGACATTGGTCGGCGAAAGGGGTTTGAAGCTCTCCGGCGGCGAGCGCCAGCGCGTGGCGATCGCGCGCGCCTTCCTCGCGAACGCGCCGATCCTTATTCTGGACGAGGCCACATCGAGCCTCGATTCGGAATCCGAGGTGCTCATTCAACAAGCGGTGGATCGGTTGATGGTGGGTCGAACCACACTCGTCATCGCACACCGGCTGTCGACGGTCCGCTCGCTCGATCGGCTGCTCGTCTTCGACCGTGGCCGCATCATGGAGGACGGCGATCATGCCGCGCTGATCGATCTCGATGGTGGCATTTACCGCCGCCTCTTCGAACGGCAGGCGTTGGAACTAGCGAAGGGCCTGGCCTGAGCGCCAACCGGGTTGCGCGATGCGCCGAGCCGTTGCCGGAGAGGCGTGTGGCAGTGAGGCCTTACCGACGAGCCGGGGGCGTTACGGCCGGCAAAACCAGCACGGCCGGACTGTCCGCCGAGCGGGCGGGCGGGAATGCACCACGTCTAAGCTTCGGCGAATGCCCGCAGTTACACGCGGGCACCGAATTGTCGCGCCTCACGGCGAACGCACCAAAAGGGCGGGAATGTCGACGGTCATTTGGGTCCGGGAAGTGTGCGGCCCTCGCCGTTACCCACATTTCGCCAAAGAAAGCGAAGTCAACGCACATTGAAGAGGGCGGTGCTTCCCGGCCGGCCGGGAGCCCTGTCGCTGGCCCAACCTGCCGCACGCCGGCACGTCAACGCATCAAACTCCCTTCGGTTCGCAAAGGCGTCCCTCGGAGACCCGGAAGCGCAGGAGCTCCGACCGCAGTCTTCGCTCAACTCTCGCCATCTGTTCCGGGGGATTGGATTCCGTTCCCTTGCTAACAGAGTGACAGCTGAGCACGAACTCGCCGGCCTCGTGTCTTTCGATTACGGCCAACGGCCTTAGGAAGAGATTGGATTCGCCGGCCCTCTGCGGAGCGAATGAACAGTTCTACAGATCATCGACGTCCGCGAAATTGACCTCGGCCTTTCCGGCCCAGCGCTGAAACGATGTTATGCACGTCCGGTACGGCAGGACGGCGGAATCGCAGTCTGCCGAATGTCAGCCGTTGCGAAAGGTGTAGCCGTACCCGTTGATCGCCGGCGCGCCGCCTAGATGTGCGTAGAGGACCCTCGATCCCTCTGGAAAGAAGCCCCTCTGGACGAGGTCGATCATCCCTTGCATCGATTTGCCCTCGTAAACGGGATCGGTAATCATGCCCTCGAGCCGCGCGCACAGACGGATTGCCTCTTTGGTTTCCTCCGATGGAACGCCATAACGCGGGTACGCGTAGTTCTCGAGCAATACCACGTCTTCCTCGACAATTTCCGCTCCGAGGTGGACGAGCTTCGCTGTATTTCGGGCGATGCCAAGCACCTGCGCCTTGGTCTTGGCGGGCATGGCGGAGGCATCGATACCGATCACGTTGCGCTGTCGACCGTCCTTGTCGAACCCGACGAGCATGCCGCCGTGGGTTGAACCAGTCACCGTACAGACGACGATGTAGTCGAAGGCAAACCCAAGCTGCTTTTCCTGGGCGCGTACCTCCTCAGCGAACCCCACATAGCCCAGGCCGCCGTATTTGTGGACAGAGGCGCCGGCCGGTATCGCATAGGGCCGTCCTCCCCTTGCCTTGACCTCATAAAGTGCCTTTTCCCAGCTGCGGCGGATGCCGATGTCAAAGCCCTCGTCAACCAGGCGCACCTCTGCCCCCATGATGCGGCTCAAGAGAATATTGCCGACCCGGTCGTAGACGGCATCATCATGTGGGACCCAGCTCTCCTGGACCAGGAAGCATTTCATGCCGATCTTGGCGGCGACCGCAGCGACCATGCGCGTATGGTTGGACTGCACGCCACCGATTGTGACGAGCGTATCGGCATCTGACGCGATCGCGTCGGGCACAATGTACTCGAGCTTGCGCAGCTTGTTTCCGCCGAGCGCGAGACCAGAGTTGCAGTCCTCGCGTTTGGCGTAGATTTCCACCTTGTCGCCCAGATGCTTGCCGAGGCGGTCGAGCCTCTCGATCGGCGTGGGCCCAAAGGTGAGCGGATAACGTTCGAATTTTTCCAGCATGCTCTCTCCAGCAAAAAAGTACCTGAACCGGCTACGCACCGGTCAGCCCAAGGGTGTGTGTGATCAAAGCCACCCGTCTTTCGAAGCGGGTGCAGAAGACGTTCATCGTTATTGCAGCACCGAGTTTGTCATTGCGACAAGCAGACCGCATCCGGCGTGCTGCGATGACTCTTATGTGCCTAATCGACCCAACACCCGCATCTCCTTGGCCTAAGGACAAACCGAATGTGGTCGCGTCCCACTGCCAAATACAGATCCCCTATATCGATCAGCTCAGTGATCAGAGGGTTACCAAAAGTGGTGTGGGCCTGAGCACTGATCATGTCATTCGCGCGTCAAAGCAGCAGCACATGCTGGGTAATTGACTTAGCTCGGACACAGCTGAAATTTCATTCCGCAGCTGATCAGAGTTCAGACGACTGATACCCGAGCTTTCCTGGAACCATTGACATGCTGGCCCCTGTGGCGAGTTCCACGAGCGCGGCTAGACTGCCGGATCAGAAAGAGTAGGCGGCCGAAATAGCAGGCCTGAAGCAGCAGCGAACAGGCCAGCGTCGTGACGACTGCCACACGGGGCGAATGCGAAGCGAAGTAAACCATCGACGCATTGCTGCACAGGATCAGCCCCACAAGCCGACAAAAGATATGAAGTGTAACGCCGTTCTCCTGGTTTTTTCGCCAGATCATGTTGCGAGCTCGTCGGCCGCAACATGCGTCTGGCAGTTCTTGGGGCAGACGCGGCCGCAGGCTCCGCAGCCGATGCAGCGGCCGGCATCATCGACAACCATGATCATGCGATTGAGCTCGCCGTCGAAATCGTCGTCTTCGTCATCGCAGGGGCCGAGGATTTCACCCGCGTCATTGACACCGTGAAGATGCATGACATCGCGCGAGCAGACCTTGAAACAACGGCCGCAGCCGATGCAGGTCTTGCTATCGATGAAGGTCAGGTACGACGGCATCCAAATGGAGCCGTCACGGGTGGTGAATGTGCGCGTCATCCTAAATTCTTCATTGAAGCGAGTTCTCTCTTGGCAACATCCAACTCGGCATAAACGGCGTGGGTTTTCTCGGCGACTTCCTGTATGTCGGCCCACTTGCCCGGCAGACCCTCGACAAGGTCCTGCAATGCCATCTTGGCAATAGCTGCACGCAACTGGAGCTTTCGGACTTTATTCCTCATCTTATCTAGGTCTGACATAGATCCTTCCTGGAACAATGGTTTTCTTGATGCGCGCCATCTCGGGCTAGGCTTCAATGGCTGCAGTCGCATCGTCGACCAGTTTCGTACCGGCCTCAGCCAGTTTGCGGAAAGTCTCGAAGCCGAACCGGTGGACGTCTCGATAGAACGACCAACCGCCGGAAGCCCCCAGGGGTTTCATTCCGATTATTGGCGACGTCGACACGCCGGAGCGCTCCTCAATCGCAAGCGCCACGGCGGTGTAAAACATGTCGAGCCTCCACAGCGCGTCCGAATCAGGATCGCCGATGAGAGGGGTCGCACATTGCTGTTCCTTGGTGATGATGAATTCGGCCAGCAGCTCGGCGTCCGAATTGCCTTCCCATAAGCCGAAGGAATCCTGAGTACGGATCAGCCGCAGAAGGCATTTGACGAACGGGCGAGCAAGGGCTTCTTCGTCCTTGTTGACATCAGGGCCAACCGGTGCATGAGGCATTTCGTTGTTTCTCATTTCAGTCTTCGTCTTCGAGAGACGATTTCCTTTTTCTGCGATGCCCACTCCGGGCCCACTTGCGTGGCCGACGAATGGCTTGGGCGGGCCAACCCCACGCAAGAGTGCCCCGTGGCCGACCTCGACATGTCCACGAGTGCGAGACCTACGGCGCGAATTCGCGGCGCACATCGTCTGCGCCGCGATCCGACCGGTGGTCAACGCAATTGAAATCCAACCTGCCGCAAGCCGCCCGCCCTTGCTGCATCGACATACTTGCTGCGAAGCGAGCCTCGATGGGCGGATTGGCCAGTGTTCAATTCCAATTGTCATCCCCTTCGCGATCTTTGCTCAGGAAGTGACTGCGTTTTGAGTTTCGAAAGCCTTATTTTGCGGAGCCACACAGATATCTGCGTGACAGGCGGGCTCACCCGTGTAGTTGGCCAGGGCTTGGAGCAACGGGGTGAGGTAGTGCTGTTTGGTGTGGTCCGGCATTGGCTCCGGGTGGTCCAGCGATTTGATTGCCACCTCGATCAGCTCGATCGCGCGATCCTTGTTGCCGCTCTCGTAATAATACTGAGCGACCGGGATGTACCAACGGAATTTAAGGGGCCCGTCGCCTTGCGGAGGATTAAGTTCCAGGATCTGTTCTGAGAGCTCGTTGCCCATCGCAAAGCGATCATCATGCGGAAGATGGGAGTTGTCGATCGTGGGATCGAAGAGTTGGTTCAGCGCCATGACCATCCAAGACATCGCTTCGAACTTTTTGTCGATCGCGTCCTCGACCAATTGGCGCATAAGCGGCAAGCCGGTTTTGATGTCGCGCAGCTTGTGAAGCACAAGATCCGCATGAATCTGCCGAAAATGATAAGATTCTGGCATCACGGCGAGGCCTTCTTCGATGGCCAATAGTGCCGCTGTCCAATCCTCGTCCTGCATCGCCGGCCTAAGTTTGGCGTATATCGGCCGGGTCAGCGACCTTTCGCGCGCTATACTTTGGTTACGCGCGATTCGCTTTGCATCGGCGGCTTTCGCTTCATAGCTGCTGCGCCAGCTGCCGTTAAGGACTTTCGGCAAAACGTCATCGAGTTCCGCCGGGTGGCCGATAAAAGCGATGTGGCCGTCGCGGTCGACCACGAACGAGGTGGGAATCCCGATCGAAGAGCTGGGATCCATCCAGAGCTTGTTCATTTCGCCAGTGTAATCGAACGCGATACGATAATTCAGATTCAAGAACTTCTCGGTCAGCCAGGCATCCACCTTAGTACGTGCCTCGTCCGCGGTTGCAGCCCGTTCGCCAGCTGCGACTCCGATAATCTCAAATCCGCTGTCTGCATGTTTCTCCTGCAGTTCAACCAAATGCGGCATGGCCGTCACACATGGTCCGCACCAAGTCGCCCAAAATTCAACGAGGTAGACCTTGCCGGGCTTAAAGTTTTTGACGGGCTCGCCACGCAGCCAGTTCTCCACTTTGATCGGAGGAGCCGGGGACCCCATACGCAGTTCCATGATGTTCTTATCCAAAGCTACCCACACCTTTCGTGGCTTTTATGCGTAGTTGGTTCTCTGTCAGAATCGCAACACACGGATCAGGAGGCCATCGCTCGTCTTGCGCGTTTGCATGCGATTCAGCCCTCTCACAGTGTTGCCGCCCATCAAGCAGCAATGGGCGTGCCAACCCCTCTCAGCTCCGGTAAGCGGCGGGGAATGCTTTGAAAATTCTCCACGAGCCCAAACACGGCCGATTGTCGTGAACCTGACATGTCTTCTGCCGCTGTCGGGTTTCGCCCTCTTGAGCCAGCCGCTTTAGGACAGGTGAGAGCTTGGATGGCTCGCCTGTCATTAGACTGGCCGGCGTCCTCGAGCAGTGGCACTTTGGCGCCGGGTCGAAAGTGCGGGGCGGCTTGGTCCTCGTGCCGCCACCGCCGCGTGTGGATCCTTGCCTCGTGGACATAAATCACCACGCGGCTGGCAAGTCGGCGGCATTGGGCTCAATCAGCGCGGCGTTGAGCCCCGACAGAACATAATGCTGCACCAATGTATCGGATGCCCTTCGCTGCCTCCACTTCTGCAGCCAGGCGTCGAGCGACGCTACCTGCCCACGTTCGAGCGCGACTGCAGTAATCTGCGCCGCCGGATAGCCAGCCGCCATTAGAAGGTACGATTGGGTCGGATAGGCATTCTGCCAGCAAATGAGGTCCGCTGTATTTCCTCGCGATGGATCACAGGCGTTGTCGGGTGATCGGGCACTATGCAAGGCGCGTCACGCTGACTAGCGCCTCGAACCACACCGGTAAAGACGGCGAGGCTAACACGACGGATATCGCAAGATCCCTTGAAATGTCTCGTTCCCCCGGCGGAGCGCGTCCAGCTCACCTTGCGGGCGTACCAGCGCCGAATGGGTACGCACGACGTCAACCTGCCTTTGGGCCCAGAGCCTCCTTGCCCTAGCCGCATGTGCCCCGGCTGGTCGAGAATTTCTGGTCGTCGAGCAGTAGAACTCTTTCACATGATGGCGAATGCGCGGCGTCCAGTGGGAGAACACCTCGGCATAAAGAGCGTTACTTCCCGGGCCGACGGTGGTGAAGCATAGCGCCCCGGTCGGAGCTATTTGCCTGAGGGGCGGAGGTCCTCTTGCGCAAAAGACACGTCCTCCCAATCCGCAAGCGGTCCTGTTCGGCGCTATCCGATGTCCGACAACGTCGGAGGCGTAACGTAGCTGAGCAAGATCTATCGCTTTGCCTCGAACGATTCTCATTTGGCATGGCGCGTGCGCGTTGATCCGCAAACCCCGCCATGAGGCGAAATCGGAGCTGGCCGCCACTCCACTTCCTCCTACCACGAGAGCAGACGGGAAGCAGCGCCTTCAAATGAGGAACAAAATCACTTTACCTCGAATCTTGCCTCTCGACTACAACCGGACCCATGGAACCGCGTCCGCGACCATACAATGAGTGCGCCCCGAGGCAATTGCCCAGCGCAAAATGGCTACGCGCGATCACGCCATGCATCCAGGCTAACGAAGGCACCTCGGAGAGCCTCGCCGCCATCATCGAGACCTATCTAAGCCCACTTGAGCCAGCACAAAGGAATTTCAAACATGCACCAAGATACCGTCCGTGGGAGAGCTTTCGCCATGCCCCTGACCAGCCCAGCCTACCCACCCGGCCCATATCGCTTCAGCAACCGGGAGTATCTGATCATCACATATCGCACCGATCCGCAAAAACTGCGCGACCTTGTGCCGGAGCCGCTTCAGGTGTGCGAGCCTCTGGTCAAATTCGAGTTCATTCGCATGCCGGACTCGACGGGCTTCGGCGACTACACGGAAAGCGGACAGGTCATCCCTGTCTCCTTCTGGGGCCGCATGGGGAGCTACACCCACTGCATGTTTCTCGACGACCATCCGCCGACAGCGGGCGGACGCGAGTTGTGGGGCTTTCCCAAGAAGCTCGCCAGCCCAACGCTCCGAACAGAGACGGACACGCTTGTTGGCACGCTGGACTACGGCCCGGTCCGCGTCGCGACGGGTACGATGGGCTACAAGCACCGGGCCGCGGACCTTGCGAGCGTTAAGGCCTCGCTCGCCGACCCGAACTTCCTCCTCAAAATCATCCCGCATGTCGACGGCACGCCGCGCATCTGCGAACTCGTGGAATACCACCTGGAGGACATCGATCTGAGAGGCGCCTGGACCGGCCCGGCAGCCCTGAACCTCTGGTCGCATGCGCTTGCCCCCGTCGCCGAACTGCCGGTGCTGGAAGTAGTCTCGGCCGTACACCTCGTCGCCGATCTCACGCTCGCGCTCGGGAAGGTCGTCCACGACTATCTCGCGGAAGCCGAGCCTCGCCATCGGAAAGGAAGAAACCATGAACTTTCACAATGATATTTTGTTGAACCAGCGCGACGGGGAGCCGGTGGCCGGCTTATCGACAAGGTGGCGGTGATCGCCGAAGCCGCGAGCGGGGTCGGCAAGGAAAGCGCGGTTCGCCCGCGAGGGAGCAAGAGTGGTCCGCGGATCTTGATCACAGCGAAGTCCAACGACGGCGTCCGGGATCGATCGATTGACGAAAAATGGTTGCCAGGGTGAGAGGCAGGTGGAACGCGGCTGATGCAGGCAATCGAAACCTTCGGGCGCCTCGATGTCCTGTCAGCAACGCCGGCGTCCAGAACGTAGCGCCGCTTGTCGAGTTCTGCCACAAGGCGCTTCCCGCCCGTGATAGGCTCCATCTCAGGGGTGTCGGCGAACTCAATGTCACCAAAATCAGTGTAAGGCTCGGCCTGCTGTTCGGCGTCTGCCTCAGAGGCAGACGCTCGCCCCTGTCGCCGATATCGCCGTAAAGACTCGGCCGGCAGGGAGGTGGACTACGACCTACCTTGAACTTTGCTTTCTACCGTCGTCAGATGAAGCGAGCCGAAATGTTGCGCCGCGGTGCTGATGACAAAAATTCTCGGCGGCTCGAACTTTACCTCTCGCGCCTCGACGAGGAGGTTGCACGAAAAGCGCGGCCTTGCCCACTCGTCATCACAAGAGCGACACGGGCCGACATGGCGGCCGAAACGCTCACCTCATGCGCAACCTGGTTAAGAAGCTGGCGCAAACGGGGCCGAGCGAGGCGGAACTCGAGGGGACGAGGATGAAACGCCCAAATCCTCAAAGAGACGGCCCGCATCGAGAAAAGCCGTGCCTGCCGAGATCGGGCAAGGGCGGGTGGCCAACGCTACCCAGCCGTAGGGAAACCCGTGATCACGCTTTAGGCACCCAATAACGATAATGGAAAAATCTGCGCGAAACGGTCGCACCGGTATTGACATTAATTGACACACCCCGCGAACACTTGCATAAGCCACATAGCGGTAGTGACTAGGTGCATGCCGCACCCAATTTTTTCCCTAGGGCGAGGTCTGATCTATGGCGGCACTGGCAAAATTCAGACCAGTTGATTCCAGCCAACACGACAAGGACGAACTCCGCGAAATCGTCCGTGAGCGCTCTTTTCGATCCGGACGCTACACGCTCTCGTCGGGCATAGAGAGCGACATCTATTTCAATATGAAGCCTACCATGATGATGGCGCGAGGCGCGCAACTTGCCGCTCTTGAGTTCCTAAAAATCGCTGAGCAAGTGAAAGCAGAGTACGTCGGCGGCCTTGAAATGGGAGCGGTCCCCGTAATCGGATCGATGGCAGCTGTCAGCTCGGCGATGAACAAACCCATAAACACGATCTTCGTTCGCAAGACTCCAAAGCCTCATGGCACAAGGGACGTGATTGAAGGTCTTGGGCCCAAAGAAGATCTCGAGGGAAAAGTCGTCCTGATCGTTGACGACGTTGCCACAAGCGGCAAGTCGATATTGAAGGCGATTGAAGAGGTTCGCCGCGTCGGGGGCATTGTAGGTGACGCTGCTTGCCTCGTGGACCGCGACGAGGGAGCTACGGCGCTGCTAGCCCAACATGGGGTCACGCTGCATTCCGTTCTGCATGCGAGCGAATTTGTGGAACGCCACTGACAATCTCATACAACGGCTTTCCGGCGACCTAGCCTTAGAGGACATTCCGCGGCTTTGCAGCGAGTGCAGGCGCCTCGCGAGTAAGGGCGACTGCCCTTGCCCATCCTCACTGCTTTTGGTGCAACATATGCTGGCTGCCGTTCACCAGCGGCTTGACGCCATTGACCACCTTTCTGAGCAAGGCGCCATCAGACTGAAGGCCTTTACCGATTATCTGGCGACGGTCGTTCGAATAGCTTCAGAGCGCGGAGACGCGGCACCCTGGATCGATCTAGCCAGCCGGTTTAGCGCCCTTTTCGGTCCCGACGAGGTTGCCCATTAATCTAGTGCTTATCGCTTTCCATGAACGAGCAGCCTCGGCGGCATCGCGTCATGGATCGCCAGCGGCATGCCGGCCCATGATGCGAGCGTAAAAGCGCCGAGCAGCCGGTGCTGAATCTCGGACGTGACGACGCCGATTGGCGCGATGCGCGTTGGCACGGGCCCTCGTGCCTAACCATGGTGCGTTCCCATTCCGCGGCATCATGCTCGCGATCCCGTCTGTGCCGTGCTCAAGCAAGCGAGCCCGAGCGAACCGCCCTGGGGTGCGGATTTAGACAATCGTTGGTGGAGTTGGCTGGCGAATTGGCGAGTTCGGCCTTTGGTTGGAAGACCGGCTTGCGGCGGGCCAACGAAACGGAATTGGCGACACTGGAGTATGCCTTCACTGGGGTCGCGTCCTTACGCTGTAACGCGACGGTCAGCGAAGCCGCGCGAGCGCCCCCTCGATAGCGCTGAGCGGGCGAGCGGCTTCGGGGCGGGCGCAGGGGCTGGGTAGACCGGGCCGGACTCACCTAACTCACCGGGTCCAGCCACGACATGCATCGCCAAAGGCAAGGACCCTCCCCGCTGAGCGCGGGCTCAGCCATGGCCGCTGAGGCTACCGCACTCTTTCGAGTGAACGTAAGGACTTAACGAGCGTAGGGGAAACGTCCGCAGAATATACGATGTGCCTCAGGGCCCGAGTGCTTATTCGGTCAAGATGATCTGGGCTAAGGCTCCCGCGTTCGCCGCAACGAAGGCGTACATCATTCCCTGGATGCCACCGCCAATGAACAATAGTAGACCAGTTATATCCCGCTGCCCATTTCTTCGGCTACGAGGTCGGGCCGGCGCTCGATCAACGTACGGCTGATGAGGCCGAGATGCTCGGGATTGGTGCATGGCGCGCGCCCCAGAAGGCTGTCCAGGATGCGGCGCGCTCGCCAGGCCAGCAGGCCAAAGTTCGGATCAGCCAGCCCGCGCTGTCCAAGGCAGGCGTTCTGAACGAAAAGGCGTCTGTCTCGCGGTCCGTCCCAGTACACCGAAAAATCCTCGCCGGTGGCGAGCTCATTGCCGATCTGCTCGAGGCGATCTGCGATCGGTTCCAGGAAGTCCGGCAGCGCGTTCTCGTACCCCGTGGCCAGGATGACGATGTCGGCGGTTACTTCTCCGATGTTATCCATGCCGCGCTGCAGCGTGAGCCTGTGCCCCGCCCCTGCGTTGATGCAGCGCGACACGTTGCAACTTGGCCGCAGTTTGATGTCGCATTGGTGTGGCTCGAGAAAGGCGTGGTGATAGAGCGCCTGATAGACCGCGCGCAACGTGCTTTCTGAAATCCCATCGGAGGCAAGCGCGAAACGACGCAGGAACAGCTGGCGATGCACCTCGCTCATGGCCGCAAAACGATCCGAAAAGCAAGGCGTGAACAGCTCGTTTGTGAACGGGTGGTCGTCGAAAGGCATCTCGCGCGTCAAGACCCAAGTGATCGCCGCGGGCCGCCGTTCTTTCGGCCGGCCGACAAGGTGCAGCAGCAGCTCGGCTCCCGACTGTCCGCCGCCAACCACGCAGACATGCTTTTTGTGTACCTCAGGATGGATATGCGCTAGGTCTGATGAGTGGAACAGGTTGGGTCCAGTCCAGCCATGAAACTGAGGCGGAATTTGCGCCTGCTTGCCTATGTCGATGACGAGGTTTCTCGCATCAAGGACCGCGTTGTCCGTCCGCACGCGAAACTCGCCGTCAAAGCGGATTTCGCGAACGGCCTCGCCGCCACGGACAAGCGGATTCTTCTGGAACGCCCAGTTGAGATATTGAGCGAACTCGGCTCTGAGCACCCCGTGAAATTGCGCATTGAGGAAATTGTAAAGACGCCCGTTCTCGTGGAGGTAGTTTACGAATGTGTAGGCTGATCGCGGATTGACCAGAGTAACCAGATCCTGGAAGTGGCCGACCTGGAGCTCCGCGCAATCGAAAGCGCTGCCTGGATGTCCTCGGAAATCAACCTGCCGATCCAGGAACAGTGCCCCTTGCGCAATCTCTTCCTGTATCTGACACGCAAGGCTCAAATTAGACGGCCCAGCACCGATACCAATGCAAAAGAGGTCCACTTATCCTTGCTCCTCTAGGAGTGTTTTCCAACTCAGCGGCATGTGCGCGGCGACCGCCAGGCATTGAGCATTGCGAACCTCACAGGCATCGTTGAGCCGCGGTCCCGACTGAGAGGAAGGCAAAAGCCTGCGCGGCCTTCCAGATCTTGGGCTCAATGGGCGACATCGACAGCGGGCACCGCATCATCCGAACCCAAGAGCGAGAAGGACCGCGTGTGATGCTGTCGCGCAGCTCTCCGGATTTTACGGCGGCTCCTAGCGGCTGCCTCCACCCCAGGATTGGCTGTTTCCCGGTTACGACGGAAGCGGCTCTTTCTTCGAGGGGCGTAACCATGGATAACGGCTCGTAATGCGTTCGTAGACTCCCATGCATGCAGCGTGCCGGATAAAGAAAACTGTCAAACCAACGAGTTCTCGTAATTCCAGCTCGTCTGGAACCCGACATTGTCGCACGCCCGACGATCGGGCAGAGGAAGCTCCGCGGCAGCGGCCCTTGCACACCGCAGGCCTGACAGGGGGCAGCCGCCGATTTGACCCGCGTCCGGGTACTGATCAGGGGCCTTCCAACAGGGTTCGCGCCCCGAGGCGGGGGTCCCCTGGTACACCCGCCCTGTGGCTTGGCTGCGGTCTGCTGCAGCCGTTCGTCTTTACTGCCCGTTACAGACGATCTCGCACGAGTTGGATGCACGAGAGCGTCCTGAAGCAGTCGAGGCGTCCGGTTTGGCTCTGACAAGCATCGCACGATGTTCGCGGATCCAGCCATGTCTCCGCAATCCGACCGGTAACCGACGACGACTTCGGACTGGTTGGCGGTCCTACGACCTGATCGGTGTTCCTACGGAACTGATCAGCGAGCCAAAAACAGCGGCAATGTGGTCTTCTCAAAGCTCCAGCTCGGCGGACCGCCGAAAATCCGCTCACGCAGCCGACGGCTGCCATAAGCACCCATGACTATCATGTCGGCGCAGGTGTCGGCCGCGTGCTGCGTCAGCACTGTGGCCGCCGATTTACCGGCGCTCTTAAGCAGGTCAACCGAGACCCGAGCACCGTGCCGAGTAAGATAGGCAGCGATGTCTGCTCCAGACTGCGCACCTTTCCCGTTGTTTTGCGCCTTCGGATCGACCATAGCGACACAAACTTCCTCAGCAGCGGATAGGAGACTAAGAGCTTCCCGAACCGCACGCGAGGCCTCTACGCGCGAATCCCAGCCGACCAGCACGCGTCGAGGCGACAGGGTCGCCTTAGCGCCCTTCGGCACGATGAGCACCGGCTTTCCGCTATCGAACAAGCAGCCGTTGACAACAGGAGGTCCGAGAGTCTCATCGTTGAGGAGGTCTCCTCCAACGATCGTCAGGTCAGCGCAGAGCGCCCGCTGTCGTGCCACTTCACCGAGGCTAGCCGGATCGCAATAGTCGGTGTCAACGTCACAGGAAAGCGACATAGCTTTCAGCCGTTTGAGGATATCCGCGGACCGTCTTTCCATTCTGGTCACGTCCTGTGAAAATTTCTCGATTTGCTGAAATCGATAATTCGGTACTGCAATTGCCTGTGCACGTCCCGTACCCCACTCGGGGGGCGGAGACGACATCAAGAGCAATGGAGGCGGTATAATCAGTACAGATAGGTGCGCGCCGACCTCGGCACACAGTCCGGCAGCTGTTGAGAGGTCCTCATCAGAATGATCAGCACCCGTTACACTGAATATGCTTTTAAATTCCATTTGCCTGCTTCTCCTGGTCTTCGTTAGGAGCGTCTCAAAGCGGCAACACCGCTCTCAGCAGAGGAAGAGAGAGCGGCACCACATTCGACCGATTTCAGTCGTCCGGCTTCTCGAGCGAGTAGCCGGCCGACCTGACGGTGCGAATGACACTGCCGGGCAAGGCCGTTTTCAGCGCCCTCCTGATTCGGCTGATATGGACATCGACGGTGCGTTCACCGACATGAATGTTGGCCCGCCAGGCCGCCCCGATAAGCTCGTTCCGGCTGAAGACCTTGCCGGGGGCCTCAATCATAAGCCGCAGCACGTTGAACGCGATCGGTCCGAGATGGATGTCGTGGCCATTACCGCGAACCCGATGGGCATCGAGCTTCATCTCCAGGCCTCCACAACAAATCCAACTGTCGTTTTCAACCCCGTTGGAACCACGCTTGGTCAGCCCGAGCCTCGCCCGCAGGCAGTCGAGCAGCTTGGCCGGAGCCACTGGCCGCACAAAGCTCTCAACGCCTGCCTTCAAGAGATCGAGGTGCTGGTGCTCGGCGCCAGGTGCGATCAGGGCGATAATGGGCAGGTCGGTGGTGCGCGGTTCCCGCTTGAGGTGGGCGCAAATTGCGGGCCCGTTTATGCTGGCTGGGTCGCAATCCAGCACCACGGCCTGAAGCTCCCGTTGGTCGGCCAAGGCCAGCGCAGCCTTCGCGCCGTCTGCCGTCTCACTGCTGAAACCGTCCACCTCCAGTATGTGACTGTAGAGCAGATAGAACTCGGCATCTTGCGAGCAGATCAGGACCAGCGGCTTCTTCATCAGCGATACCCCAGCAACCTGGTCGGCCTCGAGCCCCTGGATCGAGGGGGCTGGCCAACAATTCTCGGTTCCGTCATGATGGCCTTTCTCGAAAATCGCGCCCATCATGCCAGCGCCACGTGGGGAAAGGCTTCGATGACTGCAATCCCATCGTCGACCAGCTTCGTACCGGCCGTGGCGAGCTTCAGGAGCGTCTCGAAGCCAAACCGGTGGACATCGCGCAGCGTTTTGGACAAAACGACCAACCGTCCGGTCGTGAAAAGCACCCGACCAAAACCCTCATGGCTCACCTGGATCATCGGCGATGCCATAAGGCCGCAGCGCTCCTCGATCGCAAGCCCGATGGCGGCGTAGTACTTGTCGAGCCTCCACAGCACGTCCGGATCGGGATCTCCGATGATCGGGATCGCCCGGCGCTGTTCCTTGGTAATGATGAAGTCGCCCAGCAGCTCGGCGTCCGCTTTGCGTTCCCACGAGCCATAGGAATCCTGAGCACGGATCAGCCGCACGAGGCATTTGACGAACGGGGTGCAAAGAGCCGCCTCGTCTTCGGTGACAGCTGGGGGGATTGCGGGGTCAGACATTTGGCGTCCTCCTATCAGTCCTCGTCCTCGAAGGACGGTTTCGTTTCGGCAACGCCCGCTTGCGCCAGCACCTTGCGCAGCCAGGGCGGAGGACACGTCCTGAGCATCATCTGCGTGCGCAACAGCACCTCTCGGATGGATTGGGGCTCCGCCACTTTGATCGGGTGGATTTTTGCCGCGACAACCTTGGCTGCCGAAGGTCCGCCAATCGCCAGACAAAACAGCAGATGACAGCCTTTCAGCGCATCCACCTTGGGCGTGATGCGGTCATCGCCCTCGGCCCGATGCTCCCCGCTTTCATCCGAAACGTCATCGAAGGCCACGGCTTCGACGAGATTCCATTCCTCGCGCGTCACGTCGTAGACAGCAAAGCGCCTGGCCGATCCGAAATGGGCATTGAGGTTCTGCATGTCCTGAGTGGCGATCGCAACGCGCAATGCGCCCGCACGTCGTTCAGGCATCGGGGCGAAAACCTCATTACTGACCAGCGAGAGGCGGCGAACAGCGTTCATGTGATATTTCTCGATTACGGAGTGGATCAAGCGCCTCAGGAGTGGGCGCGTGTTGGTTGGCCTGGAAGATGTTGGCGACCTCGAAGATCAGGTCGCGGGTGCCCTGATAGAGAATTGCGAGCTTGTGCTGGCTGCCTAGTCGATCGAAGACCGGGAACCCGATGCGCATGAGCGGAATTCGGAGCCGCTCCGATGCTTGGCGCCCGTGCGAATGCGTGACAAGCAGGTCAGCACCGACGGCAAGACTTTCCAGATCGCCGAGATCGCCGATCTGAACCGAAACCGCCGGGACTTTCTCGAGAATTTTAGACCTGTCGGTCGTTGTGACGGCCGCGGCTATCTCGGAGCCGAGGCCAGCAAAGAAGGTTGCAAGTTGGAACAGCTGGTCTGGTTCGGCAGCGATGGCAATTTTCTTGCCGCCGAAATGGAAATGTCCGTCGAGCATCGCGTCCTGCAATTGGGCCCGGCGCCGGCGCACGCGGGCCGGTACCGCCGCGCCCGAAATCGAAGACAGCAGCGACACGAAGCGGTCCGTGTCCTGCAGCCCAGTCAGTGACTGGAACAACACGTAAGGCACGCCGGTCAACCCGAGCAGCGCTTTCGCCGGGCGGCGCATGTGCTCACCGATGGCGATGCATTGCATGGCCGTGCCCAACTCGCGAATGTCCTCGACGCTGGTGCCGCCGTATGTGGTCGCTACCCAGCGGTCAGGAACCGTACCGTCGAGCGAGCCTGAGATGTCGGGCAGAATAACCGGCTTGAGCCCAAAGCTTTCAACCATGTCCCGCATATGCTCGACGTCGGCGACAGTGAGGTTGCATCCGGGCAGGATTGCGATCTTCTTCGGGTGCCGCGCCCGTTCGCCCGAGCGTGTAATCCCTTCGATCATTGCGGTGACTGCCCTGGCCCAGCCCTCTTCGATCGCGCCGTCAAAATCCGGCGTGTTGGCCAGCACGACCTCCGTACCCGCAAGCTCTTGCGTGTGCTTCAGCTTGACGTTGGCAATATCACCCGCGCAATCTTCGCCACGCGTCTCCACCAGCGCGGTCGTGCACACCCCGATCAGCGTTGGCTTCGTGCGGTTCTTGAGGTTGAGGATCGCCTCTTCCAGATGGTCGGCTGCGCCGAGGATGGTCGCCACCTCATCCATCGCCGTAGTCTGCAAGGGAATCGCTTCTTTGAAGTGCCGCACGAAGAGAACGAGCGCAAAGCTTGTGCATCCTTGGCTGCCGTGGAACAGCGGCATCGCACCGTCGACGCCAAGAAAGGCAAAGGCGGCACCCAGCGGCTGCGACGACTTCAGCGGGTTGACTGCCGCCGATTTGCTCTGGGGAAGGATGCGGGCCATCGGTCGCCTCAACACTCGTGTGCCGTCGCGCAGGCGAATTCATCAAACAGGTACGCGGTCTCGTTCCTCGTGCACGGCAATTCGCCTATCAGCTCAGGCTGGCAATCCCACGGGGCCGGCTGGCGCACCTGAGACCAGATCGGATTGTGAATGGCGAGGTCGATCTGGCGTACGAGTTCCACCATGCCGTCATAGCCGGCATAAGGATGCTGGCGCTCCTGGTTGATATCGAGCCAGGGCGTCTTGGCCTTGAGCGCAATGAATTGCGTGCGACCGCCCGACAGCATGATATCGGCCCTGTGTTCAGAGAGCATGGCGTACAGCTCGCGCGCAGCCATGGATTCGAACATATGCTTGTCGTGCTTGAGAACTTGTTTGATGCGCTCCTTGTCCTGCACGGTAGATTTCTTGACCGAGGTGCCGACGATCTCGATTCCGATCTCCATCAGCGCATGGACAACCGACCAGGACTTCACACCGCCTGTGTTGAGCAGCACGCGCTTGCCTTGGAGCCTTTGCCGGTAGGATTCGAGTTTCTTCCACGCGATCGCCTCCTGCTGCGCGATCAGCGTCTCCGTGCGCTCGAGGATCTCCGGATCGGCGCCCTTCCTCACCAGCAGCCTGACAAGGTTGCGAAGAGCTTCCGATGTGTCGGAGATGCCGTAGAAGGAGCCCTCGAAGAACGGGATGTCCCAGCGCTCCTCCATCTTGCGGGCAAGACTGATCAGCGCGGTCGAGCACACGATCATTGCCGCCCGGGCGCGGTGCGCGGAAGCAATGTCGCGGTAACGCGCATCGCCGGGAATGCAGGCGCGCACCCGGATGCCGAGCCGATCGAGGAGCGGCTTTACAAGCCAGAATTCGCCCGAGAGGTTGAATTCGCCAAGGATGTTGATGTCGTAGGGCCCGGGGTCGTCGGGTTCGACCGTGCCGATGACATGATCGAGCAACGCCTCGGCGGCGAGCTTGTTGCCGAGGTTCTTGGAGCCTGCCAGGCCAGGCGCATTGATCGGCACCACGGCCAAACCGAACTTTTCCGTGGCGCGTTTGCACACGGCCTCGATGTCGTCACCGATCAGCGCCGTTACGCAAGTTGAGTAGACGAAGATCGCCGGCGGCGCGTATGTGTGCTTGATCTCGCGGATCGCCTTGAAGAGTTTCCGCTCGCCCTGCCCCATCACCAGGTCGAGTTCGGTGAGGTCGGTCGTGAAGCTTGTCCGCCACAAGGTCGGCCCTGACGAAACCGCACCACGGTTGTCCCAAGAATTGCCCTCGCAGGCGAGCGGCGCATGGACCAGATGCGCAACGTCGGTGATCGGCTGCAGGACGATCTTGGCTCCGTCAAAGGCGCAGCCGCCGGCTGCCGCCCCTGGTGTCAGCGACTTCGAGCAGCCCTCCTTGCGCGCCTTGGCATCTTTGCCACGGTTCTTATCGCAGGCGGGCTCATCGAAGGCGTCCTTGATTTTGGCGCTGAGGGAGGACATCGCTCAGCCTCCCCAGTCCATTGGGCAAGGAATGGCCTCGGCGAAAAGCCGGCCACGGCTCTTAGCGCGTGAGGTCATAGGAATAATCCGTCACACCCGTCTCGCTCGTCTCGCGATCGAGTTTGTCGAAGATCTTGTCGAGGATCGTCGTCAGCACGCGCAACGCGCCCTGGTAGCCAAAGAGCGCAAAGCGGTGATGATGGTGCCGATCGAAGATCGGAAACATCAGCCGGATCAGCGGCGTTCCGGTGTCGCGCTCCAGGTACTTGCCGTAGGAATTGCCGATCAAAAGGTCCACCGGCTCGGTAAAGAGCAGCGAGCGCAGCGCCCACAGGTCCTTGCCCGCCCAAACCTGGGCAGCCTTGCCGAAAGGCGAGGATGCTAGCAGCTTCTTCAAATCGGCTTCCCATGCCGAGGTGCCATTGGTGGCGAGGCAATGGGTTGGCTCGCCGCCGGTCTCCATGACAAAGCGGGCCATCGCGTGAACGAAGTCGGGATCGCCGTAGATGGCGTATTTCTTACCATGCAACCAGGATTGGCTGTCCGCCATGGCGTCTACCAGTCGGCCGCGCTCGAGGCGAATTGCCTCGGGGATCTCCTTGCCGGAAATCGCCGCGACCTCCATCAGGAATTCGTCGGTCGCCTGAACGCCGAGCGGATAGTGGAACGAGGCCGTCGCCTGCCCGACCTCCTCGCAATAGCCCAACGTCTTTCGGGTGTTGTGATGCTGCAGCGAAAGCGTTGCCTCGGCGTTGAGGGCCTTCTTCACCTCGTTGATCTTCGTGCCCCCGTCATACATGCGGTATTCACCGTCCGAAGGCGTGTCGAACTGGTCAGAGGCATCCTGGATCAATGTGTAGGACACGCCCATTACATCGAGGAGGCGCTTGAGCTCCCGGTTGTTGCCGACGCAGAAGCCGTCGAAGCCCGGAATGATGTTGATGGTTCCCTCGACTTGCGTACGCTCCTGGCCTTTCCAGAAGTGCTCCAAAATGCCTTTGACCATGTTGTCATAGCCGTCGACATGACTGCCAACGAAGGCCGGCGTGTGGGCAAAGGGTACGTCGAAGTCGCGCGGGACTGAATCTTCGTCCTTGGCGTTCTGGATGAAGCTGTGCAGGTCGTCGCCAATGACCTCTGCCATACAGGTCGTCGACACGGCAATCATCTTCGGGTCGTAGAGCTGGTAGGTGTTGGCGAGCCCGTCGACCATGTTCTTCAGGCCGCCAAACACCGCCGCATCCTCGGTCATTGAGGAGGAGACCGCCGCGGCAGGCTCCTTGAAATGGCGCGACAGGTGCGAGCGGTAATAGGCGACGCAACCTTGGCTGCCGTGGACGAAGGACATGGTTCGCTCGAAGCCGGCGGCAGCGAATACCGCACCCAGCGGCTGGCAGGCCTTGGCCGGGTTCACGACAAGCGCTTTGCGGGCGAGGTTCTTTTCGCGGTATTCCCACGTCTGGGTGAAATCGCGCTGATCGGAAACGATCTCATCGGGGTGCGGACATTCGAAGTTTAGCTTCTTCTCAGCGAGCATCTTTCTGTATTCCGGCTCGCGGAACAGGGGAGCGTGATCGAGAATTTTTTCAGCCGACTGCGGCATGATGATTACCTCTTTTGCATCTGGCTGCGCGGTACGGCAGCTCAGGACGTCGAGACGTTCCAGGCTCCGGCGGATCAGAGGCCGCGGGAGTTCACCGTCCCAGTGGGAGACTGGGGCTAAAGCAGATGTTTATTCGGCAGCCATCGCCCGCTCATCGCCCCGGCTTCTTTTCCAAGGCGCGTGGAATAGGTCCCAGACCGGGTTGTTGATGGCGAGATCCACATCACGTGCGAAAATGGCAAAGCCATCGTAGCCGTGATACGGGCCTGAATAATCCCAGGAATGCATCTGGCGGAACGGTATGCCCATCTTCTGCACCGGGTATTTTTCTTTGATTCCCGAGCCGACCAGATTTGGGCGAATCCCTTCGATGAATTTCTCCAACTCATAGCCGGTCACGTCATCATAGATCAGCGTGCCGTTCTTCACGTAGTGGCCGGTGCGCTGATAGTCGTCGCTGTGGGCGAATTCATAGCCGGTGCCCACGATGACCATGCCGAGGTCCTCGTAGGCCGTGACGACGTGGCGGGGGCGCAGGCCGCCGACATAGAGCATCACGGTATTTCCTTCCAGGCGCGACAGGTACTTGGCGATGACCGCATCAACAAGCGGCCTGTACTTGGCAATGACCTTTTCGGTCTTCTCCTCGATTTCCGGCCCAAAATGCTTGGCTATGTTGCGCAGAGAGGCTTCGATCTGGGAGGGACCGAAGAAATTGTACTCCATCCAAGCGACGCCATACTTTTCCTCCATATGCCGACAGATGTAGTTCATCGACCGGTAGCAGTGGATAAGATTGAGCTTAGCCTTCGGGGCGCGCTCGATCTCTGCGAGTGTGGCGTCACCCGACCAGTTGCCGACCACGCGCAGCCCTATCTCCTCAAGCAGTATGCGCGAGGCCCAGGCATCGCCGCCGATATTGTAGTCGCCGATGACGTTGACGTCGTAGGGGCCGGCCTCGAACTTGACATCCTTTTTGTCGAAGACCCAATCCCGGATCGCATCATTGGCGATGTGGTGGCCAAGCGACTGCGAGACGCCGCGGAAACCCTCGCAGCGTACCGGCACGATCGTCTTGTCATACTCCTTGGTCTTTTTGCGAGAAACCGCCTCGGTGTCATCGCCAATCAGGCCGATAGGGCATTCGGATTGCACGGTGATGCCGTTGTTGAGCGGAAACAAGACTTCAATCTCGTCAATGATCTGTTCCAGCTTCTTGTCGCCGCCGAAGACGATGTCCTTCTCCTGGAAATCGGAGGTGAACTGCATTGTCCCGAACGTGTCGACGCCCGTCGTACCGACGTAGTAGTTGCGGCGCTGCGACCAAGAATATTGGCCGCAGCCGACCGGGCCGTGCGATATATGGACCATATCCTTGACTGGCCCCCACACCACGCCTTTCGAACCCGCATATGCACAGCCGCGAATCGTCATCACCCCGGGAATGGACTTGATGTTCGATTTGACGTCGCATTCGGAAAGGACCTCGCTTTCCCCGCCAGCCTCGTTGCCGCTCTTTGCGACGTTGAGGTGCTTCTTGCGGCGCTTCGCCGCCTTGTCGGGATAATGCGACAGCACCTCTTCGATAAGCTTCGCATGAAGAGCACCGTCATTCTCGTATTCCCGGCTCATGAGTCCCCTTTCAAGGTTGGGTGACGCCTCAACGAATAGGCGCCGTTCTCTGCAAGGCGCGCCGATTCATGGCAGCGCTAATGTCACTACTGGGCCGCCGCCTTCGCCGCTTCCTTGGAGTGAAGCTCGGCAAGCATCTGCTCGTCGGTCTTCATGATGCCGAAGTCGAGCAGCATCTCCTCCAGCTCCTCCATGGTGATCGGCGTCGGGATCGTACCCTGGCCCGAATTGGCGTGGATCTTCTCGGCCAGAGCGCGGTATTCCCCTGCCTGCTTGGAGTCCGGCGCGTACTGGATCACCGACATCTTCCTGAGTTCGGCATGCTGGACGATGTTGTCGCGGGGCACGAAGTGGATGAGCTTGGAATTCAATCGGCCAGCCAGTGCTTCGGCCAGATCGAGTTCACGGTCGGTTTGACGTTCATTGCAGATCAGCCCGCCCAGCCGCACACCGCCCGAATGGGCATATTTGAGGATGCCCTTGGCGATGTTATTGGCGGCATAGAGCGCCATCATCTCGCCGGACATGACGATGTAGATCTCCTGGGCCTTGCCTTCGCGGATCGGCATGGCGAAGCCGCCGCATACCACGTCGCCGAGGACGTCATAGGAGACATAATCGACATCGTCATAAGCGCCATTCTCCTCGAGGAAATTGATCGAGGTGATGACGCCGCGGCCGGCGCAACCGACACCCGGCTCGGGGCCGCCGGACTCCACGCACTTGATGCCTCTGTAGCCGACCTTGAGCACGTCCTGGAGTTCGAGGTCTTCCACCGAACCTTCCTGTGCGGCGAGATCCAGGACGGTATCCTGAGCTTTCGAATTCAGGATCAAGCGTGTGGAATCGGCTTTGGGGTCGCATCCTACGATGAGGATTCTCTGCCCGAGGTCGACAAGGGCGGCGAGCGTATTTTGGGAGGTGGTGGACTTGCCGATGCCGCCTTTGCCGTAAAAGGCGATCTGACGCAGACCTGACATAATAGCTTTCCTTCCTTCGTTCTAATCATCGCGACTGCCCGCGACACAAGTGCCGATAGGCAGCTCGTGCCACCTCACACCAAGCATCGCAAAAAGCGTACCAGCGTGATCGGCCGATCCGAGAAGAAACTTTGTTATTAAATTCCAGCCACTTAGACGGCGGCAAAACGCGCGAGCGGGCCTTTCAGGCGTCTGTCACGGACACGACAAAGCCGACACAGATTGTCGTGCGCCATCGAAACCGCCCTGTGTCGAGCTCGAAGCGGGATAATGGGGAGCTAGCCCAAAGCTGATGGCGAGACCATCGGAAGACGTCGGCTATTGTCTTTTCCAGCCTGCGGTCGCTGGATGAGCAGGAGCCTGGGGCTTGACCGCCGCGCGGAATAGTTCAGGCAGGCTTGCGGAGCGGGAACGCCGGCGGCCGATAGACATCCGCGCTTAACCTTTCATAGCCCGTCTACGAGTTGGTTCCGCCGACGCGCTATATCGAAGGCAAGTAATTCAGTACCTTAGCACGAGATCATTGATATTTTCAAAAAGATACGTATTATACGGATATGACGGATTATCGGGACAATTCTATGTCGGTCATTAGCTCGGTTGAATTTCAGCGCAACTTTGGGGTGTATCAGGACAAGGCGCTAGCGGAACCCGTGATCATCAGCAAGAATGGCCGCGAACGGCTTGTGCTGCTTTCGGTCGATGAATACCAGCGCCTAAAGGCGCATCGTGACGGCACTAGCGCGGGGCCTGAGAACGCAGCCCCCCCTGCTTTGCAGAGCACGGCGCACTTTTCACTTAAGAACCAAATACCAACCGAGCCACTAAGGGAATTGCTGTCGCACTTTCATTCGATCAAATCTGCCTTCGTGTACGGTTCAGTCGCCAAAGGCACGGACACAGAACGCAGCGATATCGATTTGATGGTGGTCGGCGATAACCTGAACCTCTCTGAACTTTATTCAGCCGCACAAAACGCGGAACTGAGACTAGGCCGAAAGGTCAGTCCGACATTTCTGTCGCCGGAGGAATGGCAACGAAAGGCGTCTCAGAAAGGGTCGTTTGTCCGCAAGGTAAGTACCCTTCCAAAGATTTTCCTCATCGGCTCGGAGAAAGATTTACAAGCGTGGGCAAGCAAGAACTAGACAACCTCGTAAAGATTGGGCTGATGAAAAGTGAGCCCCCATCGCTGTCCGAATATGACGGCATGCTGGGTGGCGCGCGCAAGAATTTAACTGACGCACAGAAAGGTCTCGACCCCGACAGCCAATTCACTCTCTTATATGGAGCTGCGCATCGGCTTGCCCTGGCAGCCCTACGCCGCGAAGGCTATCGCTCGGACAATCGCACTTCGGTGTTTCAAGCGCTCGTTCATACCGTCGGAACCGACAAGGCTGACATTCAGATTTTTCTAAAGGCGCACAACGAGCGAAACCTCTCCGAGTACGAGGGGCACACAGACATTGATGCCAAATTGCTAGCTAACCTTATTGAGTGCACCACGAGGCTAGAGGTTTCGGTTGGCAAACTAGAACCGCCAGAAGATGACGAGTGAGCGGCAATCGAACACGCGCGGGCAAAGGGTCCGACGGTGCGGGTAGCGTATGCCCCGACCGGAACGAAGCCGAGCCGAGTTGCGCCGTAATCTCGGACGGCTTCACCTGTTGCGTGAACAAATCCATGAGATCGTTGGGCCAGTGAGGAAATCGATCTTCTTTATGGAAGGCATTTAAGCAACGGATGCATTCCCATGCACATCGCCGTTCTGTTTAGCAGCTGCCGTTGACCGGCGGGCCAGCCCCTTTGGCGTTCTGGTGTCTGACAGTCGAGCGTCAGGCCGGACCATGAGATACATCGATAAGGGCTGGACAAGGATGGGAGGGATGACGTGCTTGCGACGGAGGAAACAGTCAAGCAGCTGGGGCGAGAAGGCCAGTTCTTGCGGATTTCAACTTTGCGTGACGACCGCTCATCGGAGTCAAGGTAACACACGCCGGCAGCGGGTGTCCGGGCGGTTTCCAGCCGCACAATGCGAGACCGCTGGCGCGAACAAAGCTCGGCTGTACTCGGCACGCTAAGAGAGCCTGCCAAGCCGTCGGAGCCCGGCCTTCCGGTGCGACGCAAGCCGCAGACTAGACCGCCCTCTTGTTACCCCAAAGCAGAACGTGCAGCTGCGGCAACACGCGGGCTTCGAACCACCTGTCGCTGGTCACCCTTTCGACAAGCCATTCCATTCGCATCATTATTCCGTCCAAGTCGACAGAGGTGTCTTCACTGCCAGGGCGCGGCGGCGTGTGATTGCCGGGTTGCAGATAGATCGGAAGGTGCGGATATCGCGCCGCGACTTCTTTGGCGTAGGCATAGTCACTCTCGTCGAAAACGACGAGCTTGAGCACGATTTGCGGCTTCTCTTGCGCCGCTTCGAGGCACGCCTCAAACGCAGCCCAACTGGTCGTCATTTCGCTGGACGGCGGCTTTGGGCTAAGGATCAGCACGTCAAGATCCGCAAACCACTCCCTCACCACGGAACCCTGCGTTTCCAGTGCAAAACGATAGCCCTCGCGATGGCCTCGTTCTATGAGGGGACCGAACGGCTGAATGGCCGGGTTGCCGCCTGACAAGGAGACCATAACCGGCCTGCCGCCGGAAAGCGCATGGACGGTTTGCCACACGGCATCGATCGGCATCGGTAGCCATTCATTGCGATACTGATTGTCCACCGCGTGAAGGCTGTCGCACCATGAACAGCGATAATCACATCCGCCGGTTCTGATGAACACCGTCGGCAAGCCGATGAGCACGCCCTCGCCCTGGATCGTCGGCCCAAATATCTCGCTCACACGGATTGCGGGATGCATGTCGGTCACGGACGGTATTCCGCCCAAGTTTTCGGTGTTTCGCTAACGCGCACGGCCGTGGTCTGCGGCAGACGTGCCTTGCACCATTCATAGAAATGTCTGGCCAGGCATTCCGCCGTGACTTTCTCATGTCCCAGCACGTCGTTGAGGTGCCGATGGTCGAAGCTCTCGTCAATATAGCGTTTGAGCGGCGCCAGATCGTGATAGTCGCGCACGAAGCCGCGGGCGTCCAGTTCCTTGGCCGATAGCTCCACTACGACGATATAGTTATGCCCGTGCAGGCGCGCACATTGATGGTTGGGGGGCAAGGAGGTGAGCTGATGCGAGGCCGAGAAGTGGAATTCCTTGCTGATGTGGAACATTACGCGCGCCTCCTGCGGAGTGCCTCGAGCCAGAAATCGGCGTCCTCGTAGTCGGTGGGATCAGCGTGCCCGGCGAGATGGAACGCTTCGCGCCGCTCGACGCAGGTCCCGCATCGCCCGCAGTGACGCACGCCGCCCTTGTAACAGGACCAGGTCTCGGCAAACGGGGTGCCGTATCTTGCGCCATCCGCCACAATGTCAGCTTTTCCGAGGTTCACGTACGGTGCATAGAGGCGTATCTGCGCATAGCCGTCGAGCGCGCGGTCTTGCATTGTCTGGAAAGCTTCGATGAAGGCCGGACGGCAATCTGGATAGATGAAATGATCCCCACCATGCACGGCCGCCGCCACCGCTTCTGCCTTATGCGTGGCGGCCAGCCCGAAGGCGATTGCAAACATGATGGCATTGCGGTTCGGCACCACCGTAATCTTCATAGTATCTTCGGCGTAATGGCCGTCCGGCACGTCGACACTGTCGGTGAGCGCTGAGCCGGAAAGGCCACGGCCAATTTCGCGGAGGTCGATGATCTGGTGCGGGACCTTCAGTCGCTCCGCGCAAAGAGCGGCGAAGCCCAATTCCTTCCTGTGCCGTTGGCCATAGTCGAAAGATAGAAGGCCGGTGAGTTCATGCTCCGCTGCCACCATGTGAGCAAGGGAAACGGAGTCCAATCCGCCAGAGCAGACGGCGAGAGTCTTCATCATTGGTATCCTTGTTTTGACCGGGTAAGGCTGCGACCGGAGATTTCTCTGCGCCCCCACTACTCCAGCAACGCAATTTTGTGAACCGGGAGAATTTGCGCTCAGCCCGATTGGAACGAGAATGGTTCGCGTCCAACACGCGTGATCAATAAGAGTTGAGCGCTTCAGCAGTTTGTTCGCGTCGCGCGCACTTTCGCAACCTGCTGTCGGATTCGTCGACTTCGAGACAAGGTGATGTTCGGCCGACATCGGCTGCCTCTCAATTAAGCCGTAGAAACACAGGTTGGCTTTCTGGCCTTCGCTTGCGCGGTTGGCACGACAATTGATGTTCTATTTGTGGGGCGGCACACCCCGCCGACCGAAAGTGGCAGTGAGCTCCTTGAGGCGCAGGTTGATGCGCTGGTTCCATTCGGCGATTTTTCGATCTGGAACCAGAAAGCGATGGCGGCATGGATGCCAGCAAATTTGACATTGGCGACATCCGCCTGGAGAACCCTGCGCGGCGAGCGCTGCCAGGCCGGCGTGCCACATGCCACTGGAAGACCAAGGCCTTCACCGACATTGTCGCGGGGCGACGTAGTCGTCATGGGCGACCTGCCCGCCCACAAGGCCGCCGGCGTGCGCGACGCGATTGAGGCCGCGGGCGCGAGCCTGCTCTACCTGCCGCCCTACAGTCCCGACTTCAATCCGATTGAGAACGCCTTCGCCAAACTTAAGGCGCTGCTGCGAGCAAAGCCGAGAGAACCATCAAGGCTCTATGAGACGCGTCGGCGCGGTCGTCGACCTCTTCACCCCAGCCGAATGTGCCAACTACTTCAAAGCCGCAGGATATGAACTGGATCAAACAGGACGTGCTCTAGTGGTTTACGCCTGACACAAGAGGTTCGGCCCCCACAACCGTTTCGGAATGAGGAGCAGCGCTGCCGCTGCTCCTCCAATCACGCAACGGATTTCACGATGCGCCAACTCGAGCCATGATTTCGGATCGAATGGTCGATGCGGTGTATAGGGACGCATCCAGCGGCAAATCCCCAAATGCCAGTTGACACAGAAGATAATTAGCACCTGCCTCTTCCAACTGATCAAGGAGAGCTTTTCGGACAGAAGCTGCCGTTCCCACGACGCACAATTCACTTTCAATTGCTGCATCGAAGTTCAGAGGCAAGTTTGGTGGAGTGGGAATGGCATTTAGTTCGTATAGAAATTTGAAGCTCTTGAGCCATCGTTCATAGGCAGGTGCTGCGAGCAAATACGCATCTGTTTCAGAACGCTCTATCACCACCATTCGGAGCAATCCAAGAAATGGCGCTTGGTGGCCAATGTCAGCATCGTGAATTCGGGCGGCGCGGAACGCGTCGGTAACGCTGCGAACAGAAGTGGAAGGTCCGACGCAGGCGATGTTTGCCCCATTCGCGGCGGCCCAGCTAGCCGGCTCGGGTCGATTGGTGGCGATCCATGTCGGCGGATGGGGATATTGGTGAGGTCTCAACGTCAGCGGAACGTCTTTCAACTCAAAGTGGCGGCCCTGATAAGAAAGCGTCCCGCCTTTCATCGCATTGATGAGAATCTCGCTGGCCTCCGCATACTGTTCTGGTGCTGCTTCTACAGCAACCCCGAAGTATCCCAATTCAGTCGGAGCAGAGCCGCGCCCTATGCCGAGTTCAAGCCTGCCGCCGCTCAACTGATCAAGCATGCAGATCTCCTCGAAGGCACGCAGCGGATGATAGAGCGCAAGTAGCATTACCATGGGACCAACACGAAGACTGCGGGTTCGCTGGGCGACGCTCGCTAAGAACAAATTCGGTGATGGACCTCTGCCATGCGGCGTACAGTGGTGCTCTGCGAGATGATACGCATAAAAGCCATAGCCATCGCACGCTTCTGCTAGGCTCAGCCGATCTGCATATTGTTGGGCGATGTCATCGCCGTTTTCGTCCAGATGATCGAAGATGCCGAAGGTCAGGCCCGAAGCGAAAATTTTCTTCAATTAATTATTCTCCAAATTACCTATGATTTATCCACTATTGGAAACATCATAACTCACAACACATCGACACTTATTACTTGATACATTTCCAAAGCAATGTGAATTGACTTCATGCTTGTGCATACCGCGATTCCTCTTAACGTTCATACAAACGTTTTTGGCGGCAGCAAGGAATTTGTCCATCTGCTCTGTGGTGCCAATGCTGACGCGAATGCAGTTCTTCAAATCTATGTCAGGAAAGCTGGCGATGAGGATCTTCTGCTCTTTCAACGCGGCTTGCCAGCATGAGCCCTCCTGTCCCGCCGGCACACGGGCCAGCAAAAAGTTTGCGTGGGAGGGTGTTACTGAAAAGCCAAGTTGCAACAGCGCCAGGGTCACTCGCTGTCGTTCATGCTTGATGTGCCTGTGGTTCTCTTCGTAGGCGTGGCGATGCGCAAGAATGCTTTTCCCGACCGCCTGCCCGATCACGTTCATGTTGAAGACATTCTGGATGTTGCGCAGCCTGCCAATGATTTCTGGGTGACCGAAACCGAAGCCGACTCGCACGCCAGCGGCAGCATAGCTCTTTGAAAAAGTCCTCAAGATCAAAAGATTCGGATGCCTATTGACGAGGCGCAGGGCATGGTCGGGTGCGAAGTCAACGTAGGCCTCATCCAAGACGATCAAGCGATCTGCTTGCTCCACAAGGCGTTCGATTTCGGCCACCGGCACGAATGTTCCGGTCGGATTGTTCGGATTAGCCAACAGAATGAACTTCGCGTCTTTTGCGGGGCCGGACAGCAGTTTTTCTATCGGCAGGGGATGAGCTTCGCTCGATGCGATTTCGAGAAACTCAGCACCCTGCAACATGGCAAGTTTACGGTTGAACGAAAATCCGGGCGACAGCATCGCCACTCTATCTCCTGGGGCGAGGAAAGCTCTGTAGATGAGTCCGAGCAGTTCCGACGAACCGTTGCCGGCAATCACCTGATCTTTGGAAAATCCGTAAGTGTCGGAGGCAGCTGCCCTTAAGCTGAGATTGTCGTCTTCCGGATAAAGATACTGGTGTTCGATCGCAGCAATTGCACTTTGCATTACGCTCTTCGGCAACGGAAACGGGTTCTCGTTCGTATTTAGCTTAACGCAATTTGCATCCGTCGCTGGTCCGTTGGACGAGAGAGCATCTAATTTGCTGGCCACCGGCGAAAAAAGCGAAAGCACGGTCTTCAGTTTTGCATCGCACATGTTCTTCTCCGTTTTTCAGTCCCGCAGGGCATGTGACATGAGGCAATCGTTGATCGTGACTTGATCGACGTTCGGCTGTGTCAGCGCTGCCTTCCCACCTTGGTGGGGATCGCCGACCACGGTTTGGATTTGACACCGGGAAGCTGTCGAGAACCTGATGACGACCCAACGTGTGGCCGACGGCCGATTCGGCGCAACAGACGGTGTTTCAACATCGCATCGTCGTCAAAGCCGCATGCAGGGCCAGCACGACAGCCCGCCTCCAGCGCCCGCAGAAATAGGTGGAAACCGAGGTCTTGCCGAACCTCAGTTGCTCTGCCACCTCGCCCACCGGACTGCCCTGTTTATGGGTCAGGCGCAGGGTATCTGACGCTCGTTCGTCTTGCTTGCTTCCGTCTTGGCATGGGCTCTCTCGGTTCGCTGATGAGAGAGCCAAATACCGGCTCATCTGAGCATGAGACGCGGGCCTGACGATATGGAGCGTCTCTGGTGGCGCGCGTAGCCAAGAGGGTTCGCCTCGCTGGCGGGGCATGCAAGACGGCGCACCTCCTTGGCCATCCTGTCCCATCGTCTCAGATCGTGAGGCGCACCTTATAGTCGGCGAGGAGATCTTGCAGGGTCAGGATACGCCCTAGCCCCTTAAGGTTGTTGGTCGCACCGAGCAAAGCGCGGGACCTGTCGACGGACAACAGCGGTGCCACTGCCGCACTAGGGTCGTCCAGCACCGCAGTGAACCGCGTACGTAGCATTTTGTCGTAGGCGGCATCCTGGATAGCCGGATACGGGCTCTTCACCCGCTGCACCACCGATTGCGGGATGATGTCGCGAGAAACATTCACGGATTTCGTGAAAAAAGTGTACCCGCCGAAGAGCCCCACCCGCGGGCGCGGTGCAGCGCCACCTCGGTGTCACTGCTCGTGTTCATGCGATGGCCTAGGCCGGCCAGCTGTTGACGCAGCTCGCGGTAGTTGTAAGTCTCACCCGTGTAGACGAGCACCAAGTCAGGTCGGCCATCCTCCTGGAGCATCATCGGGCTGACGGCCGCCATGGATATCGATGATTGCCAGGCGGTGGTGTCCCAGCGCCGCAGGCCCGCCGATCCAAGTCCCCTCGTCGTCCGGACCGCGGTTCGCCATGGTGGCCGTCATATCGGCAAGCTTCTTCGCGCGTCGGGACCTCCGAGGTCGCGATTGAAGTCGATCCATTCACAGATGCCGCACAGGTTTGGCTCCCTCCTGAGATAACTGTCGCCGCATTTGGGGCGAAGCAGATATTAGGCCAGTGGGAAACCATTCGAGGCAAAGTGACGGATCTAGCCCAGCTACGATCCGCATCCGACATTGTCGGACATCGGACAGCACCGCGATTCGCTGCATAGGAAGGCTGGAGTCGCGATTTCCCTAGGGGAATCAGCGCATGAAAGGAGAGCTGGGTCGTGTCGGCCGAAATGAGAAATTGCTCCCCTTATTGCCTCACCGAGGAATGTTACCCAGCGCGATAGACCGGCATGCCCTATCTCCCCCCGTTGCAGCTGAGGGAGATAGGGGCCAGCTCTTCATCCAACCGCCATGGAGGATGATCAGCCCAGCCATTTCCATGCGCCAGGCCTTCACAAGCCGTGCACCATTCAGGTTCTTTTCCTTGAAGCGCGACGATCCTTGTCAGACGTCGCAACACTTGCTGCCGAGAGCACGAGCTCTTCCTCGAGCATGCCTTGATCTGCGGCTCGAACGGCTCGCACATGCTGGGTCTCAACGACTTCGCAGAGGTTGATATTCTGCAGTGACTTTCGTCTCGCTGCTGCACGGCATTGACGCTGGGAGCCATGCTCGCGTGGCGCAATTGTGCTGAAGAACGGTGCCCACGGCAACGTTTCTTAAACCCGCCCCAGGTCCTGGCGTTTGGCTAATTTCCGACATTCGTGTCCGGCTTCGGACAAAGGCCGGGTTTGCCGAACGGAGTCCCACCCAATTTCCAGTGCTGCTTGAGCAATAATATCGACCGGCATTACTGCACAACACAAAAGTTGCTGCAAAAACCGAAGTGAACCCAAGGCATGGGGTCAATTGGCATGGCGCTTGCGACCCGGTCGCTAGAACGCAGTCAAAACCACGGTTGGAGACCATGCCTACCTCTCAAAGCTCGATAAAGCACGCGAGCAAACATTCCCCGTCCCCGCGGAAAACTGGAAGCTCGTCGCCGTTAAACGTCCCTGCTCGGGGGCGGTCTTGCACAAGACTGGTCCGAGGCAACCACGCCAGGGCGAAAGGCTGCCGGAACTGTCCACCGAAGTCGATGCCGCTTCAGTTTAACCGAAAAATGCACCGTACCACTTTGGCCTGGGAGCAAATCAATGACCGATAGAAAGAACGTTCCTCTCGTGACCTTTCGCACGCGTGTTCGCGATGAGTCGATCGGGGGGCCAAATCCTTATCGGTGGGAGAACAAGACCTCCGACGATTATTTCGGGGGCAAGCGCGTTATCCTGTTCTCGCTGCCTGGCGCCTTCACCCCGACCTGCTCGACCTTCCAACTGCCCGATTTCGAAAAACTCTATGATCAATTTCTGGAACTGCGAATTGACGCGATCTACTGCGTCTCAGTCAACGATGCTTTCGTCATGAATGCGTGGGGAAAGTCCTTGGGGCTGCAGAAGATCGAGCTGATCCCAGACGGGTCGGGCGAGTTCACGCGCAAGATGGGCATGCTGGTCGCGAAGGACAATCTGGGCTTTGGCATGCGCTCCTGGCGATACGCCGCTCTGATCGACGATGGCGTGGTGGAGCAGTGGTTCGAGGAGGAAGGCTTCTGTGACAACTGCGAGACGGACCCCTATGGCGTTTCATCCCCGCAAAACGTTCTCGACAAACTGAAGGCGGCGGCATGACCCAGAAGTGGCAAGTCTCACACAACCCCAGCACACACTAGAGCCTCCTCGGCAGATTACCGGTTCAACATGCATCTCTCAGCAAGCCTGCTTCAACGCCAGAAGCAACGTATGGTCTTATCGCCTCAAGCCATTGAAGCTATTCGCTTGCTGCGATTGACGCATACTGAACTCCATCAGCTCGTGCAGCAGGCACTCGAGAAGAACCCCGTTTTGAAGCCTGACCCGTTTGACGACGATTCGCCGCTGTCAGGGGTGGATCAGCGGAGCAGTCAAAGCAGAAGCGAAATCGGCGAATCGCCCATTGGCGGGCCGTCTGGCGGGCGCGGGCAATGGAAGTCGCAACGCAGTAGCGGCAACGATCGACCTGCCGTCGAGGAGTTTACCGCCCACACCGAAACATTGCACGACCATGTCGCCCGCCAGGTCGCCCTCACCCCGTTCACCCCCCAGGAGCGGCTGATTGCCGGACAGCTCGCCGCCCATCTGGAGGACACTGGCTATCTTCAGGTAAACCTTTTCGATCTGGCCAGGAGGTTAAACGTTCGGCAAGCTGATGTGGAACGGGTCATCGGAATCTTGCAGCAATTTGATCCGCCGGGCATTTTTGCGCGAACTCTCAGCGAATGCCTGGAGATTCAGCTGCGCCAGCAAGACCGGTTCGACCCGGCTATGGCAGCTTTGGTCGCCAATCTCGAGATGCTTGCACGGGGGGATTTTCAGGGATTGAAGCAGCGTTGCGGAGTCGACGAGGAGGATCTCCTCGACATGAGGAACGAAATCCGCGCGCTCGATCCCAAGCCTGGAGACCGGTTCCAGTCCGGGACGCCGGAAACCATCGTACCGGACGTCTGGGTAATGCCCAAGTCCGAAGGTGGATGGCGGGTGGAGCTTGATCCGGCCACGCTGCCCAAAGTGTTGATCAACCACACCTATGTCGCCGAAATCTCGCAGCAGACCAAGCAAAATCCGGAAGGCAAAGCGTTTCTCGACCATTGCCAGGAAAAAGGGAACTGGCTGATCAGCAGTCTCAAGCAGCGCGCTAAGACGATCCTTAAGGTTGCGACCGAAATCGTGCGCCAGCAGGATGCCTTTTTTACACACGGCGCCGCCCATCTGCGGCCTCTCTGTCTCAAAAATGTCGCTGACGAGATCGGCATGCACGAGTCGACGGTAAGCCGGGTGACTTCGAACAGGTACATGTTGACTCCGCGCGGGGTGTTCGAGCTGAAGTATTTTTTCGCTGCGCCAATCGCATCCTGCGAGGGCGGCGACGCGCACTCCGCCAAAGCTGTCCGCCATCGGATCAAGGCAATCATAGCCGAAGAATCGCTCGACAAGGTACATTCCGACGAAGACATCGTTGCTCAACTCAAGGAGACCGGCATCGATGTCGCTCGCCGTACCGTCACCAAATATCGCGAGGCGATGAACATCCCTTCCTCCATACGACGGCGCCGCGATAAGCGTTTGTCCGCAGCTGCGATCAAGCGAAGTGACTAACCGGCATTCCTGGTCGGCGAGAGGCGACTCTCAACTTCCTCCGGGCCGAAGCAGCTTTCGAAGTCCTGGCATTCCCGACAACTGGGTGCAGTGCATGACGAAAAGCCTTCGGCCTCACACAGCTTGCGGTAAAAGTACTTTTTCCATTTCATGTTTTCTGTGTTGCCTGCCGCCAGCGCGGGAAAATGTCTGGCAAGCAGGCGGCTGAGCTCAGCGCGATTTGAGAGGCCAAGATCCCGCCAAAGATGGTCCGTGCGCATCGCACGCCGGGCGATGATCTTGGCCAAGCGGCCGCTCGCCGGGTCGGCCGGCGCAGCATGCGCTAGCAGCAGCCGGCGTAGCAGCTCCTCTTCCAGTTCCGGCTCGGGCTCGCTCAACTCCTCCAAAGCGAATACGCTGCTGGAGGTAGACGGGAAAGTTGCGGCCAAGACATCACGCAATTCGACAGACGAAAGGCCTGTCCCCTCCGTCGCCAACACCTCGCCCGCCTGGACCTCCTCAAGCGAACGTGAATGTACGCAGGGCAGCACATGCTGATCGAAGCTCCTCCCTAGCTCGGACCCACGCCATTGCGCGCTGGATAGGCAGCCATCATCGTAACGGCCGGCTTCAGCTTCCGGCATGACAAAGCGCCTTGTTGACCGCAGGGATGATCTTGTCGCCCCAGAGCTCGATCTGGCGCAGCATCGTCTTTTGGTCGAAGTCGCCCAATTGAGTCTGAACTGCGATCTGGTCCGGTTTCAAGATATCGATCTCTTCCAGCAGGCGATCAATCACGCGATTTACGCTGCCAATCGGCAAATTTTTGCGCATGGTCTCGAAGGACAGATCCTGCTGGGTCGGTGTCTCCTGCAGCAGGTAGCCATCGTGGCTCTGTTGGCGGCGCTGATGCAGGGCTTCAGAAAGCCGGCGCTGGAAGCGGGCGTTGTCGAGATAGCTGTTGATCTCCAACTCGTCGTGGCTGGCATAGCAGCAGCGCAGCAGCGATATCTTGACGTCGGTGACGTTCTTTTCCTCGGATGCCGCCGCCCTCTCGACTGATTCACGCAGTGTGGTCAAAGTCTCTAAGCCGTCGTGGAAGGCTGTGACAAAAAAATTGTGCCCGTCGCGGTAGGCCCGAGCCATCCGTGCGGCTCCGCCAGCGATCCAGATAGGCGGCGTCGGCTGCTGGACTGTGCGGACCGAAATCGCTGTTGGGGGGATCTTCTCATACTGGCCGTCGTGTTCGAAGACGTTTTGGTTGAGGCCCTTGAGAATGATGTCCAGGTATTCCGAAAAGACGGCCGGCGCCTCATTGATGTCCACGCCGAACCGTTCGAACTCGAACTGCTGGTATCCCAAGCCTACGCCGAGCTCGAGACGGCCGTTCGCAACGATGTCGGCGAAGCCGATCTCGGACAGCAGGCGCTGCGGTTGGTAAAGCGGCAGCACGCAGACGGCAGTGCCCAGGCGAATCGTGCTTGTCAAGCCGGCGCAGTGCGCCACCATCATCAGCGGGGATGGTATGAGGCTGTAATTGTTGAAGTGGTGCTCAGCAAACCACGCGGTGTTGAACCCAGCCTGCTCCGAAGCGACGGCCTGTTCGATGGAGTTGCGGATGACGCTTTCTGAGGATTGGTGATAGCCACGCTGGGCGGCCAGAATGAACGTGGCAAATTCCATGATTTCTCCTCGTTATAGACACGTCAGCCGACCGGGAATGTGCTCGGCATGCACATGCTTGGATCTCAAGCACCTCGGGTGCGTCGTGGAGCCGAGGCTTCATAATGCTCGGCCGGTCGCCTGCGAAGGCCTGGCAATTAACCTGCGGCCTCCGCAAAACATTCGTCATAGAGTTCGCTGGCGTTTCCCGCATCACCGAACGAGGTCCAGCCGCCGTCCACGTAGAGGATCGAGCCGTTGATGTATGAGGCGTCAGACGAAGCAAGGAAGAACGATGCATCTGCGACGTCTTCTGGCCGTCCCATCCTGCCCATGGGGATGCGTCGTCCGATTGCTGCCAGGTCGATGCGGCCGGCTTTGGCCAACTGAGCAAGTGCGGGCGTGCGGATGTGGCCAGGAGCGACGGTGGCTGTCCGAATTCCGACCGGCCCGAGTTCGGCCGCCATGCAACGGGTCAGCATATCCATCCCCGCCTTGGAGGCGCCGTAGGCATGGCGCGGCGCGAACGGCAGAAAGCTGTCGATCGACCCGAGATTGAGGATCACGCCGCCCGGGCGCATAGCCTTGATCGCTTCGCGCGCGCAGGTGAAGGCGCCGGTAAGGTTGACATCCAGGACGTGTTCGAGCTGTTTCGACAGTTGCTCGATCGCAGGCACAATCCTGTCGGCGGTATCAGCACTATTGACCAGAACATCGATATACCCGAAGCGTCCCCTCAGTTCTTCGAACATCGACACCACATCGCTCTCGACGGCCACGTCCAGCGATTTCGCCAGATGCTTGCCGGGGAGCGATGTAGCCAGCTCTGCCGCTGCAGTGCCATCTTTATCAGCAATCACGACGGTGTCGCCGTTCGCGGCAAAGCGGCGAGCGACGGCCGCGCCAATGCTTTTTGCGCCACCGGTGACGAGCACGATTCGCGCATCTGTGCATTCGGCCGGACAGGAGAGCTCGGCTTGGAGCGCACCATCCACCGGCGGGTGAGCATCCCCCGGCTGGTTGAATGACATCCAGCCTCCGTCGACTGCCAGCACCGAGCCGGTGATGTAGCGCGCCTGCGTGCTGCTCAGAAAACGCACGACCCTGGCGATCTCGTCGGGGCGAGCCAAGCGCCCCATCGGCACGCGGCGGCGTATCGCCGCGAGGTCCATTTTGCCAGCGCGTGCCAGTTCTGTGACCATTGGGGTGCGGACGGAGCCCGGCGCCACCGCCGTGACGCGGATTCCTCGCATAGCCCACTCGCATGCAAGGGACTTTGTCAACGAGATCACGCCAGCTTTCGAGGCTGCGTAGGCGTTGCGCCTGGGATTGCCGACCACGCCCGCCATCGAAGCCACATTGACGATCGCACCGCCCGGCTTCATGCGCCGCGCCGCTTCCCGGGCCATAACGAATGGCCCAATAAGGTTCACTGTCACGCCGCGTCGGAAGGTATCGACAGCGGTGTCGATGATCCTATCCATCGTGGGTCCAACCGCCGCATTGTTGATGAGGACATCGATTTGCGCGAACCGTGCTTCGACCTGGCCGAAAAGTGAGAGCATGTCCTTCTCTCGCGACACATCGCACTCCAGACCGACGTGCGGCGACCCGAGATCCCGAGCCAGTTCAACCACACCACTGCCCGGAAGGTCCACCGCAACTACAGTGTCTCCGTCCGCGGCAAGGATATCGACCAGGGCACGGCCGATCCCGCCCGCAGCGCCTGTGATGATTACGGTGCGTGCTGCCAGTTTCACGAGAGCTTCTCCACGATGACCGCTTGTGATCTCAGCCCATCAACCTTGGGCGGAATGAAGGGCCGAGCCAAATCGTTGCAGTGACCGCCAGTTGCGGCCCCACACAGATGTCGTTCCCGTAGGGCGCTCATCCTCCATTTCTACCCACTTATGCAGCTCCCAGTTGGGGACCCTCGACGCCATCTTGGTCGGTGGGGATGTGACCCTTGAGCAACTGGTAGATGGGATCGTCTGGATGTGGTGCTCCAATCGGCTGTCGCCGGCCGAACCTATCTGCCTCAAGAATCGCTGGCGGGATTTGCTCCTCAACCCAATCGTAGACGACTGTCCGTTCCGCAATTCGCCACTCGTCCTGCCTCTTCTGAAACAGATCGCAGTAACGGCCGCAAAGCAGCGTCTGACGTATTTCTTGGTCTGTATCCGGTCCGCGTTGCAGCGCGGTGAAATAGCTCTCGACCGCGGCCTCTGCTGAACTGATGAAGTCGATCAGGCTGTTCGTGATTTGATGGATATTACGGTGCCCCGGCAGACCGAGAGCAAATTGGATGAAGTCCTCTGCCGGTCCGCAATAGGGACCGTGCCTGTCATACGCTTCGGGCCAGTATGCGCTACGCAGCGCCGCCTCATCGGCGCGGTCTATCCCGCGGCAGTACCGATACAGGCAGTTGCGGATCGCCTCTCGGTCACGCAGTTCGGTAATTTTCGCGTGGTCGACAGGGTCTGTCGCGAATTGTATGATTGTTTTATCCTTCCCGATGCCAGTCTGCACTTTGCGTGTGTCTCTCTCTACAACTGAGTTAGCGGGGGGCTCGTCAACTTCCAGAGCTTGTTCGGGGCAGGCTCGTACCCCTTTTGAGGCAAGCAGTTGCTCCCCATCGGCAACATCAATATCACCGGGCAAGATGTAGCCGGCGTCATCAAGCTTGAAGACTCTCGGCGCCCGCGCCCAGCAGCGCGCATGACCCTGGCATCTGGCTTTATGTACGACGACACGCATAGCGAACTCCAATGTCGTTGGCTGAAACTTCAGGACCAGTCCAGGATCAGATTCTCGATCCCGAACACATGGCCGCCGAAGGTGATAGGTTCAGTCCCTGTCTTGATCCGAAAGGCTGGGATGCGCGCCAGCCACTCCTCCAGGCCAATGACAATCTCCCGCCGGGCAAGGTGTGAGCCAAGACAACGATGGGGACCATAGCCAAAGGCAGCGTGCCGGTTGTCCTCGCGCGCCAGATCGATCTCATTCGGGCATTCGAATTCCGCCGGGTCACGATTGGCAATCATCGTGGCACAGGAAACATAGTCTCCCTTGCGGATCGGCGCGCCTTTGAAGTCGACATCCTTCGTTGCCACTCGGATCATCTGAATGGTCGAATAGGCGCGCAGCAATTCTTCCGCAGCGACGGCAGTCCGGTCCGGTTCGCTTCGTAGCAATTCCTGATCTTTGGGGTTGCGCGCGAGATGGGCCAAGTCGAAGCATATGGCTGCTGAGACCGTGTCGAGCCCCGCGACAAACACAAGCACGCCGATGCCACGGACTTCTTCGTCACTGAGCAGACGGCCCTCGACCTTTGCCTTCACGATGAAGGTCATGAAATCATCGACCGGCTCCTTGCGGCGCTCGGTGGCAAGTTCGTCGATGAAGGCCACGATCGTCCGGGCTGCGGGTGGTCGTTGCTCCTTATCGCCGTGGAGCAGATCTCTAGCCCAGCCGACAAATGTTTCTAGTCCGTCGTCCGAAAGCCCAATAAAGCGAAGGAAGATATTGACCGCGAACGGAACTGCAAAATCCTTCATGATGTCGCAGCTCGTGCCTGATGCGGCGATCCTGTCGATCAGCTTGATCGCTCGTTCCCGGACAGCCGGCTCCAATGCCATTACCCGCTTTGGCGAAAGCAGCGGATTGAGCAGTGAGCGAAAAACACCGTGGAATGGCGGATCGAGCTCAAGCGGGATCATCGGCCAGCTCTCGCCGAGCACAGAGGCGAAGATGCTGCGATGGCTGGAAAACGTTTCGGTGTCCTGCAGCACCCGGCGCTGGTCGCTCGCGCGAGTGATGACCCAGGTACCCCGACCGTCGCGCGTGTTGCTGGTTGAATAAAAGATCGGAGGCCCGGCATGAATGCAAGCAACCGCTGCATGCGGATCCCCGTTAGCGGTCGGCAACATGCCGGGCGACGTAAACAGGTTGAAGTCCCTCACCATTTCGGGCGGGACATGATCTGGAACCGGCCGCGATTTAACCGCGCCAGAATCGAGAGACCGTTCATGAGATGCTGTCGGCATTTGCATGCAATCGTTGGTGCAAGCTCCGTGCCGAATTCGTCTTTCGATAATCCTTGCTGTTTGCTGGGCAGCAGGTGGCGCCTGCGCTGACTTGCTGGTCGGGATTGCAACATTCTTGTCCAGCGTCGGACACAGAATGTAGAAAGCTAGACACCGACTTGGAGCAACTCAACTGGTGGGATCGCTAGCCGATCATGTGCCCGGGGAGCATCCAGTTCGAAAGCTTGCGCTAAGCGGCTTGGTGACTTGGCCGAGGTCACCCAGGTGGAAATGACCAACACTTGGGGTGAGCCTAGTGGCGCTCCCCTCGATGATGTCTGGCGGGGTGGTTAGCCGCCTCCGTGGGACAAGATCAGTCTACACGAATGGACTATAGCCTCTCCTCGCCTGCCTCATTGGCCGTCCTTCAGAGCCGGCCACACGAGCTTTTGTCTTTCAGCAGGGCGTTTTTCTCGCCAGCTACAGAGCCACACCGACGCCATGAGCGTCCAGTCGACGGGTTGGATGGCCCTGTCCATCTTGCCCAGCACCTTGGCTTCGCATTTGCCGGTGCGGCGGAAGCCTTCAAGACGCAGTTCTTGACCTTCTCCAGATCAGCCTCGGACGGATATCGGCAAGGGTTCAGCTCGTCCTTTTGAACTTGCGCATCTTCGTGTTGGCCAACCCCAGGCCGCCCGACATATTTGCGGTCTATCCGGCACCTCAACTTCGAACAACCTTGCGGCAAGCTCTTGGGATAGCCCACGCTCGTGCCTCCACCACCCGCTCAGCAGAGCCAGATTTGTCGTTGATGGCACGGAACTTGCGCAGTCATTCGCAGATGCGTCACGGACCGAGAGTGTCGTCCCATGAATTCGATCACCAAAAAGGCCGCCCGACGTTGCTGGGACCGCCTGCAATCACCTTATCCCAAAATTGGGAGCAACGGCTTCAAAAGGGATAACTCATCACCTCAATTTTGTCGATCGCGCGGCCATCGAACCGCAGCCATCGATCAGACTTCCGCCTCGTTGCACTCATTGCGACCGCCTTGGTGCTTGCGACAACCGCTCAATTCTGGCTGCCAGGATAACCACATATGGCGACGGAACTTCCTGCTTCAAAGCAATATAGAGATCGTCGATCATCCCCCAATCAAGGCCTCGATCGAGGACACCGCGTTCGGCTTGCTTGGTTCGCAGTGAACAGGCCGCACTTCGACGAATGCGATCGATGCGACCGCGCCGAGAACTCTCCCGCATTGTCGACGGTTGGGTCCGTCGGCCCTCCGATGAGGCCTCGGATGCGTCGGGCGCCGAGGCCTCGACTGATGCCGACTGGCCGCCGCCGGAAGGTCTCGCGGCTTTGATCCCCGGCGATGTAGCCACCCCTGCTGCAACAGCTCCTAGCCGGAGAACTCATTCATGACCGAATCGGCGACAGATTTAGTGGACGCGGCTTTGTTCGACCGAGATCGGCTTGACCCAGAAAGTCCCTATCAACGTTCTGGCCCTGCATGGGGTGCCATCATTTCGCTTTCCTTCGGCACCTTCGGGCTTGTGACGGCAGAGTTTCTGCCCGCCAGCGTTCTGACACCGCTCGCGCATGATCTCCGTATCACCACGGGCACGGCTGGACAGGCGCTAACAGCGACCGCAATCGTCGCGGCGATCTCGGCACCGATAATCGCCATCGTGACAAAGCGTCTGGACCGCAGGGTCGTCATCTGGGCGATGACGCTGCTGCTGATCCTGTCGAACGTTCTGGCGGAGGTTGCGGGGTCGCTGCCGGTTTTGCTGGCGGCACGCGTCGTCCTTGGCATATCGCTTGGTGGTTTTTGGTCAATTTCGGCAGCGTTGGCGATGCGGCTGGTTCCAAGTCACCTCATGCCGCGCGCCATGTCGATCATCCTCACCGGCGTTTCTGTCGCCTCCGTCTGCGCGGCTCCAATCGGCGCTTATGTCGGTGACATTTGGGGATGGCGAGCCTCGTTCAAGGTCGCCGCAATCGTGAGTGCCGTTGCGCTGCTCGTGCAACTCGTAACCATTCCGCCACTGCCTCCGATCGAAGTGCGCAGATTCCGCAGTCCGCTGGATGTCGCGAAGAATCCGGCGATGAAGGTTGCGGTGCTAGTCGTGCTATTGGTCGCTTCCGGCCATTTTGCCAGCTTCGCCTACATCCGCGCCTTTCTTGAGAGCGTTCCTGCGCTCGACAAGAAGTCGATCCCGCTCGTGTTCCTTGCTTTTGGCACGGCCGGCGTCTTCGGCAATTTAGCCGGCGCATTCCTCACCAAACACAGTCTCAAGGCGGTCGCGGCCCTGCCGCCCCTGCTCATTGCCGTAGCCGCTGTCTCGCTCCTGACGATGGGAGCATCGGCCTTGATCTCGGCAATTGCAGTTACCGTATGGGGCTTTGCTTTTGGCGCAGTCCCGGTCGGATTGCAGACCTGGATGGTGCTGCGCGTCGCTCCGGAACAGGCCGAGAGCGCTGGTGTACTGATGGTCATAGCCTTCCAAGTGCCCATCGCAGCCGGCACAGCTTTCGGTGGCCTATTGGTGGATCACACGGGTATTGCCAGTGTCTTTGTCTACAGCGCGGTTGCTACGTTCCTCGCTGTCTTGACAGTATTTTTGCTCGGCCCGAACCGCAAAACCTGACCGCCTGGTGGGGAGTGACGACGGTCGGCGGCGTTCACGCTATTGTCACCTCTGAGCTCGGCCCAAAGGCCGCGGCTTCGTCGTAACCATGCGGTCGATGGGGCAGCGCCAAATTGCTTCCTGCTCATCGCGTTGCGATAATACAGCGCGCTTATTGCGTCATCGTGTCCCCGATCTCGGCTTCAATGCCCGGCTACTGGCTGCGGAGGCAGATGGGCGCCGGCGTCCCACCGACGACGATCGGTCTTTTCTCATGTAGCTGTCGGGGAAACGAGGCAGGTTTTCCGCCAGAACCCGCCAGTCGTCGCGCTCGCGTTCGCCTTCCTTGCGCGCACCGAACAACTGGATGATAATCTTGCCGTCGGACCCATATGCTTCGAGCGAGGTGACGTGACTGTCATTGGTCGGCTTGCGCACGGCCCAAACCTCACGGATTTGGTGGGTCCTGAGATGCAGCCGGAACGTTTCGTCCAGCACATAGATGCACGGCCCGATCTGCTTGACCGACTTGATTAAGCCGGAATGGGTCTGGATAGAACCTCGGTTGCCGACGAAGCACATGATCGGCAATTCGTCTTCGGCCGCACGCTGGAGCACGGCGCCAACTGCGGCATTGTCGAGCAGCCAAGCGTAATCCTGGCCGACCATGCGCAAAGCCTGGCAGCGGCTGAGCTTGAGCGTCTTTAGAAGGTTGACGTCAGTCAGCCGGCTCCAGTGCTCGCGTAGGTCGTCCACCGTGCCGGCCCAGTCCGCAGTCCTCGCGCCCAGGTCGGCTACTCTCGCCTTAAGCGACATGGTCGGCTCCTGGTTGGCGGATACGAGCTCGGCCACCAGCTTTCGATAGGCATGAAGGTTGGAGACCGGCCTGAGATGCACCTTATGCACTGCTGCGCCGGTGGCGTCGAAGAATTGCAAACTGCGCTGGATTCCGCCGCGATGGCGCCTTTCAACAGCGAAACCATACCTCCAAGCCTGCGGGAAGACGCGAAGGTCGAATTCGTCACCAAGGACCATGGCGTGATTGTTGCCGGTTATCACTCTGTTGAAGACGCCAATCTTTTCGTGCACGGCACCTTGATTGCGGGTCAGCGCCGTCACTTCGCCCACGAATTCGAGGCCCGTCAGAAGGTGATTGACGCGCGGGTCGATGCGTGCCGCGCCGAAACCGCAATGGGCCGCGACCAGTTCCGCTTCCGAAATGGCCAATTGGGCGGCGAAATCACGCGCGGGAATGTTCGGACAGACTTCCCACGCACGCCGGATTTCGTTGGGCGACCGCTTCTTGCGCTGATCCATGTTTTTACCCCCGCCCCGTTCTTCTTTTGACGATCGATCGAAAAACGGGCCTCAGGGGTGTGCACGGCGGACGCGATCGATCGTCAGGCACATGCCAGTCGAATCCTGTCTCCGGGCGGTCAGCGGCCAATCGCCGGTAGAGAGCGATTGTTGGGTGGTCGGCGCCAATCGGCCGATCGAGCATTCGGGTACCACCGGCGGTGCTGCTTTCCCACTCAAGGCGGGTCTGATGGATCATATTGCTTTCCTTCGTTCTTCGATTGCGAGGGCAACCCAAAGGTGAATCGGCCGGCAATTTTGCCGCCGCAACGAAGGCTTCACAAAAATCGTGCCAGTTGCTCCGCGGCAAGCTCTGAACATCTTTGGCTCTGTTCATTGCTTTACGCGTGAGTGCATCGCGAACTCAGGCGCCCTTCCTGTGACGCGGACGCGACAAACCCGACAGTAAGTGTCGGTTGTCGGACGTCTCCCCAGCAATCGAGCATAAGAGACGTCGGGATGTCCTACGGTTTTTGACACGTCTTCCCTTTGGCACGGTCCATGCGAGATGATCCGCGAAAACGTCGGACCGAGGAGAAATCGAGCCATGATTACGCTCACCGACAACGCTGTTGCCGCCATCAAGGCCGCTCTTTACCGCGCCAGCGAGCCGGCGGAAGGATTTCGCATCATGGTCCATGCCGGCGGCTGCGCCGGCTTCCAATACTCAATGGGCCTGGAGAGCGTCTCACGTGAGGGCGATGCGATCATCGAGCGAGATGGGCTCAAGGTGTTCATGGATAGAGGCTCCCAACCCCATGCCGCCGGCATGACCGTGGACTTCGTCACTGGGCTCGAAACATCCGGCTTTGTTTTCGATAACCCCAATGCGCGTGAGACGTGCGGCTGCGGCAAGTCCTGCAAATGATTGCGAGGGAACAGGCTATGTTCGACTATAGCGACGCCAAGGAATACTGCGTCGAACCGGTAACCGCCGGCGCTCTGGAACCGGCCGACACGCACTGTCGGCCCGGAACAATTGCGTTCGGTGATGCGCGAAATCGCGATCATCGATCGTTGCCGTGGGCAAGCAAACAAAATTGCCCGAAACAGCTGAATTCCCGGCGGATGCCGCCACCAAAGGGCAATGTCGACAGCGACCGGTCAGCCAAGCCATCGCTCGCCCGGCCGCCCACCTTACCAGATACGATATGCGCCAGAGGTTCAATGGCCCGCCTACCCTTGAATCATTTCAGCAGTTGAAGGATCACTCCCAATGAGCCCTGTCTATCTCGACAACAACGCAACGACGCGGGTTGATCCTGCAGTCGTTGGAGCGATGTTGCCTTTCTTTACGGAGCAATTTGGCAATCATTCGTCCATGCACGCCTATGGCGCATCGGTTGCTGAAGCCGTGAGAAAGGCGAGGCAACAGTTGCAAGCCCTCATCGGCGCGGGATTCGAGGACGAGATCATCTTCACCTCGGGCGGGACTGAAAGCGACAGTACAGCCATCCTTTCGGCGCTGGAGGTGATGCCCGACCGAACGGAAATAGTGACTTCCGCGGTTGAACATCCGGCCGTTCTGAAGTTGTGCGCGCACCTTGAAAAGACGCGCGGCGTCAAGGTGCACATTATCCCAGTCGATCACCACGGCCGGCTCGACCTGGACGCCTACAGAACCGCCCTCACCCCACAAGTGGCAATCGTCTCGATAATGTGGGCGAACAATGAGACCGGTACGATCTTTCCCGTGGTTAAGCTTGCCGATCTAGCCAGGGAAGTCGGCGCGCTTTTCCACACTGATGCAGTGCAGGCGGTCGGAAGGCTTCCGATTGAGCTGAAATCGACCGCGATCGACATGCTGTCGCTCTCCGCCCACAAGCTGCATGGTCCAAAGGGGATAGGCGCGCTTTATGTAAGACGTGGCGTGCGCTTCTCCTCCATGATCAAGGGTGGGCACCAAGAGCGCGACCGGCGTGCAGGCACTGAAAACACACCCGGCATAGTCGGACTGGGCATGGCGGCCGAACTCGCCTTGAAATTCATGGACGAGACAAAACGAATAAAATGGTTGCGCGACCGCCTTGAGAACGGGATCATCCAGCGCATCCCAAACACATCCATCAACGGCGATCCGCAAGAGCGATTGCCAAACACTGCAAACATTGGATTCGAAGGTATCGAAGGCGATGCAATCCCAATTGTCTTGAGCCGGCTGGGAATCGCCTGTTCCGCCGGGTCCGCCTGTGCCTCTGGCTCACTGGAACCGAGCCATGTTCTGATCGCTATGAACGCGGCATGTGGGGCAGTCCGCTTCTCCTTGTCGCGTGACAACGGCGAAGATGACGTAGACCGCGTGCTTGAGGTCCTGCCTGCGATCACCGAGAAGCTACGGGCCGTTCCCAGTGCTGGACTGTGCGGGCGAGGTGCAGAACAGCTTCATTCCGGCCCGGGTCCGAGCGGCACAATAGCCGACGAGCCGTGAGGTCTTCCTCAACGTGACGACCCTGCGCAATGGAGAGCGGTCAAACCCGGGGTCGCCTTCACCACTTCAGAAAAGCTTGAGATCGCCAAGTCTCTTGCCCAGCCGCCGTGCCAGAGGTCGGCACGCCGTCAGCAATGTCACCAACGCATCGACACCACAATTTCGTGCCGGGAGAATACAATGAACTGCTCCGCTGACAGCCGCCCGATCGATCCCACCGATATCCTGGCGCGACTGAAGGGGCTGTCGGCTGCGGAGGACTTCTTCGCCTGCCTTGGCGTCTCCTACGACCCGAAAGTGATGAATGTCTCGCGGCTCCATATCATGAAGCGCGTGGGCCAATACCTTGCCGAAGAAGATTTCTCCGGTCTGCCTGACCAGGTAATCGCCGCGCGGGTACGCGCCAAGCTGGAACGCGCCTACGAAGATTTCGCGACTTCCTCGCCGCTCACGCAACGTGTGTTCAAGGTGCTAAGGGACCACGATCCAAACATATGTGCCGCACCTGGCCGCGCCTTCGTCCCTCTCGACTCTGCACTGAAGCGGTTCGGAAAGTAATGAGCCCGACACGGCTGCGGCGCGACAATGTCGAGAAGTCGACAAATCCAGTCCTCATGACGCCTCCTCGGAAGCAAACGAAGCCACCTTCTGGAATAGAGGCAGGAAGAAGACTTGGCATGAACGATGCAGGCATGAGGTGAACCGCCAAGCACGCATCCGGACTGGGAGCTTAGAGAAATCGCCAATGCACATCGTAATCTGCATCAAGCAGGTGCCGGATTCGGCACAGATCCGCGTCCACCCGGTGACGAACACGATCATGCGTCAGGGTGTGCCGACCATCATCAATCCCTACGACCTGTTCGCCCTCGAAGAAGCGCTCAAACTGCGCGACGTTCATGGTGGCGAGGTTACTGTGCTCACAATGGGTCCGCCCATGGCGGAGGACTCGCTGCGAAAGGCGCTCGGTTACGGTGCTGACCGAGCAGTTCTCTTGACGGACCGCTATTTTGCCGGATCCGATACGCTGGCGACCTCCTTTGCTCTTTCGCAAGCAATCGCAAAAATTGGGGAGACTTTCGGCAGGCCGGACATCGTCTTCACCGGCAAGCAGACGATTGACGGCGATACCGCCCAGGTCGGACCCGGCATAGCCAAGCGCCTGGATCTATCGCAACTTACCTATGTCGCGAAGATTGCCTCCATCGATCTCAAAACGCGCGAGATCGAAGTCGCGCGTCGCGCCGAAGGCGGCACCCAGTTGCTGAAGAGCAGACTCCCTTGCCTCATTACCATGCTGGAAGACACCAACGAAATCCGCCGGGGCTCGCTCCAGCAGGCTCTTTGCGCGGCGCGCAGCCAAGTCGTGAAGTGGACTGCAGCCGACGCCGGCATTGATGATCTCACCCGGTGCGGTCTGCGTGGCTCGCCGACAGTCGTCAAGCGTGTTTTCGCCCCCACCGCACGGGCAGAAAGCGCGGCGCAGATCGACACCGCGGAAAAGTGCTTGCAGGACATCGCCGATGAACTCATCGCCAATATCTTAACCCGCCGGCCGGCGCTGGAACATGAGTTGGCCTTCAACAGCGGCACGTGACGGCCAGGAGCAGAAAATGTCGACCGCAAGCCAAGCTACCCCTCGCCTCGCCCCCGGCCGTTCCGGTGTAAAGAAAGAACTTCCCGACCGTTTCAAAGACTACCGGCACGTGTGGGTCTTCCTCGAGCTCGAACGCGGCAATGTGCATCCTGTATCATTCGAACTGCTGGGTGAAGGCCGCAAATTAGCCGACAAGCTTGAAGTCCAGCTCGCGGGCGTCGTGCTGGGACCGCCGGGCGAGATGGTCGAGGACGCTGTTGCCGAGGCCTTCGCTTACGGGGCGGATCTTGTCTACATCGTCGATGCGCCGCCGCTCGCCGACTACCGGAACGAGCCGTTCGCCAAGGCGCTCACGGATCTGGTCAATACCCATAAACCCGAAATCCTCCTTCTCGGCGCGACCACACTGGGCAGGGATCTTGCGGGCTCGGTAGCGACGACCCTGCAGACGGGGCTCACGGCCGACTGCACAGAACTTGATGTAGATTCCGACGGTTCACTCGCCGCGACCCGTCCGACTTTTGGTGGCTCGTTGTTGTGTACGATCTATACACTAAACTACCGGCCGCAAATGGCGACGGTGCGACCAAGGGTCATGCCTATGCCGCAGCGGGTGGATAAGCCGGTCGGGCGTGTCATGCGGCACAAGCTGTCGCTCGTTGAGGACGATATCGTCACCAAAGTCCTCGGCTTCCTGCCGGATAACCAGTCGGCAATGGCAAATCTTGCCTATGCGGATGTCGTGGTTGCGGGAGGCCTCGGTCTCGGCGCGGCGGAGAACCTTCAGCTTGTGAAGAAACTTGCCCGAGCGATCGGCGCCGAGCATGGCTGTTCGCGCCCCTTGGTCCAGAAGGGCTGGATGCCGGCTGATCGGCAGATTGGCCAAACTGGCAAGACCATTCGACCGAAGCTTTACATCGCGGCCGGAATTTCCGGCGCCATCCAGCACCGAGTTGGGGTCGAGGGGGCCGATCTCATCGTCGCGATCAACACCGATCCGAACGCGCCGATTTTCGAGTTCGCCCACCTCGGGATCGTCACGGATGCAATCCGCTTCCTGCCCGCACTGACGGAAGCCTTCACCCGGCGGCTGTCGCCGCACAGTCGAGACAAGCTTGCGAGTTGAGGGAGAGGACATGATTGAACAATTCGATGCCATTGTGGTCGGAGCCGGCATGTCCGGAAACGCAGCTGCTTACACTTTGGCAAGCCAGGGGCTGAAGGTACTGCAGTTGGAGCGCGGGGAATATCCGGGCTCTAAGAACGTCCAGGGTGCCATAATGTACGCGAACATGCTGGAGAAGATCATCCCGGACTTCCGGGATGATGCGCCCCTCGAGCGGCACCTGGTCGAACAGCGACTTTGGGTGATGGACGACACGTCTCACACCGGAATTCATTACCGGTCGGACGACTTCAATGAGGCGAAACCCAACCGCTACACGATCATCCGCGCCCAGTTCGACAAATGGTTTTCCCGCAAGGTGCGCGAGGCTGGCGCGACGGTCCTGTGTGAGACGACCGCGACGGAACTCGTCCGTGATGGCAATGGCAAGGTGATCGGCGTCCGCACAGACCGGGCTGGCGGAGTGGTCTTCGCGAATGTGGTCGTTCTCGCAGAAGGGGTGTCGGGATTGCTTGGCACTCGCGCAGGCCTGCGCGAGATGCCGAAGCCGGAGACCGTGGCGCTTGCCGTCAAGGAAATGCATTTCTTGCCCGAAGAGGTCATTGGCCAGCGGTTCGGTGTCAAGGGCGATGAAGGCTGCGTAATCGAGGCCGTGGGCACGATCTCTCGCAGCATGGCCGGGCTCGGCTTCCTTTACACCAACAAGGAGTCGATTTCACTCGGCATCGGCTGCCTGGTCTCGGATTTCGCCGCGACGATGGAGAGCCCGTCCGCCCTCCTAGATGCGATGAAAAACCATCCTTCGATCCGGCCGCTGATCGCTGGCTCGGAGGTGAAAGAATATGCCGCCCATCTTATCCCCGAAGGTGGTTACAGGGCCATTCCGCAGCTCTTCGGCGACGGTTGGGTCATCGTCGGCGACGCAGCGCAACTGAACAATGCCATTCACCGTGAGGGTTCGAACCTTGCCATGACCTCGGGTCGTGTCGCGGCTGAGGCGATCATCAAAGTCAAAAGCCGCAACGGTCCTATGACCAAAGCGAACCTTGCGCTCTACAAGACGATGCTGGATGACTCCTTTGTGATCAAGGATCTTAAGAAATACAAGGACATGCCAGCCTTACTCCACACCAATTCCAGCAACTTTTTTGACAGCTATCCGCGGTTGATGTCGCATGCCGCTCAGAACTTCATGCGTGTCGACGGCACGCCGAAGATCGAGAAGGAAAAGAACACCACGGCCGCCTTCATCAACGCGCGCTCGCGCTGGGGGTTGGTCAGCGACGCGGTCCGCCTGGCATTGGCATGGCGCTGAAGAGGGTACAAGATGACGATCGCAGTGACGAAGGTTCGTGTCGAGGACAAGCTTTACCAGAACCGCTATCTGGTCGATTCCGGCCGCCCCCATATTATAGTGCGACCGCACGACAAGCCAAGCGCGAACTTGCTTGCGTTGACCTACGTCTGTCCAGCGAAATGCTATGAGTTGAATGACAAGGGTCAAGTCGAGATCACCGCCGACGGCTGCATGGAATGCGGCACCTGCCGGATATTGTGCGAGAAAGGCGGCGACATCGAGTGGAACTATCCGCGCGGCGGCTTTGGTGTCCTGTTCAAGTTCGGATGATCAGCCGGGACCGTGCCAAGAGCATGCCGGCAGCGAGCAACTGCGGCACACCATGAGCCTCTCCATCCACTTGCAAAGAGCTAGTGAATATTGGCCTTTCGCAATTCAAATTTCCTCGACTCGTTAGCGGTGTCCTCAGGCCACGGCGGTGCCCTGTGCGCCGGACTTACCACCGGTCACGTGGTCGAGCCCCTTTGGGACAACGTCCGGCCATCGTGCCGGATGGCAGCCACAACGGCCGGTGAGCAAGTGGAACGGCACAACCCATGACAAAGACGTATGTGCTAGTGCATGGTGCCTGGCATGGCGGATGGTGTTGGCGGGACGTGGCCGCCAATCTTCGCAAGATGGGATACCACGTGACCACGCCGACCCAGACAGGTGTCGGCGAACGCGCACATTTGCTGTGCAAGGACATCACGCCCGACACATTCGTGACCGACATCGTCAACCACATTGTGACGGAAGAGCTGAGCGATGTGATCCTTGTCGGTCACAGTCTAGGCGGCATCAGCATCACCGGCGCCGCCGACCGGATACCCGACCATATCAGCCATCTCGTTTATCTCGACGGCGCCATCGTCGAGAGCGGTCAAAGTGTATTCAGCACCATGCCCCCCGACATCGTCGCCGCCCGTCGAAAATTGGTTGCGGAGGAAGGACGGGGTATCTTCATGCCGACTCCGCCGCCAACAGCATTCGGCATTCCCGAGGGACACTCGCTCACGGACTGGGTGCGGCGCCGGATAACACCGCATCCGGCAGGCACCTACGAAAGCGGACTTAAGCTCGAGCACCCGCTCGGCAACGGCAGGCCCCGAACCTATGTCGTCTGCACTAATCCACTCCACCCGCCGATGGCGGGAGCGCGAGAATGGGTCGCGAAGCAGGATGGCTGGGCGTGGCAGGAACTCGCCACTGGCCACGACGCAATGATCCTCGCACCGACGGAAGTTGCTCTCCTTCTTAGCGCTGTCGGCTGAGGAACCAAGTAAAGGGTGAGCGGCGGCCGATTCTCAGGCCGCGGCCTTGAGTTCTGGTGCACGGATGTAGGCCCAACGGGTCGTTCCGGTGGCGCCACCGAAACCACCACCGGAACAAAGGCGGGAGTGGCCTGTCCTGCCGACGTCGCAAGCTTGCGAGCGTTCCGCCGCGGCCGCAGCCCGTAGCGCCGGGCAACCTCCGAGATCACCACGTTCGGCCCCAGGGTCTCGGCGATGACTCCGTCCCTTGTCGTCCATCGACCAATGCCTGCCGACTAACAGCGCCGTTGATCACCTTGAAACGCGAGGCTGCCGCTCAGGGTCAATCGTAAAGTTCAAGTTCAGACACAAGCCGATCTCCGATCCACCTCAGAATCGGCAGGCCCACAGATCGCGGGCACTCCTGGAAGGACACAGCGCTTACTTTTGAAATATGGAGAACCATGGCTTTACGCCGTCGGCAGTTGAGCTGATCTCGCAATGCTATTTCCGCGGCAACGTCCGCGAGCTGGAGAACTAGCGTGTAAAGAACAGCCACACTTGCGCGTTCTCCTCTGGAAGGAACCAATCTTTCGGAACGTGGCAATGGCATCGACGAGCTCTCACGGCCCAGCACGAAGCCGGTTAGGCGCATCGGCGCCCCTGAACACGAGATAGCCGGTTGCGATTCTAACGATACGGCCGGACCGGCGCTGGGACCGCGACGGACGGAGCGTGACCGGCTGATCGACACAATGGAGAAGGCCGGCTGGGTTCAGGCTAATGCGGCTCGAATTCTCCGCCTCACGCCGCGACAAGTCGGCTAGGCGATACGCCGGCATAGTATCGAGGTGAAGGAAATTCTAAGAGCCTGATGAGCCAATCGTCAGGCCAGTGGTCTTGCGCGCCCTCTGCGCGACAAGGAGTGCTTTGTGCTTCTGAACGGATTTGGACTTGCACTGTCGCAAGCAGGACAAAATTGTGTCGCGCCGGCCTCACACAATCCGACATCGACCCAAATAGTGAACTGAAGCCGCTTTTTTAAGTTGGTATGGCTCTTGCATCTTGAACCGCGACGTTACCAGCAACGGAGCCGTTTGATGTCCTCACCGACAGTTTCGATTGAGGGGCCGACCAGCACGACATCCGAGGGTTTTCTGGCAGCCGCGAAATCCGGTGGCTGCGCACCGTCCTCCTACGGCTCGTCGCCGACCAGCCCGGGCGATGTGGATCCGGCTATTTGGGACAAGATCAAGGATCACCCCTGCTTTTCGGAGGAAGCGCATCACTATTTCGCGCGTATGCATGTGGCGGTCGCGCCGGCTTGCAATGTCCAGTGCAACTACTGCAATCGCAAATACGATTGCGCCAACGAGAGCCGGCCTGGCGTTGTGTCTGAGAAGCTGACGCCCGACCAAGCGCTACGCAAGGTCATCGCGGTTGCCAACGAAGTTCCGCAGCTTTCGGTTCTTGGCATCGCTGGGCCGGGGGATGCCTGTTACGATTGGGAGAAAACGAAGGCAACGTTCGACCGCGTCATCAGGGAAATTCCCGACATAAAGCTGTGTGTCTCCACCAACGGGCTCGTGCTGCCGGACCATGTCGCCGAGCTTGCCGAAATGAATGTTGATCACGTGACGATCACCATCAACATGGTCGACCCGGAAGTCGGCGCAAAGATCTATCCTTGGATCTTTTATGAAAATCGCCGCTACTTCGGCATCGAAGCGGCTCGAATCTTGCACGCGCGGCAGATGCTGGGCCTGGAGATGCTGAGCGCGCGCGGCATCCTCACCAAAATCAACTCGGTGATGATTCCTGGAGTGAACGACCAGCACCTGTTTGAGGTGAACAAAATGGTGAAGGAGCGGGGCGCGTTCCTGCACAACGTGATGCCTCTGATTTCGGACCCGGCGCACGGCACCCACTACGGACTCATCGGGCAGCGCGGCCCAACGGCAATGGAGATGATGGCTCTTCAGGATCGACTTGAAGGTGGCGCCAAGTTGATGCGCCACTGCCGGCAGTGCCGGGCAGATGCTGTCGGCCTGCTCGGTGAAGATCGTGGCCAGGAATTCACGCTGGACGGGATTCCCGACGGTGTCACCTACGAGGCTGGCAAGCGTCAGGCCTATCGGCAGGTGGTCGCACACGAGCGCCGTGATCATGAGGCGGCGAGGAGCGAAGCCATCGGTATGGTCAAGGCAACAGACTCCGAAAAGTCGCTTCTGGTTGCGGTGGCCACTAAGGGAGGTGGACGCGTCAACGAACACTTCGGCCACGCGAAGGAATTCCAAGTTTATGAAGTCTCGCCTAGAGGGATCAGCTTGGTCGGGCATCGGAAGGTCGAGCGGTATTGCCTCGGAGGCGGGGGCGAAGACGCCATCCTCGAGGGCGTCATCGCTGCGCTGGAAGGCATACACATAGTGCTATGCGCCAAGATCGGAAATCGCCCGAAGGAACAACTCTCGCGAGCTGGACTGCGCGCAACCGACGCCTATGCCCATGACTATATCGAGACCGCAGTCAGCGCACTTTACGCGGCCGAGTTTGGGATCAGACCACTAGCGGCGACGGCCTGAGCCGTCTCGTCCGATAACCAGGAGTTAGAATGGCTTTCAAGATCATCGCATCCCAATGTACCCAATGCGGGGCCTGCGAGTTCGAATGTCCCTCGGAAGCGATCAATTTCAAGGGCGACGCCTATGTGATCGATCCAAACAAGTGCACCGAATGCAAGGAGGCCTTCGATACGCAGCAATGCGTGTCGGTCTGTCCGGTACCGAAAACCTGCGTTCCCGCTTGATTCCTACCGAAGGTCGGGTTCGCCGCACGAGGACGCCTGCAAACCGCGACCACACCAAAAGCCTCGAGAAAGGAATGGACAGCATGTGGTCCAGACGCGAACAGGAGGTCGAAATCGGCAGACCGCCACGGTTCATGCAGGGTGAGCGGGTCCGTGCGACACGCCACATAAAAAACGACGGAACCTATCCCGGCAAGGAGATCGGCGAAAACCTCGTGCGGAAGGGCGACGAAGGCTACGTGCGCGACATTGGAACCTTTCTCCAGCAATTCTTCATCTATGCGGTCGAATGGATCGATCGTGGCACGGTCGTCGGCATGCGAGCGCGCGAACTCATTAGCCTCGACAAAGTCGAGGTTCCCTGCGGAGCTGAAGGCATTTCCAACGGAGGAACAGCCGGATGAAAGTAATGATTCGCAGGACCGCTACTGGCTTGTCGGCTTATGTCCCCAAGAAGGATCTCGAAGAGCCGATCACCGAGATTGAGAACGCAGACTTATGGGGCGGGACCGTGACGCTCAGGAACGGTTGGCGGCTCATGCTGCCCGACCTTCCGCGCGATACGCGTTTGCCGATCACCGTCGAGGCGATGAAGATTTCCGACGGGGCCTGATGCCGGTGGGTTCAGTGGCGGAGAGGAAACGCGTATGAACACGATGCTGAGCTGGGACCATCTCGTCGTCGTCCGGGGCAGTTTTGCCAAAAAGCTGATTGACCTGCTGAAGGGCGCTCTCAAGGCCGATCGAGTGATCCCCTATCTCGGTCCTGGTCTTCTGCAGCTTAACGCGCCGGAATCACCTGTACCTTGCACCCCTGAAGATGTCGCCGCGGCGCTCAACAAGCGGGCGCCTGCCCCTTCCAGGATTCGCACCAATATGTGGTCGGTCGCGCAGTTTATCGAGCAGCGCCGACATCGTCGGACTCTTCAAGCGTGGATGGCGGAGATATTCGCAGCCCCCGCCGAGCCGACCGTTCTTCACGCCTGGCTCGCAACCCTTCAACTGTCTGTCATCATCGATAGCTGGTACGATGGCGCCATGCGAGCAGCCCTTGCAGAGGCCGGCCAAACAGACGTTGTCGAGATACAAGGAACGACGCGCGCGACCGGAATCGGTAACATCTGGACGAGAACTTACGATTTGTCAGGAACAGAACTCGACGCCGAACAAGTGGCTAGGACGGTGCTCTATGCGCCGCACGGCAGCGTCAGGCCGGCCGCAAACTTCCTCGTGGCTGATTCCGATTACGTCGAAGTCCTAACCGAAATTGATATCCAGACGCCGATCCCGGACGTGGTGAAGCAACGGCGCGTCAACCGGGGTTTTTTCTTCGTGGGCTGCCGCTTCAACGATCAGATGCTGCGCACATATGCCAGACAGATGATGAAGCGCTCCACTGGCCCACACTTTGCGGTGATCGATTCGGCTACGCTGACCAGAAACGAACGTCGTTTCCTTGCCGAAGGCGCGATCACGGTCATCGACATGCCGATCCGCAACGCCGCGGCTCGCCTCGTCGGGGTCGATGCTAGCCAGGATTAATGGCCGGCGATTGCTGGTGAGTCGCTTGCCTCCAAGGGCGAAAACTCAGTTGGGAATACATTCGTGAGCAGTAATGCTACTGGCAGCACAACGAAGGCTCTGAATTCGTTGGGCCATGTCAAAGGGCCCGCTGCTGCGGGACGTGAGCACGTTGCGGCGGCATTACGCACATGATTTTGTGACACCCGTGGCAAAAGAACTGAAGCGCCCGAGCCGAACCGCGACAAGATATGCAGCGCTCAATGGCTTCGGCAGAAATTTGGCACAGTTTCGACAGTTCGCATGCACCTCCAGGGTCAAGGAGGTTGATTATGCCTGTTTATGTGGGTTGGCGACGCGAGCAGGAATTCCCACTACCTTTGCCCCGGCGGGAACATCTCGTGTGACCACGCTGCCAGCGCCTACGACCGCATTATCGCCAATCGTGACGCCAGGCAGAATGATTGCTCCACCGCCGATCCAGACACGGCTGCCAATGCGAACAGGACGCCCGACCTGCAGGCCGGCCTGCCGCTGCTCGGCATCATGTGGATGATCGGCGGTATAAATCTGCACGGCAGGCCCAATTGCCGTTCCTTGCCCGATTTTGACCTCTACCACGTCAAGAATAACGCAGTTGAAGTTGATGTAGGCATTGGCGCCAATGCGGATATTGAATCCGTAGTCGCAAAAAAAGGGCGGACGGATGACCGTTCCGCGCCCAACCTCTCCCAGCCGCTCGGACAAAAGCTCATGCCAATGCCCCGTGGTCTGCCCCAGCGTATCATTGTACCGCTTGAGCCAAGCCCCGGTGGCCAACAGGTCAGCTTGGATCTCCGGATCCGCCGCATTGTAAAACTCGCCTGCGAGCATCTTTTCTTTTTGGCTACGCATCATAGTCTCCCGTCAGGTCGTGTCCCGTGCAGTGATGCAGGAACGCACATCAAACTGGCCTCGGCAACTTTGTAACTCGGTCTTGCCGGGCGCGCGGTCACGAGCCGGGGCGACAGTTTCGTCTCGACCAACTTCTGCGAAGTTGGAAATATCGCAGATCAACCGGTCGCAGGGGCCAATACCTGACGAAGTCGGCAACTGTCCAGCGGTCGAACTCACTTTCATGCCCATCTCAGATTGGCGCGATATCGAGCGGTAAGCGATCAGCTTATGTATCGACCAGGTCCCGCCAGCGGACATCTGTGCGTCGCCTCTACGCATGCTGGCGTGTCACCAATGATACATCGATTATTTCTGGATTTCAGGCACGTCGAATTGATTTGCCCTTGCGGTGTAGAGCGAAGTTACTAGCCATAGGATTACTCCTTTTTAGTTTGTCAGTCGCAGAGCCCCAGTACGACTGGTGGTAGAAAGCACACGGCCGGAATCTTGGCAGCGCTGTTCACACCCACTTCGTAAGCCTGGCCGATGGGCTCGGCGCCAGAGCACCAATGCTTGACCTGCTCCAGCTCTTGCTCGGCGGGTTGTTTCAGAGACGCTTGATCTCGATACCGCGTTTTCTCAGCACGTAGCCGATCTGGCGCGGGGTCAAACCGAGCAGGCGCGCCGCCTTTGCCTGCACCCAGCCACACTTTTCCATGGCAGCAATGACCGTATCGGCATCGGGCACCCTACCACGAGTCGTGGCAGGGCCTATCGGCGCTTGCCCGTCGCCGACGGGCGGGGCGGCACAGGCGGCGGAAGGCTCGATCGTAGTCGACTTCTCTGACGTCGGCGGTCCGTTCTTCCACAGCGCCGCGGCCAAGCACTGATCCGCGTAACAGGCAAAGTCAGTTCTGAGGATTGATGGACCCGTCGCCAGAACTGCCGTCCGTTGAACGCAGTTTTCGAGCTCTCGGATGTTACCTGGAAATTCGCAGTTCATTAGCACCTCAATCGCTTCGGGAGCGAAGGTCAGCGTGTGATCATTCTCAGTATTGAAATTCTTGAGAAACTGAGCGGCCAAGAGCGGAATATCACCTCGCCTTTCGCGCAATGCCGGCACGCGTAAAGTGACGACGTTGATGCGATAATAGAGGTCTTGCCGGAACTCCTTGCGTTGAACTGCCGTTTCCAAGTCCCTGTTCGTTGCGGCAATCACGCGAACATCAACTTTAATGGTGTGGTTGCTGCCGACGCGCTCAAACTCCTGCTCCTGCAGGACACGCAGCAGCTTAGCCTGGAACGAACCTGATATTTCGCCAATCTCGTCCAGAAACAATGTGCCTTTGTCGGCAGCCTCAAAGCGCCCCTTGCGCAAACTGCTCGCGTCGGTGAAGGCACCCTTCTCATGACCGAACAAGTCAGATTCCAGAAGCGTCTCGGTGAGCGCCGCGCAATTGACCTTGATGAAGGGCTGCTTGGCGCGAGGCGAGAGCTCGTGAATGGCTTTGGCAACCAGCTCCTTGCCGGTTCCGGATTCACCTCGCAACAGGACCGTAGTCTTCGCCTTGGCCACCTTGACAAGGTGCTCACGCAGCTTGCGCAGCGCCTGACTATCGCCAAGCATCTCCTTGCTGATCTTTTTACGTTCCATTTGGCAGCCCATCCCACTCCGCCACCCGCCGGTAGAACTGCACTGGACGGTGAGCTGTGTTGTATTTCGTCATCATCATTCTCGATCTCACCTTTGTTGCTTCGAAATTTCCGGCGCGCGGACGCCCTCGGCAAATGGCAATGGCGCCTGAGCATCGTTGCCTTTCACCAGGACGAGCGTCTTCTCCTCCGCGCGGGCGCTCGCAATATGCCGTTTGCGCAGGCCTTTACTCGACCGGTCGCCGTTCTGTCCGGCTTCTGCCGCACCGCAGCCTGCAAACCCATCGTTGACGCAAGAGAGGGAGGGGTCAATCGAGCTCTCCTTGCATTTGTGCAAGGAAAATTGTCAGTTTGATAGAATTCTATCAAAACGGCAGAAACGCCCCGCCCCCAATTTGGCTGTACCTGCGGCGTTCAGCGTACGTGACGACATGTGCGGACTTGTCCCAATTGCCATCCGAGTTGTGCGGAACAGTAGCCGCTGCGCTGTTCGCTTCAACCGCGTGATGCCGCTGACAGTAGAGGCGGCGGCTCGTCGAGCGAGGCTTCATTGTTCGGCTACTAAACCGGCTGTCCTTTGGTGGGAGTTGGTTTCGCCCAAGTTCTGGGCCTGGGGGGCGTCGGCCCGTTTCGCGGCACAGGCTCCTTCCACATCGTCGAGGCCGAGAAAGAGGGGCCACACAGCTCCCCCTGTATCACAATGCCCCGCCCCTCAAGCAGCTAGATACGACAGGTGACCTCAAATGAGGCGTCTTGCATGGCTTCTACACCTGCCTGAATGCCAGAACTGCGTTCGTGCCGCCCATGGCGAAGGCGTTGCTCATGGCGACGCGCACCTTGCGCTCGCGCGGCACATTGGGCGTGACGTCGAGATCGCAAGCGGGGTCTGGCTCGCGATAGTTGGCGGTCGGCGGCACGACGTCCTCTTGGATTGCCATCACGCAGGCGATCATTTCAAGCGCGCTCGCTGCGCCGAGGCAATGCGCGTGCGTGGACTTGGTGGAAGAGATGGACATCGAATAAGCGTGATTTCCAAACACACGCTTGATCGCCGCCGTTTCAGTCTGATCATTGCTCTTGGTACCGGTGCCGTGCGCGTTGAGGTAGTCGACGTCCTCGGCATTCAGCCCGGCATCGGCAAGGCAGGCGCGCATCGCCGACGCTGGCCCCTCGACAGATGGCGCGGCGATGTGGAAGGCATCGGCGGAAAGGCCGACGCCGGCGATCTCGGCAAGAATTGTGGCACCACGCCTCGTGGCATGCTCGTAGCTTTCCAGCACGGCCATGCCCGCACCCTCGCCCAGCACCAGGCCCTTCCTATCGGCGGAGAAGGGCCGGCAGGTATCGGGTGAAAGCACGCGCATTGCTTCCCATGCTTTCAGCACGCCCCATGCGAAGGGTGCGTCGCTGCCCCCGGAAACCATTACGTCGGCCCGGCCCAGCTTGATCTGATCCACCGCCGAGGCGATCGCATGGTTGGCCGAGGCACATGCGGAGTTCACCCCGAACACCGGCCCGCGCAAGCCGAGGCGCAAGCTCACCTGGCCGGCGGCGGCGCTTGGCATCGTTTTGGGTACAGCGAGGATGCCAACTCGCCTCGCGCCGTCCAAAAGGAGGGCCCGGTAAGTTTCCTCCATTACATCCCAGCCCAAGCCGCCGACGCCCACTGTAGCGCCGAAGCGATGGGCATTCCCTTCGTCGCAGGAAAGTCCGGCCTGCCGCATGGCTTCGCGCGCCGCAAGCACGGCGAGCAAGCTGAAGCGGGCCATGGAGACGAGCTGCTTGCGATCGATGTCGTGCTCGGGCAGCGCCTTGATCTCAGCGCCGGTCATGCCCTCCAGGTCATGAAGCTCGGAATTGGCGAGCGGGCCGATGGCGGAGCGGCCTTCGCGGATCTCTTTCCACATAGAGGCGGCGTCAGTGCCCAGTCCGCACAGGCCGCCCACTCCGGTGATAACGACGCGCCTGTCCATTCAAGCCTCCTTCGCAAGCAAGCCGCGGACGGCGTCCACGACGTCGCCGACATTCTTGAGATTCGACCAGGCATCGGCCGTGTTCATGTCGATCTTGATGCCGTAGGCCTGTTCCACATCCCAGAGGACGTCCGCCAAACCCAGCGAATCGAACCCGAGCGCGTCCAGTTCCGTGGCGATTGTTATCTCGCCGACGAATGACGCAGGCATTCCCTCACCGCTCTCCGACTCGGCGCGTTTCTTGATCAGGGCAATGACGTCCGTTGCGAATTGATCGGCCATTCTGTTTCCTGTCTTTCTTTCCCGCGTTTCGACCCGGACCCGCGGCTCAGTTCCTGAGGCGCGCCGCGTCGCGAAAGCCATCACGCTTGTGCGACTGACAAAGCCCAATGCTCATAAAGCCGGATCAGGTCCGGCCGATGTGTGGCGTAGGTGCAGTATGACGATGTGAGCCGCTACACCGTGCGCGTCTCCCAGTCTGTCCATAGGCTCGGAAGAAGTCGGACAGTTTGACATGGCCGGTCAGTTGCAACTCCCTTTCCCAGCACTCCACTGCCCGGTAGAGCGCATGAAAAATCTCCTTTCGGGCGGTTTCTTAAGACGCTCGCCACGCTATGAGGCAGTGGGGCATCGGTGTCCGTCAGGTGCTTCTGCCCATGCAGGATTCCAGAACATTGATGAAATCGTTTGTTTCGATGAAAGGCATCCACACTTTGGATAATTGACCACGCGTTTCAAAGGTCGTGAACTACATCTCCTCGTTGTGCTCGACGCACTCCCGACAGAGCGCAACCTCATGGGCGCGGCATGCAAGATTAACCGAGCCCAGCCGGTCATGAGTGCGGCCGGCGCTCGGCTGCTCGATTATTTGCGCGATGAGCTCGCGACCATGTCCGCGGAGGTATTCAAACTTAACGCTGCGTCCGGGAGCTCTTGCCCTCCAGTTCGCGACGCTCTCCTGCCCATCCAGTGCTCGTTTATTTCGTCGGATAGTTTGACCCGGCTCTACCGAATCGCCGCTTCAGGATCATTCTTTCCGATTTCGTCACGCTCGTATTTCTGCCGCGTCCTACACCGATTAGGCGCGAACAAACTGAGCGCCTTGGAACCCGAACCCGTGCGTCGTGACCGGGAGCATCCGGGGCGAACTCATGCGCTCGGGGGCATCGCATCACCGGACGGCGACAGGCACGGTCGACCGGCATCTCGGCATCGGCTGGGAATTCGTCCATGGTCTGCATTGACGACGCTTCCTGAGGCCACGTAGCTCTTATGCCAAGCTGGGCGCCCGGGTCGAGCGCGTAATGACGACAATTGCTTCGCTACAGGTCAAACGCTTTCCGGGCCACCTGCAAAGTCTTCACCCGGCCGTACAGCGCCCAAGACCACTGATGTGATCGACAAGAGCCTTTTTGATAAATCTGCGCTATTCTCCTGTCGGCCGCAATCCAGACTTCTGGCAAGAAGCCGCTGGCATAGAGCTGCGCAAGAACGTCGGCGTCGATCGTCGTTTTGATCTTGGCATCGGCAATGATACGCACCTGTTTCGGGTTGGCGATCCCCACCTTCTTCACATGCGGCGCAACCACAGCCGTAGCGGACGTCGCGTTGCCGGTGGCCTCGATCACCCCGACATCGTTCGGCGACAGCTTCGCGGCGAACGCCGCCAGCAGATCGCGCCGCATGTCGACGCGGCCGAGTCGCCTGAGCCTGCCATCCTCCCATGCCACTGCTTCGGCGAAGGCGCGGTGAATATCCAGTCCGATGATGCGCATGTCCGTTCCTCCTTCTTGGCTCGGTCAAAGACGGGAGCTGGCGGGTAACACGACATCTACTGATCCGCGCTCGCAGCGCCTCCGGGAAAGTCGCGAGGGGCGGCCATGTAACGAGCTCGGGCTCTCAGCCCACGGTCTATTGACGGCCTGCCTGCACCTTCGTGCTCCCGGTGCCCCACGTCCCGGATGGGCTCACCATAAGGGCGTTCCAAAACAAGAACAGCAGGACGAAAAGGCACCACAGATCACCACCGGATAACAGCAAGGCCAAGCGCTTCGTTCAGACAGGCTTGCGCCAATGGGCTTAGGCCGAGCCTACAACAGCTCTCAAAAACGCTGCCGAACTGCTGCATTGGCTTCGCCGATACAACACAGGCCTCACGGCAGCTTAGGATCAAACCGCCCATCAGTCGCCTCGGACTGGAAGGGTGCACCCTATTAGGTTCCACGCCTAGCTAGGTCGGGGCCGCCGAAGACGCTGGTTGATAGCCCGGCGCCATCGGCCCGGCATTTCAAACCGCCAATCTCTGACCAGCACAGTACGTACGATTGCTCGCTTCGGCAGATCACGCGGCTCATATGTCGGACCTTAACGTCATCCATCATAAACTTTTTGCGACAAAAGATTGCAAGAATGCTAAATTGTTAAAGTCGTTTGTTTCGGTTAAAGGCATCCATCCCATGGATGGCTGATGACATGCGTTTCAAAGGACTTGATCTAAATCTCCTCGTTGTGCTCGACGCACTCCTGACGGAGCGTAATCTCTCGGCGGCGGCACGCAGGATCAACCTGAGTCAGCCCGCCATGAGTGCGGCCGTCGCCCGACTGCGCGATTATTTCCGCGATGAACTGTTTACGATAAGAGGTCGCGAACGATTTCTAACCCCGCGTGCGGCAGCATTTGCCCCCGCAGTTCGCGACGCTCTCCAGCACATCCAGTGCTCGATTATTTCTTCGGATCCGTTTGACCCAGCTCGAGCCGATCGCCTCTTCAGGATCATTCTTTCCGATTTCGTCACGCTCGTGTTTTTCGAAAAGCTTGTGGAGCGTATTGCACGGGAAGCCCCCGCCGTCAGCTTCGAACTGCTGCCTGTCGACGATAGCCCCGATGAGCTTCTCCGGCGCGGTGACGTCGATTTTCTAATTCTACCGGATATGTTCACGTCGAGTGTGCATTCAAGCGTTCCGCTGTTTGACGAGAAGCTCGTGTGCGTAGGCTGTCCCACAAACAAGCAGCTGCCACAGCAGCTTACATTCGAGAGATACATGTCGATGAGGCACGTCGCGGTCAGGTTCGGGCGTACGATGAAGCCGTCTATCGAGGAATGGTTTTTGCTTGAGCATGGCCTTAAGAGACGTGTCGAGGTCGCCGTGCAGGGCTTCAGCATGATTCCACCTATGGTGTCCGGCACAGCTCGTATAGCGACCATGCCCTTGCGGCTGGTCAGGCATTTCGAAAACACGTTCCCCCTGCGGGTTATCGAACTTCCGCTGCCATTTCCCACATTCACCGAGACCCTCCAATGGCCGGCCCTCCACAATAGCGATCCGGCAAGCATCTGGATGCGGGAGATAATGATGCAAGAGGCATCTCGGATGGCTGTCCCGCTGTGAACCCACGGAAAATTCAGGCGCACCTATAGTCACTACTCCTGTCACCATCTACTCTGACGACAATAGCCCTCGCCGGATAAAGTCGATGCTGGCGGCAAGTGCGCCTGCGAGATCGTCCAGAGAATGGACTTCCTCGACCAGCTCGAACGAGAAAGGTCCCGCGTAGCCGCCATCCAGCAGCGCCTGAATCTGGCTGCCATTGTCGGAACCTGCAAGAAAGCGATCGGGGTAAATCCAGAAGGTCGGGTCGTTTACGCTTGAAATGTGCACCAGGCCGGTAAGCTCGCAGAACAGGCATGTCTCCCCGGCCAGGGTGTGGTGGAACGTGTCGTGCACGAGGCGAAAGACGGACTGGCCATCAACCGCGGCAACGGCCTCGGCCGCTTCCTTCTTTGATCGAAGCGAGCAGGTTCGGAAACCCAGCGGCTCGATAAGACCGATCAGACCCCGCGACTGGAGGATTGGCTTGATCTCGTTTAGAGCGAAACGAAGATTGTCCTGGCGCTCGCTATTGGTGGGCCACGAGCTGCGGTTGGCCGGCACCAACACGAGCGTCTCCGCCCCGCACGCCGTCGCATAATCGGCGAGGTTGCTTGCCTCGGCCTGACGCGTTGGAGTCCAGTCGTTGAACCGCTGCAAGGCGTTGACAGAGATGATCGTGATGCCCGCTTCGGTAGCGGCAAACCGGACGTCCGCAGCCGGAATGCCGCGTGCGACAGGATTGCTGAAATGAGGGTAACGGATTTGGACGTCGGTCAGGCCTTGGTCACGGGCAAGCGCGAAAAGCGCACTGACGTCAAGGCGGGGCGCCGCCATGTGATCGAGTGCAAAGCGGGGCGATACCTGGCGCATTGCTTGACTTTCCTTCCATGAAGCGCGGCTGCCATTTCGGCATCCGGCTTCTTTCAAGACGGAACCACGCCGGTTCACAGATCGGACAGAGACGGCCGAGTCAATCGAGCTTTCCTTTCATCGGTGAAAGGAAAATGGGCGCTCATGATAGAAATCCATCAAGCTCAAATATTTTCCGGAAGATAAATGTCGAACGGCAGAAATGTCTGCCCCGGGCTCTCCGCGACGCCGGCTTTGATGGCCCGCTCCATTGCCATTATCAGCTCCTGGCAAAGTCGGCGCATTGGCGTGCCGACCGCCATCGTCAAGATGTCATCCGCAAGCGCCCCACGTGACTGCGGCGTCATTTCACTCACGATCGCGACGAGATCCTGACCGCTCCCCTCTTCTCGGAGCGCGGAAATTGCCCCCTCTATCCCCCCGCCGGCCATATAGAAGCCGACGAGCTCTGGTTCCCGCTGCATAAGATCCAGCAATTTTTCGTAAGTGAGCTGCCGTTCATCAAGGTTCACGAGCGCATCAAGCACCTCGAATTTTGGCGCGTTCTCACGAAAATACGCACGAAAGGCCGTTTCCCGCGTCGCATGCGCCTGGAAGCGATGGCTTCCGACAAACACCGCCACCTTGCCGGGCCGTTTTGCGGTCTTGGAAAACACCCAAGCGGCAGTCCGTCCGACCTTGCTGTTGTTGAGGCCGATGTAGCCCTCGCGCACGCCATCGGCGAAGTCGGATAGCAGCGAAAATACCGGGATACCTTTCGCCTTGAGCTCCTCGACTGATGCTGTGATTTTCGGGTGATCGGCCGCCACCATGGCGATCGCCTGGCAGCGGCTCCCAAGGTCCTTAAGAAGCGGGAGCAGGTCACGCGGCAAATGTGACTGCGCGAACTCGATGATCGGAAGGCCGTGGAAGGATTTAGCCATACTGACCGACTCTTCGATCTTGCGAGCGAAATCTTGGTAGAAATCGTGGGTAGGTTTTCTCAAGATGAAGCCCAGCTTGTAGTGCGGCAGGTGCTGCTGCAAGCGCTGTTTGATGAGACCGGCAGCATGATAGCCGATCGCGTGCGCGGCCGCATGGACCCGCTGGGCGGTCTCCTCTCGCACCGGAAGGCGGACGTTCAGAACCCGATCGACTGTTGCTACGCTGACTCCGGCTTCGCGGGCGAGATCGGCAATTGTGACGCGCTTTCCCCTAGCGATTCTGATCGGCCGGTCCTCCATCATCCGGTGCGCTCCCGCGACGGCTTGGGGCGGCAAGCTGAAATAGTTCCCACACCCGGCGGTTGATAGCGCATTCGACGAACAGCGCTCCATGCGCACCCAGATGAGTTTCCGTGAACCGTTCGTTTGCTTAGGGGCTTCATGGTGTTGTATTACTCACTGCGTTAGTACTCTATTTCCAGCGCTCTTTGGAGGCTGGCAATTCGACTGTTGTGGCAAGGCCGCGACTTACACGTCGCGCTGTTGCGATTTTGCTTGCGGGGAGCCAGTTTGATGTAACCCTAACCGCGGAAAGCGGCTTCCATCCGTGACTGGTCCAATTCGCCTTCCCAGCGAGCGACAACGAGCGATGCCACCGCATTACCGACTAAATTCGTCAGCGCGCGGCATTCCGACATGAAGCGGTCCACGCCAAGAATTAGAGCCATTCCGGCAACGGGAACACTCGGCACGACAGAGAGAGTAGCGGCCAATGTGATGAAGCCGGCGCCGGTGACGCCTGCCGCACCCTTCGAGGAAAGCATCGCAATTAGCAGCAGGAGGATCTGATCGGCAATTGACAAATCTGTGTTCGTCGCCTGCGCGATGAAGAGGGCGGCGATCGTCATGTAGATATTGGTACCGTCCAGATTGAATGAGTATCCAGTAGGGATGACGAGACTTACGACCGAACGCGCGGCGCCGGCCTTCTCCATCTTCTCCATGAGCGAGGGCAGCGCGGCCTCCGAGGAGGACGTTGCCAGGACAAGCAGCAGTTCGTCCTTGATGTAGCGGACAAGAGAAAAGATCGAGAAGCCGTTGTAGCGGCAGACCGCGCCGAGAACCCCGAACACGAAGAGGAAGGCGGTAAGATAGAACGTCGCGACCAGTATCGCGAGGTTGGCCACCGAACCGATACCGTATTTGCCGATCGTAAAGGCCATTGCGCCGAAGGCGCCGATGGGTGCAGCCTTCATCAGAATGCCGACGAGCTTAAAAATGGGGGCGGTAAGCGCCTGGAGAAAGGTAACGACCGGCCTGCTCGTCTCTCCGGTCATCGCCAAAGCAATGCCGAACAGGACCGAGAAGAACAAGACTTGCAGGATGTCGCCTTCCGCGAAGGCACTGGCAATCGTTGACGGGATGATGTTCATCAGGAAGCTGGTCACGGACTGCTCGTGAGCCGTGGCCACATAGCCCTTAACGGCTTGGACATCGAGCGAGGCCGGATCGATGTTGAGGCCGGCGCCAGGCTGAACGATATTCGCGACAATCAGTCCGACAACGAGTGCAAGCGTCGAGAAGGTGAGGAAATAAACCATCGCCTTGGCGGCAACTCGGCCGACCTTCTGCAGATCGCTCATGCCGGCAATGCCGGTCGCAATTGTCAGGAAGATGACAGGTGCGATAATCATCTTGACGACTTTGATGAAGGCATCGCCGAGCGGCTTCAGGCTCTGGCCGGTTTCCGGATAGAGATAGCCAATTGCGGCACCCAGGACTATGGCGGCAAGCACCTGCACGTAGGTCCGGGCAAAATGGCGCTTGCGGGGCGCTGCGATCGCGCGGGGGACTTTTGGAACCAACACCGTTTCTCTCTCCCTGACCGGATCGGGGTGGGGGCTCCTCCTTCTCCCATGCTGCGCTCCGGTCGAGCGCTGCTGTCATCTCGGAGCAAGCGCCGTGCCAACTGGAGGCCTGTCCCGTCCAGCGAGATTGGTGCGGGTTGCGCACTGGAACCCTCCACCTTTGCCGGAATTTGCACTCAAGGCTCGCCAAAGATCGCGTGAAGAAGTGCTTCGCCAGAGAGGGAATTGACCAGGTCGCCTTGCGGCCGTGCCTTTGATGTTCGCCGCAGATCGAATGCCGGCCGATATCTGTCGTCTTGGTGACTTTGGTTGGTCAGTTTTGCGACGGAATGCGCGCAAACTGTAGGATATCCTACACGCCCATCAGAGCACGCGGGACAAGCGATTAAGCGTAGGAGCGCATCGAATCTCCGAGGTCAAAAAATCTTGAATAAGGTCCGCGTGCGAAGTGAATCCGCAACTCGTCAAAGTTCTCCACCGTTTGATCCAGCGGTCGCGTTTCCTGGCGCTGCAGGATGGCGTTATCTGATGGCTCAAGCGCTGGAACGCCCAGGAAATCCCAAACCGCTCCCAAGCATTGGGCAGGTTCATGAAGAAGGCTCTCGTATTCCATTACAAGCAGGTTGGTCGACGTGAAGGAGTCCATAACGCGAGCGTGAAAATCGTCGGCGGCTTTGAAATAAGCCTCACAGTCAGCGATTGACAACCTGACGCTCGGTGGCCGAGCGGTATCGTTGTCCGAGCTGAACTTCAGCCACTGACCGCTTTCCCTGGCCTGCACAAAGGAACGGAGCGATTCCAATACGTTTCGGCGAACAACGAGGATGACCTTGAGTGCTGGCCAACGAGCTAATTCCGCAAAGAATGCTGGACGCTCGCGAAACTGAGGTTCATTGATCTTGCAGCCAAGATGCGTCACATTCTTGTAGTCGCGCATAGGGCAGCGCACATAGGCAAGCTCAAGAAGCTCGCGATCCGTGCCTAGCAGGCGATCCGTGCTGGGCCAATTGGGATCATATTCGTTTAGCAACTCACCGTTACTCAAAACGGTCGGATGCTCGTTTAGCAATTCTTCTAAATAGTGTGTTCCGGTCCTTGGCATAGCAAGGATCACAAAAGGCTCAGGAGTTGGTTCGTTGTGGGTCATTGCATGTGTATCCAACTAAATAATGGCCGCGACGGTCTGGGGACGCGCACAAGAAGCTTGGCTGCTATCGCTTGAACGCTCCGGGTGGGTCCGCGCCTCACCACCCAGCCTGTACTCCGAGGTGTGGTCGCGAAGATGGGCGCGTGCCTGCAGCGGCTGGGTGGCGCCCGGCTTCGGCGTTGTTGTACCACTCGCGATTCCTGGCACACGCATGCCTCCGGGCCGCTGTGGGCAGTTTGCAATCCGGCATTGCGGACCTCCTTCTCGTTGATGGGCGTAGGTAAGCGTCAACGCATTAGTCGTCGATGAAACAGTCCAGCCGACACAAAAAAAGGCAATACAGCGAACATGCAAAGTGCGCCTATATGCAGCCCTACATTGTCGCCCAGGCGGCCGAGCATCACCGGACGGATTAGATCGATAGAATTCGCCAGCGGCGAGAAGGCCGCAATCTGCTGAAACACTCCTGGCAATTGGCCGACTGGAAAAACCGCGCCCGAAAGGAACAGCATAGGTGTGATGACAAGCGTCTGATAGAAAATAAAATAGTGATAACTGGGCGCGAGCGCGATGACGAGCATGGCCAGGCTCGCAAAGGCGAACCCGGTGAGAGCGATGACCGGCAGCACGTAGAGAACCGACGTCCACGCGGCATAACCTAGCGCGGCGGCAACAATCGCAATTGTCGTACCGGCCAGAAAGGCCTTTGTGGCTGCCCAGGTCAATTCACCGAGAACGATGTCGCCGAGGGTAAGTTGTGTGTGCAAGATTGCTTCCCAAGTGCCCTGATCGCGCATTCGACCGAAAACCGCGTAAATTGTTTCGAAGGTCGATGCTGTCATCGCGCTTGTCGCAACCATGCCGGCTGCCAGAAAAGCGATGTAGGATGCACCTTCGATGCGGCCTACCAACAGTCCAAGGCCAGTGCCGAGCCCGAAAAGGTAAATCATCGGATCAGCAAGGGTGCCGAGCATTGAAGCAAATGCCACCTTCTTCCATGCCAAATGATTGCGGCGCCACACCGCGATCCAGTTCCAGGCGTTGGCGGGTAGAGCGGCCGCAAGACGTTCACCCATTGCTCACTTCTCCATCTCACGTCCGGTTAGCCGCAAGAAAACGTCCTCCAGACTGGGTGGACGCTCCAGAATACGCAGACCCGCTCGACCGCGAAGCTGGATGCGCACATCCTCCGGATCAGGCGCATAGCAAAAGAGCGTCTCGCCGCTTACCTCGATACGCTGAACGTACGGCCTGATCAGCGAAATCAGCTCCTGTGGATTGCCGCCGAAGATCTCGATCACGTTGCACCCAATGTACTCGTCGATCAGCGCATGAGGACTGCCCTCGGCGATCTTGCGTCCCCGCTCGAGAACACACAGCCGATCACAAAGCCGCTCAGCCTCTTCCATGAAATGGGTGGTCAAAATGATCGTTTTTCCGCTCGCCAGCAGGAAACGAAGTCGCTCCCAGATCAGATGGCGGGCATGCGGGTCGAGGCCGGTCGTGGGCTCATCCATCACAAGCAACTGGGGGTCGTTGATCAGAGCACGTGCCAGCGTCAGGCGCCGCTTCATCCCGCCGGATAGCAGGCCGACACGTGAATCCGCCTTGCTCTCAAGGCGAGCGAACTCGAGGAGCCGTGGGATGACGGCGTTGATCTCTCTTGTTCTCATGCCGAAGTAGCGCCCGAACACCAACAGGTTCTCACGTACCGTAAATTCCAGGTCGAGATTGTCGAACTGCGGGACCACGCCTATGCCCTTGCGGGCCAAGCGGCTGCGTGCCGGCACTGGTAGACCGAGGACTGTTATATCACCCGCGTCAGGCCGGGTCATACCGAGGAGCATACGCGCAATCGTGCTCTTGCCTGCGCCGTTCGGCCCCAGCAGACCGAAGCACTCTCCCGATGCAACGGTGAAGGACAGCCCGTCCACAACGAGCTTGTTTCCGAATAATTTGGTTACGCCGGTAAGGTCGATTGCTACATTGGACATGCGTCTATCTCAAGCGGAATGAGTCCGATTGGCCACCGGCAGCTTACTTACGAATCTGGTTCAGAGCAGGCCACCGCCTTGAGATGGCACCTTTGGAAAGTCGCGGCCGGAGCGACGCGTGTATCGCTTCCGCCAAAGAATTAACGTCAAGATGCCACGTGTCGCTTCCAGATAGTTCCCGTTCTGACCATAGGTAACTCGACAAGCTTCACCACGTGTCGACTGACACAACTTACTCGGTCACCCGGCGCTGCAAGGCCGTCAGACTTCACCAGCTGTGAGCGAAAGATCTGCAGTATGAAGTGACTCCGCAATTCCAGAATTGCCCGCAGCATTTGCTCCGGCAAGCGGCGTCGCGCTTGTGATTTCCTTTGTGCTTCTGTTGGGCAGGGGAACACTTTTACGCGACAGCCAATCGCTATTGCTCAATGTACACAGGGCGTAAGCCTTCAAGGGGATCAACAGGAATATCCTGATTAACGCGTGCATTGAATAGCCGATGAATCGAAGCTGCCGAGTGCGGAAAGATAACACCGTAGATCTGATTATGGTCATGGTGACAATAGCCAGCACCGTCCACCAATTTACTGTATGTGAAAATAGTAGCTCACCGAGCGCCGTTACTACCGCGATGCCGAGCAACAATGGGCCGAGATTCTCTCCCATCACATCCAAAGTTAGATAGCGATCCAGGCCACGCAGTAGACCTCGCGCAAGCATCGTGTCCCGGAAAGTGCTCCGTGCCCAGCGGAGTTGTTGGCGCAAATAAGGTCCCATCTTGTCCGGAACGACTGTCGCCGCGACGGCACCTGGAACGTACTCGGTTCGAAAGCCTGCTTTCAGCATGAGGATCGTAAGATGACGGTCTTCACCGAAGTCGCTTGGTTTCCCCCTGAACAGCTGCGTCTCGTATTGATCCAGCAGAGAAAGGAGACAAGACCGGCGGTACATTGCACATGGGCCGCAGCAGCACATGACCGCACCAAAGCGACCTTGCGCCGCGCGCTCCTCATTGCAAGCCAGCCAGTATTCCATATCGATCAATCGGGTCAACCAAGTGTCGCTGCGGTTGTATGCCGTCAGCTGGCCCATGGCCGCTCCGACCATGGGATCCCGCATTTTTACTGCAAGCTTCGTGATCACGTCGGACGCAAGTGTCGTGTCAGAGTCGACGCTGAGCACGAAATCTCCAGATGAGCGGCGGATGGCGGCGATCTGCGCCTTGCGTTTGCCAACATTCTCGCGGAGCAGAATGAAATTGAATCTCGGGTCGCCCTCGTAGGCGTGATGTACCGGGATGACGGCATTACGATTTCCAGAACCGTCGTCAACCAGATAGACCTGAAATGTTCCGGCGTAATCTTGAATTGCGATGGAAGCTAAACACGCCGCGAGTGTGCGCGGGTCCTCATTGTAGCAGGGGATGATGACATCCACGCTCGGCCAACGGTCGGATCCGAACAAGCTTTCCGACGGCGGCGTAACATTTTCCGGTTGGGAGTAGACCGCTTGCATGCCTCTGTAAACAGTCGAGAGCACCGCATAAGACGAAACGGCAACAGTACTGGCTGTGGTGAGAAGGTCCATAGGATCTCTGTTTGTTCAGGGATGTTGAGGAAGTGATCGGATTACAAATCCGCGGCCGTGCAATTCTGGAATTAGGCGTGACAACGCTGTCACCGTCTGGTCGCGCAGACTGGCTTGATTGCCTGGTTGCAATTCGTCGGGAGCGCACCCGTCGTGCAACAGCACGATTGCGCCCGGCCGGATATCGGCGAGCACTCTGTCGACGATGGCGTCAACGCCGGGGCGAGACCAGTCGCGTGGATCAATGGACCAATGGACGGGCGCCAATGCCGCACCCGCTGATGCAGCGATTACTTCTTCGGTCCAGATGCCATACGGTGCACGAAAGTACCGAACCATGGCCTGCGGGCAAGCCATCCCTATGACTCTGTTTGCCTCAACTATCTGGCGGTCGACTTCGACGGGCCCGCATTTAGCCAGGTCCGGATGAGTCATCGTGTGGTTGGCTATACCGTGCCCGTCTGTAATAATTCGGCGAACGAGTTCCGGCTCGTCGGCCGCGTAGGCCCCAACAACGAAGAAGGTCGCCGGCACCTGATGTTGCGCCAGCACATTGAGTATCTGCGGTGTGAAAAATGAATTGGGACCGTCGTCAAACGTCAGATAGACGCTGCGCTCTGCAATGCCATCGGCATTGTCACTCTGCCCTTCGCATATGTAGTCCAGAGGCTTCATAGTTCCGGACCGTTCCGGTCGATCAGGGTACCGGACGGCCACTCGTCCATCGAGCGTCCGATCGGCGAAACCAACACGAGTACGTCTTCCAGGCGCGTGGGCGGCAGGTCGGGATGCACGTCTGGACGGGTCGACCGTACGCGAACGCCCGACACAATGTTCGCGAGGCCGGCTCTGCAGAATCTTTCGACATGGTTTCGCAGCGCGTGCCGAACCGTGCCGAAAGCGAATGGAACACCCAACTGATGGAGCACTGGGTACGCCACGCGCATCGAAAAACCGATTCCGAGCCCTTCAAGATCCGGACGAACCGCGTACAGGCCCAATTCAGCGACGATCAAGTCGACCTCGCCAACTTTGATGAAGCGCCGCAGCATGCCGATGTGAGCCGCTACCCCATGCGCGTCGTAGCCGATTGCGCGGAATTCCGGCCTCGCGCCGGCCCAACTGCGGCCGCCTTCGAATGGCTCCGCGTTGAAGGCGCCAGTCCGTCCATAGGTCTTTCGAAAAAAGTCGGAGAGTTCGACATGGTCGGCCAGTTGCAACTCATTTTCCCAGCACAACTTCCACTCGACATTCGGGCGCATGGAAGACCTCACCTTGTAGCTGTCCGGTTGAGATAAATGTCCAAGCATTGGTTAAATAATTGGCGTCGCCCCAACGGGGCGTAACTTGTGGAGACCGCCGAAAGACCAAGCCGCAATGCAGATGCGACTGACTTTGTACGCCCCGCACACCAGATGATGCTCCTCGGATCCAACGCAACCATCGGAACTACCTATCTTTCCAACTTGAAGCGCTTCTATGGGACCTGCAGCAAAAACGGTAAAATCCTTTGTTTAGATGAAAGGTATCCACGCTTTGGATAACTGGGCGAATGCGTTCCATATGGCTGGTCAATTATCGTCGTCACGCTCGAGGCACTTCTGACGAAGCGCAAAGCTCACGCCCGCGGCACGCGCGGCCGTTGCCGGGCCGCTCGATTATCTCCGTAAGAGCCCGAGCGGAGCTCAGACACGACGATTGATCAGAATCTGATTCGCGGGTTCAGTATCTTTTTCGTGTATCCAGCTCTGGGCTGTCCTTTGGCGGGAGTTAGGTTCGCCCAGGTTCTGAGCCTGGGGCGTCGGCCCGTTCGCCGCACAGGCTCCTTCGCACATCGTCGAGGCCGAGAAAGAGGTGGCCACACAGCTCCCCCTGTACTTTCCACCACCCGACACCAGAGCTCACCCAGGGCGCCGGCCTTGCTCACCTCAACGGATAGCGCACTCGCGCCGCTTCACGATTAAAAGAATTCTACAAGCAGATGCCTGTTTGATCGTGAGACGTCCGCTGCCAATTCCCGCATCGCAGAGGCAGCCAATAGCGCTCGCTTCACATAGTGGTCCGGCAAGCAGCTAGATACGACAGGTGACCTCAAATGAGGCGTCTTGCATGGCTTCTACACCTGCCTGAATGCCAGAACTGCGTTCGTGCCGCCCATGGCGAAGGCGTTGCTCATGGCGACGCGCACCTTGCGCTCGCGCGGCACATTGGGCGTGATGTCGAGGTCGCAAGCGGGATCTGGCTCGCGATAGTTGGCGGTCGGCGGCACGACGTCCTCTTGGATTGCCATCACGCAGGCGATCATTTCAAGCGCGCTCGCTGCGCCGAGGCAATGCGCGTGCGTGGACTTGGTGGAAGAGATGGACATCGAATAAGCGTGGTTTCCAAACACACGCTTGATCGCCGCCGTTTCAGTCTGATCATTGCTCTTGGTACCGGTGCCGTGCGCGTTGAGGTAGTCGACGTTCTCGGCATTCAGCCCGGCATCGGCAAGGCAGGCGCGCATCGCCGACGCTGGCCCCTCGACAGATGGCGCGGCGATGTGGAAGGCATCGGCGGAAAGGCCGACGCCGGCGATCTCGGCAAGAATTGTGGCACCACGCCTCGTGGCATGCTCGTAGCTTTCCAGCACGGCCATGCCCGCACCCTCGCCCAGCACCAGGCCCTTCCTATCGGCGGAGAAGGGCCGGCAGGTATCGGGTGAAAGCACGCGCATTGCTTCCCATGCTTTCAGCACGCCCCATGCGAAGGGTGCGTCGCTGCCCCCGGAAACCATTACGTCGGCCCGGCCCAGCTTGATCTGATCCACCGCCGAGGCGATCGCATGGTTGGCCGAGGCACATGCGGAGGTCACCCCGAACACCGGCCCGCGCAAGCCGAGGCGCAAGCTAAGATGGACGGAAGCGGCGCTGGGCATCACCTTTACTCCAGTGAAGAGTTCAGCACGGATTGCGCTACCCAAAAGCAGTGAGCGGTAAGTTTGTTCTGTTGCGTATGAACCGGTAAATCCAACGCCCACTGTCGCGCCGAAGCGATGGGCATTCCCTTCGTCGCAGGAAAGTCCGGCCTGCCGCATGGCTTCGCGCGCTGCAAGCACGGCGAGCAAGCTGAAGCGGTCCATGGAGATGAGATGCCCCCGGTTGATGTCGTGCTCGGGCAGCGCCTTGATCTCAGCGCCGGTCATGCCCTCCAGGTCATGAAGCTCGGAATTGGCGAGCGGGCCGATGGCGGAGCGGCCTTCGCGCATCTCTTTCCACATAGAGGCGGCGTCAGTGCCCAGTCCGCACAGGCCGCCCACTCCGGTGATAACGACGCGCCTGTCCATTCAAGCCTCCTTCGCAAGCAAGCCGCGGACGGCGTCCACGACGTCGCCGACATTCTTGAGATTCGACCAGGCATCGGCCGTGTTCATGTCGATCTTGATGCCGTAGGCCTGTTCCACATCCCAGAGGACGTCCGCCAAACCCAGCGAATCGAACCCGAGCGCGTCCAGTTCCGTGGCGATTGTTATCTCGCCGACGAATGACGCAGGCATTCCCTCACCGCTCTCCGACTCGGCGCGTTTCTTGATCAGGGCAATGACGTCCGTTGCGAATTGATCGGCCATTCTGTTTCCTGTCTTTCTTTCCCGCGTTTCGACCCGGACCCGCGGCTCAGTTCCTGAGGCGCGCCGCGTCGCGAAAGCCATCACGCTTGTGCGACTGACAAAGCCCAATGCTCATAAAGCCGGATCAGGTCCGGCCGGTGTGTGGCGTAGGTGCAGTATGACGATGTGAGCCGCTACACCGTGCGCGTCGTAGCCGATTGCGCGGGCTTCCGGTCTCGCGCCGGCCCAACTGCGGCCGCTTTCGAATGGCTTTGCGTGGAAGGTTCCCAGTCTGTCCATAGGCTCGGAAGAAGTCGGACAGTTGACATGGCCGGTCAGTTGCAACTCCCTTTCCCAGCACTCCACTGCCCGGTAGAGCGCATGAAAGTTCTCCTTTCGGGCAGTTCTTAAGACGCTCGTCACGCCATGAGGCAGTGGGGCATCGGTGTGCGTCAGGTGCTTCTGCCCATGCAGGATTCCACAACATTGATGAAATCGTTTGTTTCGATGAAAGGCATCCACACTTTGGATAGTTGACCACGCGTTTCAAAGATCGTGAACTACATCTCGTCGTTGTGCTCGACGCACTTCCGACAAGTAACCTCACGGGCGCGGCATGCAGGATCCGAGCCCAGCCGGTCATGAGTGCGGCCTTGCCGGGTCGGGCGATAGGCAGTCATGCCCTTCCTGCGGGTCAAGCACTCCGAAAAAACATTTCCCCCATAAATGCTAGATCTTCCGCTGCCTTTTCGCGTCACAGGCCGTCAAACGTCCGGCCGTTCACAACAGTGATCCGGCAAGTGTTTGGCTGCGCGAGACGATGCTGCAGGGAGTCGTCCTGCATGGCACTTCGCTATGATGCTGCGGTGCCGTCTAACGGCGCCTCGTGTTTGAACACACTGAACGGCCACCGCGATCAAAATCGATGGTTCGAGGACCGTTGATCATCACCCCGCCAGCCTCGATCTTGTTTGCCGCCACGAGAGCGACACAGAGACTGCTGGTGAAGATGCCCGCCTGCCCGCTATGTTCCGGATGGTTGACCATCCCGGATGGACCCATCGAGGGTGTCAAGGCGAGCATGAGCACAGGCGCGAACAGTTCACGGGCAGGCGCGACGGTGGCCGCAAAGCAACGTCGCGCCAGCATGCGATCTCAGCAGGATCGGCACCATCCTGTCAGGGAGCAATGCGAGTGGCTGGCTTAGCCGCTGCGACGCTGCCCGGCATCGATGACGAGGACCTGGCGCCGTGCGAGGAGCAAGAGTAGACGGATAGTATGCGCGGGAGTGGCGACCGACCACCTTGTTTCTAAGGCAGACTGAAAGCGGCTCTTACCGGGCGGCTACGCTGTTTCAGAGACTGGGGCGTCGTGCACATCCAGCCGATACTCTTTGTTGCGGATTGCGAACCGATTGCATTGCCGCAGTTACTGGCATCATGTTAACGCGTCGGACGGCGACATTGGCGAGCACGGTTTTGTGGCCGCAGTTGACAAAGCCCATAAGTTCTAGATGCTGCGTGCTAGAATAGATGTTTGAAATCGCAGGGAGTTTCTGATGTCCAACCTTAAGGAAACTGAGGCAACCCAGGCAGCAGGCGAGGTGCCCGTGAAGGAACAGACACCCGATACAAAGGCGCCGAAGACGCGGAAGCGGACCGCGCAGCGCGCAGGTGCTATACGAACCAGAGCCGCCAGCTCGGCTCTTCAGGCGTCTTCATCTAAAGCGATCGCTTCGCCTACAGTCCGGGCAGCGCGGAGAAATTACTCTGAGAACGAGCGTGCCCAGAAGCTCGGCGAGATCGAGAAGCAGATCGGACGGGGAGAGAGTATCAAGGCAGCCGTTCAGAACGCTGGAATATCGGAACAGACGTACTATCACTGGAAAAGGGCTGCTGGGCAGACAACACAGAGCGATGAGCTCAAGGATCTTGTGAAGCTTGAAGAAGAGAACGCCCGTCTGAAGAAGCTCCTCGCTGACCGGCTCCGGAAAGAAAACGCCGAGCTCAGGAAAAAGCTCGGGCTTGCTTGAGCCCTTTGCCGCCATAGGCAAAAAGCCCGAGGGGCGGCTGACCTGAGCTCCAAGGTGACCTTCCTTTCTTCCTGTGACACAGCGAACAGCGTCGCGCCCAGCAGCCGATACTGGCGCAACGAGCTGTTTCGACCTGAGACCGGGCAGCCGGCAACTGAAGACGTTCTTGACGAACGCGCCCAGCCGCTCCCGCCGCCAGTGGTGATCGAGCTGGACGTCGCCGGCAAGGTGCGGCTGCGGATTCCACTGACCACGCCGCCAACACTGGCAGCGGCGATGGTGAAGGCGCGGGGCGTTTCATGATCCCGGTCCCGAGCCAGGTGCGGATCTGGTTGGCGGTGGGCCGGACCGATATGCGTCGCGGAATGCAGCGTCTCGCTCTGCAGGTTCAGGAGACATTGGGCCGGGATCCGCATTTATGCGTCGGGCGAGATTATGTGGCGGAGCCGCCCTGACCCCTTCGGACCGGCCAAACCCAGCTTGCCTCCGCCACATAAACATTCAGATGGAGTTCAGCAGTTGCAGAACGGAGTCATTTGGTCGGAAACGCACGCCGTGATCGCCGGTGACGCCCGCTTTCTCGAGTCCATTGCGCATCATCTCTACATCCGCTGTGGCATAGCGGTGGGTCGTGGCGACCCGTGCATGCCCGAGCCAGGCTTGGATCGTCAAAAGGTCCACGCCGGACTGGAGAAGCTTCATGGCGAGGGAGTGCCGGAAGATGTGCGGCGATATGGGCTTGTCGGCCAAAGCCGGTCTGGTAGGCCCGGCGCTCGTTGCGGGCGCCGAGGAATATCGGTCGCGGCTCGTGATGGGCGATCCCGCGCTCGCTCAACAAGGATGTCAGCGCCCGCAGCCGGGTCCTTAGCAATGGGGACGACGCGGTCTCTACGCCCTTTGCCGCGCAGCAGCACTTGTGGGTGCGGCCGCTCCAACTGAAGGTCGTTTGCGTTGACGCCGGTGGCTTCGGAGGCCGGGCGCCGGTTCGTGCCAAGAAAGAGCAGAAAGGCTCGGTCGCGCCGACCACGGGGCGTCTTTGGATCTGGCGCCGCGATGAGGGTGTCCACTTCGGCCGTGGTGAGGTGGTACGTCACGTCAATGTGCGTCCGTTTAATGGGAATCGTCAGCACGCGTTGGGCGACGCCGAAGGATGCCGGGTCGGCGGCAGCGACGTGGCGGAAGAAAGATCGGATCGCGGCCAAGCGGGCGTTGCGCGTGGTGACGGAATTGTTCCGCTTCTCCTCGAGTTCGTCGAGAAAAGCGAGAACGGGATCTCGATCAGCTCTTCGAGCGCCAACGCCCCCGGCTTCTTCCGCAATCGGGCGGCGGCAAAGAGGATCAGCATGCGCAAGGCATCGCGATAGCTGGCCACGGTCGCGGGAGTCGCATTGCGCTGCTTCGTCAGGCGCCGGCGGAAATAGGACTCCAGGAGCGGCGCTAGGAGTAGGTGTTAACTCATGCTGCTCCTTGAGCGCGCCGCCATCGAGTGCCACCTCGGCTTGATCAATCAGATCAACGAGGCGTTGACGGTGGTCGAGGCGGATATCGCGGTGGTGCCCACTAGGATCCGACAATCCGTCGCCTGATGACGTTGCCTCCGTCACCGTGGGTGCGAACGTTGCCGCGGCAATCGGCAACATTCGGCGCTTCAGCGATCCACAGAGGCTTGTCGCCTACCTTGGCTTCTTCCGAGCGTGCGGCAGTCGGTGAGGGACCGGCCTATCATGGCCGCATCACGAAGCACGTCTCCTGAATCGAAACCTCTATCCGATCGACGAACGCCTCAAGTCTCGCAGGCGAGCAAGGCCGGGCGGGTCCGGGCGGGTCCAGATGTAGTAGGTATCCTAATCATCGCCGAGCGTGTTTAGCTTGGGTCGCGCAGAAAGGTGGATGGCGTGAGCGCGCTGAGATGGATCGCCATTTGGACTAAACGACGGGACGGCTGACTGGTATGCGCGTTCAATTGATCTGGCGCCTTAAATGCAGGAAGGCTTCGCGGCCGGTACGAGGCGCATCCCTCCTCCGAAGCAGCACGCCCAAGTATCATCACAAGCCCCGAGCGCTCGCGTTCGGCGATGTCCAATTTCCGACAATGTCGGAATACAGTCAGATCTGCTGGATTGACTTTAAATGGTTTTCTCATTTGGCACAGCGCATGCTGGTTATCCGCAAACACGTGACCGACCAACAAGAAGTCGCATGATCACCTCACCAAAACATACAGCCGCGGAACAATCACTTGGCCCGAACTTGCTTATCGCCCTCCCCGTCACCACAACCGGAGCCATCCATGTCTGACGGGCTGCCCAGGATACCTACTGCGACCGCGCTTGCCCGGTGACGACCGCTCCGGCTCCGCCCGTTACCGACGAGGCAAAGTGACGGATTTCCTGCTTTTCAACGACATGGAGGTGGTTGTCATTCCCGCTGGGGGACAGACTCGGCCTGTTCAAGGCATTGCGCGAAGGCGGCAAGATGACGGCCACCCGTGCGCGAACTCAAGGAGCGCAGCCTGTATCGTGTATCAGGCAAATAGGCCGTGGGTCAGTGACCTTGACACAGGGGACATGCGCAAGGTCCTGAAGTTTGATGTAGCGATAGAAGGGTGCCAATGACAACAATAGCTTACAGGAACGGAACCATGGCTGGCGACGGCCGAGCCTTGGGTTTTGACTCAGTATCCGTCGGTGAGAAAACGAAGGTGTTTCGCTTATGCGACGGCACACTCATCGGCGTTTCCTCTTCGTCCTTGGGTATTCCAAAGGCCGTTCGAGACTGGGTTGAGAAGGGCATGGATGTTTCTGATATTCCTGTGCCGCGCAACGACGACAATTTTGAATTTGAGGCGCTGATAGTGCGCAAAAATGGGGAAGCCGTATTGTTGGACGGCAATTGGCTGCCAAGTGATCCCGTGAAAGGTGAATATTATGCCATCGGGAGCGGCAAGCAGTATGCTTTGGCCGCGCTGGTTTTGGGCAAGTCAGCTAAGGAAAGCGTCGAAGTTGCCGCGAAACTCGACGTTTGGACTGGTGGCACAGTCACTGCCATAACTCACTAAACCCGCCTTTCGGCGGGAGTGTGACAGTGCGAGCGTGGAAGTAGGGCGCCACCCCGGGGCACGTCGAGCCCTGTCATCTGCTTGCGTTGTTGGACATGTGAGCTGGTCCATAAGCGCGCGAAAGCGTCCAGTTGTGGCCAAAAGCACGATTTGCGACAGAACCGGCCCGCTTCTATGAGTATGGGCCGCTTTTTGCGGCCAGCGTGCTTGCCATCCTGCCGCCAGTGGCCGTCGCCTTCTTCTTCCAAGGTTACCTCGTCATGAAGTAGAGCACCACGATCTTGTCGGAGAAATCGGAAAGGCGGACGGCCCTTCCGTCCGCGTCGGCCAGTTCGAAAGGCGGCGCGGCCTGCTCGTCGATCGCCTGGAAGAACCTCTCCGCGCTGTCCCTCATCTTGTCGAGATCGGCGCCCGGATGGTGGGCCAGCGCGGAGGTCGCGAGGATCAGCGCCAGAAATTGAATCGCAAGCGACGGTTTCGCTTTCATGGACAATGCATTCCGGTTGGGGGCGTTCGAGGGCTCCGCGGCTAGAATTGGTCTCACTGTGTCTGCTCCCGCTCCCGGCGGCTCATCTGCCTGATAGGCGCGTTCCCGCTCGGGCCATGTGCTTTTGATGAAGGCCAGAACGGCCCGGATCTCCTCGTCGGTGAGGACATTCCCGAAGCCCGGCATGTCGCTCTGGTAGCCGCCGCCGACGACCGCGGCCGGTCCCGGCGCCGGCATGCGTCCCGAAGGCAGCGGGCTTTCCAATCGCGCTGACCTTCGCCTGGCTAAAACCGTCTTGCCTAGCGCTATCGCCGCGGCCGGGGCGCCGCCACCGGCCATCCGGTTGGCGAGCCAAGGCAATGTCCAGACCAATCCGAGGCCTGCCGCGGCCACGCATCGATAAGAGGACCGACGCCCTTCTCCTTTGCCGCCGCTGGAGAACAGGTACTTGATCAGCGCGGCCGTCCCGAGGACGAGCACGACGACGACAAGCAGCCACACCAGGCCCATGCCGAACATCATCATGCCGCTCATGCATTCCATCATCGAAGCCTCCTATTCCGTGGCGTAGACGCCGCCGGTCCCGTCAGACTTCCGGATTTCGAGAATCTCGAAGGGCGCTTCCTTCGTGCCACTCATGCCGGGGGAGCCCATCGGCATGCCGGGCAGCGTCATGCCCTTTGATGTCGGGCCGCTCGGTCAAGAGCTTGTTGACCGTGCCGACCGGCACATGGCCGCTCACCACATAGCCGTCGATGAACGAGAGAAGGCAGCCATCGGCTTCCGGCGGAATGCCCTCTTCGCGGCTCATGGCGAAAAGGTCGTGCGTCGGCCTTGACGGTGACAGCGAAGCCGTTTCCTGCAAATAGCCGGCATAACCTTCGCAGCAGCCGCATTGCGGGTTCTTGTAGAGCGTGACGTCCTTTCGCCGGCGAACGCCGGAGCGGCGCCTGACAGGATCGAGGCGAGGACAAGAGCTATCAGGGTATTGGACATTTTTGCTTCTCCTTCGGCTTGTGGACTGGTCAGGCGACCGGCCGCCTGGTGTTCGAGAACGTGGCAGTGGAACATCCAATTGCCGGGATTGTCGGCGACGAAGGCGATCTCGACCTTCTCGCGCGGCGAAACCAGCGCCGTGTCCTGCCATTCGCGACGTGGGGTGGGCTGGCCGTTGCGGGAAATCACCCGGAAGGAATGGCCGTGCAGATGGATCGGATCATGCCACGCGGTTGCGTTGGTCGTGGCGATGACGTGGCTCTTATTCCGCAAGAGCGTCAGCCCCGGCTTCATGTCGTGATTGGCCTCGTCGGCGGCGACGCCGTTGATGAACCAGGCGGTGCCGGAATTCATCGTCCTGCATCATGCGCCCGGACCCATGCTTTCACCCATGTCCTGCGCCACCATCTCGCCCATCATGCCGCCGGTGAAGACGACTTCGTTGCGGGACGCTGTATCGAGGTCCGGCTCCGGCAGCGGAATGGTCGGCAGGGTCAGCGGCCAATCAGGCACACGTGCCCTAAGCGGAGTGTCGGAATAAACAAGATCGACGAGCTCATATTCCAGCCCCTCGTAGAACTGGTCGAAGATCGAAAGCCGGCTGCCCGGCTTGCCCGTCATGTCGAGGATCAGATCGGTGCGCATTGCGGGACCCAGCACCACCCGCCTCCGGCGCGTGTGGCGTCACCGGCTGGCCGTCGAGCGCGATGACGGCCGGCCTGAAAACCCGTGAAGTCGGGACTGAAGATGCGTGCATTGGCGGCGTTGATCAGCCGCAGCCGGATGCGCTCGCCCTTTCTGACCGCAAAGGTATCCGGCACGCGGCCATTGATGGTAACCGTGTTGCCGACGCGGCCATTGTGGTGAATGTCGTGCCGGTTGCCGAAATCCTCGCTGATTGCGCCAGATTTCGTCAGCCCTCAGTCACCGAGCATCCAGGTCACCTCGCGATCGGCCCGCACCGCCTTCGGTTCCTCGATGATCAGCGGACCATAAAGTCCGCGCCCGACCTGTTCGAAGCTCCGCTGGTGCGGGTGATACCAGCAGATGCCGACGTCGACGGCGTCGAACTCGTAGACGAAGCGCTCGCCCGCTCCAATCGGCTTCTGCGTGAGGTGAGGCACGCCATCCATGGCATGTGGCACACGCACGCGATGCCAGTGCACGGTCGTTTTCTCGGCAAGGCCGTTCTCTACCTCGACCCGCACGCGCTCGCCCTGACGGACCCGGATTTCCGGGCCTGGAACGGGCCTTCGGCGCGCAATCGAGCCCGGTTCACCCGGCCCAATGGCGTCCACTTTGGGGGCGCATGCACTGCAGACCCGCTGGACCTGATCCGGGAGAGAATGGGCGCGGCGATTGGAATAGCTATGAAAGCGCATCGGACCGTGGAACTGCGCGCGCAGACTTTCGGAGGAAGGCTCGCTTTTAAGCGTTATCGTGCAACTCTGACCGTTCTTCGCCTTGGCGGGTGCCGCGGAAGAATCCCGGGTTCTGCGAGCGCTCCGAGAACACCTGCGGTCGATCCTGTACCACAATTTCGCGAAGCTCGATGCTCTCTACAAACGATGTCTTGGATTCTCACGCCCTTATTTCAGCACTTCGCTCGCTTGCCCGACTCGGCCGCGGTCAGCCTTCACCGCCAATTTTATTGGCGCAGCGACGTTCCTATCGGGTCAGGCGAGGCTTCTTGAACCTGCCGCTCTCTCGTTGCCCTGGCACGATTAATCGTCCTCTCAGTCTCGTCATTGGCGGAGTCGCTCCTGAGGCGCGCGCCGGCGAGTTCGAGGAGCGCGTGGCTATCTCCTCGGTCCAGCCGGATTCCGCTGCGCGCTCAGCCAATTCCTGGAAGGCCGATTCCAAGGCGAGCTGGCATTGAAGGCCGCGGTCCGGATGGTCGACTGGGCAGCTTGGTTCCACGATCGCAATGCTTGATCGCTTCATTGCAGGCCATGGGCTCTCGCCCTCTCCTTTTGCCACACGAGGCGCCAGCTCACGTGTTGTTGTTGGCGTGCGCCCCGGCAACCGCTTTCACCAGCCGCTCCGGCGATCCCGCGCGCTCCAGCTCCGCAAAGAATGATGCGGCGTGACGCTACCCAGCCGGTGCTTCTCGGCCAATTTGCACACATAGGGATAGTCGACCATGAAATCGGATCGAGGCGAGGCGTTGGACGTTTCAGTCTTGGTCTGAATGCCGCCGCCCACGAGCCGATCGGCCTTCTCGATGATTTGGCGCACCCTCGTTGTCGACAAGCCATGTTCCTGAGCCAGGTCGGCGAAACTCTTGCCCTTCAGAAAGCCGTCGACCAGGGCTATGTTCCTATCGACGGTCGGCTAAATCCCAGCAGGCGCGCAGTTTTCCAGCATCATTCCGTTTGTTCATCCGCTTGTCCGCGCCCCCTGCAAATCCTACCGGGCCAAATCGGTGCTTGGAAGACCCACTCATGTCATGGCCTCGGGAAAGTACCAGGCCGACGGTCATGTGAATACGAAAGATGCTGGCGATCACCATGATCGTTGGTGACCGCTGACCTCCCGAATGTCGGCTTCGACGGCACACCGGGAGCTCTCGGCAATGTTGAATAATTCCGTTTGAAGATGGTTGACTTCGTCGTCGAGGCTCGATCCATCAGGATCGGTATCGACGATTCTATATTTGAGGAACCCAAATTCGTTTGACTCGCGCAATTCGCTGTACGGCGTATCATCGCAAGCGCGGGATTGCGACATCCTGCGAAGTGCCCACGTTGCTGGAATCGATTTTGCGGAAGTAAAAAGGCCCCGGCGCTGGGTCGGCGCGCAGGGCCTTCAGGCATGTACGAGCTACCAGCATGTCCAGTTATGATCGTGCGCTATCATAATGAACAAACGGTGAATGATCGCTATCCGAGGTGCAGGGCGGGCGAGATGGTGGGGCGGTGGGGGACCTGTACCGCTGCAGCGGGGCCACGAGCAGCGACTCGAGCCATGCGCCACGCTGCAGGACCTCGATTTCGGGCCAAGCCTCGAGCCCGCAACTCGCCTTGCTTCTCGGAAATCATAAGGCTTTGTGGGGCGGTTAAGCAGCGCGATATGGCCGCGGCGATACGAAGTTTTCATCTTTACCCTGTTCAGACGGTCAGGCTGCCTTCGCCGCCGGCTTGGCTGCCTTGACACGGGTTATACTGCGGCGACCGTCGACGCCGATCGGAACGTCACCGTCAACCGTAGCGCGACGCACAACCCGGTGCTGGTCGCCATAGTCGTTGACCGCATAATGCTGGGTAGCACGGTTGTCCCAGATAGCGACGTCGCTTACTTGCCAGCGCCACCGCACGGTATTTTCCGGGGCAGTGACGTAGGACTGGAACACCTCGTAGAGTTTGGCGGAATCGCTCTTGGAAAGGCCGACGAGGCGCTGCACGAAATTGCCGAGCAGCAGCGACTTCTCCCCGGTTTCGGGATGGACGCGCACGACCGGATGCTCGGTCTCGTAGATCGTCGATGTGAAGACTTCCTCGAAGTGCCTCTTCTCTTCGGCTGTGGCGCGCGGGCGCACGGCTGCGTAGTCGTAGGCATTGCTATGAATAGCCCACAGATTGTCCGCCAATATTTTGAGCGGCGCCGGCAGATTCTCGTACGCGGCGTGCGTGTTGGACCAGATCGTGTCGCCCCCCGCCGCCGGAATGACGACGCCACGTAGGACCGAGAATTTCGGATAGGCATCGACGAAAGTCACATCGGTATGCCACTGGTCTGCCCTGCCACCGCCACGGCCGGAATCGAGATTGAGGATTGAGGCCGTGCCGGCTGCCGGCCCCTGCGTGGGATGAGGTACAAGGTTACCCAGACGCCGCGCGAACAATTCCTGCTCCGCATCGTCGAGGTGCTCCTGGCCGCGGAAGAAGATCACCTTGTGTTTTAGAAGAAGCTGGTTGATGGCTGCTATCGCTGCGTCCGAAAGGTCTCCGCCAAGGCGAACGCCTCTGATTTCAGCTCCGACACGGCTGGTCAGCGGTACAACGTCGGAGTCAAGAATGGTCCGGTTGACAAGGACTGGATTGCTCATGGGTTCTCCTGTTTGATCTTGAAAGGGATAGCAAGTCACATCCGGCCAGCGGATGTCCGCGCTGCGTTGAAAAGTCTCATCGCTAGTCGACAGAGCTATCGAACAGGATAATTGATGTAAACTATAGAAAGAATGTTCTAATTTAAACTGGCTCGACGAAAGAGCAGTCTCCGTTGCTCCGGTCTCGGTGTTGAGTTCTCTAAGGCTGCGCCACACCTTGGTCCCCACGCCGGCATATGATCTCATTGTGCAGCCCCGTGCTCGCACGCCCCGTACTGGCGAAACTAATTGCAAGCTGCTGCAACACGCCCCCCTGGCGGCCTGCACCGAAACGACGACAGGGGTGCATCTGATTAGCCGTGAACCCAGGTCTCAAAAACCATCCGGCGTGACGAGCGGACGCACCGCACGTGTGACACCCGCCTTGTGGGGCAGGGTTGCCTTTCTCAATCCCGGCGTTGGTCGACGTCCCAATGAGCAGCAAGCTATTATCGGCCGCCGAATCTTAGTGGCTTCGTCGAGAGCCTCAATCAACCAAGCGGCGAAAGCCTCGCTAGAGTCTCGCCCGCCTGTCGCTATGAAGCAGTTGCAGGCAGCGCTGCTTCAGGCGCATGAACTCGCCCGATGCAATGATTTCCGTTGCCCTGGGTCTTTCGAAGGGCACTGTTTCGATTCCCTTCTTCTTCGGCGCGCGGCTTGATGCCGACATACGGTTTCTTGACCTGCCGCCTGAACGGCTGCCGAAGCGGGTGCCCCGCCAGCGACCCCGACAATCCACTGTTCCGCAACTGCTGAAGAGCCGACTGCGCTCGCATCCCGATGCTGCGCAACGGCACTATGCCGACATTCTGGAGACCGCAGCCGCATGAGCCTTGAGATGTTCCGCCGACCGTCGACAAAGGCGTCCTCTCGCCTGCGTCCGCCATTTGCGTCAGTGCTCGATCTGATTGGGGAGACGCCGGTCGTCGAACTGAAGAGCTTCGATACCGGCAGGTGTCGTCTCTTCGTCAAGCTCGAAAGCCAGAATCCCGGCGGATCGATCAAGGATCGCATTGCGTTGTCGATGATCGTTAATGCCGAACAGCGTGGCCAGCTCGCGCGGGGCGGTACAATCATCGAAGCGACCGCTGGCAACACAGGGCTCGGCCTGACCTTCTGGCGGCACGAAGCGCGTGATCGCGTGTCCAAAAGCTGACAGCGTCAGACAAATGTCAGGTTCATTACAACCAACATCTGGGCACTGTCGAGGTTTTTCGAAGCAATGGGCGCTAACTGCGCGCTGAGCGCGTTGGCATGGTTTTTGAGACTGAGTGACTGTGACTGCACTCAATGGGGCAAGACGAGCGATCCGCTCCTCCCTGAACCCGTGTGCCGTCTCTGAGAGGAAACCAGCTCGTGCAGAAACCTTTGGAAATAGCTTTGGACCGCAACGTGGTATTGCAGATGGAGTCCCCGGCTCCTTCGATTAAAGTCGAGAACTGGCTGCGTGGCGAGCCCCTCACCAGCTTTGAGCCCGGCAAAGTGTGCATAGTCGAATTTTGGGCAACTTGGTGCGGCCCATGTGTGGACGGGATGCCCCATCTGATCCAGCTGCAGGAGAAATACAAGGACAACGGCGTTGAGATCGTCGGAGTCGCGGCTTCTGAAGACGCTCCAACGGCCGACGAGGCCCGAAGCACGTTGGACGCTTGGTTGACCGAAAAATTCCCGAATCTGAACTATCGGATCGCATTCGACTCCACAGGCGAAATGGACAAGCTTTGGATGGAGCCCAGCTTTTCTTACGGGGTCCCGACCTCGTTCGTGGTCGACCGAGACGGCCACATCGCCTTTATCGGTCATCCGACGCAACTCGATGAGGTTTTGCCGAAGGTGCTTAACGGCAGCTGGCGCATCAGCGATCAGGCAAAATCCGCCGATACGGAGCGGATTGCGGAAGGCGAAACCATAGCGCGCGAACAAGCGCTGACCAAGCCCATATACGACAAACTTCGGCCGGCAATGGAGGCCGAGGATTGGAAGACGGCGCTCTCGGCGATTGAAGAAGGCCTCGCATTGATACCGGACAAACTCAACTTCCGCGTGAGTCATGTCAATCTGTTGCTTCACAGAATGCGCGACATGCAGGCCGGCTTGCCCGTAATGCGCCAATTCGTTCGCGACGCGATCGACAGAAAGTCCGAGGGATGGATGTATTGGGCGCTATACCAACTCTTCGCGCCGGGCTTTGATTATTCCGGCTTTCCGTCTGCTGAGCGCTTCGCGATGGGCGAAGAGCTGTCCAAACACATCGTGGCACTGCCGCAAGGCGGCGGCTCTAAGTTCCTGTCTTATCCGGTGGTCGCTCAGTACTATCATGAGAGCGGCAACAAAGATCGCGCCATCGAGTTGGTCGAGCAGACACTGAAAGCGCTGGAGGGTCCGGAGCCTATCTCGGACGACCTGAAACAGCACCTTCTACCCGAGTTGCTGCAGGCTCTGGCCAACTACAAGGGTGAGAAGGTTTGTTACGGCGCTCTCTGTGTGGCTCCGCAAGAGGATTCTCCCAAAAGGTGAAAGGGGCGGCCAAGGAGGAAACCAAAGAGGGGCGAATGGCTTACTGGCCAATTCGTCCATTTCCCTGACGTGGATGTACAAATAGGTCGGCCCAGGCGTCCAGCCCAGCCTCGCCGTTACCGCAAACACGTGACCGAGCAAGGAGAAGACGTGCCTGATCAACTCACCAAAACATACTGCCGCTAAGGGTCTCCCGGACCCGTCAAAGATGGCACTGGAGTAAGGCTGGCAACATGAAGAAGGTTACTCAGCCAGCTCGGCGCTGCCCACCGATCCACCTGCGCCCACAGGCGGGGAAGACGGGGGACGCAGCCGACCGCCTGTCTCTGCGCCAGGCAAGAACGGAGGACAGGACGATGACGGAAGTGACGCCATCTGCGACGAACGGCCCGGCCGCGCAGACGAAAGCGCCAGCCGTCAAAAATCCGTCCATCGCCACTGGCCTGACCAGGATCGGGCGGACCCCTACCGGGTTCGCCGCCCACGGCCTCTACGATCCGCGCAACGAGCACGATGCCTGCGGCGTCGGCTTCATCGTCAATATGAAGGGCGTCAAGTCGCATCAGATCGTCACGGACGGCCTGGCGGTGCTCGAAAATCTGACGCATCGCGGCGCCGTCGGCGCCGACCCGCTGATGGGCGACGGCGCGGGCGTGCTGGTGCAGCTTCCCGACCGCTTCTTCCGCGAGGAGATGGCCAGCCAGGGCGTCGAACTGCCCAACCCCGGCCATTACGCCGTCGGCCATGTGTTCATGCCGCGCGATCCTGAGCTTCAGGCGCATATCGAAGGCATCATCGCCGAGGTCGCGCAGCTCGAAGGCCAGCCGCTGCTCGGCTTTCGCGACGTGCCGGTCGACAATTCATCGCTGTCAAAGGCGCCTGATATCGCTGCTTCCGAACCGGTCCAGCGGCAGGTATTTCTGGGTCGCGGCGCCGAGATCGAGAGCGACGACGATTACGAACGGCGGCTCTACATCCTGCGCAAGGTCATTTCCGGTCGTATCCACGAAGAGACCAAGGGCGTCGACAATGGCTTCTACGTCGTGTCGATGTCATCGCGGACCATCGTCTACAAGGGCATGTTCCTGGCCTATCAGGTCGGCGCCTATTACAAGGATCTGACCGATCCGCGTTTCGAGACGGCGCTGATCCTCGTCCACCAGCGTTTCTCGACCAACACCTTCCCGTCGTGGAAGCTGGCGCATCCCTATCGCATGGTCGCCCACAATGGCGAGATCAACACGCTGCGCGGCAACGTCAACTGGATGGCGGCGCGGCAGGCCTCGGTCGATTCCGAACTGTTCGGCAACGACATCTCCAAGCTGTGGCCGATCTCCTATGAGGGGCAGTCGGACACCGCCTGTTTCGACAATGCGCTCGAATTCCTGACGCAGGGCGGCTACTCGCTCGCTCACGCAATGATGATGCTGATCCCTGAGGCCTGGGCCGGCAACAAGCTGATGGATCAAGATCGCAAGGCCTTTTATGAATACCACGCCGCCCTGATGGAGCCGTGGGACGGGCCGGCGGCGGTGGCCTTCACCGACGGCCGCCAGATCGGCGCCACGCTCGACCGCAACGGGCTGCGCCCGGCGCGCTACATCGTCACCGACGACGATCGCGTCATCATGGCCTCGGAAGCCGGCGTGCTGCCGGTGCCGGAGGAAAGGATCGTCAAGAAGTGGCGGCTGCAGCCCGGCCGCATGCTGCTGATCGACCTGGAGAAGGCTCGCATCGTTTCCGACGAGGAGATCAAGTCGGAGATCGCGACCAGGCATCCCTACAAGAGCTGGCTCGCCAACACCCAACTCATCCTCGAAGACCTGAAGCCGGTCGAGCCGCGGGCGCTGCGCAGGGACGTCAGCCTGCTCGATCGCCAGCAGGCGTTCGGCTTTACCCAGGAAGACACCAAGCTGTTGATGTCGCCGATGGCGACCACCGGCCAGGAAGCGGTCGGCTCGATGGGCACCGACACGCCGATTTCGGCGATGTCGGACAGATCGAAGCTGCTCTACACCTATTTCAAGCAGAACTTCGCCCAGGTCACCAACCCGCCGATCGACCCGATCCGCGAGGAACTGGTGATGAGCCTGGTGTCGTTCATCGGGCCGAGGCCGAACATCTTCGATCTCGTCGGCAATTCGCGTCGCAAGCGGCTCGAAGTGCGCCAGCCGATCCTGACCAATGGCGATCTTGAGAAGATCCGCTCCATCGGTCACACCGAGGACCGTTTCGACACCAAGACGATCGACATCACCTATGCTTCGAACGAAGGCGCGGCCGGCATGCAGGGCGCCATCGACCGGCTGTGTGAGCGCGCCGAGGCGGCGGTCGCCGGCGGCTACAACATCATCATCCTGTCCGACCGTCAGCTCGGGCCGGACCGCATCGCCATCCCGGCATTGCTGGCGACGGCGGCGGTCCACCATCATTTGATCCGCAAGGGATTGCGCACGTCGGTGGGGCTGGTCGTCGAGTCCGGCGAACCGCGCGAGGTGCATCATTTCTGCTGCCTTGCGGGCTATGGCGCCGAGGCGATCAATCCCTATCTCGCCTTCGACACGCTGCTCGACATGCACAAGCGCGGCGAGCTGCCGGCCGAAGTCGACGCCAATGAGGTCGTCTCCCGCTACATCAAGTCGATCGGCAAGGGCATTCTCAAGGTGATGTCGAAGATGGGCATCTCGACCTACCAGTCCTATTGCGGCGCGCAGATCTTCGACGCCATCGGGCTGAAGACCGACTTCGTGCAAAAATATTTCACCGGCACCGCGACGCTGATCGAAGGCGTCGGGCTGGAAGAGATCGCGGCCGAAACGGTCAGCCGCCACGCCGACGGCTTCGGCAACGACCCGGTGCTGCGCAACAGCCTCGAGGTCGGCGGCGAATACATGTTCCGCATGCGCGGCGAAGCGCATATCTGGTCGCCCGATGCGGTGGCCACCCTGCAGCACGCCGTGCGCCAGGGATCGTGGCAGACGTTCAAGGACTATTCCGCTCAGATCGACAGCGAGACGGCGCGGGCGCAGAGCATTCGCGGCCTGTTCAAGATCAGGCTGGCCGAAGAAACCGGGCGCAAGAAGGTCGCGCTCGACGAGGTCATGTCGGCTGCCGATATCGTCAAGCGGTTCTCGACCGGGGCGATGTCCTTCGGCTCGATTTCCAGGGAAGCGCACACCACGCTGGCCCGTGCCATGAACGCCATCGGCGGCAAGTCTAACACCGGCGAGGGCGGCGAAGAGGCTGACCGTTACCTGCCGCTGCCGGACGGCGGCAAGAACCCCGAGCGTTCGGCGATCAAGCAGGTCGCTTCCGGGCGTTTCGGCGTGACGGCGGAGTATCTGGTGAACTCCGACGTGATGCAGATCAAGGTGGCGCAAGGCGCGAAGCCCGGCGAGGGCGGTCAGTTGCCCGGTCACAAGGTCGATGCCACCATTGCCAAGGTCAGGCATTCGACGCCCGGTGTCGGCCTGATCTCGCCGCCGCCGCATCACGACATCTACTCGATCGAGGATCTGGCGCAGCTCATCTACGACCTCAAGAACGTCAATCCGGCGGCTGATGTCTCGGTCAAGCTGGTCTCCGAAGTCGGTGTCGGCACGGTTGCGGCCGGCGTCGCCAAGGCGCGCGCCGATCACATCACCATTTCCGGCTATGACGGCGGCACCGGCGCATCGCCGCTGACCTCGCTCAAGCACGCCGGCAGCCCGTGGGAAATGGGCCTTGCCGAGACGCACCAGACGCTGGTGCTCAACGGCCTCAGGTCGCGCGTCGCGCTGCAGGTCGATGGCGGCCTGCGCACCGGGCGCGACGTTGTCATCGGCGCGCTGCTTGGCGCTGACGAATTCGGCTTCTCGACCGCGCCGCTGATCGCGGCCGGCTGCATCATGATGCGCAAGTGCCATCTCAACACCTGCCCGGTCGGCGTCGCGACGCAGGATCCGGTGTTGCGCAAGCGCTTCAAGGGCACGCCGGAACACGTCATCAACTTCTTCTTCTATGTGGCGGAAGAGGTCCGGGCGCTGCTCGCCGAGATGGGCTACACCCATCTCGACCAGATCATCGGCGACACCGAACTCCTGGAGAAGCGGGCGCTGATCCAGCACTGGAAGGCGCGCGGGCTCGATTTCAGCAGGATGTTCTTCAAGCCGGATGCCCCGCATGAGGCGGTGCACTGGACCGAGCGGCAGAAGCATCCGATCGACGACGTGCTCGACCGCAAGCTGATCGAGTTGGCCAAGCCGGCGCTCGAAGCCAGGCAGCCGGTCAGCATCGAGCTGCCGATCCGCAATGTCGACCGTTCGACCGGCGCCATGCTGTCGGGCGAAGTGGCAAAGCGCTTCAGGCACAAGGGCCTGCGCGAGGACACGATCTCGGTAAAACTCACCGGAACCGCCGGCCAGTCCTTCGGCGCCTTCCTGGCGCGTGGGGTTTCGTTCGAGCTGGTCGGTGCGGCCAATGACTACGTCGGCAAGGGCCTGTCGGGCGGCCGCATCGTCATCCGCCCGCCGGAGAACACGAAGATCGTCGCCGCGGAGTCGATCATCGTCGGCAACACGGTGCTCTACGGCGCGACCGAGGGCGAGGCCTATTTCTGCGGCGTCGCCGGCGAGCGTTTTGCGGTTCGCAATTCGGGCGTCGCCGCCGTCGTCGAAGGTGTTGGCGACCATGGCTGCGAGTACATGACTGGCGGCATTGTCGTCGTCATCGGGCAGACCGGCCGCAACTTCGCCGCCGGCATGTCGGGCGGCGTCGCTTATGTGCTCGACGAGGTGGGTGATTTCGCCGAGCGCTGCAACATGGCGATGGTCGAACTGGAACCCGTTCCCGAGGAAGACGACCTGATGGAGAAACTGCTCCATCATGGCGGCGACCTCGACCACAAAGGCCGCGTCGACGTGTCCGGCGACATGACCAGCCATGATGAGGAGCGGCTCTATCAGTTGATCTCGAACCACGTTCATTACACGGGTTCGGTGCGCGGCCGCGAGATCCTCGACAACTGGGCGACTTTCCGGCCGAAATTCCGGAAGATCATGCCGGTCGAATACCGCCGCGCGCTGATCGAAATGGAACGCATGCGCATGGGCGTTGCGGCGGAATAGGTATTGGGATTTCCGGGAAGCAAAGCTTCCCGGTCGATGCCTTCATCAACAATCCTGGCCTCGGACTGAAGGTTGCCATGGCTGCCTTATGAGGTTAACGGGTGCGACGTCGAGCGCGCCATCTGGACAGCAGGGACTGGACTATGGGCAAGGTAACAGGGTTTCTCGAGATCGACCGGCAGGTGCACAAGTACCAGCCGGCTTCCGACCGCATCCGGCATTTTCGCGAGTTCACGCTGCCGATGTCGGACAAGGAGGTCGAGAAACAGGCCGCGCGCTGCATGGATTGCGGCATTCCATACTGTCACGGGCCGACCGGCTGCCCGGTCCACAACCAGATCCCGGACTGGAACGACCTCGTCTACAATGGCGACTGGGACAATGCGATCCGCAACCTGCATTCGACCAATAATTTCCCGGAATTCACCGGCCGCATCTGTCCGGCGCCTTGCGAGGAAGCCTGCACGCTGAACCTCGAGGACATTCCGGTCGCCATCAAGACGATCGAGCAAGCAATCGCCGACAAGGCCTATGAAACCGGTCATATCCGGCCCTATCCGCCGGAAAGGAAAACCGGCAGGCGCGTCGCAATCATTGGCTCGGGGCCGGCCGGCATGGCGGCCGCCCAGCAGCTTGGCCGCGCCGGTCACGACGTTCACGTCTATGAGCGCGAGAGCCGGCCGGGCGGGCTGATGCGCTACGGCATCCCCGACTTCAAGATCGAGAAGCACTATATCGACCGGCGCATCGAGCAGATGCAAGGCGAGGGCGTGAGCTTCCATTGCGGGATCAATGTCGGCGTCGACAAGCCGGTGGCGGAGCTGCTCGCCGAATATGATGCGGTGCTCTATTGCGGCGGTTCGGAAACGCCGCGCCCGGCCAACATTCCCGGCGACGATCTCGATGGCGTGCATGACGCGATGCCTTACCTGGTGCAGCAGAACAAGCGCATCGGCGGCGAGCCGATCCAGTCGGTGGCGTGGCCGTCGCCGCCGATCGTCGCCGGCGGCCAGCATGTCGTCGTCGTCGGCGGCGGCGACACCGCGTCCGACTGCGTCGGCACCGCCTTCCGCCAAGGCGCCGTTCGTGTCACCCAGCTCGACATCCGGCCGCAGCCGCCGGAAAAGGAAGACAAGCTTTCGGTCTGGCCCTACTGGGCGACGAAGATGCGCACCTCGTCCTCGCAGGCGGAAGGCGCCGAACGCGAGTTCCAGGTGGCGACGCTCGAATTCATCGGCGAGGACGGCGCGCTGACCGGCGTCAAATGCTGCGAGGTCGATGAAAAGCGCAAGCCGATCGCCGGCACGGAATTCGTTATCCGCGCGGATCTCGCCTTCATCGCTATCGGCTTTGCTGGGCCGGCCGCGGTCGGGCCAGTGTCGGAACTGGCTGGCCAGATGAAGATCGCCATCGACAGCCGCCGCTCGAACAACGTCGAGGCCAATGATCGCGACTACAAGACCAGCGTCGAAAAGCTCTATGCAGCGGGCGATGTGCGCCGCGGTCAATCGCTGGTCGTCTGGGCGATCCGCGAGGGCCGTCAGGCAGCGCGTTCGATCGACGAGGCGCTGATGGGATCGAGCGTGCTGCCGCGCTGAGACCGTTTGGAAACGCTACTCCCGCGGCCATCTGAGGGCGCTTTGCCCTTCAGGTGTCCCGGGGGCAGGTTTACGGACGATCGCCGTGGTCGTTTCGGTTGTGGCCGCGGCCGCAGGCTGCCGCCTTGGCGGCCAAGAAAAATCGTCGGCGCGGCCGGGCGAAGCAGCGGGCGCCTTGCCCTCGACGACGAATTTTTCACCGGGCCCGGCTTGGCCGGCGCTGCGGCACCGAGGAGTTCCGAACCGCCGTCGAGTGCCGGTGATTTCGAGTCGGCGTCGGTAGCCGGGGCGGAGGCCTCAGTCTTTTCGTTCGAGGGTGGACTACGCTACTGGCCCAGTACCGGCAAGCATCGAAGGACCTTTACAATCATAAAGGTACGTCACCGGTCTCGCGGCTCACCTATGACGATCTAGACGCGCATTCGAGTGAAGTCTTCTTCAACGCGATCCACAATCCGACTGGCATTTTCGTAAAGGCCTCCTCGGTGCCGGCGGCATCAGGGAGGGTTTTCTCATGACGAGGACTTCTTACGGAAATGGGGGGCTACTCAAACACATTCAGTGATCAGCGCGGGGGCGGCGTCAGCTATTTCACCGCCGATCTTGGATATAATTTCTTGAACGCGCCGCGCTACCGCATCGGTGCTTTTGTTGGCAACAATTTCTGGCACGAGAGCTACGACGCTTTCGGTTGCACGCAGCAGGCGACCAACTGGAGGACCTGTGTGCCAACCGTCCCGACCTACGTCAACCTCATCAGCCAGGACAACGATTGGCATTCGCTGCGACTCGGCTTGGCCGGGCAGACGCAACTCACCGCGCGACTCAGCCTTTCTGGTGACGTGGCGTTCCTCTTCACGCGGCTCGACGGCAAAGATCAGCACCACATGCGCCCCAAGATCAAGCTAATTCCCGAAGACGGCGATGGGCATGGCGTCCAGCTCGAGGCGGTGTTGAACTACAAGGTCACGGATTTGTTCAACATCGGCGTCGGCGCCCGCTACTGGGCCGTGGCGAATAACGGCACGGCTCATTTCGAAGAGGCAATGGGCGGTCGTGGTTCCCCGCAGGCCGACGATTGGAAGGCAAAGCGCTACGGCGTGTTCGTGCAGGCCAGCATCAAGTTCAACTGAGAGAGCAAGAACCGGGGAGAGCGGCGATGCCACTCCAGCTCATTACGATCATTGGATCAACAGAAGGAAGTTTTCCGAAGAGTTCTGCAGGCGTGCGCAAAGTCGCCAGACAAAGTTCTCTGGTCCATAGTGTACGTGCCGTCACGCCCGTTCTCGACATGGTTGAATGATACGTCCCGCGCGATAGATCAAAGTCGTTCTTCATTGGTTTTCCGGAAATCGCGGGAGCACAGCGTGCAGTGACCCTCGGCTGCTGGTTTTCTGTCAACGCGCAGATGAGGGAGAATGAGCGTACAGCAAAAATCATCAGTGCTGTCGCTTTCGCCAAAGCCCGCCGCAGCTAAACGGGGCCCCACGTCCGGTAGCGCCCCTGCCGGTCACCTCACGGATGCCGAGTTCGGCACCAGCCCGAGCGCAGCACGCTGGCTAATTTTCAGCTCGGCCGCGACCAGACCTGCCGACACCAGCGGCCGCGCCAGCACCAGCTCGATCAGCGCCGGCAGGCTCGAGTTTTTGCGCCGGTTCCTGAGCCGGCGCTCCATCTGGCTTTTGGCCAGCGCCTGGATGATTGCAAGGCTGAAACAGTCGATGGAACGCCCCTCCAGCGAAGCCGAACCGGACGAGGCGCGCGCGCCAGGTCCTTCGGCTGCCATCGGCACGCTGGGTTTAAGTGCTTGGGGTGACACGGCGTGATCTCCGCCGTTGGCGGGAACAGGCGGTAGAACAGCTGGATGTTCTCAAATGCATGCGGGATTGCCCAGATCTGGCCGCCCTCCCCCGTTGCGATCTGACCGGCTTCCATCTTCCAGGTAAGCGCCGCACGCAGGCTCGGGAAGGAGTCGTTGTAGTCGTATCCAGCATCGGGTAAAAACGGGTAACCGGCACTTAAAGGCGTTGTAGTGTCGCCACCAGAAATACTGCTCCGTGGTGCTGGCCTTTGCGTGGGGGCGCAACACGGCAACTACCCGCTCAAAACGGTTGGTCCTCTACCTCTTATTCACCGTCGCTTTCCTCGCGGCCTAACCCGGCCGGAATATCCGTTGCCAGAAAAAGGCCTCGCGGCCGGTTCGAGGCGCATCCCTCCTCCGAAGCAGCACGCTCAAGTATCGTCACAAGCCCCGAGCGCTTCGCGTTCGGCGATGTCCAAATTCCGACAATGTCGGATACAGTCAGATCTACTGGATTGCGTTTGAATGGTTTTCTCATTTGGCACAGTACATGCGGGTCATCCGCAAAACACGTGACCGACCAACAAGAATTCGCATGATCACCTTACCACAACATACAGCCGCCTCGGAACAATCACTTGGCCCCTGATCGCCCGCCCCGGCACCACAACCGGAGTCATCGATGTTCTGACGGGCTGCCCTAGGATACCTGCTGCGACAGGGCTTGCCCTGGTGACGACCACTCCGGCTCCGCCGGTTACCGACGAGGGCAACGTGACGGATTTCCTGCTTTTCAACGGCATGGAGGTGGCTGTCATTCCCGACCACCGAAGCGAGCGACAAATTCTATCTCAACGCCGAGCAAGAGCTGGTGTTCGCCGATGAAGACAGCCCGGCCTTCATGGCAGGCGCATTCGAGTTCCTGTCCGCGCTGTGGCTCGATGAAGAAAAGGTGAGGCAGGCATTCCGTCCGGCAATGGCGTCGGGTGGCACGATCATAGCGCGTGTCTGTTTCGCGGTACGGAACGGTTCTTCCGTCCAGGCTACAATGCCAATCTGATCGACTCCTGGCTGCCGGCCTTGGAGGGCGTCGTCGAGAAGCTCGAACGCGGCGTGGACGTCGCGGATGTTGGATGCGGTCATGGTAGCATCGACCGTGCTCATGGCACAGGCCTTCCCCAATTTCGCGCTTCGTCGGCTTCGACTATCATGCCCCTTCGATTGAGCGCGCCCGCAAGGCGGCCGAGGTAGCCGGCGTCGGCGTCAACACGCGGTTCGACGTCGCCGCCGCCAAGAGCTATCCCGGAACCTACGACCTCGTCACATTCTTCGATTGCCTTCACGACATGGGCGACCCGACGGGCGCCGCCACCCATGTCCACGGATCGCTCAAGCCGGATGGCACGTGGATGATCGTCGAGCCGTTCGCGCATGATCATCTGGCGGCGAACCTCAATCCCGTCGGACGCGTTTACTATGCCGCTTCCACGTTCGTGTGCACGCCCGCGTCCGTGTCGCAGGAAGTCGGGCTCGCGCTTGGAGCCCAGGCCGGTGAGGCGAGGCTGCGCAAGGTGGTGACCGGTGGCGGCTTCAAGCGATTGCGTCGCGCCGCGGAGACACCGTTCAACATGGTGCTGGAGGCCCGCCCTTAGCGTGGCCGTCGCCAGAAATTGCAGCTCATCGCATTTGATGAAGATCACCGCCAAAATCCGGACGCATCGGGCTTTTCAAGGCGTCTGGGTTCACGCAGAGGTCGCTGCCGAGCCGCCTTCTCTAAACCACTGAAGTCGATGTCCGGCGGCAGATTCTTTCCCTCTCTGCGGCCACAAGGCGAGCAGCCTCGCTGTAGGCGTCTTCCCGCCCAGTGCTTTCTCGACCCGCCGCGGTGGGCTGATCGTCTCGGATCGTCATCAAAGCGGTGGACGCCGGTGCGAAGTCTGGGCATGGAGATCGGCACCTCCGAGGTCGAGCGGATCTGCTAAAAGCGCCAGGAGCGGCACGCGACCAGTGGCCTATTTACGACACGATGGGCTTCCACCTTCGCAATACGCTCGGTGAGTGTCATCTGGATAGCCTCATCGTGTTTGCAGCTTCACGACGCCTTACGACGCAACGCCGTTTGGTATCCAAGCCATTGGTGGATTTCAGCGGCTATACGCTCGGCATGCGCGGTGACTTCGGGAATTCCCATCAATTCGCCAACGCTGCCGCGCGCCAGCGGCCCGCTGACGAAAATGCTGTCGGTCGGTCGGCCGGAAGTGCTGACCGCACGGCCTTGGCTGTCGGTCGCCAGGCCAAGGCCAATCGGGTCTAGCCGGACCAGTCCCATTCGCCCGAGATCGGCAATTGCTGTGTTGGTCCGGAAAATATCGGCATGCGCCGGCCCGGTCGTGACGACCACCCTGTCGAACGTCTCGGTTGTCTGAGTGGGTTGGCGCCTTGGCCGCAGCGTGACCCGAATGCGCCCGTCGACCTGCTCGGCGCCGACGATCGATGCGGCGCGATAGGCGAGCATGCCTTCGGCAACGCGGCGATCGAGCACGTCCGCGACCTGTGGCGCGATGCGGAAGCGATGCACATCCCACAGCGTGCGCAAATGGCGCACGAGGCGGCGTTGCTCGTCGAGCGGCAGGGCCTGCCAGATGATTTGTCCCTGACGTCGGACGGCATCGAGGACCGGGTGCCAGTCTTCGCCCCGACGCTTGGCATCTAGGATCGTGGCCCGGATGCGTCTGAGCATCACTGTTGCGCTGCGTGAAGGCAGACTGATGAAATCACCAATCGGGTCGCCCGGGAGCACCGCGTGGCTGCGCGAACGATAACCATGACGTGACAGCGCGTCGATGCGGCTACGATGCCCATTGCGGTCCAGCGTGGCAATGATATCCGCCGACGTCAATCCAGTGCCGACTACGAGCACTTGGTCGTCGCGGCCGATCGCTTGCAGCCCTCCGAGATCATAGGGATTGGCCACCAGCCGGGCAGCAGCAGCCACAGACCGCAGGGCCGATGGCAAGGCCGGTGGCGGATGCGTCGCCGCAATCACTAGGGCGTCGGCTGCGAGCGTCCTTCCATCAGCGAGAATCAGGATGTAGCCCTGGCCACTAAGCTCGACTGACGCGACGGCGGACCTGACATGACGGATCACTTTGCCGAACAGAAAGGGTTGGAGATAAGATTCCACGTAGCGCCCGAAAACGCGTCGTTGTGGGTAGAGTGCTCCATTTGCGGCAATAGCCTCGGCATCGTCGAGAATCGCGCCGGTCTGCTCCAGCCAATCGGCAAAGTGGCTGTCCTGGCCGGAGATCAGCGTCATTCTCGACGCCGGCACATTGATGCGGTGTGAAGGATCGGCCGTCGAGTAGGCCAGACCATAGCCGAGCCCCTCTCTGGGCTCGACGACCACGATATCGGCAGCACCGGCGGGCAGCAGCCGCGCAAGATGAAACGCGGTCGCCGCACCGGAAAAGCCGCCACCGATGATGGCTACGACCGGTCCCCTGCCCAAGTCTCTGGCGCTCAAGACTGACTCGCGCGCAGTGCCGAAGGCCGATGGTCGCCGGCCACCGTTTCGCCGAACGGTCCCATGTTCACTGCCGTCGGGCGCGTCGAGATTTCATGATCGAGCGGCAACAACGGCAACACCAGTTCGCCAAACCGATAGGCCTCCTCCAGATGCGGATAGCCGGACAGGATAAAGCTATCGATGCCAATGCGCCGGTATTCGTCGATCCGTTCCGCAACTGTCGCCGCATCGCCGACCAGGGCGGTGCCGGCGCCGCCGCGCACCAGGCCAACGCCAGCCCACAGGTTCGGACTGATTTCGAGCTTGTCGCGGCGGCCGCCATGAAGCCGGCTCATGCGCGACTGGCCGACGGAATCCATGCGCGCGAAAACCTTCTGCGCCTCGGTTATCGTGTTGTCGTCCAGGCGGCTGATCAGGCGGTCGGCATCGGCCCAGGCCTCATAATTGGTCTCGCGGACGATGACATGCAGCCGGATGCCGAAGGTCACCTGGCGCCCGGCTTTCTCGGCAAGACCGCGCACATAGGCAATCTTTGCCGCGACGTCCGCCGGCGGTTCGCCCCAGGTCAAATATTTGTCGATCTGTTCGGCGGCGACCGCGTTAGCGGCATCGGACGAGCCGCCGAAATAGAGCGGCGGATGTGGCGTCTGCACGGGCGGAAACAGTAGGCGACCGTCCTCGATACGGAAGTGCTTGCCTGCGAACGCTACGGTCTCGCCGCGAAGCACCGCCTTGTAGATGTCGAGGAATTCCCGCGTCACCTCATAGCGCTCGTCATGGCTGAGGAAGATGCCGTCGCCCTTGTTCTCGACCGGATCCCCGCCGGTGACGACGTTGATGAGCAGCCGTCCGCTGGAAATGCGGTCGAGCGTCGAGGTCTGCGCGCGGCTAGCGTCGGCGATTGCAGGCCCGGCCGGACGGCGACAAGGAAGCGAAGCCGCTGCGTCAGCGGTGCCAGCGCCGACGCCACGACCCAGCTATCTTCGCAACTGCGTCCTGTCGGCAGCAGCGCGCCATAGTAGCCGATGGCATCGGCGGCTTTCGCGACTTGGGTGAGATAGGGCAAGTCGACCGCCCTGCCCCCCCTCTGAGGTGCCGAGATAGCGGCTGTCGCCATGAGTCGGCAGAAACCACAGGACCTTGATCCTGTCGGGAGTGGCAATGCTCATGAATGGTCCTCTGTGATTTGGAGGCGCTTCGCTCAGCTCCAGGCATGGAGCGGCGGATTTACGTCGTTGAGGTAGTAGTTGCCGAGGATCGCGTATTTCCAGCGCACCGGATCGTGCAGCGTGTGGGTGCGGGCGTTGCGCCAGTGCCGGTCGAGATTGTGCTCGGCCAGCGTCGAGCGTGTGCCGGCGAGCTCGAACAGCTTGTTCGTGGCAATGATGGCGATCTCTGTCGTGAGGATCTTGGATTCGGCAACCGCGATCTGCGCTTCCGCGACGGTCTTCTCGTTCGGGTCGGCCACGGCGCGATCTACCGCAAGCCCGGCCCTTTCCAGAACCGCCTCTGCCGCGTTGGCCCGCAGGCGAAGGTCGCCAATCGCCTGGATCGTATAAGGATCCTGCCAGGCATGATCGACGCCGCTGTCGATCCAGGCGCGCGACTTGGTGCGCACGAAGCCGACAGTCTCGTCGATCGCCGCCTTGGCGATGCCGAGATCGACCGCGGCCTGGATGATCTGGAAGATGGCGCCGTCGGCCGTCGGCCTGTCATAGCCCTTGTAGCCGGGGACAAGATGCGTTTTGGGCACCTTGACATTGTCGAGCAGGACCGTGCCGGACAAAGTCGTCTTCTGTCCGAAGCTCGACCAGTCGTCGATCACCGTCAGTCCGGGCGCGCCGCGATCGGCGATGGCATACCAGGCGCGCCCCTCGTCATCGAGCGCCACGATCGGAACCAGATGGGCAAGCAGAGCACCGCTCGAATAGAATTTCTGGCCGTTGACCACGACATGGTCGCCGGCGTCGACGAACTTTGTCTCGAAGTCGGCCGCGCGCTTGGAGCCGAACTCGGAGAACGCGTTGCCGAAGCGCGTGCCGGACAGCACCTCAGCGAAAAGCAGCTTCTTCTGCGCCTCGTCGGAGACGGTGCGGATAGCGGCGACGACGCCAAGATGGTTCTGCGGAATCTGGCCGAGCGACGGATCGGCCGCCGAGATGATGGTGATCACCTTCGACAGGGTCACATAGGAGAGCTCCGGCCCGCCATAGGCTTTCGGCACGTTGATCGACCACAGGCCGCTCTGCGAAAACGCATCGAGCTCTTCCTTCGGCCAGATGCGTTCACGATCCCGCTTGGAGGCATCCCTGGCGAATTCGGCGGCGAGTTTTTCGGCGACAGCGATTGCCTCGGCATCGGCCTTGATCACATGCGCCTTGGCAGAGGGTCGTTCGACCGGCGGGACGGCACTGCGGCTATCCGACGCCTGCCTGGATTGGATGGTCATGCTGCTGTCTCCTTGGGAAAATGTTGCGGTGGAAGCGGCGCGCCGCCGAGGTAGTAGGTTTTGATATCGGTGCGCTGGCGCAAGTCGGCAGCCGATCCTTCCAGCACGCTGACGCCGTTCTCGAGCACGGTGGCGCGGTCGGCGTATTTCAGCGCGACCGCCGAATTCTGTTCGGCAACGAGGATCGAAAGGCCTTCGTCGCGGTTGAGCCGTTTCAGGGCGCTGAAGATCTCGTCGACGATCAGCGGTGCCAGCCCCATCGACGGCTCGTCCAGAACAAAGAGTTTCGGCCGCGACATCAGACCCCGGCCGATAGCCGTCATCTGCTGCTCGCCCCCGGAAGTGAGGCCGGACCGGGTTCGCCGCTTCTCGGCGAGCCTTGGGAAAAGTGAATAGACACGATCCAGGTCCGCCTTGACGCCCGTGCGAGAGGACGAGCGTCCGAGCGCGCCGGTGAAGAGGTTCTCTTCGACCGTCAGCGAGCGGAAGCAATGCCGGCCCTCGAGGACTTGGACAAGGCCGCTGCGGACTAGGTGCGAGGGGCTTGCCCTTGAAACATCCTCGCCACCGAAGGTGATCCGACCGGCGGTAATGGCGCCGCGCTCGGCCGGGAGGAGATTGGATACGGCGCGCAGCAGTGTCGTCTTGCCGGCACCGTTGGAGCCGAGCAGCGCGACGATCTCGCCCCTGCCAACCAACAAGTCGACGCCGTGTAGGGCGGCGATGGCGCCGTTGTAGACAGCCTCCACGCTGCTAACTGACAGTATCGGGTATTCCGGGATGGACATCGATGACTCCGCTCGGGAAGGTGGATGGCGCGGCCGGCCAGATTTGTCGGCCGCACCATACCAAATTCAGTTGCTGACCACCGCGTCGGCGTCCTCGGCCGTGCGGATCTTGATGCCCTTTTCCTTGGCATACGCCTCGGACGACTTCTCGATGATCGGACGCAGCAGCTTCCAGTCGGGAGCGATCCAGTCGGAGACGACATTCCACTTCTTGCCGTCCCATTGCTGGAAGGTCACGTAGCCGTCACCCTCGTGATTGTCCCAGGAGACGTTGATCGAGTGGAACAGGTCCTTGGCGCCGAGTGCCTCGACGCGCGCCGGATCGAGCTTGAGATGCTTGAAGCCCCAACGCACTTCGTCGCCGGTCAGCGTGCGGTTGCCGAACTTGGCCTGTGCTATGCGGACCGCCTCGACATTGAGGATGCCATTGACGATGCCGAGATTGTGGTAGACCGAGCCGATGCGGCTTTTGTCCTCGAGATTGCCTTTGCCGTCGCCGTAGACCGTTTTGACGATCTCCTGGACCACCGGATACCGCTCACCCGAGGCCTGGGTGGTGATGGCCGTATAGCCCTTGGCGGCATCGCCGGCGGGGATGACATCCTCTTCGGAATTCGACCAGACATTGCCTATGATGTGATCGGCCGGGAAGCCTGTCTTCTGCGCGGTCTTCAAGGCGACGGGGTTCATCACGCCCCAGCCGCGCAGCACGACATAGTCAGGATGCTCGCGCCGGATGGTCAGCCACTGCGCCTGCTGCTCGTTGCCGGGATGCGGCACCTCGATCTGCGACAGCTCGAAGCCGTATTTCTGCGACAGCAGCTCATAGATCGGGATCGTCTCCTTCCCATAGGGCGAGCCGTGATAGAGCACGACGATGTTCTTGCCCTTGAGCTTGTCGAGGCCTCCTTCCTTGGACGCGATGTAGTTCACGATGCCGGAGGTCTCGCTGTAAGGATTGAGCAGCAGCGGGAAGACGTAAGGGAACACCCGCCCGTCGGTCGTGTCTGTGCGGCCGTGGTTGATGGTGATCAGCGGCACCTTGTCGTCGGTGATGCGATCGATCATGGCATAGGCGATGCCGACCGAGAGTGGATTCCAGGCAGCGATGCCGGGATTGCTCTTCAACCGTTCATACACCTCGACGCCCTTCTCGACCTCATATTGCGTCTCGCCTTCGCTCCAGGCCAGCTTGGCGCCATTGACGCCGCCGTCGCGGATGTTGATCAGGTTGAGATAGTCGATGAAGCCACCGAAAAAGCCGGTTCCGCCGGCCGCATACGGACCGACACGGTAGCTCTGCAGGGGAAAGTATTGTTCTTCGGCGTGAACCGCCGTCGCGCCGAGCACGAAGGCCGTGGCGATCGCCGCTTTTCTTAGGTGACTGAAGAAGGTCATTGCTTACGTCTCCTGATGGGTTGGTCCGAGCGGAGGAGGAAGTTGAGCGGCAATCAGCTGGACCTTGAGCCGATCCGTCGTTTGAGGCGGTCGAAGAGGGCCGACAGCCCGCTCGGTTCCGCGATGAGGAAGATGATGATAATGGCGCCGAGCACGATGCGCTGGCTCATGTCGAGAACGCCCGAATCGAACAGGCCGCCGAACAGGAATGCGCCGAGCCGGGACAGAAAGAGCGGGAGGACAACGATGAACGCCGCACCCAAAACGCGCCACGGATCGAGGCCAGCCCGCCGATGATGATGATGAACAGGATCTGGAATGAGCGGTCGAGATTGAAGCCTGCCGGCTCGACGGTGCGCAGATAGGTGAAGGCCCACAGCACGCCGGCGATACCGATGATGAACGACGAGATGGCGAACGCCAGAAGCTTGGTTCGCAGCACCGGCACACCGATGACGCGTGCGGCGGTTTCGTTGTCCCGCACGGCGATGAAGTTGCGACCGGTCGCGCTGTTGACCAAGCGCCAGACGAGGGCCGTCAGCACCATGACCGTGGTGACCGAAAGCAAATAGCGGCCGGTCGCGCTGTCGAGCGAAAGACCGGCGACGGCCAGGTGCGGCGCCGAGATCACCCCGGACGGGTTGTCGTTGGAGAACCAGCCGAACTTGGTCAGCGCCCATTGCACGAAGAACTGGGCGGCGAGCGTCGAGACGGCGAGGTAGAAGCCGCGCAGCCTGAGACTGGGCAGGCCGAACACGACGCCGAAGCCGGCGGCGGAAATTCCGGCCAGGATCATGGTCACCGCCAGCGGCAGGCCTTCGACCCTGAGGTTGAAATTGTAGGCGCCGAACGCGCCCACCGCCATGAAGGCGGAAGAGCCAAGCGAGAGCTGGCCGCAATAGCCGGTCAGCAAATTGAGGCCGACCGCCGCCAGGCTGAGCGCCAGGAATGGCAGCAGGATCGCCTCGACCAGATAGCCCGAAGCATAGGCAGGGACCACGCCGTAGGCGACGACGAACAGGGCGGTCGCCAACGCCAGCTTCTGAACGAGTTTCGCCCAGTCGACTGGAAGCCTTGCGGCGTCGAGAGCTTGCACGGCCATGGTTCAGACCCTTTCGACGGTTTTCTGGCCAAACAGGCCGGAGGGGCGCACCAAAAGCACAACCAGCGCCAGCGCATAGGCGAACCAGCCCTCGATGCCGCCGCCGACGAACGGGCCGAGATAGACCTCGGCCAGCTTCTCGCTGGCGCCGATGATGAGGCCGCCAACGATGGCGCCGAGGATGGAATCGAAGCCGCCAAGCACCAGCACCGGCAGCGCCTTCAGCACGATCAGCGACAGCGAGAACTGGACGCCGAGACGCGCGCCCCACAACAGTCCGGCGACCAGCGCGACGAAGCCGGCCGCCGTCCACACGGTGCCCCAGATGCGAGGCAGCCGCAGCCCGACGGCGAGGGCCGCGAACTGATCGTCGGCGACGGCGCGAAACGCAAGGCCGATCCGCGTCCAATAGAAGAAGGCGCTGAGGCCTGCGACCATGGCGGCGGCGATCGCCGCCGCCAGCAGGTCGAAGGATGAGATCAGTATGCCGCCGACCTCGAAGGGTGTCGTCGATGCCGAGGTCGAGCCCGTGCACCTGCGTGCCCCAGATAAGCTGGGCGGCACCTTCGATGGTGTAGGAGAGCCCCAGCGTCGCCATGAACAGCGTCATCGGCGAGCGGTTGACCAGTGGCCTGAGCACGGTCCGCTCGATGGTGAAGCCGAGCGCGACCATGACCGCGAAGGTGATGAGCAGCGAAAGCGCGAAGGGGATGCCGCGTTCGACGAGGCTGACAAAGGTGAGCGCTGCGAACAGCACCATCGACCCCTGCGCGAAGTTCAGCACGCCCGACGTCTTGTAGATCAGCACGAAACCTATGGCGACAAGCGAATACATGACGCCAGAGAGCAGGCCGCCGACCAGCACTTCGATGACGAAGAGGAAATCATAGTAGCTCATCAGATGTCCTCGCCATTCTCGCCCTCGGCGGTGCCGATATAGGCCCGGATCACTGCCGGATCGGCCCTGACCTCGGCCGGCGTCCCGTCTGCGATCTTGCGGCCGTAGTCGAGCACGGCGACGCGGTCGGAGAGGCCCATGACGACGCCGATGTCGTGCTCGATCAGGATGATGGTGACGCCGTGCCGGTCGCGCGCGGCGCGCACGAAGCCGGCCATCTCGGCCTTCTCGGTCGCCGTCATGCCGGCCATCGGCTCGTCGAGCAGCAGCAGCTTCGGCTCGGCGACCAGCGCGCGCGCCAGCTCGACCCGCTTCTGCAGGCCGTAAGGCAAGGTGGCGACGAGGCGGTCGGCGACGCTTTCGAGATGCAGGAAGGCGACTATCTGATCGGTCTTTTCGGCGATTCCCGCATCTTCGCTCCGGGCGCGTGGCAGACCTGCAATATGTTCGACGAAACTGGCGCGCCTGGTGTGGACGCGGCCGCACGCGATGTTGTTGCGCACGGACAGACCGCCGAATAGCGCCAGGTTCTGGAAGGTTCGCGCAACGCCGAGCCGTGCTAGACGGCTCGCCGGCACCCGGGAGAAGGACTGCCCGCCGATCGCAATCCTGCCGCGGTCGGCGTGATAGAGGCCGCTGATGATGTTGATCAGTGAGGACTTGCCGGCGCCGTTGGGGCCGATCACCGCGCGGATCTCGCCGACTTCCACTTCGAGATCAACATCGCTCAGCGCCTTGACCCCGCCAAAGGAAATGCCGATCCCGCTCAGCGCGAGAACCACATCCGGCCGTGACGACAGGCGTGCCAGACGCCTGTCGCCGACGGGGTTAGCCACCGCGAGGATGGCGGAAATTTCGGACGCGCGCTCGTATGCGGCCGCTCCCAGCGAAGCACCAATCATGAAACATTCCTGCTTTTGAAGGCGTGTCGGCTGCGGCCCCGTGGGCCGCGCCCGTCCTATTCCGCGGCGACAAGCTCCCTGTCGCGAGCTGCTTCCAGTTCGCGCACCAGAGGAATGACGCGCTTGCCGAAGAACTCGACCTCTTCCTGGAAATGCAGGAAGCCGAGCAGGATCAGGTCGGCACCGGCGTCCTTCAGTTTCAGGATGCGTTCGGCGATCTGTTCCGGCGTGCCGATGAGATTGCTGCGGAAGCCGTCATTGTACTGAACGAGATCCTCGAGGGACGACTTCGCCCAATTGCCTTCGCCTTCCGGCGAGGCCTTGCCGGCATTCTTGACCTGATCGGCAAAGCCCTGCACCGCCTCCGGATTCGCCTTGGCGATGATCTCGTCGAGCACGGCGCGCGCTTCCTGCTCGCTCTCGCGGGCGATGGCGAAAGCGTTGACGCCGATCCTAACCTTGTGGCCGTTGGCTTTCGCCTTGGTGCGGATGTCGTCGACCTGCTTCCGGATCTCCTCCGGGGTATTGCCGTTGGTGAAATACCAATCGGAGACACGAGACGCCATGTCGCGAGCGGCTCGCGACGAGCCGCCCTGGAATATCTCGGGCAAGGGCTCGATCGGCTTCGGCTTCATGGAATAGTTGGTGAAGCGGTAGAAATCGCCCTTCAGCGTGAAGCTGTCTTCCGTCCAGATGCCGCGCAACGCTCGGATAAATTCCTCCGACCGGCGATAGCGCTCGTCATGATCGAGCCAGAGTTCGCCAATCGCGGCGAACTCGCCTCGGAACCAGCCGCTGACGACATTGACGGAGACGCGGCCATTGGTCAGGTGGTTGATGGTAGCGATCTGCTTGGCCGCCAGCGCAGGGTTCCACGGACCGGGCAGGATCGCTGCGATGACCTTCAGCGTTGTGGTCGCGGCAAGCAAGGCATGGCTGAACGAGACTGATTCGTGCTGGTTGTCGGCCCCATAGCCGGCTGTGAAACGGATCTGGCTCAGCGCATAGTCGAACCCGTTGGCCTCGGCAATCTGGGCGAGCTTGCGGTTGTAGTCGATATCCCAACCCGTCCGCTGCTCGATGTTGGAGATGACCAGGCCGCCGGAGACGTTCGGGACCCAGTAGGCGAATTTGATGGCGTCGGAATGCGAACTCATGTCGTCGTTTCCCCTGTTGATTGGCTCAGCCGACGCGGGTGGCGACGGCGGCATTTGCGTGACTTGAGTTGAGCAAGGAGACCGCGTCGGTAGCGGCCCTTGCAATACGCTCGATGATGGCTGCGCCGACGATTTCGCCATCGACGAAATCGTCGGGCGTGCCGTAGACGCCCGTAGGGACGGTGACAGAGCCAAAAAAGCCGAACAATGGCCGGAGCTGATGTTCGAGCACCAGGCCATGGTATGGGCTCCCGCCGGTCGCCGCGAGAAGCACGGTCTTGCCCGTCAACGCGCGATAGTCGACCAGGTCGAACAGGTGCTTGAGAGCGCCAGTGTAGGAAGCCCTATAGACAGGCGTTCCGACCACGAGCAAATCGGCCTTCTCGACACGCTGGATAATCGCTTCTCCAGATGCGCCAAGTGCGCCGCGGGATAGTCCGGCGAAAAGCGACGGTGCTGCCTCCGTGATCTCAATCAGACCGGTGTCGGCAAGCAGGCGCAACGCGACCGCCTTGACCAGCGCATTGACGACCGCCGTGGTGCGGGACGGGTTGCTTACACCGCCGGATATTCCAAGAACCGATAATCGTGCCAAGTCATCTATCTCCCACACATGCGCCATAGGCCACCACCGAAACCAAACGATATTCTACGAAATCTGTAGACATAAGGTACTTTGTTCTGATGTTTTCACGTCAATGGGAAAAACGGCGCTGCTAGGAGCGGCACGCCCACCGCATTCGATCTCAAATGGGATTAACTTGGCAGGGGCCGTAGGCGTCACCCGCGAGTTCGACTTTGGTGAAAACAGGCTCCGCCGGCGCGATATGAGGAATGTCGTCCAGCCGTTTGTGACAGCGCTCTCCACCGATGCCACGCAATCAAATGAGCGCGTGTATTATGACGGCTAGGCGTGCGAGAAACGTCCTCAGGCATTGCCCTACGAAGGAGCCGATATTAGCGCCGAGATTTCAAGGCTGGTCAGGGACGATTGAGAGTTTTGAGCACCGGCAGCACGAAGGCGGCAATCGCAGCGTCATGCCTTCGGAACCATCGGTAGCTGCTCAATACGTTCTGTTGTGCTCCTGCCTGTATATGTGTTGCGTAATTCCCCTGAATGGCAACGGATTACCTGCGTCTGGTTATTCATTCTTCACCACTCACCCGCCCTTGATGATCTTTCGAAGCCGGGCGGGATCGGACAAAATCGCGAGGTCCTTCAACGGATTGCCGTAGACGGCGATGAGATCTGCGTGAGCGCCAGGCGCGATGGTGCCGATGAGGCCTTCCATGTTGAGCACGCGGGCAGCATCCACCGTCGCGGATCGGATCACGTCCCGAGGCTTGAGAACGCGGCCGCGCAGAAGAAATTCCTCTGATTGGTGCCTATGCATCTGGCCAAGCAGATCGGAGCCGTAGCCCATGGTCACGCCAGCGCTTTGAAGCGTTTCGAGCGCCGACAAGCCGGCATCGAGAACGAAGCTCACCTTTTCAAGGGATTCGGCGGACATGCCGTATCTGGCTCCGTCCCGAGCGACGACAGCAAAGGTGATGTTCGTCGGGACGACGAACGCGCCTGCCTCGCGAACCCGGTTGGCGGTTGTCGCTTTGATGAGGTTTCCATGCTCGATTCGGATGGTCGACGTTTCATCCCAGATTTACTTTCGCGCCTCACGCCGGCACTCGCGCACATAGTCCGCCGGGTTATGTCGCCAAGCGCCGAGCGGATTTGCGGCAAGGGGAAGTCCGGGCACTCCTCGCACCCTCGTCCTCGCGCAACACCGCACGTAACAGAAACGATAGCACGCATTCTCACAATTAACGACGGCTGTTCGGCAGTGGGCTTCGTCGCGAGCGAGGACGAGAGTGTCGGGTCTACAACCAAATGTCGGAGGTCGGACCCAAATGTCGGAGGTCGGACACGCAAGGCCCTTACCACGTAGGTGATTGAAAGCTTTATTGACGAGGCGCTCCAATGGCCGGCCCGCAATGCGGGAGATATTGTTAGAGGCGTCTCGAATGACTTCTCCGCGGGACCCGAAGGGCGTCTCAGGCATCCTTTGGCACGATTAGTGCAACGGATGATCCGCAAACGTTGCCGATACAATGTGAGGGGAGCGTCACCCAGATTTTTGTGTTGACCGTCCACTCACTCTTCACCCAGTGGCTGCCGCGCAGGCGCTTGCGGACGCCGGTCAGCCCGATAGCTCATCGATCCAGATCAGCGGAGAACAATACACAGAATGGGAACGAGATCAGCATGAACTCGAATTTTAGTCGTTTGGCCCAAGCCACCGCTATGAACTTGCTCTGGACGTCGGCGAACGAAGGCATGTGGATGCCGGCCCAGATTACGGAACTTGGCGCGGCCATGCGCGCGAATGGACTCCAGCTTGATCCCGCGCAGCTCAGCCGTCTAGACACTGCCCCGCTCAACGCGATCGTATCACTGGGCGGATGTTCAGCTTCCTTCGTCAGTCCGCAAGGACTGGTTGCGACCAACCGTCACTGCGTGCTGGAATCGATCCAGTACAACAGCAAGGAGAGTCAAGACTATCTCACCAAGGGATTTCTAGCGAAAAGCCTTGGTGAAGAATTACCCGCGGTGCCCGGCAGCCGCATCTATGTGATCGAGGATATCCGTGATGTGACCGCCGACATGCTCAAGGGCGTATCGGACAAGCTGAACGGCTTTGCCCGCTATGAGCGGCTCGACAGGAACCGGAAGGCGCTGATCGCCGCATGTGAAGAACAGCCCAATCGCCGCTGCGACGTGGAGTCCTATTATGGCGGCGCCTCCTACTATCTCCAGCAGAAGCTCGAAATTCAGGACGTGCGCCTAGTCTATGCGCCCGCGCTCGGCATCGGTAACTTCGGCGGCGAAACGGACAATTGGACGTGGCCGCGCCACACAGGCGACTTCGGTTTTTACCGCGCTTATGTCGCTCCTGATGGTTCCTCCCGGCCTTATGCGCGCGACAACGTGCCCTACCGGCCGAAGAGCTGGCTGCGCATTGCCTCTAAAGGCGTGCAAGACGGCGATTTCGTCATGGTCGTCGGCTTTCCCGGAGAAACCAATCGGTTCCGCACGGCGGATGAAGTACGGTTCAATTTCGCGCGGTACGAACCGCTGTTGCAGCATTTGCTGTCGGATTATGCGGCCCAGATAAACCAAACCACGGCAGGCAATCGAGAAGCGCAGATCCGCTACGCCTCCATCCTGCAAGGCGTGGAAAACTACAAGAAGAAGTTGGCGGGCGATCTCGCCGGGGCCAATGCGATCGGGCTCGACGTGCGCAAGGCTATCGAGGAGAAAGCTTATCTCGACTGGGTCGCCGACGATCCCGCGCGGCAGGCGCGCTATGGCGCAGCGATCGGCGAACTGGGCGCCATGGTGGACGAGAATAGCCAGGCCTCGCTCGAGGGGCTGCGCCAGGCGCTGCTGAACCGCGCGCAAATGCTCTCATCCGCGCGCACTCTGTATCGCTGGGCCAAGGAGCACGAGAAGCTCGATGAAGACCGCGAACGCGGCTTTCAGGATCGTGACCGTAACCAGACCGTGGATCAACTGACGCAGATCGAACGCGGTTACCTGCCCGACATCGATCGCAAGCTATTTGAGGCCGCGCTCGATGAATATCGCCGGCTAGACGCAAAGGACCGCGATACTGCGTTCGAAACGGCTCTGGACCAAATCGGCCTTGACCGACTTTATGCAGAAACCAAACTCGCCGACACGGCCACGCGGCTCGGCTGGCTCGACAAGCGGGCTGCTGCCTTCGAGGCGTCGGACGATCCTTTCATCAAGCTGGCGGTCGCGCTCTATCCCGGCGACATAGCTGCGGAGCGCGCGGCGAAGGACCGCGCTGGCCGAGCGCAGGCGGCGCGCGCGACTTATATGCAGGGCCTGCGCGCCTACTGGCAGGCGATTGGCCGGCCGGTGTATCCCGACGCGAATGGATCGCTGCGCATCACCTGGGGCAAGGTGTCGGGGCGAACACGCGACGGGCAGATCTGGACGCCATTCACCACGGCTGAGGGACTTCTGGCCAAGCACACTGGCAAGGGCGAGTTTGATGCGCCCGCCGCCGCCGTCGCTGCGATCCGGGCCAAGAATTATGGCCCCTATGTCGCGCCGGAGCTGGGCACTTTGCCGGTCGACTTCATGTCCACGGTCGACATTACCAATGGCAATAGCGGCTCGGCCACGCTGAATGGGCGCGGCGAGTTCGTCGGTCTCGCCTTTGATGGCACGCTCGATGGAGTGATCTCCGATTGGGCATATGCCGCAGACCGCAGTCGAAGCATCCATGTCGACAGTCGCTTCATGCTTTGGACCATGGACAAGATTGACGGCGCTGCCTGGTTGCTCAAGGAGATGGGAGTGCTGCCGGCGTCGCGTTCATGAGCGGGGTAGTCTGGCGGTAGGCGGCCTGTCGGCGTCATACCTCCACAAATCCCCCTTGGAATTTTAGACAAATCCCGTGTGGAAGCGCCGCCTCAGCCGGTCTTGCAGCGCCTGCCGGTCGGCGACGAGGTCGTCGCAGCGACCCGGCGCCGCTGCCCGGCCATCAATTGTCCAATCGGCGCCCACGTGCCAACACAAACACGCCGCAGTCATAAGCATTCGGCTGTCGGGTCATGGGGGCTGCCTCGAAGGTGCCGTTCAGCACCCTTGCGAGCTGGTTTGCAGGCTCGTCGTTGTGGCCCTGTCCGGGAGGAGTCGTGGTGATAGGCGACCCGCTCCGGGTTGCGGCCATCAACGAGCAGCAGCGAGCAATGGGTGCTGTCGCTGGTACGATTGCCATTGCTCACTGGCACGAATAGGAAGTCGGCTGGGCCGACAGCTCGATTATAGATGACCTGCAATGTCTCTTGCGCGTTCTGCGACCCTGCGTAACGCATTTGATCCACCTCGCGACCCAAGTTCCATGTTCCAGTCTGCCAATTATGCGACTTTAGAAGTACAAACCATGAACGCTGTGGCCGCGTGGTTATTGAGTTCCAATCGCTATTTAGTCTGCTTGCATGTTCCGAAATGACCGCGTTGGGCCCGCAAGCTGACAGGCGGCTTTGCGGACCACTGGGTAGAAAGGAGTCATCCGCCACGACGTTGCGCACAGCCCGGAGGTGCAACTCCAACGCATGATGCGTATCTTATAGCGAGTTTAGGTCTATATGGAACTCAAACGCACCTCCGGTCTGCAGATCACCACGTCGTATTCAGCGCGTGCGCATTTTCGAGAAGTCGGCACCGACGACTAGCAGGTTCTCATGTTCCATCTTGGCCCCTCCGGCATCATCCTTATTGATACTGCTTGGCACCATGACTTCGAACCTGACCGACGTCACAAGGTCATCGCTCACACTCGACACCCACGCTCAACCGGAATCGTCAATATGCAGCAACATTTCTGCATCGACATCAGCTGATACGTCATCAGCAATAGTCATCGATCGAGTCGCCAAGGTCCTCTCCAGCTAGTTCGCAGAAGTGCTTCAGAGCGCCCTTGAGACTGAAGAAGGTGAATTCGCTTCGGTGATGGAAAAGGCCATCATGGATTGAAATGTGGGCCACTGCCCAATTCTTTATGGCGTCGCCGGCAAAATGAGTGAGTACGATCAGGTCATCGTCCTTGAGATTCCGGTCGACGACGAGGCTCGTGGAGAGCTGGTTGCGCGCGAAGATACTTCCGAAAGAGAGGCGCGATTCATAAAGAAGAAGGGCGTCGTCGGTGAATTCGTCCGGGCACGCCGGAAATTCGGTTGGAACCTTCCAGCGGACCTGGACCGCAAGAGGGGTCAGAGATGGGTAGAGTGTTTCTGCCTGGTTAAGCATTCTTCAATCCTCGCGGCGTGAGTGCCTCAATGATCAGCCTTGCCGAGAAACGACACTTGGTAAAGACTTGCGACCGCAAAGATCGGGTGGCCGTGTCACTAAATGCATATAGCCCTAGCGACTGCTATACCTGATTGAGTGTTGCGCGCCCGCCACGCTCGGACTGAGCGATTTGACGGCGATGCTTGCACCGTCAACAACGTGATTCGAGACAGCATGAGACATGGCTGCATGAGTGGCCCAAGGGTCACCGCCTAACCCGTAACATCCTGAAATCCGTTGCGGCCTGCTTGGTGGCGAAGCCGTACGTCCACCACCCTTGCCATCGACGTCCAGACGGATCCCCTGGATCGGCAGCTTTCAGGAAATGGCTTGGGCAATTCGAGCGGCTGGAATGAGGCGCAAAGCCGCCGTTCACCTCTCCTTCGAGTCAGCGCTCCGACCGGCCAAAATCGTCGAGGCCTCCAACAAGGTGAAATGGGTATTTCACACTGACGCGCAACCCGGGGTGATGAAGGTATGCCAAAACCCACCGAGCCTGATTGGCGATCCAGCGTTAGCCGTCTCAACCTGAAATCGCGGCAACGTTTGCCGACGACTGATCCAATGCCAACCGCTCCATTTCCGGGCGACTGTGTTCACGGGCGGCAAGAATCTGGGCTCTTGTCTGCTTGAGTTGCTCAAGACCGAGAACCAAGGCGCCCTGCAGCCGCTTGCGGTCGCCGAGAATATCCTGGTCAATCTGCGCGATATCGCGTGGATCGATCGCGCGTGAGGGATCGAAGACAAAGCGGGCTTCGACGGACCTTCGCCAATTTAACAACTTCTGCGCCGTTTTGGGTTCGAATCCGGACACGCTGTAGAGCTTGTTCCTCTCGACATCGAGCGCTGTTTCGACGCCATACGACTCCAGGACCTGTTTCTTTCCCGGTCCGATGCTCTCGATCTTTGCCGATGAGATTTCAAAGTTGTCCAGGAACCGGTGCAGTTGCGCCTGACGGCGGTTGCGCTCGAGCTCCGAGATCCTGGCTACCGTTTGGAAGGTAAGATGTCCCATTCGCGCCTGAGCCCGGCGAGCACCGTTTTTTGCCTGTCGAAGGCATCCGGCCCGGCTCTCTGCATCCACGTGGTTTGCGCGTTTTTCCACTGGGTGGCGGCCTCGCCGGCGATGCGCCGGTATTCCGCAGCCTCACTGTCCCTGTTCAAGAAACCTCTCAACCCCAGAAAAACCCCCAAGGCAATGCCCAGCACCCAGATCTGCGCCATCATCAAGCCAGCGACGCCGACTACTGCGGCCGCTACTCCTGCCCGGAAGTTGGTGCGGCGCGCGTGCCCCTTGAGCTTCAAGGCGTTGGGATCTGGTGTCACATTCTTCTCGGGGACGGTCGGCACCGGCCCGGGATGCGGGATGGCGTCCACCTGCGCTGGAATCCGGCGATATCGAAAAGCGTCGCCCCGCTGGCGGGAACAACGGTTGAGAACAGCGGGACGCCAGTGGCGCCTTCCATTTTGCACCAAGGGCACGGCGATGAGCCAAGTGACCAGTGGCTGGAATTGGCGGAGCACTGCTTGAGGTTCGCTTCAAGTTCGGCCAAGGCAGCCACCCAGTCCCGGGCCACGGGCCTGCCAGCCGACGTTCCTTTTTGCGAGAAGGCATCCTCAAACATTTTTGCAAGTCGTGGGCCGACGGTGGAACGCGCCCCGAAACCCGAAGCTTCTTGCAGGCCGAGAAGGAACTGGACGGCAAGGGCTGGCTTCCCGCAGCGTTGCGGGCGACGGTCAAAGTAGAAAGCGAAAGTATGGCAATCGCCGCCGACTAAGCACGGTTCGCATTCAAGGTCAGGGCAGCGATGCCCCGACCTTGAATGCGTCCGGAATGTCTTTCGAGCCGGTATCGAACCCGCCAAGGCCAGGCGAGCGTGCCCCTGGCCCGCCCCTCGCGCTCCCCCTCCCGTCTGAGGCAGAGCGCAAAGCATCTACTATCTAGGTGGACGACGTTTACTCCATTTCCGCCCACGGCGCATCTTTCGCGCTCTGCATGTCAGCCGGAACGGCCAGATCCTGGAAGCAGACGGCGGCACTGCACGCCACTCAGCGGTCAGTGGATCTCGCCAACCGCCTTTCCAGGCTGTTCGGCATCGACCCAACCCATCACCGCGTCAAGATCGACGCCCTTGCGAGTCGACCACTCAACCAAATTGGCGGGCCGGTAGCTTGACGAATGGCGATACCGCTCGAAGACCGAGCCATCAATCGTCTCATTGACATTGATGTACGTCGCATCCGGGTCCCGGCCGGGAGGGGATGCAATGGGCCGAAGATGCCTCTTGCTGAGGATGGCGTAGGAGCCGCGCATGAACTCCCGGTAAGAGTCTGAAATCGGAGCGTCGAGGGCCCCGTCGTCCACCTCGATGTCGCTCCTGAACGCGAGACCGTGGGACCGGGCCTTTTCGATGATCCAGCTGAGAGGAGCCTGTGCAAGCAGATCATTCGGGTATCCGCCGCCCACATTACCGTGGGCGCCAGCAAACCAACGCTGCTCGACACTGCTGTAGGGACGCGGCGGTGCGATCACCGCCTGGGGATCGGTAGGGATTCTCTTCGTCCATAACGTCGGCATGAAGCTGTTGCGATGCTCATCGAGGGCAAGGGCGTGAAACGCATTCTCGATTGGCACCCTCAAGCCCGTGTCCAGAAATCGGAAACTGGTCCGACTGATGCCTTCCCAGCTGAACGCGGGAATGCCGAGCGCGCCGACAGTGTCCCAGACGGCCACCAGCTTGATCGGCACGCGGCGGGAGTATTTCAGCATCCAGCGTTCTTCCAGGGCAGAGGCCTTCAGCGGGCCTGCGACCAAGTCGTCATGAAGCTTCCACACGGTCAGCGCGTCGCGTCGGCGGTACCGGGCGAACAACTGGTTGACGCTTAACGGGGCACCCGGCCTCAACAGGCCACACTTGGTGATAAAGCCTGTCAGAGAACGCGCAGTGAAGGCGCCACGGCTGAAGCCGAACACGAAGATGTCGTCACCATCGTTGTAGTTTTCGACCAGCCACTCATAGGCATCAAGGATATTCCTGAGCAGCCCCTTCCCAAAGGCTCCGCCAATGACTCCGTTCACCCCGATATCATAGTAGGCGAGCTGGGCTGGGTTTCCGGTGTCTTTCGTTGAACACAGGGCGCGCAAGCGCCAGACATTGGTGTTGTCCGACACGGAATTCCAGGTTCCATCAAGGAAAACCGCCAGCCGCTTCTTACCCGGTCCCGCTGCCGATAATGATTCCATTTCGCTTCCTTGAAAAGGAAGACAGACCACGACATATGGCGGCTGTCCAGCGGTCCTAAGTCAGCGCCCTCCGGAGATTCTGTCCGGTTGCTAAGAAGGTGGGGTAACGCGGCCACAGATGGTGACAAAGGCTGAACTGCCCCAAGCGGCACGAGGCGCGAACAAGATCGAGTAGTCGCGGCTGCTGGTCGTGGGCCGGCCGATGGTGATCATGGACACGCCGACGTAGCTCCCGGTCTTGAAGCGGCCGATGAATTCGACAGGCATCGCCTATGTAGCGGAAGCACCCGTCGCGCCGGTCGAGCTTGAACCTCAGTGTCGGGTTCGGTTGCGTTGGTTCTTCCTGGGCCCTTGCCGGAGCAGATATGAGAATGGCGGCGCCGACAGCCCAGAGCAGCGGCCATTTGGAGGCACTATGGCGCATCACTTGGTCTCGGGGTCGGGCTCACCAAAGGTCTTCACGAAGATGGCCTTGCCAGTGCCTGAAATTTGCTTCTGGATGTCCCAGTCGAGCTTGCTGTCCCTGATGTAGAGACTGAGGGTACAAATCTCGCCGCGGCAGGCACTTGGCGTTGAGGACTGCTTGTCCTGGATAGAATATGAGGCGATATATCCAACGATAACGTCCTTGCAGTCCGTGTCGGGTAAGCGGCAAGGCGGCGCGTTTGACACTTTGCTACTTAAGGAGTTCCGGTGCATAGGATTTGACGCGTGCCATCGTGAGGGCCCGACCATGTCGCACCAAAACCTCATGCTCTTCGGCCTCCAATCTCTTTAAATCTGTTGCCACCAGCGAGGCGAAAGCGGCGTCGCCAGGCCGTTCCTCGCCTACCCGGCTGTCGATTGAAAACCAGATGGGTTTCGGGCCCTTTTTCGCGTCGTACGACAATTGCAGACGAGCAAATTGAAGACCTCTTACCTGCTCCATCATGATGTTGATCGCCTCCTTGAGCACGATTGTCCCGGACTCCGTCGGATGAGGGGACACGGCGAACGGCTTGCCGCCATCACTTACAAAACACACATCGACGGGATTGCGCCGCGCTCGCATCAACGGGTTCACGCCCAGATTATCGTAAATGCCTCCATCGCTCAGCGTCGCGTATTCGCTCAGGGAATTGGGATAGATGTCGGCATTGAGCCGTAGCGGGGGAAACACGGGCGGGAAAGCCGAGGATGCTGCCACGGCCAAGCTGATTGGATAGTTACTCGCATTCGCGGTGCCGCTCTCGTGCTCCCCCATCGTTTCTCCAGCGTCTTCTCCGGGCGCCAATGCCTTGCCTGCAACAAAGAAAAACATGTTGCCGGTGGCCAGGTTGGTGGCGTTGAGATAGATTCGTGGACCATCTCTGAGAGCGGATAGCCGTGCACCCGCGAACAGATCCCGATCGTAGCTTGCGCCAAGCTTCTCCAGGCGTGTTTCGAAGGGGTCCAGGATACCTCCGATGATCGAAGAGACGGCGATCGACTTTGTCAGCAGATAGTCCGAAAGGCCCTTCAGCACATCCTGTTTGCCCCAATTCAGCGCCAAGTAGGCGCCTGCCACGCTCCCGCCGCTCACGCAGCTGATGAGATCAAGCTTGTCGAGTAAGTCGAGTTCCTGGAGAGCCGTAAACGTCCCTACATGGAACGCGGCAGCACGAAACCCGCCCCCCGAGAGCGCAATTCCAAGTTTCTTGGTTTCGCCGTTGATTAGAACGACCATCGTATACCCCCCATTGAGAATTCCCCGCCGACCCGAGCAGCTGGCATCATGAAAGGTCGAACGTCATCTCAACAAAAAGATCGCTGTGTTCGATCTTGACCGGCCGCTTTGCTGACGTCGGGTTGTTTCGGAAAGCTCGTTTTTCGACGGTTGGATTACCGTCGCCCTGAACGATGCGTCCCTTGGTCTTTTCCTGCAACGCCTTGTAAAGCTCCTCGAACGGCATCCTCCACCCGCTTCCAGGTTCCGCTCGACCCTTACCTTGAATGGCCGCGACCGCCTCTACGACCGGTATCGCGGCTACTAGTCGTGGGTCGACCATGCGCTCCAGACCGAGCGCTTTGACCGTGGCATTATGACTCCCATGGTGTCCGACCTTGTAAAAGGTTGTCCGGCGCAACAGGTCCTCTGCGGTGACAGGTTTGCCCGAGGACATAGTCTTCGCGGCGGGAGGATAGGTCTGGTCATTCCAAGACAGCCAATTCCCCACCTGGGCGTCTCCGGGAAACAGCAATACCTGGCCATCGGGGAGTTCAAACGCCAGTGCCAGGCTGGTGTTGTTTGTATCCGAATCCATCTTCAGGGCCAAAGCTTCGATGGAGCCTGTCCAGTCGCTGTCAATCCTACGCCACTTTTCGGCCGGAGCGTCATACAGTTTGCGGACCCCCGACTTGGTCGCCTTCTTGCGACGGGTTTTCTCTTTCAGGGGTCTTTGGTAAACGGCCGAGAAAGGCAGGACTGTGTCGGTTCGATTGGCAAGAAGCGAGAGCTGGGCATTTACTGTGCTTTCCGCCGCCGCGGCGGCGTCCAGACGCGTCAGATATACCTCCTTCGCCTGTCCCTTGGATGGGGTGTCTTTTCGCAGCAAAACTTCATCTCGAGGCGGGCCAAGAACAAAGGCCTTGATATTGAACTCGTCGAGGTCAATGACCTGTCCAGGCTCAAGATAAGATGTTGAATCGGCACCAGCTTTATCCTTCAGCATTTGCATGATTTCGGCCGTCCCGAAGACGCCCGATGCACCTAGCCCGTTTATGGCGACTGGCCCGGCGAAAGCGGCAAGCGCCGCTGCCGTTCGCAAGCCGGGATGCGCATCGCCTTGCGCCAGCGTGGCCGCCGCCGCCAAAGCCTGCTTTCCCTTCGAAAATCGTGCCCTTAGGACCTGAGCCTGCGGATCTTTCAGGTTTTCGGTCCAAGCCATCCAAAGCCGGCCGATGGAAACCGCACCGTCAAGGAATGCGCCTTTTTCGAACGCAAACCCGGACAGATGGTCGTAGTGCTCGTGGGTTATGACCAGCAGGTCGATCCGGTTGCCGACGGTCTTCAGGACGTCTTTCGCGATCGCTGAAATGCGGGCCGGGCCTGCCTCAACTTCGGACAGGCGCTTTTTACCGATCCGGTTCACGACCTTCGGGTCAAGTTTGGCGATCAGATCGGCTCCAGCGGCAACGTTCTGGAGGACCCCACAATCTATAAGTATGGATCGCTCCAACTCCGCGCCGCCGTCGTCCAACGTGGTGCGAATGAGGAAGCAATCGCCCAAGATGCCGCGATACATCCTGATCCTCAAGAGCTTCAATATCCCCACACCTAACCTCCCCGGTGCACCAGAGCGAACGGTTCGTCCAACGCAGTGCCGGTCGATCCCCCTTGCAGTCCATAACCGAACGCAGTCGAGCCGAAGCGGTAACCCGCAAGGAAATCGCGTTGTTGCTCCAGCCGGGCATCGTCACTAATTCGCTTTCGGACTGCGTAACGCAGGTGACCCTCCCGAAGGTCGAAGATGAGTGTGGCACCACCGCGGAACACAAAGTCCGCGCCCGACGGGTTATCGCCGTGCTTGTCTTGAAGCTCCTGTTCGTTCTGATCGTAGAAGCCGCGCCGCTGCTGTACAATTTCAATGATAAGTTGGCGGAGATCCTGGCCGTCGGGTCCTGTTCGCCGGGAGGTTCTTACAGAATGAATTTCCACGGGCGGAGCAAATCCCTTCGGGTCCCCTGGCCGGCTCAGTATCGTCTCGCGGTCGTCATACGAGATCAAACCTCGTCGGAAGACTACTCCGCACACCTCTTGCCATGGCTTATCCTCGGTGGTCCGAAAGCTCTCCGATCCCAGGATCCACCAATGCACGCTCTCCGCGTTCTCCTCAGCGGCCTTGATTGCCGTCGTCCGATCGAATTTTGGCTCCAAATCCAGGTCCAAATCGTCATAATCGGCCGCCAGATGATGGACCGGCGCCTCCCACAACAAACTGTCGACAGCCAAAGAGAGACAGCCCTCCGGGATGATACCGCGCCGCCGAAACCCTTCTATGATGGCGAGCCGATAATTAAGCACGTCATCGGGCACCAGGTCATAGTCCGCCGTTATGATTGCCCGGAGAAAATCGCCAAAGCGGACGTCTACTGGCGGCAGGTAGTCGAGGGCGCGGATGCACATTCGCATCACGTGTTCCGCCGCCTTGCTCGCCTCCCGGGTTAATCGTTTGACCAGGTCTGGATGGAGGTTCTGGTCGGGACCAATGCCGGGTCTGATGCCGGCGATTCTGAGCAGATCAGCGGTGCGGTTCTCATAGATCGACAGAAAAGCATCGAAAACGGCCGCCACCAGGACCGCGCCGCGTTCGTGAGGCTCCGTCATGTCGTCGCGCAAGATCACGGGCGCAGCGCCACTGTGATCGTCAATCGCCTCGCGAAGGGCTCCGTCCCGGCCGGTAGCCTCGCCGAACTGCCGGGCGAGGCCGCTGAGGAGGGAGCGGTTGTCGAGGCTACCGCCGTCTTTCGCAATCTGGGCGCTGACTGCTTCCTCAAGCGAAAAATGTGAGAACAGAGCGACGATATCGGCAAAGGCTTCGTGGAACGCCAAGCTGTCTACGCTGGTCGGTTCAGCAAACCGCCGGTGAAGTCCATCCAGGATAGCATGCGTGACCTCGTGAACGATGATGTCATGCGAAAGCGCGGTAAACACCCATTTGGCGCCGGCGCTGTGCGCGGACGTCTGAAAATAGCCGAACAGGAGGGCCTTCTTTTCCCGGCTGTAATAAGCATTGGGCTCGCGAAGGGCATGGGGATAGATACGCAATTTATAGACCGGCTCGTATTTTCGCCCGTTGGGAACGCGACGCGGAGCCCAGAAGACTCTCCTGCCAAGCGCCCGTTCGAAAGTTCGAATAGTCTTCATTGCAACGGCGAACACCATCTGCTGGTGAAAGCGGGGATCGCCTTCCGAGGGGGCCAAGCCGTCCTGAGCCAGGAGGTAGGGGTGATTGAGGTCCACCGGCTCATAAAATTGGCCGCTGACCGGATCGATATCAATAACTTCAAGGTAGTCATTGATGGGGCCGGGCTGAATTTCTTCCTCCCAGCTCTGCTCCCAAGGTATTTTAATTGTTGCAACATTAACGCCTGCAGTCGCAGCCGACGTAGAAGCCTGCGGGTCGAAGGCATAGACCCGCAACCGGCGAACAGGCGGAGCCGTATATTGCCCCGACATGGCATTTCCCCCATCCCTAGTATTTCAAACACTACCGATTGAAATACTTACCGAGATTACACCCTCACTCTATTAGAAACATGCTCGAAACATCGGGTCAATGGCCGGCGCGCTTACAGGCATAAAAAACGGAAAATGTTCTTGCCGTATCGGAATAACCGGAGCACTCGATCACCAGACCCTGCCGGTTTACTTTCTGAAGAACGGTCGCTTTCGGGTCGTCATCACCGGGCTAGCGCGTCGCCGCCCGTCCGCACACTTCTTCTAAACCGTTCGCACTCCTGGGCTGACCTGTAGCATCCCATCTGAACGCTTGTTCAGGACGTTCAAGCCGCTTTATCAATCCCCGAAACCGCAGGCATCGTCTTCCCTAGCTGCTCCGTCGGCGGGTGACGCAGCAAGGCCGTTGATTGCTGGATCAAGGCAAGCCTGGCCACCGGGAGACGACGTAGGGGGGTCATGGCTGAGTTATCGAGTCCGTCGACATCTCAACTGTCAGAAGATGAGCGCGCCAGGATCTCAGACAATCAGCGGCGCGCCAGGCGTGAAAGGGGAAAATGGGGCGATGGCTCAGATCTTATAGTCGGTTTGATCGCCAGTATCCTGATTTTTGGATGCCTCTTTATGTTCGCCAAGAACTACGATGCGAGTAGGCCTGAACTGTTTTACCCATGTCTCCTCAGCGGCACCCTCGGGGCATCCCTTGGATGGGCAGCCGGAATATTCATATCACCTTACGGGGATGGTGAACGCGAAGCGTTTGCCAGCTTAGGAAAGCTCGTTTACGGATTTCTGAGCGGATACGCGTTCAGCAAAATCGATCCTCTGGTCATCGCCCTCCTGAAGCCGGAAGCGGCCGCGACTTCCAGCCCTGCCCTCATCTATGCGACAGTTGCGCTGGTGGCGTTTCTCACAAGCCTTGCACTCACCTACATAAGCCGCTCGTATTGGCGTTAAATGGCGATCCCTCCCGGCGTCACATTTTCCGAGGTGGGCGACATAGCGTTCGTTCATCAACATGATTGGTTGAGCCGGCTGATTGTTATCGGGCAGAAAGCGCTTGGAAGGCACGGGGCCCGATTCTCCCATGTTATGGTCTGTGTCGGTTCCGGGATTTGGGCCGATGCAACGCCAGAAAGCGGCGTGATGATTGCCGCCGAGTCAGCTATTTTCGACAGCTTAGCTCCCGGAGAGTTCCGCATCCTACGTCGACCCTCCATACTTCCGAGAGCGAGGCCAAAGCCGTCATTCAAGAACGCGTTGGACGCCCTCCAGCACGAAATCAGCAAGCAAAGTGCTTGGTTTTATGACTTCTTCTATTTTTGCTATCAGCGATATGACTACCTGCTGGGTTTTTCGCAATACGCGGCAAGTCGAACGTCATTTTGCTCAGATTTGGTCGAGAAGATCTATGCTCGCCGTGCCCCCGGATTGTTACAGGCCGGACGGCGCAACCGCATCTTCCTACAGGACTTATTTGCGATGGCTACAGACGCGAAATTTGATGACATAACTCAAGCGTTTTCCGAAGGCCGCCGGACATTCCCCTCTACCACGGACAAAGAGCGGGTTAAGCACATGCTGAACGTCATGGAATTTCGCCTGGGTGCGGCTTTGGACAACATCGCGGCGCTCGAACAGGGTGAAAGAATAAGGGTCGTTACCAGCAAAATGCCTGGAGGGGATCGTTTACCCCAGACCCCAATCGGTGAATCATTTGGCCCCGCCGAGCAACTCACCTGGAGTACAAAAGCGGCTGCAGTTGCGGCCCGAAAAAGGGTGCAAAAGCTAAAATTAAGGTGGTGAAGCTAAATCCATGGAGCACAAATGGCCCCATGCAGATTAGCCTACCTTGGCATCACGACACGGGCGACGGCATCGCCGACACGGATTCATTGACGCCGTGACGGAAGAAGACAAACCCAGTGTAACGGTCACCCTCAACGGCGACGGCGTGATCGCGCCGGCGCTTCAGGCCATCCGCTTGGCGACTGAAATGGTGGCCGTATGCACGTCAGCGATCGAGGCTACAGATCTCAACGATCTACCTCGGGACGGGTTTTCCGGGCTGAGCTTCGTGCCTCACGCCGATCAAGCCAAGGCCAAGCTAGCTTATCGCGCGTGGATATTGGGGAAGGCGTTTCAGGAACTGGCCAGGGGGCTGAGGGCTACGCTCGAGCAAGCCTACATCTACACGCTTGGTTTGAGGGAAGGACGCAAGGTCGAGACCTGGGGCGAGTTCGAGGACATTTATCTCGCGGCGGAAAAGAAGGCGTCGAGTCTCAATTTTCCAGATTTGCTGCTGGCCGTGCAGGCGCAATTGGCGACGAAGCTCGATTTCTTTGAGGAGTACCGCTCGCTTCAGAGGGCTCGGAACTGTCTGGAACATCGCAATGGCGTTGTAGGTCATATTGACTGCGACGAAGGCGCGGGGGCCCTTAGCCTGAAGTTGCCCCGTTTGAAATGTTCTACCGTCAGCGACGGGGAAGAGATCGAGGTTCACAAGAACCAGTACTTTGAAAAGGGCGCGACGATCAAAATCAAAAGAGACTTGCGTATTCGTGTCTTCGCCTTGGGGGAAACGGTCTCTTTCACCGCGGAGGAATTCAGCGAGATCGCCATGGCGCTTCGCTTGTTCGTCGCCGACATTGCGCCGAAGCTGCCGATTTAGACCACCGGAATGGCGGTGGGTTGTCGGAGTGCATGCCTGCGAGATGGGCCATTCGAACTGGCACTGTGTTCTCCGGATTCCTATATCTAACCGGCGCTATCCCATGGGGACCATGACTGATGAGTGACGATTCTCCCGACTCTCCCAAGCCCATCAAGCTTGAGGACCTTAAGGTAAGCACCGGCAGTGGTGCCAAGCCATTGAGCGAGATTGCAAAAACACTTGCAGGTATTGGGTCACACGTAAATCCTGCTAAAAACTTGGCCATCCGCCTGCAGGAACAGCAAGACAAGTTCAGTGATTTGCTCCGGCCCTCGAAGGAGGCGGAGGCGCTTCGGAAGCGCTTTGAATCGCTCACACAGCCGTCGCCTGCAATGAGGTCCATACTGGATCAGGTGGAAGGCCAAAGGCGACTGCTCGATTCAATCTCGAAGCCGGATGCCGGGGGGCTATTGACCGAGCGAGCTATTTCGGCCCCTAGAATGCCGGATTTCCAGATGCCCAGAAACCCCATTCTGGACACGAATGCGCAGCTGGCAGAAATCGAACGGAAGTTTGAAAGCATGCTGGATGTCATGACAAACGCCGCGCGGATCGGCAACGATATTCAAGCCCAGGCAACGACCTTTATAGGAAAGTTCGAAGAGGCCTCCAGCCAGACCGACAGTTCAGCCAAAAAAGCAATTCTTGTCGGCGTATTTGCGCTCGTGATCGCCACGCTGAGTCCCTTCGCCCCGATGGTCGTTGATTACTTTTCGCCAAATCGCACCGTTCCGGCGATCGAGGCTCTCACGCGGGAGGTGGTTTCTGCCGATCGGGCGGCTAGCGCTGACAACCAGAAACTAATTGAGGCGCTCAAGGAGCGCGACGATCAGGCGACCGGAAGAATTGTCGAGGAAGTTCGCCGCAGGCAGGACGAAACGAATGCCATTCTGCGGGAGCTCATTGAGACCCTGAAAGATCGCAATGTGCCTGCCAACCCCTGAGAACCGGGCTCTGGCGCAAGAGTAGCTCTATGCGAACAGCTCACGGTCTCGGATCTTGAACGGGTCTGTATAGTCCTCAGCCCACCATGGGTCTTCACCGGCCGTAGGCGCCTTTTGCAAGGACGATGTCTTTTTGGCCTCTGCAGCGTCTTCCTGGGTGACGCGGAAATGGTAGTCGTCGAAGATGCGTATCCCTTCGACCATATACGATGTCGCAATTTTTTGGTCGCGGATGAGGAGCAGGTTCTCTCCGTTCTGAAGGTCAGCGGGCTTGCTGAAGTTGTAAGAACCGGTCCACACGCGGGCGTCAGGTGTGTTGAAATCGATTACCAAACTTGTGGTGCAGATTTGGCCCGATGCCGGTGTAAGGTTCGACCTTAAACGGCGTCGGCACGTGTTTGTTGAGGCGAGCGAAATAGACGGGTGCAGTGTTGCCATTGGGCTTATGAACGGTGACACCGGTGTTGTTGTCGGAAATGCCGTAGGTGAAACCGGGCTGTTGGTAGCCGCTTCCACGGCGTCGGTTACAGCACCGCCTGTGATGCTCAGGAAAGCCAGGGAATAGAGGAGGCAGGCCTGGGCCTTTTCGACATCCTGGCCGATTTCCGCAAGGCGGGCACGGGCTGTGTCATGGGGAGAAAAGGTGATGCTGGCATCAATGCCCGCCAAGCCGAGCGGATGCCAGTCGGGTGAGGGACCGTTGGCGAACCCATCCTTTTTCCAATAGGCCTCGAACGCAGCCTTGAGGGGGGCGACGGCTTGAGCGCCCGTTAACAGCAAGGCGTTGTTCGATTGAACATAGAGCCCGCGCCAGCTGAAGTTTGTCGAACCGCAGACGGCGCGCGGGACGGCCGCATCCACGATAATCATCTTATTATGTTGGAGACCTCCCATCCGTTCCCGCTTGACGTTGTCCTCGCCAGCGGAAGCCTTGAGCAGTGTCTCGGACTGGGTCTCACCACTTGTCTTGAGCCCATGCTTATCGCTGTCGTCGATGATCATCCTGAGGCGCGGACCGAGCGCGAACAGGCGGTCCATGATTTCGCTTTCGCTCATGTCGTAGGCGACCATGCTGACCGTTGCGGCAGGATCGGCTACTGCTGCATCCAAAAGCGCAAAGATCTCTTTTCGGGCCTCCAGTCCCATCCATTCGTAGGCATCGTCCGCGTCCGGATGCGTCGGCTTGAACGTGGTGCCCTGAGCGACGCGGGCGGGCAGCAATGTTTTGAGCGGCCCGCGAGCCTGATATTTGTCCACGAATGGTGGCGCTGCCGTCCGACGTTTCCATGCTAGGGCACACATGCGACGGTGAAGCTTGCGCCTCAAACGTGGCCTGTGCGCAGCTGGAGCTTCACCGACCTGGCCCTCGACCGAGCAACGTGAAGCGCGACTTGCGTTCTCGGGTCCCGCTACCATATGTAAAAAGACATACCTGCCATGCATCGCCGCCTGCGGCGTTTTGGTCCGATTGGCCTGTTGACAACTTGCCAAATAATCGTACCCTCAGTGCAACGCGCTGCACGAACGTATTTACTTCATTTTAACGCTGTGCCATAAAAAAGGCAGACGGTGATTCCACCGCCTGCCTTCTGTTTGTGCGTACCTGCGGACGTGGCGCCGTAAGACTGCCCAGACCACAGGTCCGTACCGTTGCAAGTCGGTTCTAGTGCCCCAAGGCTCCATTGACAAGCCACAGGCTAGTTGCCGGCGGCGCGCGCACACGGAAATGATCCGTTGCGTGCCCGTTCCGGCCAACCATAGGAACCGACACAGATGCCTGCAAAACTGACCTTTTCCCCGTGGGCAACGGGGACATGGCGCTGATCAACCTCGACAACAAGCGAAATCGGGCTTGTAGTAGATGATTGCGGCCGCGGCGGCGATGGTCAGCAGATTGAGCACGATGCCATAGGGCTTCAGCGCCAGGAGATTGCGGTAATAGCCGTAGGCGATGTTCTCGTTGAAAAGAATCCGAAATTTCTCGGTGTCGCGGGTGTTCTCGCGCAGCCAGTTGTAGCACTGCACATAGAACGCAGCCGCTTCGTCGGGGTCCTCGACTTCCATGTCGCGCGTCGGCGCCGGCTGCTCGAGCTGCTTGGCGAGGAATTTGCGGTAGCGGTCCTTGGTCCGCTCGTCGAGTGTCTTATCCAGGTGGTTCAGTTCGCGATTTTCCGGTCTCCCGCCGGTCGTCGCGAACAGCTGTCTCTCCTTCCTCTTGCCCAGGCGGCGGGCCACATTCGAGGCAGCGAAGAACAGGACCATGACGGCGAGACCGATGATGGCCTCGGGGAGGCTCGGCTGAACCCAGTTGAAGGCCAGCACAATCAGGACAATGACCGGGGCAATCGCCAGAGCTGCCGGCGCGAGGCGCGCCTTGATGGAGTAGGCGTCGAGGTAATCGTTCATGGCGCGTCCTGATGCATGATGGCATGGTACGTGGCTGGAGTGGCAATGAGAAAGGATGGCCGGCGGCGCTCGCTCCACGGCGACCTGCTTGGCCGTCTTGCGGTCGGTGGGCGAGGGACCTTGTTCGGCGAGGTGGCTGTGCCAGGTACCCACATCAAGCAGCGAGCGGCCGCTTTCCTCGAAACGGGCATCGATCGATTCTTCATGCCCTTCGTTCCAAGCACGAACAGCGTCGGCGTCCTCACGCTGTCTTCTGGCGCCTCGATCAGGTCGACCACCGTGACAGTCTTCATGAGAGAACTGCAGGAGCCGATCAGAAGGCCTCCCGTCTCGACATTGGGAAACCGCGCGGTCTCTTCGCGGATCATGCCGGCGACGTGCGACGACAGACGCAAAGTCCATTCGCTGCCCTCGACCGGGATTTCCAGGAATTTTGACACGGAGAGGCGGCGCCAACTTGTCGATGGGCTATCGGGCTCTGCCACCCCCACGACCAGTTCTCCGCCATCGGCATTGGCGCCGGCGAGGCGCATGAGTTCCTCGGTGGCCATGGCGGTCATCGCCGAAAGGCGCGCGTCGGTCATCGGCATAGTCATGGAGCCGCAGCCTTCCCCGATCTGAATTTGCGTCAGCCCGAACTCGGGATCGAACAACAATGTCCGTTCATAAGGCGTCACGGTCGCGGACAGCACCGCCTGCAGGTCGGCGAGGCTCGGATTGCGGTTGCTTCCCTTATGAAATACGAAACCGCCACGGCCGCGCCCGAAAAGGGCGATCTCCGCCATGCGTGCCGGCAGCTCGGCAGGGCTCACCATTGACAGGGCATCGCGCACCAGGCTCGATGCGGTCGTGTTGAGCAGCGTGCCGGTCCCGGGCGGCGAAATCAGCAGGCGATTGTCCGCACGCTTCAGGCCCCTAACCACGTCAATCAGATGGGCTTCCGGTTTCTGCCCGAGCAGGGCCAGCTCGTCAGACAGTTCAAACGCCTTCGGCCACGGCAGGGGTGGCCGCACGAGGGCGTGCCGGGCCATGTTGTGGGGCCGCAGCTCGTTGCTGTCGGAGACGGCCAAGATCTGGGCGCCGGCACGGGCCAGATGCAGAGCGGTTTTCGATCCGACGCTGCCGCAGCCAACCAGGCTGAATGGCGGATAAGAGGGAGCTGCCGACACGGCGCGGAGAAGCGCGGGCGTCGTGCGACCCAGTTGCTCCATGGCAACGGCGGCTCTCGCGTTGGGCCCTTCGAACAGCGAGGCCCGCTTCTGCGGAGCCGTGATTTCAATCAAGAAGCAACTCGATCGTCGACGCCCGCCCGATCAGCCGAAAAGGTCGCCGCACGCCAAACAAAACGGCGATCGGGAAGGTCGCGTCATCGGTTTTGCCCGCCCAGCGCCGCTGGAGCCTGTCGAGGAATTTCGCAAACTCAACGCCGCAGCCGAAGGCCTCAGCGCGTTGTGCCAAGTCGTCAAGGTTCGCTACCGTCTCAGGCAGCACCGCACTTGTGATGGCGCCATTTGGCGGCCAGATCAGCACCGTCGCGGTGATGCCGCTGTAGCGTCCTTCGCTTTCGGCCTCAAAGGGGAAAGCAGACATGTTGCCGACGGCAGCGGCAAATTCATTGTGCGCCGAGAGGGTGTAGGACCTTTTGCCAGCGAGATCCTTGCCCTTCATGAATTTGGTAGCAAGCCATACCGAGCCGGACTTGTCGGTGATCTGGCTTCGGGCGAAGTCCGCATCGATAATAAGCCGGTCCGGCAGGCCTTGGCGCATCACGGGTTCCCAGCCATGATCCGGATCCATCAAGGTGCCAATTGCTGCGCGACCGAGCCAAACGCCCATCTGGTTGACGATGGCCCCGATGCCGAGTTCGATCAGGCCGTGCTGATTGAAATATTCGTCCTGGTTGCCATCCACAAGACAGGGGGTTGGACACACGTTTTCCGAGCCGGGCGTCAGATGGTGCAGGTTGCGCGGAAAGCCCTTGCGCAGGGTGAAGGTGGGGCACCGCCACGGGTAGTCAGCGCCAAGCAGGACCTCAACGCGTTCGACCGGCAGGACGCCGTTAGGGGCGGTGCCCTTGGCGTGCCAGTGCGTTGGCATCTCCACGGCCAGATCAAGGAACAGGGTCGCCACGTCGTCACCGACGGCGATCAGGCCACAGCGCTGGCATTGCGGAATCTCTGTTGCGACACGCAGAAAGTGTTCCGCGTGCCGCTTCATGTCTGCCGAGGCCATGGCTCAGCCGTGGGATCTGGGCGTCGTCGTCACTCCGGTCACGCCGGCGATCGAGGCGGCCTTTTTCGGGGTCAGCGCCAGCTGCTTGGATGTGCCGACGCCGGTGATGTTGAACTCGACCGGCCCGTCGTGCTCATCGGCATACTCGGTCGTGCAGATGAAGCGTTCGGCCGAGGTGATCGAGACATATTCCCGCTTGGCCCGCTCATGAGGCGGGTTGTCGTCGTCCTTTTTGATGGGCTTGCAGGAGGCGACGATGATGGCGCCGTCACGGGTCTGGGAGAGTGCGTTCCTGGCGTCCTCGGACACCTTGACCTTCTCGCCCATCTCGGACCAGCGGTCGTGGCTCAGGGTGCGCCAGGAGCAGTGGTGCGGCGTCTCCATGACATCGTAGCTGAGCCAGTCCTTGTTACTGTCCTTGTGGCGCTGCCACAGCCGGTCCCAGATGGAGACGTCCGCGTCGCCACCGGTCAGGAAGCGGCAGCGGTCGGCCACGCCGTCGCCGGCGATGGAGAACCGCACGATCGCCGAGGAGTTGTTCTTCTCGAGGACTTCGATCAGCTCCTTGTCGTCTTCGTCGACGTACATCGGCGCCAGCAGGCGGCCTTCGAACTGGCCCGTGTTCACGCGGTCAGCTGCGGTCAGCAGGCCGTCCTGCTTGACCGGGATGTCCGTGAGATCATCGGTCTTGCCGTCTTTATCCTCACCGAGGATCAGGATGCGGTCGCCTGAACCGGTGCCGGTCAGGCCCTTCTCTTTGAACAGCGCGACCCGGCGCCGCGCTTCGGTGGCCCACGCCTTGGCCTCGTCGCAGAGCTTGTGCTGCTTGCTGGCGCGCCGGAACACGATCGGCGACGACCACATTTCGCGGATCAGGATGAGGTTCTCGTCACCCTCCGGGAAATCCTCGGGCGGGCCGAGGTGGAAATGCGTCGTGAGCCCGGTCACGTGGTCGGAATCCGGGTGCGAGAGCAGGAAGGCGTCGACGTAGAGCCGGCCCTTGTCGTCGCGGGAGAGGCGCCTCTTGAGATCCTGGGCAACGTCGTAGGTGTCGTCCTCGGGATCGTCGGCGGCGGCGCGGATGTTGATGTCGACGAGGATCGTTTGCCGAGCTAACCCATGGAAAGCTTGCGGCCCTCGGCATCCTCGCCGCCGTGCATGCGGGCTACCTGATCTTTGCGTCACCAAGCGAGCCACGCTTGACGCCTCGAAGGCATATGCCCGCCAACTCACCCTCAGCTGCGAGACGCTGATGGTGCAGATGAAATCGGCCTGAGCTGCAACGTTCCCTGTGGCGCGCACGAGTGTCGCCAAGCTGTACAGGTTCAGGTTTTTGAGCCAAGCTGGTGCGGAAATTGAAAGCCTGCCCGTGACCGACCGCGAAATCCACCTTTACCTCGATGACAGCGGCAGCCGTGAGCCAGACCGAGAGCCCAGAGAGAAGCGCCGGGACGAAATGGATTATTTCGCCCTCGGCGGCATCCTCATCAACGAGGAAGACGTCGATGAGCTCTATGCCCGCCACAAGGCCTTCTGCCAGAAGCACGGCATCACCTACCCGCTCCACTCCTGGGCGATCCGGGGCGGCCGTGGCGACTTCGGCTGGCTGAAGAAGCCGGAGTCCGCTTTTGAATTCCTGGGAGACTTGCAGGGGATGCTGCTTGGGCTGCCCGTGATCGGCATCGCCGCGGTCATCGACCGACCGGGCTATGTTGCCCGCTACCGCGACCGGTACCGGGACCAGCTCTGGTTCATGTGCAAGACCGCCTACTGCATCCTGATCGAGCGCGCCGCCAAATATGCCCGCAGCCAGGACCGCAAGCTGCGCGTGTTCTTCGAGCGCGCCGGCAAAGCCGAGGACCGCGACCTGGTGGCCTACACGCGGATCCTGAAGACGCAGGGGATGCCGTTCGACGGCGCCAACTCCGCCAGCTACGGGTCGTTAACTGCCGAGGAGTTCAGGGACATCGTGCGCGGGGAGCCCCGCGGCAGAACCAAAGCCACGCCGATGTTGCAGATCGCCGATCTCTACCTCTATCCGATGGCCAAGGGCGGCTATGACCCGTCCTACCGGCCCTACAGGGCCCTGATGGACCACAAGCGTCTCATCGACGCGCACCTGCAGCCCGAGGACCTGGCATCCTGCGGCATCAAATACAGCTGCTTTGAACGGATAAAAAACAAAGACCCGGACTAGCCGGGCCTTCGTTTTGAAAAGTTCGGCTGGCGCCTGGCGCCAACCCCGGAGCGATGCTCACGCCCAAAGTATGGGTATTGACGCTCTCTTTGTCAACACCCCGGGTGAACCTCTGGTCGGGGGGTCCCTATCTTATCGCTTGCATATAGCACGGTTCGTCTGATCGGCACTTCATATTATCAAGTCCTCTTCTTTGGGTGCAGCGCGGTTCCCCGGCCCCTGAATCCAGGGACATAGGCCGGGCGAACCTTGAAACACCCTCCCCCTGAATGCAGAACCGTCCCCAATGCCCTTGCGTCATCACGGGAAACCACCATATCTAGGCGCAGTTCATCACAGGGAGCCTCAGATGGCCCAGCCAGAAACCGCCAAGGCAGACGTCGACAAGCTACGCACCAACGAGAAGAAGTGGACCAAGGCACTCATGGCCACGGGCTGGAGCGCTTTCCCCAACATCATCATCGAGAAGCAGCAGGCTCTCGGCCTCGATGCGCTCGACATGAACATCATCATCCACCTGGTCCAGTACTGGTGGCTGCCCGACAACCTTCCCCACCCCTCGGTCGAAACCATCGCCAAGGCGATCGGGGTGACGCCCCGCACCATTCAGAAACGCATTGCCGCCCTCGAGGCCCTTAAACTTCTTGGCCGGGAGGAACGGCGCAACACGCCCAATGGCAGCATGACGAACCGCTATCATTTCGATGGCCTGATCGAGGCCGCCAAGCCGTTTGCGCTGGAAAAGGCCGCCGAGATCAAGAAGGCGGCCGAGGAGAGATCGAACCGGTTGAAGCGTAAGAAGCCGCAGCTGGTCGTGGACAACGATGCATAGGCAGATCGTGGCGTAGCTCAGAGGATAGAGCGCCTCGCTTTCGACCTGGGTGGTGCGTGACACCGCTATCTAGGGGCGAGGAGGTCCCAGGTTCAAGTCCTGCCGTCACGTCCAAGGCCCACCGGGAGTCGTGCCATGCACGGAGAATCTCAATCGAACGGCGTCATATCGGTCGGGGGCACTTCGACTTGAGACTCCAGAACACCAAAATCAACTGGACTGCATGATCCCAGAATCGGAAGGCGCCACCCCGTTCGGTATTTTCCTGCTCGCCGACTCCTTTTTGCAGGCCGCGAAGGCCGTTGATGCCGGTCGCCGCGGTCTGACGTCGGGACCGACCAGGTTGCTTTGCTACCATGCGTGCGAACTCTTCCTGAAATGCTACCTCCGCAGCGCGGGCCGAGACATTGAGGCTTTGCGGGCCTTGGGGCACAATCTGCACGAGATGGCTGTGGCCGCTCAAGGTTCAGGCCTGGTCCTGCCTGCCAGAACTGTCAGCCAAGCCAAAACTCTGGCCGACAAGAACGATTATGTGCGTGTGCGCTATATGGTGGTTGAAAAGCCCGGAGACATCCGACCGGAAGTTCTGCTGGCGATGACTGAAAGCATCCGAGAGAGCGTCAGGCTGGCGCTCGGCATGGATCCGCTCGGCAACCCACACCCTTAAGCGCGCCGCCCCAGCGAACTATTCTTTTCGTCAGGCCCCGCTTTTTTCGGTGTCTCGCCCACGAAGACGCCCGGTCGGTCCATGCGAAGGAGTACGGCGCAAGGGAATACGCCGATTGGCGCCTCCGGACTGACGAATTCCAGGCCGACCTGCACCGCCGTGGCGTGCCGTCAGGCCGATCGCCTGGTAGCCCGGCGTTTGTCCGCTTCCGTAGGCAATCTCTGCTACAGTTCTCCCATGTCCCTGTTCTCCCATCTCGATCCGTATCTGCTCAACCCAGCCAACGATCCACTGGTGTTCGACGCCACGCTGGCAGGCCACGGGAGCTACACGACGGAACATTTCGTCTTGCGCCTCAGTCCCCGCGCCCATGAGCTTGTCGACGCGCTCACCCAGCGCGACACCGAGGGTCATGACGCAGCCGAACTGTACCAAGCCTACTCGACCTATCTGCACGAAACCGTGCATTGGTGGCAGCACATGGGGTCCACTGCGGGACTCATCCTCAGCCTGGCGTACCCGGCGCAAATCTATGGCAGCATGACGTCTCTTCAGACCTTTGCGCGGGGCGCCGGCGTCGCCAAACCTGTAAAGGCTTGGGCGCACAGGGCGATGCTCGACGGTCGGACGCACTCTGATCCGGTGCTCGCCGCCGCCAATATTGCCGTCAACAACGCGCTCGACATCAAGTTCTACAAGCAACTTGCCTGGTCGCCGAAGTCGATCCTCTCGCTGGAGCAAACGCCCTATTTTCAGAGCGTCGGGCACAGCTACCTCAAAACCTATGGTGAGATCGTCCACGCGATCAACGGGTCCTGTGACTTCGCGGAAGGGCAATTTCCCGACCCCGGTCGCTGGGATGCACAATTCCTCAAACTTCAACTCAGCCGGATTGAAGGCTTCCATCGCGGTGCGCGCCCACCTTACGCCGACATCGGCATCCAGCAGATATTCGAAGGCCAGGCCCGCTTTTGCCAAATTCAGTATTTGGCATCGTCAGGCGGTCCCGAGCTGCTTCAGACGTATCGCGAGCAAGGCTACTTTGCGCCCGTCTATGTCGACTCGTTTGAACTGTTCCTGGTGCTTACTGGGACAGAATGGCCCGAACGGTATGACAGCCCGATCGTCGGCCTGTTTCTGCTGATCTGCGATCTGGCAATCAACCCGACGAGGGGGTTTCCGCTCGACATCGAGTTCTTCGAGGACTTTATCCGCGACGTTGATCCTGGCGCGCGCTTCACAAGACTTTGCCTGGCCGCAGCCGAAACCCCCGAGCTCGCCCAGGCGGTGCAAAATTTCTCCGCTCAGGAGTATGAGCACGTCGCGGCGCGACTGAGCGAGCGATGCGGATACGATGATCCGCGGACGGGACTTGCTGCCGTGGTCGGGCTGCTCGGCGACAAGGGCCCTGTCGATGCCCTGATGGAGGAGCATCGTACGTTCAACTATGCCGGTGTGAACATGCCTGTCCGGGTCCTGGTCTCGCACTTCATCGCTTTTTGCCGAGACAAGCAGCGCAGTCCCGAATTTTTCTGTTGGCCGGGCATCTGGATGGCGGGAGACAACTTCAACCCTGAGGCCGGATCGCTGTTCGTCACCCATCTGTCCCTCTTCCAGGACAGAGGTGACACCGAGCAGATCTTTCCTCGCGCCGTGCGCGGCCGGAGCCCCGAAAACATCAAGAAACTGGTCAACACCTTCTTTGGCGGAATGCTCGTGTTCGATCTCGCCCTGCAATGGGTCCTCGAGCCGGGACCTTTCCGCTACGATTTCAAATGGCTTACCGGGAAATCCGAAAATGCTGCACTGATCGCCTTGGCGAGCGACAGTTCGCGCAGTACTACGGCCCGGATCCTGACACCTGCACTCTGATCGACTCGCCTGTTCCCTGAGGGTCCCGACGAGCGCCTAGCCACATGCCGGAGGTGCAGGCACCGGCCGGCATGCCAGCCGTGGGGGGTGTGACGCGCCCCCGTCCTGACCCAAGTAACGACATGCGAGATGGCGATGCTTGCCTTTCACCGTGTCTTACGTACAATGTCCGTACGATATGGATTCGGTACGGACTTGATTGGAGGTAGAAATGGTGAAAACCGAGCGATTCGAGCTCAGGCTCGATGAAAGCACGATTGACCGGATCGATGCTTGGCGGGGAGAGCAGCGTGACCTCCCTTCGCGGGCAGAGGCCATCCGCACCTTGGTGTATACTGGGCTTGAGGCTGGTCGGCGCAAGGCCTTCCGGCCGACCAGCTCTGAAAAACTGATCATGTGGATGCTAGCCGAAGTCCTGCGCCAGCATAAAGGCTACGAGGACATGAAGTCAGTCGAGTTGATTCAGAGCGCCATCTACGGAGGCCATTTCTGGGGCCTGGAATGGGAAATGTCGGGCATCTTTCACGATGAGGTCGACGACCCCGAGGCGCTCGACTTCGTGGTCGACACGATGGCGATGTGGCGAGCCATTGAATGGGGATATGAGAAGCTCAGTCCCGAAGACAGGCAGCGCGTCGAGGACCAGGTGAAGTACTGGGGGAAAAACCCCAAGTTTGACGGCTTCGACGGGAACGAAGAGGGACGCTACATGTCGATGGCCAAATTCATGGTCGAAAAGCTCGGGCGCTTTGAGGAGTTCAGGGACAGATCCCTGAACGCTCACGCCAACACGGTGTCGACTTATCGCGAGATGCTGCAGAAATATGCCGAAATCGAGGCCCGCCGCGGTTCGCCGGCATACAGGCGTGCCGGCCAGTTGCTCAACGCCGACGAGCTCATCGAGCTCCTCAAGCTCCGGTAGCGAATGGTGCAGAGTCGCTGGCCACGATAAGCTCGGGTCGGCGTGGAATCGTCAGTTTGCGGACCGTTCCAAAACTGCCTTTAGATTATTCAAAATGGCGCGCCGCATCTCCTCGGCGCCCAGGCCCACAACGTCGCCAAGCATGCGAACGGCCTCGTCCACGCCGCCCGGCGTGACGGGGGAACCATCTACCTCCACGAAGGGACCATCCGTCTCCGTGAGCAGCCGGTCGAGCGGCAAGGTCCCGAGGAGAGCCACTGACCGCTCGGACCTGAACATGGCCTGGTTGACGGAAAAATAGCACCCGAGAGCCGCAGCCCGCCGCGCGTCTGCGACCGATCCGCTGAACCAGTGCAGCACCACCTTGCCACTGCCCTTGGGAAGCAGCTCCTCGATGTGGTCGAGAACCTTCGACGCCGTGCGGACGCTATGCACGGAGAGGATCTTGTCCCCCGCCCTCTGGCAGGAGGTTAGAATACGCCTGAAGACGTCGACTTGACGATCGATCGAGCGGTAGTGTGCGGGGCTCGCATCGAGACCGACTTCGCCGACATACCTCGTCTCGGGCAACAGCGCCTCGAACAGGGGCAGTTCGGTCCAGCGCTGCTCGGCAAGATGCGGGTGAATGCCGAGCCCAATGCGCACAAACTCGGCGCCCTTTGCAAGGTTCATGTTCTGCCTGAACGCCTTCGGCGTCGTCGTCACCGCGAGCGTCGCCACCTTAGCCTCTTCGCAGGCTCTTATAGCCGCGGCCGGATCTGGATACAGGTCCAGGTGACTGTGGAAATCGACGAGGCGTGGTGCAGACATGCTCAGCTAGGCTTCGCCCTGACGGGTTCGAGGAAATGGGCCACTTCCTGCATCCCTCGCACGAAGACGTCAACATAGTCGTCAATCTCGGACGGCTCGTCGGTCAGCGGACCGGGGATGCGCGCGAGGGCCTTTGCGGCCCGCGGATTCCGCCGTAACCGCTCCGCCATCAGCTGAAACGACCTCACATGTTCGCCCTCGGCCTCGAGCGTATCGAGACGACGCGCCGCCAAATCCTTCACCACATAGGGTGTCGTATCCGACTCGTTCGCGTCCAGGCCGGCTGCCAGGGATGCTCTGCGGATCAGACAGGGGACGCACGTTCCGCAGTGCTGCGGTGGCAGGCCTCTGTAGCGGGCTTTCGCCGGCGAGGAACACGACATCGACGAGGGAATGGCCCGTCGCAACAGCGCCGGATCCTCGCAATCCCTGACCATCTGACCCTTGGTCACGTGGCGATAGGGGTTTTCCAGACGCCGGGCGATGCCAAGCCCCCGCATCAACTCGTTGAAGCGCGCCATGTAGAATGGGTGAGTGGTGCGGGTGCTGAGCGAACCGAGGCGGAGCGGGTCGAGGGGTACGTTGAGGCCGATCAGGCCGTTCTCGGGCACGCGGACCGGGGCGTCAGACGTCAGCCCCGAAGCCGCCAAAATGGCCAACGCGAAAAACAGGAAGGATCTCCCCCTCTGGCTGTTTTCCACCTCGCCGGTGTCGACATGGTTGCGGTCGAAGCCGAGGCGCGCCCGCAGGGACAACGGCTCGTTTGTTTTGTAATTCTTGCGCAGCAAGTCCAGCAGCAACGTCTGCGCCTTGCTCGTCTCCGAATCCCAGTAATGGCTCACCAGAAGCGGCTTCCCGCCCCCGGCCAGGAAATCCAACGCCCCGACGAGACTGTCCAGACCGCCGGAGAACAGACACACTTCGTCCGGCTCGGCGAGGCCCAGCGACGGCCGCGCCGTTGCGATCGTCGCAAAGGGTGCGGGCCGTGCCCTGAACACGATACGCCAATGGTCGCCCGTCAAGAACCTGAGAGTGCGGGCGAGCAACGCTCCCTGCGCCGCCCACAAGTCAGGCTCACGCACCGGCACCACTAGGTCCAGCTCCCGGGTCCAGCCGTCCTGTGCATTCGCGGAGCGCGAGACGCGGGTGTCGGCCGCGTTGACCATGGCGGCGACGATGACGAGGTCGATCGCGGTTTCCGTCCGCCGGAGACCGAGGTCGGCCAACGTCTGCAGCGCGTTGCCGATGCCGTAATCGAGCCGCTTGTTCGCGGCCACGAACTGGACCGTCACCGGCGTCGCGTCCGGCTGGACGACCGGCACGGCCCCGTTATCCGCCGCACCCAGGCGGCCGACAAACACGAAACGTCTCATGCGCTATCCCCCAGGATGCGGATCAGTTCGAAGGACTGCTCGTAGATGGCCTGGACGAAGGCCTCGACGCCCGCGTAGGGAACTGACGCCAGCGTGCCGCCCGCAGCCGCGAAGCGATCGCGGACGGTGCCCTGGATGAAGTCGTGCAGCGTCCTCTGAATGATCTCGACCGCGGCAACGTCGGTCGGGAGCCGTATGGACCTGCCCCCGATCTCGTTGAACAGCTTGGTCTCGATCGAGCGTGCGAGCGCACCGGTGAACACGGCGTCCAGCACGTCGGGCGTGGCGCCATCGAAAGGCAGATCTCCCGCCGCGCCGAGCTCGCCCACGGTCTCGAGCATCGCGTTCCTCGCAATGGCCTCATCAATCGTCCCGCCGTCAGGGCACAGGAGGTCCGTGAGGGCGAGGAAGACGTCGGCTATCGGGGCGCCGACGAGGCTCTGCAGGTTGAAGAACCGCAGAGCCGCAGCCGGGCCGTTCTGCGCCACCTGACCCAACAGCTGTCCCAGGCCAGTCATCACCCTGCGGGACGGCGCCATGGCACGGGCAGCGTTGCGTGCACCGCCCATGGCTCTGACGTACTTGCCGGCGGCGCGCCTCAGGTCCCTGCCGCCACCCCCGCGCGAGCGGGCCGCACGGGAGAAATCCGAGCGAGCGGAGCCGAGTGGCTTGCCCGCCGCCGGTGACGCCAGCGGGGGCAGCGGCTGTGGCACGGGAACCGGGTTCGGCGGTGTGCCCGACGGGGCAGGAACCGGAGTTGCTCCGGGCTGCCCCGGCGGGGCGGGCACGGGAAGCGGTGTCGGAAGGGGCGGGGCCGACGGGGTCGACGCGGCGACGTCGTCCACCCAGGTTGGGAGCAGCGCCCGGGGGGAACTGGGCTTGGTGCCGGAGGTTCCCATGTTACTTTCTCTTCGACTTCGGGTTCAGCTGCAGCGACGCGACGACGCTCAGTGGCTTGTTCGAGGTCTGCGTTGCCCACTCTCCCACGAGCTCGGCGAACTCTTGCGCCTGCGGACCCTCAACCGCCACACCCCAGCCGCTAACCACCCACCCGCCGATCTTGCTCACCGGCAGTCGTCCGAGGAATGCAACCAGCGGTTCGCGCAGTTCCGGCCGGTCTCCGCAAAGGCGCGCCAGACCCTCGGCCGCCGGCGGCCGTTTGCCGAGATCTTCGGTCTGATCAATCTTCGTCACGAGGCCCTGGAACACCCGGTTGGCATCTTCGGGCGTGAGCGCAGCCACCTCGGCCTTCGTCACCTGCGTGACGCCGAGAGTCGACGTCGCCAGCCGCTCGATCATGGCTTCCACGGGGCCGCCGGCGACACCGATGCCGGCGGACGTCCTGCGGTCGCGGCTGACAAACACGTAGGGCCGCAGGTCGATGCCGTTCAGCGGCGGGGTGATCGCCGCCCAGCGCTTGACCCACTCGATGTTGGGCCAGTCGGCCATGGGATCATCATCGGCGTCCTTGCCACCCTTCGAGGTCACCTTCCGCTCGAGGATCGAGATGGTCTTGGAGCCGTCAGCGGACGCGTCGCGGGCGATCGCGTTGAACAGTTCCGGGGCGAATCGCTCCGCCAACATCAGCTTGGCCAAGACGGATTGCTTGATATCGTCCTGGAAGCCGCGCTCGCTGGCGATCTCGACGCGCAGGGCCATGGTGTTGACGAAGCGTTTGATCTGCCGGGGATTGCCGTGGGCGCCCTCGGTTAGGATCGGCGTAATCTCCGCCGCAAGCTGCAGGGCGGCATCCAGATCGGAGGGTATGGACCCCAGCCTCGCCTTGATTTTGTCTCGGTCGAAGCCGGTGCCCAGCCAGGGCCGCTGCAAGGCCTTGCGCGCCACCTCGAGCAGGCTCTTGAACTCCACCGAACTGTCGCTGACGCCGGAGGCCAGATAGAGCAGCAAGGTGAGATAGACCAAGGTCTCCGACGCGCCAAGTGCCGGCATGCGGAACGGAACCTGGATCAGTTTTTCCAAGTAGTTGCGCGCGTAGCTTGTAGGCCCCGCCGCCGCCGGGAGATCGGGAAAGTGGTTGCGCACGGCATATTCAATCATGCCCTCGTCAGCGGCGATGACGAACGCCGCGTTCGGCACGAACAAGAACAGGCGGATAGCCTCCAGCGTGGCGATCGCCGTCTGCGGGAGGCATCGATCGAGGTCGTCGATCAAGACGATCAGCCGGTCGACCTTGGCGCGCTCCAGCAGCTCCTCGAAGTCTTCGCGAAAGGCGTGCATCCGTTGCGGCGTCGTCTCGGAAGGTGCGGCCTCCTTAAAATGCTCCGCCGCACCGTCCATGACCTTGTTGAACACGTCGCCGGTCAGGTAGGCCTTGGGATCGCTAATCACCTTGCCCGCGATCGAACCAATCCCCTGGATCAGGTCCGGACCGGGGATCCCGGTCGCCATGGTGAACGCCAGGCTGCCTGCGGTGCGGGCGGCCTTCATCCAGTTGACGGCCTTCAGGACGTCCCAGGCCTTGTCCGCCACCTTGGCGATCCCGGACCTCTCCTTGAGGAGGGCTGCGACGATCGTCTCGATCAGCACCGCCTTCGCGTCGTCGTATCCCTCAAACAGCCAGCCGTTGAACCGGACACACAGGGTGTCTGTCTGTCCCTTGAATGCCGACTCAATCATCAGCAGCGTGCTGGATTTGCCCGCTCCCCAGTCGCCGTGCAACCCGATCGTCAACGGTTCCTTCGACTTCTGCCTGATCAGCTTGACGACCGTTTTAGCGACCGTCTCGTAATACAGGTAGTCGATGGCGGTTTCATTATCCGCGATAATCACGAAATCCCCTCCCCCAAACCCTGGGTATCCTTGCCGTTATAACAGAGTTCAGAATTGCAATCTGTCTCTCGCAATAACCCCCAAAGCACTGAGAGACATGCGCAACCCGCTATTTCGGTCGGCTCAGCAATTAGAAGCGCCGTCTCATGATTTGTCTAGGATTTTTCTTGGGATGATTTGCTTATCCAGGGTCCGTCCGGCGGCTTAAATAGCACTCTCGATGGATACAACTTCACACCAGGCAGCGCGCCTGCGAGTGACCCATCATTCACCGCCACCGGCGTTTTTGGCTCTCCAGAACGGCTCGCGCCGATCAGCGGAGCAAAACCCCATCGATGTGGATGTTCCGTACAATCTTGACCCAGCCGGGGTTCATGCGAACACCGCTGCCGAGATGCGAACGTAGGAAATCCGCCACCTCATCCAAACTGGAGAGGTGGGCTGGATGCACGTTAGATCCAAAGTGATGGCAGGCAAAGTAGCCATCAGAACCGGGCTCGGCCCACGCGGTTACCAAACCGCCAATGACACGTTCAATACGAGCTACAGGCATATTTCCCCCCACCATTTTCTAGGCAACGCCCCACGCCCGACAGCGTCTCCTCACGTCATCTCGCGAACCCCGGTCGTAGATCCTGTTGAGGACGCCGCGAACTGCGGCCACCGGCCAGGCAGCGTATTATTCATCAGTGCCGACGCTAAGCATGCTCTTCCTCGTCGTTGTATAATCCTGGCATGATATCACCTGCGAGTAGCTTCTCCTTCGAGAGCAGTCCAGCGTCCTCGAGGGCTTCGAAATCCGGCAGGTCGCGCAGCGTGTCGAGCCCGAACTCCAGCAGGAATTCTTTTGTCGTCACATAGGTGTAGGGCGCGCCCGGCGTTGGGCTGCGCGGACCGGAAGCGATCAGGCCGGCACCGCGCAGATGACCAATAAAATCGCGACTGATCTCGTTGCCGAAGAAAGACGACAGTTCGGCGCGGGTGATCGGCTGGAAGTAGCCGATGCACATCAGCACCAAAACCTCCGACTGCGTAAGGTCGGCCGTCTTCCCACTTCCACCTACAGCAGCACGGATGGCGTCTGCATAGGCAGGCCGGGTCAAATGTTTCCAGCCGCCGGCGACCGAAACCAGATCGTAAGGGCGGCCGCGCAGCTCCTCGCGGATGTCGTCGATGAGAAGATCAATGCTGCAGCTTTTCCCGACGATGCGGGCGAGCATTTCGCGGTCGACCGGCTCGCTAGCGGCGAAGATCGTTGCTTCGACCCGGTGCATCCATTCACGCCAACGCGCTTCCGGCGGCAGATGATCCAGTTCCCGGTCAAACAGCTGGTCAGCTGATCGACGGTCATCTGGCCGGCTCCCTCCTCGCCTACGTGCACTCTCCGCCATTGTCTTCACAGCCCGTAGATGCGGAAGGTAGCGCGGCCGGACAATTCACGCACGGCACCGAGCTCGACCAGCCGGTCGAACAGGCGGCGCAGGCCGCGATCGCTCATGCCGGCGCTTTGTTCTGAGGCGACGATCGCGTCGTCAGAGAGCAGCTTTTTCCACGACGACGTCCGCCGCCTTGGCCCTGAGTTTCGGCGCAACCGCAAGCAGCCGGTCCGCCCGGCGCTCAAGTTCGGCGAAAAGATCAATGGCGCGCAGCGCAGCGCGCGCCTGCGCGGCCAGCAGGCTTTTGGCCCAATCGGCTTCCGTTTCGGCGCCGGCAGCCAGAGCGGCAGTCACTGGTCGACGCGCCCGGCACGTACCCACAACTAAGGTCGCTTTGGCGCCCAACAAAGGGATTGCATGTGTCCAGCCTAGCCGCTGCGCGAGCAAGACATCGGCAAGCCAGGCTCCGAGAACGCGCCGGAGGCCGTAACGCTCCGCGGCCGCGAAGGCCCCGACCAGCGTTTCGACCGTGCCGGTGTTGGCGGCAAGCTGTCGCAGATCGTCCGTCAGATCGCTGACCGCCTCATCGTTGAGCGTGAGACCTAGATCTTCCAGCACCGCCGCGACATTTTTCTCCGTTAGCAGATCGTCCGCTGGCCGAGATGCCAGCCGCCGCCAAGCAAGAAAGAAAAGGCCGGCGGGACCGACATTGCCGCCCGGTCTTGTGAGCAATACGGCATCGCGCAAGGCCGCTTCGTCCTCGACGCGCCCTGCCTGCCGTGCCGTGACCGCAGCCGCCGAAAGCGCCAGGCGCTGCCGCCAGGCGCCGGCCCACCGCTCCTGCCGGCGGACCACCGCATCGAGCGCGCCGATGGCGGCGCCGGCCGTGACTGCAATGTCCTCGATGCCTTGTCCCGCAACCGTTTGGGTGTCGAGGGCGGCCCCGCGCAACCCAGGTCGGCACCGTTGCCATCGGTGCGATCGAAGAGGCGCCGCCAAGCACGCCACGGCGAGACAGAGAGGGGTTGGGTCGCAGAATCATCGCAAGCACGATGAGTCATGACGGCGCTTTTAGCAATCTATTTGCGCAGAAAGCGCTGTGCTTGTCGGCATCATAAAACGAATGATAATGTTGCCTTATCAGTCGTTTAACTCTTCACGAGTTCGTCCCTGCTAACAAGTAAGTCTCGACAGGGCACCTTTTTGCGCAGCCGGACGAAATTCCGTTCGGTCATGTCACGAAACGCTCGGCCCGCTCCTCTGCCGGCCGATGGTCAACGAAATCCCCTCCCCTAGCTGCGGTTGATCTCGGGGTCGTAGAAGCTGGCGCTGCTGACGCCCGACTTCAGATTGTCGGGAACGATCAGCCGGGGAACGCCTCCGAAGAAACGAAACATCCGGACATGCGAGCCGATCCAGTCCGGGAGCGTTTGCGTCCAAGTTGCCTCCGCAAAGGTGAAGCTGGATGCGCCGAGCACTGCCACGAAGATCTCTGCCTCGCGGATCTCACCGGTCTTGCGATCAACAATCGGGATCTTCTTGCCGGAATAGTCGACGAAGACCTTGTCGCCGGCCGCATGCTCCTGGCGCATCATCGGCGAAAGCCGCTGCTCGAAACTGCGAAAGAGTTCGCAGAAGCGGCTAATATGTTCGGCATAACACTTCACCTGTTATGTTGCGGCCAAATTTATGTTGCGTCTCCGGGGGATGAGCCAAGGATGTCAGTGATTTCCTTGGCCCAAGCCGCCACATAAGAAGAACGGCGATGGTAGTTCGCTACAGGGCTTTCAGGAATGCCATTAATGACGGCAGAGATCGCTGCCGTGGGGGCTCTTTCAAGCCGCTGACTTCAACCTTGGCCAACGCCTTTGCCTTCATTTCCAGATCAACCTCGGCGTAGATGTGCGTGGTGTCCAACGACACATGGCCGAGCCAGGCGCGGATCGTGTCGATATCGACGCCGGCACGCAGGAGGTGGACGGCTGTCGTGTGACGAATCGTATGGGGCTGACGCGCTTCGTGGCCACGGCCTGACGCGCTTCGTGGCCACGGTCGGCACGGTTTTTCTCGCCATGGCGGCATATTGCGTCACGACGCGGTGTATTCCGAACCGTGTCAAAGGTTCCTTCATCCGCCCCAGAAAGACTGCATCGCTCCTATCCCGATCGGTCACGAGGCGAGCCAGCGATATCGCACGACGACGCGACACTTGAGCGGCTGCTGTTTGGCCGTGCCGGTCGTCCGCCGCAAGACCTAAGCGAACCGAACTTTGCGCTGATCGCCAGGGAGTTGAAGCGCAAGGGGGTGACGCTGACGCTGTTGTGGCAGGAGTATCGCGCCGCCAACCCCGACGGCTACGGCTACACCTGGTTCTGCGAGCACTTCGCCGCTTTCGAGCGCCGGACGAGCGCGACATTCCGCAACCGGCATGCGGCGGGCGCGGTGATGCAGACGGACTATGCCGGGCAGACGGTGCCGGTGATCGATCCGGCGACCGGCATCATTTACCCGGCGCACATTTTTGTCGCGGTGCTGGGCGCCTCCAATCTGACCTTCGCCTTTGCCAGCTCCAGCCAGAAGCTGCCGGACTGGATCGAGGGCCAGGTGCGAGCGCTCGCCTTCTTCGGCGGCGTCACCAGAGCGATCGTGTGCGACAACCTGAAGGCCGGTGTCGTCAAGACGCTGTGGTTCGAGCCGACGCTGAACGCGACCTTTGCCGCGATGGCCGAGCATTACGACACCACCATCCTGCCGACCCGCAGCCGCAAGCCGCGCGACAAGGGCAAGGTCGAAGGCGCGGTGCTGATTGTCGAGCGCTGGATTCTGGCGCGGCTGAGGAACCGATCCTTCTTCTCGATCGCCGAGCTCAACGCGGCGATCGCCGAACTGCTCGAGGAGCTGAACAACCGGCCGATGCGCCATGTCGGCCAAAGCCGCCGCGAACTGTTCGGGGAGATCGAGCGGCTGCCTTGAAGCCGCTGCCGGCGGCACCGTTCGAATACGCCGAGTGGAAGTCGGCGAAGGTCCATCCTGACTACCATGTCGAGGTCGACAAGACCTTTTACTCGGTGCCGCACCGGCTGATCGGGCGCACCGTCGAGGTGCGGCTCACGCATCGAGTGGTCGAGATCTTCCACGATCACCAGCGTGTCGCCAGCCATGTCCGTCGCTCACAGCGTTCCGGCCATGTCACCGTCAACGAACACATGCCCAAGGCGCACCAGCGCTACGCCAACACCACGCCGGCCAGCCTGATCAGCAGGGCGGCCAGGATCGGCCCCAACGCCGCCATCCTGGTCGAGCGCATGATGCGCGACCGGCCGCATCCGGAACAGGGATATCGCTCGGCCATGGGCATCCTGTCGCTGGCGCCGCGCTATGGGCCGGAGCGTCTCGATGCCGCCTGCGAGCGGGCGCTGCTGATCAACGCGATCGCCTACTCCTCCGTCACCGCCATCCTCAAAGCCGGCCTCGACCGGGCCAGCTCCGCAGAACCGGCAAAGCCGACACCCCAGACGCCAACATCCGCGGCTCCACCTATTACCGTGAAGGAAAAAGAAAGAATGCTGACGAACCCTACCCTCGACCAGATGCAGGCCCTCGGTCTGGCCGGCATGGCTGCCGCCTGGCGCGAACTGGCCGAACGCAACAACGCCAACGAACTCAGCCGTGACGAGTGGCTCGGCCTGATGCTCGACCGCGAGGTCGCCATGCGGGCCGACAAGCGCGTCCGGAACCGGCTCGCCTCAGCCAGGCTGCGCTTTCCCGAAGCCTGCATCGAGGACATCGACTTTGCCGCGCCGCGCGGACTCGACCGGCGCAGCACCATGGCGCTCGCCCAGGGCAAATGGCTGAAAACTCGTGAGAACCTGATCGTCACCGGCCAGACCGGAACCGGCAAGTCGTGGCTGGCCTGCGCCTTCGGACGGCAAGCGGCACGGCTCGATCATTCCGTGCTCTATGTGCGCGTGCCGCGCCTGTTCGAGGATTTGGCGCTCGCTCGTCTCGATGGCCGCTTCCCACGCCTCATCGACAAACTCACCCGCGCGCAACTGCTCATCCTCATGACTTCGGAACTCACAGCCTCACCGACCAACAGCGCTTCCATCTGTTCGAAATCGTCGAGGAACGCTATCGCCGCAAATCCACCCTGATCACCGCCCAGCTCCAGGGCGACGCGGGCCTTCCGTAACGAGACGAGCAGCCGCTCCAGTAGGACTTCATCCAATTCGGATGCTAGGCCCGAAACGCCGGTCGTGCTCAACGATCCGGTCCTGTATCGACACTACGGTTTCATAACGAGCTACAAGGCTCGTGAGGACTTCCTGATGATCGGAGGTCATACGCTGCCCGTTCTGGGCAAGGAGCGGGCATCAAGCTTAAGGCGTTCATAAAGAACGGCCTCATCGAACTCGCCGTCCGAGAACAGTGCCATTACGCTCACGCTCAGGCGCTCCGCCTGCATGCTACTAACGGAGATACCTGCCTCGGCGCAGACACGATCAAAGACCTGCTTCAACAAAGCCAGGTCGCTGGGATAGGCAATGCCACTCATTGAGCTGGTGTTACTGACCATAGCTGTTCCTCCCATTAGGGCGGAAGGGTGGCCGTCGCTCAACGGCGATGCCACATGTAAATCGCCGATGGAAGCAGGCTACTCCGATTCATGCGGAGAGTCTGGGAAAGGGCTGCTAGAGTTCTGCTCACCGAAGTCGCGCCTCCCGAGACAGAACCCAAGCAGCGATCCTTGGTCAATTCCAAGATATCAAGAGTTGGAAACGTACCAAACAGAGGATGGGGATGTTTGGTATTCAGTGAGGCGCTTTCTATGGACACGCTCAAGTGGCTTCTCAGCTGCTGAACTGCGGCATGCACTAAATCGCCACCTGTGTTCCGATCTCGACGACGCGTCCGGTCGGGATCTGGAAATATTCCGTTGCGTCGGCCGCCGTGCGCGCCAGCCCGATGAACAGCTTGTCCTGCCAGACCGGCATGCCGGAATTGGGCGAGGCCTTGAGCGAGCGCCGCGACAGGAAGAAAGAGGTCGTCATGATGTCGAACTTCCAGCCCTGCTTGCGGCAGATCGCCAGCGCGCGCGGGATATTGGGCTGCTCCATATAGCCGAAGGTCAGCGTCACCCGCATGAACAGCTCGTTGATCGTTTCCATCTTGACCCGGTCACTGTCGGGCACGACGGGTTGTTGCGCCGTCACCACCGAGAGGATGACATTCTGTTCGTGCAGCACCTTGTAGTGCTTCAGGCTGTGCATCAACGCGGTCGGCGCGCTGGCGGGATCGCTGGTCAGGAACACGGCCGTACCGGACATCAGCTGCGGTTTCCTCTTCAACAGATTGCCTGCAAGGGAATCGAGCGGAATCTCGTTCCTGCGCGTCTTGTCGAATAGATACCTGGTGCCTCTTATCCAAGTCCACATGGTCATCACGATCACTGCGGCAATGGCAAGCGAGGCCCAGCCGCCTTCGAATACCTTGACGATGTTGGCTGCAAAGAAGCCGGTATCGATGAAGACGAACACCGCCATTAAGGCTATCGCGACGCCGAGCGGCCATTTCCAGATGCGCGTCATGACGACATAAAGCAGTATGTTCGTCACCAGCATGTTGCCTGTCACCGAAATGCCGTAGGCCGAGGCAAGCTTGCTGGATTCGCCAAAGCCGACCACCAGCAGCATCACCACGAGCGCCAGTAGCATGTTGACGCGCGGCATATAGATCTGGCCGGATTGTCTTTCCGACGTATGCAGGATTTCCAGGCGCGGCAGCATGTTGAGCTGCACTGCTTGCCTGGTCAGCGAGAAAGCGCCGGAGATCACCGCCTGGCTGGCGATCACGGTCGCCGCCGTCGCCAGCACCACCATCGGGATAAGCATCCGGCCTTCGTTCATCTCGAAGAAGGGATGACCGACGACACCGCCATTCGCCAGCACGAAGGCGCCTTGCCCGACATAGTTGAGCAACAGGCAAGGAAACACGATGGCCAGCCAGGCAAGCACGATCGGCTTGCGCCCGAAATGGCCGAGGTCGGCATAGAGCGCCTCAGCGCCGGTGACGGCGAGAAAAACCGCACCAACCGTGACGAAGGCGACTTCGGGCGAGTTGATCAGGAATGACACGATATAATGCGGGCTGATTGCCAGCAGGATTTCCGGGTCGTCCATGATGTGGTTGAGGCCGGAAAGGCCGATGGCCAGGAACCACAGCGCGGTAACGGGCCCGAACACCAATCCTACGCCGCCGGTGCCAAACCGCTGTACCGCAAACACGACCGCCAGAATGGCCAGTGTCAGCGGCACCACATAGGGCTGGAAGGTCGGCGTGACGACATTCATACCTTCGACCGCCGACAGCACCGAGATCGCCGGCGTAATGACTGCGTCGCCGAAAAAAAGCGCCGCGCCGACAATGCCGATGCCGAGGATCACCGCCGAGCGCGTCGGGAAACTGTTGCGCGCCAGCGCCATCAGCGACAGCACCCCGCCCTCGCCGCGATTGTCGGCACGGAGCACGAACATGATGTATTTGATGGTGACGGTGATCGTCAGCGACCAGATGATCAGCGAGAGTACGCCGAGGATGTCGCCACGGTTGGCGACGTTGCCACCGGCCGATGCGTGCAACGCCTCTCGGAATGCATAGATCGGGCTGGTGCCGATATCGCCGTAAACCACGCCCAACGCGCCCAGCATCAGCACCTTGGTGCTGTGCTGCTCGACCTCAGAATGGCTCGATTGTTCGACAGGTTCTGCCTCGTTACCAGCATTGGTAAGGGCCATGGACGACACTCCCATAAGCGGGCGGTGCTCTACGCTTGCTGCACTGCAATATCAAGTGCCGTCACGTAATGTCTGCGTCTCGGTATTGCCTATCGCTCGTCGGCTTCGCAGACTCGTCAGCCCCGAAGCGGCTTGGGAATTTTTGCGAGACTACGCTGAAGCTCCGGGAGCAACGATGCCCCGAGCCAGTATCGGATTAGGTCGATGCTCGGGCGCGCGAGCTCAGATGCCGAGAGCTTAAATTAACGCTGTAGCCGTGTAACAGACTGTGTAACAAATGCCGCGAAAAGTTCAATATTTTCAAGGACGTAAGCGTCAAGTCGAAAGACGCTCTCGCCGCCATCTTCAAGTGGTAAGGGCGATCAGATCTCGGGGAAATTGGAGGCAGCAGCGGACCTGCGACTTGCTCAACGCTCCGCTTCTGAGATAAGGTTGGGATGCGATGGCATTGAGCGAATAGAGCGATTTCCGGGAACCGAACCAATCCACAGAAATATTTTGTTGGTATTTTTGTTGGCTATCCCTGCTCTTGTGTGGGCGTCAACTATTTGGAAACAAAGCCAGATTTCCTTCGCTTCGAATCCGCCTCTGGGCACCATCCCCTCTTTTCCCTACATTCACTTTCGCCGAAACTTCTACGCTGCAGTTTCTGCAAATCGCTGAAATTGTTGATTTTTTTCTGTCAAATGGCGTATTTGAGCAGGGCTGGGAGCGCTTCGGGCGCGTTTGGTCCAACGAGGTGGGGGGATGGTATTTCGGTTGGTATTCGACATCCTGATGGTATCGAAACAGCCAAGGGAGACCTGACGAATGGCCCTCTCCGACGTGAAATGCCGAAACGCCCGCCCTGCTTCCAAACTGGTGAAATTATCTGACGGGGGCGGGCTGCAGCTATGGGTGCAGCCCACGGGCTCTCGCCTCTGGCGGGTCGCCTACCGCTTTGACGGCAAGCAGAAACTGCTTGCGCTGGGCAGCTATCCCCTTATCTCCCTCGCGGAGGCACGGCAGGCGCGCGATGACGCTAAACGGCTCCTGCTGGCTGGCATAGACCCTGGAAAGGAACGCAGCTTGCGGAAGGCCGATTCGGCAAAGGACTCCTTTCGCTCAATTGCGGACGAATATGTTGAGAAGCTGAAGAAGGAGGGACGTGCCGACCGGACGATCAGCAAGGTCAAATGGCTCCTCGACTTCGCCTATCCGACAATCGGCGACAAGTGCATTCGGGAGATCGATCCGGCCACCATCCTTACCGCCCTTCGTCGCGTCGAAGTTCGCGGTCGATACGAGTCGGCTAGGCGACTGCGCTCCACCATCGGCACCGTGTTTCGATACGCAATCGCGACCGCACGCGCCGAGGGAGATCCGACGATCGCCCTGAGGGGCGCACTCATCAGTCCGAAGGTCACGCCTCGTGCCGCGATTACCGACCCTAAGGCCTTGGGAGGTTTGCTGAGGGCGGTCGATGCATTCGACGGACAGCCAACAACCAGAGCCGCCCTGAAGCTGATGGCAATGCTGTTTCCCCGCCCCGGCGAGCTGCGCGCGGCAGAATGGGAAGAGTTCGATTTCGAAAGCGCGGTGTGGATCATTCCTGAAGCACGCATGAAAATGCGACGGCCGCACCGCGTACCCCTTTCAAGGCAGGCCGTCAGTGTCCTGACCTCGCTTAGAGAAATCTCCGGCGGTGGATCCCTGCTCTTTCCCAGTGTTCGGTCGGATTCGCGTCCGATCTCCGACAACACGCTTGCGCCGCATGGGCTACGGCAAGGAAGAAGCTACCGCGCATGGTTTTCGAGCAACGGCATCAACTCTGCTAAACGAATGTGGCAAGTGGCATCCGGACGCCATAGAGCGGCAGCTCGCCCACATTGAGAATAACGACGTTCGTCGCGCCTACGCCCGGGCTGAACACTGGGAAGAGCGCGTCAAGATGATGCAATGGTGGGCCGATTATCTGGATGAACTCGAGAGCAAGAACGCGCGGGTGATCCCAGTTGGGGGACGCGGCAGGCCTGCTGTCCATACACCGTCGCGAGGGCCACTTTGAACCCAACAGCGACGGTTCACCAAACGCCGAGACGAACCTCCAAACTACGAAGATCATACTGAGTTCGAAAACGTCGAAACTGGACAACCAAATGGTGGGGTCCGGAGGACATATTCACATCTCTGATTTCATTGTCTTTTTCGTGGGCCAAAATAGGAAATCTTCCCGTATCGCTCCCTATGGTTCCGCGCCTAAGCAAAGGACGCGGCACGGGATGGGGCTTCATGCAAGGTCCTAGGATGTGGGCTTTGCTTGGCATGATTTCGCGATTGGTAGCGATCAGCCGCCGCTGTCCAATTCCGTTCCGGTTCGCAGGCACTCAAGATAGGCGCGATAGGCGAAGCTGCGGTCGCGCTTCTTTCCTGTAGTTTCCACGAGAATATTGGCTTCGGTCAGCGCCTCGATCGCACGGATCGCGGTCGGCTTGCTTGCGCCGATCAACTTTGTGACCACAAAGGCTTCGTGCTCGATCTTGAAGACACTGGCGCCATCGCTTCTGTCGTCGACCGAATTGGTACGGCGATGGGCATCGACATTCTCGTCAACAATGCCGGGCTAGGTACGTTTTCCCGCCGGGGAACCAAATATCGAAGTCTTGGACAGGACGATGCGGATCAACCTTCGGGGTCCTTGGCTCGTCGCTGCTGCTGCCCTGCCCTATCTCAAGGCTTCACCGCGTCATCAACATCTCCTCGCAAGCCGGCGTCGTCGCCATCGAGGAGCATGCCGCCTATGGTGCCAGCAAGGCGGCGCTGATCAACCTGACAAAGGTGATGGCCATTGAATGGGCCAAGTTCGGCATCACTGCCAACGCGATCGCACCGACAGTGGTTGAGACGCCGATGGCGCTTGTCGGCTGGTCAGGCGAAAAGGGAGAAAAGGCCAGAAGGGATATCCCCGTCGGACGCTTTGCCAGGCCTGCCGAAATCGCCGCTGCGGCTCGTTACCTCGCCTCGGAGGACCGGAATCATCAATGGGGCGGTCCTCATGGCCGATGGCGGCTTCAGCGTAAGATAGAAGCCTCACCTCTCGCTGTTTCGTAGAATAGATCCTCAACTCGAGTTAGCGAGCTCGTCCTTCGCACTTCGCCTCGGCTTCGGCGGCTTGCTCGATGATCTTCGCGGCAGCGGCTGGACGCGCGACGAAGGTGGCGTGGCTGCCCGATACCTCGACGGTGGCGGCCTTCGCGCGTTGCGCCATCATGCGGACCACCGCCGGCGGCACAAGCTGGTCGTCCTTGGAAAGCAGATACCAGGACGGCTCGGTCTGGGGGGCGCAGGTTCAAATCCTGCCGCTCTACCATTCCGCAAATCACTCTCCTGCTTCGTTGAAGGCGTTGCGGGCGCTGCATTCTCCAGTTTGGTTCGGAACCATTTCGCGGAACCCGATGGCTGCGGCCTTCGTCCGCCAGAAGACCGTGTTGCGGGAATCCTGCGGATTTCAAAACGACAACCTTCTTGGCCTCCTTGCACATGGCTGCTCGACCTACCTTTCCGCTGTTTCTACCGGTGAGCATGGAAAATCGGTGCCGATCTTGCCGGACTGTTCGGGTCTGGGATGTGCCGGCTGCTGGCGCCGTCGCCGCGATCAGCGCTGCTGTGCAGTTTCCTTCCGCTTGGAAGCCATTGAGCATGTCCTTGACGCACCGCCGGAAGCCGGTCTCCGCCAGCTTGTCACATGCTCCCCTCATACGCTGCTCAGCAACAGGCTCGTCTCGCTGTTCGACACACCGTCGATCATACGGACCTGACGTAACACCCGGTCAAACTCCGCAAGGTTCGAAGCCCGAAAGCGCCGTTGACTTGCCCTTGCGTCCGGATTGCTACGGCGCGGCAATCAAGGTGAGCCTCTCTCCCAGATTGTCGCGCTGCACGGGCCGCCGTCTCCATCCTGACATACCATGTCGAGATGTGCCAGGAACGGGATCCTCGCGCGTCCCGAATGTCACCGCATCGGCACCCGGATCTCCTTGCAGAAGCTGGCTTAGCTCGCCGATCAAACGGGCCCAGCTGATGCTGCACGAAATGGAGGTGTTATGGCGAGCGCTCCCCAGACGAGTGCGAGGCCGAGGTATTCCGTTAGCTCGAAGGGGCCGATGGCATTCACAATCTTATCCATCGTTATCGCCGACCCAAATGCGATCGTGTTTCCGATGAACAACGCCCACCATGCCCAAGGCTCACCCCGGCGGAACGCCGTTACGGCGATGGCGCTGGCCAGAAGTCCGAACAGGACGCAATAGATGCCATACATCCGGTACAGCACTGTTATGTAGCCCGCGATCATGGGGGAAGTGCCCGTAAGCTCCAACCAAGACCCGCCGGAGTAGCCCTCATAGGCCGCCGGCAGAATCCCTTTGCCAGCTAGACCTAGAAGATGTTCGGGAGACACTGCGGCCCCCGCGCCCCATGCGATATATGCGACGTCGACGACTAGGATGATAATCCACGCGACCTGCCGGCGGTTCATTTTGGTAACCTTCCGGTCAGTTTCATGAGCAGCCGCATGCACGTGTGCCCAAAGTCGACGCCATCGCCGTACATCATTGGACAGGCGCCCTCGATCACGCTGATATCGTGTCGACGGCAGAATTCGACTGCCTGCGGCGAGACACTCGATCCCTTCGCAAGGGATTGATGCATCCAAACGCGGCGGATCCCGGCAACCGAACAGTCGTGCACGATGCTCTCGGTGATTTCAGGTCGCGTGACGATCACGACTCCATCAACCCCACCTGGAATCGATCGCAGGTCGCGGAAGCAGGGATCGCCATCGAAGGTCTGCAAGTTCGGGTTTACCGCGAAGACCTCATGCCCCGTCTTCTTCAACCGCCGATAGATAAGGTTGCCGGCCGGATGATGGCTGTTGTTGCGCGACACGCCTGCAACGGCGATCCGCCTTTGCGTAAGGAAGTCGGAAACCTTGGCTTCAAGATTTGTTGGAGTCATCGGCGCCTCCCAATCCGGCTTACAACGCGTGCTTGACGTCGTGGTCCGTTCCAGGAATGCGGGACGGCGTAGACTCCAAACCTCGAACGAAGGAGAACCACTTAAATCCGACTTGGTGAGCCTTCAGCAAATCGAGCAGCGATTGCGAAGGTTCTGAGTAGAAAATCATGAAGTGATTGTCGGCATACTCGTTGAATAACTTGGTACGAGCTTGCAGGATATGCCTGTTGTGCTCGATCAAGGCTTCCGGGCCGGTGTACGTCTCACGAACCTCGCACTCGGTGCCATCGCTACTGAGGAACCAGTCGTAGCGGAGTGTTCCTGTGTCCTTTTCCCGTGTGATCCGAATCAACTCGGCCGCCTGCTTATTGAATCCGTCGAGGCAGCCCGGGCGGACCGTGAAGTGCGCGCTCAATTCAAGGTAACTCATAGCTCGTCCTCCATCTCATACGTGTCACGGCCAAGAAGGAACTACAAACAGCCCGAGGTGCCGAGCGCTCCCGCGTGCTCAGTGCTCGCGATTGCTACGGCCCTTCGCGAGCTGGATAGGCGCGGAAAGGGAACGTGGCGATCTATCACGCGGTGGCGACCGCCAGCAGATGCGTCCCGTCGCCAACTCACAACGGTCGAATTGAAGGCGAACCATGCCAGAGCGAAGATGTCCCACCGACAGGGCTGCGATCCTGTGCGAACGCTGCTGAGCCGCGGAAAGGCTGATTGCATCGCTTCACTGCACATGGCCCGCATCCACTTCCGCTTTCTGCGCGGCCACACAGATCATATCGATGTCCTGATACGAGAGCCGAGTCTCGGGACGCAGTGCGGTATACGAGCCGGGCATCTTGCCCGACGTTGCATCGTGGCAAGACTCGGCCAGCAGCTTCCGTTGTTGCTCCGGCGAGTATCCGGCCCATTCTGAGAAGTTGACCGCCTTTCGCCCTTCGTTGACGCCGTACGCCATAAGCCAGGAGAAGGGGACGATGTTCGAGTACCACGGCCACACGGTCGCGTTTGAATGACAATCGCCGCACGAGCGATCCAGAACAGCCACGAGCTCGCTGGTTATCCCGGCATGCGCCTGAATGGTGCGGCTAACGTCAGTCGGCGGATTCGTGCGGTCGGGACGAACGAGTTGCGCCGCAACGAAGACGACCGCAATGGCAGCGATCACTTGGAGGAGGCGTTTGCCCATTGGCTGTTCCCTCCGTCATCGGACATTAACAAAAGACAAAGTTTGCATTGTATGCCCGCATCGCGCTTTGATCTCCGTCAATTCTTCTGCCAGACTTTTCGAATTCGTGCGGCATGAACGGATCTCGCCGAAGCCGAGGCCTCGACTAGGCAGCTTATGGACGTGCTCGGTCATGACGATATCGATCATGCAGAGCTTTATTCGCGAGAGGCATCGCAGGTTCGGCTGGCTGTGCAGGGGATGGATCGAGTCGTACGCGTCGTAACGCGCAAGCCGATGCTTGGCGAACCTCGTGGCGAACCACCCTATAAAGCATTGATAAATAACGACAATGGTAGGCCCGGAGGGTCACTATTTTCTATACAAAAACAATATGTTAGCGGCTGTTCGCCAATCCATTTCCTTCGTATTCTCTCGTATGGTCTGGCGAACCTAAAGATCAAGAAAGGGACTAGAATCCGACGCTGGCAAAGGGCGATGTCGTCATTCTCGACAATGTCGCAGCCCACAAGAGTCCGGCCGCCGAGGCAGCCATCCGGGCAAGAGGCGCATGGCTGCACTTCCTGCGACCCTACAGCCCCGATCTCAACCCGATCGAAATGGCCTTCGCCAAGCTCAAGGCGTTGAGAGAACCAGTATGGTCGACAGCCAAACCTGGGGGAAGAACATCCGATGTACCGGCTGGCATCTGAACCAACGGCATCCGGTCGATGGGGAGCTTCTCGCCGTCGCGCTGGCGATGGAGAAGGAATCTGCCGACAGATATGCGGATTTGGCCAGGCGCATGCGCGGCGCCGGTCGGCGAGAACTAGCCGACGTGTTCGATCGTCTTGTGCGCGAGGAGACTGGCCATACCGACATGGTCTCCGGCTGGTCGCGTCAGGTCACCCATAAACCGCCCGAAATTCGGCCGGCCGATGCCGTGCCGCAGGACGGTTTCGACGAGGAAGGCATCTGGCTCGTCTCCCCCGAATTGGTTGACGCGTATCGCTCCCTGGCCATCGCCGTCCGCAATGAGGAGCGCGCCTTCGCATTCTGGTCCTATGTAGCAGCCCACGGGGCGTCGCCGGAAATCCGGGAAGCCGCCGAACGGATGGCACGCGCGGAACTGGAGCACGCAAAGACGCTGCGGCGAGAGCGCCGGAAAGCCTTTTTCAAAGATCGGCATCTGGGGCCGGCAATCCAGAAGCCCTACGATCTGTCCAGTCTGGAGATGGAGGTCTGCATGCGCCTTGAGGGATATGCCGACATGAAAGGGAACAAGAATACATACCGGGATCTTGCCCTCGAAGCCCGCAAGGTCTCTCTCGATCTCGCATCGGATCCTCTTTAGAGCCGCGCGCCTGTCGGGCGGCCGCCACCGCGATCCTTGGATGCGCTCTGCGAGGAGCTGGCCGACTACTACATCGGCGCGGGCGAACACCTGCTTTCGCAGCCGCTCGGGACAGGGCGCAGGCGCTTGCCACCATCGCTGTCAAGCGCCTTGCCGTCGTCCGCGATCTTGTAACGAGATAGGTGGAAACCCAGCCCCCCGCTCGACACGCCACCGTTCAGGGGAGCGGGGACCGCCACGAATGCGCTACTTAAGTTCGAAAGACGGTTATGGCCATACCGGATCGCGCAGCGGCTCGATCGTGACGCGCGCTCCGGGACGCCAGACTCCAGCGCCCGTCGCGCGGCATCTCGTAGCAACGCGACCATTCCGATGCCTGCGTTCGCAGTCGGGAGCCCGTACGGATCAGTCCGGCCAAATGCCTGGCGATGTCGGGGCACCGTCATCATATTTTGACAGCCATTCCACGATCTTGGGCCGATTGCAGATGAAGCCCTTGTAGGTCGCCAGTTCCGCCGGCAGGTCGCGGATGACGCGATGGAAGCGCCTCGCCCATTTCGGCACCGTCACCAGTTCGTCGAGCTTGATGAGGTAGCAGCGGATCGGAAACACCAGGGCATTCGAGCGAGGAAGACGGAAGAAGGTCTGGAGCTCGACGCGCAAATGCATCATTTGCCCCACGTTCTCCAGCCTCAGGTCTTTCTTCATCACGCCCCATTTGTGATAGTTCTCGGGGCTTGTGTCGAGCAGAGGATTGACTGTCATCGTCCAGTTTAGACGGCGCGCCGGCGAACCCTGCTGCACGTTCAGGAGGAACTTCAACGCCCGCTGGAAGATACCCATCTCGTGCGCTTTCGGCACCGGGGCGTGCCACTCGAAGAAGTTCATGCCGATGTCGAAATCAAGGCTCCAGTCGGCCTGTGTGGTCACCATGCCGGCGTCCATCCACAGGTTGTCGTCGCGTTGGTCAAGTACCGCAAAGTCGCCCTGGGTCTGCCGCGTAATGTACTCCATCGGGCCATAGGGCAATGTGGTCTCATCGAGGAAGGTGAATTTCTGCTCGATGCCCAGCGGGCGGTTGATCCAGTGCCATTTGGCGCCGTCGCGGTGCAGCTCGAAAAGCTCGGGATACTCTTCTGCTTTCGAGGTCATGATCAGCTCGAGCAGATCCCAACCGGCCAGGGTCATGTGCGGCAGCGACTGACAACGCAACGGATCTTCGGCAAGGACGCGGGCACGATCGCGCATCTCGGAGACGTAGTGCTCATCGACGTCGAACGTCCGCTCGAAAACGCTGCCCGGACGGTATGACTTATGCGGCTCCAGGTTCACCGAGTACATGTAGCTGTCCTCGGGAAACGGGAAGGGGAAGCGCTTGACCGCCTCCGGCGAGTTGCGGAAGGTGAAGTCGTCGTAGAACGTTTCTTCCTTGAAGATAATAGTCATCGCAGCGTCCTCCTCGCCAGAGCGGTTCATCGTTTTGCGCAATTCCGGACGGAAAACCGTTTCACACTTTTCCTGGAATTACTCTATCGATCCAACACCAGCGCTTTGCCTTCGAAGCGTGATACACAAGGCATGACCTTGGTGCCGCTGGCACATTGCGCCGGTGTCAGCCAATGGTCCTTGTGGATGAACGTTCCTTCATATTCGAGAACGTCCGTCTCGCACTGGCCACAAGCACCGCCGCGGCAGAGATATGGCGCCTCGACGCCGGCTGCTTCGATCGACTCAAGCAGGCTTTGATGTTCGCCGACATGGATCATCTTGTTCGACCGCGCCAGCACCACCTCGAAGGGCTTGCCTGAGGCAGGAGCAAGGAATTCTTCGTGATGCACCGCCTCGCGCGGCCACCCGAGCGCCGTCGCGGTCTTGCGCACCCAGGCGATCATGCCCTTGGGCCCGCAAACATAGACATGGGTGCCGAGGGGCTGCCCGTCGAGCAAGGCCGGCAGGTCGATCAGTTCGCCCCTGTCGTCATGGTAAAGGTGCACACGCGAGCGATAGTTGGCCACAAGCTCGTCGGTGTAGGAGCCAAGGGATGCCGTCCGAATAGAGTAGTGCAGTTCGAAGTTGCCATTCATGGCGGCAAGTTGCTTGATCTGCGCCAGGAACGGCGTGATGCCGATGCCTCCGGCAAGCAACAGGTGCTTTCGCGCCCGCAAATCCAGCGCGAAGAGATTGACCGGGTTGGAGATGACCATTTCCATCCCCGGCCTCACCTGCCGGTGCATGAACAATGAACCGCCTCTTCCATTGTCATCGCGGCGGATCGAGATCGAATAGCCCTCCCTGTCGGCGGGATCGCTCATGATCGAGTAGGGATTGCGACGCACGCGATCGTGGTCGTTCATCTCCACGACCGTGTGCGCACCGCCCGAGAAAGTAGGCATCGGACCGCCATCACGGCGCACGAACTTGAATCGTGTGACAAGCTCGTTGACCGGCGTGACCTCGGCCACTTTGACGGGTATCTTTGCAGCTCCTGCGCTCATCTGAACCGCTCCACCGATTCGGGAATGTTGCCGGGATCTTCCGCGTCCACGCGCACGCCCTGGAAGGCCGCTATGCGGCGGGAGTAGTGATCGCGCACGAACAGATGCAGCCCGCAATGAGCGCATTGGAAAGGATCGTGCGTCACGTCCTCAGTGATACCCTTGCAATGCACGCACTGCACGCGGCGCACAGTGGAGCCGCGGTGCTCCGTCTGGATCGCGGAATGCGGGATACCCACCTGCGTGGCCTCGAGCATCGCTCGTCCGATCAGCCCCTCGGTCCCTGCCAGATAGACTTGGAGGCCCATATGCGCCGCCGCCAGGACCCTCCTTAGCCGGGGAAGCGCGGCCTCGTAGCTGGGGCCGACATAGAGTTGGGCGGGGGCTAGTTGCTCCAGCCTGGCGACGAACTTGTCCCCCGTCGTTTTGGGAATGTATATGATGTGGGCCCTGGCGAAAAAATCGGAGGGCGCGGAGGCGGCCAAATCGAGGATCGCCTCGGCACCTTCGGCGTCGGCGACCATCAAATGCAGCCGCCCCGGCCGTATCTCCAGCTCGCCATAGACGGGGCGGCTTGGAATCGAGCCTTCTAACACTGACTTTGACCCTCGGCTCCGTTTTGGTTGGTTTGCAGGTTTGAACCCTGCTTGCGATATCTCACCGCGACCTATCCCCTGGCGGTGCGGCGCTTCTTTTCCGCATCAAAGAATGGCATTGAGTGGGCGACGCAGGGGATTTCACCGCTCGAATTCCGAACGGTCATCTTCACGCCGTCGACCGCGCAGTCGACCGGCATGCGGGCAATGCCGATGTTGTGCTTGTTGAGGCTGGAGTACATGCCGATCGTCACCACGCCGACCTTCTTGCCATCCTTGAGCAAGGGCGCGCCCTCTTCGGCCGGCGTCGTGCCTTCGAGCTTGACGCCATAGATCTTGAAGCGCTCCTTGCCCTTCAGCCGATAATGCTCCTCGGCGCCGCGGAAGCCCACCTTGCCGGGCGAGACGGTGAAGTCGAGCCCGAGCTCCCACAGCGTGTCGCCAGGACCTTCGTTCTCGAACGGATACTTCTCCGAATTGTCGTAAGGGAAGAACAGCAAGTAGCTTTCGGCCCTCAGCAGATCGAGCGTCGTGAACCGGCAAGGGATGATGCCCATGCCCGCGCCCTCCTCCAGGATCCGGTCCCAGATCGCAGGAGCATCCTGGCCGCGGCAGAAGATTTCATAGCCTCGCTCGCCGGTGTAGCCAGTGCGCGAGATCGTCACCGGCAGACCAAAAAGCGAGGTGTGCATATGGCTAAAATAGTTGAGGTTCCGGATACCTTCCACATGCTTGTTCAGGTAGTCGACGGCGAGCGGCCCCTGCAGCGAAAGGTCGTGGAGATTGTCATCAAAGCGGATGGCAACGTCGCGCCCGGTAGCCGCCATCGTGAGCTGTTCATGGGCGCCGCCCGAGCCGTGCACGACCATCCAGCTGTTCGGCCCCATGCGATAGATCACGCAGTCGTCGATGAACTTGCCGGCGTCGTTCAGCATGGTCGCGTATACTGAGCGGCCGGGCATGATCTTCTCGGCGTTGCGGGTCGTGGCGCGGTCGATGGTGTGGCTGGCCGCGGGGCCGTTCAAATGCACCTTCTTCAAGCCGGAAACGTCCATGAGGCCGGCCTTGGTGCGGATCGCCAGATATTCGCGCTCCGGGTCGCCCGAATACTGCCAGGCGGTGCCCATGCCGCTCCAGTCTTCGAGCTTCGAACCAAGCGCGCGATGGCGATCGGCGAGCGTGGAGAATCTCCAGGAATTGGTCATTGCATTCCCCTTTTTTATACCAATTATTGAACCAATTATTGAACCAGTTTGTGGGAAATGGTTGTTGAAATCAATACTCCTGTTAAAATTTTTTGCCTTAGGGCGAAAATGACTGATCAAGCACCCAGGCAGGCAAGAGCGAAAGGCCAACAGAAATGGACAGCAGGACACGTGCGCAAAACGCCAAATTGGCAATCGCGATCAGCTGACCGCCAAAAGGCCGCGGTCATCGGCAGCGGCTTGCGTGGCCAACCAGAACCATCGCAAATGGACGCGAACTTTCGGATGTCGAAAGGAACGTCGTTGATGTCATCGAAACACGAGGCTGCCTTGGCACTCATTGCGGATCATTCAATCACTGCCACGGTTCGTGTCGTGGTGGACACGCTGTTGGCGCGAATAACCTCTCAGCAATACACCACCGACGAACGACTGCCCTCGGAACGAACGTTGGCCGGTGAACTTGGCGTCGCCCGGAACACGGTTCGCGAAGCCCTGGACATACTTGAGAAACATGGCTTCATTCGCCGGCGTGCCGGGAGCGGCAGCTTCGTGAAGGGTCAGGCAGTCCTCGATGACGCGACAGGAGGTGTTGCCGCCGAGACGAGCCCGCTCGACCTCTTGGTGATGCGCGGAATCATCGAACCCGACATGATGCGGCTCGCCATCATCAACATGTCGCCGCGCGCCATTGAAGGACTGAGCGAGACCTTGTCGGCCATGGAAGGGGTTCAAACCGACGCGGCGGAGTTCGCCCGGCTCGAGGATGAATTCCACCGTCAGGTAGCTCGCGGCGCGGGAAATCCGCTGCTAACGTCATGCTACGATCTGTTGATCCAGGCTCGCCGCCAGAGCTTCCGCGCCGCGCTCAACCGGCGGCATCTGACACCCAGGCGGATACAGGACTACCAGCGCCGTTACAACACGCTGCTCAACGCGATCATCGCCCGGGATATCGAGAGTGCGGTTGAATTCACCAAGCTGCTGCTGATTGAGGAACAAAAGCTGCTTCTGCAGGAAGATTGAGCCTCGGCCAATCCGATTCGGGGTCAGTCCGATCCGACGGCGATGCTGAGCTCTCCGGAGACACTGGAATGGCGCTGATCCCACATCAGCCCAAGCGCGCGCATTTCGTCGCGCAACCGGGCGCCGTGCCTCTGCAGCCAAGCCGGAACCGACCCAAAGGCTACAATACGTGCTTGGCCATTCGTAATGCGTACGACGGGCCAGTCGCCGATCAGGGCGTTGTCATTCCCGAACAGATCCGAGCCCGCCCATCTCGCTATCCCGAACGCATGTTCGCCGAGCCCGCCATGCTTCATCGCTGCTAGAACCGAGACAGGCGCTGCCGTTCCAGCTTTCTCGACCGCTGCATGCCAGAGATCGAGCGTGGCAACGTATTCCCAGGAAACCGCGCTCCAGCTGTCCGGGAAACGCCGATTGTACTCCGCGTAGAACTCGGCTGGGCGATTGAAGAAGAAGGCCTTGTCGCGGAGCTCTGGATCGTCGAAGTCCGGGAACTGGAACAAAAAGCCCTCCATGAAATCGATCGATGTCCGGTCGACCAGCCGCCGATAATAGTCGGCGGTACAAGAAATGATCTGCCCCCGAAATCCCGACCGGAAAGCAGCCTCGGTCAGCGCGTGAACCATTGGCTCATAGCTCGTGCACCAACACAAAATGTCGGGACTGCCAGCCAGCATTGCACGCAGTATTTCGTCGGCGTTCGTAGCCTCCGGCGCGTAGCGGATCTCGCCCACCGACGCGATCCCCTCAGCCGCAAAGGCAGCCCGATAGGTAGCCAGCGAAGGCAGGCCCAGCGCATCCGTCTGGCTGCACATCGCCACGCGGCGCAGGTCGGGGCGGTTACGTGCAAGCCATTCGACGGCTGTGACGTTGTAGAGGGGATGGATCTCGCTGGGCGCGATCAGGTACGGTGTGTCGGGCGAAAGATCGCTCGGCAGCAGCGTCGAGGTCAGAATCTTGCGCGACATGAGATAGTCCTGGATCGGACGGAACGTGTCGCCTCCGTGCATCATCAGCAGCCCTACCCCATGATCCTGCACGAGGCGCCGAGCCCCTTCCGCCGCCCGATCGGGAACATAGCCGCAGTCCTCGGCCAACAGTTGGACGTTGTGCCGCGTCCCGCCGATGAGCATTCCGCCGGTGCGATTAATCCAATCCACCCAGATGCGGCAGCCGTTCAACCCTGGTAGCCCCCAAGAGCGAACAGGCCCGCTGAGCGGCCCAAGAAAGCCTACTTTGACCACACGTTGTGCACTGACGCCAAGCCGTTTGACCTGGGCGTTCACTGCAAGTCGTTGCACTAGGCTGCTGGCGTTCATGATGCGCTCCCTACCGACCGTCCGTCCATAAACCGAGGCCAATCCCGGCGCAAATTGATTTTCCTTCCATGAATATTAGTTGACAAGCTAGCCGTTTCGATCATAACTGGTTTGAACCAAAAGAACCAATCTATCAAAAACCGGTTCAGACCAATGGGAGAATCATAATGAAGAAACGCATTGCCGTTATCGGTGCTGGTCCGTCCGGCTTGGCTCAGCTGCGCGCCTTCGCGTCCGCGGCACAGAAAGGCGCAGAGATTCCCGAGATAGTCTGCTTCGAAAAGCAGAAGGATTGGGGAGGGTTGTGGAACTACACCTGGCGCACGGGTCTGGACGAATTTGGCGAACCCGTTCACGGCTCGATGTATCGCTATCTCTGGACTAACGGCCCCAAGGAAGGTCTGGAATTCGCCGACTACTCCTTCGAGGAGCATTTTGGCAAACAGATCGCGTCCTATCCGCCCAGGGCCGTGCTGTTCGACTACATTGAAGGGCGCGTGAAGAAGGCCGGTGTCCGCCCGTGGATCCGATTTTCCACCGTTGTCAGGTATGTGACCTGGAGCCCGGAGACCCGCAAGTTCACCGTGCGTGTGCACGATCTTCCCAAGGATCGATCCTACTCGGAAGAGTTCGACCACGTCGTCGTCGCGTCGGGCCATTTTTCGACACCGAACGTTCCCGAATTCCCCGGCTTTGACACATTCAACGGTCGCATTCTCCATGCGCACGACTTCCGCGACGCACGCGAGTTTATCGGTCAGGACATACTGATTGTCGGAACCAGCTACTCAGCCGAGGATATCGGTTCGCAGTGCTGGAAGTACGGTTGCAAGTCGGTCACGGTCAGCCATCGCACCGAGCCGATGGGCTTCAAGTGGCCGCCCAACTGGAAAGAGGTGCCGCTGCTGACCAAGGTCGAGGGTAACATCGCAACCTTCAAGGACGGCTCGACCGCGACCGTGAACGCGATCATCCTCTGTACCGGCTACAAGCACCATTTCCCGTTCATGCCCGACGATTTGCGACTGCGCACTGCGAACAGGCTGGCCACGGCTGACCTCTACAAAGGCGTGGTCTACGTCCACAATCCGACGCTGTTTTATCTCGGCATGCAGGACCAGTGGTACACCTTCAATATGTTCGATGCGCAGGCATGGTGGGTGCGTGACGCAATCCTCGGCAGGATCAAGGTGCCTGCCTCGAAGAACGAACTGATCGCCGATGTCGAAAAGCGGGTCGCGGCCGAAGACGCTGGGGAGGATAGCTATGACGCCATCCGCTACCAGGGCGACTACGTCAAGGAATTGATCGCCGAGACCGACTATCCAAGTTTTGACGTTGACGGCGCCAACGAGGCGTTCTTCCAGTGGAAGAAGCACAAGATCAAGGACATCATGGGGTTCCGGGACAATAGCTACAAGTCCGTGATGACCAGTTCCATGGCGCCGAAGCATCACACGCCGTGGAAAGACGCGCTGGACGATACGATGCAGAGCTATCTGCGCAACTGAACTTACGTTGCGCAGCGACTTGTCCGGAGCCCCGCTGACGGTCACTTCCGTGCCGTGTTCAGTGAGGTTCCGGGCAGAGGAGAAGAACACCCGCTCCGTTGTTCGCCAAGAAGAGAATGGCAGCTGATGAGGAGGGAGCCGGCATGCTGACTGCTCAGACCGCACACAGGTCGTTTAGTTTCTACCTCTTACCCAACTTCTCGCTTCAAGCTTTCTCTTGCGCAGTGGAAGTATTGCGGTTGGCCAATGAGGCGATCGGCAGGAACGTCTACAGCTGGCAAGTCATATCGGAGGACGGGCAACCGACAATGTCGAGTTGCCGAATGACCGTCGGCATTGACTCCTCGTTGAGAACTGAACGCGAGAGGACCCAAAAGTCAAACTTCACGTCAGCCGCCGTGATTTGCGGCGGCAGCGCCGTCCCGCGCCCAAACAGGCAACTCGATGCCTGGCTAAGGGAATGCCGCATGCGTCGCATTCCCCTCATTTGCATCGGCAGCGGCACCATCGTCGTTGCGCGGGCCGGACTGGCGGACGGGCGCCGGTGCGCCGTTCACTGGGAACAGCTTCCGCTCTTTTGCGAGCAGTTTCCGGGCATAGAGTCCACTCAGACGGCCTTTGAACATGATGGAGATCTGCATACCTGCTCGGGTGGGGATGCATCTTTCGACATGTTTCTCCACCTGGTTGAACGTGACCATGGTTCAGCCATCGTCAATCGCATCTGCGAAAAAGCCATCGCTTACCGAATGCGTTCGGCGGGAGAGCGACAGCGCCTGCCCCTTCATTCTCGGGTCAAGCTCAACCACAAGGCAGTGATGAAGGTCATTGGCCTGATGGAGGCAAGCTTGGATGATCCTATGCCGGTCGACGATCTTGTGGCGTTGAGCGGAATATCGCGACGGCAGATGGAAAGGCTTTTCGACAGAGAGTTGGGACGCTCTCCGAACCGATACTACATGGAACTGCGCCTAGAGCGCGCGCAGTTGCTTCTTGTGAGCACAAACTTGCCGGTCGTGGAGGTTGCCGTGGCTTGCGGTTTTATCTCGCCGTCGCACTTTTCCAAAGTCTATCGCGAAGCCTACGGATGCGCTCCGCATCAGACACGATTGGCTGCCCGTGCGGACGGGCGTGTCGATCTGATGGATCCGGCGCTGCTGGGATTGGACTGCACCGAAGTACCCCAACACAGGTTGTCGATGACGGCGTAGCCGACGAAGCAGCTGAGGCCAGCCTCAGTGAGGAGGTAACGATGCTGAACACGATCTACCCTCCCGTCCGCGGTGGACCGCCGCAGGCGAGCCGCATCATCCGTCGCGGGGGATTGACCCTGCCCGCCGGCACCGAGCGCTACATCGTTGGCGGCGCCGGAGCGATGCTGATCGACATTGAGGCAGGCGACAGCATCACCGTAACGAATGATGAGGGCGGCCAAATCTGCGAGGTCGTCGTGGCCGACGCGTCGGGCAGCATTGACGCCGGCATCGTCGGCCATGGTCCGAACTCGGATGCTGCTGGTTTGAAGGCGCTGCTAACCAGTCAGGACGGCAGCCTGCAACGGCTGCGCAAGGCACTGGAGATCCGTGGTATCGACCTCGCCGCGGCGGGCGGGCTTCGTTTCTTCGACGCGACAACGCCGCCGAAGACCAATGTCGAGCTGACTGTCAAGCGCGGCGGCTGGCTCGTCATCGCCGCGCCAGGAACCGACATGGCGCCGGACGGCCAAGAGACTGCGACGCCGCTGATCGTCCACGTGCGGCGCGCGACGGTGCGCTTGCGTGAAACCTCCCGGGATTTGCCCGATCCGCTTGCCGATCCGGTTCTCGATCTTCGCGTGCACTCCTCGACGGCAGAGGCCTATTTCGTCAAGGCCGGGGACTATATTCAGATCGTCGATGTCGACGGACGCCAGTGCACCGATTTCCAGTGCTTCTCAGCGCGCAAATTGGACAAGGGAAAGGAGCATGCGCTCGACGTCACCGCCACGCGCAGCGCGATGGGGCATGCCTATCCGTTGCCCGGTCTGCATTCGAAGTACTACGATCAGGATTTCCTGCCGCTGGTCGAGGTCGTGCAGGACACTTGCGGTCGCCACGACGCCTTCTCGCTGGCATGCTATGCGAAATATTATGACGATATCGGCTATCCAGGCCATATCAACTGCACGGAAAACTTCAACAAGGCGCTCGGCTCATACGGCGTCGGTCCGCGCGGCGGCTGGATGGCGGCCAACTTCTTCTTCAATACCGGGGTCGACGCGCACGGCGTCATGTATGCCGACGAACCGTGGTCGCGGCCAGGCGACTACGTACTCTTGCGGGCGCTGACCGACCTCGTCTGCGTCAACTCCGCATGCCCTGACGACACGACGGCGGCCAATGGCTGGAATCCGACCGACATCCATGTGCGCACCTATTCAGGGGCCGAGAAATTCCAACGCGCCGTGGCGATCCGCCCCACTCCCGATTCGGAGCCAAAGATGACCAAGGAAACAGGGTTTCACGACCGCCTGTCCAAGCTGACCCGCAACTTCGTGGAGTATCGCGGCTACTGGCTGGCCAACAGCTACGCAGAAGCCGGGCCGATCGAGGAATACTGGGCTTGCCGGCAGAAGTCGGTGCTGATGGACCTTTCCGCCCTGCGCAAGTTCGAGGTGACGGGACCGGATTCGGAAGCGCTGCTTCAGTACACGCTGACGCGTGACGTGAAGAAGCTGGCGGTCGGCCAGATCGTTTATACCGCCATGTGCTACGAGCATGGCGGCATGATTGACGACGGCACGTTGTTCCGGCTCGGTCAGGACAATTTCCGGTGGGTCGGCGGCGACGAGTATTCGGGCATATGGCTGCGCGAACAGGCGGAGAAGCTCGGTCTCAACGTCCTGGTCCGCAGTTCCACCGACCAATTGCACAACATTGCCGTGCAGGGGCCGGAGAGCCGCGAGTTGCTGAAGAAGATAATCTGGACGCCGCCGCATCAGCCGTCGATCGCCGAACTCGGCTGGTTCCGTTTCACCGTTGGCCGCATCGGGGATGACCAGGGCCTACCTGTCGTGCTGTCGCGTACCGGCTACACGGGCGAGCTGGGCTACGAGGTCTGGTGCCATCCCAAGCACGCGGGCGAGGTCTTCGACGCGATCTGGGCCGAGGGGCCGGCACACGGATTGACGCCCATGGGCCTGGCCGCCCTCGATATGGTTCGAATCGAGGCCGGATTGATCTTCGCCGGCTATGACTTCTCTGATCAGACCGACCCGTTCGAGGCGGGCATCGGCTTCACCGTGCCGCTCAAGTCCAAGCCCGACGATTTCATCGGGCGCGACGCGCTGATCCGGCGCAAGGAGCATCCATCGCGCAAGATGGTCGGGCTTGACATCGAAGGGGCCGTCGCGGTCGGCCATGGCGACTGCATCCACCTTGGGCGCGCGCAGATCGGCGAGGTCACATCGTCAACGCGTTCGCCAATCCTCGGCAAGAACATTGCGTTGGCGCGCATCGACGTGGCCCATGCCGATGTCGGCACGCAGGTCGAGATCGGCAAGCTCGACGGCCACCAGAAGCGGCTGCCGGCCACGATCGTCCCGCTATCGCACTATGATCCCAAGAAAACCCGTCCGCAGTCCTGACGCATATGGAACCAGTAGCAGCCAAGGAAACTCTTCTTGCGCAGATCGGCGGCGAAACGGCTTTGCGCGGTCTGGTCGACTGCTTCTACGACCTGATCGAGACCGATCCCCGCGGAGAGCCGTTGCTGCGACTGCATTTTCGCGGACACGGCGTCAACCACGCCCGCGAGGAACAGTTCAACTTTCTGTGCGGCTTTCTCGGCGGGCGTCGTCACTATCTGGAAAAGCACGGGCACGTGGACGTTCGTCTCATGCACGCGCATGTGCCGATCTCGGCGGGCGACGCCGAAGACTGGCTGGCTCTCATGGATCGAGCCATGACCGAAATGCGGCTTTCAGGCCCGCATGTAGACAAGATGCGCCTGGCATTCCGCCGCGTCGCACTGACGCTGATCAATGATCTCGGGGAATGGGGGGTGGGAAGCGCTTGACGACATGGAGGTCGTCGGCAGTCTTTATTGAAGTGAACAAAACAAGACTGACAGGAAAGAAAATAACCGGCAAAGCGAAGCCGGACCGCAGGAACACTCAACCTCAAACAATGGGATGAAAAGCTATGAGCGCTTTTTCGGACACCTACGCGGAGGCAGCCGCGGGACAGTTACATAGAAGTATTGACTGGCGAGGCGCCTTCTGGGTGGCAAGCGGCGTCCCCGCCCTCGTTCTGTTCTCGATCGGCGGTATCGCTGGAACGACTGGCAAGCTGGCCTTTCTGATCTGGACCGTGTCCATGATCATGGGTTTCCTGCAGTCGTTCACATACGCCGAAATCGCCGGTCTGTTTCCCAACAAGTCCGGCGGCGCTTCGGTTTATGGCGCCACCGCCTGGCTGCGTTATTCGAAGTTCATCGCGCCATTGTCGGTGTGGTGCAACTGGTTCGCCTGGTCGCCGGTGCTGTCGCTCGGCTGTTCCATCGCAGCCGCCTACATCCTCAATGCGCTGGCGCCGATCCCGGTCTTCTCCGAGACCTCGCCGGAGGTGGCCGCCTACATCGCGGCGCATGCCGGAACGGCGCCCGCCGACGCCATCACGGCAGTGACGGCTGCCGCAACGCCTGCGATCCGCACCTGGTCGCTCTTCAGCCACACGCTTGGGCCTGTCAGTTTCTCATTGAACGCGACCTTCTTCATCGGCGCGCTGCTGATGCTGATCATCTTCGCCATCCAGCATCGCGGCATCCTGGGCACCGCCAGCGTGCAGAAGTATATCGGCCTGCTCGTCATCATCCCGATGCTGATCGTCGGTGTCGTGCCGATCTTCACCGGCCAGATCGACTGGGCGAATTTCTCGCCTCTGGTCCCGCTGGCCGCCGCCTACGCGCCCGACCCAGGCTCATGGAACATCGCCGGATGGACGCTGGCGCTCGGCGGCATGTTCATCGCGGCATGGTCGACCTACGGCTTCGAGACTGCCGTCTGCTACACGTCGGAGTTCAAGAACCCCGGCACCGACACCTTCAAGGCGATCTTCTATTCCGGCCTGCTCTGCATGCTTCTGTTCATCCTGGTGCCTTTCACCTTCCAGGGCGTGCTTGGCCTCAACGGCATGCTGGCAACGCCAATCGTGGATGGCTCGGGCGTCGCCGACGCGTTGGCCGGCATGGTCGGCGGCGGTAACCTGATCCACAGCCTGCTTGTCATGCTGATGATCCTGGCGCTGGTGCTCTGCATCATGACGGCGATGGCCGGCTCCTCGCGCACGCTCTACCAGGGCTCGGTCGACGGCTGGCTGCCGCGTTATCTAAGCCACGTCAACGAGCACGGCGCGCCGACACGGGCGATGTGGACCGACTTGATCTTCAACCTGATCGTGCTGGCAATCGCCTCGGCCGACGCGACCAGCTTCTTCTTCATCCTCGCGGTGTCGAACTGCGGCTATATCATCTTCAACTTCCTCAACCTCAACGCCGGCTGGATCCACCGGATCGACAACGGCCATATCGAGCGGCCCTGGAAGGCACCGACCTGGTTGCTGGGGATCGGGGCGATATTCGCCTATGTCAACGCCATCTTCATGGGTGCCGGTGCCAAGGTCTGGAATCCGATGGCGCTGTGGGCCGGCCTGATAACCGCGGCACTGATCCTCCCGGTATTCTGCTTCCGGCATTACATCCAGGACGGCGGCAAGTTCCCCGATCACATGCTGGACGATCTCGGCATGAAGGCCACCGATCTCAGAGCCAAGAAGGCCGGAATCTTGCCTTACGCGACGCTGGTGGCTGGCGTTATCGTGGTGCTGATCGCCAACCGGATCTTCGTACTGTGATCGGCGACAGCCCGATCATCTTCGAACCGGGAAACGTTCCCTCCTCCCGGCCGCGTTGAACCGCGGTTGCTTAGTCACCGCCTGCAAGGCCGGGCGGTGACTTCTTTTTGGATCCGTGGAAGGCCCGGCGTAGCCGCCCGCCAACTGATCGAGGCAGACTAGGCGAAAATCTCTTTTTCTTCATATGAATTTTTTTTTCCTTATAGTTGACTTTCAGCCCAAATAATTGCAAGGTTTCGCAACTTGATTTGCGACGTTCGACGGCAAAGCGATGCCGTATTTCATTCTCTAGGAGCGAGGCGATGGCTGAGGTGATCGATGGCAAGGCTGTTGCCGCCGATGTGATCGCAAAGGTCACAAGCGCGAGCAGCGTCCTGGCCGCTTCGAAGAATGTAACGCCTGGTCTTGCGGTCATCATCGTCGGGGAGGATCCGGCAAGCCAGGTCTATGTGGCCGCGAAGTCGCGTACAGCGAAGGAATGCGGCTTCAATTCGCTGCAACATACGCTGCCCACGGACACCAGCGAAGCCCACCTGATCGACCTTATCGACATTATGAATCATGACCGTACGATCCATGGCATTCTGGTGCAGCTGCCGCTTCCGGATCACATCGATGCGGGCAAGGTCATCCAGGCGATTGCGCCAGAGAAGGACGTCGACGGCTTCCACTTTGTCAATGTCGGCAAGCTTGGCACCGGCGAGCTCGATACGGCTTTCGTACCCTGCACACCGGCGGGCTCGATGCTGCTGATCGAGCACGTGCATGGCAAGGATCTTTCCGGTCTCAATGCAGTCGTCGTCGGCCGCTCCAATATCGTTGGCAAGCCGATGGCCACCCTTCTGCTTGCCGCGAACGCCACCGTCACCGTTGCCCATAGCCGGACGAAGAATCTGCCCGAGCTTTGTCGTGGCGCTGACATCCTCGTCGCGGCGGTGGGCCGGCCGGAAATGATCAGGGGTGAGTGGGTGAAGCCAGGCACCACTGTGATCGATGTGGGTATCAACCGCGTCGCCGCGCCGGAGAAGGGCAATGGCAAGAACCGCCTGGTCGGCGACGTCGCCTACGCCGAGGCGGCGGACCATGCCGGCGCGATCACACCCGTGCCCGGCGGCGTCGGTCCAATGACGATCGCGCTTCTGATGGCCAATACTCTGACCTCAGCCTACCTCGCCAGCAACCTGCCGAGGCCACAGTTCTAGAACCGCAGCATGCATTTCCGACAACCCAATCTTCGAGGCAAATGACCATGGCCGAATTCAAAACCGACATCGAGATCGCGCGCGCCGCCAGGAAGAAACCGATCCAGGAGATCGGCGCCAAGATCGGCATCCCGTACGAGCACCTTTTGCCTTACGGCCACGACAAGGCGAAGGTCTCGGCCGAGTTCATCAAGTCGGTGAAGGGCAACAAGGACGGCAAGCTCATCCTGGTCACCGCCATCAACCCGACGCCGGCCGGTGAAGGCAAGACGACCACCACGGTCGGCCTCGGCGACGGCCTGAACCGCATCGGCAAGAAGGCGGTCGTGTGCATCCGCGAAGCCTCGCTCGGCCCGAATTTCGGCATGAAGGGCGGTGCGGCCGGCGGCGGTCTGGCCCAGGTGGTGCCGATGGATGACATGAACCTCCATTTCACCGGCGACTTCCACGCCATCACCACGGCGCACAATCTGCTTTCGGCGCTGATCGACAACCACATCTACTGGGGCAACGAGCTCGGCATCGACATCCGCCGCGTGGCCTGGCGCCGCGTCATGGACATGAACGACCGGGCGCTGCGCGAGATCATCTGCTCGCTGGGCGGCGTCGCCAACGGCTTCCCGCGCGAGGCCGGCTTCGACATCACCGTCGCCTCCGAAGTGATGGCGATCCTGTGCTTGGCCACCGACCTCAAGGACCTCGAGAAGCGCCTCGGCGACATCATCGTCGCCTACCGTCGCGACAAGTCGCCGGTCTATGCCCGCGACCTCAAGGCCGACGGCGCCATGGCCGTGCTCTTGAAGGACGCCATCCAGCCCAATCTGGTGCAGACGCTGGAGAACAACCCGGCCTTCGTGCATGGCGGCCCGTTCGCCAACATCGCGCATGGCTGCAACTCGGTCGTCGCCACCACGACGGCGCTGAAGCTCGCCGACTACGTCGTCACCGAAGCCGGCTTCGGCGCCGACCTCGGCGCTGAGAAATTCTTCGACATCAAGTGCCGCAAGGCCGGGCTCCACCCGGCGGCGGCCGTCATCGTCGCCACCGTGCGCGCCATGAAGATGAATGGCGGCGTCAAGAAGGAAGACCTCGGCAAGGAGAACATCGAGGCGGTCAGGAAGGGCTGCCTCAACCTCGGCCGCCACATCGAGAACGTGAAGCAGTTCGGCGTGCCGGCGGTGGTGGCGATCAATCACTTCACCACCGACACCGACGCCGAGATCAGGGCGCTGAAGGATTTCGTCGCCTCGATGGGTGCGGATGCGATCCTGTGCAAGCACTGGGCGCAAGGCTCCGCCGGCATCGAGGACCTCGCCCGCAAGGTGGTCAAGCTTGCCGAATCCGGTGCCTCGCAATTCTCGCCGCTCTATCCCGACGAGATGCCGCTGTTCGAGAAGGTCAACACCATCGTCAAGCGCATCTACCGCGGCGACGAGGCGATCGCCGACAAGTCGATCCGCGACCAGCTACATGCCTGGGAGCACGCCGGCTACGGCCACCTACCGGTCTGCATGGCCAAGACCCAGTATTCGTTTTCGACCGACCCGAACCTGCGCGGCGCGCCGACCGGCCACACCGTGCCGGTGCGCGAGGTCAGGCTTTCGGCCGGCGCCGGCTTCGTCGTCATCATCTGCGGCGAGATCATGACCATGCCGGGCCTGCCCAAGGCACCGTCCTCGGAAAAGATCTTCCTCAACGAGCAGGGCCAGATCGAAGGCCTGTTCTGAAATCCGTACTCCCCAAGACGCTAGACCACGGAGCGCCCTTCAAGTCTTGGCACATCGTGCCAAGACTTTCTTTTTTGCCAGGATGTCCGCTAGTCTAGATCAGTTCATCGTTTCACGGAAACGCTGAACTGCTCTAACTATTTGTTTTCACGCAATTCCGGACGGAAAACCGTTACACACTTTTCCTGGAATTGCTCCAAAGCGCGTCACGCTGAAACGGGTTCAGGCGACGCGCCTTAAGCTTGTTTTTATGCTGTCGTTTTCGCAAAACCGCTGCGCAGTTTTGCGCGATATGCATTGAGGCAAGCAGTGACAGCGCCGCTGCGCGGTCAATGCGCAACGGCGAACGCCACGCCGAAACGGTTTTCCTCGGTAAAGGTTCGATCGGCTCGGCAGGATTATGCGGCGTGAGCCAACGACGCCTGAACCCCGTATTCAAGGGCGGAGTCCAGAATCGTATGCCAAAGGCTGTCGGCGAAGCTGGTTAAGACAAGCATGTTGAAGATAGCGTGCCCGTCCGTGCTATCCGCCCCGCGCCATATATTCATCGCCGTGTGGTCGATCGAGGTTGTCGCCGCGGCGCCCGGAGGGAACGCCCTGTCATCCAGATCCAACGAGCAAAACTTCGCCAGCGCCTGACGGACGCGGGGCCCGCCAATCCGGATCAGGCAGCGCCCATCTGACTGGTCGGAGAGAGACGCGGCGCCGGCGAAGGCCTCTGACAGTTTGGCAAATTGATCCTCTGCCGATTGCGCAGAAACGGCGATGAACTGGTCCGGGCCTGACCAGATCAGCGTAGCGTGCCGACCCATTGCGGCACTGGGAGAGGTCGGAGGCTCAATGCCGAACACCTTCTTGGCTGCCTTCGCGGTCCCGGCCGCTCTGCCACGCCGCGTCATGACCTGAACCAGGCTGATGTCGCGCACCTCCTCCAGCGTAACGCCCACTTGCGTACCGGTCACGCCGTGGTGACCAGGGACGAGCGCGCTCTCCAGCGGCGATTGGGTGTTCCAGGAAAATTCAGCCACGCTGACGTACTCCTTCTGGATCGTAGAAGACGGGGCTGCAGATCTCGGCTTCGTAATCCTCGCTCCGCATGGGATCATGGATGCGGACGATCTCACCAATTCGCTCGCGCCCGCGTTCGACCAGACCAAGGCCGATCCATTGGTCAAGCATCGGCGAGAAGCAGACCGATGTGACGTAGCCCTGGTCCGTTTGCGGACCTGGGCTCGCCCCTTTGGGTATGACGTGTGCGCCAGAACGCAGGCGGCGTGCCCGGTCGAGCGGCTTTATGCCGACGACAACCTGGCGGTTCGGAGCCGTCAACGCCTCGCGGCCAGCCATGACGCGCCCGATAAAGTCCTTCTTCTTGGACATCATCTTGCCAAGGCCGAGATCATCGGCCGTGGTTGTGCCGTTGAGCTCGGGGCCGGCGACATGCCCCTTCTCGATGCGCATGACGCCGAGCGCTTCGGTTCCGTAGGGCGTCACGCCGTAGGGTCTGCCGGCGATCATCAGGTTCTCGGCCATCGCCGCGCCGTAGCGCGCCGGCACCGAGATCTCGAAGGCCATTTCGCCTGAGAACGAGATGCGGAACAGGCGAGCGGTCACACCTCCGCGCAGCTTGACCTCCCGGGCGCCCATGAACGGGAAGCCCTCGTTGGTGAGATCCTCCGACGGATCGGCCAGAGCCTGCAGCAGTTTGCGGGTGTTCGGACCGGCGATAGAGAACTGCGCCCACTGGTCGGTGGCGCTGGTCAGCTGCACATCGAGCTCCGGGAACAGCACCTGGCGGCAGAATTCGAGATGCTGCATCACCGGCCCGGCCTTGGCCGTGGTCGTGGTCAGAAAGTAATGGTCTTCGGCCAGACGCGACGTCGTCCCATCGTCCATGACGATGCCGTCTTCGCGCAGCATCAGACCATAGCGCGCCTTGCCCACCGCGAGCGAGGAAAAGGCATTGATATAGACGCGATCGAGGAACACGCCTGCGTCGGCGCCGCGGACGTCAACCTTACCGAGCGTGGAGACGTCGCAGAAGCCAACACCGTTGCGCACGGCCAGCACTTCACGGGTGACCGATTCCAACCAGTCTTTCTCGCCGGCGCGCGGATACCATTGCGCGCGCTTCCAGAGGCCCGTGTCGACAAACACTGCACCCTGTTTAGCGGCCCAACGATGCGATGGCGTGAGCCGGGTGGCATGGAAATTCTCGCCGCGGTGGTGACCGGCGAAGGCACCAATAGCGACGGGCGCGTATGGCGGACGGTAGATCGTCGTGCCGGTCTCGGGAATGGTGCGACCGCTTGCTTCCGCCATGATGGCGAGGCCGTTGATATTGGACGTCTTGCCCTGGTCGGTAGCCATGCCGAGTGTCGTGTAGCGCTTCAGATGCTCGACGCTCTCGAAGCCTTCCCGCTGCGCCAGCGTCACGTCCGATGCGGTAACGTCGTGCTGGAAGTCGACGAAGGCCTTGCCCTTGCCTTTAACATGCCAGAGCGGCGCGATCGCATAGACCTCATCGTCCGCCTTAGATGCCTCTCCCGGCTTGCCGGCAGCACCGCATTCGGCGGCCGCCTCGGCTCCCGCGCGATGGCCTTCGCGAAGGCAGGCGCCGAGCGAGAGCTCGCCATTGGCGGCACCGGCCGTGGCCATCCCCTTCGGCGCGTTGCCCGGCACGAATGCCGCGATATCCTCGCGCCAGGTCGGCTTGCCACGATGGAAGCAAGACAGACCGACATTTGGGTTCCATCCCCCCGAAACAGCGAGGCAGTCCGTATCGATACGCTGCGTTAGGCCATTCTTGTCGTTGGTCACGACGATGCTGCGCACACCGTCAACGCCGCCCTTGACGTCGGATACGACCCCGGCGAGCACGCGCAGATCGTAAGTATCGACAAGTCTCTGGTATTGCGCCGGCACCTCATTGCGGGGGTCGATTACCGCCACGACGTGGGCACCGGCCCGCTCGATGGTCTCGACCGTGCGCCAGCCATCATCATTGTTGGTAAACAACGCCACACGCTTACCTGGCAGAGCCGCAAAACGATTGACATAGGTCCGGACGGCGGATGCCATCATCACGCCTGGCCGATCATTGCCAGAAAAAACGATCGGCCGCTCAATCGCGCCGGCGGTCACCACCGACCGCTTGGCAACGATGCGCCAAATCCGCTGCCGCACCTGATGACGATCCGGCATAGCGACGTTGTCGCTGACGCGCTCGAGCGCGGCGTAGGTGCCACCATCATAGACGCCGAACAGGGCAGTCCTGGTCATGACACGGACATTGGGCAAAGAAACGAGTTCGCGAGTCGCGCCGCGCAGCCATTCCCTGGCATCCAGGCCATCGATCTCGCCGCCGTCACTAAGCAGACGGCCGCCAATCAGGGTATCTTCTTCAACGAGAATGACGCGCGACCCGGCGCGGCCGGCGGCGAGCGCCGCCGACAGGCCGGCGGGACCGGCACCGACCACGAGCACGTCACAATGGGCCCAAGCCTTGTCGTAGTGGTCTGGGTCCGGCAATTCGGCGCTCTTGCCGAGGCCTGCAGCGCGGCGGATCATCGGCTCGTAGATGGACTCCCAGAACTTCGCCGGCCACATGAAGGTCTTGTAGTAGAAGCCGGCGACGAAGATCGGGGCGAACAACTGGTTGACCGACAGGAAGTCGCGACGCAGCGACGGCCAGCGGTTCTGGCTGTTCGCGATCAATCCGTCATAGAGTTCCTGCGTGGTCGCGCGCGTGTTCGGCTCGCGCCTGGCACCGGAGCGCATCTCGACGAGCGCGCTCGGCTCCTCCGAGCCGGCGGTGACGATGCCGCGCGGGCGGTGATACTTGAACGACCGCCCCACGAGCTTGACGCCGTTGGCGACGAGCGCGGAAGCCAGCGTGTCCCCGGCAAACCCGGTCATGGTCTTGCCGTCGAATGAAAACTGGAGCGGCGACCGGCGGTCGATGATGCCGTCGCTAGGCAGCCGGTGCGACTGGCTGGCGGGCGTGACGCCTGCGCGGGCATTGGCTTCCATCGGCGCTGTCCTGGCGAGCGGTTCGGATTGCGAATAGCCCGACATCGTCATTCTCCTGCCCGCACCGCCGAGGCAGCGCCCGCACCCGGAGCCGCCGTCACGGAAATAAACTCATGAGTGACGGTGTTGCGCTCGGCCACCAGCCAGGAACGGCAGCCGCCGCCGTGGTACCAATATTCGCGCATCACACCCGCTACGTTGTCGCGCAAGTAGACGTAGTCGTAGAACGCATCCTCGACACGGTCGGGGCTTTCACGGCCATCGACGGCGAAGTTGGGCCGCTCGGGCGAAGCATCGCCAAGATAGGTGAACTCGCCGTTTTCGCGTTCGCCGCAGAAGGGACATGCAATTCGCATTCCGCCAGTCTCGCTTTTCAGTGAAGGTTCGGCTGGGCACCTTGGCCCTTTTCATCGATCATCGCGCCGCGGCGAAACCGGTCAAGCCGGAACAGCGCGGCCTCGGGATGCGCCTCGTCGCGCGCCAGCAGATGGGCGAAGACGAGACCCGATGCCGGCGTCGCCTTGAAGCCGCCATAGCACCAGCCGGCGTTGAGGTAGAGGCCGTCGATCGGGCTCTTGTCGATGATCGGCGAGCCGTCCATCGACATGTCCATGATACCGCCCCATTGCCGCAGCATGCGCACGCGGCCGATCATCGGCATGATGGCCATGCCGCCCTCGCAGACATCCTCCATGACCGGCATGTTGCCGCGCTGGGCGTAGGAGTTGTAGCCGTCGAGATCGCCGCCAAAGACCAGCCCGCCCTTGTCGGACTGGCTGACGTAGAAGTGGCCGGCGCCGAAAGTGATGACGCCCGGGATCAGGGGCTTGATCGCTTCGGACACGAAGGCCTGCAGCACATGGCTTTCGATCGGCAGCCGCAGTCCCGCCATCGCCGCGACGCGCGACGAAGAGCCGGCGACTGCCATGCCGACCTTGCCGGCGCCGATACGGCCGCGGGTAGTCTCGACACCGGTCACCTTGCCGTTGGCGTCGCGCACAAAGCCGGTGACCTCGCAGTTCTGGATGATGTCGACGCCGCCTTCACTGGCAGCGCGCGCATAGCCCCAGATGACCGCATCGTGGCGGGCGGTGCCTGCGCGGCGCTGCAAGAGGCCACCCATGATTGGGAAGCGGGCGTTGTCGTAGTTCAGGAACGGCAGTTCCTTGCGGATCTGCACTGCGTTGAGGAGTTCGGCGTCGATGCCGTTGATGCGCATGGTGTTGCCGCGCCGGGCGAAGGCATCGCGCTGGGCGTCGGAGTGATAAAGGTTGATGATGCCGCGCTGGCTGACCATCGTATTGTAGTTGAGGTCCTGCTCCATGCGCTCCCACAGCTTCATCGACAATTCGTAGAAGCCGGTGTTGCCGGGCAGGCCGTAATTGGAGCGGATGATAGTGGTGTTGCGGCCGGCATTGCCGGAGCCGATCCAGCCCTTCTCCAGCACCGCGACATTGCGGATGCCGTATTCGTGGGCGAGGAAATAGGCCGTCGCCAGTCCGTGGCCGCCGCCGCCGATGATGACGACATCATAGCGGCTCTTGGGTGCCGGATCGCGCCATGCCCGCGTCCAACCCTTGTGGCCGGACAGTGCGGCACGCGCCAGGGAGAAGATCGAGTATTTCATCGCGTCAAATTCCGCCGTTTAGTCTTGGAGCGACCTCGCTGGTCGTTCGAAAATCGCTCCGCCGGGAGTAAGGGGCGAGCGGCGGAGCGATTTTCTACGCGGACTCAGACGTCCAGCGTGTGGTCGCGCTCCCACTGCGTGAAGTGCGAAGCGTAGGAGTTCCACTCCTGGGTCTTGAGCTTGATGTAGGCGGCGGAAAATTCCTCACCCATCGCTGCTTTCAACTCGGCGTCATCGTCATAGGCGCGAAGCGCGTCGAGCAGATTGAGCGGCAGCTTGGCGCCATGCGTGACGGTGTGCCCGTCCTTGTACATGTCGATGTCGCTGCGTTGGCCTGGATCAGCCTTGGTGCGGATGCCGCTGAGGCCGGCGGCGATGATGGCTGCCTGCATCAGGTAGGGGTTGGCGGCGCCATCTGGCAGACGCAGCTCGAAGCGGCCGGGGCCAGGCACGCGCACCATGTGGGTGCGGTTGTTGCCGGTCCAGGTCACCGTGTTCGGCGCCCAGGTCGCGCCCGAGATGGTGCGCGGCGCATTGATGCGCTTGTAGGAATTGACCGTCGGGTTGGTGATCGCCGCCAGTGCCGAGGCATGCTTCATGATGCCGCCCAGGAAGTGCCTGCCCTTTTCCGACAGACCCAACTCCATTTCCTTGTCGGCGAAAGCATTGGTCTTGCCGGTGAGATCCCATACCGAGATATGGGCATGGCAACCACTGCCCGTGAGGCCCTGGAAGGGTTTCGGCATGAAAGTCGCGCGGAGACCATGTTTCTCCGCAATGGACTTGACCATGAACTTGAAGAAGGAATGCTTGTCGGCTGTGGCCAGGACATCGTCGAATTGCCAGTTCATCTCGAACTGGCCATTCGCATCCTCATGGTCATTCTGATAGGGCTGCCAGCCAAGGTCGAGCATGGCATCGCAGATTTCGGCGATCACATCGTAGCGGCGCATCACCGCCTGCTGGTCGTAGCAGGATTTCGACGCCGTATCGTACTCGTCGCTGATCTGCTTGCCGTCGGGCGTGACAAGGAAGAATTCCGGCTCGACGCCGGTCTTCACGCGCATGCCTTCCTTGGCGGCTTCGGCAACGAGCCGCTTCAGGGTGTTGCGCGGCGCCTGGCCGACACCCTTGCCCTCCATCAGGCAGTCGGAAGCAAGCCAGGCGACTTCCGGCTTCCACGGCAGTTGGATCACCGAAGAAGCATCCGGCACCGCCAGCATGTCGGGGTGCGCCGGCGTCAGGTCAAGCCAGGTGGCGAAGCCGGCGAAGCCTGCGCCCTCCTTCTGCATGTCCCCGATGGCCTGCGCCGGCACCAGCTTTGCGCGCTGGCCGCCGAACAGATCCGTATACGAGACCATGAAATACTTGACGTTGCGAACCCTTGCGAACTCTTGGAGATCAGCCCCCTCAGACTGATCGATTTTGGCTTCAAAGGCCTTATTCATTGTCTACTGCTCCCATTCTTCTGGTTTTAGAAGCCACCCTGCCCTGGTACCCAATTCGTCCCAGCGAGCGGCACGCCGGCCATGGCTGCCGCCTCGATCGAAAGCGAACAGAGATCTTCCGGCTCGAGATTGTGCAGGTGATTTTTGCCGCAGGCGCGGGCGATGGTCTGCGCCTCCAGCGTCATCACCTTCAAGTAGTTTGCGAGCCGCCGTCCGGCCACGATCGGGTCGACCCGCTTCATCAGCTCGGGGTCCTGCGTGGTGATGCCCGCCGGGTCCTTGCCTTCATGCCAGTCGTCATAGGCGCCGGCGGTGGTGCCGAGCGCGTTGTAATCCGCCTCCCAGCGCGGATCGTTGTCGCCGAGCGCGACCAGCGCCGCCGTGCCGATCGAGACCGCGTCGACACCGAGCGCCAGCGCCTTGGCGACGTCGGCGCCGTTGCGGATGCCGCCGGAAACGATCAGCTGCACCTTGCGGTGCATGCCGAGATCCTGCAGCGCCTGCACCGCCGGCCTGATGCAGGCAAGCGTCGGCTGGCCGACATGCTCGATGAACACTTCCTGCGTGGCGGCGGTGCCGCCCTGCATGCCGTCAAGAACCACGACGTCGGCGCCGGCCTTCACCGCAAGGGCGGTATCGTAATAGGGGCGAGCGCCACCGACCTTGACATAGATCGGCTTTTCCCAGTCGGTGATCTCGCGCAGCTCCAGGATCTTGATCTCGAGATCGTCCGGCCCGGTCCAGTCGGGATGACGGCAAGCCGAGCGCTGGTCGATGCCCTTGGGCAGCGTGCGCATTTCGGCGACGCGGTCGGAGATCTTCTGGCCAAGCAGCATGCCGCCGCCGCCGGGCTTGGCGCCCTGGCCGACGACGACCTCGATCGCATCGGCGCGGCGCAGGTCGCGCGGGTTCATGCCATAACGCGACGGCAGGTATTGGTAGACCAGCGTCTTGGAATGACCGCGCTCCTCCTCGGTCATGCCGCCGTCGCCAGTGGTGGTGGATGTCCCGGCGAGCGTGGCGCCGCGGCCGAGCGCTTCCTTGGCCGGACCGGACAGCGAGCCGAAGCTCATGCCGGCAATGGTGATCGGGATCTTCAGCTCGATCGGCTTCTTGGCATGGCGCGAGCCCAGCACCACGCTGGTGTCGCAGCGCTCGCGATAGCCCTCCAGCGGATAGCGCGAGATCGAGGCGCCGAGGAACAAAAGGTCGTCGAAATGCGGAACCTTGCGCTTGGAGCCGCCGCCGCGGATGTCGTAGATGCCGGTGGAGGCGGCGCGGCGGATTTCCGAGATCGCATAGTCATCGAAGGTCGCTGACTTGCGCGGCGTCGTCGGAGGATTGTGGTAGCTCATGGTCGTCCTCAGTATGCGTCAGCGTTATCGATGTTGAAGTTGTAGAGCGTACGGGCCGAGCCGTAGCGGGAGAACTCTTCCGGCTTGGCATCCTTGATGCCGGCGCGGTCGAGCAGGTCCTGAAGCAGGGCGATGTGCTCGGGCCGCATCTCCTTCTTGATGCAGTCCGCGCCTAGGCTCTTGACCTTCCCGCGCACGAAAAGCCCGGCCTCATAGATCGAGTCGCCGAGCGCATCGCCGGCGTCGCCCAGCACCACCAGATTGCCGGACTGCGCCATGAACGCCGACATGTGGCCGATATTGCCGCGCACGACGATGTCGATGCCCTTCATCGAGATGCCGCAGCGCGAGGAGGCGTTGCCCTCGATGACCAGCAGGCCGCCGCGGCCGGTGGCGCCGGCATACTGGCTGGCGTCGCCTTTGACCACGATCTGGCCCGACATCATGTTCTCGCCGACGCCGGGTCCGGCCGAGCCGTGCACGGTAATAGTGCCGCCGTCATTCATGCCGGCGCAGTAATAGCCGACGCTGCCGCGCACATCGATGCTGACCGGCTGGTCGACGCCGACGGCGACCGAATGGCTGCCTTTCGGATTGAGCACTTCCCAGGCGGTCTCGTTCGAGCCGGGGGCGAGATTGTGCAGCGCCTGGTTCAGCTCGCGAAGCGAATTTTTGCCGAGGTCGAAGACACGCCGCGCAAAGCTCACTTCACGCGATGGCGCCGTGGCAACATTTGAAATATTCATGATCCTCAGTGCTCCCAGAAATAGACGGTGGACGGCTCCGGTTCCCAAACCCTGGCTTCCTCAATGCCAGGCAGGTTCGCCAATGCGCGATATTCCGAACCGAAGGCGACATACTGGTCGGTCTCGGCCATGACAGCGGGCTTGCAGGCGATCGGATCGCGCACGACGCCGAAGCCGTTCTTGGTGCCGACGACGAAGGTGAAGAAGCCGTCGAGGTCGTCCAGGCTGCTTTGCAGCGCCTCGCCGAGATTCTGCCCGTGAGCGATCTTGGACGAGAGGTAGGCGGCCGCGACTTCGGTGTCGTTCTCGGTCTCGAAGCGCATTCCGTCGCGGATCAGCTCGCGGCGAAGATTGTTGTGGTTCGAGAGCGAGCCGTTATGCACAAGGCACTGATCCGGGCCGGTCGAGAAGGGATGCGCGCCCAGCGTGGTAACGGCGGACTCGGTCGCCATGCGTGTGTGACCGATGCCGTGGCTGCCACCCATCCTGGCCAGGTCGAACCGCTTGACCACGTCGGCCGGCAGACCGACTTCCTTGTAGATCTCGATCGCCTCGCCGACGCCCATGAGGCGCACGTTTGGACGTAGCTCGGCGATCGCAGCGCGGGCTTCCTCGAGCTTGTCAGCGGGGACATCGAGGACGGCATGGGTCGACTTCACGATCGACGAGACCTTGGCCCCGATCTTCTTGCTGAGTTCGACTTCGAGCCCTTCGAAATCAGCCTTGGGGGTCGATGACTGGATGGTGATCTTGCCGTGCCCGGCCGCTCCACTGTCATAGATAGCTATGCCGGCGCTGTCCGGCCCCCTGTCGGTCAACGAGACCAGCATTTCCGACAGCAGAGCGCCTAACTTGGGTTCAAGCGATTTGTCTTTCAGGAACAGTCCAACAATCCCACACATCCCGTCACCTCCATTGGTTGTTACCTGACATGGAGGCTAGCAGGTTCCCCACTGCAATTCAACTGTCATGAATTTTTTTTTCCTCTAGAAAAACACAAACTCGTAGGAACCGGTTAAGATCCGGACCCTCGCGTTGAAAGCCACCGGTCTGGCGGAGATCCGTGACGTCTGCCGCAGGGCAACTCAAAGAGCGGCAGATGACGGCGCGTAGGTTTGACGCGCGAAGCTGGACACGCGACGGCGCCTGCGCAGCCCACGCATCCATAGCCAGTGTTGGAATGAACGGCGGATTACGTCAGCCGTTTCCGCGCCCGTGGGGATAAGAGATGATTGACAAATATCGCATCGGCAAATGCGTCAATTCTTCTGGACCGTGCGGCGCGTCGGCGTCGAAGAACAGACTATCACCCGGCGTCATCCGGTAAAGATTGTTGCCGTGGCGATACACGACCTCGCCTTCCAGCATGTAGAGGAATTCCATGCCGTCATGCTGGAAGGTCGGGAAGACATCGGAGTCTTCTGTCAGCGTAATGAGATAGGGTTCGACGACAACTCCGCTCGAATCCGAACCGATATGGCCCAGCAACGTATACTGGTGTCCGGCACGCGTACCGCGTCGTTCGACATCCACGCCCGATCCCGCTTTGACGAAGACGGCCTTGCGCTCTTCCTCAAAACCGCGAAAAAATGCAGTCACCGGCACGCCCAGCGCGCGCGATAGCGCCTGCAGCGTGGTCAATGACGGCGAGGTGATGCCGTTCTCGATCTTGGACAGCATGCCGACCGAAAGACCCGTGGTGACGGCGAGATCGGCAACGGTGATGCCCAGTTTCTTGCGAAAGGCGCGAACCTCGTGGCCGATCGCAACCTCGAGCACGTTCTCGCGCGTGTCGCGAACGGCGTGGGGATCCTGGCTGAGAGGCTTGCCGCGTGGCGGCGGCGGAGAGCTGGCGATTACCGGTCCTGCCATTTTAACCGGAGTCAGCACCTTGCCGCCCTTCTTCTCCGCCTTTACCGCCTGCATTTTACCCGCCTTAGCCGTCGCCATGTTCACTGCCGTTGGTTGATTCATTTTACCAACAGTAAACATCTTTAGCTGAGGATACAACTCAGGATAATTGACGAGAAGGCGACGCCTGAGCGCCCACGGCTGCTGAGGCTATTTCATCAGCAGTATTTGCAGGTCGGCGACATTTGTCCCGGTGGGCCCCGTGAGAAGCAAATCGCCTGAAGTCGCCAATGCAGGGTAGGAATCGTTGTTTCTCAGATGGGCTTCTGGCTTGCAGCCATGCCGGCGCATCCGTTCTGTTGATCCGGGATCGACAAGGGCGCCCGCCGCGTCTGTCGGTCCGTCCCGACCGTCGGTGCCACCACTGAGAAAGACCCATGGACGCCGGATCGGTTGTCGTTCATTTAGAAGGGCAAACCGAAGAGCCAGTTCCTGGTTGCGCCCGCCTCTCCCGCTTCCGCGTACCCTCACAGTCGTCTCTCCTCCGGCGACGATTGCCACCGGCCCCTCGTGTCTCGCCGTGACCAGGGCGAGGCGGTGAAGAGCTTGGGCCGCCTCCGAAACATCTCCGTTCAGCCAGTCGGCGGCCTTGATGACCGTGAAATAGCGCTCTTTGGCGCTATCCATCATGCGCTGCAGGCTGATGGCGTTGCTGCCGATCACGACATTTTCGACATGATCAAAGCTCGCACATGCGCGATCTTCGCCAGCAACCAGATCGTCCAGTTGCCTGCGCATAATCGCGGGAAGCACCTTAAGCAGGTTGTGACGTCGAAGAACAATGACGGCGTCGGAAACACCGGTCGCGGGCTTTGCCGTAGGCCCGCTAGCGATTGTGGCGACATCGTCGCCGGGCACGTCCGAGAGTACCAGCGACAGCGTCTTGGCGCCTGACGTCAGTTCCGCGAGACGCCCGCCCTTCAGTCTTGAGAAGATCTGTCTTACAGCATTGATTTCGGAAATGTCGGCGCCACAACGAACCAGGGCTTCGTTGAGTGCCACCTTATCGGCAAGTGAAATACCCGGCGCAGGCGCGCAGACGAGGGCTGAGCCCCCGCCACTAATCAGTAGCAGCATGAGGTCCTCAGGCGACGCCGAGCGCACGGCCTCTTCAATCGCCCTGCCGGCTTCGAGGCTTCCCTCGTCAGGCAACGGATGACCGCCGACAATGACCTCAATGCCCTCGATGTCCAACACGTTTTCGCGACTGGTGACCACGCACGCCTTGCGCAGTTTGTCCCCGACGAAACGCAGCGCCGTCCCTGTCATCAGGCACGCCGCTTTGCCCAAGGCAATCAGGATGACGCCGCGAGCGGCGGCGATGTCGGACTCTCTTGCTTTCAAGGCGGACGCGACCGCCGCCTCGGGATCGGATGCGGCAATGCCTTGGCGAAACAGCTGGAACGCCTGCATCCGCAGCTCAACCCAGGAGGAAGCCGAGCTGTCGAGGCTCATCACACGACCCGATCCGGCACCGGGCGCCCGTCGAAGAACGCGACCAGATTCTCCACTGCCTGCATTCCCATGGCCACCCGGGTCTCCTTGGTAGCACTGCCGAGGTGCGGCAAAAGCACGACGTTTTCCATATGCTTCAGCGGCTCTGGAATTTGAGGTTCGCCGTCAAAAACGTCGAGCCCGGCACCGGCGATCTCGCCGCGCCTTAGCGCTTCGATCAAGGCGTTTTGGTCGACCACGTCACCGCGGGCGGTGTTGATGAGAAAGGCGCCACGTTTCATCGCAGCCAGGCGGGAAGCATTGATAAGGTGCCGGTTCTCAGTGCCGCCAGGACAATGAAGCGACACGAAGTCCGCCTGTGCCAGCACCTCCTCCACGCTCGACAGTTGTCTGGCTCCCATGGCAACGATTTCTTCGTCGTCCACTTTCGAGCGATTGTAAAAGACCACGTTCATGCCGAAGCCGAACCGCGCGCGTTGGGCGGTCGCTTTGCCGATCCGGCCCATTCCAATGATCCCAAGCGTTTTGCCGGAGACCTTCGAGCCGATCATGTGCGTCGGACACCAACCGGGCCATTCGCCGGCGCGCAACTGACGTTCGCCCTCGCCCGCCCGACGAGCGACCGAAAGCATCAGGCACATGGCGATGTCGGCAGTGCAATCGGTCAGCACGCCGGGAGTGTTGGTCACGGCGATCTCGTGCCTGCGTGCAGCGTCGATATCGATATGACTGAAGCCGACGCCGAAATTGGCAATGACCTTGGTTCGAACCTTGGTTTCAGGGAAGACAGACGCCGACAAATTGTCACTGACAGTCGGCAAGATCGCTTCAAAATCCCGGAACGCAGCCCTGAGCTCATTGGAAGTCAGCGGCGTATCATACCGATTGAGCGTTGCGTCGAACCGCTCAGCAAGTACCTGCTCGACAGCCGCGGGCCAGCGGCGCGTGACTATGACGCGTGGTCTCATCTGAATCCCCTCATCAACAGAAGGATGATCGTTAACGCCGCTTCAGAACCGGTCAGGCAACCTTTTTCCGTTGCCCAAGCACGTTCGCGATGGTCGAGCCAAATGCGGCCGGCGTCGGCACGATGACGACGCCGGCGTCCTTCAGGATCTCGACCTTCTCCTGCGCCGACTCGCCGAAGGCCGAGATGATGGCGCCGGCATGGCCCATGCGGCGCCCCTTCGGCGCCGAAAGCCCGGCGATGTAGGCAATCAGCGGCTTCGTCATGTTGTGCCTGGCCCATTCGGCAGCCTCGACCTCCTGCGGTCCGCCGATCTCGCCAATCATCACCACGGCGTCGGTTTCGTCGTCCTGCTCGAACAGTTCCAGGATGTCCTTGAAGGACGAACCGTTGATCGGATCGCCGCCGATGCCGACGCTGGTCGACACGCCGATGCCGAGCGCCTTCATCTGTGAGGCGGCCTCATAGCCCAGCGTGCCGGAGCGGCCGACGATGCCGACGCGGCCGGGGAGATAGATGCTGCCCGGCATGATGCCCATCAGCGCCTGTCCGGGCGTGATGACGCCGGCGCAGTTCGGCCCGACGAGGCGCATACGGTCCTCGAAGCGGTAGCGGCGCATGTAGCGCTTGACCTGCATCATGTCTTGCGAGGGGATGCCGTCGGTGATGCACACGCAAAGCTTGATGCCGGCATCCGCCGCTTCCATGATCGAATCGGCGGCGAAGGGCGGCGGCACGAAGACGATGCTGGCCTCGGCGCGGGTCTCGCGCACCGCGCCCTTGACGGTGTTGAAGACGGGCAGGCCGAGATGCGTCTGGCCGCCCTTGCCGGGGGTGACGCCGCCGACCAGCTTGGTGCCGTAACGCTTCATGTCCTCGGCATGGAAGCTGCCGATCTTGCCGGTAAAACCTTGGACGATGACGCGCGTGCTGCGGTTGAGCAGGATTGCCATTTTCTCGACCTCCCTCAGGCTGCTTTTTTCTTGGCGGCTTCGCGCCAGGCGGCGACGGCCTTTTCGGCGGCTTCGGCGAGCGTGTCGGCGACGATCACCGCCTCGCCGGATTCGGCCAGGATCTTGCGTCCCTCCTCGACCTTGGTGCCGGAGAGCCGCACTACCAGCGGCACGTCGACGCCGACCTCGCGGATCGCCTTGATGACGCCTTCGGCCACCCAGTCGCAGCGGTTGATGCCGGCGAAGATGTTGACCAGGATGGTCTCGACTTGTCTGTCGCCGAGCACGGCGCGGAAGGATTTCGCCACCCGCTCGGGCGAGGCGCCGCCGCCGATGTCGAGGAAGTTGGCCGGCTCGCCGCCGGCGATCTTGATCATGTCCATCGTCGCCATGGCGAGACCGGCGCCGTTGATGATGCAGCCGATATTGCCGTCGAGGCCGACATAGGAGAGGCCGCGGTCGCTGGCGAAGGTCTCGCGCGGGTCTTCCTGGCTCTTGTCGCGCAGCTCCGAGATTTCCGGTCGGCGAAACAGCGCGTTCTCGTCGAACGACATTTTTGCATCGAGCGCGACCAGGTTGCCGTCGCGGGTCACCACCAGCGGATTGATCTCCAGCATCGAGGCGTCGTAGTCGCGGAACACCTGGTAGCAGCCGAGGATGGTTTCGGTGGCCTTGCCGATCAGATTGCTTTCAAGCCCGAGGCCGAAGGCGATCTCGCGCGCCTGGAAGCCCTGCATGCCGACGCCGGGATCGACCGTGGCGCGGATGATCGAATTCGGCTTCTTTTCGGAGATGTCCTCGATCTCCATGCCGCCGGCGGCCGATGCCACGATCATGACGCGCTCTTCCTTGCGGTCGAGCACGAAGCCGAGATAGAGCTCCTGGGCGATGTCGACCGCCTCTTCGAGATAGAGGCGCGAGATCAGCTTGCCGCGCGGGCCGGTCTGCTGGGTCACCAGCTTGCGCCCGAGCATGGCCTCCGCCGCGTTGGAGATCTCCTCGTCATTGGAGCAGAGCTTGATGCCGCCGGCCTTGCCGCGCGCGCCGGAATGAACCTGCGCCTTCAGCACCCATTTCGAGCCGCCGATCTCGCGCGCCCGGTAGGTCGCCTGCTCAGGGCTGTAGGCGAGGCCGCCGCGCGGCACATGCACGCCGTGGCGGGCGAGCAGTTCTTTGGCCTGGTATTCATGAATGTCCATTCTATCCTCCCGAAAACTTTCAGTGGGCTGCTGCCTGTGCCTGGCCGGCGCGCTCGATCGCCTCGCTCACCACCAGCACGTTGCGGGCCATGCGTTCGGACGCGGCGTCGATCATCTTGCCGTCGAGTGCCGCGGCCCCCTTGCCGAGCGCTTCGGCTTCCTTGAGCACTTCGAGGATGCGCCTGGCACGCGTGACCTCCTTTTCCGGCGGCGAGAACACGTCGTTGGCCAATGCGATCTGCGAGGGATGGATCGCCCATTTGCCTTCGATGCCGAGGGCAGCCGCGCGTCTCGCAGCCGCCGTGTAGCCTTCCGGATCAGAGAAATCGCCGAACGGTCCGTCGATGGCGCGCAGGCCGTAGGCTCGGCAGGCGACCGTCATCCGCGACAGGGCGAAATGCCACTGGTCGCCGGGATAGTCGGGGTTCAGCCCGCCGATGTTGACGGTGCGCGCCTTGTTGCTGGCGGCATAGTCGGCGACGCCGAAATGCATTGCCTCCAGCCGGCCGGGCGTGGCGGCGATCGCCTCGACATTGGCCATGCCGAGCGCCGTCTCGATCAGGGCTTCGAGGCCGACGCGGGTCTTGAAACCCTTGGCCATCTCGATCTGGTTGACCAGCGCTTCGACCATATAGAGGTCGGCGGGAACGCCGACCTTCGGCACCAGGATCGTGTCCAGCCGGTCGCCGGCCTGTTCCATCACGTCGACCACGTCGCGGTACATGTAATGGGTGTCGAGGCCGTTGATGCGCACCGAGACTGTCTTGCCCTTGGCGCGCCAGTCGATGTCGTTGAGCGCCTGGATGATGTTCCTGCGGGCGCGCTCCTTGTCGGGCGGCGCGACAGCGTCCTCGATGTCGAGGAAGACGAAGTCGGCGGCGCTGTTCGCCGCCTTGTCGATCATCTCCGGGCTCGATCCCGGAACCGCGAGTTCGCTGCGCTGCAGCCTCAGTTTCTTGAGGTGGTTGATGGTGTGGCTCATCGTCCGCTCCTCACGCCGCCTCGGCGACCGGCATCGCGGCGGTGCGCCTGAAATGCTCGATCGCGGCCGCCACGCCCGAACCCGGCGCCAGGCGCACGCCGCAGTCGAGCAGCGCCAGTTCGGCGGCGGAGAGCGATGCAAGCACCATCACCTCGTTCAGCCAGCCGAGATGGCCGATGCGGAAGACCTTGCCGGCCACCTTGTTGAGGCCGCCGCCGAGCGAGGTCTGGTAGGCGCGGTAGGCGCGCTTGACGACTTCGGCGCTGTCGATGCCTTCCGGCACCAGGATGGCGCTCACCGTATCGGAATGCCATTGCGGTGCCTTGGCGCACAGCTTCAGCCCCCAGGCGTCGACCGCCTTGCGCACGCCTTCCGCCAGGCGATGGTGGCGGGCGAAGATGTTGTCCAGGCCTTCCTCGGCGATGAGATCGAGCGAGGCGCGCAGGCCGCGCAGCAATTGCGTGGCGGGCGTGTAGGGGAAGTAGCCGGTATCGTTGGCGCGGATCATGTCCTCGAAGGAGAAGTAGCAGCGCCGGTGGGTTGCCACCCGCGACGCGGCGAGCGCCTTCTTGCTGACCGACAGGAAGCCGAGTCCGGCCGGCAGCATGAAGCCCTTCTGCGAGCCGCTGACCGCGCAGTCGACGCCCCATTCCTCCTGGCGGAAGTCGATCGAGCCGATCGACGACACCCCGTCGACGAAGAGAAGGGCAGGGTGGTTCGTTGCATCGAGCGCGGCGCGGCAGCCGGCGACGTCGCTGGTGACGCCGGTCGCGGTTTCGTTCTGGGTGCAGAACACCGCCTTGATGCGATGCGCCTTGTCCGCGCGGAGCTTCTCCGCATAGAGGTCGAGCGGCACGCCCGTTCCCCATTCGCAGTCGATGACGTCGACCTCGAAGCCGAGGCGCTCGGCCATGTCGACCCACAGATGCGAGAACTGGCCGAAGCGCGACATCAGCACCCGGTCGCCGGGGCTGAGCACGTTGGTCATCGCCGCTTCCCAGGCGCCGGTGCCTGACGAGGGGTAGATGAAGACGCGGCCGGTCTCGTTCTTGAAGACCTTTTTGATGTCCTCGAACAGCGGCAGCGTGAGATTGGGGAAGGAAGCAGCACGCATGTCTTCCATCGGCAGGTTCATGGCCTGCCGGACCTCTTCCGGAATATTGGTCGGTCCTGGGATGAAAAGATGGGTAAAGCCGGCCATAAAGAGGATCCTCCCGAAAGACTTCGCAGACAAAGTGCCCTGCCGAACCATCATCGAGATTGCCCATCCGCTCACAACACCTGTCCAGATAGATTCCATGAGCCTTCTGGCATTGGGTCGAGCCCACACTTTCAGAAGCCCAGATGCGCCTATCGGATAGGTCAGACCCTACCCGCGCGCTGTCGAGTTTGCCTATGGCACCGGCAAACACGGAAACCGAACCTGCGCGCTGAGACCGCTGGGCGCAGAACGTGCCCGCGTGGGGATGGTTTGAATTGCGACCTGCATCAACCGCCCAACCCAACGGACCATCCGACGACGGTCGGACATCCTACCAGTTGGGAGAGGTTCGACGTGATGCGGCCTCGCAAAGGCTGGTGCAACCCGTCTAGTCATCGCACTCGTGCAGCGCACCCGCGATGACTGACGGCCGGTGCCGCTGTGGAATTTGGCGGAAACCGCGGGCGTTCAAGATGCGGCGCCACTGGAAGCGCATGCGTCGCTCTGGCGACCAGCTATCAGCCGAACTTTCTTGCGGAGGCGGCGCCGAAAGTACCATCGTCGATGCATTACACGCCTCGCTGCGCGACGCCACGCGGCAGCGAAATGGAATACTGACAAGAAGGCCTCGTTGCGGCTTGGTGGCCCTGGCGACTGCCGACGCGAGCACGAACCGGCGCGAACTCGCAGTATCTTCGCTCAAGCGAGACGGCTGTGATGCCTCCCGCTTGCTGCCACCGTCGCCAGGATCCGGGCCCGACGATAGGCATCCGGGATGGACAAAGCCCATACGAACAACCCGAACGCATGTCGCCCGATGTACGACTGATCCGGTGTTGTCGTCGTGTAGCTGATCACCGAAAAGAAAAGCACGAAGAAAGCAAACGCCAGCCCGCGCTTTGCGTCGCGCACAGCGAAGTGACCCGCCCCGGGGAAGAGTATCGCCAGAGCAAGGACCAGATAGGGATTGATTGGCTTGTCCATCGACGACCTCAGGCGGCTTCGTAGACTGGAATAGTGGACTCGCCCGCAGCCAGCGCCTCGCTCAATGACTTCGCCTCCACGACCGCCTTGCTGACGAGGTCGGCTGAAATCGTCACAACGGCAAAGCGGATCTGCCGCAGGAATAGATGTGCCGCGCGCTCGCCCTGGGCGGCGTGACGGATCACCCGGGTGCCGCGCGGCGCAATGACGGCTTCCTTCACGCCCGGATCGGAAAAGAGGCTGCGGAACATCGTTGCGGCACGCTCGACCTGCCACGCAGTGGCGCGACCGTCGCCTCGCATCAATAGTGAAGTGTCCGTGTCCGGCGGCGCCATCCATTCAGGCAAGTCGTGAACGAGCGAATAATATTCAGCACCGGTCGGGCGGGCGAGCGCACCAATCGCTGGCCGGCTGCACTCGCGAAGTTCGCTTAGTGTCACTCTGAGCCACAGCTGCGGCAGTCGGCGCGTCACCATGGTGTCGGCAAGGAGTTCAACCCGGACCTGACGACCGTCCTCAAGGCGGCTTGTGAGAATAGGAAACTGGTCGGGAGCGAAGGTGATCCGAGCGTCTGGAAAAAGCGTCGACGCCTCGTCAAGAAGCCTCCTGCGCTGCGCGAGGATGGCACGATGGTCGCTGATCGCCCGCTTGCCCATCCAGGCACAGGCAGCGGCGACAAATGCGACAAGAGCGATTGTGGTGATCATTCGAGATCGCCTTGATGAGAACATAGCGGCGCAGAAGGCACGCCGCCACGTTACGGGTTCAATAACCGGCGGGCTTCGGCCAGGGCATGGTGAACTGGTCACCCCGACGCACGAACTGGTAGCGCCGGAAATGGAACCAGAGCGATGCCACGATGTAGAAGCACATCATCGCGCTGAGCTGCGTGCCATAGCCGAGGAAAACGGCGAAATAGGCAGCAGCGCATAGCGTCAGAAGCACAATCACCGGCAGCGGGTGGAGCGGATGCACGTAACCGCGCTTGATTGTGTCGAGCGGCCACTTGCGCCGGAACATGACCATGTTGAAGGTCATGAAGGTGTATCCGAGCAGGCCCGACAAGATCGAGAAGGTCACGACCTGGTCGAGCGGCGCGCCGAGCGCGAAGATGAGGGCGATGGGAACCAGGAATACGATCGACCGGTACGGCGTGCGGTAGACCGGGTGCACCGCGCCGAACCAGCTCGGCAGGTAGCGGTCGCGGCCCATCGAGAACCAGGCACGCGAAGCGTCGTTGATGCATCCGTTCGCAGAAGCGAGTGTCGAAAACATCGTACCGACGAAGAGCAGCACCATCAGGCCGGTGTTGCCCGTGACGCGCGCGGCGTCGAAGAGCGGCGTTCCGGCTTGACCGAGATATTCCCAAGGCAGGAGACCTGAGCAGACATACCAGGTCATGGTCGCGGCAATCAGCAGCGTCATGATGCCGGCCATGGTGCCGTAGGGCAGCGAACGCGCTGGCGATCGGACTTCTTCAGCCGCCTGGCAGGTTCCCTCGATGCCGAGATAGTACCACAAGCCGAAGTGCAGGGCCGCGACGATGCCGATCCAGCCATAGGGAAGCGGAGAGGTCGTGATCGCCGAAAAGTCCATCGGCACGGCGGAGGCACCGAGTTGCACCGAGACGAACAGGGCAATGATTGCCAGGAAGGCAATGGCCGTGATGACCAGATTGAAGGTCAGTGTAGCCAAAACGCCGCGGAAATTGAGCCACGCCAGGAACATGATGGAAAGGATGATGAACGGCTTCTGGTTGAGGCCGGTATGGCCCATCATCCCAGCGACCGTGTCAAGCAGATAGCCGACCGTAATCGCGTTGGCCGCCTCGAGCATGGTGTAGGCCATGACAAGGAACAGGCCGACATTGAACGCCATCAACGGCCCGACGATATGCTTGGCCTGAGCGTACTGGCCACCGGCGGCAGCAATGGTCGACGTCACTTCGGAGTCGATCATCGCCACGCAGGTGTAGAGCAGGCCAGCCACCCAGCAGGCGGCGAGCCCGGCGATCATGCCGCCTTTGCCGACAGAGAAGTTCCAGCCCATATATTCGCCGACGAGCACGATGCCGACGCCGAGCGCCCAGATATGGGCGGGGCCAAGAACGCGCAGGAGTTGAAGCCGCTCGGCTGCGGGTGCGGTTATAGTCACGTTTGCCATTTCCGTCCCCTCAGATCTGGTGGCGTTCGGCCGTCACCTCGATCTCGCCTTCGCGTGATGAGGTCAGCAACTCGTTGTCGTAGGTGGTGTCGATGCGAATGAGATTCATGAGCATCAGCGCACCGAACATGGCTGAGAGGGCCCAGGCCACGTACTCAAGAATGTTCCAGATATCCATGGTCGCCTTCCTATCGCCGCTTTGGATCGAAGCGTTCTTCGATCACTTCGCGGTATTCCCTGTCCGAAAGCCGCACGACCAAGACAAAATAGCCAATCACCAGCACCGCCATGACGAGCAGCGGGGCCCAACTGAAACTGTAATCGAAGCGGGCGGTGATGATGTCGTTCGCCGCAGCCGGGTCGGTAATTCCGATCGCTGCCCATTGCTTGGCCTCGGTCGCATTCTGACCGAGCGCTTCCCAGGTCGGATTGGCGATCGGGTTAGGCGTTTTGGCGGCGCCGGCAAAGCCCAGGTAAAGGGGCAAATAGAGGGCGCCCACCGTCAGCACGAGCAGGGTAATGACGTCGAAGACCTGACCGGCGAGGCCCTGTTTGGGAGGTTGATATGCCATTGCCAGCTCCTTAGCGCCTGCGCATCTCGTCGAGATGCTTGATGTCAAGGCCGTAGATGAAATGCTTGTCTTCCTCATAGTGGCGTAGCATGGCGACAATGGCCGCCGTGTTGAACGCCAACACCAGTCCGCATGCGACCGACAGGATGATGCGCATGGCGGGGATCGAGATGTACGGCCAGACGCTGAACAGCGCGAAAAGAAGTGTGCCCCACAGCACGATGACGAAGGCCAACAGGCCTGCGCGATCGCGAGTGTGCATTTTGTCGATGCGCTGGTTGAGGCTGAGTTCGCCAGTTCGACTACTGATTGTCGCTTCCATTTGTTCTCCTCCAGGCGGCCATTTTCGGCTTCATTGCGCTTTTGCGGTAGGGAAAATTAATTTCCCAACAGGAATATCCGGCAAAGTTAATTTCCTGTCAAGTGACGCGGTGCAGATAGTGGATGGCGTCGGTAAGGCAGAGATGCTCCTGAACAGATTTGAACCCGGATATAGATTTGCCTTCGCGCGCCACGCGTTCACCATCGTCTCGACAGGTTTGGGGCCACGCCTTTTCGGTTGCGCGGAGCGGCCGTCGAAAGCCGCAAAACCGCCTTGATCCCCAGCGGAATTGCGCTCGGCGATCAGAGCTTCCGGCGCTGATCCATCAACGGTTGAACGCGAGAGCGTTTCACCGTTTCATGGAAACGGCGAACCGCTCTATCTCTTTGTTCTTACGCAATTCCGGACGGAAAACCGCTACACACTTTTCCTGGAATTGCTCCAGGTCGGTCATGCCGGCCTGCTCAGCAAGGGCAATTCCGACTTCACGGGCGAACACCTCTGCTCCGGCAAGGGTCACTCGTAGATCTTAAATCGGCCGACCAAATCCTGCACTTCCTCGCGCACAGCCGCCTCGATAGCTGCGTTGCCGCTCTCGCCTTTGGCGGCCAACCCATCAATGACGCACATCGTCAGACGGCCGACTTGACGGAACTCGTCGGCGAGGAAACCGCGCGTCGTACACGCCGGCGTGCCGAGCCGGACACCGGACGTGACCGTCGGTCCTTGCGGATCGAAGGGAATGCCGTTCTTGTTGCAGGTGATGTGGGCGCGGCCAAGCACGGTCTCCACTGCCTTGCCAGTCAGATCCTTGCGCCGCAGGTCGACCAGCATCAAATGCGTATCGGTGCCGCCTGAGACGATGTCGACACCGCCATTGGCAAGTGTCTCTGCAAGGATTTTGGCGTTGGCGACGACGTTTGACGCATAGGCCTTGAATTCCGGCGCCAGCGCCTCGCCGAAGGCGACTGCCTTGGCAGCAATGACGTGCATCAACGGCCCGCCCTGCAGACCAGGAAACACCGCCGAGTTGATCTTCTTCCCGATCTCCTCGTCGTTGGAGAGCACCATGCCGCCACGGGGGCCGCGCAGGGTTTTGTGTGTGGTCGTGGTCACCACGTGGGCGTGTTCGAGGGGATTGGGGTGGACGCCGCCGGCCACCAGGCCGGCGAAATGCGCCATGTCCACGAACAGCTTGGCCCCAACTTCGTCGGCGATCTCACGAAACGCTTTGAAATCGATAATGCGGGGATAGGCCGACCCGCCGGCAAGAATCACCTTGGGTTGGTTCTTGCGCGCCAGGTCGCGCACCTCATCGAGGTCGATGCGATGGGTGTCTGGCCGCACCCCGTAGGAAACGACGTTGAACCACTTGCCGGACTGGTTGACCGGCGCGCCGTGCGTGAGATGCCCGCCGGCGGAGAGGTTAAGACCCAGAAAGGTGTCGCCGGGCTGCATCAGCGCCATGAAGACCGACTGGTTGGCCTGACTGCCGGAGTTCGGCTGTACGTTTGCAAACGAGCAGCCAAACAGCGCCTTGGCACGCTCGCGCGCCAGATCCTCGACTTCGTCGACGAACTGGCAGCCGCCATAGTACCGGCGGCCGGGATAACCCTCCGCATATTTGTTGGTCAGCACCGAACCCTGTGCCTCGAGCACCGCTCTGGAGACGATGTTTTCGGAAGCGATCAACTCGATCTCGTTGCGCTGGCGAGAGAGCTCCCGCTGCATGGCGTCGCTGACGGCATGGTCCGCAACAGCTACTCCTGCGCTGAAGAAACGACTTGCGGCGCCGGTGTCAGGTTTGGTCGAGATGTTCATGAAGCTCCTCCCTTGCGGCGCGACACAACGCCAACACTATGGTCTCACCCGGTCCAGCCCAGACCGGTTGAAATGCAATTGATCGAAAGCAGCAGCGCGTTGACCGCACGCTTGGGCTTGGCCGTCGTGCCGTCCTGCGCGCGAACTTCGCGCAAAAGCTGCACCTGCAACCGATGTATGCCGTCCAGCTGCGGCCTGATTCGGTCGAAGTGCTGCTTGAAGGCCGGAAAGCGCTGCGAAACCTTCAGGCCGCCATTGATCTCGGCAATGGTCTTGCGGGTCAAAGCATATTCGGCGGCGATCTTGCGGTATATCCGTTCGCCCACCTCGTGGTCCTGCACCAGCCCAGCGTAGAGCCGGCCGATCTCCATGTCGGTTTGGTAAAGTCCCTTATCGACCTCGTCGACGATGAGGCGGAAAAAGCGCGAGCGCTCGAACATCTGCCGGAGCAATTCCAACCCGGCCTTGCCGCGAACAGTGAGGAACGAGTTGAGCGCGCTGCCGATGCCGTACCAATTGGTCAGCAGATGCCGGTTCTGGCTCCAGGCAAAAACCCAGGGAATGGCGCGCAGATCGGAAATGTCGCGCGCGCCGAAGCGGCGGGCCGGACGCGAACCGATCTTCAGCAGCGACAGCTCTTCCACAGGGCTCGCCTGGTTGAAATAGTCGATGAAGCCCGGCTCGTTGATGAGGCCCGAATAGGACGCCTGCGACATGCCGGTCAAAGCCTCCAGCGCCTCACTGAACTCAGGGATGTCCCTTAACTCAGGCTCATTGTGTGATTTGACGGTATGGGCGAAGACGCTCGCAGCAAGGATCTCGAGCTGATAGAGTCCCGTACCGCGATTTGCGAATTTCGATGACACGACTTCGCCCTGCTCGGTCACGCGCATCGCCCCGCCAACTGTGCCAGCAGGCTGAGCAGCGATCGCTCGACCTGTCGGCGCACCGCCTCGACTGACAGAGCCGCCGCGGCCGTGGAAGAAGCTGATGGCGATCTTGCGCTTCTGGCTGAGGGCGTGGATGCGTCTTTGCGTCTTATTCAATTCCCAATTCGAAGCAAGGAAACCACCGTCCTTGTTGGAGTCGGAGTATCCCAGCATGACTTCCTGCCGGTTGTCGAAGTCGCGCACGGAACGGCGCACGATCGAGACTGAAAGAAGCTGATCCAGAACATCAGGCGCGGCGCGCAGGTCGCCGATAGTCTCGAAAAGCGGCACGACGCGCAGTGCGATCGCACCGCTGCCGTCGAGCGCGGTGGCCATACCGGAATATTGGGCGAGCAGATAAACTGCCAGCAGGTCCTCGGAAGAACGAGTCATGCTCAAGATGAAGGCGCCAATCGCACCGCCGTTCGGCCCTGAGGAGGCTTCGCGGATGACGTCGAATAGGTCGAGAAGTTCCCGCGCCTCCTCGGAGAGCGATTGCCGATCGATCCTAAGCTGTTCGCCGGCGCTGAGTGCCGAACGAATGCGCTGGGCCCATTGCGGCGTATCGAGCGCCGGTGCTTTGTCCGCATCCATGTGCTTGAAAAGCTCGGACAGCACCCGATTGACGACCGTCGAGTTCTGGCGAATGTCCAATGCGACCGTACGAAAGCCGAAGGTCTCGACCTGCTGGCGCAAAGGGCGAACAAAGCGCCGCGCAACGTGGTTGCCGCCCACTTTGGCAAGGACCGTTTCGAGGTGCCGCAGGTCGGTCTTGAACAACTCTGACCGGGCATACGGCTTGGCCGCCGTCTCACCGAGCATTGCCCGCAGGCGATCCAGCATCGCGGCCGCGAACTGCCGCAGCGGCTCTCCCGGATTGCGCGCCACGATCTCCCGAGCCGCGCCGGATCGATGCAGCGCGTGGCCGAGCGCCTTGTTGAAGTCTTCCGGAATGTCGACGACATTCGCGCTGATGCTGAGCACGGCGACCAACCGGCGAACCTGCTGGATGTACCAATTGATGGCTGCCTGGCGGCATTCCGTGAGCGCCTGAGCGGTGGTCTTGGCCGTGACATTTGGATTGCCGTCGCGATCTCCACCGATCCACGACGCGTAGCGCATGAAGGACGGCACCTTGAGATCGTATTTCGGGTAGTGACGGGCGAACGCCTCCTCGATGGCATCATAGATCTTCGGCGTCGCCTCGAAAATCACCTCCCGGAAGAAATGCAGCCCCCATGCAATCTCGCTTTCGACCGAGGGCCGTTCAAGTCGCAACTCCCCCGACATCCACAATAGCTCGATCTCGCTCCTGAGATCGTCGATCAGCTGCTCGCGCTCGCGCGGCGCCCAACGCTGCTGCTCGAGTTCGGTGAGCTTACGGTAGATGCGCCGATGAATTTCGAGAACAGTGACGCGCTTGGCCTCGGTCGGGTGGGCGGTCATGGTTGGCCCGACATTCAGCCTATCGAGGGCACCCTGCAGTTCCTCGGCCGGATAGCCGGCCGCGGCGATCTCGCCCACGACATTGGCGAAGGAGCCAATCACCTCATCCGCGCCACCCATCTGCTCGAGCTCGCGACGTGAACGCATCGCGAGCAATTCGTTGGCGATAGCGACGAGCTGGAACCATATCCCGGTCGCCTGGAGAGCAGGGATGCGCTGAGCATCGGCGAGAGTGTCGAGACTAACACGCCCGGCCGGAACGCCGGCTATCCCAGGTTCACGTTCGCTGACGACAGAGGTCAGCAGCCTGAACAGAAGGCTTCTGACGTCCTCGTGACAGCTGAGCAGTCTGCTGTCGTCCAAAGCGGCACCCATTCGTCTAGGCGTTATCCCGGACGGCCGACCTGAGCAGGCGCCTCGGGAAACTAAGAAAGCCATTTGGAAGCAGACAGGTTTTTTTGCTCCTTGAAAACGCCCGGACGGGTAGATTTGCCATTCGATTGGGTAGGTCGATGCCCAGTCCAGATGGTGGTCGGCAAGGGTGTCCAGGACTACCCGGCCAGGCAGAAATCACAATCCTATCCAATCGTTGGTCCAGTGCGTCTCGCCCGCAAAGTGCTACTTGCCTAATATGCAACAATGTTGCACCTTGGTAAAAATCGCTGGCCTTCGGAATAACGCTTGTTGTCCGGCGCTATCATGCGGAACGAAAGGATATGGACGTGCAGCAAGTGCTTCCTGGTCTCTTCGAAGGGCATGCTCCAATCACCCTTCAGAACGCTTTCCATGATGCGCTTGAAGCTCTCGAAGAATGGAGGGAGAGCGACGACGAGCCTTTCGTCCAGATTCACGGCGTTCCTGTACAGATCAGCAGAATTTTCGTCAGAATGGGCGACTGTACCGATCTGCTGCCGCTCAGAACGCAAGGCGTTCTTGGCGCGATCGTTGGTATGAGCGTGGTTCGCGCTGCGGACCGCATACTTTACGCTGAAGCCGCGAGGCTTGTGATACCCTTGTGCGCTCCGGCGACTCGACTGTGCCGTCGCCCTTCCGAGCACGTTTAATGCATGTCGCCCAAAAGTGCGCAGCGGTTTTGGGGGAACGACATGCATCAAAACAAAGACTTAAAGCGCGTCGCCTGGCTCCGCTTCAGCGCGACGCGCTTTAGATATTCAGGATACCTCTTCGCCTAAGGCAGGAGATTTATCTGGCCGGCCTCGAATTGGCAGGCCGCTAGCCGATGCCGGCGACAATTTTCTTGAACTCAAAGACGGTCGCGATTTCTTTCACCGGCATAGAGCGCCACCGCCATCGCTCGATTGCGAACGTCCAGTTTTTCGTACAGATTTTTGAGGTGATATTTGACGGTATTCTCAGAAATTCCGGTGCGGGCTGCGATCTGAATGTTGGTCCAGCCATCGGCCAGCACCGACAGCAACTCTCTCTCGCGTGTCGTCAGCCGCGAAAGCGGCGTGTCGTTGATTTTCGAGACATCTACATAGGGGATACAAATCCGGCCTTGCGCGACCGCGGTCAGTGTGTCGAATAGGACCGCCGGGTCGTCGAACTGATAGCAGAACCCTTGGGCGCCGAGGCGCACGCACTGCCTGAGAATGGCTACGTCGTGGTCATTGGAAAAGATCACGATGCGCGCACAAAGGTTGCGCTGCTGCATTTCCGTAAGCAAGCTGGCGCCGTTCATGTCGGACAGTTTCCAGCCGACCACGGCAAGATCGAATTGAGCGGTCGCGGCTGATGCCGCCTGGAGAAAGGCTTCGCCGGTCTGCACATTGCCGACAAGATCAAAGCGACGATCCCGCGAGATCATGTCGGTCAGTGCAGCAACCACAAGCGGGTTGCGCTCCGCGATCAAGACTCTGAACCTTGTCTCTCCGCCCATCGATATCACTTGATCCCAACCGACCGTGGCGGCACGCAGGCGCACACCTTGGGTTCCAGCACCTTCTCCCCTGCTCTCTTCCACGATTGATCGGTGACTCCGACCTGCTTCGGGTCCCAGCGTTACCGGTCTCGTTGAATAGCGCATTCTAAATTCATACCATGAATTTTATTTTCCTTCTAGTACAATTTTTCGCCACAACCCCAGACCGGATGGTGCTCGATATTTTTCTTGGCATGAATTTTTTTGCACATGAGTTGACCAGGGTTGGGAACCCTTTCGGATCGCAGTTGATATCGCCCGTGCGATCAACGAACGCGATGCCATGAAGCGACGAGCCACCCTGCGAGTCGTCAAGTGAACAAATCGAGCAAGAACAAAACGTAGCCGACGCCGACTCTCTGGGCCCATAATGGGCCCAAAACGTTTTGGGCTGAGGTCACTTTTTATCAATAGAATCAACGGTTATGGTGGGCCCGGAGGGTCATTGTTTTCGACAGAAAATCAATACGTTAGCGGGTGGTTCGCCAACCCATTTCCTTCGTATTCTCTCGTATTGTCCGGCGAACCTAAGGACCAGGAGGAGGACTAGTTTTCAATGCAAGCGGTATCTCTGTCTTAATCCCACAAAAGGGGTCGATGAATGCATGTTGACCAAGGGTACGAGCGCTGGTTGGGGGCCGAAGAACGAACCCGCTGCGCGGGATGGGCGCGTGGGGAGAGGTAGAGATCACGAGCCAGACGTCGCGCCCGCATCACCCCAGCCAGGTTGGCCGTAAGCCGTGACGGCCACCCATCCTGACATGAATGCGCGAACCTTCGTGTTACGGCATGGTGGTTTCTGCGACACCCGGTCTTGCCTGCCATGAAGTGAAGAGGAGAGTTCACCACGTCCAGGATCAGCCGCCGCGCCTTGCTCTTTCACTCCAGCAGCGCCGTTGTCGCCTCGACCGTTGCGGCAGCGGCTCCCGCCACAGAGCCACCACGCCCAGAGCAAGAACCGTCCAGCGAACTGCGTGCGCTGATTGAGGCGCACAAGACGAAATACGTGGTGTTTGGCAAGGCCATCCATGAAATGGGCGGAAGCAGCCGCGACTACGACAGAGCCAGCCGAGCAGAGGAAAAGGCACTGCTGGCCATCTGCGCCTACCCTGCGGTCAGGGAGGGCGATCGCTGGGCCAAGGCCCGATATCTATTGGAGATCGAGGCGCGCGGCGAACTCGACCTGCCAGAGCATATGCAGGCTCTTCTCCGCTCAACAATGTGGGATGAGACTGACCGCGGTGCAGCCGGTCAGCCTCCATCAGATTGCCCGAAGCTCGCCGGCTGACGTCTTTCCAGAACGGGGTGGAAAGCTGACCTTTGCATCCGCAGAGCCGACCGCCTTGCGCCAGCTGTCCTTGGCGACATCAGGCGGAGCTCATTGAAGCTCCGCAAGCTAACGTTTCGGTTTCTGCGGGTCCTTGGTTAGCGCCAAGGGTAGCGCTGTAAACCTACTCTGCCGCTAATTTGACACCTGACCGTTTAGCGAGCAGAGCTGCAACATCATCAACGGCCTGCGCGGTCCGTTTCAGGATCGGTTCAGACCGAAGCACGCCTTCGCTGAGGTCCTTGTCGGTAGCGTATACGGCGGTAGGGAGCGTCAAGGCTTCGAAGAATCCGAAGAGCGGCCTGAGCTGGTGCTCGACGATCAGCGCATGGCGCTCGCCGCCGCCGGTCGCCGTCAGGAGCACAGGCTTACCCTTCAGCGCCGCCGGATCGATGAGGTCGAAGAAGTGCTTGAAAAGCCCGGTATAGCTGCCCTTGTAGGTCGGCGAGCCGACGACGAGCACGTCTGCCGCGATCACCTGTGCGAGGATCGCCTGCGCACTTGGGGCGAGATCTCGCGCCCATCTGGCGGTGCCTAGCGAGGGGCCGACATCGTCGATGTCATAGGTCCGCGAAGATAGGCCATGGCGGTTGGCCACATCCTGGACGATGAGATCGACGAACGCGCGTGTCTTCGACGGGCGGGTGATGTTGCCGGAAAAGCCGACGATTGCTGGATTGGACATGAAGCGGACTCCGGGTGGCTCCAGAATTTGAGACTTAGGCGGCCCGAGTGGGCCGCCATCGGCGGGTCACACGGGCGCCTGGCCCGCGGCGGATCGTTCAGCTCCAGGCGTGCAGCGGCGGCTTCTCGCCGTTGAGGAAATACTTGCCGAGGATTGCGTATTTCCAGCGCACCGGATCGTGCAGCGTATGGGTGCGGGCATTGCGCCAGTGCCGGTCAAGATTGTGCTCGGCCAAGGTCGAGCGTGTGCCCGCCAGTTCGAACAGCTTGTTGGTCGCGGCAATCGCAATCTCCGTCGACAGGATCTTTGCCTCGGCCGTGATCACTTGGGCATGCGCCACGGTCTCGGCGGTGGGCTCGGCCACCGCGCGGTCGATGGCGAGGCCGGCCTTTTCTAGCAGCGCCTGCGCGGCATGAAGCCTAAGCGTCAGATCGCCGATGGCCTGGATCGTGTAGGGATCGTCCCAGGCATTGTCGACGCCGCTGTCGATCCAGGCGCGGCTCTTCGTCCGGACGAAGTGCACCGTCTCGTCAATCGCGGCCTGTGCGATACCGGTGTCCACCGCCACCTGGATGATCTGGAAGATCGCGCCGTCGGCGGTCGGCTTGTCGTAACCCTTGTAGCCCGGCACCAGATGGGTCTTCGGCACCTTGACGTTGTCGATGATGACGGTGCCCGACAGCGTCGTGCGCTGGCCGAAGCTCGACCAGTCGTCGATCACGGTGAGGCCAGGCGCGGCACGATCGGCGATCGCGTACCAGGCGCGGCCCTCGTCGTCGAGCGCAACGATCGGCACCAGATGGGCCAGCAGCGCGCCGGACGAATAGAATTTTTGGCCGTTGACGATGACATGATCGCCGGCGTCGGTGAACTTGGTCTCGAAATCAGCCGCGCGCTTAGAGCCGAATTCCGAGAAGGCGTTGCCGAACCGCGTGCCTTTCAGCACTTCGGCGAATAGAAGCGCCTGCTGGTCCTTGTCGGAGACGGTGCGGATTGCCGCGACGACGCCGAGATGGTTCTGGGCGATCTGGCCGATCGAGGAATCGGCCGCCGAGATGATTTCGATCACCTTGGCTAAAGTCGCGTAGGACACTTCCGGGCCGTCGAAAGCTTTCGGCACGTTGATCGACCACAGACCGCTTTGCGAGAATTGATCGAGCTCGGCTACAGGCCAGATCCGCTCGCGATCGCGCTTGGAAGAGTCCTTGACGAATTCGGCGGCGAGCCGGCGTGCGATCGCAATCGCTTCGGCATCGTCCTTGACGATATGCGCCGGAGCGGTCGGCCTTGGCACCGGCGGCACGGCGGCCACGGCCTTGTCTGTCTTTACGTTAGAGACGGTCATTTCATGGCTCCTTCGGAGTTGTTAGGCGACGGCATGAAGGTGAGGAAGCTGAGCAGCGTGCGAAGCCTGCTGTCCGAGATAGAAAGCTCGAACGTCCTCGCGCTGGCGAAGCTCCGCAGCCGGTCCGGACAGCACGGAAACGCCGTTCTCGAGCACGGTGGCGTGGTCGGCATATTTCAGCGCGACCGCCGAGTTCTGCTCGGCAACCAGGATCGACAGCCCGGTCTCACGATTGAGCTTCTTCAATGCCAGGAAGATGTCCTGCACGACCAGCGGAGCGAGGCCCATCGAAGGCTCGTCGAGGACAAGCAGGCGGGGACGCGACATCAGCGCCCGGCCGATCGCGGTCATCTGCTGCTCGCCGCCTGAGGTCAGACCGGCAAGCGCTTTGCGCTTTTCGGCGAGCCGCGGGAAGAATTCGTAGATCCGCTCAAGGTCCTGGTTGATCTCGGCGCGCCGGCCGCTGCGGCCGATGCCGCCGGAAACCAGATTCTCCTCGACGGTTAGACTCTTGAAGCAGTGGCGGCCCTCCAGCACCTGGACGAGCCCGGCGCGTACGAGGTCGCCCGGCCTCCGGCGGGTGACGTCGCCGCCATCGAACAGGATCGTGCCGGCATTGATCTGGCCGCGTTCGGCCGGAAGCAGGTTGGAGACCGCCTTCAGCGTCGTGCTCTTGCCGGCGCCGTTGGCGCCGAGCAGCGCCAGGATCTCGCCTCGCCTCAGCTCGAAGCTGACGCCGTGCAGCGCGGTGATGGCGTGGTTGTAGGTGGCATGGACATTGTCCACGACAAGAATGACGTCATTGGCCGGCATCGCGTCTTTCCCGCTTCTCGCAAACGAAGTGAGGCGGGCGCCGAAGCATGATCGGCGCCCGGTCGGTGGGTTAGTTGGTCGCTAGTGCATCAGCATCGGCGGCGGTGCGCAGCTTGATGCCCTTCTCGGCCGCATAGGCCTCGGACGACTTCTCGATGATCGGCCTGAGCAACGCCCAGTCGGGCGCGATCCAGTCGGAGACAACGTTCCACTTCTTGCCGTCCCACTGCTGGAAGGTCACGTAGCCTTCGCCTTCGTGGTTGTCCCAGCTGACATTGATGGAGTGGAACAGATCCTTGGCGCCGAGCGCCTCGACCTTGACGGGATCGAGCTTGAGATGCTCGAAGCCCCAACGAACCTCGTCGCCGGTCAGCGTGCGATGACCGAACTTCTCCTGCGCGATGCGGATGGCCTCGACATTGAGGATACCGTTGACGATGCCGAGGTTATGGTAGACTGAGCCGATGCGCGACTTGTCCTCGAGGTTGCCCTTGCCGGCGCCATAGACCGTCTTCACGATCTCCTGTACCACCGGATAGGTGTTGCCGGAAGCCTGCGTGGTGATGGCAGTATAGCCCCTGGCGGCATCGCCGGCCGGTATCACGTCTTCCTCGGAGTTCGACCAGACATTGCCGATGATGTGGTCGACCGGATAGCCGACCTTGACCGCCGTCTTCAGCGCCACCGGGTTCATTACGCCCCAGCCGCGCAGGACGACGAAGGCTGGCTTGGCGCGGCGGATCGTCAGCCACTGCGACTGCTGCTCGTTGCCGGGATGCGGCACCTCGATCTGCTGCACGGTGAAGCCGTATTTTTGCGCCAGTAGCTCATAGATCGGGATCGTCTCCTTGCCATAGGGCGAGCCGTGATAGAGCACGACGATCTTCTTGCCCTTCAGCTTGTCGATGCCACCTTCCTTGGCAGCGATGTAGTTCACGATGCCGGACGTCTCGCTGTAGGGATTGAGCAGCAGCGGGAAGACGTAGGGGAAGACCCGCCCGTCGGTGGAGTCGGTGCGGCCGTGATTGACCGTGATCAGCGGCACCTTGTCGGCGGTAATGCGATCGATCATCGCATAGGCGATACCGACCGAAAGCGGATTCCAGGCTGCCGCGCCCGCGTGGCTCTTCTGCCGCTCGTAGCATTCGACGCCGCGCTCGACCTCGTACTGGGTCTCGCACTCGTCCCAGGTCAGCTTGACGCCGTTGACGCCGCCGTCGCGGATGTTGATGAGGTTGAGATAGTCGATGAAGCCGCCGAAGAATCCGGTGCCACCTGCCGCGTAGGGTCCGACGCGATAGCTCTGCAGTGGGAAATATTGTTCGTCGGCGTGGGCGGCCGGCAGGGCCACCGACACGGCCAGCGCCGCCGACAGCGCGAGCGCCTTGACTGTACTGAGGAAGGTCATGGTTTGAGTGCTCCAGTATGGGCTTTGGTTTTGCCCTGGTTCATTTTCCGAATGTCTGCAGTGGTTTGCGGCCTATGGCCCAAACCGGCTCAGCTCGATTGCCAGGCGAGCAGGAGCCGTCTCCGGACCCTGTCCCACAGGGCGACCAGCCCGTCCGGTTCCAGGATCAGAAAGAGGATGATGAGGGCGCCGAGTACGATGCGCTGGCTCATGTCGAGCACGCCGGAATCGAACACGTCGCCCAGCAGGAAATTGCCGAGGCGCGACAGCGCCAGCGGAAAGACGACGATGAGCGCGGCACCCAGAAAGGCGCCTCGGATCGAGGCGAGCCCGCCGATGATGATGATGAACAGGATCTGGAACGAGCGGTCGAGATCGAAACCGGCCGGCTCGACGGTCCTGAGATAGGCGAAGGCCCAGATGACGCCGGCGACGCCGATGATGAAGGACGAGATGGCGAAGGCGAGTAGCTTCGTCTTCAGCACCGGGATGCCGATGATGCGAGCCGCCGTCTCGTTGTCGCGGATGGCGATGAAGTTGCGCCCGGTCTGCGATGAAACCAGCCGGTGCGCGAGAAAGGTGAGAATGACGACGACGGTCAGTGCGAAGAGATAACGGCCGGTTGCGCCGTCGAACTCGAGGCCGGCGATGGACAGCTTCGGCGCATCGATGACGCCCGACGCCGAGTCGTTGGAAAACCAGGAGAACTTGGTCAGTGCCCATTGCACGAAGAACTGCGCGGCAAGCGTCGAGACCGCGAGGTAGAAGCCGCGCAACCGCAGGCTCGGCAGGCCGAAGACGATGCCGATCGCGGCCGCGACGAGACCGGCGAGGATGATGCTGGCGGCAAGCGGCAGTCCTTCGACGCGCAGGTTGAAATTATAGGCGGCAAAGGCGCCTGCAGCCATGAAAGCGGCACTGCCCAGCGACACCTGCCCGGCATAGCCGGTGAGGATGTTCAGCCCGACACCGGCCAGGCTGAGCGCCAGGAAGGGCAGCAGGATCGCCTCGTACAGATAGCTGCCGCCGATAAGCGGCACGATCGTATAGGCGAAGGCGATGACGAGCAGCGGCGCCAGCCATCTCGGCAGGCCGGCAGCGGCAGGCAAATCGGTTGCGATCGCGCTCATGGCTCAGACCCTTTCGACAAGCTTCTGGCCGAACAGACCTGACGGACGGATCAACAGGAAGACGAGCGCGACGACATAGGCGAACCAGCTCTCGATGCCGCCGCCGAAATAGTCGCCGATATAGACCTCGGCGAGCTTCTCGCTGGCCCCAATGAGCAGCCCGCCGACGATGGCGCCGAGGATGGAATCGAAGCCGCCGAGCACCAGCACGGGCAGTGCCTTCAGCACGACCAGCGACAGCGAGAACTGGACGCCGAGGCGCGCCCCCCACAACAGTCCCGCCACCAGCGCGACCAGGCCTGCAGCTGCCCAAACGCTTGCCCAGATCAGCGGCAGTCTGAGGCCGACGGCGAGTGCGGCGAACTGGTCGTCGGCGACCGCGCGGAAACTGAGGCCGATGCGGGTGTAGCGGAAGAACAGCGACAACAGCAGCACCATGGCGGCGGCCACCGCGGCGGCGAAGATGTCGAACTGGCTGATCAGCACGCCGCCGACTTCCAGCGGCACGTCCTCGATGCCGAGCTCGAGGCCGTGCACCTGCGTGCCCCAGATGAGCTGAGCGGCGCCCTCGATGATGTAGGAAAGGCCGAGCGTCGCCATGAACAACGTGATCGGCGGCTTGTTGGTGAGCGGCCTCAGCACCGCGCGCTCGATGCCGATGCCGAGCGCCACCATGATGGCGAAGGTGACCGCAAGCGCCAGCGCGAACGGAACGCCGCGCTCGACCAGGCTGACGAAGGTGAGCGCCGCGAAGAGCAGCAGCGCGCCTTGCGCGAAGTTGAGCACGCCCGAGGTCTTGTAGATCAGCACGAAGCCGATCGCGACCAGCGAATACATGACGCCCGACAACAGGCCGCCGGTCAGCACCTCGATAAAGAACTGATAGTCGAAATCGCCGATCATATGCCTGCCCCGTCCTCATTGTCAGAGGCGACACCGAGATAGGCATCGATGACATGCTGGTCGTTCCTGATCTCGTCGGGCGTGCCGTCGGCGATCTTGCGTCCGTAGTCGAGGACGGCGATGCGGTCCGACAGCCCCATGACGACGCCGACATCGTGCTCGATCAGCACCACGGTGGTAGCGAAGCGATCGCGCGCGGCCCGCACATAGGCCGCCATCTCGCTCTTCTCGGTGGCGGTCATGCCGGCCATCGGCTCGTCGAGCAGCAACAGGCGCGGTTCAGCGACAAGCGCGCGGGCAAGCTCGACCCGCTTCTGCAGGCCGTAGGGCAAGGTGCCGGCGAGCCGGTCGCGCACGCCAGTCAGATGCAAGAATTCTAGGATCTGATCGGCACGGCCGCGCTGCTCCTGCTGCTCGCGGCGCGATCGGCCAAGCCCCAGAATCTGGCCGGCGAAATTCGACCTTGCGCGGTAAGCGAGGCCGGACGCGACATTGTCGAGGACGTTGAGGCCCTTGAACAAAGCGAGGTTTTGGAAGGTGCGAGCGACCCCGAGACGCGCCAGTTGCTGTGTCGGGACCTGGGCATAGAGCGCGCCATTCAGGCGCACATGACCCCGATCCGCTCGATAGACGCCGCTGATGACGTTGATCAACGAGCTCTTACCGGCGCCGTTCGGGCCGATGATCGCCCGTATCTCGCCGGGAAAGACTGACAGGTCCACATCCGCCAACGCCACCACGCCGCCGAAGGACAGCCCTATGCCTTCGAGCGAAAGAAGCGACGCGCCACCCTCCGCGGCCGGCTGCTCAGGCTTGTCGTCGCGCGCCGGCGGCTGAGTAGCGGGCGGCCCCTGCGCGAGAATTTCCGGCGCGTAGACCGAAGCCTCGACTGCCCCGAAGGCATGGCTGGATATCGGCATTCCATCGTCCCCAACTGCAGCGAAGGCGCGCACGGTCCCGGCCGCGCGCTCAATTGAGCGTGCGGTCATGATCGTCGGGTGGCCGGACGATCTCCGGCCAGCGGCTGGCGTTGTTATTCGGCGGCCAGCGCCGCTGCGGCTTCCGCGTTTTCCAACTCGCGCACGAGCGGGATGACATGCTTGCCGAAATACTCGACCTCTTCCTGGAAATGCAGGAAGCCGAGCAGGATCAGATCGGCGCCGGCCCGCTTGAGGTCGACGATGCGCTCGGCCACCTGATGTGGCGTGCCGATCAGGTTCGAGCGGAAGCCGTCATTGTATTGCACCAGGTCGTCGAAGGACGACTTCGCCCAGTTGCCCTCGCCTTCCGGCGAGGCCTTGCCGGCATTCTTGACCTCATGGCCGAAGGCATTGACGGCCTCGGGATTGGCCTTGGCGATGATTTCGGCCAGAACGGCCTTCGCCTCTTCTTCAGTTTCGCGCACGATGGCGAAAGCGTTGACGCCGACCTTGACCGAGTGGTTGTTGGCCTTGGCCTTCGCCTGGATATCGTCGACCTGCTTGGCGATCTCCGCCGGAGTGTTGCCATTGGTGAAGTACCAGTCCGAAACGCGCGAGGCCATGTCGCGCGCGGCGCGCGACGAACCGCCCTGGAAGATTTCGGGCAGCGGCTGCGGTGGCTTCGGCTTCAGCGAATACTGGTTGAAGCGGTAGAAGTCGCCGCGGAAGGTGAAGCTGTCCTCGGTCCAGATGCCGCGCAGCGCGCGGATGAATTCTTCCGAGCGCCGGTAGCGCTCGTCATGGTCGAGCCAATGCTCGCCGATGGCGTGGAACTCACCGCGGAACCAGCCGGAGACGAGATTGACTGCGATGCGGCCATTGGTCAGGTAGCTGATTGTGGCGAGCTGCTTTGCCGCCAGCGCCGGATTCCACGGCCCGGGCAGGATCGCTGCGATCACCTTCAGGCTCGTAGTGGCGGCAAGCAGGTCGTGGCTGAACGACACCGACTCGTGCTGCTCCTCGGCGCCGTAGCCGGCGGTGAAGCGGATCTGGCTGAGCGCATAGTCGAAGCCGGCCTTTTCGGCGATCTGCGCCAGCTTGCGGTTGTATTCCGCCGAATGGTTGGTCCTCTGCTCGATGTTCGAGATGACGAGCCCGCCCGAGACGTTCGGCACCCAATAGGCGAATTTGACTGCGTCGCGATCGTTCTGAGGCATGGAAATCTCCCGGCTTGGCCTGTCCCAACGATTGATCCGGCCGTGGCCGGAAGCTGTCGCCAATTTATTAGTCTACTGATTATATATACAAAGTAGGATTTTCCTTTTTCGCGATGCCGTCCGAACGGAAATACCAATTTTGCGCGCCCGCATTCGTCGCGGATTTTCAGCGGGCGACTTCGATCGCCGACTGGGCGCCGAGTTGGGCTTCTATCTGCGAGGCGACCGTCTGCGCGTGACGGGCCACTTCCGGCAGGCCCATCAATTCGCCGAATGTGCCCCGCGCCAGAGGACCGGCGACGAACAGGCCAGGAACCGGCTCGCCCTCCGGGCCGACAGCACGGCTGTCCAGCGCCGTCTCTATCCCGAGGCCATGGCGATCGATATGGATCAGTTCGGCATCGCAAAGAGAGCGCAACACCGGGTTGGTCTGCAGCGCCTTGCCATGCGCCGGACCCGTCGTATTGATCACGACATCGAAATGCAGCGCTTCGATCTGCCTCTCGCCGCGTCGCCGCAGGTTGACCGCCAGGCGATCCCCATGGCGACTCGAGGCCACGAGGCTTGCCGCGATATTGTCGTACGTGCGTTCGGCATGACGGCGCTCCAGCACAGCCTCGACCTGCGGCGCGATACGGAAGCGATGAACATCCCAGAACGCGCGCAGCCGCCGCACCAGCCGCGTTCGCTCGTCTGGCGTGAGTGCGGACCATATGGCCGGTCCCTGCAGCCTCAGTTGATCGAAGACCGACTGCCAGTTGACGCCGCCGGCATCGGCTGCCGCCAGCGTCGAGCGTATATTTTCGAGCAAGCCGAGCGCGGTGGCAGCCGGTGTCGAGGCGAAATCACCAAAGGGCTGGCCTCGCAGCTGCGGATGCCCGCGCGATCGCAATCCATGACGAGACACCGCCAGGATACGCCCGCGATGGCCGCGGCGGTCGAGCTCGGCGACAGTGTCGGCCGACGTTAGGCCCGAGCCGACGATCAGCACCGATGCGTCCGCAGCTATGGAATCGAGCGCGTCCGCAAAATAGACATCGGCAACGAAGCCACGCGCACCGGCAAGCGGCTTCAGCGCCGCCGGGATATCGGGCGAAGGATGCGTCATGGCGAGAACCAATATGTCGGCGGCGATCGACTGACCGGAAGTGGTCACGGTCCAACCATCGGCGCCGCGCCTTACTTCCAGGCCATGCTCGCGGACATGGCGGATCGTTCCATTGTCGAGGTGATCCTTGAGTTGCTCGGCGACGTAGCGGGCGAAGACGCGGCGCCTGGGAAAGATATCGCCGTTGCGCCACTGCGACTCCGGATCGCGTCCGGCTTCGCCGTCATGCGCCAGCCAGCGTGAAAAATGCTCCGGCTCGTCCGGCAGCAGGTTCATGCGGGACGCGGGCACGTTGACGCGGTGCGACGGCTCCTCGCTGGAATAGGCCAGCCCGCCGCCGAGGAACGGGCGCGGCTCGACTACCGTGATGGAAGGGCGCACGGGCTGCCGGGCAAGGTGCAAGGCCACGGCCGCGCCGGTGAAGCCTCCGCCGAGAATGACGACGTGGCTGCGTGGCCGGGGCGGCAGCGCGTTCACGAGGCGCTGGCGAGCGTTTTCGGACGATGGTCGCCGGCGATGGTCTCGCCGAACGGGCCGGTGTTGACGGACGAGCCGGCGGCCTTGACCGGGTGATCGGTCGGCAAATGCGGCAGCACCAGCTCGCCGAAGCGATAGGCTTCTTCAAGATGCGGGTAGCCCGAGAGGATGAAGGTATCGATGCCAAGACGCCGGTATTCGTCGATGCGCTCGGCAATCGTGGCTGGATCCCCGACCAGCGCCGTGCCGGCCCCGCCACGCACCAGGCCGACGCCGGCCCACAGATCCGGCGCGATCTCGAGCTTCGAGCGGTCGCCGCCATGCAGCGCGCTCATGCGCGCCTGGCCGACCGAGTCCATGCGCGCAAAAACCTTCTGCGCCGAGGCGATGGTCGCATCGTCGAGCCGGCTGATCAGCCTGTCGGCCGCCGCCCAGGCTTCCTCGGTGGTTTCGCGGGCGATGACGTGCAGGCGGATGCCGAAGGAGAGCTTGCGGCCCGCCTTTTCGGCAAGCTCGCGCACGCCGTCGAGCTTGCGCTCGACGTCGGCCGGCGGTTCGCCCCAGGTCAGGTATTTGTCGATCTCCTGCGCCGCCACCGTCGATCCGGCATCGGACGAGCCGCCGAAATAGAGCGGCGGACAAGGTGTCTGCACCGGCGGGAACAGCAGGCGGCCATCCTCGATGCGGAAATGCTTGCCATGATGCTCGACCGTCTCGCCTCTCAGCAGGCGCTTGTAGACCTGCAGGAACTCCTGCGTCACCTCATAGCGCTCGGCATGTGACAGGAAGATGCCGTCGCCCTTGTTCTCCAGCGGGTCGCCGCCGGTGACCACATTGATCAGCAGCCGGCCGTTGGAGATGCGGTCGAGCGTCGCCGTCATGCGCGCGGCAAGCGTCGGCGATTGCAGGCCCGGCCGCACCGCGACGAGGAAGCGCAGCCGTTTCGTCAGCGGCGCCAGCGCCGAGGCGACGACCCAGGAATCCTCGCAGGAGCGGCCGGTGGGCAACAGCACACCATAGTAGCCGAGCGTATCGGCCACTTGCGCCACCTGGGTCAGATAGTCGAGATCGACCGCCCTGCCACCTTCGGAGGTGCCGAGATAGCGGCTGTCGCCATGTGTCGGCAGGAACCACAGAACCTTGATGCGATCGGGGATTTCAGCAGCCATGTCCGTCCTGCTCAATGAGGCAAATGAGTTTTTGACAGGCGGCGCCAATGGCCCCACCGGCGATTCATCAAGCATAAGTCTAGTTCATCTGTAGAGATTATGTTTTCTATTTCGTGGCCAGAGGGTGGAATTTCCTTATCGAACGACACCTGGTTTCATGCGGGGCGGCCCGCAGTCGCGTATCAGAGTTGAGCGTCATCGCGCCAAAGTCTGCTTCCGGGCGAGGATGATGCCAGCCCGTACGTCTGAGATGCGCAAAGCTGCCATTCCGCAGAAGCCAAAAGGAATGGGCGAGCGGCTGGATCGGCTTCTTGAATCGAGTTCGGCGAACTGCCTCGTAACTCATTGACGAATAATGATTATGTTAGTCGCTGAGAGTCATCGTTTTCGACAGGAAAACAATACGTTAGCGGATGGTTCGCCAATCCGTTTCCTCGTATTCTCTCGTATGGTCTGGCCAAGCTAAAGACACTGAACGAGGCGACCTTTAGCTCGGACACCTATTTAACGCTTCCGTCTCGATCGCACCGCAGCCTCGCGGAATGACCAAGGTGGGGCCGGAAGTTGACTGTCGGCTTTCAGGGTGAAAATCGAATAAGCAGGCATTCGCCACGAGGAACCAGCGTCACAGCCGCGCGATGCCGATAAACAAGCTCCACCTGTGTACCCCTCCCTCTAAGCTCGAGCCTCGCGTTCTGCCTCCTGTTATCTACCAGATCACCATGGCAGCTTGTATTGCGAGGCCAGTTGCGGTCGCGTTTGCGGGGTCGACGACCTCTTCCTCCATTGATCGAATAAATACTGGTTGTCACGGACGGGACAAACGCGAGACCGGCTCACCGATTGTCGGCTTGGAGGCAGCATCGAGTATTCCGCAAATGTCTGGATGCAATCGTCAGCCATGCCGTAACCATGGCGCACTTGCGTGCTCGCCCTTCCGCCAAACATGGCAAGCACGTTTATCTGACCGCCTAAAATTAGAATTGCGCGGCATGTCATCTGCCTCAGCTTCGGCTAGCTTCAATGGGCAAAGGCAACATCACGGTGAAGACAACAATGTCCGCGCGGTCCGCCAACGTCATCAGCCTGGACGACTATCGCGTCGCCCGAAATTCGCAGAGATCGACGCAGCTGGCCGACGGTCCGCTGATGATGCCTGGCATGATGGCGATGGCTTGGGTGCCGGTCTGGTTCATGCCCGTCTATGCGGTCGGCCCCTCGCTCAAAGCGAATTGACATTTCGTGGCGGACACTCTGTCGAGCGCTATCGAAACCGCCGGAAGCGGTGATACTGCGGATGAGCTTCCTCACATTCTCGGACGAAATCTGCGCCGGCTGAGGATCCGCCAGGGGCACTCTCTCGAACGTCTGGCGAAGCTCTCGAGCGTCAGCAGAGCTATGCTCAGCCAGATCGAGACCGGCAGAAGCGCCCCAAGCATCAGCTTGCTCTGGAAAATCGCCACGGCACTTGGCGTGCCGTTCGCGACGCTGCTCGACAGCCAGAAAGTTCAAGGCACGGTAGTGCTGCGTCGCGAGCACGCGAAGATCCTGACCTCGTCGGATGGCAAATTCACCTCGCGGGCCCTGTTTCCCTTCGACGGCGAGCGCAAGGTCGAATTTTACGAGCTTCGCTTCGCCCCAGGCCACACCGAGAACGCCGAGGCGCACGCTCCCGGAACGATCGAAAATCTCATCCTCATTAAGGGTCGTTTGGAGATTCGAGCGGGGCTGGCCGCTTCCGATGTGCTTGCTGAGGGCGACGCGATTCTGTTCGAGGCCGATGTGCCGCACAGCTACCGGAATCTCACCGACAGTGAGGCGATCGCCTATCTCGTCATGACCTACGTCGAGGCTATCGGCTAGTCACAACGAAAAAAGGGCCGGCAAGCCGACCCCCTTTCCAAATTCAGCAGCGATGCGCTCAGGCCATCTGGCCCATCATCATCATGCCGCCGCACATCATCATCATGGGCATGCCGGCGCCGTTCATGGCCATCATGCGCTTGCAGCACTCCATGAACATGTCCTTGGAGGCGTCATCCATCGGCATCATTTCGCAGACCATGCCGTTGGCCGTCATCTTGCAGCTCATCTTGCACATCATGGCGGGCATCATGCCCTGCATCGGCATACCACCCATCATCGGGTTCATGCCCATCATCGGCATCATGCCCATCATCATGGGGTTCATGGGCATGCCGCCCATCATCATCGGCATCATGCCATTCATCATCATCGGCATCGGCTGCATCTGCATCGCGGGATTCATGATCTGCTCCGGTTGTTGAAGACGTCCCGCCCGTCGCAGGTCGTCGATGGCGGACCCCTAACCTCCGGATTCCGGCGCAGGCAACGACAGATTATGGATACGCTGCGCTTTCCTCCGCTGCAGCGGAGGAAATGTCAGCGACAGCGGAAAAATGCCCCCCCGCGCGCCGTCCGTCATGCTCTGCAACCGGATAAATGAGTATCCATTGCTCTGAACAGCCCTCGTTCCGGTGCGATTTTTTTGCGCAATGGGATCACGGAAGAAATTGCCGAATCGCCGAAGGCGCTCCGCGCTCGACCCTCACCAGGGTCCATGCGCCTCCCGACGACGTCAGCGCGAGACGCGCACGATCAGCTTGCCGAAATTGCGCCCCTGCAGGAGGCCGAGAAATGCATCCGGCGCATTGTGCAGCCCATCGACGATGTCTTCCCTGTAACGGACCTTTCTGGACGCGATCCAGCCGGCCATCGCCTCGTAGAAGGCCGGACGCTGTTCCACGAACTCGCGCTGGATGAAGCCCCTGATGGTGAGGCTGCGGCGCAACACGTCGCGCATGACCCCTGGCAGCCGATCCACGCCGGAAGCCGGCAACTCATTGTACTGCGCGATCAGCCCGCAGACCGGCACGCGGGCAAACTCGTTGAGCAGCGGAAACACGGCGTCCCAGACATGGCCGCCGACATTCTCGAAATAGACGTCGATGCCGTTCGGACAGGCGGCCTTCAACTGCGCCTCGAAATCCTTCGCACGGTGATCAACGACCGCGTCGAAGCCAAGCTCGTCACGCACGAACGCGCATTTGTTGGGACCGCCTGCGATACCGACCGCGCGAGCGCCCTTGATGCGCGCGATCTGGCCGACGACCGAGCCGACCGCGCCGCTTGCGGCCGCCACCACGACGGTCTCACCCGGCTTCGGTCGACCAATGGTGAGCAAGCCGGCATAGGCCGTGAAGCCGGGCATGCCGAGAACGCCGAGAGCAGTGGTGATGGGGGCTGCCTCCGGATCGAGCTTACGCAGCCCGGTGCCGTCGGAAATCGCAAAGCTCTGCCATCCCGAATGTGACAGAACGACATCGCCGTCGGCAAAGCCATCGAGGCGGGACCGCACGACGCGGGCGACCGTGCCGCCCTCGATGACGCCATCGATCTCGACCGGCTTGGCATAGGACTTCGCCGCGTCCATGCGCCCGCGCATATAGGGATCGAGCGAGAGATAAAGGATCTGCAGCAGCAGTTCCCCGTCGGCGGGTTCCGGCAGGCCGACCGTTTCGACCCTGAAGTCACTCGGTTTCGGCAGCCCCTGCGGCCTCGCCGCAAGCACGACGCGCGTGTTCGCCCCGATCGGCATCGGCATCTCCTATGGCGTGGATGTACCGCGCAGATATCGCTCCAGCCAAAGACTGTGGCGGGAACCGCCGAAGCACAAGACGAAATAGATCACCGCGGCGAGCAGATAGGCTTCGTTGTAGAGGCCCAGCCATTGAGGGGCGGAGGCGGATGATTTTGCCGCATTGAGCAGATCGAAGATGCCGATCACGGCAAGCAGTGACGTTGCCAGCAGTAAGCCGATCGCCAGGTTGACCATGCCGGGGATGACCAGACGGACGAGGCCTCGCCTATTCGACCGACCTTCCGGACCACCTCCTAAACGTCCGCGCTTCGAACATGAGCGCCTTCGCGGACAAGCCCGACATTTCGTGCAATGGCTGGAGACAAGAAGCATTCCGGTCGACGATCCGGCGACCTATTTCGCTGCGCGCCGCCTCTATGGCGAGTATCTGGAGCATCTGCTGAAGGAGCCTCGGGAGGATAGCGGTTCACGGCTGCACGTGATCGACGAGGAATGTGTCGAACTGGTGCAGCACGACGGATATGTAGAGCCGCGCCTGGCGAACGGATCGAGCATCGTGGCCGAACGATGCGTGTTGGCGACCGGGCACGACCGAAGCGCCGGTCGCGGCCAGTTGTTGCTCGCACAGGTCGATGCGGGCCGGACCGCCCTGCGCGAGCGGACGGATCGAGTCCTCGTGATCGGCACCGGCCTCAGCATGGTCGACACGTGCCTCTCGCTGCTGCTTCGCGGGCATGCCAGCGAGATTGTCGCTGTCTCGCGCCGCGGATTGCTGCCGGCTGTGCACCGCAAGAACCAGCCTATCGTGTTGCAACGATCCGAGGTTCCGCTCGGCTGCGGACCTGCGCATTTCGTGAATTGGTTCCGCCAGCTCGTCCGCGCGGCCGAAGCACGCGGCGGCGACTGGCGCGACGTCGTCGATGGATTGCGGCCACACAACCAATCGATCTGGCAGAGCTGGTCGATTACCCAAAGGCGCAGGTTCTTCCGCCACCTGAAGGCCTGGTGGGATATCCACCGGCACCGCATGGACCTCAGGTGAGCGAGCGCCTGTCGGAAGCAATTGGGAGGGGACAATTACGGGTGATTGCGAGCCGGGTGCGCGATGTGACACCCGTCGAGGGCGGTTTCTCGGTGCGACTGCATCGCCGAGACGGCCAACGCACTGAGGAGATTCGGGCTGGGCAGATCTATGACTGCGCCGGCCTTGTCGCGGATCCGGACAAGAGCACGAACCCCCTGATCCGATCCCTTCTCGCCGGCGGCATGGCGCGGGCGGATGCGCTTCGTATCGGCCTCGACGTCGCGACCGACGGCGCACTGATCAACCGGAATGGAAGGCGCAACGACTTGTTGTACGCGGTTGGCCCCCTCACCCGCGGGACCTTCCTCGAAATCGAGGGCGATTCCGGACATCCGTGTCCAATGCCAGCGCCTCGCGGGCGCCCTGCTTGCGAGACAAGCGTCGGGGTTGCCGCGGGTGTGACCGATTGAGGCCAAATTGCCGGGCTGTAACGGCCGGGCATTCCGGAGCGGCGTCTCCATAAAGGCAACTGTTTCTGATTTTGTCTATCAAATTAGTAGAATTTTCTTTGAGGGGACTTCCCTGCCCCGGTACGCTCTTTGAACCGGGCAGCTTTTCCGACGGCGCATCCTGGATCGCCGCACTGCGCGACGCCGTTCGTGCCCATAGATTTCAAGAGTTCGACCGAACCTCCGGGAGAAGGAGTCCGATTTGATGAAAGCGTTCCTACAGTATCTCGCAAAGATGACGCTCGTCGGCGGCATCGCCTTGGGTATTGCAGCGGCGGCAGCCCACGCCGAGGACAAGGTCGTCCGGATTGGCTTCCAGAAATACGGCACGCTCATTCTGCTGAAGACGAAGGGGCTGCTCGAGGAGAAGCTCAAGCCGCAGGGATACACAGTCGAATGGACCGAGTTCCCGGCCGGGCCGCAGCTGCTTGAGGCGCTTAACGTCGGCTCCATCGACTTCGGCACGACTGGCGAGGCGCCGCCGATCTTCGCGCAGGCGGCTGGCGCGCCACTGGTCTATGTCGGCTATGAGCCTCCGGCACCGGAAGCCGAGGCGATCCTGGTCCCCAAGGACAGCCCGCTCAAGACGGTGGCCGATCTGAAGGGCAAGAAGGTCGCACTGAACAAGGGCTCCAATGTCCACTACCTGCTGGTCAAGGCCCTCGAGAAGGCGGGACTTGCCTACACCGACATCGATGTGAACTTCCTGCCGCCGGCCGACGCGCGCGCCGCCTTCGAGCAGGGCGCCGTCGATGCCTGGGTCATCTGGGAGCCCTTCCTGGCAGCCGCCGAAGCGGCGACCGGTGCACGGCAGCTGGCGAACGGCAGCGGCGTCGTGGACAATCACGAGTTCTACCTGTCCTCGCGCGACTTCCTCGACGCTCATCCCGACGCGGTCGACACGATCCTTGCCTCGCTCGGCGAGGTCGACACATGGATCAACGCTAGTCGCGCCGACGTGGCGAAGCAGTTCTCGCCGGCGCTCGGCATTCCCGAGGAGGTGCTGCAGGTCGCGGTCCAGCGGCGCAGCTACGGCGTGCAGCCGATCACGCCGGAAGTGGCGGCCGCGCAGCAGAAGATCGCCGACGTGTTCTTCAAGCTCGGCCTGATCCCGCACGAGATCTCGATCGCCGACGCCGTGAGGAAGCCGCAATCGTGAACACCGCAGCCGACCTTTCGCCCGACCGGGTGAACGTGCTGTGGTTCCTGCCGACCCACGGGGACGGCAGGTACCTCGGCACCGCAGTCGGCGGCCGTGCGACCGATCTCCCGTATCTCAGGCAGATCGCGCAGGCGGCAGACCAGCTCGGCTACTACGGCGTGCTGTTGCCGACGGGAAAGAGCTGTGAGGATTCCTGGATCGTCGCCTCGGCGATGCTCACCTCCACGGAGCGGTTGAAGTTCCTGGTCGCGGTGAGGCCCGGGCTACAGCCGCCGACCGTCGCCGCGCGCATGACCGCAACGCTGGACCGTCTGTCAAGCGGACGGCTGTTGATCAACGTCGTCACCGGCGGCGACCCGGTCGAAAATAAGGGTGACGGCATCTTCCTCAGCCATGCCGACCGCTACGAGATCACCCGCGAGTTCATGCATGCTTACAAGGCGCTGCTCGCCGGCGAGACCGTGACGACGTCGGGCAAGCACATCCGCCTCGAGGGCGGACAGCTATTGTTCCCGCCGGTGCAGTCACCGCATCCGCCGCTCTACTTCGGCGGCTCATCCGAAGAAGGCATCGACGTCGCAGCAGAGACGGTCGACAAATATCTCACCTGGGGCGAGCCGCCGGCACTCGTCGCCGAGAAGATCGCCAAGGTGAGGGCGACGACCCGCAAGCACGGCCGAAAACTCAGCTTCGGCATTCGCCTTCACGTCATCGTGCGCGAGACCTCTGACGAAGCCTGGGCAGCGGCCGACCGCCTGATCGCGCATCTCGACGACGAGACGATCGCCAAGGCGCAAACCGTGTTCGCGCGCATGGACTCCGTCGGGCAGAGCCGCATGAGCGCGCTGCACGGCGGGCGCCGCGACAAGCTCGTCGTCAGCCCCAATCTCTGGGCGGGCGTCGGCCTGGTCAGAGGGGGTGCGGGAACCGCCCTCGTCGGTTCGCCGGAAGAAGTCGCCGCACGCATGAACGAATACCGGTCGATCGGCATCGATACGTTCATCCTGTCGGGCTACCCGCATCTCGAAGAAGCGTACCGGTTCGCCGAACTCGTCTTCCCGTTGCTGCCGCTGGCGCATGCGCCGGAGAAGGCCGAGCTCTCCGTCAACACCGGTCCGTTCGGCGAGACGATCGCCAACGAGATCCGCCCCGCTGCAAGAAGGGCGTCCTGAGCATGGCCCGGCCCTCGCGCCTTCACGGCACCGGCGCGGCAGCGTTTCAGACGCTGGCGTCCTGGGCGCTGCCGATCGGCCTCGTGATCGTCTGGGAGATCGCCTCGCGAAGCGGCGCGCTGTCGACCCGCCTCCTGCCGGCGCCAAGCGCAGTAGCGGTGGCGTTCTGGGAGAGCCTCAAAAACGGCACGCTTCTTACCCACGCGACGATCTCGACCGAACGCGCGCTCAAGGGGCTGCTCATCGGCGGCGGCATCGGCTTCGTGCTGGGAATCCTCGCCGGGGTCTCGCGACTGGCTGAGACCATCTTCGACTCCTCGATGCAGATGCTGCGCAATGTGCCGCATCTGGCAATCATCCCGCTGGTCATCCTGTGGTTCGGGATCGGCGAAGGAGCGAAGATATTCCTCGTCGCGATCGGCACAGCCTTTCCGATTTATCTCAACACCTTCCACGGCATCCGCACCGTCGATCCGAAGCTGATCGAGATGGCGCGCGTCTACGGACTGGGTCCATTCGCCCTGTTCTTCAGGGTAATCCTTCCCGGTGCGCTCCCCTCGATCCTCGTCGGGCTACGCTTCTCGCTCGGCATCATGTGGCTCACTCTGATCGTGGCCGAAACGATCTCGGCTTCGTCCGGCATCGGCTACATGACCATGAACGCGCGCGAGTTCCTGCAGACGGACGTCGTCGTGCTCGGCATCATCGTCTACGCGCTGCTCGGCAAGCTGGCCGATTTCATCACGCGGATCATCGAGGCACGCGCACTCGCCTGGCATCCTGCCTATCGTCCGAACGCAACCAGGGAAGCGACGTCGTGAGAGAGTCTGCGACCGTGCTGCGGCTGCACAAGGATGCCGTGTTCCACGAGGCGGACGCGCCGGCGGAGCCGGATCTGCTTCGCCGCGTGGCACCGGGCGACCTCGACACGCGGTCACCGGGTGGGCAGGACGTCCGCCTCGACGGCCTCTCGAAGTCGTTTGGCGAGAGATGCGTCCTGTCGGAACTCGACCTGACGATTCCCTCCGGGCAATTGCTGGCGATCGTCGGCCGCTCCGGCTGCGGCAAGTCCACGCTGCTTCGCCTCATCGCCGGCCTCGACCGGCCGACGAGCGGCACGATTGCGGTCGGCGGCGCCAAAGTCGAGTCGCTGCAATCGAACGTCCGGCTGCTCTTCCAGGACGCGCGGCTGCTTCCCTGGCATCGCGTGCTGGGCAATGTCGGCATTGCGCGCACCAAGGGTTGGCGCGAGACGGCTGCCAAGGCCCTTGCGGATGTGGGACTCGCCGATCGATCGAAGGACTGGCCCGCCGTCCTGTCCGGCGGACAGGCCCAGCGCGTCGCGCTCGCCAGGGCTCTGGTGAGCCGGCCAGGAGTCCTGCTCCTCGACGAGCCGTTCGGCGCTCTCGATGCATTGACGCGCATGGAGATGCATCGCCTGCTTGAGCGCATCTGGCGCGAGCACGGCTTTACGACAGTGCTCATCACCCATGACGTCGCCGAGGCGGTGGCCCTTGCGGACCGGGTGCTCGTCATTCGCGACGGCGGCATAGCGCTCGACATGCCGGTCGATCTGCCCCGGCCGAGACGGGAGGCCGCCGATACCGCGGCCGTCGCGCTGCAGGCGAGAATTCTCGAAGAGGTATAGGCGCGGCGGTCCTCGACCCGCGCGGCGCTTCGGCAAGAGCAAGGAGCTGGTAATGACGCATCGGGGTCACGGATCGGATAGCGAAGACGGCCGGGCCGCCCGTGGGAGAGCGGCGCCAGATTCGGTGGGCGTTGCCGATGGCGGCCGCCGCCGCTTTCTGGGCGCCGCCGGAGGCGTCGCGGCGATAGCCGTCACGGGCTTGCCTCCGCTCGCAGTCGTCGGCGCGACGCCGGCCCGCGCCGCCGAACAAACCTCGGAGGAAGCCCACCTCGCCTTCCGTAAGCACGCCTATGTCGTGCGAAGCACCGCAGCGGATGCGGATTTCGCGGTCGAGATAGCGCCGCATCCGGTTAACGGAGACGAGCAGAAGTATCCGAACCTGATCGGCTCCGACACACGCGGCCTGCCGCATGACGAACGCGGCGAAGTCGACCGTGCAGCCTTTGACGCGGCGCTCAAGGCCTATGCATGGGGCGATCCGGCCGACTTCGAGGCGATACCGCTCGGCGGGAAGCGCAAGCAGCTCAATCCGATCGGCTCGCTCGCGGTGAACCTGACGGGCTGCGTCGGTCCGCAATTCGCTGTCCCGCCGGCTCCGACGCTCGACGGCGCAACCCGGGCGAGCGAGGCCGTCGAGCTCTACTGGCAGTCGCTCCTGCGCGACGTTCCGCTGTCGGAGCTGACGAACGACACCAGAAACAAGGACGTGCTCGCCGCGGTCGACGAATTGAACAACCTCGCCGCCTTCAACGGCCCGCGCAAGGACGGCAGCATCACGCCCGAGACCCTGTTCCGCGGGACAGCACTCTATGTCGACGCCGCAGATCCGTCGGGGCGGACCGGGCGCTATGCAACGCCGCCCGGCACGCTTCAGGGTCCCTACATCTCGCAATTCCTGCTCAAGGACGCTCCTTACGGCAGCCAGCTCATCCCCGCCCGCATCCGCACCGCCGCGGCCGGCACCGATTTCCTCACCGGCTACGACGAGTGGCTCGCCATCCAGAACGGCAATCCGCCCGCCAAGCCGACCAGCTTCGACCCGACGCTGCGCTACATCGCGACCGGCCGCGACCTCGCCGAATATGTGCACAACAACCCGGCCACATTCTGGTCGGCCGCCCTGCTGCTCGGCGTGGGATCCGACAAGGCCAATGCCGAGTACGGAGGCTTTGGGATCCCGTTCAGCAAATCCAATCCCTACGTGAAGTCGAAAACGCAGACCGGCGGGTACGGCACGTTCGGCCTGACTTACGCACAGGGCCTGCTGCCGTTGACTGCTTCGCTGGCCATCCGTGTGGCGTACTGGCAGAAATTCTACGTCCATCGCGCCCCGCGGCCGGAGGCTTATGGCGGGCTGATCCACCACCGCATCGCCAACAAGGTGGACGCCTATACCGTCCACGGCGACGTCCTGAACTCGGCCGCTTTGGCACGAAGCGTCGGCAAGTTCGGCACCCATCTCCTCTCCCACGTGTATCCGGAGGGAGCGCCGATCCACTCCACCTATCCCGGCGGGGCGGCCCAGATCGCTGCGTCCAACGTGACGATCCTCAAAGCGCTGTTCGATGAGGACGCCGTCATCCCCAATCCCGTGCAGCCAGACCCGAAGGATCCGACGAAGCTCGTCCCCTACCGGGGCGAGCCGCTCACCGTCGGTGGCGAGCTCAACAAGCTCGCCTGGAACTACGGCATCGGCCGCGACTGGGCCGGCATCCATTGGCGCTCCGACTTCTCGGCGTCGCTGGCGCTCGGCGAGGCTGTCGCGATCAGCGTGTTGCGCAACGAGCGGCAAACGTATCGTGAGCCGTTCGGGAAATTCACGTTCACCCGCTTCGACGGAACGAAGGCCGAGGTGTGATGTCTCGGCACACAGCAAGCGCGGCTAAAGCGGCGGCAGCTGGGGCCGCCTCCCACCATGGGTCGGAAACGCTCGCGCCGCGTGATCCAGTGATTGAGGCGGGCGAACTTTCCTTGCTCGCCGCCTTTCGCCTGCTCGATGTGCGCGATGCCGAGGCATTCCGGGCCGATCACGCGGCGAGTGCCGTCCGCGTGCCCGTCGAGCTCTGGGAAGCAGCCGCGAAGGCAGGCGAGACCTCATTCGAGAACGTCGCTTACTGGGAGCGTGCGATTGCCAGTCTCGGCGTCGGCGGATCCGTGCCGGCGGTCGTCTATGACGATGGGCGCATGACGGAAGCCGCGCGCGTGTGGTTCATCCTGCAGTATTTCGGAGCCGAGGCGCTCATCGTGAACGGCGGATGGCCTGCGATCCGCGGTCGAAGCGAGCTGCTGGCCAAGGCGGGCGAGGCACCGGGCCTGACGGCGTTTTGCGCTCGGCCCGGTGTCGGATCCGTCGGTCTGGTCGATCGTGACACGCTGAAGGGAGAGCTCGACAGCGTCCAGCTTCTCGACGCCCGCACCGCAGCGGAGTTCGCCGGCACCGATCTTCGGCGCAATGCTCGAGGCGGGCATCTGCCGGGAGCGCGTCTGCTTTCTCACGCGAGCCTGCTCGAGGACAGCCGCCTAAGGCCAACCGCCGAGCTTCGAAGATTGCTGTCCGATGCCGGATTTCACTCAGGCAGGCACGTGGTCACGCACTGCGACGGCGGTGGCCGCGCTGCGCTGGCCGCAATCGCCGCCGTCCGCGCAGGCTACGACGATGTCCGCGCCTATTACCTCAGCTTCGCCGACTGGGCGAAGGACGAGAGCTGTCCGATCGTGCAGGACCAGCAGACCGGGTGACCGCCATGACCAACGCCACAGTCGTCGGCTTCTCCGGCAACCTTGCGCGGCCCTCGAAGACGCGCGGCTTCGTCGAGCATTTCGTCAGGGAGATCGCAGATCGGCATGGCCTTGCGGCGACCACGTTCGACCTCGACGACGTCGGCCCGTCGCTCGGTTCCGCGCGTTTGGTGCGCGACCTCGACAAACCCGGGCGCAGGGTGCTCGATGCCATTACCGCGGCCAATGTGCTGGTGGTCGGTTCGCCCACCTACAAGGGCAGCTATACCGGACTGTTCAAGCATTCTTCGACCTGATCGAGCCCTCCGCGCTGCGCGGCAAGCCGGTGCTTCTGACCGCGACCGGCGGCGGCGAGCGTCACGCCCTGATGGTCGAGCATCCGCTGAGGCCGCTGTTTGCCTTCTTCGAGTCTCTCGTCCTGCCCACGGCGGTGTACGCGACCGAAAAGGACTTCCATCACGGCATACTCGCTTCCGAAGCGATCCGCGGCAGGTTTCCTTAGCAGGCGGTGACCGACGAAATGGACTATTTTAACTTCGCTCAGCCATAACAGCAAAGGCTGAACTGGCAGTTTCGATGGGTATTGGGGAAAAGCACCTCAGGCATGATTTCAGCATCCTCGGCGATCCCGCGACAAGCACTCGACCTTAATGACTGCGATGAGGCGCAAAGCCGCCACCCGTAGACGATAAATGGGCACGGCGAGTCGCTGGATCAGCGTTTTGAATCAACTTTGGCGAACCGCTCTGTAACCCCTTGGCGAATAACGATTATGTTAGTCGCTGAGGGTCAGCGTCTTCTACACAAAATCAATACGTTAGCGGCTGGTTCGCCAACCCATTTCCTTCGTATTCTCTCGTATGGCCTGGCGAACCTACAGACCAGGAGGAGGACTAGTATTCCATGCACGCGGTGTCTCTTTCATCCTACAAAAGGGGTCGATGAACCCGTGTTGACCATAAGGGTGCGAGTGCGGCTGTCTTGGGCCAGAAGCGGATTGGCAGCTTCGAGGCTCGCGCTCGGCTGCGAGGTCCTGAAGGGTTTCTCGCGACGCGACCATCAGACGCCTTCAAAAGCGGCGTCGACGGTCTGCGCCGGGAGCAGCACGCGCCACGGTTCGACGAGCACGGCGTGGCCGGGTTCCGCGCCCAGCGCGTAGTGCTTCGATCGTGGGAGCCGTGCCTTCGGGCTGCGCTGCCATGGGCTCACCGCCCCTTTCGTCGTCGACACGCCAATGAACCGCCGCATCTTCGAGACCTACGTCGAAACGCAGCTCGCTCCGACGCTGGCAAAGGGCGATGTCGTCATCCTCGACAATCTCGCTGCCCACAAGAGTCCGGCCGCCGAGGCAGCCATCCGGGCCAGAGGCGCATGGCTGCTCTTCCTGCCGCCCTACAGCCCCGATCTCAACCCGATCGAAATGGCCTTCGCCAAGCTCAAGGCGCATCTGCGCGCAAGGGCCATCAGAACCATCGACGCCCTGTGGCAGGCCATCGGCGATATCTGCAATCTCTTCTCTCCAACAGAATGCAGAAACTACTTCACTGCCGCAGGCTATGGACTCACATGAAAGTCCGATGCTCTAGCTTGGCTCAAGGGACTCAGTAGCGAAAGCACCGCAGTAATGGCAAAATCGAATTGCCCCGGCGGCTTGCGCCACCGGAGCTTCTTTGCGTCGTCAAACCCCGGCGTCGGGTCGGCCTGGCGCGGCTACTTCAGTGAATTGTGATCAGCTTGCAATTTTGGCACGGTCAACCCAGGCATTGAACTGTTCCTGATGGGTTTCGATCCATCCCTGTGCCAGCTTTTTGATGTTGCTGTCGCTGCCGCCCTTTTCGCTGATCGTTTGTTCCCAGGTCGACCAGTCGGCCAGCGGGAACGACATCTGCTCTACGAGCTTCTTGACTGCCGGATTGGCTGCAATGAACTCCCGATTGGCGACGGCGTTCCAGTTCCACGCCGCCATGGCCATGCGGCATGGATCAGCGCCGCCAGCGCAACCGCTGACGCCAGGCACTAGGGCAGACCCCTTGTTAGGGACCGATTCCGGCAAGGCATCGAAGGGCGTCGGCAACCAGACGACATCTTTGCCAGGCACCAGAGCCTTGTTCATCCACGAAGGGCTCCAGGCATAAAAGAATACCGGCTCGCCGCGCTTAACACGGGCGACGGCCTCGACCATCAGCGCCTCGTATTTGCCGCGGACCGAATTAACGCTGCCCTTGAGTCCGAATTTCTCAAGCTGGAAGTCGACGACGTCGCCGCAACTCCAGCCCGGATCGCAATTGATGAGGTCGGCTTTGCCGGTCGTGCCGAAAAGAGCTGCGATCTTCGCATCCTTCATCTGATCGAGCGTGGTGATGTTGTTTGCGTCGGCGGTTTTCTTGTCGATCAGATAGCCATTGATGCCGCCGCCTTGAATTAGGCCACCGCCGACGATCTCGGCCTGCGCCTCGACCTTCTTGTAGCCCGGCTCGCGCTGCGGGAAGTTTATATCGGTCGCGATATCGAGATCGCCCTGGGCCGCCGCCTGGAAGAACAACGTGGTGTTGAGCGTGCTAAGCTTGACGTCGTAACCGAGTTCCTTCATCGCCGCCATGCCGATCTGGGCAACGACATAATTGGCGCCTAGGCTGTCGGACTGGGCGTACCGCACCGTCTTGCCGCTCCCAGGCAGGTCTTCGGCGAAAGCAGTTTGGCCTAGAGAGGCCGCCAGCACCATGCCGGTGACAAAAAGGGAAAAGGTTTTCAGGCTGTGCTTCATCGATGTTCTCCTTCTGGATTTTTCTTTGGACTTCACTGAGTTCGAGGTTCGGCTGTAACGCGGGCGCTGCAAGGGATAGGCAATGAATTCCTGTCCGGCGGAACGAGCCGCCGGTGCCTGTCGTCATTCCGGTGGTGGTTACCGCCGGAGCGGCTCCGCTCAATGCGTGCGGTTCGCTGCGGTTGTTACCATGGCCTCGTGCGATCGCTCGCCCTTGAAAAGATTGAAAAGGTAGTGCAGCACCGACCTGCGCTTGCGGTCGGTCGGCTGGGCAAGCTGCTGGGTGATTCGATCAAGCATCATGGCGAGCAGGACGATGGCGATGCCACCGACGGCGGCGCGACCGACATCGAGACGTCCGAGGCCTTGGAGAACCACAAGGCCAAGGCCTTCCGCGCCGATCATGGCGACGACTACGGACATCACCATCGCAGTCAGCACGGTCTGGTTCAGTCCTCCGAGAATGGTGGGGATAGCCAACGGCAGCTGTATTTCCCACAGAAGCTGGCCCTTATCGGCGCCGAAGGCGAGACCTGCTTCGACCATTTCCTGCTCAACCATGCGAATACCCAGGTTGGTGAAGCGGATGAGCGGCGGTGCAGCGGCTGTTACGACCGCCACTTCGCCTGGCACTGTGCCGACGCCGAACAGCATGACGACCGGTACGAGGTAAACGAATGTCGGTGTGGTCTGCATAATGTCGAGCACCGGCCGCACCACGCTCCAGACCTTGTCGTTACAAGCACACCAGATGCCGGTCGGCACGCCGATGGCCGTGCAAAACACGATGGCCGTGGTAATCAGCGAAAGCGTTGTCATGGCCTCGGTCCACACCCCGATGGCTGCGATCACGACAAGTGAGATGGCGCTGAACACCGCGATGCCGATGCCGGCAAGCCGATAGGCGGTCAAGAACACCAGAACGACGAAGATCGGAAACGGAATTTCGTGCAGTGTGTAATCGTTGAACGACAACAGGTTTTCGACCGGCCACTTGATTGCAATAAACAGTGGACGGAGGTGGAGCGCGACCCATTGGACGGCGTCTGCAATCCACTCGTCCACCGGAAAGATGGCTAGATCATCGGCATCAAGCATTGTGGCCTCCCATCGAAGCAGGCGCTGGCGATCTCGCCGCCGAGGCGATCCGTCCAAGGATATGTTCGGGTTCAAGCATGCCGAGGAAGCAGCCGTCCTCGTCAATGACCGCCATTGCCTTGCCGCTCTGATACAAGCCAGCGACATCCACGAGCTTGGTGGCGCCGCTCACCGCGACGAAATCACGCGTCAAAAAGGCATCGACCGGCTTGCCAGCCTTTACCTGTTGCAGAGCTGCAGCATCGAGACAGCCGACGATGCGGTTTGACGCGTCGATGGCAAAACTCATGGCCTCGGGATGCTCGGCGTCGCCGACGATCCATGCCGAACCATCGCCCGACACCGTCGAACCGGTGCGCATCACCGACCGTGCGTCAAACAATCGCGACCGATCGACTTCGCGCGTGAAGGCGGCGACATAATCGCTGCCTGGTTCGAGCACGATCGATTGCGGTGTTCCCTCGCGCACCAACTCGCCTTCGGACATGATGGCGATGCGCGTTCCGAGTTTCAGCGCCTCCTGGAAGTCATGAGTGATGAAGAGGATGGTCTTCTTCAGCGTGCGCTGCAGCCGCAGCAACTCATCCTGCATCTCGGTCCTGATCAGCGGGTCAAGGGCGCTGAAGGCTTCGTCCATTATGAGGACGTCGGCATCGGTCGCCAGGGCCCGCGCCAAGCCGACACGCTGGCGCATGCCGCCGGAGAGTTCATGCGGGCGATGATAGGCCCATTTGGCGAGACCGACGATCGCCAGCACCTCTTCAGCGCGCCTTCGTCGCTGCGCGGCGGAAACGCCACGCAACTTCAGGCCGAATTCGGCATTTTCGATCACCGATTTGTTTGGCAACAAGGCAAAATGCTGGAAGACCATGGAGATGCGCGTGCGCCGCAATTCGCGAAGCGCGTCCTCGCGCAGCGGCACGATGTCGATATCGTCGAGCAGGATCTTGCCTGCCGTTGGTTCGTTCAGCCGGTTGATGCAACGCGCCAGCGTCGATTTGCCGGACCCCGAAAGGCCCATGACCATGTAGATGGCGCCCGAGGGAACGGAAAGCGAGACGTTGTTCAGACCGACGACGGCGTCGGTCTCCGCAAGGACACGAGCCTTATCCGCGCCGGTGGCGAGCAGCGTCATGGCTCTGGTGGGTGAAGGGGCGAAAATCTTATACAGATTCTCTACTCTCAATCGCTCTGTCACCAATGGCTCCCATGTTTCAACGATACGGATGTTCCCGATCCGCAATTTTTTGACGAGGATCAATTAAGGGGCATGTCAGCGAGATCGTCTTCCGCGAACACGGAGGATTTTTGCCCCTCCCCTTCCTCCGATCCGAGGTGCGTTAATGGCAGTTCAACTCCACCGTGCGCGGTTGGCTTCAGCGTTTTGCCTTACCCTCCCCTTGGTCCTATTGGAGTGGCGAAAAATCGGTCGGCAGAAGGATACGGTTTTCCGCGCTTTCGATCAGCGCCGTCAGTTTCGGAATGAAGACCCGCCAGCGCGAATCTTCCGACAACGTGCGCCGGCGCGCGACGCGATCGGCGAAATCGGCATATCGCCACAGATGGACCACCTGGTTCAGCGCCCCGACCTCGGTGACGAAATAGCCGATCAGTCCGCCGAGAATCGGTTCCTGGATTGCCAGCCCCTCCTCGCGCACAAGCTTCAGATATTCGGAGGTTTTGCCCGATCTTATGCGATAGATACGCTCTTCAACGATCATTTCACGGTCTCCGGCACGGTCAAAAAATCCGCCATCATCGATGCGACGAGATCGGGTGCTTCCGTCAGGATTGAATGCCGCAGCCCCGGAAGGACGCGGAGATCGGAGCCTGGGATGCGCTCATGCATATATCTTGCCATGCGCGGATTGGAGCCGGCATCCTCCTCGCCGGTTGCAATCAACGTCGGGCAGCGAATCTGGTCGAGAAAACCGCCGAAGTCGGTCTCAGCGAGAACCCGGTAGGCAGAAGCGTAACAGTCCGGATCGTTCTGAGAATTTCGCTGCCTAAGCGTTGCGATCAGATCGGGATTCTTCTTCTGGAAATCCTCAGTCAGCCAACGCGACAGGGATGCGTCATAGTGCGATCCCGGTTCGCCGCTGCGAAGAGCGGCGAGGCGGGCGAGAACGCGCTCCCGCTCCTCGGGCGTGCGTCCCGCGACCGTCGAGAGGAGAATCAGGCGCTGAATGCGCGGAAGATGCGTCAGTGCCAACCGCTGTGCGATCAACCCGCCAAGCGAAAAACCGGCCAGATGGAAACGGTCGAAGCCGACACTGTCCGCCAACGCAAGTGTTTCGGCAACGAAATCGTCGATCTCGTAGCGGCCTTTGACGCGCGACGAGTTTCCGTGACCCCGTAGGTCGAACGTCAGGATGGTGAACCGATGCTTCAGCCGCTCGACGACCCCGCTCCAGGCTTCAAGGTAGGAACCGACACCGTGGATGAGCACCAGCGGCTCTGCCCCATTGCCGTCAACCCTATAGTTCAGGACCACATCTCCGACCGTATGACGCTGCGTATCAGTCATCCTAATACCCTGCCGCGGCCAGTTGCTGGGTTTCGCGCTCGCGTTGCGCAAAGAAGGGCATGACCTCGTCTGTGAACAGGCGAAGCGTCTTCTTCTGCAGTTCGAAGGGCAGGTTGAAGCTGAGGCCGAGACAATATTGATCGACGCCAGCTGCTTCGTAGTCGAGCAGCTTCTCGATCACTTCGTCGGGCGTTCCGAACATCAGGTTCTTGTGGATATTTTCCGGGTTGTAGTTGTCGCGGCCCTTAACGCTTTCGAAGGGCACGGCCTCCGGGAAACCGTTCTTCACGGTGCCAATGTTCTGCATGAGGTTTTCGAAATAGCGACCATAGTTCATGCTGTGCTCGACGGCGAGATTCCAGTCGTCGACCCTGTCGTAGACACAAGTGCGCCGCTGCATCATGAATTTTGGGCGTTTCACCTCGGGATGATCGGCGACCGCCTTGTTGAACTTGCTGGCGAGCACGCCGATTTCCGCCGCCGGAAGCGAGAGCGGCGTGGAGAGGATGTTGGCGCCGATGCCGATCGCCCAGTCGAAGGTGCCAGGATCGCGGGCGGCGACCCAGATGCGAGGACCTCCCTTCTGCAGCGGCTTCGGCACCGAGGTCGCTCGCGGAAAATTCCAGTACTGGCCCTCATGCGCATAGTCACCGGCCCAAAGCTTCTGGACCGCTGGCACCAGTTCCTTCATGTAGCCGACGCCCTCCTGCTGCTGGACGCCCGGCGCCATTCGGTCGAACTCGTACTGATAGGCGCCGCGGGCGATGCCGAATTCCAGGCGCCCGTTCGTAAGGTGATCGCACAGTGCGGCTTCGCCAGCGAGACGGATTGGATTCCAATAGGCGGCGGCAAGCGTTGCCGTTCCCAGGCGGATACGGCTCGTATGCTGGGATAGCCACGTGAGGATCTGAAACGGATTGGGTGATATCGTGCACTCGATTGTGTGGTGCTCCGGCGTCCAGATCGTCTCAAACCCGCCGGCGTCCGCGATTTTGGCAAGTTGCAGCAGATTGTCCATTACGGCCGTCATCGAGGTTTCTGGCGAGAAACGCTCCATGCCCAATGAGACGGCAAATTTCATTTCAATCTCCCTTGGATGATTTGTCCCAGTGTTTCTGACGGTCAGCGCAGTCGAATGACAAAGGGATCCTGCATGGCGCCGGAATAGTCGATGACGACATTTTTTGCCCTGGAGAACTCGCGCATGACGTCGAAACCGCCACGCCTGCCGTAACCACTTTCCTTGAAGCCGCCATTTGCGGACATGCAGGCTGCTGACCGGTAGGTGTTGATCCAAACGGTACCCGCATCGATCCGGTTGGCGAAGCGCATCGCCCGGTCGATATTCTGGGTCCAGATCCCGGACGCGAGGCCGTAGCGTGTGTCGTTGGCGAGTTCGATCATGTCTTCTTCCGAGGAAAAGGGCATGACACCAACGACCGGTCCGAAAAGCTCATCGCGCATGAAGGACATATCGTTCTTGGCGTCGATCATGACGGTCGGCTCGAAATACCAGCCGCGGGCGAGTTCTTCCGCCTGAGGACGGTTGCCGCCTGACGCGATCCGTGCCCCTTCCTTGACGCCCGAAGCAACGTAGGACTCAACTTTTGTCAGCTGCGCCGACAGGGCCAGCGGGCCGATATCCGTCTTGTCCTCCAATGGGTGGCCGACGGTGATGCGGTTGGTGCGTTGCACCAACGCTTCGATGAAGCGGTCGTAGACGCTGGCCTCCACGAAGCAGCGCGAGCCGGCGACGCAGGTCTGGCCCGCAGCTGCGAAGACGCCCGAAACGACCCCATTAACGGCCTTTTCGATATCAACGTCGGAAAAGATCACGTGGGGAGATTTGCCGCCGAGTTCCATCTGGCACTGCGCAAGGTTGGTCGCCGCGTTAGCAGCAATTTTACGGCCGGTATCCGTGCTGCCGGTGAAGACGTATTTTGCGATGCCCTTTTGCCGCGTCAGCGCGTCGCCGGTTACCGCACCCGTTCCCGAGACGACGTTGACAACGCCGGCCGGAAACCCCGCTTCCATGATTAGCTCGGCCAAGGCCAGCGTCGAGGCCGTCGCGTGCTCGGAAGGCTTGATGACGATGGTGTTGCCAATCGCCAAACAGGGAGCGAGCGTTCCTGTCAACATCATCAGCGGCGAGTTCCAGGGTGTGATCATGCCGACGACGCCGATCGGTTCGCGCATGTTGAAGTTGAGCTGGTCCAGCTTGTTGACCGGGATCGTATCGCCCTGCAGTTTGTCAGCCATGCCGGCAAAGTAAGTGTAAGAGTCCGGGATCGAGCGCATCTGCACCCGCATTTCTTTGATCAACTTCCCATTGTCGCGTGTTTCGATCAGCGCCAGGTCGTCGGCATTGGCAAGAACCAGATCGGCCAGCTTGCGCACCAGCTTTCCGCGATCGGTCTGCGTCATACGTCGCCAGGCAGGATTGACGAATGCCTTTTGCGCCGCCTCAACCGCCAGTCGCACATCGTTGGCGTCGGCTTCCGCAAACTGATACCAGGCCTCCGCGGTGGTCGGGTCGAAACTGTCCAGGTAGCGACCGGATGTCGGTTCGACAAACCGGCCGTCGATAAAGAGGTTGAGGCGCATTCCCTCGAGCGATTTCACCGTCGTCTTCATCGTCGCTTCCTGATTTCGGGTTAGTCTTGAATGGCCTGATGCCACGAACGGGCCTCGCCCTCGATCATTGCCAGTCGCCCGCCGTCGCCGGAATCCACGTAGATGCCAAAGCGTTCCTGCTTGCGCTCGCGGACATAGCGGCGGAGCATCGCCCGCAATTCCCGGGTCGGGATGAGGTCATAGGGCAGCTTGTCAATGGCAAAGAACCGCAAGTCTTCCGGCAGGTCGCGCCCTTGTCCGCCATCGGCAAGTCGGGCGCGATAGATCAAATAACCGGGGTCGCAGTCGGCAACATCGAAGATCGAGTAAAGAAAGGTGTTATCCGACAGCAGCTTGAGGGATTTGCCGTAGTCGAGCGGCAGTTCGCTGCCGGCCTTACGGCGTTTGGCCGTTGGCAGAGCCCAGCCACCGCTTCCATCCGCTCGCAGCAGGATCTCACCGCTGGCTTCGATCAGATAACCGATGATCATGTTGTGCGAGGCCAGCCAGCCGGACGGCAGCGGATCCTTGACGCTGGCGTATCGGCCGCGGCAAAAGCCGAGCGGTGCTGAAGGGCTCGTACCGAAAGCCTGCACCTGGCCGATCAGGATGACATGATCGCCTGCGTCGACCCTGTTGTAGATCGTGCAGTCGAACCAGGTAAGGCTGTCCGTCAAGATTGGCGCGCCGGTATGAACGCGGTCGTGATTGACGGACTGGAATTTATCGGGGGATTTCGAGGCGAAGATCGCCGAGATGTCGACCTGTCCCTCATGTAGCAGGTTTACCGCAAAGGAATCCGCCGTCGTAAAGGCAGCAAAGCTTGACGCCGATTTTGCGACGCAGACCAGCAGCAGCGGCGGATCGAGCGAAACCGAGGTGAAGGAATTAGCCGTCATGCCGCGCGGATCGCCGTCCGTGTCCCGCGTTGTGATGATGGTGACGCCGGTGACAAAGGTTCCGAAAGCCCGACGCAACGCGATTGGGTCTATGGCCGTCGGAATCTTTGCGATTCCCGTGGTCAACATGGGATCAGCGCCTCCTGTTGGTTGATAGCGGGAAGGCTAATCGCAAGAAGAGCGACCTTCTTCCTTCATTCAGCCGGAAGAGCATGGAAAATATTGCTGCTGTTTGCGGTAAGAGACGAAGGGTGCCGATCCGCCGTCCGAGGGTCAGGTCGATTGATCTTCAGCCAAAGAACGACCTTCCGTGACACCATGCAGGTGAATGGCCAATTCGATGGCAAAGCGCCGCTCTGGCGTCTCGACATCGATGCCGAACATTTCCTCGATTCGCGACAGGCGATAGCGCAGCGTGGTTACGTGCAGGCCCATCGCATCGGCGCAGGCGCCACTGCGGCAGCCCTCCCTCAGATAAGTCGACAGCGTTTTCAGATAGGGCGTGCCATGCTGGCGGTCATGGGCGGCGATGGCGCCGACGCTTTCCTGAACGAAAGCGCGTACGTCGTCGACACCCGCGGCCGCTACGAGCATCGGCAACGGCCCAAAATCCTGCCCGGACAGCGCACCGGTGCGACCGAACGAACGGGCGATGGCAATCATGCGGCTGCAGCGATCCCAAGCCAACGGATAATCCGTAAGGGTGGCACAGGCGTTGCTGGCGATGACGATCGGTTCTTCGTCAAAATATTGGCCAAGATCCGCTGCGATGCGCCGCATCAGTTTCGATGTCCGCTCCTGTTTCCAGACCTCGTCATAGGGAATGAGGCACACCAGCCCGCCATCGATGGCCACGACGCACGCGGGAACGGAAGCTTGCTGCATGATACGAGCGAGACTGTGATGCAGATCGACGGACGTTCCGCCAAGATTCTTCGCGCTCTCGGGAAAGTCGACGACGACGATTTGCTGAGTCGTCATGAAATTGATGCCGAGCCGCTGGGCTCGCTGCTGGACATCTGCCGCGTCGCGCCAACGCCGCTCCACCACCTCGAAGAAAAGCTCGGTCTGTGTGCGGGTTTCGAAACGGAATCGGATGAAACTGCGCATCATTTGGACGCTGAGCGCGAACTTGGCGCTGTCAAGCAGCAACTGGTCCAGATCGCTGAAGGCACGCGACGTGGAAAAGACGATCAATGCCCCGACAAGTTGGCGGTCGACCGTCAAGGGCTCGATGCGGGCGGCGAGATTGAGCCGGGAGCTGCCGTCATCGAGAAAAAGCGTCGCCCCGCTGTTGCCGCCCCGCTCAATTGTATCGCGTGCTGCCTTTCCCAGTTGTCGGCTCAGCGGACCGGCCGCTGCTGATTGCCAAGCGGCATCATCGAACTGCACCTCGCTTGGCGAGCGGCCGGCGATAATCTGGTTCGCAGTAAAATCGACGACGACGACCGGATTGGGCAGCAGGCTGCCGACCATCGCCGACAATGAAGAAACTGAGCCGTCTGCAAGCACGTGTTCAAGTAGGGAGGTGTGCGCCTTGAGCGCCTTTTGCAACCTGTCTCCGGCCTGCCGTTCGGCTTCCAGCCGCTGCTCCCTCTCGATCGCGATGGCGCCGAGATGGACGATCATACCCAGAAACGCCAAATCCTCTTCCGGGACCTCCATGATATCCCGCGACACAACGCTCAGCACCATTGGCCGGCCCTCGAAGTCGCTGCAGTTCATAGGCATGACGAGGACGGTACGGTAATCTCGCTCGAAAGCTTCGCGGCGATAACCTGGAAACTCCTCGGATTCGCGCACGTCGCGGATATAGACCGGCTCGTTCCGCTTCAAGGCGATCAGCGAGGGGCTCGTCGCCAGTTCCCAACGGTCAGGGAGCGTTCGCTCGATCAACGTCGGATCATATCGAACCATCACATGGGCATAACCATGAGCGGCATCGATCGACATGATCGAACCGAGCGTCCAGTTTGCATGGCGGCAGGCGGCGAAAACCAAGTGCTTCAGGATCATGACAAGATCGCCGCCGGAATTGATCTCACTCGCGACATCTTTGAGAACCGAGATTTGCGCCTTCCTGTCCACAATCGCTCCCTGCGCCACGACCCGCTGAGTTAGGCATGCGCGGGAGCTGAATTCTACATCGTTTCGAAGTGCCGGCCATTCTGTTTTTCCTCCCTAACGAAGGAAGACATTCACCGTCGTTGCTCATTAGGTTGCGCCACAATCCAGCGAACAGATGAGGAATCCATGGATCTCGGAGTGAGAAAGTTCTGCACATTCATCGAGGAATTATTCGTCGAGGGTGGCAAGAAAGCCGACCAACCGATCTCCATGGTGGTGGTCGCAGCCGTGTTGAGGAACCCGTGGGCCGGTCAAGGATTCGTTGAAAATTTGCGACCAGAGATTCTCCGGTTGGCGCCGGGTCTTGGCGCCGAAATGACCAAGCGATTGGTGGCGCTCTTGTCGGCGGATAAGGTCGAGGCTTACGGCAAGGCGGCTTCGGTCGGCATCAATGGCGAGATCGAACATGCATCGGCGCTGATCCATACCTTGCGGTTCGGCAATATGTTCCGCACGGCGGTAGACGGCACGACCTATCTGAGCTTCACGAATACCCGCAACGGGCCAGGCGCCCTTCTTTCCCTGCCGATGACCCACAAGAGCGAAACCGGCAAACGCTCCCACTTCCTGACGGCCAACTTCCAGGTTCCGGACGCACCCGGTGCGGATGAGGTGCTGATCGCCATTGGCGCCTGTGATGGCGGGCGGGCGCATCCACGTATCGCCGACAGGTTCCAGGACATGGCGGAAATGGAAGCTGAGGGGCAGGCACGCTGAGCTTCGTCTTTCGCAGCAATCCCGGGGCGCCGAAATGACCTTCCTCTATGATGCCGATGCCGAACGCGGCGCCGAGTGGGCAGCGCTCTTTGCCGAACGTGCTCCCGAAATCGCCTTCCACTATTGCGCGGACGCGGTCGACCCGCGTTCGGTGAAGTATCTTGGCGTCTGGCATCCGCCCACAGACATAAGCGCGAAGGACCCGAACCTTGAGGTGCTGTTTTCGCTGGGAGCTGGGGTCGACCAGTTCGATTTCGACGCCTTGCCGGCCGAGTTGCCCGTCGTGCGGATGATCGAGCCGGGCATTTCTGACGCGATGGCAGAATACGTCACGCTGGCAGTACTGGCATTGCATCGTGATCTCCTCGCTTATCGTGTGCAGCAGGCGACCGGCGATTGGCAGCCCTTGCGTTTCCGGCCGCCAGGTGCGTTGCGCATCGGCGTGCTCGGAACCGGGGTGCTCGCGAAGACTTCACTTTCGGCGCTTCAGGCCTTCGGCTTTCAGTTGAACGCCTGGGGCCGGTCTCGCCAGTCGATTGGAGGCGTCGAATGTTTCGCCGGTAAAGCCGAGATGGATAAGTTTCTCGGTCAGAGCGATATCCTCGTTTGCCTGCTGCCGCTGACATCCAAGACGGCCAGAATTCTGAATGGTGCGTTGTTCGCCAAACTCCCGCCCGGCGCGGCGATCGTCAACTGCGGGCGTGGCGGCCATTTGGTGCAGGCCGATCTTCTCGTCGCGCTCGACAGTGGCAGGCTTTCCGCGCAGTTCTCGACGGTTATAGATTTATGATAAAATTGGTTGCGGGGAGAGGCTTCCGGGGACGGCTGAGATTGAATGCTCGCCGGCACTTTTGTAGACCAGGCAACACCGAACTACCCGAGAGTTTGGCTCGCTAGAGCATAAGTCTTCGGACTAGCCTCGCCGAGGGCGGCAAAATCGGCGAGGCGTTTGCCCAATGACATGGTCAGCACCGTGTCGAAGACCGGCATTCCGGCGTGCGAGAGAAAGGCGGCGAACTCGCCACTATCCATATGGGTGTCGACGCGAAGGAAAGTCCCCGAATGGTCGGCCACGTGCGGCCGGAGGATCGCCACGGCGTCGGCATCGCTTTCTGCCACGACCGGCCCCACGACATGGCCCCGCCCGAAGGGCCTGCAGAGCGCGAAAGTGGTCAGCTTGTTTCCGTCGAAAAGCCCGTAGCCGACCGAATGCGCAAAGAGCTTTTCAATGAGTGCCGGCCGCTTCACGCCAAAGCCCGCCGCGTCGAGCGCGATCGCCGCCGGAATATCGCTTGCGTCCAAAGTTCGGATGTCGCCGGACGCCTCCGCCAGGCTCCTCGTTGTCGGCACGCGGGCGATTCCCTGGCATTGGTAGACGGTTTTCTCCGGCTGGAAGTCGAGCGAGAGATAGAGCCGCCGTGCGGCTCGGGTCGCATTGAGGCGCAGGTCGCGCCCGGGAACCTTGTCGAAGACCCGCTTCATCAGCCACTGCGCCGCCCCCAGCGTCTGAAGCCGAGGCGAGGTGATGACCATGCCGATGGTTGCGAAATCGGGGCCGTGCTCAAACCACATGGCGGAACCCAGAACGCGGCCGATCTCGTCGAGCGCCACGAAGCCTTGTCCCGTTTCGCGCAGGAATTGCCAGTCCTCGGCCCGATGCGGCCACCCCACCGACAGGGAGAGCGCATGCAAGCGGTCCAGCTCGACGGCTTCGATGTCGGCGATCCGCATCGAGAAGGCATCGATTTTCAAGCTTTCGGACGGCTTCAATTCCTTGCCTCTGAAAGATTGCGTAGCGGGTGACGCAAACGCCCCTTGCCCTGCCAACGCTAAACAACCAGAACTATACGATTTGCTCGAATGCCGGGCGCCAACGCAAGATTCGACTGAAACACTTCCGCTTTCGGCACGCAATCGCGAAAGAACGTGCCCATGCTCTGCGGCAATTCTGAAGTTATGGCCAGCGGGACCGAGCCCGCAAACCCGAAAATGCCTTGAGGGGCTGGAATGGACGTCTTCGACATCCTCGACCGTCTCGTCGCCTTTCCGTCAGTCGCCGGCAAGTCGAACGGCGACATTGCGGGCTGGATCGAGGCCTATCTCGCCGAAAATGGAGCGCGCGTCACCCTGCTTCCGGGGCCGGAAGGCGACCGCTCCAATCTTTTCGCGACAATCGGCCCCGCCGATGTTCCGGGCTATGTTCTGTCAGGCCACATGGACGTCGTTCCCGCCGCCGAGCCGCAATGGAGCTCGTCTCCTTTCGCGCTGCGTCGGGACGGCGAACGGCTCTATGGACGCGGTACGACGGACATGAAGGGATTCCTGGCAGCCGCGCTCGCGGCCGTGTCCACGTTGGCGGGCCTGCGCCTCGCCAAGCCGGTCCATCTGGCCTTTTCCTATGACGAGGAGATCGGGTGCCGCGGCGTGCCGCATCTGATCGCCCGACTTCCCGAACTTTGCGCCAAGCCGCTCGGCGTCATCGTCGGCGAACCGAGCAGCCTGCGCGCCGTGCGCGGCCACAAGGGCAAGGCGGCCGCCCGCGTGATTGTCAAGGGACGCTCGGGCCATTCCTCGCGGCCCGATCTTGGGCTGAACGCCATCCATGCCATGGCCGAGGTGCTCAGCGCGGCCATGAGCGAAGCGGGGCGGCTGACACACGGTCCGCTCGACCCGGCCTTCGAGCCCGCCTATTCCTCGCTGCAGGCGGGCGTGGTCGCCGGCGGGCAGTCGGTCAACATCATCCCCGATACCTGCACACTGGACCTCGAGGCGCGCGCCATACCGGGCGTCGACCCGGCCGGTCTGCTCGCGCCCATCAAGGGGCAGGCCGAGGCCCTTGTCGCGCAGGGCTATATTGTCGAGTGGACGCCGGTCAGCGCCTATCCAGCGCTGTCGCTGCCGCAGGACGCCCCATTGGCGGCACTGCTGGGCGAACTGACCGGCGAAACGCCTTTGGCTGCCGTCAGCTACGGCACCGAGGCCGGGCTTTATCAGGCTGCCGGTTTCGATGCGATCATCTGCGGCCCCGGCGACATCGGTCGTGCCCACAAGCCGGACGAATATATCCTCGCCAGCGAACTCGCCGCCTGCCGGCGGATGATCGAGGCGCTGGGCGCGCGTTGCGCGGCCTGAAGGGAAACAGAATGACCTTCCTGTTCAACTCCGATGCGCGGCGCGGCGCTATCTTCGCCAAGGCCTTCGCGAGGGAATTGCCAGATCTTCCCTTCGTCATCGACGCCGCGACGGTCGATCCCGATGCGGTGCGCTATCTCATCACCTGGGTGGTGCCGGAAAACCTCGCCCGCTTCCGCAACCTCGAAATCCTGTTTTCACTCGGCGCAGGCGTCGATCAGTTCCGCTTCGATGCGGTGCCCGCGACGGTGAAGGTCGTGCGCATGATCGAGGAAGGCATCGTGCGCATGATGCAGGAATATGTGACGCTCGGCGTGCTGGCACTCCACCGTAACTTGCCCGCCTATCTGGCGCAGCAGCGCGCCGGCGAGTGGCGCGATATCGCGCAGCCCCAGGCCGGGTCGCGCCGGGTCGGCGTGCTCGGTCTCGGACAGCTCGGCCAGTCGGTCCTCGACCGGCTTGAACCCTTCGGCTTTCCGCTTGCCGGCTGGAGCCGCTCACCGCGACACATCGAGGGCGTGGCCTGCCATCATGGCGAGCCCGGACTGGAGGAGATGCTCGCGGCCAGCGACATACTGGTCTGCCTGCTGCCGCTGACCGAGGAGACGCGCGGGTTCCTCAATACCGGGCTGTTTGCGAAACTGCCTGAAGGCGCAGCACTGATCCACACCGGCCGGGGGCCGCAGCTCGATCACGAAGCGCTCGTCGCCGCGCTCGACAGCGGCCAGCTTTCGGCGGCGATGATCGACGTCACCGATCCCGAGCCGCTGCCCGCGGGCCATCCATTCTGGTCGCATCCGAAGATCATCTTGACCCCGCATATCGCCAGCGTCACCCAGCCGGCGACCGCCGCGCGCGCCGTCATCGACAACATCAGGCGCCATCGCGCCGGTCTCGACCCGATCGGGCTCGTCGACCGGTCGCGCGGTTATTAATGCATGTCGCCCAGAAGTGTGCAGCGGTTCTGGGAGAACGACATGCATCAAAGTCAAGCTCCAACCGAAAGGCCATCCTTTGTCCCTGCTCAAATCCGTCGAGACCAACCCGAGCTTTTCACCGCGCGAATCCAAGGCGCTGCCCGAGCGGCTGATTGCCGGCGATCCCGCCTTCAAGACCTGGGCGCAGGACGTCGCCAAGGACGACCTCGTTCATACAGGCGTCTGGGAGGCGACACCTGGCGAGACGCGCTCGATCAAGGGGAGACGTTCGAGTTCTGCCACATCCTCTCCGGCGTTGTCGAAATCACGCCGGACGCCGGCGAGGCAGTGACGTACCGGGCCGGCGACAGCTTCGTGATGAAGCCGGGCTTCACCGGTGTCTGGAAGACGATCGAGACGGTGCGCAAAATCTACGTGACTGTAGGCCAGCGAGCGTCGGCGCCGGCGCTGACCCCGGCGGAAGATTTTGCCGTCGCTGCCGTCCGACACGCAACATTCGTCGGCGGCGGATCACCGAACGGCGCATGCTGCGTGCCGGCACGCGCTAGGCTGAAGCCGATACTGCCGAGTGGTTTGCCCATGAGCCTGAGCTTCGATCCCGACACGATCCCCCTGCCCGTTGGCCACTTCATCGGCGGGGAGCTGATTTCGGCCGAGGGCGCGATCGAGATGCGTCGCCCGTCGGACGGCAAGGCATACGCCGCCTGCCCGGTGGCGGGCGTCGACATGATCGACCGCGCAGTGGAAAGCGCCAAGGGGGCCTTGAAGTCGAGCAACTGGGGCGGCGTTCGCCCGCGTGAGCGCACGAGGGCCCTGCAGGCCTGGGCCGACCTGATCGAGGCGGAAGCCGCGACGCTCGCCCGGATCGAGGCGCTGTCCTCGACGCGCCCCGTCGGCCAGCTCGTCGCGGGCGATATCGCCGTGACCGCCGAGCAGATCCGCTTCTTTGCCGAATTCGCCGACAAGGAAGGCAGCGAGCTCGTACCGACCGACGACGCCAGCTTCGGCATGATCATGAGCGAGCCCTATGGCGTGGTCGGCGCGATCACGCCCTGGAATTTTCCGATCTCGATGGCCGGCTGGAAGCTCGGTCCGGCGCTGGCAGCCGGCAACGCAGTGGTGCTGAAGCCGTCGGAAATGACGCCCTTCTCGGCCGTCTATCTGGCGGAACTCGCTGTGAGGGCCGGCCTGCCGGCGGGGCTGATCAATGTGGTGCTCGGCGACGGCCCGACGACCGGCACGGCGCTGACCGGCCATCCAGAGATCGCCAAGGTTAGCTTCACCGGCTCGACCCGCGCCGGTTCTGCCATCATGGAGAACGTCGCTCGCACCGGCGTCAAGCCGATGACGCTGGAACTCGGCGGCAAGAGCCCGCAGCTCGTCTTTGCCGATGCCGACCTCGACAAGGCAGCGACGGCGATCGCCGGCAGCGTCACCTTCAACGCCGGCCAGGCCTGCGTCGCCGGCACGCGCCTGATCGTCGAGAAGAGTGTCGTAGATAGGCTGACGACGGCCATCCTGGAGCGGATGAAAGCGGTGCGGCCAGGCTCGACCTGGAACGAGGCGACGCAGTATTCGCCGATCATCTCGGAACGGCAACGCGCGCGTGTCGACAGCATCGTGCAGGCTGCGGTCGCCGACGGCGGCGAGTGCCTGACCGGCGGCAGCGCCATGGACGATCCGGGCTATTTCTACGAGCCGACGCTGATCGCCAATGTCGACCGGGCCAGTCCGGCGATCGTCGAGGAAATCTTCGGCCCGGTCCTGACTGTCCAGATCTTCGAGACCGAAGAAGAGGCGCTGGCACTGGCCAGCCATCCGACCTACGGCTTGGCTTCCGGCCTGTTCACTTCCGACCTGTCCCGCACCATACGCATCGCGCGCAAGCTCGAGGCGGGTACGGTCTGGGTCAACCGCTACAGCCGCTCGCGCGACCACATCTTGCCGACCGGCGGCTACAAGCGCTCCGGCATCGGCAAGGATCTTGGTCGCGAAGCCTATCTCGCCAACCGCAGGACCAAGAGCGTCCTGATCAGCCTCTAGAGAGATGCCGATGAAGTCCTATTCGATCGCCCTGATCCCCGGTGACGGTATCGGCCGCGACGTGATCGTCGCTGCCTGGTCCGTGCTGGAGGCTGCGGCCAAACACGCGGGCTTTGTCCTGACGGCAACGGAGTTCCCCTGGTCCTGCAAATTCTACAAGGAAACCGGCCGCATGATGCCGGAAGACGCCATCGAGACCTTGCGCGGCTTCGACGCCATCCTGCTCGGCGCCGTCGGCTGGCCGGCGGAAGTGCCCGATTCCGTTTCGCTGCACGGTCTTTTGCTGCCGATCCGTAAGGCGTTCGTGCAATACGCCAACATAAGGCCGCATCGTCTGCTGCCGGGCGTGACGGGTCCGCTGCGCGCCGAGAGCTTCGATATCTTGTGCATCCGCGAGAACACCGAAGGCGAATATTCGGGCGCCGGCGGGCGCGTGCACCAGGGCACGCAGGACGAGGTCGCGGTGGAGACCTCGATCTTCACCCGCGCCGGCGTCGAGCGCATCCTTCGCTTCGGTTTCGAGCAGGCGCGGGCACGGCGCGGCAAATTGGCCTCCGTCACAAAGTCCAACGCGCAGAAATACTCGATGGTGTTCTGGGACGAGATCACGCGAAAGCTGGCGGCGGAGTATCCTGACGTCACAGTCACCAGCTATCATGTCGACGCGCTCGCCGCGCGCATGATCATGGCGCCGGACAGCCTCGACGTGGTCGTCGCCTCCAATCTCTTCGGCGACATCCTGACCGACATCGGCGCGGCGATCCAGGGCGGGCTCGGCTATGCCGCCTCCGCCAACGTCAATCCCGACCGCTCGGCGCCGTCAATGTTCGAGCCGGTGCACGGCTCGGCGCCCGACATCGCCCATCTCGGCATCGCCAATCCGATCGCCACTATCTGGTCGGGTGCGATGATGCTCGAACATCTCGGCGAAACCGCCGCCGCACGTCGCATCATGAAGGCGGTCGAAGCGGCGACCGCGCGCGGCATCGGAACCACTGCCGGCAAGGACAAAACAGACACCATCACCGCCGCCATCGTCGCGGCGCTCAGCTGAATGCAAGGTCGTTCCGATGAAAACCCTGAAGGACAAAAGCCTCTTGCGCGAAGCCGGCCTGATCGGCGGCGAATGGGTTGCTGCCAGCTCCGGCAAGACGGTCGACGTCATCGATCCGGCGACGCAGGCCACGATAGGCACAGTGCCCGGCATGGCCGGTGCGGAGACCCGCGCTGCCATCGAGGCCGCGGCCTCAGCCTATCGGGACTGGAGGAAGAAGACCAATGCCGAGCGCGCGGCGCTGCTGGAAGCCTGGCATGGTCTGATGCTCGCGCATCTGGACGATCTGGCACTGATCCTGACCACGGAACAGGGCAAGCCGCTGGACGAAGCCAAGGGCGAGATCCGCTACGGCGCGTCCTTCGTCAAATGGTTCGCGGAAGAAGCACGCCGCATCAACGGCCACACCATCCCCTCGCCCACACAAGACCGCCGCATCATCGTGCTGAAGGAACCGGTCGGCGTCTGCGGCATCATCACGCCATGGAATTTTCCGAACGCCATGATCACCCGGAAGGTCGCGCCAGCATTGGCCGCCGGCTGCACGGTGGTGATCAAACCGTCCGAGTTCACGCCCTATTCGGCGCTGGCGCTCGGCGTGCTTGCCGAACGGGCCGGCATCCCGGCCGGCGTCATCAACATCGTGACTGGCATGCCGACCGACATCGGCAACGAGATCATGGCCAACGAAACCGTTCGCAAGATCTCCTTCACCGGCTCGACGCGGGTCGGCTCGCTGCTGATGCGTGGCGCTGCCGACAGCGTGAAGCGTCTCAGCCTCGAGCTTGGCGGCAACGCCCCCTTCATCGTCTTCGACGACGCCGATCTCGATCTCGCTGTCGAGGGCGCCCTCGTCTCAAAATTCCGCAATGGCGGTCAGACCTGCGTGTGCGCCAACCGCATCCTGGTCCAGGCCGGTGTCCATGACGCCTTCGCCGCGAAGCTTGCCGCTCGCGTCAACGCCATGGCCGTGGGGCCAGGCACGCAGCCTGGCGTCGCCATCGGGCCGATGATCAACATGGCGGCGGTCGAGAAGATCAACCGCCATGTCGAGGACGCGCTCGCCAAGGGTGCTGCGATCATCACGCAGAAGCCGGCTTTGCCCGAAGGCCAGCAATATGTCGCGCCGCTGGTGCTGACCGGCGCCACGAACGAGATGCAGCTCGCCGGCGAGGAAACCTTTGGCCCGGTCGCGCCGCTCTTTCGTTTCGAGACCGAAGAAGAAGCGATCGCGCTCGCCAATGGCACGCCCTACGGGCTTGCCTCCTACTTCTACACCGAGAACTTGAAACGCGCCTGGCGCGTCGGCGAGGCGCTCGAGTTCGGCATGGTGGGCTTGAACACCGGCTCGGTCTCGATGGAGGTCGCACCCTTCGGCGGCGTCAAGCAGTCCGGGCTCGGACGCGAGGGCGCGCAGGCCGGCATCGAGGAATATCTCGAGATGAAAAGCTTTCACATCGGCGGGCTGGGCTAAGCTCCAGCTCGATCATTGGATCCGGTCGAGCGCCTTGTAGTAGAGGCCGACCATCGGCAGAAACCACGGCTTGCCGGAATAGCCCGGGATTGCAGGCCACTCGAGCCCCTTCAGCGGATTGCGGTCTTCGCGGCCGAGCATGGCGTCGGCAAGCATCATGCCGAGATGGGTGGAAAGCTGCGCGCCATGACCGGAGTAGCCCATCGCGTACCAGACGCCGTCATGATAGCCGGCGCGCGGGAAGCGGTCCTTGGTCATGTCGACCAGCCCGCCCCAGCAATAGTCGATCTCGACCTTTGAAAGTTGCGGGAAAATCGCCGCGAGGCTTGCCTGCAATATCTGCCCGCTCTTGGCATCCGAGCGCTGGTCCGAAGTCGCCGAGAAGCGTGCGCGGCCGCCGAAGATCAGGCGGTTGTCGGGCGACAGCCGGAAGTAGTTGCCGATGTTCATCGATGTCACGCATGTCCGGTTGCCTGGCATGGTCGCGGCGATCTCGACATCGCTCAGCGGCCGAGTGGCGATGATGAAGCTGCCGACCGAGATGAGCCTGCGGCGAAAGTAGTTGAAATTCGGTGTCGTGTAGGCTCCCGTCGCCACCAGCACATTGTCGGCGCTGATCTTGCCTCGCGAGGTGGTCAGCTCATGCCTGGGGCCAGCCTGCCTGCGGTCGGTCACCCTGGTGTTCTCGTGGATGACGGCGCCGTGTCGAGCGGCGGCCGTCGCGAGGCCCGACACATAGCGGCCCATATGCATCATGGCGCTCTTCTTCGACAGCATCGCGCCATGGAAGGGCGAGCCGATCTCGGATTTGAGATCGTTCGGCGACAGCAGCGCCGTATCCGGATCGACTTCGGCATGGACGGCCTCGAAGTTGCGGGCGATCGCTTCGAAATGCTGCGGCTTGGAGGCGAGCTTCAGCTTGCCGGCGCGCCGGAAATTGCAGTCGATACCCTCCTCGGCGACCAGCGTCTCGATGCTGTCGACGGAGTCGTCGAGCGCCCGGTAGAGCGCGATTGCCCGTTCCTTGCCGAGTTCCGCCTTGGCCGAAAGATAGCTGTGGGCGAGGCCGTTGTTCAGGTGCCCGCCATTGCGCCCGGAGGCGCCCCAGCCCACCCGCTCCGCCTCCAGCACGACCACCTTGGCGCCGGCCTTCGCCAGCTGGCGCGCGGCGGCGAGACCGGTGAAGCCGCCGCCAATGACGGCGGCGTCGTAGTGTCCCTCGACCGGGCCTTGCGCCCCGCCGGAAAAAACAGGAGCGGTGTCGTGCCAGTAGGAGACCAGCTTCATTTGCATCCCGTCAGTTTCAAAGCCCGACCACGCCCGGAAGACCGGAAATGTCGGCGATCTCGACATAGCCGTAATAGGGGTTAGCCGGCTCGTGACCCCGATTGACCCAGACCTTGTTCTTGATCCCGAGATCTTGCGCCGACATCAGGTCGTAGCGGAACGAGGACGAGCAGTGAAGAACATCCTCCGGACCACAGCCCAGCCTATCGAACATGTATTCGAAAGCCTTGAAGCGTGGCTTGTAGGCTTGAGCCTGTTCGGCCGTGTAGACGGCATGGAATGGCGCGCCGAGCTTCTCGACATTGGACATGATCTGCGCGTTCATGGCGTTGGAGAGGATGACCAGCGGAATTTCCTTGGCGACCTTGGCGAGGCCGGCTGGAACGTCGGCGTGCGGCCCCCAAGTCGGGACACGCTCATAGACCATTTTGGCTTCGTCGGAGCTGAAGGCGACGCCGTTGCGGTTGCAGGCGCGCTCGAGCGCGTTGTGAACGACATCGGCATAAGGTTTCCAGTCGCCCAATATCTCGTCCAGCCGGTACGCTGCGAAGTTCTTGATGAACTCCTGCATGCGCGGCTCATCGAGCCGGCTGCCATAGAGGTCACGCGCCGCCTCGGCCATCTGGAAATTGGTCAACGTGCCATAGCAGTCGAAGGTGATGTATTTGGGCCTGAAAGATGCCATATCCGTCGATCTCCGGTGGAAGCACATCCGTGTTGGGACGTTTTTCATCATAGACCGGCAGAAAGCGACCCACCTGACCGAAAAGCGCCTGCCGAAAGCAGAAAGTTCCGTATCCGCGGTTCCGTTTGGCACGCTGTAGCATCTTGAGCTTCGAAGGATGCCGCCGGTGGAGGCGCTAAACGCATCTAGTTCCATAGGCGCCAGCACAAGATGCGGCGCACCCCCTGCGCAACGGCGAATGATACCGTCGAAGTCGAGACCTTCAGACGATCTGCGGCGCACCAATGATCGAGACTTAGGGTCAGACTGAAAGGTGCGTCATGCAGCAAGGCGAGATCGAACTCCAGGACTTCGGGCCGGATCATATCGACGGTGCAGTCGCGCTATCTCGGCAGGAGAATTGGCCGCATCGCCCGCAGGATTGGCAGATGGCGCTGCAGCTTTCGAGCGGCGCGGTCGCCCTCGATGACCAGGGCCGGGTCACCGGAACCATACTGGTGACGCCCTATGGCGCCGATTGCGCAATGATCAACATGGTGATCGTCGACCGGAACGTGCGTGGCAAGGGGCTCGGGCGCCGCCTGATGGAACAGGCCTTCGCTCTTGCAGAGGATCGTCCGCTGCGGCTCGTCGCGACGGCAGACGGCATGCCGCTCTATCAGAAACTGGGCTTCGCGCCCTCGGGCACCATCCTGCAGCATCAGGGAAGCATCGCTCAGCTTGGCGCGCCCGACGGCGTGGAAGCGGCAAGCGGCGATGATCTGCCGGAGATCAAGGCGCTGGACCGCGATGCCTATGGCGCCGACCGTGAAGCCCTGATCGATGCTCTGGCCGAGCGTGGCCAATTCGCCGTCATTCGCCACGACGGCGCCATCGAGGCTTATGCCGCGATCCGTCCGTTCGGACGCGGCGAGGTGATCGGTCCGGTCATCGCGAGCAGCGCTGAGGAAGCCAAAGCACTAATCCGCTTTTTCGCCGCGTCGCGCCCCGGCGCCTTCCTGCGCGTCGACACGGACAGCAGGACAGGCATTGCCGACTGGCTCACGGAAATCGGCCTCGCCCATGTCGGCGGCGGCGTGGCGATGGACCGCCCCGCCAAGAAGGGCCCCGAACAGGCCAGGCCAAAAGTTTACGCCCTCGCCAACCAGGCGCTCGGATAATCCGGAGGACAACAATGCTCGCCAATTCCCTGGTCGAACTCGACCGCGCCCATCTCATCCATCCGGTCGCCTCTTATCGCGGCCACGAGGCGCTCGGCGTGCGCGTGCTGAAATCGGCGAAGGGCGCCACCGTGACCGATGCGTCCGGCCGGCAGCTTGTCGACGGTTTTGCCGGGCTTTGGTGCGTCAATGCCGGCTATGGCCACGACAGTATCGTCGAGGCGGCAGCCCGGCAGATGCACGAGCTTCCCTACGCCACCGCCTATTTCGACCTCGGCTCGGAGCCGGCCATCCGGCTTGCCTCGGAACTGGCCGAGCGCGCGCCGGGGGACCTCAACCACGTCTATTTCACGCTCGGCGGGTCGGACGCGGTCGACAGCACGATCCGGTTCGTCCGCTATTACTGGAACGCCAGGGGCGAGCCGCAACGCGACCAGTTCATCTCGATCGAGCTGGGTTATCACGGGTCGTCGGTGGTCGGCGCCGGCCTCACCGCCCTGCCCGCCTTTCACGCCGGCTTCGGCATTCCCTTCGAATGGCAGCACAAGATTCCCTCGCCCTATCCCTATCGCAATCCGGTGGGCGAGGACGGGAACGCGATCATTGCCGCATCGCTCGCCGCGCTGAAGGCCAAAATCGAGACGATCGGGGCGGAGCGGATCGCCGCGTTCTATGCCGAGCCGATCCAGGGCTCGGGCGGCGTCATCGTCCCGCCGAAAGGCTGGATCAAGGCGATGCGAGAGCTCTGCCGCGAGTATGGCATCCTGTTCATCGCCGACGAGGTGATCACCGGTTTCGGCCGCACGGGACCTCTCTTTGCCTGCACCGATGAGGACATCGTTCCCGATTTCATGACGACGGCAAAAGGTCTGACCTCGGGCTATGTTCCGATGGGCGCCGTGTTCATGGCCGATCATGTCTACAACGTCATCGCCGATGGCGCCGGCAGCGCGGCGGTCGGCCACGGCTATACCTATTCCGCTCATCCGGTCAGCGCCGCCGTCGCGCTCGAGGTGCTGAAGCTCTATGAGGACGGCCTGCTGGAGAACGGCGCCAAAGCCGGTGCCCGCCTGATGGGGGGGCTGGAGGAGCTGAGGGACCACCCGCTCGTCGGCGATGTGCGCGGTCGCGGCATGCTTGCAGCGATCGAGCTGGTGGTCGACAAACAGAAGAAGACGCCACTTCCCGCCTCGGCCATGCCGGCGCGGCGCGTCTTCGACAGGGCGTGGGACAACGGCCTGATCATCCGCGCCTTTGCGCATGGGGTCCTCGGCTATGCCCCGCCGCTCTGCTGCACCGACAGCGACATCGACGCGATCATCGAGCGCACCCGCCGAACGCTCGATGAGACGCTGGATGACGCGGATGTCCGCAAGGCGCTGGCATGACGGGCGGCCAATATTTCGCGTTTCGAAATATCGCTTCGGCAGGCGATTTCGCAATTTTGTGCCGCAGCCCCGCGCCTTTTCGGCGAATCCAGCGCGGGGGAAGTGCCAGACTGCTTTTAAAGACAAGGCCAGAAAGCCCGAATTTCCAGGTTTTGAAAAAGGCCGACGCCCCGGACAGCACGGAATTTTGTTCTGTTCAGCATGATGCAATTCGGTCGCGCGCAGAGGAGAGCCAGATTTGGCCAGGGGCTTTAGCGAATTCAAATACATGACCTTCGATGTGGTCGGCACGCTGATCGACTTCGAAGGGGGCATCACGAGCTGCCTGGCCGGCATCGCCGCCGAAGCTGGTGTCTCCTTCGACGGCGAGGAGGCGTTGGCCCTTTACCGGCAGGCTCGCTACATGCCCGATGCGGGCCTGTTCCCTGACGATCTGGCGCGTGTCTACATGGTCATCGCGCCGCGGCTCGGCCTGCCGGCCGAGGAGAAATACGGAGCCCGCCTGCGGGATTCCGCCAGCACCTGGCAAGGCTTCTCCGACAGCGCGGCGGCCTTGGCCGACCTTGCGAAAGCCCACAGGCTGATTGCCATGACCAATGCCCGGCGCTGGGCGCTCGACCATTTCGAGAAGCAGCTCGGATCGCCCTTCTTCGCCACCTTCACGACCGACGACACCGGCACGGAGAAACCGGACCCCGCCTTCTTCCAGGCAGTCTTCGATTTCGTGGCCGCCCGCGGCGACGACAAGGACGACATCCTGCACGTCGCGCAAAGCCAGTATCACGACATCGGCATCTCCCGGGCGCTTGGCATGACCAACTGCTGGATTGAGCGCCGCCATGCCCTGAAGGGCTATGGCGGCACGATAGAGCCCGAGCGCTTCACCGTGCCGGACCACCACTTCACCTCGATGGCCGCCTTTGCGTCGGCCGTGCGGGAAAGTCTAAAGGAACGAACCTGAGCCCAAGCCCGGAAAGCCGCAGCAAGACGAGCATCCCGACTAAAGAAACAGAAAGGGGAATGACATGACCGACAAGATCACGAACTGGACCAGCGCAGACGATGCCATGGTCGAAAACGCCATTCGGCGAGGCGCCAGTCGCCGCGAACTCCTCAAGATGCTGCTGGCCGGCGGCGCCGCGGTTGCCGCGGGCAGCGTGGTGCTTGGCCGCGCCACGCAAGCCGTCGCCGCCACCCCGGTTTCCGGTGGAAATTTCAAGGCGGCCGGCTGGTCGTCCTCGACGGCCGATACGCTCGATCCGGCAAAGGCGTCGCTCTCTACCGACTATGTCCGCTGCTGTTCGCTCTACAACCGCCTGACCTTCCTCGACAAGGACGGCAAGACGCAGATGGAGCTGGCTGAAGGCTTCGACAGCAAGGACGCCAAGACCTGGACCGTGAAGCTGCGCAAGGGCGTCACCTTCCATGACGGCAAGGACCTCACCGCCGACGACGTCGTCTTCTCGCTGAAGCGCCATCTCGACAAGGCGGTCGGCTCCAAGGTCGCCAAGATCGCCGCGCAGATGACCGGCTTCAAGGCGGTCGACAAGTCGACTGTCGAAATCACGCTCGCCGATCCGAATGCCGACCTGCCGACCATCCTAGCGCTGCATCACTTCATGATCGTCGCCGACGGCACCACCGATTTCTCCAAGGGCAACGGCACGGGCGCCTTCGTGCTGCAGACGTTCGAACCGGGCGTGCGTTCGGTGGTCACCAAGAACAAGAACTACTGGAAGTCGGGCAAGCCTTACCTCGACTCCTTCGAATTCATCGCCATCACTGACGACAGCGCCCGCGTCAACGCCCTGATTTCCGGCGACATCAATTTTGCGGCCTCGATCAATCCGCGCTCGATGAAGCTGCTGGAGAGCCAGCAGGGCTTTGAGCTGTCGAAGACGACCTCGGGCAACTATACGGACCTCAACATCCGGCTCGACATGGATCCGGGCAGCAAGGCCGATTTCGTGGCCGGCATGAAGTACCTCGTCAACCGCGAGCAGATCGTCAAATCGGCATTGCGCGGCCTCGGCGAAATCGGCAACGACCAGCCCGTGTCGCCAGCCAATATCTTCCATAACGCCGATCTCAAGCCGAAGGCCTTCGACCCGGACAAGGCGAAGTTCCACTTCCAGAAGGCGGGCCTGCTCGGCCAGCCGATCCCCGTGGTCGCTTCCGACGCGGCGACCTCGTCGATCGACATGGCGGTGATCATCCAGGCCGCCGGCGCTGATATCGGCATGAAGCTCGACGTCCAGCGCGTCCCGTCCGATGGCTACTGGGACAATTACTGGCTCAAGGCGCCGGTCCATTTCGGCAACATCAATCCGCGCCCGACGCCGGACATCCTGTTCTCGCTGCTTTACGCTTCCAACGCGCCGTGGAACGAAAGCCAGTACAAATCCGAGAAGTTCGACAAGCTGCTCGTCGAGGCGCGAGGCCTGCTCGACCAGGCCAAGCGCAAGGAAATCTACGGCGTGATGCAGGGTATGGTTTCCGAGGAAGCCGGCACCATCATCCCGGCCTATATCTCCAACGTCGATGCCCTCTCCAGCAAGGTGAAGGGTTTGGAAGCGAACCCGCTCGGTGGCATGATGGGCTACGCAATGGCGGAATACCTCTGGCTCGAAGCCTGAGGGGCGCCTGCCGGGGACCGGTCAGCCGGTCCCCGGCACTGCATTGCGCAAGATTGTTTGGCCTAACGCAACCGCAGGGAGCGCTTCCATGAAGTCTGGGGTTCTCAACCTCGTGGTGAAGCGGCTGGCTGTCGCGGTCGTCACCCTTCTGATAGTCCTGTTCGCCGTGTTTTTCGCCACCAGCATGCTGCCTGGCGACACCGCGTCGATCCTGCTTGGCCAGGCGGCGACCCCCGAGGCCGTCGCCGGCCTGCGCGAAGCCATGCACCTCAACGATCCGGCGATTCTGCGCTTCCTGCGCTGGCTTGTCGGCCTGCTCCATGGCGATCTCGGCACCTCCTATGCCAACGACATGCCGGTCGCGGCGCTGATCGGCGGGCGCTTCGTCAACACCATGAAGCTGGCCAGCATCACCACGCTGATCTCGGTGCCGCTGGCGCTGACGCTCGGCATCACCGCCGCGATGCTGCGCGGCTCCCTCTACGACCGCACCGTCACCGTGCTTTCGATCGGCGTCATCTCCGTGCCGGAGTTCATGGTCGCGACGCTGGCGGTCCTGCTCTTTGCCGTCTATCTCAGATGGTTGCCGGCGCTGTCCTCGGTGAACGAGGCGCATTCGCTGACCGACCTCGTGCGCATCTACGCGATGCCGGTGATCACGCTCACCTTCGTCATCTCCGCCCAGATGATCCGCATGACCCGTGCCGCGGTGATCGAAACGCTTTCCACGCCCTATGTCGAGATGGCGCTCCTCAAGGGCGCCTCGCGCAGCCGCATGGTGCTGAGGCACGCGCTTCCCAACGCGCTCGGGCCGATCGTCAACGCGGTCGCGCTCTCGCTGTCCTACCTGGTCGGCGGCGTCATCATCGTGGAGACGATCTTCAACTATCCCGGCATCGCCAAATTGATGGTCGATGCGGTCGCGACCCGCGACCTGCCGCTGATCCAGAGCTGCGCGATGATCTTCTGCCTCGGCTATCTCCTGCTCATCACGGCCGCCGATATCATCGCCATCATGTCCAACCCGAGGCTCAGATGACGATGGCGCGCGTGGAAGCCTCCCGAAGGTCCTTCCTGGGCCACAGCTACAACCTCGTGGGCGTCGTGGCCTCGCTGGTCATCCTGGCGTGGACGCTGATCGCGATCTTCGCGCCCTATATCATTCCCCATCCGATCGGCGACATCGTCGACGACGACTATTTCGGCCCGATGCGTCAGGGGCTGTGGCTCGGCTCCGACTATCTGGGCCGCGACATGCTCTCCAGGGTTCTGATGGGCGCACGCTACACCGTCGGCATATCGCTCGCCGCCGTCTCCATCGCCTGCTTTTCGGGCGTCGTGCTCGGCATGATCGCCGCCGTCACCGGCGGTTGGCTGGACACCTGCCTCAGCCGCTTCCTCGACGCGATGAACTCCATCCCGAGCAAGCTGTTCGGCCTTGTCGTCGTGGCCGCAGTCGGCTCGTCGATCCCGGTGCTGATCCTGACGCTCGCCGTCATCTACATCCCCGGCGCCTACCGCTTCGCACGGGCGCTCGCCGTCAACATCAACACCATGGACTTCATGACCGTCGCCCGCGTCCGTGGTGAGAGCACGGCCTATCTCATCGGGTCCGAGATCCTGCCCAACATCATCCGTCCGGTGCTGGCCGACTTCGGCCTGCGCTTCGTCTTCATCGTGCTTTTGCTCTCGGGCCTCTCCTTCCTCGGGCTCGGCCTGCAGCCGCCTTTAGCCGACTGGGGCGCGCTGGTGCGCGAGAACATCGGCGGCCTGCCCTTCGCGGCTCCTGCAGTCATCGTGCCCTCGCTGGCGATCGCCAGCCTCACCATCAGCGTCAACCTGCTGATCGACAACCTGCCGCAGAAGATCAGGGACCGTGACGCATGACCAACCTCGTCGAGGTCAGGAACCTGAGGATCGAGGCCACGACCCACGCCGGACGTCTGGTCGAAATCATCAAGGGCGTCAGCATCGACATCGCCGACGGCGAGATCGTCGCCCTGATCGGCGAGAGCGGCTCCGGCAAGACGACAGTGGCGCTCTCGCTCATGGGCCACCCACGGCCCGGCTGCCGGATCACCGGCGGCGAGATCAACGTCAACGGCAAGAACATGGCGGCACTCGCCGAGAAGGAACGGGCGAAGCTGCGCGGCACCGACATCGCCTATGTTCCGCAAAGTGCGGCCGCCTCCTTCAACCCATCATCCACGATCATGGAGCAAGTGATCGAGGTCACGCGCATCCACCGGCTGATGCCCCCGGACCAGGCGCGAAAGCGCGCAATCGAGCTGTTCAGGGCCTTGTCGCTGCCGGACCCGGAAGGGATCGGTGCCCGTTATCCGCACCAGGTTTCGGGTGGGCAATTGCAGCGCCTGGCGGCGGCCATGGCGCTCATCGGCGATCCCAAGCTGGTCATCTTCGACGAGCCGACGACGGCGCTCGACGTGACGACGCAGATCGACGTGCTGAAGGCATTCAAGTCGGTGATGAAGGCGGGCGGCATAGCGGGTGTCTACGTATCCCACGACCTCGCGGTCGTCGCCCAGATCGCCGATCGCATCGTGGTGCTGAAGGGCGGCGAGGTGCAGGAGACCGGCACGACGCGAGAAATTCTTTCGGCTGCCAAGCACCCCTATACGAGGGAGCTGCTGGCTGCCTTCGAACCGAAGGCGCGGCAAACGCGGACGGACGCGGAAGCCGGACCGAAGCCGCTGCTGCGTATCGACAACCTGACAGCCGGCTACGGGGCGGTCCGCGCCGACGGTCTGCCGCTCATCCGCGCCGTCCAGTCCGTCAGCCTGGTCGTGGAGAAGGGGCGCAACCTCGGCATCATCGGCGAATCCGGCTGCGGGAAATCGACGCTGGCGCGGGTCATCGCCGGTATCCATCCGGCGGCGGCCGGCGACATCGTCTTCGACGGCAAGGAACTGGAGCGCACCGCCAGGAAACGCAGCCAGGACCAGCTGCGCGAGATGCAGATCGTGTTCCAATATGCCGACACCGCGCTCAATCCGGCAAAGCCTATCGAGGACATCATCTCCCGCCCGCTGGCCTTCTATCACCGGCTCGACAGGCAGGCCCGCTCGAAGCGGGTCGACGAACTGCTCGACATGGTGCGCCTGCCGAAGGCGCTGCGCTACCGTCATCCGGCGGAGCTGTCGGGCGGCCAGAAGCAGCGGGTGAACTTCGCGCGCGCGCTCGCGGCCAACCCCAAGCTCATCATCTGCGACGAAATCACGTCGGCGCTCGACACGGTGGTGGCGTCAGCCGTGATCGAGCTGCTCAAGGAGTTGCAGCGCGAGCTCGGCCTCTCCTACATCTTCATCAGCCACGACCTTTCCGTCGTCGAGGCCATCTGCGACGAGATCATGGTGATGTACAATGGCGAGCGGGTGGAGCAGATCACGCCCGACAAGGTGAAGGCGCCGACCCACCCCTATTCCAAGCTTCTGTTCTCCTCCGTGCCGAAGCTCGATCCGACCTGGCTCGACGGCCTCGTCCGCGACCCCGAATTGGTCAGCCAGTACGGCCACAGGTAGAGGAATTCGAGGCGGCCACGCTTCACATCGGGAACAGGCTGGGCAACGGCATGTGCGCTTTGACGATGGGCGACTTCAGCACCACGAAGCTGAAATACTTGTCGATGCCGATATCCATGTCGGTCAGCCGCTCCATGATCGTCTGATACTCGCCGATGCCGGCGGTGACGAATTTCATCAGGTAGTCGTAGCCGCCCGACACGAGGTGGCATTCGATGACCTGGTCGATCTTCTCCACGACGGCGAGAAAGCGGGCGAAGTCCACCTGGCGGTGGTTCTTCAAGGTAATCTCGGTGAACACGGTCAGTGTCTGGCCGAGCTTGCCGAGATTGACCTGCGCGGAATAGCCTTCGATATAGCCTTCCGACTGAAGCTTCTTGACCCGCATCAGGCACGGGCTCGGCGACAGATGCACCAGCTCGGCCAGTTCCACATTGGTGATGCGGCCGTTCTTCTGCAGTTCGTGAAGAATCTTAATATCGATCCGATCCAGTTTCACGGTCATCTCCGAAGAATGCAAACCACAGCACAAAATGCTGCTCTGTCTATAACGATTGACACTACCACAGCCCGCCGGCCTGTCCATCCAGGCGGGTGCCGCTTTGAAACGCAGGGACTCTCGATTTCAGCGAGCCTGCCGGAATAAAATTCTGCCTCAGCCTCAATTGCAGCACCGGCTGCCTGCGCAAGGCGGTAGATTGAAGCGTCAAGACAGAGAGGATCATGCGCGCGCCCCTGCAGCAAATCGAAACATCCGGCGAACTGCCGCAATCCGCGGACGCGGTGGTGATCGGCGGCGGCATCGTGGGTGTCTTCGCGGCCTACTATCTGGCATGGCGCGGCATGAAGGTCGCGCTCGTCGAAAAGGGCCGCATCGGCGCCGAGCAATCCTCGAGGAACTGGGGGTGGTGCCGCCAGCAGAACCGCGACGCGCGCGAGCTGCCGATGGCCACCCACAGCCTCGACCTGTGGGCTCGCTTTGCGGAAGAAACCGGCGAGGACACCGGCTTCCGCCGCTGCGGCCTGCTGTACCTCAGCAATGACGACGCGGAACTGGCGGGCTGGGCGCGCTGGCGTGACTTTGCCAAAACGGCCGGCGTCACCACCCACATGCTCGACAGCGCCGAAGCGAGCGCGCGCGGTCACGCCACGGGCCGTATCTGGAAGGGCGGCGTCTTCTCGCCGACCGACGGCACCGCCGATCCGTCGCAGGCCGCGCCCGCGGTCGCCCGCGCCATACTCAAGCTCGGCGGCAGCGTGCACCAGAATTGTGCTGCGCGCGGTATCGAGACCGAGGGCGGGCGCTTGAGCGGTGTGATGACGGAAAGCGGTACGATCCGGACGAAGGTGGCGGTGCTTGCCGGCGGCGCCTGGGCGTCCTCCTTTTGCCATCAGTTCGGCTTCCGCTTCCCGCAGGCATCGGTCCGCTCCTCCATCCTGTCCGTTTCGCCCGGCGCCGAGGGCCTGCCGGATGCGCTGCACACGGCAAGGATTTCGGTCACGCGCCGCAGCGACGGTGGCTACACGCTTGCGATCAGCGGACGCGGACGCGTGGACGTGACGCCGCAGCAACTGCGCTTCTCCTCGCAGTTCGTCCCGATGTTCCTGAAGCGCTGGCGAAGCCTCGCGCCTGGCGGCCTGCAGGGCATGCGTTCGGGTCACGAAACGCTGCAGCGCTGGCGGCTCGACCGGCCGACGCCGATGGAGCGCATGCGCATCCTCGATCCGGTCCCGGATCGGGCGACCATCCGCCTGACCCACGCCCGCGCGGTCGAGCTGCTGCCGGCTCTGCGCCAGACCAGGATAAGTGCTGCCTGGGCCGGCTATATCGACAGCACGCCGGACGGCGTGCCCGCCATCGGCGAGATAGATACCGTTCCGGGCTTCTTCCTGGCTGCCGGATTCTCGGGACACGGCTTCGGCATCGGGCCGGGCGCCGGGCATCTCGTCGCCGATCTGGTGACCGGGTCGGAACCGATCGTCGATGCGACATCCTACGATCCGCGGCGCTTCGATGACTCGGCCTGGGGGAAGGTTGCCGATTTCTAAGACGTAACGGACGCCAATCTCCGGCTTTCGCAATTGCATCAGCCTTTCCCAAGAAAAGCGCCGATCCGCGCCGGCCGCACAGGAGCCTGCCCGCGAAACCGGCCGACGGTATGGAGCGCACAACCGGCTTGGGCCGCGACGAGTTCGGCGGCCGCCAACTGGCAATAGCGCCCCTGGCAGCGCCCCATGCCGGCGCGTGACAGCGATTTCACCCTGTTGGCCTCGCCGCCGCCGCGTTCCACGCTCTCGCGTATGGCGCCAGCGCTCACATTCTCGCAGCGACAAACGATCGCCTCGTCGGGCAGCGCCCGCACCATCTCGAACGGCCAGGGAAAGGCGCGAGCCAGCCCGCGGGCAAAGCGTTCGAGCCGCGCCAGCTTGCGCAGGTCGGCATTGACGGAAGGCGCCGGACGCCCGAGATCGGAAAGGCACACCGTTGCAGCAAGACGCCCCGCTATTTCCGCGCCATCCGCCCCGAGGAGACGAACCCCATCGCCGGCAAGATAGACTCCGTTGCCGGCCCTGCCCATATCGTCGGTCTTCGGCAGCCATTGTTGCCACTGCTCGTCATAAATGAAGGCGCATCCCGTCAGGTCGGCCAGATGCGTCTCCGCCCGCAGGTGCCAGCCCATGCCGACCATGTCGCATGGGGTGAGGTGCTCCCGGCCGCCGGCATCGCGCCAGCGCATCGCCGTGACGCCCGATGTATCGGCCTCGATCCGCCCGAGCGTCACGCCGGCATGATAGCGGCCGCCGAGCCGCGCCCGCAGGGCCACGCCGCGCAGCGCAACGATAGGAAGGGCCGCAAGTCCCCAGAGCCCCCGCATCTGCTGGCGCAAAGATGAGGTGTCGAGCACCGCCGCCACATCCGCTCCGGCCCTGAGGAGTTGCGCGCCGACCAGCGTCAGCAAGGGCCCCGATCCGATGAGCACGATCCGCCTCCCGAGGGCTACGCCCTGCGCCTTGAGCGCGATCTGCGCCGCGCCAAGGCTATAGACGCCGGCGCTCTGCCAGCCGGGAACGGGAGCGACGCGGTCGGATGCGCCGGTGGCAAGGATCAGGCGGTCATAGCCGATCACCTCCACGCCGCCCTCTCCCAGCACGTGCAGCCGCCCCTCATGCGCGGCGATGACCGAGCTGCGCGCGCAATAAGTGAGCCGCCCCTCTTCGGCCAGCCGGTCGAAAAGCGCATGCAGTGCGCGGGCCTTCGCCGCCTCCGGCCCGTAGAGCTGTTCCGGTGTGCGGACGAACCCGATAGGCGGACGACGATAGATCTGCCCGCCCGCGGAATGCCCTTCGTCGATCACCACCGGGTGGAGCCCGGCCTCGACCAGCGTCGCGGCGGCCCTTATGCCGGCCGGACCCGCGCCCACGATCACGATCCGCGGCGATGACGTCTCGCTCACGGCCAGTTCTCCGGAGGCGTCGTGCGCAACCGCATGCCTTCGGCAACAGGTGTCGAGCATGCCCGCAGACGCGGCCCCTCCTCCTGCCACACCCAGCAATCCTGGCAGGCTCCCATCAGGCAGAAGCCGGCGCGCGGCTCAGGTCCGAACTCGGAGTTTCGCAACGCGTGTCCTGAAGCCAGAATGGCGATCAGCACGGTGTCGCCTGCAAGCGCGCCACGCATCTCACCGTCGAGAAAGAAGCGCACCTGTGCCCGGTCGAACTCGGCCAGCCGGACGATGCGGCCGGCGGTGTTCATTCCGCGGCCTCCCGGACCGCACCGGGACGGGGCAATTCGGGAAACCGTTCGCAGGCCGCGTCGAAAGCCGCCTGGACGCCTTCCGGCCCGGAGCGGCCTTTCATGCGGCGGAAGATCTCCGTCTTGGCGAAGAAGCGCCAGTGGATCGGCAAGGCGTCCAGCAGAGCGTGGAGCCGGCCATAGGCAGCCTGTGTCCACTGCGCTTCATAGCCTTCGCGCTCCGGGCCGAAATGGAAATGGCCGGCGGAAGGCTTTTGTCCGGCGCGCAGCCGCTCCGTCGCCTGCCGGTCGACCTCGCCGTCGCGAATGACGACGCCATACTCGCTTTCGGCTGCTGCCGCCGAGACGTAGCCACGCCGCACGTCCTGCGCGACCCGCCAGGGCTCGCGCTGATGCGGATCGCCGCGCCCGCCGCCGCCGGCGGAGCGGATCTCCAGCACGTCGCCCGGCTGCAGGACCGCTGTGTCGATGTTGCCCAGCCGCCGCTCGTGCCCGGTCCCCGGATTGACGACCATGTCCGACAGGCCCGCCGCCTTGCCGCCCAGCACGCCCCAGGGACGGAAGAAGCTGCGGTCGCGATTGCGGGCCGTGATCCTGGAGTCGGGGGCAAAGACGCGGAAGGCCATTTCGGTCGCCAGCCCGCCGCGCCAGCGGCCCGCGCCGCCACTATCCCGGGCGAGCCCGTATTTCACGAACTCGACCGGGGTTTCGGTCTCGGTGATTTCGATCGGCGTGTTCTTGAGATAGGCGGCATCGGCGCCCGATCCGTTGGTGCCATCGCGATGCGGCATCGCGCCGCCGCCGCCCACCACCGGGTTCACCGCCGCGATGACGCTCCGGCTGGTGCGCTCATCGACGGTCATGACGTTGACGATGCAGTTGTTGCCGGCCGGGGCGGCAGGGAGGCGCTCGGGCACGGCCTGCGAGAAGGCGCCGAAGATGACCGACCGCAGCCGCGCGCAAGTGAGCGAGCGCATGCCGACCGCCGCCGGATGGACAGGGTTCAGCACCGACCCTTGCGGCGTAATACAGGTGAATGGCCGCGTGAGGCCCATGTTGAGCAGGAGCTTCGGATTAAGCGTATAGAGCACGTAGTAGACACCGACGAGCAGCATGGTGTGGCGCGGGTCGCCGCCCGATGGAACGTTGAGCGAGGAGCCGAGCTGCGGATCGGAGCCGGTAAAGTCGAGCACCGCTTCGTCGCCGTCGATCGTCAGCGTCAGCTTCAGCCGGCAGGGATTGGCCTCGACCGAATCCTCGTCGGCATAGTCGGCGAACTCCCAAGTGCCGTCGGGCATGGCGCGCAGCACATCGCGCGCCTGCGCCTCCGCATGGTCGAGAAGTGCCGAAACACCCTCGATGAATCCGGCCTTGCCGAATTTTTTCACCATCGCCTGGATCTTGCGCTCGCCGGTGTTGAGCGCGCCGACCAGTGCCTTGATGTCACCGATGTTGAGCTCGGGCTTGCGCACATTGGTGCTCATGATCCGCAGGATCGTCTCGTCGAAGACGCCTTCCCGCACCAGCTTCATCGGCGGAAAGCGGATACCTTCCTGATGGATTTCGGTCAGCGCGCGGCTGAGCGAAGCCGGCACCGCCCCGCCCATGTCGGTGTTGTGGATGTGCCCTCCGGTCCAGGCGACGATCTCACCGTCGACGAAGACGGGCTTCCACAAATGCGTGTCGGGCGCGTGCGTGGCGACGTGGCCCGAATAAGGATCGTTGGTGAAGGCGACGTCGCCCGGCCGGTAGTCGTCGACCATCGCGATTGCACGGTGATAGGAAAGCCCGGGATACCAGGTGGCGCCGAGTTCCATCGGGACGGCGAAGGTCGCCCCCCAACGGTCCATCAGCATCACGGTGAAGTCCTGCGTTTCCTTGACGAAGGCGGAGTGCGCGGTGCGATGCAGCGTGTGCGCCATGTTCTCGGCGGCCGCGCGGGCATGGTTCGCCAGAACCTGAAGGTTTGTGCGGTCAAACATGGCGTCACTCCGCGAAGGTCAGCAGAAGGTTGAGATGGCGGTCGACCCGTGCCTGCGCTCCCGCGGGGATGGCGAAGGTCGTGTCTTCCTGCACCACCACAGCGGGTCCTCGGAACGTGCTGCCAGGCACTAGAGTCTGCAGGTCGTGGAGATCGACCGTCTCGATGCTTTGGCCCGTATAGACCGGGAGCCGGCGCGCCGGACTGGCCGGGGCGTCGATCTCGTCGGTCTCCGGGAAGAAGAGCGCCGGCCCTGCGCCTATTGCCGACAGTCGGACGTTCACAAGCTCGATCTCGCCCTCCGGATCATGGAAGTCGTAGAGCTGCTCATGGGTTCGGTGGAAGGCTTGCTCGATGGCGGCGGCGTCGCCATCCGCCAGCCATTGCGGCGACAGCACGACCTCGATCTCGTAGCTCTGCCCGACGTAGCGCATGTCGCAGGAGAAATTGAGCTCAGCGGCCGCATCGTGCCCCTGCGCCGCGAGCCAGTCGCGCCCCTCTCGCGCAAGCGCCTCGAAGGCCTCGCGGATTTCGGGGAGCGACGCGCCCGACAACGGGCTGAAGATGGTGCGGATGAAGTCTCCGCGCAGATCGGCCACCAGCCCGCCCAGCGCCGATACCACGCCGGGGCGGCGCGGCGCCATGACCCGCTTCATGCCGAGCTCGCGAGCCAGGAAGGCGCCGAGCATCGGGCCGCCGCCGCCGAAGGGCATCAGCGTGAATTCGCGCAGGTCGACGCCGGCGCGCGAGGCGAGCTTCTCGACCTCGACGAACATCTCCGACACCGCGATGTCGAGGATCGCCTGCGCAGTCTGCTCGACCGGGCGGCCGAGCCGGGCAGCAAGGTCGCCGACCGCGCGATGCGCCAGTTGGGTATCGATCCTGAGCTGGCCATAGGCCATCGCGCTGTGGCCGAGCCATCCGCAGACCACCATGGCGTCCGTCACCGTCGCCCGCTCGCCACCACGGCCATAGCATGCAGGTCCCGGCGTCGAGCCCGCCGATTCCGGTCCGACGCGCAACACGCCTTGCGCGTCGACACTAGCGATCGAGCCGCCGCCGACGCCGATCGAGCTCACCGACACGGACGGGATATGGAGCGGGAATTCGCCGATCAGTTCGCCGGTTCCGAACTGCGCCTCGCCGCCGATGATGAGCGCGAAGTCGGCCGACGTGCCCCCGATGTCGAGCGTAAGAACCTTGTCTTCTCCGGCTTGACGCGCCAGCCACGCCGCGCCGATGACACCGGAGGCCGTCCCCGACAGCAGCATGTTCACGCATGCGCGCTTGCCTTCGGCAGCGTTCATCAGCCCGCCGTTCGACTTCGTCAGCATGGGGCGTGCAGGCACGCCGCGGCCCTTCAGCCGCTCTTCCAGCGCAGTCAGATAGCCTGAGACGCGCGGATGGACATAGCCATTGAGGATGGCGGTCGAGCTGCGCTCGTATTCGCGGATGACCGGCCAGACCTCGGCCGAGGTGAAGACGAAGAGGTCGGGCGCAAGACGCGCAATCGCCGCCTTCACGGAAGCTTCCTGCGCGGCGTTGCGCCAGGCGTGGAGGAAGGAGACGATGATCCCTTGCGCCCCGTTCGCTTTCGCCGCGGCGACCGCGCTTTTCACCGCCGCCGTGTCCGGTGCCCGGGATTCGCTGCCGTCGGCACGCATGCGAGCCGGAATGCCGAAGACCATGTCGCGCGAGATCAGCGGGTCCGGCCGCGAGCAGAACAGCGAATACATGTCCGGCATGCGAAGCCGCGCGAGTTCGATCACGTCCTCGAAGCCGGCATTGGTGAACAGCGCCAGCGGCGCGCCCTTGCGCTGGATGATCGTGTTGATGCCGACGGTCGTGCCGTGCACGAAGCGCGTCATATGGGTCGGATCGAAGCCTTCGCGTTCGGCCAGCAGGGTGAGACCCGTCATCAGCTCGGCGCCCGGATCTTCCGGCGTCGTCAGCACTTTCAGCGAGGCGACGCGTCCGGAATTGGCTTCGAGCGCGCAGAAATCGATGAATGTCCCGCCGATATCGACGCCGACCTTCCAGTCGGCCTTGCTCCGCGCTTCATCCGCCGCAATGGCACCATCCATGATGCGTCCCTTCCTGTCTGCCGACCAAAGCTGGCACGAGCGGATGGTCAGGGTCCAAGATGGATGACGGGCAAGGATATAAGTCTTGCTTATACTTTCGCGCGATGGTCACCCAGGACGGCGGCACACGCCTCGCGGATTTCGTCGCGCATCATCTCGTCGGCCCGCGAAAGGGCTCGTGCGCGCGACGTAAGCAGCGCGATCGGAAATTCCGGCCCGGCCGCCAGCGGCCTGACGGCAAGCCCGGCAAACTGCTGCCACGGCAGCAGCGCGTCGACCAGGCCGATACCCAGACCGGCCTGGACGAAGCCGACCGCGGAGATGGATGCGTCGATCTCAAGCGACGGCGAAAGCGCCACGCCCTGCGCGCGAGCCGCGTGGGCCAACTCGTCGGCGGGACGGGTGTTTCCGCGATAGGATATCAACTCCTCGCCGGCGAGATCGGCGAGCGTCAGCTCGGTTTTCCTGACCAACGCATGCCCGGCGGGCAGCAGGCACGCGAAACCTATATTCCCGATCACCTCGGCCTCGATGTCGGGAGGCAGGCGATCGTCCATGGCCACGCCGAGGCTGGCATCGCCGGCGCGCAGCATGTCGACGATTGCGGCGATCGGCGCGCTATGGGAACGCAGCAATATGTAGGGATGCTGCGCCCGGAACCTGGTGAAGGCGCACGGCAATATCGACATGGCCGGCGGCGGCGAGGCAGCGACCCGCACCAGCCCTGCCCGACCCAGGCGCAGGTCGGTGGTCTTGCGGCGCAAACCGTCGAGCCCCGCCGACAGCCTCTCGGCATCGGGGAAGATCTCGAGCGCCTCCGGGGTCGGTCGCAGCCTGCCCTTAACCCGCTCGAACAGCGTGAAGCCGAGTTCGTCCTCGGTGTGGAGCAGGATCTGGCTGAGCGCAGGCTGGGAGATGTTCAGCATCCGTGCCGCGGCGGTCACGGTGCCGGCGCGCATGACGGCGATGAACACTTCGAGCTGCCGGGCCCGCATTGCCACTCCATAGGTAAAGCTTATGGGTCTTGCCCAAACCCATCTTTGACGCAATGCCGCGGCGCCGACAAGATGCATCCAAGGATCAAGGATCGACTATGGATGTGATCGTGCTGGGCGGCGGCCTGATGGGGACGGCTTCGGCCTATTTCCTCGCAAGACGCGGCGCGCGCGTGACACTGATCGAACGCAACCGGATCGGCACTGGGGCGACCGTCGCCTCGTTCGGCAACATCCGGCGCACCGGGCGTCACCTGTCGCAGCTTCCGCTCGCCCACCGCTCGCTCAGCCTGTGGGGCGAGGCTGAAAAGATGCTTGGCCGCGACGTCGAATTCCGCGCCACCGGCCACATCCGACTGATCTTCGATGAGGGAAGTCTTGCCGACATGCGGGCCTACGCTCAAGCCGCGAGGCCCTGGGGGCTGGAGCTGGAGGAACTTGGCTCGCGCGAAATCCGCTCCCGGTTTCCCGGCCTCGGTCCTGAAGCGATCGCGGCGTCGTTCTCGCCGGATGACGGCAGCGGCAATCCGCGGCTGATCGCGCTGGCTTTTGCTGAGGCAGTCCAAAAGCTCGGCGCGGAACTCGTCGAGGAGGCCGAAGTTGAGACGATCAAGCACACCGTCTCCGGTTTCCTTGTCGCCACTTCGAGAGGGTCGTTCGCCGCCGAATGCCTGCTTAACACCGCCGGCGCCTGGGGTGCGCGCGTCGCCGCGCAATTCGGCGAAATGGTGCCGCTCGACGCACGCGGTCCGCAGATGGGCGTGACCGAGCCGCTGCCATATCGGGTCCTGCCGGTGGTCGGCATCTGGACTCGCGACAAGGATTATGGCGCTTATCTGCGTCAGGTCGAGCGAGGCAACATCGTCTTCGGCGGGGCGGCCGAAAGGGTATCGGTCGACCTCGATCCAGGCCACGCGAGCGCCGATCCGATGCGGCTGCCGATACAATTGCGCGCCGTCGCGCGGCTCATGCCCGCCATCGCACGGGTCGCAGTAATCCGCACATGGTCGGGCTGCGAGGGTTATGTTCGAGATATGCTGCCGGTGATGGGGCAATCGGCCACGACGCCGGGCCTGTTCCACGCCTTCGGGTTCTGCGGTCACGGCTTCCAACTCGGTCCCGGCGTTGGCGACGCCATGGCGGAACTCATAACGACCGGCCGTTGCGCAACGCCGCTCGACGATTTCAGGGTGGATCGGTTTGGCCGCGCGGCCTGACGACGAATCGATAAGATTGGCCTTTCCAGGACACAGCAATGACCGGTTTCAGGGACGGCAGAGCTTAGCGCTATGGCGGACATTGGGCGCAAAGCTGCCGTTCCGCAGATGACAAACGCGATCGGCGAACGGCTAGACCAAGCTTCTTGAATCGACTTCGGCGAACCGCTTCGTAAGCTGTTGGCGAATAAGGATTATGTCAGTCGCTGAGGATGTACTCAAAGCTTTGATTCTATTCCTCTTTTCGTGGGCCAAATTCAGATGCTTTCCCGTATCGTTCCGTATGATCTCGCCGCTGGTTTTGCTCGAACTCGCGATTGTGCAGACGATAAAGCGGAACTCTAAGCCGCTTCGCCAGTTGCCCTAGCCGGCCCGTCGGCGAACGGGAGCAAAATCAGCCCATCAAAACGTTGCGCCCTCGTATGGCGTTGCTGACCGCCTCGGTGACTTGGCGTGTGGTTGCCTTGCCGCCAACATCGGGCGTCATTATGCCGGCTTCACCAGCGCGCTCAATGGCTCGCATAAGCTGATCGGCCGCCCCATGCTCGCCCAGGTGACTGAGCATCTGCACCGCGGTCCAGAATGTGGCGATAGGATTGGCAATGCCTTTGCCGGCGATATCAAATGCCGATCCGTGAATGGGCTCGAACATGGACGGGAAACGCCTTTCGGGGTCGATGTTAGCCGTAGGCGCAATGCCAAGGCTGCCAGTCAGTGCGCCTGCGAGATCTGAAAGCACGTCGGCATGAAGGTTCGTCGCCACGATCGTGTCGAGACTCTGCGGCTTCAGCACCATGCGCACGGTCATGGCGTCCACGAGCATCTTGTCCCAGGTGACGTCGGGAAATTCGTGCGAGACATTCTCGGCGATCTCGTCCCACATCACCATGCCATGGCGCTGCGCGTTCGATTTGGTGACCACGGTCAAGAGCTTGCGCGGCCGGGACTGCGCCAACCGGTAGGCGTAGCGAATGATGCGCTCCACGCCGACGCGGGTGAAGACAGACACGTCCATTCCGACTTCTTCCGGCAGACCGCGATGCACCCGTCCGCCGGCGCCTGAATACTCACCCTCCGAATTCTCGCGCACGATCACCCAGTCGAGGTCGCCGGCCCGCACGTCGCGCAGCGGAGAAGCAATGCCGGGCAGGATCTTGGTCGGCCGCACATTGGCGTATTGATCGAAACCCTGACAGATTTGCAGGCGCAGCCCCCAAAGGGTGACATGGTCGGGTACGTCGGCCGCGCCGACGGCGCCAAAATAGATGGCGTCAAATTTCCTGAGCCGTTCCAGTCCGTCGGCCGGCATCATGACGCCGTTGCGCTTATAATAATTCGATCCCCAATCGAAGAGGCTGAATTCCAGCTTCAAGTCGCCGCGCTGCGCGGCCAGCACCTCGAGCACGGTGATCCCGGCATCAATGACCTCTGGTCCAATTCCGTCTGCGGGAATTGCAGCGATCGAATATTTGCGCACTGTCAATCTCCTTGGCATGCGATGAGCAGGGAGCGCCAAGCCAAGGATGGAGGCTATCGCGACCGGGCGCGCTGCGCATTGAGCTTCAGGGCCTCGCGCTCGATCTTCTGGCCTGGCCATAGAGCTTGAGTAGCGCAGGTACCTGCGCGGGTAGGCATGCACTTAGAGGCACACATAACCGCCGTCGATCACCAACGCCGCCCCAGTCATGTAGCGGGCCGCATCGCTGGCAAGGTAAACCGCCAGCGCGCCGAGGTCTTCGGGATCTCCCAACTTGCCCATCGGTATGGTCTGCACATAAGCTTCGATGATTTCTGGATTCTTCTGTGCCCAAAGCTTGTTCGGCTCGGTTTCGAAGATGCCCGGGCAGATCGCGTTGACAGTGATTCCGTGCCGTGCCCAGTCCACAGCAAGGCTCCGGGTTAGCATCAGCACCCCGGCCTTTGCCGTCTCGTAATGCCGGCCCTGGATGTTGCGGCCCGCGACCATGGCGTTTATCGAGGCAAGGTTGATCACGCGCCCGCCCTGGCCGCGCCGGATCATCGCGCCGCCGATGTGCTTGCAGCACAGGAAGGTCGAAGTCAGGTTCAGGTCAACCAGTGCCTTCCACTGGTCCAATGGCATATCCTCGAGAGGCACGTTCATCCGCCGCCCGCCGATATTGTTCACAAGGATGTCAAAGCTGCCCTGCGCGGCCACCGCCTTAAGGCAGGCAGCTTCGCAGGTGGAGGGATCGCTCATATCCGCAACGATGGTCGCGACCTTGCGGCCCATCGCGCGGATGTCGGCGGCGGTCTTGTCCAGACTTTCCGCTGTGCGGCTCGCCATCGTAATGTCGGCGCCAGCTTCGGCAAGCCCGAGGGCCATTTCACGCCCCAGCCCCCGACTGCCGCCCGTGATAAACACCTGCTTGTCATCGAGGCGAAGCCGATCAAAAACACCCATGCTGCTGCACTCTCGCGCGCGGCCACCGAAGCAGGACCGTCACGCCTTGTTTACGCGACGCCGCGCGCCTTGTGGAATGCCAAGCTCGGATATCCCCATGCATCCGCGGCATGGACGGCGGCACTCAGGATTAAGCCATTCCTTGAGGGCATCGGCAAAATCGGGGTGCCAGCGCGACAGGGGTGGACGGTTGTCGGGCTATGTCGCCAGCCGCCCAGCAGATGCGCTTTTCGTCGGTGGCGCGATCCACTTCGTTGTCAGGGCACAAGATGTAGAAGTTGCCGTGCGGAAGGCCTGATCGGCTAGCGCGCTCAGTTGTGTCTTGTCGGCCACATCGGCGGCACCCCAATCACGTCGCCTGGGGCGGCGAACATGATCTAACGTGCCATCGCGATCCGGCCTGCATCGCAATCGGCGCTGCAGACCCGCAGCCAGCACGCGTCAGATACCGTACCGCCGCAAGGCCGATGCCCGCCGGTGATGACGGCAGTCGAACCTCTAGCAAGTGCGACATGCGGTTTCCTTGGCTATTGCTGCCGGGTCAGGCTGTAGCCCCGGGGAAGATCTCAAATCCGGTGTCTATGATCGACGGTGTCTCGGGACGTTCAGGGGCCAGAAGGATCGCCTCGATCGCCTTTTGCCCAATCAGGAAACGGTTCGAACGCATCGTCGACAGGGGCTGCGGCAATTCCAGCCCGATATCCAGACCATTGAAGCCGAAGATCGCCAGTTTGTCCGGTACCCTAATGCTTGCTGCGAGGCAGTGAAATATGCCGCCCACCGCCATGTCGTCGTTGGAATAGACTGCGACGTCGACCGATGAGGTGGCGCAGAGCTGCGCCGTCTGTTTCCGTCCCGCAGCGACGGAGCTTTGGCCATCGGCGATGGCATGGGCGACGAACGACAGCCCTGCCTGGCCAAGGGCTTCGCACATGCCATCATAGCGCAGGCGTGCGCGACGATCGGCGGTCCAGTCATGTCCGACATAGCCAAACCGCCGGTAACCGCGTGCGATCAGGTGCTGGCCCACCGCATAGCCCGCATGCCGATGCGACATGCCGACGGCCATGTCGATGGGCGCACTATCGATATCCATCATCTCGACCACGCGCACACCGCTTTGGTCCAGCATGCGACGGGTGGCCATGGTGTGATCGAAGCCCGCGATTAGGATCGCCGCGGGTTTCCACGCAAGCAGCCCACGCACCAGCGTTTCCTCGCGGTCCATGTCGTAGTCGCTAATGCTGATGACTGCCTGATAGTTCGACGTTTTCAGCCCGGCGCTGACGCCCTGCAGCACCTCGGGGAAGACAATGTTTGAAAGCGAGGGCACCACGACGCCCACCAGGAACGAATCCAGCGATGCCAGCGATCCAGCGATGCGGTTGGGGACGTAGCCAAGAGTGCGGACGCTTTCCATCACCTTGGCGCGGGTGGCTTCCGCAACCAGCCCCTGATTGCGCATGATCCGCGACACGGTCGATTCACTGACACCGGCCAGACGCGCCACCTCGTGGACCGTCACCTTGCTTTTCTTTTCCTGAAGGCGTTGCCTGATCTTCGTCAACGGGATCCCCTTGTGCGGAGGCAGCGTTCTGACCGCGGTTGAACGCTTGTGATGCCACGATGCCAGCGGGGTTGTACATTCATTTTGTGCCCGAAGGGACGAAGGGGCGGCACGCAGCCGCCCCTTCCTTGTGAGGATCAGCGCCTGACGAAGTTGTGCCACGGGTGCGCTTCCTTGAAATTCAGAACCTCGCGGATCTTGCGGTTGGACAATGGCGCCTCGTCCCGGCCCATCGGGCGGGTGATGGGGGTGTTCGGGCAGTATTTCGCAAGGAATTCCGTCGTAGGCAGGTCGGCGGTGATGGTATCGTTCACTGCGTTGAATACTTGAAACCCAAGCCCATCCTTTTCAAGGCACAGATGCACGATCTCGCCCAGGTCGCGGGCATCGATATAGCTCCAGGCATTGCGCTTGCGGCACATCGGATCGTCGAGGTAGCCTGGGAAGTTCACATATTCATGCGGCTCGATCACGTTACCTATGCGCAGCGCGTAAATGTCGGCGCCGTAGCGCATCGCAAAGGCGCGGGCGGTCTTTTCGTTGACCAGCTTCGACAGGCCGTAGCTGTCCATCGGGTCGTTGTCGTAATCTTCTTCTAGCGGGAACGAATGGTAATCCTTGTCGCCTTCGGCAAAGCAAACGCCGTAAGTCGTTTCGGAGCTGGCGATGATGACCTTGCGCACGCCCAGCTTCATCGCCGCTTCGATCACGTTGTAGGTGCCCACGGTGTTGGCGGAGAAGGTCGTGTTGTCGGGGTTGATCATCACGCGCGGCACCGCGGCGAAATGCACGACCGCATCGGGGGCCTTGGGTGGAGCACCGTCATTGTAGCCGTCAAAGCCAAAATGCGTGGTCAGCGCGTTGAACACCTGACCGCTGTCGGTGATGTCGGTGATCAGGGTGTTGACGCCCGGATGATCGAGCGGCTTCAGATCGACGTTGAGGACCGAATAGCCCTTGGCAAGAAGATGCGGCACGGCATGGCGACCGGCCTTGCCGGTGCCGCCGGTGAAAATGATGCGTTTCGTCATGCTCAGTCTCCGTCAATGGACAATTCATCAGGCTGTTGCGCAATCTGTCACCTGGCGGGATCAGCCCGTAGCCGCCAGCATGACCCGCTCCTGCGTCGCGTCTTCGCGGTCAAGAATGCCGGTGATACGCCCTTCCTTCAGGACTACCACCCGGTCGCTGATGGCAAGCACCTCAGGCAGGTCGGAAGAGACGACGATGATCGACATCCCATCCTCGGCCAGCCGGTTGAGCAGGGCGTGCACCTCGGCTTTGGCACCGATGTCGATGCCGCGCGTCGGTTCGTCGACGATCAGGATGCGCGGCTTGCGCGCCACCCACTTGGCGATCACGACCTTCTGCTGGTTCCCGCCCGACAGGGTCAGCAGCTTTTGTTCGGGCGACGGTGTCTTTATCCCCAGCGAGCGGATGTAGGCGAGGCAGGCGTTTGTCTCGCGCCTGCGTTGCACCACGCCCATCGTGCAGTAATCCGACAGGTGTGTCAGGCTGAAATTCTCGCGCACCGACATGCCCAGGACGAGGCCCATCTCCTTGCGGTCTTCGGTCACGAAACCGATGCCGAGGTCGATGGCCTGCGAGGGCTCGCGAATGGAGACCTTCTGCCCCTCGACCCGGATTTCGCCGACGCTGGGGCGGCTGCCGAAGACCATTTCCATGATCTCTGTCCGGCCGGAGCCGACCAGCCCGAAGAGGCCCAGCACCTCACCCTTGTGCAGATCGAAACTGACATCCGCCACCCGCGCCCCGCGCGAGGTGGGCCGCTTCAGCCCGAGGCCGCGTACGGATAGCAGCACGTCTCGGGTGGCATGCGAGTTGTGTTTTCCGAAAAGCTGCGACATGTCACGGTCGACCATCTTGCGCACGAGGATGTCGCGCGTCATGTCGCCGATCGGGCGGGTGTCGACGGTTTCGCCGTCGCGCAACACCGTCACGCGATCACCTATCTCGAAAATCTCGTCCAGCCGGTGCGAGATATAGGCCACGCCGACGTTCTGCGATGCCAGCTTGCGCACCATCCGCATCAGCGTCGATGCCTCGTGGTGACTGAGGGAGGCGGTCGGTTCATCCATGATGATCAGCTTTGAGCGATAGGAAATCGCGCGCGCGATCTCCACCATCTGCTTTTGCCCGATGCTGAGGTTGCCGACCTTTGCCGTCGGCTCGATGTTCATGTCCAGTTCGGCCAGCACCGCCTTGGCATCGGCGTTCATCCTGCGGCTGTCGATCAGCCCGCCCGCGCCAAGCGGTTCGCGTGCAAGGTAGATGTTTTCGGCCACGGTCAGGTTGTTCACCACCGCCAGCTCTTGATAGATGATGCTGATCCCCAGCGCGCTGGCGTGAACGGGATCCCTGATCACCACGTCTTGGCCATCGACACGGATCACCCCTCCCGGATCGGCGCGATATACGCCGGTCATGATCTTCATCAAGGTACTCTTTCCGGCCCCATTCTCGCCGGCAAGCACATGCACCTCGCCACGCGCCAGCTGGAGATCGACCCTGTTCAGCGCCTTAACGCCGGGAAACGTCTTGGCGATGCCGCGCATTTCAAGGAAGTGGGACATGGTCGCCTCGGCTTTCGTAAAAAAAGGGGCGAAGCAGGGAGAAGCTTCGCCCCTCTCGGCAGCTCATTTATTTCGTATAGCTGCCGAGGTTATCAGCGTTCACCACGGTCACGCCGGTATCGATGTCCTTGCTTTCGGTCTCTTTGCCCTTGACCTGGGCAACGAGATGTTCGACGGCCAGTTTGCCCATGGTGACGGGGCGCTGCACCATGATGCCGTTGATGTAGCCGTCCTTCACACCCTTGATGGTGTCCGGCAGGTCATCAAAGGCGAAGACAGCCACCTTGCCCTTGCGATCCGCAAATTCCTGCTCGGCAAGAACCTTGGCCACAGCCGGACCACCGACTTGGCTCATGCCAAAGATGCCGGCCAGGTCCGGGTGACCGCGCAGCAGCGCTTCGGTCACGGAGACGGCCTTGGCGAGGTCGTCTTCAGTGCCTTCGACGGCAACGATCTCGATTCCTGGGTAGGCAGTCAGCGCTTCTTTCACGCCGTCGATACGCTCGTTCAGATTGGATGCGCCAAGCTGCCCGGTCACGATGGCGATCTTGCCCTTGCCACCCAGCGCCTTGGCCATCGAGTTGCCCATCGTCACGCCGGCCTGCTTGTTGATCGTGCCGATGTACATGCTGCGGACGCTTTTGGCGCTGTCGCTGTCAAAGGTCACGACCTTGATGCCAGCTTGCATTGCTTGCTTGATCACGCCTTCGACCGACTTCGGCTCGTTCACCGAAATGGCGATGCCGTTGACCTGGCGGGCGATCAGATCTTCGATGATCTTGACTTGGGTCGCGCCCTGCGTGTTTTGCGGAACGACCCACTGGTAGCTGACACCCAGAGCATCGGCAGCGGTCTTCGCGCCGGTGTTACAGTCGTCAAAGAACGGCACGGCCACTTTCGGCACCACAGCAATCGTGATGTCCTGGGCGAACGCCGCGGTGCCCGCCATAATTGCGATGGAAGCCATCGCCGCACGAGCTGCTTTCATGAAGGTACGCATCGTCTTTCCTCCTGCCCGCTCGTTCCTGAGACGGGCCTTTGTTTGTTCTTGGTCGTAACTTTTCGTCCCGGTGTTGATCAGAAACTATTCCTTCAGCCATTTCCTCCCGTCAGTTTGTTGCGCAGCACGTCAAGGCTGACGGCGATCAGAATGACCCCGCCGGTGATTGCCTGTTGGGCATAGGTGTTGATGTTCAGCAGCACGACGCCGTTGGCGATGACGCCCACCAGCGCTGCCCCGATCACGGCCCCGGTAACGCTGCCGACGCCGCCCGCAAGGCTGGCCCCGCCGATTGCCGCTGCGGCGATCACGTCCAGTTCAGAGCCGAAGCCCGACGCCGGCTCTGCCGTCAGATAACGCGAGAACCCGATGATCCCGGCCAACGAGGCGATGGTCGACGACAGCATGTAAACCGCGAGCTTGACCCGGTTTGTCTTGACCCCGCTGAGCCGGGCCGCCTGCTCGTTGCCGCCGGTGGCATAGACGTGGCGGCCAAAGCGCGTTCGCTTCATGACCAGCGCGAACAGCACCATCAAAATCAGCATGATCACAACGGGAACGGGGACAGGCCCGACGTAACCCTGCCCCAGTAGGGAAAATGCATCGGGCGTTTCGGGCGTGACCGGGACGCCGTGCGTCACCATGTACATCATGCCACGCCCAATGCTGAGGGTTCCCAACGTGGCAATGAAGGGCGGCAGGCCGATGGCAGTGATCAAGAGCCCGTTGCTTAGACCGAAGACAATGCCCACCGCGACGCCCGCGCCAATGCTGGCGCCGGTCGAATAGCCTGCACCGAAGCACAGCGCCGTGACAAGCGAGGCAAGGCCCATCGCCGATCCGACCGACAGGTCGATGCCGCCCGTGACGATCACCATGACCATGCCAATGCTCATGATCGCGGTCAGCGAAAAAGCGCGAAAGACGCCCATGAGGTTGTTGGTGGTCAGGAAGTATGGCGTCCAAAGGCTGATGAGCGCGCCCACAATCAGCATGGCGACCAGCACGTTCACTTCGCGCACATGCCGCAGTTGGTAAAGGTCGTGCCAGATGCGAGCGGGCGACTTTTCCAGCGTCGCCTTGTTATCAGATACGGACATGCACGTTCCTCCGCTCGTGTTCACCTGGGCGCGTTCGCGTATTGTGCCGGCAGGCACAGCCGCACCGTTTGGCCCAGGCAACGTCACCGGCTGCTGATCTTGACCGCGACAGATGATAGCGCTGTCATTTCTCGCCAGCGACGAGTGGCCGTCAACCTTCATTTTGCGAATAACGGTATGCAATTTTCATCATGATCCGGGCGCTTGCGGCGAAATCCCGCTTGAAAAACGGCAAAATATCAATTTCAGTGGCGAATGCCATCCGTTGCCGGCGATGGCAGCGCTGCGATTTTGAGGCGGGAACCGCGATGAGCGTGCCTACCAGGCCGGCTGAATCAGGGGAAAGACACCAAATGCCACTGGCAAAGAGCCCCTCGACCGGCACGCTTGCAATGATACACACCGTTCCGGGGCTGATCCCGGTGCTCGAACCGCTGGCGCGGCAAAACCTGCCCTGCTGGGCGACGTTCAACATGCTGGACGAAAGCCTGCTACGCATCACGATCCGCGAAGGCGGCCTGTCGGCAGCGACGATGCGCCGCCTGACCTGCATGGTCTGGTCGGCGGTGGACGCGGGCGCGGATGCGGTCGTCGTCACCTGTTCGTCGCTTGGTCCGGCGATCGAGGCTGCACGCCTGCTCTGCCCGGTGCCGCTGTTCCGCATCGATGAAGGCATGGCGATCGAGGCAGTCGGAACCGGCCGGCGCATCGGGGTGCTGGCCACGCTGCGCACCACGCTTGACCCGACAACCAATCTGATCAGGTGCACCGCTGACCGGCTTGGGCACGATTGCGCCATCACCAGCGTCCTGTCCGAAGGCGCCTTCGACCGGTTGTCGCAAGGCGACGCTGAAGGACATGATCGCATGGTGGCGCAAAGCCTGCGTGACCTCGCCCCGCAAGTGGACGTGATACTGCTGGCCCAAGCCTCTATGGCGCGGGTGCTGCCATCGGTGCGGGAGGTGATGGGCACCCTGCCCGTTCTGACCAGCCCTGAAATCGGCATGCGTCATCTGCGCAAGGCCCTGACTGCTTGACCAACCGAAAATGGAAGAAGTGATGGAATACAGAACACTTGGCCGCTCTGGCCTGAAGGTGTCCGTCCTGACGATGGGAACATTTACATTTGGCGGCACCGGCCCCTTTGCGATGGTGGGCCAGCAAGGGGTGCGAGAAGCACGTCAGCTTGTTGATCTGTGCATCGACGCGGGCGTCAACCTGTTCGACACCTCGAACATGTATTCGAACGGCCTCTCAGAGGAAATTCTGGGCGAGGTGCTGGACGGGAGGCGCGACCAGGTGCTGATTTCGTCCAAGGCGCGGATGCGCACCGGCACCGGCCCCAACGACGAAGGCGCGTCACGCTTTCACCTGATCCGTGAATGCGAACGCAGCCTGAAACGCCTGCGCACCGATCGCATCGACATCTATTATATCCACGAATGGGACGGCACGACCCCGGTCGAGGAAAAGATGGCCGCGCTGGATACACTCGTCCAGCAGGGCAAGGTGCGTTACGTCGGCTGCTCGAACTATTCCGGCTGGCACATCATGAAATCGCTTGCCATCAGCGACCGCGACCGCCGCCCCCGCTTTGTCACCCAACAGATCCACTACACTCTCGAGGCGCGCGAGGCGGAGTACGAGTTGCTGCCGATTTCCGTCGATCAGGGGCTCGGCGTTCTGGTTTGGAGCCCACTTGCCGCTGGCCTGCTGTCGGGGAAGCACCGGCGTGGTATCGCCACGCCGGAAGGTTCCCGCCAGTCCGCAGGCTGGACGGAGCCGCCGATCCGCGACCCGGAAAGGTTGTGGAACATCGTGGATGTCCTGGTGGAAATCGGCGATGCGCATGGGGTGTCGGCTGCGCAGGTAGCGCTGGCCTGGCTGCTAAAGCGTCCCGGCGTGTCTTCGCTGGTGATCGGGGGCCGGAACGAGGCCCAATTCCGCGATAACTTCGCCGCCGTCAGCCTGCGCCTGTCGGATGAGGAACGCGCCCGCCTGACAGCGGCCAGCACCATTCCGCTGATCTACCCCTATTGGCACCAGCGCAACTTTGCCAAGGATCGTTTCTGCGAAGCCGACCTGGCCCTGCACCGACACTTTGCCGAAGAGTGACAAGCTTGCGCCCGGTCGCACCGCCTTGATGCGTGTCGCTCAAAAGTGCGCAGCGTTTCGGGCGACATGCGTCAAAACAAAGGCTTAAAGCGCGTCGCCTGAATCCGTTTCGTCGCGACGCGCTTTAGCATAAGCTGTCAGCCAGCCCAGGCCAGCCACAGTTTCGCCCGCAGGGCGATACTCCAAGCCCACGAAACCGTCATACTTCAGCGCGTCCAGCTCGCGCAGGATGCGGGCATCGTCCAATTCTCCCGTGCCCGGTTCGTTGCGCAGCGGCACGGCAGCGATCTGCACATGGCCAATAATCGGCATTAGTTCGCGCAGGCCGGTCAGTACATCGCCGTGGATGATCTGACGGTGGTAGATGTCGAATTGCAGCTTGAGGTTCGGCAGACCCATCTCGGCGATTAGATCGGCTGCCTGATTGAAATCGTTCAAGAAATACCCCGGCATGTCGCGCGGATTGATCGGTTCGATCAATACGTCGAGCCCCCTCGCTCCTGCCGCGTCGCACAGATAGGCGAGCGACGCGCGATAGGTTTTATGCGCGACAGGGTCCGCCCTGTCGGCAAGCCCGCTCATGACATGGACGCGGCCCACGCCGGTTGCCGACGCATAGGCCAGCGCCGTCCAGACCGAAGCGCGAAAGTCGTCCTGCCGATCCGGCAGTGCCGCAAGCCCACGCTCGCCGGCGCCCCAGTTTCCCGGCGGCAGGTTGAACAGCGCCTGCGTCACGCCGTTCCGCCGCAAGGCATCAGCGATGCGATGCGCATCGAACGCACAAGGGAACAGATATTCGACCGCGTCAAAGCCCGCCCCGGCGGCAGCAGCGAAGCGATCCATGAACCCGACCTCGTTGAACATCATGGTCAGGTTTGCGGCAAAACGCGGCACGATCAGTCCTCCATTCCGGGCAATTGCAGCCCGGCAATGCCCGCGATCATCCGCGCGACAGAGGCATCGTCATCCCGGCCCATTCCGGCGGCAGCCGTCATCACGAACATCTGCAAGGCCATCGAGGCGATCGGAGTCGGGAACTTCATCTCCCGTCCGATATCGGCCACGATTCCCAGGTCCTTGGTAAAGATGTCGACCGCGCTGCGCGGCGCGTAGTCGCCATCAAGGATGTGCGGAACGCGGTTTTCGAACATCCAGGAATTACCCGCCGATGCGGTTATCACCTCGTAAACCCTGGCGATGTCCAGATCCATCGCCTTGGCGAAGGTGATCGCTTCGCAGGCGGCGGCGATATGGACACCGGCAAGCAGCTGGTTCACGATCTTGAACGCTGCGCCGGTTCCGGGCTTTTCTCCTAACTCGTAAACCTTGGAGGCGATGCAATCCAGAACCGGTCGGGCATGCGCAATGCCGGCGGGCGCGCCCGATGCCATGATGGTCAGTTCGCCGGAGGCGGCGCGCGTCGCGCCGCCGCTGACCGGCGCGTCGACGTAGTTCAGGCCCAGCGCTTCGGCACGGATCGCGAAATCGCGGGCGGCACCGGGGGACATTGTCGCGCAGGACAGTATCGTGCCGCCGGAGGCCAGTGCGGCGGCCGCGCCCTCTGCACCGTAAAGCACCGTTTCAGTCTGGGCTGCGTTTACCACCAGGCAGATGGCGACGTCTGCGTCTTTGGCTGCCGCACCCGGACTGTCGGCGGTCTTGCCGCCAAGGGCCGAAAACCGCGCCATCGCATCGGCGCTCACGTCAAACCCCGTGACATCGAAACCATCACGCAGCAGCGTGGCGGCCACCCCGAATCCCATCGACCCCAAGCCGATCACACAGACTCTCAGATCGGACTTGCTGTTCATGTCAGAACCTCGGTTTCAGGATGTTTGGCATAATTGCCGGTTGAGTTTGGGCCCGATCTTGTGTTGACAACGCGCGAATGATAGCGTTGCCATTGCTTGGTTAGCCTAGGACCGGAACGAAAAGCAAGTCCCTCGTTTCGCATAGCAGTCAGGCGCTGCAGGCCCGACGATCGCCCGGAGCAGCGCGGCACAATGTTGCCCGTTCACAGAGGAAAAGGACCAGAATCTTGTTGATTGGCGCAGTTGCAGACGACATCACGGGCGCCACCGATCTTTGCCTGATGCTGTCACGCGAAGGTCTGCGGACGGTTCAGGTCATGGGTATTCCTTCACCGGGTGCCGCCCTGCCAGATGTCGACGCGGTTGTCATCGCATTGAAATCACGATCAATTCCCGCAGATGATGCCATGGCGATGTCGGTTTCCGCCCTTAGCGTACTTCTGGAACACGGGGCTCAGCAGATCCTGTTCAAATACTGTTCGACCTTCGATTCAACCGATGACGGAAACATCGGCCCGGTGGCCGAGGCGCTGATGGAAGAGATGGGTGTCGAGTTGACCATCGCCTGCCCATCCTTTCCCGCGGCAGGGCGCACAACCTACCAGGGGCATCTTTTTGTCGGCAGCCAATTGCTGTCGGACAGCCCACTGAAGGATCATCCGCTGAACCCGATGCACGACTCCAATCTCGTGCGCGTGCTGTCGCGACAGACAGCGCTGCCAGTGGGGCTGGTGGACATCGGGACGGTCAGGCAGGGTGCCGATGCCGTGCGTGCGGCCTTCGCCCGGCAACGCGCAGCGGGAAAGCGCATCCTGATCCTCGATACGCTTGCCGATGCGGATCTGCGCACGATCGGTGCCGCATGCGCCGATATGAAGCTGGTTACCGGCGGATCGGGGATTGCTCTCGGCCTCGCCGCGAATTTCGTGCAGGCGGGCAAGGTGGCTCTTCGCCCCGCAACGACCCGAATGCCCGCGCCTGCGGGCCGCGCCATCATATTGGCAGGTTCCTGTTCGGTGGCGACCCGTGACCAGATCGCGACCGCACAGGCTGCTGGCCTGCCGACGCTACCATTGAATGTCGCGGCCCTCGCCGATGGTCGCCAGACCGCCGCGCAGGTGGCGGAATGGGCGATCAGGCAGCCAAAAACCACAACGCCCGTGATCTACTCCAGCACCACCCCGGAGGCGCTGCAAGCCATCCAACGGTGCATGGGCCAGCATGAGTCCGGCGCACTGGTTGAAGAATCGCTGGCCCGTGTTGCTGCCTTGTTGCGGGATGCAGGCTTCCGCCGGTTTCTGATCGCAGGCGGGGAAACGTCCGGCGCAGTCGTCGCCTCACTGGGGGTGACGATGCTGGAAATCGGCCCAGAGATCGACCCCGGCGTGCCGTGGACCCGCAGCATCGGTTCGCCGAGCCTGGCGCTTGCGCTGAAATCCGGCAACTTCGGCGCTCCCGATTTCTTTCTGAAGGCCTGGGGCCTGCTTGAGTTGGATCCTGCACATGTCTAATGAAACCCGCGCCCGGGATGAAATTTGTCGCGTCGGTGCCTCGCTCTTCGACCGCGGGCTGACGGCAGGATCGAGCGGCAACATCTCGGTCAGGCTGCCCGATGGCGGCTGGCTGATGACGCCGACAAACGTGTCTATGGGATCGCTCGACCCCGCACGCCTGTCGCGGTTCGATGCGCAGGGGCGACTGTTGTCGGGCGACGCGCCGACGAAAGAGGCGTTTTTGCATTTTTCGATGTATGGCGAACGCGCCGATGCGGGGGCCGTGGTGCATCTGCACTCCAGCCACGCCACTGCCGTCAGCATCCTTCGCGACATCGATCCGCAGGATGTACTGCCCGCCCTGACCGCCTATTATGTGATGCGGGTCGGACGCCTGCCTCTGGTGCCCTATTTCGCGCCCGGCGACCCCGACCTGGCCCATGCGGTCAAGGCCCTTGCCAGCCGTCACCATGCGGTTCTGCTAGCCAATCACGGCCCCGTCGTGGCTGGCACCACGCTGGCCAATGCCCAGTATGCGACCGAAGAGCTGGAAGAGACGGCCAAGCTTTTCCTTATGCTGCAGAACCACGTCCTGCGCTCGCTGACCCCAGAGCAGGTGGCTGACCTGCGCGTGCGCTTCAACCTTCCCTGACCAGCCAAGATCGCAAAGACAATGACACAGACAAACGAGATGGCACAGACAATGACACAGACAAATGAGAAGATCGGTTTCATCGGCATCGGTCTGATGGGCCATGGTATGGCGAAGAACATTGTCGAAAAGGGCTTTCCATTAACCGTGGTCGCGCACCGCAACCGCGGACCGGTCGAAGATCTTGTATCGCGGGGCGCGGTCGAAGCGGCCTCGATGGAGGAGATGGCGCGCGATTGTACCATCATCTTCCTGTGCCTGACCGGATCGCCCGAAGTGGCTGCGGCAATTGCGGCACTGAAGTCCGGCCTTCAGGCGGGCAGCGTGATCGTCGATTGTTCCACTAGTGATCCGACGGTCACCCAGCGCCTTGCTGTGGAACTGGCCGTGGTCGGCGTGCATTTCGCCGATGCGCCCCTCAGCCGCACCCCGAAAGAAGCGTGGGCGGGAACGCTCGATTGTATGATTGGGGCCAAGGCGGACATCTTCGCCAGGGTTCAGCCGGTTATTGCGACATGGGCTGCCAAGATCGTGCATATCGGCGGGGTCGGCGATGGCCACCGGATGAAGCTTTTGAACAACTTCCTCTCGCTTGGCTATGCCGCGCTTTATTCCGAGGCGCTCGCGCTGTCGCGCAAGGTCGGCATTCCGGTGGCCGAGTTCGACAAGGTGATCCGCGGCGGGCGTATGGATTGCGGTTTTTACCAGACCTTCATGGGCTATGCGCTGGAAGGCGACCGCGAGGCGCATAAGTTCAGCCTTAGCAACGCCTACAAGGACATGCGTTATGTCGAATCGATGGCGAATGCCGCCACGGTAACCACGACAATGGCCAGCGCCGTGAAGAACTCTTTCGCAGTGGCAATGGCGAATGGTGGGAACGGGGCTGCTGATTACGTGCCCCACTTGTCCGATTTCATCGCGCGGGCAAACGGGATCGAATAGCCGCATGGCCGCCCCGCGGATGCCGCGGTGCGCTGGGGTTAGAGGATTCAATACTCGAGGGGAGTCTTGGGGCACCGGCGCCCTATTCAAAATCTACATCACGTTATAGAGAAAAGACATTGGCCCCCCTGCCCGTGCAAGCCCTAACCTGGATCAGAATCAGCGGAACATCAGGTGCATCTTGGCTGCGGAAATTCGACCTTATTGGCGAAACTTTATTGGTGGCGAATGGGTGGATAGTTCTGACGGGCGCTCGATCCCAATCGTCGACCCGGGCAATGGCAAGGTCATTTCTCAGGTCGCGTGCGGAGGAGCCGTTGAGATTGATCTGGCCGTTGCCGCGGCGAGGCGTTGCTTCCAGGAACGCCGGCTGCAGTCGCTGACGCCAGCAGCCCGTGGCGAACTGATGTTTGCGATTGCCGAGGAGCTCGAAACGCTTGCGGATGAGATCGCGGAGCTGGAAATCCACGACAACGGCAAGACGCGCGCCGCCGGGTACAACGAGGTGAAGCTCACCCAACGCTACCTTCGGTATTACGGTGGGATGGCCGACAAGCTGGAAGGACGGCAGATCCCGCTCGGGGAGAACGTCGTCGACTATACGATTAGAATGCCTTACGGCGTGTCCGCTCAGATCGTGCCCTGGAATGGACCGCTTCCGGTGGGCGCGCGATCTATTGCCTGCGCCCTTGTGACAGGCAACACGGTTGTGCTGAAGTCGCCGGAGGACTCGCCTCTCAGTCTCTTCGTGTTGGCAGAAGCCTGCCAACGCGCCGGTGTCCCCAAAGGCGCCGTCAACATAGTTTGCGGTTATGGCTCCGAGGCGGGAGCAGCTCTCGTTGCACATAAGGATATAGACCACATCGTCTTCACAGGGTCAGTGGAAACAGGAAAGAGCGTGCTACGAGCGGCTGCGGAGCGGGTTATCCCGTGCGTCATGGAACTTGGTGGCAAATCGGCCGCCATCGCCTATGCAGACGCAGACCTCGACAATGCAGCGCGAAACATCGCCCGCGGTATACTGCATCATGCTGGCCAAATCTGTTCGGCCGCCTCTCGGCTCGTGGCTCATCGTTCAATCATCGGGCCGTTGGTTGAAAAGCTCAAGGCCGAGGCAGCCCGACGGACTGTCGGCCCGGGGCTTGAGGGCTGCGACATGGGACCCGTGATCTCGGAGCGCCAACTGCAGCGCATTGAGACATTGTGCGAAGTTGGCGTTGCGGAAGGTGCCACCCTTGCAATAGGCGGGAAGCGGCTGGCGCGCGAGGGATTTTTCTTGCCGCCAACGATTTTCACCGACGTTCGTCCGGATATGCGTGTCGCGCAGGAGGAATTCTTCGGACCGGTCTTGGTTGTTATCCCGTTTGACACCCCCGAGGAAGCTATCGCTATTGCCAATGGGACCGACTACGGGCTCGCGGCTGGAGTCTTTACCCGCGACCTCAAACTTGCCCTCTGGACGGCCGATCGTCTCGTCGCAGGCCAGATCTATGTGAATGACTGGTGGGTTGGCGGTGTCGAGACGCCCTTTGGCGGGACGCGGCGCTCCGGCTATGGCCGAGAAAAGGGACAGGAAGCCCTTCTAGGCTATGTGCAGACCAAGAACGTCGGGATCAAGCTGTAAATTATCGCCACCGTCTCGACATCTCCAGCCGGCACTATGGGCATGACGGTTAGGAACCGCGAAACGACGTCAACTTAGCTGGACATGGCTTTCGTTTTGACAATACTACGACCAAAAGCAAGTGACCGGGGTGCGAAATGGAAAGCCGTTGGCTTGAGGACTTTCTCAGCCTGGTGGACACTCGAAATTTCTCCCGATCGGCCGAGGCGCGCTACACCACCCAACCAGCCTTCAGCCGCCGTATCAAGAGCCTCGAGGATTGGGTCGGCGCGAAGCTCTTTGATCGGACCACCCAACCGATCAGTTTAACGCCCTCGGGCGAACGGTTCCGGCCTGTCGCCGAGGAGGTACTTAGAAGACTCCTTCAGGGACGGGAGGATGCACGCCGGGTCGGTGAGACTTCGGCCAATCTCATCCGCTTTTCTGCAACGCACAGCCTTTCACTGACCTTCTTTCCCAACTGGATCAGGTCGATCGAGGCCAAGACCCATACCTTCAACATCAGACTGGATTCGTGCCAGTTCAACGATTGCATGCAGTCGCTGATCAAGGGTGAATCCCATTTTGCCATCAGTCACGCTCACCCGCAGGTCGAGATGAATTTGCCGCCGATGCACTTCACCTCGAAGCTTGTCGGCACCGACCGGCTGCTGCCGGTTACACTGCCCGATTCCGCCGGCTCCCCCCTTGATAAACTTCCTGGCACAGAGGAAGAGCCCGTTCACTATCTAGCCTATACTGAAACGTCTGCGATCGGGCAGGCTGTCGAACACATGATCCAAAATGTGGAAGAACCGGTCTATCTGGATAAGGTTTTCGTCAGCCAACTGGCGGCTGTACTCAAAACGCTAAGTCGCGAGGGCCGAGGCATGGCTTGGCTTCCGGAGAGCAGTATCTCGGAAGAACTGACATCCGGCAGCCTTGTATTGGCCGGCGACGAAAAATGGTTCATCCCCGTTGAAATTCGCATCTTCCGCTCGCGCGAGCGGCTGCCCGCAATGGCGGAAGAGTTGTGGTCCATGCTGGACGGTGAGGCCGGGCCGGCAGAACTCCTCCCACCCGAGAATTACTGATACCCCTCGCGCATCGAACAAGGCCAAGCTTGCATTGGAGGAGGCCGACACACCGGCCTATCCTTCCTGGAGGTGCAAGAGAGAGTGCGGTCTATGTTTCGAAAAAAGAAAATCGCCCTTTTAGGACTTATGCTGGAGAGCAACAGCTTCGCTCCGGTAAGCGGGCGCGATGATTTCCTCAGTCGGCTCTACGTGGCCGGCATCGAAATGGCCGAGGAGCTCCGTAAGGACGAGTCGAAGATCCCTGCGGAAATGCACAGCTTCTGCGCCACGATGGACAGTTCCGTCGAATGGGAAGCCGCTCCGATACTGATCGGCCTTGTCGAGGCAGGTGGACCGATTGACCATGATTTCTTCGCCCAGACATTGGAAGACATGAAAGGTAGGCTTGAAGCGGCCGCTCGACGGGGTGTACATATGCAACCACGGCGCCATGATCACGACACAAGACCGAGATCCCGACGGCGATATCTTCGAAATGGCCCGTTCCGTGGTCGGAAAAGACTGCCCCATCGTCGCGACTCTCGATCTTCATGGAAACGTCTCCGACCGGATGGTTGCGGCAGTCAATCTGGTGGTGGCCTACCAGACCAATCCGCACGTCGACATGGTCGCTCGCGGTCGCGAGGCGGCTTTTGCAATGAGCTCCATGCTATCTGGATTGCGGCCGGCGTCTGCAATCATCCGCCTGCCAGTTTGCCCGCCGACCGTGACCCTTCTCACCGACAAGGGACCCTATGCCGATCTGATGAGATATGGTCAGGCCAAGTCCGGCGGCGAGATCATGAATGTCTCGATACTCGGCGGTTTTGCCTATGCCGACACAGCAAAAAACGGCCTGTGCATCATCGTGACCGCCCGCAGCGACCGCGCCGTCGCCGAGGCAGTAGCCCAGGATATTGCCGAGTATGCCTGGAGTGACTACCGGCGCTATGACCCGCACCTCACCCCGCTCGACGAGGCGGTGGCAAAAGCGGTCACCGCTGGAGAAGATCCGAGCCTGCCAGCCGTCATCCTCGCCGATGTCGCCGACAATCCCGGGGGCGGGGCGAACGGCAACACGACATGGCTTCTCGAGGCCTTGATAAAGGCTCGAGCCAATGGAGCCGTGCTTGGCATTTTCAACGATCCGGCGCTGGCGCGGGAGGCCATGGAATTGGGAGAAGGCGCTCGTTTCCGGGCGGTCTTCAACCGGGTTGAGCCAGACAGGTTCTCCCGCCGATTTGAAGCCAGTGCGACCGTGCTACGGATCCGCGACGGCGATTGTGTCGGCCGCCGAGGTTTCTACGCCAATCGCAGGCTCGATCTCGGCACGACAGTGCTTCTCGACGTCGAAGGCATCAAGGTTGTCATCATCTCCATACGTACACAGTGTGCCGACCCGGTCTTCTTCGAGATGATGGGGATCGACATCAGCAAGGCGCGTTCGATCGTCGTAAAATCACGCGGTCATTTCCGTGCCGGCTTTGACGAATTCTTCGGACCAGACCAGGTGATCGAGGTGGACGCGCCCGGCCTGTCATCGCCAATTCTCACACGTTTCGATTTTAAGTTCTTGCCGCGGCCGATTTTCCCCGTCGATCGCGACGTGACGTGGCCACGCGCCTGAGCTCCGACACGAATTGCGCAAGGGGAACCATGGAATTGAATAATCTCAGCACACCGAGCCTGATCCTGGACAGGATTCTGCTCGAGGCAAATACGCGCCGGATGACCCGCAGGCTCAAGGATCATGGCGTCCGGTTTCGGCCTCACATGAAAACGGCTAAATCCATTGAGGTTGCGCGCATAGCGATCGCCGGAAATTTCGGCGGGGTGATGGTCTCGACTCTCAAGGAAGCTGAATATTTCGCAAGCCACGGAATTTCCGACATCACCTATGGCGTTACCGTTCTGCCTGACAAGCTGGCTCGGATCGCCGAGCTCGTCAAACGCGGCATCAAGGTGAGCGTCATCCTCGACCAGCTAAGCCTTGCCCGGGAAGTCAACCGGCAAGCCATCGGCTTGGGCATTGTAGTTGACGTCCTCATCGAACTCGATTCAGGCGAGCAGCGTGCCGGCGTTCTTAGCGGTTCTGAGGAATTGCTGGATATCGGCCGGGCGCTTGCCGAACTGCCGGGAACCCGGCTCGAGGGTGTGCTGACCCATGCCGGTCATTCCTATCAATCACGCACCATCGAGGATATCCGCAAGGTGGCGGAGGAAGAGCGTGTCGTAGCAGTGTCCGCTGCTGAACGACTAAGGGCGATTGGCCTTGCCGTTCCGGTCGTTAGCGTCGGCTCGACACCGACAGCGACCCATGGTGTGAATTTTGCCGGCGTGACGGAGGTGCGTTGCGGCGTCTACATGTTCGGTGATGTCATGCAGTCCGAGATCTATTCCTGTGGGCGGGAGGACATTTCGCTTTCGGTTCTCGCGACGGTCATCGGCCATCGGCCCCAGTTCAACACTGCCCTCATCGATGCGGGCGCGCTTGCCTTGTCCAAGGATCGCAGCACGGCGGCTTCGGGTCTGACGGAGGATGTCGGCTTCGGCATGGTCATGGACGTGCATTGCCAAGAACGGATTCCGGGGGTCACTGTTGGCCATGTTTACCAGGAACACGGCCTCCTGGTGAGCCAGGGGCCCTTCCCCTATGACGCCTTGCCAGTTGGTTCCAAGGTGCGGATTCTCCCCAACCATGCCTGCATGACCGCGGCGATGTACGATCGATATCATGCAGTTGCCGGGAGCCATGATGGCAACATCGTCGAATGGCCGCGCATCAACGGCTGGTGAGGGGCTGTCGGGGATTTGCTGCGACCGTTCAGCACCGATCTGATTGCAGACCTCGCGCCTGGCAACAAAGAGAGCCCCTGCGCCAACATGGCGTCAGGGGCTTAATTCATGTCGCGCGAAGTGCGGCTGGTCAGCCGGGTTGGGAAGAAGGCGCGTCGCTCGAAGACTTTTCGACTTAACGCGCTTCGAGATGGCATTCGCTACAGAATACTTGCGAGCGACGCTCTCAAATCCTTGCGCCTGAAGATGCGTCGAAAAGGTGAACGGACGTCTCAGGACAGTGCAATCTGATCCTCTGTCCCGGCTTGTGGGTACGACGTTCAGCGGACAGCGCGCAAATTCGCTGTCCCGCAACGTCTGCAAAGATCTGCATGTTTGGGCCAGTCGGCTCGATGACTTCGACGGTCGCGTCAAAGCCTTCGTTTCCGCCAGCCAAGACCAGATGTTCAGGTCTTGCTCCATAGACAACCTTCTGGCCCAGGGCGGCTGAGGACTCGCGTGAAATGGCGAGCCGGGTTCCATCCTTAGCCGTTACAAAAGGTCCCTCGTTATCAGCAGCAACGATGCCCTCGATGAAATTCATTGACGGCGAGCCAATGAAATCCGCCACAAACAGATTGGCCGGAAAGTCATAAAGATCCATCGGCGTTCCAATCTGTTCCACACGCCCTTTGTTCATGACGACGATGCGATCCGCCATCGTCATGGCCTCTATCTGGTCATGTGTCACATAGACCGACGTGGTCTTGAGCCTTTGGTGAAGGGCCTTGATCTCAGTCCGCATGACAACCCGAAGCTTGGCATCCAGATTCGAAAGCGGCTCGTCGAAGAGGAAGACCTGCGCATCCCGGACCAGAGCCCTGCCCATGGCAACGCGCTGTCGCTGTCCGCCCGACAGCTGTCGCGGCGAGCGCTCCAGATAGGGCGTAAGATCGAGTATCTCGGCGGCTTCGTTGATCTTTTCCGAAATCTCCTGCTTCGACCTTTTCCTCAACTTCAGGCTGAAGCCGATATTGTCAAAGACGCTCATATGCGGATAGAGGGCGTAGTTTTGAAAGACCATGGCGATGTCGCGGTCGCGGGCCGGCACGTCATTGACCATCCGTGTGCCGATCGATATCTCGCCGTCCGATATCGATTCCAAGCCGGCGATCATGCGCAGCAACGTGGATTTGCCGCAGCCGGATGGCCCGACCAGGACGACAAACTCCTGGTCCTCAATGTCAATATCGATGCCATGGAGGATCTGCAGGGTGCCAAACCACTTCTCGACGCCGCTGATGGTAACCGATGCCATGTTGGGAGGTCCTTATATTTCCAAGGCTTATTTGACCGCTCCGAGCGCCATGCCGCGGATGAGATAGCGTTGCAGCCAGGAGAAGACGATGGCGACAGGGACCGTGGCAAGCACAGTCGCCGCCATGACGTGGTGCCACTCGACCTGGTAACGTCCAGCCACCTGGGAGAATATCTGTACCGGCAACGTGTAATCGTTCTGGCTGCGGATCAAAGTGAGCGCCAGCACGAATTCATTCCAGCTGTTGATGAAGGTGAATATCGCGGTCACGACCATGGCTGGAATGGCCAGCGGCAAGAAGATCTTCACCAAGCTGGTAAAGCCGGTTGCACCATCTATCCAGGACGCTTCCTCGAGCTCGCGCGGAATCGTGTTGAAGTAGCTCTGCAGCATCCAGATCGTGAAGGCCATATTGAAGGCGACATAGGTGACGACCAGCGAATTGAGGCTGTTGACCAGGTTGAGATGCACCATCAGCCGGAACAGGCCTAGGACAAGCACGATCGGCGACATCATCTGTGTCATCAAAAGGAAATTCCTGTAGAGCCCTTTACCGGAAAAGCGGTAGCGCGACAGCGCGTAAGCGGCAGGAATAGACAGCGCGATCGCGATGACCGTCGAGGTCAGGCTGACATAGAGACTGTTTAGAAGCGCCCCGCCGAAATTGGTCTTCACCCACATTTCGACGAAGTTTTCCCAACGAAATTCGCTGAAGGTCCAGGTCGGCGGATAGACGAAGAGTTCGTCGCGTGGTCGCAGGGCGGTCACGAACATGATGCCGAATGGCAGCAGGATAACAACGCAAAGCGGTGACAGCAAAAGCCAGTAAAGGAGGCTCTTTTTCAGCTTAGGCGTCATGCTTCACCTCCTCGGCAGTGTTGTCGTGTTCCTGCCGCATCACCATCAGCACATAGGCGATGGTGAAGACGAACAGGACGGAGAACATGATCAGCGAGATCGCAGACGCTTTACCGAGCTGGCCGAAGCGAAAAGCCAGTTTGTAGAGATAGGTCACCAGGATGTCGGTGCCGTTGGCAGGCCCGCCTTCCGTCATGACCCAGATGATTGGAAGCGAATTGAAGACATAGATGACGTTGAGCACTATCGCGATATTGATGAAGGGCTTCATCAGCGGCAGCGTGATGTAGCGGAACAAATCCCAGGGCTTGGCGCCGTCCACAACCGCGGCCTCATACGAATCCTGCGGCAAAGAGGACAGGCCGCCGAGAAAGATCGTCGTTGTGAATGGAATGGAGACCAGGATACCGACAAGGATCTCGACGGTGAAGGCAAGTGGAGCGGTGGCGAGCCACTCGATCGGCTCGCTGATGATGTGGAAATCCATCAGCGTCGCATTGATGAGTCCGGCGCGACCGTTGAGGCTCCAGCGCCAGAGCACAGCTGTCATGGTGAGTGAAATCGCCCAGGGCAACATGACAATTACGCGGGCAAGGCCCCGACCATAGAAATCGTCGTTAAGCATTATCGCAATCGGCAGTGATATGATCAGCGTTCCGCCAACCACCGCGACCGTCCAGATCACCGTGCGCACCAATGATGAATAGAAAAGCGGATCACGAAACACTTCGGCGAAATTCGCCAAGCCGACGAAGCCCATCATCTTTCCGAAGCGGCTGACCTCCTGCATTGACGTCCAGGCGAGGTCAAGAATCGGATAGCCGATGATCGACATCGCCAGAAGAAAACTCGGCAGGATCATCAACAGGGGTGTCGTCGGTATGCGCGTCCGCGATTTCATGATCCCGTTCCACGGCTATTGAGGCTCGCTCAGGGAAATGGGCGGGCTACCCCACGCCCGCCCATCTTTCGCGGCAGCGCCTACTTGCTGCGAATTTTGTTGATATCGGCCGCGGCAGCCTTGAGCGCTTCGTCAGGCTTGGCTTGGCCAAGATAGATCTGCTGCAAGGCGCGAACTGTCGTGTCGGCGATCTCTTCCCAATTCGCGATGGTCGGAGCAAACTTCGCATAGGGCAGACCCGCTGCAAAGCCGGCAATATCAGGATCGCTGCTGTAGTATTTCTCGGCCGCGACATTCTTCGTTACGGGCAGGAAGCCTTCGCCGTGATCGAACTTGGTCCGCCATTCGTCCTTGTACGCGAACTCGATGAACTTCCAGGCTTCCTTCTTCACTTGCGAGGAAGAGAAGAGCATCAGCGTGTCGGTCACACCGTAGGTCGCCTTGGCCTTGCCTTCCGGGAAAGGCAGGACCTTGTACTTCAGGTTCGGCGCCTCGGCTTTGATCTGAGGAATGAGCATCGGGAAGGTGAAGACCATCCCGACCTTGCCTTGCTTGAAGAGGTTGAAAACGTCTTCACGGGTGTAGTTGGTCGGAGAAGGCTGGGTCAGTCCTTCGTCGATCATCTTCTTGTACAATGTCACAGCCTGGAGTGCCTCAGGGGTGTCGAGGCCCGACGTCCCATCACCCTTCAGGATGTCGCCGCCGTGAGTCCAAAGGCTGTAGTAGAAATAGGCGTCGGTCTCGATTTCCTTGCCCTGCAGACCGAAGGCAAAGGTGTCGGGAACAGCCTTGAGCTTCTCGGCAGTCGTATAGAACTCGTCCCAGTTGGCGGGAGCCTTGGCGCCGGCCTTGTCGAGCAGATCGGTGTTGACCAGCATGGCGCGGGCAGAGGCGGCGACCGGCAGCCCCATGGTCTTGCCATCGATGACGGACGGCGCCATGAAAGTGTCGATGAAGGTCGACTTGAATTCTGGCGTCAGGTAGGAATCGACCGGTTCGGCGATGCCCTGGGAGGCGAAGTCAACCAGCCAGCGCGTACCGATGATCGAAATGTCGGGGGCTTGGCCGCCGGCGATATCGGTGGTTAGCCGCTGCAGGAGCGTGTCCCACGGAACCACCTGGATGTTGATATGGATGTCGGGATTCTCCTTCTCGAAGGCCGCCGCCACTTCCTCAAAGTACGGGCCAGTCTTGGAGCTATACTCCGCCACGGTGAAGTTGACCTGCGTTTTGGCATAAGCCGGGCTGCCCGCCCAAGCCATGCCCACAGCGAGGGCCGACGCAGCCATCGCTTTGCGAATGCTGAAAGTCATGAATTTGTTCTCCTCATGAGGTGTTTGTCTTCTTTTCGACCCGAAGCGGCAGCACCCAGGCGCCGCACCGATCAAGACACTGTGCGCCAGCAAAACGACAGGTGAAAATACAATTATCGCATGGGGGCATGAAGAAGTAGCATAGGTCGCATGAAGGCATCCCGGATGCTTTTCGCAACAAGCGCAGTATAGCAAAAGGCGAACTTGATCGCCTTCTGTTGTGCATAAATAGCATACTTGTGACGACGCGTTCTAGATTCGCCCGAAGTTGAACTCTGGCTCGTAGCCGAGGACATGTCGCGCTTTATCTATCGACAACAACGTCTCGCGGCCCTTGATCTCGCGCTTGAATTGTACGTCAGGAAAGATCGCTTTCATAAGTTCAGCGCTTCGTTGATCCATCACGGTGTCGGCGTTAGCGATGATGAAATGATCTGCGCCGACAAGATCAACATGCAGCGCCTTGCGCACCGCCTGGGCACAATCGCGCGCGTCGATGTAGCCCCAGCAGTTCCACTCCCTGACATGCGGGTCGTCCTGCCAGGACGAGAAGCGCTCGTAATCCGCCGGCTCCATCACGTTGGAAAGCCTGAGCCCAATGAAGGTCGTCTCGGGGTTCCACCGCTGCATCTGTCGGGCCATTTCCTCGCCAAGATCCTTCGACAGTGAATAGGCGCTTTCAGGCCGCATCGGATGGTCTTCGTCAACCGGCACGTAGGACGGCGGGTTGGACGGACTGAAAGGCAGGCCCAGCGTGGTCTCGCTCGATGCCCAAACGATCCGCTTGACGCCTACACGGATGGCCGCGTCAAAAACATTATAGGTTGTCACGACATTGTTGCGGAAAATGACATCGTCGGGCATCAGGTCGGGTGCCGGAATCGCCGCCAGATGCACCACAGCATCTGGCGTGCGGAACTTGCGGAAAGGGTGATCCTTGCCGCCGCCCCACTGCAAAGCGTCTATCACCTGGCCAAGATCATTGAGATCGACTTTGTAGAACGGGCAGACGGGATCCCGTGAAGCCTGCACGTCAACATTCAAGACGCTGTAACCGTGCTCCACCAGACCACGACAGACTGCCCTGCCCGCCTTGCCGCTGCCGCCGGTAACGACGATGTTCTTCATTGACCGTTCCCTGTATCTGCCACGCCGGCCAAACCTCCTGCGGATTTCACCCGGCCAGCCAATCGAGGACACCCTACGGTCCCAGGGTATCGGTAGGCGAATGCGAAATACTGATCCTGCCATGCCCGTTCTGCATTGGAAGACCGCATTAACGGCCGGTAGTGGTTGATCGTTGAGAAGAGCAACCGCCTGAACCAGGCGACCGGGGGACGAGACATGGCTCGCCATGACGGGACAATTGCGGTCGTGACGGGAGCGGGCCACGGGATCGGGCGTTCTATCGCCAGCCAGTTGGTCGCCGAGGGCGCTGCAGTGGCGGTTCTCGAAATCGACGAGTCCAAGGGGAGCGAGACGGTCAGCCAGATCGTTGGTGCCGGCGGCCGTGCGGTTTTTGTGAAGGCCGACATAACAAATGCCGATCAGGTGGAGAGTGCCTTCGCCGCGGCTGAGGACGCGCTTGGTCCGGTAAGCCTGCTTGTCAACAACGCGGCCTTTACCGCCGCAGGCGATCTCAAGGGCATGAGCCTCCACTCCTGGCATCGCGAAATCGATATCAATCTCCATGGCACGTATCACTGCATATGCGCCGTCCTCCCACGCATGCGATCCCGGCGCGGCGGCGCCATCGTCAACATCGCGTCGGTAAACGGGATGCGCTATTTCGGCAATCCGAGCTACAGCGCTGCGAAGGCGGGCATTATCAATCTAACCATGTCGGTGGCCTCCGAATTCGGCCGTGACGGCATTCGTTGTAACGCCGTCTCTCCCGGTTGTGCGCACCGACAACATCACTTGGACCATTCGCCAGCAAAAGGACCCGGGCGTCTTCGAGAAACTTGGCCGTTGGTATCCGCTTGGCCGTGTCGCCGAGCCGATGGACATCGCCAAGGCTGTTTCCTTCTTAGGGTCCAATGATGCTGCGTATATTTCGGGAGTGGTCCTGCCGGTCGACGGCGGCATGCTGGCAGGCATGAACGTCATGATCGACGAATTCATCCTCGAAGCCTGAGACCGCGGGGGTATCCATGCTAGTCATTTCCGAAACACTTGCTCGGGATCTTGTGGCCATCGAGGAGGCCTTGGAGGCGGTCGAGCAGACCTTCTCCGCCATGGCCCGCGGCTTAGCCAGGAACTACCCTGTCGTGCGGGAAGTGGTCGGCTACGCGGATGCTGTATTCGGCGTAAAGACCGGCGCGGACAATTCTGTGCCGTTTCTCGGCCTCAAGGCTGGGGGCTACTGGCCGCACAATCTGGCACGTGGATTGACCAATCATCAGTCCTCGACCCTGCTCTTCGATCCCGATACAGGACGGGCTTCGGCTCTGGTTAGCGCCAATTACTTGACAGGCATCCGCACCGGGGCGGCAAGCGCGATCGCCACGAAGCACCTGTCGCGCCCGGATTGCGAGTCGCTCGGGATCATCGGGACGGGCACCCAATCTGTCTATCAGCTCAAGGCGACCCTGGCTGTCCGCAGCATTAAGACCGTCCACGCTTGGGATCCCTCGCCAGACAATCTGGCCGCCTTCGGCAAGACGGTTGCCCAGCTTGGCATTGCCTACCGCGCCCACAAAAACCGCGAGGACGCCGTCCGGCTCTCTGACATCCTCGTCACCGTCACGCCCTCCACCAAGCCGCTCGTCGAAAGGGAGTGGGTTGTGCCCGGAACCCATATTTCCGCCATGGGGGCAGATACGCGGGGCAAGCAAGAGCTCGATTCGGAGCTTGTCTCCGCCGCGGCGCTCTTCGTCGACGAGATAGCGCAGTCGCTCAGCATAGGCGAATTTCAGCATGCTTACGCGCAGGGCATGATCGGGGAAAGTGACATCCGCGGTTCGATCGGCGCCGTCATTGCAGGCATGGCCGAGGGACGCCGATCGGCGGACGAGATTACAATTTTCGACGGCACCGGCGTATCCCTTCAGGACCTGGTTGTGGCAGATCTTGCTGTGCGGCGCGCGACCGAACGAGGCCTTGGATCGCGAGTGGAATTCTGATCACTCCCTCTGTCTGGGCTGCCCCCGGGGTCGGCGTCAGCATCGGTGTTGCGGTTCAGGACCATGCGAACGAGGCCACGTCGCCAGACGAAATTCAGCGTCAGCCAGATTCGGCGCTCTATCTTGCCAAGCAAACCGGCCGCAATCTCCATGGATCGGAGTCGTTCGTGCGCAAAAATGTCCGAACCTGAGGTCGGGAACGTCCGCCTGCTGACCGTCAGTTGCGCGGAGCTGCTTCCAAAACGTTTTGGAATTCCGCCAGATGCGCCGGGAATTTCTGGGCGAGATACCGCACCACCCTGGGGCTATCCATCAGTCGGTTGAGAAACCCTTGTGCCGCCACATGTTCGAGGTTCCACAACCCGTGGCGCCCGGCACTGAGCAGAAACTCTTGGCTCAACCCGGCAAGCTCTGTTTCCATTGCCGACAGTTGGGCGGCAGCGATGCCTGCGAACTGGTTGCGGGGGGTCGAAGTGTCCACGAGCTGTGACTGCGGCGTGAGTGCGATGAAAACCCTTGCAGTATTGAGCTTCACCCTTTCCAGCGCGAGCATGAGCCGGGCAATCTCGCTCTGCCGACCTGGCACGACCTGGCGCAACAGACCGAACATTTTCGGCGGTACGACGCAATCCTGCAAGAGGTCGAGGACTTCCTGACAGATTCCTCCGACAATCTGATGTCTCGCGGTTACGGCGTGGTCCGGCCTTGCTTCGGCAATTCGGGTAGCCGGTTGTTCGCCCAGAATTCTGTCCGCAAGTGTTCTTGGCATCATCGCGAAGCCTTCCGCTTTCAGCAGTGCCCGAAACGCGTCAATAGCCAGCAGCTCCCGGAGCGCTTCGACGACGCTGTCCAGGCGCTCCCGTGACGCATTCGCCTCTCGGATGAAACACCGCATCCGTTCGCTCTGGTTTTTGTAGGTCCTAAGGAACACGTATTTATGAAGTGGTCCCGCAGGCTCCCGCAAATCGCCGGTCAGATGAACAGAGTGTCGGCTGTCCTTCAGAATGGGACAGTTTTCCGCTTGCGTCATCCGCCTCCCTCCATCGGCGCTCGTCTAGCCATCTCCACCAAGGGGATCCAGCGACTGGAAGAGGAAGGCATCGAGGCGCACGCCGTTGTTGGGGGACACAGGAGTTGAAAGCACTCGAGCCAAACGTCATCACTGCCGAAACGGGCGCAGTCACTAACAAGTCGGGTATTCCGGCGACGAAGCACCAAGCCGAGGTCCTGGCCGGCAAGCAGCAGGGCGGCAATACTGAGGTCACTGGATCAACGGCGGGAGCTGTGAAGCCAACAACACCTCATCAGGAGCAGGTGACTGGCAACCGCAGCGCCCAAAGCGCCGAACATCCCAGCGAACTGATGGCTGAAGCCCGTAAGATGGCCCAAGCTGGAGACGAACAAGGGTGCATGAAAAAACTGGCAGAACTCAAGGACGCTCTTGGCATTAAGTGACTGCCGACTCGATCAACATCGGTGCACCAATGGCCACGTGCCGCGGAGTGAGCCCAGGGCTCGCCGCGCACGAGTGCCTGTTTATACGGGCCAATCAGTCATGAGCTCTCAGATGATCGCAGCGGTTCACAAGCTGGCGTCCGTCGGTGGATGGCTTGTGCTGATGATTTTGTCTGACGTGCTGCTTGCGCCCGGCGAGAGCAGGCACGGGCAAAGCTGGCGGCGGCGGAGTGGTAGCCCTGGAGGATGTGTTTTCGTGCGATCTGCCTACCAGCGAAGCGGCGTATTGTTCGGGAGCCGTGCGCAGTTGGAACCTGTGGTGCCGGAAGAGGACCCATTGTGGCAAACACTTCGTCGCGTACCGCCCCGCGCATTTCAGGTTCAAATAAATCCGGCGTCACCTGCACGGTCCGCTTGTAGTAGAGGGAAGACCGACACGGACGATAAACCTGGGGATGCGACGTGCTGACCCTGATAGACGTTCGATGCGGTTGCGACATCCTCTGGTGATAGCATAGCGCACCGCCCAAAGCTGGCACTGCACCTCGCAAAAGAGGCGACCCACCTTGGTGTCTGCGACATAGTGATCGGGCAAAGCCTCCGCCACAAGCCGGCAATCTGATTGAAGGCGACCCAATCACGCCTGAACCTCAGTATGCGCCAGCGATATGGCGTAGCCGCCCGAGTGCCGGCGGCCAACGTTTTCAAGTACCCATTCCCCAACAGTATACGTCGGCCGCCAGTTCTATGGCCAGTGTCGTGGCGCTTGGCCGCTATCATCATTCGTCATGCGAGGGAACCGTTTCCCGCCTCGCGGGTTTCTAGGCGTCCCGTTGCTTATTTGAGGGGCATCGCGATGCTACAGATTAACAAGTCCGAAAAGCTGGTTAAGCCCCTCGATGAAAGGGAGCGGCAAAGCGTCAGCCGCATAACGGAAACTCAGGAGCTCATCGAACAACCGCCGGCTCATAGAGCGGTCCCGTGAAATCCTTGCGAGCGCACCCGAGCTAACTGCTGCGCCTGGCAAGCATAGCAAATACGCTCATTAGTTCGTGAGCACGGCAAGATGTTTGCAACCAAGCGATCGAGACCTGGCCGCGGGCGTGGGAAGGCAGAGCGTTGGGTTACGCTGCCAGATCTCAGGCGCGTGTACCTGCCGGAACGAATGAATTGACGTTACTCAGAAATTGATACCGACCTGCGCGCCCACTACCACCGCGTTCTTGACAGCGTCGGTGCCTCCCGGATGCATGATATATTGAATGTCGGGCTGGACAAACATCGCACCGTCCCTGACGTCGATACGGTAACTGGCCTCCAGAACGCCCTCACGGCCTTGACCGCCGATAGGACCAGGCAATTGCCCCTCGCGTTGAGCCCGGCGCAGGTCGTCACTGAAGCGACCGTATGCAAAGCCTAGGCTAATAGCGTCTCGCGGTCGGCTGTCAAAGAAACCGCGCGCCGAAATACCCGCCGTGAAAAAAGCTGATAACGGCTGCTTGTTAGGACTCGGCGCCAACGTCAACGAACCGAACACACCGAGGCCACGATTGCTGCCCGGAGCGCCGAACGGCACAATCACTTGGTCGAAAATGCCGTAAAAACCCCAACTCCCGTGAACCGGATCTCCCGACTGGAACTCCGTAAGCCGATTGCCATCATACCAGGCTCCGAGCTTGTAATTTCCAAGGAATTGACTATCGCCCGGCTGTCCGTTGATCTGATAACCAACCTCGGCCATCGCAAAAGCCGGCCCGTGTATAGAAAAGTCGAGACCGTGGTGCTCGTCGGCGCGGACCTCTGGATCGCCATTGTATACGGCGCCCATAATATAGCTGCGCGGCGTCGGCTTGACCTTCGCCAGAGCCCCCCAAGCCCCTGTGTAGGCGCTAATTCCTGGCGCATCGATCAGGATGCCGAATGGGTTGCCGCAAAAGGCGTTGGAAACCAAACCGCAGCTGTAGGCTGAAACCATGAAGTCATCCGTCGCGGCGAAGCGTCCAAGACGAAGCTCGAGGCGGTCGTCGAACAGCTGCTGCTGATAGGAAAGATCGATCAATCGCCAGGTTTGGAATCCGTAGATCTGCTGTGCGCTGAAGACGTTTCCTACATAATCCGCGGACAGGCTTCGACCCCATCGCTCGGAGGTCGACATGAAGAGTGAGCCGCCGCTTATCCCCGCGATCTTATCGAGGTCAGCCAAGAGGCTAAGCTCGACGCTTGTCGGGGCGGTCACGCCCTTGGAACGGCCGCCACTGGGATTGCCCGCTAAGTCGGTAACCAAGCCTAGATTGGCTGTGATCCCGGCGTTTTCGAGTGTTTGCCGCAGCCCGGCCCAGTCGCCCAACCTGTGGTCCGCTGGCAACACGAGTTGGAAGACGCGCCTTGTGGGGTCGGTCGAGGTCGTGTCGCTGGCACTGCTGCTGCGAGCAGGGTCCTGAGCCGAAGCTGCCGACGCGGAGAAAATGAGCGCGAGCGCAAGAAGGCGGCCCCTCATACAGCAACCTCCACAATCTTGCGCCGATCATCCCATTGGCGAAGATTCTCGTAGAGATCACCTCTTGTTCCAATGTGCTGGTTGCCAACACCCAACTCGAGTTGGCGGGCAGCGTCCGCGGCGGCGTAAGCGAGGTTCCCGACATATGTGGGGAACGCCATTTGGACCCGCACCAGTTCGTCCACCCGCATGCCCGCGGAAATCGCGACGGCAGCGGTCTGAGCGAGTTCCCCGGCCAACTCACCGACGCAGTGACAACCGAGTATTTTCGCGGTTCTGCGATCTACGACCAGCTTGCAAAACCCGTCCTTGCGGCCGTCGATGATCGTGCGCATGGTCGAGTCAAAGCGGACGGTAGAGGTCAACACATCGTGCTCACGACGTGCCTCAACTTCTGTAAGGCCAGCCCGCGCATATTCCGGATGCGTAAAGCTGGCGCTGACGTCGATGCGCTCCGAAGCCCTTTCACCCGCGCCGCGCAGGGCGTTGGTCGCAGCGACGAAGCCGTCCCGTATCGCCGACGGAACCACCATCAGTCGGCCCGTGACATCGCCGGCCGCGAGGATATGCGGCGTGGAAGTCCGCAAGTAGTCATCGACCTTTACGAATCCTCGACCGTCGAGCAGGACTCCCGCCGACGAGAGGTTAAGTCCTCTGGTGTCCGCAGCCCTGCCGATCGCCGCGACGGCAATCGCGGCCTCCGCGCTCGACTGTTTGCCGCCCTTCGCGAAGTTCATTCGCACTCCGGTGGGGGTCTTTTCGAAGGACACGATCGCGCCAAAGTCTTGGCTGACCACGACCCCGACCTTTCGGAATGCTGCGGCAATCGCGGCCGACACATCGTCATCCTCGTTTGCGAGGATGCGGGGACCCGCCTCGAACACCTGAACGCGGGAGCCGAACGCACAGAATATCGAGGCGATTTGCACAGCCGTCGAGCCACCGCCGACAACCAGCATCGAGTCGGGTGCGGAAGTCGCACCGAAAACGCTTGTATGGTCGCTTGTCAGCTCAAACCCAGGGACCGGCAGTTGTCTGGTGACCCCCCCAACACAGAGAATGATTTTATCCGCCCGCAGCCGCAGTCCTGCCGAGGTGACGACGGTATGAGGATCGTTAAACCGCACGGTGCCGGCGTGCTCAATGACGCTCACTCCAAGCATCTCGAGCTGCTCGCGCGAAGAAGAATGCGCGACGACGTCATCGACAACCTCGCGCACCCGCGCTAGCAGGCGCTGGTAGTCGAGCGCTGGGTTACCCACCTCGATGCCGTACTCTTTCAGCCGTCGAGCTTCGCTGATCAGCCGAGCGGCGCGTGCGAGTGTACGCACCGGGACGGGGCCGTCGTGTGCGGCCATGCCCCCGAATTGGGCGCTGGTGACCAGCGCTGTTCGCGCCCCGAGGTCTGCTGCCCGAAGGGCGGCCATGGCGCCTGCCGGGCCTGCGCCAATGACGAGGACGTCGAAATTCGTTGCCGTACGCGCGGGGATGCTGCGATTGGATTCAGTCATGGTGTTACCAAAGCGACTAGGCTTGCGGCCGTGTGGATCCCAAAAGCCGAAATCAGCCAGAATGCGCCGACACCGAGAGCAAGGACGGAGCACACGCCCATCAGGGCACTTTGTCCGGCAGCGCCGCGAGCAACAGGAGGCACGGCGATCGATCCGACCGCGAACGCAAATCCCCCCATCGCAGCAATCGTCCCGACGCCGAAGAAAATCAGGTAAGCAGCGGCAGCCGTGGCGGAGGGCAAGAGGAGAGCTGGAACGATTCCCAGCAGATGCGAGCTGCCTGCCAGACCGTGAATCGTTCCGACGCCAAAAGCTATATGCCCATGAACCGAATGCTTATGGTTTTCGTGATCTATTTTGGCGCGCCGCACGTCGATCGCCTTGCGAAGCCCCCAGAGCCCGATTGCAATGAGCATGAGGCCGACGCCGCGCTCGCCCCATGACGAGAGCGCCTCGATTCCGATGCGGTCGCGCAACGTGAGTAGGAGGAGCCCGACACCGAGGACACCTGCGCTGTGCCCGAAGCCCCACCGAACGCCGGTGCGCCAGGCGCGCGCTTTTCCTTGTATGGCGTAAGGCGCTATCGCTGCCATGTGATCGGGGCCCGACAGGACATGAAGGAACCCGGCGAGCAGCGCTGCTAGGACGACTAACATGCCCGGTACTCCGTCAGCGTCGAGGCTGCTCGCGCGCTCCGCCGCGCCTTCGCGAGAAGGCTTCGCGACCGGGGAGTGTTGCGAAGTTTCCAATTGGCAGAGGCAAGCTCGAGCGCACGTTGCGGCCGCTTGCCGACACCCATGAAGAAGGCGGCCGCGTGATCGGCATAAGCCGCCGGTCGCCGCGCGAGCAGCATCTCGTAATCTCGAACTGCGTGTTCGGCTTCGTCATCCGTCCTATCGTCACCGCCAGCGGCCAGGATCTCCGCATATATCGCGCGATATTCAGGATCGTCGGATGTCTCGATGAGGGGCGCAATTAAGGCCATCGCACGATCCAGGTCACCGCGCGCGAGCGCTATTTCGGCGCGGTGTCCGCGGCCGGGCACATGGGCCGGCAGGATCACGCCGAGTTCAGCAAGAACGGTTTCCGCCTTGTCGAGCTTACCGCGGCGCATCGCGCTCACACCCCACTCGAACAGCAACTGGGCAGCGGGAAATGGCGACACGCCATCATCCGTTCCGAGCGCGTTCGAATAGCTTTGTTCTGCCGCCGTCCACTGGCCCATTTCGGCAAGCAGCGACGCAAGCGCTCCGATCGTCTGAATGCTCGGATCTTGTTCCGCGAGCCGTTCGCGCAGCATCAAGGCCTCTTCGAAGCGCCCGGTTGCCTGGAGCAGCGCAGCTCTTTGAGCGTCAATCTCATTGCGCGGGTGACGCATGGCGAGCGCCTGATTAAGCAGGTTCTCGGCTTCGCGAAATCGATGGAAGCGGGCGGCCAGTTTCGCCGATACATGGAGCGCGCCCGCTGTGCCGGCGCACATCGCTACCGCTTCATTCGCAATCGATTCCGCTCGATCATGATCGGCTATGCAGCCCAACACGTCTCCACGCACGAACAATAGCTTGGAAAGACCGACTAGCTCATCGAAGGTAGCGGAATGGGTACGCCTGGATTCGAGCGCATCAATTGAGGCAGAAAGGTTGACGAGAGCGATCTTGCCGCTTGTGTAACGTTCCGGCTCGATCATGATGCTTTCCTCAGTCCTGTCAGGACTGCCGGATAGCCGCGCGTCAGCGATCCACCATCAATCACGAGGGTCGCGCCGGTGATCGAGCTTGCGCGATCGGATGCAAGGAAAACGGCAGCATCTCCAATCTCCTTGGCTGCAACCGCCCGGTTCATCGGGATGATCGCCATGAAGAGCTCGCGCATCGCAGGATTTTCGAGTTCGTGCTTCGTCAAAGGCGTTTCCACGAGACCCGGCGCGATGCCGACCACGCGGATGCCCTTGGGACCGAGTTCGAGAGCTCCAACGCGCGTGATCATGTCGACGCCGGCCTTGGCGGCGCAATAAGCCGCCTGGCCTTCACCGGGGTGTTGTGCGTTGACTGAGGAGATATTGATGATGACGCCGGCGCGACCCTGCCTTAACATCTGCCGGGCGCCGTGCTTCACTCCGTAGAACACGCCCGTCAGAGTAACGGCTTGAACGGCGTTCCACTTTTCAGCCGTGATTTCGGTTATCGGAGCAATCGCGCCGAAGCCTGCGACGTTAACCACGATGTCCACGGCTCCGAACTCCTTAGCAGCTTCGGTGATCGCGCTTTCGACTTGGCTTTCGTCAGACACATCGGTCACGCGGGGTTTCGCGAGACGGCCCAGCTCGCGCGCTGCTTCCTCAACCGCCCCTCTATTGATGTCGCAGAGCAGCACGCTCGCGCCGGCGGCGATGAAATGCGTCGCGATCGCGTTTCCGATGCCGGATGCCGCGCCGGTGACGACTGCTGATTTTCCAATCAACTCGTTCATTTCTTAGCCTTTCAGAAATGCTGGTAGCGGCAGGTCAGAGCGCAGATTCGGTTCGCGCACGTAGGGGAAAGTGCGGGCTGCGGGCTTCGTCGGCATATCCACGCCATCTCCGACACGCTTGCCCCGCCCTCCATTCACGATCATCGAGAGCATATCGTCGAGGATGTCGTCATCGAGCCATCGGCCACCGGCGCTATTGTGCGCTCGATCATCCATCAGCGCGCGCTCGATCTCGAGGAAGCTCCCTGCGGAGAACGGGTTCGCGAGATCGACAATCAGAAAATCACCCAGGAACAGGTCGCGCAGCGGGTGACGACCATCTTCTTCAACGGGCCACTCGGTCGCCCCGTCCAACTCGTCCCAGTAAGCCAAATTCGCGTCGAGGCGTGTCTCGTATAGCGGGCGGTAGACGTCTGAGAGCGTGAACGTGTCCTCGCGATTGTACAAGTCACGCAACTCGATGTTTTTCGCGCGCGGATCGCGTGTCGGATTCGCCATCAGCACGTTCTTGGTCTCTGGCCGTCCGACGTGCTCGAGCCGCAGTGGCTTACCGTTGACTGTCACCACTGTTTCCGAAACGGCGGCGATCAATGTCGCGCCGCCGAAACGTTCCACGATTGATCGAAAAGGGATTTCGACCACGATCGAGAGGACGTCGCGAAACTGTACCGTATTCGCCGCGGTGTCGAACGACATCTTGCCGGAGAAATCCGTCCGGAGCGTAGCCTCGACATCCATGAAGAACGGATCGCTGACCAGTCCCGCAAACACGCGCATGCTTTCTTCTTCGACCTGCTCTCCGACTGTGAAGCTTGCCTTCAGGCCATCCGACGTGATGATCTGCCCCTTCTGGACTGCAGTCCCCTCGGGAACATCGCTGAACCGGACGTCGATGGTGTATTCGTTCGCGCCGGTGACGATGTGGCGCTCGGAGCGCGCCAATGGCCGTAGCCGGAATCGATGCGTGACGACGTTGCTGAACCGTGAATCCGGCGTCGCGAGCGGGAATACGTCCATGATGAGAACCAGGTTTCCCGGCCGCTCGGGGCTAGGGAACGCAAAAAAGTCCGAAATGTCGACTGCTGGATCGCCCATAATGGCTGGCCCGCTGAAATGATCTGACACGGTCGTTTTTCCTTTCGTTTGTTCAGAATCTCTGCTCTGCGATTAGGCGTAGGCCGTCGGCGACCGCTTGCACGCCCAGCGCAATCAAGAGGACGTTCATCACGCATCCGAGAATATTGAGGCCTGGATTGACGAGAGGGATCTTCGCAATGCGGTCGGCGGCCAGCATGACGATCAAGTCGAGGGCGAGCACCAAGGCCGCCATGGCCAGAACCCACAGTCCTTCCGAACTTGCCGGGTAAAGCGTGACCAGCAGGACCAGCAGCGCGAGGCCGTAGGGTGTGACGATGGTGGGAAAAGCGAGCGGCGAAAACGCCAGTTCGGTCGCGCTGGCCGGGTTAGCCGCTGATGACGGTTCACCTGCGCGCGGGCTATAGCCTGCCAACACGGGCCGTAGCGCAACGAGAACAAGGATGGCGCCTCCCGTAAGGAGGAGTGCGCCGATAGAAATGCCCCAGGCCTTAAGCGTTGCCGCGCCGATCGCCGCTACGACGAGCAGTCCGATCAATGCAACACTGAATGCCGTGAAGGCCGCCTGGCGCTTGAAGGCAGCACTGCGGCCCTGCGTCATCCCAAGAAATGGCAGGATGACGTTGAGCGGGCCGAGGGTAACGAAGAGGAACGTAAAAACTTCACCGAAGGTCCATGCGGAGAGTGCTCCGGGACGAAGCGCAGGCGCGGCGACGCCCTGCGCCGAGGCTGCCGAGACTGTCGCGGCGAACACCAATATAAGCGCAATAAGCCTGCCGAAGTTCTTCACAAAGAGTGTCCGGCGACCTCTGCCGGAATTGGTGGTGCGCAGGCGGATGGCCATTGTCGCAAGCTCCGATATCGCCCGTTAGAATCGCTGCTGGATCAGGCCTTCGAGCGCCTTCAGTCCGGGTACGAACAGATATTCGCCTCCCTTGACCGTGACGAAGCTGGGAAGATCGAACAGGAACGGCTGCTTAGCGCCCGGTACCATCATCTGAGAGCCTTCACCCCCCACGCCGTTGATCGGGTCCTGCTCGTTTGCGCCGAGTCCGATGAACTCACCGCCTTTCATCCATTCCTTTTGGACGAACTCGAATTGCCTCTCGATGTCGGCCTGGATGAAGAGGTTGATCAGCCCGCGATCGACGCCGTCGTCGTTGAGCGCGCCGTCCTCGAGGTGCGGCCCATATTCGACGCCGCGTCGGATCAGGCGATGCCTTCGCACCGTGGTCGCGCGCTTGAGGGCAGTGGCGCGTGGATTGGTTCTGCGTAGGTGCGCGCCGACTGGGCACCGCAGTCCCTGGTCGTCGCCTGCATAGCTGAAGTTGTTGCGGCGCTCCGGGTCCGCAGCGATGGCAAGGTCATCCTTGTCCGGCGACAGATCCACGGGGCAGCCGCTGCGCCACCGGCCCATCATCTTCGCTGCCACGCGTTCCTGTTGATACTCGTCGTCGGAACCGTAAAGCGACTTGGCCGCGGTTTGCAGAAATCTGCGGAAGGCAGCCACATCCTGATGGAGCTTGCGGAAGACCATGTACGTCCCATTCACCCGCAGCTCGAACGGTTCCGGACCCATGACGCCCGCAGGGCCAGCCTCGTCTTCGTAACCCAGCACAAACTCGCCGGCTTTCAAAGGACGCCAGGACCCATCCGGCTCCTGCACGCCGTCGCCAGGATACCAAGGCGCGTCGGCACCCTCGATCGGAGGCTGGGAGATCGGGTCGGCAAATCCAAAATGCTCGCCCTCGGAACCGATCCCGTTCGCATGCGCGAGCGCCATCGTGTCCTGGAGGAAGCGGACCTCTATTCCCCCGATCTCTTCCATTTCGGCACGGACGATCTCAGTCGCCAGTTCGCGGCCTTGATCGGAATCGGTCCGGATCCACGCCATCGCGTGAATGTCGGGACCGCCGAGACCGCCCTCCCAATGCTCTGGGGCGTGCAAGCCCGTGTCGCCGATCGCCTCGGCACGGGCGCGGGCGCCCATCCGAAAGGCCTGCGGAAAACTGTCAAGCGAACGTTTCGACAGGCCGAGCGCTGCTAGTCCTTCAAACGTGAAGCCGACGTTCACGGTGAAGCATGTCCCGTGCTCCTGCGGCCGAGCATTCACGCGCGCGATCATGACGCGCATCCATTCACGTGCCTTTGCGCCGTCATGGAATTTCAGGAAGATATGGCGCCCGTATCTCATGAGGATCGGCGCAACGACATTGTCCTGAATGTCGCTGAGATTCGCCCTCAAATCGGCGGCGGTCAAAGCGCGTGTCATTGCAGCAGTGCTCATTTGAAGGGATCCTCTCTGTTGTCGAGCGCACCGGCTGGAGTTGGCCGGCGCGTTGGATGAAGCACCCAAGGTCGGCCAACTTCGAAGTCTGACGTTGGATTAGGCGGCCTTCTTGAGACCGAGCCGCTCGGGAACGTTCGTAAATTGCGGCTCCTTGCCGGCGTCGGTGTCGATAGCCGCGCCGCTGCGCACGTGATCGAAAGGCTTTGCGAGTTCGACAAGAAAGCTGTCGACCAGGTCCTCTAACTTGCCTTCGCGCTTCGCGACGGCACGCTGGAACTTCTGGGTCTTCGCGTAGACGTCGGCCTGCTTCTCGATCTGGCTGTTGCTGAGGCTCGGGAAGGCATCATAAAGCGCGAGCGTCTTCATCTGACCGCGCGCAATGTACTGGACGATGTCGCGCGCCGTCGCCTCGGGGCCGGTCGGACATCCGATGCACTCACCCCAAATCGCCTCGAGGTTCTCCTTTCCGTTGAGCACAAAGTCATCGAAGTACTTCTCGAGGCTGCTATCGAACTGCGTGACGAAGTAGAGCGTCGAACCGAACTCGGTGCTCGTGCCGACGAACCACCGCGCGGCACGTATCAGGCCGAGGAGAGTGGTCGCTTCGGCAAAGGTCAGTTCCGGCGGGTTCCAGAATTCGCGGAAGGCGAGCTTGTTGGTGAATTTCACAAGGTCGGCATCGGGCTTGAGAGGCCACATGCCCGTGAACTCGTGCACCACACCGTCGCCGTCCTTCAAAATGAGGCCGGGATGACGCAGGTCCCACTCGACGGCGGAATTGGCGGATTTGTCGGGGTTCATTCTCATTCTCCAAATATGTGGCAACCCAACCTGATGTTGGCAATAGCCACTTTGTTGTTGACAGTGCCTACTTACTGCCGCGAGTTGGCGGTGTCAACTTAAATCGACCGAGTCCAGAAAATTTGCGACAGGCCGAAGTTGACGCTGGCCACTCAGCTGCTAGGATAGCCAGCATGAACACAGCTAAACCCGAACACCCTGATCGTGCGTATCACCATGGCGATCTTCAGCGCGCCATCGTCAATGCAGCGATCGACGTCCTGCGCGAGACGCAAAGCACCGAATTCTCCCTGCGAGAACTGGCCCGACGTGCCGGTGTGAGCCATAACGCGCCTTACAAGCACTTCGCAGATAAGCGAGAATTGTTGGGCGCCGTGTCCGCAGCGGGCTTCGATCAGCTTGCCGATCGAATGAGCGATGCGGGACGGGGACGCAGCAATCCGCGTACGCGCCTTACTGCAATGGCCCGCAGCCATGTGCGGCAGGGTATCGAAAATCCTGCGCTCTATAGACTGATGTTCGGTGGGTTGCTTGGCGTTGCGGGCGATGGCCGGCCTACAATCGAAATGGCAGCAGCCGAGAAACTGAGAGCGCTTATCGAGGGAGCCGTCATCGACGGCGCTCTAGGAAGCCCCGTCCCCAGGAGCCGGCGCAACACGTCAAAGATAGACAGCGCAGTGTTGAGCTATTGGTCGCAAATTCACGGCCTTACCTTGCTGCTGATCGATCGCCTTGTCGGCCCGAGCGCGCGGTCCGACAACCTGGCCGTTCGCGCGGTGAACACAATGATCGACGGATTGGCGGCGGGAATTCCTGCCCTGCCCTCCGACGTTTGGGTAGGACCGCGAATCCTGCAGCGAACGAGCGAGGAGCGGGGCCTCGGCGTCAGCATCTCGCAGGGTGGAGAGCAATCGCTGCCAGGGCAAGATCTGGCTACCGGTCCAGTCAACACGGGACAGTAAGCAGCTGGCGGCCAGGACCCGTCCCAACCATGTGCGAGAGTCCACCAGCGACGCGCTTTTAAGGCATGTCTCCCGAAAGTGGTAACCGGTTTCGGGACAAAGACATGCGCAAAATCAAAAACCTAAAGCGCATGGAGCGAATCTGAAAGATCGCGACGCGCGTAGGCGCAAACCAAATCATCCCGCGGGATCCACTGGAGTGGGCCCCGGCCGCGCATACGATGGGGTTCCGGCCTGCAGCTGGGGCAAGCCACTCCTGAAGCGCCATGAGGCGAGCCATGGTTCAGTCCACGGCTCGCCAATGAATCAAGCTTGCAATGCAAGGTCTCCTATCTCGGCGGCGTCCACGTGGACCTCGCTTGGTCGCGGTTCACTGATTCGGAACCAGGCGACATAAAGAGCCGGCAGGAAGATCAGGGTGAGAACCGTAGCGATGGCCAGGCCGCCAATGATGGCGAAGGCCATTGGCCCCCAGAAGACAGTCGGCGCGATCGGCACCATGCCGAGTGTCGCGGCGGCCGCCGTGAGCAGGATCGGACGTGTCCGGTGGAGCGCGGCTGTGACGACGGCGTCCCACGGATGGGCGCCGGTCCTCCTTTCGGTCTCGATCTGATCGATCAGGATGACCGAATTGCGCGCGATCATGCCGGTCAGCGCCAGCACACCCAGGATCGCGACGAAGCCGAGCGGAGCTTGTGCAAGCAGCAGGGCCGCCACCACACCAATGATGCCGAGCGGAGCAACACTCAAGACCAGGAACATGCGCTGGAAGCTCTGTAGCTGGAACATCAGGATCGTCAGCACAAGAAGACCCATGGCCGGCAGCACCGCCATAACCGAGCCTTGGGCCTTGCCACTCTCCTCCACCGAGCCGCCAGTCGAGATATGATAGCCGCTCGGCAGCGCCGCCACCAGTTTGTCGAGTTGAGGCTCAAAGGCCTTGACGGCCGTTGCCGGCAGCATACCAGGCACCACGTCGGCCTGCACGGTCAGGGTCGGAACGCGATCGCGCCGCCAGACGATTGGGTATTCCTGGGAATAGTCAAAGGTTGCGATCTGCCTCAGTGGAACCACCCGCCCGCCCGGAAGCGGGATCTGCAATGAGCGAAGCGATTCAAGAGAGGTCCGCTCTGTCTGCTCGGCGCGCGCGACCACGTCGACCAGATAAATATCGTCGCGAACCTGCGTCACCGTCGTGCCGGAGACAATGGCATTGAGCGCGGTGGCCACCACGGCGGAGCTAAGGCCCAGCTGTCTCGCCTGGTCCTGATCGACGCGGACACGCATAATCCGTGATGGCTCGACCCAGTCGAAGTTGACGTTGCGGAGGCCCGCAGTCTTGCCTAGGGCATCGGCAACCTCGAGAGCAATGGAGCGAACTTGGGCCGGGTCTGGTCCGTCCACCCGGTATTTCACCGGCCAGCCGACAGGGGGACCGAGTTCCAGCGGATTGACGCGCGCGACGACCTGCGGGAACCGCGTCGCCAAAGCCTTCTCGAGACGCGCGCGAACCTGCTCGCGTTCCTTAAGTCCTTTGGTGACAATGACTGACTGCGCGAAGAAGGGATTCGGCAGGGCTACGTCGAGCGGCAAATAAAAGCGAATGGCGCCCTGACCGACATAGGTCGAGAAATGCTCGACGTCAGGATCGGCGGCGACGATCTCGTCGAACTGTTGCACGACCTCGTTTGTCGCAAGAATCGAGGCGTTGTCTTGCAGCTTCAAATCCACCAATAACTCAGGCCGATCGGAGGACGGAAAGAACTGCTGCGGGATGAGACGGGCTCCGGCCAGGGCTGCAGCGAAGAGACCCGCCGTCACAAGGATGGTGATCCATTTGGCGCGCATTGCAGCCAACAGGGCACGCTTGAACAAGCGCATCGGCGCGCTCAGCATTTCACTATGCGAATGCTTTGGCTTTCCCAGGAGCGCAACGCCCACGACAGGGGCAAAGAGGCCCGACACCACCCAGGAAGCGATTAGGGACAGCGCCACCACGGCGAAGAGTGAGAAAGTGTATTCGCCCGCGTCACTGCGTGCAAAACCAACTGGCACAAAGCCAGCGACGGTGACGAGCGTCCCGGCAAGCCGCGGCATGGCAGTCGAAGCGTAGGCGAAGACGGCCGCGGTCGGCTTGTCGTCGCCACGTTCGAGGCGGCTCACCATGGTCTCGATGGTGATCATGGCATCATCGACCAACAGGCCGAGAGCGATGATGAGGGCGCCAAGCGAGATACGCTGAAGGTCGATGCCCAAGGCCAGCATTGCCGCGAAAACGACTGCGAGGACCAGCGGAATCGAGATCGCGACAACGGAGCCGGCGCGGAAGCCGAGGCTCAAAACGCTCACAACGAGGACGATGGCGATCGCTTCCCACAGCGCTTCCATGAACTCGCCGATCGCATGGCTGACCGTCTCCGGCTGGTTCGCGATCATTGTGGGCTCGATGCCGACCGGCAAGTCCTTCCTAAGTTCCTTTACCGTTTCTTCGACGTTGCGACCGAGCGCCAGGACGTCGCCGCCGTCGCGCATGGAGATCCCGAGGCCCAGGCCAGGCTTGCCGTTGATGCGAAAGATCGGATCTGGCGGGTTGGCATCCTCGCGGCGCACTTGAGCGATGTCGGCAAGGCGAATGATGCGATCGCCCACGGCAAAGTTGACGGCGAGGATATCCTTCTCGGATTTCAGCGCCCCGCTTACCTGCAGTTTGATGCCTTCCTGATCGGTGACGATCTCACCCGAGGGAACCACGACGTTTTGAGCCTGCAGCGCTGTTGTCAGAGCTTCCGCGGTAAGGCCGTAGCCCGCGAGCTTTTGAGGCGAGAACTCGATGTAGATGCGCTCAGGCTGCGCGCCGATCAAATTTACCTTGGCGACATCGGGCACCTGCAAGAGCCGAGAACGGACGTTTTCCACGTAGTCTCGTAACTCGCGGTTGGTGTAGCCGTCGGCGGTGAAACCATAGATGATGCCGTAGGTATCGCCGAACTCATCATCGGCTACCGGGCCGATCACGCCCTGCGGCAAGGTCAGCCTGATGTCTTCAATTTTCTTGCGCACCTGATACCAGGTATCCGCCACCGTCTTCGGGGGCGTCGATCCTTTCAGGTATACGAAGACCGTGGACTCGCCGGCCTTGGTGTAGCTCTTCAGGTAGTCGAGATGAGGCGTTTCCTGAAGCTTGCGCTCCAAGCGTTCGGTTACCTGGTGCAGGGTGTCGTCGAGCGTGGCGCCAGGCCATCTCGCCTGCACCACCATGGTCTTGATGGTGAACGTGGGATCCTCGTTGCGCCCCAGTTGCAGGTAAGCCCCGATCCCTAGGACAAGGATAGCCAGCATCAGGTAGTAGACGACCGAGCGATGCGCGAGCGCCCAAGCGGAGAGATTGAAGCGGTTCATCGGGAAGCTCCCAGCAACCGGACGTTCTGGCCGGGCCTCAGCGCATGCACGCCGGCGGTCACTACGATTTCGCCGCTCTCGACCCCTCGCGATATCACGATGCGGGAGGAATCCTGTCGAAGCAGGTCGACGGTTCGAAGCGAGACTTGCTGCGTTTTGCCGTCGACGATCCAGACCGCCGGCCGGTCCCCTGCTGTGGTCAGGGCAGTCGCTGGCAGCTCTATGCCGCTCGCCACCTGCATATGCGTCTGACCGGTCACTGTTGCTCCAAGGCGCATCGCCTTCGGCCAGGCGCTAAGCGCAACTTTAACCCGGTAGCTCCGGGTGACGGGATCCGCCTGTGGCGCCACCTCACGGACCTGGCCAACGGCGCGCACCGACGGATCATCGGTCAGCGCGATGTCGATCGACGCGTCAGGGGCGACCTGGCGCATGAGGCTCGCGGGCACGTCGAATACCGCGTCGGCACCGTCACCGTGCGCGACCGTGACAATCGTCTGACCTGCCCTGACAACCTCCCCGGCCTCCGCCCCGGTGGCGATCACGGTGCCGGGCGCGTCGGCGACCAGTTTGGTGTAGCCGAACTGGTCCTGGGCCGTGTGCAATACGGCCGCCGTGGAATCCACCTGGGCTTTGGCGTTAAGAAATGCCCTCTCAGCGGCATCGAACTGGGCCCGGGTGGTCCAGCCCTGCCCGAGCAGAGTCCTTTGACGCTCCAGAGTGTTGGCGGCTTCGTGGACGGCCGCTTGTGCTGCTTCGTTCTGCGCCTGTGCGGCATGCAGTCCATCCTGCTGGGGCTGCGGATCGATTTCGGCGACAACGTCGCCCGGCTGGACCACCTGCCCCACACTGGCCTTGCGGCTAATCATCCGGCCGTCAATGCGGAAGGCAAGGTTCTCCTCGGTGCGTGCGCGGACATGGCCCGTGAGCGAAACGGGCTCCCCTTCCGTGCTGGCGGAGGCGACCACGGTTCGCACAGGGCGGACCTCCGGTGGTGGCGGCGCGGACGCACCAACGCACGCAAAGACGGCTAATCCCAGGCAGGCAATCGTGGATGCGGACTTCATGACAGACCCTCTGTTGTGGCCAGTCCGACGAAATTCGTCGCCGGCCTCGCCAATTTCGGGCTTGCTTATATACATTCATGTATGTATGTAAATAGGGAAAGTCGTGAATGTATGTAAAAATTGACGCAGAGGAAGGACTTCACTGATGAGACGCACCAAGGCCGAGGCCGAACAGACACGCGAGGCCGTCTTGGCCGCGGCGATCGACGTCTTCCTCGAGCGCGGCGTGACCCGTGCTACCTTGGAACAGATCGCAAGTGCCGCAGGCGTAACACGCGGGGCTGTCTACTGGCATTTCCGCGACAAGCAGGAGATCTTCACGGCGCTGGAGCGGCGGGCCAATATGCCGAACGAGGAGTTTGGCGATCGCCTTACGGCTCGCCTCGCCACTCAGCCTGATCTTGATCCATTGCGCGAGCTGGCCGACGTAATCCGGGACGGGCTGCAGGCATTCGAAACCCATCCGGAACGTTCCCGCATCCTTACAATACTCTGGCTGCGTTGCGAATATTCCGAGGACATGCTGCCGGTGGTGATGCGTCAGCGGGAAGCGGACCTGGCGCTCCAGAAATTGTTCGAGTCCGTGATAGCACTCGCGGCAACCCGCGGCCGGCTCGCGCCCGCCCTCTCACCAGAATTGGCAGCGCGCGCGCTCCTGCTTTTGGTCAATGGATCGGTTCTCGATTGGCTCCGCGCTCCCGGACAGTTTGAGCTCACAACAAGCACAATGCCGATGGTGGCCGGGTTTCTCGAGGCGATCAGCGCGCCAAAGGTGCAGCCAGCGGCCGATCACGCGGCGAACATGATTCCTCGGAGTATGACATGACAGTTCGGGGGAGATGCGGTTCAGCATTGGCGCGGTCGATGTGCGCACCGGCACGTCATCCGGCCCGAGCCCGAGCAGATGATGCCGAGTGGGTCTGTGACGGCCAGTCGGCGATCGTCAGCCACGGCAGGTTCATGAGTAGCTGGCGACCGGGTCATCCCCGGGGTGATGGCTGCGAAAAGAACGAAGCTCGGAGGGATACAGGGCCCTCCAACCACATTCTTCAAATGGATTCCACGATGCCCGGACGAGGCAACACCCGCGACTACACCGACAAGATGCTGCTCGCGGCTCTGCAGGAAGCGCAGACCACGGTACGCGCCTATGACACAAAGGCGCAAATCGTCGGCGTGGGCTACATCCTGGCGCTAAATCTGGTGCTCCATTTCGGCGATCTCCTGCCGACGCACGCGCCTCTCGGGCCACTGTTCTTCGCAGGCGTCTGGGGCGTTCTCATAATGCCGATTCTGCAGTTCGGGCAGGTGATTCACCCGAGCCGGACCCGCGCGGAAAAGGATCTTGTCGCGAAGAAGTTCTGTGACTCCGAGCAGCGCGTTTATTACGTCGACCCCAGCACATTCGCCAATCTCGGGGACTTCGTCCGCGAGGCGCTGACCTCCGATTGGACCGCGGTTCTTGCCGCCGAACTGCTCAAGGTGTCTCGAGTTAGGATCATCAAGCAGACGCGCTTCCGGCGCGCTCTGATGATGACCGTCGTCGCTTTCATCGTCCTCGCAGCCGATCAGTTTCTGCGAAGTCTGGCCGTCGTCCGATGAGAAGAGAACGTCACGCTTGGCCGAGGCTGAGGTTTCATGTGCTTTGGTGGCGAGGCCTGCTTGTTCCCGCGATGCTGTGCCTGCTGATCAGCTGCGCCGCTCGACCCGAAAACGTCTTTCAACCTCTCCCCTTTGCCGCCAGTGATGCTGGCCACGTCGACATGCTGGTCGCGACGACGCGCAAGCCATCTGACGATCGCGGCCAGCTTTATAGTGGCGATCGCGGAGCGGCGATCTCGCTCAATAGGATAGTCGTCTCCATTCCTCCGGATCGGAACCGCACGGTCGGAGAGATCCAGTGGCCTCTGCTCGTGAAGCCCGATCCCGAAAAGGAGTTTGCGGTACTCAGCGTAGACAAAATCGCCTCGCAACGCGCAGTTCTTGAGTGGGTTCGCAAGAATCGCAACGGCAAGCGGCAGTTGCTCATCTTCGTGCATGGCTTCAACAACACATACGCCGATACCGTCTTCCGCTTCGCCCAGATCGTTCACGATACCGGAACCGATGCAGCGCCGATTCTCTTCACATGGCCGTCGCGCGGGAATCCATTCGACTATCTCTATGACAAGGAAAGCACTACCTACTCACGTCGCGCCTTGGAAGACCTGATCCTCCAGGCCACAAGAAGTCCCGACGTCGCCGACGTGACGATCCTGGCTCACTCAATGGGCGCATGGCTTACGGCCGAGGCGCTGCGCGATATCGCCATGCGCAACCAGGCCATCCCGACGAAAGTCAGGAACGTGGTTTTCGCGTCGCCGGATATCGACATCGACGTGTTTCGCCGTCAGTTCATCGAGATGGGCGCCACCCGGCCGCATTTCACGATCTTTACGTCAACCAATGACAAAGCCCTGCAAGTCTCCCGGCTGCTTTCGGGAGGAGTTCGACGCGTCGGTGGAACCGATCTGAGGCCCTACGCTTCCATACTCGAAGCGCTTGGCGTTTCGGTTATCGACACCAGCGACATCACACCCCGCGATCCACTCGGCCACAGCGCGTTTGCCGATACCCCCGGCATTGTGCGCCTTCTTGGGCGGCGGCTGGCAGGACAAAGCCTGGCCGGAGAAGAGGCGACGTATGCGGATAAGATCGGGGTGACGACCGCCGATCTCGCTGGTTCCGCAGCGCGGTTGGCCATTGCTGCCCCAGCCGCAGTCATCAGCCCTAAGGCTCGCGAGATCTTGAAACGGGAGCTTTCCTCAAACGGGGGCCAGATACTGGACGGGCAGATTTCCTACTGATCGCGCGCGTGGCTTCAAGCGAATTGGTGATCCGAGCTTACCGTCGAGAGTGAAACGATGGCCCTTCCCAGCATTGCGAGCAATGATCATTCTGCCGCTGAGAGATTGCGGATCATTCGAGCTGGCACGGCGGCGTGTCGCCTGTATGGCCCGTCGAAAACGACAGTCGCCGACATCGCTCGACTGCTCGGAAAATCTCCCGCAAGCCTGTACCGAACATTCTCCTCGAAGGCAGAGATATGGGACGCCATCGCAGCGGATTTCTACGAAAGTGACCTCTGCTTCGAGCCATCCAGTGCAGGCCACTTGACGCGCGCAACAGACCAACTGAAAGAAACGATGCTTGGCCACCATCGCTTGCTGCTGCAGGCCCAGCAGGGCGACCCGCAAATGTACGGTCTGATTGTCCTTACCGCGAGCAGCAACTGGCCGTCCTACAGACAATATCGAAATCGGCTTCACAGCCTCGTGGGAGAGCTTATTCGTGACGGCATTCGCACCAAGGAGTTCCAACCGACACATGTGCACGCGGCCGCCTCCTGCTTATGCGCCTCGCTCGTCGTCTTGTGGGACCCCAGATTTGTCGGTGCAACGCCTCCGAACCATTGCGAAATTTCAGCTCTGGAACTCGTCTCCTTTGCGGTTGATGCGTTGCGGTAACTGCATTTGAGCTATGTTTGTAGGAGGACAACGACTTCCGCGCGGCTGTGGCCGGCCGCCGCAAGCTGGTGATCGCCGCGCTGTGGACCGAGGTCGCCTTTGCTTTCCGACGCTCGATGCCCTGCGTGACGGATACGAAGTCTATCCAATCATCGATGCGGTCGAAGGCACCTCTTCTGAAGCCCACGATCTGGCGACCCGGCGGATGGCGCAGGCCGGAGCCAGGCCGATCAGCTGGGTTCAGCTCATCTGCCAACTGCAGCGCGACTGGCAGCGCAAGGACACCGTGGGCGAGTTCGCCAACATCCTCTTTGCGGTGGAAGGCAACTGAGATGCCGCAATTTTAAAAGTCCGGGACCGGCACCTCCCAGCAATCGGTTACGCAGTCGGCCTTTTGGCTATGACCTGCACCGCCACACCTCTGCGGGCAGCGGAAGAAACGGCAACGCATAATCGTCGACCGTGCCGCCGCGCCGTTCTAGCCATACGAGAAGACTGGAGCGTGCATCGCTCGTTAACTCCAACTGAACCAGTCGGCCTGTCTTCTGTTGCACGACCCTGTCGCGGGTTCGAATGTCCGGCACGAGAACCAAGGTGCCAATCTTGACCTTGGACGAGATCGCAGCCGCGCAACTTGCTTTCGATTGCTAGATCGAAGAGGACTCGATCGCGCAATCGCCGCTCTCGGTCGAGAAAGAACCGGATCGCCCATATCTGTCGAGGTTTCAACGGCCGTTTCGTTCCGATCTTCTTGCCCGCGTTCCACGCGCGGCGATCGGGAGCGGTGAGGTCATAGTGAGAATGTCCCATTTCGTTTCTCCTTCGGCCATGATTGGCCACGGGAGCAACGCCCAGGTACCTACTCGGTTGGGATTTTGGCCGTGAGCGGACAGTCAGCTTTCGGGTCTTGGCGATTGGATAACTGCCGTGCGCGGCGGGCACTTCCGAATGGCAGGAAGCGCCCAATTGGAGACGTTTAGGCAGTCAATCCATGGTCCCGAAAGCAGCCAAAGCGCGCTCCCGACACCGTCGCGATAAAGGCTCGCAGGTCGGCCAGCATCAGTTCCGGCTCTTCCAGCGCGGCGAAATGCCCGCCTCGCGGCATGTCGGTCCAATGCACGATGTTGTAGGTTTTCTCCGCGAACGAGCGCGGCGGCGGCAAGAACACCGGATCAGGAAAGGCCGCAACGCCGGTCGGCACCTGGATGCGGGTGCCGGCCGGAAGCATCAGCGACCCCTCAATCCGGCTGCCGTAGTAGATCCAGGTTGCAGTCACGAACGATGCCGGCGCGATGTAGAGCATGATGTTGGTGAGGAGTTCCTCCTCGGAAAACTTGCTCCATATGTCCGGGGCGCCATCGGCGGTTGTCGGAAGATCGGCCCACTTGCCGAACTTTTCGAGTATCCAGCCCGCCGCTCCGACCGGGCTGTCGGCCATCGCGACGCCAAGCGTCTGCGGACGTGTTTCCTGCTCGTGAAAGTAGGCCCTCTCCCAATCGGCAATCGCGGCCCGCTTGGCGGCGAAGGACTTCTCCTCGTCGGTCGTCGGAGCGGCATCCTCCGCACGCACGGTCATCATGTTAATATGGATGCCGAGCAGAGCGTCCGGTCGATCATGCGCTGCCCAGGCCGCGATGCCGTGGCCCCAATCGCCCCCTTGAACGAAATACCGCGCGTCGCCGAACAGTTGGATCATCAGCCCATGCACGAGCGCAGCAGCCCGCCGCGGGCCGATCGGGCGCGTGATCGGGTTGGAGAACGCGAAGCCAGGAAGCGAGGGGACGACAACATCGTGCCCGTCCGCTGCGAGCGGCTGCAACAGCCGCTCGAACTCGAGATACGAGCCCGGCCAGCCGTGGAGAAGCAGTACGGGCGGCTTGGAGCCGTCACCCTTCACATGAACGAAGTGGAGGTGCTCGCCTTCCACGTCGGCCGTGAAGTTGGGCAGCGCGTTAAGGCGCCGTTCGACCGCACGCCAGTCGTAGCTGTCCCGCCAATAACCGGCGAGTCGCTTGAGGTCATCAACCCCGACCCCCGCCGACCAGCCTCCCGCATCCGGCAGCTGGCTCCAGTCATAAGCCTCGACCTTGGCTCTGATCGTGGCGAGCCGTTCGTCAGAAATGTTTATTATGTAGGGTGAAATCATGATGTTCTCCGCTTAAACGGCTGACGACGTTGACCGCCGAAGGGTAATACCGACTGAACTGAAAGCTGCGCACAACGTTTCCTGAAACGCCATCCTTTTTGCGAACGGCGCCACGGCAAAACGTCTGCTATGCAGGTCGGCGTTGCCGTAGGCGCAATGTCCGCTTTCCACCTTGGCCGTGTCAAAACGCTTCGGGACCGGAGCGGTTGACGATCGACAGGAGCAGCGCTTCCGGATCGTTTCGTTTCGCCGTGTCAGTGGCTCCTGATGACCCCAGCGGCCGCGGGAGGGGCCTTCGGAGCGCCGTTGGGCTCGAATGAGCTCGCGATTGGGCCGTCACGCGGCCTTAATGGCGGCGATCAGGCCTCGCCGGCCGATGATGTTCATCACGCGGGTCAGGTTATAGGCGAGCACGTGCAAGGCCATCTCCGCGGCGACGTTGGGCAGACGCTTCATCAGGACGTGGGTCGCGCCCATCCGCGCCTTGATGGTCCCAAAGGGATGTTCGACCGTCTCGCGCCTGACGCGCATTAGGTAGGGGTTTGCATCGAGCCTGCGCTGGACGTCCTCGACCAGATGCTCATGAACCCAGCGCGTGATCCGGCGCTCCTTCGAGGGCGTGCACTGCCACTTGATCGCGCAGGCGAGGCAGGCGGCCGTCGACCAGTAGCGGCGCAGTTCCATGCCGTGTTCGACGTTGCTGTAGTGATAGGGCAGGATGGCGCCGGCTGGGCAGCGATAGGCGTCCTGCTCGGGCAGGTAAGCGAAGTCCTGTTTGCCGAAGCGGCCATTGGCCTTCGCGCCTGAGGTCTGCGGCTTGGGCAAGGTGACGGTGAGGCCCGCCTCCACGCACTCCCTGATCTGGTCGCCGTCAAAGTAGCCGCGGTCGGCGATGACGTGGAGGTCCTCGGCGCCGAGCGTCTGGCGGGCGGCCTTCGCCATCGGCGCGAGCTGCGCGCGGTCGTTGCCGACGTTGGTGACCTCATGCGTCACGATCAGATGGTGCTCGGTCTCCACCGCGACCTGCACGTTGTAGCCGACCACGCCGGAGCCCCGGCCGCTGGTGGCCATCGAGCGGGAGTCGGGGTCGGTCAGGGAGATTTGCTGGTCGGTCGTCTGCCGCATCAGTCCGTCGAGCGCCGCGAGCCTGTCCATCTCCTGCCTAAGTCGGCTGACCTTCTCCTTGAGCCGCGCCGTCTTGGTGGCGATCGCCTCGCTCGGCTCCTGCCGGTCGGCGCTGTCGAGCTGATGCAGGTAGCGCGCGATGCTTTCCTCGATCTGCGCGACACGACGGGCCATCTTGGCGTGGGTGAAGTTCCTGTCGCGGTTGTTAACCGCCTTGAACTTGCTCCCATCCACCACGACCGTGCCGCCGGCGAGCAGGCCCATCTGGCGGCAAAGCGCAACGAAGCGAACGCAGACCTGGCGCAAGGCACGACCATTGTCCTTGCGGAAGTCGGCGATCGTCTTGTGATCGGGAACCAGCCGGCCGAGAAGCCACATCAGCTCGACGTTGCGCCCAGCCTCGCGCTCGAGCCGCCGGCTCGACTGCACCCGGTTCAGATAGCCGTAGATGTAGAGCTTGAGCAGCACGGCGGGATGGTAGGCTGGCCGGCCCGTGTTCGCTGGCATCGCACCGTCGAAGCCGAGCGCCGGCAAGTCCAACGCCTCGACAAAGGCCTCGATCACCTGAACCGGGTTATCCTCGTCCACCAAGTCTTCGAGACATTCGGGAAGGAAGGAGAGCTGCGAGCGGTCGGCTCCCTCGACAAAACGACCCATCCGATCCTCCCGCATCCTCGCACGAGAACCCTACCTGACTCGTCCGTTTTCACACAGCCAGCACCCTTTCCGGACTTCCCCCCAAGGCCAGAACAAACGTCCGCTTTTAAGATCTCCAACGGCGCATTCGAATGACCGATTTTGGGCCGCGAAGCTGCCATCCACAACGCCCAAATACCGAACCTAGTGTCCCACTTTGTCCATAAGCACCCGCAATTCAGGCTGATGCGCGACGCAGAAAGTTCGAAAAGCTTCCAGGAACCCCAGGCGGATTAAATGCCCTCTTGGCTTAGCCAATCGCCAGAGCCCAATCTCACAACTTCCGCAGTGCTATTTATCTCGGCATCGCTCAAAATTGCGATATACGACAAATGGGCGAAGCGAATTTGACCCCCTACCAGGAGCGAATACTTGAGCGATCAAAACGAAGCCTTGACGGCCGATCTCGTCTGGCTGACGGCAGACATTGTCTCTGCCTATGTCAGCCAAAATCCCCTGCCCGTCGTTGGGTTGCCAGATCTCATCGCGTCGATCCATTCGTCGCTGGCAGGCCTTGGTCAGCCGAATATGGCCGAGCCGCCTAAGCACGAACCCGCAACCAATCCGAAAAGGTCGGTAACGCCGGACTACATCATCTGCCTGGAAGACGGGAAGAAATTCAAATCGCTAAAACGTCATCTCGCGGTACACTACGGGCTCACTCCAAACGAATACCGCGAAAAGTGGGGATTGAAGCCAGATTGCGCCGAATTACGCGGCCCAAAGGTCAACGCTCGCGAAGGCAGCGGGGCTCGGACGCAAACCGCAACCTGCCCCGGCCCGAAAGGCGCCCGCAAAACGCAAGCCCAGGGCAGCATCAGCGCCTTTGTAGATCCATATCGGGGGTCGCGGCCGGTCTGGCCGAGATAGAAATCGTCGTTCGTGCTCAGGATTATGCGAGGGTCGCCTTCGCTGACCTGAGGCTAGCGAGATAGTAACCGCTGGGGTTGGAACGTCGCCTGAGCATGATAAACCAAGCGCGATAATCATCTATTTTCTCACACATATATAAGCGGTTGAAAGATATTTCAGACCAACAGGAGGCCAGATAAATTCATTTTGATGTTTCAGATATTTGCATTCGGGTTCTGAAGCCAACACCTTAGGAGGAAAGCCATTTTCATGATTTCCGGCTACTACAGTGCCGTCAAAATTCAACAGAAGGGTAATTAAAAGAAACTTCTCCATCGCTATCCCCTAATCGCCCTGACATGGTCCGGGCCACAGAGTTTCGCGATGCGGGAATCCGCTTCTGCTGACGTTTGCGCTGCCAAAGGAAGCGCGACAGCGGTCATAAGGCCGATGCGATTCATGTCTTCCTCCTTCCAATCCGGTGCTTGTGGAATCGCTTGGAAGCGACGGCCGAATTGGCTAGACTGAGGAAGCGCGTCAGGGGCGTGAAATGTCCCGAAAGCCTCCTGAAATTGACCCGAAATCTGCTGAAACGATCACGTTCGGCGGTTTTGTTTTCCTGATGAAAAAGAGAGAACTCCGGACCGCTGAAGGCAAAGCGATCGATCTTCGCAGCCAGTCCGCGGAGGTGCTCTCAACACTCGCGGCGCGAGCGGGCGAGATCGTGTCCAAGGATACGCTGATGCGGGCGGTCTGGCCTGATACCTTCGTTACCGAAGACAGTCTTACGCAATGCATTGCCGACATTCGCCGCGCGTTGGGCGAGGACGCGCACGCGATCGTGGAAACCTTCCCCAAGAGAGGTTACCGGCTGAATGCCGATCCGTCGGCAACTGCTCCAGGCGCCGCCGCCGCCACGGGACGAGCCAGGTCACGATTCCCGCGAGCCGGCTTCATTCTCGCTACGATCGTTTTCGTCGCGGCAGCGATCGGCGCGTACCACGGAGCCGAGATGTGGCGAGCTGCTCCGGTTCGTTCCAGCGACATGCCGAGAATTGCCGTCCTTCCCTTCGATGACATGAGCACAGGCGCCGATAAGGGATATCTCAGCGATGCCGTTGCCGACGGGGTCATTACCGAGCTGGCGCGGAGCAAGACTTATGCCGTCATCGCCCGGAACTCGAGCTTCAGGTACCGTGATAAGCCCACCGACGCCAGGCAAATTGGAGATGACCTCGGTGTGGACTACCTGCTCGAAGGCAGCCAGCAGAAGGTCGGAGACCGGCTGAAAGTGACCGCCCAGTTGCTGGATGCACATGATGGATCACATGTCTGGGCCAATTCCTACGATCGTGAAATCGGCGATCTTTTCGTCGTCCAGGAAGAAATCATCCGCACACTTGCGGACCGGGTCGGGCACAGGATCGAGCGCGCCTGGCCAGAGAGCAGCTCTGCCCGGGTCAGCGCGCTCCACTATCACCTGATGGGGCTTTCCAAGCTTGACAAGGATTTCTCTGCCGCGGGGAACGATCTGTTCCGGCAGCTGAACCTGAAGGCAATCGAAGCGGATCCAAACTCGCAATTCGGCTATATGGCGCTGGCCTTTTCCTATCGCAATGACGCGGTATTCGGGTGGCACCGGCAGGAATACACCTTCGAAGAGGCGTTGAAGCGGGCCGCCTGGTACGCCGACAAGGCTATCCTGCTCGCTCCTGAAGACGCCGACGCGTATTATGTTCGCGCCCGCATCCATACCGAAGCCGGCGAGTTGGAGCAGGCCCTTGCTCGGTATGATCAAGCGATCGCCCTGAACCCCAGCAAATCGGAGATCCTCGAAGCCAGCTCGGCCCCTCTGCTCTTCGTCGGCCGCATCGATGAAGCGATCGATCGGATCAAGCAGGCCATGGGCATCGATCCTTTCTACCCTGACTGGTACCATTGGGACATGGGCTGGGCGCTCTACGAAAAGAATGATTGCGGGGCTGCGCTGACGGAGATGCGGAAAATGTCGAGTATTCCGAGCGGCGCACACCGAATGCTTGCCGGGATCTACGCTTGCCTGGGAAAGGAGCGGGAGGCAAAGGAAGCACTTGCGGTTTTTCTAAAGGACTCGCCGGGCGATACCATTCGCGAACAACGCAAGAAATGGGAGAACTTATACACCGACCCCGTTCGGTTCGAACGCTGGGCCGCACACATGCGCATCGCGGGCTTACCAGAGTGACGGGTGCGTTTGGCCGTCCAGGGCATGGACCGGGTCGTGCGTCTGGTCACGCGCAAGCCGATGCTTGGCGAACCTATTGGCGAACCTCGTGGCGAACCGCCCTATAAATCATTGATAAATAACGACAATGGTGGGCCCGGAGGACGTATTCACATCTCTGATTTCATTGTCTTTTTCGTGGGCCAAAATAGGAAATCTTCCCGTATCGCTCCCTATGGTCCCGCGCCTAAGCAAAGGAGCGCGGCACGGGATAGGGCTTCATGCAAGCTCCTAGGATGTGGGCTTTGCTTGGCATGATTTCGCGGTTGGTAGCGATCAGCCGCCGCTGTCCAATTCCGTTCCGGTTCGCAGGCACTCAAGATAGGCGCGATAGGCGAAGCTGCGGTCGCGCTTCTTTCCTGTAGTTTCCACGAGAATATTGGTTTCGGTCAGCGCCTCGATCGCACGGATCGCGGTCGGCTTGCTTGCGCCGATCAACTTTGTGACCGAGGCAACGCTCACGATTGGGTGACGCGGCAATTGCTCGAACAGTCTCACTGCCGAGACGGAGGCGGAATGGGCTTCGAGCAATCGCACCCGGTCCGCGGAGACGAGATTGAACAGTTCCCGCGCCGAGGTGACGGCTTCATCGGAAATCGTGGCGACCCCATCGAGAAAGAAGTCGATCCAGCCCTCCCAGTTCCCTTCCAGCCGGACCAGATTGAGGCGCCGGTAGTACTCTTCCCGGTGGCGTTTGAAAAACAGGCTGAGATAGAGGAGCGGCGCTTTCAGCAAGCCCCAGTGCTCCAAGAGCAGCGCGATCAGGAGCCGCCCGATTCGCCCGTTGCCGTCGAGATAGGGATGAATGGTCTCGAACTGCACGTGGAGAAGACCCGCCCGCATCAGCTTCGGTAGCGGATCGTCGACGTGGATGTATTTCTCAAATTCGCTGAGAAGCTGGGGAAGCTTATCCGGTGGCGGCGGAACGTAGACCGCATTGCCTGGCCGGCTTCCCCCGATCCAGTTCTGGCTGCGGCGCACGTCTCCGGGCTGCTTGTTCGAACCGCGCACGCCGCGCATCAACCGCTTGTGCGCCTCGTTCAGGAGCCGCATGGAAATTGGCAACCCCTGCTTCGACGCAAGCTGGTCGCGGGCATAGGCGAGCGCGTCGAGGTAGTTCGTGACCTCTTCCACGTCGGCATTGGGTGCCGGCCCCTCTTCGGCCTCGAAAGCGAGAAGGTCCACGAGTGACGCCTGCGTGCCCTCGATCTGCGACGAGATCACGGCCTCCTTGCGCACGAAGGCATAGATGAACCAATCGAGGGAAGGCACCATATCGCCTGCGAGATCGAGACGAACGAGCGCCTGCTCGGCTTCCCGGAGACGATGTTCGAGCTTGCCCTCAACAGAGAGTGCCGGACGCGCAGGCGGCAGATCGAACGGGATGAACGCATCGACGTTCTCTGCGCCTGCGGTTACGCTCTCGTATCGGCCCGTTGTTCGCTTCGGCATTTCATGACCCAATTGGGAACAGCTTCGTTCGGATCGAGGCGAGCAAGGAACGACAGCGTTCCTTGGCGACCTCTCTGGGAAAGAAGTCTTTACTAGCGCTGAGCGTTAGTCAAGAAATCGTTCTTAGCGCGCTTGATAGATTGTTGCCGACGACCCGGGGTGGCTTTTCGGCCCCTGATGTGACTCCGGCTCCACCTAACGCTAAAGCTGCCAACTGCGTCGTTGGTCGGTTTGAAGTCCAGGGAGGCACATATGAGGGTCAAGTTTACATTGAGGAAGGCCTCGACGCCGGGAGGCTCGAAGAACCGCCTGGAGGGTTCCGAAGCGGTGCATGTAATGGCTGGCCGATCGACAGTTGGGCGCGGCGGTAAGTATTGAGCCCGACAACGCCCCTCTCTCTTTCAGCACATTGGCCGCCTCGACCAGCATCTGCTCATTGGTGATGCGCCTAGCGCGTGCTCGTCTGAAGGCCTGCAATGGAGTAAGCCTGTCGGTCGGTGGACATCCGCAGATACTGGGCAGCGCGAACCCTCAGCCTCGCTTGAGGGGTGTTGCGGGCCGCTGCAGCCTTGTCCATCGCTTCGCGCCGTCGTACCGATGCCTTGATCCAGCGACTTTGCCACCTGAGGGTAGGTGAGCCGGTTGGAATTCGGCCCGATCCTGTCCGCGGCTTTGAAATAGGTCCGCTGGCGTGGCTGACAAGCTATGGGGAATGGAATGCGCCGATACGTTGGTGTGATCCACAAAGAGGGCAACAGCGACTTCGGGCTTTCTTTTCCCGACTTCCCCGGTGTCGTCACGGCCGGCCGGACGATCTTGGAGGTGCGTCAGCTCGCCGAGCAGGCGCTCGCTTTTCACGTCGAGGGACTTATGGAGGACGGCCAACCCATTCCAGAGCCGACGTCACCGGAGCGCGTGGTGACCGATAGAGGCGCACTCACGACTATCCAAGTGCGTCTGAAGGCTCGATACGTCAGGCAGTTACCACGTCGGCCGAGCTGAACTTCGCGTATCCCTCGGCGCCGGAGCCCGTCCCTTCGCACTCCGCGCAGCGCACGCTGACGCCGGGACATCCGTCCTGATGCGTCCCCGCCGGGCAGCAATGGCCGTTGGAGCTTTGCCATCTCGGACATTCGAACATCGTACCTGTGCCGTCGCAGCCTTGGCACTTGCCTTCGGATAATGCCAGTTTCATTTGCCCCGACCCCTTCAGCGTTGCCTTGCAACGCGGCCAACCCCAAACGGGAACGTCGACTGGCCCCACCAGCCGTTTGCCGACATTAACATAAGGAAATTAAGGTTCTTCTAAAATAATTCCTTGTGAACATCATTCGCCGGCGAACGTTCCGCCGATCCCGGCCACCGCGCTATGAAAGGCATCACACTCGCCGATGCGGGGTATCAATCTCGTTCGGTGTCCGGGCCGTCTTTCCAGTTTGGCGACCATGCTCTTCAACAGCCGGGAAACCATGACTCATTTCGTGAGAAAGCGCGCCGCCGTTCCGCCGCAATGCGAGCCCACTGCGGCTAGGTACGCCCCTGTTTCTTTTGGTCTTTGGGGCTTCGAAGGAGTTCTGGAGATGATGATCAAGAAGGTTTTGGTAGCGGTGCTGATGAGCGCAGCACTTGCCGGATGCGAGACGCAAACCGAAGGCCAGCAGCGGGCCACCACCGGCGCGCTGGTCGGCGGCGCCGGCGGCGCACTAGTCGGCCAGGCCATCGGTGGCAACACCAAGAGCACCGTCATCGGTGCGGCGAGTGGCGCGCTACTCGGCGCCGTCGTCGGCAGCGCGACGACGCCGCAGCGGCGTGGCGAGCAGCTCTGCCGTTATCAGGATCGCTACGGCCGCATTTACACCGCGCCCTGCGACGACCGCTATTATAACGGCGACTATTGACCTCCGGGTCTTTGACTATGGGAGACGGCGGTTTTCTGCGCCGACTCCCCTCGTCCGTCATGCTTTTGTACGCTTCTCGATATAGAATCATTCTTGCGGCGGGCTGCGGAGGAGGTCGAAATGACGACGAGCCTTGCCGGCGCGCTGAAAGACCGTAGCAAGCGGGCGGTGAAGCGGCTGATCGGGTATGATTCCCGCAACTGGCTGCGCATTCGCCAGATCGAAGCTTTCACCACATTCCTCGAGGCGGCGAACCGCAAATCCCGCGATGTGATCGAGATCTCGCCGGGCTGGAACCGCTACTGGCGGGCGATGTGCCCAAACTACCGCTCGGTCGATTTCCCAGACTTCGACATCTGCCGCGACCGCACCGACGAGCAATTTTCCATTGTGATTGCCGACCAGGTGTTGGAGCACGTGCAGCGGCCACTGGCGGCCGCCGCCAACATCCACGCGATGACCAGGCCAGGCGGCTGGGCGATGGTGGCGACGCCGTTCCTGTTCCGCGTGCATGCGCGACCACACGACTACAACCGCTGGACGCCGGCAGGACTGAAGCAGCTGATGGTCGAGGGCGGCTTTGCGGAGGAGGACGTGCAGGTGTTCGGCTGGGGCAACAAGGCCTGCGCCAAGGCGCATATCGGCGGGCCGGTGAGGGCCTATGGCTTGTGGAGAGACCTGAGTAATGACGAGGAGTACCCGCTGATGGTGTGGGCATTTGCCAGGAAGGCGTGAATTCGCCCTGCGCGCGTGCCGACCCGCACAGGCGACGGCGATCTGTCGCGGGCGCAATGCCTGAGCCGGATAGCAAAGCGAATCTCCCGACCGGGCCGTAACCGTCGGCTGTCGGTTGGCTGACCAGAGCAGCCGTTCTGCCACCTACCTATTCGCTGCATCCGCCTTCTCTGTTTCGCCCGCGCGGACCGTCGACGGGAACTAATTGTTACTCAATTTCTTCAATGTCTTGGCGACCGCGCAAAGCGCGTAAGCCCGTGAGACAGGATCGACGATTAGGGTCGCACATCTCAGCCAGCGCCTCGGCCTGCAGACTGCTCCCGTGTCGAATGGTCGGCACGGGGAGAATGTGGATGCCAGCCCCAGGCGGATGCCAACTTGCGCGCGAATTGTTTCGGTACGAGCGCGACCAGATCGCTTCCCCCCACCGCCTTGCAGACGCCACCGAACACCGGCAGATGGATGGGCTGGGGTTCCGGACGAGAAGGTAGGCTCCTCTTACAGAGGTGGAGCCACCGGCGCCGGCGGCTCCATTACGATCGGCGAAAACGCGCGACGGCTGCGGTCAGCTCCTTGGGGTCGACCGGCTTCGATAGCCTTGGCGCCTGCCGGAACTCATCGGGAAAAATCGTCGGACTGTCGTAGCCGGTGACGAAAAGAAAGGGAATGCCCCGCGAGGCGAGCAACTCGGCCAAGGGGAAACTCCGTTCTCCGTTGAGGTTGACGTCGAGCACCGCTCCATCAAGCGCGATACCGTCGATCTGCTGCAGCGCCTCTTTCACCGAAGCCGCGGGACCGACCACCTGGCATCCCGAATCCGTCAGCAGGTCGGAGAGATCCAGCGCTACCAGGAAAGCATCCTCGACGATAAGGATCTGAAGACCCGATAAGGAGGCTTGCTCATTCATACCTTGCCTGGAGCAGGCGGCGACAAGTAATCGGTCGTTTCGGACCTGGGCAACGGTATCTGCAAAAGACACTCCAAACCGTTCCGCTTGAAGCTCAGATTGACCTTTCCGCCTAGCTCGTATTCCAAACTCTGCTGGATGAAAGTGGTTCCAAAACTCCTCTTCGTCGGCTCCTTCACCTTGGGGCCGCCGATTTCCTTCCAGGCGATCGACAGCGTGCCCGGCTTTTCGACGCGCCAAGAAATGTCGACCCGGCCTTTGTCGCTGGTGAACGCGCCATATTTGGTCGCGTTGCTGGCCAGCTCGAAGAAGACCAGGCCGAGCGTGGCCGCCGCACTCGCGTTGAGCTGGAACGGGTCGCCCCGAACGACGACGTTCTGGCCCGTCTTGCCGCCATAGGAAGACAGCGTCGCCCGCACCAGCCCTTCGAGATCGGCGCCTCCCCATTGGTAAGAGGCCAGCAATTCGTGCGTGCGAGCCATCGCCTGGAGACGGGCCTGAAAGGCGCTCGCGAAATCGTCGAGCGATTCCGAGGAACGCACCATACGTGACGTCAGCGCGGTGACGGTGGCGAGGATGTTCTTCACGCGATGCTGCAATTCATGGAGCAGCCGTTCCTGGTTGCGCTCGGCGTTCTTGTGGCTTGATATGTCGATCAGGGCACCGATCGCGCCGCGCACCTTGCCGAATTCGTCGAACAGCGGATTGGCCGACATCATGACATCGATGCCGTCGCCCTTGCTCCGCATGATCCGCGCTTCATATCCGGGAATGGCCTTGCCTGTTCGCATCGCCTTCAGCAAAGGCTGGTCGGCGGCATCCACCGGGGTGCCGTTCAACATCAGTGGTAGCACGGCAGGCATGGAACTGAGCTTGCCGTCCGTGGCGCGCCGGCCGGAAAGCTCAACCGCGTGGCGGTTGGCGCGGATTTCCTCGCCATTGCCGTCCTCGGCGATGAAGATGCCCACCGGCACCAGGTCCAGCAGGGTCTCCAGGCTTTCGACACGGTTGCGCAGGTCGTGGGTCAGCACGCTGATCTTTTCCTCCGCCCGCGCGATCTGGGTGACGTCGACGAAGGTGACGACGACGCCGGCGATGACATTGTCGACGGTACGGTAGGGCAGCACGCGCATGATGTAGCGCTTGCCGCTGTCGGCGCCTTCGATCTGGCGCTCGATCGTGCCGAGCCGATGCAGCACCTGCTCCATGTCGGCCTGCAACCCGTCGGCGGCGAAACGCGGGCGCACATGCGCAAGCGGCCGGCCGACGTCGCTTTCGACCAGCCTGAACAGATCGCGCGCCGTCGGCGTAAAGCTGTTGATGCACAAATCGCGATCGAGGAACACGGTCGCGATCTGGGTGCTTTCGAGCAGATTCGCCATGTCGTTGTTGGCGCGGCTGAGCTCGTCGACGCGGATGTTGAGCTCAGCATTGACGGTCTGCAGCTCCTCGTTGATCGACTGCAGCTCTTCCTTGGAGGTTTCCAGTTCCTCGTTGGACGACTGCAGCTCCTCATTGATCGAGGACAGCTCCTCGTTGGAGGACTTCAACTCCTCATTGGAGGACTCGAGCTCCTCCGTGGTGATCTGCAGCCGCTCCCTGGTTTCCCGCAGCTCCTTTTCGAGCTGGCTGACATTGGCGCTTTCGACGTCGTCGGTGGTGTGGACGGGCTCGTCCTCGGTTTCCGGCGTGATTCCGCCGACATCCCGGAAGACCAGCATGTAGAGCGGTTCGGACGAGCCATCGGCCGGCAGCGGCTGCACCGCGAGGCTGATCGTCTGGCGTCCGCCATTGGTGCCGATGCTGATCTTGTTCTGGACGGCTACGTGTCCGGTGCTGACCGCCTTGTGGAGCGCCGCCCTTAGATCCATGCGCAGCCCGCGCCGCGCCATGGAGAAGACGTTGTGATCGGGAGCGCCGGCCGCGAGCTCCAGATATTTGCCCGTGCCTCCCGAGCTGTGCATCACCTCGCCGTCGGCGTTGATGACCACATAGGCGGGCGCATAGCGTTCGACGAGAACCCGTTCCGCAACCTCTCGCAAGGTTGCCGCCGTGGCCCCCCGGCGCGCAAGAGGGGGCGCCTGCCTGGCAGCGGCAGCCAGCGGGAACTCCGGCAGCCGCTGCATCGCGACCCCGCCACGCTTCTGGAAGATGCGGCTCGCCTTATCGATGGTCGAGAACAGGCGCGCGTGGCGCGTGACGTTTTCCGAGGAACCAAGAAAGAGATAGCCGTTGTTGCGCAGCGCGTAGTGGAAGATCGGGACGATCTTCTCCTGCAGTTCCGGTCCCATGTAGATCAAGAGGTTCCGGCAGGCGATCAGGTCGAGCTTGGAAAAGGGCGGGTCGCGCAACAGATTGTGCGCCGAAAACAGGCAGACTTCACGCAATTCGGCGGAAACGCGATAGGTGCCGTCCTCGCGCGAGAAGAATTCCTTCAGCCGCTTCGGCGTCACGTCGGTCGCGATCGTCGCCGGATAGCGGCCGGCGCGCGCAACTTCCAGCGCGCGCTCGTCGATGTCGGTGGCAAAGATCTGCAGGTTGGGGGAGGCAGCTCCGCGCGGCGCGCTCTCCTTCAAAAGCATGGCGATCGAATAGGCTTCCTCGCCGGTGGCGCAGCCCGGAACCCAAACCCTGATCGTCTCGTCCGGCTTGCGATCCTCGAAAAGTTTGGGGATGACGAAGCGTTCGAGCGATTCGAAGGCCTGTGTGTCGCGGAAGAAGCTGGTCACGCCGATCAGCAGATCCTGGAACAGAAGGTCGACCTGCTGCGGCTCTTCGCGAAGCCGCTCGTAGAAGGTGGTCGGATCGTCGATCTGCAGCACCTGCATGCGGCGCTGGATGCGCCGCAGGATGGTATTGTCCTTGTAGCCGCTGAAATCGTGGCCGGTGCGTGTGCGAAGCAGCGCCGCGATGCGCGAAAGCTGTTCGGCCACCTCGCGCTTGCGGCGGTCGCGCTCGCTTTCGGTGCGGTTGGCATGGCTGAAATAGCCGACCAGCTTCGCGGCCATTTCTTCCGCGGGAAGCACCATGTCGACGAGGCCGCTCTGGACGGCGCTGCGCATCATGCCGTCATATTCGGCGCTTTCCTGCGCCAGCGTCAGCCCGTCGCGCTCCTTGATCGCCCTCAGGCCGATGGTGCCGTCGCTGCCCGTTCCGGAAAGAATGATCCCGGCCGCATTCTCCGCCTGGTCCTGCGCCAGCGAGGTGAAGAAATCGTCGATCGGCGTGCGTCTGGCGCGCGTGGTGGTCATTCTGACCACGTGAAAACGCTGGTTCTCGATCGTCACCGAGACGCCGGGAGGGGTCACGTAGATGTGGTTCGGCTTGATCTCCAAGCCCTCGGCCGCAGTCTGCGTCTCGATCGCGGTTGAGCGCTGGATGATGCTGGCGAGAACGCTTTCATGCTCGGCGTCGAGATGCTGGATCACGACATAGGCAAAGCCGCTGTCGGCCGGCACTTCCGGAAAGAATGTCTGCAGTGCTCCGATGCCGCCCGCCGACGCTCCGATGCCGATGATGGGCGCGGGCTCTTTCTCGGCCTCGCATAAGCTAGCCCTTGCTTTGCGTGTGCTTGCCTTCCTCGCCGCCTGCGCCATTGTCTGTTGCCTGCACCCGCCTGCTTTCGAGAATACGCTCGATCAGAGCGGCATCCGCTTCGTATTCCTTGGCTCGCTTGCCAAACTCGCTGGCGAGTTCGGAGCGATGCTGCGTCTTTTGTCGCTCGGCCATGCGCCGGGCAAACTCTGCCCGCTGCTGGTGCGATCGCAGCAGGCTCCACAAGATCTCGTCGGCCTCGATCGCCTGCGCTTCCATCACCGCGTCGGCGGTAAAGGCGTGCCCGGTATGGCACCGATAGCGCAGCATGTCACCGTCTTCGATCTCCCACAGCGGCCCGTGGCATTCCGGGCATGTAAACACCGACAGTTCGCCAAGTCGATCTTCATTTTTCATGGTCGAATGCTCCTGAGCGGCGATTGCCGCTTCCAGCCTCACCCCCGGTGGCGCCGGGAGGGTTTCACCGGCTGGTTCGGCGGCCAGGTTCGCCAGCAAGCCGCCAAGCTTCGCGGCCGGCAGGCAATGGTCGACCTCGACATAGTGCAGCGCGCTCTCCACCATGGAAGGAACCAGCGTGTCCTTCGGGTGCTGGACGACCGTAAGCCCTCCGACAGCCTTGATGGCCCTCAAGCCGGCGGTGCCGTCGGCGAGCGAACCGGAGAGCAGCACGCCGATGACGCTGGCGCCGTAGCTCAGCGCCGCCGAGCGGAACAGCGGGTCTATCGCTGGCCGGGCGAGGTTTTCGCGCGGGCCCCGCCGCAGCATCATGTGATCGCCATGCAGAAGGAGGTGGAAGCCGGGTGGCGCCACATAGATATTGCCGGTCCTGAAGGTCGCGCCGTTCTTGGCCACCAAAGCCTTCAGCGTACCCGCGCGGTCAAGGATTTCCGGCAGGTAGCTGACCTGGCCGACATGCAGCACGACGAACACGGCTGCCGGCAGATCGGCGGGCAGGTCGCCGACGATCCTCTTCAGCGGTTCGACTCCGCCCGCCGACGCGCCGATGACAATGATGAAGCGGTTACGCGCCTCCCCTTTCGGCGAGCTTGTCTCGTTCTCGCGGGCAGATGAAATACGGTTTCGAACGTCGGCCATGGCACTCGTGGGTCGCGCCCCCGCCTTAGTCATAAGTCGGCGAAGGGCACTAGGTTCCATGGCGCGCCCTGGTCGCGCGTAGCCGCGAGCCGTTGCCGTGGCGAGCGATTCCGGCATGCGACGGCCATCTGTCCGTGCCTTGAGGGCGATACGATCGGGAGGCGAGCGCTTCCCGTCGCTCCAGAGATTGATGCTCACCTTTCAACCTGTCGAATACGCGGCGCAGCAACGCAATTTCAGACGAACTGAAGACATCGGCTCCGCTGTGTTCGTACCAAGGCAGTGAGCCTGTTCAGATGCGATGCCTGCAAGACCAGGGTGCGGCTTGGCTATGCGGCCAAGCTTGCCCTGTTTGAGAAAAGTCGGCGTCAGGAGTCACGACCGGATAGCGATTTCCACGGGTAGTAGCGAGCGCTGATTTTGTAGCGAGGCTGATGCCGCGGCGGCATGGCGGAAAGCGCGGCGGTAGCGGCCGCCTTGATTCTGCACCGCGGCAGAGGCGCGACCCCGGGTTTTTTTGACGGCCGGCGAGCGTTGTTAGGTTAGGTGTGTGCGGGCGCGTCCTTGGTGTTATTCACTAGCTCAACACCAATCCTGCGACCAACACGGCAACGGCTAGCGAAAACGGGACCGCCAAGAGCCAGCCAGCTTCCAGGACACTGTTTTCGTGATGGTTCATGATGAGGCTCCTTCCTGCGTCCGTTCAGAGGCAAAGGCCCGAGGTGCGTGGTCGGTTCCATTTCTTTTGGGGCGCAGGATCGATGGCGGGTTGGTTGGTCAACTAACTGATGACGTCGGTCGATCCTGTGGCCAATCTCTTCGCGTTGCGACTGAAGTCTGGCTTCTCGCCCTTAGTCTCAAAGCCATCGATAAGGGGCGCATTGGGAATAATATATTGCGATTCATCTTTGACGGATGGGTCGAAGGTGCAGCATCCAGCTTGAAGATTTGCTCACCCGGCGGCTCGGCTTACGGTTCTGAAGATGCGCAGATGTTGCATAATCGATATGTGCAAAGCCAGAAAGCGCAGCTGCAAATGTCAATGTGATTCCCTCACCATCTACGTACTCTCGCGCTAAAGTATCCTTCGTTTGTATGGCGGATAGATTGGCGGCGGCTGATAACCTCCACCTCAGCCGGTGCGATGCGAGCCTTTGCTGGTCAGGTCCGGCGTGTGCTGGCCTACCCCGCCAGCCGTGCCGGGCCGATCCCAATGCACGCAAGGTTGGTCCGTTTTGAGTCGCCTCACCAGTTCGGCGATTCAACAACAGCCTTCCGCCTACAGGTAGGCAATCGACCGACATGCCAGTGCCTGGCTTCTTGCATCGTCAAGGCGATCTCCGAAATGAGGTCACCGCACCGGCGAGGATTATATTCCTCATTGCTTGCCAGATGACAAGCGCCGTAACTGGCCGCCCAAGGAGCTGGGAGCCAACGGTACCCGGCCTGTCGGGGAGTCGGGGTTGACTAGGGGACGTACAGGCCGGGCCCCTTACCCCGGATCGCGGGGCAGACATCCATTATGCGCCGGTTTTCAAACTGGCACTACTAATTTTAGCCTTAGCTTAAAAGCCCGTCGCCGGACATACGGCGACGAGCTTCTCTAGCGACCCAGGAGCGGACATGACCGCTGCCAGCTACAACCAGCAATCGCGGAGGTCTGTTCCATGTACATGCGAAAATATTAGCATCTGCTTGACGAAGCGGCCGCCCGCGCCAGACTCATGTCCATGGCGAAGAACAGCATCCACGTCGGCGACGAGGTCGCCATCATCGCAACTGTTCGCAAGCGGGTCACGGAAGATCGGGTGAGCGTATCGATCCCATCCTACGGGCAGCCGCATTCCGTTGTTGACCGAACATCGAAGGTGACTAAGGGACAGCCGATCGAACTGGTGGGCGATGTCACCCACGTCGACGAAGGCAGGGTCACGGTGAATCTGGGCATACCAGTCACCGTGAATGCTGACACCGTCAGGCTTGTAACACGCTACGTTCCGCCGAAGCAGAAGACGCCTCTCTCGGACAATGCAACATGACGAACCTTTCGCAGCTTGACCCACCGATCATCGGAACGCGGCACGGAAGGGAAATGGGCAGTGAAGCCGATCATTTCAACAAGTGCCCGGTTTTTGGTCAGGCGGTTGAGCGGCCCGATCTACGGCAGGCCATCTGGCACGAGCAACCGAGCCACAAGCCGCTGGGGATGGACGCCTAGTAGGGGTCGCGACCCGTGCATCAGGGATCATCATCGCCTGAAATTCGACGATACCGGAAGTGATTGCGGATGTGGCGGTTGAAAAAGCGGCCCTTGGCGAAGGCTGCTCGGAATGCCGCGACGGTCTCTGGTGGCACACCCTCAAACGCGTAGCGTTTGCCGCTGGCCACGAACCACACCGAAAGAATTCTGTTGGCCGGGTCGTATTCCGTTTTGCTGATCGAGGTAGATGGCATGGCGCAACCGTGGTCTGGCGCATTGCAAACGATCCGACCCGGCTTTTGTTTCAGAGTCCACGACGTCCGCTAAGGGCCGGCTGCTAACTCGGCTTAGATTCGGGCTCTGGATGCGGCGCGTTCGGGCTGGGGCAATCAGCCAATTGCTCACACGGCGGGGGCCGATCGCCAAACGCCGCCATAGCGTTCCACGAGTTTCGCGAATCCGTATGCGAAGGCGAAAAGAAGCGCCAGGACAACTACCATTCGGACGGCCATTCGGGATTGTAGCAGAACCTCGAGGCGGAGTTTGGCTAGCTATAGGTAGAACCGCGAATTCCGAGGGCGCCAGCGTCCTTCGTTCACATGCTTCGCATATCGGCCTACCGCCAGCATTGCAGGGCCGCTAGCGCTTGGCAGCCGCCTGCCGGTCGCTCGAAGATTGCAATTTTCTGCCCGTAGGTAAGCCGCATCTCGTTATGGCATCCGTCGCAGGTGAATGCCTTGACGCTCTTGATCCAGTAACCCTTCCTGACCATCGCCCGATTGCAGATTGGGCAATTAAGGATCATGTCTTGGTCGAACAGTTCAGGTGAAAGAGCCATCGCATCAGCCTCCCGAAAAAGGATGGCGCTGCAAGATGAATGCCAGGATCCGTCCAAAAATGGCACTTCGGTGATCATCTATGAAGGGTCCTTCGTTCGCATGACGGAATGTTTGGCGAGCGTTAATAAAAATCCGGCCAACCGCGCGCGGTTTTATAAATCTCGCCGCGCCGGTCGGTCCGGCGGCTTTCCTGAGCTGGCCAGCCGGCCGTTCCCGCTTCAGGGGCAAGGCATCCAGCGCCGCAAAAGTCGTCGTCGGTACACCTTCAAAGTCGTATCGCTTGCCAGTGGCCACAAACCACACGGGCAAGGTTCTGCTCTCCCGGTCATAGGCAGTTTTGCTAATCGAGGTGGAGGGCATGACGCCAAAGCGATCGCGCCAGCCTTTGTTTCCAGACGGCCCCGAAACGGAGCGCTCGCCTGTCCCACGTCGGGATCAGAATGTTGGCACCGGTATTGCGCTGAAGAGGTATTCCTCCACCGGTGTCCTGATGGGGATCAGGAACTTCGCCGGGCTAGGATTGGAGTTCCCAGCCCGGCGGTCTTTCTTTCAGTACATGTGCCAAACGCCTCGATTAAATGTGGGCGAGTCCGCCCGTTTGAGGGACCGGTCGGGCTCTCGGGCCGTCAAGAGGCGACCCGAGGCAGCGCGCTCCTAGGCACCCGCGCACTGCTAAGAAACCAACAGCCATCCGATTTGCTTGTTCCGAACAAGAAGAAAGCCCGCCGGCCGGAGCCAGCGGGAGTGGCCAGAGTTTACTTCAACGCGTCTCGAGTGCGTTTGTTCAAGCAATCGACAAAGCGCTGTTAGCAACCTTCTGTCGTCGTTTTCATCTGGCCCGGCGCCGCCGTCTTGGCGTCGGTATCCTGCTGGCCGGGCGCTGCTTGCTTCGCACTGCCGGTCTGCTGGCCGGGCGCGCAGTCCTTCGCCGAATTCGGATTGGTCGACTTGGTGGTTGTTGAATCCGTACTCTGGTCGGTCGGCATTGTTGTCGTAGCGGACGAGGATCCGCTCGTCGAGTTGCTCGACTGCGCGAAAGCAAGGCCGGCGGACAACGCCATCATGGCTGACGCGATAAGAAGCCGTTTCATGCTGATCTCCTGTTTGGGGAAATGTCCCTTCAGTTTCCAAACTGGAGAACGGGGAAACAGTTCCTAGTGCGCTCGACACGGGGCCTGATCCCCCGTCAGGCTGGCGCCGGTGCTGTTGAAACGAAGCGGTGCTGTCGACTGGACAAACAGCGCCCTTCTAAATCCCGTTTGGTGTCGTGGTCACTTTCGGAACCATCCAATCCCGCACGCTATGAGGGATGCCGTACATGCGCCCCCTCGCGGCAAGCGGAACCTAAGCGGAAAGTGAGGGTTTTCTAATCGAAGGCCTAGCAACGAGGATACATGATGGTTGAACTTTTGAGCCTGGAAATGGCAGTCGCAAGGTTGCGCGCGAAGCGAGCCGAACTCTCCCTTAAGCAGGCAAAGGCCATGCTCGACGACAACCACGGGCTCGCGGTCAGTCTTGCGCTTTGCAGCCGCATCCGGGCCGGGCAAGCGCGTGCAAAAGCAGCTCGGCGGCGACTATTGAAAATGGCGCCACCCACAACCGCGCATTGAGTTAATATTCTGATCAACAGTGAAGCAGTGCGCTCAGGATGCACGGGCGCGCAAACAGAGAGAGAGAGAGAGAGAGAGAGTCCCATGAGTCTCGGCACAATTTTGATAGTTATACTGATTCTTCTATTGATTGGCGGCTTCAGCAGCCTCGGTGGCAGTCCGTTTTACGGCACCGGTTACTATGGGGGCGGAGGTTTGGGATTGGTGTTGCTGATCATCATTATCCTGGTTTTCCTCGGTCGCCTGTAGCGAGAACTAGGCGAACCGAACCCGGACGGTTCACGCGACGTGTTTTGAGATTTGTAGTCCTCAACCGGGTCGCCGCAGGCGCTTAGCGGCACCGGACAACTGGATTTCAACAGTCACGGGGCCGTCTAGACACTCCAAGCGCCTTTGCGCTCCGTCGACACGTGCGGTCGCGAAGCATTGACGTGTCAAAATGTTTCGCAATCAGCCCGGGAGGCGGAATCTCGACTTTTGCATCAAGTCCAGCTTGACAGGATCGTCTCCATTTCCACCGTTTCGACCTGCTGTGCAAACCGCTGGTGATAGACCGTCAGCAGTGCATCATGGGTGGCGTCGGACGAGCTACACAGCGCGTCGGTTACCAGCACCACACGGAAGCCGAAGTCGATCGCTCCCAATACGGTGGCGAGCACACATACGTCGGTCTCGCCGCCGGTGATCACCAACGTGTCAGTTTTCCTCTCCGTCAGAAGACTCGTGAGCTTGCCCTCGAACCAAGGCGAGTAGACGTGCTTGTCAATAATGGCTGCGGGTGGACAGTGGTGCGCCAGCGACGGCAGAAGATCGGCCATTTCGAAGCCAATCTCCCCCAGGGTCATTGACGCCCAACGTTGATAGTAGCGCTTCCAGGTACCGATGCCTTGGCCTGGTTTGCGAGCTGGGAGGAAACGGGTAAATACGGTCTGGGCGGCGCGTCGTTCGACAAGACTTTCGACCCGCGGCAAGACACGGGTGATCCAAGGCGTCGCCCAAGGCGATGGTTCGGCAAAGAGGCGCTGCATGTCGACGCAAAGATGCATGCACCTGTCACCCAACGGACCGTAGGCCAGTCCGGGCGCAGACATCAGGACGCCGTCGCGCGCGCAATCAGAGCGGCGGCTAGCCGCCGGCGTTCAACCTTGACCATAGCGGTTACCCATTTCGGTCCTGCTCTGCCGACAAACGCGATGCACCGGGCTTCGTTCCTGCAACGGCGATGACAGCTCTCCCTCGGAAGGAAATGCGAGCCGTGCAGCGTATGGAACCGGCGGCCATATTCTCGGTTAGATGCAAGAGGCAAATGCAGGATCGAAGCTATGAGCGTGCTTTATCGTGCGGCAAAAATCGCCGAACAGGCTCACGCTGGTCAGACAGACAAGACCGGACAACCCTTCATCGAACATTGCCGCCGGGTTGCGGACGCCGTCGAAACGGTTGATCAGAAGGCTGTTGCCTACCTGCGTGATGTTCTGGAGAAGGGCGACGGCTGGAATCGCGATCGCCTCGAAAGGATCGGCCTCGGACCATCGATCGTGTCGGCTGTAGATGCGCTCACCAGAAGATCCGACGAAGACGATCTCGCTTTCATACGTAGGGCAGCTGCCAATCCGTTGGCACTCCCGGTCAAGCGGGCAGACCTTGTCGACAATCTCCGGCAGGCGCGCCAGACTGGAGCCGCGACATCAAAATACCAGGAGGGTTTGCGAGTCCTGGATGAAGAGTTCCCCAATTGATGCCTGCCTTTCTGGCGACGGCAAGCCCAGCCTTCGGCATCGACCTGCCGCATCACCACACCGAAGAGCGGTGGTAAAGGCGTCCGGCAACCGGTTCCCTCTGCCTCTCGACACGCCTCCAATGGAGGCGCGGACAGCCGATGCGCTGCCGGAAGGGAATGGATCTTGGCAGTATGAGCCGAAATGGGATGGCTTTCGTTGCCTCGCCTTCAAGGGCAGCAAGGTCGTGGATCTCAGGGCAAAATCCGGCAAGCCGCTGGGCCGGTATTTCCCGGAATTGACAGCGCTGTTGGGTGACCTCGACGCGGAAAATTTCGTCGTCGATGGCGAGATCGTGATTGAGGTCGACGGGCATGCTTCGTTCGATGCGCTGCAGATGCGACTGCATCCTGCGCAAAGTCGAATCCGCAAGCTGAGCTTGGAAACGCCAGCGCAACTGATCCTGTTCGATATGCTCGTCGCATCGGACGGCAAGATCCTCATAGAGAAAGACTTGGTGGAGCGGAGAGCAGCAATCGAGGATTTCGTGGTGAAAGCAGACAAGAACTCTTTGCGACTATCGCCCGCCACTACGGCTCTGGCGACTGCAAAACGATGGCTGCAAGGCGCTGGTCATGGCTCGACCGATGGTGTCGTCGCCAAGGCGCTGGCCGAGCGCTATCAGCCGGGTGAGCGCGCGATGGTCAAGGTCAAGCGGCTGCGCACCGCCGACTGCGTGGTGGGCGGGTTTCGCTACCTGAACAGCAAGCGGCAGGTCGGGTCGCTGCTACTTGGCCTCTATAATGAGCGCGGTTTACTTGACCATGTCGGTTTCACCGCGACTATCGGCAATGACGAGCGTGCGGCGATAACGGAGAAGCTCGAGGCGTTGCGCGGCGAGCCAGGTTTCACCGGCAAGGCGCCGGGCGGTCCGAGCCGCTGGAGCACCGATCGCAGCGGGCAATGGGAACCTGTGCAGCCGGAGTTGGTCGTCGAGGTTCGCTTCGACCACATCACTGGCGAGCGCTTCCGGCACGGAACCAAGCTCTTACGGTGGCGGCCGGACAAGGCGCCTCGCCAGTGCACATTCGAACAAATCGACGAGACCGCGATCAAAGGCCCCTCGCCAATGCGGCGGTGATTGCGTCGGCAGTGATCCCGGAATTAAGCCTTGAACGCGAACAGGTCCGCATCCGTATCTTCTCCGCCCTTGATCGACGCCGAGACGACCTCAGAAGCGATCTGTGAAAAGAGGATGCCATTGCCGCCATAGCCCATCACCGCATGTATGCGAGGATGGTCGGGTAATGCACCGATGATCGGCAGCCCGGTGCCTATCGCGCCGAACGATCCGCTCCAGGCGAACTCCGCCTTGGTGTCGAGCAACGGGAAAATCCGCTTGAGCTTCTTCGAGAGCTGCGCTGCCTTTTTGTCCGTTAGTGCGTTGCGGCGCTCTTCATCAGTGAAATCCTCGTCCTCGCCGCCGCAAATCACACGCCCATCGTCCGTCGCACGGACATAGAGATACGGGTCGGAGGCTTCCCAGATCATAGCAGCGCCTGGCCAAATCTTTCCTGGTTGTTGCCGGGTCGCGATCGCCCATGTCGAAATGATTTTGTGGCTGACGGCCGGCACGACATCGAGCAGCTCATAGCCGGTCGTCAGAATGAGATGGCGAGCTGTGATTGTGGGCCCCTGGCGCGTGACTACGGCTACGCCAAGGCGATTGTGCTCGATCGCCATCGCCTCGGCTGGAGCGTACAAGCGCGCCTTTCTGTTGAGCGCGGCCAGCAGCAGACCGGCAGTAAGCTTTCGCGGATCAAGCGCCAGATTGTCGTGGCTGAGAATGGCGCCGCCACGATCAATGCCGAATTCATCCCGCAACCGTGCACGGATTAGAAACGATGCGCCGATACCGGCTCGCCGACGTGCCTCAGCTTCCTTGCGCAGGTCCGTTGGACCGAGCGTAGTGCCAGCCAGGTAAAGTGACTGGGTGCTCACCTGGCTGCAGCGGATGCAGAGTTCCGCTATCCGCCCTTCAAGGTTGATCACAGCAAGCCGCGAACGCCGCCATGCCTGCTGGGCAGCAGCGCCGCCGATCATCTTCGACAGCTTCGTCAGCGGCTGATCGATTTCGAACTGTACCAATGCAGTTGTCGCGGCCGTCGATCCTTGCAAAGGCCCACGCCTGTCGATGCAGATGACGGAAAGCGCATCACGCGTCAGCGCTTCGGCCATCATAGCGCCGCTGATCCCCATGCCGACGATCAGCACGTCGGCTTTCACGTCGCGGGCTAGGCGGCCCATGGGCACGGACGGCGATCGGTAGGCAGACCAGACAGGAGTGCCGCTTCTGAGATCGAGTTTACGCTGCATGGAACCCCCGACTTCCCTACCATAAGTCGGTCGAAGCCTTGCCGTTCCACCGTCCCCGATCAGAGGACGAAAGAACCGGCCGGGTGGGCGGATTCATCCATCGAGCTAACCGCACGAATCATCAATCGTCGGAGACTTTTATAGAACCGCGTAACAAGCAAAGATCCCTGCAGCAGGGCGAGGTAGGCCCCGACCATCGAACACCACGACTGGGACGTCCTGGAAGGCAGCAAGGTGCTTCCAGACAGCGTCGTCGCGGTTTGGGAAACAGAAGGAACGCTTCCCGAAGAAGACGACGACAACGCCACCAGAACAGTGACAAAGCCCTGCCCGACGAGGAAGAGGAGTGCGAGCTGTCACGAGACCCGTCAAAGGAAGGGAACCAGTTCGACGAGGTTTAGTACAATGCTTGCGGCGCCCGCCGCCCAAAGCGATCTTTTCGGCGGGCCACAACTTTCCGAAGGATTCCGCTATCAACCGGTATTGAGACCCGTGACGAAGGAGCCGAAGCGGTCAGCCGCGATTTCCAGGGCCTTTGCCAACCGGCAGGTTGCCGGCTTCGGCCTGCGCTGCGACTGTGGTCTACGCCAGGTCGTGGACTCACCGCCAGCACCGAACTTCTGACGGCGACACCGACCGGACGACCTCGCGCCTCGCCCTTGTCGTCGAGGAAGCTGGTCACCACGTCCCTCGCCATCCCGTTCGGGTGACCCTCGCTGAAAAAGACGACGCCGTAGACGTTGAAGCGATGGCGGTTCCAACTGCCGTGTTCGCCGACGAAGACGGCGCCGCTAGGGACTGCGGCTGCCAGGATGAAATGGCTTCACTTAGGGCTCCTCTGGAACAAATTTTTTGTGGCGGGGAACTTTCCGATGAAATGGAGGTTCGAGCGCCATAGGGACGAACTGGGCTACTCCTACCTGTGGCGCGCTTTGCAGCAGGCAGAGCGGCTCACGAACAGGAGACGGCCATGAGACACCAAACACGCGAAGAACTAAATGCAGTCGCGGAGATCGATGCAGCATGCCCGGCGATGACGCGGAGCCAGCGATTGGAACACTGGGCCGCACTTCTCGAGCGCGATCCCGACCGGTGCCTGGGAGCACTGCCCGGCACCGAGTACATGAGGCTGGATGTACGAGACAAAGCACAATGTACCGAATCTCCGCTTAGCATCGCTTTCGCTGATCCAATCTTGCGCGCGCAGGGTTTGAAGGGGGACACCTATGGCGAGGCGAGGCGTTTTTTCGAACTATCGGAATGGCAGTTGCATGCCATTGTTTGCCATTGTCATGTCGGCGCCACCATGAAAGCCAGCTGGGTTGCCGTGCAGGTCCGGGCCGCCACAAACGAAGATGGAAAGCTTTTCAGCAAACTGCGGGAGACGATCGCCGGTTGGCCGGCAATTCGCTTTTTCGCTCACGCCAGGGAATAGTCGAAGCTGCGGTTGCGGCTCGACCGTCTGCTTTTCGGGATGTCCCTGACGCCCGATCTCAGCATCCGACGCGGCGTGTCTCAGTTGAAAATTCGACTCATTAAATGGAACCGAGAACGCTCCTGTGAATTGATCCACCAAGCGGTCGATTTTTCTTCAGGATGTGGCCGCCTCAAGCAGCAAAAGCCCGTCGCCAACGTTCCCCACAATAGGCGACGGGCTTTCCTTATGTGCCGGTCGAATGCAGAATGTGGACGCGGGCCAAAACTCAAACGCGATGAAGCTATTGGTTTTCGAAGCGCTCAAGCGTGGCTTCACGCTCCACGAAAAGGGATTGGCACCCGGCACGTTTCTGGGCGGCTATTGTCGATCAGGAGTTCCGCGATCTCAAGGAGATCCTTGTCGTATCCGGGGCTTTTCAGATCGTCGAAGACGCTGCGTTCCGAGTGCGGTGGCGTCAGCGGGAAGCATGATCGTCATTGATGCGCTCTTGTTCTCGCCGCCTTCTTTGCTGACGCCGAGCGTTCGGAAGCCGAGCGATTGGCTGAGGCGGCGCCACCCTTCCTTCCGCCCTTATGAGCGGCTGGATTTCCGGTGTGCTTGCCCCTGCCGGAGCCGCCTTCCTTTTTGCCACCGCCATCGTCCTTGTTGACGGTCGCCCAGGCGCGCCGCTCGGCCTCCTTTTCCGAAATACCGCGCTTCTCGTAACCTTCGGCGATATGATCGGCCTTGCGTTCCTGCTTGTCGGTGTATTTCGACTTGTCTCCGCGTGGCATGCATGCCTCCTATTTGTTTCGTTTCGTTTTCAGCGCATCTCCGAGATCGCGTTTGTCAGGGTCCTTGAGGTTTTCGCCGGCGGCATCGCGATCTTCGTCTGGATCGTCTTTGGCTGGCAGATAGCCCGGAGGCCGGTTTTCCGGCGGGCCCTCCCAGCGCGGTTTCTGTTCGGTGGTGCCTGGAGCACCGTGGCGCGGGGTAGTCATATTGACCTCCTAATCGCGGTGTTCCGGCATGTCCTTGAGCTGGTCCTTCGTCCACGAGGTCACAGCGTGGACGTTACCGTCTTCGTCGCGCATGAAGTCGAGCTGGTTTACGGCAACGGCAACAGGCTTGGCGCCAATCCCGAGAAAGCCGCCGACATCGATGACGACCTGGCTACCGTGGACATGATCGACAGAGCCGATCTTCTCGTCCTGGGGCCCATAGATGGCTGCGCCTTCGAGGATGTCCGGGGTGAGTTCGGCGTTTGTTAGCCTTACGTGGTTTGTGTGGTCCATGGCTCGCATCTCCGCTGGGTGAGATTCAAATAACCGGCAGAGGGAAGAACAGTTCCCCTGCGAACGGACGACAGGGGCCAAATTCCGTGGCGAGCAACGATTGACCGGCCGCGCATCTCAGTGACCGGTCCTATCGCGCGAGTCTGCTACAGGCTTGCTATTAAGAACCGCCGTTGTGGCGATTGCCGTTGTTCGCGCGCTGATCCTCGCATCAGTGAGTTTTACCCCGCCTATTTCAAAAGAGGGTTCAACCGACCTTGGCCTAATCCTCGCCGCGCCCGACAACGCCGACATGTCGTATCCAGCGACACCCTCAGTGCATGAGCACATATCTCAGCCAAACAAGAAATCTGCGCCCGTTGAGGCTCCGCCGGACCGTCGCGGCGGCAGATTTGCCTTCTGTCAGGGTACCAGCATGGCAACTACAGACTATGTCATGCAGTTGCCAGTCGCTCAGTTCGAAGAAGCGCTTGGCTTCTCCATAAGTGTCATTTTTGAGACCTGCAGCACGCAGCAAAGGATCTTCGAATGCAACGGTAATGGGGGAACCATCTGCCCGTGCTAGTTCTCGGGCCTCCGCTGGCAAATATTCGGTGCCGGTCAGCATTCCGAGGATTCGCACGGGACGTTCATCAAGAAGATCTGCCCAGCGCTCAATCCGTTGCGTTCTGGTCATAATTGATGTTGGCGCCAGCGAGTTAACGTCGGCAATTGCTTGTAGCTGATTTAGTGTTTGATGTCTCATGTTTGACTCCTGTTGAAAGGCCGGGCGTCACTCCGAGGGCTGGCATCGACGGTCTCTATTTAGCTCATTGGAAAGATCGGAGGCTGCTGTGCCGCACTGATGCGGTTGCGTGGGCTGGCTTGACTCGATTTCGAGCGCGCTGGCACTGGACACGATCATGGGATTCTCCGAACCTTAAAGGTGCCCTCGGATGTTCCAACGCGGAAAACGGAGGGAAGTTGCTTGTACGCCAGGCAACAGCGGTTTGCCCCGTCACGGGAGGAGAAACCAAACCTGCTGTGCGGAATCCGAGACGGTCAAGCATCGTGGGGAGACCGCCGTCGCGACCGTGTGGCGGCGGTCCTACCCCCCTGCAGCAAACGAACATGCAGTGAGCCCCGAGCAGGCCCCACGTTGCATTCATAGGCGCAAGCGAGACTCGGTTAGCGCCATTTCAAACTATCCATTGAAGCGCGAGGCCAAGCACGGAAATGACCATCGTGCTGGTCGCGAGCCATCCGAGAGCCCGTAGCCAACCCTGCACAGGGAACTCGCCCATCACGTCGGAGCGCCCAGTCATTTGCATCATGACGACCATCAACGGAACCGCGCATATGCCGTTGATGACAGCACTCCAATACAGCGCCTTGATTGGATCGATCGGTGTGAAGATGATAGCCATTCCGAGCATGGCCGCCGCAGCCAATGTCGTATTAAACGCAATCGCCTCCTTGGGCTGTCGCTCCAGCCCCACCGGCCATCGGCACGCTTCGCCCACGGCGAATGCCGCCGAACCTGCGAGAATCGGCACCGCAAGTAGTCCGGTGCCAATGATGCCGGTCGCGAAGACCATAAGCGCGAACTTGCCTGCAACCGGCTCCAGCGCTTTGGCAGCGTCGGTCGAGGAATTGATCTCGGTAACTCCCGCCTTGTGTAAGGTGGCGGCCGCTGTAACGATGATCGCGATCGCTATCACGTTCGAAAATGCCATGCCGACCAAAGTGTCTGCGCGAATACGCAGGAAGGCGCCAGATGCTTGCCATGGCGCGCATTTCAACGGCTTGGCTTTCGGGTCCACCGTCTCCTCTTCCACCTCTTGCGACGACTGCCAGAAGAAAAGATAAGGGGAAATCGTGGTACCCAGAATGGCAAGAAACGTGGTGAAAAAGGACCCATTCCATTCTACGTGCGGGACGAGAATGCCTTTAAGCGCCTCTCTCCAGGGGATGTGCGCCATGAACGCGGCCACAACGTAGGCGAAGAGGCTGAGCGTCGTCCATTTCAACACCGTGACATACCGGCTGTAGTCGAGAAAGACGATTGCAGCAATAGATGCCAAGCCGAACCCAACCACGTAGAGCGAACTGGGGCCACCCACCAGCAATTGGAGCGCGTCCGCCATCGCGCTCAGGTCCGCGCCAATATTGATAACATTGGCAACGAACAACAAGGAGACCACAAAATACATTAGTTCTGCAGGATAGTGTCGAGAGAGGTTTCCAGAGATACCTCGACCTGTCGTCCGGCCAATCCGCGCCGCAATCTCCTGGATCGCGGCCATGAGCGGAAAGGTGAATATCATTGTCCAGCCAATATTGAACCCAAGCTGAGCACCCGCTTGGCCGTAAGTGCCGATACCCGAAGGATCATCGTCTGCAGCGCCTGCAATAACGCCGGGCCCAATTGTGCGCAGATATCTCTGAAATGGCCCTTTTTCCAGCCTAATTGTCTGTTTTTCGCGGAGTTCGGCGCCGATGTCGCCCATCGCATTACTCCAAGAACTCGGTCCCGATGCAGTGACCGCGCATCAATCAAAACCCGACATGGCGCTGCTAGTTCCAGATCGATGTTGGTGGCGCTCGGCGATAGCTAAGCGGATGGCCGGGGTGACGCCGCCATTGCCGGCGTCGAGGTCGACAAGGGCGCTTGGTTCGCGTGCTTGATCCTTCAGACAAGGCTAGCAGCCTACCCTGCGGAGCCTGCATGTTTGGATCTGACTGAAATCGCCCCAGGGCGGTGTTTTGTGCTTGGCACTTCTATGCCTTTCGCGCGTTGAGGCGTGTTCAACAAATGCGCCAAGGATGATGAACGGTGATCAGGCTTCCCAATCATAGAGTGGCGCCGACCCATTGCGGATTGCGACAAAAATATCGTGGCGGCCGCCGCGCTCACGGTTGTCCCCCTAGCATTGACGGCTGCAGGCGATGAGCTTCGATTCTCTCTTCTCGACCTCGCTCTGTTATGGCCCAGGCGGCCCAGATGCCGGCTGGACGTTCACGCTTTCCATTATCTTTGCATTGGCGGCAGTCGCATTGCTTTATGTCGTAGGCGCCATCCGGCTATGGCAACGGAGCGGGCGCGCTCGCCCTTTGCGTTTTCGGCAAGCCCTACTGTTCGCCGCCGGCTGGGTCGCATTGGTGGGAGCCTTGGTGAGCCCGCTTCATGCATTGGGCGAGCGGCTGTTCACCGCTCACATGATTGAACACGAATTGCTGATGGCGGTGGCGGCGCCCCTCGTAATTGCTTCATGTCCAGCGGCGCCAATGATATGGGCCCTACCCATGCGATTACGCCAGGCGCTCCGCGCAGCCGGGCATATACGCATGCTTGGGGCGATCTGGATCTTCATGAGTCGACCCCTAATCGCCACCATTCTGCATGGCGTCGCGATATGGGTGTGGCATGTGCCGGCGCTTTTCGAGGCTGCATTGCAAAACGGTCTCTGGCACTATGCGCAGCATGCCAGCTTTTTCGGCACCGGTCTTTTATTCTGGTGGGCACTGCTGCCTCACCCGCGCCGAAGACATGCTTGCGGCAGCGCGGTCATACATCTTTTTTGACCTCGTTGCATACCGGCCTGCTCGGGGCCTTGCTTGTGGTCTCGCCGCGGCTTTGGTATTCCGAAAATGCAGTCGGCTCAAGCTTGTGGGGTCTTGCACCCCTCGAAGACCAGCAGCTTGCGGGCCTCGTGATGTGGATCCCGTCTGGCCTGATTTATGGCGGAGTAGCGTTGTTCCTGGCCGGTCTCTGGATTCGTACAAGTGGACGGGAGCAGACACCGCTTCGCGTCATCGAGATCGGCGCCGGCGTTTCGACGGATGTTTCGTCTTGACGTCGGCGGGATAACGCAAAACGCCGTCCGGAAGCGCACTTTCGATATCTCCAACGGGATTTGGCCCCGCTTGTTCGAAACCGTCCCCGCGCTTGGCGTTAAGCTGCAGCACATCTGACCCTGCCAGCGCGGCGCGTATCTTCAGCATTCGGACAAGCTCGGGGCGAAGGCCGTCGCCTCTGCCCGCGGCCAGATCATGGAAGGAAGCAAAGGGATACATTCGGCTAATCTTTCAATAGCTCCCCTCGAGGGTCGTCGTCCGGCAATTCAACGCCCCCGCCAAAGGCATGTTCCGGCAATTCCATGGGGTCGGGTTCAAATATTCGCAGGAGATTGGAACCGCGGGGCCGAACCGAAGTTTGACTGCAAAGGAGCCGTCCATGGCAACACCGCCACGTCAAACGCCGGCAGAGAATGCCCATGCTCAGGCTGGGCCTGACAAGACTCCGGGATTTGACCCTGCCGCCGCGCCTCTCAGTACCGACGCAGAAGCGGCAGATGCGCCAAACCTCGCTGGACATAAGCCTCCAGAGAACGCTCCGCGATTCAAGAACGAAGCTAGCTTTGCCGATGCCGTGCGACCGATGGAGGATGAAGTCGAAGCCCGGCCCGGCAGCAACTGGCCATTGCTGGTGATTGCCGCGTTGGTTTTTATTGCAGCGGCGGTCTTCGTTGTGGCGAGCCTCGTGCGCTAGCGCTTTGCCTGGCTTTTGCGGGACTTCTTTTGATCTTGCGACTGTCCGATGTCCCCTTTCATGCGGGCAAGGTCCGCCATCGGACACAAAAGCCTCGGCTGCGTGGGGTTGGATATATCGATCTTGTCCCAAGGAATTCGATAAAAGCCACCGTCACGGCGTAACCGAAATGCATCGAGCACTGCCGCGCCTATCGCGGAAGCGGAAAGTCGCTCGAATGCGGCGTAGATGCCGATATGGAATTCGGTAATGACGAGATCGTGCCCGTCCTTTTCGGCGAGAATCTCCTCGATGTAGCCGATGCTTTTCCCGCGTGGCGATAACACGCATCGGCCAACCAGCCGCTCGAGATTGATGGTTGTGGCCATCAGCCTGCTCCCGGGATGCGGCCGACGACGTGGTCGCGCAACCAGTTTTGCCAATCGAAGATTGCCGTCTCGCGGACGTCGATGTCGAACTCGATATCGATGCCGATGTCGCGCACCTTGTTCCAGGCGATCCGATGCGGCTCGCCGTGGCGTTTGCCGCCCAGCCTTGCCGACAGTCCCGCCATCCAGCGTCCGGGCCGTGCACCTAGCCGGCGTGCCAGCGCAATCGATCCTAGTTCGATCGCAACGATCCTTGGTGGCTTGCCTGGCCTCAGTTCCGCCACCAGGCCATCGACCTTGCCGATCTTGACCTGCTCGCGGTCGATCACTTGCTTGTCCAAAATGTCGCGGACCAGATCCATCACGTGCCTCCGAATATTTGCAAGGGGATCGCCACAATCGCCAGCACGAAGCCAAGCGCAATAACAAAGATGACCGCGGCATTCGAGACCATCCCATTGCGATGCTTGCCGACATAGCGCTTGTCGTTCATCAGGAAGAGGAAGGGAATCACGCTGAGAGGCAGGCTGGCAGCCGTCAGCGCCATTGAGAAGATCGTGAGCTTCAGCGGGTCAAGGCCGGCCGCAATCGGTAGGGCGCTGAGAAACAACGCCACCGTGTAAACCGTGCTGAAGCCAGGATTGTCGCGCGGTTTCTGGTCCTCGCCCCATGTCCAGCCGAAACCTTGGGCCATGAGATAGGCCTGCTGCAGTCCAACTTCGAGCACAGCACCGAAGCAAGCTATACCGAGCGAAGCAATGAACAGGACAAAGCCCCAGAAGCCGAATATCGGGATCAGGATCAGCGGCAACTGATGGTAGTCGTCCACCTGGTCTATGCCGTGTGGGGAAAGCACAAGCGCGGCGACGATCAGCACGCTGACGGAAATCGTGCCGCCAAAGCTCATACCCATCGCCGCAATGGCGCGATTGGCCCCGAGATAGCTTTCGTCCCACCGGTCCTCGATCGCTCCCGAGGAGTAAAACATGAATAGATAAGGCGAAATTGACGCCCCAAGAATGCTGACGGCCATGAACCAGTAATTGGCCGCGTCATGGTTTGGCACAGTGGGAATAGCGCCCGCCGCGACCTGACCCCAACCGGGCTTAAGCATCACCGCGCCGACCACAAAACACAGTGTGACCAGCCCGAGAATCGAAACGCCTTTTTCGATAAAGCCGAACGTGCCTTTCCAGAGAAACACCCAGGCCAGCAATGCCACCAGAAGCGCCCACCATTGGAAGCCGATTCCGGTGGCAAGTTCGAGCGCAATGGCAACGCCGCCGATCTCAGCCGACATGACCAGGAGGTTGACCAGAAGGACCGCCAGAAGCGGCCAGAGGAAGGCGTTGAAGCCAAATCGCTCCCGAATCCCATCGGCGATGGTATGATGGCTCACGGCAGCGAAGCGGCCTGCCATCTCGACGAGGAAGATGATGCAGATCGTCCCCAGAACGATCGCCCAGATCAGCTGGAAATGGAATGCTGCACCGGCTTGAACGGCTGTCGTCAGTGAACCGACTTCGAGAAAACCACCAACGCTGGTGACAACACCCAACGATATTTCGAGGACCTTCTTCATGGGTGCGGGCTAAAGGATTTGGTATAGGTGGCGGCCAGGGCGGCAATAGCGTTTCGCACATCCCGCTGCGCTCGCTCCACTTTCGCGGGGTTGTTGTCCTGTAATCCCACCTCTGCGTTCGCTACCGCGGCCGCCAGGCGGCTGATGGCCGTGATCAGTCTGGCTCGCTCGGAGACCTCAGGTGAATCGGCTGATTGGATTTGGGTTTCGGCATCGGAGAGCTTCCGGCTGATCGATTGCAGCGTGCGTGACGTATAATTTTGAGGAGCCGCCCCCGCGAGCCAGGCGTCCAGGGCCATCGATGCCGTTTCTGCGGCGGAAGCCGCAGTTCTCAATTGGCTGCCAATCTGGTCTTCCGATGAGGAGCATGCCGATAACACAGCCGGCATCAGGACAAAGCACAGTAAATTAAGTATAGAGTAGCTGAATTTTGTGGTGTTTACACTATGAATAGCCGAGTTGCTGGCACCCTGATTGCTCTTGCTGACAGAGAACAATCCCATCTTCTTACCACGCGACAATTGAATCTCGCGACCGTACCGACGCGTTTTGTCGAGTCAGACTGAATACGCGATCCACACCCGGCCGAATTCTCCGGCTCGTGTTTCAATCGATGACTGAGGAAAATGTTCCGCAGCGCTGTATGTGGCGAAGGAGTATTCGGTCGGCAGTCCGGTTTGCTCAAAGGGACTCGGTGGCTTGGCCGGCCCGACGGGAACAATCGGTCGAGGGCGGGGTTCTATTTTTTGTCTCTTGCTAGGTGCCCTCCATGAAACCTGCCGTGGCCGATCACATCGAAATAAAGAAATACGAACACCCGACCGGGGGCTGGGGGTCGCTTCGTTCCCTGGCGCGTCACGCGCGCAGCGAAGGCCTGTTGATCTCGGGAATATGGAGCACGCTGCTCAAGCAGAACAAGGCAGACGGCTATATGTGCGTGTCCTGCTCATGGGCGAAACCGGCTGATCCGAGGCCTTTCGAGTTCTGTGAAAACGGCGCTAAGGCCACGATGTGGGATCAGACGAAACTGCGCTGCGGGCCGGATTTCTTCGCGCAGCACAAGGTCGCGGAGTTGCTCGATTGGCCGGACCGGGACTTGGAAAAGCAAGGCCGCTTGACGGACCCCATGCGCTACAATCCGGTCACCGACCAGTATGAACCGGTTGCCTGGGAAAGTGCATTCCGCGAGATCGCCGTCGAGCTCCAGCGGCTCAATCCGAAATCGGTTGTCTTCTACTCCTCCGGCCGTGCCTCGCTGGAGGCCTCATTCATGTATCAGCTTTTCGCGCGCATCTACGGTTCATCCAACCTGCCGGATTCGTCGAACATGTGCCACGAATCGACCTCGGTCGGCCTGCCCGAGTCGATCGGCTCCCCGGTTGGGACCGTTCAACTCGAGGACTTCTCGAAAACTGACATGATGTTCTTCTTCGGCCATAACACCGGCGTCACGGCGCCGCGGCTGCTGCATCCATTGCAGGAGGCACGCCAACGACAGGTGCCAGTGTTCACTTTCAATCCTTTGCCCGAGCGAGGTCTGAAGCGGTTCAAGAATCCGCAAAACCCTGTCGACATGTTATCGCCGGGGCCTGGCACCAAGATGTCCAGCGACTTCTTCCAGGTTCGTTGCGGTGGTGACATCGCAGCCATGACTGGTATCGCCAAGGCGGTGCTTGCGCTCGACGATGCTGCGTGTGAGCGCGCAAGTCAGCGTGTCCTGGACGTCGATTTCATCGCCGAGCACACCCACGGCTTTGCCGAATTCGAATCGTATCTGCGCGACGCCAGCTGGAACGATATCGTCAGACGCTCCGGTATCGCTCAGGCCGATCTGGAGCATGTCGCGAAAATCTACAGCCTTTCCCGTGCTGTAATCGGAAATTACGGCATGGGCCTGACGCAGCACCGGCATGGCACCGAGAATGTCCAGATGCTATGCAACCTGCTGCTGATGCGCGGCAATATGGGCAAACCCGGGGCCGGCATTTCGCCACTGCGCGGCCATTCAAATGTTCAAGGCCAGCGCACTGTCGGCATAACTGAAAAACCCGAACTCGCTCCCTTGGACAGATTCGCCGAGTTCTACGCCTTCGAGCCACCGCGCGAGAAAGGCCTCGACACGGTCGAGACCTGCGAAGGCGTTATCGGGGGATGGGTGAATGGCTTCATCGGACTGGGAGGCAATTTCGTTCGCGCAGTGCCGGAAACCGGCCTGGTCGAAAAGGCTTGGCGTGGACTGGGCATTCATGTCGAGATCGCAACCAAGCTCAACCGCAGCCATCTCATCCCGGGAGCCGTCACCTATCTTCTCCCCTGCCTGTCGCGGCTGGAAAGAGATCACCAGGCAAGCGGCGACCAGACCGTCTCGATAGAAGATTCGACCGCATGCATCCACGGCTCCTTTGGATCGCGGCCTCCCGCGTCGCCAAACCTGCTTTCGGAGCCAAAGATCGTCGCCGAACTTGCCAAGGCCACGGTGCCGAACAAAAGTTCCATCCCATGGGACCAATGGGTTGCTGATTATTCGCGTATCCGCAATGAGATCGAACGGTGCTATCCTCAACACTTCCGCGATTTCAACACGCGGTTTCTCGACCCCGGCGGCTTTCACCGTGATATCAAGGCGTCGAAACGCGTGTGGGAGACACCGAACAAGAAAGCCAATTTCAAGTTGCCGTCGATGCTCGAGGCAAATCCCGATATCGATCTCTCGGGTGACAATGTGCTGACGCTGATCACAGTTCGCTCCAATGATCAGTTCAACACCACCGTCTACGGCTATGACGACAGGCTGCGCGGCATCTACGGAACCCGCATGGTGCTTCTCATGAATGAGGCGGACATCCAGCGTTTCGGGTTAAGTGCGGGGCAGGAAATCGATCTCGAAACCCATGCCGATGATGGTGTGGAGCGGCGCGTGCGCGGTTTACGGGTCACATCCTATTCGATTCCCGAGGGGAACTGTGCCGGCTACTATCCGGAACTCAACCCGTTGGTTCCACTCTGGCATCGGGCAAAGAAAGCTCATGTTCCAGCAGGGAAATCGTTACCAGTCAGAGTTGTTCCCCGAAAGACCCCGGCCCGTAATGGTCTCCTTTGAAGTATAGATCTCGTTCTGATCCCCTCAGACGCCTTGCTGAAGGCGGCTGAAATATTAGCATCCCTGAGAATGGGTTGCCGTAGCGAATATCTCCCCTGATATGCGCTGTTGAGTCGTTTCACCTTGCCCTTCACTTAAATGGGCACATGTCCACGGCCCTCCAGAGGACTCATTTAGCTGGGTTTTCAAGCATGCCTTGGCGTCAGGTGTTGCCGCATGACATCGCACCGATTTCGAACCAGAAACGACGGTGCTGAGCATCCTTTTACAACCGGCCGCGTTATGTTCTCGGCTTGATGGTAGATTCGTCATGGCAAGGTGCATGAGCTCGTTAATCTGCCGTCGGAAGCGGAGACGATCCTCAATCCTCCCCGCCTTTGCACATAGAATTCAGATCTCATCCAGAAATTTTGTCGCCACCCTTTCGGAAAAGGGTGCGGGACAGGGCCTGAGAGGAGCAACTGCTGCGTCGACATTGTTTCTAACGGGATGCAGCGACTGGCAATCGACGCTTCATGCGCATGGTGCGAACGCCCGAAAAATATTTGATCTCATCTGGACCTTCGGCGCGGTTGCCGTAACGACGTGGCTTCTTGTCATGCTGGTCCTGGCAATGGCGCTTTTCCGACGCCACTTGGCGGAGACGTCGCGATCACCGCTGCAGATCGATTCTCATCAAGAACGCCGGCTGATCCGTGCTGTCGGAAGCGCCACGGCTTTGACAGTGGTGGTTCTCATTGCGTTGACGATAGGAAGCTTTTTTGCTGGCAAGTCGATCGCTTCGCTGAGCGGAAGCGAGACGGTCACCGTCCGTGTCACAGGTCATCAATGGTGGTGGGAGATACGCTATCCCAAAACCGATTCGTCGCAGGCGATCGTCACGGCGAATGAGATCCATGTTCCGGTCGGCGAGTCCGTGAAGGTCAAACTCGATTCGCTGGATGTCATTCACAGCTTCTGGGTTCCAAGCCTTGCAGGAAAAAGGGACCTCATTCCGGGCCGGCCGAGCGAACTGACCTTCATCGCCGACAAGCCCGGCATATATCGCGGTCAGTGCGCCGAGTTCTGCGGCTACCAGCATGCCCATATGGCGATCACTGTTGTCGCGGAAAGCCGCGAAGCGTTTGACGCCTGGCGATCCAGGCAAGACACCGACGCGGCCATGCCCACCGCCGATGAAGAACGCCGCGGCCAGGCGGCTTTTCTCGGGACTGGCTGCGCGCTCTGCCATGCGATCAGGGGCACACCTGCCAGTGGGACGGTCGGACCTGACCTGACCCACGTGGCTGGCCGCCGCTCACTAGCCGCCGATACGCTTGCCATGACGCCGGGCGCCCTTGCTGCGTGGATTGCCGATCCTCAATCGATAAAGCCTGGCGCGAAGATGCCGCGCATTGCCCTTAGCGCCGACGATCTCAACGCGGTTGCTACCTATCTTGGAAGCCTTGAATGAGTGGCATTGGGGAAAAGAAGGCAGAGCGAATACTGGAAGTGGGGCCGCAAGGCATTCGCGACACCGGCCTCGACGAGGCGAGGCTGCGCGCTTTTCTCGCACATGCCTGGCAGACACCAAAAGGGCTGTATGGCTGGCTGGCCACGGTCGATCATAAGCTGATCGGCCGGCGCTACGTCGTGACGGCTTTCTTGTTTCTCATTCTTGCGGGTCTGTCAGCACTCGCCATGCGCTTTCAGCTCGCTGCGCCCGAGGCTGGCCGTATAAGCCCAGACTTCTACAATCAGCTCTTCACCATGCATGGCACGACGATGATGTTTCTGTTCGCCGTGCCGGTAATGGAGGCGTTCGCCGTCTACCTGGTACCGCTGATGATTGGCACGCGCAACGTGGCCTTCCCCCGCCTCAATGCCTTTAGCTACTGGATCTACGTTTCAGGCGGGATGATGATTTGGATAGCATTCGCCTTCAATACAGGCGCAGATGCCGGCTGGTTTTCCTACGTTCCGCTCGCCGGACCGGACTATGGCATTGGCAAGCGCCCGGACTTCTGGGCGCAGATGGTGACCTACACGGAAGTATCGGCTCTGGCGGTTGCCGTCGAGATCATTGCGACGGTATTCAAACAGCGCGCCCCCGGCATGACCCTCGACCGCATTCCGCTCTATGTCTGGTCGGTGCTGGTCACAGCCTTTGTCATACTATTCGCCATGCCGGCCGTAATGGTCTCGAGCACAATGTTGATCCTCGACCGGCTTGTCGGCACCAAGTTCTTCGATTCAGCCGCGGGGGGCGATGTGCTGCTCTGGCAGCATCTGTTCTGGTTCTTCGGTCACCCCGAAGTTTATATCATATTTATTCCAGCGACCGGCTTTGTCTCGGCGATTCTGCCCACCTTCGTCCGTCGCCCCGTCTTCGGCTATCTCGGGATTGTGTTGTCGTTGATTGCAATCGGCTTCCTCTCTTTTGGACTGTGGGTGCATCACATGTTCGCCACCGGTCTGCCGCAGCTTGGCGAAAGCTTCTTCACCGCCTCCTCGATGATGATCGCCATCCCGAGCGGCATCCAGATATTCTGCTGGATTGCGACGATCTGGGGTGGCAAGCCCATCTTTGCCACACCGCTGCTTTTCGTGCTCGGCTTCATCTTCACCTTCGTCATCGGCGGCCTGACGGGAGTCATGGTCGCCTCGGTGCCGCTCGACCTGCAGGTGCACGACACCTATTTTGTGGTCGCGCACTTCCATTATGTGCTTGTCGGCGGCGCTGTCTTTCCCCTTCTCGGCGCCGTCTACTACTGGTTTCCCAAGGTCACCGGCCGCTTGCTTTCGGAGCGGCTCGGCCACTGGAATTTCTGGTTTGTATTCGTCGGCTTCAACCTCACCTTCTTCCCGATGCACATCCTCGGGCTGCAGGGCATGCCGCGCCGTGTCTACACCTATCCGCTGGAAAGCGGCTGGGGCAGCGTGAACCTCTTCATCAGTCTTTCATCAATGGTTCTGTTCGCCGGCTTCGCGCTCTTCTTTCTGAACATGCTGCTCAGCCTTCGGAGCGGCCGCCTCGCCGGCGACAATCCGTGGGGTGCGAGCACGCTCGAATGGGCTGCGACGTCACCGCCGCCGTCCTATAATTTTGCGCACTTGCCGGTGGTGACTCATCGCGATCCACTTTGGGCAGAGCCCGACACACTCCCAGTTATCGAGGGTTTGCGTGTCGATACGCGCGAAGTGGTCGGCGGCACGGTTGCGGACGCTGTGCCGCAATTGCGCGTGCCATCGGCTGATAATTCGATCTGGCCTCTGCTCTCAGCGATCGCCGTAGGCGGTACATTCTTCGCCTCAATCTACACCCCATGGGCTGTGGTGTGGGGTGCGATACCGGTCTCATTCGGCTTCATCTGCTGGTTCTGGCCGAAGGACGAACCGGAGGACGTGGAATGAAAAAACGCCCTATCGTCGATGTCAGCCACCTCCCCACATATGACTTCGGCGCGGCGAGCCCGATGTGGTGGGGAACACTCGCCTTCATTGCCCTTGAAGCGGCCGGTTTCGCTCTGGCGATTGGTACCTATTTCTACCTGGCTGTCCTGGCCCGGCACTGGCCGATTGCGGCACCCGCACCTGATCTTGCACCGGGCACGGCAATATTGATTATTCTGCTCGTTAGCATTGTCCCCAATCATATAGTCGACCGCTGGGCTAGACAGCACGACCTTCAAAAGGTCCGCGCCGGCATGGTCGTAATGACGATCGTAGGGATTCTTCCCCTGATCGTGCGTATCTGGGAATTTCCCGCGCTTCACATCTCGTGGGACCAGAACGCCTACGGTTCGATCGTTTGGTTCCTCCTCTCGCTGCACACATCACATCTTCTCACCGACGTCGGAGACACGATCGTACTCGCTGTCCTGATGTTCACGCAAAAGGGCAAGGCCGGCCGCCGCCTCAGCGACGTGTCGGACAATGTGTTCTACTGGGACTTCGTAGTCGCCTCGTGGATGGTGCTCTATCTCGTCATCTATTGGACGCCGAGGATGTGATATGCAGGCGATCCGCAATGGCATTTCCTGGGCTGGCTTTGCCAGCGGGCCAACCGCTTGGGCAGTGTCGCTGCAGCTCGACTATGCGATTGCCGACTGGCAGTGCCATGCCGGCTTTCGTCCCACGGCACTGTTCTCGCTGTTGGCTGCCGCCGCCGCATTGGCAGGTACTGCTGTCCTGGCGCGCGCTCCGCCACGCCAGCTACGGCACAAGCCCGCCTCTGCAGGCGCGCGCGAGGCGCTTTCTCGCCAGAGCCTCGGTCGGCATCGGAGCGCTGTTTGCACTCGCCATGCTCGCGCAAATGGCGGCCGGGCTGATCTTCAGTGGGTGCGAACTGTGAGTGTGCCGGGATGCCTGCGGCGGCCGATCTGCTGCCAACGGCAGTCGCACTGGCCCGCGCGAGGGCCGGAAACCGTGGGCACCGGCCTGAGCCCGCGCTGCCCTATGCTGTGCGGCGGGCTCCTCTGCTCCAGTTCTGCCCTGCTTCAGGCTTTCGCAGCCACCGTCCTCCGGCTCATCGCTGCCAGCCTGGCATTGTTGGCCCTTTGCGGCGAACTGTCAGCAAATGAAATCCTGAGGGGTGAATATCTTGCACGAGCCGCCGACTGCGTCGGGTGTCACACCTCCAACCCAAGTCGACTGTTCGCCGGCGGCTATCGTGTGCCGACGCCCTTCGGCGATGTCTATTCTACCAACATCACGCCGGACCATGACACAGGCATTGGACGCTATTCCGAAGACGAATTCGTGCGAGCCGTCCGGGAAGGCGTAAGGCGGGACGGGACCAATCTTTATCCGGCCATGCCGTACGACAGCTTCGCCAGGATGAGCCGCGAGGAGGTGCTCGCGATCAGGACCTATCTCCTTGCGCAAACGCCGATCATTCAGCCACGACCGCGAAATACCCTGCCGTTCCCATTCAACCAGCGCTGGGCGCTCGGGCTGTGGAAACTCGCGAACTACCGTCCCGGCAGCTTCACGCTGGATCGAAGTCGATCCGAGGCCTGGAACCGGGGGGCCTATCTGGTAGATGTGCTCGGCCACTGCGGTGCCTGCCACACGCCGAGGAATGTGACATTCGGCGAGGATGACGATCACAAGCTCGCCGGCGGTGCCGCGGGCATCTGGCAGGCCTTTAACATCACCGGCGATAAGACGGCGGGCATCGGCGGCTGGAGCGACGATGAGCTATTTCGCTTTCTCAAGACAGGCGCCGCGGCTGGAAAGGCTTATGCCAGCGGTCCAATGGCGGAAACGGTGATGAACAGCCTGCAACATCTTTCGGATGACGACATCCGCGCCATCGTCGCCTATCTCAGGGACGTCCCTCCCCGATCCGGAGCCGAGCAGCAGCCCCGTTTCTCATGGAGTGGGACGATTACGGCCAGCGCTGCCGAACCGAGCAACGCGGCGCAAGCCAGCACCAACACGGCGGGCCATCTTTACGGATCCCTGTGTTCGGGTTGCCATGGATTTGATGGCAGCGGGTCGCCTGACTCTTCCTATGTCACGCTGACCCACAACAGCACTCTCGGCGCGGCTACTCCTGAGAATGTCGTCATGGCGATCCTAACCGGAGTCAAGGCGGGCGACGTAGCAGGTCGCAAATCAATGGCGGCCTTCGCGGATTGGCTGGATGACGGCCAGGTGGCAAGCCTTGCCAATTATGTGACCGCCCGTTTCGGAAATCCGGAACTCAGTGTCACGGCAGCCGACGTGCACCAGATGCGGGCAGGCTCGACAACGGAACAGACGATCATCCTGCTGGCGGCCCAGGTACTGGTGATCATCGGTGCCGGTTTATCGCTCGGCTTGCTCCTTCTGATAGCAGCCCGTCTTCGACTTGTACCACGTCTTTCCTATTTCACGTCCGCGCATAGAGATACGCCGTGATGTCGCGCGCCTCCTGGGGCGAAAGGTTGGTGTTCGGCATGGCCGTCTTCGGATCGACATCCCGCGCCCTGCTGATCCAACGCATCATCGCATCGGAAGAGGTCCGACCCCCATGCCCGCCGATATAAGCTCTTTCAGCAACGCCCTGCAGGGACGGGCCGACGCTCCCATGAGCGCCGGGCACACCGGGAATTTCATGGCATCCGCCGCAACCATTGCGGATCATTGCCGGAATGGCGCGCTCGGCATCGCCGCCGACTTGCTGCACGACGGCGGCCTCATGCGAGCTGTTGCTGCGGATGGTCCCTGTCGTGCCGACTAGTACAACAGCGACACCTGCCGTTACCCACGCCGTCCACCAGAACGTTGACGAATGTGGCCGCCGATCAGCAGTGGTCGGCCGCGTCGCTGGTTTCCGCCTCTTCGCCATTGTTGTCGCCTTCATTCTGAGCACGTGCGATGCAATTTCGCCCAAGCCAGATGGCGCGTGCGCCAAACGGCTAAGCAAAACTGACACTCGGCAGCATTGTTCCGGAACGGTTCGACAACGGCAAAAAATAGGGTCGCCAGACCCAATTCAGCGCGTTGTGAAAGCACGCATTGTCAGCCTCATTTCCTTGATTGTTGGACCTTGCCCCGCGCTGGCTTGGTACGAAGCGCCGGTCGCGCCATTTGGAACAGCCGCTGTTGCCCCGCGTTGTTCCGGAGCTTATCGCCCAAACTGTCAGGAGCGCCTCGATGGGACTTTTCACGAAAGACATCAAGACGATGGACGATCTGTTTCTGCATGTGCTGCAGGACACCTACTATGCTGAGGAGCAGATCCTGAAAGCGCTGCCCAACATGGTCCAGAAAGCGACAAACCGCGACCTGACTGCAGCTTTCAAGAGCCACCTCGAAGAGACCGAGAGACACGTTCAACGTCTCGAACAAGCTTTCGAGTTGATCGGGGAATCGCCGAAGGGAACCGCTTGCCCAGCGATCGACGGCATCATCAAGGAGGCGAGGAGATCGCGGGAGACGTTGCCGAGAAGAAGGTGCTCGATGCCGCGCTCATCATCGCAGCACAAGCCGTCGAGCACTATGAGATCAGCCGATATGGAACGCTCATCGCCTGGGCGGAACAAACCGGCAAAGATGCGGTCGCGAAGCTTTTGGCCACAACTCTGACCGAGGAAAAAGCGGCCGACAAGAAGCTCACCACGATCGCCCAGCGGAAAGTCAATCAGAAAGCTGCTCGCTGAGCATCGGGGGATCGAAAGTTAGAGCATGAACGCGCATGGCGAACAGACCCGGTCTCTCTGGATGAAGGTGGAGGTCGATCCCGCCGCTCCAAGTTTCTCAGGGACGCAGCGTTGCGACACGGTAATCATAGGATCCGGAATTGCAGGACTGTCCGTGGCCTACGAACTGAGCGCCCTGGGCGAGACTGTTGTCCTGATTGATCGCGGCCCCATTGCCGCCGGCATGACGTCGCGAACGACAGCGCATCTCGCGCCGATTTGCGACGACGGGCTGGGTGCACTGATCAATATTCGCGGTGAGGAGATGGCTCGACTGTTCCAGCAGAGCCAGGAAGCGGCGGTCGCCCGTCTTGAGGAGATCGCCGGCGAGCTGGGCATCGATTGTAACTTCCGCCGGCTGGATGCCTTCCTGTTTCCGGCGATGGGTATTCGGCCGAAAACCGCCCTCAATCAGCGCCAGGAGGAGTTCGATGCCGCGCGAAAGATAGGTGCAGCTGCTAAACTCGTGACCGGTGTGCCGCTCAAAGGCTTCGAAGAGGCGCCCGTTCTTCGTTATCCGAACCAGGCAACCTTCCACCCGCTGCGGTATCTTCGAGGACTTGCCGCGGCTATACGCGAGAGGGGCGGTCTTATCTTTGCCAACAGCACCGTGGTGGCGCTTGAGGAACTGGCGGAAGGCGGGGTGCGCGTCTCCACTGAGAACGGCGGATCGATCGCGGCATCACACGCCGTCGTTGCCACCAATTCGCCGATCAACAATCGTTTTCGCCTGCACACTAAGATGTCGCCATACCGAACGTATGCGATGGCCTTCACTCTGCCTCATGGCGATCTTCCAGATGCGCTCTTCTGGGACACTGGCGATCCCTATCACTACGTCCGGATAAACCCAGGCCCCGGCTCGGTGGACTATCTCATTGTAGGTGGCGCCGACCACAAATCGGGCGAAGCTGACGACGGCGACATCCGGTTCGAAGCGATCGAGGCATGGATACGCTCGCTGGTGCCAACTTTGGGCAAAGAGGTAACGCGATGGTCTGGACAAGTTCTCGACACGATCGATTATTGCGCCTTCATCGGTCTCAACCCCGGCAGCACATCGGTCTATGTCGTCACTGGCGACTCCGGACAAGGCATCACGCATGGCGCGCTTGCCGGACTTCTTTTGAAGGATCTGATCCTCGGCGAATCCAATCCCTGGAGCGAAGTTTACGAACCTTCACGCAAAACGCCTTCCGGCCTCGTCAATTATGTTCGAGAAAACGCCTCGGCGGTGACAAATCTCGCCGGGTACCTGCTGCCTGGCGAATTGAAGTCGCTCGATGAGCTCTCTCATGGTCAAGGTGGAATTTTGCGGGATGGAATGCGCAAGATCGCCGCTTGTCGCGACATGGCCGGTAACGTTCACCTACATGCCGCCGGGTGCACGCACGCGGGGTGCGAAGTCGCCTGGAACTCGACAGAGCAGTGCTGGGACTGCTCCTGCCATGGATCACATTTCGGCCCGGATGGGGCTGTTCTGAACGGCCCCGCTGTGCTTCCGCTGCAGCGGATCGACTCTCCGATGCGGGAGTAGTCTGGATTTCGATCTGTGACAGCGCGCTCTAATAGGCGGTTCGCCAACCCCGCGCCTGTCCTTCCTGACGACGCTGGCTGATCGAGGATACTAAATCGACAGCGGTTGAAGGCAGCTGAAAAATTTGGTTCCTGGAATATTTCCGACAAATAGATCTCGAGCTGGGCGGGGCCCGAAGGCTTGGTCGATCTCTCAATTAAATGCCCACCCCGGCGGGGTGACCGGGGCGGGCTGGACCGGGCTCACCCAATCCGCAGCGCGCCTTTCGCGGGGGGTGGAGAGACTGCGCGCCGTGCTTCAACAGGAACATCAGCAGCGTCTAAATGTTCCCTCGCTATGTCAGGAACTCCGGGCCGGTGCCGCCGTTAGTCCCTATGCAGTCAAAGGAGGTCCGTACCATGGATTGGAACCGCGTCGAAGGAAACTGGAAGCAGGTCAAGGGCAAGGTCAAGGAACAGTGGGGCAAGCTCACCGACGACGACCTCGACCGCATCGCCGGCAAGCGCGACCAGCTCGAAGGCAAGATTCAGGAACGCTACGGCATCGAGAAGGACCGCGTCCGCCGCGATATCGATGACTGGTACGCCCGCCAAGGTTGGTAGCGCTTCACGCACTATTCGCAGTCGTTCCGGGTGATGCCGTTCTGCGGGCAAAGTAAGCCGCCTCGGAGGTCGCGTCGCAGGTAGGCCGCTTTTATGGCGGACAGGGCAAGAACATGCCTGCAGGGACCCTCGCCATGCATGGGAAATGCACCTCGCACGCGCTCAAATACCCATCGACGGCTATCGATCTCTGCCGCCAGGCGGGCGGCATACTGACCTGGCAAATCGGAACACGTCGGCTGCCGAGTGGTTTACTCTCATGCCGTCGACCCTGACACGCAAAATAGAGTACGATCCGGACAGTCGGATACTCTCGGTGTGGTTCGTGCCAGGGACTCTACGAGTTTGAGGACGTCCCGCCAGAGACCTTTGCCGCGTTGCGATCGGCCTTCGGCAAGGGCCGCTACTTCAACAGTCAGATCAGCAACCGTTCCGGTATCGCCGAAGCGATTCCTAATGATGGCGACCGTCTATTTCTAACCGATAGTGCACGGGCCTGTCGTGCCACATCACTTGGCTGAGATCCTGCATATCGACCGGCTGCCCACAGATCGGACTCAGGTAAAAATAATCGGCTTCGTTCTCAAGCGGGCCGCCATTGCGCCTGCCGGTGATCATTGGGCCTTGATCAGAAAGCTTTGTCACCGTGCGCCTAGCGCCTTGGCTTCCCGCTCCAGCACCTCCCGGTCATTGCCGTGCTCTTTGATGAGTTTCCGGACTTCAGGAATTGTGAGCCCGAACTTGCTGGCGAGATACCCCACCTCGTATTCCTCGTCACCTGCGACGCGGTCGCGGTCACGAAAATCTCGCTTGGTTTTGTCGTCGTCCGTCATGGTTGCTCCTCCTGGTTAGAAGGAACAGCGAACGAGACAGAACGTTCCGTTCGCTTTTTACGAATAGCTAATGGAACGCTTATGGATCTGCGATATTGAATCAAATTCGAGTTGCGTGGGGTTCCGATGTGTAAGCCTGCCGGCGGCGCCCGGCTGTCCTTCATTCGTCCGATGGAGCCCGAGCTGGTTGAACAGCCGCCCAGGGGCGACGAATGGAGCCACGAGGTTAAATTCGACGGCTATCGCACCCAAATGGTCAAGGATGCCAGCGGCATCCGGCTCTACACCAAGACCGGCATAGACTGGACGTTGAAATATCGGCCGCTTGCTGAGGAGGCCAGTGCACTCGATGCGGAAAGCTTCATCATCGAGGGTGAAGTGATCGTCACCAATGAGGCCGGACTGTCCGCCTTCCACGCGCTGCGGTCGGCCATCACCAGACGACCGCAAGACCTCTATCTAGTCGCGTTCGATCTTCTCCACCTCAACGGCCACGATCTGCGCGATATGGCGCTGCAGGATCGGCGCGAAGTCCTCCAAGCCCTGATCCCTGCCGCCGGCCATGTTCAATTCAGCGAGGCCCTGCCGGGCGCCGGCGATGCCGTCTACCACCTGGCTTGCGAAGCGGGCCTGGAAGGCATCGTCTCGAAACGGCTGGACAGCGTCTACCGCAGCGGTTCGACGATGAACTGGCGGAAGATCAAGTGCTACGTCGAGAAGGAGATGGATATCATCGGCGTGAAGCGCGAGACGGGGAAGCCGGCGATGGTGCTTGTGGCCGACAACGGCCGCTATATGGGCGGCGCGTTCGTCACGTTCAAAGCGGACAAACGGCAGGCCCTATGGGACCGCGTGAAGGTCAAGACCGGCGCGCCGCCGCCGAAGGGCTTGACTAAGGAAAAGGCCGAATGGCTCAAGCCCGGCCTAGTCGGTCGGGTGAAGTTCTTGAAGGGCGAGGAGAAGCTTCGCCACGCCTCGCTCAAGGATTTCCGGGAGCAAACCTGATGGTCCCGGCACTCCGATTAGGCCCATGTCAATTGCACCTCGAATTGACTCGTAGCAGTCACATTTGAGTCGATGATACGCGGGTCGTCCGTACCGGGTAGAGGCACGCGGGCGCTTGGGAGCGGCTATCATGCTTTTGGGAAGACAAGCATGCCGGCATATTGTGTGGCGGACTCCGCCCAGCTCGCAATCCTTGCAAAAGCTGTCACCGACTACTGCGCGAAGCATAAGCTCGCGTGCATGGTTGACCGCGAACGAATAGCGGTGAAGGTAATGGACCTTTTCCAACAGGGCATAGTCGACCCAGATCAGCTTTCCCTAGAGCTTGAAAGGTAGGCTAGCAAACCTGGCCTCGCTGGGTAGCCCGGTCCTGCGAATCCTGTGTCATCCAAAGATAAGCAGGCCGGGCTATTCAGCCTACGCAACCGACGACGCCTTGTCCTGCCGACTCCACGCCTGCTGAAGGACTTTTGGAAGAAAACTCGACGGCTGGAACCACGCTCGGCGCCAGGTGTTCCTGTTGATCGGATGATCACGGGATTGGAACATGGCGGCCCCACGCGCGGTTTGGAAAGGTTTTCTGAAGGTCGGTTCGGTTTCTTGCGGCGTTAAGCTCGTAGGGGCGACCAGCGAGGCCGGAAAGGTCCATTTCAAGATCCTCAACCGGGAGGACGGTCTGCCGGTCAGGAGCGCCTACGTCGATGAAGAGACCGGCGATGTTGTCCCGTCGGAAGACCAGATCAAAGGCTACGAGGCCGAAAAGGGCGACTTCATCGAGATCGAGCCCGACGAGATCAAGAAGTTGAAGTTGACCTCGCAACACACGCTTGAGGTGAGCGAGTTCGTCGCCCTTGACGACATCGACACTCGCTATCTCGAAAAACCCTATTATGTCATTCCGGCCGACGGAGCTGCGGTCGAGGCCTTCACAGTGCTCCGTGAGGCAATGAAGAGGAAGCGCGTCGCGGCCCGGTCTTGCGTCGTCCTCTACCAACGCGGTCGAGAAGTGGTCATCCAGCCCTTCGGAAAGGGAATGCTTCTGACCGAGCTGCGTACCCCCAACGAGATGGTTTCCGAGAGCAGCGTTTTCGACGATCTGAAAAGCCCGAAATACGATGAGGATTTGCTCGAAATTGCCAGCCTTCTGATAGACAAGAAAGTGACCAAGTTCGATCCGTCGAAATTTGAGGACACCTATGAAGACGCGCTGATTGCTATGATCGATGCCAAGCGCAAGGGCAAGAAGGCGCCAAAACCCGTGCCACAGCCAAAAGAGAACGTCGTCGATCTCGCTTCAGTGCTTCGCCAGAGCCTGGAGAAAGAAGGCATCAAGCGACAGCACAAAGCAAAGGCCGGCCGCAAGTCGGCGTGACTGTCCTCCGGCGGCGGGGCTTTTTATTAGCTAAGCCTAACGTTGTTAATGCCGGGCGCTTCAAGGTAGCGCATAATATGCATCTGCCCCGGGTCCGAGACCGGGGTAAGGCCTGGCCTGTACGCCCAAGTCGCCCCTCGACTTCCCCGACAGGCCGGGTATCCGGTTCGCTTCCGATGCGTATGCAAGGCAACCTTGGCAAAGTGCCGAATTAGGAATATCATCCTTTTTGGTGCGGCGACCCATCTCACGAGGATCGCCCTAGACGATGAAATTCCCCTTCACAGAAGACACGCTCGGCAAGAAGCTCGAAGCCGGCACGGGCATGTCGGTCGACTGCCTCACTTGCCGGCGTCATGCGATCCTTGACGTTGCAGAATTGGTGCGCCGGCTCGGGCCGGACCAGTCGTGCATGCACTATGACCTGCTCAAGGTGCTCTATTGCCATGAATGCCGCGACGCCGGCCGCGATGACCGCAACCTGCATTTCACCAACCATGCGGTGACGCCGGGCAAGCGCAAAGGCTGGACGCTTTGTCCTTGAAGCGGGAGCGGCCCGGCAAGCCAGCTCAGGAAGACCCACCGGGCCGACCGGTGGCTGGAACTCAAAACAAACCGCACACCGGCTGGCCGGGTTATATCAGCTCTCGGGAGAGCATTCCGTCATGCGAACGAAGGGTCCTGACGTTACGGATTCAAGGCCAAGTGCTAGCGGTCCGGCAAGGCTGGTGGGCTAGGCCAGCACACGCCAGACCTGACTAGGTAGGGCTCGGGGGGCGAGACACGGCACAGACTAACGAAGCACCAACGACCTAATTCCCGCGCTGGGGCCTGGCTCTTGGTGGCAAGCTTTCACACGGATTTGCAGCCAATCGAGCGATTCGCCGATCTCTTAGCCACAGAGATTTCTTGCTTTCCAGTGTCTCATGGCGATCGTCATCAGCGGCCGATCGCCCTTGCATTGAGGCGACCGCATAGTCGGCTCTGTTCGTTCGATAGTCTTTTTCTTGGACAGACATCGTTTTCCTCCCGGTTCGCGGGCATCTCCCTCCTTTAGCCTGGACGGAGTCACTAGCTGCCGATGCATCGCCGGAGTCTACAAATTGCGGATTGCATTAAGCACCCATCTCCCGATTCGGAGCGGCGCCTGCTTGAAGCAGAGCCTTAGCCAGCATCGCTGTTGGCGAGCCACCACGAAAAAGCGCTGATTTCGACATGGCTTGCAGGATCGCTTGGCCGGGCAAGGCAGTGCGCTCAAGCGCTCCGACGGGCCACCTGAGCGCCCCGCTGGGACTTCGGTCTATTCCGACTGGGACCGTGTGCCCAGACGCGGAACGTAAGGCAATCGCCGCCGTTGGTCGAAAGTGACGCCGGCAAACAAAACGGCGTTCCATCAACCAGGCAACTCATAAGGAAATCTACGATGATCCGGAAAATATTGGTGACCGGAGCGACCGCTGCGCTGCTGTCGACTGCGCTCTGCACCGCCCAAGCTTACGCAGAGGACAAGACCAAGCCCACTTCCCAAGCCGCGGTCGTCGCGCCCGTGACCGATGGAAGCCTCGTGTCCAAGATTATGGGCGCAGCTGTCTATGACAGCACGGCCGATGACGCGACGAAGATCGGGGACGTCAACGACATTGTCCTCGACAAGGACGGCAAAGCCAAATTGATCGTCATCGGGGTCGGGGGATTCCTCGGTGTCGGCGAGAAAAATGTCGCCTATGATTTCAGCAAGATCGAATGGGTCAACAAGAAAGGCGAGCGCTGGCTCGTCGCCAAAACCACGAAGGAAGAGCTTCAGGCTCAGCCTAACTTCGACACCAAGGCCTATGATACCGCCAACACCCAACCCGCCACCAATACAGCCAATCAAACGGCTCCTGCCAAGACCGACCAGACCGCGACGGCCTCTATCGACAAATCGACGCTAACCACGATGCCGTCCGACAAGATCAGCGCGGCAAATCTGATCGGCACCAATGTCTATGGCGCGGACGATGCGAAAGTCGGCGAAATCGGCGACGTCATCCTGACCGGCGACAAGAAGGTCGATGCCATCATCGTGGACGTCGGCGGCTTTCTCGGCATTGGCGAAAAGAAGGTCGCCGTCAGCATGGAGAACCTCAAGTTCATGAACGACAAAAACGGCAACCGCTATCTCTACACGAATTTCACCAAGGACCAGTTGGAGGCACAAACGGCCTACGACAAGGGCACCTACGCTCAGAACCGCGACAAGCAGCGCATCATTGTCAAGCAGTGAGGTCGAAATGCGCCCGCGCCGGTGCGACGCGGGCGTTGCTCAACATAGGGAGAGCGACCATGAACAATCTTATCTGGCTCGTAGGAGCAATAGTCATCATAATAGCCATACTGAGCTTCCTCGGCCTCCGGTGACCTCTCTGGAAGCCCGAAACAGGTGCGAGGTCCTTGGATTGACCGATGGCCGGTCGGGTCCGCGGCTCGCCAGCAGTGTGCGGCCGATCTCGCGCGGTGGATTGACCTTGCCGGCCCTGTGGTTTCACGCCGACGGCAGCAACTTTACCGGCGCGTTGGTGAGGTCACGCGTGCCTTAGCACGGAAGCCTTCTTGAAGTCTGCTGGCTCCGCCATCCCGCTGTCCCTAATTCTAAGTTTCTGATCGCTGCCTGGTACTGAGCTGAGACTGGAACTGCGAACGTGTCCAAACTAGATCAGTTCGCCGATGGGGCATAAGCTAAAGCACAGGCTAGTGCCAGAGAACGGCACCGAACCGCCGCGTCGTTCAAAGCCGTTTTTTCCTCGGCGTGAGACCTGGCAACTCGTCATCAACACCGGCACCACGATCATCACCGTCGTGATGGTGTTCCTGTTCCAGAACACGCAGAACCGCGATGCGCCGCCGTCCAGGCCAAGCTCGACGAGCTGATCCGTTCGGGCCATGCCAAGAACGCCTTCAACGGTATCGAGCATCTCACAGGGGCGGTTCGGTTTTTCAATCAAACCAAACCGCTCAGGGGCGGTAAGATTACGAGTGAGGCTGTCAGCTCAGCCGCGAACGAACAGTGCCTCGTCTTCATCACGTTGCTTGCCACCAAGCGCTGCCGCGACACTAGCGATGAAAGCGCCCACGATCATCGACAGAGCGCCGACCAGCGCGAAAGTGGCACTTGCCTTCCTGGCCGTATCCGCGGCCGCCTTCGCCTTGTTCTTGGCATCGTCGACGGCCGCGAGCACGGTATCTACGCGCTTGGCGGCGTCGGCCTCCGAAAGTCCGGTGCGGGATGCGACCAGTTTCGCAAGATAGGCCTTATCGTCGGTCGAGACTTCGCCTCTGGCGGCGCTCGCCACTAGGATGCGCGATGCCTGGGCGGTGGCGACGGCGTCGTTCTGCCCGGCCGTCGCCGTGGCGCCGGCATCAGGCGGACGGAACAGCGTATCGACGAAATAACCCACGCTGTTGTTGTCGGTCGGACCCGTCGCGGCACTCGCGGCCGCGGACGTAGCACCCGCCGCCGCACCCGACGCAACGTTGGACGCGGCCTGCACACCGGCGCCGATCGTCGCCGACAAAGCAGAGCCAAAAACACCGGCGACAAGCAACGTTGCCAGCGCCCAGGCAAGGAACCCGTGCGCGGTGTCGCGGAAGGTGACTTCATCTATGCCGACCCATTTTGCCCGGAGGCGGCCGGTGAGATAGCCGCTCAATCCGGCCGACAGCCACTGCACGACGACCAGCCAAACCGCGGCCGAAACCGCGAAAGTAACCGCCGATGCGCTTGCGCCGGTCCAGGGTGAAACCATGGTCAGCCCAAGTCCGGAGCCGACTAACATCAGGACCACTGTCAGGGTCGATGCCGCGAAAGCACCCGCGATGATCGGGCCCCAGCTCACGGCGGATGACGAAGATTCCTTTTTGCCGGAAACTTCCACCTCGGTAACTGCGGAGTTCATGTGAAGCTCCTACCGTGCGAACAACAAGAGCAGGATGATGATCGGAATCGGAACTCCGAGCAGCCAAAGCAATATACCGCGTCCCATAGCAACCTCCTATATTTCTGAGACGAAATACCAATTCCCGGAACTGGCTTTCGTTCCAGAGGTTTATTGATTGAAATTCAGAATGAGGTGGACGGATTTATTTGTCTATAGAAATGGCTTCGCCTTCGCGCCTGCCTGGCAGGAGCGCGGGCTGATCGAATATCGCCGGCCTCGGCTTCTAAAGTCGGTGCCGCTGGAAGGCCAAACTTCAAAGTGGTGTATTAGTTCCACCTTAAGGACCGATGACCTCAAGTTAAGCGGCTGGGACGGGTTGCTCAGCGCCTCCGCTGCCAGAATTCCAAGACAAGCACGGTGATCAGACTGCTGACGACGATCCAAATGGCGACCTCGCCATCCGACACGCCTGGCTTGAATGAACCGGCTGATCTCTCCGTATTACTGGCGGCCGCCGCTACCACGGGCGCAAGGTCCGGCCGGCTGCCGCTCCGCACCGAATAGGCGCGGGTGATCTCGGCGCCGAAGAGGAATATCTGGGCCGAATAGTAGACCCACAGCAGCACGACCATCAGCGCGCCGGCGGCACCGTAGGACGTCGCGATGGCGCTGGTGCCGATATACCAGCCGATCAGCGATTTGCCGATGGTGAAGAGCAGCGCGGTGACGACTGAGCCAACCGCGACGTCGCGCCATTTCAGCGTGCGGTCCGGCAGGACCTTGTAGATCGCGGCGAAGAGCAGCGCGATCAGCACGAAAGACACGACGGTGTTGATGGCGCTGACGATCAGCTCGCCGAATGGCAGGCGCTCGTTGATATACTCGCTCAGCGCCGAGATCGCCGTACTCGCGGCGAGCGACACCAGAAGCATGAAACCAAGGGCTGCCACCAAGCCGAGGCTCGCCGCCCTCGCCCGTACCAGGCGTGACAGCGACATGTCGCTCGGCTCGACCTTCCAGATCTCGTTCAGCGACTGCTGCATCTCGCCGAAGACGCCCGACGCGGTGACAAGGAGCGCCATTAGCCCGATGAAGGTGGCCAGCGTGCTGGACTCGCGATGCGCGGCGGTCTCGATCGTCGCCTTGAGCAGATCGGCGCTCTGCGGTCCCATCACGCCCGCGAACTCGGCCGAGAGCGCGAGCTGGGCGGCTTCGTTGCCGACGACGATGCCGGCGATCGCCACGACGATCAGCAGGATCGGCGCCAGCGACGTCGTGGCGTAGAACGCCATCGCCGCGCCATGGCTCAGCACATTGTCGTTGAGGTAGCCGGCGACGCTCTCTTTCAGCAGAACCCAGGCTTCTTCGAACCAGCGCTGCATATCTCTCACCGTCGGCCTATTCTCCCGCTGGCTATTTCGGGCGCGGATCCTCAAGCCCGGTTGCGGTGGTCTGGAATGATCCGGCCCGGCGTTTTTCGACGGCCTCGGCAAGCGCCAGCGCGGCGTTGCAAACCTCCGTCTGCACAGCGTGGTCGGCGTCGAGCTCGTCGTGGCTCGTCGCATAGGGCTTCCAGTAGCCAATGTAACGGTCAAGCTCCGCCGCCTCGCCAACCGGATCGAGCTTCATCGAGCGCAGCCAGTCAGCAAGGCTGTGACGCACGCTCCCGGCGCCTTCGGTGTCGCCATGCACGATGACGGAGAACAGGCGGCCGGCGAGATGGCGCGGATAGTCCCAACCGGCAAGCTCGGCCTTCTTGGCGAGCGCGGCGTCCTTGCCCTGGGTCAGCGAAGGATCGGGATTGCCGCCATCAGCGCAGACCAGGCGGTCCATCATCAGCTTCACCGGCGAGGAGGTATGGTACCAGTTAACCGGCGTGACGATCATGACGCCATGCGCCTCGACCCATAGCGGATAGATCTCGTTCATCCAGTCATTGACCTGGCCGAGTGAATGATTGGGGTAGCAGGAACACGGCCAGTGGCAGAGCGCGGCCGCCGTCGAGAAGCAGGCCTTGCAGGGATAAATCCTGCGGCCGTATTCGGAGGCGAGCCGCGCGAGGTCGAGAACCTCGGTCGAGAAGCCCGGCCTGGCCGCGATAGCGCTACGCGCCAGCTCCACAAGACGGAAGCTTTTCGACATTTCGCCAGGACAGGTGTGTTCGCTGCGCGACGAGCCGTTGATAAGCAGGATGCGGGATGGAGCGGACCTGTCCTCGTAACGGCGCTGCGCCGCTCCGACCGCCTCATGCGCGGCGATCCATTCGACTGAAAGATCGTAGTCGGGATCGCGAAAACCCTCCCCCGCCTTTCTGGTGATCGGAGACTTGCGCCCTTCGCTGTAGGCCTGCCAGGCGATCTCGGCCAGCCTGTCGATGGCATCCGCCTCCGGCCGGAAGGTCGGATCGTAGAACTGTTTCAAGTAGCGTCCCTTGAATTCGCTTTCGCCGAGCCGCGGGCTCGGCATGCCTTTGCGCGGCTCGGGGCCGGCCTTGCTGAAATCTGCGTTCTTTGCCATGCGTTGCCTACGCCGAATTGCAGCGGGCCAGGACAAGAAGCCGGCTGCCGTTAATCGACCAGTTCCTTGGTGCCCTCGAGTGCGGCTTTGGAAAGGGCGGCACCGGATATTGCCTGGCGCCCGCCTGCATCGGGGCTTGCGGTTTGGGTTTGCGGTTTGGCCTTGCGCGGTCGGTGGCATCGACCTTGCGCTGCACGCTGCGCTGCCGGCTCGCCGCATACTCGGTGTCGGATTTCGACGGCGTGGCGCGTTTTGTCGGCATCGTTTGCTCCTTCGGTCACGAAGAACAACGCACTCCGGAGGAAAAGGTTTGGCTTTCTTGAAACCAGCCGCTCAGCGCCGGATCGATCCAATCCAGGCGGCTGACGACGATGCCCCACCTACATCAAAGTTAAATGCGGTCGGCCGGTCCGCAGTGTTATTCATACTAGGTTGGGGGACTCTTCAGGAGGAGTCCCATGGATGTTCGAAATCTGATTGCTATGCTGTCGGCCGCATTGCTATGCCGACGTGCTAACGTTTTAACCTCGCCCTCCGAGGCAGAGCCGCGCGTTGCTGGCCGATGTGCCTCCGAGGCCGCGACCGCCATATCATCCGGCACAGTCCGCCGAGCCAGCGATCAACATGTGGCTCTCCGTCAACCGATCGGATGCAACCGGCCGGTGCCATCTTCGTTTTATGGCGATCCAAATCTTTATGGTGGTAAAATGAAATCCCTTCGGATGAACAATCCCCTTATCGTTCTGTCAGCGGTGGTTCTTATCTCGGCGCCCTTCATCGGCCTCGCCTGGCGCACGCACGAATGGCTCGGGTGGTGAAGACGCATGAGCAGGTTTTTGCCTCTGACCATCCGATTCGTGAACGGCGGCACGATGGTGGTCGCATCGATCGCCGACGTGAAAAAGGCGCTTGGCGGGACATGGAAAAACAAGGACGCGCCGGCCTATCTCAAGGCGGTGCAGCTCGTGAACGACGCGGCCAACGGCATCTGCCGCCCGGCAATCGCTTTCGCCGCGTTCAAGAAGGCGGCCGCGGAACAAGGCATGCTGAAACCCGCCGATCCGAGTGCGGCGCTTACCATGCTCGACGAGCTATGGTCGAACAACAAAACTCATCCCAGATGAGTGCCGTCAGCTGGCTCATCTGGGCTCGCGGTTCATGCTGAGATAGGTCGGGTCGAACTCCGCGATCTCTACAAGCCTCGCCCAATCCAGGATCGTGATGAGATGGCTTGTCCAATTGATCACGTTCATGCGCCGCAGCGTGCCGATGACCCTGTTCATGTGGACGACTGAAAGGCCGAGTACATCGGCGAGCTCGGCCTGCGACAGCGGCAGATGGAAGCTCATGTCGCGCGTCTTCTTCACGACTTGAAGCCTTACGAACAGCTCGCAGATGAGATGCGCCAGATGCGACGTCTTGGAGCGGCGCCCCATGGCCACGATCCATTCGCGGTGGATGGCGCCGTCGACAAGCGTGTTCAGCCACAAGAGCCTGGTGAGATGCGGCGCCTGCTCGGTTATCGCGCGCAGCTTGTTGTGCTCAATCGCGACGACGTGGCAGGGCGAGAGCGCGACGATGCCATGGTCCATCGTCTTTAGGAGAAAGGCATGCAGATCGACGAAATCGCCGGCCACATGCAAAGCGGTGAACTGACGCCCGCCATTTTCCAGCACCTTATAGCGCGCAGCGAAGCCGTCGACGATCAACGTGCTGAAAATCGGTCTCGAACCGATCGGTACAATGTCCTCACCCGTGACGAAGTATTTCTCGGTCGACATCGCGCTGGCCAACCGCGTCTTCTCGGCGTCGGAGAGCAGGTCGTGCTGACCAAGGTTCAGGTACAGTGCCTCGAGCATCCGTAGCTTCCCATCCGCCGAATTAAACTGCATCTCCAACTTTCGGGATCATTCGCGGCTACCTTTATGGTGACGCCGCTTCAGCCGAACCTCCTTGACATTAGCCGCATGGAACCATGGCGGCGGACAGGAATTGAAAGTCGAGGCGCCGGGGGTGCTTGCCGATGGAATGTGACCTGCACAATACCGATCATACTCAGTTGGACCGCGAGGGACAGCTCTTTTCGTCCCGCGAACGCGCAGGCGGGGAAGCACTGCGGATATTGCACGATGTGGCCGGCGACGAGATGACGGTTGGCAATCAACTGAAGATCACCGTCAGGATCTGGAATGAGAAAAGCGAGCAGACCTTCGAGGCGTCCCTCACCCTCGACCCTGCATGGACATGACCAACGCCATGGCAGCCGGGCGAACGATCCTCGCGGCTGGGAAGGCTAGCTGATACGCCGATAGCTCCTGAGCCTCCTATCGGCTACCGAGCTTCTGGATACCTCCCTTGTCCAGACGAAACACTCCATCGGCCCCGCCCTTGGCTTTCGAAGTCAGTCTGAAGCTCATCCCATGTGCCAAGATATTTGCCGCATTAGGTGCAGCTGATGGGAGTTGCAGGCTGCGCATCGGCCGGAATCTGCAGGCAGATGATGCCACAAAAGGCACTCCAATTTGTGGTCCAGAAACTGGCGGTCATGATGCACACCATCACGCAATCGGCACGCATGCGCAAGCGCAGTTCCAGGGCATCGCTACGGGACAATCGCCTCGACCAGCCGGCGGGGAACCTAGCCCTTCGAACGCGGTTTTCATCCGGAGAAGCACGGGGAAACATCATGGCACGAGGAAAAACCGAATACGAAACTGGCGCGCGGAAATATCCGGCAAGAACAGGTCCCGATCCGACCGACGATTTCTCGCAGGATGCGGCCGCCAATGAACGCCCGGCGGGCGGTTTGACGCGGGCTACCGGCGAAACAGAGGACAAGACACGTCAAACCGAAGGACAGAACCCGCCCGGCCGGACGGCGCCCAGACCCGCCATCGAGAAAACGTCCGGGGCCGGTCCGGCGATCTCCGAAAGCTTAAAGGGCCAAAATCGGGTCGCCAGTCTGATGCCGATGTCAAGGACTAGGGCACCTGGATACCAGTCCTGGCGGTTGGATGCGCGGCACTGAGTTCACGAATTATTTCGCCAGGAACATCAGTTGCGCGCGGTGATTATTATTACTCGAGGAGGCCGAATTCCAAGGACCCGATCCCGCGAGCTGAACCTCCTCATGTCCACCCTTAGGACCAATTCACAAACTGAAGGTGGAGCAATGGTATGCCCAGACAAGGCGGAAGCCACGGACAGCACGTCAAGGCCGGCCAATAGAGCCACAAAAACCGCGAGCCGGATCAGCGTCGCGGCTGCGGGCAGCAACAAGCCGAGGACCGCAACATGGGCTGGCACAGAGGTGACCGCGGCAACTTCGCCGAAGACCGCGAGCGTGCCTCGGAAGCCGGCCGCGAAAGCGGCCAGTCTTAAACCTTCGAAGCGGCGTCTACGATTGCAGGCGCCGTTTTTCTTGCCTCAAGGACCACCCAATTTGGAAATCAAACCGAGCAACGGAGAAAAGCGATGCCAAGGACAAAGTCGACCGGCGCGGCAAACGGCCTCGAAAGCCTTTTCGTCGACGGCCTGAAGGACATTTACTACGCAGAGAAAAAGATACTGAAGACATTGCCGAAACTGGCTAAGGCGGCGCAATCCGAAGAAGTGAGCGCTGCTTTCGAGAAGCATCGTATGGAAACCGAGGGCCAGGTCGATCGACTCGAACAGGTATTCGAGTTGCTCGGCAAGGCCGCCAGGGGTAAGACTTGTCCGGCGATCGACGGCATTCTCGAAGAGGGTTCGGAGATCCTCGAGGAATATGAAGACCAGCCGGCACTCGATGCGGGCCTTGTGGCGGCCGCCCAGTCGGTCGAGCATTATGAGATCGCGCGCTATGGAACGCTGATCGCCTGGGCGGAGCAGTTGGGCCTGAAGGATGCCCTGCCGCTGCTGCGCGAGACCCTCGAGGAAGAGTCCGCTACCGACGAGGCGCTTACCAAGCTCGGCGAAAGTGGTGCGAACGAGCGCGCCTTGCAGGCAGCCGCATAAGGCGTCTGCACAGGCTCGCTTCGCACTCCAAAGGCATGCCTGCTATGCGGCGGCCTCGGTTCGTTTCAGCCGGGGCCGCGACTCTCATCGACCTCGCGCGAAAAGCGCTTAGCGGCTATTCCGCCAGTCCAGGGGACGCAAAGTCCTTCGCCAAGAGTGAGAAAGCCCGGCTCGGGGTTGAAGCATCTCTTAGAGGCTAAGCGCCGTAACCTGTGCAGTCGGGCCCAAAAAGCAAATTTGGTTCCAATGTCAGCTCGGCATTTTCATACCGGATGCTCACACAAAAACTCGCGGAATATCGACAGTGTCGCTCGTCCGGCCCGGCCCTGTTCTTTGGTGGATGCCCGTCACATCGCAGGATATGGCGGGCATCACTCAACCGACGATGAAGGGACTCATTGCTCGCCGGTCCCGCATCCAATGCGATAGCCTGTTATATGTTTCGTCCGCGAGACCTAGGAGTTTGGCACCTCGACAATAGTCTCACATTGCATGGGACTGGCGTGCGAGGGCGGGAACAGATGCCCGTGCTACGCACTTACATCTGTGCCTGCTTGTGCACGTTGTCCTCCGGCGAGCGCAACCCAGGTACCTTCAGCTTTATCACTCGCCCGTCGGCAGCTGCCGGCGGGTTTTTTTCAACCGCTTTGTCGTCATAAAGTCCCTTTTGTGAACTGCGCAGGCTTCCCCCCAGCCGAGTGCATTGAGACTCCCGTTCTACAGAGAAACACTGTCGTCCAGGATCTGCAAGTCTTCGTTGCCGACTAGCAATGACGATAGCCTGCCTGCCAACCCTAAACCCTGTCGAAACCGTCAAATCCTCTATGCAGAGGACTAGCTCTGCTTGCTCGCCAGAAGGCGCGCCTCGCGAAGGAGCGAGTTCGCATCAATGCCAATCATCTCAACAAGGTCGCGCGCTTGCGCCTCAGTGATGCCAGTTTCGCGCACCAGGAACCGCACACGAAATTGCTTCTCAGCCTGTACGCGTTCGCCGCGCTCTTGCTTGCTCTCTGCCATAGGATTTTCCCCAATGGTCGAGAACTTCGGTCGAGCGAATTGGTTCCGCACATCGAGGAAAGCGATTTACGATGTGGGTTCCCTTGATCAACGCCTTCTTGATTTCCTCGATTGTGCCAGTACCTTTCGCGAAGACGGTGATGATCTCAGCGGCCAAACTATCCCATTCCGGACTGCGGGGCGGCGCCTAGCTCATCGAGCGCCTTGCCTACATAGAGTCCTGCAACCAGGAGACGGAACCGAGCGCCGCGCTCGAGCTGATCTACTTCACAGGATGCGAAGCCTGGGTTCGCACGACGGATCCCGGATTCCCGTACGACATGCTTCGCCGTTCGGCGTGGATTCCCAGCCAATGGCTAGAACGACGCAATCCTTTGCCTTCTTCGCTCCAAGCTTCTCGCCGTTCGGCGTGCGATCCTGAGTTCGTCAAGCGTCGGCTGCCACCACCCTCTCGATCGTTCGGTCGATCCGGCAGGGCGCCGGGCTGGCCATGTCTTGATCAGTTCAGTCAAGGTCGGTGGTCGCCATCTAGCCCATACATGGTCGACGGCCGCGTCCGTCATTTGGGGGTAGAACGCTGACAATTCCGGGGCGTCCGCGAGCTTACCTGAAATCCCGGTGAAGACGACGATGCCGTATTGCTGCGTCGCCACGGCACGGCCGAACGGAGGCAGGTCTTCGGCTGGAAGCGGAAAGCGACGGCGCCTGCGCTCGGCATGACGCAGTTTAGCGGCCTTGTATTCACCCGAATGTTTGTTAGCTTCCCATCGCCGTTTCCTCTCCTCAGGCTCGGCATGTTGGGCGGCTCTTTCGATGCTTGGCCAACGGCGCTGCAGTTCCTCATAGGAGCGGAAAGGCACCCTCCAGGCTCGCAGTTCGTCGTCCCAACTCGCCCATGGAACAGCTCGTAGCTCCTCGAGAACGGTCCTGGAATAAGGTGTGCGGATGAGCAAGTCGTCCGCGACTTGCAGATACCGGCTCGACAGTGGATCGAAGGCGAAGGCATCTCTTCCCTTGCTGTCGTCATGGGCCGCGCGCGAAGCCGCCTCATGCGCCAGCCAGCGCTCGACCCGCCGCGCTGCCGTCTTTCCCGGGACGAACCAACCCCCGCGCTCGTCGCTCCACCTGGCGCGCGGGAATGCTCGCCGAAACCGCTCAACCGTTGTTCGATCATACGGGAAGCGCGCTTCGGCACCATCGGCTGTCTGCGGTGCGGCAAGGGCGTCGGATTTTTCCATGGGTTTGCTATTGGCAGCACTGCTAACAAAGAACGCTGTGCAAGCCGTTTGGGTTCAAACCACACAGCGGCAAGGAATACAGACAGACGAAACCACGCAACGAGCGAAGCATGGGGAAACTTTCCATGCGCTCGACGGTTAATCCGGATCCAGAGAGGATCGATTCATGCCCAGACGAGCCGCGAAGGAACCGGGGACAGGCCGGCCCAAGAAGCCTCGTTCGCGTCCGCTGAAGGGCGAGGAGGCGGAAGTGAACCATATCGTGGAAACGCAAAACATATCGCCGGCGCAGGCGCGGGAGCTTGTGCGGCGCTACGGAACCGATTGGCGCAAGATTGAGGAGGCCGCCAAAACGTACAAGGAGAACAGCTAGGCAGCAAAGCCAAGTATCCCCAGGGACAGCTCGGAAAAATCATCGACTAAGATGATGTGACCGCATGACCACAATCGCGACCTTCAACGTAAACGGCGTCAACGGACGATTGCCGGTTCTCCTCAGATGGCTCGGCGAAACCCGGTACGACATTGTCTGCCTTCAGGAGCTCAAGACATCCGATGACAAATTTCCGGCCGATGCGATCAAGGAGGCGGGTTACGGCGCCATCTGGCACGGCCAGAAGTCTTACAACGGGGTAGCAATTCTAGCGCGAGGGAAAAAGCCGCTGGAGCGCAGGCGCGGTCTGCCCGGCGACCCAGACGATACGCACAGTCGCTACATCGAGGCCGAGGTCCACGGACTGGTGATCGGCTGCGTCTACCTGCCCAACGGCAATCCGGCGCCCGGCCCGAGATTCGACTACAAGCTCAGCTGGTTTCAGCGATTGATCAGCTATGCCCAGATACTGCTCAAGGAAGAGACGGTCCTCTGCGGCGACTACAACGTGGTGCCAACGCCAATCGATGCTGCGGTGCCGGCACGCTGGCTGGGCGATGCGGTATATTTCCCGCAGAGCCGTCAGGCCTACGCCGACATTCTGGAGATGGGGTGGACGGATGCGGTTCGGCACATCCACCCCGAGAAGGGCGTCTACACCTACTGGAACTTTTCCTACCGGGGCGGTTACGACCGGAGCTCCGGTCTGCGGATGGATCATCTTCTAGTCAGTCCCGCCCTTTCAAACAGGCTGCGCGGCGCCGGCGTCGATGTTGCGGTACGCGGTTGGGAAAAGCCAAGCGATCACGCGCCGGCATGGATCGAATTGATTTGGCCCGGGAAGAGCGAATAGAGCTCTTGGTCGAAAGCCGCAGGCTGCCGTGATCCGCCGCTGCAAACGCGTAGGCACCGCCTCTCATCCAACGACACACGCCGGTCCACAAGAGAATTCGATCGGCCGGTCCCTAGAGCGGCGATTTATGACCGAGCAATAGACGATGTCGCCCTGCTCGATCCGCACTGACGTCGGAGCAACCTTTTGATCACAAATCGGTTATAAAAAACGCGATGGGCAAAAAGAAGAAGAATGCGATCGAAAAGGCCGAAGGGGACGAACTTACGGCCGAAGCATACTACTATGCGCGTAAATGTGGCCTCACGCCGGATGAGGCCATGGAGATCATAAGAGGCTCCGACACACAGGGCCAAAAGCGCTCTCACAAGCAGTTGCGACCGGCTGTCCTCCACAAACATCAGCAACAGCCCTCGGTGCCCGGCCTGTCGGGTTAGTCGGAGGACTAGAGCATAACAGGCCGGGCCTTACCCCGGTGGCGGGGCAGAAATCTATCATGCGCTGTCTTCAGCGACTGGCACTAATAGTTTTAAGTTCTGCGATTGAAAGCCCGTCGTCCACCTCCACTTAGCCGGCCGCATGTCAGCCCTTTTTTGCATAGCCGGCGGTAACCTCGCCCTTGTGTGCGGCGAAGGCTGCCAGCACTTCCGCCTTCTCAGGCTTCGGAACCTTCGAGTGGTCCAGGGTCCGCCCGAGCGTTTCGATTTCGCTGGGGACGATCTGTCCGGCGAAGAGCAGGCGAAATTCCTGTCGCAAGCCATCGGCCGCCCGGTCACCTATCAAGAAATCCCGATAGAAGGGGCACGCCAGCAAACCGAGGATACGGCGCTCATGTTCGAATGGTTTGGCAAGACCGGCTGTCGATATCGCCGTATTGCACAGGAATTTTCCGGAGGTCCGCTGGGCGCGTGCTGACTGGAGCGTGCTCGAACGGACGTCTTCTGCCGCTTGAGGCCACGACGCGCATCTGCGAGGCTCGCGTGCCTCGGCCGCTCTTCATCAGCGCGGATGCGAGGAAGCGTTTTGTCCTGCAACGTCGCGGTCGAGCGGCCGGCCTCTTGCGCCGAGTGGCAGCTTCTCGCGGCTTTCAGTCGGCAGTAAGCACGACCTTGACGCTCCGGCTTCGATCGAGAGCAAGCCGGAAGGCTTCAGGCGCCGCCGCGAGCGGCCGCCTGGCGGTGATGAGACGCTCGACGTCGGCCTTGCCGGCGACGATGAGATCGACGGCCGTGCGGAATTCCTCGCCGAACCGGAACGTGCCCCTCAGATCGAGCTCCTTCGCCATGACCGTGTTGGCGGGAAGCGGAAGCTGACCGCCGGGCAGATTGCCGACCTGGACGATCGTGCCGCCCCGGCGCACGTTGCGGATCGCCGATACGAGCCCGGCCGCCGTCCCGGAAATCTCGAAGACGGTGTCGAACGGAGCCCGGCTCGCCGCCGCAGAAAGCTCGTCAGTGCCGCCGGAAATGTCGATGACGCGATCCGCGCCGAAGGTCTTGGCGAAAGCGAGCGGTGCGGCCGCGATATCTATCACGGTGATTCCGCCGGCGCCGGCGAGCCTGGCTGCCAGCATGGTGAGCAGGCCGATCGGCCCGGCGCCGAAGATCGCCACATGCGCGCCCTTCACATCGCCTGCCCGCGCCACCCCGTGCAGGCCGACGGCCAGCGGCTCGGCGAGCGCCGCGGCGGCGAAGGACACACCCGCCGGCACTTTCACGCATTGCGCCGCTGTCGCGTCGAACAGCTGCGCAAAGCCGCCCTGCATGTGCGGTGTCTTCGAGGCCGAGCCCATGAAGTAGATGTTGTCGCAGAGATTGGGACGGCCCTCGCGGCAGCGCGGACAGGACCCGCACCAGCGCGACGGATTGACGGCTACGTGGTCGCCGGCCTTCAGCCCCTCGGCTTCGCCATTGACCTCGATGACCTCGCCGGCGACCTCGTGGCCGAGGATCAGCGGCGAGGTGACGACGAAGTCGCCCGTCCGGGCATGGCGGAAATAGTGCAGGTCGGATCCGCAAATGCCGCCGGCCCCGAACCGCACGCGCACCATGCCGGGCGCCAGCGCGCTGAGCTCGCGTTGCGTGAGGCGCAGATCCCCGGGACCGAACAGCGTCGCCGCGACCGTGGTGGCGCTCACCGAACGAGCCCCATTTGTATCGGCAGCCACAAGGTGATCGCCGGCAGGAACGTGATCAGGATCAGCGCGACGAGCAGCGGCACGAGCCAGGGCAGGATCGCCATCGTCGTGTGTTCGACCGAGAGGCCTGCGACCCGCGAAAGCACGAACAGCACCATGCCGAGCGGCGGGTGCAAGAGGCCAACCATCAGGTTGAGCGTCATGATCAACCCGAAATGGACCGGGTCGATGCCGTAGACCGCGGCGACCGGAAGCAGGATCGGCACGAGGATGGTGATCGCCGCGATGGTGTCGAGGAAACATCCGACGAGCAGCATGAGGATGTTCACGAGGATGAGGAACACCCATTTGTTGTCGGTGAGCGCGAACACGAAGGTGGAGAAGGCCTGCGCGGCCTGACTGACCGTCAGCAGCCACGCGAAGATCGAGGCCGCGGTGACGATGAACAGGACGGATGCGGTCGTCTCGATCGTATCGAAGCTGGCTTTGGCCAGCGTCCTGAACGTCATCGAGCGATAGCGGACCAGGCCGAGGAAGAGCGACCAGATGACGGCGGCCATCGCCGCTTCCGTGGGCGTGAACCAGCCCATCGTCATGCCGCCGATCAGGATCACCGGCGTCATCAGCGCCATGACGGCCGAGAAGTCGAAATACCAGTCGGCCGCAATGAGAACCAGGAGCGACAGACCGACCGCGGCGTTGATGGAGAACCCCGTCTGCATGAGCAAATAAACCGCGACGGGAAAGCAGGACACCACCAGCACTTCGCCCGACGCGGCGGCCAATTGCCTCAATTCGAAAGGCGTGTCGGAGCCCCAGCCCCGTCGATGCGCGAAGATCGCGACGGTGATCATCATCAACGCGGTCATCACGACGCCGGGAAGGATGCCGGCCATGAACAGCGCGCCGATCGATACGTTCGCCATCATGCCATAGATCACGAAGGGCAGCGACGGCGGAAAGATCGGGCCGAGCGTCGCGGAAGCGGCGGTCACGCCGACCGCCGCCTCGACCGGATAGCCATGGTCCTTCATCGCCTTGATCTCGATCGTTCCGATGCCGGCGGCGTCCGCGAGCGCCGTTCCCGACATGCCGGAAAATATCACGGAGCCGATGATGTTGACCTGCGCCAGGCCGCCCTTCATCCAGCCGACGAGCGCCAGCGCGAAGCTGTAGATGCGGCCCGTCACGCCGGCGATGTTCATCAGATTGCCGGCCAGGATGAAGAAGGGGACGGCGAGCAGCGGAAAGCTCTCGACGCCGGCGATCATGCGCTGCGCGGTGATGATGTCGGGCGCGACGCCATAGATCACGAGGTAGAGCAGCGAGGCCGTCGCCATCGATACCGCCACCGGAGCGCCGACGAGCATGAGGACGAGAAAGGAGCCGATGAGAAGAAGCATGGGCCTAGATCCCGTCGAACGCCCCAGGGCGCTCCAGCACGGAATAGCCGCGTCTGACATTTCCCGCGAAGACCTGGATCGACCGGACGAGCATGAGGGCGAAAGCGGCGAGCACCGCGTAGAAAAAGACGTTACGCGGCAGGTCAATCGTGGTCATGCGTTCCCGGGCCACGATCGACACGTATCGCCACATCAGCACGCACATGTAACCGAAGAAGCCGATCCTGACGACGTCGACGAAGAGGGCGAGGAAGCGCCCGCCGGCCGCCGGCAGATAGTGGTAAAGCACGTCGACATGGATATGGCGCGACAGGCGCACGCACATTGCCGCGCCGAGGAAGACGACGACCACGAGAAAGTTGATCGCGACCTCCTCGGTCCAGGCAAGGCTGTTGTTCAAGACATAGCGGGTGAAGAACTGCAGGAAGACGCAGACCACCATGCCCCAGAAAGCGGCCAGCGTCACCCAATCCTCGATGGCATAACGGGACAGATCGACGGGCGCTGCCTCCTCCTCGAAGGAGTGGGCGAGTTCTTCGGCGGTGACCTGGGTGTGGACCTCTTGCGTCATCGGTACGGCTCCAGCGGAACGGGACTATTCTGGCTTCTGTCGGGAAAGGGCCCGGCGCCTGCCGCGCCGGGCCCTTGGGCTGGCTACTTGACGGCGCGGATCGCCTCCCAGTCCGCCTTGCGGTAGCCGAAGTCCTCGAACTTCACCTTCTCCATCACGGCGTTCTCGAAATCGGCCTTGTCGACTTCGGTCACCGTCAAGCCCTTGCCCTTGAAGAACTGGACGAGCTTCTGCTCGCGTTCGACGATCTTCTTGGTGGCCCGGGCGGCCGCCTCCTGCATGACCTCGGTGAAGATCGCCTTGTCCTCGTCCGAAAGCTGCGACCAGCGCGACTGCGAGACGATCGTGTTGAGATGATCGACGATGTGGCCGGTCAGCACGATGTTCTTCTGGACCTCGTAGAACTTCTTGGCTTCGATCGTGGTAAGCGGATTCTCCTGCGCCTCGACCGTGCCGTTCTGCAGCGCCAGATAAACTTCCGCGAAGGCGATTGGCGTGGTGTTGGCCCCGCAGGCCCGCGGCATGGCCAGATAGGCCGGCACGTCCGGAACGCGCATCTTCAGCCCCTGCATGTCGGAACACTTCTCAATCGGGCGGTTGGAGGTCGTCTGGCGCGTGCCGTAATAGGTGGTCGCGACGATGTGGTGGCCAGAGGCCTCCTCGTAGCCCTTCGTGAGTTGCTTGTAGATGTCGCTCTTGGTGTAGGCGAGCAAATGATCGGCATTGCGGAACGTGTAAGGGAAATAGGTCACGCCGATGGGCGGGTATTCGCGCGCGGCGAAACTGGAGCCCGAGATGATGATATCGACCGTGCCGAGCGTCAGGCCCTGATTGATGTCGGCTTCCTTGCCGAGCTGCGAGGCCGGGAAGACGTCGATCTTGTAACGGCCGTTGGTCCGCTTCTCTATCTCCTGCGCAGCCCACACGGATTCGGTGTGGAACGGTTCGGACGTTTCGTAGACATGCGCCCATTTCAACACGGTCTGCGCCGATGCAGCCGAGAACGGCAAGACGAGTGCGGCGATGGCGCCGAGAACTGCTGCGTATCGGAATTTCATGGCAAGATCTCCTCCCTGTGATGATCGTCCGAACTGCCGCCCGGTCATTCCGTGTGAATGATGGGCGGTTCCTTCTTCCCCGCCGTCTTCGCGACAGCGGACCCCTCGCCGAAATTGCGCGAAAACCTCTCTTGCGACAGCCGCAGATGGTGCCGCATGGCGGCCTTCGCTCCGCTGGCGTCGTGCACCGCGAGCGCGTCGCGCACCGCACGGTGCTCCTCCAAAGCCGCCTGCCAGGTGGTGCGATCCTCGAAATAGCTCGAAAGCCGCTCGAAATAGGGATTCATGCGCTGATCGAACAATTCGCCGACGACGCGCACGAGAACGGCATTGCCGAGGATGGCCGCAACGCCCGTATGGAACTCGCGGTCGAGTGAAATCGTGGTCCTGGTCGGGTGGCGCTGCCGGTCCATCCGCCCGAGCAGCTTGTCCAGGATGCGAATATGCTCGGCTTTCACATGCTGGGCGGCTTCCTCGGCAATTGCGCCTTCGATGAATTCGCGGGCCCGCAGAAGCTCAAACGGCCCTTCTCCGGCGCTCGGCATCGGAGCCGAGCGGGGCGGCTCGGTCACGTAAATTCCCGAGCCGACCCGAATGCGGACGCGGCCTTCGACTTCAAGCGCGATCAGCGCCTCGCGGATGGTCGGCCGCGAAATGCCCATGCGCTCGGCCAGCTCACGCTCGGTGGGAAGGCGATCACCGGCCGCGTATTCGCCGCTGTCGAACAATTGCCGAAGCTGATCGGCAACCTGCCGGTACAGCCGGCGCGGAACGATGGCTTCGATCGGCATCGATGCCCAACCTCCCAGACAATGTCCAAGCCAATATGAATCGGTAAATTGGCCTGACCAATTCAAAGTGTCGCAAAAGAGGTGGCGAGTCAACCGTAAGACCGTATGTCCGCCTCGGTGAGGTGGCTCACCCTACACTGCGTGTCCGAGGGGCCGAGCAGATCCTCACCACAGGAGGACGAGCCGTGGCGGACTATAGAGAAGCATTTGTCAGAATCGATGTTGCGAAGCTGAAGAACGACTATTGCGGAGGCGGTCCGGGAAGGAGAAGTTCGCTTCTTCGGTGAGGTCGACGCGTCGGTAGCCAGCATGCGGCGGGTCATTGGCCGGATCGCCAGCCGCTTTGATCACGTGCATTTCTGCTACGAGGCTAGGCCGACAGGATACGGCCTTTATCGCCTGATCCAGTCGCTCGGGCATGAATGCACCGTGGTTGCGCCGTTGTACCGAGGAAGCCAGACGATCGGGTGAAGACGAATCGCCGAGACGCCATTGCCCTTGCCCAGCTATTGCGCGCCGGCGAACTGACTGCGGTGTCGGTTCCCGAGCGAAACCACTGTCCGGAAATTAACGGAACCCCTGTCCGGCTTTTGCGAAATGCGCACGGAAAGCACCTTCATTCGCCATTTCCTGGATAAGCGGAAAATGCTGTTTGACGGCGAGGCCAGGCCGACGAGGTGCTGCCGGCACGATAGCGATGTGCCCCGCGACTTAGGCCGTTGGCCGCATTGCAATGGACCTTCCGGGCCGACGAGGTTGAGCGGAACCCAGGCACCTTCCTCCTGGCGCTTTTCGATTTGAGGAACCCCCGAGGAGTGGGGCCGTTTCCTCGTTAGGAACCAAGTCGCTATTGGGAGGTGCACATGTCTATACGAATAGCCATCGCGTCGGCGTTCATCTTAGCGATCGCTTCGCCGGCCTTTGCCAACTGCACACAGGAGTTGAAAGCACTCGAGCCAAATGTCATCACTGCCGAAACGGGCGCAGTCACTAACAAGTCGGGTATTCCGGCGACGAAGCACCAAGCCGAGGTCCTGGCCGGCAAGCAGCAGGGCGGCAATACTGAGGTCACTGGATCAACGGCGGGAGCTGTGAAGCCAACAACTCCTCATCAGGAGCAGGTGACTGGCAACCGCAGCGCCCAAAGCGCCGAACATCCCAGCGAACTGATGGCTGAAGCCCGTAAGATGGCCCAAGCTGGAGACGAACAAGGGTGCATGAAAAAACTGGCAGAACTCAAGGACGCTCTTGGCATTAAGTGACTGCCGACTCGATCAACATCGGTGCACCAATGGCCACGTGCCGCGGAGTGAGCCCAGGGCTCGCCGCGCACGAGTGCCTGTTTATACGGGCCAATCAGTCATGAGCTCTCAGATGATCGCAGCGGTTCACAAGCTGGCGTCCGTCGGTGGATGGCTTATGCTGATGATTTTGTCTGCCGTGCTGCTTGATAACCTTGAGATCTGCTGCGGTTACCTTGATAAAGCTTGGATTGAAGCCAGGCGCAAAGAAATCTTTCGCTCCCATCCGTCCGAATGTACGCATGAATGCGATTGAGGCTGTCCCCATCTTCCCCGCGAAAGTGTGAGGGGGCAGGCCTACAAAACGACGCGCCGCAGTAGTTTCCTCACGTCGCCACAAGTAAAATCGTCGAAGCCGGCATGGCGCCCGAGGCCATAAGATTCCGCCGCTGTGTGGGATTGCTGCGATCGTCACCGCTCTACTCCTACAATAAAATCGGTAACATAGCCGTGATTAGTTGTCAGGTGCCCCCTTGTAGCCGCACACACATAATATTTATAACATTTAGACAAGCCTAATTTTAGTTAGACTTTTCTGCTTACCCGGGATGGTATACAAGCTAACAGCCTTCGCCACAGGCAGCTCTGCCGCTCGACGCTTATCGACAAACCTTCGGCCGGAAGGCACACGCTATGATGTGATGGGCAGCTTGGCTTGTGGTGGGCGGATCCGGTGTCGCACAAACCACAGGCACCGTAGCACGAAGCTTCGCGCATTTATGTTAGGATGCTTAGCCCCTATATGGCGAATGAGGGTTGTGGATAGTAACGGCATATTCACCATACCAGGGCATCTTGATTGAAGGCGCTTCCGTCGCGCCTACCCTGAGCCTGCGTCATTGACGACGCACCCCCGCCGAATACCGGCGGCCGACGTTTTCATGTACCCCAACCGCCGCGCAGTCGCCTACCTAGGCTCAAGCGCTTTTCACGTAGCTGCTTCGCTAATCACAAACGAGCGGAATCTCGAGGTGAACCGGGCCTACTATTTACGAATGCTCTCTAGCTTGCGGGCCGGCGGTGCCTAGGTGTTTAGCATGCCTTCAACTCCGTTTATGCTATAGCGGAAGCCGTTCTGGCCGGGCTGGGTTGCTCTGTCTCGATGAAGCTCGTTATGGCCGCGGAATCCACCGTGAAGCCAGACGCCTGTCTGGCAATCGAATTCCAACACCAAAAAGTCTGAACATCGGAATTTTAAGTCCGAGTCTGACTCTGAGAACAGGCGGTTCCGAGCCTGTCCATAGGGCATGGCCGCCTTTCGGGAGATCACTTAGAGGCCTGATCGAGACAGCCCCGCTTGCGATGCCACGGCTCACAGTCAGGCGCAAAAATCTCGTCGGTCGGAAGTCCGAATGGCCCTAAAGCTTGCCCGAGCAGACTGATGGTGCACGCGGCACGCCAGCCGCCTGCACAATATTTAGGCCGCCTGCCTGCTGGGTGCATCGCAGGGTGATGGAGGCGATCCAAATCTATTGGGAAAGCCCGATTCGCGCTGATTTCGACGGTTTGGCACGGCTGTTGCTTGGCCCTGACGACCAATCGGTTTCGTTCAGTCAAAGAGGGAAAGATGAACCGTCGCAATCTGTGCATGCTGGCCTTCGCCGCCCTGGTTGGAATGGCCATGGCTCCGTCTCCGCGGGCGCGGGCTGACGCTTTGAGCAACATCGGCACGCGGGGCACCGTCCGCATTGCCGTCCCACAGGATTTCCCGCCCTTCGGCAGTGTCGGTGCCGACATGACACCGCAAGGCTACGATATTGATATGGCTAATTTGATCGGAGAAAAGCTCGGCGCCAGGGTCGAAATCGTCCCGGTCACCAGCGCCAACCGCATACCCTATCTTCAGACCAACAAGGTCGACCTAGTCATTTCGAGCCTCGGGAAGAACCCGGATCGCGAGAAGGTCATCGACTTCTCCAGCGCCTACGCCCCCTTCTACAACGGCGTGTTCGCCCCGGCAGATGTCGCGGTCGCCAAGGCCGAAGACCTCGCCGGCAAGACCGTCGGCGTCACCCGCGGCGCGATCGAAGACCTCGAACTGACCAAGGTCGCGCCCGCGAGCGCCGATATCAAGCGTTACGAGGACAACAACGGCACCATTTCCGCTTTTCTTTCAGGCCAGGTCGATGTGATCGCGACCGGCAATGTCGTCGCGGCCGCCATCATCGAAAAGAACCCGCCCAAGCGGCCCGAACTCAAATTCCTGATCAAGAACTCGCCTTGCTATATCGGCATGAACAAGCAAGAGCCGGCGTTGATGGCCAAGATCAACGGCATCATCGCCGCCGCCAAGTCCGACGGGACCCTCAATGCAATCTCCGAGAAATGGCTGAAGGTCGACCTGCCGGCGGATCTGTGATCCCCGGCTAATCATGAGCTCTCACTTCGATTTCGGCTGGCTGATCGATTATTTGCCGGTACTGCTCAAGGGTATCCGCATCACCGTGCAGCTCATCTTGATCGGCGCGACATTCGGCGTGGCGCTGGGCATTGCCTGCGCCTGGGTCCGCGCCCTCGGGCCGAGGTGGCTGAAACCCGTTGTCACGATCTATGTCGAACTGATCCGCAACACGCCCTTCCTCATCCAGCTGTTCTTCATCTTCTTCGGCTTGCCGTCGCTCGGCATCAAGATGTCGGAACTGACCGCTGCCAACCTCGCCATGATCGTGAACCTCGGCGCCTATAGCTGCGAGATCATCCGCGCCGGCATCCAGGCTACGCCGCGCGGCCAGTTCGAAGCCGGCGCCAGCCTCGCAATGAGCCCCTTCCAGACCTTCTGGCATGTGGTTCTGGTCCCGGCGCTGCAGCGCATCTGGCCGGCGTTGTCGTCGCAGGTCGTCATCGTCATGCTGGGTTCGGCCGTGGTTTCGCAGATCGCCGCCGAGGACCTGACCTTCGCCGCCAACTTCATCCAGTCGCGCACCTTCAGAGCCTTCGAAACCTACATCGTCTCGACCCTGATCTACCTGGCCCTTGCGATCCTCCTGCGCCAGCTACTGGCCGGCCTGGGCTGGATGCTGTTCCCGAGGAAGGCGTCACGATGAGACATGCGCCATGACCCAGTTCACCTTCTGGGACATCCTGCGCAACCTGCTGCTGGCCGCGCGCTGGACCGTTCTGCTGTCGCTGGTCTCCTTCATCGGTGGCGGCATCGTCGGCACGGCCCTGCTTTTTCTGCGCATCGGCGGCCGGCGTGAGACGCGGCTTCTGTCACGCGGCTATATCCAACTGTTCCAAGGCACGCCGCTCTTGATGCAGCTTTTTCTCGCCTTCTTCGGCCTTGGCCTGTTCGGTATCGACGTTCCCGCCTGGCTTGCCGCGACTGTCGCGCTCGTCCTGTGGACCGCCGCCTTCCTCGCCGAAATCTGGCGCGGTTGCGTCGAGAGCATCGGCAAAGGGCAATGGGAGGCATCAGCAAGCCTTGGCATGGGTTATCTCCAGCAGATGCGCTACGTCATCCTGCCGCAGGCGCTGAAAGTGGCGGTGCCGCCGACGGTCGGCTTTTCGGTACAGGTTGTGAAGGGCACTGCGCTCACCTCCATCATCGGTTTCGTCGAATTGTCGAAGGCCGGTTCGATCGTCACCAACGCCACGTTCCAGCCGTTCACGGTCTACGGCCTGGTCGCGCTCATATATTTTGCCTTGTGCTGGCCGCTGTCGAAATTGAGCCAGCTGCTGGAAAGGAAGCTCCATGTCGCTCATCGCAATCACTGAGGTGAAGAAGCGCTTCGGCGACAACGAGGTGCTGAAGGGTATTTCCATCGATATCGCTCCAGGCGAGGTCGTCGCCATCATCGGCAAGAGCGGCTCCGGCAAGTCGACGCTGCTGCGTTGCATCAACGGGCTCGAGACTATCGATGAAGGCTCGATCGTCGTCGCCGGCGTCCAGTTGCTGCCCGATGAGACACATCTCAAGGCCCTGCGCCTAAAGGTCGGCATGATCTTCCAGCAATTCAACCTGTTCCCGCATCTCACGGCTGGCGGCAATGTCATGCTGTCGCAGATGGTGGTGAAGAAGACGCCGAAAAAGAATGCCGAGGCGGTCGCGCGAAAGATGCTCGACCGCGTCGGCCTCGCCCACAAGTTCGACGCATTGCCGGACGAGCTTTCAGGCGGCCAGCAGCAGCGTGTGGCGATCGCCCGGGCGCTCGCCATGCAGCCGATCGCGCTGCTATGCGACGAGATCACTTCGGCGCTCGACCCCGAGCTCGTCGCCGAGGTGCTGGCCGTCGTCAAGGAACTGGCCGCGCAAGGCATGACGCTGGTGATGGTTACGCATGAGATGCGCTTCGCACGCGATGTCTGCTCGCGCGTCGTCTTCATGCATCAGGGTCGCGTCCACGAGATCGGTGCCCCCGGTGAGGTCTTCGCCAATCCCAGAACGCCGGAACTCAGGCAGTTCCTTGGAGCGAACTAGACGTCATGCAGATTGTCACGACGATCAGGCGGGCGATGCGACCGCGGCGCGCTCATTGACATCGGCACAACACTGGCTATTTGTAGCGCCGGAAAGTGGATGGAGCGTTCCGTCCGCTTCGCGGATGGCGCCCCTACCCGTGTGATCCGCTAAACGTCCATCGGCACGTGAGCCGATCCGGTCGCAGCCTACCCGGTAAAAACAAGGAAGCCTGGTGAAGACAATCGTTATCTGTTCCGGCGGATTGGATTCCGTCACGCTCGCCTACAAGGTCGCAGCCGAAAGAGCCCTCACCCGTCTCGTGTCGTTTGACTACGGCCAGCGCCATAAAAAGGAGCTGGACTTTGCGCGGATGTGCGCCTTGCGCCTCGGCGTGCCGCACGACGTGGTCGATATCACCGCGGTCGGACGCCTCCTGACGGGATCGGCGCTGACCAGCGGCGGCCCGGTCCCCGAGGGGCACTATGCGGAAGACAGCATGCGCGTCACTGTCGTACCCAATCGCAACGCGATCATGTTGGCGGTAGCCTTTGGTATAGCCGCGGCGGAACAGGCCGATGCCGTGGCGGCAGCGGTCCACGGCGGGGATCATTTCATCTATCCGGACTGCCGCCCGGCTTTCGTCGAAGCCTTCGAGGCCATGCAGCACCACGCGCTGCAGGGACTGGCGAGGATCGCCCTTTACGCACCGTTCTTGCAACTGAGCAAAGCCGACATTGTCAGTGAAGGCGCGCGCCTAGGCGTGCCCTTCGAGGAAACCTGGTCGTGTTACCAGGGCGGGGCTCATCATTGCGGTCGTTGCGGCACCTGCGTCGAGCGGCGCGAGGCCTTTCACCTCGCTGCTCAAAACGATCCAACATCTTACGAAGACCCGGATTACTGGATCGAAGCTTGCCAGGAATACCAGACAACGCAACGGCAATAGGGCGCGCAGTCATGTACACCATCGCCAAGCGGTTTGCCTTTTCGGCGTCACATGTGATCGGTGGCCTGCCGGCGGAGCACCCTTGCTCCCGGCTGCACGGCCACAACTACGAAGTCGAGATCGTGTTGCAATCGGCCGAGCTCGATCCGGTCGGCTTTGTCCGCGACTACCGCGAACTCTCGGAACTCAAGGCGCTCATCGACAACACCCTGGATCATCGCCACCTCAATGAGGTCCTCGGACATGATCGGACGACCAGCGAGGTCATTGCCAAGTGGATCTACGACTGGTGCAGTGAGCGATGGCCGGAGGTCGCGGCTATCCGCATCAGCGAGACCCCGAAAACATGGGCGGAATACCGTCCATGAAGGGGAGCATCCGCATCAGCGAAATCTTCGGTCCGACGGTCCAGGGAGAAGGTCCGCTGATCGGGCGTCCGACTGTGTTCGTACGCACGGGCGGTTGCGATTACCGCTGCCGCTGGTGCGATACGCTGTATGCGGTGCTGCCCGAGTTCCGTGAAGACTGGACGCTGATGACGCCAAACGCCATCCTGACGGAGGTGGAGCGGCTTTCGAACTCCGCGCGGGTGCTTGTGTCGCTGTCGGGTGGCAATCCCGCACTTCAGCCTTTGGCTCCGCTCATCGAACAGGGCCACCAGAAAGGCCACACCTTCGCTCTCGAGACCCAAGGCAGTGTCTCTCAGCCTTGGTTCGCTGCGCTCGACTGGCTCATTCTCAGCCCGAAGCCGCCATCTTCGGGGATGGTAACCGACTGGCCGGCCCTCGACGATTGCGCCGCGGCGGCAAGGAGCGGAACGCAATGCGTCGTTAAGGTGGCTGTGTTTGACGACAATGACTACGCGTTTGCCCAGTTCGTTGCGAAACGCTATCCAACCCTGCCGGTTTATCTGCAGGTCGGGAATCCTGCTCCGCTGATCACCCATGCGGGTCTAGGCAGCGAAGAGGCCGACTTCGACGATTTGATGCGGCGCTTCCGCTGGCTTGTCGACAAGGTCGCAGCGGACGGGTGGTTCACGGCAACGGTCCTGCCGCAGTTGCATGTGCTGGCCTGGGGCAACAGACGCGGCGTCTAGACTAGTGGATGCACCTTAAAAGTCATCCATGGCGGCCTTGGCTGCTAAGACCCCATAAACGGTGATTGCGACCACAATCGTCGCGAGCGCGAACCTGGCGGCTCGTCCCGCTGATGGTGCGTACGCAAGGATCGCGAACATGGTCGCGATACTGGCGAAAAAGATGATCGCATATGTCTGCGTCAGATGGGCAAGTCACGCGGCCGCCGCCGCCAGGTATTGATCAACGGTGAGTTTCGCCATGTGCTCCTCCGGCATGTGACCCGCTTGGGTACCGAGTTGCAAATGAACTCCACGAAATTGGCGAGGGTCTATGATCGTGATCATGAGGTGCCCGCCGTCCAATACTACGTTCATTTACCGGAATCGGAGTTCCATATGTCCCGGTAGAGCTTCCAGCTGCCGTCCTGCCCTTTCTTCCAGACCACCACATACTTCCCGGCGGCATCCACCAGCTTTGAATCCTTGCCCGGTGCCTTGAGGGAGAAAGTCCCGGACTCGAATGCAAAATCTCCACTTTCCTGGACCTCAAGCGTGGTGAGCGTGAGCTCCGATATGCCCATATCGATCGCGCCCTGCCATAGCTTTTGGATATTTTGGCGGCCGTCGACTCGCGCCATATCTGGCGGGAATGCGGCGGCATCATCCGCGTACTTCGACGCGACCCCAGCCGCATCCTTACTGTTGTACGCCTTCACGAATTCGGCATTAGCGGCTTCAATGGCTTCTTTCGCAGACTGGGCCTGGGCCGATCCGAGGCAAAGCGACGTGACAGCAACGACCAGCAGACAATGCTTGAAAGTCATTTCATCCTCCCGTGTTCCGGTCTCTTGTTATTCCCCGTTTGAGGTTATCATACTGACTTCTGGTGATCGCCCGGCCGCAAGACGATGACGTTCCATCTGGTCGCGGCATCGCTGTGCTGGCAGGCATTCCGGCGCATTCCCCGGTGACCGCATCGCCGTGACGGGCTGCAGCCGTGGCCATCACGCTTGCCAGCCTTGGCATCGTCGTGCACCGAAGGTGCCCCAAACGGTAATCGCAATCGTCATCACGCAGAGCACCGGACATGCCAAATGGCCCGTTGGGCTTTGCGCTGGACGATGCGACCTTAGGTTCTAGTTTAGCATTCACTAATATCCAAAGCAAACGCGAGGGGCACCGGCGCGATCCCATCCTTCACGACAATTGCTGCGGCAACAAACGATTGGCAACGACGTCAGAGCGACTAAGAAGCTCTTGCACGCTCAGGCTGAACGCCGCCGATAATGGAAGAGCGCTTCTTCGATAGTGGGTTTCGCGGTGTAGCGGTCCTCCGCTGCCATCCAATACAATCAACAACTTATCTGAAATCATCGGGCGCTACCGCCGTTCCCCCGACGCTCTAGGCATCATGCCATCAGGAGGTACAGACGGGTGGTTCGCTCAGATGGCGCCTCAGCAGCCATAGCTACGCGAATTGTCGAACGACCAAAGTGGGCCGGAAGCAGACGGTCCGGTTCTGGGACGAACTAGCCAGAAAGGTGCCATTCCGCTGGCGCCCCATCTTGGCGGCAACGAGGACGGGCGGCGGGGCAGCCACAGGGTGGACATTTCAGCCCACATGGAAAATGATCATGTTGCCATGCACAACACTGCAGTGCTCTGATCTCGACGACAAGCCTTAGCGTAGAAGCGGATCAACCGACCTCCGGGTCCAGCGAGCGGGGACGCAAATGGACACCCCAGGGAATGGGCAATTGCATCGCGACGCGGGCGGGCGACCCCGTCGATCGGCCGGCTGGCTTGCCCGCGCGGCCGTGTCGGCGGCATTCCTGCTCGGCATGGCGTTCAGCAGCACTGTGTTTGCGCAGGACCAGCAGCTACCCGTGGTTACGGTGGCCAAGCCGGTGGTGCGTGAAATCGTCGAAGACGACGAGTTCGTCGGGCGCTTCGACGCCGTCGACCAGGTCGCCATCCGTTCGCGCGTCAGCGGTTATCTTGACAAGGTCAGCTTCCAGGACGGCGCACTGGTCAACAAGGGCGACCTGCTCTTCACCATCGACCAGCGTCCGTACCAGGCGGCTTATGATGCCGCCAAATCGCAAGTGGACGTCGCCAAGAGTCTGCTCGAATTCTCCAAGATGCAGCTGGATCGCGCCGACGAACTCGCCAGGACCGGCAATATCTCAACAGCGACGGTCGACGACCGCCGCCGGGAATACCTTTCGGCGCAGGCGCAGATGCAGGGCGCGACGGCTGCGCTGACGACGGCCAGCCTGAACATGGAATTCACCGAGATCAAGGCGCCCTTGTCCGGCCGCATCGACCGCCGGCTGGTGTCGGTCGGCAACCTCGTGCAGCCGGATTCCACCTTGCTGACGACCATTGTCACGCGCGATCCGATCGACTTCTATTTCGACGTCGATGAGCGCCTGTATTTCAGCTACGCCCGCGACGCGAAGGCGCGTGGCGGCAGCATGCAGGAAGGCGCCGGCGGGCTCGATGTGGAGGTTCGTGTCGCCGACCGCGCGGAGGCGGTGTTCAAAGGCAGGCTCGATTTTGCCGAGAACCGGATCGACAACGCGACCGGCACCATGCGGGTGCGTGCGAAGTTTCCCAACGCCGACGGCATTCTCCAGCCAGGCATGTTCGGGCGCATCAACGTGCCGGGGTCGCTGCCGCATAGCGGCGTGCTGGTGCCCGACGAAGCGATCGGCGCCGATCAGGATCGCCGCATCGTGTTCTTGGTGGATGAGGCCGGGATGGTGTCGGCGAAGCCCGTGCGCACCGGCCCGCTTCTCGACGGCTACCGGGTGATCCGCTCGGGCCTGACCGGCAGCGAGACGATCATCGTCAACGGGCTGATGCACGCCAGGCCCGGCACCAAAGTGAAGGTCGAGATGGTGACGTTGCCGCCCAAGACCGAGACCGCCGGGTTGCAGCAATGAGGTTCGCACATTTCTTCGTCGACCGCCCAATCTTCGCATCGGTCGTTTCGATCGTCCTGCTGATCCTCGGCGGGATTGCCTATACCCAGCTGCCGGTTGCGCAATATCCCGAGATCGCGCCACCGACCATCGTCGTTCGCGCGCAGTATCCGGGCGCCGATGCCGAGACAGTCGCGGCGACCGTGGCAACGCCGATCGAGCAGGAGATCAACGGAGTCGAGGGCATGCTCTACATGTCGTCCTATTCTTCGGGCGACGGGGCGATGGCGCTGACCATCACCTTCAAGCTGGGCACCGATCTCGACAAGGCGCAAGTGCTGGTGCAGAACCGCGTGTCGGTCGCCGAGCCGCGCCTGCCCGAAGAAGCCCGCCGCCTCGGCATCACCACCACCAAGAGCTCGCCCGACCTGATGATGGTCGTGCACATGCTGTCGCCCGACAATACCTACGACCAGCTCTACGTCTCGAACTACGCCCGCTCGCGGGTGCGCGACATACTGCTCAGGCTCGACGGCATCGGCGACCTCATCATCTTCGGCGAACGCGAATATTCGCTGCGCATCTGGCTCGATCCGGAAAAACTGTCCGCCCTGGGGATGACCTCGGGCGATGTGGTGCAGGCGCTGCGCGACCAGAACGTCCAGGTGTCGGGCGGCTCGATCGGCGCGCCGCCGACCGGCACTGGCACGGCGTTTCAGTACACGGTCACCACGCAAGGCCGCTTCAACGACGCACGCGACTTCCGATACGTGATCGTCAAATCGACCGACGACGGCCGCCTGATCTCGCTGCAGGACGTGGCGCGCATCGAGCTCGGCGCCAAGGACTACGTCACCAACTCCTATCTCAACGGCAAACCGGCGGTGGCGCTCGCCATCTTCCAGCGGCCGGGCACCAATGCGCTCGCCGCAGCCGCGGAGATCCAGGACAAGATGAAGGAGCTCTCCCGCGACTTCCCGAAGGGGCTGAGCTACGACATCGTCTACAATCCGACCGAGTTCGTCGCCGAGTCGATCCATGAGGTCTACAAGACGATCCTCGAGGCGATGCTGCTGGTCATCATCGTCATCATCGTCTTCCTGCAATCGTGGCGCATGGCGATCGTGCCGATCGTGGCGATCCCCGTGTCGCTGATCGGAACGCTGGCTGTGCTTTACGCCGCCGGCTTCTCGCTCAACATGCTGACGCTGTTCGGCCTCGTTCTGGCGATCGGCATCGTCGTCGACGATGCGATCGTCGTGGTCGAGAACGTCGAGCGCAATATCGCCAATGGGCTGGCGCCCAATCCGGCGTCGCACCTGACCATGGACGAAGTCGGAACGGCCGTCATCGCGATCTCGCTGGTCCTGATAGCCGTGTTCGTACCGACAGCCTTCATCCCCGGCATTTCTGGGCAGTTCTACCTGCAGTTTGCGATCACCATCGCGGTGTCGACGGCGATCTCGGCATTCAATTCGCTGACGCTTTCGCCGGCGCTGGCCGCACTGCTGTTCAAGCCGCACCACGCCGCGGCGGCGCCGCCGCGCTTTTTCCTGGCGCGGTTCGGACGGGCGCTCGCCGACGGCTTCAATCGCGGCTTCGACAGGGTCGCCCATTGGTATTCGAGCATCATTCGCGTGCTGGTCGGCTCGTGGATGACGATCGCCGCCATGCTGGCCGTTTTCGCGGCCCTCATCTACGCCACCGTCTACATGGTGCAGACGGTGCCGCGCGGTTTCATTCCGTCGCTCGACCAGGGCTATGCGATCGTCGTCGTCCAGCTGCCGGACGGCGCCTCGCTGTCGAGGACCGATGCGGTCATCCAGCAGGCGTCGCAGATCATCCAGAAAACGCCAGGCGTCGACTACGCAGTCGCCTTCGCCGGCTTCTCCGGCGCGACCTTCACCAACGCCAGCAACCAGGGCGTGATCTTCGCCAGATTCAAGCCGTTCGACGAGCGGCTGAAGGCCGGCCAGTCGGCGACCAAGGTCATCGGCAATCTGTTCGGCAGCCTGCAAAGCATCAAGGAAGCCTTCATTATCGCACTGCCGCCGCCGCCGATCCGCGGCGTCGGCAATGCCGGTGGTTTCAAGCTGCAGATCCAGGAGCGCAACAGCGCTGACATGCGGCAGATCCTGGCGCTTGCCTACGAAATCGCCGGCAAGGCCAACAAGACACCGGGGCTGACGGGCGTGTTCACCACGTTCTCCGCGTCGAGCCCGCAATTCTTCCTGGCGATCGATCGCGACAAGGCGCGCATCCTGAACGTGCCGATCCCCAACATCTTTGAGACGCTGTCGATCAATTTGGGCACCGCCTACGTCAACGACTTCAACGCTTTCGGGCGCGTCTACCAGGTGCGGGCGCAGGCCGACCAGGCGTTCCGCCTCGATCGCGCCGACATCTTGAAACTGAAGGTGCGCTCGGCGACCGGCGCGCTGGTTCCGCTCGGCACGTTGATCGAGATCCGCGACGTCACCGGCCCGGCGCTGGTCCAGCGCTACAACATGTACGTCTCGGTGCCGCTGCAGGGCAACGCCGCGCCCGGCGTTTCCACGGGCCACGCGCTGGCATTGATGGAAGGGATCACGGCAAAGACGCTGCCGGCGGGTACCTCCTATGAATGGACCGAGCTCGCCTATCAGGAGCGCAACACCGGCAATGCCGCTGTCTATATCTTCGGGCTGTCGGTGCTGTTCGTGTTCCTGGCGCTGGCGGCGCAATATGAAAGCTGGGTGCTGCCGTTCGCCATTGTGCTGGTGGTGCCGCTCGGCGTGCTCGCGGCGTTGCTGGGCGTGACTTTCCGAGGGCTGGACAACAACATCCTCGTGCAGATCGGCCTCATCGTGCTGATCGGGCTTGCCGCCAAGAACGCGATCCTGATCGTCGAATTCGCGCGGCAGGCGCAGGAACGCGGCCTGTCGGCCGCCGAGGCTGCCGTCGAAGCCTGCCGGCTCAGGCTGCGGCCGATCCTGATGACCGCCTTCTCGTTCATCCTCGGCGTCGTGCCGCTGATGATCGCAACGGGGCCGGGCGCAGAAATGCGCCAGTCGCTCGGCACCGCGGTGTTCTCCGGCATGCTCGGCGTCACCTTCGTCGGCCTGTTCCTGACGCCGGTGTTCTACGTCACGCTCAGGTCGCTGTTTTCACGGCGCAAACCCCGTGCCGAGGCCGGGCCTTCGGGGCCGGCAGAGGCGCCATCGGAGACGGCTGCCGAGTAGCGCAACCGCGACCTCCGGAGTCCTCGCTTGCGATGTCTGCTTTCAGGACGCGGCAGCTGATCTCTGCGGCCGAAATGGGGCCGGTAGCAGACGGTTCGGTTCGGTCACGAATCAGCCAGAAGGTGCCATTCAGCTGGCGATCCCCATTTTGGCGCAACGTCGTTGCTGGCCGTTGCGAGAAGGTGGATGGCGCGGGCATCATCTAGCCACCCTCGCCGATTGGAAGAACAGTAATCGAGGTCTCGCAGTTTACCCCCCATTGCTCAGTTGCAATTTTTCGGTAAGCACGCGCTCGTTGGGATCGATCGGGCCCAAGTTGTTCACCACCCGGAATCGACCGCCCTGTGCCTGTGCAATGTACATATTCATTCGAACATGATGCTGGCCGGGAACCATCTCCGCCGGGCCGCCCGGTCCCTCGCTGACCCGAGCGTGATCGAGCGCCCGGATAACCGCGTCGCGCTCGACCGTGCCGGCCTCGTTCACCGCCGCTTCCCACATCCTGATCGCCCGGAAGTGGCCGGTGCAGCCGCTGCCCGCAGTCAGCATCGCGCTACCGGGGAACCGGTCGCTGTAGCGCCGCAGGAGCGCGCGGCCAAACGGATCGTCGAGTTCCTGATAGTAGTCGAGGCAGCTGTAGAGGCCCTCGATCTGCTCGGGCGGCACCAGATTGAAGAAATTCTCGTCGAAGTACGTGCAGATGATCTTGCCTCCGCTTTTGCCAAAGCCGGCCCTGTGCAGTTCTTCAAGGAACGGCGTCAGACCCGGCGGGACAATCGTATTGAAGACCACGTCGGCCCCGCTCGCCATGATCTGCCGCACCGTCCGTTGGAAATCGACGGTGTCGAGCGGAAAATACTCTTCGCCAACGATCTCGCCGCCATTGGCGCGCACCACCCGGCTCGCCGCCTTGTTCAAGAGGTGGGGCCAAATATAGTCGGCCGACGGCAAATAGAACCTCTTCGCCCCGGTGCTCTTCATCAGCCATGGGATCAGCGGTTCCACCTGCTGCGCGGGCACCGGACCCGTGCAGAAGATCAAGGGATCGTTTTCCTGTCCCTCGTACTGCTCGGTGTAGATGTAGAGCGTCCGGCCCCGCGTGACCGCCTCGCTCTTGATGGCCAGGCGGGTCGAGCTGTAGATGCCGCCGACGACCAGGTCGACCTTGTCGACGTCGATCAGTTTGGCAGTCCTTACCTTGGCGACGCTGTCGGTGGTCTCGCCGTCCTCGACTATGAGCTCCACGGGCCGGCCGAGGAGGCCGCCTTTGGCGTTGATGTCGTCAACGAGCATGGTGGTGAGGTTCGCGTTGGCGATGCCCATGAAGGACAACGGGCCGGTGAGTTCGGCGACAAGGCCGATCTTGATGGGTTTCTGATCCATTTGATTCTCCGATTCTGGGTTTTCTTCGGTTCTGCTTCCAAGGTGTTTCCGGGGCGCCGCTGCCGGACGGCAGGCGGCGCGCGGCGCGGAGGTCAGGCGTCGTAGTGGCCGAGCAGCAGTGCCGCCTGCGGCTTGCCGACATGGCCGGCTTCCTGCAGGATCGCGGGGACCTCCGGATCCGACACGAAATTCCTCCAGCCCTCCGCATCCCAGTCGAAGATCGCCCACACGCGGTCGGGCTCGCTGGGGTCGCGGAACACGGTTGCGCCGTTCGAGCCGTGCAGCCGGCGCTTGTCGGCGCCCTTGGTCGAAAAGATACGGATGAAGCGGTCGACGTCCGCCACCTTCGTCGTTGCAAGCAGCATTGGATTGCCCTCCTGTCGGTCGCGGCCACCATTGGTCGTCGACACGATCACGATGCGCGCCTCGCGGCGGGCGCACATGGGGTGTATTCCCTATGCCTGCGTTTCGCCCGGTCGGACCAGGCCGTGCTCGACCGCATAGAGCGCGGCGGCGGCGCGTGTGGTCACGCCGATCTTGGAATAGACGCTCTCGATATGATGGTCCGCGGTCTTGGGCGAGATATCCAGCTTCCGCGCCGCCTCCTTCGCCGTAAGGCCGGCGGCGATCAGGCGCAGCACCTCGATCTCCCGTGGCGTCATGCCGCCGAGCGCCCGGGGCGGCGCCCGGCGCGACGGCTGCCCGGCGAAGGACAACACGGCCTCGGCGGCGTCGGGGCAGATACAGCCGTCACGAACAGTTGCGCGCAACTGTGTCGCCGCAGCGTCGCTGGATAACGCCTTGCGGTGCGGCCGTTCCTCCCGCGACGTCTGGAACGCTTCGGCGGCCGCCAGGATCCTCGCCGCCGGCGACAGGTCGGAACCACTGACCTTGCGGTGATAGCCCGATCCGTCCAGGCGTTCGTGATGGCGAAGCACCAGCCCGGCCATAGCATCGCCCTGGCGACCGAACGAGGCCAGCGCCCGCTCGCCGTAATAGGCGTGCAGCTGAGCGGCGTCCCGCTCACGGACCGACAGCGGACCGTTGCGCATCCAGGTTGCCACCGGCACCACCAGTTCGCCGATGTCATGGATGCAGCCCGACCAGCGCAGCGCGCGGACGTCGGCGGCCGGCAGCCCGATCCCTGCCCCCGCTCCCTCGGCCAGTTCCGCCACCATCCGCGAATGGCCTTGCGTGAACGGCATGCGCATGTCGATCATGTCGGCGATGGCGAGGAAAGCCTCGTCACAAGCCGCTTCGTCCAGCGTCACCGGCGGATCGGGCTCCAGCGCCAAAATCGTCTCGCGGTCGACGGTCGCGCCGATGCCTTCCATCAGCGCCGTGGCGTTAGTGGAGACGAGCCGGGCCAGTTCCGCCTCGTATGGACCATCGCCCCGGCTTGCGATGGTTTCGGCCATCGCGTCGATGCCCACGGCATCGCTGAGCGCAATGGCATCCTGCGCCAAAGTGATCAGGCGCACGGCCGGCAGGACGTCCTGGCCGCTCAGCCCGCGCGGCAGGCCCTTGCCGTCCCAGCGTTCGTAGATCTGTCCAAGATTGCGCCGGATCTCGTCGGACAGGCCCAGCCGCTCGCCGATCCGCTGCGCTACCTCGCAATGCGCGGTGAGGACCGGGCGGGCCACGGTAAGCGCCTGCGACATCGCGGCCTCGATTGCCTTGGCCTGCGCGTCGGGATCGAGATCGTAGTAGAGCCGCTTAAAGGCCTGCACGAAGACCCTGCCCAGTTCCGCACGGTTGCCCATGTCGAGACCGACGAGATCCTGACGGAGCGCGATTTCGTCGCCGAAGGTGGCCGACAGAAGGTCGGTGTCGGCATTGCAGCCGACATAGCGCAGCATCGACTGGTGGTAGGCATTGCGCCGAATCTCATCGGAAAGGCCGGCAAGCTCGGCGATCCGCATCGCAAGCACGCAGGATTTCAGCGCGAAGTCGCGAGAATGGCCAGTGGCAAGGTCCGAAGCATAGGCGAGGACCATCATGAAGTCCGCCCGGCGCATCGAGACTTCCGTCATCGCACACTCCCAATCCGCACACATGCTATCCCGGCGCGCCCCTAACACCTAGGGCAAAAGTCGCAAGCCGCCTGCTGCACAAAAGCAGCGACCCGTTTGGGGCCGTAAACGGACTGTCGGCTTTGCGCTGTGGTATGCCGAAAAGCGACATTTCAGGCTGGCTGGATTGGCGTCGAAAGCGGCGCGACCTCTTGTTCCAGCGCCCACTTGACTTGGTGCAATGGTCGAGAAATCTGGCTGTAGGATTTTCCTCATATTTCTAGAACTTCTGCCCATGCCAGGCGTAAGCTCCGCTTAACAACAACGGCAGTTTTTTCGGCGTTTACAATGTCCGGCCGAAGTCGGAAGTTGCCCTCAACAAGAGCATGTCCGCCGGTCGTGCCATCGCCAGATCGCCGCCGCCACGCATGCCAACGGAGGGTTTTCCTTATGAACAAGAAGCAGATGAAGCTCGGTCTCTCCATGCGGTACATGGGATACCATGTTGGCTCGTGGCGGCATCCGGATGTACCGGCGGATGGCGCCTCTCTCTTCCAATCGTTTCTGGAAGTGGCGCAGACAGCCGAACGCGCCAAGTTCGACATGCTGTTCCTGGCGGACGGTATAGGCGTCCGGCTGGACGACAAGCCCAAGGGATCGATGTGCAGATCGCGCCACAACGTGGAACTGGAGCCGCTGACGCTCCTTTCAGCCTTGGCCCCTCTTACCCGCAACATCGGCCTGGTAGCCACGGCGTCGACGACCTACAACGAGCCCTATCATATTGCGCGCAAATACGGCTCGCTCGACCAGATCAGCGGAGGCCGCGCCGCCTGGAATGTGGTGACCTCCTGGTCGGATCAGGAGGCTTGGAACTTCTCGATGAGCAAGCAACTCGATTACGACACCCGCTATGAGCGCGCGCACGAGTTCGTCGAGGTGGTCACCGGTCTCTGGGACAGCTGGGACGAGGACGCGTTTCTTCTCGACAAGGAATCCGGGGTCTTCTACGACGAAAAGAAAATGCATGTCCTCGACCACGTAGGCAAGCATTTCTCCGTCCGCGGACCGTTGAGCGTCCGACGCTCGCCGCAGGGTCGGCCGATCCTGGTGCAGGCTGGCGTATCGGAGCCCGGTCAGCAGATCGCGGCCCAGTACTGCGACATGGTCTTCATGGCCAAGAACGACCTCAAGTCCGCTCAGGACTACTATTCTTCCGTCAAGGACAGGTTGGAGCACTTTGGTCGCAAGAGGAGCGACCTCCTCATGATGCTCGGCCTGACACCCATCGTCGGCCGCACCCGCGAGGAAGCGCAAGAGAAATACGAACAGCTCGAGGCGCTCATCGATCCGATCGTTGGCCTTTCGATGCTCTACCGATCGTTTGGCGATCTTTCGCATCTGCCACTGGACGGCCCGGTGCCAAAGCCGGACCTTGACAAGGTCGGCCTCAGGAGCAGCGCTCAGATGTACTACGACCTCGCCCAGAAGCAGGGCCTGACAATACGTCAGCTCTACAAGAAGATCGGCATGGCCCAGGAGCACAAGACCATCGTCGGAACCGCGGCCGACGTCGTCGATGAGATGGAGTCCTGGTTCGAACAGGGTGCCGCCGATGGCTTCAACATAACGCCGAGCCTTCTCCCACACGGCATCAACGACTTTGTCGAACTGGTTCTGCCGGAACTGCGCAAACGCGGCCGTTTCCGCGATGAGTATGAAGGACGAACTCTCCGCGAGAATCTCGGCCTCCCGGTTCCCGCCAGCCGCTACGAGGGCAAGCCTCCCTTGGATGAGCGTCTCGCCAGCTAAGTTTGATTGGACGAGAATCGGATATGCAAACGAACACCAGCCAAGACACGCTCTTTACTGAGGACGCCGCTCGCCAGCCGATCGAGGAGGGCGATCCAGCGAACGATAGCCGTCTCTTCCGCAGGTGTCTCGGCCTTTACGGGACAGGTATTGCGATCATCACCACGGAGATGGAAGAGCAGCGGGCCGCCGTCACCGTCAACTCCTTCGCTTCCGTGTCACTCGATCCGCCGCTGGTGCTTTGGTCCATTAGTCGCGCCTCACGCAGCTATCCGTTGTTCACGAACAGCAAGCGCTTTGCCGTAAACATCCTCGCCTCGACGCAGATGAATGTCTCCAGACATTTCTCGAGCAAGGTCGAGGACAAGTTCGCGGATGCCTCATGGTCGACTGGCGAGTTCGGCTCCCCCTTGCTTCACGGTTGTCTGGCGCACTTCGAGTGCGAAACCTACTCGCAGGTCGAAGGCGGCGACCATACGATCCTGATCGGTCTTGTGCGCCGCGCCAGTCGCTTCGAGGGGGAGCCGCTGCTTTTTGCCCAAGGCCAGTACAGCGTCGCCTACTCTCACCCGGAGGTTTCGCCATCGCCTGAGGTCGGCGGCTTGACGCCCGAGACTTCCACCGAGGGAACGATCATTCCTCAGATATTCGAAGCGCACCATCTCCTTTCGGCCGTTTTCGACGAGCACCGCCATGCCGAAGGTCTCGATATCTCGGTGGCCCGGGTGATTGCCTGCGTATACGACATGCCGGGCCTGAAGACGGACCAGGTGGCGCGGGTCACATATCTCGGTCAGCGGGACACGGAGGACGCCTTGGCCACGCTTGTTGAGCGCGGGATGCTCGTCAGCTCGGCCGACGGCCAGTTGATCCTCACCGAAGCCGGGCGGCATAGGCGCGAGGCGATCCGGACGCGTTGGCAGAATTTCCAGAAAGATCAGCTGGAGGGCATACCGGAGGCGGACATTCGCGCCACCCTCCGAACTCTCTCGAAGCTGATTTCCCAGAACCGACCGGCGAGATGATGAACTGGGACTACATTGTCATAGGTGCGGGTTCGGCGGGCTGCGTGCTCGCCAACAGGCTGAGCGCTGACCCGTCGACAAAAGTACTGCTGCTGGAGGCCGGCGGCAGCGACAAGAGGTTGAACATCATCATGCCCGCGTTGGCGTTCAAGGCGATGGCCGACGAGCGCACCAACTGGAAGTTCATGACCGAACCGGATCCGACCCGGAATAACCGCCGGGACATGATGCCCCGTGGCAAGGGACTCGGCGGCTCCAGTTCGATCAACGCGATGTTCTATGTCCGCGGAAACCGAGGCGACTACGACCATTGGGCGCAACTGGGGAACCGGGGCTGGTCCTATGACGAAATCTTGCCTTATTTCAAAAAGGTCGAGGGCAACAGGGACGGCGTGACCGATATCTACGGTAAGGACGGCCCGGTTGTCATCAGCGCTGTCCGTAAGCCTCCCAAGCTTGCCTACGTCTTCGTCGAAGCCATGAAGGAACTAGGCTATCCGCACAATCCCGCCTACAACGCCGAACCCACCGACGGCGCGGCCATCATCCATGTCACGCAGCACATGGGGACTCGTTTCAGCGCGGCCAGAGGCTACCTTGACCCGATCAAGAAGCGGCCTAACCTGAGGATCGTAACAGGCGCGGTGGTGCGCAGGATCGTGTTCAACGGACGCCGCGCGGCGGGCGTCGAGTTCGATGCCGGTGGCAAGACGCGGATTGAGCAGTGCGTCGGCGAGGTCCTCCTGTCAGCGAGCGCGGTCAATTCGCCGAAGCTCCTGATGCTCTCCGGCATCGGTCCGCAGGAGCAGCTTCGGGAGCACGGCATCGAAGTGCTGCACGACAGCCCCGGCGTGGGCCGGAACCTCCAGGAGCATGCCAGCACGCAAGTGAAGGCCTACGTCAACGTCAAGACCGCGAACCAGGAGTTCAACCTCCTGGGAAAACTGAAATACGGCGCTCAGTTCCTCCTCGACCGCTCAGGTTACGCCACCTACACCTACACGGGCGTAGGTCTCATCAGGACCAGACCAGAACTCGAATATCCCGACATCCAGTACCATTTCGGGGCCTTTTCGGCGAACTACACCCATGATGGCATTGAGATGCAGAAGGAGGCCGCGATCAATCTCCAGCCCAACGTCAACAATTCGCGAAGCCGGGGCTATCTCGAATTGCGATCGGCCGACCCATACGAACAGCCCAAGATTCAGCTGAACCTTTTGAGCGACCGCTACGACATCGAGACGTTGATGGCTGGCGGCAGGATAGCCCGCGCCGCGCTGAACTCGAGAGCGTTCGCGCCATACGTCACCGGCGAGTTCAAGCCTGGCAAGGATGTGCAAACGGACGATGAGTGGATCGCCTATATGCGCGAGAACGCGAGCGGCAGCTACCATCCGTGCGGCACATGCAAGATGGGCATCGACCCGATGGCCGTCGTGACACCGGACCTCAAGGTCATCGGCGTGGAGGGCCTGCGCGTCGTCGATTCCTCCATCATCCCGCAGATACCGAGCTGCAATCTCAATGCCATCAGCATGGCGATCGGAGAGAAAGGCGCCGATCTGATCCTTCAGAAACAAGCCGCCTACGCGACGGCATGATTTGACAGGTGATTGGGGCACGGAAGCATGACCGCCGCTCCAGTTTCGAGTGATCTGACAAATGACCAAAGAGCCCGTGTCAAAGACCTTCGTTTTCTACATCGTGCCCGAATTCACCATGCTTGCGTTTGCGTCCGCGATCGAAGCGTTGCGTTTGGCGAATGCGGTCATGGGGGAAGAAGTCTATCGATGGCGGATCGTCACCGTGGACGGTAACCCCGTGCGATCCAGCTGCGGATTGTCGGTTTCACCTGATCGCTCTGTTGCTGCAGAGCGTTCGAGCACACGAGCGGAGCGGTCGAATATGATCGTGGTCTGCACGGGCTGGCACGTCGAGCATGCGGTGGACAAATCTGTCGCGGGGTGGCTGCGCCAAAGCCGGAATTTCGGCATTCCCGTGGCGGGAATCTGTACAGGTGCGCACATCCTCGCGAATGCTGGAATGTTGGCTGGGAGGCGCTGCACCATCCACTGGGAGAACCTTCCAATCTTCAGAGAGACGTTTCCGTCTGTCATTGTCGGCAGCGGCCTCGTCGAAAGCGACGACGACATCCATACCTGCGTTGGCGGGACGGCCTCCTTCGATATGATGCTCCACTTTATTGAAAAGGACTGCGGCCGACGAGTGGCGCTGGCGATATGCGAACAGGCAATTGTCGACCGTATAAGGGAGCCGTTTGAACGGCAGCCCAGTCCGTTGAGGACATTGGGCAGCGTTAACCCGCTTGTGCTGTCGGCCGTTCAGTTCATGGAAGACAGTATCGCGGATCAGACGGGTATCACGGCGGTGGCGAGGCACATCAACCTTTCCCGTAGGCAGATGGAGCGTCTTTTCGCCAGAGAGCTCGCGACATCTCCCTCCCGCTACTTTCTCGAGCTTCGCCTGGATCGAGCACGGCTGATGCTCCTGCAATCAAACATGGCCATCATCGACGTGGCCGTAGCGTGCGGCTTTGTCTCAGGGTCCCATTTCGCCAAGTGCTACAAGGCATTCCATGGCGTCTCCCCGCAGCGGATGCGAACGCAGCGCCCACGAAGTGCCTACGTTCCTTCTCTCGGACGGGCTGGATCGCGCGCATCTTTGGGACGCATGGTATGACTGAACGCGCTCGACCGGTCCATTGCCGCGGAGCGCACTGGTCTACCTGGCGGCAATAGATCCGCGATGGTCGTTTTCTGCTCGGCTAACGTCGATCGCGTCGTCAACCGCGGCCGGGCTGTGACGGACGCGAAACACAGCGGAAAGGAGGCTGGCTCAATGGGAACCATAGTCGGAATCAGCGGTAATTTCAGCCGCCCTTCGAAGACCCGGAGAATGGTGGAGACGATTGTCGACGCAGCGGCGAGAGAATTGAATTGGGGCTCCCAGGTCTTCGACCTGGTGGATGCCGGACCGTCCCTTGGCGCCACTTTTGGAAGGAAGAACGCGCCGCCTGAAATCGACAGAATTTGGATGGCGATCGAAACATGTGATGCACTCGTGGTCGGGTCACCGGTGTACAAGGCATCCTACACAGGCCTGCTGAAGCATCTGTTCGATGTGCTGGACATGAACGCTCTTCGCGAGCGTCCGGTTCTGGTCGCCGCGACCGCCAAGGCACCGAGCCACGAATTGATGATCGACCACCAGTTTCGACCCTTGTTTGCTTTTTTTCGAGCGGTCGTCGTACCCGGGTCTGTCTATGCGCTGGACCACGATTTCGGGCCGGAGAACGAACCGACCGAGGGACTGCGTCAGCGGATCGCGGCGGCCGTGGGAACGCTTGTCGCCGCGGTGCGCTGAGCTCGAATGCTGGAACGGCTTGGCTCAGCCTTCATGAAGTCCGCCAATCGCTTTGACCTCGAGGAATGCCTCGAAACCGAATTCCCCGCATTCGCGACCGTTGCCCGACTGCTTGAAGCCTCCGAACGGCGCGGACGCATCCCAGGCCGGGTGGTTGATCATCACCTGTCCGGCGCGAAGTTTCGAGGCGACGCGTTTGGCCGCGCCGAGATCCTTCGATTGCAGATAAGCGGCGAGGCCATAGGGAGTGTCGTTGGTGATCTCGATCGCCTCATCGACGCTGTCATAGGGGATGAGGCTGACAACCGGGCCGAACATCTCCTCTCGAGCCACGGTCATCTCCTCCGTCACATGGCCGAACACCGTCGGCCTCACGAAATATCCTCGGTTCAGCGACGACGGCCTGCCGGACCCGCCGGTCACGAGGGTTGCGCCTTCCCGATCCGCGGATTCGATCAGAGAATTGACGCGCTCGAACTGTCGTTCGTTCATCACCGGGCCGAGCATGGTAGCCTCGTCGTTCACGTCGCCGATAATCACGGATTCGGCCGCCCGCTTCGCGATCCCGATTGCCTCGTCGTGCAGTTGCCGAGGCACGAGCATGCGCGTCGGCGCGGTGCATGACTGGCCCGCGTTGCGGTAAGCGCCGAGAACTCCCTTGGTCACGGCCGGCTCCAGATCGACATCCGGCATCAGGATGTTGGCGGAGTTTCCGCCGAGTTCCTGATGGACACGCTTGACGGTGTCGGCGGCGTTCCTTGCGACTTGAACGCCTGCACGGGTGGATCCCGTGAATGACACCATGTCGACATCCGGATGGCTCGACATCGCTTCGCCGACCGTGGGCCCGTCACCGTTGATCAGGTTGAAGACGCCGGGCGGCACGCCGGCATCGTGGAGCACTTCGGCAAACAGCATCGGGCTGATCGGCGCGTATTCGCTCGGCTTCAGCACGATCGTGCAGCCGGTCGCCAGCGCCGGCATTACTTTCGTGACGATCTGGAGAACCGGGAAGTTCCATGGTGTGATGAGAGCGCAGACGCCGACCGGTTCGAACGCCAACAGCGTCCGGCCGGCCAGCCGCTCGAATTCGTAGTGCTCGAGAATGCGGATGGTATCGGCTATGTGCGCCCTCGACCCGGCGATCTGGGCCTGCCGCGCGAATGTGATCGGCGCGCCCATCTCGAGTGTCGTCAGTTGCGCAAACTCCTCGGCGCGCTCATCGAACAGCGCAAGCACGCGCCGAAGCATCTCCAGGCGTTCCTCGCGCGAAGAGTGACCATAGGTGCCGAAGGCTTTCCGGGCAGCTACGACTGCCGCGTTGACGTCCTCCGTTGTGCCCATCGCGATGCTTCCGGCGGGTTCTTCCGTCGCCGGGTTGATGACGACCCTCTGCGGCCTGTCTCTTGCAGGAACGAAGCGGCCGTCGACGTAGAAATGGTCGAGATACTTCAAGATCTCTGTGCCTCTTTGATTGCTCCTGCGGCCGCCGGCGGAAGGGCATGCCGGGGGACCAATGCCGTGAAGACGTCCTGCATTTTTATCAACCCGGCCGGAATGCCGTCCCTGACGACGGCGAAGGTCTTGCTGAGATCGCCTTGCGAACGCGCCATCACCGTTTCGAGATTGTCGTCCACATCGACCTGCCCCGATGTGCCGGACTTGACGATGATACCCGGCACCATCACAGATTCCGCACGGAGCACGCGTGCCCGATTTATGTCGTTCACGAACTTCTCGATGTAAGCGTCGGCTGGATTGAGGATGATGCTCTGCGGCTCACCTTGCTGGACCACCACGCCGTCTTTCAGGATCACCAGGTAATCGGCGATCTTGAGCGCTTCATCCAGGTCGTGGGTGATGAAGACGATCGTCTTGGAAAGCTCTTCCTGAAGTTCGAGCAAAAGGTTCTGCATGTCCGTTCGCATGAGAGGATCAAGCGCTGAAAACGCCTCGTCCATAAGCATGACATCGGAATTGGAAGCCAGCGCTCTCGCGATTCCCACGCGCTGCTGCATGCCACCGGAGAGCTGGTGCGGATAGTGGTTCTCGAACCCCTTGAGGCCGAGCCGCTCCAGCCATTTGATCGCGTTGTGATGGGCATCCAACGCGCTGTCGCCTCTGACGCGTTGCGCCATCTCGACGTTCTGGAGAACCCGCATATGCGGCATCAGAGCGAAGTTCTGGAACACCATCGACATCCGAAACCTGCGCAGCTCCCGGAGCGCTGCCCCAGCGAGGCCCGCCACATTGATGCCGTCGAGGAGGATTTCGCCGGCGGTAGGCTTGATGAGGCCGTTCAGATGGCGGATCAACGTAGACTTTCCCGAACCCGAAAGACCCATGATCACGGTGATGTCGCCGCGGCGTATGTCAACGTTTATGTCCTGAAGCCCAATGACATGGTTGTGTTTCTCCAGAAGCTCGGCCTTGCTCATACCGCCCTGGACCTTGGACACCATGGACTGCGGATCGGTACCAAAGATCTTGTACAGGTTCCGGATGGAAATCTTCGGTTGCTCGGTCAACGGCTTTCTCCCCGGGGCTGGAGCGTTCCATTGACGCGTGCCATCGAGGCCTTGCTCACCCTGTCGAAATTGATGGCCAAGAGCACGATGCCGAGGCCCGCGACCAGTCCGACGCCTAGTTCGAGGTTGTTGATGCCGCGCAGGACGAGGACGCCCAGCCCCGGAGCCGACACCAGAGATGCGATCACGACCATCGAAAGCGCCATCATGATTGTTTGATTGACGCCCGCCATTATGCTCGGAAGCGCCAGCGGCATCTCCACCTTCGCCAGCTTCTGCCAGCGGTCCATGCCAAAGGCATCTGCGGCTTCGCCGACATTGCCGTCAACCATACGGATGCCGAGGTTCGTGAGCCGAATTACCGGAACGACGGCATAAAGAATGATGGCAATCCCGTAGAGCTTCGACTCGGTGACCGAGAAGAGGAAGATCAGTGGAATGAGGTAAACGAAGGACGGAAGCGTCTGCAGCATATCGAGGACAGGCAGCGAAAGCCGCTCAAACCGGTTGCTCTTCGCCATCAGTATGCCGATTGGTATGCCAATCAGGATGCAGATGAACGTGCAGGTGAAGACGATTGCCATCGTCTGCAGCGCGTAATGAAGGTGGTCGATGAAGCCAAAGAGCAACAAAGTCGTGGCGACCAGGACCAGGATGGACCATGACCGGGATACGAAATAAACAAGCAGCAGAAGCGCGATCACCAGCGCCCACCACGGGACGACTTCGACCACCCTGAGTGAGAAATCCAGAAGCCATGACAGTGGCTGCGTCAGCGGATCGAGCACCGTCTTCAACGCCACCCGCACCTGGAGGAAGCTGCTCTCGATGCCGGCAGTGAGGTCCCTGGTGCGCGGCACGGCGCGACAGGCGTCATGCAGTGCGTCGAGCGAAGGGAACGGAGCGTCCGCCGGAGCCTGCCCGCCCGCATTGGCTTCTTTGCTCTTCTTGAGCAATTCGGCCATGCTCATCGGACCTGTGGTGTCCGAGGCATCGCACCACCCACGAAGTCCGAGCTGATTGAAAAGTCCGTCGTAAAAAGCCATGGGGCGCCTTCAGTCTGGTGTCGGATTGGCGCGCAGCGCGATGCCATCTCGAAACCCAGGATCCACAACAACGGCGATGGGTTCGCAGACAGTATCTGCCCGCGAACCCGGAACGTTACTTCACGATGGCGGTAACCTTCGCCTTGGCGTCCTCGGACAGCCAATTCGGCCAAACGTCCTTGTATTTTGTCAGAAAATACACGGCTGTCTCGTCGGCGGTTGCTTTCTTGTCTTCCTGCCAGGCAAGAAGCTCGTTCATGATCTGGTTGGTGAAGCTCACCTTGCTCATGAGCGCGACCAGTTCAGGGTTCTTGTCATAGAAAGGCTTCGACATCGTGGTCAAAACCGTGGCCTTCGGCCAACCGGTCTTGCCTGGGGTCGGGCAATTGGCCGTGGCGTTGCACTTCGCCTTGTCCTTGTCGACGGGCCCCATGTCGACCTCTACCATCTTGTACTTTCCGAGGACCCCCGTGGGAGCCCAATAGTAGCCGAACCAAGGCTCCTTCGCGGTGTAGGCCGCGGCGATCGAAGCAGCAAGCGTCTCGCCTGAACCATGGTTGAAAACCTCGATCCCATGCTTCTCAAGTTCGAAGGCTTTGATCAGGTTGTCATTCGAGGTGCGGCAACCCCAACCGACCGGGCAATTGTTGAACCGGGCGCCCACGAGCTTCGGGTTGGCCAGGATGCCGTCGAGCGTCTTTAACTCGGGATGGGCTTCGGCGAGATAATCGGGTATCAGCCACGCATCGACGCCACCGTCGGAGAGAACGTCGCCCACCTTGACGATTTTGCCCTCCTTCTCGAGCTTGTAATAGATATCCGCGACGCCGGGCCAGACTTCGGTCAGGATGTCGGGCTGTCCCGTTTCGGCGAGCGAAGTGAGCGCCGGAACCGTGGAGGTCGGCACCTTCTTCACCGTGCAGCCGTAGCCCTGCTCCATCAGGAAGCTCGAAACGGCGGTCACCACGGCGGCCGAGGCCCAGTTCATTTCGGTGATCGTCACCGTGCCACACGCGGCGCTGGCGGGCGATGCGCCTGCCAGAAAGCTCGCGCCGATCATGCCGACTGCTGCAAGAAGAGATTTCATTTCATTCCCCTTTGGCGAAGTTATGCCTGACCATTCGCGGCGAGCGGCATTGCTGCTGCCTCCCCGCGGCGCGCGATCAGGTCTTTTTTCGGCTTATTAAGCAGGAGGCAGATTACGTCCCGGCGGACAGTTGGCAAGTTGCTTAATTCCTACGCAATGGGTAAGCTGGGCTTTATGCAAAAACTTCGCCACAAGCTGCCGCCGCCCAATCTTCTAATCACCTTCGAGGCCGCCGGACGTCAGCTTAGCTTTACCAAAGCGGCGTCGGAGCTGAACGTTTCGCGTGTCGCGGTCAGCCAGCAGATTCATGCCCTGGAGAGATTTCTCGGTGTGCCGCTGTTCGAACGGCTGCAACGTTCGGTTCGGTTGACAAGGACAGGAGAGAGGTATCACCGCGCCATCTCCGAGGTCCTTGAACGAGCGCTGCGCGCGACGCTCGAAATCAGCCGGCGCTCCGACACCAACGTCGTCAATGTTGGCGCCACGCCGGGTTTCATGACCTATTGGCTATCACCGAGACTCGGTGAGTTCAGGGCGATCCACCCCGACATCGAACTGAGGTTTATCGTCTCAGACAGCAACTTGCAGTTCGAGGACAACATGGACCTCGCGATCCGATACGGCTCCCCACCGTTTGATGACGCCGAGACGACATTCCTTGTTCGGCAAGAGATAAGTCCTACCTGCGCCAATACATTTCTTCCCGCGGGCACGATGCTCGAGCCGTCCGAACTCCTGACCTATCCCCTCATTCACCTGGAAGGTCCATATGACGAACATACCAGGTGGTCGACTTGGCTACGTGTTCACGGACTCGATTTGGCAAGAGCGAAGGCCGGAATAACCGTGAATTCCTATACGAACCTGGTTCAGGCCGCGCTCGAAGGTCAGGGATTTGCCTTGATCGGCCCGCCGCTGGTTCAGAGATTCCTCTCGAACGGGACGCTCATTCAACCCGTCAATGCCAGGCCCGTGATCCGTCATGCTTTTCACCTCTTGCTTCCCCGGCTATCAATCCCGTCCGCTGCCGCCCAGGCCTTCGCGGATTGGATCAAAGGTTCCTTCCCAGCGAGGAAGGCAGGCATTGAGGGGACGATTGAATTGGAGTGAGCCCAAGGGCCCGTCGCAGACTGAATTGCTGAAATTTGTATCGGCAGATCTAGAAACGACAATCAAAGTGGACGGCGTATCGCAGGAGGACGCGCTCGGCCGCCGGTCGCCGCGATCCCCTTCCACTTCGTCTGGTGGGCCTCAGGAGCCCGCCATAAGTCAACAAAATCAAAGCAATGCGCGGAGTTCGCCACCCTGGATCTGGCTAACGGAAGCAAGAAATATGCACTAAGTCATTGATAAATAACGGTCATGGTGGGCCCGGAGGATGTATAAAAATCTTTGATTTTATTGAGTTTCTCGCGGACGAAAATCAGAAATCCTCCCGTATCGTCCCGTATGGTCCCGTGACGCAATACAGTCGACTTTAGCTAACCCCGTCCTTTGCAAACATACGCGGCCTTTGAAGCCATAATCTAAAATGACCGCAATGGGCCGGGTAGTGTGCTGAGAGTTCTGCAAATTCGCTGCGAGAGGGCGGTCATGGCAGGCTGGTGATTGTTCACGTCACCGATTCCCGCGAAGGAACGCCACCATGACCAAGACTGAAGATAAATCCGCCATAGCCGCCGTCAAAGACATTCTGCTTTCGAACCCGGATGGATTGCACGAGGTGATCCGTGCGGTGATGCAGGAGGTGCTCGAGGCCGAGATGGACGAGGCGCTGGGTGCTTCGAAGAGTGAGCGCACGCCGGAGCGTCTTGGCTATCGCTCTGGCTATTACGGCCGCACCCTTGTCACCCGTGTCGGCAAGCTTGAGCTGCGGGTTCCGCAGGACCGGGCGGGCCGCTTCTCCACCGAATTGTTCGAGCGCTACCAGCGTTCCGAGCGCGCCTTGGTGGCCACCCTTGCGGAGATGTACGTGCAGGGCGTGTCGACCCGCAAGGTGAAGGCGATCACCGAGGAGCTGTGCGGTCATGCCTTCTCCGCCTCGTCGATCTCGGCCATCAACAAGCGGCTGGACGAGAGCCTGAAGGCCTTTGCCGAGCGGCCGCTTCAAGAGCCCTTTGCCTATCTCATCCTCGACGCTCGCTACGAGAAGGTGCGTGAAGCCGGCATCGTCACGAGCCAGGCGGTGCTGATTGCGGTCGGCATCGACTGGGACGGGCGGCGCCAGATCCTGGCTGTGGAGATGGCCAATCGCGAGAGCCGTTCGGCCTGGAAAGACTTTCTCGTCTCGCTGAAGGCGCGCGGCCTCAAGGGCGTCGAGCTGGTCGTGTCCGACGACCATGCCGGTCTCGTCGCGGCAATCGGCGAGGTGATCCCCGAAGCCGCCTGGCAGCGCTGCTACGTGCACTTCCTCAGGAACGCGCTCGATCACCTGCCGAGGAAGCACGGCGACGATTGCCTGCAGGAGCTGCGCTGGCTCTACGACCGGCGCGATCTCGCCGAGGCCAAAGCCGATCTCGCCGCATGGCTGTCCAAATGGTCGGGCCGCTATCCAAGGCTGACGACGTGGGTGGAGGAGACCATCGAGCGCACGCTGACCTTCTTTTGCCTGCCACGCCAGCACCACAAGCATCTCAAGTCCACCAACATGCTCGAACGCCTCAATGAGGAAATCCGCCGGCGCACCTATATCGTATGCATCTTCCCCAACGCCGAAAGCTGCCTGCGCCTCGTCAGGGCGCTGGCCGTCGAGACCAACGAGAACTGGATGGAGGCCAACCGCTACATCAACATGGACGACCTGCGCGAGCACAAGAAGCTCGCTCTACGCCAAGCCGCATGACCAGCAACAGGGCCGCCCCTTTTTGCAGAACTTGACGCACACAACCGGGCCGAGAGCGGACAGGCGGCTTCGGGGCTCGGATATTCAGAATCGGACCTTCCGGCCTGCGCGGGATTACCTAGGCGGGCGTTCAAGGTGGTGAGAAACTGACTAGCCGATCGGGCGCTTGCGGCACGCCAGCATCATTTCTGCCTGGCCCATGTCATCTGCGGCGCTCAATATTCCAGGAACGCTTGTCTCGTTCCAAGTCGTCGGTTCGAATTTCAGCATCGGATCGAGCAAGGAGCCGGACGGCCACGGGCGCGCAGATTTACAATTGTGGCAGCTCTGCTGCCACACCAAGTGCAGCTTCAAGCGCGAGACCCAAAGCCAGCAATTTGCCTTCATCGAAAAGCCGGCCCCAGAGCGAAATGCCCTGCGGCACCCGGGATTTCAGCCCCGTCTCAGCCTCCGATTTGACCGCCGTAACCGAGGCCGGCGGGCGTGTGGCAAGCTCCAGGAACCCGGCGCGCATGTGTAGGCACGGGTGGCCGGTGAAATTGCTGGCCAGCGGCATCGGTCCGGTATCGAGCGGCCCGATCAGGGCATCAACTTCGGCAAAAAGCCCGTCGAGCGCGAGCATGACCTGGTAGCGCAGCCGGTCGAGCTGGACATGATCGACGGCCGAAAGGAACCACGCCTTGCGGAATGTATTGGGCCAGGCTTCGTCGCCCTGCCAGCGCAGAAGGTCATCCTGATCGCTCAACGTCAGCGCCTGAAAGGTGGCCGCTGCCTCGGCAAGCATTAGGTTCTTCAAGGAGCCATAGGGAAGTTCGGGCAACGAGACTTCGACCACCTCGTTTCCGAGACGCCGTGCCGCCGCCAGTGCGGCATGATCAACCGCTGTCGCCTCCGCGCCAAAGGCTTTGGGCAGATAGCCCAGCCGCAGGCCCGAGATACCCGCCGTCGCGTCAAAGCGGAAAGGTGCTGCGATCGAGCTGGTGTCCTCCGGATCAGCACCATTCAGGACTGACAGGACAATTGCACAATCTTCGACGCCCCGGCAGATCGGCCCGACCTTGTCGAGCGAGGGGCAAAGCACCATTACCCCCGCCCGAGATACCCGCCCGAAGGTCGGCCGCAGCCCGGTCGCCCCGCAGCGATCGCTCGGTGCAACAATCGAGCCCAGGGTCTCGGTGCCAATGGAAAAACCACAGAGGCCTGTCGCGACAGCCGAGGCCGATCCGGCGCTCGATCCGCGCGCGCCCTCGCCAAGATTCCACGGATTGCGAACAATGCCCCCATACCAGGTGTCGCCATCAGCCAGTGCACCGACCGCGGTCTTACCGAGCAAGACTGCCCCAGCCGCGCGTAAGACGCGCACCACGAAGGCATCGCTGTCGGGAGCACGGTCGCGGTACGGCTCTGCACCCCAGCCGGTGACAATGCCTTTCGTGTCGAAAAGGTCCTTCAGCGCGTAAGGGATGCCGTGCAACGGGCCAAGGTGGACCCCGGCGCGGGTCAGAGCATCGGCTGCCTCCGCTTGGGCCAGCGCGAGTTCGCGAGTGACCGTGACGAAGCATTCGAGCCGGGGGGCAAGGGCCGAAATCCGGTCAAGGTAGATTTCGGTCAACGCACGGCTGGTGAGCGCGCCCTTGGCCATCCAGCCCGCCAGATGCGTGAGCGGCGCGAAAGCGATATCCTCGGCATTGGCGGGTAGCGCGGGCAGGTCCGAGGACAAGCTCAGGGCGTCCGGTCCCGGGGGCATACGAAACCCCGGCGGTCTGGGGTCGAAGCGGCTGGCCGTCGGGGCATCATTTGGCAAGACCATGGCGCGGCAGTCCTGCGCCGCGTCGATCTGGCCGCCGAGGTTATCTGCCATCTGCGCCCGTTCCGCGGCCGTATAGCTAAGCCCCAGCAGTTTTTCCGCCGCCGCGATCGTCTCTTCGGCGACTCTCGCTTTGGTCAGGGACTTCTCCACCATTTCGACCCGCCCGGCTCAGAATATCGCGGTTTCGGGGCCGTCGCCCTCGCGTACCCAGGCGCGATACATGCCGATCGAGTTGAATTGCATGACGATGTTGCCCCCAAAATCGATGCCGATCAATCCGCCCCGCCCGCCGATCGGGGCTAGCTCCTCGGCGATGGCGGCCGCCATCGCTTCGTCCAGCGTCAGGCCCGCGTACACCATGCGGGCGTGGATATCATGGCCGATGCAGGCACGGATGAAATGCTCGCCGGTGCCGGTCGCCGAGATCGCGCAGGAGCGGTCGTTCGCGTAGGTCCCCGCGCCGATGACAGGCGTGTCCCCGATCCGTCCGGCCTGCTTGTTGGTCACTCCGCCGGTTGAGGTTGCGGCCGCGAGACGCCCTTCGCGGTCGCGCGCCACCGCGCCAACGGTGCCGAAACGACCCTCTGCCGGAGCATCATGGTCGAGCGCTTGGGCGTTGGTGTCATGGGCGCGCAAATCTTGCAATTGCCGCAGGCGGTGTGGGGTCGAGAAATAGTCGGGCTCGACCAGGGCAAGACCGCGGGAGCGGGCAAATTTCTCGGCCCCATCCGAGCCCAATAGCACGCTGCGCGCGGCGCGCATGACTTCCGCTGCCGCCACGACCGGATTACGGATGCGACGCACTCCGGCGACTGCACCTGCCTGGAGCCCGGTGCCCGCCATGACTGCGGCATCGAGCTCATGAACCTGATCCTCGGTAAAGACGGCGCCGCGTCCAGCATTGAAAAGCGGGCAATCCTCCAGCATGCGCACCGTCTCGACAACCGCGTCGATGGCCGACCCGCCCGCCTCCAGCACCGCCGTCCCGGCGTTCAACGACGCGATCATCTCCTGCCGGTAGCCCGCTTCAGCGGCAGGATTGCCAGGCAAGATCGTTCCGGTGCCGCCGTGAAGGGCCAAGGAATAGGGTACTTTCATGAAGCCTCAATGAGTCAGGATCTTGCCGAGGAAGGCGCGGCTGCGTTCGGATTGCGGCTGCACGAAGAATTTTTCAGGCGGCTGGATCTCGAGAATCCGCCCGGCCTCCATGAAGACAACGCGGTCGGCGACCTTGCGGGCGAATCCCATCTCGTGAGTCACCACTATCATGGTCATGCCGTCGCTCGCCAAGTCTTGCATCGTGTCAAGCACCTCACCCACCATCTCCGGGTCGAGCGCCGAAGTGGGCTCATCAAAAAGCATCAGCTGCGGCTGCATGGCCAGCGCCCGCGCGATCGCCACGCGCTGTTGCTGGCCGCCCGAGAGCTGCCCCGGCATCTTGAGCGCCTGCTCGGCGATATGCACCCGGTCGAGAAGCGCCATCGCCTGTTCGCGCGCTGCCGCGGGGCTTTGCTTCTTGACCAGCGTCGGTGCCAGCATGACGTTGTCGAGGACGCTGAGGTGCGGAAACAAGTTGAACTGCTGGAATACCATTCCGATGCCCTTGCGGGCCTGCACAGCGAGGCGGGAATCATCGATCGGCGTGCCGTTGAAAACGATGCAGCCCGCGTCATGTTCCTCGATGCGGTTGATACAACGGATGAGCGTTGACTTGCCTGAGCCGGAGGGCCCGCAGATCACGATCTTCTCGCCGCGATTTACGCTCAGCGAGCAGTCGTCGAGGGCATGGAAGGAGCCGAACCATTTGTGCACCCCTTCAATGGAGAGCAATATGCCTGCGGCGGGGTCATTTAAGGGCATAGCGGCGCTCCAGATATCGGCCATAGGTAGCTATGGAAAGGCCCATGACGAGGTAGATGGCGCTGACCATCATGTACATCTCGACGAAATAGGGCCGCCATTGCGCATCGCCCTGGGCCAGCCGAAGCGTTCCCGTGAGGTCGTAGATATTGACGATGGCTACCAGCGAGGTGTCCTTGATGGTGCCGATGAAAAGGCTCGCCAAGGGCGGGATTGTAATTCGAAGTGCCTGGGGCATGACGACGTGCGTGAGGGTCTGCCAGCGGTTTAGGTTGAGCGCGTGGGCCGCCTCGCGCTGGCCTCTACCGATCGCCTGCAGGCCGCCGCGGAAGATCTCGGCCTGGTAGGCGGCGGCAAAGAGTACGACGCAGATCGCCACGCGCAGCATCGGGTCCAGCCGCCACGCCGGCGGCAGCAGGATTGGCAGCACGAAGGCCCCGAAGAACAGCAGGGTGATCAGCGGCAGCCCACGCACCAGCTCGATATAGGATGTTGCAAGCCAGGACAGCACCGGCAGATGCGACTGCCGCCCGAGCGCCAGCACAATGCCCAGCGGCAAGCCGAGCAGGCAGGCGATGACTCCCAGCAGAATGGTCAGCGGCAGGCCGCCCCAGAGGTCGGTGCCAACCGGCGTAAGCCCGAAGATACCGCCACCGAGCAGGATGGCGAAAGCAACCAGCGCCAGGCTCACCAGTGCAAGGCCCGATCGACCGAAGAAGCGCGGTAGAGCCGCCGCGCCGAGGCATCCGAGCAGGAGGGCGCACCCCAGCACCGGGCGCCATTGTTCGCCCTGGGGGTAGCGACCCAGCAGGATCAGCCGCGCCTTCTCGACCAGCACACCCCAGCAGGCTCCAGCGACGGCGCGGCAGACCTCGGGGTTCGGTGCGACCTCGGCGGCGAAGATGCCCCAGTAGAGGGCCCGCCACAGCGCCCAAGCCAAGAGCGCCAGTAGAGCGGACGAGACCAGTCCGGTTTTCGTGTCGGCGAAGAGCAAGGCGCGCAGCCGGGCCGCCGTCGCCACAGGTTTTGGCGGAAGAAGCATGGTTGCCATCTACCTCAACGCTCCTGCAACTGAACGAGCCGGTTGACGTTCCCCATCACCGCGGCGGTGAGAATGTTAAGCGACAGGTAGACCGCCGCGATGATGGCAATGCATTCGATCGCCTGTCCGGTCTGGTTAAGGGACGTGGTGCCGATCGAGACGATATCGGGATAGCCCACCGCCACCGCCAGCGACGAGTTCTTCAGCGTGTTCATGACCAGGCTTGTATAGGGCGGCACGATCACCCGCAGGCTTTGCGGGATCACAATCCGTCGCAGGGTCTGGCCGCGTGTCAGGCTCAGCGCATGAGAGGCTTCCCATTGCCCGCGGTGCACGGCGAGGAGGCCCGAGCGGACGATCTCGGCGCAATAGACGCCTGAGTAGAGCGTCAGCGCACCCACCAGCGAAGCCCATTCGACGCTGACCGTGCCACCGCCGTTAATTCCAAACAGGCCGACCACCGGCACATCCCAGCGATCCGGGACATAGAGCCAGAGCGCTGCCGAAACCACAGCGGCGGCGGCAAGTGCGCCGGCTCGATGGCCTCTGACTAGCAGCGCCGCTGCAAAGAGCACAAGCATCGAGACGATCAGGACACCCGCCTCGGGCGCCGTCATCAATGGTTTGGCAAAGGCAAGTCCGCCATTGCTCAGCAGCAATATATTTCCGAGGTTGAGCGCATCGGCGGCTCGTGGCAGCAGTTCGAGCATGGCGACATACCAGACCAGCAACTGGACCAGCAGCGGGATGTTCCGGATCAGGTCGACGATGCCACGTGTGATCAAGCGCACCAGCGGATGGCGGCTGATCTGTCCGATGCCGAGGACGAGCCCAATCAGGGTCGCAAAAACGATCGCCGGAAGAGCAGCGCGCAGGGTATTTGCAATACCGGCCGCGAAGGCAACGGCATAGCTGCTGCGGCTGGTGTAGGGAACCAGCCCTTCCGAGATCGAAAAGCCGGCCGTATCACCGAGGAAGCCAAAGCCTGATGCGATGTGGCGGGCAGCGAGGTTGACCGCCGCGTTATGGGCGAGCCAGAGGAATGCCCCGGCGGCGACGGCCAGAACCAGCACCTGTACGGCGATCATCCCCGCTGCGCGTCGACGCGGGGCGGGGATGGGGGGAGCGATGGCCCGCGCCCCGCCTTCCTTGTGGGAGAGATCGACCCCCGACATCGGCTCAGCGCAGCGGCGGGGAATAGAGCAGGCCGCCCTTCATCCACAATTCATTGTGTCCGCGCGGCAGCTTCAGCACCGACCCGGATCCGAGATTGCGGTCAAAGACCTCCCCATAGTTACCGACCTGCTTGACGATGTTGTAGCTCCAGTCCTTGCTCAGCCCTAGAAAGCGGCCGAGATCGTCGCCAGCCCCGGCAATCGATAGCACCGCGGGGTCCTTGCTGTTGGCCTTGAGGTCGTCGATGTTGTGCGATGTGACACCAAGTTCCTCGGCCTGGACCATCGCATTGAGGACCCACTTGGCGATTGCGAACCAATCGTCGTCGCCACGGCGCACCGCCGGCCCCAGCGGCTCTTTCGAGATCAATTCCGGCAGGATTTGATAATTTTCCTTGTTCGGCACTTCGGTCGTCAGAAACGACGCCAAGCTGGTGAAGTCATTTGTGTAGACGTCACAGCGTCCGTTGATGAAAGCCTGATGCGAAGCCTCCTGCTGGTCGAAAACGACGGCCTTGTAGGTCAGCCCATTGGCGGCGAAGTAATCGGCAAGGTTCTTTTCGGTGGTCGAGCCCGAGTCGACGCAGATGGTTGCGCCGGTGAGCTGCTTGACCGAGGTCAGCTCGTCTTTCTTCGGCGCCAGGAAGGCCTGGCCGTCGTAGAAATTGATGCCGACCCAAACCAGGTTCAGCGAAGTGTCACGGGTGTAAGTCCAGGTCGTGTTGCGCGCGAGGACGTCGATCTCGCCGCTTTGCAGGGCGGTCAGACGGGTCTGGCCGCTGGTGGGCACATATTTGACCTTGTTGGCGTCGCCGAGCACCGCAGCCGCCAGCGCGCGGCAATAATCGACGTCGAACCCGGCCCACTTGCCGGAACTGTCGGCCAGTGCAAAACCAGGATTGCCGGTGTGAACTCCGCAGGTCACGACATCGTTCTTCTTTATGGCATCGAGCACCGCCCCAGCATGTGCCGTGCCGGCCAGCATCAACGCCGCTATGGCGCCGCAGCCGAGGGCTGCGATTTTCGTCTTCATGGTTCTTCCTCCTCAAGGTTTTGATTTTCCGGCGACACGGAGCGCGGCGCCAGATAGGCTAATACTGTCTCGGCCAGATCGCGGGCCAATCGCACAGCGTCCGGATTCTGCGTCATCACTCCCGAGGCCAAGGCCTCGATCACCGCCATCATGGCGATGGCGGAACTTGGCAGCACGCCATGTGCCGCCGGCGCCAGGAGCCGAATGTGGGCGATCGCGCTCAAGGGTGAGGCCTGGTCGTCAGTGATCACCACGATGGAGGCGCCGCGATCGCGGGCGAAGCGGACGAGATGAACGGTGTCCCTAGAATAGCGCGGCAGCGAGAGCGCGATCAAAACATCACCCTTGCCGCACCGCATGAGCCGGCGGGCCACCTCTTCGGTGCCGCCCTCGCCCGCGACGGCTTCGATCGCTTCGACAAATGGCATCAGCGTGTGCACTGCATAGCCGGCCAAATGGCTTGACGCCCCGAGACCAAGAAACCAGACGCGCCGCGCCTTCATGATCCAGGTTGCGACCGTGGCGATCTGTGGCGCCTCGCCAGCGCCCCGCACGGCCTCCGCAATTTCCGTCAATTCCGGTTCTTCGCGCGCGTGGCCCAACTTGAGAACCGGCTCCATCACCGATTGCATCTCGACACCCAGATGGGCCTTCAGCTCGCCAAAGCCCTTGAACCCCGCGGCTTTGGAAAACCGGTTGACTGCCGAGACCGAGGTGACGGTCAGCGCCGCAATCTCCTCAGCACTTTGCGACAACGTCTGAATCGGATGTGCCGTCATCCACAGACCCACCGGAACCAAGGACGGTGTGGTGCTGGATGCAGCAAGCTGAATGCGTTCAAGCGCGGACTTCATGGATGAATGATATCATTCACTTCTGCGGTTGTAAATGATCTCGTTCATCAAGGCGATTGGACCGCTGGCTTGACTATTGGCACCGCCGAGACGACGCCAAGACAGCACGCGCTCCATCGGTCGACTTGGAACACGGTTGCCCTGACGCCGGCGCTAGGGGGCGCCAGCCGCTATTCCTCGATCCGATTCCTGTCGGGCTGCTCGCCGACGAAGGTCAGCCGATGTCGGAGAGCAGGCTGAGGAAATCCAGGGCGAGCCCGGCGGGGGCGACGGCAGGTCCGCTTTGCGCCGCACGGCGGTCGTCCGGCAGGTGTGACGGGAACGACTGGAATGGGTCAGAAGTGGCCGTTCGACAAAGTCTGCTTTAGGCGCATTGCTGACGGGCAGCAGGGGCCGAAAGCGGGGCCGCCCGCTCGCTGCCGCTACGAGCTTAGAACGGCTTAGAACCAAGGCGGGGAATCTCTACGAAGTCGCCCCAGCGTCTTCCAACATCGCGAGGAATAACCGGTGTTTGTCAGGCACACCTTTGAGCACGCGCTCGCCCTGATCTGAGAAACGGAGGCCTGAGCCCGCTACCAAGTCCCTCACGGTCTGAGAGGTCAAAACCATTCCCCCCTCCGCTGAACTCATGATTCTTGCTCCCGTGTGGATAGCGAGGCCTGTTACGTTGGCCCCAACAATCGCACATTCCCCGACGTGGACACCCGCTCGAACGTCGATCTCAAGCTGCTTCACCGCGGCGGCAATGGTGAGGGCGCATCGTACCGCCCGCGCGGGTCCGTCGAACAGTGCCAAGAAGCCATCACCGGCAACCGTGAACTCCTCGCCGCGGTAGCGTGCGATTTCCTTGCGCACGATGTTGTAATAAGAGGTCAGCGTATTGCTCCATGACTGATCCCCGTCCCTCGCCAATTGGTCCGTCGATGACACGACGTCGAGGAACAGTATGGCGGCTAGTTTTCGGTCAGACGCAACCTCCGGCGTCACACCGGTCAGAAACGACTGAATGTCAGCCAAAATCGTATCCATATCCTTGGCGACAAAGGTGTGTGTGTCCCCGGGATACTCCTTCATCTCTGCTTGAGGTATGCGCCGCGCCATGTCGCGCGCGGCTTCAACCGATGCAACCGGATCCTGAGTCCGGTTCATGACCAGCGTTGGGACTGAAATCGTGGGAAGGATGTTCCGGATATCGATGTCCCGGTTCATCGCTTCGTAGGCTGCATGCGCGGACGGGCTTGCAGCGGCCCTCATATGACGAGCGAAGGCATCGACCACCGTTTGATCGACAGTACGCCCGAGCCCGACTCCTGCTCCACGGATGTATTCGTCTGAGGGGCCGTTCTCGGCCATATCCTTGATAAGCTGATCGTACGCCTCGGACGACATGCCCCATGGGTGATCATCCGAAGTACACCAACGAGCTTGCGTGCCCCAGACGATCAGCGATCTCACGCGGTCCGGGTTCAAGGCAGCGAACAAGCTCGTCATCGAGCCCCCCTCCGAAACACCGAAAAGGCTGGCGCGCTCCACCTTCTCCGCATCTATCACCGCCCGGATGTCGTCGGCCCGTTCCTCAAGTGTCGCCATTCGGATTGGGCGATCGGACAGCCCCGTTCCACGCTTGTCGAACTTGATGACCCGGCAGAACGCCCCAAGCTTCTCGAAAAACAGAGCGCGAAGTGGCATCTCCCATTCCAGATCGAGGTGGGATGCCGTTCCCGGTGCCCAGACAAGGTCAACTGGACCACTGCCCCAGACCTGATATGCGATGGCCACGTCTCCACTTCGCGCGTACTTCGTTCGGGGTGTCATCTCTTTGCCTTTTCGTGGAAAGGGGACACTTACTCACGCTGAGTCGCGGCCCCGGCGATCTGCAAATGTTGGCCCGCTCCTTTCGTCTTCCGGAGTGCGTTCGACCTGCTGTAGTGTGGCATAAGTTACCTTAGGTTCCCACTACATCGGGGGTTTCCTCCAACGTAATCGATGGCAACGTCTGCTTTCAGGCGGTGTCAGAGCCTACTTAAATGGCCGACTTGCGGGCGCAAAGCGGTCGTTCAGTATCCGCAATGCTCAAAGCGGCTTCGGTTAATTGCGCTCTTGCGTTGAGGGTCCCCGCTCCGCGTCGACCACGCTGCGTGGAGACAGGCAAATTGCAGTCCAGTGGTTAGACGATTAGAAATTAAACTTATCGGATTCGGCTCAAATCCACGGCAAACACCCCCGCTCTTCCATTCAGGGAACCGTCATTGGCGAATAGTGTTCGGGAAACGAACCAATCCACAGAAATATTTTGTTGGTATTTTTGTGGTTCGAGCTGCCACGAGACGATAGTCAACTATCTGGAAACAAAACCAAATTTCCTGTACTTGGATTCCGCCTCTGGCACCATTCCTTTTTTGTCCAGCCCGGAAGCTCCGGTTCTAGGCAGTGCGAAAGGGAGTTGGCACGCAATCCGTGTCTATCCCCGCATGATGCGATAGACAGTTGCATCACCCTCCACACCTCGAAGAGGCGCGTCAAAAGGCACGACACGAAGGCCGGCAAGCATTTCGCTAACCCCGGGCGCGGAATGGAGCGCCTCGGAAATGCAGACCTGTCCGGCTTCCGCCAAGGACTGCACGCGCGCGGCGACATTCACGGTCTGGCCGAAATAGTCGAGGTTGTCGTTGAGCGTCACGGCAATCGACGGTCCACAGTGGGCACCGATCTTCAGGATGATCCCCGGCCCGTCATGGTCGCCGTTGAAGCGATCGATTTCTTCAAAGATGTGGAGTGCAGCCGAAATTGCATCCGACGGCTGCGAGAATGCAGCCATCACCGCATCCCCAATCGTCTTGACCACCGCTCCGGAATGTTGCTGAACCGCCGCGTTGACCAGAGCGAAATGCTCGCGGACCAACGCATAGGCGTTGAGGTCACCCAGGCGCTCATACATGGCGGTCGAACCCTTGAGGTCCGTGAACAGGAAGGTGATCTGCCGGATGCCGAGCCCCTCCTTCTCGTCGACACGTTCGGACCGGAAGAGCTGGCGGAAGGTTTGCCGCGCAAGCAGCGCTCCACCGGAAACATAAGGGTCGAAATCGAGCGCCGGCTTGGTAGTCAGCGCGACAAGTTCGGGCGGCCAGTTGATGGCAAGCAACGAACCTCGCACCGGCCCCCTATTCGTTACCTCAATGACAATCGGACCAGGTGGCACGGCGGGCAACGCCGGCAAGAAGCGTTTGCCGTCATAATCAATCTTCAGAAGCGTCGGCGCCAATGCCGGATCACCTGATATCGGCACAGCGAATGCGGCCTGCGTCTGCACGTTGACGCCCGCAAGGGCGCCCGGTCCGAGGTCGGCGCGGAGCGCTGTGGTGGTGCCGGGCGGCAGAAACGTCATGCCCCGAACGAAGCCGCGCAGAACGTCAAGAAAGCGAAGCCCTTGTCCCGGTAGCCGCCCGTCAGGTCCGAAGTGGAGCTTCCAGTGAAAATCCTCGACAGAGAGCGACTCGGGATCATGGTGCGGCAGGCGGCGCAACTTCGGCGATATCGAGAAGGTGACCTCGATGAAGTCGTCGAGGTCGGTGTCGCCCGATACGTCGCACAGGCCACAGACGTAGTGGGTCTTCAGCGTCCGCAGGGCGCCGAAACTATCGAGCACCATCCCGGACTGGGGACAGAGCACATCCCAACTCATGTCGAACAAGCCACAGCGGGCGGCATGAAGGAAGAGGTCGATTGCTTCAGGCTCGGCAATTGCGCGGTCGCGAGCAAAGGCCAGCGGATTAACACGATAGAGCGAGTAGTCGTCGGCGCTCCTGATCAGCGTCTCGAATTTCGAGATGACGCGTGGACTCCAGGCTCGCGCCTGCTCCACCTTGGTCATCTTGCTTTCGAGAAGACGATCGTTGACTACCGTCACGTCGGATACCCAACCTTGCCTCGCGACAGCCTACTAAAAAACCAGCGCGATGCGAATGGGATTGAATTCCTTTGTTGTATGACAGTCTTGACAGAGCAGTGCTGCCATCCGATGCCGTTATCCGTTTTCGACGTTCCGAAGCTCGATGATCCAGGACAATGCTCCCGTAAGCGTTGTGGTACCGATGGCCAATGCCAAGCAAACCATCGGCGCAACGCTTGCCAGCACCCGCCGGCAGATTTACCTGGCACCGGAGATGAATGTAGTGGACCACAGCTCGAGGGACGGATCGGGTTCGACGCCCGATGTCAGGCTATGTTTTGGGACTCTTGTTCTCCCTTCGAAGCAGGCGCGGGTAAGATAGCGTGGCGCATAATCCCTTGGTTTCAATAGTGGTTCCTGCGCACAACGCCGAGGCAACGCTGGCGCGCGCACTCGATTGCCTCGTCGGTCAGGACACACCGGATTGGGAGGCGATCATCATCGACGATGCCTCCACGGACCGCACCCCCGCGATCATCGCGGGTTATGTGGAGCACGATCCCCGATTTCGCACGTTGAGCTCTTGCGCGTATAGCGCCGCCGGCGCGCGCAATAGCGGGATTTCGATGGCGCGCGGCCAATGGCTCATGTTTCTGGATGCGGACGATTGGGTGGATGCCAGCTTTCTTTCGAAAATGCTGGCCGCACTGAAAGCCGCTCCCGATGCGGTGGCCGCCTATTGCGGTTCTCGGCGCGTGATGCCCGACGGCGGACTCACCCCATCGAGCATCGCAACGGAAGTTGCGATCCAGCCCTTCGAAACATTCGCCCGCCGGTGTGCCGTCCGCGCTCACGCGCTGCTGGTCGACCGGAAGACTATTGTCGAGTTGGGCGGTTTCGATGTGTCGCTGCGCACTTGCGAGGACTGGGATCTGTGGCAGCGCCTCGCACGTCTCGGCAAACGTTGGCTGATGGTCGACGAGCCGCTCGCTTTCCATCGGACCAACCCCAACGCACTCACCAGCAATTCGACGCAGATGCTGGCAGATGCGGAAATCGTGATCGCCCGCGGCTTTTCTCCTGATCCGAGGGTCAGGCACCCAGCATCGGCTCACGCCAATGGAGCGATCGACGCGAACGGCCGCACCGCTGCCGAAGCATTGGCGTGGTTCGCGCTGTGGAACGCCGCGTCGGATTGTGGCCGCGGATCGCGCTCGATCAACCCGCAGTTCCTGCGCGCACTCCCGGCAGGACGTAAATGGGTGCGTGAGATCGCCAAGGTGGTCTTAGATGGCCTTATGGTAGGAAGCCTTTCGGTGCCAGCGCAATTGGCTGCCAGGTGGGACAGGTTCGGCGGCGCCCTCACCGAATTGGTCATCGAACTCGGCAAGGTCTGGGACGACCCCGCAGCGGGTCGCCGTGTCCAGTATCACCTTGAGCAAATGCTTCTTGACTTAGACGACCTTGCTGCGCCGCGCAGATTGGCGCGGACGCTCGGAATTCGCGTCAAAGCTCGAAATCCGACCGCGATCGAATTGCCGGAAGGAATCGATCAAATTTATGCCTATCTGATGGTCGATGGCCGTATCGAGGCTCGCGTGCAGTTCGGCGCACTCGGGAAAGTGACAAGGCGCCATTGGATTGAATTGGCCTCACAGGGCGGCGGTGCCGACAAGTCAAACATGTCTGCAGCCGAGGCATCGTTGTCCATGGCTGGACACCGGTCTGATCCAGACAGCCACTTCGGCAAACTCGCGCTATTGGCCGCGGAAGCGCAGGGGCTGGTTCGGTCGAGCGCCGAACCTGCGGAGCCACTTGCAGCACCGCGCCGTAAACACGCCGCGGATGACCACGATAATGATCGCACGTCGTTCTGGAATCGCCATTTCGCGACCGAGGACCCCTGGAACTACGGTTCGCCCTATGAGCAGGAAAAATATGAGCGCCAGCTCGAGATTCTGCCTGCCGGTCCCATCGGACGGGCGCTTGAGCTGGCCTGCGCGGAGGGCCACTTCACGCGGCAACTGGCGCCGCGAGTAGGCCATTTGACCGCAACTGACATCTCCAACGTAGCCGTCGAGCGGGCGCGCGCGCGATGCAGCGATCAGCCGAATGTCGAGTTCGGCGTACTGGATTTCTCCGCGGACACGCTTCCGCGTGAGATGGATCTGATCGTCTGTTCGGAAGTGCTCTACTACCTGGATGATCTCGCCGAGTTGCGCCGCGTCGCCAGAAAACTTGTTGAGCCGTTGGCGCCTGGCGGCAGTCTCATCAGCGCACACGCATTCGTGCTCCGAGACAATGTTGAAAGGACGGGCTTCGACTGGAACACATTCGGCGCACAAGCGATCTCGGAAACGCTGGCAGCGACCGAAGGCCTTGTCCTCGAGCAATCGATCCAGACCGAGCTCTATCGCATAGACCGCTTCCGCCGCCTGTCGCCAGACGACGTGGCGACGGAACCGATGATTGATCACGTGCCAATCCGTGCGCCCATCGGTATCGGGGTCGCGCGAAATATCGTCTGGGGCGGAGCACGGGCCTTGCGCCGCGACGTCGCGCGTACCGAACGGCGGCAGCGTATCCCTGTCCTCATGTATCACGGCGTCGCCGATGATGGTCCGGCAGCGCTCGCCCGTTTTCGGCTCACGCCCGCGGCATTCGCCAGCCAGATGGCATGGCTGCGCGCCAATGGCTTTCACGCGATCATGTCCGAGCAGCTGGAATGGTCCATCGCCAACCGTCAACCCTTCGCTGGCCGCCCGGTGCTGATCACCTTCGACGACGGCTTCCAGAATTTTGCCGACCACGCCTGGCCGATCTTGCGCGCCAACGACCTGACTGCGGAAGTGTTCCTGGTGACGGACTTGGTGGGTGAAACTGCACGATGGGACGCCGGCAGCGGTCCGCCGACGCAGCTTATGGACGCCGGGACGGTGCGACGCCTAGCGGGCGAAGGTGCGTTCTTCGGAAGCCATCTGGCGACGCATCGCGCAATCGATGGTCTGTCGAGCGCCGACCTGGCCGCCGAGCTCTTGCGCTCTCGCATGTTCATCGAACGGTGGACCGGTCGGCCAATCGCGTCGTTCGCGGCGCCCTTCTCTGTCACCGACCGACGGCTTGGACGGCTGGCCAGGGAGTGCGGTTATCGGATCGGCTTCGGCGGCAGACACGGGCCGGCGGACCTCGAGTCCGATCCCATCGACCTTCCGCGCATCGAAATTCGCGGGGATCGCTCGCTCGACGAATTTGTTGTCCGTCTCGAGGCCGTGCTCGAATGAGCGGTGAACTTTTCAGTCGGGTGCGTGCTGCCACGAGTGCGCGGGCATCGCCAGACCGTACATTCTGGCTCACCGAGGCCTTGGTTCCGCTTTTTGTTCAGCGTCCTGCCCGTCACCTCGTTTGCAAGCCTATTGGGCGACTTGCGACACGGCCGACATCAGCTCCTGCGGGTTCGGCGCCGTAAACATGTATCGCCCACCCTCTGGAACCTCCGTGAAGCTCCAGCGGACCACCCCCTGCCGGTCGAGTAGGAACTGACCGATCAGTTGTCCGTGTCCGGTTGCCATCATCTGCTCGTCGGCTTCCGTCAGTTCGTAATGGTCCTTCTTGTCGAGGAATTCGCTGGCCGCAAAAGGATCCATTGGACCGGGCAACTCGCCTGGTAAGTCGACCCGCATATCCTTTGCCGCTGCCATCGAGACCTTGTACGGCCAGTTCGTCTCGTCTTCGGTGAATTCGAGATTGGGCAGTCCAAAAGCACGATGTGAAGCGCGTTCAGGGTCGGAGGCCGCAAGCAGATTCGGCATCGGGTGGTAGCGGAAATAGAGACGCGCCCGCTCGATCGGCGTGTTGACCACCGTCAGGCTCCCCACGCCCTTTTCGCGCAGCTCCGGATCAAGTCGCGCCTGGGCAGCGATATGGCGCCGGCAAAACGCACAATGCAGACCTCGAAACAGGCCGACCAGCACCGGTCTTTGTCCGCGAAAGTCGTCAAGCGCGATCTTGCCTTCCTGGGTAATGGCGTCGAGCACTACGTTAGGCGCACGGTCGCCCGGTTGAAGCGGTATCAAGTCACTATGCACCGACATTTCCAACCTCCCGCCCGGCTAGTCGAGAAAAGGCAGCACCACAAGCGCTTCCGGGTCGAGCCCGTGCTGGGCGCATATGCCCTGCGCCAGGGAAAAGTAGCGTTCGGCCTCGGCCAGATTGTCGAGGTCGAGATTAAGCGTTGCGAGACCATCATAGCACGGAAACAGCAGTTGGGGTTCGCCCGTTTCGCGGGCTACGTCCAGTGCTTCTTGGAACAAGCCAACCGCCAGTTCCGGATGGCCGCTGCACTGGTGGATCTGCCCGAGCACGATCAACGGCACCGGCAGGTGCTCGCGCTGGTCGAGCGCCCGGTCGATCTCGATGGCCTTCTCGGCAGCAGGCACGCCCTCCGTTGGACAGCGATCGGTGAAAGTACAACAAGCGACCGCCAGATTGGCGAGGAGGCGCGCCTGGAACCCCAGATCACCAACACGACGCGCCACTTCAAGACCGCGCCGACAGACCTCTATCGCCTGTGCAGGATTGATGGTCGTGTAAAGCACGCCGAGATTGGTGTAGCCGCGGCAGGCTGCGCCCAGTAGACCGGCGGCTTCGGCCAATTCAATGCTTCGCTCAACCTGACGCACCGCTTCAAGGTTTCGCCCAAGGCGAGCCAGCGCAACAGCCTTGGTGTTGAGCGCCTCGGCGGTCACAAGAGTGGCTTCACGCCCTACCTCGGAGACATGCTCCGTTGTCAGAGTGCGTACGCTATCCAGCGCCGCGTCTGCCAATGTCGCCGCAAGAGCGTGATCTCCGCTTCGGAACGCGTGTCGGCCACGTTCTTGCCAGAGATGCGCCTGCTCGATCGGCGCATCCGCTCCATCGAGGAGCGCTGCGGCCTCAGCATAGCGGGATTCTGCCTTGTCCCGCTTGCCGATATCCCAGAGCAGCCGACCGATCTTGCGCAAAACTCGCGCCGAGGCGACACGATCGGCTGACTCGCGGTACGCCTGCAACACCGTCTCGTAGTGATGGTGCGCGATCTCGCGGCGGCCTGCCGGGCCGCTCAAATCGGCAATGCGCTCTGCAATTGCCAGTTTGAGCGGCGTTTGCCCGGTCGCGTCCAACGCAGTCAGTGCTCGCTCGTAGAAACGAAGGGCGTCGTCATTGGCGTATATCATGCGAGCGCGATCGCCCGCCTCCTGCAGGTAGTGCGCGCCCTTCTCCCGCTCGGTGCTCTGTGCGAAATGATGACCGAGCACGGTCAAATCCTCGAGCCGTTCCGGCTTGTCGCCGCACAGTTGCTCCAAGGCAGCACCGACCCGCCCGTGAATGTCGGTCCGGCGTTGCAGGAGCAGATTCTGGTAGATCACGTCCTGCAGCAATGTTTGCGTAAAGCGGTAGCTTTGCGACGAGACCGAACCTGATCCGGCAACCTCCTCGATGATTTCCGCATCGCAAAGCAATTCGCAGCCGGCTTCCAGGCGGCCGGGGTCGGCCGTCACGGCTTTCAGAAGGGTCGCGTCGAAGCGCGGGCCGATCACCGCGGCCTCCTGGGCCAACCGGCGGACCTCTTGGGGCAGCCGGTCGACCCGGGCAAGAAGCATTGCCTGAATAGTGGCGGGAATGCCGGTTGCAACTTCGCCTGTCACAGTCCGCCATCGCTGGCCCTCGCGTATCAGCACACCGCGATCGATAAGGCCGCGAACGGTCTCCTCTACAAAAAGGGGATTGCCGCCTGCGCGCTCGAGGATCTGGTCGAGAAGCCCTCCTGCGGACTTTACCCAGCTCTCGCCGAAAAGCGCCGCCAGCAGTCTGCGTCCGTCGTCACTGTTGAGCGGCGAAAGCCTGAGCGCTGTGTGACTGACCCGACTTGAGTCGAGCTGGTCGTTGTCCGGCGCCGGACGATGGGTGACCAGTAACATCAACCGCGTGCGTTCCAACCTGTCCATCACGAAACGCAGTGCCTCGAGCGACACAGCGTCGGCCCAGTGCAGGTCTTCGACGACAATCAACAGCGGCGACAACGCAAGCCGCCGTTCGACGATTGTACGGACTGCGTAGAGAATTTGTCGCCGCAGTTGCTCGGGCTCGACATGCTGCAAGGTGGCATCGGGGTCGCCAAGGCCGAGCACATGGTAGAGCAAAGGCATCAGCCGCCTCGCCTCCTCGCCCTGCAGGCCGAGCTCGGCAAGCAAGCCTGCGAGCTTCCCCCGCATTTCGTCCCCATTGTCGTTTTGCATCATCCCCGCAGCGCTGCGCACCACCGCGCCCAAGGCGCCAAATGATTGTTCGCCCAGCGGTGAGCACGTGGCCTGCCGCACCGCGACGTTGCGAAAACGATCCTCGTCGCCGACGCGGGCGACGAACTCCTTCACCAGTCGCGATTTCCCGATACCGGCTTCTCCGACGAGGCGGACAAGTTGGGCCGCGCCGCCGCACGCCTGGTCAAGGCACGCCAGCATTCTATTGAGCTCCGCACCACGACCTATTATCGGCGCGCTAAGGCCGAGCGCCTCGAGCCCGCGCGCGGCACGCGGCGCCGCCAGCGGTGCATCCAGTCGATGGACGAGCACACTGCCGGCCTTGCCGCGAAGCATGACATCCCCCAGCGACTCGTAAGAGAAGGCATGCCGGGTCAGCCTGTGAGTGAGTTCGCCTACCAGCACCTCACCCGGTGCGGCCAGCGATTGCAGGCGTTGCGCCGTATTCACTGTGTCGCCGGTCACCGAATAGGATTTGGCGGTGCCGATGCCCAATCCGCCAGTGACGACCGGACCGGTGTTTATGCCTATGTGGAGTAACAGTGGCGAGCCGGAGCTGGGGGCCCTTTCGCCGAGCCGCGCCGTCCGGGCCATCATGTCGAGCGCGGCGCGAAGCGCACGTTCCGGATCGTCCTCATGCGCGACCGGAGCACCGAACAAAGCGAGCAGTGCATCGCCGATGAATTTGTCGACGAAACCCCCAAAGTTTCGCACGGCTGCCGTCAATTCCTTGAACAGTTCGTTCTGCAGTGCCTGCATCACTTCGGGGTCGAGCTGCTCGCTGAGTGTCGTGAAGCCGCAAAGATCGGCGAACAGGACCGTTACGGTCCGGCGATCGGCGTCTGAGGCGGGATGGCGCCCATCGCCTTCGATGTTCGCAAGCAGCGACGGAGTTCGCGAAGGCGGCACAACGGTCCGGCTTGGTGCCGAAGCAGGCCTTTCGACGGCTTTCGCGGGCGCACCGACGCTTGTCCCGCATTTCGGACAGAACTCGAAATCAGGTGCGCAGAGATAGCCGCAATTGGCGCATGGCACGGGCTGGCGCCTTCCGCACTTCGGACAGAAAGCGAAACCGCCCTCAACCTCGAAACCGCAGCCCGAGCAGTCCATCGAACAGACCTCGCTAGGGGCCGTGACGGCGTAATCCCGCTACGCACCTCACGGCCGGGTATTCACACAAGGATGAACCTATAGCCGTCGACCAGCAAGCGGCAGCGCAAATGGGCATCGAGCGATCAGCGTGGGTCCGGTGGCAGAACGCTGCCGATTGCGGGCGGGCTCGCCCGGCCGATCTTGCGCCATCGGGAGTCTTCGCGGACCAGGTTCAGGTCGTCGGTCGTCTCGGCAAGTGTCCGCAAACGATATTGCCGGAGCAGTTCCGGGAAGAGCGCCCCTTCCGGCAGGCCGGCAAGCTGCTCGCGGACCGAGATCCTTTCATCGATGACCCGCATGCCCCAGGCATTTTCGCGAACCTGCAGCTCCGCAGCCAGATCGCGCTCTTCCGGCGCGTTTTCGTCCAGCGCAGCCAGCAGGATCGAGTGGAAAAGCGCTACGTAGCCAATCTGTCTCAGGCCACCCACAACCCGCACGCGTGGCAATATGGCAAGGACGAGGAACATCAGGAACAAGTTCGGCAGCAGCACGCCGTCCAGCAGCGCCTGCCTGAGATGCGGCCGCTCGAACGGGATGGAAAGACCATGTGGCCTGTCAGGCTCGATCAGCTGCCCGTCCTCGAGGACGAGCTTGCGCACGCGTTCCTCGCGGATGCCCCAGAAATAGTCCGTGGCATTGGGCAGGAATCTGCCAAATGGGCCCGATGCGGCCTCTTGCAAGGCACGTTCGAGACGCAGGCGCCTTGCGGGCTCAATGAGCAGCCTGGAAAGAAGGCTGCCGTCATATTCCAGATGCCGCGCCATGGCAGCCGCGGCGAGCCGATCATCGATGAAAACCGGCAGGGCCATGCCGGAACGATCCCAATCGGCGACCAGATCCTCATTGAGGGCTGTCAGCGCATCGGCGGCGGTTCCAAACACCTTGTCCTGGCTGGCAAGCAGTGTGCCAAGCCAGCGGCTGGCATCCTTTTCATCGCCCACAGCTTCGAGCGCGCGCTTGTTGAGGGAGACAGGACCGGCCACGCAGGCGCTTTTGCGGCACAGTTTGTGGCGTCCCATGCCAAACAGGTTGACCTTGTCGTCGCCGATATCGAGCCATCCTGGCCCCTCCCGGCCGATTGTCTCCATGGTCATCGTCGTTCCCATGAAGTTGACGAAGGCCGACAGCCCGTTTTCGACCGCGCCGAGCCAGGCAAGCAGGAGGGCATCGAAGGTGATCCGGTCCATCAGAAGCAGGCAGTGCAGGCCGGACTGAATCACCGGTCTCTGCTCGAACTCTTCGAGGGCCTTGCCGATCTCCGCAGGCTGCATAATCACGCCGAGGCGCTGACGCAGGACGTCTCGCAGGATCGAGCGGGCAGCGATTGCCGGGCCCGATGCAGGCCTTGCCACCGGCCGCCACAGATGGCGGGCGTAATCGGAAACCGGTGCATTCCAGTTCTGCTCGATGTCGCGCGCGACTTCCGGGCAGAGCAGCGACAGCACGGCCAGAATTTCCATCGGAGGCGTAGGGGTTGGGTCAACTACGGCGGTCATTGGTCCCGTCTAGCGGCTTGCGGTGCAAACGCCAACGGGGACCAGACTTCCTGAAGCGCTTGGCCCACGCAACTCGATCAAATGGTGTGAGACGAAATTGACCGTATCCTACGGAGTCCTCCATCAGCAATCACCTGTTCGCCGACTCGGCACGAATTGTCAGATTGGCTGAACAGCCAAGGCCAAACAGCGGATCTCAGAACCGCAGCCGGGCCATGCTCAGGAGGTCGTGGTACTGCCCGTCGGTAAAGCCGGCCTTCACATGCCGACCTTCGACCTCGAAGCCGTGGCTCGTGTAGAGACGGATGGCCGGTTCGTTGTCGGCATAGACGGTCAATTCGACCCGCTTCAGAGCGCGCCAGTTGTCGGCCACGTCAAGCAGCGCCTCAAGTATGGCAGAGCCGATGCCCTTGCCGACAAAAGCATCGTGAAGGCCGATATTGATCTCGCCGATATGCGAACGGCGCGGCGAACCCTGCACGACCAAGCTGCCGTGGCCGACGACCTTGCCCTCCCACTCCGCAACGATCCAGGTGGTTTCCTGGCCGGACTTGGCGATGCGCCGTTCCACCTGCTCCACCCTCTCGAAGGGCATCCTGAGCGTGCCCGAGCGGAAGCCCGGCATGTTGAAGATGGCGCAAAGCGCCTCCGCATCGCTTGGCCGGACAGGTCGGAGCCGCGGCTGGATTTTCTCGGAGGGTGGCGAGGTCTTGCTGGTCATGGCGTTCCCGGCGAAGGCAATCGGCCCGGCACGATGCACCGGACGTCACCCGAAAATCCAGTCGTCTCCGTAATCTATGATCCCGATTGCGAGCTGAAATACCGGGAGGCGGCGTAGAGTTTGAAGACACCGCTGATGCCGATCCAGCCGAAAAGGGCGAGCCAGCACAATGTCCCGGTCGCCCTCCAGTCGATCCGGTGCACCGCAGCATCGGTGATGACGAGGCCAAGGATGGCAAGCAGGCCAACCAGAAACTGCGCCAAGCCGAGCACCAGCAGCTCCTCGCGCGGCGCGCTTCTCAAGACGAGATATATCCCGCCCGCGCCGGCGAGGAAGATGGCGCTGTAGACCTGAGCGTGGAAGACATCGACCGGCCATGGCCAGAAGTTGCTGAATGTCAGGGGAAACAGCAGCAGGCCGAGGCCATAGATCCCAAGGATCGTCGATTCCACCGACAGGTAGCCGCGCCATGCGGGCTTCAAGGTCACGCCTTTTGCAGAAGGACGGGCCCTGGCCCGCCACAGGAACAGCCCGGATACCGCGACCGAGGCAAGATAGACCAAAAACCAGAGCCAGGGCGCTTTGCGCGCGAAGTTGAAATAGCCGAGATTGATGAACGAAGCCGCCGACACGATGACGGTGAAGATGAAGGCCATGACGAGCACGAGCCTGCCGGGCGACCAGCGATTCCAGAACAGCAAAGCCGCCATCACGACCATTTCGGCGGTGTAGAAGCCACCGAGGAAGCGGGCGTTGAACGGGGTGACGGCCCAAGGCCAGCGCGGCTTGACCAGCACGGGCGCGAAAAACAGGCCCGCGCCTACGATCAGGACGATGATGACCACCACAGAGAAAAGGCGCAAGGCCGCGGGAAATGGCGGGTTGTCGGATGTCGGCATGGGAGGGAGCCCCAAAGATGAATGCCCATGGACCATCATAGTGCCGCTTGCGGCCGGTGAAAATCGACCGAGTGGAAATTGGACTGTCACCAAGCCTATCTATTCAAATGGCCGCGCGGTCCGTTTCGAAGTAAAATGGAGCAGTCGGACCAAAGAGCGGTCCGGCTAACACGCCTGGGGCGCATTTTCCGGAGCCTGTACGATGAACGAAGGTCAGGATCTGTTCTCGCTTCTGCGGCAATCGACCGATGTCGATCCACAGGCAATCGACGCGATCGAGCGAACCATCGCGGAAGGCAAGGACCGCGAACTTTGCCGCATCAATGCGCTAGCCTTCGCCAGCAAGCATGGCCTCGGAGAGGAACGCGCCATAGGCGCCTTTCTCCATGCGGCGCGGGTGGGCATCTTCGACATTTCCTGGAATGTTCTATGCCCCGGCTGTGGCGGCGTGCTCGACACCAACGCCACGCTGAAAACCCTGCAGAAGGACGAATACACCTGCTCGCTGTGCGCCGAGGGCTATTCGCCGACCCTCGACGAGATGGTCGAGGTGACATTCACCGTCAGTCCCCGCGTGCGCAAGATTGCCGCCCACAATCCACACGAACTGCCGTTGGTGGAATATTTCCGCCAGATCTACTGGGCGTCCGGCGTCGATCTGCCGGAAGAGGATTTCGCCAAGACGATGGAAGCGTTCTCGCTGGAGGATATCGAGCTTGCGCCCGGTGAAAGAGCTGTTCTGCCCGTGCAGCTTCCGTCCGAATTCATCATCGTCTTCGAGCCGGTCACCCATTCAGTGCAGTTCATCGACGTCAAGGGCGAACCGACAAAGGAGCGCCGAAGCCTGTCCTTGGTCTTCGACCGCGAGCATATCCAGAGCCAGACGCTGGAGATGCAACCCGGCCCGTTGCGCATTTCGCTGGAAAACAGGACCGACACCCGCGTGCTGCCGACGGTCTTCATCGCCGGAAAGGAATTGCATGATCTCCTGGGCAAACGCCGGCCCTTCCTGACCGCCAAGCGCCTGCTCACCAACCAGACGTTCCGCGATCTCTACCGCACGGATACGCTCGACATCAACCAGCGCCTGAAGATCACCAGCCTGACCTTCCTGTTCACCGACCTGCGCGGATCGACCGAGCTTTACGAGCGGGTGGGCGACCTTTCAGCCTTCGATCTCGTGCGCGAGCATTTCCAGGTTCTGCACGAGATCGTCGCGGCGGAGGCCGGCGCGGTGGTGAAGACGATCGGTGATGCTGTGATGGCGACCTTCGCGACGCCTGATCGTGGGATTGCCGCGGCCCTCAGGATGCGCGATGCAATGCGCGCGCTCAATGAGAAGAGCGGGCGCGAGGATCTGCTGCTCAAGATCGGAGTCCATGCCGGCCCTTGCATCGCCGTATCTATGAACGAGCGACAGGACTATTTCGGCCAGACGGTCAACATTGCTTCGCGGGTCCAGAACCTAGCCAACGCACAGGCGATCTTCGCCACTCGTGCGGTGGTCGACGACAATCTCACCGCCGATCTGTTGCACAGGAACGCGCTGACGCCAGTGCCCCATGAGGTCTCGCTGCGCGGCATCGAGCGGGAGATAGCGGTCTATACGATCCCCTGAAGACTTCTCGCCCTTTCACACGCGCCTGCAGATAAAATAACGATCTGTGGGCACCGAGGGCGGCGGCGGGAGGCGTTGCAACTGCGGGTGATCGAGCGGCGTGCCGCTGACCGCGATGCCGCCGACGCGAAGCAGGCGCACGGTCAGATCGGGAAGCCAGGTAGCGGTCACTGCATCGAGATCTTCATAGCCGGTGCCGATATCGGCGTGAACAAGAGCGGCGTCGATGCCAAAGAACCTGCTCGCCGTCTCGCGTATTTCGCCGAGCACGAGGTTTTCAGCTTCGGGAATTGAGCTGGCGTGTGCGGCAAGTGCGCGGTCGAACGCCACGATCCGGCGTCCGGGCAAGCGCTCGCGCAGATGGTGGAATGTCCGGCCATTGCCGAGGCCGAGCTCGATCACCGGCCCCTCCATCTTCGCCACCTCGGCGCAGACCTGATCGAGGATATCGCGCTGTGCCGTCATCCTGCGGATGAAACTATCGAGGCGACTCATATGCGATTGTATGTCCTGAACCAGTCGATGAAATCAGCAACGCCCGGCGACCGGGACGGTTCGCGGGTGAAATCCGAGGGCGACTTATTACACCCCGATCGAGCATCGCCGCATATAGAGGCCAACGATGAACACTGCAACAACCGAACGGGCTGCCCGACAAGGATCATACCGGGTGGAGTCGGCGGCCCGGCGCTCGGCAGCATAGCGATGTCGTCACTTGTAGGGGTCTGCGGCGTCCCGCAAGCCGTCGCCGAGGAAGTTGAACGCCAGGATGACGAGGATGACGGGCAGGATCGGCAAAAGCAGCCATGGATAGAACGCGATCACGCTGACGCTGCGCGCCTCGGTGAGCAGGATGCCCCAGCTGGTTATCGGCGCCCTCAGGCCGAGCCCGAGGAAGCTCAGCGCCGTCTCGCCCAGGATCATGCCGGGTATGGAGATCGTCGCCGTGGCGATCAGATGCGACATGAAGCCGGGAATGAGGTGACGCCGGATGATGCGGCCGCTGCTGGCGCCCATCAATTGCGCGGCCAGAACATAATCCTCCTCGCGCAACGCCAGAAGCTTTGAACGCACGGCCCGCGCCAGTCCGGTCCAGTGGAGCAGCCCGAGAATGACGGTGATGCCGAAATAGATCAGGATCGGACTCCAGGTTATCGGCATGATCGCCGCCAGAGCCAGCCATAGCGGAATGCTGGGAATCGATTGCAGAACTTCGATTATGCGTTGAACGATCAGGTCGAAAATACCGCCGTGATAGCCGGCCAGTCCGCCGATGACGATGCCGAGGAGGAAGCTGAAACCGATGCCGACAAGGCCGATCGTCAGTGAAATGCGTGCGCCATAGATGATGCGCGAGAGCACATCGCGCCCCAGCCTGTCGGTGCCGGCCAGAAAGAGCTGGCCGTTTTCGGCCGGGCAGACAAGATGCCTGTCACCTTCGATCAGGCCCCAGAACCGGTAACTGTCGCCCTTGCAGAAGAAACGGATGCGCTGAACATCGTCCTTTTTGTCGATGTAGTTCCGCTTGAGCGTGTCCATATCCAGCGTCATCCGGCGGCCATAGACGAACGGCCCGACGAACTGGGCGTTGTGGAAAAGATGCACCCGCTGCGGTGGCGAATAGATGTAGTCCATGTTGCGCGTGTGCAGATTGTAGGGCGCCAGGAACTCGCAGATCAGTATCCCGAGATAAAGCGCTGCCAGGAATATGCCGGATATAAGGGCAAGCCGGTGCCGTCGGAATTTCCACCACATCAGCCGCAATTGCGACGCCTGAAAGACCTTCGACTGCTCCGCCGTCATCGCCTCTACCGACTGTAAGTCGAAGGGCGCGATGGAAACGTAGTGTTGCAATGGGGCACCCGGAGCGGGCAGCGGCGATTGCGTGTTCATTTGGTGCTGCCGCCCTGCAAACGAATTCGTGGATCAAGCAGCGCCAGCGCCAGGTCGGAAATCAGCACGCCGATGACCGTCAGGAAGGCGAGGAACATCAGGAACGACCCTGCCAGATACATGTCCTGGCTCTGCAGCGCCCTGATGAGCATCGGCCCGGTCGTTTCCAATGACAGCACGATCGCCGTGATTTCGGCGCCGGAAATGATGGCCGGCAGGATGGAGCCGATGTCTGAAATGAAGAAATTGAGCGCCATGCGCAGCGGATATTTGACCAGCGCCTTGAAGGGGTGAAGGCCTTTGGCGCGCGCGGTCACGACATATTGCTTGTGAAGCTCGTCGAGCAGATTGGCGCGCAGCCGCCGGATCATGCTTGCCGTGCCCCCGGTGCCGATGATCAAGACCGGGATCCAGAGATGGGCGAGGATTGACTTCGCCTTGGCCCAGCTCATCGGCTCGCCGAGATATTGCTGGTCCATGAGATGGCCGATGGACGTGCCGAACCAGATGTTTGCGAAATACATCAGGATCAGCGCCAGCATGAAGTTTGGAATGGCAAGGCCTAGAAGGCCGAACAACGTCAGGCCGTAGTCACCCCAGCTGTATTGATGCGTGGCGGAGTACATGCCGATCGGAAAGGCTATGAGCCAGGTGAAGATGATCGTGACGAAGGAAACCAGCACGGTCAGCCACATTCGGTCACCGATGACATCGCGAACCGGCAGCTCATATTCGAAGGAATAGCCGAAATCGCCGTGCAGCATTCCGCCGACCCAGTAGAAGTAGCGAATGACCGGCGGCTTGTCGAAACCATACTCCTTCCGCATCATCTGGATGCGATCGGAATCCACCGCTTCGCCCTGAGCCCGAAGCTCGGAAACATAGCTGTCGAAATAGTCGCCCGGGGGAAGTTCGATGATCGTGAACACCAGCGCCGATATGACCAGCAGCGTTGGAACCATCACGGCGATGCGCCAGACAATATATCGAAGCACGCTCAGGACTCTCCAAGCCAGAATGTGTCCGGCATATAGACACCGAAATAGGCGGTCGGGTCGTAGCCGTAGAGCGCCTTGTCAGGCAGATTGCGCAGCCGCGAGGACGCTAGAACCGGCTGATGCGTTCCGTTCACCGTGCCGATCGAAAACACCTGATCGGTGTAGATCGACAGCATTGAATTCCAGATTTCAGCGCGCTCCGTGGCTTCGGTCGATTCGTTCCAGCGCTTGAGCAAAGCCATCAACTCGACCACAGGCGGAAGGTCGGGCGCCTCGCCGACCGTGCCGTGAGACAAGTAGTGAGCACCCCAGAGAGGCCATTGCAACTGGTCGTCGATGGTGGGGGCCAACTGGTACGGGTTCATGTCGGCGGTCGGCACGCCATTGTCGATGCCCGACCAAATCGACATCATGATCTCGCCACCAAGCGCGCGGCTGCGGAAGATGTCTCGCTGCGAAGTCCGGACGAACAGGGCGATGCCGACCTGCCGCCAGTGATCGGTGATGAGTTCGAGCGCGTCGGTTTCCAGCGTGCTCTCGCCGGCCGTTTCCACGATGACCTGCGCCGGGCGTCCATCGGGAAGGATCCGCAGACCGTCATCGTCGCGCGTCTTAAGCCCGACCTCGTCGAGCAGGGCGTTGGCCCGGTCGGGATCGTGGGCGACCCAGGCTTTCGCGAATTCCGGCCGGTAGAGCGGGCTCTCCGGCAGGACAGTATCGGCACTTTCCTGAGCCAATCCGTAGAAGACGGCCAAATTGATCTCGCGCCTGTCCACTGCGAGCGAAAGCGCGCGGCGCACGCGTACGTCGCGAAGAAGGCCACGCCACACCGGGTCGGCACAATTCAGATTGGGCAGCAGCGCCAGCCGCGAACCCTGTGTGCGTTTCCACAGATGCATCTTCACCGGGTAGCGCTTCTCCGCGTCCTTCAGGAAGGCGTAGTCGCTGAAGTCAATTCCCATGCATTGCAGGTCGCTCTCGCCCGCACCGGTCTTGGCGGAAATGATCGCCGACGAGCTGACATTCATGACAACCCGGTCAATGTACGGCAGTTGACGGCCATTCTCGTCTATTCGATGAAAGAACGGGTTCCGCTCGAAGACGAACTGCTCAGCCGGCGGCTTGGTCCGGTTCCGCCAGGGATCGAGCGTCGGCAGTTCCGGGTTCTCCGGGCGATACTGCCGCGACATGCGGATATGCAGGAGCGTCCATTTCTTGGCCCTGTTCTCCTCCATCAGGCCGGCGAGCCGGAACGGATCCTGGTATTTCTTGTGGAACTGCTTGAGATAGGCGGCCGGCAGGACAAGCGATAGCGGCGAAGCAGCAGCGAGCTTGGGCAGGAAGTCGGGATTGGGCGCATCCCAACTATAGCGCACCGTCAACGGATCGACGATCTCGAAGCGCGGCGGCTTGCCGTCCGCCAGCAGGGCCGGGGCGAGCCCGCCTTGCGAAAGCTCATCGTTCAGCCAGACATCTTCCCAGCAATAGCGAAAATCCTCCGGCGTCAGCAGGCTGCCGTCAGACCATTTATGTCCTTCCCGTATCTTGAAAGTGAAGACCCGATCATCCGCTACGTCGAAACTCTCGAGAATGTCGGGCTGCAGGTTGAGCTTTTCGTCATAGCCGACCAGGCGAGCATAGCCATAGATCGTCATCAGCCGGATATCTTTCTGGGTGCCGATAATCGTGCGCAGCGTGCCGCCATACTGGCCGGGCTGTCGGCCTATCGCAGCGAGATTCACCACGCGCGGGCTCTTGGGCAAGCGTTTGGCGAGTGCCGGCAGCGCCAGGGCCTTCAGCAGCGGCTGAAGAAATTCCGGCTCCAGATCGCCGGCGCGCAACGTGCTCGGCACAAATGCCGAAGCCATGAGTCCAAGGACGGTGCGCCGGCTGATCAATGGCGCAACTCGCTGAAATCGGCCGAACGCCGGGCCAGCACGAGGTGGCCGCCGCCAAGATCGAGCGGCGACAGTATGCCCCCGTCGCCATCGTCGCGGAATTGCGCCCCCCATGCGCTGGTGTCGGAAGCGCCGCTGAGCTTCAGCGTCCTGAAATCCATCGGCCTGTCGAGATCGGGGAAAGGCACTGCGGCGACCAGTGAGCGCGTGTAGGGGTGGATCGGTTTCCTGAGCAGGATTTCGCGCGGCGCGAGCTCGACGATACGCCCGCCGCACATCACCGCGATGCGGTCTGCCATGTAGTCCACCACCGCCAGGTTGTGGGATATGAACAGGTAGGTCAGGCCCAGTTCCTTCTGCAGGTCCTTCAGAAGGTTCAGGATCTGCGCCTGGACAGAGACATCGAGCGCCGAAACCGGCTCGTCGCAGATCAGCAGTTCAGGCCCCAGCGCCAACGCGCGCGCGATGCCGATACGCTGACGCTGCCCGCCGGAGAAACTGTGCGGGTAACGCTTGATGAAGCGCGGATCGAGCCCGATTGCCTGCATCAGGTTCTTGACCATGGCGAGTCGGGACGCGGCATTGCCGCGTTGATGTATTTCCAGCGGCTCGCTCAAGATGTTCTCCACCGTCATGCGCGGTGAAAGCGACGAAACCGGATCCTGGAAAACCATCTGGATTTTCGCGCGCAGCATGCGCAGGGCGTCTGCCTCGCCTTGCAAGACGTCGATCGGTCCGTCGCGGCCGTTGAAGATCACAGAACCGCCGCTGGGAGTGACAGCCCGCATGAGGATCTTGCTGACGGTGGTTTTGCCGGAGCCGCTTTCGCCGACCAGGCCCAGGCATTCACCTCGCTTGATATCGAAGCTCACGCCGTCCACGGCGCGAACAGTGGTTTGATGATCCCCGCCGAACCATCCGGACTTGCGGATGGTGAAGGTCTTTTTCAGATCCCTGACCGACAGCAGGATATCGTCTGGCCCCTTCGATGGCGGCGCCGTCTGCTTGCCGAGCAGGTTCCCGACATTCACCGGCACCTCGCGGAGCGCCTTTAGCCTTTCGCCAGGCTTCAGGTCGAAATGCGGTACGGCTGCCATCAGGCCCTTCAGGTAAGGGTGGCCTGGCCGGCGGAATATCGCCTCGACAGGTCCCGCTTCCATGATCTCGCCATGGTACATGACCACCACCTCGTCGGCGACATTGGCGACGACGCCGAGGTCGTGCGTGATCAGCAGCATCGCCATGTTCAGCTTGGTCTGAAGCCCGCGCAGCAAGTGTAGGATCTGCGCCTGGATGGTGACGTCCAACGCCGTCGTCGGCTCGTCGGCGATCAACAGTGCGGGCCGGCAGATAAGCGCCATGGCGATCATGGCGCGCTGACGCAACCCTCCCGAAAGTTCGAAGGGATACATGTCGTAGGCGCGCTTGGGATTGGGAAAGCCGACAAGGCTGAGCATTTCCTCGGTCCGCGCCTTGCGCTCCGCGCGAGCCATGGGCGTATGAATCTGCAGGGATTCGCTGACTTGGTTGCCGATCGTGTGCAGCGGCGACAGCGATGTCATCGGCTCCTGAAAGATCTTGCCGATGCGGCTGCCTCTCAACGCCCGGATTTCGGGTCCATCATGCGGCATCTTGAGGATATCCTGCGTCGTACCGGGTTTTTCGGGATCGGAAAACAGGATACGGCCGCGAACATGGGCTGTGTTCGGCAAAATGCCCATCACGGCCTGGCTCAGAACCGATTTTCCGGAACCTGACTCGCCCACAAGCGCGGTAACCTTGCCGGGCAGGACGCGAAGATTTGCGCGCCTGACGGCATGCAACGGTCCCCCGATAATGGCAAAGGAGATGCCAACATCTTCGATCCGCAGTAGATCAACACCCAAATTCATTCTCACACCAGCCCCACCCTGGCGGGTCCCAGAAAGCGAGACTAGCGCATTGCCAGCCTAGAGCAACTTGGATTCGAAACTGTCGCCGGTCCCCTGGCGGAACGGGTGACACGGATGCATGCCAAAGGCGTTCGGATCGGACCGTGGCGGTTACTGAAGCTTCGTCGGGTCGCCCGCCGACAGCCGCCCGGCATCGCGATGAAGCAGCATGACCTGCTCGGCGTCCGATCTTCGGTCGTAAATCGGCTCCAGCGTACCGTCTTCATCGACTGCGAGAGCACCCGACAAATCGGGTGAAAGCACCGTCAGCTTCTGCTTGATGCCAACCAGTTCTTCCTTGCCGAGCGTCAACCAGCCGTTGGCGCCGCAATAGCTGGCGAAGTGTTCGCTGGCGAGAACGCTGTGGGGATATTTCTTGGTCAGGGTCTGGAGGCGCTGAACCTCGTTTACAGCCGCGCCGAAGACAGAAAATGTAAGCCGGTCGGTAAGCCCAACATTGCCGAACATCACATTGCCGACATGCAGACCGATACCAAATTTAATGTCGGACAACGCCTTTTCCTTTCTGCGCAGATTGAGATCCATCATCCGCGCGGTGGCCTTATGGGCTGCCGCGAGGGCAGCCTGGCAGGCGATCTCGGACTGTGAGCGGTGCCTTTCGCAAGGGTAGACGGCAATGAAGCCATCCCCGATGAAACTCATGATCTGCCCGCCGTTGCGATTGAAAGGTGCAGCAACGGCGTCGAAAAACTGGTTCAGCGTATCGATATAGATTTCGCGACCGGAGGTTTCGGCAAGCTTTGACGACCCACGCATATCGGCCATAACCAACGCGGCCCGGATTGTATCGCCCTCGCCGCGCTTGATCTGGCCGTCCAGCACGCGCCTGCCGGCGTCGCCGCCGAGATAGGTGGTCATCATGTTGTCGGCGAGCTTGGTGAGCACCGCCATCTTGGTGGCGATAGCGAGATGGCTCTGGATGCGCAGCAGCGCCGAAATCATACTTTCGCTGAAGCCTGCGGCGCTGTCGGTGGACCAAGACCCCATCATGCCCTGACTGGTGTTGCCGCTGAAGGGATGGACGAAAGCCATGTAATCGGTGACGCCCATAAGCCGGAGGTCATCGAAAACAGGAAACTCCGGCAGCACCGACGGGTCGAGCCGACGTCGCAGATGGTCGAGCTTATTGCTGAGCAGATGGTAGTATGGGCTGGTCAGGAATCTGTCAGACGGCGCGCCGGCCTGCTTGCGGAAGCTTTCTACTTCGATGCCTTGGCCGCGAACCCAGGTGAAGCCAAGCGCGTCATAAAGCGGATGAAGCATCGAGAAGCTCAAATGCACCCGCTTCAGCGGCAGGCCGGCAGCAGCCAGCCGTTCGCAAAAGCCATTTACCAATGTTTCCAGGTCGTTGCCCGCCAGTGCCGAGTGGGTCAGCCAATCGGCAACCTTATCCATGAGAATGGTGGAAATTTCTGCTTGCGATGTGCTCATGCTATCTCGAAACCCGTCGAAGACGGAGCCATTATCCTCTGATCTGTCATAACACAGTCCGCCAACGACCCAGCGATAAGACACCCGAAGTCAACGAGGCCGGCTTCGGCGGCAAAAGCGGCGAAGAATTTCCCGGATGACTATCCTTGCTGCCAAGGAGAAGGCGTAAATGCATCTGTGTTTTATGGCGTTATGTGGCGAGGCAGCCGGCGTAGTGCAACCACGATCCTGACACTGGGCAAAAAATTCGCCGGCTCAGACGCCGTCAGGCCTTCACCACCGTCTCTCGGACCAGCCCGAGGCGGCCAAAAACATTGCGTGTGTCGACGATCAGAAGGGCGTGATCAGCGATCGTCTGATAGTCGATCGCGTCGTGGTCGGTTGCAACGACGACAGCATCGAAATCCTTCAAGGCCGCCTCGCTCAATTCGACTGACCGACGCCCCTTGATCGCCATATGCTCCCGTGTGTTCGGAATTTCTCTAACGTGCGGATCGTGGAATTCCGCCTTGCCGCCCCACTCCTCAATGAGTTCAATGAGTCGCAATGAAGGGCTTTCGCGGATGTCGGGCACATTCTTCTTATAGGCGAGCCCAATGATGAGAATGCGCGAGCGGCTGAGCGCCTTGCCGCAGCGCCGATCCAGCGCCTTCGCCAGCTCATCGACCACATGACGCGGCATGGCCGTGTTGATCTCTGCCGCCAGCTCGATGAAGCGGGTCGGCAGTTCGTATTCGCGCGCCTTCCACGTCAGGTAGAATGGATCGATCGGAACGCAGTGCCCGCCAAGTCCGGGACCAGGATAGAAAGGCATGTAGCCGAAGGGCTTGCTCTTTGCCGCCTCGATCACCTCCCAGATGTCGATGCCCATTGCGCCGAGCACGACCTTCAACTCGTTGACCAGGGCTATGTTGACCGAGCGGAAAATGTTTTCCGTCAGCTTGACCGCCTCGGCTGTCGCCGTGGTGGAAACCGGGACGACGGTCTTGACCACGCGCTGGTAGAAGGCCTGCACGAGCGCCGCCGCTTCAATGCCGTCACCCGCCACGACCTTGGGGATCGTCGCGACCTCAAAGCTGCGGTTGCCGGGATCCTCGCGTTCGGGCGAGAAGCCGAGGAAGAAGTCTATCTTCGACCGCAGGCCGGTTTGTTCCAGTATGGGCTTGATCACGTCGTCGGTGGTGCCGGGATAAGTGGTCGATTCCAGCACGATCAGCTGGCCGAGGCGCAGATGCTTGGCGATGGTGCCAGCCGTGTTCTTGACAAAGGACAGATCCGGCTCGCGGTTTTTCGTCAGCGGTGTCGGAACGCAGATGATGATGACATCGCAGTCGGCCAGTTCGGCAAAATCCGCGGTGGCGCGGAACCGTCCGCTCGCCACCTGGCCGGCAAGGGCCGTCGACGTCACCGCCTCGATGTAGGAGTGGCCATTGTTCAGGCTCTCGACCTTCTGGGCTTCGATGTCGAAGCCGGAAACCGGGAAGCCGGCGCGTGCGATCGCAACCGCCAGCGGCAACCCGACATAGCCCAGTCCGATCACGCCGACTTGCGCAGCGCGCGTCGAAATCCGGTTCAGTAGACTGTCATATGTCGATCGCGAGGCGTCCAAAATCTGCTTTCCGCCAATTCGGACAGGCTGTCCGCTTCCATGACGAGGCCACCCGTCCCAAGTACGCCGAGGCATATTGTGGAAAAGCGATTTCCGCAAGCCGTCGTCAGACCGGCACCTTCGCCTTCAGGCTCGCGGCAGCCATCGCATAGCCGCCGGCCGCACCATCGATGAAATGAAGGTGATCGCGCTGCAGCGGCGAGGCGACGAGGCATGTCATCAAGGCCGATTTCTGGCGGTGCAGGCCATAGTTGCAGATGCCCGCCTCTTCCGCCTGTCTCAGCCGGTTCTCGATCCGTCGCAAGACGTCCTCGTCAACGTCGATGGTCATCTTCAAGCCATCGTCGAACTTCCGGAAATCCGAATTGCTGGCCACGTCGCGTTTGTAGATCTTCGGATCGAACCTACCGATGGTCCAGCCAAACCTATCGGTGACAGCCGTGAGCGTCATCAGGAACACAACCCACAGCTTCGCCAGCCACCGCCGTCCCGCCGGCGCCGTGGCCCGCGCCTCGATATCGAGGCCGGCGGGCAGTAGACTATAGTTCGGCCCGTCCGCCGGCACCGGGTGGCCATCGCGTTCCTGCCTGCCGGCAAGGGCGATGATGTCGGAAGCCAGAAACTGAAAACCGCGCGAATCGCGCGATGCCCCCGGCACGGCTATGATCGAGACGATTTCGCCATGCCGGGCTTCGATCGGGTTCCAGCGGCAGGAGAGGCCGGTCAGATCCGGACGTGCGCCGGCCGGCGCCGGATCGATGCGATAGCGCCCTGCCTTCATCTCGGCTTCCGCCCAACTGCCGCCGCCGCCGGCGAACATGGCATAGAGAACTGCTTCGGAGGCCTGGAACCTCACCACGCGAACATCGAGGCCTTGCGCTCTTATGTCCTCTATCGGGACGATTGCGGCGCGCAAGATCAGGTCCAGTTCTTCCGCCACCCATCTCTGGACAGCGGCAAGCGCGTTGCGGGTTATCTCCAGCGCGGAGCCGGGAAACGCCACGAGCGCGCCGTCGCCGCCGAAGACAAAAGGAAGATCTTGCCGACCCAGCGCATTGAGTACAGCCGAAATAACGCTGGCGCCGGCCATATTGACGGTTTTATAGCGTCCGGCCTCGATCGCCTTGGTCGAGCCGACAATGTCTGCGGTCGCCAGCGCCCAGCCATCGGGGAGAGGCCGATAGTTGTCGATGTCGGCAACGCTTTCGAACTTTGCCAACACCGGCAGAGAAGCAACGAACGGGTCGGACGCGACAGCTGTTTCCATGGACATCAGATAGCACATTCCACTGCTTGAAGAGTGAAGTCGATCATGCTTCGAAATTGACTTGCGCCGGCATTCCGATGATAGGGTCCGGCGATGCGAATTGCCTTTTACGCGCCGCTGAAGTCACCCAATGATCCCGTTGCCTCCGGCGACCGCCAGATGGCGCGGACGCTGGTCAAGGCGTTGGAGCATGGAGGGCATAGCGTCGAACTTGCATCCGAATTGCGCTTTTATCTACGCGAACCGGAGCCGAGAAGTTTCGATGCGCTCAAAATCGCGGCCCGAGAGGAAACCGCGCGGCTGACAAGGCTTTGGGATCGTGACGGCAAGCCCGATCTCTGGTTTACCTACCATCCCTATTACAAGGCACCCGACCTGATCGGACCCGAGCTGGGGTCGACCTTTGCTGTCCCCTATGCAACAGCGGAAGCCTCCTATTCGAGGCGGCGCAACGCCGGTCTATGGGCCGATACGCAAGCGTTGGTGGCGCGAGCCGTCGGACAGGCAGCGCTAAACATCTGCTTCACACAGAGAGATCGTCAGGGACTTGCAGACGCGATTCCCGGCGCCGCTTTCGGTATGCTTTCGCCATTCATTGACACGGCGGCATACCGGGAAATGCCGGCACGGGGTTGTCCGACCCGTCTCGTTACCGTCGCCATGATGCGCCCGGGCGACAAAGTCGAAAGCTATCGCATGCTGGCGCAAGCGCTCGGTCCGATCGGCCACCTGCCCTGGACCATGTCGGTTGTCGGCGACGGGCCTGCCCGTGACGAGGTCAAAGCGCAATTCGCCGGCTTGCCCGCCGATCGTATCCAATGGCTCGGCTCGATTGAGCCTGCCGCCGTGCCGGATGTCCTCTACGGTGGCGGGATTTACGTCTGGCCGGGTTGCGGCGAGGCCTATGGCGTTGCCTATCTTGAAGCACAGGCGGCCGGCCTTCCGGTGGTGGCTCAAAACATCGCCGGCGTTCCGGAGGTCGTGCGGGATGGCCAGACCGGGATTCTCACCCCGCCGGGCAATGTGGCGGCGTTCACCTCCGCCATTGAAAGGCTTCTGGTCCGTGACGCCGAAAGAACCATCATGGCTGCGGAAGCCAGACGCTTCGTCCTCGAGGAACGTTCCCTCGATGCTGCGGCGGCGCGTCTGGCCGCACTCCTGGCGAAGATCCCGGTGTCATGACGTCCGATCAGATTTGGCAACCCTTGGTGGAAGAACTGGCGTGCCTGCAACGGACGGACCGCAAGACAGAGTTCTGGCTGCGCGACGATGACGCCGTGGATCCGACGCCTGCGCTTGATCGGCTGCTCGACCTCACCGGTCAATTCGCGGTTCCGGTCACTCTCGCCGTCATTCCGGCCCTAACCGACGAGAAGCTTGTCGTCCGGCTTGACGAAGCGTCGCATGCCACGGTCGCAATCCATGGCTGGGCGCACCGAAATCATGCGCCAGAGGACCAGAAAAAGCAGGAACTCGGCGCACATCGGCCACGCGAGGCGGTGCTCGATGATCTGGCTCGCGGGCTGTCGCACGTAACGGGCCTGCACGGCGCACGTGCCGTTCCGATGCTGGTGCCACCCTGGAACAGGATCGACGCCGGCTTGGTATCCGACCTTGGGTCGGTAGGATTTGCGGCATTGTCGGTCTTCGGACCGCCGAAACCGGCTTCACTGGCGGTCATCAACAGCAATGTCGACATCATGGATTGGCATGGCACGCGCGGTTGCCGCGATCATGGCCTGTTGGTTCAGGCTATCATCGCGCAATTGCGGCATGCGGCCGGCGGCGGCGAACCGGTCGGCCTGCTCACCCACCATTTGGTCCATGATGAATCGGCCTGGCTTTTCCTCGAACAGCTGTTCTCAGTCACCGCACGGACTGAAGCCTGCGCATGGCTTCCGATCAAAACATTGATCGGGCGCAGCGCCGGTAGAGCAATTCCAGGAAAAGTGTGAGCGGTTTTCCGTCCGGAATTGCGTCAAAACAAGAAGATAGAGGAAAATAGCTCAGCGCGCTTTGCGCGATGAGGCCGGAAATTCGAGCGTCTGGCCATCCCGCGCGGCAAAAGCGCCGGCAAACCTCACCTTGGCCAATTTCTCGATCTCGTCCAGTTCATTGTCGGTGCGTGCCGGATCGTGGTGGAACAGCGCAAGCTCCCGCGCACCGGCCGCCTCGCAGAGCTTGACGCCCTGTTGCCACGTCGAGTGCCCGTTTCCACGGCGGTGTTCCATTTCCTCCTCGGTGTAGGTGCAATCGTAAATGACGAGGTCGGCATCTTCGATCAGGCCGAGCACCGCCTGATCGAGCTTGCCCGGCTCATGCTCGGTGTCTGTGATCACCGCCACGACGCGGCCGCCCCATTCGACCCGGTAGCCTATGCAGCCGCCCGGATGGTTGAGACTGCCCGTTCGGACCACCACCCCTTCGCGCGGCCGAAGCACGTCTCCGGATACAAAATCGCGGCAGTCGATAGTTGCCTTGCAGATATCGAGCCTCACCGGAAACCACGGCGGCCGCATGAATTCATCGACCATCTGCCGGGTCGTCGTGCGTCCTGCTAGGTGGCCGGACCAGAGCCTGACCTTGACGCTCCGGTCATAGATCGGCTTGAAAGCCGGCAGCCCAATGATGTGATCGTAATGGCAATGGGTGAAAAACAGGTCGAAATCGGTCACGCCCGAGGCCTGAAGCGCCCTGCCGGCAGGCCGCAGGCCAGAGCCCGCGTCGAACAGAAGCGTATGCCTGCCGCATCGCATCTCGATGCAGATCGTGTTGCCGCCATAGCGGGAGAATTCTGGCCCCGATACCGAAATGCTGCCGCGGACGCCCCAAAACCTGACCAGGAAAACGTCGTCGTCCATGCTAGCCCTTCACAGTCCAGTCGCCCATGGTAGCCGGTGTCGTCACGACGGCAAGGATCAAGCGCGCGTCACTCGTTACTTGGCGCTCCGTGCGTCGATTAGATCCGCGGTCGTATGGCTCAGTCGATCGGCGAGGACCCGCACCATCTCGATGGTCATGTCAGGGAACTCCCTCATAAGCCTCAGGAAATGATCCTTGCGGATTCTCAAGGCTTCCAGCGGACTTGCGGCTTTGACGGTGGCAGTGCGATTGCTGTTGCACAATATGGCGATCTCGCCAACGATCGAATTTGGCACCAGTTCGGCAACTTTTATCGGTCCGCTGTCGGAATCGACCAAAATATCCGCCTTACCTGAAAGGATGACATAGGCGGCGTCTCCCTCATCGCCCTGCCGGAAAAGAATCTGGCCGGCGCTGTAGCTTACGCGATCGGATGTGAACGCAAGCAGCTTGAGCTTTGCCGGCTCTATGCCGGAGAACAAGGGAACGCGTTGCAGCATTCCAACCTCATCCTTGAGCAGCATTGTCGCAAACCTTCCCAACATTCACGTCTGCGAGACTAGAACAACCGACGCCCAGATGGAATCAATTCTGCTTGCGGATAGCGGGACGAACCACGCGAAACGTGGCGAGCCCGATCAGCCGAAAACCATAATCCCTTGACCTTGCGGTAAGTTCCCACCGGCAGAATGATCCTCTCTGAATGTCCAATGCTCTATGACAGCAGTTCCTTGAAAATACCGTTCCCTGCCAAAAGTCCCTCGTGTGTTCCGTCTTCCACCAAACGACCCGAGTCGAAGACGACAACGCGATCGAACATCATTGCCATTGCCGGATTCGTCACGACCCACACAATTGCCGGCGAATGCCCGTCGCGTCTGGCTTCCTCGAGCACGTTTTGCAGCACCTTGTCCTGTACGCGCTGGTCGAGCGCAGACAGCGGCCGGTTGAGGATGAGAAAATCGGGACGCTTGAGCAGGGCCCGGGCAACATCGAGCTTCTGTCGCTGTCCACCGGTCAGCCGCCTGCCGCCGGCGCCGACGTTGAAGTCCAAACCGACATCCAGCAGTTCGGCATAAAGCCCCAGTTCATCAAGAATGTCATAGACGATGGAGCGTATTCGGTCCGGTGCGTCGGGGTGGTTGCTGCCCAGACGCCCGAACAGGACATTGTCCATGACGGTAGCCGCGGCAATGTATTTGGCAGGATCGTACCGTTCGACCGCGTTTTGCAGCTCGGGCGGCAGGTCTTCATAGAACCGGTTGCGTGCGGCGACGATGTTGTTCATCAATTCGTCGCTCAGCAGGCCGAAGCGATGCCGGGGCTCGATATAGGCAAAGCTCAAGGTGACGATCATGGCGCGGTCGCTCTCCGAAACCGTCTCGTAGGGACGGTTCTTGAGCCGTTGCAGCAAGGTTTCGTAGGCGGGTATCTCCTCGGCGCTCATGAAGGTGAGTTGCTGGAAGAACGGGTGATCGGGCGGCAGGTCGGCAAACAGCTCGATCGCCTGTTCGGCGATCTCCATGCCCATTTCGTAGAGCGTGCGATCGAGGCCGGCTTGCCTCAGCACGGAAGCAAAATAGGGATTTGCCGCCAGAGCCCTGTCGGCCAGATCCGGGCCGGCGGCAGCGCCGAAGAGCAGGTTCTGGCCGATCGTTGCTTCCTTGTTGTAGGCGCCCGGTTCGAAAGGAACCACCAGTCCGCTCAGCCCTTCGTGTTCCAGCCGGGCTCGCAGCGCCGCGCGCAGTTCGACGATACGCCTGGCAAGCTCCGTGTGACGCGTGAGGTCGGCCGAAGAGCGCAAGCCAAGATCCAGAATGTCGCGTGACAGAACAACCGCGTCGAGCACGCGGCGCACGGCTTCAAAGAGGTCGTGCGGGCCGGTAGCGCCGGCGGAAGCATAGTTGATCCAGTCGCTGTGGATATCGAGATCCGGATTGCCCGACCGGCTCGCCTCGCTGATGTTCCAGCGGCGCTGGTCTGCGGCGACACCGTCATAAGTCACCGATGTCAGCGGCGCATGCTTCAACCCGTAGAGCAGGTTGTCGCGGAGGCTTGCCTGGAACAGGAAAACATCCGACGAGGCATAGGACATGCGCCGGCCGGTCACTGCCTCGGGGAGTTCAAGCAGGTCGTCGGCGCCCGAAGCGACCCTTCCGCTGTTCGGCCAGTTCAGTCGCGCGAAGGCCTCCGCAAGCGCCTCCGCGCCACCTGTTGCGGTGCTGACCAGCGCCACCGTCTCGCCCGGCTTGACCTGGAGGGAGACACGGTCGAGGAGCATTGCACCGCCATCGTCTGCCATGGACAGGCTGATCGCCGACAGCGGGTTGGTCATCGGACCGGGATCGTCGATCGTCAATGCCCCGATTCTCGGCGCAATGAGACCCTCGACCGTGAACTGTTCAACGACCTGCTGATATTTGACCTGGACATCCTGCCGGTCCTGATCCCAGTCGATCAGTTCCTTCATCGGTCCAGGCAGGTCCTTGTAGGCGCCGATCACGGCCACGAGCTGGCCGACATCCAGCCGCCCCTGGATAACCAGATACCCGCCGACCATGTAGAACAGAAACGGCGTGACCTGCGCGAGGAAATTGTTCAGGAACTTCACCATGAATTTCCATTGGTAAAGATCGAAGCGGATCTTGAAGATGAGCCCGAGCCGGGCAGCTATGTCGGCGCGCTCGTAGTTTGATGTATCGTGGACGTGAACCGCGCCGATGCCGTCGACGATTTCGCCAACGCGGCCCGAAAGCGCGCGCGCCGTCAACTGCCGTTTGCGCCCGAGCACGATCAGCCGCCGCCGCATTCGCGGGATGAGCACGATCTGGATCGCCACGATCACGGCCGCTATCATTCCGAGCCAGAAGTTCTGGACCAGGATGAACAGCATGGCCGTCAGCGCCTGGCCACCGAGCAGCACCGGCTGCAGGAAGGCATCGCCGATGAAGCCGCCCAGCGGCTCGACCTCGTCCTTCACCATGGTTGCCACTTCGGCGGATTTCACACGCGTGAAGTAACGGGGCGGAAATCGCAGCACACGATCGACCAGATCGAAGCGGATACGCCGCAGCATGCGTTCGCCGAGCCGGCCCTTGTAGGTGTTGATGTAGAGTTTGAACAGGCCGTTGATGACGACCAGCAAGAGGAAGACAAGGCTCAGGGCAAACAGCGTCGCCGTGCGGTCGAGCTGAAAACCGGAGAAGAACTGGACCTCTCCAATGAACGGCAAGTTATAGTGGAGCCTCATGAATGACTGGGTCGCGCCCGGTTGCTCGAAGCCTCTACCTTGGATCGGGCCGTTGACGATCAGCTTCGGCAGATCAAAGGACATGAAATACGGGATCATCGAAAGCAAGACGATAATCAATATCCAGAGCTGCTGCTTCTTGGTGTGCGTCCAGATATAGCGGGCTAGGCTGGCTTCCATATGCGACTGCGGACCTTCAGTTTAAGGAACAAAGTAAAAGTACCAGCCGGTGAACGGCGCATCGGCAATCATCGCCGGCGACACGTTCGAAGCCTGCGAGGCGGCTTGGCGGGGCAAGATTGCGTTGTGTCGCCCGAAATCCCAACGTACAAGGCGAATATGATGGATGTTACGCAACCGCGCAATGCCGGCATGGACGGGCACGAGCAGGCCTTGGACCTCACGCGGGGGATTGCTGCCTATGTCAAACACCCTCTCGTGGCAGGGCTGGCGCGTGTCATCGCCAAGCATCCGAAGGCCGACATCGCCAACGCCTTTAACCACAAGCAGGTCGCCTGCAAGATGTGGGCGCTCAACAAACTGTTCGAAAGCTGCGGCGGCCGGTTCGGGCGCATATGGGTTGTGGGTGGATGGTACGGTATATTGCCGGCAATGCTTTTCAACGACGCCCGCTTCGACGTCGCGGCGGTTGACAGCATCGACATCGACCCCGAAGTCGCGCCGGTCGCCCGGACCCTCAACCGGGAAGCCGGCGACCGGTTCCGGGCGCTGACGGCAGATATGTACGCAGTCGACTATGCGGCCGGGCCGTCCGACCTGATAGTCAATACGAGCTGCGAACACATCGCAGATCTGCGCGCCTGGCTTACCCTGCTTCCGCGGGGTACGAATGTACTGCTGCAATCCAACGATTATTTCAGCGAGCCGACACACATCAACTGCGTGGCTTCACTCGCAGCCTTCGAAGCAATGGCGGCGCTACGGGAGATGCGGTTCTCCGGCGAACTGCCGACAAAAAATTATACGCGCTTCATGCTGATTGGAACTGTTTAAGCATTTCGCCCAAAAGCGCGTAGCGGTTTGGACAACGACATGCATCAAAACAAAGACTTAAAGCGCGTCGACTGAATCCGTTTCAGCGCGACGCGCTTTAGGCTCCGCCGTCTGCTTGATCATGTCCTTTTTCCGAGACCGGACCCCATTTTTAGGGACCATGTTCGATGCCGCTCGCGCAGGATTTGCGCCGAGTGACGCGCCCCTTCCAGATCGAGACGATGCGCGGATGGCGTCGGTGCCACAAGCGCCTGTTCGATCGCCTGCGCCAAACCTTCGGGCGTCAGGTCCTTTTCCATCAGCACCGTTGCAAGACCGAGTTGTTCGAGCATCAGGGCGCGAACCGTCTGTTCGGTTTCCCCGCCGGCTGCAAATGGAACAAGCAGGGAGCGACAACCCGCGCGCAGGACATCGCAGACCGTGTTGTAACCCGCCTGCGAGACCGACAGGCGGGCGCCCGTCAGCAGGCTGGCGAAATCCTCGCGGAACCGGAAGATGGACAGACCCGGCGTGGCATCGCGTGCGATCGCGTCAAACTCGTCTTTCGGCAGGTTTGGGCCGGTGATCAAACACCATTTCCAGCCGTTGTTGGCATTCCGCGCCGCTGCGACGGTGGAGCTGACAAGGCTCTTTCCGGCAGCTCCGCCGCCAACCGACACCAGCACATCGAAGCGCTCGGAGGCCGCGGGCGGTGGCGGCGCAGCAACGAGGCCTGTATAGGCAACCTCGGCCCTGATCGCCCCAGCCAGTGGAAATGTCTTGTCGATGGTTGCGAAAGCCGGATCGCCGTGGACCATGACAAGGTCGAAATGCCTGTTGATGAGATCGACCGTTTCCTCGTTTCGGCCCGGCTTGACGCGTTCCTGAAGGATATCACGGACGGAGGTCGCCAGCAGCGGTCTGGGCGACGTCGCGTCGATGGCCTCGATCAGCGGCAAGAGTTCGAAACGCATCTGCCGGCGTCCAAATGGAAACGCCTCGACGATCACGATATCGGGCCTGCAATCCCGGAATGCCTGCAGCAGCATCTCTGAACGCCGCTTCTTGAAATCGTCGTCGATGGGTTTGCCCTGCAGGTCGACAAGTCCGGAAAATCCTTCATCGCCGGAGGTGACAGGTGGCAGGGTTACAGTTTTTACCCCTGGTCCCGGAAACCCCGCGATCGGCGCGCCGCCGGTCACGACGGTTACGTCAAACCCGTCATCGACCAGGGCCGCTGCGATGCGGCTGGAGCGCGCGAGATGGCCGATGCCGAGCAGGTGCTGGACATAGAGGAAAGCGCGCAGCTGCTTCAATCGGCGGCCCGCCACTCGCGCTCGAACAGTTCCTTGAGCTGTCCAATGCTTGCCATATGATCGAAATTGCCGCGCACGCGCCGCTCCGCGGCGTCGCCGAGACGGGCGCGCAGCATGGGATCACGGATCAGGCGCTCCAGCGCCTGTGCCAGGGCAATTGGGTTTTCCGTCGGAACCAGCAGCCCGGTTTCATCCGGCGATAAAAGCTCCGGCACGCCGGAAATATCGGTCGACACGCAGGCAAGCCGCTGGCTGGCCGCCTCCACCAGAACATTCGGCAGACCGTCCCGGTCGCCATTCGCGGTGATCCTGCAGGCCAGGGCGAAGATGTCGGCGCGGCGGTAGTGCTCAAGCACCTCCTCCTGAGCAAGCGCGCCCTTCCAGGAGACGCGGCCATCCAGTCCGAGCTTTTGCGCCAGCGCCTTGAGCCGTTCCAGGTGCTCGCCGCCGCCGATATGCTCGAAACGCCACGCCAAATCGCCAGGCAAGAGGGCAAGGGCCTGCAGCAAGGTATCGTAACCTTTCTTTTCAACGGCGCGCCCGACGCTGAGAATGATGACCGGTTCGTCCGGCGCCGAGCCGTCATGCTGCTTTCGCGCCTCGCCGAAACTGCCGAAGCGATCAAGGTCGAGCCCATGATAGCTCAGATGCACGGACGACTTGCCGTTGGCGAGTTCTTTCAGACGGTCGAAACCGGTTTTCGTGCAGGTGACCGTCCAGCGCGCGGAGGAGAGCTTGCCGGCCAGATCCCAGTCCGCCGAAGTCCAGATGTCCTTGGCATGGGCCGAGCAGCTCCACGGCAGGCTGCGAAGCTGGCTGGCATAGCGCGTCACCGATGCCGGCGTGTGCGCGAAATGTGCATGCAACCATCCCGCGTCTTCCGGCCATTCGGCCGCCAGCACGAGCGCTTGCCCGAAGCGGCGCACGCGATTGCGCGTAAAGTCGCGGGGGAGATCGGCAGCCAGCGATCCGAGCGCGCGCCAGAGGCCCGGCCGCAGCAGATAGGCGAACAGCGAGCGAACCACGCGCAGCGGCTCTTCATGCAGATATTCCGGCAGATAATGGACGGGCGCTTTGATCTCGTCATGCACGGGGTGGCGTTTTGCGTCGGTCGGCCGCCTGAGCGCGACGAGTATCAGGTCGAACCCCGCGCGCTCCAGACCGAGCAGTTCCTGCGCGATGAAGGTTTCCGACAGCCGTGGATAGCCCTTTAGAACCACGACGATCTTGCGGCGTCGCAACTCAGTTCATTCCTTCAATGACCGAAAGGTGAGGACTGGCCCGCCGGTCGAGCAGTTCCGCGACGATTTCGGAAATATGGGGCAGCCCTTCCAGCCTCAGATGCGGATTGCTCTGGGATGGGCGGGGCCGGTCCGGCAGCATCACCAGCGCATCGGCAAACCGCTGGGAATCCTTGGCTTCTTCCGGCAAAAGCATCTCGATGAGGCCGAGTTCGGCTGCGCGCCGAGCGCGGATCAATTGCTCCTCCCGAGGCTCGGTGCGCGGCACGATCAGCGCCGGCTTGTCGAAAGACAGTATCTCGCAATAGGTGTTGTAACCGCCCATCGCCACTACCGCCTTGGCCCCTGCAATCAGGTCTTCCATGCGGTTGTCGAACTCGATGATCTTGATATAGGGGATCTTGGCCCCCTTCTTGAGCAGCTTGTTGCGCTTGCGTGCCGGCATGTAAGGCCCAAGCACGATCAGCGCCCTATGCTGCAATTGCGGGTCCTGCTGATAGGCATCGATGACGTCGTGGATCAGTTCCGCGCCGTCACCGCCGCCCCCGGTGGTAACGAGGATATACTCGCCCTCGGGCCGGTGGCCGGGCAACTCGATCCGCTGCAGGCTCCGTTGCAGGAAACCGACGAACCTCATCTTTGCCCTGACAGCCGGCGGCACATCCAGGCCGGTCAACGGATCGTAGAAATCCGGCGGGCCATAGGCCCAGACCTTGTCGTAGAACAGGCCTATCTTGCGCATCACATCCCTGCGTGCCCACTCTGCTTCGAGCAGATGCGGCGCATCCATGACCTCGCGCAGACCAAGCACGAGCGTGGTACCCCGCGTCTTGAGGTAGGACAAAGTATCCTCGATCTCACCGCGCAGGCCGAGCGGTTCCTTGTCGACGATGAAGATATCCGGCCGGAAGGTCTCGGCCGTGTGGCGGATGATCGACTGCCGCATCCTCAGCGTCTCATGCAGATCGATATCCTTTTCCAGCGAGGTGTACTCGCCGTTGCGCAATTTGATGACGCTGGGGATCTTCACGAAGTCGACGCGGGCGCGATAGTCGAAGGCACCGGCGATAGGCGCGCCTGAAATGATCAGCACCTGAAGTCCGCGGAAATCCTCGACCAGCGAATGCGCGATCGTCCGACAGCGCTGCAGGTGGCCGAGCCCGAACGTGTCGTGGCTGTACATGAGAATTCGAGCGTCTTGTGCGTGCTGGGTCATTGTTGAACGTCTTTTAGAATTCTCGTTTTGAGGACCGTGGGCGACCCGGAATTCGAAACCATCCTCGCGGGTCTACCGACCTGCTTTGAACATGAGGACGCAATTTTTTCAATTGTATTACTCAACGTCTGCCCAGCTGCCATGCGCATCAGATGCAATCCCCAGCGCATCAGCCTCGTCGGTCTTGTTGCGCCGTGCGCGGCACAGAGCCTGGCGTCGACGATTGTGCTTTCGAGCTTTGCCTGAGCGAAAGAGCTATGTCCTACTTCAATTGATGTATGCCTCCTCTTCAAGCATATGCTAATAAAGGCATTTGCAGGAGGATGCTATGCCGTCCTTGAGGTGGGCTGCTATTGTCGCTCTTGCCGCGACGCTCAACAATGCGACACCGACCATAGCCGCCGAAGCAGTGGGCCAGGCAGTCGTGATCAAAACTGCCGTTACCGGCGCAAGCGGACCGCTGGAAGTCAAGTCACCCGTTCATCGGGACGAACGGATCAGTACATCCAATTCCGGGCTTGGCCAGTTCGTGTTCCTGGATGGCACCAAGCTGGCGGTGGGATGGGGTTCTTCAGTCGTCATCGACAAGTATGTCTTCAACGATGATAATTCGGTGAAGAAGCTTACCATCCGCGCTGCCAAGGGAACGTTTCGCTGGATAAGCGGAAGCTCGCCTTCATCCGCCTACCAGATCGTGACGCCTGCGGGCACGATAGGCGTGCGGGGAACAGCATTCGATGTCCATATCGCGCCCAACGGCAAAACCGCCGTCGTGCTCCTGAAGGGGACGGCCCGATTCTGCGGCGGCGCCGGATGCAGGGAACTGAAGCGGCGCTGCGATTGTGTGGTCGCGACGCCATCGGGCGCAATCACCGACGTTATCAAGGTCAATCGATCCGTGCTCACCACACTCGGCACCTCGCGGGCATTGCCGTTTCTGACCGGCAATCAGCAGCTTTCGGGAAGCTTTGGCGCAATCGGCGGAAATTGCGGGCTTACGGCTGCCATTCAGCAGGAACATACGCCGCGGCCGCAGCAGCGCAACTCACCGGCGCCACCCAGTCCGGGCACGCCCAATCCGCCGAGCCCGCCGGAGCCGCCGCCGAAAGGCGAGGTGGATGACGGCAACAATGGGCATGGAAATGATCCGGGTAAGCACGATCCCAGCAATCCCGGAAGATCCTACGGTCCTGGCAAGAAGGGATAGGGCAAGGGCGGTGGCAACGGCAAGAGCCACGGATAGCCGCTCTTTTTCTTGGCGAGTCCGATATTCGACTTCGCCGCCCGGCCGGGGCTAACTCGCCTCTACGTCGGGGTGGACGACATCATTGCCCTTGAACAGTAGCGAGTCATGTGGTCGACCTCCCTGTATGAACGCAGGTCAGGAACCGGAGCCGAATTGTTGCTCCGCATAGCCGGCATTCACTTCCACCGCCGCTGCCGCCCGTTTGGCAACAAAATCATCCGCTCTACGAGCTATCCGGCCATAGAAGTCCTGCAAGCCTGCCGGCAGGCTTGCAGCCTTGGCTTTGGCCGCCGCGATGATCTTTCGGCTGCCTGGCAAGCGCGATTGCAACGCCTCGACGAGCTTGCCGTGGAGAAGCCGCAATTCCGCAAAATCCGGCGACGACGCAACATTTTCATCGCCGACGACGGCACTGATTCTGGTCCTGGAGCTCTTTCCCTTGAGCTCCAGCGATCCCGCGTCGAGCAAGGCCCAGCCTGGCAGTGATCTTACTGTGTCGTCGGACGCGAGGATGTCGAAACTCACCGTCTTGCACGCTGTCTCGATACGCGCTGCTATGTTCACCGCGTCGCCAACGGCCGAATAGTTGAATCGCGACTCCGCACCCATGTTTCCGACGCAGGCGACGCCGGTATGGATTCCGATACCGATGCGAACCGTCTGCCCGGCCCCGAATCCGAATGTATCGCTTTCGTTGAGGCGGGCAATCGTCTCGCGCATGGCCAATGCCGCGCGAACGGCCTTGGCAGGATGGTCGGTGACATCGACCGGGGCATTCCAAAAGGCCATGATCGAATCGCCGATGAACTTGTCGAGTGTGCCTTCATTGGCGGTGACATGACGGCTGAGCGCGTCGAGAAGCGTGTTCAGAAACCGCACGACAGCTGTGGGCGGCAGTCTTTCGCTGATCTCGGTGAAGTTTCGCACATCGACAAACATCACGGTCAGCTCGCGGTCGTCTCCGCCAAGACGAAGTGCGTTGCGCGTGTGCTCGATGCGGTAGAGAAGCGATGGCGACAAATATTGGCCGAAGGCCCGCCGGATCGCGCGCCGCTCCCGATCAGTCACCAGGAAGCGGAAAGAGGTTGTCGCGAAATGCGTGATCGTGCCCATGACGATCGGCGCAAACGGGTCGAACAGCAGTCCCGCAAGCGAAAAGGCGAGCCATGATGCGACGAGCGCCAGGCCCGTGATCGCCAGGCCGCAGGCGAGCGCAATCGCGGGGCTTACGAAAATCGTGAGAATCACCAGAAGGATGCCCAGCATCGCGATCGACGCGATTTCCAGCCCGTTTGCCCAGTCGGGCCGCGACAGATAGTGGCCGGACAGTACCTGTTCAACCATCTGCGCGTGGAGCGAGACGCCCGGCACGTTCTCACCGAGTGCCGTGACACGAATATCCTGAAGCCCGGCGGCGGAAGTGCCGACAAACACGATGCTGCCGTCGATCGCGGCCTTTGTTTCAGGCGAGACGCCGTCGGGTGCGAGCACGTCCTTCGCCGAAACATACCGTTCCGCCCTGTCGGGACTGACATAGAGCCAGAGTTCGCCGGCCGAGGTTACCGGGATAACGAAGTCGCCGATCTTGACGGAGGTCATTATGCCCTGCCGATCCGGCGCGCCGGCAATGAGATAGGTGGAGGCGCCTTGCGCTACCCTCATGGCCTCGAGCGCAAGATCCGGATAAAGCTGCTCGCCATCAGTCAGAAAAAGTGGAGTTGCCCTCACAACAGCGGTCGACCTGCCCGGATTGAGGCTGATATGCCCGATGCCGGCGGCATTGGCCTCAAGCTGCGGCCGCAGCGGTGTGGCTGCCTTGATATGGGGAGGAGCATCGACCGGGCTTTCGCCCGTAAAGGCGATGCCAGCCTTCATTCGCGGACGATAGTTCCCTTCGTTGGAGATGCCGTAACCCAGGATAACTGGTTTGCCGGCGATCGACCGGGCGAAGATCTCGTCGTTGTCGGGCAGGCGGTCGAGCACGGCAGGATCGATGCCTGGCACGTCGCGGACAACAGTGCGAGGCGACAGACGATCAGGCTCGGCGAAAAGGATGTCGAATGCGATGGCTGCCGCACCAAGCTCCGTCAGTTTCTCGACCAGAGCCGCCATGCGATCCCTGGGCCACGGCCACTGCCCGAACTGCTGCAATGAGGCCTCGTCGATGTCGACCACGCGGACGGGCATCGACTCGAAGTGGCGAGGTGCCAGCCTCTGATATTGGTCGAACGTCGCTTCGCGGGCCAGTCTCAACGGCTGCGGGTCGCGCGCCCGGACAATTGTAAGCGCCGCTACCAGCGACAAGCCCAGGATGACGCCGGCCAACTGGGCGCGTGTCATGACTTCTGCACCGGTTGCTGTGCTGCGTGTCCTTCCTGCATGGTCCCGCCCCGGGAGGTAGGTTTCGAGCCTCAAGGCTAGGCTGCATTGTTCCCGGCGAATGTGCAATCACCAACCTTACCGCCCCAACGGAGTAGCGCAGTCCCAGCGCTGACGATTTTCCGCAGCCAGGAAGAACCGAGTAAACACTGGGGCTACGAATCACTGCGTCGTCGCATCGCCCCTCAGTATCGTCTCCAGGTCGTCGGGCGGCGGTTTGTTCGTGTTCCCCTCAACCGCCGCAATGGGCGCGCTGACCGTCGTTGCCGCGGCGTTGCCGATCGTGTCGACTGTGCCGGCAACGACCAGGCCCAGCTCGTCGCCAAGGCCAACTTTCGAATCCGTCAGGGTTTGACCGGATGCCAGTTGCGCCCCCAGGAGCTGCACGATTTCAGGACTTTCGGCAAACTTGCTGTGGTTCAAACGATCCGCGGTCTTCACGTCAGTCAGATCCAGAGCTGTTATTCCGGCCGCCTGCAGCTTCGATTTGTACGGCTCCTTTGACGGATCGGCCTGCCCCACCCTATCGACATTGCCCGCGATCAGACGCGAAACGGCAAGCGCCCGGTCGTCCCGCGAGACGGTGATGGTGAACTTCGGCTTTTTCGGTCCGAGCTCGGTCCACTGGCGGCCGAAGACATCCACGTCCAGATCGGGAGATGCCAGGATGACGTTCCTGATCTTGGGCGAAACGCGCCCGTCCTCCAACGCCATCTGCCTCAATGATTCCATCGCGAGCCAGGTGCCCATAGAGTGCGCCATGACCGTGACGTCCGTCACGCCGCGGTCGTCAGCCAAGGCCTTCAACGTCCGCTCGAATGCGGTGCGTGAAAAATTGGTGCTTTCCTTGTCGTAGTTGTAGCCGAGAACACTGGCGCGCGACGGCCATGTGAAAAGGATCGGCACGACCTTTGCCCGCGAGTCATGCACGAACTGCGCGAAGCGAAACACCGAATCCTCATACCTGTTGTTAAAGCCATGCACGAAGACGAGAACATGGCCGTTCGAATTATGAGAATGCAGCCATTTGTGAGCTTCGGGAATCGACAGATTTTTCGCGGCAACGACGGCGAAATCCTTCCGGGGATCGGGCGGCAGCTTTTTCGGCCATTCGACCGTGCCGGGCGCACGGTTCGGCGGGATTGAGATGGTGAGGTCGGTCAAGGAAAGTGCCGGGCTGCGCTCGCCCGTGAACAAGGTCGCCGGGTCGCCGGAAGGCTTGCGGCTGGTCGCAACCAGCATCGTCACATCCGAGGCCGCCGGCGAGACCAGGCTCGCGGGAATCGGCGTAAGAACGCCCTCGGGCTCTGTCGCGCACGCCGTCAGCGCAAGGAAGAGAGCCGATATACTTCCTACGGCGTGCCTGCGTAACGGTCTAGACCGCGCCATTGCTTACCCTTTGTGGATGCCTTCACGCGCTGACATCGGCCGAGCACAAGCACGCTCCCCTCACGACGAACGCGCGATGCAACGAAAGCCAAGGTGACAGGTGGACGTATCCACGGGCTGCGCCATGCGAGCGGCCGGGCGGTAACGCCGGCAGTAGCTGGGGGCACACAGGAAGGACCCGCCCTTGGTGACCTTGCGTGGAATTTTGATGTCGGGCGTCAGCGGGTCGTAGCTCGCCTCGCGCTCGCCGCCGCGCGGATTGGTTATCGTGCAGCATGGGCTCTCGATTCGGCGGTGCTCCTGGTACCAGTCGACAGTCCACTGCCAGACATTGCCGGCCATGTCATAGAGGCCATAACCGTTTGCCGGAAACGAGGCGACGGGCGCGGTCCATTCGTAGCCGTCCTCGCAATCGTTGCGGAATGGAAACTCGCCCTGATAGGTGTTGGCCATATGCTGGCCGCCGGGGGTCAGTTCGTCGCCCCATACGAATTCGGCGCCCTCCAACCCGCCGCGCGCGGCGAACTCCCATTCGGCCTCGGTCGGCAGCGCCTTTCCGGCCCAGTTCGCGTAGGCTTCCGCGTCCTCATAGGCAATGTGCACGACAGGATGGCTTTCGAGCCCCTTGAGGCCGCTGGCGGGCCCGCGCGGATGCCTCCAGTTCGCGCCCCGGACGTAAGCCCACCAGTTGTAATGATTGCTGCGATCGATGCCGCGTGGAGGCCTGACGAACAGGGCTGAAGCCGGAGCCAATGAATCGACGCTGGCTCCGGGATAGTCAGCCGCATTTGCCGGGCGCTCGGCCAGCGTAGCGTAGCCGGTCGCCTCGACGAAGCGCCTGAACTCGGCGTTTGTGACCGTCGTGCGATCCATCCAGAAGCCGCCGACGACGACGCGGTGCGCCGGCGCCTCTTCCGGATAGTGGCCGTTCGAGCCCATCAGGAACTCGCCGCCGGGGATCCAGAGCATATCGCCATGCGACGAGGCTGCCGGCTTTGCGGCAAGTCGTGCCTCAGTCATCGGGCGGCCTCGTCTGAACGGCAGAACTCATCTGCCTTTCAATCTCCCGCGGCAAACATATCTTCCGGGCTTGGCGTCACCAACGGTGTGAAGTACGTCAACCGCACGGCTTCCATCAGCAACAGCGGAGGCTTCATCTGGGTTGCGAGTTCCGTAATCCTTGCCTGCAACTCCTTGACTTTATCCGGATTTTTGTCGGCCAGATTGGTCGCTTCCGATTTGTCCTGCGCCAAATTGAAAAGCTCTATCTTTTGCGGCAACGCTGCTGCCCATACCAATTTCCAATCGCCCTCACGCACCGCGCCGGCCATCGGATCAACGTTGTAGACAATCTCAGTGCGCGGCGAAGGTTTGCCCTCGCTGATGGCCGGCCACATATCCATGCCGTCCAGCGGTTTGTCCTTGCCAGGCTTGGCACCGGCTAGCCCGGACAGCGTTGGCAACATGTCAACGACGTGCATAAGGCCATTGAAGACACCAGGCTTGATCTTGCCGGGCCAGTTCATGAAGGCAACCGAGCGGGTGCCCCCTTCATAGATAGTGCCTTTGCCGTCACGATAGGGGCCGTTATCCGCAGGCAGCTTGCCGTTTACCTTCGTGTCCCCCGTAAACATCGAGTTGACGACGCCGCCATTGTCGCTCATGAAAACGATAAGAGTGTTGTCGCGAATCCTCTTCTTCTCGAGGGCGGCCACGACGTTTCCCACCTCGTCATCGATCACGGAGATCATGGCGGCATAGGCTCTCCGGTTCTCGTCCGGGATATTCTTGTACCGGTCGAGATACTCCTTCGGAGCCTGGAAGGGCGTGTGGGGCGCGGTGAAGGCGAGGTAGAGAAAGAGGGGCTTTTTCTGATCGTGCGTGTTGATGACCCGGACGGCCTCCCGACCGAACAGGATGTTGTCGAAGCCCTGCTCCTTGATCGGCTTGTTGTTTCGGTACCAGTCCGCGATCCCGTGCGAAGCATGTTTGAAATGATCGATCTCGCCGACGGTTGCCCCGTAGAATGAATCAAATCCACGTTGTTTCGGCCAATAATCCGTCTTGGCATGGCCAAGATGCCATTTACCGCTCATCGCCGTTCGATAACCGGCATCTTTGAGGACTTGCGGAAGAAGGGTTTCGTCAAGCGGAAGGCCATAGGTCCCCGCAGCAGGGACAACGCCAACCTGCATACCATAGCGTAGCGGATAGCGGCCGGTCATCAGGGCGCAACGCGTTGGTGTGCACATCGGCTGCACGTAATATTCCTCGAGCTTCGCCCCTTCTGCTGCAAGCTTGTCGATGTTGGGCGTCTTGATGTCCGAGCCATGGTAGCCGACATCTTTCCAGCCCTGATCGTCCGTGACGATGAAGACGATGTTGGGTCGCGATGGCTCGGCCGCCACGGCCTGAACACCGGCAAGGCCGGCAAGCGCTCCTGAGAGGCCGGCAGGAACGGCAAATCGCGAAACGGCAGCCGCCGTGCCGGCCATCAATGCGTCGCGCCGCGTGATTTTGTTGCTTGTGCCGGCTTCAGCCGGGAAGTCTCGATCGATACTCATACTCTCCGCCCTTCTCCCCTTTGGGTAAATGCTTTTGGGGTATCAACGTCACTCCTCCCTGAAGGCCGAAGCTTTCAGGACCTGTGTTTCTGTTTTCCGACCAGTAAGCACACCGGTGTCGGACAGCAGCCGATGGCCTCTCTGCCATCACTTGGCAGTCCAGCTAAACGCAAGCGCCACGAACCAACCACTCCGTCTCAATCCTTTATTGGACCGAGAATTTATACGTGAAACCCAGCATCGGTCCCTGCTGGGTGAGTTTATTCACGAAACCGTCGTGACTATAATTGTCGTGCACGGCCCGATAGCCGATAAACATCGACGTCTTTTCGTTGAATTGATAACCGGCGCCACCCATTACGTCCCACATGGACTTGGACCCCGCGCCGAAACCACCGACCAGGCCCCAGCCGGCAAGGTAGATTCCGTTACCGACATCGGCCTTGAATTTGGCGCCGATCACCGGATCGACCCATGTATCGCCGTCGCTCGCCGAAGTGCCGTCAAGCGCGCCGCCGTGGAATTCGAAACGGTTGTCGGCCGACCAGAGGCGCGCGCCGGCCACCAGATCGAAATTGGTCCCGTCCTGATAGTACAGGCTGTAACCGCCAAGCGCCGTCCCCATGAAAGTGCTCACCGTCGCATCGATGTTTGAAGCGAGGATTCCCCGGGGGTGTCTATGTCGGCGTTGAGCCTGGCGTAGACTATGTCCGTGCTGATGGTGAAACGCCCGTTGCGGGCTTCCGTAATCCCCATGAAGCCGAATTTGAGATGCTGCAGCACATCGCTGAAGCTCACATCGACATCCTGAGGCGGGAATCCGAAGAGGCCGCTTTCGCCGTTGATTCCCGATGCCCACAGATACGGGGCGACAGTAACAGTCCAGCCTTCATCCTGTTGCTGCTTGGTCGCGTCTGCCGCAAACGCACTGGCCGCACAAAGTAGAGACACCGCTGCCGTTCCCAAGGCGGCGGAACGAAATTTGTTCATGAGAGTCCCCATCTTTCCTCCCTGTAGCCCACTTGCTGGTGGCGAAGACACCGCTGTGAACTATGCACCGAGTCATATTCGATACGGCATCGGAGACTAGATGAAATCTCGCTTTGCGCTAGGTCAATTCGGCGGCCATGCAGCGGAACTTGACGGATCAACATATCAACGTCTTGCGCCATTCGCTCCTCCGGTCCCGGCGCTGCACGATAATCATGGCAAAGACGCTCGATGTTCTCGGCGAACCCGTCTGAACCATATCTATTTCGTCCACAGTCCCCACCAGCCGTGCGTCGGCCATATTTTGCGCCGATTGATCTCGCGCAATTCGAATTTAAGGTACACCTAATACAACCGTCCCGCTATCCACTTTGCGCAAAGGACGTATTTTTGACCGCCTGGCCTTCATCGCCTTCGTACAGGGACGTGCTGCTTGGCCCTGACGACCTGACCAGCGCCGCCTCCGGTCTGCCCGTGAAGGTCGACAGGCTTTCGACCGGCTGGCTTCCCTCGCGCATCCGGCAAATCCAGTCCCCCGGCAAGTGGGCGCTCGACCTGCCCGAATTCAATTGCGCCTTCCGCGCCAATGGCGGTTTCGATCCAGGCTCCGTGGCGTTAGTGGCCATCGAGCGGGCCTGTGGGTCGACGATATGCGGCATCCCGCTCGAAGACGACTTGGTCCTGGCAATCCCTGCCGGCACGAGCGTGACGGCAACGGTCCGGCCCGGCCTCACCTACGCAGTCGCCATTGTCCCGACCTCGACCTGGATGGAAATCCAGTCGGTTGCCGCGGGAATGGTCCTCGAACAGATCAGCGATCGCCCTACGACAGTTCGGCTCACCGCCGGCGAAGCGCAAACAATCCGAAGCCAGATGAAGTCGATGGCAGACCACCTTGCGACACTTGCAAGCGATTCGGTTCTGCCAAAGCAACCGCCAGATGCATTCGTGGAATACCTGGGAGTGGTGGCTGACGCCTTCGCGGGCGCAGATAGTCGTGAGACCGGGACAGCCGGTTCCGCGAGTCATCATTTTAGACAAGCATCGGCAGCCGAGGATTTCATTCGCACGCACATCCGGGAAGACATACCCATTGTTCGACTGTGCAAGGAAATCGGCGTCAGCCGGCGACAGCTCGAGTACGCCTTTCGCACCACATTCGCTGTAACTCCGCTCGAATTCATCAGAGCGCTCCGCCTCAACGAAGCCAGACGGCTCCTTACCACTGCCCGTGCAAACGGCTTGAGCGTTACAACGATCGCAATGGATGTGGGGGTCAACCATTTGGGCCGCTTCGCCGCCAACTATCGCCTGTTCTTCGGTGAGTCTCCCAAGGAAACACTCCAGCGCGCCGGAAGATCGTGACCAGGGCACAGTGCAGTCCTCGAAATTGCGCCCCCGTCATCGATGGAATTTGCGCAATCCGGATAGAAGTCGCATCATCAAATTAGTATATTCTAAAATAGTAAATGCATTGCCCCTGGCCCGCTGGGCCAGAGAACAAGCCCGGTTTCGGGTTCGGCTCTGGGTTGCGTCGGACGCATGGTTGCATCGGACGCGAATCCAAACGCACGGAGTGGTGAGTTTCTGGGAGGACGCAAAATGACAAGATTTAGCTTGAGATTGACCGGCGCCGCCGGAATCGTCATCGCCTTGATGTTTGGAGGGCTTGTCGACGCCGTTACGCCCTTCGCCCCTTTCGTCGGCGACGCACAGGCGCGAGTTGGTCGCCCACTCACGCCAGGCAGTGTAGCAGGGGTTGCGAGGCGGACCACACGCCGAACGATCCGCCGTTCGACTGTCTACGTGAGCAGGCTGCCGGCGGCGTGTGTGAAGACTTCGATCAACGGCACCGTGCTCTGGCACTGCGGCAGCAGCTACTATCAGCCCTACCAAGGGCGCTATGTCATCGTCTATATACATTGAATGGCAAGCTGCCCCGAATTAATGATTCGACGATTGGGAGCCAGGAACCTGGCGCGCCCGACACGACATCTCGGATTTCTGACCGCGATGTTTTTCCTGATCGCCAGGTCCCTCGTCTTTGGGATCGCCCTCTCGTTGGCTGGCCCGTCGCAGGCGCAGGCGCCGGCGACCGTCCCACCTGAAAGGGTCAAACAGCTATTCGAGCTTCTCGACGATCCGTCGGTGAAGGCCTGGATGGCCGAACAACGAAATCGGGACGCCGGGTCAACGGGAGCGCCTGCCAAGGCAGGAGCTTCGCCGGCCGCCGCATCGTCCGACGCCGTGGCCGCACCAGGCCAGATGAATACGATGGCGTCCTCGACGCTCGATCGGATCAAGCATCATATCGAAAGAATCGTGCGGACTTTGCCCCTGCTGCCAGGCCAGTTCGCGCGCGTTCGGGCAGAAACCATGGAGGATATGTCCGGCAGGCGGCCTGCCGGCGTGCTTTTGCTGATCGCAATGTTCATCGCTGCCGGCGTGGCGCTCACCTGGGCAACGTACAGGCTCACCCGTCCGTTTCGTCTTTGGATCATCGCGCAGCCGAAGGATACGCCCATTGGGCGGGCCAAGAAGATTGGTGGTCGCACGCTTTATTCCAGCCTGCTGATCGTCTCGTTCGCGCTTGGCAGCGCTGGCGCGTTCATGTTGTTCGACTGGCCAATGCTTATCCGCGAGATCGTGCTGACATTTCTGATGGCTGCAGTCGTTACAGCGGGTGTGCGCATGTACCTCGCAGCCATGCTCGTCCCTTCCTTCATGCAGGTCGAGAACGCCGTCGAGGTTCGTGCTTTGCCGATCACCAACGAGATGGCTGACCATTGGTTCTATTGGCTGCCCCGGATCGTCGGCGTCTTCGCCTTCTTCGGCGCCGCGTTTATCCTCTTGCCGGGTCTCGGCATCGATCAGGACGGGATGCTGGTCCTGTCAGTGGGTGCCGATTCCGCACTGCTGTTGCTCTTTTTGCTTGCCGTTTGGCGTCGGCCAAGAACGCAGCGAGACGGTGCGAACCAAGCGGGTCACACCGGAGCGACATGGTTTTTGACGGCTTACTTCGTCGTCCTGTTCCTGCTGCGCATCGCCGGCCTTCCCATATTGTTCTGGTTTACCTTCGCCGCATTCTTCCTGCCTTTGACAATCGTGCTGACGCAGCGCGGGGTCAATTTCGTCCTGCGGCCGGGTTCGGAAGATGCTGGCCGGCCTACGATCCCGGCGCTGACGATCGCTGTCATCGATCGCGGAATCCGGATGATTTTGATCCTGGCGGCGGCTTACGTTCTCGCCCGTGTCTGGGGTCTGAACATGCAGTCCATGCAGGACAGCAACACGACGACCACGCTCATATTGCGCGGCTTGATCAATATCGTGGTCATTGCCCTGGCAGCCGATTTCGGCTGGTCGATCATCAAAGCTTTGATCGAACGCAAGCTGGGCATCGAAACGCCGCACGCAGCGATCAGCGACGAGGAGATGCCGATCGTCGATCCGCAGCAGGCGCGGCTGCGCACGCTCTTGCCGATCATCCAAAACATTCTGCTCGCGGTGATCGTCGTCATGGCGGTGCTGATGATGCTCGCCTCAATGGGTATCGAGATCGGCCCGCTGATCGCCGGCGCCGGCGTCGTTGGTGTCGCTGTGGGATTTGGAGCACAAACCCTGGTCAAGGACGTCATTTCCGGCGTATTTTTTCTGCTCGATGATGCGTTTCGCGTCGGCGAATACATTTCTTCGGGCTCTTATGTGGGTACGGTAGAGAGCTTTTCGCTGCGCTCGGTGAAGCTGCGCCACCATCGTGGCTCGCTGTTCACAATACCTTTCGGTGAACTCGGGGCAGTCCAGAACCAGAGCCGTGACTGGGTTACCGACAAATTCAACATCACCGTCGGCTATGACACCGACATCGACTTCGCTCGCAAGCTGATCAAGCGAATCGGCCTCGAACTGGCGGAAGATCCCGAATTCAAACCCTGGGTGCTCTCACCGATCAAGATGCAGGGCGTACAAGAGTTCGGCGAGTACGGCATCGTATTGAGGGTCAAGGTCACAACCAGACCGGGAGGCGCCTTCGGTATGAAACGCAAATTCTATGTACGCCTCCGCCAAGTCTTCAAGGAGCAGGGCATCGAACTCCCGTTCCCGACCGTCCACGTCGAAGGGCTACAGAACCCACATGGGGCAGAGAATGCGCCGTTGGAGATCACACCCGAGTTAAAAATCGCGGTCGCGCAGTCGCACACCAACCGGCGCAGAAAAAAAGCTGGCACAGCGGAGTAGGAAACTGTGCCACCGACCGGTCACAGCGCGGATCGCCAACCGGCGCTGCCGTGCGCGCCATAGCGAGCCGGCGGCCGCGGCCGCACAGCCCAAGACCTTGGCAAGAACTGCCGGGCAGGTCGCATTTCCCTTCCTTCAATGCTCGACCGGCCTCTGTCCCGACGACCCAACGCAGTACGAGCTGCTCCGGCTGGAAAAGCACTCCGACAACACACCTGTGCTGACCGGCAGCCGACAGATGGATCAGGCACGACTTCTAGCGCGCTCGGCCGTGTCGTCCGTCTCCACATCAGCTCCGTTCGAGATCAATGCTCTCATCATATCGGCGCGGCTGTCGATTGCGGTGTCGATATCGGTGGCCAGCTTGTGGTTCTTGTCCAGCATACGCTGCATGGCTGAATCAGGAATAGCGATCACCTCGCTAGCTTCGTCCGCCACGAGGCTCACCGGGCTTGGTGTCCCGCGAAAAATCTGGCGGATGGCAAACATCTGCCCGGGCGACAGCCGATCAACGACGCGGGGGCCGCTGGGGGTATCGATCGCAGTCGAGAGGCTGCCGCTAAGCAGAATGTAGAAAGCGGTGGCGGGCGCGCCGTGTGCGAGCAATAGTTCACCAGGCGCGTAGCGTTCGATCCGCGACGCTTCGGCAAGCTCCTCGATACCGGTCACCGGGCCGCGCAGTGCACCGCTGTTGACGATCAACCGAACTCGCTCCTCGGCCGTCACTCCCCAGTCGAGCGCACCGCCAATCACTTCGACGACCTTGCCGTCCCCGGTCCGCATGAGGGAGATGCCGTGTCGCGGCAGAACGTGCCAGATGCGGTCGAGAAGCGTGTTGCATGCACGGCCTATCTTGCCCGGCTCGTCCACCAACACACCCACTGCATAGCGAATACCGCCGGCAGTCCATTCCGCGACCTGGCAGCTGGCGCTGTCGGGACCGATGCTCTCTGGAATGCTTCGCGCGGCCTCGGTCAAGGCAGCGATAACCTGGTCCGGAGGATAGGCCGAAGGAACGACGATCGACGTGCCTGCCCCGAACGGTTGCCCATTTCGCACGATCCGCAAGGTGTCCCCTGCAATCTTCGAACTCGGCACGGCGATCCGCTCCCCGCCAGCTTCCAGAGTCACGGCACGCCAGTCGACCTGAACGACCTTGGCGTAGCCCTGGTCGAGACGCAGCCAGTCGCCGATGGCGAAATGTCGGCCGGAGAGCACGATGAGGCCATTGGCGAGACCGCCGATCACGCTTTGTAGCGCCAGCCCGAGGACGACCGATCCGACGCCGAGCGCGCCGAACAGCGTCGTAAGCTTGATATCCCACACCGTGGAGATGATGAAGGCGCCGCCCACGATGACGATGAAGACTGCGCCGAGCTCGTGGAAAAGCCTGGGCGCCTGAGCCCGTCCATCGACCGCACGTCTCGCCGCCAGGAGAACGGTCTGCCCGATCAGCAGGACCGCATAGAGCACGAGTATGCCGACAATGGTATCGATGACCTTGAAGGCTACGCCGTCGGAAGGGAGCGACGAGAGCTTATGGATCAAGACCCATAAGGCGACAGCAGGCAGAACGGCATTCTGGATCACCTTCAGCGGGCGGGTGGTTTCGGAGCCCTCCATGCGCCGGGTGACCTCGGAAAGGACAAGGGTGACGAGAGGATAGCCGAGGACGACAACGGCCGCCCACGCGAGAAAGCTGGACCACGGGATGTTTGTCATGACAATCACATCATGCAGCCGCGGTGACAGACGACGCCGCAGCGATGGGGCCTTGCCACGTATCCACGGCCTCGGCCTGGTTGATCGGGATGGATGGCTTCTTCACGAAGCCATCCGCATCCGGCAGTTGCTCCAGGACCGGCTTCGTGATGCGCACGGAATTGGCATCGGCGTCGAAGACGATGCGGCGTGCCGTGAGCACCGTCAGGCCCCACATGCTATAGACCGTGCGTTGCTGGCCGACGAGGCCGACTTCCACGTCGCCGAGCGCGACCGCGGCCTTGACCGTGAGCGGTATGCTCCAGTTACGGCTGTGGCGCTCCGCTATCTCGGCCACCGCCGCGATGAAGGAAAGGATTCGCCGCGCACCATCCAGCCGAGGCGTCGAGAGTCCGCAGGCGGCAATATACGTTTCGCCGAACGAATGGGTTTTCTCCACGCCGGCGTCCAACGCCGCCTCATCTATGTCGCTGATCAGTTCGTTGACAGCCTTCAACGTGTCCTGTGTCGCGTCGGTAACAAGCACGTTGATACCGTCGATATCGATCACCGTGACCGCGACGTTCTTGACGACCTCGGCCACCGATTCCTCGCCCATTTTGATCCGCTCGGCGACGATTTCGGGAAAGACGTTGCGCAAGAGCGCTTCATACTCGCCGGTCTTCTGGGCGATCTTGTCGCTGCGTGTGGCAATCTCGTCGGCCATGGTATTGAACGCGCGACTGAGTTCGCTGAATTCGTCGCTGCCGTTGACGGGAATTCGTGTCTTCTCGTCACCGGCGGCGAGTCGATTGACTCCGGCCAGCACTTCACGGATTGGCCGGGTGAATGCACCTGCCGCAAAAAGTGAGACAAGGGTGAGGACGGCGGCGGCGGCCGCCGCGACCTGGACCACGCGCCGCCGGAACTCGCTGACAGGCGCGAGCGCCTCCGCGACATCCTCTTGGCAAGAATGGCCCAGCGTGTCCCCAGGACATCGATCGGTGCCCAGGAGGCCAGGACATCGACACCGCGATAATCTTGGAGGATGTCCGTTCCTGACTGACCCCTGAGCGCCTCTTCGGCGGCCCGGCTATTGTCGGGTTGGTTCAGAACCGCGGAATTGAAGCGGCGGATGCGTTCGATGTCCGCATCACTGATGCCGACTCTGCTCAATGCGGCAAAGTAAGAATCGGGAGTTTCCCTTTGAAAGCGCGAGCCACTGCGCATCCTGTGGTCCGGGCCGACGAGAAAGGCTTCGCCGGTTTTGCCGAGACCCACATCCGCCCATCGCCCGTTCGAAGTCATGACGGCGTCGAGATCGTCTTTTGAGACTTCGGCGATCAGTATCCCGAGCGTTTGCCCATCGCGAATTATTGGCACGGCTATGAAAGCGGCTGGGGCGAGAAGGCTAGGTGGATACGCCCTGAAGTCTTCCAGTACGACGGAACCGTCTGAGGTCCCGTCGCGCAAGGCCGATGCAAACGCGCGGCCGATGCCCGACTGCGCGAGCGGACCGTCGACGACATTACTGCCGAAATCGATGCCTTTATAGATCGTGTAGACGACCGTGCCGGTCTGCGCATCGACGAGCATGATGTCGCTGAGATTGCTGGCTTCGGCAGCCCGCGTGAGGAAGGGATGATAGCGTTCGTGCGCAATGTCGTAGGACGTTCCAGTCCCGGCGGAGAGCAACTTCTGCTTCTCGTCGACGGGAAAGCTGTTGCGAGCGATGTAATCGGTCTGGAGACGCAGCGCCAACGGATCGGTCGGCATATAGGAGGCGGCGCTCAACTCACCTTCGACCAAGCTCTCGATCTTCGGCAGGTAATCCTTTTCATAGAAGGACAAGAGCTCGGGCGGCGGCTCGTGCTCGCCTTGCAATGTCTTGTATCCGCTGGTGAAGGCGACCATGGCGTCGATCGTGGCAGGAGCTCGCGATAAGACAACGAACTGCCGCTCAAGCTCTGCGAAGTAGCGCTCCACCTCGGATTTCTTGCTCTCCCTTAAAGTCGTCAGCTGACCAAAGATCGATGCACCCAGTGATTGGGATCCACTGCGATCGGCGACAAGGCCGGTCGCGGCCGTGCACGCAATGCCGCCCAAAAGCAGGATGGCTAGCAGCTTGGAGCGGATGGACAATCGGCGCAGCATGGCGAGCTCCCACAGGTGCTGGAAGTTTCATTGCCTTCAGACCAAAACCTCCAGCGACATGGCTTTCCAAAGCCAGACAAGAATGGCGGACAGGATCGCTATGACAATCACGGCGATTCCGACACCAATGATGATGGTTAGATCAGCCATATCCCTGCCTCTCCATTCGAAGACTATTGCAAGCGGCCGTCTCCGCTCTTGTCGGCCGCGGCGAAGTCCTTCATGACCCGGTTCATGAATTCCTCCCGACCGACGCGGCCGTCCCCATTGATATCAGCCGCTGCGAGCTGGTCCGCGCTCAGGATGTTGGCGGTCTCGGCCTGGCTGAGAGAGCCGTCATCGTCGGCGTCCAGCTTTTCGAAGGCCTTTGTCATAAAGGACTGATACTCCTGCCGGTTCACCGCACCGTTGCCATTGGCATCGAGTTGATCCTTCTGGCCCTCGTACATAGCCTCCTGCGCCGTGCTCGCGCCGGTGCAAAACAGCAGCAGGGATGCCGTCATCGCGATTGTGGCTCTCATCGTCTCGTCCCTTTCTTGTTGTCTCATTGGCAGGCAAGCTGGTTACCGAGATAGCCGCCGCCGCCAACACCGACAGCCTCGGCGAGGACGCGACCGCTGCCGCCGCCAATGGTGCTGCCGATCAGGGCACCGACGACGGCGCCGCCGACCGTTCCGGCGATGCAGCCGAATTCTGAGTTGTGCTCTCGAACGGTCGAATCCGATGAGGACTGGCACGCCGTAAGCGCGAAAGTGCCCGAGAGCACGATTGCCACGATAGATCTCTTCATTGCTTTCTCCGGCTACGATGGTCGAAAGGAGCGCGCCGGACCGGGATGGCGCCTGCTCTGCAGCAGACGACAGACGGATCACGCACTCAGCGGCTCAGGCCAGCTTGTGGGGAATTACTTGGTCAGGGCGAATAAGCCGACAGCCCGGCCAAGCGAGTATCGTTGTCCCTCTCCGTGCATCGCTCGATGCCCGCCCACCAGAGATCGCAAAAGTTGCACAAGAATCCAGCTTAGGGCAAGAGGGAGAATGATATTATCTCAATCCACTTTGTCTAACATTTGTTTTCCAGGCTCCATCACAGCGAATTACATATTCTCTTGCTAAATTACCGGATACTTCAATTTTGCGGATGGGCGGTTTATTGGGCGCTATAGCAGAAAGACTCTCCACGGCGACAAAGCGAATGCGAAGACTGCAAGATCTGATACACGAGCAAAGCGCCGGCGAAACTGCAGCGAGATAACCGCGCAGCCGGAAGTTTCGGGTTGCGGAGCCGTCAGCCGCTGGCCGACCCGTCAGCAAGTCCACGCCTATGGCGCGCCCCTAGGGAGGGGAGTCCATCGCGCGGGCATCTGCAAACAGGCAACGGTGACTGTAGCCCCTATCCGGTCAAGCGGGATGAGCTCGTGCTGTTTACACCCGAGAGCGCAGCAATCACGGCGGCAGTGACCTCGGCGGTGCGCGCTGAGCCGCCAAGGTCCGGGCTGAGATATTCGCCTCGATCGGTGACGGTTTCAATCGCCGCCATAAGGCGACGCGCCGCAGGCTGCTCGCCGAGATGATCAAGCATCAGGCTTGCCGTCCAGAACGAACCGAGCGGATTGGCGACGCCCTTGCCGGTGATATCGAAGGCTGAGCCATGGATAGGTTCGAACATCGACGGACGACTGCGCGACGGGTCGATGTTCGCCGTCGAGCCGATACCGAGCGAACCACCAAGTGCGGCCGCCAGGTCGGACAGGATGTCGGCATGAAGGTTGCTTGCCAGAACCGTATCGACGCTGCCGGGTTTGTTGACCATGCGCTGTGTCATGGCATCGACCAGCATCCAGTCGACGGTCAGGCCGGGGTAGCCGCGAACCACTTCGCGCACGACCTCGTCCCAGAGCACCATGCCATGGCGCTGCGCGTTCGACTTCGTAACGACGGTCAAGAGCTTGCGCGGGCGCGACATGGCAAGGTCGCAGGCAAACCGGGCGATCCGCTCGGTGCCGGCTCGGGTGAAGACAGCGACGTCACCATGCGACCTCGATCGGCAGGCCGCGATGGGCGCGGCCGCCGACACCCGCATATTCGCCTTCGCTGTTCTCGCGTACGATCACCCAGTCTATCTGCTGGCCGAGTTCAGGCCGCAGTGGGCCGGTGAGGCCGGGCAAAAGGCGCGTCGGCCGAACATTGGCGTACTGGTCGAACCCTTGGCAGATGGCCAGGCGCAAACCCCACAGCGTGATGTCGTCCGGCAGGTTCGGGTCGCCGACCGAACCGAAATAGATCGCATCGAAGTCCTCGATCTGAGCCAGGCCGTCCTGCGGCATCATGCTGCCGTTGCGGCGATAGTAGTCCGAGCCCCAATCGAAGCGCTTGAACTCGAAGATAAGGCCCGGTTCGACGGCAGCCAAAGCTTCCAGGACTTTGACGCCGGCTTCGACGACCTCGGGGCCGATGCCGTCACCGCCGATCACGGCGATCCTATGCAAGGACATTTTCAGCTTCCTTCTCGATGGCAGCGACGATGGCGCTGGTCATTCCTTCGGTGTTGGTGGTTCCGCGTATGTCGCCCGTGCGCGTTCGGGCCGCGCGAGCACGGCTGCGGTCGCTCTTGCCATGATCGATGATGCGGTGAGCGCCTCGGTTGTGGCCGAGCCATTCCAGCAGCATGCGGGTGGATTCGATCATCGCATAAGGATTGACGATATAAGGCGAAGGCCCCGCCATCGCCATGCCGAATATCAGCCCAACGGCGAAGGGCATTTCCCACTGCACCATGGCGATCGCCACGCCGTAGCTGCCGAGGCCGTAGAACACCGAATTGCCGAAAGGGGCGTAGTCGGCATAGCCGCCGATGATGTTCCAGCCTTGCGCCAGCACGGCAAGCAGCAGCGCGTTGATGCCGAACTGGACCAGAACATGGCGCCGAAGGAGGTCCGATCCCGGAGCTTTCCTTCACCGATCTGGCCTCCCTTCGTAAGCCTGTCCTAGCAGTGGCGCCGGCAGGACGATGGTCCCGGTTCACGCAACGCTCTGAGCCCTCCAGCGCATCTATCGCGCAGCCTGCCTGCTTAAGCTCGGATCGTAAATTCTCCCGGCTTTGATGCCGATCAAGGGGGCTCGCGGCCTTCTTCGCTATCAAATCGTGATGATCGAGAACTCAGCCTCCCCAACGTGGCGCGGCGTGGGCGAGCCCTATTTGTCGCGACCGGCTATCGAGGTGCTGCAGGAATGCTGCTCTCGGCCTACCGAGCTGACTTCGACCGCGACGCGCAACGGGCTTTCGCGCCTCGGACCAAACACGTTCGCCGATCATCGGCGAGAACAAGCGCTGGCGGTCCTGTTGCGGCGGTTTCGCAATCCGCTGGTTCTGGTCCTGATCGTCGCGGCGATCGTTACCGGTGTTGTCGGTGAAGGCCGCGAGGCCGTCATCATCGGAGCAATCATCCTAGCGAGTTGCGGTCTCGGCTTCAGTCAGGAATACAGCGCGTCTCGCGCGGTCGACGCGTTGAAGCAGCGCATCACGATCGCCCATGCCCTGGTCTCGGAATGGTCGAAGAGGCTCTTCTTCGAGCACGACCGGCACCACCGGGGACCACGCCGGCGAGCAAGGCATGGCCGAGCGACAGTCCCGGGCCTGATTGAGGATGCCCGTTCAGCTGGTCACCGACAGGGTGCGTTGCCCTTATCGGTTGGACCGGAAATGGAGGCGACGGAGGCGCATCGAAGGTGAGCAGAGTTTTCGCGACAATTGCGCGGCGCTTCATCCCGTTTGAGCCGATGGCCGACGTGATGCGCCCTGGCGAGAAGTTTCCCGGCTTTGTCCGGCGCGCCAGCGGCATGCATCAGGTCTATGTCAGCGTGATCGCAATTTTGGTTGCCTTGGCCAACTTTATCCCCATCGACCTGCAGAGACGGATCGTCGATGTGGCGATTGCCGACAAGAACGTACGGGCGCTTCTGGCGCTCGGCAGCCTGTATCTTGCGGCTATACTCCTGCATGCGGGGCTGAAATACGCCCTGATCGTCTATCAGGGCTGGGTCGGAGAGAGCGTGGTGAAGACGGCCCGCGACCAACTCGCTGTCGTCGCCACGCAGAGGTCCGCGCGCGAGCATGCAAGGAGTGGCCAGACCGCCGGCATCATCGGCAACGAGATCGACTATGTTGGCGCATTTGTCGGCACCAGCATCTCTGAATGCGTAGTCAACATCACGATAATGATCTCCGTCATATCTTACATGATCTACATGCAGCCGGTGATCGCTCTGGTCAGCGGCGTGTCACTTCTGCCGCAGATCCTGCTTGCGCTTTACATGCAGAAGGACCTGAACACACTCGTGGAACGGCAGGTCGCGCTGGTCCGAAAGCTTGGCAACCAGGCAGTCAATTCCTTCGCCAGTCACTCGACGAAGCGCCGAGCAGCCTTTCGCACCATACGCACGATCTTCAGCAACCGCATCGAATTCTATTTGTTGAGGTTCGGGCTGAAGACGTCAATGAATGTAGCCAACGCGATGGGGTCGCTGATGGTCCTGATCGTTGGCGGCTATCTTGTGATCCGCGGGCAGACGACGATCGGCACGATCGTCGCCTTCATTTCGGGCTTCCAACGCTTGTCGGAACCCACGGGAGAACTTCTCGACTTCTATCGCGACTATTCGCAAGCGAAAGTGCAATTCCGGATGATCATCCAGTGGGTCGACGGCGATCATCCCGCGCAGACCGGATCGCCCATATCTGCCGGGGTTTCAGGGCTCACTTAAACGATGAGGCGTACTGCACTGCTGGGGCCGAAGTGGAATTGCAGCTTTCCGGCTTCGTAACTAACATTCAGACGGTTAAAGCGTGTCGCGATCTTTCAGATTCGCTCCCTGCGCTTTAAACTATTGATTTTACGCATGTCTTTGTCCCGAAACCGGGTCCCACTTTCGGGAGACATGCTTTAACCTGCCGGTTTGGGGTCGTGAACTGACCCCATCCTGACATTCATTCCTCGATCGTTACGACAGGTCGCCCGCGCTCGACCCGTCCGATCACTCTAGCCGACGGATAGCCACGCGCGACGATTGTCTCGGCCAGTGCATCGGCGTTGTCACAAGCGATCAGCAGCCCACCGGAAGTCTGCGGGTCGGTAAGAAGATGACGCCGCCACTCCGGCATGCCATTGGACAGCCGCACCGCATCGCCGTAACTCGCCCAATTGCGGCGCGATGCGCCAGTGACGAAGCCTTGTTCCGCGAGTGATGCGGCCTGTGCAAAGACGGGAACGTCTTGGTCGCGGATCACGAGTGCGCAGCCGGAGCCGCGCGCCATCTCGAGGGCGTGTCCGATCAAGCCGAAGCCGGTCACATCCGTGATCGCATGCACGCTCGCGTCCAAGGCGAGGTCGGCCCCGATCCGATTGAGAAGGGTCGTCGAAGCAATCATCTCTTCATAGCCGCCGCGCGGTAACGCCTGCCTTTTGATGGCTGCGGAATAGATTCCGACGCCGAGTCCTTTGGTCAGGATCAAGGCATCTCCCGGCCTGGCTTCCGAATTGCGCCGGATGTCCGCCGGCCGGCAGGTGCCGATCACGGCAAGCCCATAGATCGGTTCCGGCGTGTCGATCGAATGGCCGCCAGCGACCGGTATTCCGGCGGTGGCGCAAATATCGCGGCCGCCATTCAGGATTTCCCGCACGGTGTGTGTCGGCAGCTTGTCGAGAGGCATTCCGAGGATGGCCAGGGCCATGATCGGACGTCCGCCCATTGCATAGATGTCGGAGAGGGCGTTGGTCGCGGCGATGCGGCCGAAGTCGTACGGATCGTCCACCATCGGCATGAAGAAATCGGTGGTCGCGAGCACGCAGGTCGTGTCGTCGATCTGCCAGACCGCGGCATCATCTCCGGTTTCTGTGCCGACAAGGAGCTGCCGAAAGGGATTTGATTGCGCCTGCTCTGCGAGAAGTTGCTGCAGGACCGAGGGCGCCAGCTTACAGCCGCAACCGCCGCCATGAGCAAGGCTGGTCAGGCGCGGAGGTGCTTCGGTGATATCGCCCCGCAACGCGGGAGCCGTTTCCAACACCACGCCACACTGTAGTGTCACATTCCGAAAAGCGTCAATCGCATTTTCCTGTGCGAACCATTTGCCGACTCCGATCTGCGCTCTAAGTGTTTGACATTGCGCCAATTCGGCTCAAAATGGCGTGCATATCCTTGGTTCTGGATGCCCCCAATGGGCATGGAATTCGGGAGGAACTCCAGATGAATCTTGAACTCTCACGGCGCGCGTTGCTGCAGACGGCAGGCGCGGGTCTCGCCGGCACGGCGTTAGGGGCTTTCGGCTTCGCCGACATCGAGGCCGCGCATGCGGCGGCGATCCGGTCCTTCAAGCTCGCCAACACGACCGAGACGCGCAACACCTGCCCGTACTGCTCGGTGGCCTGCGGCATAATCCTGTATTCGAAAGGCGATCTCAGGAAGGGCGAAAAGGCCGACATCACTCATATCGAGGGCGATACCGACCACCCGACCAATCGCGGCACTCTGTGCCCCAAGGGGTCCGCTCTGCTCGGTTTCGTGAAGTCTCCGACCCGCCTGCAGCATCCGATGGTCCGCAAGCCCGGGTCCGACAAGTTCGAGCCGATTAGCTGGGAAGACGCGCTCGGTCGCATCGCCCGATTGATGAAGGACGATCGCGACAAGAACTTCGTCGCGAGGAACAATGATGGCGTGACGGTCAACCGGTGGATCTCCACCGGATTCCTTGCCGCCTCGGCTTCGACCAATGAAACCGCGTTCGCGACCTACAAGGTGGTGCGCAGCGCGGGAATGCTGGTGTTCGACAACCAGGCGCGTGTCTGACACGGCCCGACGGTGGCGAGTCTCGCCCCAACATTCGGCCGCGGCGCAATGACCAATTCCTGGACCGACATCAGGAATACGGATCTTGTTGTGATCATGGGCGGCAATGCCGCGGAAGCGCATCCTTGCGGCTTCAAATGGGTCACGGAAGCGAAGGCCAACCGCGGCGCCAAGCTTATCGTCATCGACCCGCGCTTCACGCGCTCGGCTTCGGTGTCGGACCTTTACGCACCGATCCGCCAGGGAACGGACATCGCCTTCCTGCTCGGCCTGATCAACTACTGTATCCAGCACGACAAGGTGCAATGGGACTATGTGAAGTCCTTCACCAACGCGACCTATGTCGTCAAGGAGGGTTTCACCTACAAGGACGGCCTCTTCTCCGGCTATGACGAGGCGAAGCGGGACTACGACAAGTCCAGTTGGGACTATGACATAGGTCCGGACGGCTTTGCCGTCGTCGACGAGACGCTGCAGAATCCACGCTGCGTCTGGAACCTCCTGAAGAACCACGTCTCCGTCTATGCGCCGGAGATGGTCGAGCGCATCTGCGGCACGCCGAAGGAGAAGTTCCTGAAGGTGGCCGCGATGGTCGCGGAGACCTCTTCGCCGACCAAGGCGATGACGTCGATGTACGCGCTCGGCTGGACCCAGCACTCGAAGGGCTCGCAGAACATCCGCGCCATGGCGATGCTGCAGCTTGTTCTCGGCAATATCGGCATTCGCGGAGGCGGCATGAACGCGCTTCGCGGCCACTCCAACATCCAGGGGCTGACCGACCTTGGGCTGATGTCGAACCTGCTGCCCGGCTACCTCACGCTGCCGACGCAGAAGGAGCCGGATCTGGCGGCCTACATGTCGACGCGCGGTTTCAAGCCGCTGCGGCCGAACCAGATGAGCTATTGGCAGAACTACAAGAAGTTCTTCGTCAGCTTCCAGAAGTCGATGTGGGGCGATGCGGCAACGCCGGAGAACGACTTCGCCTATGACTACCTGCCGAAGCTCGACTTGCCGGGCTACGACCTGCTGCGCGCTTTCGAGCTCATGCACCAGGGCAAGATGAACGGCTATTTCTGCCAGGGCTTCAACCCGCTGCAGGCGGCCCCGAACAAGAAGAAGGTGATCGAGTCCCTTTCGAAGCTCAAATTCCTCGTCATCATGGATCCGCTGGACACGGAGACGGGGCGGTTCTGGGAGAACCATGGGCCGTATAACGATGTCGATCCGACGAAGATCCAGACGGAAGTCTACCAGCTGCCCTCGACCTGCTTCGCCGAGGACGACGGCTCGCTGGTCAATTCAGGGCGCTGGCTGCAGTGGCATTGGGCCGGCGGCACCCCCCCCGGCGAAGCCAAGCGCGATACCTGGATCATGGCGCAGCTTCATCTGCGCCTGAAGGAGCTCTACGCCAAGGAAGGCGGCGCTTTCCCCGATCCGATCGTCAAGCTCAACTGGCCTTATGCCGATCCCGGCGATCCGAAGGCCGAGGAGCTGGCCCAGGAGATCAACGGCCGGGCACTCGCAAGGGTGACCGACACGGCCGACCCGACGAAGGTGCTGGCCGAGGCCGGCAAGCTGCTGCCGGCCTTTGCCGCGCTGCGTGACGACGGCTCGACCGCCTGCGGCTGCTGGATCTATTCCGGCTGCTTCAACGAGAACGGCAACAACATGGCAAGGCGCGATACGTCCGATCCGGACGACGCCGGTTTCTACTCGAAATGGGCGTTCTCATGGCCTGCCAACCGCCGCATCCTCTACAACAGGGCGTCGGCTGACCTCACTGGAAAACCTTGGGATCCGAGCCGCAAAGTGATCGCATGGGACGGCCAGAAATGGTCGGGTTACGACGTACCTGATATTGTGCCGACCGCGAAGCCCGATCAGGTCGGCCCGTTCATCATGAACCCGGAAGGCGTCTCGCGTCTCTTTACCCGGGGCATGATGCGCGACGGACCGTTCCCGGCCCATTACGAGCCGTTCGAGTCGCCGATCGTCAATCCGGTCGCGCCCAAAGTCCGCGGCAATCCGGCCGCCCGTGTATTCGAGGGCGACATGGCCCAGTTTGCCGAAGCGGCTTCCAAGGAGTTCCCCTATGCGGCGACCTCGTACCGCCTGACCGAGCATTTCCACTTCTGGACCAAGCACGTCATCGTCAATGCGGTGATGCAGCCGGAGTTCTTCGTGGAGATTTCGGAACAGCTGGCGGCCGAGAAGGGGATCACCAAAGGCGGCTGGGTCCGCGTCTGGTCGAAGCGCGGTTCGGTCGTGGCGAAGGCCATGGTGACCAAGCGGATCAAGCCGCTCACCTGCGACGGCAAGATCGTCCATATCGTCGGCATTCCGCTGCACTGGGGCTTCACCGGAGCGGCGAAGAAAGGCTTCGGCCCGAACATGCTCACTCCCTTTGTCGGCGACGCCAATATCGAGACGCCCGAGTACAAGGCGTTCCTGGTCAATATCGAGCCCGCACCAGGGCCGGTGGCATAGGAGGAGCGAGCGATGTTCCCTCCCCTTCCAAACCCTTCGACAACGGACACTGCGCCGCGTCTTTCCGAGAAGGACCTCATCCGCCGCTCGGCGTCGACCGTGCCTGCCCCCGAGCAGCGGTTGACGGAAGTCGCCAAGCTCATCGATGTCTCGAAATGCATCGGCTGCAAGGCCTGCCAGACGGCCTGCATCGAATGGAACGACACGCACCCGCCGGTCGGCGTCTTCGACGGCGCCTTCGAGAACCCTCCCGACCTGACGCCGGACATGTTCACGCTGATGCGCTACAGCGAATGGGACAATCCCGAGACCAACGAGCTCGAATGGCTGATCAGGAAGGACGGCTGCATGCACTGCGCCGATCCGGGCTGCCTCAAGGCCTGCCCGGCGCCGGGCGCGATCGTGCAGTATTCGAACGGCATCGTCGATTTCGTCCACGAGAACTGCATCGGCTGCGGCTACTGCATCAAGGGCTGCCCGTTCAACATCCCGCGCATCTCCAAGGTCGACCACACGGCCTATAAATGCACGCTCTGCTCAGACCGCGTCGCGGTCGGCCAAGGCCCGGCCTGCGCAAAGGCGTGCCCAACCCAGGCGATCGTCTTCGGCACCAAGGACGAGATGAAAGGCTGGGCCGCCAAGCGCGTCGAGGACTTGAAGTCGCGCGGCTTCGCCAATGCCGGCCTTTACGATCCGCCGGGCGTCGGCGGGACACATGTGATGTATGTGCTGCATCATGCCGACCAGCCGGAACTCTACTCGGGCTTGCCGAAGGACCCGAAGATCAGTCCGCTGGTGGAGGCATGGAAAGGTGTGACCAAATATGCGGGCCTCACGGTCTTGGGCGTGGCGGCCGGCGTCGGCTTGCTTCACCATTTGATCATGGGACCCAACAGGGTGTCCGAAGCGGATGAGGAGCACGCCGAAGAGCTGACGGAAGGCGACAGCCATGGCCGCCGATGACGTGAAGCCGAACGAACAGATCCATCCCGGCAAGCCAGTTATCGTAGATCGGTACACGGTGGGCGCGCGGATCAACCACTGGATCACGGCGGCCAGCCTGATCCTGCTCGCCCTGTCCGGCCTTGCGATGTTTCACCCGAGCCTGTTTTTCCTGTCCGGCCTTTTCGGCGGCGGCCAGTTCACGCGCTTCATCCATCCATGGATCGGTGTCGTGCTCTTCTTCAGCTTCCTCGGGCTGTTCCTTCGCTTCTGGAAGGCCAACCTGTGGCAGCGCGAGGACGGAACGTGGCTCGCCCGTTTCCGCGACGTGCTGGCCAACCACGAGGACAATGCTCCTGAGGTCGGCAAGTACAATGCCGGCCAGAAGCTCGTCTTCTGGTCAATGTCGGTGCTGATTGTGATCCTCATCTCCAGCGGATTGGTGGCTTGGGATCAATATTTCGCCCAGTATACGACAATCGATCAGAAGCGTGTGGCCATACTTGTCCACTCCATCGCGGCGGTGGCCATCATCGGCGTCTGGATCGTCCATTTCTACTCGGCCATCTGGGTGCGCGGCACCATCCCCGCCATGACGCGAGGGCGGGTGACCGGTGGCTGGGCCTGGCGGCATCATCGCAAATGGCTGCGGGAACTCGTCACCAGATCGAGCAAGGGAGCAGGACCCTCGGGATCGAAGCCCGCCGGATAGAGCGGGCGCTGGCGGGATGACTTTTCCGCCCTAGTTCTGTGTTTGCGCATGATTTTGTGCGCCGGTCAGGCAGCCACGTGGCCCGTGCGGTTCGTGAGGTTCGAATGCCAAGACAGATCATTCCGGCCGGTTCGGACCCCACCGCCATCGGCGAAGTCTCTGCCCCTCCCTTTGCTCGCCTTCCCGAGCCTTCGCTTCTGTTTTCTCGCCGCGCTGAGCGGTGGAACGCGCTGGCCGCGGGCCATGAGCTGGGTCCCTATCTTCGCTTCCTTGCCGCTCTCGCCGATGTGCAGCATCGCATTCAGGAAGGCTTAGCGGAGCCGGAGATGCCTGATGTCGCAGTACGCGAGCGCGCGCGCAGCTTTGGAATGCCGCCGCTCGACCGCAGCAACCTGGCATTCGACACGATCGCCGAGACGCTCGACCGCCTGGTCGTCGCGGCGTCGGAGATCAAGAAGCCGGTCTTCGCGGCCGATGCGCTGGACCGTTTGAAGCAGGCCACTCCGGCGAAGCGCGGTGGCATGGTACGCAATGTGCTCGCGAATGCGATTCCGATGGAGGCGCTCGCGGAGCATGTCTATGTCTCAGCCGCGCTACAGGTTCACTTCGCTCGCCTCGCCGCCCGCCTCGATGCCCGCGCGCTGGTGGCGGTAGGCGACGGCGCATGCCCCGCCTGCGGCAGCCCGCCGACATCCTCGATCATCGTCGGTTGGCAGGGCGCTCATGGGGCGCGGTTCTGCGCATGCTCGCTATGCAGCACGCTGTGGAACTACGTGCGCATCAAATGCACGCTGTGCGGCTCGACGAAGGGCATCGGCTACCAGGAGATCGACGGCGGGTCGGGCACGGTGAAGGCCGAGACCTGCGATTCCTGCGGCTGCTATGTAAAGATCCTTCATCAGCATAAGGATCCCGGCCTCGATCCCGTTGCCGACGACGTGGCGACGCTTGGGCTCGACATCCTCGTCCGCGAGGGTGGCTATCGCCGCGGATCCTTCAATCCGTTCCTCATAGGCTATTGAGGTGCGCGATGACCAGTCTGCCCACAAGCCGCCTGCGCGATCTCCCGTCAGTCGATCGCGTGCTGAGGACCCCGCTCGCGGCCGCGGCGGTCGAGCGCTTCGGCCAGCAGTCCACGACGCGCGCCATCCGCGATGCGCTGGAAGAAGCACGGGCGGCTTGCCGTACCGGAACTGAAGTGCCCGAGCCGAGCGATCTCGCCGCCGACGCGCTCCTCCGCCTCAAGGCCGCCGAGCGCCCATCGCTGCGCCCGGTTTTCAACCTGACCGGCACCGTGCTGCACACCAATCTCGGCCGTGCACTGATCGCGAACGAAGCTTTGGAGGCGATGCGCGCTGCCATGAGTGAAGCAGTGGCGCTCGAATTCGACATCGGGACCGGCAGACGCGGCGAACGTGACGATCATCTGCGGGCCCTCATATGCGAGCTCACCGGGGCCGAGGACGCAACCGTCGTCAACAACAACGCGGCCGCGGTGCTTCTCGTCCTCAACACGCTGTCGCTTGGCCGCGAGGCCGTCGTGTCACGCGGCGAGCTGATCGAGATCGGCGGCTCGTTCCGCATGCCGGACATCATGACCCGCTCGGGCGCGAAACTCGTAGAGGTCGGCACCACCAACCGTACGCATCCCAAGGACTATCTGTCGGCCATCGGTCCGGCGACCGGGGTCGTCTTCAAGGTGCACACGTCGAACTACCGGATCGATGGGTTCACGGCGGAGGTCTCTGCGCGCGAGCTTTCGGCGATCGCCAAGGAGCGCGGGGTGCCTCTCGTCCACGATCTCGGCTCGGGCACGCTCATCGATCTTGCCCAATACGGCCTCAAGCACGAACCCACCGTGCGCGAGGCGATTGCGGACGGCGCCGAGCTCGTCACCTTCTCGGGCGACAAGCTGCTCGGAGGACCGCAGGCCGGTTTCATCGTCGGCCGGAAGGATCTTCTTGACGAGGTCAACCGAAACCCGATGAAGCGGGCGCTTCGCCTCGACAAGCTCCGCCTGGCCGCGCTGGAGGCGACGCTGAAGCTCTACCGCAATCCGGATCGCTTGGTGGAACGTCTGCCGACGCTGAGGCTGCTCGCGCGCCCCGCTGTTGATATTGCCGCGCAGGCCCGGCGCCTCGCTCCCGTACTTTCCAATGTTCTGGGCGATGAATTTGTAGTGGAGGTGGTGGACTGCCGAAGCCAGGTCGGATCGGGCGCATTACCACTCGACACCCTGCCGAGCGCCGGGCTTGCCATCAGCCACCAATCGGGAAGCGGTCAAGCCCTGGAAATGCTTGCGGCGGCATTGCGGGCGCTGCCCGTTCCGGTGATCGGACGCATCGAAAAGCAGGCACTCATGCTCGATCTGCGCTGCCTCGAAGACGAGGCCGGCTTGGCGGCCAATCTTGCGAGCTTCCCTCCAGGAGGCGGTGGTGCGGTGGCTTGATCGTCTGGCGCGCAAACCGGCCCGAATATCCGCTGCTGACCAGTTGGCGGTCGCCATCGACGCTGCCAGGCGGGGCGACTACGCCACGGCTCTCGCCATCTGGGAGCCGCTGGCGCGGTCGGGATCGGCTCGCGCCCAAAACAATATCGGCGCCTGCTTCGCCGAGGGGCTCGGCGTCGAACGAGACAGCGATCTCGCCTTCCGCTGGCTGGCGCTCGCCGCCGAAGCCGGGGATCCGGTCGGGCAGCGGAACCTCGCCTCGCTCTGTTTCCGTGGCGAAGGCGTCGAACAGAATTACCGCCGCGCGGCCGAACTCTATCGGGCCGCGGCGGAGCAGGGCGACGGACCGGCGCAAGACATGTTGAGCTGGATGCTGCTCGAGGGTGAGGTGATCGAGCCTGACTTTGCCGAAGCGCGGCGTTGGGCGCTGGCTGCCGCCGCGCAGGGCATCGCATCGGCGATGACCCGTATCGGCATGCTCTGCCACAATGCCCTCGGCATGCCGCGCGATCCTGCCGAAGCGGTCCGCTGGTGGCGCAGGGCCGCGTTGCTCGGCGATACGGACGGTCAGGCCATGCTCGGCGCCGCCTGCCATCTCGGGGCTGGCGTTCCAGCCGACCCTGTCGAAGCCTATGCGTGGCTCCTGCGCGCGCAAGCAGGCGGCAGTGTAATCGCAGGCCGGTACGTGGACGCGGCGCGCGCTGCTCTCACCATGCGCGAAATCGCTGAGGCTGAACGCCGCGCTACGTTGCCGCTCGAGGAGCCTGCGCCATGATCGTCGGCACCGCGGGACATGTCGACCACGGCAAGACAGCGCTGGTGCAGGCGCTGACCGGCGTCGACACGGACCGGCTGCAAGAAGAGAAGGCGCGGGGCATGACGATCGATCTTGGCTTCGCCTATCTTCCGACGCCAAGCGGAGACGTCGTCGGCTTCATCGACGTTCCCGGCCACGAGCGCTTCGTGCACACCATGGTCGCCGGAGCCAGCGGCATCGATTTCGTGCTGCTGGTCGTGGCGGCCGACGACGGCGTCATGCCGCAGACGCGCGAACATCTGGCGATCGTCGATCTCCTTGGCGTCAGTCGTGGGCTGGTCGTGCTCTCGAAATGCGATCTGGCCGATCCTTCACGACGTGCGGCTGTCGCCGCGGACATCCGCTCCGCCCTCGCGGGCAGTATCTTGGAACAGGCTGAGGTTATTCCCATTTCCGCCGTCACGGGAGAAGGCATCGACGACCTCCGACGCCTGCTGTTCGAAGAGGCATCGCGCTTTGCCAGGCGCTCATCCTCGGGCCGCTTTCGATTGGCGGTCGACCGCTGCTTTACCCTGCGCGGCATCGGCACGGTCGTGACCGGCACCGCCCTTTCAGGCTCCGTCGGTGTCGGCGACAGCGTCGTGGTGAGCCCGTCGGGACTTGCCGCGCGCATTCGCTCGATCCACGCCCAGAACCGGGTGGCCGAGCGCGGCCTCGCCGGAACCCGTTGCGCGCTCAATCTGGCCGGCGACGGCGTCAGCAAGGAGGCAATCCGACGCGGAGATGTGATCCTCGATCCCGCGCTTCATGCGCCGACGGACAGGATTGACGCCGAGCTGCGTGTGCTGCGCAGCGAGCCAAAGCCGATCGGGCAATGGTTCCCGGTGCGGCTCCATCACGCCGCGACCGAGGTCGGGGCCAGGATCGTCCTTCTCGGCGACGAGCCTATAGCGCCCGGCAGCACGGCCAAGGTCCAGATTGTCCTGGAGAGCCCGATCGCCGCCGCTGCCGGCGACGCTTATGTAGTGCGCGACACGTCCGCGCAACGAACCATCGGCGGCGGGCGCTTCATCGACCTTAGGGCACCGAGCCGCAAACGCCGCTCGCCGGAACGGCTGGCCAGGCTCGAAGCATACGCCGTCCCGGCGCCGGACAAGGCCGTCGCCGTGCTTCTCGACACGCCGCCCCACTATCTCGACCTCGGCGCCTTCGCACGCGACCGGGCGCTCGGCGCCGACGAGATCGCACGCCTCATCGATCGTCTCGGCCTTGCCACCATTTCCGTCGGTGAGACGCAGGTCGTGGTCTCGTCGATGCGGTGGGCTCGGTTCAAGCGCGACTTGAGCACAATCCTGGAGACCTTTCATGCCGACAACCCGGATTTGCCGGGGATTGGCATGGAAAAGCTGCGCCTTCAGCTCGATCCATGTCTTCTTGCGCCGGCTTTCGCCGCTGCCATGCGAAGCCTCGTCCGCGCCGGTCAGATCGAGCTCGACGGCGCCTGGATACGGCTTCCCGGCCATGAGGTCCGTCTCGCGGCCAGGGAGGAGGCACTATGGCGTGAGGTCGAACCGCTGATAGCCGGCTCGGTGAGATTCCACCCCCCAAGAGTGCGCGACATCGCGGGCGAGCTCGGCAGGCCGGAAGCGGAAATCCGCAAGCTTCTGAAGCTTACCGGCCGCATCGGCACAGTGCATGAGGTTGCGCATGATCACTTCTTCCTTCGCCCGGCGTTGGCTGAGATCGTCGAGATCGTCTGCAGTCTGGCGGCCAGGCATGACGGGCAGTTCAGCGTCGCACAGTTTCGCGACAGTGCGGGCAGCGGGCGCAAGGTTGCAGTCCATATCCTCGAATTTCTCGACCGGCACGGCGTCACCTTGCGGCGCGGCGACCTGCGGCGCATCAACAAGCATCGGCTGGACCTGTTTCGCCGCGAGGGCGACAATGGTTCACCGGCAGAAGATTCTGGAGGAGCATCGTCCCCGGTGGGGCGTCCGGACTTCAAATCCGGGAGGGGCCGCGAGCCGGTCCTTGGTGGGTTCGACTCCCACTCTCTTCCGCCATCCTCTTAAAGCGCGTCGCGATCTTTCAGATTCGCTCCGTGCGCTTTAGGTTTTTGATTTTACGCATGTCTTTGTCCCGAAACCGGTTCCCACTTTCGGGAGACATGCTTTAGAGCCTGGCCCTGAAAATGTGTCGGACCTTTCCGAGGAGGTGACGCGATGCCAGCATCCTTTCTGCTTGAACTGAGGACTTCTGCGGAGGCCGCCAAGGCTGCGGAGACAAGTTTCCGGCACGAAGCAGCAAGGCGGATTGCAGCGCTGGAGCAGGAACGCGCATTCGCCTTCAGGCGGCTCAACCTCATGCAGGCGATCGCCGATGCTATGGGCCTAGCGGAAAGTGAGGATATCGCCGTGGCGAACGCATTCGCCGCCTTGCGCGCGAGCCTCGGCTGGAATGCCGACAGCGAGGCGCGCTCGGAGGTGATCTCGCATTTTGGCCCGGTCGCGCTAGCAATGTTCCAGGATTTAAGCGGAAACCAATCCGCCAATATCCATGCCGCGCTCGCGGAGTTCGAGCACTGGTTTTCCGACACCCGGGGCTCCAGCTTCTGGGCCCTGTTTGAGCAGCAGATGCCCGACACGCCTGTAGTCGATTTCTGAAGAAATCCATATCCATGAACCGGCTGGGCCGTTTCGCCGCCTGGTGTTCCCCCTATTGCGCAACCGCGACTCGGTACAGCCGCGGGCGATAACTGCCAAGTCGCGATACAAGCACTGTCACAACGGTCCGGAAGTGTGGCGGGATGGCCGCGCTGCCCAAAGCCGGCCTCACAAGTGACAATTGGCGGACTGCGACCTAGAGCGGTTCACCGTTTCACGGAAACGCCGAACCGCTCTAACTCTTTGTTTTTACGCAATTCCGGGCGGAAAACCGCTCACACTTTTCCTGGAATTGCTCTAGCTAACGTGCGGTCGCCAGTGATGTCTGCTTATAGGCAACGGCAAGGCGAACTCTATGACCGACAAGCGGCGCGCACCAGCCGAATCCCCTGCATCAACGGCCTGCCGGAGCGAAGCGCTCCAGCGAATGACAAGGCACTTGACGCGACTGCAAACGGAGGCATGCTCGGCGGGGCGCGGCCTGCCTTCCCGACCCCGACGGAGTCACATCATGCAGTGGTCCTACCCGATCCTCCGTGTCGGCGGCACCGAGATCCGCATCCACCTGACCTTCCTGCTGCTGCTCGCCTGGATCGGCATCGCCTATTTCCAGGGGGGTGGAACGTCGGCTGCAATCGAGGGCGTCGGCTTCATCGGCGCCGTGTTCGCCTGCGTGGTATTGCATGAGCTCGGCCATGCCGCGGCCGCTAGTCGCTACGGCATCCGAACTCCAAAGATCACGCTCTTGCCGATCGGCGGCGTCGCGGAGCTGGAGCGGCTACCCGAGAAGCCGTCGGAAGAGATCGTCGTGGCGCTCGCCGGCCCGCTGGTCAATGTCGTCATTGCCGCTTTCCTCGTCGTAGCACTCGGGACCACCGTCGGTATCGACGCGCTGACGTCGATGGATAACCCGCGTGTCGCGTTCGTGGCTCGCCTCGCCGCCGTCAACATCTGGCTGGTTCTGTTCAACCTCATTCCGGCCTTTCCGATGGATGGCGGGCGCGTGCTGCGCGCCTTCCTCGCCACGCGCTACAATCGCGTGCGCGCGACGGAGATTGCGGGGACGGTCGGTCAGTTCGCCGCCTTCGCCTTCGGCTTCATCGGTCTCGTCGCCGGCAACGTGCTGCTCATATTCGTCGCGATCTTCGTCTACCTCGCCGCCACTGCGGAAACCCAGGCGATGGGGCTCGAGGCAGCGGCGCGTGCCGTTAACGTCCGCGACGTCATGATCAGCCGGTTCGAAAGCCTGCCGGCGACCGCGACCCTCGACGAGGCGGCACAGGCGCTGTTGCGCACGACGCAACACGAGTTTCCGATCGTCGACGGTGGCGGCAGGCTGCGCGGCGTGCTGACGCGTGAGGGGCTTGTCGCGGGCCTCCAGCAGCGCGGTGGTCAAGCTCCTGTGATCGAGGCAATGGCCGCAAATATCCCGGTGGTGCGAGACTATGAGAAGCTCATCAAGGCGCTCGAACCCCTGAGAAGCGGGGCTGCACCTGCGGTCGGCGTGGTGGATGCCGGAGGCCGTTTGGTCGGCTATGTCATCATCGAAAACATCGGCGAGCTCATGCTGCTGCGCAGCGCCGTCGCAAGCTGACGGATCTCGGTCGGGCCGCGGCCCATGGATATACGGCTAGCGCGTGAGATGCACTTGCGCTGGCCACGCCGTTTCGGGAGCTCGCGTGCTCCTTTCGTCCAGAGCCACTGAATCCGCAGGCCGGATGTTACCCCGGCGGCTATCCATTCTGGCCAGCCGGCGCGCGTTGCCGGGCGATCGTTGGCGTGGCCTAGAGCGGCTTCACCAGGAGCGGAACGCCCCTCTGCGGACCGGAATGCATGTAGCGCTGAAACACTCAGCAACAACCAGGTCCGTTCGCTGCTGCCCGCTTTTGAGCTTCAGCTGAATGTCTGCTCGCCGGCAGGCAGGATCGCGGCGCCGAAGGTCCTGAGATGGCGCAACCATGACCTCCAGTGTTGTCGCAGACGATGTTCGCTTTCGGGCGGCGGCAAGGCTGATCTCTACGACCGAGATGCGGCGCAAAACTGCCGTTCAAAAAAGCGCGGCGAGAGCGGCTCGAATGGGATCAATTTGCCACTTCATGACGCGACGCGATATGCGAATGGCACCGGTTCGGAATGTGGGGAACGCTTGTAGCGCACCTCCGCTACCATCGATCCCCTGTCCGGCCCACAGACATAGGTAAACGGCCGCCTCGCTATCGGGCGGCCCCCGGTCATAGCCACAGACGCCTTCCTGTGACGCAGAGGCAATCGTCTATCGGGGGGGCAACCCCATCGGACATCCGCGTGGCCTCAAGCAATCCTTTGCTCAAGCTGCGCCATGTCCACGCCCTTCCGCAGGCCCGTTGCGACGACCGACACCCGGAATTTCCCAGCCAACGCCTGATCGAAGATGGCGCCGACGATGATATCGGCGTCGGCGTCGACCTCTTCCCGTATCCGTGTCGCTGCTTCATCGACCTCGAAGAGTGTCATGTCCATGCCGCCGCAAATCGAAACAAGCAGGCCTCTGGCGCCTGTCATGGAGGCTTCGTCGAGGAGCGGGTTGGCAATTGCAGCCTCGGCGGCCGTCCTTGCACGGCCTTCCCCGGAGGCCTCGCCGGTTCCCATCATCGCTCGGCCCATGTCCCGCATCACCGACTTGACGTCGGCGAAGTCGAGATTGATCAGACCCTCTTTCACGATCAGATCCGTGATGCAGCCGACACCGGCGTAGAGAACACGGTCCGCCATGGCAAATGCGTCGGCAAATGTTGTCCTGGCGTCGGCCACCCTGAATAGGTTCTGGTTCGGGATGACGATCACCGTATCGGCGCTCTCGCGAAGGCGTTCTATGCCTTCCTCGGCGGCCTGGGTCCTGCGCTTGCCTTCGAACGCGAAAGGCTTGGTGACCACGGCCACCGTCAGAATGCCGGCATCGCGCGCGGCACGCGCAATAATGGGCGCGGCGCCGGTCCCCGTGCCGCCCCCCATGCCAGCGGTGATGAAACACATGTGCGTTCCCGCCAGATGATCCATGATCTCGTCGATGGATTCCTCCGCGGCCGCGCTGCCGACCTGAGGCAAGGATCCAGCGCCCAGGCCCTCGGTCACATGCGCACCCAACTGGATCAGTCGCGACGACTTCGACATGGTGAGCGCCTGGGCGTCAGTATTGGCGACGACGAACTCGACGCCTTGCAATCCTTCGGCGATCATGTTGTTGACGGCGTTTCCGCCAGCGCCGCCGACCCCGACAACGGTGATCTTAGGCCTCATCTCGAGGATTTCCGGCTTGGCAGTCATTGTGGTCTCTCTACGGAAGGCACCGCTGCCCCGCCGCGTAACCATGCGGAACAACGTACACACGAATCAGGCGATCCCCACCGATATCAGAGAATCAGAGGAGACGCCTTGCTGCAAGGTCGGGCTGAGAGCCATGTGCTTTCGCGCCTCGGTGTTCGACGCCATTTTTCGCCATTTTGATTTCGCCTTCGCGCGCATGGTTCTGAAACATTGACGGACGAAAGAGTGCAGTCCACCTTTTGAGTGATCTGATTCAGCCCCTAGACCGAACCGGCCGAACAGCTCAGGGGACAATGAAAGGCCAGGCAGCAGCAAGCAGAAAAGAAACGCCGCCAGGCAAGGCCCACGAGGCCAGCGTGGATCTGATCGCGGTGGTTGTGGCGATGACGGGTCAGGGACCGAGCGTCCTCACCGTCGGCCAGGCCAACGCCCTGCCCTCGGGGCCGTTCGAGCTCGGCCATCGCTCCCTGCAGTCTGGCCTTAGAGCATGGGTGGAACAGCAGACCAGTCACCAGCTCGGCTATATCGAGCAGCTCTATACGTTCGCCGACCGCGACCGGATCGGCGAGCAGCGCCAGCAGCGCGTGATCTCGATCAGCTACCTTGCCCTGACGCGCGCAGAGCACCCCGCCGGATCGGGCAAGCGTGCCTGGCGGAACTGGTACGACTATTTCCCCTGGGAAGACCACCGTTCCGGTGCCCCGCCGATGGTTTCGGACATACTGCAGTCGCGCCTGCTGGCCTGGGTGGACGAGGCGGATCACGATTCATTGCGGCGTGAGCGCCGACAGCGGGTAGCGATTGCCTTTGGTTTTGACGGTCGCGACTGGAACGAAGAGCTCGTCCTTCAGCGTTACGAGCTCCTCTACGAGGCAGGCCTGATCGAGGAGGCAACACGCGGGTCGGCGCGAAGCACATCCCCACTGGTACCTGGGGCCTCGATGATAACCGACCATCGCCGCATCCTGGCGACCGGGATCGCGCGGTTGCGTTCGAAGATCAAATACCGCCCGGTGGTGTTCGAGCTGATGCCGCCCGCATTCACCTTCCTGCAATTGCAACGCACCGTGGAAGCGCTCTCCGGAAGGCTGGTCCACAAGCCGAACTTCCGGCGCCTCATCGAGCAGCAGGATCTGGTCGAGGAGACCGGAGAGACGGCTGCCGACACCGTCGGGCGGCCAGCGAAGCTCTTCCGCTTTCGCCACGCCGTTCTCGACGAGCGGGCTGTCGCAGGGACGAAATAGCCACAATCGCGCGCTTGACATCCCTTATTCTCAAAGTAAGTATATACCCAAATTATACTCACTTAGAGAATAATTGGAGCGCCGATGCCCGTTTCGTTTTCGACTGCTGCATCTCTTTACGATCGCGTCCGGCGGGTGATCCCGCCGATCGAATGGCCGGCCTTCACCGACGACATCGACGCCATCCTTGCGCTCAAGCGTGAACGCAACGCCGTCATCCTGGCGCACAACTACCAGACGCCCGAAATCTTCCATTGCGTGGCCGATATCGTCGGCGACAGCCTTGCGCTCGCCCGCAAGGCGATGTTGGTCGATGCGGACGTCATCGTGCTCGCCGGCGTGCATTTCATGGCCGAGACGGCGAAGCTCCTCAATCCCGGCAAGACCGTGCTCATTCCGGATCTCGGCGCCGGCTGTTCGTTGGCCGACTCGATCACCGCTTCGGATGTGCGTCTGATGCGGCAGCGCTATCCCGGCGTGCCGGTCGTGACCTATGTCAACACCTCTGCCGCGGTGAAGGCCGAGTCCGACATCTGCTGCACCTCGGGCAATGCGCTGGCGGTGGTGGAATCGCTCGGCGCGCCGCGGGTGATCATGCTGCCCGACGAATATCTGGCAAGGAACATCGCTGCCCAGACAAAGATCGAGATCATCGCCTGGAAGGGACACTGCGAGGTGCATGAGCGCTTCACGCCCGCCGATATACGCGAGCTGCGCGAGGCGCATCCCGGCGTCACGGTGCTCGCCCATCCCGAGTGCCCGCCGGAGGTTGTCGCCGAAGCGGATTTTGCCGGCTCAACGGCGGCGATGTCCGACTATGTCGGACGGCACAAGCCGGCGCGCGTCGTGCTGATGACCGAGTGCTCGATGAGCGACAACGTCGCCGTCGAGCATCCTGAAGTCGACTTCGTGCGCCCATGCAATCTCTGCCCGCACATGAAGCGCATCACGCTCGCCAACATCCGCGCGGCGCTCGAGGAGAACCGCCACATCGTCACCATCGACCCGGGCGTCGCTGAACGCGCACGACAGGCAGTGGAGCGGATGCTCGCCATATGACCATGCACAACCTCCACGGCCGGCCGGTCATCGTCGGCGGCGGCATCGCGGGCCTGATGGCGGCGCTTCATCTCGCTCCGGAACCGGTCGTCCTCGTCTCCAAAACCGCGCTGGGAGACGAAGCTTCCAGCGTCCTCGCCCAGGGTGGAATCGCAGCGAGCCTCGGCAGCGATGACAGCCCGGACCTGCATCTTGCCGACACGCTCGCGGCCGGCGACGGGCTTTGCGATGAGGTGGCCGCAAGACGTGTTGTCGAGGCGGCGCCGCAAGCGATCGAGCATCTCGCGCGGTTGGGCGTTGCTTTCGACCGTACTCCCGACGGCACGCTTCTGCTCGGGCTCGAAGCCGCGCATTCGCGCCGGCGGATCGTCCATGCCGGCGGCGACGCCACCGGCCGTGAATTGATCCGCGCGGTGGCAGCCGCCGTGCGACGGACGCCTTCAATCGCCATCCTCGAAGGCGTCGAGGTCCGGCGCCTGATTGTCGAGGACGGCGAAATCGCCGGCGTGCTTGCCGTTGGAAACGGCGAAGCTTTGACGCTGTCGACTGGCCGCGTGGTGCTCGCGACCGGCGGTATCGGCGGCCTGTTCGATCATACGACGAACCCGCGCGGTTCATTCGGCCAGGGCCTGGCGCTTGCCGCGCGCGCCGGCGCGGAGCTTGCCGATCTCGAATTCGTGCAGTTTCACCCGACCGCGCTCGATGGCTCGCGGCGCCCGATGCCGCTGGTCAGCGAAGCGGTGCGCGGCGAGGGTGCGGTTCTCGTCGACGAGCGCGGCTGGCGCTTCCTCGCCGATACACCAGGGGGAGAACTCGCGTCGCGGGACGTGGTGGCGCGAGCCGTGTGGCGCCAGTTCGAGGCCGGGCATCGCGTGTTCCTCGACGCGCGGCAGTGTCTCGGACCGAAATTCGCCGAGCGCTTCCCTGCGATCGCATCGCTTTGCCGCCAAGCCGGCATCGATCCCGCCGTGGAGCCGATCCCCGTGCGTCCCGCGGCCCACTATCACATGGGCGGCGTGGCGGTGGACGCCGAAGGCCGGAGCTCGCTTCGCGGCCTATGGGCCTGCGGCGAGGTCGCCCGCACCGGGCTGCACGGCGCCAACCGTCTCGCCAGCAACTCGCTCATCGAGGCCGTGACATCGGCCGCCTGGATCGCGGCAAGCGTCGCTTCCGCGTCGCCAGGCGCGCATAGACGGCTGAAGCCGGCTATCGTGCCGCCGCGACCGGATGCCTCGCGCATCCGCCCGATCGCTTCGCACGCGCTCGGCATCGAGCGCGACGGCGAGAGGCTACGCGACGCGGCAAGGACGCTCGTGCCAATCATCGCCGGTGATGATGCCGCGTCCGATCCCGCGCTGATCGCGTTGATGATCACGGTTGCTGCTCTCCGTCGCGACGAAAGCCGGGGCTCACACTTCCGGACCGATTTCCCCCGGCGCGATGCGCAGCCGCAATCGCTGCGGTTGACGCTCGACGAGACGCTCGAAGCGGCGGCGATCCTTTCCGACACGGCATCCGACACCGTAGCGCTGCTCGACAGGAGGGCTTGACCATGACGCTGACGCCGCTGCCGCGCGTGATGATGGAGCCGCTGGTGCGCGCGGCCCTGCTCGAGGATCTGGGCCGCGCCGGCGATCTCACCACCGACGCGATCGTTCCGGCGGATGCGACCGCCACGATGGTGCTCGCCACGAGACAGCCGGGCGTGATTGCGGGTCTCGATGCCGCCGCCCTCGCCTTCGAGCTGATCGATCCTCGGACGGAAGTCACCGTGATCCACCCGGACGGCAGCGGCATCTCGGCCGGCGACGTCGTCGCAGCAGTGCGCGGACCTGCGCGCGCGTTGCTCACGGCAGAGCGGACGGCGCTCAACTTCCTTTGCCATCTGAGCGGCATTGCCACGCAAACCGCGGCGGTCGTCGAAGCCGCGCGGGGCCACAAGGCAAAAATCGCGTGCACGCGAAAGACCACTCCCGGCCTGCGTGCGCTGGAGAAATACGCCGTGCGCGCCGGTGGCGGCGCCAACCATCGCTTCGGCCTCGACGATGCCGTGCTCATCAAGGACAATCACATCGCGATTGCCGGCGATATCCGCACGGCCATCGAGCGGGCGCGTGCCGGCGTCGGCCACATGGTGCGGATCGAGGTGGAAGTCGATACGCTTGAGCAACTCGACATAGCGCTCGCGGCCGGCGTCGATGCAGTGCTGCTGGACAACATGTCCCTGGAGCAGTTGACCCAGGCGGTGGCGATGGTTGGCGGCCGCGCGATCACCGAGGCTTCCGGCCGGGTGACCGCGCAGACGGCGCCTGCGATCGCCGCGACCGGCGTCGACCTGATCTCGGTCGGCTGGATCACGCACAGCGCCCCGATCCTCGATATCGGACTCGATGCCCCGGCCGCAGCCATTTCGCCGATCGCTGGCAAGCCGTAGCGGATCAGTTGGAGACGCCTCCGACCGTCAATACCGGCACCTCCGGTGCGGCGGCACCGGCGATCTCGGCCTGGTGAAATGCATTTGCTCGTATGCGGCCGATCGCGGATTTGCTTTGCTTGGTGAATGCCTATCCTTAGGGCAAACTGCCCGTAGGGCTTTCAGGAGGAAAAATGAGAGCACGAGCGGCGACGGTCGGAGACCTCGAGAGTGTTTTCCGTGATCTGTCCAAGCGGATGTCGGACGAGTATTTGGCGGCCGGCAAGGACAGCAAGACCGCCTACGACAATCTGATGATGAACCTGAAGGAAGGCCGGGCTCATGCGCTGGTCCAGGGCGACAAGACCGTGGCCATCATTGCCTGGCACGAGCACGGCGACGCGGCCGACACGCTGTTTGCCGCACAGGAGGACTTCTTCAGCGCGGCAACGGTTCGCTTCTGCAAGCGCCACATCCGCCATATCCAGGCACTTGCCGGCAATCTTCCTATACACTCGCGCAGCTGGCTCCATGGACCCGACGTCGCGAGATGGTTCCGGATCATCGGCTATGTCGAGCGAGGGCGGGAGAACGGCGCCATCCTGTTCGAGCTGCCGCCCTCTCCCAACGGCTGAGACGTTCCGGTCATCTCCTGCAGCGGCTTGCACGGCGCGCCAATTGGCGAGATGGTATGGAAGGCAGCCGGGGGCGCTGGCACGCCGGAAATGTGGCTGCTGGAAATCGAGATGTTGCGCGCTTGCTTGGCCTTTGCCGCCCTTGTTGCCTTAGTGAGGTCGACAGAAGCAGGCGAGCAATTGCCCCATCTGCTCGACAACTCCGATCTGGCGGCCGCCTATTTGGGTGAGTCCGACCTTGTGACCGCCTATGCGACCGGAATGGCACGCTACCGTCTTCAGCTCATGGCGCGCACGGGCACGGCCAACCTCGCCACCCCTCTCGAGCCTTCGGCCTTGCGGCCGGAATTCCGTCAGCGGACATGGCGTTCGGCGGACGGCAGCCTGCTGCAAGGCTTCGCCGGCAAGGGCGGCTTCCGGCTGACCATCGGCAACTGCCTTGCCCGCATGTGCGCGGCGAACGAATGCAGCGAGGCCGGCTGGCCGATCTATGCCTGCAGCGACGGGCGCAAGCGCAGGATGTCGGTCAAGAGCTTCGTGACGGCTACCTTCGACGGTGTCGCTTACCGGCGGTTGAGCGCGCCGCCGGAACCATGACAGCGGTCAGGCCGCGCTGCCTGCTCCCGCAAGGCTGGTCTTCCACCTCGGGTGCGCGCCCGTGTCTTGACGATGGATGGACCGGGGGCGGGTTGCGGTCCCATTGCCCTGCGTGGCATCTGTCGGCCGATGACACGCAAGCCTATGCGACAACCACGCGAGATGCCCCGGCGAGCCGTTGCCGGGAAGGTCAGCCTCGACCGGGCGCTGTCGAAGCTTGGGTTTTGCTCGCGCAAGCAGGCTGAGCAGCTGATCGCCGAGGGGCGCGTGCAGGTCGCGGGCAAGGTGGCGCGCGACCCATCATTACGCATCGATCCTGATCGCGACCGCATCACCGTCGATGGCGAGCGCGTCGCCGCCGAGCGCAAGGTCTATCTGATGCTCAACAAGCCGCGCGGGCTGGTCACCACGCGCGACGATCCCGAAGGCCGCGGCACGGTCTATGACTGCCTTGCCGATCTGGAGCTGCCCTTCGTCTCGCCGGTCGGCCGCCTCGACAAGGCAAGCGAAGGCCTGCTCTTGATGACCAACGACACGCGCTGGGCGAACGGGCTGCTCGATCCGGCCTCGCATGTCGCCAAGACCTATCATGTGCAGATCGCTTCCGCCCCTGACGAGGCGATGCTCAGGCGGTTTCGCGAAGGTGCTGTCGCGGACGGCGAACTGCTGACGGCGAGCGCGATCGAATTGCTGCGCAGCGGCGGGCGCACCGCCTGGCTGGAGATCGTCCTCGATGAAGGCCGCAACCGCCAGATCCGCCGCCTGCTCGGCGCTTTCGACATCGAGGTGCTCAGGCTGGTGCGGGTGGCGATCGGCGCCCTGCAGCTCGGCGATCTCGCGAAAGGCAAGGCGCGGCATCTGACGACAGAGGAGTTGGCGATGCTGTCGGGCGAGAGGAGTCGTGCCTAGCATCCCCCTCACCCGCATTGCCAGCCGAATTGCAAAGAGCAATTCGGGGCAATCCGACCTCTCCCCGAGGGGAGAGGAGCCGGATGGCGCCGAGTCAACCTCTTCTCCCCACCGGGGAGAAGGTGGCCGCGAAGCGGCCGGATGAGGGGGAGCCCGCGATCGCTACTTCTGGTTCCACCTGCGGATCACCGGCTCGGTCGGATCATGCTCGTAGCCGAGGATGCTAAGGCTTGCGGTATCGAGCACGAAGCGGGCGCCGCCCTGCGGCGGCAGGCCGACCCAGCGCGCCGCAAGCACGCGCAGGAAATGCGCACTTGAAAAGATCAGCACATTGCCGGCTACAGCGCGAGCCTCGCCGATGATCGCATCGGCCCTGGTTCCGACGTCCTTCGCTGTCTCGCCGCCCGGACAGCCGTCGCGAAACAATTGCCAGCCTGGGCGCCGGCCAAGAATCTCCTTCGTCGTCATGCCTTCATAGGCACCATAATCCCATTCCTGCAGGTTGGCCTTCTTCACCGCGCGTTCGCCGAAACCGGCAAACCGGCAGGTATCGAAGGCGCGCTGTGACGGGCTCGACCAGACCGCCTGAAAAGTCAGACCCTGGAGACGATCGGCAATGCCGTGCGCCGCCTCTTCGCCCCTCGCGGTCAGCGGAATGTCGGTGCGGCCGGTGTGCTTGCCCGAGGCGCTCCATTCCGTTTCCCCATGGCGGACAAGGTAGATTTCGGGAAACATGCTGCTCATGCACAGGCCTTCAGTTCGATTGAGCGCAACCTATGCGGCGGCTGGCGAAAAGAACAGGCCGCGGCCGGTGACCGGTCGCGACCCTGAACAGTCCCTGGCGGAAAATCTACCGGAGCGGTCAGGCGGTCCGTTGCCCCGCAGCGAGAGATCGCCCTCAACCGCCAACGCGTTCTCCATGGCGGCGGCGAACATCTCCCGGTCGAGTCTCTTTTCCCAGCGCGCCGATCCGCAGGCGGTTGCAAGTCGCACAGGCTCAGGGCCGGATGCCGCCGAGGCCACACAAACGAGGTCATACCTAAGGGCTTGAAAGAGCTTCACGAGCAACTCGGGAAGAGTCTTGCTGTGCCTGGTAGTGCATCTCGTGAAGAAGCCGCAAATTTCGGCCTGTCCATTCTAGCCCTTGAACGTACAACCAAAACGTGCAAGCTTCGGCTTGGGCGGGTTTCGCGTTTCAATGGATTTGAGCGAGGAATTCGACATGAATAGCATGGACCAATCCGCTACATTTTCCGACAGCTACAATCCTTTCGAGCTTTCTGCGGAGGAACTTGACGACATCGCTGGGGCGGGTTGGAAAGGTCGCGCCGACGCCGCAGGTGGAGCGTTTGTATCGGGCGCCGGAATTGCGTCTCTCTCCGGGATTTCGCCCGGCAAGTCGCTTGCGATCGGCGGCCTCAGCGCATTAGGTGCGGGTAGTTCCGGTGCTTCGAGCGGCCGCGTAATCTGTACCCACTTTTTCCGGAAGGGCATGCTGGATCGGGAAACTTGGCGAGCTGACCTCGAATTCACAGCCACTCGTCTCTCGCCACGTACCGTGAGAGGGTATCAATATTGGGCTATCCCCTATGTCCGTCTGATGCGGAGATCTCCCCTCGCCGAAAGAACCATATATCCGCTGGCGGTCTGGAGAGCCGAAGAACTCGCTTATCGGATGGGTCTTCGCAAGAAGGGGAATTGGAAAGGCAAGATTGTTCGCGTCGTGGGCGAAAGCATCTGCTACACGATCGGACTTTTCGTTGGCGAACAGAACTGGCAGCAACTTTGGGCTGAGGACGCCGAGTTCTCCAAGGGACAAGGCGTGTAAGGCATCACCCAACCTTAGGAGCTACAGTCATGATGGTATTGTTTCACTTGCTAAAAGAGTCGGCAGTAACCGCCTTGGCAGCATATGGATGCGTCGCCTTTGCAGCAATATTCTTTCCTTGGATCGAGCCCGTCTCGAAGAACTGGGCGCTTCTTGTTGTTCTGTTCGTGGTTCAACTTGTCCTCAAGCTGATTTTTAGCAGGGACACGGAGGGCCACTTGCGAAGCTCACTAGGCAGTTGAAGACAACCTGAAGTTCACATCCGTCTGCAAGATGCCTCTTGAGCAATGGCCTTGAGCCTAAAGAGGAACGCGAACATATTCGGCGACATCCACATTGGCCCGGGCCAAACCTGGGCCAGTGTTTGTTGGGTGTTTATCTTCGCTTCCATTGTGATAGCGGCATTCCTCTTGTCGGCGAAATTTTCCCGACGAGAGCAAGTAAACGGATTTCTCATCGCCAATCCTCAAATCATGCGGATCAATGCTCCTCGACCCGGCCGCATACAGCGTATTGTCGTACATGAGGGGCAACGTATGAAGCGAGGGGATGTCCTCATCTATGTCGATCCGGATCCCAGTCTCGTGAACGGCAGACCGGCCGCTGAATCTGAGATCGACCGAATCAAAGTTGCCGAGTCTGAGCTACGGAGTCGCGTTCAATCCATTGGTTCTCAAGTCGGTAAGAAAGTAACGGAATATACGGAGCGCATTGACGCTGTAGCGCAACAGGTTGTGGCCGTCCGGAGCGGAGTGGAACTTCAGCAGCAGACGATTGCCGTCCTCAAAGAGCAATTGTCGGCAGGTCGGACTTTGAGAGAGTCCGGCGCGATGAGCGTCACTGAAATACAAAGACGCGAGACCGCGCTGCGCGACGCCGAAATTTCGGTTCAGACTCTGCTTTATTCCCTCCACGAGAATGAAGCGACCTTGGCAGAGCTTCGAGGGCTCAGAGAGCAGGCGCCTATAGAAGGCGAACTTCGAATTTCAGACTTGCGGCAATCGCTGATTGAACTGGGCCAACGACGAACGGAAGCGGAAGGACGAATGGCCTTCCAGGTCACGGCGCCCGTTGACGGCACGGTGGACACCATTCTGGTTGCCCCCGGGCAGACGGTGGATCCGAGTTTGACCATGATCTCGCTTCTGCCAGAGACGTCTGTCCTCGTTGCCGAGATGTACGTCCCGAGCAAGGTGATCGCCTTCGTTGAGCCACACCAGCCGGTGCGGATCGCCTACGACGCTTTCCCCTATGTTCGGTACGGCTTTGCCGCGGGCAAGGTTGCTTCGGTTTCGGAGACAATCTTAAGGCCGGACGAGCTTCGAAAGACAATCTCATTGGCTGAGCCGAGCTATCGCGTTACCGTTTCCATCGAAAACCAGACCATGAGGTCAGGTGACCGAGAAATCCCCCTTCGACCCGGTCTCACACTCAGTGCCGATATAATCCTGGATCGCCAGACGCTCGCGCAGTGGATCTTGCGTTCGGTCAGGGAGCTGTGGGCTCGGGTATGACGGACACCTTTCGCCCGCGGTGGCGCGGATTCGCAAAGTACAGAACACCGGTCATTCGGCAGGCGACCTTGGCCGAGTGCGGGCTAGCCTGCATCGCGATGATTGCGAACTATTGGGGCTGGAGGATCGATCTTGGCTCTCTGCGCTCACTCGCACCGCCGTCAATGAAAGGCGCACGGCTCAAGACCGTCCTCAAGCTTGCGAGCCAGTACGGTTTGGAGGGACGTGCGGTCAGGGTCCCCCGGCTCTCTGATCTCAGGAAGCTCCAGCTGCCCGCCATGCTCCATATTGACGACGACCACTTTGTGGTGCTGGTCAAAGTCCAAAGAAAAGGAGCTGTGGTTCACGACCCAGCAATTGGACGCACGGTCATTGGGTGGGAGGAGCTATCCAAGCGCTCAAGAGGGATCGCTGCCGAATTCAGGCCGAGCGGCACCTTCGTGGCGCGGGACCAACGAAGAAAGCTCTCGCTTTCATCCATTTGGTCACACCTCTATGGTGTGACTCCTACAGTTACGCAGATTATTTTGCTATCGATATTGCTGCAGGTGGCCGCCGTCGTCGCACCGCTATATCTTCAACTTGCGGTCGATGAAGCCGTAACCAGGCTTGATACTGACCTCATGAACGTCCTGTTTGCGGGGTTCACCTGTTTAGCAATCATCAACTGTGCGGCGTTCTTTCAGCGTCGGATCATAACTCTACAGATTGGTCAGTCTCTGTCCCTTGGATTGATGAGCAACTTGTTTCGGCATATGCTGAAACTTCCCTCGGCCTTTTTCGAACAACGGCACTTGGGCGATGTAACCTCCCGATTCAACTCCACGAATACGGTCCAGGCATTTCTTACGGGCCCAGCCCTGGACGCACTTGTCGACACCGTTGCAGCCACAATCGCCCTTGCGGTCCTTTTTCTCTACGGCAGCAATTTTGCTCTGATCGTCGTGGGTATCGTCAGCCTCGAGGGCATTCTCCATTTCGGAACCATCCGCATTAGGCGACTGCTGACGGAAGACAAGCTGGCAACCGAGGCGCGAGAAGAAACCCTCTTTCTGGAAACGATACGGGCGATCCGCAGTATCAAGCTGTTTGGACGCGAGGATGAACGCTTTGAGCGCTGGCAAACTCGTCTGACGGATATGACGGATGCCAACTTTCGCCACAGCGCCGCCGATGCGGCCATTCGATCCGTAGCCGACCTGATCGATTCTGTCGGGGCAGCCTTCATCGTTTTTGTCACAGCCCGCGCCGCCATGGGAGGCTCGTTCACCATCGGTATGATGATGTCCTTCATCGCTTACCAGGTCTATTTCGGCAGAACCGCAAAAAACGCGGTTGATGCCTTGGTAGTGTGGCGCACCCTTTCCGTCCATCTGGACCGTATAGCCGACTTGGCCCTTGCTTCGCCGGAGGATGGGGAAAGCGGCCTGCGACCTTCAATTTCTGGCTCCATAAATGTGAACACAGTCTCGTTTCGGTACCATCCAGATGAACCGCCAATTGTCTCCGATCTATCCCTCTCGATCAGCGCTGGCGAAATGGTCGCGATCACCGGTCGGTCAGGCGAAGGCAAGACGACACTTCTCAAGCTGATGCTCGGGTTGGAGCGCCCTCTGTCTGGAGAAGTCTCGTATGACGGTATCGGCCTGAACCGGATCGCTCGAAACCATTTCATTTCCAACATCGCCACTGTCATGCAAGATGACACGCTGTTGTCGGGAACGATCGCTGAGAACGTCGCCTTCTTTGATACCGAACTTGATTTCGAACGCATCGAAGCCTGCGCTCGCCTTGCTTGCATCCATGACGAGATAGACAGCATGCCCATGCGCTACGCCAGCTTGATCGGCGATATGGGAAGCGCGCTTTCAGGTGGTCAAAAACAGCGTCTGATGATCGCTCGTGCCCTGTACAGGCAGCCAAAGATTCTGTTTATCGACGAGGGAACGTCGCACCTCGATCTCCAGGTTGAACGCGCTATCAATGACAACCTAACGCAACTTAATATTACGCGTGTTGTCATCGCTCATCGCCCCGACACGCTCAGAATCGCTGATCGTGTATTCAATATGAGTAGCGGAGGGCTTGCAGAACTGATGGTCATGCACACGGACACCGAGCGCGACGGTAATATTGGCCGGATGCAAGAGCTCAGGTCGAAGTCACAGTTTTCCTAAAATTATGCGCAAGGTGCTGGAAACCTCTGATTATTCTCTGATCCTGAAGACCAAAACGAGGCGACAGGCTTTGCCGAGCGGTGATCCGCCGGAGCCTGGGCGCCGGGAGCAAGGACTTGCAGCGTATCCGATACATGGACCTCTCCCCCGGCCGCCGAAATGAGGACTGTGAGAAGCCATGCTGAGCTCGATTAGAAGATGGATAGCACCTGATGTACATGACGCCCGCAGCAGCGCGGTACTGTACATTGAGACTGCTGCCGTCGACGGATACATAGTCCATCATTGGGTCCCTGTCGGAAGCGCGGCCGACCCTATCCCTGGGGCGGCACATCTTCTTGAGCATCTTCTGTCGGCAGCCGGAAAATCCTACGGAACGGCTCCCACGGCACTTTATTCCGCAAATGCGTTTACATCATTTTTCTGGACTCGGTTTGACGCGAAGGTCGCTCAGGGCCGCCTCATTGAAGCGATCGACCAACTCCGATTGTTGCGAGAGCTACGGAACCTCTCCCCCAAGCTTATCGAAACCGAGAAATCCATTACAAGACAGGAGATCTATCAGTACCGCTCTGCCTTTGCGGAACTGGAACAGCATCGCGCGTTCGACGCGCAGTTGTTTTCGAACTCCTTCCTCGAGCGATGGCCTATGGGCACGATCGAGGGCATAGAGGCCCTTACTGGGAGGGGACTGAACGAATTCCACCGGCAGCAGTATTCTGCCGCGCGCACTTTGACAGTTATCCTCGGCAACCATGCTGGCCCAATAGTGGAGCGGCAGTTGCGTTCCCAGTATCGGTCGGCCCGAATTGGCTCCCTCAGCCTCCATGCCGAACCTGAACGGCAGAAGAGAGGGCTGCGAGGCTCTGCTTCGTGGCTGGCGCTTGAGGGGGAGCCTCCGGCAACGACCGGTTTCCTGGAGATGACTGCACCGGTACCTTCTCTTCAACGGGAGCGCGTCCTTCACAAAATGCTGGCACAACCCTCAGCGGAAGAAGCCGCGCAGCCCGCCATGCGATCCATCCTTGCAGGCTTTCTTGCGAGCAGGTTGCCGGGAAGTCCTCATCACGAACTGGTCGACAAATCGCGCTTGGCTGCCAAGCTTGAGATATGGCTGGAACCGTTCCCGAACAATTTGTTGCGCATGACCACGGATGCGCTGGCCGCAGGAGAAGTTTCTGGAGAGGAACTCTCACGGGGTCTGCAACAATACTTTGATGGTTTTCTACGAACCGGGCTCGATCCTGCGACCTTCGGGCGGCTGCGGGACCGTGAAATCAAGCTCTTGGACAACCGCGCTGAAAGCTCCCGAGACTTTGCCGTTGCGCTTGGTGAAGAGATCCTTCTCTGCGGGTATGACATCGCAGTGGACCGAAGGGACACATTGAGGCGTTTGACGTCCGATGGGATAAATGCCTGGCTTGCCACCATCGGCAAGCCGCTGCGCGCCGGAGCGTTGATCCTTAAGCCGGAGGCGGCAACATGACGAAGCACTTCCGAACATTGATCGGTGGATTGCGGCGCAACCTTTTCAAAGCAAGGGCATCAACTGAAACAAGGCTAAAAGCTGCTCTCTCAAACAGCCCGACCGGCATCCAATTTCTCTTCCAGCCAAGCTCGACGCAGCAGTCGGCGGCTATCGGATTTGCGTTCCGGGGCGGCATCGCGCACGATCCGGAGGATGGACCCCACACCTCGCTCGTGGCGCCGCGGATGCTGCTCGAAAGCGCCCTCAACCGAACCGGGGGCCAAATCTCCGAAACGCTGACTGACCTGGAGGGTACTTTTGTCCTTAACGCCGAACCTGAGGCGATTTTCGGGCTAGTGGTGGGACCGAAGAAAAGCATTCTCGAAATCATTCACCACTCGCGAGAATTTCTCGCTATGCCTCAAATCTCAGAAAGGATGCTCGACGACATCAAGAAGTTGGTGTTCGACCAGCTAACTGAGCACGCAGCCGAGCCATACACAAAGGCCCAGCAGGCCTTTCTTGACGGTTTATGCCTGCCTCACCCTTATGTGAGATCGGTCATTCCTGACCCTGAAATGGTGAAGAACATCACAGCCGCAGACGTGGTGACCTGGCACAGTGAACGACTGGTAAAGTCCCGGCTGATCGTCAGCGTGGTGGGGCACATCAGCGAAGTTGAAGCCGGTTCACTTGTGGACGCGCTCTTCGGTCGATTGCCGAAAGGATACCCGTCCCGGAAGATTGAAGGCGTCGAGTTCAAGCCGATCGCCCCAACCCCAATCACAGTCTCGACCGACACGCCTGATCAGGCGGTCATCGGCATTGGAAGCGCCAGCGTTTCAGTGTCACAGCCAGAGAGTTGGCTGGCGGCAAGGATGTTGGCCCACATCCTTGCGGGCGATGAAAACGCCAGATTGTTTCGCGAGGTACGCAATGGCACGGGAAAGACATACGGGCTGCAGTACCACTTCGACTTCTTCCTGGGCGCAAGCTTCTTCGTGCTATTCGGAGCCATCGCCAAGGAGGATCTGAATGGCACACTATCCACGATCCGCTCCTCAATCGACTCCTTTGTAACGCAAGGGCCGACGGCTGCAGAAATCGCGCTTGCAAGAACGGCCGTTTCGGCTCTGATGCGCACAGTAACCCAAGACCACAGCGCGTTTGCACGTGAACTGACAAATCTGCTCTTTTTTGGTTGGTCGGTAGACGACATCAACAGAGCGGACACTTTGGCAGCGGAAATCGACCTCAGCACATCACGGTACAGGGAGGAGCTGATCTCATTGCCGCCGTTGGTCGTGGTGGCCGGATGACTTTCAGGCCTCTTGGCCATTGTCGTGGCGAGCGTGCCGTTCGCCATCGCCACACCATGGCTGTTCAGGCCCGGTCCGGCGGCAATCCGGTCCGGGCCTGAATGAGCATCGAGGTTGAATGTCAGGCCGGCTGCAGGCCGCCCGACAGCGCCAGGTCGGCCTCTTCCGGCAACTGGCCGGCCATGGCGGCGGCGAACTGCTTCTGGTCGAGTTCGCCTTCCCAGCGCGCCACGACGATGGTCGCAACCGCATTGCCGACGAAGTTGGTGAGCGCGCGGCATTCCGACATGAAGCGGTCGACGCCGAGGATCAGCGCCATGCCGGCGACCGGTACCGAAGGCACGACCGAGAGCGTGGCGGCTAGCGTGATGAAGCCGGCACCGGTGATGCCGGCGGCGCCCTTCGAGCTCAGCATGGCGACGAGCAACAAGAGGATCTGGTCGCTGAGAGTGAGCGGCGTGTCGGTCGCCTGGGCGATGAAAAGCGCTGCAAGCGTCATGTAGATGTTGGTGCCGTCGAGGTTGAAGGAATAGCCGGTCGGGATGACCAGGCCGACCACCGAGCGCTTGCAGCCGGCGCGTTCCATCTTGGCCATCAGGCCGGGAAGTGCGGCCTCCGACGACGAGGTGCCGAGGACCAGCAGCAGCTCTTCCTTGATATAGCGGATCAGCGCCAGGATGGAGAAGCCGTTGTACCATGCGACCGCGCCCAGCACGACCAGCACGAAAAGCAGCGACGTCAGGTAGAAGGTGCCGATCAGGAAGGCCAGGTTGGCGATGGTGCCGATGCCGTATTTGCCGACGGTGAAGGCCATGGCGCCGAAAGCGCCGATGGGGGCTGCCTTCATCAGAATGGCGACGAGGCGGAAGATCGGTGCGGTCAGCGCCTGCAGGAAATCGACGACCGGACGGCCGCGCTCGCCGACGAGCGCCAGCGCCACGCCGAACAGCACCGAGAAGAACAACACCTGCAGGATATCACCCTGCGCGAAGGCGCCGGTGATGGTGTCGGGGATGATGTTCATCAGGAAGCCGACGATGGTCGTGTCATGCGCCTTTTCGGTGAAGGTCGAGACCTTCGAGGCATCAAGCGTCGCCGGATTGATGTGCATGCCGGCGCCGGGCTGGATGACGTTCGAGACGACGAGGCCGACGACGAGCGCCAGCGTCGAGAAGACGAGGAAATAGGCCATGGCCTTGCCGGCGACGCGGCCGACCTTGTGCAGGTCGGAGACACCGGCGATGCCGGTCGCGACGGTGAGGAAGATCACCGGCGCGATGACCATCTTGACCAGCTTGATGAAGGCATCGCCAAGCGGTTTCAGCGAAGCGCCGAAATCGGGATAGAAATGGCCGAGCAGGATGCCGGCGGCGATCGCCACCAGAACCTGCACATAGAGATGCCGGTAAAAGGGAACCTTGCCGCGCGGTTCCGCGGCAGCGACTGCGGTCTGCATCGTATCCTCCGTTCAGCCCCGATCGAGAAAGCTCGACCTCCCTGGGGCAGTTGACCTCCACAGCCTCGCGGCTGCTGTGGATGCATTTGCAATGGGCGTGCCAGTTTCCGCCTCGAAGCGTCTCTCATTGATTCTGTTGGTTTTTTCGAACCGGCGATCCTCGACTCCTAAGAATACCGTGCGGCGATCCGCATAGATCGAATTGTGCTTTGTGCGAAATCATGCACAAATGCGGCATGCTGCAACGCCCCGCCGCTGCCCTCTCCTTGACGCCCGAACTGCTCGCCGGGCGGGCGCGGCGCGCCTGGCTGCTGTTCACGGCGATCGCGCTTCTGATCGTATTTGCGGCGCTCTACGGCGCCGGCCTTTATGGCCGTTCGACCGAGATCGAGGCGCTGGCGGCGCAAGGCCGCACCGACGCCAACCTCAAGGTCGCGCTGCTGCGCGCGGTGCTGGAGAATCCGCGCGCGCTGCCGCTGCTTTTGTCCAAGGACCAGCAGGTGCATGACGCGCTCACCGAGCGCAGCCCCGCTTCGATCGAAGTGCTCAACCGAAAGCTGGAAGGGCTGGTCTCCGGCACCAAGGCCTCCGTCCTCTATGTCACCGGCACGGACGGGCTGGCGATCGCTTCCAGCAACTGGCGCGAGCCGGTCAGCTTCGTCGGCAACGACTATGGTTTTCGCGCCTATTTCTCCGGCGCCATGCAGTCCGGCACCGCCGAGTATTTCGCGCTCGGCAATACCAGCAAGCGTCCCGGCCTCTACATTTCGCGCCGTGTCGACGGCGCTTCCGCTGCGCTCGGCGTCGTCGTGGTCAAGATGGAGTTCGACCAGCTCGAGGCCGACTGGCACGAGGCGAGCCGTCCGGCCTATGTCAGCGACGAGCATGGCGTGGTGCTGATCACCAGCGTACCTTCCTGGCGTTTCATGACGACGGCGCCGCTGGCCGCCGCGGCGATGGCTGACATCCGCGCCAGCCAGCAGTTCGGCGACGCGCCGCTGGTGCCCTTGCCGATCACGAAGCCACAGGCGCTCAGCGGCGATGTCGCGCTGGTCCATGCAATCACCCCTGGCGGCAGCGACGCGGAATATCTGCGGCTGTCCACGGCTGTGCCTTCGACACCCTGGCGGCTCGACTATCTGGTTCCGGCGGAGGCGCCGATTGCCTCGGCGCAGCGCGAAATGCGGCTGTTGGCGCTCGGCGTCCTCGTTCCGCTCCTCGCTTTAGCCGCCTATTTGTTGTGGCGCCGCCAGTCCGCCCAGATGCGGATTGCCGCCGAGCAGGCGGCGCGAGCGGAGCTCGAACGCCGCGTCGTCGAGCGCACCCAGGACCTCAGCCTGGCGCGCGACCGGCTGCAGGCCGAAATCGCCGATCACCGCAGCACCGAAGCGAGACTCCAGGTCATGCAGCAGGATCTGGTACAGGCCAACCGTCTCGCGACCCTCGGCCAGGTTGCCGCCGGCGTCGCGCATGAGATCAACCAGCCGGTCGCCACAATCCGCGCCTATGCCGACAATGCGCGCGTCTTCCTCGATCGCAAGCAGACCGCGTCCGCCGAGGAGAACCTCGGCGCCATTGCCGCGCTGACGGAGCGGATCGGTTCGATCACCGACGAGCTGAAGGCCTTCGCCCGCAAGGGCCGCACGGCGGCGGAGCCGGTCGAGTTGCGCAGCGTCATCGAGGGTGCGGTCGTGCTGCTCAGGAGCCGCTTTGCCGGCCGGCTGGAGGCGCTGGCGATCGCGCTGCCGCCGCCAACGCTCAAGGTGCTGGGCAACCGGCTGCGGCTCGAGCAGGTGCTGATCAACCTGTTCCAGAACGCGCTGGAAGCACTGGAGGGTCGCAGCGACGCACGGGTCGAAGTGTCCGCCTCAGAAACGTCCGACGACGTTGCGCTGATCGTGTCCGACAACGGGCCGGGCATCCCGCCCGCCATCCTGAAATCGCTGTTCACGCCGTTCAACACGTCGAAGGAAAGGGGGCTCGGGCTCGGCCTCGTCATCTCTAAGGACATCGTCGCCGACTATGGCGGGCGCATCGAGGTGGCGAGCAGCGATCAGGGCACCCGCTTCACCATCCATCTCTCGAAAGCTGGCCCGACATGACGAGCGGCAATCCGGTCATCCTGATCGATGACGACAGCGACCTGCTCAAGGCGACAAAGCAGACGCTGGAGCTCGCCGGCTTTGCTGTCTCAGCCTTTGCCTCGGCAACAGAAGCACTCGCCGACCTCGACGCGAGCTTTGCCGGGGTAGTGGTATCGGACATCCGCATGCCCGAAATGGATGGCCTGCAGCTTTTCGACCGCGTGGTCGACCTCGACCCGGATATCCCCGTCATCCTGGTCACCGGGCATGGCGACATCGCGATGGCGGTCAAGGCGATCAAGGACGGCGCCTATGATTTCATCACCAAGCCCTTCGCAGCCGACCGGCTGGCGCAAAGCGTGTGGCGCGCGGCGGAAAAACGCCGCCTTGTGATGGAGAACCGCGCCTTGCGCGAGGCGGCCGAGCAGGCGCAGGAAGGCCTGCCGCTGATCGGCCAGACACCGGCGATGGAGCGGCTGCGCCGGACGCTCAGACAAATCGCCGACACCGATGTCGATGTGCTGGTAACCGGCGAGACCGGCTCGGGCAAGGAGGTGGTGGCGAACCTGCTGCACCGCTGGAGCCGCCGCGCCAAGGGCAATTTCGTCGCGCTCAATTGCGGCACGCTGCCGGAGACCGTGATCGAAAGCGAATTGTTCGGCCATGAAGCCGGCGCCTTCACCGGTGCGCAGAAGAAGCGCGTCGGGCGCATCGAGCATTCCAGCGGCGGCACTTTGTTCCTCGACGAAATCGAAAGCATGCCGCCCTCGACGCAGGTGCAGATGCTGCGCGTGCTCGAAATGCGCGAAGTGACGCCGCTCGGCACCAACGAGGTCCGGCCGGTCGACCTTCGCGTCGTTGCCGCCGCCAAGGTCGATCTCGGCGATCCAGGCCAGCGCGGCACCTTCCGCGAGGACCTTTACTACCGGCTCAATGTGGTGACGCTCTCGATCCCGCCGCTGCGCGAGCGCCGGGACGACGTGCCATTGTTGTTCGGCTATTTTGCCGAGCGCGCGGCGGCGCGCTTCCACCGCCCCGTGCCCGCGGCGCCGGCCGCCGTCCAACGCCATCTGAGGGAACACGACTGGCCGGGCAATGTGCGCGAGCTCGCACATTTTGCCGAGCGCTTCGTGCTGGGACTGGAAGAGGTCGATGGGAGCCCGCCCCCTCGGCCGACCGATTCGGATGCCTCCATGCCGTTGCCGGAGCGGCTGGAGCGCTATGAGGCCGAGATCATCCGCGAGACACTTGGTCGCAACGACGGCGACGTCCGGCGCACGATCGAGGCGCTCGGCATCCCGCGCAAGACCTTCTACGACAAGCTGCAGCGGCACGGCATCGTGCGCAGCGATTTCTCCAGATAGATCAAGCGCGTGGAACCGCCGCGCACCCTCGTCCGTTGAGGCTGGCCGGGAAACCGTGGCACGTCGGCACCAGCCGGGCAGTGAACGCATCGCCGCGACGGCGTTGTCGGTTGCGCTCGGCAAGCGTTGATGGTTTGTTGCCGCCCAGCGGAGAACGAATGATGCGCGAATCCCTCGGTCAAGACGAATACGGCTCGGCCAACCCCTACGATCCCGATGACCTGCCCAATCTCAATGCGATGGGGCCGGCGATGGGCGCGGGCAATGATTTCGAGAAATACGCGGTTGCCGTCATCATCGTATTCGGCGCGCTGATCATCGGCGGCCTGATGGCCGCGTCGATGGCTTTCGGCCACCGCAACGGCTTCCTGTTCGCGCTCGGTGGCGCCACCTCCGCCTGGATTTCGGGCAATGCGCTGCTGCTCGACCGGCCGCGCATCTATGCGCTGTTCGTCGGCATCGCCGCCGTGCTGCTGATCGCCTCGACCATCACGTTGGTCGCCTGATCAATCAATAACCCAACGCCTCGCCGGCAGCGGCGCGGCTGTCGATGGCGCCGTTGTAGCGCGCGCCGCCGCCCTTCTCGATCTCGGCCAGGCTCTTGCCGCCGACCAGGATGCCGGCCGCCTGGCCCCAGGTCTGGTCGGCAAGATCGAGATGGTAGCCCATGCCGGCAAGCATCCTTTCGGTATCGGGCGAGAGCCCAAACGGCTCGACATAGACGGCGTCGGGCAGCCATTGATGGTGGATGCGCGGCGCGTCGATCGCCTCCTGGATGTTCATGCCGTGATCGATGACGTTGACGATCGCTTCCAGCGTGATGGTGATGATGCGCGAGCCGCCGGGGCTGCCGATGACCATGAACGGCTTGCCGTCCTTGGTGACCACGGTCGGGCTCATCGAGGACAGCGGCGTCTTTTTCGGCTGGATGGCGTTGGCTTCGCCCTGGACGAGCCCGTAGAGGTTGGGCACGCCGGGCTTCTGGGTGAAATCGTCCATCTCGTTGTTGAGCAGGATGCCGGTGCCGTCGGCGACCACGCCGGCACCGAAGGAGCCGTTCAGCGTATAGGTTACCGCCACCGCATTGCCGTCCTTGTCGATGATCGAGTAGTGGGTGGTCTCCTTCGACTCGCCGAACCCTTTGGGCATCAGGTCCTTCGAGACGCCGGCGCGGAACGGATCGATCTTGTCGCGGATGTCCTTGGCGTAGCCCTTGTCGAGCAGCTTCGAGACCGGATTGTCGACGAAATCCGGATCGCCCAGCGCGGAATTGCGGTCGACATAGGCGCGGCGCATGGCCTCGACCATGACATGGACCGTCTCGGCCGATCCGGCGCCGAGATAGGACAGCGGATAACCTTCGAGCACATTGAGGATTTCGCAGATGATGACGCCGCCCGAGCTCGGCGGCGGCGAGGAGATGATCTCGTAGCCGCGATAGGAGCAGGTCACGGGCTTCAGCTCGCGCACCGCATATTGCTCGAAATCACCCTTGGCGAGGATGCCGCCCTTGGCACCGCTTGCCTTGACGATCGCGTCGGCAATTGCGCCCTTGTAGAAGGCGTCTGGTCCCTTCTCGGAAATCGCCGAAAGCGACGCGGCGAGGTCCGGCTGCGGGAGCCGCTCGCCGGCGGCGTAAGGCTTGCCGTCGGGCTTGAGGAAGATTGCTGCCGCGGCCGGATCCTTGGCCAGCCGGTCGGCTTTGCTCGCGAAGGAAGCGGCGTCGCCCTGGTTGAGGACGAAGCCGTCCTTGGCATAGGCAATTGCCGGCGCCATCAGGTCCTGCCGGGGGAGCGTGCCGTATTTTTGGCGCGCCAGCTCGAAGCCGGCCACGGAGCCCGGCACGCCGACCGCGAGATAACCGTCGAGGCTGGCGCCCTTGATCGGCTTGCCGTCCTTGTCGAGATACATGGTCTTGGTGGCGGCGAGCGGGGCGCGCTCCCGAAAATCGATGAAGGTCGAGCGGCCGTCCTTCAGGCGAATGGTCATGAAACCGCCGCCGCCGATATTGCCCGCATTCGGATAAACGACGGCCAGCGCATAGCCGACCGCGACAGCGGCATCGACCGCGTTGCCACCCTTCTTCAACACCTCGACACCGACTTCGGTAGCGAGATGCTGGGCGGTCACCACCATGCCATGCTCGCCCTTGGCCGGAGCGGGCGAAGCGGCGAAGGCAATTGCTGATTGTGCGAAGGCGAAGGTGAGCGAAAGGCTGACGGCGATCAGCGTTCGGCGGGTGAGATGCATGGCGGGGCTCCAGGGGCGTGGGGGACGCCTAGGAAAGACCGTAGGGGCGCGTTAGTCCAACAATAATTGAAGAAGCGTCTGCGAGAGCCCCCTCACCCGGATTGCCAACCGAATTGTGAAGAGCAATTCGGGGCAATCCGACCTCTCCCCAAAGGGAGAGGAGGTCCCCAATGCTGATACCCGCCTCTTCTCCCCTCGGGGAGAAAGTGGCCGCGAAGAGGCCGGAGAGGGGGACTCAGACAATCCCGCCGCCGCCACTGGCGACCGCCGGCCGTTCCGCCGCCACTTTCGCCCGGTAGCCGGCCTCGCGATAGGCGGCGACAGGATCGATGGCGCCGCCGGTCCCGAGCCGCGCCATGGCAAGGATCGGCTCGACATCGGTGCGGTAAGCCGCCTTCAGTGTCTGCGTCGCCATCAGCGCGTCGTTCTCTTCCTGAAGCCCTTCCAGTGCCTTGCGATCCACCAGCAGCGCCTGCGCATAGGCGCGCTGCACCTCGACCGCCGACAGCATCAGGCTCTCGATCGGATCGGTGACGTTGTGGCTCTGGTCGAGCATGTGCGCGGGATTGAATCCTTTCGCGCCCGAAAGCTCGGCATCGACCAGCTCGTTGAAGACCAGGAACAGCCGGTAGGGATCGATCGAGCCGGCATCGAGGTCGTCGTCGCCATATTTGGAATCGTTGAAATGGAAGCCGCCGAGCTTGCCGAACTGGATCAGCCGCGACACGATCATCTCGATGTTGACGTTGGGCGCGTGATGGCCGAGGTCAACCAGGCAGTAGGCCTTGTCGCCAAGCTCCTTGGCGATGATGTAGTTGGTGCCCCAGTCCTGCACGACGGTCGAATAGAAGGCTGGCTCGTACATCTTGTGCTCGGTGAACAGCCGCCAGTCGGCCGGCAGGCCGGCATAGATTTCGCGCATCGCATCGAGATAGCGCTCGAAGGCCTTTGCGAAATTGACCTGGCCGGGGAAGTTCGAGCCGTCGCCGATCCACACCGTCAGCGCCTTCGAGCCGAGCGTCTTGCCGATCTCGATGCATTCGAGATTGTGCTCGACAGCCTGCCGGCGCGTGCCGGCATCGGTATGCGAGAGCGAGCCGAATTTGTAGGAGAGCTTCTGATCCCTGGCGTCGGAGAAGGTGTTGGAGTTCATGGCGTCGAAGCCGAGGCCGAAGCGGGACGCCGCCTGATTCAGCCGGTTTGGGTCGGCCTTGTCCCAAGGGATGTGCAGCGAGACCGTCGGCGTCGCCTGCGTCAGCTGGCTGATGACGGCGCAGTCCTCGATCTTGTCGAAGATGTCGCGCGGCTCACCAGCGCCGGGAAAGCGGGCAAAGCGCGTGCCGCCGGTGCCGACGCCCCAGGACGGGATCGCCACGCCGAATTCTTCGACCTTGTCGCGGATCGCGTCGATGGCAATGCCGCAGCGGTCCAGGCGCTCGCCAAGCGAGGCATAGTCGCGCTCGAGGTCGGCTTTTCGCGCGGCGTTGCTCTTTTCGATTACGTCAGCCGAGATGATCAATTCGGACACTGCTGTTTCCTCCCGAAAGTGCGGCTTTACCCTCCCCCTTGTGGGGAGGGTGGCCCGTAGGGCCGGGTGGGGGTCCCCCCGCCCCGGCAAGCACTCACCGCTTCGCGGCGATTGCCTGCCGACCCTCCCCGCAAGGGGGAGGGTAAAAGTTACCGCGTAAAACTCTGCGCGTTGCCGGCGTCGACATTGACGATGTTGCCGGTCGACTTGGCCGACATGTCGGAGGCGAAGAAGTAGATCGCCTCGGCAATGTCTTCCGGGAAGACCGAGCGCTTCAGCATCGAGCGCGAGCGGTAATGCTCCTCGAGATCGTCGGTCGACATCTTGTAGGCGGCGGCGCGTTGTTCCTTCCACTCGCCGCTCCATATCTTGGAGCCGCGCAGGACCGCGTCGGGATTGACGACGTTGACCCTGATCTGCGCCTCCGCGCCTTCGAGCGCGAGGCAGCGCGCGAGATGGATCTCGGCCGCCTTGGCCGTGCAGTAGGCAGCGGCATTGGGCGAAGCGGCAAGGCCGTTCTTGGAGGCGACGAAGACGACGTTGCCGCCGATCTTCTGGGTGCGGAACAGCCGGAAAGCCTCGCGCGAAACAAGGAAATAGCCGGTCGACAGGATGTCCATATTCTTGTTCCAGAGCGCCAGCGTCGTCTCCTCGATCGGCGCCGAAGAGGCCAGGCCGGCATTGGAAACCAGGATGTCGACGCCGCCGAATTCGACCGAAGTTTCAGCGAATCCCGCAGTCACCTGATCTTCCGATGTCACATCGATGCGTACCGGACGGACGAAGTCCTTGCCATAAGCCTTCGAGAGTTCTTCGTTGGCGCTGGCGAGCGCCGCCTCGTCGATATCGGCAAGCACCACGCAGGCGCCTTCGCGCAGCAGCCGGTTGGCGGTGGCGCGGCCGATGCCGCCGGCACCGCCGGTGACCAGCGCGATCTGGCCGGCCAGCGCCTTCGGCTTCGGCAGGCGCTGCAGCTTTGCTTCCTCGAGCAGCCAGTATTCGATGTCGAAAGCTTCCTGCGCCGGCAAACCGACATAGGACGAGACGGTCGAGGCGCCGCGCATCACGTTGATGGCGTTGACGTAGAACTCGCCGGAGATGCGCGCCGTGGCCTTGTCGCCGGCGAAGGTGAACATGCCGACGCCCGGCATCAGATAGACAACCGCATTCGGATCGCGAATGGCAGGCGAGTCCGCGTGCTTGCAGGCGTCGTAATAAGCCTGGTAGCCGACACGGTATTCGGCGATGTCGTCGGCGAGGCGCGCGATGACGGCGTCGACATCCGGGTTCTTCGGATCGAACTCGATCACCAGCGGCCGGATCTTGGTGCGCAGGAAATGATCCGGGCAGGAGGTGCCCAGCGCCGCCAGCGGCCGCAGGTCCCTGGAATTGACGAATTCCAACACGGCCGGTTGGTCGTCGAAATGGCCGAGCTTGTGGCTCTTGTCGGAGATGAGGCCGCGGATCCGCGGCATCAGCTTGGCGGCAATGGCGCGGCGGGCCGGCGCGTCGAGCGACTTCACCACCTCGCCGCCGAAGATCGCCTTGCCTTGGGACTTGCGCTCGAACCAGTCGATCGCCTGGTTGATCACCGAGATCGTGGTTTCGTAGCACTCCTTCGGCGTGTCGCCCCAGGTGAACAGGCCATGGCTTTCGAGCACGACGCCCCTGGCGTCCGGATTTTCGAGGCAAAATTTCTCCAGCCACAGGCCGAGCTCGAAGCCCGGCCGCTTCCACGGCAGCCAGCCGATGGCATCGCCGAAGATCTCTTTCGTAATCGCCTTCGAATCCTTGGCGGCGGCAATGGCGATGATGGCGTCGGGATGCATGTGGTCGACGCAAGCCTTGGGTACGAAGGCATGCAGCGGCGTGTCGATCGAGGCGGCGCGCGGATTGAGGTTGAAGGTGCAGTGGGGCAGATAGCCCACCATCTCGTCCTCTTGCTCGACGCCGCGATAGAGCTCCTTAATGGAGCGCAGCTTGTCCATGTATAAGGTGGCGAAACCGTCAAGCTTGATCGAGGCGCTGTCGCCGCCCGAGCCCTTGACCCACAGGACTTCCACCTCCTCGCCGGTCAGCGGGTCTTTCTGCCAGACCTTGGACGAGGTGTTGCCGCCGCCATAGTTGGTGACGCGCTTGTCGGAGCCGAGCGTGTTCGAGCGATAGACCAGGAGCTCGGGGCCGCTCATCCCTTCGGCTTTTGCATCGTCCCACAGATTGGCGAGGCGCGAGCCGGAGCGCTTGTCGAGCATAGGTATCCTCCCTTGAAGCGCGGACCGTGCGCTCCTCTTTTCTCGCCGGGAATGTCTACGCAAGTGGTCCGCTTGTCAATCACAAACGATCAATATCGATCATATTGCACTGCACAATGAAATTATATGATCGGAAATGATTGACACTGCGCGTTTTCTAGTGCCTGATGGCCTGGCAGGGAGGAACCATGCACGAAAAAGAGCGCCACAGGATCATTCTGTCCGCCGTCCAGGAAAAACCTGTGGTGACGGTGCAGGAAATGGTCGAGCTGACGGACTCCTCCGAGGCAACGATCCGGCGCGACATCGCGGCCCTCCACGTGCAAAAGCGCCTGCGCCGGGTGCGCGGCGGCGCCGAGGCGATCTCGCCGCCGCAGTTCATCGGCCTTGCCGGCCGGCCTTTTTCCGTCAACGAGACGCTGAACGCGGCGCAGAAGCGTGCGATCGCGCGGGAAGCGGTGAACCTTTGCAAGGATGGCGAGCCGATCATCATCAATGGCGGCACCACCACCTTCCAGATGGTGCATTTCCTGACCGGGCGCCGCATGCCGATCTTCACCAATTCCTTCCCGATCGCCGAGCACCTGCTAAAGCATTCGAAGAACACGGTGATGCTGTCGGGCGGTACGATCTACCGCGAGCAGAACATCATCCTGTCGCCCTTCGACAATGACGTGACGCGCAATTTCTATGCGCGCCGCATGTTCATGGGCGCTCAAGGCCTGGGACCGCTCGGGCTGATGGAGGGCGACCCGCTCTTGATCCAGGCCGAGCAGAAACTGATCGACCAGGCCGACGAGCTGGTGGTGCTGGTCGATTCCTCGAAATTCCGCATGCGCTCCAGCCTGATCCTGTGCGGGCTGTCGCGCATCGCAACGGTGATCACCGACGACGGCGTCGAGGACCGCGAAGCCAAGATGCTGGAAACAGCAGGCGTGGCGCTGATCGTCGCCAGCAAACAGTCAAGCAACAAGGAAGAATCTTCACTGCAGGCCTGAGGTGAACTCACGCCCGCAGCGGCGATGGAATGCAACGCTCAAGGGAGGATATTCGATGAGCTTTTTGAAGAAACTGCTGGTAACGGCGGCCTTTTCCGCCGCCATGTTCGTGAATGCCGCCTATGCCGAGAACGTCAAGATCGCGCTGGTCGTGAAGTCGCTCGGCAACGGCTTCTTCGACGCCGCCAACAAGGGCGCCGAGGAAGCGGCCAAGGAGCTGGGTGACGTCGACGTCATCTACACCGGCCCGACCAAGGCGACCGCCGAGGCGCAGATCGAGGTGATCAACTCGCTGATCGCGCAGAAGGTCAACGCGATCGCCGTCTCGGCCAATGACGCCGACGCGCTGGTGCCGGTGTTGAAGAAGGCGATGGATCGCGGCATCACCGTGATCTCCTGGGACTCCGGCGTCGCCAAGGAAGGCCGCCAACTCCACCTCAACCCGTCCGACACCGGCCTGATCGGAGAGACCATCATCAAGCTCGCCGCCGACTACCTGCCGGAAGGCGGCGACGTCGCGATCCTCTCGGCCTCCTCGACCGCGACCAACCAGAACGCCTGGATCGAAGCGGCCAAGAAGGTGCTGCCGGAGAAGTTCCCGAAGATCAAGCTGGTCGCCACCGTCTATGGCGACGACGATTCGGCGAAGAGCACCGATGAAGCCAAGGGCCTGCTGAAGTCCTATCCGAACCTCAAGGCGATCATCGCGCCGACCACCGTCGGTGTCGTCGCCGCGGCGCAGGTGGTGACCGATGAGAACCTGATCGGCAAGGTCAACGTCACCGGCCTGGCGCTGCCGTCCGAGTTCAAGAAGTTCATCGACAACGGCGCCAGCCAGGCGGTGGCGCTGTGGAACCCGATCGACCTTGGCTATTCGGCGATCTATCTGGCCCATGACCTCGCAGTGAAGAAGGAAGAGGCCAAGCCCGGCGCCACGCTGTCGATCGGCCGCGTCGGCAAGGTGACGCTCGACGACACCAACTCGGCTGCGATGGCTCCGCCCTTCCAGTTCGACAAGACCAACATCGAGAAGTTCTCCAAGATCTATTGATCTCGGACGCCAGTACCCTCCCCTTGTGGGGAGGGTCGGCGAGACGGTCTTGCGAAGCAAAGCCGGCGAGACGGGGTGGGGGGTGGCGACATCTCCATGCACCAGGACCTTAACTTGATATGCTAGACAACCCCCACCCCGCTCACGTCGTTCGCGACCCTCCCCACAAGGGGGAGGGTAAGGCTCCGCGCCTGACGCTGTTAGGCATTTCCAAGAGTTTCCCGGGCGTGCGCGCGCTGCACAATGTCAGCCTGTCGCTCTATCCCGGACAAGTCACGGCGTTGATCGGCGAGAACGGCGCCGGCAAGTCGACGCTGGTCAAGATCATGACCGGCATCTACCAACCCGACACCGGCGAAATCAGCATCGACGGCCAGGCCACGACGCTGCCCAGCGCGCACGCCGCCTTCGGCCACGGCATCACCGCCATCCATCAGGAGACCGTGCTGTTCGACGACCTATCGGTCGCCGAAAACATCTTCCTCGGCCATGCGCCGCGCACCCGCCTCGGCACCATCGACTGGCGCACGATGCGCAAAGATGCGCGCGAGGTGCTGGAGACGATGCGCGCCGGCCATATCGATGCCGACACGCGGCTGAAGGACCTCGGCATCGCCAACAAGCACCTCGTTGCCGTTGCTCGCGCGATGTCGATCGATGCGCGCATCGTCATCATGGACGAGCCGACCGCCGCACTTTCGATGAAGGAGATCGAAGAGCTTTTCCTCTTGATCGAATTCCTGAAGAGCGAAGGCAAGGCGGTGCTCTTCATCAGCCACAAGTTCGATGAGATCTACCGCATCGCCGACCGCTACACCGTCTTCCGGGACGGCGAGATGGTCGGCGAAGGCCTGCTCAAGGACACCGGCCAGAACGAGATCGTGCGCATGATGGTCGGCCGCAACGTCGACCACATTTTCCCTGAGCGCAAGCCGAAGATCGGCGCGCCGGTGCTCGCGGTCTCCGGCCTGTCGCATCCGACGGAGTTCGACGACATCGGCTTCGAATTGCGCAAGGGCGAGATCCTCGGCTTCTACGGGCTGGTCGGCGCCGGGCGCAGCGAGGTGATGCAGGCGATCGCCGGCATCACCCGCACCAGCCGAGGCACCATCTCGCTGGACGGCAACTCAATCGCGCCGAAATCAGCGGCTGATTCCATCGAGGCCGGCATAGTCTATGTGCCGGAAGAGCGCGGCAAGCAGGGCGTGGTCATCGGCCTGCCGATCTTCCAGAACGTATCGCTGCCTTCGCTTGCGCGCACCTCGAAATCCGGTGTGCTGAGGCTCGCGGAAGAATTCTCGCTTGCCCGTTCCTACACCGAGCGGCTCGATCTGCGCGCCTCATCGCTCAGCCAGGACGTCGGCACGCTTTCCGGCGGCAACCAGCAGAAGGTGGTCATCGCCAAATGGCTGGCCACGACGCCCAAAGTGATCATCCTCGACGAGCCGACCAAAGGCATCGACATCGGCTCCAAGGCCGCCGTGCACGGCTTCATGGCCGAGCTCGTCGCGCAAGGCCTGTCTGTGATCATGGTCTCGTCCGAGCTGCCCGAAATCCTCGGCATGTCGGACCGGGTCGTGGTCATGCGCGAGGGCCGCATCGCTTCGGTCTACGACAACAAGGGGCTGGACGCCGAAACGCTGGTGCGAACCGCAGCGGGGATCGCGGCATGAAGAACTTCCTCAAATACCGCGAGATCTGGCTGCTTGCCGGCATCGCCGTGCTGATCGGCCTGATTTCCACGCGCTTCCCTGGCTTTGCCGACCCGGCCAATCTGCGCCAGGTGTTCAACGACACCTCGATCCTGATGATCCTGGCGCTGGGACAGATGGTGGTGATCCTGACGCGCTCGATCGATCTGTCGATGGCGTCCAACCTCTGCTTCACCGGCATGGTGGTGGCGATGCTCAACGCCGCGCATCCGGCGATCCCGATCCCGGTGCTGATCGCCATCGCACTGTTCGTCGGGCTGGTGCTCGGCGCCATCAATGGCTTCCTGGTGTGGCGGCTGAACATCCCCTCGATCGTGGTGACGCTCGGCACGCTGACCATCTATCGCGGCGCGACCTTCGTCGTGTCCGGCGGCGCCTGGGTCAATGCCGACCAGATGAGCCCGGACTTCATCAACTTCCAGCGCGCCGCCTTCCTCGGCCTGCCGGTGCTGTCGTGGATCGCTATCATAGTCATCGCGCTGTTCTTCCTGGTGATGACGCGCACGCAGATCGGCCGCTCGATCCATGCCATCGGCGTCAATCCGACCGCGTCGGTCTATGCCGGCATCGATGTCGGCCGCACCAAGTTCATCGTCTTCTGCATTTCCGGCATGATCGGCGGGCTCGCCGGATACTTGTGGATCTCGCGCTATGTGATCGCCTCGGTCGAGGTTGCGAACGGCTATGAGCTCAACATCATCGCCGCCTGCGTGATCGGCGGCATCTCGATCGCCGGCGGCATCGGCTCGGTCGGCGGCGCGGTGCTAGGGGCGCTGTTTCTCGGCATCATCTCCAACGCGCTGCCGGTCATCAACATCTCGCCCTTCTGGCAGATGGCGATCTCGGGCAGCGCCATCATCCTGGCCGTGGTGCTCAACGCGCGCGGCGAGCGCCGGCAGGGCCGCATCATCCTGAGAAAGGCGGAAGCGGCATGAGCGACACTCCTCACCCACGCCGCATACCGGACCGGCTCGACAAGCCGCTCTCTTCCGCGATCTTCTCTTGGGAGGCGCTGCTCGTCGTCATCGCGGTTCTCATCTTCGCGGTCAACAGCTTCGCCTCGCCCTATTTCCTTGATCCATGGTCGCTGTCGGACCTCACCTTCAACTTCACAGAAAAGGGCCTGATCGCGCTTGCCATGGCGCTGCTGATCATCTCCGGCGAGATCGATCTTTCGGTCGCGGCGATCGTGGCGCTCGCCTCGACCATGATGGGCATGGCGGTGCAGTCCGGCGCCGGCACGCCGGTGCTGGTGGCAATCGGCGTCGTTGTCGGGCTGGGCTGCGGCGCCTTCAACGGGCTGCTGGTGACGCGGCTCGGTCTGCCTTCCATCGTCGTCACCATAGGTACGATGAGCCTGTTCCGCGGCATCGCCTTCATCATCCTCGGCGACCAGGCCTATAAGGGCTATCCGGAGAGCTTTGCGTTCTTTGGCCAGGGCTATGTCTGGTGGGTTTTCTCGTTCGAGCTGGCGCTGTTCCTCGTCGCGGCGCTCATCTACTGGTTCGTGCTGCATCGCACGAGTTTTGGCCGGAAGGTCTTTGCCATCGGCAACAATCCGGTCGCCTGCCAGTTCTCCGGCGTGCGCGTCGGCCGCATAAAATTCATCCTGTTCTGCCTGACCGGGCTGATGTCGGGCATCGCCTCGGTGCTGATCACCTCGCGGCTCGGCTCGACAAGGCCCTCGATCGCGCAGGGCTATGAGCTGGAAGCAATCACCATGGTGGTGCTGGGCGGTGTCTCGATCCTCGGCGGCGCTGGCAGCATCTTGGGCGTCGTGCTCGCCGCCTTCATCATGGGGCTGGTGACGTTCGGACTCGGCCTGCTCAACGTGCCGGGCATCGTCATGTCGATCTTCATCGGGCTATTGCTGATCATCGTGATCGCGCTGCCCATCGTGTGGCGCCGCCTGCGCGAAGGACGCTTCGCCTGATGGAGAAATACGCCTTCAAGATGAAGCTCAACTCCGGCATGAAGGCCGAATACAAGCGGCGCCATGAAGAGATCTGGCCGTCGCTGGTCGCGCTTTTGAAGCAGGCCGGCGTCTCCGATTATTCGATCCATCTCGATGAGGAGACCAACATCCTGTTCGGGGTATTGTGGCGCAGCAGCGATCACGGCATGGCCGATCTGCCCAAGCATCCGGTGATGCAGCGCTGGTGGGCGCATATGGCCGACGTCATGGAGACCAAACCCGACAACGAGCCGGTGGCGGTGCCGCTGGAAACAATGTTCCATATGGCATGATTGTCGCCGTCATCGATATCGGCAAGACCAACGCCAAGCTGGCGCTGGTCGACCTCGCGCGCATGGCCGAAGTAGCGCTTCGCCGCACGGCCAATGCCGTCATCGCGGACGGCCCCTACCCGCATCACGATGTCGAGCGATTGTGGGCCTTCATCCTCGAAAGCCTCTCCGACCTCCACCGCGAGCAGCCCATCGACGCCATCTCGATCACCACCCATGGCGCGACCGCGGTGCTGGTCGATGCCGAAGGCGGGCTTGCGCTTCCGGCGATCGACTATGAATTCACCGGCACCGATGAACTTGCGCAGAACTATGATGCGGTCCGTCCGCCCTTTGCCGAGACGGGCACGCCGCGCCTGCCGGCCGGCCTCAACATCGGCGCGCAGCTCTTCTGGCAGCAGAAGCGCTTTCCTGCCGAGTTCGCGCGCGCCGCCGCGATCCTGATGTATCCGCAGTACTGGGCGCTGCGGCTTACCGGTGTCGCCGCTAACGAAGTGACATCGCTCGGCTGCCATACCGATCTCTGGAACCCCTGGCAGGCCGACTATTCGTCGCTGGTCGACCAGATGGGCTGGCGCCAGCTGATGGCACCGGTGCGGCCGGCAAGAGACCGACTGGGGCCGATCCTGCAGGCGATCGCGCAACAGACCGGACTCGACCCCGCGACTCCCGTCTTTTGCGGCCTGCACGACTCCAACGCCTCGCTGCTGCCGCATCTTTTGTCCGATCGGCCGCCTTTTTCCGTCGTCTCGACCGGCACCTGGGTGGTGTCGATGGCCGTCGGCGGCAGGAAGGTCGAGCTCGACCCGGCGCGCGACACGCTGGTCAATGTCAACGCGCTCGGCGACCCCGTGCCTTCGGCCCGCTTCATGGGCGGGCGCGAATTCTCGTTGTTGACCGGGGGCCAGCCGGTGGATTGGGACGAGGACGATGTCGCCGCCGTGCTTGCGCGACAGGCCTTGCTGCTGCCTTCCACTCAACAGGGCTCCGGACCGTTTCCGCATCGCGCCGCGCAATGGCATAATGCCGAGGCGTTGAGCGCCGGCCAGCGCTTCGTCGCCATCTCCTTCTATCTGGCGCTGATGACCGCGACTTGCCTCGAGCTGATCGGCGGCGACGGACCGACGACGGTCGAGGGGCCCTTTGCCCAGAACCGGCTCTTCATCCGCATGCTGGCGGCAGCGACAGGCAGGCCGGTCATCGCATCGGAGACATCGACCGGGACCAGCATCGGCGCGGCGCTGCTCGCATCGGATAGCGCTAACGTCATGAGCGAAGGCGAGCTGACCGAACCATCCGCCGATCCGGCTTGGCACGATTACGCGCGATCGTGGCAGCAGGTCGTCGGGACATGATCTGCGCCCAGATGCTTGCCATTATCTGACGGTCGGCGCCGCCCCTCATTGCCCTGCCGGGCATTTCTCCCCGTATAGTGACGGGGAGAAAGACGCTGTCTCGACGATTTCGCCAATCGCCAGCGATGCAGAACAGTGCGCAGCCGTTTCGGCTAGCCCCCTTCTCCCCGTCACTTAACGGGGAGAAGGTGCCGGCAGGCGGATGAGGGGCAGCGCCTGCCTCGGCAATTGGCGACTCGCCAAACATGCCGCAAGTTATCACTGCTAAGATGATTGCCCTCAATTGGCGTAAAGCAGCCCCTGCGGATCGATCTCAGGTTTGCGGCCGGCGACGAGGTCGGCCAGGAATTTTCCCGAGCCGCAGGCCATGGTCCAGCCGAGATGGCCGTGGCCGGTATCGAGATAGAGGTTGCGGTATTTCGCCTGGCCGAAGATGGGCACGGAATTCGGCATCATCGGCCTCAGGCCTGCCCATAATACAGCTTTCTTCTCGTCGAAGGCGCCGGGGAAAAGGTCCTTGCCGGTCTCCAGAATGGTTCTGAAATCGCGAGGCTTGAACGCGCGGTCGAAGCCGGTGAATTCCGCCGTCGAGGACATCCGCAGCCGGTTTCCCAGCCTCGAATAGCCGATCAGCCGGTCCTCGTCGGCGCCGCCCATGGTCGGGCCCTTGCTCTCGTCCTCCAGCGGGATGGTCGCCGTGTAACCCTTCACCGGATAGACCGGCAGGTCGATGCCGTAGCGGCGGCCGATGAGGCCGCTTTCCGGTCCCATGGAGATGACGACGGCGTCGCCTGTAACCGGGCCGGCCGAGGTCATCACCGCGCGCACGTGATCGCCCTCGATATCGAGGCCTTGCACGGTCGTGCCGAACAGGAATCTGACGCCGAGCTTCTCGGCCGCGTAGGCGGCAAGCTTGTCGACGAACTGCTTGGAATCGCCCGTCTGGTCGATCGGCGAATAGATGCCGCCGGCGATCTTGCCCTTCACGCCGGCGAGGCCCGGCTCCAGCTCGGCCAGACGGTCGCGGCCGACGATCTCGATCGGCAGGCCGTGCTCGCCGAGATAGCGGTAATTGTCGGCGCCGGTGTCAAAACTCTTCTGCGAGCGGAAAAAGTAGAGGATGCCTTTCTTGCGCTCGTCGTATTGGATGCCGGTCGCGTCCGACAGCGCGTTGATGCAATCGCGCGAATAGAGCGCGAGCCGGAGCTTGACGTCGGTGTTGGCGCGCAGGCGCGTCGCCGTGCATTCGCGCAGGAAACGCAGGCTCCAGGCATAGAAATAGGGATCGAGGCGCAGCCTGACCTTGATGCCGAGGTCGTGGTTCCACAGCGCCCGCAGGAAGGTCTTCAGCGCCGCGGGCGAAGCCCAGGCGGTGGCGTCGCCTGGCGAGACAAGACCGGCATTCGACTGGCTGGTGCCGCGCGCCGCCGCTTCATGGCGCTCGATGACCGTCACCTCATGGCCGTCTTTAGCCAGATAGTAAGCGGCCGCCGTGCCAACGACGCCCGCCCCGAGCACCAAAACCTTCATGCCGTCCCTCAAGGATCATTCCAACAGCGCGCGTTTACGCACCACTGCATGAGCCTCAATACCGCGTCTAAACGGACCAGACGAGCCCTTGGCCCAACAGGTCAGTTTCGAACGGAGTTCTTGCCCGTCAGGATGCGCTCCCAGGCCAGCGCATCCTTGACGATCTGGTCGAGGTCGTCGCGCTGCGGCGCCCAGCCGAACTCCTTGCGGGCAAGCTCGGAATTGGCGACGACTGCGGCGGCATCACCCGGACGGCGGTCACCCATGCGGACATCGAAATCATGGCCGAAGGCGCGGCGCACGCTCTCGATCACTTCGAGAACCGAATAGCCGTGGCTGTAGCCGCAATTGGCGACGAGGCTCTCGCCGCCTTCGCGCAGCCGCTGCAGCGCCAGCCGGTGCGCCGCCGCGAGATCGCTGACATGGATGTAGTCGCGGATGCAGGTGCCGTCCGGCGTCGGATAGTCGTTGCCGAAGACCTGCATGAAGGGCCGCTTGCCGAGCGCGGTCTCGCAGGCGACCTTGATCAGATGCGTGGCGCCCGGCGTCGACTGACCGGTGCGGCCCTTCGGATCGGCGCCGGCGACGTTGAAGTAGCGCAGCGCCGTGTAGCGGATATCGTGCGCGATGGCGGCATCGCGCAGCATCCATTCGCTCATCAGCTTGGAGAGGCCATAGGGCGATTCAGGCGCCAGGCGCGCGTCCTCGCGCACCGGTTCCAGCCCGGCGCCGCCATAGACGGCGGCAGTGGAAGAGAAGATGAAATGCGGCACGCCCTCACGTACCGCGGTTTGGATCAGCGTGCGGGTCTTGCAGGTGTTGTTCTCGTAATAGCCGAGCGGATCGGCGACCGATTCCGGCACCACGATCGAGCCCGCGAAGTGGATGATGGCGTCGATCTTGTTTTCCCGGATGATCCGGCCGACCAGCTCACGGTCGGCGACGTCGCCGACGACGAGCTTCGCCTCGGGCGCCACCGCCCATTCGAAGCCTGTGGAAAGCCGGTCGAGCACGACGACGCTTTCGCCGGCGTCGAGAAGCTCCCAGACCATGTGGCTGCCGATATAGCCGGCACCGCCTGTTACCAAAACCGTCATCATCCACCTCGCTGATCAAGATTTATCGGAAACTGTCTCAACAGCCACCGTGCTGGAAACCCCGCCGCAAGCCCATTAAAGCGCGTCGAAATGGATACAGTCGACGCGCTTTAAGTTTTGTTTTGATGCATGTCGTTCCCCCAAAACCGCTGTGCACTTTTGGGCGATATGCATTAGCCTCCCTGAATGTTAAGTCTGTAACAGTTCCTCCCGCCCGAGGCATCGTACCGAAACAAAACTGGTTCACACCCTCGTTCACACATCCTGGAGGAATAGGCCACGATCCGGCAGCGTTAGGAACAGGCCCGGGGCGTGGCATTTTGACCGGTTTGGTCCGGTGGACGCGCATCAGGCCGGTGACTATGATCCGGCGCAAAATTGGGAAGCCGACATGAATTACCAGCGGTTCTTCGAAGACGCGATCGACCAGCTCCATGCGGAGCGGCGCTACCGGGTTTTCGCCGATCTCGAACGCATCGTGGGCAAGTTCCCGCGCGCCATCTGGCGCTCGAACGGCCGCGCCCAGGAAATCACCGTCTGGTGCTCCAACGACTATCTCGGCATGGGCCAGAACGGCGATGTGATTACCGCCTTCCAGACCGCGGCCGGCAAGATGGGCTCGGGCGCCGGCGGCACCCGCAACATCTCCGGCACCTCCAACCCGCTGGTCGAGCTCGAGCATGAGCTGGCCGACCTGCACGACAAGGAAGCGGCGCTGGTCTTCACCTCCGGCTTCGTTTCCAACGAGGCCTCGATCTCGACCATTGCCAGGCTCCTGCCCAACTGCCTGATCATCTCGGACGAGTTGAACCATGCCTCGATGATCGAGGGCGTGCGGCGCTCGGGCGCCGAGAAGAAGATCTTCCGCCACAACGACGTCGCGCATCTGGAAAGCCTGCTGCAGGCGGCGGGCCGCGAGCGCGCCAAGCTGATCGTGTTCGAAAGCGTCTATTCGATGGACGGCGACATCGCGCCGATCCGGCAGATCGTCGAGCTCGCCGAGCGCTACAACGCCATGACCTATATCGACGAGGTGCATGCGGTGGGCATGTACGGGGCGCGCGGCGGCGGCATCACCGAGCGCGAGGGGCTGGCCGACCGCATCGACATCATCGAGGGCACCTTGGCCAAGGCCTTCGGCACGCTGGGCGGCTACATCGCCGGCGCCAGCGCCGTCATCGACGCCGTGCGCTCCTATGCGCCGGGCTTCATCTTCACCACCGCGCTGCCGCCGGCGATCGCGGCGGCGGCCACCACCTCGATCCGGCATCTGAAGCGCTCGCAGGCCGAGCGCGACGCGCAGCAGCGCCAGGCAGCCAGGACCAAGCAGGTGCTCGCCGCGGCCGGGCTGCCGGTGATGGAATCGGCCACCCACATCGTGCCGGTGCTGGTCGGCGATCCGGAGCTGTGCAAGATGGCCAGCGACCGCCTGCTCGGCGTCCACGGCATCTACATCCAGCCGATCAACTATCCGACGGTGCCGCGCGGCACCGAGCGGCTGCGCATCACGCCGACACCCTTCCATTCCGACGCGCTGATCGCCGAATTGCAGGACGCGCTGGTCGAGACCTGGGATGCGCTCGGCATTCCCTATGCCACCTCAGGCCGTCCCGTCCTCGCCAAGAGCGACCGCATCGTTCCTTTGCTGGTGCCGAAGTCAGGCGGCTGAAGCCGCCTGCCTCACACCGTCTTCATCCATTTCGCCAGGCGATTTGCCGCCTCCTCGAGCTGATCGAGGCGGCGGTGGAAGCATAGCCTGAGGAAGGCCTCGCCGCCGGGGCCGAAGGCCGTGCCGGGCGCCAGGCCGACATTGGCGTTGTCGACGATGTCGAAGGCGGCGGTGCGGGAATCGGTGATGCCGTCGACCGTGAAGAACAGATAGAAAGCGCCTTGCGGCACGGTGAAGCGTGCCTTGCCGGTGGCACCCAGGATATCGCAGACGAGATCGCGCGCAGCGCGTGCCCGTTCCACTTGGCTCACGATGAAGCCGTCGCCCTCGTCAAGCGCTGCGACCGCGCCGCGTTGCATGAACTGAGCGACGCCGGAGGTCGAATACTGGATCAGGTTCTCGAACACCTGCTGCAGCGCGGGATGGGTCTTGATCCAGCCGACACGCCAGCCGGTCATCGCCCAGTTCTTGGAGAAGCTGTTGACGAACAGGATGCGGTCTTCGCCCGTGGCGACGTCGAGGAAGGACGGCGCCCGGCCATGGCCATAGTGGAACAGCGAATAGATCTCGTCGGCGATGATCCAGAGGTTCTTCGCGCGGGCGAGATCGAGGATCGCTTGAAGGGTCTCCCTGTCGGCGGTCCAGCCGGTCGGGTTTGACGGCGTGTTGATGAACAGCGCCTTGGTGCGCGGCGTGATGGCCGACGCGATCTTCTCGACATCGCAGGACCAGCCATTGCCGGACCGATCGAGCACGACCGCAACCGGGACGGCACCGGCGACCCCGGCGGCAGCAGCGAAATTCGGCCAGGCCGGCGACAGATAGATCACTTCGTCGCCGCTGCCGGCAATCGCGTCGATGGCAAGTTGGATGGCATGCATGCCGGAAGCGGTGACGATGAACTCCTCCTCGGCGAAGTGCTTGCCGAAATGCCTGGCGTAATAGCGGGCGAGCGCCTGCCTGAGCTCGGGAATGCCCTTCTGCCAGGTGTAGAAGGTCTCGCCATTGGCGAGACCGCGGGCGGCGGCATCGCTGATGAAGGATGGCGTCGGCAGGTCACCCTCGCCGGCCCAGAGCGGGATCAGGCCTTCGCGCAGGCGGCCATGGTTGACGACGGCGACAATGCCGCTTTCGGGTGCGGCGCGGGCTTCGGCGCGCAGGGTCTGAATCAAGGTCATGGGCAAATCCGTGGTCGTCTTTTCCGCGCTCTTACCAGATCGCCGAACAGAAAACCCCAGCCGCAAGCGGCCGGGGTTTTGGTCCAGAGTATCTGTAAGGGTTATTTCTTGGCGAGAAGGTCACGGATTTCGGTCAGAAGCTGGACATCGGCCGGCGGCGGTGCCGCCGCAGCGGCGGGCTTCTCACGCTCCAAGCGCTTGCGCAGATTGTTCACGGCCTTGACCATGAGGAAGATGATGAAGGCAAGGATCAGGAAGTTCAGCACAACGGTGATGAAGCTGCCATAGGCGAAAACGGCGCCTTCTTTCTTAGCGTCGGCCAGCGCAGCCGAATGGACGTTCGAGGACAAACCAAAGAAATAATTGTTGAAGTCCAGACCGCCGAAAATCGCCCCGACGATCGGCATGATGATGTCGTTGACCAGCGAGTCGACGATCTTGCCGAAAGCAGCGCCTATGATGACGCCGACGGCCAAGTCCATCACATTGCCTTTGGAAATGAATTCCTGGAACTCTTTCAGCATTCGACCCTCCTAGCCATGACCGGCCGCGCTGCCGCCCCGGCTCTCCGGCGCCGACCCAAGATCACAATAACAAAAACCCCCGGTTGCAAAACCGGAAAAAGGGCGAAATCCCGGTTTGTGTTTAAGCCGCGCCGTCAGGCACATATGCGGCGAAAGCCGCGATGGACTCGGGCTCCAAGCTGTGGTTGCGTCTAGCCGAACCGGTGTGGAGCATCGGTCAGGGAGGAAGTTCGAACCGTGCAAGGCTGGTTCGTCGTCATCATCGCGATCGCCTATGTGACGCTGCTTTTTGCCATCGCCAGCGTCGGCGATCGGCGCTCGGTGGCAGCCGGGCTCGGACGGGCGCGGCCCTTCATCTATGCGCTCAGCCTCGCCATCTACTGCACCTCCTGGACCTTTTTCGGCTCGGTCGGCCTCTCCTCCGAGCGTGGCCTCGAATTCCTCGGCATCTATACGGGACCGGTGCTGGTCTTCGTGTTCGGCTTCCCGCTGCTCAACCGCATCGTACGGCTGGCGAAAAGCGAGAAGATCACCTCGATCGCCGACTTCCTCGGCGCCCGCTACGGCAAGAGCTTCATCGTCGCGGCGATCGCGACGCTGATCGCCACGATCGGCGCCGTGCCCTATATCGCGCTGCAGCTGAAGGCGATCTCAGGCTCGGTCAGCCTGATGATCGAACACTATACCGGATCGCCGCCTTCCTTCGATCCGTTCGTCAGCGACATCTCGCTGGTGGTCGCGATGCTGCTTGCGCTGTTTGCGGTGCTGTTCGGCACACGCCACGCCGACGCCACCGAGCACCAGGATGGGCTGGTGCTGGCGGTGGCGGTCGAAACCGTGGTCAAGCTCGCCGCTTTCCTCGCCATCGGCCTGATGGTGACCTTCCTCATCTTCGGCGGCCCCGGCGACATGCTGGCGACGCTCGCCGCAAATGCCGAGGTGCGCGAGGCCATGGGCTACAACACCTCTCTGGCCACCTGGCTGGTGCTGACAACCTTGAGCGGTTTTGCCATCCTGATGCTGCCGCGCCAGTTCTACGTCACCATCGTCGAGAACCGCAGCGAGGCGGAACTGCGCGCCGCGACCTGGGTGTTCCCGCTCTACCTCGTGGCGATCAACCTGTTCGTGCTGCCGATCGCCTTTGCCGGCCTGTCGCTGGTGGGCACCAAGACGAGCAGCGACCTCTACGTGCTGTCGCTGCCGCTGCTCAGCGGCCATGATGTGCTCGCCATGGCCGCTTTCATCGGCGGCCTGTCGGCGGCGACCGCAATGGTCATCGTCGAGAGCGTGGCGCTGTCGATCATGATCTCCAACGACCTCGTCATCCCGCTGTTCGTGCGCCGGCTGCTCAAGACCACCTCTTCGCAGAACGAGGACTGGTCGACGCTGATCCTCAACGTGCGGCGGGCGTCGATCTTCATCATGCTGTTCATCGCTTTCCTCTATTACCGGGAGAGCACCAACAGCGCGCGGCTGTCCTCGATCGGACTGATGTCGTTTGCCGCGATCGCGCAATTCGCGCCGGCGCTGATCGGCGGGCTGATCTGGCGCCGCGCCAACGGCCGGGGCGCCGCGCTCGGCATGGTCGCCGGCATCGCGGTCTGGGGCTACACGCTGCTGCTCCCTTCGCTCGTCGGTCCCGGCTCCGATATCGTCGTCCATGGCCTGTTCGGCTTCGAGGCGCTCAGGCCGCAAGCGTTGTTCGGCACGGTCGGCGAGCCGCTGAACCACGGCGTGCTGTGGAGCCTGTCGATCAACACGCTGTTCTTCGTGCTGGGATCGCTGTCCCGGGCTTCCGTGCCGCTGGAGCGCATCCAGGCGGCGATCTTCGTGCCGCGCGAGGCAGGCCCGATGCCGAGCCTGCGCCGCTTCCGCACCGCCGTCACCGTCAACGACCTCAAGGACACGATTTCCCGCTATCTCGGCGTCGAGCGCACCGAGCGTTCCTTCCAGTCCTTCGAGAAGAACGCGAACGTCTCCCTGCATGGCAAGGAACAGGCCAGCATGGACGTCATCCGCTTCTCGGAGCAATTGCTGGCGAGCGCGGTCGGCTCGTCCTCGGCGCGGCTGATCATGTCGCTGCTCTTCCGCCGCAACGATCGCGATTCCAAGGATGCCTTCCGGTTGCTCGACGACGCCACCGAGGCGCTGCAGCACAATCGCGACCTGCTGCAGATCGCGCTCGACCAGATGGAACAGGGGATCACGGTCTTCGACCGGGACTTCCGGCTGATCTGCTGGAACCGGCAATACCGGGCGTTGTTCGACCTGCCGGACGAGATGGGCCAGGTCGGCGTCTCGCTCGACCAGATTCTGCGCCATCTCGCCGAGCGCGGCGACATCCCCGCCGACCAGCGCGTGGCGATGCTCAACCGGCTGACCAGCTTCGTCAGCCCCTGGCAGATGGAGCTGAAGACCAGCGGCCGCATCCTGGAACTGCGCTCCAACCCGATGCCCGACGGCGGCATCGTCGCCACCTATGCCGACATTTCCGGCCGCGTCGAGCAGGACCTGGCGCTGAAGCGGGCGAACGAATCGCTGGAGCAGCGGGTCAGGAGCCGTACTGCGGAGCTCACCCGCGTCAACGAGGAACTGGCGCAGGCGCAGATGCTGGCCGAGGAAGCCAACCTCAGCAAGACGCGCTTCCTCGCCGCCGCCGGCCACGACATCCTGCAGCCGCTCAACGCCGCCCGGCTCTATTGCTCGTCGCTGATCGAGAAGGCCGGCAAGGGGCCGGCCGGCAAGGCGGCGATCAACATCGAGTCCTCGCTGGAATCGGTCGAGACCATCCTCGGCGCCGTGCTCGACATCTCGCGGCTCGACGCCGGCGCGTTGAAGCCGGAGGACACCGCCTTCAGCCTCGGCGGGCTGCTCAGCCAGATCGGCAACGATTTTCGCCCGCTCGCCGCCGAAAAGAAGCTGGAACTCGAGATCATGCCGTCATCGCTCGGCGTCATGACGGACCGCAACTTGCTTCGGCGGCTGATCCAGAACCTCGTTTCCAACGCCATCAAATACACGCGCGAGGGCCGCATCCTCGTCGGTGTCAGAAGGCGCGGCGAGTTGGCCGAGATCCAGGTGATCGACACCGGCATCGGCATTGCCGGCGACAAGCTGAACACGGTCTTCCACGAATTCACGCGGCTGGACGAAGGTGCGCGCGAGGCGGAAGGGCTTGGCCTCGGCCTCTCCATCGTCGACCGTATCGCCCGGGTGCTGAGGCTCGAAATCCGCATCTACTCGAACCCCGGCAAGGGCACGCGCTTCTCCGTGATCCTGCCGGTGGCGGCGGTCGCGGCGCCACCGCGCGAGGTCGGGAAGCCGCCGGCACGCGCGGCCTCCACGCTTGCCGGGCTGAACGTGCTGTGCATCGACAACGACGCGCGCATCCTCGATGGCATGCGGCTGCTGCTCGAGGGTTGGGGCTGCAGCGTCGAGACGGCCTCCGGATCGGACGATCTGCTGCGGCCGGGCGCGCGAAGGCCCGATATCGTGCTTGCCGACTACCATCTCGACGGCGGCACCGGGCTCGACGCGATCGCCAAGCTGCGCGCCGCCTATGGCCAGGACCTGCCTTGTGTGCTGGTCACCGCCGACCGTTCCAGCGAGGTGCGCACTGCTGCGGGCCGGCTCGACGTTCCGGTGGTCAACAAGCCGCTGAAGCCGGCCGTGCTGCGCTCGATGATGGCAAGGGTCAGGGCGCTGGCGCCGGCGGCGGAGTGATCCTCTTCCTGCCTATCCTTGGTGCCCCAGACTCCTGAGATAGGCACAGAACATGTCGGCAAGGGCGTCGGAATAATCTTCGATCTCAGCCTCTGTTCGCGGGTTTTCCGAAAAGTCGGCCCCCATGGCGCTGAGAGTTTTTATGATCAGTTGGCCGGCCATGGCGCGGGCATCATCCGCGGCTTCGGGCAGCGTCTCTCGCATGAAGGCCTCAACCGTGCCGTTCGCCGTGGCCCTTGCCTCCTGCGCCTCGGGCGCGTCGCGATAGAGGGGTGCTGCATCGTCCAGCGCACCACGAACCGCCGCCTCGTCGCATTCGGAGCGGATGAAGGCATGCACCAGCGTGCGTATCCGTTCCAGCGGCGGGATTTCGACATCCTCGAGGATGTCACACAAAAGATCGGTCGTCTGCCGCCATTCGTCGCTCTGCAGCCGGAAGAGAAGCGCCGCCTTGTTGGGGAAATATTGATAGAGCGAGCCGACGCTGACGCCGGCCTTCTCGGCCACGCGCGTGGTGGTGAAACGCTGCGCGCCTTCGCTCGCCAAAACCTGAGCAGCTGCCTGCAGAATCGCCGCGACGAGCTCCGTCGCGCGGGCCTGTTTGGGCTGTTTTCGGGTGGAAATTGAAGGGCTTGGGCGTTGGATCATGGCCGCGCTCGGGAATGCGAATTGGAAACCTGAAGGATTATTCGTATTTTTTCGGACGACACAAGAAAGCATTTGTTCCCGACTGGAGACAGCCATGACGACCCTTACCGGAACCCCGCTCGCGCCGCTGCTCGCCCGCCTGTTCAACGAAGCCGCCGCGGCGACCAGCCCCGCGATAGTCCAGTACTCGCGGGAGGAACGGGCGCGCCTCCTCGGCAGCAAGACCGAATATCTCAATTTCTACGGCAGCCTGAAGGACCTCTGGCTCGCGGTTTCGCCGGAGACCGGCACGCTGCTTTACATGCTGGCGCGCAGCACCGGCGCGCGCATCATCGTCGAGTTCGGCACCTCGTTCGGCATCTCGACGCTCTACCTTGCCGCGGCGCTCAGGGACAATGGCGGCGGCCGCCTTATCACGACGGAGTTCGAGCCCTCCAAGGTGGTACGCGCCAAGGCCAATCTCGCCGACGGCGGCCTTCTCGATCTTGTCGAGATCCGCGAAGGCGACGCGCTGGAGACGCTGGCCAGGGACCTGCCGGACCGGATAGACCTCCTGCTGCTTGACGGCGCCAAGGCGCTCTATCCGGAGATCCTTAGCCTGGTCGAGAGCCGACTGAGGCCAGGCGCGCTGGTCATCGCCGACAACGCCGACTTCTCTCCCGAATATCTGGAGCGGGTGCGCTCGCCGACAGGCGACTACTTGTCGACGTCGTTCGGCGACGACGTGGAACTGTCGATGCGGCTCGGCTGACCAAAACCCGGCACAAGCAGACCAACTACTCACGCTGCTCGTTGAGCGGCCGTAGGCGTTCACGTCAGCCAACGCGCCATCCCGGCCTTCGGGCCTTTGACGCGTAGGTGACATCATGACCACATTTTCGTCCTCCTGGCGCGGGCTGCCGCGCCCGGCGCTGCTCGGCCTGTTCCTCTTCTTCTGCGCCGGTTTCGCCGACGGCGCGCTGGTGCCGTTCTTTCCGCTCTGGGCCAGCAGAGAGGCCGGCATTCCAGTCGGCGCGATCGGCCTGCTGTTCGGTTGCTATGCGGGCGGAGAGCTGATTGCGGCGCCGCTCATCGGCGGGATTGCCGATCGGGTCGGCCGCCGTCCGGTGCTGATTCTCTCATCGCTCGGCGTCGGATGCGGCTTCATCGCCCTATTTTTCGTCCATGGTGTTGTCGCCACTGCCGTTGTGCTCATCCTGACCGGCATATGCGAGTCGGTGCTCCATCCGACGATTCTCACCGCGATCGCCGATGTGACCGAGCCTTCCGCGCACCCGCGCTGGTTCAGCATGGCGCGTGTGAGCTCGAGCGCCGGGCAGATCCTCGGACCGGCCTGCGGCGCCCTGCTCGCGCTCATATCGCTCAGCACCGTGTTCCTCGCCGGTGGCGGCATGCTCATCCTGGGCGGCACCGTGATGCTGATAGCGCTCGCGGAGACGATCGGCAGCGGAGCTCACGCAGCCGGCGATCAGGACGACGAGGAAGAAGAAGAGGGCCTGTCGGCGCTGCTGCCGGCCTTCCGCGACGGCCGCCTGGCGAAGCTGCTCCTCTGGGTCGTGCTGTTCGAGATTTCCGGCAACTGGATCGAGGCCGTGATCCCGCTCTATGCGCAGGATGCCGACACGCTCAGCCCGTCCGGCGTCGGCACGCTGTTTGCCTATGCGGCGGCACTGACGGTCGGCCTGCAGATGCTGGTGAGCGGCTTTGCCGAGGCGCGATCCGCGCTCTGGCTGACGGTGGGCGCGGGCCTCTCGACCATTGCCGCCTTTGTCCTGCTCGCGGCGTCGCCGGCGATGCTGTCGCTGATTGCCGCGGTGAGCCTCTGCTCGGTGGCGCAGATGCTGGTCGGGCCGCTCGTGCCGACTGCCGTCAATGCACTCGCACCCGCAGCACGGCGCGCCTCCTACATGGCGGCTTCGTCGGTGGCGGTCGACCTCAAGGACTCGCTCGGACCTTCGATCGGCACCGCGCTCTATGCGCTCGCGCCGCGGCTGCCCTGGATCGCCGGCATCCCGCTGGTGGCGATCGCGTCGCTCGGCCTCGGCGTCGCGATCGGAAGAGCGCGCAACTTTTCGGGTGCAGGTTTCGATGCGGAATCCGGCGGACCCGAGAGATCAACGACCTGGTCAACAAGCCCGGCAACGGAGGAGCAATCCTGATGCCGAAGTCCGGCCTCAGCCCACCGGCTGCAGCGGGTCGCCGCCGATCTTGGAGAGTTGGATGACCGCCTGGGTGCGGCTGTCGACGCCGAGCTTCTGCAGGATGGCGGAGACATGCGCCTTGATGGTGGCTTCGGAGACGCCGAGTTCATAGGCGATCTGCTTGTTGAGCAGGCCTTCCGCCAGCATGCCGAGCACCCGCGTCTGCTGCGGCGTCAGCGCCTGCAGCCGCTTGATCAGGTCGGAGATTTCCGGATCGCGCTCGACACCGAGCTCGACCCCGGCGGGCGCGGCGATGTCGCCGGCAAGCACAGCCTGCACCGCGTTGCGTATCTCCTCCATACTGGCCGATTTGGAGATGAAGCCGGAAGCGCCCAGATCGAGCGCGCGGCGGATTGTGACGGGATCGTCGTGCGCCGACACCACCACCAGCGGCACCGACTGATGGATGCCGCGCAGCGAGATGAGACCCGACAAGCCGCTGGCGCCCGGCATCGACAGGTCGAGCAGCACCATGTCGATGTCTTCATTGGCAAGGACGAGCGCCTTGGCGCTTTCGAAATCGCCGGCCTCATGGATGGCGGCGACGTCGCCAAGGCCGGCAAGCGCCTCCTTCAGCGCGCCGCGAAACAGCGGATGATCGTCGGCAATGACGAAAGTGTAGCCCGACGGCAAATATTCCTCCCCGGATCCCATCGCTGATTATAATGCTTTTTGCGGGATCGGAACGATTATGCGGCGGCGCGGCGCATTTTCAAGCGGCAAAGGCCGCGCGGAGATTTTTCCCCAGAGCGGTCTTTTTCACGGAAACACAGAACCGCTCTGATTTTTGCGCAATTCCGGGCGGAAAACCGCTACGCACTTTCCTGGAATTGCTCTCTTTGTCGTCGCAATTCCGGACGGAAAACCACTACGCACTTTTCCTGGAATTGCTCTCTTTGTCTTGTCGCAATTCCGGACGGAAAACCGCTACCCACTTTTCCTGGAATTGCTCAGGGCATTTCAGGTCTTTTGCGGAGCGGGTTTGGCGCCACCGTCGCCGTTCTCCTTGTCCATGTCCTTGACGATGTCCATGAAGCTGCGGAAGAAGCGCTCCATGTAGCTCATCGTCTTGTTGAAATCCTCCTCGCTGGGCAGCTTGGATTCAAGCTGGGCGGAGAGCGAATTCTCGAGCTTGGCGACGCGCTCGTCGAGCGCCTTCACCGAACCTTGCAGCCGGTCGATCTCGTCCTGGAAGGCGGCGCGCTCGTCGGCCGCCATCTTGCAGACGAGCTGGCCGGAGCGCTCCTCGCAGATCGACATGGCGCCGGTCTGGGTGTCCATGCGGACATAGCCGTTGGCCGACTTTTCCAGCCGGTAACGGTCGGTCTCCTCGGAATAGGCCGACGCCGCAACCAGCGAGCAAAGCGCCGCCGAAATCACGATATGCTGCAGACGCATGTTGTTTATCCTCCATGAGCCGTTGAGCCAAGAATATGACAGGTTTGCGCCTGAAATGGGGAAGAGTTCGGAAGTACCCTTTCCCCCATGGTTCGTTCGGACTATAGCGCGACAATGTCTCAGATTATCTACAAGATCGCTCCTGAAGCCATGTGGCGCGAAGCGGAGCGGAACGGCCGCTTCACTGGAGCGCCGATCGACATTGCCGACGGCTTCATCCATTTCTCGACCGCGGCGCAGGTGCGCGAGACCGCCGCCAAGCATTTCGCCGGCCAGGCGGATCTGCTTTTGATCGCGATCGACGAAGCAAAGCTGGGCACGGCCTTGAAATACGAGGTGTCGCGCGGAGGCGCGCTGTTCCCGCACCTTTACGCTCCGCTCGACCTCGATGCCGTTCTCTGGGTTAAGCCGCTGCCGCTCGGCGCGGATGGCTCGCATCAATTTTCAGCGCTGGAGGGCGAATGAGCCTGCTCGACCGGATCGGCCAGAAACTGCTTTTCTCATTCGATCCGGAAACCGCGCATGGCATGTCGATTGCGGTACTGAGATGCGGCCTGCCGGTTGCCTCACCTCCCATGCGAGACGCGCGGCTCATGGTCAGCCTTTGCGGGCTCGATTTCCCGAACCCGCTCGGCATGGCGGCCGGCTACGACAAGAATGCCGAGGTGCCGGACGCGCTGCTCAAGCTCGGCTTCGGCTTCGCCGAGGTCGGCACGATCACGCCGCTGCCGCAGCGAGGCAACCCGAAGCCACGCATCTTCCGGCTGACCGCGGACGAAGCGGTGATCAACCGGCTGGGCTTCAACAATGAAGGCCACGCTGCCGCCGAAAAGCGCCTTGCGGCGCGCAAGGGGCGCGAGGGTATCGTCGGCGTCAACATCGGCGCGAACAAAGACAGCGCCGACCGCATCGGCGACTATGAGCGCGGGGTGGCCCGCTTCGCGCCCTACGCCAGCTACCTCACCGTCAATATCTCCTCGCCCAACACGCCGGGCCTGCGCAACATGCAGGCGCGCGAGCAGCTCGGCGAGCTCCTGTCGCGAGTGATGGCGGCACGGGCGAAAGCGGCGGCGCACCCGCCCATCTTCCTCAAGATCGCGCCGGACCTCGCCGAGGCGGAGCTGGAGGACGTCGCCGCCGAGGTCATCGAGAAAGAGATCGACGGGGTCATCGTCTCCAACACGACGCTCTCGCGGGCTGGATTGCGCAGCGCAAGTCTTGCAGGCGAAACCGGGGGGCTGTCGGGCAAACCGCTGTTCGAGCGCTCGACCGCGGTGCTCGCCCGGATGCGCAAGCTGCTCGGCCCGGAGATGGCCATCATAGGCGTCGGCGGCGTCGACTCGGCCGAAACCGCACTGGAGAAGACCCGCGCCGGCGCCGACCTGGTCCAGCTCTACACCGGCATGATCTATGCCGGCCCGGCGCTGCCTGGCCGCATCGTTGCCGGCATGGCGCGGTTTGTGGAAAGGGAAAGACTGACTTCGCTGCGTGAGCTACGCGACAGCAGAGTTGACGCCTGGGCCGCTAGATCACTTTAGGAAGCCGCTCCGAGCGGCATCTCCAAAGCGAACTCACTCAGCTGGTCGAGGACTGACTCAGCTCACCATGCAACGCCTGCAGCCGGTAGGAATTCAGGGTCTCGACCATCTTTTCCGTTGATAGACGCCAGCCCCGGGGGAGACCACCCTCAATTCTGGGTCTCCCATCAGATCGGGGCTTGGCGCTAGGTTCGAAGCGAAACCCGACCGCCTTAGATCGTCTCTGCCTGCGGATATGGAAACCCTGAACATCCTGCCAGGCAATTTTGAATGGCGTCCGAATAAGACCGCCGCCAACCGTGAACCCGCCGCCATCCAAGATTAAAAAGTGCGGCCGGATGATCAACCAGGCGAAAATCAGTGAGCACAGCCCAAAGAAGGATATGCCAAGCGAACCCGCCACAATCATTTTGAGCGCCGCGAATATTGGTTTATTCATATAATCCCGGATCAAATAAGCTCCTAGCCAAACAAAGGCTGCGCTTGGGACGAGGCATAAAAATCCTTTCGTGCGTGACCCTTTTATGATCATAGGCTCTACTTGCTGAAGCTCCCCGCTCATTGTTTCCCCCTATATGCTAGACACCCGCAACTCTAGCAATATAGAACAATCTAGCTCCCCTTTCTACAGAAACGGCTAAAATGCCGTGCGCACCCTGAGCCGCAGCACCGCGAGCAGGCTCAACCCACGCACCAGCAGGAAGACATGCAGTGCCGCCCACAGGCCGCTGTTGCCGAAGGCCGGCGCCAGCGTGATGAGCGCGGCGCTGAAGGCGAGGAACGACACGAGCATCATGTTGCGCATGTCGCGCGACCAGGTGGCGCCGATGAAGACGCCGTCCATCTGGAACGCCAGCACGCCGCTCAGCGCCGTGAAGGCGGCCCAGGGCAGATAGGTGTCGGCGACCGCGCGGACCTCCGGCGCCGTGGTCACCAGCGCCACCAGGCTGGCACCGGCGGTCAGCAGAACAAGGCTGGCGGCGCCAGCGAGACCGAAACCCCAGATCAAGGTCAGCCGCACGGCCTGACGGAAGGGCGTCGCCGCATGCGCGCCGATGGCGCGGCCGGCAAGCTGCTCCGCGGCGGTGGCAAAACCGTCGAGGAAATAGCCGGCGACGAGGAAGAAGTTCATCAGCACGGCGTTGGCGGCGAGCGTCACCGTGCCGAACTGCGCGCCCTGCCTGGTGAACAACGCGAAGGCGGCGAGCAGCGAGAAGGAGCGGATCATGATGTCGCGGTTGAGCGACAGCATGCGCCTGTAGGCCGGCAGGTCGAGGATGCGCCGGCGCGACGGCCGCTCCAGCTTGCGGAACCGCGCAAGCACGATGGCAAGGCCGAGCAGCATCGCCAGGAACTCGCCGGTGACGGTCGCCCAGGCAACACCGGCGACGCCCCAGCCGAGCTCCAGGCCGAGCAGGAAACAAAGCAGGATGTTGATGCCGTTGAGCACCGCCTGCAGCATCAACCCCAGCCCGCCTTCGCCGCGCCCCAGCACGTAGCCCAGTATGGCGTAGTTGACGAGCGAGAAGGGCGCGGCGAGCAGCCTGATGCGGATATAGACCGACATCGCGGCACTGACGCGCGGCTCGGCGCCCATGAACCACTGGCCGGCCACGGCAAAGAGCGGCGCAAGTGCCGCAAGCACGACGCCGGCGACGACCGCGATCAGCACGGCCCGCCAGAGCACCGCCTGCTCCTCCAACGGATCGCCGCGCCCGAAGGCCTGTGCAACAAGGCCGGTGGTGCCGGAGCGCAGGAAGTTGAAGGTGGTGAACACGACGTCGAAGACCAGCGCTCCCGCCGCCAAGCCGCCGAGAAGGGCCGCGTCGCCGAACTGCCCGACCACCGCGGTATCGACGATGCCGAGCAGTGGCGTCGTCAGATAGGCGAGCGTCATCGGCCCGGCAATCGCCAGCACCGATCGGTTGGTGACGATGAAGGATCTGGCGTTGATCTGGGTCGCGCCCTTGTCCAAGGACTGCTGCCTCGCTCGTTGCGGCTTGATCGCACGGCCGATGTGCCCCAGTTTGCGGCTGCCGTGCAATCGCCATCCAGCGGCGGTCAACCGAATTCCCGGACTGGCGCAGGAAGACTGGCGCAGGCCGCCCTCATCATGCCCTTGCAGATCGTCCACCATCCCGACTACGACGCCGGCTTTGCCGTCAACCACCGGTTTCCGATGAGCAAATATCCGCTGCTCATGGAAGCTTTGCGGAACTGTGGGCTGGCCGTGCAGGACGCGCTTTCGACGCCGGAGCCGGCGCCGCCGGCATGGCTGAAGCTGGCGCATGCTGAAGACTATGTCGACCAGGTGCTGGCTTGCGAAGTGCCGGAAAAGATCGAGCGCGAGATCGGTTTTCCGGTCGGGCAGCGCGTTTCGCTCAGGGCACAGCTTGCCACCGCCGGCACGGTGCTGGCCGCAAGGCTGGCGCTGAGACACGGCATAGCCTGCAACGCCGCCGGCGGCAGCCATCACGCCCGGCGCATGCAAGGCGCCGGCTTCTGCACTTTCAACGACGTAGCCGTCGCGTCGCTGGCGCTGCTTGCGGAGCGCGCCGTCGAAAACATCCTGATCGTCGATCTCGACGTGCACCAGGGCGACGGCACGGCGGACATCCTGAAGGATGAACCCCGCGCCTTCACCTTTTCCATGCATGGCGAGCGCAACTATCCGCTGCGCAAGATCGCCTCCGACCTCGATGTCGCCTTGCCCGACGGCACCGGCGATGCCGCCTATCTCGATCGGCTCGGCGCCATCCTGCCGGAACTATCGGAAGCAAGGCGCTGGGATATCGTCTTCTACAATGCCGGCGTGGATGTCCATGCCGAGGACAGGCTTGGCCGGCTGGCGCTCTCCGACCAAGGCCTGCGTGCCCGGGACGAGATGGTGATCGCCCATTTCAAGGCCCGCGGCATTCCGCTGTGCGGGGTCATCGGCGGCGGCTATTCGACCGATGTGCCGGCCCTTGCCGCGCGTCACGCCATCCTGTTCGAGGCCGCGGCCCGCTACGCCTGAGTATCAATTGGAGCATGATCTTTTCCGGGCCGGGGTCAGCGAAACAAAAACCGGCAACCACTTTTCGCTTCGCGGTCCTTCGGTTCGGGATCACGCTTTATTTTCGATAGCTGGCGATCCTGAGCAGGATGAAGACCGGCACGACGATCGCGGCACCGAGCAGGATATAGCCCAGGAAGCGGTCGATGGCGTGGAAGCCGAGATTCCACAAATCGATGAAGAACTGGCGGATGCCGTAGAAGACGTCCATCGGCGACCAGCCGAAGGCGTGCATGACGAGGCCGACGAGGAAGGAAACCACCAGCAGCTTCACGAGCACCCTGAGTAGCGTATCGCCGAGGAAGCGTGTCAGTGCGGACAAGGCCGTTCTCCGGGTTCAAGCTGCCCCGATTCGGCAGCGCGACTTCAGAAATACGCACTCGGTCGTGCGGCATCAAGCAGAGCGGCCGCGGATGCAGCTTTGCCGATTGCTTGAGGCCCCGCCGTCATGGTAACGAGGCTGCTGCGCGGGTATGATGTAATGGTAGCTTGTCAGCTTCCCAAGCTGAACGCGCGGGTTCGATTCCCGCTACCCGCTCCATGCCACACAACAATGCCGGCGCACCCGCCGCGATCAGAGCAGAGTGTCCTTCAGCGGCTGGAGGCGAACGCGATTGTCGTGGCTTGTGCCAGAGTCCCGCATGGGGGGAGATGCTTTGCGGCCTCGTCGGCTTCCATCCGCACGATGGTGCGCGACAGGCCGCCGTGCTCTCCGATCCACTGCCGCACCCAGTCGGGATATTGCGAGATCAGGTAATCGGCGGCGACTGCGTTCTGCTCAGCGCCTACGCCATAGGGCAGGTGGAAACCGAAGGAGGCGCGCGGGGTGACGCAGAGCCGGTCGGCAGGCAGGGACAAATAGAGCGTGCAGGCGCTGTCGCACGCGCCGTCGAAGGCCACCGGCTCGTCGGCGGCTCGCAGTTTGGCAACGTGCAAGGCGAAAACTATGATCTGGCCGCCGGGACTGCCGCGCACCGTCTCCGCATCCGCGGGCAGCGTTGTCAGCAAAGCGGCGAATAAAGCTATCGCCCTGGCTATCAATCTCCACCCAATCCGCTGAGGATCGGCGTACATCTTGTTGGCCTCGCTCATCCAGCGAGACCAAGGCTAACATCGAGATGGTTAACAACAGGCAGCTTTGAAAACATCGAACTTCCAGGTCCGCCCACTGCCCGCTCTCTCTCAACAGCAGGGTTTCTGGAAAATCAAGGCGCTTTTCGACCGCATTCCGAAAGGAGCCATCACGTTCATCGAAAGCGTGAAACAAGCGCATGTCGCCGCAAGCATGACGGACTGGGCTGCCGCAGGAGAACAATCGCGCGATTATGGTGAAACGGAAGCCGGCCACCTTGCGATGGCCGGCTGTTGAGTTGGTGAGACAATTCCAGGAAACAGCGATTTCCCGTCCGGAATTGCCTGGAACTGCTTGGAGCGGATCAGCGCCTCTTTCAAAAGGCTGAACCGCTATGGCCCCCTAGAGCCAGATGCCGATCCAGACGCGTTCACGCCAGCAGCGGCGACGCCAATAGCCATGGCGCCAATAGCGGCGGCAAACCCGTCTCCACACGCGCCGCCGCCTGCGGCGACGACGGCCGTAATACCCATGATGCCAATAACGATGGTAAACCTGCTCCAGTTCGGCTTTATCCTCCCCGTCCTCGAAGACGGTTGGATCCGGCTTGTCGAGCTCATCTAGGATTCCGTTGCCGCCCGGAATACCGGCGACTGCCTTGCTTGGTCCGGCGAGGCTTGCAAGTGCTGCTGCCCCCGCAACGCCAAGCATTCCAGTCAGAAACAACCGACGTTCCATCAAAACCTCCCGAGCTGTTGAGCATCGACAACTCACCCCTCACCCGGAACAGGCTCCAGCGCGCTGCCGATCGGTTTGAACGCGCAGGTAGCATTCTCGTTCCCTATCCCACTTCGCGCAGGATGAAGTCGTGCAGCATCTTGGCCGCCGGCGAGAGCACGCGGTTCTTGACCGTTATCAGGCTGTAGGGCCTGACTTCGATGTCGAACTCGGTCTGGACGACGTCGATTGCGCCGGCCAGTCCGTCGGCGCTCTGGATGAACTTGGCCACCTGGACCGAAACCGGGGCGATGGCATCGGACTGCGCCACCATCACCAGCGTCAAGAGCAGCGAGGAGGTGTTGAGGATGCGGTCGGGAAGCGGGATGTTGCGGTTCAGGAAATTGCTTTCCATCGCCTGGCGCAGCGGCGAGCCGCCGGACTGGAACACCCAGTCATAGGCGGCCGTCTCCTCGAGACCGACCATCTTGCCGCTGGCAAGCGGATGGCCCCTGCGCACGATCAGGCAGGCCTTCTCGATGCCGATGACGCGCGATTCGAACAGCCGCGGATTGAGGTCGTCTGGAATGCGGGCGATGATGAAGTCGTGGCGGGAGGCGATCAACTCGCGGGCGAGCACGTTCGACGTCTCGACCTGCATGGTGATCTCGATGCGCGGGTAGAGGCGACGAATCTCGCGAATCGCCGGCACGGCCAGTTCGATTGCCGGCGCGGTCACGGCGCCGAGGAACACCGAGCCGCCCTTGCCGGCCTTGAGCTCCAAAATCTCGCGGTCCGCTTCGCGCATCTCGAGCAGGATCGAGCGGGCGCGCCGGGCGAGCGCTTGGCCGTAAGGGGTCAGCGTCACGCCGCGCGGCAGCCGCTCGCACAACTTGACCGCGAGCACCGCCTCCATCTCGGCGATCATGCGCGAGGCGGCCGGCTGGGAGATGTTCATGACCTGGGCGGCGGCGCTCACCCGTCCGTGATCGTCAAGGGCGGCGATCATGCGCATATGGCGCAGGCTCAGGCCGCTGCGCAGGAGCGGCTCACCGTCTCCCGGGATCTTCTCGTAAGTTACTGAAATCGCATCAGGATCGCGTAACGCTGCCATGGATCTTCCAGCCTTTTCGCCAGCTTCCTGCCGCATGCTAAACCATACCGGTTTCGGTATAGCAACCACCAAAGATCGCATTTGACAGTTATGTCAAAGGAACCCACCCTTCGCGCGTTCCGAGGCGCAACGGTCGGCAACGAGCAAAATCGTATCGATTGAAACTGCGTCGCGGGGCCGATTGGGAGGATACCGGAGATCGATAAAGCCGACAGAGGCGCGACCGCGCTCCTGCTCGGCTGCGCGGCCCGCGAAGCCCCGAGGTGTCGCGTCCATCAACCAGGGAGAGTAATGTGAAGATCATCAAGACACTGGCCGCCGTCGCGGCCCTTGGCGTCGCTGCCATGACCTATTCGGCACACGCCGCCGACAAGGGTATCGTCGGCGTGCTGATGCCGACCAAGACCTCGCAGCGCTGGATCAACGACGGCGACGCCGTCAAGTCCCAGCTCGAAGCGCTCGGCTACACGGTCGACCTGCAGTATGCGCAGGACGACATTCCGAACCAGCTCAGCCAGCTGGAAAATGAAATCACCAAGGGCCCGAAGGCGCTGATCATCGCCTCGATCGACGGCACCACCATGGCCGATGCGCTGCAGAAGGCCAATGATGCCGGCGTGGTTACCGTCGCCTATGACCGCCTGATCAAGAAGACCCCGAACGTCGACTACTACACCACCTTCGACAATTTCGGCGTCGGCGTGATCCAGGCGAATTCCCTGGTCAAGGGCCTCAAGGAGCGCTTCCCGAACACCAAGCCATGGAACGTCGAACTGTTCGGCGGCTCGCCCGACGACAACAACGCCTTCTTCTTCTACAACGGCGCGATGTCCGTCCTGCAGCCGCTGATCGACGACGGCTCGATCAAGATCAAGTCCGGCCAGATGGGCATGGACAAGGTCGGCACGCTGCGCTGGCTCGCCGCCACCGCGCAGGCCCGCATGGACAACCTGCTCTCGGCCAAGTACTCGGACGGCAGCCGCGTCGATGGCGTTCTGTCGCCCTATGACGGCCTGTCGCGCGGCATCACGGCCTCGCTGCGCGCCGTCGGTTACGGCACGGACGCACAGCCCTGGCCGATCGTGACCGGCCAGGACGCAGAGACCGCCTCGGTCAAGCTGATCATCTCGGGCGAGCAGTATTCGACGGTGTTCAAGGACACCCGCGAGCTGGCCAAGGCCACCGTGCAGCTGGTCGACAAGGTGCTCTCCGGCGGCAAGCCCGACGGCCTCGACGACAAGACCTACAACAACGACGTCAAGGTCGTTCCCTCGATCCTGTTGACGCCGCATGACGTCGACAAGTCGAACTACCAGGCGCAGGTCGTCGACTCCGGCTACATCAAGGCCGACGAGCTGAAGTAATCCGGCTTGGAAAACGAGGGGTCCTGCGCGACGCAGGGCCCCTTTTCGTTCAGAAGCGACCCCGGTATTGTTTTTGCCGGCTTCTGCAGTGCCATGCGCCGTCGCGGCGCGGACAAGGCTGCAGTATGTTGATTTCGCGCATGATGCTTTCCAAAGGGAAGGCATGCGCCAGGGAGTGGAATTCCTGATGGCCTCGACGATTTTGGAGATGCGCGACATCACCAAGACGTTCCCCGGCGTGAAGGCGCTGTCGAACGTCACCCTCAGCGTCGAAGAAGGAGAAATCCACGCCATCGTCGGCGAGAACGGCGCCGGCAAATCAACGCTGATGAAGGTGCTGTCGGGCGTCTATCCGTCCGGAACCTATGAGGGCGAAATCATTTTCCGCGGCCAGGAATGCCACTTCAAGGGCATCCATGACAGCGAGCATATCGGCATCGTCATCATCCACCAGGAGCTTGCCCTGGTGCCGATGCTGTCGATCGCGGAAAACATCTTCCTCGGCAACGAACACGCCACCTACGGCGTCATCGACTGGAACGCCAACGAGAAGCGAACCGGCGCCCTGCTCAAAAAGGTGGGCCTCAAGGAAGATCCCAAGACCCTGATCACCAATATCGGCGTCGGCAAGCAGCAGCTGGTCGAGATCGCCAAGGCGCTGAGCAAGGAAGTGAAGCTCCTGATCCTCGACGAGCCGACCGCCTCGCTCAGCGAGAAGGACAGCCAGGCGCTGCTCGACCTCCTGCTCGAGTTCAAGCGGCAGGGCATGACCTCGATCCTGATCTCCCACAAGCTCAACGAGGTGAACCGCGTCGCCGACAAGGTCACGGTGATCCGCGACGGGCGCACCATCGAGACCCTGCCCAGGAACGACATCAGCGAAGACCGCATCATCACCTCGATGGTCGGTCGGTCGCTCGACGACCGCTACCCGCCGCGCGAGCCGAACATCGGTGAGGTGGTCTTCGAGGTCAAGGACTGGTCGGTCTTCCACCCGATCCATGCCGAGCGGCAGGTGATCAAGAACGTCAACCTCAATGTGCGCAAGGGCGAGGTGGTCGGCATCGCCGGATTGATGGGCGCCGGCCGAACCGAATTCGCGATGAGCCTGTTCGGGCGCTCCTACGGCCGGCATATCACCGGCGAGGTCCTGCACCGAGGCAAGCCCGTCGATCTTTCGACGGTGAGCAAGGCGGTGGCAAATGGCATCGCCTATGTCACCGAGGACCGCAAGACCTACGGCCTCAACCTCATCGATCATATCAAGCACAATGTGACGCTCGCCAACCTTGGCGGCGTTTCGAGCCGCGGCGTCATCGACGACATGCGCGAAATGAGCGTGGCCAACGACTATCGCAAGAAGACCAACATCCGCGCCTCCAGCGTCTACCAACTGACCGGCAATCTCTCGGGCGGCAACCAGCAGAAGGTGGTGCTGTCGAAATGGCTGTTCGCCGACCCGGAGCTGCTGATCCTCGACGAGCCGACGCGCGGCATCGACGTCGGCGCCAAGTACGAAATCTATACGATCATCGCCCGCCTCGCCGCCGAGGGCAAAGCGATCATCGTCATCTCGTCGGAAATGCCGGAATTGCTCGGCATCACCGACCGCATCTATGTCATGAACGAAGGGCGCATCGTCGGCGAAATGGCGGCAAGTGACGCCAGCCAGGAAAAGATCATGCGAGCCATCGTTCGCGGAGAAGGAAAAAAAGCATCATGAGCACAGAAAGCGCTCCCGCACCGCAGACCGGCGCTGCCGAAGACGTCAAGCAGGGTCCGCGCGTCGCCGTCTCGGCGCTGACGACGAACCTGCGCGAATACGGCCTGATCATCGCGCTGATCGTCATCATGCTGTTCTTCCAGTACACGACCTCGGGAACGCTGTTCAAACCGGTCAACCTCAGCAACCTGGTGCAGCAGAACTCGTTCATCATCGTGATGGCGCTGGGGATGCTTTTGGTCATCGTTTCCGGCCATATCGACCTCAGCGTCGGGTCGGTGGCGGGCTTCATCGGCGCGCTGGCGGCGATGATGATGGTCATCTGGCCGCTCGGAATATTCAGCAACCCGCTCGTGGTCTCGATCGTGTGCCTGATCGTGGGCGCCCTCATAGGCGCGGCGCAAGGCTATTGGATCGCCTATCACCGGATACCGAGCTTCATCGTGACGCTGGCGGGCATGCTGATCTTCCGCGGCATCTGCCAGGCGCTGCTGGGCGGCGGCTCGTCGGTCGGACCGCTTCCGGACGGCTTCAAAGCGCTGAGCTCGGGCTTCATTCCGGACGTGATCGGGCCGCTGACGCTGATCCCGCCGACGGTGAATGCCGCCGGCAAGACCATCGTCGGCAGCGGGCTTACGCTGCACATGACGACGATCGTGCTCGGCCTCATCGCCGTTCTGGCCTATGCCTATTTCGGGCTGAGGGCCCGCCGCAAGCGTGAGCGTCATGGCTACGAGGCCGAGCCCTTCCCGCTGTTCGTCATCAAGACGCTGGTCGGCAGCGCATTGGCGCTGTTCCTGGTCGTCCAGTTCGCCAGCTACAGGGGCCTGCCGGTGGTGCTGCTGGTGATGGGCGTGCTCATCTCGCTGTTCGTCTTCGTCACCAAGCGCATGACCATCGGCCGCCGCATCTATGCGATGGGCGGCAATGCCAAGGCGGCACAACTTTCGGGCATCAACACCGAAAGGCTGACGCTGCTGGTCTTCATCAACATGGGCGTGCTGTCGGCGCTCGGCGGCCTGATCATCGCGGCGCGCCTCGGCCAGGCCGTGCCGGCCGCCGGCCTCGGCAGCGAGCTCGACGTGATCGCGGCCGTCTTCATCGGCGGCGCCTCGGCGATGGGCGGCGTCGGGCAGGTGATCGGCGCCGTGGTCGGCGGCTTCATCATGGGCGTGATGAACAACGGCATGTCGATCATGGGCGTCAATGTCGACTGGCAGCAGGTGGTCAAGGGCCTGGTGCTGCTCGGCGCCGTCATCTTCGACGTCTACAACAAGAACAAGGCTTAAGGCCGGGAGCGAGGATTTAGGAGGCATACGGGTTCTAGATCGCGGAGCTGCCGGCAACCCGTCGGCGTCAGAAGTCCTCTGAAGGACCACACTCGCGAGCGCAATCCGGACGAAGAGTTTCAACCGTGGCACGGATCGGTTCCGGGCCGCGCCGGTCAGGGTTTGCCCATCGGCAGCCGGGCCAAGACAAAAGAGAGAGGGCTCATCATGCTGATTTCCCAGATCCTCGACGACGCCGAGACGATCCGCGTCGTTGCCCGCAGCGGCGGCAAGACCCGGGTCATCAACGGCGCGCGCAGCGTCTATTCGCTGGCGATGGAGGCGGCGCGCACCGGCACCGGCCTCGTAGCGCTGATCGAGCGCAAGGGCTACGGCGAGACGGTCGACCTCGACGCCGCCTACAAGAAGGGACGCCTGGTATCGCCGATCAACCATCCCGATCCCGCGCATCTCCACCTTACCGGGACCGGACTGACGCATCTCGGTTCCGCCGCGACGCGCGATTCCATGCACAAGAAGCTCAGCGACGGCGAAGAGCAGCTTACCGATTCCATGAAGATGTTCCGCATGGGGCTGGAAGGCGGCAAGCCGCCAAAGGGCGAGATCGGCGTGCAGCCGGAATGGTTCTACAAGGGCAACGGCACCATGGCGATTGCGCCCGGCGCCGCGCTGATGTCGCCCTCCTTCGCGCAAGACGCCGGCGAGGAGCCCGAGATCGCCGGCATCTATGTCATCGGCGACGACGGCGCGCCGTTCCGCGTCGGCTTCACGCTATCGAACGAGTTTTCCGACCACGTGACCGAGCGGGTGAACTATCTGTTCCTCGCCCATTCCAAGCTGCGCAATGCCTCGTTCGGACCGGAAATCCTGATCGGCGACCTGCCGGCCGACATCCGGGGCGCATCGCGCATCTGGCGCGGCGGCAAGCTGCTTTGGGAAAAGCCGTTCCTGTCGGGCGAGGCGAACATGTCGCACACCATCGCCAATCTCGAGCACCATCATTTCAAGTACTCGGCCTTCCGCCAGCCCGGCGACGTGCATGTGCACATGTTCGGCACCGCGACGCTGTCCTTCGCCGACGGCATCAGGACAGAGGCCGGCGACGTGTTCGAGATCGAGGCCAAGGATTTCGGCCTGCCGCTGCGCAACCCGCTCGAGATCGAAAAGCCGGTGAAGGTGTCGGTGAAGGCGTTGTGAGGGGCGGCTTTCCCTTCTCCCCTTGTGGGCTAGCGTGCGCACACATTTGCTTCGGGCTCATTTTTGCGAGGCCAGAACGAAGCCGTCTGTGATGGCGTTGAAGCGTCTGAGGCCGTGGGTGAAGGTGATGGGCCCTGGCGGGCGTTCCTTTTCGTAGCCGTTCCAGCCTCCGAGCCTGGCGATACACCAGGCGGCCCAGGCGAGCGTGTGCGTGGGGTGCGGGTTCTTCTGCTTTTGGGTCTTGCCTTCAAGCTTGGCGATGAGCACTTCCAGGACGGTGATCTCGGTGGGATCGAAGAGGTGTGCGGCCTGGAAGCGCTGGCCCGGCGAACCACGCCCGTGTACGAGTTGCATGACCTTGGTGGCGACGACCAGAGCGGTGGCGGCCAGACGTTCGAGTGCATCGCCGTCGGCGATGAGACTTTCCTCCAGATCGATGGCCTGCGACTTCACGGTCCGAAACAGCTGTTCGACGCTCCAACGCGAGCGATACAGGTCGACGATGCGGCAGGCATCGGCGAGCGTTTCGACGCTGTGGGTGGTCAACAGCCGCCAGATCACCGCGTCCTTGGCCGAAGGTGGATCGATCTCACGCACTTCCACCATGTTGAGCGTGAGTTCGCGCGGATCGCGGCTGTCGGCGCCAAGGCGGGGCTGGCGCAAGCTCACCGCGGTGAAGCGAACGGCCAGTTCGACGGTGCGGGCCGGCCGGCCGGGTCGGGCCTGCAGTTCGAAGGCAATGCGGCCGGCTTCCGGCGTCTTGGCGATCGCGCCGAACAGGCGCTCGCCCCGCGTGCCCAAGGCCCGATCCCGTACAGCGCGGATGAGCACATGGGTGCGCTCGTCGGGCAGCCTTGCAAACACTTCGTAGATGTCGGCCTCGCGGTCGCCGATCACCGTCATCTGCGGCGCGTCGGTCAGCGCCTGGCATGCCGCCTTGGCGGTGCCGATCCACTTGTGGCTTTCCTTGGCTTCGATCGGCAGCGCCTGGTAGTCATCCGCCTTCTCTGCCTCGCGCCGCCAGATCGTGGCGCCTGCAAGGCCAAGGACCGAGCCGTCCACGGCATCCACGGCCAACGCCGGATGCACGAACAGCCCGATATCGGTGCCATTGCCGACACGACCGAGGCCGCGCTTGCGCGAAGCCTTGGCTTCATAGTTGATCTCGCTGCTGTCCTCGATGATCAGCACGTGGCGGCCGGCGGCCAGTTCGGCGGTTCGCGCCGCCGCCGTGCGGATGATCTCTTGCGTGCTCACGTGGCGATTGCGAAACAGGCGTGTGAATGCGACCTTCTCGGCGCGCGTGTCGGCCAGCCGGCGCATGCCCGTGCTGACACGCGCAAACATGCGCTCCAGAACCATGCTCCCCTTTTTTGCAGGCGCAGGTCGCCGAAGTAGCCAAGCAACGAAGCCATCGTCAAAACCTCCAGAATCAACAATGGCGGCTACAGAATCACATACAATTCAACCGCTTCAAGCCATTTTCCGACGGCGCCTCTTCACGCTTGACCACAGCACGAAGCAAATGTGTGCGCACGCTAGCCCCTTGTGGGAGAAGGTGGATTGGCGCGTAAGCGCCGAGACGGATGAGGGGTGTTCCAGCGAAGCGAAGCGTTGGCGTTCCCTGGAACACCCCTCATCCGACCTCGCTTCGCGAGGCCACCTTCCACAGGGGGAGAAGGTAAGGCGCGCGGCAGCTTCAACCTCAATAAATATCGAAGTCGAAATACTTGGCCTGGATCTTCTTGTAGGTGCCGTCGGCGACGATGGCGTCGATCGCCGCGTTCAGCCTGTCGCGCAGTGCCGTGTCCTCCAGGCGCACGGCGATGCCGGCCTCGGTCTCGGTGCCCTTGACGTCGCCGACCAGCTTGCAGCAGCCGTCGCTCGCCTTCTTCAGCCAGTCGACTAGCACGAACTTGTCCGAGATGACGGCGTCGAGGCGGCCATTCTGGAGATCGGTGATCGCCTCCTCCTGGGTCGGGTAGAGCTTGGCCTCAGCGCCGGCCTTGCCATAGGCGTCCTGGGCATAGTCGGCCTGGGTGGTCGAGGCCTGGGCGCCGACCGTCTTGCCGGCCAATGCGGCCGGATCGGTGGATGTGAGAGGGCTGTCCTTCGGGGCAACCAGCGCAAGCGGCGTGGTGTAGTATTTGTGGGTGAAGGCGACCTGCTTCTTGCGCTCCTCGGTGATGCTCATCGAGGCGATGATGGCGTCGAACTTCTTGGCCTGCAGCGCCGGAATGATGCCGTCCCAGTCCTGGGTGACGATCTCGCATTCGACCTTCATCTGCGCGCAGAGCGCATTGGCGATGTCGATGTCGAAGCCCTCGACCTTGCCGTCAGGGGTGATGGTGTTGAACGGCGGATAGGCGCCCTCGGTGCCGATCTTGATCTTTTCCGCTGCGATCGCGGAACCGGCGCCAAGCGCCAGCACGGCGGCCGCCGCTGCCGATACGATCCATCTGGATATCTGCATTTTCGTTCTCCCTCAGTCAGGTTCTGGAGCCGGTGAAGCGCAGCCAAGCATGGCGCGCGAGGCTGAGCAAGCACAGCCTGATCGCAGCGCGGATCAGCGCGCCGCGCGAAAATGCTTGGAGAGCTTCAGCCCCTGCGCCTGGTAGTTGGAGCCGAGATCGCTGCCGTAGAGCGCCCGCGGCCGCTTCAGCATGTGCTCGTAGACCAGGCGCCCGACGATCTGGCCGTGATCGAGGATGAACGGCACCTCGTGGCTGCGCACTTCGAGCACTGCCCGGCTGCCGCTGCCGCCGGCGGCGGAATGGCCGAAGCCCGGGTCGAAGAAGCCAGCATAGTGGACGCGGAACTCGCCAACCAGCGGATCGAAAGGCGTCATCTCGGCGGCATAGAGCGGCGGCACATGCACCGCTTCCCGGCTGACCAGGATGTAGAATTCGTCCGGGTCGAGGACCAGCTCGCCGGCGCCGCTCTTGTAGATCGGCTCCCAGAAATCGACGACGTCCTGCGCGGCGCGTTTGTCGACATCGACGAGGCCGGTGTGATGCTTGCCGCGATAGCCGACCAGACCGTCCTTGTCGCCGTCGAGGTCGATGGAGAGCGCGATGCCGCCGCCGGAAATGTTGGGCGGCTCGGTGGCGACCAGCATCTCGGCCCGGTGAAGCTCGCGCAGTTCTTTCTCCGACAGCACCGCGTTGCCGATGCGGAAGCGGATCTGCGACAGGCGCGAGCCGGCGCGCACGACGATCGGGAAAGTGCGCGGGCTGACCTCGAGATAGAGCGGGCCATGGTAACCGGCGGCGATCTTGTCGAACTCATGGCCGCGGTCGGTCATGACGCGCGTGAAAATGTCCAGCCGTCCGGTCGAGCTCTTCGGGTTGGCCGAAGCGGACACTTGCGCCGGCAGCGCCAGGCTTTCGAGCAGCGGCACGATGTAGACGCAGCCTGTTTCCAGCACCGCGCCCTCTGCGAGGCTGAACTCATGCAGCTTCAGCCGGTCGAGCTTGTCGGCCACCAGATGATCGGGGCCGGGCAGGAAGGAGGCGCGCACGCGGAAGGCCGTGTCGCCCAGCCTGAGATCGAGGCTGGCAGGCTGGATCTGGTTGGTGTCGAGCGCGCGCGGCGACTTCAGCGCACCCGATTGGAACAGCGCCGCGATGTCCTGGTCCGGAAGAATGCCTGTCTGCCGCAAGGTCTGGCTCCGATCGAAGGCCGGGCAAGTGCGTGGTTCTTTTGCAGGCTCTTGCCGCAAAACCGCAAACGGTCTGCGGTATCTGCCTGGTACAAACCTCTTAATCAAGCCGGCAATTGACGCAAGCGCGGCGCGGGTCTAAAGGGTCGTTATCCCGTGGTGATTTGGCCGGTCGGCTTGCAGCCACGTTAAACAAGTCGCTAAAGGACCGTTGGCCGCAAGGCCGTATGGACCGGTTGCGACATCGCGGCCGGTTTTTTTTGTGTTTGGACTGTTCTTTGCGAGTGGAATTAGGGCGATGAGCAAAACGCGCGATTGGAAACCTCAGACGGCACTCGTGCATGGCGGGACGCTGCGTTCCGGCTTCGGCGAGACCGCCGAGGCGATGTATCTCACCCAGGGCTATGTCTATGAAACGGCCCAGGCGGCCGAAGCCCGTTTCAAGGGCGAGGAGCCCGGCTTCATCTATTCGCGCTACGCCAACCCGACGGTCGACATGTTCGAGAAGCGCATGTGCGCGCTGGAAGGCGCGGAAGACGCCCGCGCCACCGCCTCCGGCATGGCGGCGGTCAGCGCGGCGCTGCTGTGCAGCGTCAAGGCCGGCGACCACATCGTGGCGGCCCGCGCGCTGTTCGGCTCCTGCCGCTGGGTGGTCGAGACGCTGGCGCCCAGATACGGCATCGAAGCGACGCTGGTCGACGGCACCGACATCGCCAATTGGGAAAAGGCGGTCAGGCCGAACACCAAGCTGTTCTTCCTGGAAAGCCCGACCAATCCGACGCTGGAGGTGGTCGACATAGCCGCGGTCGCCGCTTTAGCCAATTCGATCGGCGCGCGGCTGGTCGTCGACAATGTCTTTGCAACGCCGCTGCAGCAGAAGCCCTTGCAGCTCGGCGCTCACATCGTCGTCTACTCGGCGACCAAGCATATCGACGGACAGGGCCGTTGTCTGGGCGGCGTCATCCTGTCGGACAAGAAGTGGATCGACGAGAACCTGCACGACTATTTCCGCCACACCGGCCCGAGCCTGTCGCCCTTCAACGCCTGGACGCTGCTCAAGGGCCTGGAGACGCTGCCGCTGCGTGTGCGCCAGCAGACCGAGAGCGCCGGCAAGATCGCCGATTTCCTGGCCGGCCGGCCGGAGATCGCCCGCGTCATCTATCCGGGGCGGGCCGACCATCCGCAGGCCGATATCGTCAAAAAGCAGATGTCGGGCGGCTCGACGCTGATCTGTCTCGACGTCAAGGGCGGCAAGCAGGCGGCCTTCGCGTTCCAGAACGCGCTCGACATCGTGCTGATCTCCAACAATCTCGGCGACGCCAAGAGCCTCATCACCCATCCGGCGACGACGACGCACAAGAACCTGAGCGACGAGGCGCGCGCCGAACTCGGCATCGGGCCTGGCACGCTCAGGCTGTCGGTCGGCCTCGAGGATACGGACGATCTGCTGGCCGACGTCGAACAGGCGCTGAAAGCGGCAAAGTAGCGGATTGCAGGCTGATGACGAGATCGCCTGGGCGCGGCTCAGGCGATCTCCTCCAGCTCGGTCATCGCCTTGGTGCGGATGGTCATGGCGTTGCCGCGCCACTCGACCGCGCCGCCCAGCCAGCCGCGCGCCCAGATGGCGGGAAGCATCAGGTCGCGCACGATCATCGCAGTGACGCTGCGCGGCGACAGGTACCAGCCCTTGGACCAGGCGAGCAGGCATTCCGGCACATAGGCGATCGCCAGCACGCAAAGCGCCGCGGTGGGGAGGCTGACACCGGCGCTTGCCGCCGCGACCAGCGCGAAAATCAGCGGCACAACCACGCCGGTCAGGACTTCGGGCGCGAAGAACAGCGGGAAGGTGACTCGGCGCAGCCGCGCCCAGCGCGCCTGGCGCGACCAGATTTCGGCAAGCCGGCGCTGGCCGAGCGGCTGCTCGAAGGGCGAGGCGACGAGATTGACGCGCAGTCCCAGGCCGTTGATCAGCTTGGTCGCGGCCGCGTCCTCGGCGATCTCGGCGGCCAAAGCCTGGATACCGCCATTTGCGTCGAGCATCGGCTTGTTCCACAGCATGCTCTTGCCCTGCGCGAAGCCAAGGCCAAGCGCTTCGCCGGCGTACTGCCAGCGCGCCTGCAGCGTGTTGAGGAAGGCGCATTCGACTTCGGCCCAGAAGCCGTCCGGCCGCGAGCCGATCGGCGTCGAGCAGACGAGTCCGGTATCTGGCCGCCAGGCCGCCATCAGATGCTGGACATAGTCTTTGGGCATCAGCACGTTGGAATCGGCAAGGACCACCCAATCGTGCCGGGCCGCCTGCCAGCCCTTGACGCAGTTGTTGAGCTTGGGGTTGGCGCTGATCCTGTCATCGCCGACGAACAGCCGCGCCGGGACTTTGGGATGACGCCCTATGGCGGCATTGATCAGCTTGACCACGGGGTCTTCTACGTTGGCGACGCAGAAGATCAGCTCATAGCGCGGCCAGTCGAGCGAAAAGGCGCGCTCGAGCGTCTCCTCGGTGAACGGCTCGACGCCGCGTGACGGCACGACGATGGAGACCGGCGGCTGCTTGCCGGCGGGCGTAGGGATGACGCGAGGCGCCTTCAGCCGCGACGAGGCGAGCAGGATGCTGGCGAGATTGGAGAAAAGAAGGGCTGACGAGGCAAAGGCGGCTGCGAAACTCAGTTCCATGGAGATCTTGTCACTCCGGACAGGCCGCCCGCGGCCGTTTCATCAGTCGACAGCGCGCGGCCGAGTCGCTCGCACGGTTTGCGCACACCAACATTGTCATGTGTCACTTAAATGACATTGTTTATCTGCACGTGCGTCGGAAGGTCGGCAGGTCAGACGGCGCTTCGTTGCTAAAACCGCGGAGAGCGACAAATTATTTCCTGCCGCGGCAACCGGAGTGGCCCATGTATCGCGCCGTGACGCGCAACATCGAAGTGCAGGTCAGGCCGTTCTATCTGGAGGATCGTTCCGATCCGGCCGAGAACCGCTATGTGTGGGGCTATCAGGTAACGATCGACAACCGGTCGAACGAGTTCGTGCAGCTTCTGTCGCGCTACTGGCACATCACCGACGGGCGCGGCCGCGTCGAGGAAGTGCGCGGCGCGGGCGTCGTCGGCGACCAGCCGGAGCTCAACCCCGGCGACAGCTATCAGTACACGTCGGGATGCCCGCTCTCGACGCCATCCGGCATCATGGTCGGCCACTACACGATGCGCAACGGGCGCGGCGAGACGTTCGATGTCGCCATCCCCGCCTTCTCCCTCGACATGCCTGGGACAAGGCGTACGGTGAACTAGGGCAGTCGGGCGATTGGCGAAATCCTCCGCGACGGCATCTTTCTCCCCGTCACTATACGGGGAGAAATGCCTGGCAGGGCAATGAGGGGCAGCGCCAAGCTTTTGAGATTTTCTTTCGAACAGAGCGAGGGGCGCTGGTACGGCCAATGCAGGCGCCGCCCCTCATCCGCCTGCCGGCACCTTCTCCCCGTATTGTGACGGGGAGAAGGAAGGGCATTCACTCGGCCGCGAAATCCGCCGGATCGAAGTCGTACTGCGTCGAGCAGAACTCGCAGGCGACGTGGATACCGCCATCCTCGGTGCTTTGCTCTATCTCCTCGGCCGAAAAGCCTTCGAGGATGCCGCGGATCTTGTCGCGCGAGCAGGAGCACTGGTCGGCGACAGGAACGCTGCGGAAGACGCGCACGCCGTGCTCGTGGAACAGCCGGTAGAGCAGCCGTTCGGCGCCCACCGTAGGGTCGATCAGCTCCGTCGGCTCGATGGTGCCGAGCAGCGCCAGCAATTCCTGCCAGGAATTGTCGGCCGGCTCGTGCGCCACGTCGCGCGGATCGCCGTCGCCGCCCGAAATGTCGGGCACGCGCATGCGCTCCGGGGACTGCGGCAGGAACTGCGCCAGGATGCCGCCGGCGCGCCATTGCTCGCGCGCGCCGCCGGGGCCCGGCGTCACCAGCTTGGCCACCGACATCCTCAGATCGGTCGGGATCTGCTCCGACTGGCGGAAATAGGTGCGCGCGGCGTCTTCGAGCGATGTGCCGTCGAGCTGGACGATGCCCTGATAGCGCTGCGTGTGCGCGCCCTGATCGATGGTCAGCGCCAACACGCCATTGCCGAGCAGTTTCTCCTGCGAGATCTCGCCTGAGGCGGCCAGCGCCTGCAGCCGGTCTGCGTCGAAACGCGCATAGGCGCGCAGCGCATCCGGCGTGGTGAAGTCCGCCACCAGCATGTCGACCGGCCCGTCGGTGCGGGTCTGCAGGATGAACTTGCCCTCGAACTTCAGCGAGGTGCCGAGCAGCACGGTCAGCACGCAAGCTTCAGCCAAGAGGCGAGCGACCGGCTCGGGATAGTCGTGGCGACTCAAAATCGCGTCGAGCATCGGCCCGAGCTGCACGGTGCGGCCGCGCACGTCCAGCGGCGCGACCTCGTAGGGGACGACATGGTCGTCGCCGGCATAGCCGAATTCACCGAGTCTGGGTTGATGTTCAGCCAAAGGACGGGTTTCCAACATGACAAAGCTCCAGGGCGCGGCCATGCCGCCCCACGGGCCGCATGCGTCCAAGCGCGTTCGATTTCAGTGATGGCCCGCAAATAGGCATCACGTATCCCCAGATCAAGTTGGCCCGGATCAAGCCAGCCCCGGTCAAGCGCCCAGGCACCAGGCCAGCACCGCCTTCTGGGCGTGCAGCCGGTTCTCGGCCTCGTCGAACACCACCGAATGCGGTCCGTCGATCACCTCGTCGGTGACCTCCTCGCCGCGATGCGCCGGCAGGCAATGCATGAAGAGCGCGTCGGACTTCGCTCTGGCCATAAGCGCGGCATTGACTTGATAGGGCAGGAAGACGTTGTGGCCGCGGGCGCGATGCTCCTGGCCCATCGACACCCAGCTGTCGGTGACGACGCAATCCGCCTGGTCGACCGCCTCTTCGGCCGAGCGCGCGAACCTGACCTTGCCGCCATTGGCCTTCGACCAGTCGACATATTTCTCGAACGGCTCGCTGCCCTCCGGCACCGCGACGTTGAGATTGAAGCGGAACCGCGCCGAGGCTTCCAGCAGCGAGTGCAGCACATTGTTGCCGTCGCCGGTCCAGGCAAAGGTCTTGCCGGCCACCGGACCGCGATGCTCCTCGAAGGTCATGATGTCGGCCATCAGCTGGCAGGGATGGGTGTCGTCGGTCAGCCCGTTGATGACCGGAACGGTCGCGTTCTGGGTGAGCTCCAGCAGCCGGTCATGCGAGGTGGTGCGGATCATGATGGCGTCGACATAGCGCGACAGCACCTTGGCGGTGTCGGCGATGGTTTCGGAACGGCCGAGTTGCATCTCGGTGCCGGTCAGCATGATGGTCTCGCCACCGAGCTGGCGCATGCCGACATCGAAGGACACACGCGTGCGCGTCGACGGCTTGTCGAAGATCATCGCCAGCACTTTGCCCTCGAGCGGTTTCGTCCGCTCGCCGGCCTTGAGCCTGGTCTTTCGCGCCACCGCATCGTCCAGCATCAAGCGCAGGTCGCCCGCGGAAACGGCGGACAGGTCGGTGAAGTGGCGAACGTTCATCGGCAAATTCCAGGATTACTTCGCGGCTTCGGCCGCAATCGCGTCGGTCAAGCCCTTGGCAGCGGCACGGATGCGCTTCAGTGCCTCGCCGATCTCCGCGTCGCTGACGGTGAGCGGCGGCAAGAGGCGGATGACGTTGTCGCCGGCCGGCACGGCAAGCAAGTGCTGGTCGCGCAGCGCCATGTTGACCTTGGTGTTGGGCATGGCGCATCTCAACCCAAGCATCAGGCCCGTCCCCCTGATGCCTTCAATGACATCGGGAAATTCGTCCGCGACCGACGCAAGGCCCTGCTTCAGAAGCAGCGCCTTGCGCTGAACATCCTCGAGGAAGCCGTCGGCCAGCACGACGTCGAGCACGGCGTTGCCGACCGCCATCGCCAGCGGATTGCCGCCGAAAGTGGTGCCGTGCACGCCAGCCGTCATGCCGGTTGCGGCCTCGTCGGTGGCGAGGCAGGCGCCTATCGGGAAGCCGCCGCCGATGCCCTTGGCGATCGCCATCAGGTCAGGCGTCACGCCGGCCCATTCATGCGCGAACAGCTTGCCGGTACGGCCGATGCCGCACTGGACCTCGTCGAAGATCAGAAGCAGGCCGTGCTGATCGCAGAGCTGGCGCAGACGCTTCAGCGACTGCGTCGGCACCGGGCGGATGCCGCCCTCGCCCTGCACAGGCTCGATCAGGATCGCCGCGGTCTCCGGCGTGATCGCCTTTTCGGCGGCGTCGATGTCGTCGAACGCCACCTGGTCGAAGCCCTCGACCTTCGGCCCGAAGCCTTCGAGATATTTGTACTGGCCGCCGGCGGCGATCGTCGCCAGGGTGCGGCCGTGGAAGGCGCCCTCGAAGGTGATGATGCGGAAGCGCTCGGAGTGGCCGTTGACGAACTGGTAGCGCCGCGCCGTCTTGATCGCACATTCCAGCGCCTCGGCGCCGGAATTGGTGAAGAACACCTTGTCGGCAAAGGTCGCCTCGACCAGCCGTTCGCCCAGCCGGCGCTGCTCCGGAATCTCATAGAGGTTCGAGACGTGCCACAGCTTGGCCGCCTGCTCGGTGAGCGCCGCGACCAGATGCGGATGGCTGTGGCCCAGCGAGTTCACGGCGATGCCGCCGGCGAAATCGAGATATCGCTCGCCCTTGTCGGTGACCAGCCAGGTCCCCTCCCCGCGGTCGAAAGCCAGGGGTGCGCGAGCAAAAGTCTCGTAAAGCGCCGAACCGCTCATTATATGCGTCTCCGGAACCGGAAATCAAAAAAGCCGCCAAAGCGGCGGCCTTTGCGGCTTATCGTGTTTTTCGGCCATGAAGTCAACGAAAACGTCGCGCAGAAGCGCGCGGCAAGCCTCCGACGGCACGCCGGCTCATGAGCGGTCAGGCAAGTTGGGGAAAACCGAAAAAACCGAATCGTGTTGCCCTGGGGACTCTTGTCACCGAGTCAGCGCATAAGGTATTTGTAGTCGAGAAATAACTAGATTTCGTGCGGCGGATCTAATCACCCGGTACATGTGGTGTTGTTTGCCCGGCGGGAGTCGGGTCGGGAAAGGATTCTGACTGCCGTACGCCTCAGCAGGAGCGCGGTCTCATGAACTGGACTGACGAGCGGGTCGAACTTCTCAGGAAATTGTGGTCGGAGGGTCTCAGCGCCAGCCAGATCGCCGCACAGCTCGGCGGGGTAAGCCGCAATGCCGTCATCGGCAAGGTGCATCGCCTGAAACTCTCGGGCCGCGGCCGCGCGACCGCAGCGCCGGCGCGGCAGAAGAAAGCGTCGCAGGGAGCCTCGATGCAGAAATCGGTGGCTCGCGCGGCAAGTGCTGCACGTCATGTGACGGCCTCGATCGGCGCGACCGCGCTGCAGGTGCAGTTCGACGCGGAGCCGGTGGCGCGCCACTATATCCGTCCGGTCGAGAATGTGGTGGTGCCGATCTCGCGCAACCTGCAGCTCGTCGAGCTGACCGAGCGCACCTGCAAGTGGCCGAATGGCGATCCGCTGTCGGAAGACTTCAGCTTCTGCGGCAACGACGCCGCCGAGACCGGGCCGTACTGCAAATATCACGCCCGCGTCGCGTTCCAGCCGGCGGCGGAAAGGCGCAGAAGCCGCTGAGCCAATAGCGAATAGCGAATAGCGAATAGCGAATAGCGAATAGCGAATAGCGAATAGCGAATAGCGAATAGCGAATAGCGAATAGCGAATAGCGAATAGCGAATAGCGAATAGAACAGTGTCGGTATTGGAGCCCGGCGCAAGCTTCTTTTGTCGCTATTGGCTACTCCCTATTCGCTATTTGCTTTTTCACAGCCACCCATTCTTCCTGAAGCGCCAGTACAGGAACGAGCAGATCAGCGTGATCGCCACCAGCACGGTCGGGTAGCCGTATTCCATCCTCAGTTCAGGCATGTCGGTGAAGTTCATGCCGTAGATGCCGGCGAAGGCCGTCGGCACAGCCAGAATGGCTGCCCATGAGGCGAGCTTCTTGGAGATCGCCGTTTCCTGGCTTTGTCCGACCAGAAGGCTCGCTTCGAAGGCGAAGGCCAGGACCTCGCGCAGGCTGTCGATCTTTTCCTGTACGGTGCGGATGTGGTCGGTCACGTCGCGGAACAGCGGATGCATGGCGGGATGGATCTGCGGCAGCTCGGCGCTGGTCAGCCGCCGGCAGACCTCGACCAGCGGCAGCGCCGCGTTGCGCAGCCTGAGCAGATCGCGGCGCAGCATGTAGAGGCGCTCGATGTCTGTGCCGGTCATCGGCTTCAGCAGCACCTTGTCCTCGATCTGCTCGACCTCGTCCTCGATCTGCTCGAGAACCGGCATGTAATTGTCGACGATGAAGTCGAGAATGGCATAGAGGACGAAATCCTCGCCCTTGGCGAGCGAAGACGGGCAGCTTTCCCAGTGCTGACGCACTGCGGCGTAGGAGGTCGAGGGACCATGCCTGACGCTGACGATGTAGCCGGTGCCGACGAAGAGATGCGTCTCGCCGAAGGTGACGCGGCCCTCGATCAGTTGGGCCGTGCGGGCGACGATGAACAAGGCGTCGCCATATTGCTCGATCTTCGGCCGTTGATGCGGATGCTCGGCATCCTCGATTGCCAGATCATGCAGATGAAACTGCGCCTGCACCCTGAGCAACAGATTGCGGTCGGGCTCGAGAAGGCCGATCCAGACGACATGGCCGGGCCTTGTCGCCCATTCGCCGGCCTCTTCGACCGTGATGTCGGCGATGCGTTTGCCGGCGGAATAGACGCTCGAGGCAATGATGCCGGATGTCGGCTGCGGGACCGGGGTCAGGTTTCGAACTTGCTCCATCGCAAACCTCCCGAGACAGCGACTGACAAAATCGCCGCACCTGGAGCAGCCTAGCCTAAATCAGCGAGCTGTTCGAGGGGCCGCCTGTTCACTTAGCCGGTACCGAGCCCGGGGACACCACCTGGTCGGTCTTGTCGCCCTTCGGCCGATCGGCCGGCATCTGGTCGCCGGTGACGATGTAATAGATGGTTTCGGCGATGTTGGTGGCGTGGTCACCGATCCGCTCGATGTTCTTGGCGCAAAACAACAGATGCGTGCAGGGTGTGATGTTGCGCGGATCTTCCATCATGTAGGTCAAGAGCTCGCGAAACAGCGAGGTGTACATGGCGTCGATCTGGTCATCGCGGTCGCGCACGAAGCCGATCTTCTCGACCGAGCGTGACGCGTAGACGTCGAGCACTTCCTTGAGCTGCGTCAGGGCCAGATTGGCCAGTGCCTCGAGGCCGCGGAACAGGCTGTTCGGCTGGCGGCCGTCGACCGCCGCCACGCGCTTGGCGACGTTCTTGCCGAGGTCGCCGACGCGCTCGATGTCGGCCGAGATGCGGATCGCGCCGACGATCTCACGCAGATCCGTCGCCATCGGCTGCCGCCTGGCGATGATCACGATCGCCTTGTCGTCGATCTCGCGCTGTCCCTCGTCGAGGACGATATCATCCTGGATGACCTTCTGGGCGAGACCCTGGTCGGCGTTGACCATTGCGGCGACCGCCTGCTCGACCATGCGCTCGGCATGCCCGCCCATGGCGGCGATGCGCTTCGACAGGAATTTCAGCTCTTCGTCATAGGCACTGACAATGTGGACGGATTGCATGGATATGCCTTCCCGGTTTCTGCCGGCTGGTGCGTTCCCCCAATCTGTCGCTGATACGCGAACCGGATGACAGAAAGAAGAAATTGCCGGTTGCCAACCAATATAGGATCAATGAGCCGGCAAATGAACCGTGAACGCCGCGCCCTTGCCGACTTCCGACTTGATCGACAGCCTTGCATTGTGACGGGTCAATATATGCTTGACGATCGAAAGGCCAAGGCCGGTGCCTTTCTGGGTCCGGCTGTTTTCCACATCGACGCGGTAGAAGCGCTCCGTGATGCGGGGAATATGTTCCTCGGCAATGCCGGGGCCATAGTCTCTTATGGTGACGTCGATGCCTGCGTCCGGGCCGTCCTCGCTGCCGGCGATGGAGACTGTAACATGTCCGCCCGACTGGCCGTATTTGCAGGCATTCTCCAGGAGATTCTCGAAAACCTGGAACAGCTCGTCGCGGTCGCCGGGCACGGAAATCGGGCCATCGATGAAGTCCCTTTCGATGACGAGACCGTTCTCGCTGGCCAGGGGTCCGAGCGAATCGATGACGCTGTCGATGGTCTGGCGAAGGTCGACCTCGGTTCCCGGCTTCAGATAGGGTTTCATCTCCAGCCGCGACAGCGACAGCAGGTCGTCGATCAGGCGCGCCATGCGGCCCGTCTGGTTCTGCATGATCTGCAGGAACTGGTCGCGCGCCGCCGGATCATTGCGCGCCGGGCCGCGCAATGTCTCGATGAAGCCGGCGATCGAGGCGAGCGGCGTGCGCAGCTCGTGGCTGGCATTGGCGATGAAGTCGGCGCGCATGCGGTCGATGCGGCGCGCTTCGCTCTGATCCTTGAACACCAGCACATAGAGGTCGGTGGCATGGCCGACCGAGGACGCGCTCACCCGGTATGTCCGCTCCACGGGGAGCTTTTCGGTGTAGTCGACGACGTCGGACGCAACGGTTCCCGAGACGATGCCGTCCAGCAAGGCCTGCATTTCCGGCGCGCGGAATTTGAGCGACAGCGACATGCCGGGCGCCAGCCCGCCGAAGGCGGCGAAGGCAGCCGCATTGGCGTGAACGATGGTGGCGGCGTGGTCGAAGATGATCAGCGGATCGGCCACGGCCGCCGCAAGATATTCGCCGGAGAGCCGCTGCAGGCCGCCAGCCTCGATCGCCGCCGCGACGTCGGCGGACTGTCGTTCGGCATCGGCGGGCAGCATTGCGGCTGCGACCAGTAAGATCACGGCCAGCAGCGGCACATAGACCGAGATGCCGCCGAAAGCATGGACGGCGAAGATCGCGACGACGGCCGCGGCCAGCAACCAGCGGCGGCGGCGCAGCCGGGCGACGATGGCTTCCATCGCGCCTTTTCGCTCTGCGCCCGTATCGACCATGCGCTACCCCCGGTTAGCCGGCCAGCGGATATCGCCTTTGACCAGCCTTGCGCATGGCCCTGAAAATCGGGATCGATTTTCGCAATGGTTCATGCGCAAAATCAACATGCTACGGCGTCATTGCGTCCGGACGGACACGCGGCGTCGCAGAGGCTCCATAGCATGAGTCCGCAAGCCGGAAAGGGTTCGTCTCGATGAAAAAAGCCAAGGAACAAGCCGAAACGGCGCCTGCCTCAGGACCGATCAAGATCAAGATCGGCGGCAAGGACCGCGAGTTCGACATCGACAACCCGGTGCTTCCGGACTGGATCGAGGCCAACAAGCTCACCGCCGGCGGCTATCCTTACGACAAGAAGATGAACAGCGAGGACTACGATAAGGAGCTCGAGTGCCTTCAGATCGAGCTGGTCAAGGCGCAGACCTGGCTGCAGGCTACGGGCAAGCGGGTGATGGCGCTGTTCGAGGGACGCGACGCGGCCGGCAAGGGCGGCACGATCTTCGTGCTGCGGCAGTACATGAACCCGCGCACGGCGCGCAACGTGGCGCTGACCAAGCCGACGCCGACGGAGCTTGGGCAGTGGTATTACCAGCGCTATGTCGATCATTTCCCGACCTCCGGCGAGTTCGTCACCTTCGACCGTTCCTGGTACAACCGCGCCGGCGTCGAGCCGGTCATGGGGTTCTGCACGCCGCAGCAGTGCGAGAAATTCCTCGACGAGACGCCGCATTTCGAGCGCATGATCTGCAACGAGGGCATCCACTTCTTCAAATTCTGGCTGAACATCGGCCGCGAGACGCAGCTCGAACGGTTCCATGATCGCCGCTGGTCGCCATTGAGGAACTGGAAGTTCTCGCCGATCGACATCGCCGGCATCAACAAATGGGACGACTACACCGAGGCGCGCGACCGGATGGTCGAGCGCACCCACAAGGAGTTCGCGCCCTGGATCGTCGTGCGCGCCAACGACAAGCGCCGCGCGCGGCTTGCCGTCATCCAGCGGATCCTGTTGTCGCTGCCTTATGACGGGCGCGATCTCGATGCCATCGGCAAGCAGGACAAGAAGATCATCGGCGAAGGGCCGTCGTTCCTGGAGAAATAACTTTACCGGCGCCCGCCAAACGTTACAGCGCCGCGCATCTTTGGGGTGCGCGGCGCTGAGCTTTTTACGAGAGTGCTCAGGCGGCCAGGCGGGCGATCCGCTGCAGCCGCTTCAGCGTTGCGTCGTCCTGGAGCGCCTGCTGGAACAGCGATATCTCATGGTCGATGCGGTCGCACAGAACGTCCGTATCGCCCTTGAGCAGACCGCGCGTCTGCAGCAGCGCGGCAACCGGCTTCTTGGCGAGCTGCCTTGCCCGCGCCAGGGCCATCTCCTCCGCGCTGCCTTCCACGATCTCGCCGACAAGGCCAAGCGCCTTGGCGTCCTCGACGCCCAGCGTGTCGCCCAGGCAGAAGAACCGGAAGGCGCCGGCATAGCCGAGCTTCTGAGGCGCCAGGATGCTGGTCGCGGCATCCGGCACGAGGCCGAAATCGACGAAGGGCACCCTGAAAGTGCTGCCCCTCGAAGCAATCACCATGTCGCAGTGGAACAGAATGGTGCAGCCGACACCGACGGCATCCCCGTCCACGCAGGCAAGGACGGGCTTGGGGAACGTCGCCAGCATGCGGAACATGTCGGTGACGGCGGCGATGAGCTGCTTGTGCTTGGTGGCGTCGAGGAACTCCGAGAAGTCGCCGCCAAGGCAGAAGCAGCCGGCGAGGCCGCGCAGCACGACCACGCGGACGTCGTCATTGACGGCGGCCTCGTGGAAGGTCCGGGCGAGGCTCGCATAGGCATGCCTGTCCAGCACCGGCCGGCCGTCATGCGAGGACACCGTGACGACCAGCGTGTGGCCGCGCAGTTCCGGTTCGGGATGGAAGCTCATGACCACCTCCCTCACGAAGCCTGCCGCAATCCGAGCTGGCCGGGATAGCCCCTGTTCAGCACCGGCAGGAAGTGATTGCGGCGCTGGCGCACCACATTCAGCGTGTGCTCGGTGAAGGTGAGCAGCGTCGCCACGACCTGCTGGTTGCCATAGGTGCGCTGGTAGCCGAGCGGCGTCGCCAGGAAGTGCAGCTGCAGCGCCCGCAGCACCCACATCGGTTCGAATTCGATGATGACCTGGTTGACGCCGCGCTTGAGGCCCCATTCGACGAAGCCGGCGATCAGCTCGGTGCCGACCGTCGAAACCCCGCGCTTCCCGTCGCGAAAGCCCGGCGCCACGGCATAGCGGGTAAGCTCCCAGACATTTGGCCCCGACGGGGGCGTCCCTTCATAGAGATCCGACAGGACGTCGGTCAGAAGATGCGCCCGCGTCGTCGGCAGCATGCGCTGGTAGCCGGCGAGTTCGCCGTTGCGGATGACAAGGTGATGTTCGGCCTCCTCATGGTCGAACTGGTCGATCTCGAGGCCGTCCGGGCGATCGAGATCGGTCCATCCCATCTCCTCGACGAAGATCCTGTGGCGCAGGCGATGGACCGCTTCCCAAAGGTCGGGACGCTCCATCAATTCCTGAGTGGTAAGGGAAAAAAGCATTAGCCGTCTCCTGGGCTTAAGAGGAAGATACGGCCGGGCTTTCCCGAAAATATTACGCGATCGCGTAGGCAAGAATTTCTAGGCCAGCACGGCCGACCTGGCTAATATAGCCTCGCCTAATGGCGTCCGCGACAGCTTGGACCCGTTGGCGGCACCGAGTTTGCTTTTGCGTTAAGAAAGCATTAGCCGTCTCCCGGAAGGAGATACGGCCGGGCTTTCCCGAAAATGTTGCGTGCTGGCGCAGGCAAGCATTTCCAGGCCGAAACGACCAGCCTAGCTAATATAGCCACGCCTGATCGCCTCGGCGACTGCCTGCACACGATTGGCGGCGCCGAGTTTGCTTTTGGCGTTAAGAAGGTGTTTCTCGGAGGTGTGCTCCGAGATGCCGAGGATCTGCGAGATTTCCCACTCGGACTTGCCGACCGCGGCCCATTGCAGGCACTCGCGCTCGCGCGGCGTCAATTCTATGTGATCGATGACCTTGCCGGCCATCGTATGAAGCTGCATGGCACGGCCGACGGCGTAGGTCGACACCAGCGAGACCATCCCGAACTCGGCTTCCGACAGCTCGACGGACTCGCCGCCCAACGAGACCATGACGATCTGGCCGTCGAGCGTGACCAACGGGAAGGCGAGACCATCGCGCAGCTTGAACTCGCGGGCATCGCCCATGACCTCGTCGCTGCTCTTGTCGATGATGATGGCCTGCGAGGCCTCCCGCCACTGGAACGGGGCCTGCAATTGCTTCATGTGGCTGACGACTGGATCATGGTCGACATAGTTGCGCGCCACGTAGCGCTCCAGCCACTCGCCCGGCCAGTCACAGAGAAGCACATGATCTTTCTGCTGGCCGCGCGGCGTGCCGGGCTGCGGCACGGTTCCGGCCATCAGCGCCGTCAGCCCGAATTTCGAGGTGACGCCGAGCAGCCGCTCGCACACCGCCGCGGCAGTGTTGGCGCGTTGCAATTGGTCTATGTATTCCAGAGTTCTATCGAACATGCTCATCGCAACATCTACCCCATGTTGCTTTTGCTTCATGACCGACGGTAGATGCCCGAACCACCCTTCGCCATCAACCCCCGCATCGCAAGCTTTTTCGTGACGCCGGTGACCTCCCCCGTTGCCGGCGCGCATGCTGCCACTTGCAGATGTGCTAAACCATACGCCGAATTCGCCCGTTTGAAATCAAAAACCGTTGTGCCTGCACTGTTTTCGTACGAAAAGCCAAGGAACATGACTGGGCGGAACCTTATCGTGACTTTCCGGTGGATATTTCTAGCCCTGATCTCGGCGCTGATCGGGGGGACGCCGCTTGCCGGCGCGACTCAGGCCGCGGAGCCGAAGGTGCCGGTGCTGTGGGACGCCAAGGAACGACTGCCCAAGCCCGACCTTTCCGCGCTGCCGCGATTGAGATTCCTCACCACCACCGATTTTCCGCCGTTCAACTTCCTCGACGGCGCCGGCCGGCTGTCGGGCTTCCATATCGACCTGGCGCGGGCGATCTGCGCGGAACTCGGCATCGTCGAGAAATGTCAGATCCAGGCGCTGCCCTGGAACGAGTTGGAAGGCGCGCTGCAGAAGGGCGAAGGCGAGGCGATCATCGCCGGCATCGCGGCGACGCCGGAAAGCCGCGAGAAATATGCCTTCTCGCGTTCGTACCTGCAGTTTCCGGCGCGCTTCATCATGCCGAAGGCCAAGGCCTTCACCGAGCCGATCCTCGACAAGCTGCGCAGCAAGCGGGTCGGCGTCATGGCAGGCTCGGCGCATGAGAAGATGCTGCGCGACTATTTCAGCACAGTGCAGGTGGTGCCCTTCGACAAGCCCGAGGACCTCTACGCCGACCTCAAGGCCGGCAAGATCGATGCCGCCTTCGGCGACGGCATGCGCTTTGCCTTCTGGCTGGGCGGCTCGAATGCCGCCGGTTGCTGCCGCTTCGCCGGCGGGCCGTATCTGGCGCCGGAATATCTGGGCTCGGGCATGGCGATCGCCACCAGGGCGGGCGACCCGGCGCTGGCGGCAGCGTTCGACTATGCGCTGCAGGAAATCTCGATCAAAGGCATCTTCGCCGAGTTCTACCTGCGCTATTTCCCGGTGAGCTTCTTCTGAGGGCTGCCGATATTCAGGTGAGGCCGGCCTGCAAGTAGCGAGTTCCTACGCTTCCGGCCTTCGCCGGTCGAAGCACTTAGGAGCGGCGTGGCAGTTAAATTAAGGCTACAGCCGGTAGGCCGGTGCTCACGTACTTCAAGTACGCTCCACTCCGGTTCTCGGAACCCACTACTTTCGGCTCGGCCTGACCTGAATCTCAGTAGCCCTCGGTCCGTGCCAATATCAGGTCAGCGTACGCAGGCGCGCCTTCGCCGCGCGCGCTATAGCCGCAACGGTCAATGTGTCGAGGTCGAGCTTGAGGCGGATGAGCTGCAGCACCCGCACCTCTTCCATGCGCATTTCGAGATCGACGGCGGCCACTTCGAAAGCGGCCGCATAGGCGGTATCGCGGAGCCGCTCCGGCAATGTCTCGGCGACACGCGCAAGCACGCCTTCCAGCCCAGCCTCGTCATTCAGCGCCTTCTGGCATTCCTGCGCCACCGCGACCAGCCTGTCCTGGTTGAAATCGATGAACACCGGCCACGAGCGGACGACGTCGCCGATCCGCGCCAGCTCGACATCGGTCATGTCGCGGTCCGAAGCCGAGGTGATGACCATCAGGTAGATCATGGCTTCGTGCGGCGTCAGTGAACGCATTCAAAACTCCTCGATATTGGTGCCCTCAACGTAGGGGCCTCGTTGTGGCGCCGCAAGGAAAACCGCCGCAAATCGTTGACGCTCCGGCCCGTCGCGCCTAGAGACCGGTTTGAAAAATCTTTGGTGCCGCCAAGCCGGCACATGAGCTGGAAAGTGACATGACGGGATCAAACATCATCGATCTCAATCCCGAGATGCTTGCGGCTACCGCCGAAAGCAAGGCGTGGCCGTTCGAGGAAGCCAAGAAGATCATTGCGCGCTACAAGGACAAGGATTTCCCCGAGACCGTCCTGTTCGAAACCGGCTACGGCCCGTCCGGCCTGCCGCATATCGGCACCTTCGGCGAGGTGGCGCGCACCACGATGGTGCGGCACGCCTTCCGAGTGCTGACCGGGGACAAGGTCAAGACCAAGCTGCTCTGCTTCTCCGACGACATGGACGGGATGCGCAAGATCCCCGACAACGTGCCGGATCGCGCAGCGCTCGAGCCCTATCTGCACAAGCCGCTGACCGCAGTGCCCAATCCATTCGGCGGCGACTATGCGAGCTTCGCCGACCACAACAACGCGATGCTTTGCCGCTTCCTCGACACGTTCGGCTTCGACTACGAATTCGCCAGCGCAACCCAGTATTACAAGTCCGGCCGCTTCGACGAAGTGCTGCTGCGCGCCGCCGAGCGCTATGACGAGATCATGGCGGTGATGCTGCCGACGCTTGGGCCGGAGCGTCAGGCGACCTACAGCCCGTTCCTGCCGATCTCGCCGAAGAGCGGACGCGTGCTCTACGTGCCGATGAAGCATGTCGATGCCAAGGCCGGCACGATCACCTTCGACGACGAAGGCTCCGAGACCACGCTGCCGGTCACCGGCGGCAAGGTGAAGCTGCAGTGGAAGCCGGATTTCGGCATGCGCTGGGCTGCGCTCGGCGTCGATTTCGAGATGTTCGGCAAGGACCACCAGACCAACGCGGCGATCTACGACCGCATCTGCAACATCCTTGGCGGCCGCGCGCCCGAGCATTTCGTCTACGAGCTGTTCCTCGACGAGAACGGCCAGAAGATCTCGAAGTCGAAGGGCAACGGTCTCACCATCGACGAGTGGCTGACCTACGCGCCGACCGAGAGCCTCGGCCTCTACATGTATCAGCGGCCGCGGCAGGCCAAGAAGCTTTATTTCGACGTCATCCCGAAAGCGGTCGACGAATACTACGCCTTCCTGTCCGCCTATCCGCGGCAGGACTGGAAGGAACGGCTCGGCAACCCGGTCTGGCACATGCATGACGGCAACCCGCCGGCGATCGACCTGCCGGTGCCCTTCGCGCTGCTGCTCAATCTGGTCAGCGCCTCCAACGCGCATGACAAGGCGGTGCTGTGGGGCTTCATCTCGCGCCATGCCCCCGGCGTGACGCCGAGGACGCACCCGGAGCTCGACCGGCTGACCGGCTATGCGATCCGCTACTTCGACGACTTCGTGAAGCCGACCAAGGTCTATCGTGCCGCCGACGACGTGGAGCGCGAGGCGCTGGCGAAGCTGTCGGAGGCGCTCGGCGCGCTCCCGCAAGGCGCTGACGGCGAGGCGATCCAGAACGCGGCGCTCAACGTCGCGCGGCGGATCGAGCGCTATCAGGACCATTCCAAGCAGAGCCCGGAAGGCGGCCCCGGCGTGTCGGTCGCCTTCTTCCAGATGATCTACCAGGTGCTGATCGGACAGGAACGCGGACCGCGCTTCGGCTCCTTCGCGGCGCTTTACGGCATCGCCGAGACGCGCGCGCTTATTGAGCGGGCGCTGGCTGGTCAGTTGGCGGCATAACGGCCCCGTCTTCCGACGGCAGGATGGAATCCGGCGCGGCGGGCGCGGGGCTGGCGGCCGGCAGCGCCGGCAGGCCGCCGAGTTTCGGCGCCGCGCCGAAGATGCCTTTCTTCGCCGCGCGCGCCTTGTCGCCCGCCTCGGCATAGGGGCCGCCTTGCGTAGGTCGCGCCCAGCCGTTTTCCACCAGCCACTGGCCGACATCCTTGTTGCCGACCCAGCACTCGGCGGAAACAGCACCGCCCCCGCCTTTCGAAGGCACGGCGCAGGCTACTGTCCGTCCGCGCAGGAAGGCACGGAATGCGGTCCGGGCACGCGCACCGCACGCCCAGGATTTGCCTTCGTCGTCGTTGCAAGTCTCGTTGTCCTTCACGACGTCGATACCTGAAACGGTGACAGAATAGCCTTTCGACTCGATAACGCCTGCGGCGGAGGCGACGGGCTGGACCAGCTTGGTGCCATCCTGGCCATCCGGCATCTTCGATTTGCGCGGCTTGGGCGGGCCGGCCAGCGCCAGATCGCTGAGCGGCGCGCGTGGTTCGACCCGCTCGAGTTCCCCCGCGGGCAGTTCGGGTGGCACCACGACCTCTGGATCGATTGCCCGCGAATGGGCCGGGGGCTTCGGCAGCTGCGGAGCGGCCGGCGCCAAAATGGCGGAGGTCGCTGGCTCCTCGGGCGCCGCATCAGCGCCTTGCCCCGGTACCGGATCGATCTGGTCGACCGTGACGACGCTTTCGCTGCCCTTCAGCGAGCGGCCTCCGGCGACGACCATCGCCGCCATTGCCGGAACCGCCACAAGCGCGAGGGCAAGATGGGGGACCCGCACCAGCCCGGACCTACTGGCTGGCCCAGACGATCCGCGCCACCCATTCGACATCGCGCATCGGGATGTCGCGGTCCGGGTGAGCGGGATTGAGCGAGACCAGCACGATCGCCTTGGCGGTCTGCCGATCGAGCACCTTGGCCATGACCTCGCCAGCGGTGGTCTTGACGACGACGCGGTCGCCCTTGCGCGTGGGCGCCCCCGGCTCGACGATCAGCACGTCGCCGTTGCGGTAGAGCGGCAGCATGGAATCGCCCTGGACCTTCAGCGCATAGGATGTTTCCGCCGCCCGCGTCGGAAGCTCCACCAGATCCCAGCCCTGCCCCGAGGGATAGCCGGCATCGTCGAAGAAGCCGCCGGCACCGGCCTGGGCAAAGCCAAGCAGCGGCACGGCCGTGCGCTGCGGCGCGGCGGAGCCGCTGCGACCTTCGACCAGCCCGGTGAATTCATCCAGCGAGGCGCCGGTGGCCTCGATGATCTTGGCCAGAGATTCGGTCGAGGGCCAGCGCGGCCGGCCGTCGGAGGACAGGCGTTTGGATTTGTTGAAGGCGGTCGAATCGAGACCCGCGCGTCTGGCGAGACCTGAAGCGGACAGCGAATAGCGCTCGGCAAGAGCGTCGATTGCAGCCCAGACGCGATCGTGTGAGAGCAAGTTCGCTCTCCCTTTGAAACAGGAAAAAATGCCTCAACGCTGTCTAGCGCGCGGCTGGTTGATTGTCCACTGGCGAAGCGTCGGATCGCCGACAATCAGGCTCGCTTGGCCTGCTCGCGCAGATTCCGGTGCGAGGCCATGAACGCCCGCTCGGCTTCAGTTGGCGGACGCGGCTGCGCGGAACGGCCAAGTGCCGCCACGACCTCGTCGATGCCGAGAAAGCGGCGGCCACGCCGGTCGTAGACGCCGCCGGTGGTCAAGATCAGCGCCGCCGTCTCGCCATTGTCGAGGACGAAGCGGTGCCTGCCGATCACCGAAGTGCCTTCCCAGGTCTCGATCGAGGACACCACCTCGAAGCGTCGCCACAGCCTGATCTCGCGCACATAGGTCACCTGCAGGCCGCCGATCATCGGCGCCCAGCCGTTGCGGCGCGCGAGCGCGACCAGACCGACGCGAAGAAAGACATCGATGCGGCCAAGGTCGGCCAGCATCATATAGCGCGCATTGTTGAGATGGCTGTTGAAATCGATGTCGGTCGGCAGGCAACGGAAGGCCAGCCGACTCTGATCGCCGACCACGTAAGGGCCACGGCTGGACGCCGTGGCCATCATGCGCGCGAGGCGCCCCCAGACATACATGACTGGACGTCAGGCTGCCTTCTTCACCTCGCCCTTCTGATAAGGGTCGAAGCGCTGGTAGAAGGTCTCGCCCTTCTCGGCCATGTCGATGAGCAGCTTGGGCGCCTTGAACTCGGCCCCGTATTTCTTTTGCAGGCCCTTGGCGATCTTGACGAAACGCTTGGCGCCGATGCCGTCGATATAGGAGAGCGCGCCGCCGGTGAAGGGAGCGAAGCCGAAGGCGAGGATCGAACCGACATCGGCCTCCCGAGGATCGGTGACGATGCCTTCTTCCATCACGCGCACCGCTTCCAGGGCGATGGTGACCAGCAGCCGCTCTTTCAGCTCCTCATAGTCGACCTTTTCCGGCTTGAGCTGCGGATAGAGATCCTTGAGGCCCGGCCACAGCTTCTTCTTCGCCGGCTTGGCGGGATAGTCGTAAAAACCCTTGCCGTTCTTGCGGCCGAAGCGGCCATGCGTGTCGACCATGGTGTTGATCAGCGCCATCTGCTTCGGGTCGACGGCCTTCTCGCCGATATCCTTGATGGTCTGCTTCATGATCTTTTGGGCGAGGTCGATCGCCGTCTCGTCGGTCAGCGCCAGCGGCCCGACCGGCATGCCGGCGGCTTTGGCGGCGTTCTCGATCATCGCCGCCGGGACGCCTTCGATCAGCATCTTGTAGGCTTCGGACATGTAGCGGAGCACGCAGCGATTGACGTAGAAGCCGCGTGTGTCGTTGACGACGATCGGCGTCTTCTTGATGGCGCGAACGAAGTCGATCGCGACGGCCAAAGCCTTGTCGCCGGTCTTCTTGCCGAGGATGATCTCGACAAGCATCATCTTGTCGACCGGCGAGAAGAAGTGGATGCCGACAAAATTCTTCGGACGCGCCGAATTCTTCGCCAGCGACGTGATCGGGATGGTCGAGGTGTTGGAGGCGAAGATCGCCGAGGACTTCAGCACCGCTTCCGCCTTCTCGGTGGCGAGCTTCTTGACCGCCGAATCCTCGAAGACGGCCTCGACGACGAGATCGCAGCCGGCGAGGTCGGCATAGTCGGCCGTCGGCGTGATCAGCGAGAGCAGCTTGTCCTTGTCCTCCGGCTTGGCGCGCCCCTTCTTCACCTGATCAGCCATCAGGCTGTCGGAATGCGCCTTACCCTTCTCGGCCGACTCCATGTCGCGGTCGAGCAGCACGACCGGAATACCGGCCTTGGCCGTGACATAGGCGATACCGGCGCCCATGAAGCCGGCGCCGAGGATGCCGATCTTCTTGAACTTGGTATCGGGCACGCCGGCCGGGCGGCGGGCGCCCTTGTTCAGTTCCTGCAGCGACACGAACAGCGAGCGGATCATCGCCGCCGCTTCCTTGGTCTGCATGATCTCGGTGAAATAGCGCTGCTCGATCTTGAGCGCGGTATCGAAGGGCACCAGCAGGCCTTCATAGACGCATTTCAGGATCGCGGCCGCGGCCGGATAATTGCCATAGGTCTCGCGACGCAAGATGGCGATGGCCGGCGGCCAGAGATTGGCGCCGGCGGCCGAATAGATCGGACCGCCGGGCAGCTTGAAGCCCTTCTCGTCCCAGGGCGCAACCGGCTTCAGCCCGTTCCTGATCATCACCTTGGCGGTCTCGATCAGCTTCTTCGGCTCAGCGATCTCATGGATCAGGCCCATCGACTTCGCCTTCTGCGGTGTGAGATTCTGGCCGGTGGTCAGCATCTGCAGCGCCTGCTGCTGGTCGGTCAGCCGCGGCACGCGCTGGGTGCCGCCGGCGCCGGGGAAGATGCCGATCTTTACCTCGGGGAGCGCCATCTTCACCTTGTCGGAATCGGCGGCGACGCGGCCGTGGCAGGCGAGCGACATTTCGAAGGCGCCGCCCATGCAGGTGCCGTTGATCGCCGACACCCACGGCTTGCCGCAGGTCTCGATCTTGCGGAACAGGCCGGTCATATAGCCGGCATTGTCGAACAGCGCCTTGGTCGCCTTCTCGAGGTCCTTCTCCTTGTCGACGGCGAAGGTGGCGAGCATCTTCTGCAGCATGGTGATGTCGGCGCCGCCGGAAAAGCTGTCCTTGCCGGAAGTGATCACCGCGCCCTTGATGGCGGCGTCACCGGCAACCTTGTCGACGATAGAATTGAGCTCGAGCATCGCTTCTTCGGTGAAGACGTTCATCGAGCGGCCCGGCATGTCCCAGGTGATAAGCGCGATGCCGTCGGCGTCCACGTCGAGGGTGAAATTGGTGTAGCTCATCTTCTTCTCTCCCCGTCAGACGCGTTCGATGATGGTGGCGGTGCCCATGCCGGCGCCGATGCAGAGCGTGACCAATGCGGTGTTCAGGTCGCGGCGTTCCAACTCGTCCAGCACGGTGCCCAGGATCATCGCGCCGGTGGCGCCGAGCGGATGGCCCATGGCGATCGCGCCGCCGTTGACGTTGATCTGGTCGTGCGGAATGTCGAAGGCCTGCATGTAGCGCAGCACAACGGAAGCGAAGGCCTCGTTGAGCTCGAACAGGTCGATGTCCGACAGCTTCATCTTGGCGCGCTTCAGGAGCTTCTCGGTGACGTCGACCGGACCGGTCAGCATCAGCACCGGCTCGGAGCCGATATTGGCGAAAGCGCGGATGCGCGCGCGCGGCTTCAGCCCCATCGCCTTGCCGGCCTTCTTCGAGCCGAGCAGCACGGCGGCGGCGCCGTCGACGATGCCCGAGGAATTGCCGGCATGGTGGACGTGGTTGACCTCTTCGACTTCCGGATGCTTCTGCACGGCCACCGCATCGAAGCCGCCCATCTCGCCTGGCATGACGAAGGACGGATTGAGCGAAGCGAGCGACTGCATGTCGGTCGAAGGCCGCATGTGCTCGTCATGATCGAGGATGGTGAGGCCGTTCTGGTCCTTGATCGAGATCACCGAATTCTTGAAGCGGCCCTCTTCCCAGGCCTTGGCGGCGCGCTTCTGGCTCTCGACGGCGTAGGCGTCGACATCGTCGCGGCTGAAACCGTACTTCGTGGCGATCAGGTCGGCCGAGATGCCCTGCGGCACGAACCAGCCAGGCAGGCCGACCGACGGGTCCATGAACCAGGAGCCGCCGGACATGCCCATGCCGACACGCGACATGGATTCGACGCCGCCGGCGATCACGATCTCGTCCGCCCCTTGCGCGATCTTGGCGGCGCCGAAATTGATGGCGTCGAGACCGGATGCGCAGAAGCGCGAGATCTGCATGCCCGGTGCCTTGGTGTCGTAGCCGGCCTCGAAGGCCGCGGCGCGCGGAATGACCGAGCCGGCCTCGCCGACCGGATCGACGCAGCCGAAGATGATGTCGTCGACATTGCCGGTGTCGAGCCCGTTGCGGTCGCGCAGCGCCTCAAGCGTCTTCGCCGCGAGCCGCACCGCCGGCACCTCGTGCAGCGAGCCATCCTTCTTGCCCCTGCCGCGCGGCGTGCGCACGGCGTCATAGACGTAAGCTTCGGCCATTTTCGTGCTCCTTGGGTTTGCCGGTCGCCGCGCTCAGAGGGAGCGGCCGATCAGCAATTTCATGATCTCGTTGGTGCCGCCGTAGATGCGCTGGACGCGGGCGTCGCGGTACATGCGGGCGATCGGATATTCGTTCATGTAGCCATAGCCGCCATGCAGTTGAAGGCATTCGTCGACGACTTTGCCCTGCAGGTCGGAGAGCCAGTACTTCGCCATCGAGGCCGTGACCGGATCGAGGCCGCCATCGATGTGGCGCGCGACGCAGTCATTGTAGAAGACGCGGCCAATCGTAGCTTCGGTCTTGAGCTCGGCCAGCTTGAACTGCGTGTTCTGGAAATCGATGATCGCCTTGCCGAAGGCCTTGCGCTCCTTGACGTAGTCGATGGTGATCGCCAGCGCCCGCTCGACCATGGCGATCGCCCCGGTGCCGATCTGCAGCCGCTCCTGCGGCAATTGCTGCATCAGTTGGACGAAGCCCTTGCCCTCCTCATGGCCAAGCAGGTTTGAGGTCGGCACGCGCACGTGGTTGAAGAACAGCTCGGACGTGTCGTTGGCCTTCAACCCTATTTTGTCGAGGTTGCGGCCGCGCTGAAAACCTTCGACCTCGTCGGTCTCGACGACGATCAGCGAGGTGCCCTTGGCGCCCTTGTCCGGATCGGTCTTGGTGACGACGATGATCAGATTGGCGAGCTGGCCATTGGTGATGAAGGTCTTGGAGCCGCTGATCTTGTAGTGGTTGCCGTCCTTCTCGGCGCGCGTCTTGACGCCCTGCAGGTCCGAGCCGGCGCCGGGCTCGGTCATCGCGATGGCGCCGATCAGCTCGCCGGTCGCGAGTTTCGGCAGCCACTTCTGTTTCTGCTCCTTGGAGCCGTAATGCAGGATGTAAGGGGCAACGATCGAGTTGTGCAGGCCGATGCCGAAGCCGTCGACGCCAACATGGCCGATCGCTTCGATTATGGCGCTCTCATGCGCGAAGGTGCCGCCCGAGCCGCCGTATTTCTCCGGCATCGAGGCGCAGAGCAGGCCGGCAGCACCCGCCTTCAGCCAGCTCTCGCGGTCGAACATCTCGTTCTTCTCGAACTCGTCGTAGCGCGGCGCGATCTCCTCCGACATGAAGCGGACCGCCATGTCGTAGAGCATGCCGACCTCGTCCGCCGCCCAGGCGGGCTTCGGCAAGCCAAGAATTTCGGCGGGGTTGGTCATGCTCTTCTCCTCACAAGGCATGTCATCAGAGACGGGGTCGGCGCGCTACCGCGGGAGACCCCTCCAGGCCCTTCGGGCCACCCTCCCCTCAAGGGGGAGGGGACGCCGGGCATTTCTAGAACGCTTCGGCCGGCAGCGCCATCAGCGTGTCGGCGCCACTGGAGATGCGGGCAAGCCTCGTCGCCGTTTCCGGCATGATCCGCTCCATGAAGAAGCGCGCCGTCACCAGCTTGGCGTCATAGAACGACGCTGCCCCATTGGCGCCTTCGGCGAGCTTGGTTTGGGCAGCCTTGGCCATCTGGCCCCACATATAGCCCAGCGCGACCAGGCCGAAGAGATGCATGTAGTCGGTCGAGGCGGCGCCAGCATTGTCGGGCTTGGCCATGCCGTTCTGCAGCAGCCACATGGTGGCCGCCTGCAGGTCGTTGAGGCCCTTCTTAAGCGCCTTGGTGAAGGACGCTATCTTCTCGTCCGCCCGGTTCTCCTCGCAGAACTCGCCGACCTCCTTGAAGAAGGCCTGCACCGCGCGACCGCCATTTAGCGCGAGCTTGCGGCCGACGAGGTCGAGCGCCTGGATGCCGTTGGCGCCCTCATAGATCATGGCGATGCGGGCATCGCGCACGAACTGGCTCATGCCGTGCTCTTCGATATAGCCATGGCCGCCGAACACCTGCTGCGCCATCACGGCGTGGTCGAAGCCCTTGTCGGTCAGCACGCCCTTGACCACCGGCGTCATCAGACCGGTGTAGTCGTCGGCCGCCTGGCGATCCTTGTCGTCGCCGGAGCGGTGCGCAACGTCCGACTTGATCGCCGTCCACAGCGCCAGCGCGCGGCCACCCTCGTTGAACGCCTTCATGGTCATCAGCGAGCGGCGGATATCGGGATGGACGATGATCGGGTCGGCCTTCTTGTCAGGCGCCTTGGCGCCGGACAGCGACCGGCCCTGGAGACGGTCCTTGGCGTAGGAGACGGCGTTCTGATAGGCGATCTCGGAGACCGAAAGCCCCTGCAGGCCGACACCGAGCCGGGCTTCGTTCATCATCGTGAACATGGCCTTCAGGCCGCCGTTCAACTCGCCGAGCAGCGTGCCTTCGGCCTCGTCATAATTCATGACGCAGGTCGAATTGCCGTGGATGCCCATCTTCTCCTCGATCGAGCCGCAGGAGAGCGTGTTGCGCTCGCCGGGATTGCCCGAGGCATCGAGCTTGAATTTCGGCACGATGAACAGCGAGATGCCCTTGACGCCTTCCGGCGCGCCCTCGGCACGGGCCAGCACCAGATGGACGATGTTGTCCGCCATGTCGTGCTCGCCGGCGGAGATGAAGATCTTCTGACCGGAAATCTTGTAGGTGCCGTCGCCATTCGGCATCGCCTTGGTGCGCAGCAGGCCGAGGTCGGTCCCGCAATGCGGCTCGGTGAGGTTCATGGTGCCGGTCCAAGCGCCCTCGATCAGCCTGGGCAGCCAGGTGGCCTTCTGCTCGTCGGTGCCGTGCGTGACGATAGCCGCGATAGCGCCCTGCGTGAGGCCGGGATACATCATCAGCGCCATGTTGGCCGAGACCATGTATTCGGAGACCGCGGTGTGGACCGTGTAAGGCAGGCCCTGGCCGCCGAACTCGGCGGGCGCGGCCAACCCCATCCAGCCGCCCTCGCGATACTGGTCGAAGGCATCCTTGAAGCCCTTGGGCGTCGTTACCGAGCCGTCGTCATGACGCGCGCAGCCTTCCATGTCGCCGACGCGGTTCAGCGGATGCATGACGTTCTCGGCAAGCTTCGCGCCTTCGGCAAGGATCGCCTCGACCACGTCGGGCGTAGCATCCGAGAAGCCTGGCAGATTGGAATAGCGCTGATAGCCGAGCACGTCGTTGAGCACGAACAGCGTGTCCTGGACGGGCGCCCTGTAGATCGTCATGTCTTCCTCCACCCTTGCGGTCCTGGCCAGCCAGCAAGTTCCCGATCCAGGTCCGGATGGGAGGCCGAGCCAATGTCGACGCCCCGATAGCAAAAATTGACGTTTGCGTAAACGTCAATCTTGTCGCAGCCGGAAGATTTTTGGTGAGCGGGCGCATGCAAGGCAACAAAAAAGCCGCGCGGCCATGGCTGCGCGGCTATTGCTTTTGGCTAGTCGCCGTTGCGGCGCGAAATGATCAACCGGCGGCGCTTGCCTGTGGCGCGGCCCGTTCGGCAAGCATCTGGCGCACCGACGTCATCGAATTGCTCAGCTCGTTGATGGCGTCCTCGATCAACGCCCGCTGCTTCTGCAGGCGGGCAAGCTGCTTCTCGGACTTGTCGAGCGCCAGCCGCAACTGCTTGGTGTTGGAGCCGGTCGGATCGTAGAGGTCCATCATCTGCTTGACGTCGCGCAGCGAGAACCCGACCTTGCGGCCGAGCAGGATCAGCTTCAGCCGAGCCTTGTCGCGACGCGTGTAAAGACGGGTGGAGCCGTCGCGCTTCGGATTGAGGAGGCCCTTGTCCTCGTAGAAACGGAGCGTGCGCAAGGTCACGCCGTATTTCTTGGCCATCTCGCCGATGCGGACGAATTCCTCACCGGCCTCGGCCGGTAGGTGATTGCTATTGGCCGCGGCTTCGCCGGGCGAAACAAGTTTCATGGTCACTGGCTTTCCCCTGATGGCGTCGCGGTCCCGGACCAAGCGTCGCCTGAGTGGAAGCGGGGGCGTGCTTCCAATCGTGGTTTCGACAAATCAATCGCAAGAGGCACGGCTTCGCACCTTTTACGTTTACGTCAATTCTATACCGACAGCCGGCAGGTGACGCAAGGGCGTTGTCGGAACGGAACTTTATGCCGCACCCCGGATGCCCGGCTGGCCAGGCGGCTCAGGATTTATGCCCGACTTCTTAAGCTTGGTTAACGCCTTGTTTACCACGTTGGGCGAAATGTGCGCATGTCGGTCATCCGTGTTTATCCTGTAGCGAATTTTTCACGGTTTTTCGAGGCGTGGGTGAAAACCCGGGAAGCCCGTCTTCCTCCGCAGCAGAACCGAGCGGCCGCCTTCGTTCCCGGCAGGACTTTGGGAAACCGGCCGCGGCCGGTCATTCTGAACACGGGCGCATCGATGAACAGCAAGCGGTCCTATCTCGATACACTCAACGCCGGCAGACAACGCCGGCCACACACCTCGCTGGAGGATCTGAACCGCTCGCTTGAGACGCTGGAGCAGCGGTTGGAACGGACCCGCACCGACACGCCCGAACGCCCGGATCCGCGGCGGCCGGCCGCCGAGCCACGCTACGCCGCCGCGCAACCTTATGGGCAGTCTCGCTGGTACGAAGACCCCTACTCAACGCAGAGCGAAAAAAATCGGGGACCGCAAAACCAGGCACCCTCCGGCCTTGGCCCCAACTATCAGGCCATTGCCCGCGACATCGACCGGGTGCGCGGGCAGGAGGACGGCGTCGCGATGGTGGGCAAGATCGCCGTCGAATTGCGCGGCCTGCGCGAGGAACTGCGCCATCAGATGACCGCCGGCCTGCAGCGCGAATTCGACGCGCTGCGCCAGGATATCGATCGCGCCATGCAGGCGGCGAGTCAGCATGGCGCTCGCGCCGACAAGAGCAGCGCCGAGCTCGGCCTCGAGTTCGAGCGGCTCTCCGGCGCCATCCACACGCTCGCCGAAAAGAGTGACGACCGCAGCGTCAACCTGTTGCGGCTCGAGCTGGAGCAGGTCAAGGCGGCGCTCGATACGCTGGCGCGAGAGGAAAGCGTGCGGGCCGTCGACCGCCGCTGGGACGATTTCGACCGCCGCTGGAGCGCCTTCGAGGATCGCGTCGACGCCGACCAGCGCCAGCGTGCCGAGGGGCCCAACCTTTCGGCACTCACCGACCGGCTGGAGCAGATCAGCAGCGCGGTCAACAACCTGCCGCAATCGCTGTCGCTCGGCTCGCTGGAGGAAAAGGTGCGCACGCTTGCCGGCGCGGTCGACCGCTTCGCCAGCCAGCAGACCATGCGCGGCGGCGAGACGCTCGCCATGATCGACGAGCGGCTGGACGAGATCTCGCGCGCCATCGTCGCCTCGACGGTGGCGGCGCAAGCCAATGCCTTCGATCCCGAAACCTTTGGGCGGATCGAGAAGCGCATGGCCTCGCTGGCGCAGCAGATCGAGGAAGTCGCGCAGGCGCGGCCCGGCGCCGAGGTCATCGACCGCCTCAATCTTCTGTCCAGCCGGGTGGACGAGCTCGCCGGCCGCACCAACCTGCCGGAGCAGGCGATGGAGCGTCTCGGCAAGCAGATCGCTTTGATCACCGACAGAATAGACCGGGCGCCGGTGATGCCCGACGCCGACCATATCTTCCAGGGCCTGGAGCAGCGCTTCGACGCGCTGTCGACGCTGCTGGAGCGCCGCCAGGGCGATGCGATCGAGCAGGGCAACATGCTGTTCCGCGAACTCGAGCGGCGGCTGGACGAAGTCGCCGACAGGCTCGACCAGCGCATGCAGCAGGATGACAGCACCGGCATCATGGAGGCGATCGACGCCCGCTTCACCGCGCTTGCCAAGCGCATCGAGACGCGCACGCCAGATCCCGCCAACGATATGGCGATCCGCGGCCTGGAAAGCCGGCTCGAAGACATTTCCAGCCGGCTGGAATCGTCTGCCGCGCAGGTCGCCGGCATCGATCCGGCGCTGATCCGCAGCCTGGAATCGCAGGTGACCGCCCTTTCGGCGCATCTTTCCAGGCCAAGCGCGCCGCTGCCCGACTTCGAGGACATCAGCCCGCGCCTCAACGAGATCGAGAAGTCGCTGGCCGGCACGCGCGATTCCATCCTCAGCGTCGCGCGCGAGGCGGCGGAGAACGCCGTCAGGTCGCTGGCCGAATCGAGCTCCAGCACGGCCGCTTCCAATGCGGTCGCCGTGGGCGGGCTCGCACAGGACCTGAAGACGCTCGAAGCGCTCACCCGCCGTTCGGACGAGCGCAATTCACGGACCTTCGAGGCCATCCACGACACGCTGCTCAAGATCGTCGACCGGTTAGGCTCGCTGGAGGCCGAAGGTCCCAGCGAAGCGGTCAGCGAACTCGTCGACCCGCAGCCCGTCGGCAAGCGGGCCCGCGCCGGCAAGATCGCGGTGCAGGACGCACCGTCGATGGATATCGACCAGCCGCTGCCCTTGAGCGGAGACATCGCCGATCTCGACGCGCGCACCGCCTCCATCCTACGCAACGAGCCTGTTACGCGGGACGAGCCTGTTACGCGCGACGAGCCTGGCCCGCGTACGCCCGCCGAGGCCGCTGCCGCTGCCGCCATGGCCGCGCTTGGGTCGGACGCGATCGGCGAGAGGGCCGAGAAAACCGGTCGCAAGAAGTCGATGTTCAGCGGGCTGGCGCGCGCCTTCAAGGGCAAGAAGGACGCGGACACGCCGCCGCTTGCCGGTTCGGCGCCGGCTGGCGACATTCCGACGGTTGACATCGACGAACCGCTGGATCCCAAAGCGGCCAACCGGCCGCTGGAGCCGGGCTCGGGCGCGCCGGACCTCAATGCCATCATGAAACGTGTGCGCGACGAGCGCGGCAACCAGCCGGCCAGGCGCAGCGAGACCGACGCCGCCAAATCCGATTTTATTGCGGCCGCCCGCCGCGCGGCGCAGGCCGCCGCCGCGGAAGCCGACGCGCTGAAGCGGCAGTCGACGATGACCGGTCCGGTGAAGGCGCTGAGGATCGGCGATCTGCTCAAGGCGCGACGCAAGCCGATCCTGATGGCTGCGGCCGCGATCATGATGGCGCTGGCCGGCCTGCAGCTCGGCAAAGCCTTCTTCTCCGACCCGGCGCCGGTCGCCAGCAACGACGTCGCGCCGGTCGTCTCCACACAGTCGGTCGAAACCGCTTCGCTCAATGCCGCTGGCGCGCCGAAGACCGAGACGGACGCCGCGAAGCCCGAGAGCGCACCGGCCCGCGCCGTCAGGCAGGCCGAGCCCTTGAAGGACGATCCGGCGCCGCAGGCCGCCGCTCAGCCGTCCGGTCCCGAGATGCCTGCCGCCGCGGCGCTAGGCGAGCCGGCGCCTGCCCCGATGGCGCTTGCCGCGCCCGCCCAGCCTGTGCCAGCGCCGATGGCTTCGACCATGCCGTCCGAGCCGGTCGCCCCGGCCGCGAACGCGCCGGCCATGGACACGGATACGGATGCGCAGCCCACGACCAGCGCACCGGCTGCGGCGAGCGCTCCGGCAACCGGCACGCCTTCGGCCAGCACGCCGGCAACCACGTCCGCCGACACCACGGGCACCGTCCCGCCGGCCACCAGCCAGACCGCAATTTCGGCCGCCAAGATCGACATCCCGGCCGACATCGGCCCGGTGGCGCTGCACGACGCAGCCGCGGGCGGCGACGCCAAGGCGCTGTTCGAGATCGGCTCGCGCTATGCGGAATCGCGCGGTGTGAAGGAAGACATGGCGGCGGCCGCCAAATGGTACGAGAAGTCGGCCGAACTGGGCTTCGCGCCGGCCGAATACCGCATCGGCAATTTCTATGAGAAGGGCATCGGCGTCGCGCGCGACGTCAAGAAGGCCAAGACCTACTACCAGCTTGCCGCCGAGCAGGGCAACGCCAGCGCCATGCACAATCTGGCGGTGCTGTTCGCCATGGCCGCAGACGGCGTGACCGACAATGAATCGGCGGCGCACTGGTTCCAGGAGGCGGCGGACCTCGGCGTCAAGGACAGCCAGTTCAATCTCGGCATCCTTTCGGCCAAGGGCGTCGGCATGAAGCAGAACCTGGAGGAGTCCTACAAGTGGTTCGCGCTCGTCGCCAAGACCGGCGACAAGGACGCCGCCGCCAAGCGTGACGAGATCGCCAATGCGCTCAGACCCGAGCAGCTCGAGCGGGCCCGCGCCGCCACGGAACTGTGGAAGGCAAAGCCGCTCAACGCGGCCGCCAACTCGGCCGATGTTCCGGAATCGTGGCAGGACAACACGCCGCAGACGACCGCCGGCATCGACATGACGAAGGCGGTGAAGAACATCCAGCTGATCCTCAACAAGAACGGCTATGAGGCCGGCGGCGCCGATGGCGTGATGGGCGGCAAGACCAAGAGCGCCATCATGGCCTTCCAGACCGACAACAAGATGAAGCCGACCGGGGAAATCGACGCACCGCTCGTCAAGGCGCTGCTGGCGCACAAATAACGGCAGATGCGTCGCATACACGACGCCTTGCCACAGATTTGCCTGTTAACTGATTGAGATGGTTTTTGTTTCGACGCGGCGGCGGGGTTTGACTCCGCCGCCGCGCCGGCGCAAGAAAAAATTGGCTTTTCGGTGCGAAACTGCTGGGGACGGCGGCATTCGCCGACAGGCAAACTGATCGAGACAGACGGGTGGGCATCTATCTCCCGATCGCGGAAATTTCCGTCAACGTCTTCGTGCTGCTGGCGATGGGCGCGGCGGTGGGTTTCCTGTCGGGCATGTTCGGGGTGGGCGGCGGCTTCCTCATCACGCCGCTCTTGATCTTCTACAACATCCCGCCGGCGATCGCGGTGGCCACCGGCGCCAACCAGGTCATCGCCTCCTCCTTCTCCGGCGCGCTGTCGCACTTCAAACGCGGCACGCTCGACTTCAAGCTCGGCGGCGTGCTGCTGGCCGGCGGCATCGTCGGCTCGACCGCCGGCATCTACGTCTTTGCGCTGCTGCGCCGGCTCGGCCAGTTGGACCTGTTCATCTCGCTGCTCTATGTCGCGCTGCTTGGCACCGTCGGCGGACTGATGCTGGTCGAGAGTGTCAACGCGCTGCGCGCCGCGCGCAGTGGTGCAGCGCCCGTGATGAAGAAATCCGGCCAGCACAACTGGATCCACCGGCTGCCGTTCAAGATGCGCTTCCGCGCCTCGAAGCTGTTCGTCAGCGTCATCCCCGTGCTTGGGCTCGGCGCGGCGATCGGCTTCCTGTCCTCGATCATGGGCGTCGGCGGTGGCTTCATCATGGTGCCGGCGCTGATCTACCTGCTCAAGGTGCCGACCAACGTCGTTATCGGCACCTCGCTGTTCCAGATCATCTTCACTTCGGCCTACACCACGCTGGTGCATGCCACGACCAACCAGACCGTCGACGTCATCCTCGCCTTCCTGCTGATGGCCGGCGGCGTTGCCGGCGCGCAATACGGCGCCAAGGCCGGCCAGAGGCTGCGCGGCGAGCAGCTGCGGGCGCTTTTGGCGCTGCTGGTGCTGGCCGTCGCCATCCGCCTTGCCATCGACCTCTTCGCGACCCCGCCCAATCCCTACTCGCTCTCCGCCGCGGGCCTGAGCTGATGGCGGGGTTGAGGGCGTTCGCAGCAACAATTTCGCTTTCGCTGTTCCTCGCCCTGTCGCCGGCGACGGCACAAACGCCGCCGCCCGCCGAAGGCATCCAGATCGGCCTGTCTACCGACGCCATATCGATCACCGCCGGCTTCTCGGGCGCCGACCTCACCATCTTCGGATCGCTCGAAAATCCCGACCCGCTGGTTTCGCGGCAGGGGCGTTACGACGTCGTCGTCGTGCTCGAGGGGCCGCCACGGCCGGTCGTGGTCCGCCGCAAGGACAGAGTGCTCGGCGTCTGGATCAACCTGGAATCGGAGACCTTCGAGAATGTGCCGGTGTCCTATTCGGTCGCCACGACGCGGCCCTTGCAGGACATTGCCGATCCGACCAAGTACAAGCAGCTCTCGTTGGGTTCACAGAACCTCTACATGAAGCCTGCCGACGAGACCGACAGCCCGGCGACGATCGAGGAATTCACGGCGGCACTGCGCGAGCGCAAGACGGCAGCCGGCCTCTACAGCGAGAATGTCGGCGGCGTGCAGTTCCTGTCGCAGAGCCTGTTCCGCGCCACCGTGCGGCTCGCGCCCAACATTCCGGTCGGCACGCACAAGGCGCGCGCCTTCCTGTTCAAGAGCGGCATGTTCGTGAAGGAAAGCTCCGCCCAGCTCGAAATCCGCAAGTCCGGTTTCGAACAGTCGATCTTCCGCGTCGCGCACGACTATTCCTTCCTCTACGGCGTGTTCGCGGTGTCGCTCGCCATGCTCACCGGCTGGCTCGGTCGGCTCGTCTTCCGCAAGGATTGATGCTCCCAGGGAAAATGGGAAGACCATTTTTCCCGTGAAAAGAGGGGTTCCCCTTTTCCCGGTTTTGCGATAAATCGCCGCCTCCCAAGTCAGGGGCAAGCACACACATTCATTTTTCGGCAGAGCGGTCCGGCCATCCGGATGACGGCGCATTTTCCGACGCCGGCGATCCGCTGCCGCGAAGCAATGACAGGAGGCTGCGATGCAATCGGCATTCGGCGGCATCGATTTCGGCACGTCCAATTCCACGGTGGGCGTGATCCGCGACGGCCGGGCGCGACTGGTGGCGCTGGAAGGCGAGCAGCCCACTCTGCCAAGCGCCGTCTTCTTCAACTTCGAGGACGGCCACACCTATTTCGGCCGCCGCGCGATCGCCGACTACACCGACAGCGTCGAAGGCCGGTTGATGCGTTCGCTGAAAAGCGTTCTCGGCAGTTCGCTGGCCAACGACAAGACGCGCATCAAGGCGCGCCTGATCGGTTTCACCGACATCATCGGATTCTTCATCAGCCATTTGAAGAAGCGGCTGGAAGAGGATGCCGGCGGCCCGGTCGAGCGGGTCGTGCTCGGCCGCCCGGTGCAGTTCGTCGACGACGATGCCGAGGCGGATGCGAAAGCTGAGGGCGAACTCGAAAAGGCGGCGCGCGCGCAAGGCTTCAAGCACATCGCCTTCCAGTTCGAGCCGATCGCGGCGGCGCTCGACTATGAACAGAACGTCGCGCGGGAAGAGCTGGCGCTGATCGTCGACATGGGCGGCGGCACCTCCGACTTCTCCGTCGTTCGCGTCTCGCCGGAGCGCGCCCGCTCGGACGACCGCAAGGGCGACATCCTCGCCAATCGCGGCATCCATATCGGCGGCACCGACTTCGACCGGCTGCTCAGCATCGCCAACGTCATGCCCGAGCTCGGCTATCTGACCCGGACCAAGGACCACAAACGCAATCTGCCGGCGAGCTATTTCATCGACCTCGCGACCTGGCAGCGCATCAACCTGGTCTACACCGCCAAGGCAATGTCGGATCTAAGGCAGATCCGCTTCGAGGCCGAGCGGGCCGACCTTGTCGACCGCTTCATCCATATTGTCGCGCATCGTTACGGGCATGCGATGGCCGGCCTGGTCGAACGGGCCAAGATCGCGCTCACCGACCAATCTTCGGCCGAAGTGAAGGTGTCGCTGCCCGGCGCGCGCTTCGCGGCCGGGATCACGCGCGCCGGCCTGGAAGAGACGATCGGGGCGGACATCGACCGGGTGACCGCAACGGTCAGGCAGACGATCGCCGACGCCGGCATTTCCGCTTCCGCCATCACCGCCGTGTTCCTCACCGGCGGTTCGACCGCAATCCCATTGGCAAAGCGGCGGATCCTTTCGCTGGTGCCGCAGGCCTCGGTCATCGAAGGCGACATGTTCGGCTCGGTCGGGCTTGGTCTTGCGCTGGATGCGCAACGGAAGTTCGCCTGAGGTTTCTTTTCTGGTGAAAGCCCGACGCTTGGTACCCGACAAAGACTGCCGTTTTGGGTGGTGAGCGGCCCCTCGGATGGGTGCGCCCGAATTGGCACGGACATTAGGGCGGAACCAAGTATAATGATCTGCCTAAGCTCGCAGGCAATCACCTGTGTTCTCGACGTTCAATTTGGCTGCAGAGCCGATGAGCCTCAATGTCGGGAGGACGAAAATGCGCCAGATCAAGTCCCTGATCCTACTGTCAATTCTTTCGCTAACGCCAGGATTGAGCATCGCGGCGGAAGAATTTCCCGCCGATACGCTTGTGATCCAGGCGGAAATCCAGAGAGGCGGCGATTTTATTGGGTTCGGGTTCAATTCCCTTTGGATGATGAGCGGCAGCCTCCTTGAGCGCGTCAACGCTGCGGACAACAGCGTCATCGATATCGACGTCAACGGCCGCGGTGGATCTCAAGCCCCCGGAATCGGCGAAGGTGCTGTCTGGGTGCCCGCGACGAGCAAGAAGATGATCCTCAAAGTCGACCCGATCGCCAATAAGCTGGTCCAGGAAATACCCGCCCAGATACTCAGCAACGAGGGGAGCATCGGCGTCGGCGAAGGCGGGGTTTGGGTCGTCACAGGGAAGGGCATCGGCAACACGACGCTGACTCGATTCAATTCCCGCAGTGGCGCTGTCGATGCGAATATTCATTTGCCGGCATTGAGCGCCGGCGTCGTCGTTGACTTTGGTTCCGTGTGGGTGACCGGTTTCGGCAACAGCGAGCTGTACAGGATCGATCCAAAAACCAACACGGTGATCTCGACCATCAAGCTTCACTCGTCGCCGCGCTTCATCGCTTCGGGCGAAGGCTCGATCTGGGTCCTCAATCAAGGCGATGGCTCGGTTCAGCGAATCGATGGAAAGACCGGCGAGCTGCTGGCGACGATTCAAACAGGCCTATCGGGCAGTGGCGGCGATATCGTTTGCGGCGGCGGCTATGTGTGGGTCTCGACGCCGGGAACGCCGGTCGCCCAGATCGATCCCAAAGCCAACACACTTGTCCGCAAGTTCAAAGGTAACTCGTTCGGCGACGCTATTCGTTACGGTGCCGGTTCGCTCTGGGTATCGGGATCGACCATCCACCGCATAGAGCCCCCAAAATAGAGAGCGCGTCCACCACTAGCCCCTGCCCGTTGACGACGCATGCGCCTTGCCGGTGAGATACGCCTTCAGCGCCATCTGCGCGAGGCTCGCCTGCCGGTCGCGGTGGGTGATCATGGCGAAATCGCGCTTCGGCAGATCGACCGGCACGGACCTGAGACTCCCCTCCGCCAGGGAGCGCGCGACGACCAGCTCCGAGATGATGGTGGCGCCGGCGCCGGCCTCCACCGCCTGACGCACCGCCTCGTTGCTGGGCAGGACCAGGAAGATCTGCAGTTCCGCCGGCGAGACCCCTTCGCCGCGCGCGAAATCCTCCAGCGCCTCGCGCGTGCCCGAACCGCCCTCCCTGATGATCCAGCGCAACGCCCTGATGTCGAGGTTTCCAGCCGGCGTCATCGGGATTTCGGGATGCGTGCGCGCCACCACCAGCATCATGCGATCCTCGTCGACCGTGACACGCCGCAGGATGTCGGACTCGGTGCGCCCTTCGACCAGGCCGAAATCGGCCCGGCCGTCCAGCACATTGGTCTCCACCTGCCGTGTGTTGCCGATGGTAACGCTGAGGCGCACAGCCGGATAGGCTTCATGGAACGCCGCCAGGCGCAGCGGCAGCCAGTAGCTGGCGATGGTCTGGCTGGCCGCTATCGACAGGCTGCCGGTAACCGTCTGCGACACGTGCTCCAGGACGTCGCGCGCAGCCGCCGCTCGCTCAAGGACCGCCTTGGCTTCGGGCAGGAAACGGTGGCCGGTCTGCGCGAGCTCGATGTTGCGCCCGACCCGGTTGAACAGGCGCACGCCATGCTGACTTTCGAGCGCGCGGATGGCCGCCGAGGCCGCCGACTGCGAGATGCCGAGCAATTCGGCCGCCTTGGTCATGTGGCCGTGCTCGGCGACGGCGACGAAGATGCGCAACTGATCGAGAGTCATGCCCAACTAAGAAGCAAAATCGATCAGAATTACAAGAGCCGCTTGTTAGACAGATCAATTGCTTTGTTCTAAGTTTTTGCCGGAAGTTGGAAAAATTTGGCATTTCGGCGGCCAAGGTTGGAAATGATCGGGCGCTTCAAATCCCTTTTCGCGCATTGGAGCCGCCGGCTGAAGCGGCAATTCGCCGGCGACCGCTACCATCCCGAGCTCCACTACATGCGCGGGCCGGGCCCTAAGACGAAAGCCAGAATGGCGAGCGGCAAGAGCGTTCGCGGATCATGAGCCGAACATCGCCGCGCGGCGCCAATTCCGCACCGTCCCAGCAGCCGCTGGCCGACAGCCAAGCGCCCCACGAGGGCGACGGCGTCGAGACCTCGCCAAGCGTCTCCGACCGCATCGCCAAGACCACCTGCTACATGTGCGCCTGCCGCTGCGGCATCGACGTCCATATCAAGGACGGCAAGGTGCGCTACATCAACGGCAACAAGGACCACCCGGTGAACCGCGGCGTGATCTGCGGCAAAGGAAGCGCCGGCATCATGCAGCACTACAGCCCGGCGCGGCTGAAGAAGCCGCTCAAGCGCACCGGCCCGCGCGGCTCCGGCGAATTCCGCGAGATCGAATGGGACGAAGCGCTCATCATAGCCACCGAGCGGCTGTCGGCGATCCGGCGCACGGACCCGAAGAAGCTTGCTTTCTTCACCGGGCGCGACCAGTCGCAGTCGCTGACAGGCTGGTGGGCGAGCCAGTTCGGCACGCCGAATTTCGCCGCGCATGGCGGCTTCTGCTCGGTCAACATGGCGGCCGGCGGCCTCTACACGATCGGCGGCTCGTTCTGGGAGTTCGGCGAGCCCGACTGGGACAACACGAAGTACTTCATGCTGTTCGGCGTTGCCGAGGACCATGATTCAAACCCGATCAAGATCGGCCTCGGCAAGCTGAAGGCACGCGGCGCCAAGGTGGTGTCGATCAACCCGTGCCGCACCGGCTACAACGCGATCGCCGACGACTGGATCGGTATCCGGCCGGGCACGGACGGGTTGTTCGTGCTCGCCCTCGTCCACGAATTGCTCAAGGCCGGCCGCGTCGATCTCGACTATCTGCTGCGCTACACCAACGCCGCCGGGCTCGTGATCCAGGAGGCGGGTGCTGCCGAGGACGGACTGTTCGTTCGGGACGGCAGCGGCGATCTTCTAGCCTGGGACAGGGGCGCGAAAGCACCGGTACGCGCAGCCGATCCCGAGGCAAGGCCGGCACTGACAGGCAGCTACACGGTCAATGGCCGCCACTGCGTGCCAGTGTTCCAGCTCATCGCCGACCGATACATGGACGACAGCTACTCGCCTGATGCAGTCGCAGAGCGCTGCGGCATCAGCGCCGATACGATCCGCCGCATCGCGGCGGAGCTGGCGCATGTCGCCTTCGAGCAGACGATCGAGCTGCCGGTCGCCTGGACCGACTGGGCGGGCCGGCGCCACGAGACGATCAAAGGGCGGCCGGTGTCGATGCATGCCATGCGCGGCATCTCGGCCCATTCCAACGGTTTTCATACCTGCCGTGCCATCCATCTGTTGCAGGTACTTCTGGGCACCGTGGACGTGCCCGGCGGCTTCCGCTTCAAGCCGCCCTATCCCCGTTGCGCGCCTCCGGGGCCAAAGCCGTCCGGCAAGAACGTCCGGCCGATGACACCGCTGGAAGGCACGCCGCTCGGCTTTGTCTGCGGGCCCGACGATCTGCTCGTCGACGAGGCCGGCCGGCCCACCCGCATCGACAAGGCCTATTCCTGGGAAGCGCCTTTGGCCGCGCACGGGCTGATGCACAGCGTCATCCGCAACGCCTGGGCGGGCGATCCTTACCCGATCGACACGCTGATGATGTACATGTCGAACATGGCCTGGAATTCCTCGATGAACACGGTCGAGACCATCGCCATGCTCACGGACAAGGATGAAGCCGGAAACTACAAAATCCCCTTCATCATCTATTCCGATGCCTACTATTCCGAGACTGTGCCGTTCGCCGATCTGGTGCTGCCCGACACCACCTATCTCGAGCGGCATGACTGCATCAGCCTGCTCGATCGGCCGATCAGCCATGCCGACGGGCCGGCCGACGCCGTCCGCCATCCGGTGGTGCAGCCGGACCGCGACGTGCGGCCGTTCCAGTCCGTGCTGATCGAGCTCGGCGCGCGGCTCGGCCTGCCCGGCTTCGCCAACGAGGACGGCTCGGCGAAATACCGCGACTATGCCGACTATATCGTCAACCACGAGCGCACGCCGGGCATCGGACCGCTGGCCGGCTGGCGCGGCAAGGATGGCGGCTCAATCGGTAAGGGCGAGGCCAATCCCGGGCAGTTGCAGCGCTACATCGACAATGGCGGCTTCTGGCATCACGCCTTTGCCGACGACCAGCGCTATTACAAGATGGCCAACGGCGCTTATCTCGACTTTGCCGTCCAAATGGGTTTCATCGCGAAGGCCGAGCCGATCGTTTTCCAGCTTTATTCCGAGCCGATGCAGCGCTTCCGGCTCGCCGCGCGCGGCCATGGAAAAGCGCAGCCGCCGGAAGCCGAGCGCGATCGGATCGAGACCTACATGGACCCGCTGCCTTTCTGGTACGCGCCTTTCGAGGACGAGGCCGTCGATCTGCAAAAATATCCGCTGCATGCGCTGACGCAGCGGCCGATGCACATGTACCATTCCTGGGGCTCGCAGAATGCATGGCTGAGACAGATCACCAGCCAGAACCGGCTGTTCGTGCACCGGGAGACGGCCGACGGACTCGGCCTTGCCGACGACGACTGGGTGTGGATCGAAAGCATCAATGGCCGTGTGAAGGGCCAGATCAAGCTGATCGACGGCGTGAACCCTGACACGGTCTGGACCTGGAACGCCATCGGCAAGCGGCGCGGCAGCTGGGGCCTGAAGGACGATGCGGCCGAGAGCAATCGCGGCTTCCTGCTCAACCACATCATCGGCGACCAGACCTCGGCCGACGCCAACGGCAAGCGCTATTCCAACTCCGATCCCGTCACGGGACAGGCGGCCTGGTTCGACGTCAGGGTTCGGATTGCCAAATGCGCGCCCGAAGAAGCCGGCTTCACCGAGCCGCAGTTCGAGCGGTTCCGGCAGCCGCCGCACGTCCCGGCCGTGCCCGAAATCCTTCGCTTTGGCGCCGAATTTCGCATGAAAAGGGAAGCCGCCGAATGACCTGCCTTCCCGCCCAAACCGAGAAGAAGCTCGGCCTCGTCATCGACCTCGATACCTGCGTCGGCTGCCAGGCTTGCGTCACCGCCTGCAAGGAATGGAACACCGGCGGCCATATGGCGCCGCTGACCGACACCGATCCCTATGGCGGTCATGCCGACGGCGTCTGGTTCAACCGCGTGCACGCTTATGAGCACGTGACCGAGATGGGCGGCCGCACGGTGAATTTCCCGCGCTCCTGCCTGCATTGCGAGCAGCCGGCCTGCGTCACCGTCTGCCCGACCGGCGCCTCCTACAAGCGCGCCTCGGACGGCATCGTGCTGGTCGACGAGGACAAATGCATCGGCTGCAAGCTGTGCAGTTGGGCCTGCCCCTATGGCGCGCGCGAGTTCGACACGGATGTCGGCGTGATGAAGAAATGCACGCTCTGCGTCGACCGCATCTACAACGACAATCTGGCCAAAGAAGACCGCGTGCCGGCCTGCGTCGCGGCATGCCCGACCAGCGCCCGGCATTTCGGCGATCTCGGCGACCCCACCTCGGCGATCTCGCAGCTTGTCGTCGAGCGCGGTGGCGTCGAGCTGATGCCGGAGCTTGGCTACAAGCCGACCAACAGATACCTGCCGCCGCGCGCCCACAGCGAACGCGCGGCACGAGTGGACGCACCGGCGCTGGAGCCCATCCGGGCCGAGGGCGGCTTCCTCGGCTGGATCGATCGCATGCTTTCGAATTAGCTTCACCCACCATGCATCCCGCTTTCTCGGTCGTCTTCTTCACCACCGCCACCGGGGCCGGCTACGGCCTGCTGGCGCTGCTCGGTCTGCTTGGCGGACTGGGCTTCATCCAGCCCGATTTCTGGTTCGGCCTTGCCGGCATGGCGCTTGCGCTCGGCCTGATCGCGGCTGGCCTACTCTCCTCCACGGCCCATCTCGGCCGTCCCGAACGAGCCTGGCGCGCTTTCTCGCAATGGCGCAGCTCGTGGCTGTCGCGCGAAGGCGTGGCGTCGGTCGCGACTTTCATCCCGGCCGGGCTGTTCGGTATCGGCTGGGTATTTTTCGGCCGCAGCGGCGGCTGGGTGGCCGTCGCCGGGCTGCTGGCGGCCGCCGGTGCGGTGACGACAGTCTGCGCGACAGGCATGATCTATGCCTCGCTGAAGCCGATCGCGCAGTGGCACAGCCGCTATACTTTGCCGGCTTATCTTATGTTCTCGGCTATGACAGGCTGTGTGTTGCTGAGCGCCCTTCTCCAGGGTTTCGCCATGGATTCAACGGTGGTGCTGACCGGCGCGCTGCTCGCCACACTCGCCGGCTGGGCATGGAAGATCGCGACCTGGCGATACAACGACCGGCTGGAAATCCCGACCACGGCCAGCACGGCGACCGGCCTGGCCGGCGGCACGGTGCGGTCGATCGAATGGCCGCATACGGAAGAAAACTATTTGCTCAAGGAGATGGGATTCCGCATCGCGCGCAAGCACAGCGCGAAGCTGAGGCGGATCACGCAGGTGCTGGCTTTCGCCGCGCCGGCTGTCTTGCTTGCTACCGCGCTTGTCTTACCGTGGCCTTTCGCCGCCATTGCGTCGACGCTCGCGGCCATCGCCCAGCTTGCCGGCATGCTGGTCGAGCGCTGGCTGTTCTTCGCCGAGGCGAAGCACACAGTCACGCTCTACTACGGTCGGGAGTAGCGTCTCAACCCGGCCGGAGCATCGATCCGGAGATGGCGAAGATGCGGTCGGCGCCCAGCATATAGGCCATCAGCGTCTCCAGCCGGAACAGGCCGGCATAGGCGCGGTCGAGCACGTTGAGCGAGCCGGTATAGGCGCCGAAGGCCGGCATGATCATGCGGCCGCCGTCGCCGGCAAAGCAACGCCGCCTGACCGAACGGCCGCGCTGGACGATGCGGGCGCAAGGGTGGAGATGACCGGCGATCTCGCCTTCCACCCGCAGCTTCGAAGGCTCGTGACGGAAGAGCAGCGAGCCGATGGCGAGTTCCTTCACCGTATCGCCAGGCAGGTCGGCGGGCGCGTCCGGATCGTGATTGCCGGCGACCCAGAACCAGTCGCGGCCGGCCATCATCGCTTCCAGCCGCTCGCGGAAGCTCTCATGCATGCGCTCGGCGCCGCCGCCGTCATGGAAGGAGTCGCCCAGGCTGACGACGATCCGCGGCTGGTAGTCGGCGATCACCGCCTGCAGCCGGAGCAAAGTGGCTCCGGTGTCGTAAGGCGGGATCAGCGCGCCGCGCCTGGCGAAGGACGAGCCCTTTTCGAGATGCAGGTCGGAGACCGCGAGCAGCCGCAGGTCGGGGAAATAGAGCACGCCGCGCCGGTCGCAAACCGCGCGCTCGCCGGCGATGCCGACAAGGTCGGCCTCGGCAATCAGCGTTGCGCGCGACAGCGAAAAATTCATCCCCTCTCCGTTCTCCGCTTAGTGCCCTGAACCCATCGCTTCTTCGACCAGGTCGGCGGCTTCCATCAAAAGCGTGTCGTTGGCGCCGCCATTGACCGACTCCTTGCCGATCTCCAGCATTACCGGCACCGCCAGCGGCGAGATCTGGTCGAGATGCTTATGCATGATTCGACCGCGCACGCGCGAGAGCATCTCGCCAAGTCTGCTGACATCGAGCAACCCGGCGGAGGCATCGGTTCGCGTTGCCTGCAGCAAGATATGGTCCGGCTCGTGGCTGCGCAGCACATCGTAAATGAGGTCCGCCGAGACCGTCACCTGGCGCCCGCTCTTCTCCTGGCCGGGGTAGCGCTTCTCGATCAGCCCGGCGATGACGGCACAGGTGCGAAAAGTGCGCTTCAGCATCCAGCTATCGTTCAGCCAGGCTTCGAGATCGTCGCCCAGCATGTCCTCGTCGAAAAGTGCGGCCAGCGACGGCTTCTTCGCCTTGAACAAAGCCGCCATGTCGTCCAGCGCCCAGACGGCCAGCGAGTAATCGGTGGCGACGAAGCCGAGCGGCCTGGCATGAGCGCGCTCCAGCCGACGCGTCAGGAGCATGCCGAGCGTCTGGTGCGCCAGCCGGCCCTCGAAGGGATAGGCGACCATGTAATGGTGATTGCCGCGCGGAAAGGTCTCGACCAGGAGATCGCCACGCTTTGGCAAAACCGACTTCTCTTCTTGAATCCGAAGCCAGTCGGCCACCTGTTCGGGCAAGACCTTCCAGCGATCGCTGTCGGCCAGCATGGCGCGCACCTGCTCGGCGAGATAGGTCGAGAGCGGGAATTTGCCGCCGGCATAGGACGGCACGATGATGTTGGCGCCGGCGCCGTTGGAGACGACGCATTCGTTCTCGCGAATGCCCTCGAAGCGCAGCACCTTGCCGGCAAAAAGGAAGTTGTCGCCGGGGCGCAGCGTTTCGGCGAAATATTCCTCGATCTTGCCGAGCACCGGCCCGCCACGGCCGGCCATGCCGCGCCCCTGCCTGACATAACGGACATTGAGCTCCGGCATCTCGATGATGGTGCCGACATTCAGCCGGTATTGCTGCGCGACGCTCGGATGCGAGACGCGCCACAGGCCGTCCTTGTTCAGGCGGATGCGGGCATAGCGCTCGTAGTTCTTCAGCGCGTAGCCGCCGGTGGCGACGAAGTCGATGACGCGGTCGAAGGTCTCGCGCTCCAGGGCCGCATAAGGCGCGGCGCCGCGCACCTCCTCGAACAGGAGGTCGGCGTCGAACGGCCCGCCGCAGGCGACGCCCAGCACATGCTGCGACAGCACGTCGAGCGCGCCCTTGACCAGCGGCGGCGTGTCCTGGGCGCCGAGATAGTTGGCGTCGAGCGCCGCGCGGCATTCCAGCACCTCGAAGCGGTTGGCCGGGATCAGGATCGCCTTGGACGGCTCGTCCATGCGATGGTTGGCGCGGCCGATGCGCTGCGCCAAGCGGCTGGCGCCCTTCGGAGCGCCGACATGTACCACCAGATCGACATCGCCCCAGTCGATGCCGAGGTCGAGCGTCGAGGTGGCGACGATGGCGCGCAGCGCATTGTCGGCCATCGCCTTCTCGACGCGGCGGCGCTGGCCGACATCGAGCGAGCCGTGATGCAGCGCGATCGGCAAAGAGTCCTCGTTCGCACGCCACAACTCCTGGAACAAAAGCTCCGCCTGGCTGCGGGTGTTGACGAAGAGCAGAGTGGTGCGGTGCTTCCTGATCGCCTCATAGATCTCAGGGATGGCGTAGCGGGCCGAGTGCCCCGACCATGGCACGCGCTCGCGCGAGTCGAGGATGGAGATGTCGGGCTTGGCGCCGCCGGCGACCGTAATGAGCCCTGCCATCTCGGGGTTGTTTGAATTTTTGGGCGGGTTCTGCGCAACCAGCCAGCGCCGCAGCTCATCCGGTTCGGCCACGGTGGCCGACAGACCTATGGTCTGCAGCTTGGGAACGAAGGCGCGCAGCCGCGCCAGGCCTAACGCCAGGAGATGCCCGCGTTTCGAGATGACAAGCGAATGCAATTCGTCGAGCACGACATAGCGCAAATCCTCGAAGAAGCGCCTCGCGTCGTTTGAGGCGATCAACAAGGCGAGCTGCTCGGGCGTGGTGAGCAGGATGTCGGGCGGCACCAGCTTCTGTCGCTGGCGCTTGTGCGAAGGCGTGTCGCCGGTGCGCGTCTCGATGGTGACCGGCAGTCCGATCTCCTCGACCGGCTTGCCGAGATTGCGCTCGATGTCGACGGCTAAAGCCTTGAGCGGCGAGATGTAGAGCGTATGGATGCCGCGATGGGCTTCGCCAGGCTTGCGGCGCGGACGTTTCGCGAGCTCGGTAAGCGACGGCAGGAAGCCGGCCAGCGTCTTGCCGGCGCCGGTCGGCGCGATGAGCAGTACCGATTGTCCGCCTTGAGCCTTGGCCAGCAGCTCGAGCTGATGGACACGCGGCGACCAGCCCTTTTCACCGAACCATTTGACGAATGGCTCGGGCAGCAGGACGGCGGCATTCTGTTCGGCAAGGCGCGGCTGCTCTGTCACGCGCCAGAGGTAGCGCGACGGTGAGCAATCGCCAAGAAAAATCGGAACAAAAGGGGATCGTTCTTGCCTTCTCCCCCTGTGGGCTAGCGTGCGCACACATTTGCTTCGTGCTGTGGTCAAGCGTGAAGAGGCGCCGTCGGAAAATGGCTTGAAGCGGTTGAATTGTATGTGATTCTGTAGCCGCCATTGTTGATTCTGGAGGTTTCGACGATGGCTTCGTTGCTTGGCTACTTCGGCGACCTGCGCCTGCAAAAAAGGGGAGCATGGTTCTGGAGCGCATGTTTGCGCGTGTCAGCACGGGCATGCGCCGGCTGGCCGACACGCGCGCCGAGAAGGTCGCGTTCACACGCCTGTTTCGCAATCGCCACGTGAGCACGCAAGAGATCATCCGCACGGCGGCGGCGCGAACCGCCGAACTGGCCGCCGGCCGCCACGTGCTGATCATCGAGGACAGCAGCGAGATCAACTATGAAGCCAAGGCTTCGCGCAAGCGCGGCCTCGGTCGTGTCGGCAATGGCACCGATATCGGGCTGTTCGTGCATCCGGCGTTGGCCGTGGATGCCGTGGACGGCTCGGTCCTTGGCCTTGCAGGCGCCACGATCTGGCGGCGCGAGGCAGAGAAGGCGGATGACTACCAGGCGCTGCCGATCGAAGCCAAGGAAAGCCACAAGTGGATCGGCACCGCCAAGGCGGCATGCCAGGCGCTGACCGACGCGCCGCAGATGACGGTGATCGGCGACCGCGAGGCCGACATCTACGAAGTGTTTGCAAGGCTGCCCGACGAGCGCACCCATGTGCTCATCCGCGCTGTACGGGATCGGGCCTTGGGCACGCGGGGCGAGCGCCTGTTCGGCGCGATCGCCAAGACGCCGGAAGCCGGCCGCATTGCCTTCGAACTGCAGGCCCGACCCGGCCGGCCGGCCCGCACCGTCGAACTGGCCGTTCGCTTCACCGCGGTGAGCTTGCGCCAGCCCCGCCTTGGCGCCGACAGCCGCGATCCGCGCGAACTCACGCTCAACATGGTGGAAGTGCGTGAGATCGATCCACCTTCGGCCAAGGACGCGGTGATCTGGCGGCTGTTGACCACCCACAGCGTCGAAACGCTCGCCGATGCCTGCCGCATCGTCGACCTGTATCGCTCGCGTTGGAGCGTCGAACAGCTGTTTCGGACCGTGAAGTCGCAGGCCATCGATCTGGAGGAAAGTCTCATCGCCGACGGCGATGCACTCGAACGTCTGGCCGCCACCGCTCTGGTCGTCGCCACCAAGGTCATGCAACTCGTACACGGGCGTGGTTCGCCGGGCCAGCGCTTCCAGGCCGCACACCTCTTCGATCCCACCGAGATCACCGTCCTGGAAGTGCTCATCGCCAAGCTCGAAGGCAAGACCCAAAAGCAGAAGAACCCGCACCCCACGCACACGCTCGCCTGGGCCGCCTGGTGTATCGCCAGGCTCGGAGGCTGGAACGGCTACGAAAAGGAACGCCCGCCAGGGCCCATCACCTTCACCCACGGCCTCAGACGCTTCAACGCCATCACACACGGCTTCGTTCTGGCCTCGCAAAAATGAGCCCGAAGCAAATGTGTGCGCACGCTAGCCCCCTGTGGGAGAAGGTGGATTGGCGCGAAGCGCCGAGACGGATGAGGGGTGTTGGAAGAAATGAGGCGCCGGGAGATTGGACGACGATGAAGCGTGGCCGCCAAGCTGGAGCACCCCTCATCCGGCCGAGCTTCGGCGACACCTTCTCCCACAAGGGGAGAAGGCGAGGTCTGCGCTACGGCCTCCTGAACCCTGTCGGCCCGCCAAAAAGATAGCCGATGCGCTCGACCGCTTCCTTCAGCCGCTCGCGCGAGACCAGCATGGTGTGGCCGTTGGCGTGGATCATATCCTTCGCGTCGGTCATGATGGCGACATGGCCTTTCCAGAAGACGAGGTCGCCGCGCTCCAGCCCGGAGAAATCCGGCCCCGGCTCGAACGGCGTGCCGATCGATGCCGACTGCATGTCGGTGTCGCGCAGCACTTCCTTGCCAGCCATGCGCATCGACAATTGCACGAGGCCGGAGCAGTCGATGCCGAAGCCGGAGACGCCGCCCCAGAGATAGGGCGTGCCGAGAAAGCTTTCCGCGACCGTGACATAGTCATCGGCGACCTCGGCGAGCGGCTGCAAATGGCGGGCGATGACCGCCTGCCCCGACGGCAGCAGCGCGTAGTGCGTGCCGCGCGTTTCGGCGGCGCCCGCCACGGTCACGGTCGAGCCCATCGACAGTTGCCCGCTGATCGGAAAGCGCAAATCGGGCCCCGGATAGAGGAAGGTGCGCGGCGCGGAAACGATGTGGGTCGGCGCCTGTTCGCGCGGGCCAAGAACGTTGTCGGCGACATAGCCGACATAGCCGTCGCGCTCGGCCTGCACCCAAGCCCAGCCTTCCGCATCCTCGAAGACGAGCACGTGATCGCCGAACAGCGCCTGGGTATTGACCCCGGCGTCCGGTCGCGGCGCCTTGCGCAGATCGGCGACGGCGGCAGTGATCCGCGCCGGCCGGCCGGCGACGAAGCGATCAGCTGAGACTTCTCCTTTCAGCCTGGCGTCGGCGAGATCGGAACGAAAGGCGTGAAGGCGGGCATCCCTGGCAGTCAAATCGGCAATCCAGTCAACTTGGTGATCCGTCAGATGGGCAGTTCATGCGCCTTCGCAACGATACCATCGCCGAAGCGCTCGACAAAGAGCGCGCCTTCCACTGTGCGCCGGATCAGCACGTTGCGCTTATCGAGCTCGTCGCGGTGCCGTGATACCAGCTTCAGCGCGCCCATCGTGTCGAGCGCGCGGGTGATGACCGGCTTGGTGACGTTGAGCCTGGCGGCCAGCCCGCGCACCGTGTGCGGCGGCGGATCGAGATAGATGGTGAGCAGGATCGCGGTCTGGCGCATGGTGAGATCGGGCGCGCCGTTGCGCACCTGCGACAGCATCACCTGCTGCCACAGTCGCAAGGCCTGGCTCGGGCGCATCGAGATCGACATCACCCCAGCATGACGGCAAATTGTTTCGGTTCCGTTTCAGTAACGGCATTTCGTGGGCTAGCGACCGAAGCGCTTCGCGATGATCCGCTCCAGCGCGCGAATGGCCTGTCCCTCGCCGCCCATCAGTCCGTGCGGACGATCTGCGGGGTTCCAGGCAAAAATGTCGAAATGCGCCCAGCTTGGCGTTTTCTCGACGAAGCGCTTGAGGAAGAGCGCCGCGGTGATCGATCCGGCAAAGCCATCCGTCGTGACATTGTTGATATCGGCGACCTTCGACGACAGCTTGGCATCGTAGGGGCGCCACAAGGGCATGCGCCACAACGGATCCTCGACCGCGAGCGAAGCCGCTGCCAGGTCGGAAGCCAGGGCCTCGTCGCCGGTGTAGAAGGGCGGCAGGTCGGGGCCAAGCGCAACCCGTGCCGCCCCGGTCAGCGTCGCCATGTCGATCAGCAAGGCCGGCCTTTCCTCGTCGGCAAGCGACAGCGCGTCGGCCAGGACCAGCCGGCCTTCCGCGTCGGTGTTGCCTATCTCGACGGTGATGCCCTTGCGGCTCCGCAGCACGTCGCCTGGCCGAAAGGCGTTGCCGGCGATCGAATTCTCGACGGCCGGGATCAGCACGCGCAGCCTGACGTCCAGTTTCGCCGCCATGATCATGGAGGCGAGCCCCAGCACGTTTGCGGCACCGCCCAGGTCCTTCTTCATCAACAGCATGCCCGACGACGGCTTGATGTCCAGGCCGCCCGTATCGAAGCACACCCCCTTGCCGACCAGCGTCACCTTTGGTGCATCGCCCGGTCCCCATGTCATGTCGATCAGCCGCGGCGCGCCGGTCGAGGCGCGGCCTACGGCATGGATCATCGGAAAATTCCGCGCCAGCAGGTCGTCGCCGGCGATGACGGAGATGTCGGCCCCGTGCGCTGCCGCGAGCGTCCGTGCCGCCTCTTCCAATTCCGCCGGCCCCATGTCGCTGGTCGGCGTGTTGACGAGATCGCGCGCCAGGAAAACACCCTCGGCGATGCGGCGCACATGCGCGCCGTCGGCCCCCGACGGCAGCGCGAAGCGCAACGCCTTGCCGGGCTTCCTGCCGTAGCGGGTAAAGACGTAGCCGCCGAGGACGAGCGCAAGCGCGGCAAGATCCGGCGCGGGCAGATCCTGGTCAAAATGCCATTCGCCCTCGGGCAGCGACCTCGCCAGGACACCGACGGCAAGCAGGCTCTCGCCGTCACCGGTACCGAACAGCGCGCCGGCCAGAGATCCATTCTCGCCGGGCAGGACCAGCGTGCGGCCCGCCTCGCCGGAAAAGCCGTTCGCCCTTGCCCAGGCCACGGCGGAAGGCGGAAGGTCCGTGTCGTCGAGGCCGTCCTTTCCCACCAGATACACTGGCAGGGAGGCTTCCGGTTTCTGATCAACGAGTTCGACAGGCATTCGATGGTCTCCGGCAGGGCATGGCGAGTCGGTTTTTTAACGGTCCGTTAGGGTTAACAGAATATTTCTTCGGGACGGCCAGCCAACGGCCGCACAGGAATGGAGGGCAGGTGCCGATGCCGATCAAAGCGCCGAACGTTACAAACAAGCATCTGATCACCACGGCATTGATGGTAGCGCTGGCGGCCAGCGTAGCGGGCTGCGGCAGCACCAGCAAGTTCACGACGGGCTCCATTTCCCGATCCGACAACAGGCCGCTGGAAACGATGTCGGCCAACGAATTGCACAGCGCGACGGCCAGGCTTGGCGATTCCTATGCCAGGAACCCGAACGACAAACGCATCGCCACGAATTTCGCCGCGGCACTGCAGATGGATGGCGATGCCGATCAATCGCTGGCGGTGATGCGCAAGCTCGCGATCGCCTACCCCAAGGACCGGGACGTGCTCGCCGCTTATGGCAAGGCGCTTGCCGCCAATGGGCAGTTCGAGCAGGCGCTCGATGCCGTGCGCCGCGCGCAGACGCCGGAATATCCGGACTGGCGGCTGGTGTCGGCGGAAGCCGCTATCCTCGACCAGATGGGCCAGCGCGACGAAGCGCGCCAGGATTATCGCAAGGCGCTCGAGCTCAAGCCGAACGAACCTTCCATCCTCTCCAACCTCGGCATGTCCTACGTGCTCGAAGGGGACCTGCGCACGGCGGAAACCTACATGCGCTCGGCAGCGCAGCAGCCGAGCGCCGACAGCCGCGTGCGGCAGAACCTGGCGCTGGTCGTCGGCCTGCAGGGCCGCTTCGACGAGGCCGAGAAGATCGCCTCGCAGGAGCTCTCGCCGGAACAGGCGCAGGCCAACATCGCTTATCTGCGCCAGATGCTTGCCCAGCAGAATGCCTGGAGCCAGCTCAAGGATCAGGACAAGGACAAGGCAAAGGTCGCGACGAACTGACCGCGCGCGACGCAATTGCGGACGGAAAAACCGCTGCACTTTTCCTGAAAAAGCCGCGCGGCATTCCCCGCGCGGCCTTCCTCCATTCGGCTGTGGCTTCTACTGACTGCTGGAACTGTGCTGGTCGCCGAAGATGCCGCGCTGGCTGACCTGGATGCCGGCAGGTCCCAGAATGATGGCGAACAGAACCGGCAGGAAGAACAGGATCATCGGCACGGTAAGCTTCGGCGGAAGTGCTGCGGCCTTCTTCTCGGCCGCGTTCATGCGCATGTCGCGGCTTTCCGAGGCCAGCACGCGCAGCGCATGCGCCACCGGCGTGCCGTAGCGCTCGGCCTGAACCAGGGCCTGGGATACGGACTTCACCGATTCCAGGCCGGTGCGGCTCGCCAGATTTTCATAGGCAACCTTGCGCTCCTGCAGGTAGGAGAGCTCGGCATTGGTAAGCACGAACTCCTCGGCGAGCGCCACCGACTGCGCGCCGATCTCGTCGGCAACCTTGCGCAGCGCCGCTTCCACCGACATGCCGGATTCGACGCAGATCAGCATCAGGTCGAGCGCGTCCGGCCACGCCAGCTGGATCGACTGCTTGCGCTTTGTCGCGCGGTTGTTGACGTAGAGTATCGGCGCGTAGAAGCCGGCATAGGCGACGAGAATGCAGACAAACAGCTTGATGAAGGCCGGCTGCTGCGGCAATCCGCCGAGCACGAAGACATAGATGGCCGCCAGGGCGAAACCGACGAAGGGCAGAACCAGGCGGAAGAACAGAAAGCGCGTCAGCGGATTCTGGCCGCGGAAACCCGCGACCTTGAGCTTTTGCAGCGTGCCTTCATCGGCCAGCGCACGCCTCAGATCCAGCCGGTCGACAATGTTGCGCATGCCGATCGACTGCTCCTCGCGCAGGCCCTTGCGGCGGCGGTCGGCTTCGTTGGCGAGGCGCGCACGCTGCTTGGAGCGCAGCTCGTCACGCTCGAGCGCCACGGTTTTCATGCGCGCCTTGAGCTGATTGCCGCCAAGCGCCGGCATGAGCGTGAAGACGGTCGCAAAAACCGCGATGCCAACCAGGAGCGCGATCAGGAAGGAAGGATCGGTAAGCGTCTTGACGACCTGGTCTGTCATTGGATCCGCGTTCCTACACTTCGAAATTCATCATCTTGCGCATCACCAGGATGCCGATCGACATCCAGACGCCGGAACAGCCGAGGATCAGGTTGCCGACGCTGGTCGTGAACAGCGGCATGATGTAGTTCGGACTCGAAAGATAGACGAGAAAGGCGACGACGAACGGCAAGGCGCCGATGATGACGGCGGATGCCTTCGCTTCCATCGACAGCGCCTGAACCTTGGCCTTCATCTTCTTGCGGTCGCGCAGCACGCGCGAAAGGTTGCCCAGCGCCTCGGAGAGGTTGCCGCCGGCCTGCGACTGGATCTGGATGACGATGCCGAAGAAGCCCGCCTCGGTGCACGGCATGGTCTCGGACATGCGCAAGGTGGCATCGGGGATGGACAGACCCATCTGCTGGGAATCGACAATGCGGCGGAACTCGGCCCGGACGGGCTCGGGAGATTCATTGGCGATCAGGCGGATCGCGTCGTTCAGCGGCAGGCCCGACTTGACCGCGCGCACGATAATGTCGAGGGCATTCGGGAACTCCTCCAGGAAAGCCTTCACCCGGCGCGCGCGGCGAAACGAGACGAACCATCGCGGCAGGCCGAAGGCGCCAGCCAGCAGAGCGCCCGGCAGCGCAAACAGCGGCGCGCCGCCAAGATAGGCAAGGAATGTCAGGACGACGCCGCAGATCACCGAGTAGACGTAGAAGCGCTCGATGGAAACCGTCATGCCGGCCTGGCGGATCTGGGCCCTCAATGGCGGCTTCTTGACGTTGCGGTCGTTGGTTTTCTGCTTTTCATCGAGCTGCTTGAGCGAATCCTGAAGGCTCTTGCGCCGCTTGACCGCCTCCGCCGCCCGGTCGCGCGAGGCCTTCACCACCGACCGGTCGGTCTCGGCCGTCTTGATCGTCTCAAGCCGCTTGCCGGCCTGCTTTTCGTTATCGATGCGCGTCAACAGGAAAGCATAGGCCATCGCGCCGGCGCTGAAGCCGGCGAGCACGACGAAAGCCAGAACCGTGGTGTCAATTCCGAACATCGATCGGGATCCCCAGGACATTTCGCCGTTTCAAAGAAACGGCGAACCGCCCTATTTCTTTGTTTAGACGCAATTCCGGACGGAAAACCGCTTCACACTTTTCCTGGAATTGCTTCACACCTCCAGATGCATCAGTCAGCGCGTTTCTCCATCGCCTCGAGCGCGTTGGCGAGGCGCTGCTCCTCGCCATAGTAGCGGGCGCGATCCCAGAAATGCGGCCGGCCGATGCCGGTGGAGACATGCTCGCCGATCAGACGGCCGTTCGCGTCTTCGCCCTTGATGTTGTAGAGGACGATATCCTGGGTGATGATGACGTCGCCTTCCATGCCGATCACCTCGGTGATGTGGGTGATGCGGCGCGAGCCATCGCGCAGGCGAGCCGCTTGGATGATCACGTCGACCGAGCCGACGACGATCTCGCGCACGGTCCTCTGCGGCAGCGAGTAGCCGCCCATGGCTATCATCGATTCGATACGGTTCAGGCACTCGCGCGGACTGTTGGAGTGGATCGTTCCCATCGAACCGTCATGGCCGGTGTTCATGGCCTGCAGAAGGTCGAACACTTCCGGTCCGCGCACCTCGCCGACGATGATCCGTTCGGGCCGCATGCGCAGGCAGTTCTTGACGAGGTCGCGCATCGTCACCTCGCCTTCGCCCTCGAGATTGGGCGGCCTGGTTTCGAGACGGACTACGTGCGGCTGCTGCAGTTGCAACTCGGCCGAGTCCTCGCAGGTGATGACGCGTTCCTCGCGATCGATGTAGTTGGTCAGGCAGTTGAGCAGCGTCGTCTTGCCCGAGCCGGTACCGCCGGAGATGACGACATTGCAGCGGACGCGGCCGATGATCTTGAGGATCTCCGCGCCCTGCGGCGAGATGGCGCCGAACTTGACCAGCTGGTCGAGCGTCAGCTTGTCCTTCTTGAACTTGCGGATGGTGAGCGCGGTGCCATCGAGGGAGAGCGGCGGCGCGATCACATTGACGCGCGAACCGTCGGGAAGACGCGCGTCGCAAATCGGGCTCGATTCATCGACGCGGCGGCCGACCTGGCTGACGATGCGCTGGCAGATGTTGAGCAGCTGCTGATTGTCGCGAAAGCGGATGCCGGTCTGTTCGACCTTGCCATTGACCTCGATGTAGACGTTCTTGGAGCCGTTGACCATGATATCGGCGATGTCGTCGCGCGCGAGCAACGGCTCCAGCGGCCCATAGCCGAGCACGTCGTTGCAGATGTCCTCGAGCAGCTCTTCCTGCTCGGAGATCGACATCGCGAAGTTCTTGATCGCGATGATGTCGTTGACGATGTCGCGGATTTCCTCGCGCGCGCTTTCGGGATCGAGCTTGGCGAGTTGCGACAGGTCGATCGTGTCGATCAGCGCGGAAAACACCTGACTCTTGGTGTCGTAATAGGTCTCGCTGCGCTCGCGCTGGACCCTCCTTGGCGGCTCGGGCGCCATCGGCGGCGCCTCGACCGGACGGCGGGCGGGCGAGGCAGCAGGCGTGCTGGGCGCCGGCGCGGCCGGCCGATCGACAGCCATCGTCCCGGCCGAAACGGGCGCGGCGGGAGGAGGTGCCGGCGGACGGAATTCGGGAGCTGCCCGGTTGCCGTCGTCTTTGCCTCTTTTACCAAACATGATCGACTACCCGATACGGCCCCATGAGCGTCACTTCTTGTTGCGCGACAGCTTGCCTAGGATGGAACCCAGCCCGGCCTTCTTCTTCGTCTTGATCTCGCTGCGTCCGGTCAGCACATGGGCGATTTCGTTGATCGTGCCGACGACCGGGCTCTTGGCGTCCATCTCGCCAAGCATGCGGCCGTTGTTGGCCGCGTTGCCGAACAGCAGAGGCTCGAAATTGATCACCGCCATGGGCGTGATGCCGAGCGGTTCGGAAAAATCCGAAGCCGCGATCTCCGGCCGCTTCGGAACGCCTGCCTGATTGATGATCAGCTTCGGCGGCGGGTCGTTCGGGCGCAGCCGCTTCAGCACGTCCACCATATTCTTGGTGTTGCGCAGATTGGCGAGTTCGGGCGTGGCCGTGATGACGATCTCATCGGCCTTGATCAGCGTGCTCTTCGACCATCCGCTCCAGATATGAGGGACATCGAGCACGAGCAAAGGCGCGCTGCGCTGCGCCGTTTCGATGATCTGCGCGAAGGCGTCTGCATCGAAATCGTAGACGCGCTCGAGCGTAGAGGGTGCCGCGAGCAGGGACAAATGCTCGGCGCACTGCGCGAGCAGCCGGTCGAGATAGACCTCATCGACCCGCTCGGGCGAAAACACCGCCTCGGCGATACCCTGCGCGGGATCCTGGTCGAAGTTGATGTTGGCGGTGCCGAAAGCGAGGTCGAGATCGGCTACGACGACTTCCGACTTGAACAATGACGACATCGCCCACGCGACGTTGTGAGCGATCGTCGAGGAGCCGACGCCGCCCTTGGCGCCGACGAAGGCGATGGAGCGGCCGATCGGATCGGACTCGGGATCGACGAAGATCGACGATACGACGCTGACGATATCGGTCATCGAGACCGGCGCGATGACATATTCGGAAATGCCGGAGCGGATGAGTTCGCGGTAGAGGCCGACATCGTTGTAGTGGCCGACAACCACGACCTTAGAAGACGGATCGCAATGTTCCGCGAGCTGAGCGAGTTGCTCGAGCAGCTGTTTCGGCTCGCTGCGCGATTCCAGCAGGATCAGGTTGGGTGTCGGTGCCGACTGGTAGAATTCGATCGCGGTGGCGATGCCGCCCATATGAACCTTGAGATGGGCCTTGGCCATGCGGCGATCCTCGCCGGCGCGCTCGATGGGGTTGGCGACGCCCTCGGTCTCGCAGAAGGCCTGGATCGAGATGCGCGGCACCGGACGCAGCGCCTGCATGGCCGCAATGTCCTGCTGCGAAAGATCGCCGGTATCCGAGGGCGTGTCGTAGGCGAGATTGCTCATCGTCATGCTCTTTCCGTCATCGGCGCGGCTCAGTATGTCACTTCCGAATTGCCGAGGAACTCGTTCGAAATGCCTCTCGCGCGATAAAGGTCGATCACCGCGCCGCGATTTTCGGCGTCGATATCGGTCTGCTTGCGCGGCCCGAGCAGATCATTGGGGTTGGCCATCTGAGCGGCAAGGTTGTTCTGATAGGAGCAGCCGAAATCGGCATAGTGCCGGTTTTCCGAGGTCTGCAGCAGGTCGTCCGGCCAGCGCCCGCATTTGTCGGTCTGCGCTCTCACCGCGACGAAGGCGACGCGGATCGGAGCCGAAGCCTCGGGCACGGCCGACTGATAGGACGTCATGACGATCCGGTCGCGCCTGACGCCGGCGGCCGCGGCAACCCTGGCGAAATCTCGACCCGCCACAAGTGCCGCCACTTCGTTGGCGGCCCCTCTCGGGATCGCGATGGTAAGCGATGGGGCGGCGCTCTTGTCATAGCCGCCGAGGAAGCCGAGAAGCGTGTCGCGCTGGGCACCGGTCATGCCGCGATCGCCAGCGCCGACAGGCAGGTCGATCTTCTGGTTCTTCTCGGCGATGACGATGGGATGATTGGTGCGATAGTCGTCCGGTATGGCGCCGACCGTCACGCTGTCGCGGTGCCAGTTGGCGCAGCCGGCGAGCGAGGCCGCAAGCGCGATCGCCAGGGCCGGGACGACAGACCGGCGGATCCGCTCGCGGCCCGATCCTGCCGTCGCGATCGTGATGGCCTTAGATGCTGACTGAGACATGTCCGCCTTCCCGCTCATTTGTAGATGAAGCCGACGACGCCGTGGTAACGGCCCGCCGGCCTATCGGTCTGCATGGTGCCGTAGACGCGATTGACACGGCCAAGGAACATGCCGGCGCCATCGCTCGGCGCATTGAAATTATCGTCGGGCTTCGCCAGTTCGTTGCGCGCCACCGGCCGCGCCAGATAGGGGGTGATGATGATGACGAGCTCGCTCTCGTTGCGCACGAAGTCGCGGCTGCGGAAGAGCGCGCCGAGGACGGGGATCTTGGTGAGCCCGGGCAATCCGTTGACAGCCTGCCTGACATCGTCGCGGACGAGACCCGCGATCATCATCGAGCCGCCGGAAGGCAGTTCCACCGTCGTATCGGCCAGGCGCTTGCGCAGCGACAAGGCGTTCATGCCAGGGCTCCTCCCGCCATCCGAAAGCGAAACCGATGCCTCTGTTGTCGGCTCGGAAACGGCGGTCCTCACCTTCAGGCTGATGCGACCCGGTGACAGCACCACCGGCTGGAACTCCAATCCGATGCCGTATTCGATCTTCTCGAGCGAAAAGGTCTTCAGACCGGTCTGGTTGTCGTTGGAGACGTTGGCGGAAACACCGGTCACCATGTTGTATTCGCCGCCGACCTTGAAGGTCGCTTTCTCACCGGACACAGCGGTGAGCGTGGGCTCCGCCAGCGTCTTCATGACACCGGCCGATTCCATGGCATTGATATAGGCCTGGATCGAGGACGTCCCGAAATTGACGCCCGAATTGGACAGTTGCTTGCCGAGGCCGGTGAAATTGTCACTGAGCGCGCCCCAGGAAATGCCGTTGCTGCCGCCGTTGCCGACCATGTTGACGCCGAGCTGCTTCATCACCGAGCGGCTGACTTCGGCTACCGTCACCTTCAGCGTCACCTGATCGTCGCCGATGATCTGCAGCAGATTTACGATCTTGGAGACACGGCGTTCGGCGTCGGGATTGTTGATGTCGACGCCGCCGTTGGCCGAGCCGCCGGCGGCTGTCTGCGAATACTGGCCGGTTGTCGCTTCACCGCCCGAGACGAAGATGGTGGCCAGGTCGACGGCGCGCTTGGCGTCGAGCGGCGTGTCCACGTCGCCGGTGAGGATCACGTTGTCGTTCAGCAGCTCGACCTTGATCTGCGACGTCGGGAGGAAGCGCTTGAGATAGTCTTCCAGTCCGGCGACGTCGCGTTCGACCGCCAGGTCGAGGCTGGCGATCTGTTCGCCGTTGGGGCCGAAGACGAAGATATTGGTTTCGCCGACCGCCTTGCCGAACAGATAGATGCGGCGCGCCGTGCGCGTGACCGCATCCGCGACCGCCGGATTGGCGACGAGGATGTCGTAGGCGTCGTTCGGCAGATCGATGACCACCGACTTGTTGAGACCGAGCTTGACGCGCTGCGTGGCAACCGAGGCCGTCACGCCTGCCGCCCTGTTCGCGGCCTTGGCCTCGACGAGGCCGGGTGCATTGGCGCCGAGCAGGAACAGGCCGATTGCCGCTGCCGCCATGACGGGCAGTTTACCGTTTAGCCTCATTTCCTTGCTCCCACTTCGGAAACTTCGCCCGACTTGATCAACCGCACCGTGCCGCGCCGGCCGTTGCCGTTCACCAGATAGTCGGCCTCGCCCAGGTTCTTCTCATTCGTGTCCACGATCGGACGCAGTGCCAATGTCAGGCGGTCCGCCATCTGCTGCGCCACCGTGATGATCTCGGCCTGCTGCGGTGTCAGCTCCAGCGTCGCGGTCTGGCCGACCCTGGTCTTCTTGCCCTCCTCGTCCTCCTGGATGGTCTGGTCGATGGCCAGGACGCGGATGTTCTTGAGGATGGTCTCGGTGCTGAAGCCGCTGCCGCCATTGCCGGTATCCGAGCGCCGGGTCATGATGACGTCGACGAAATCATTCGGCAGGATGAAGCCGCCGGCCGACGTGTCTGCCGATATCGCGGTCGCCACGGCGCGCATGCCGGACGGCAGGATCGACGACATGAAGCTCTGCCCTTCGCCGACCAGTTTGGAGCGCCGCAGCGGCTCGCCGGTATACATGGCCACGCGGGCGACCGAACCCTTGAGCTTTTCGAGCGCGTCCGGCTCAGCGGCACGGGTGATGAAATTGGCGTTGACGCCGCTGGCCGGCCACTGCTCCCAGCCGATGTTGTTGTCGAGCTGGCTGCCCATCGCAACGTCGCCGGACAACACCAGCACGTCCTGCAGCGCGATCGCCGGTTCCTTGGGAGCGTCGAGGACGACCTGGGGCGGCGGCGCCGCTACCATGTTCTTTGCGACATAACCCGCGCCGCCCGCCGCGGCCACCGCCACGCCCAGAATAATCAGTCGGGATGCTGGCATTTCGTCCGAACCCTTCGCCTCAAGGCAAACCACCTCGCCAGGCCGGACTTTGCAGCCGCAATCGTCAAAACAAGGTTAATGCAATGCTTACGATCGTGATTAATTTAAGGTTTACTCAAATTAGATGGAACCGCTTGCCGTTAACGAAAAAGGCGGCCACGCCGCCTCGAGAAACCCTCTTGCTCATGGGACAAGCAAAAGCACGCCTCCCGAAAGCGGGAACCGGTTTCGGGACAAAAATATGCGTAAAATCAAAAACCCAAAGCGCACCGGCCGTATCTGAAAGATCGCGATGCACCTTAGGTGGTGAGCCTGTTCAGCGCCCAGACCATCAGCGGAGAATCGGGAAAGGTGATGAGCCCACCGAGCCCAAGCGCGACGCCATAGGGAATGCCCACCCGCTCGTCGGCGAAATGGCGCAGAAAACGGTTGTGGCCGGTGTAGATCGCAAGCGGTGATTTCCGGTACGCCAGAATGGCGATCGTCAGCAGGCCGCCGATCAATGTCGAGGTCACCAGATAGCCGACGAGATTGATGTTGAGCCCCATCCATACGGCGGTCGCCGCCAGGAGCTTGGCATCGCCGCCGCCCATGCCCCCGAGCGCGAACAGGCCGAAGGTCACCGCCAGCACCAGGGAACCGGCCGCCAAGTGCCAACCGTAGGTTGCCCAGTCCATCCCGGTCAACGGAGCCACCACGGCGAACGTCGCCACGAGCAGCACCGGCACGCGGTTGGCAATCGTCATCGACAAGGTGTCGGAGACGGCAGCAAACAGCATGCAGAAGGGAAAGACGACGAAGATCACGGCTACAAGCATGGACGAAGGACCCGCATGGGAATCGACCGCCAGTCTAGGCTCGGCGAATTAACGATTGATGAGACCGGATGTTCAAATCGTCGGGCTGCATAAGAGAAGGGCCGCCCAAAGGCGGCCCCTCGCATTCGAAATGCGCGATCTTATCAACCACCCGACGGGGCGTTGGAAACGGCGTTTGCAATGGCCGTGAACTTGCTGTTCAGGGCGGTGCCAAGCGAGCCGGCGCCGACCATGATGGCGAGCGCGATGAGAGCGGCGATCAGACCATATTCGATGGCGGTCGCGCCGGATTCATCCTTCACAAAACGTGCGATGAGGTTAGACATTCGAGAGCTCCTACTCCACGTGTTACAGCACTTCCGTCAACTTCTCTTGGCGGTTGATCGGATGCTGCGAATCTAGGGAGAAGCCCTTTCAATCGGCTTAATAAATACCCTTACCGATTCCTTTCCGGCGGCGAACCCGTTGCTTGGTTAACCGTGGCCTAAACCTCCAGAAGCAGACCGACGGGCAGAAAAAGGGCGCAGTTCCGGCACACCCGCGACAATGCTAAAACAGCGCATGCTGCTTGGCCTGGGCCTCAAGGCGACCAATCCTTATCGCGCCCACCCAGCGTTTAACCGTTGGTTCACCAATCTCGTTCATGTTCCGTTGAACAGTCTGCCGCCCCGGAGCGCATCGATGACCTTGTCGAGATCATTTTCAGTTGCCGCGCTGGTGGCAATTGCCGCGTTCGTCATGCCAGCCAATGCCGGCGCCGGCATCGAGGTCACCATGAATCAGGCAAAGATCGTCAAGTTGGCGCGCGCGGCCGATACGATCGTCATCGGCAATCCGGCAATCGCCGACGCCTCGGTGCAGGATGCCTCGACGGTCGTTCTCACCGGCAAGGGTTTCGGCGTCACCAATCTGGTCGTGCTCGACTCGGACGGCAGCCCCATCATCGATGAGCAGGTGACGGTCGTCCGGCAGGCCGCGTCTTCGGTGCGCATCTACAGGCGCTCCGAAGTCCAGACCATGTCCTGCACGCCCTATTGCGAGAGCTCGTACAAGACGGACGCCGAGAGAGCTTCCGAAACTGAAATGAACGCCGGCCGCTGAGAGGCCGGCGGTACCCGCGCTGTTAATAGCGGGTTAAAGGTCGGCCAGCGAATTTAGCGCTCTTCCAAACAGGACCTCAATGGGTTGCCGCTATGTTGCCGCCGACATTGCAGGGGGATCGGCAGGAACGGGATATGAGCAAGGATCCGGCATCCGGGGGCGGTAAGGCGCGGGCAAAGCCCCGGCATGGCTTCTTCAGCGACAAGCGTGGCAGCACCGCGATGGAATTCGCGCTGCTGGCCATACCGTTCGCCCTGCTCGTCTTCGCCATCCTCGAAAGCTGTATCTCCTTCGCCGGCCAGGAGGTGATGGCCAACATCACCGACGATGTCGCGCGCCAGTTGCGGACCGGACAGCTCAGGAAGGCAACCGTCACGGAAGACTCGATCAAGCAGCTGATCTGCAGCAGGATGGAGATCATGGTGGCCAAGAATTGCCCCGGACTGCTGGTCGACCTTCGCGAATACCCGACCTTCGCCGACGCCGCCTCGGCCGGCTTCAAGATCGTGGACGGCGACATCGTGCTGACGCAAGGCACGAACTCGACGACTTTCTCGGTTTCTCCCGGGCTGGCGGAAACCAGGAATATGCTGAGGGTTTTCTACAAATGGCCCGTCATGACCGATTTCCTGGCCAAGCAGATGGCCAATCTGAAGGACGGAAAGACACTGCATTTCGCGTCTGTGACCTGGCAGAACGAACCATTCGACGACAACTGAGACTGCTCGCCGGCTGAGACTGTGGCGGCGTGGAGGTAAAAATGTACCGTGCGGGGGCACACCGGGGAATTTCAGCCATCGCTGCAGGGGCTGCGCGGTTTTGCCGTGATCGCAGTGGCGTCGCGGCAATCGAGTTCGCGTTTATCGTGCCGGTGCTGCTCATCATGTATTTCATCACGATGGAGGCCTCGCAGGCGATCGAGACCAGCAAGAAGGTCAGTCGCATCGGCAGCATGGTGGCTGATCTCGTCACGCAGCAGACGGCGGTCCAGAAAGCCGATCTCGATGCGATAATGAAGATCGGCACGTCGACGCTGCAGCCCTACAACCGCTCCACGCCGACGATCATCATTACCGGGGTCCAGATCACCGACGAGGCGTCGCCAAAGGTACAGGTCGCGTGGTCACGCAAGCTGGTGGGCAGCACCTACAGCGCCGACGCGGCGAAGGACAGCATCACCACGGTTCCGACGACGCTGAAGATCCGCAACACCTTCCTTGTCCGTGTGGAAAGCGACCTCGGCTATAAGCCGATCATCACCTGGTCCGCCAACGATTCGAAAGCGCTTGGGTTGACCTCGGCCTTCAACAACATATCGATGGGCGAAACCTACTATCTGAGGCCTCGGCGCGGTCCCACGGTCCCCTGCAGCGACTGCTGACAAGACTATTCCTGGCCGCCCGCTTCCCGCCGCAGGATGGCCAGCGCCGCTGCATAGTCTTTTGATGCGGCGAGCTCGAACCCGCCGGAATGCTCCGACTCCAGGAGATCGTAGACGTCGGGAGTGAGCGACCTGAGATTGGTCAGGAAGACGGCCAGCCTACGCTTCGCTTCGGCATCGAGATCGCTGCGCACGGCATGAGGGCCATATCGCATCGGAGCCGAGGTCCATAGCACCCGAAGCGATGCCTTCGGGACACCGGCGGCCTCGAGCCGAACGATCGTGCCTCCCGTACCGGTGGGCTGGCCATCGGCGCCGACAGGTTCCCAGCCGAACAGGCCGTCGGCTTCGCCGTCGCTGAGCATCGTCTCGGCCGCCGTGGCCGAGACGGCACGGGTCAGGAAGGGTGAATCTTCCGCGATCTTTGCGCCTTCGCCAGCCAGCCCGGTCAGCGGCAGCAGGGAACCGCCGACATTGTCGGCGGGAGCGATCGCGATCCGATGCGAGGCCATGGCGGCGAGGTCCGGCACTTTGCCGTCGCGCGTCACCAGCACGGAACGGATGCCGACGGCTCCATCGGTATCGACCGGAGCCACCAGCGGCTCAACACAGCCGCATCGCTCGGAAGCCGCGGCATAAGCGAGCGCCGAATAGATCGCATATTGGACCCGGCCGCTCGCCTGCGCCTCGATCAGCGCCGCATAGTCGCGGGCCACCACGAACTCCACCTTCATGCCGAGCGCGTTTGTATAGGCATCCGTCAGGCGTGCCAGCCCGGGAACAGTATTGCCGCCACCGGGCTCGGCGACGATGCCGATGCGAAACGTGCCGATGTCGCCGCGCCAGTCGGCGCGCGCGGACGAGGCCGCGCAGAGCACTGCGAAGGCCGCCGCGCACGTCCTCAAAGCCAGGCTTGCCGCGGATCTTTCGCCCTTGCCCATCCTCGCCGTACTCCCGCCGACACTGCGCCCGATTGCTGGACTATGGCGCCAAGCCGGTTGCGGTTCGGTTTCCGATTTGCCAATGCCGCCATGGAACCTTATGTCTGGCTGCCTGGACTGGCAACGACGGCACCCTATGGCGCGGGCTTTCTTATTCGTTCTCGATTCTTTCGGCATAGGCGGAGCAGCCGACGCCGGACGCTACGGCGACACCGGCGCCAACACGTTCGGACATATCGCGCAGGCCTGCGCCGAGGGCCGGGCGGATCGCGAAGGGTTGCGCCGGGGGCCGCTCGCCGTGCCCAACATGGTCTCGCTCGGGCTCGCGCGGGCGGCAGAGACGGCGACAGGGCTGAAGCTCGACCTCGACATGCCGTTGCTTGCCTCGTCCTTCCATGGCGCCGCCCAGGAGGTCTCGAGCGGCAAGGACACGCCTTCGGGCCATTGGGAGATCGCCGGCCTGCCGGTGCGTTTCGACTGGGGCTATTTTCCCGATACCGCGCCGGCCTTCCCGGCCGCGTTGACGGAAGCGATCATCCGCGAAGGTCAGGTGCCGGGCATCCTCGGTGATTGCCATGCGCCCGGAACCGAGATCATCGAGCGCTTCGGCGAGGAGCACATCCGCACCGGCAAGCCGATCTGTTACACCTCAGTGGACTCCGTGTTGCAGATCGCAGCGCACGAGACGCATTTCGGCCTGGAGCGACTTTACGAGCTTTGCCTGACGGTGCGCCGGCTGGTGGATCCGCTGAAGATCGGGCGGGTGATCGCGCGGCCCTTCGTCGGCGAGACGTCAGCCACCTTCCAGCGCACCCACAACCGCCGCGACTATGCCGTGCCGCCGCCGGAGCCGACCTTGCTCGACCGGCTGACGAAACGTGGCAGCAAGGTCATCGCCGTCGGCAAGATCGGCGACATCTTCGCCCATCGCGGCATCTCGGAGGTGCGCAAGGCGGGCGGCAACATGGCGATGTTCGACGAGGCGCTGGGCGCCATGGACGACGCCGGCGAGGGCGATCTGGTCTTTGCCAATTTCGTCGATTTCGACACCGAGTTCGGCCACCGGCGCGATGTCGCCGGCTATGCCGGAGCGCTCGAGGCCTTCGACCGCCGGCTGCCGGAGGCGCTGTCGCGCATCAGGCCGGGTGACCTGCTCATCCTCACCGCCGATCACGGCAATGACCCTACCTGGCGCGGGACCGACCACACGCGGGAACGCGTCCCGGTGATCGGCATCGGGCCGGGGCTGAAGGGCGGCGACATCGGGCTGAGGCCAACCTTCGCCGACATCGGTGAAACCGTCGCCGACCATCTTGGCCTGGCGCCCGGCCGTCACGGCACCTCTTTCCTTGCAACGACAGGCGGCCATGCCTGAACTGCCCGAGGTCGAAACCGTGCGGCGGGGGCTGCAGCCGGTTCTGGAGGGGGCCCGCCTCGTCAACGTCGAGGCGCGCAGGCCCGATCTTCGCTTTCCTTTTCCCGAGCGCTTCTCGGAGCGGCTTACCGGCAAGACCGTGACGGCGCTTGGCCGGCGCGCCAAGTATCTGACGATGCATATCGAAGACGGTCCGGTGCTGATCTGTCATCTCGGCATGTCCGGATCGTTCCGAATCGAAACCGCCGAGGGCAGCGACATCCCCGGCGCCTTTCGCCACGAACGGTCGAAGAGCGCGGCACACGACCATGTCGTGTTCGATGTCGCCTCGCCGAAGGGCGAGCGGTCCCGTGTCATCTTCAACGACCCGCGCCGTTTCGGCTTCATGCTGTTTGCCGAGGGGGCGCCGGACGCGCATCCGATGCTGGCCGGGCTGGGCATCGAGCCGACCGGCAACGCGCTCGACGGCCCCCTGCTCGCCTCGCTGCTCAAGGGCCGCAGATCGCCGCTCAAGGCAGCACTGCTCGACCAGCGGCTGATCGCGGGGCTCGGCAATATATATGTGTCGGAGGCGCTGTGGCGCGCCGGCCTGTCGCCGCTGCGCGAAGCCGGCACCATCGCCGGCTCCGGCAAGAAAGCCAAAGAGCAATGCGAACGCCTGGCCGAAGCGATCCGCTCGGTCATCGCCGATGCGATCGCCGCCGGCGGATCGTCGCTGCGCGACTATGTCCAGGCCGATGGATCGCTCGGCTATTTCCAGCATTCCTTCGCCGTTTACGACCGCGAGGGCGAGTCATGTCCGAAGCCAGGGTGCGGCGGCCATATCGAGCGCATCGTGCAGAGCGGCCGCTCGACATTCTATTGCCGGACCTGTCAGCGGTGAGCTAGACCGGTCTCCTCAACCGAAGCGAGGAGACCACGCCATGACCTATGAAACCATTCTCGCGGAGACACGCGGCAAGGTCGGGCTGATCACGCTGAACCGGCCGAAGGCGCTCAACGCGCTGAATTCGCAGGTGATGACGGAAGTCGTAGCCGCGGTGAATGCGTTCAACGCCGATGCCGGCATCGGCGCGATGGTCCTTACGGGTTCGGAAAAGGCCTTCGCCGCCGGCGCCGACATCAAGGAAATGCAGGCGATCGCCTTCGTGGACGCCTATACCCAAGACTTCTTCGTCGGCTGGGAAGAGCTCACGCGTGCCCGCAAGCCGATCATCGCGGCGGTGGCCGGCTACGCGCTGGGCGGCGGCTGCGAACTGGCCATGATGTGCGATTTCATCATCGCCGCCGACAATGCGAAGTTCGGCCAACCCGAAATTACGCTCGGCGTCATGCCGGGCATGGGCGGATCGCAGCGGCTGACCCGCTTCGTCGGCAAGTCGAAGGCGATGGATATGTGCCTGACCGGACGGATGATGGACGCCGCCGAAGCCGAACGCTGCGGGCTGGTGTCGCGGGTCGTGCCGGCCGGCGAACTGGTCGAGGAAGCGATGAAGGCGGCGGCGAAGATCGCTGATTTTTCACTGCCATCGGTGATGATGACCAAGGAAGCCGTCAACCGGTCCTATGAGACGACGCTTGCCGAAGGCCTGCGCTTCGAGCGCCGCCTGTTCCATTCGCTGTTCGCGCTCGACGACCAGAAGGAAGGCATGGCCGCCTTCGTCGAGAAGCGGAAGCCGAACTTCACCAACCGCTAGGTGTTGCCAAAAAGACCGCGACGCGGCGTTGACGCGCCGGAAAAGCTGAACTATAAGCCGCACCAACCGAGGCGGCCCCGTGGCTGCCCGTTTGTTTTTTGCGCCCTGCGGCACCCCGCTGGCGCCCACCAGATCAGAAGAGAGGCATCATGGCCAATACGTCTTCGGCCAAAAAGGCAACGCGCAAGATCGCCCGCCGCGCGGCGATCAACAAGAACCGCCGCTCGCGCGTCCGCACCTATGTCCGCCAGGTCGAAGAGGCGCTCGCCGCCGGCGACAAGGCCGCGGCGCTGGAAGCCTTCAAGGCCGCGGAGCCGGAATTGATGCGTGCCGCCACCAAGGGCGTCATCCACAAGAACACGGCGTCCCGCAAGGTTTCGCGCCTGGCCCAGCGCGTCAAGGTGCTGTCGGCCTGACCGACTTCCATTCGGAACCGTTATCTTTGAACCCGGCCGCGCAGGCCGGGTTTTTTCGTTTGCCGGCAAGTACTTAAAAAGAACGTCCGCGTAACGACGTCCGGTCCGAATTTCAAAGTTGCGAATATTTTGCCGGCATATACATAATCGCTGATATCTTCGCCTGCCGGATACAGGCATGGCCGCAAATTGGCCTGTCACAAATTCTGCTTATTTTTCAAAAGATTACGGATGGTCATCCACAGCTTGTTCAACGCGCGCAGGAGCGGCGGGGGACAAGTAGCTGTCAAGCGAATTATTTCAGAAAATTTCGTATCGGCCGGCCTTTTTCATATTCGCCGGAAAAGGGTTTGAATCACAATGGCTTTGTCAAAAGCTGTCCCAACGGCACCTGCTTCGAACGCGTCTCCGCTAACCAGATTCGTTAAAAATCGGTTAGACGTGGCCTTGCCCTATCCACAGCGATTTCGGTAATGTCCATCCATCGAAGGGACGGGCATTCAGCCCCTGACCCAGCCTGAATCGGCCACCAAAAAATGGCGGAATTCATGACGTGGAGTAATTCCGCGTGCGGCTTGGTTTGTCTCTTCGGTGGGTAGGGGACTGGCGTAATTGTACATCGCAGTCGACGTTGGGCCGGCGTTTTCGCCGGACGGCGTTGTATTGCCTTGGCATGATCAAGCCGGCTGGCAAGAGCCGGCATCGGTCCCTTGCGCAACGTTGCGACAAGATCGCCGGCGGCGGCGATGGAGATGCAGCGAAAACGTCGCCGGACCAGAGGGTGCAGGAGGCGCACTCCCGGCGGGAAAAAGGGTACGAGAAGACAAGGAACGTTGATCATGCAGAGCGGCATCGAAAGGGAGATAGCGAGCGAACTCCCATTCCCTACAACCTTCGTCGGAGGGGACGGCATGGCGGCATCCAGCGACGCTGAACAGAAGTTCGAGCGGGTCAAGGCCCAGCTTAAGGCGCGTCTGGGAGCCGAGGTCTATTCGAGCTGGTTTGGCCGCATGAAGGTTGCCGAGGCTTCGCGCGGCATTGTCCGTATTTCCGTGCCCACGGCCTTCCTGCGGTCGTGGATCAACGGCCACTATCTCGACCTTATTGCCGAACTTTGGAGGCATGAGGATGCCGACGTTCTCAAGATCGAGATCGTCGTGCGGACCGCCACGCGCCAAGGCCGCAACAATGTCGAGCCGGAGATCGCGCCGGCGCGCAAGATGACCAAACAGACGCAGACCGTGCTCGCCGCCGGCACCGCAAGCAACGGCCGGGTGGAGCGGGCGCCGGCGCCTCGCCAGGGCGGCGCGCCGGTGGAGACCGAGTTCCGCCACAATGTGCTGGGGTCACCACTCGACCCGCGCTACACTTTCGCCTCGTTCATCGAAGGACCCTCGAACCGGGTCGCCTTCGCGGCCGCCAAGGCGGTGGCGGAATCGCAGTCGAGCGCCGTGCGCTTCAACCCGCTCTTCCTTCACGCGACCGTCGGACTGGGCAAGACGCACCTTTTGCAGGCGATCGCGGCGGAATCGCTGCGGCACAACCCGAAATCGCGCGTGGTCTATCTAACGGCGGAATATTTCATGTGGCGCTTCGCCACCGCCATCCGCGACAACAATGCGCTCACCCTCAAAGAGCAATTGCGCGATATCGATCTTCTGATCATCGACGACATGCAGTTCCTGCAGGGCAAGTCGATCCAGCATGAGTTCTGCCACCTGATCAACATGCTGCTCGACAGCGCCAAGCAGGTGGTGGTCGCCGCCGACCGGCCGCCGTCGGAACTGGAATCGCTGGAGCCGCGCGTGCGTTCGCGCCTCAATGGCGGCGTGGCGCTCGAAATGTCGGCGCCGGATTTCGCCATGCGCCTCGGCATGCTGAAGCTGCGCCTCGCCACCGCCAAGGTCGACGATGCCTCGCTCGACATTTCGGACGATATCCTCGATCACGTCGCGCGCACGGTGACAGGCAGCGGACGCGAGCTCGAAGGCGCCTTCAACCAGCTTCTGTTCCGCCAGTCCTTCGAGCCGCAGATCACCATCGACCGCATCGACGAGATCCTCGGCCACATCTACCGCTCGGGCGAGCCAAAGCGGGTGCGCATCGAGGACATCCAGCGCATCGTGGCGCGCCACTACAACGTGTCGAAGACGGAGCTGCTGTCCAACCGGCGCACGCGCACCATCGTCAAGCCGCGGCAGGTGGCAATGTATCTGTCGAAGGTGATGACGCCGCGCTCGCTGCCGGAAATCGGGCGGCGTTTCGGCGGCCGCGACCACACGACGGTGCTCCATGCCGTGCGCAAGATCGAGGATCTTTCCGGTGCCGACAACACGCTGGCGCAGGAGCTCGAACTGCTCCGAAGGCTGATCAACGAGCAGGCCTGAGCGGTCCGAAAAAGGGGCGGCGGCGCAGTTCGCCGGCTTTATCCCCAGAAAGCCCGCGCAACCGGCCGGAACCGGTGTCGCGGGCTTGCGTTTGCAGGCTTTTTACTGTCAGCTTACACAGATTCTGAGCTTTTCGGAGCTGTCGCGGGATGCCACCCCTTGGTGCCCCGCCCATTCATTGAAGCGAGCCTGTTTCGTCATGCGTGTTATCCTGGAACGGTCCAATCTCCTGAAGTCCCTCAACCACGTTCATCGCGTGGTGGAGCGGCGCAACACCATACCGATCCTGTCGAATGTGCTGCTCAGCGCAGAAGGCGCGAGCCTCGAGATGAAAGCGACCGACCTCGACCTCGAGGTGACGGAAGCCACGCCCGCCAAGGTCGAGCGCGGCGGCGCGACGACGGTCCCGGCGCATCTGCTCTACGACATCGTGCGCAAGCTCGCCGACGGCGCCGAGGTCATGCTGAAGACCGACGAGGACGGCAATGCGATGACGGTCACGTCAGGCCGCTCCAGCTTCCGCCTGCAGTGCCTGCCGCAGTCCGATTTCCCGGAACTTTCGGCCGGCTCCTTCTCGCACATCTTCCGGCTCGACTCGGCGGCGCTCAAAGGCCTGATCGAGAAGACCCAGTTCGCCATCTCGACCGAAGAGACGCGCTACTATCTCAACGGCATCTTCCTGCACACGCATGAGGTGGGCGGCAAGCTGAAGCTGCGCTCGGTCGCGACCGACGGGCACCGCCTGGCGCGCGCCGAAATCGACGCGCCGGCAGGCTCCGAAGGCATGCCCGGCATCATCATCCCGCGCAAGACGGTGAGCGAGCTGCAGAAGCTGGTCGACGACCCGGATGTGGCGGTGACGACGGAGCTGTCGGACACCAAGATCCGCTTCACCATCGGCAGCGTCATCCTGACTTCGAAGCTGATCGACGGCACCTTCCCCGACTATCAGCGCGTCATCCCGACCGGCAACGACAAGAAGCTGATCATCGACCGCCAGAGCTTCGCCGCCGCCGTCGACCGCGTCTCGACCATTTCGTCGGAGCGCGGCCGGGCAGTGAAAATGTCGATCAACGACGGCCAGCTCACGCTCGCCGTCAACAATCCGGATTCGGGCAGCGCCACCGAGGAGCTGGCGGCCGACTATTCGTCCGATCCGATCGAGATCGGCTTCAACGCCAAATATCTGCTCGACGTCGCCGCCCAACTCACCGGTTCGGAGGCGAAGTTCATGCTGGCGGATGCCGGGTCGCCGACGCTGATCCACGACATGGCCGACGAGACCGCGCTCTATGTGCTGATGCCGATGCGGGTGTAGCGCATCGGGTTTCGCGCCGGCTGGCGATGGAATGATGATTGCGGCGGCTTGCACGGGCGGACAGCGGTTGCCGGAACAGACCCATATAAGTAAGCTAACACTTACAAACTTCCGCAACTATGCGGGACTTTCGCTCGAGCTCGACCCTGGCGCCGTGGTGCTGTCCGGCGACAATGGCGCCGGCAAGACCAATCTGCTCGAAGCCATCTCGCTGCTGACGCCCGGACGCGGGCTGCGCCGCGCGCCCTATGCCGACGTGGCGCGCGAAGGCGGCGATGGCGGCTTTGCCCTGCATGCCCGGATCGAGGGGCCGGAAGGCCAGGTCGAAATCGGCACCGGCGTTTCCGGTGCAGATGCCACCGGAGAAGGCGGCAGACGCGTTCGCATCAACGGCGCGCCGGCGAAGTCGGCTGACGATATGCTGGAGTGGCTGCGGGTCGTCTGGCTGACGCCGGCGATGGACGGGCTGTTTCCAGGGCCGGCCGCCGACCGCCGCCGCTTCCTCGACCGTCTTGTGCTCGCGATCGATCCAAACCATGGCCAGCGGGCCCTCGACTACGAAAAGGCGATGCGCGACCGTAACCGCCTGCTTACCGAAGGATCGCGCGACAGCGCCTGGTTCGACGCGATCGAGACACAGATGGCCGAAACCGGGGTGGCGATCGCCGCGGCACGGGCGGAACTGGTGCGGCTGCTTGCCGCCATGATCGACAGGCTGCCCGGCAGCGGCCCGTTTCCGCAAGCCGACATCAGCCTGTCCGGCGAATTGGAGGGTGGGATCGCCGTCGCGCCGGCGGTCGATGTCGAGGAGCGTTTCCGCGCGATGCTCGCCAATGGCCGCGAGCGCGACCGCGCCGCCGGTCGCACGCTCGACGGTCCGCATCGCTCGGACCTCGTGGTGCGTCACCGGCCGAAGTCGATGCCGGCCGAATTGTGCTCGACCGGCGAGCAGAAGGCGCTTTTGGTCGGCATCGTGCTGTCGCATGCGAGGCTGACCGGCGAGATGTCAGGTCTGACGCCCGTCCTTTTGCTCGACGAGATCGCCGCGCATCTCGACAGCGGACGGCGTGCCGCCTTGTTCTCCATCCTCGAGGAGCTGAACTGCCAGGCCTTCATGACCGGCACCGACGCCGCGCTGTTTTCCAGCCTCGCCGGACGCGCGCAGTTCCTGACGGTCGACCACGGCAGTGTCGGGCCGACCGGCTAACCTTTTGAGGAACCCAGTGGGCGTCAGCGCTTGCCTTCGGGACAAGGCTTCGCCTTGCCCGTACTTGCTCTGCGGGACAAGGCTTCGCCTTGCCCGTACCTGCCCTGCGGGACAAGGCTTCGCCTTGCCCGTACCTGCCCTGCGGGACAAGGCTTCGCCTTGCCCGTACCTGCCCTGCGGGACAAGGCTTCGCCTTGCCCGTACATGCCCTGCGGGACAAGGCTTCGCCTTGCCCGTACATGACAAGGCTTTGCACCAGCTATAAGGTCCAGCCATGACCGATGCCGCCCTGACCGACGAAGAGCTCGAACGCTATGCCCGCCACATCGTGCTGCCGGAAATCGGCGGCCCCGGCCAGCAGAAGCTGAAGCGGGCGCGGGTGCTGGTGATCGGCGCCGGCGGGCTGGGGGCGCCTGTGCTTGAATATCTTGCCGCGGCCGGCGTCGGCACGCTCGGCATCGTCGATGACGACGATGTCTCACTGTCCAACCTGCAGCGGCAGGTGATCCATGGCAGCGACACGATCGGCATGGCGAAGACCGACAGTGCAAGGGAAGCGATCATGCGCATCAATCCCAACGTCAAAGTCGAGTTGCATCGCCTCAGGCTGACGGCGGAAAACGCCCCTGCCCTCGTCGCCCGCTACGATGTCGTCGTCGACGGTTCCGACAATTTCGAGACACGCTATGCGCTGGCCGATGCGTGCGCGCTGGAAAGCAAGCCTCTGGTCACCGCCGCCGTCGGCCGCTTCGACGGCTCGGTGACGGTGCTGAAACCGTACGAGACCGGCGCCGACGGCAAGCGCAATCCAGGTTACCGCGACCTTTTCCCGGAAGCCCCGCCCGAAGGGCTGGTGCCGTCCTGCGCCGTTGCCGGCATCGTCGGCGCGCTGACCGGCGTCGTCGGCACGCTGGAGGCGATGGAAGCGATCAAGCTGATTGCCGGCATCGGCGAGCCGCTGGTCGGCCGGCTGCTGCTTTATGACGGGCTCACCGCCCGCTTCGACACCGTCCGCTACAAGGCGGTCTGAGCCCATGGACCAGTTGGCCGCTCCCCTTGTCGCCAAGCTTCCGCCAGACTTCGCGGAGTGGGACGAATTGCTGGCGCTGATCCGGCGCGCCTTCGCCTATATGGACGGCGTCATCGACCCGCCATCCTCGGCGCATCGGCTGACGCCGGAAAGCCTCAGGCGCAAGGCGGAGCAGGAGACGGGTTTCCTGGCCGTGGAAAACGGCCGGATCGTCGGCTGCATCTTCGCGCTGGAGAGGGAGAAGGATTTCTATGTCGGCAAGCTTGCCGTCGAGCCCGGCCTGCAGGGGCGGGGGATAGGCGGGCGGCTGATGCAGGCTGTCGAGGATCTTGCCCGCCGGCGCGGCAAGCAGACCATCGAGCTGCAGACGCGCATCGAACTGACTGAGAATCATGCGGCCTTCGCCCGGCTCGGCTTTCGCGAGACCGGGCGCACGGCGCATGAGGGCTATGACCGGCCGACTTCGATTACCATGCGCAAGGTGCTGTCTTGAGCCTCGCGCTCAGCCCTGAAGAACAGGCAATTGTCGCCGGCAAGGACGGCGCCGCCATGGCGATGCGCATCGTCGCCGAGAGCGCGCGGCTGCTGGGGGCGCCGCGGCTGATCCCGATCGCCTCGGCGCATATAGACGGCGCGCTCTATCACGGCGATTCCGGCACGCTGTTCGCCGAGCGGCTGGTCGAAGGCGGCGCCAGGGTCGCGGTGCGCTCGACGCTCAATGTCGGGGCGCTCGACCTGATGGGCTGCTCGCGTATCCGGCTGGAAGAGCCGCAGCGCGGCATGGCGCGGCGGATGATGGAGGCCTATCGCAGGCTCGGCTGCGAGCAGAGCTGGACCTGCGCGCCCTATCAGGCCGGGCACAGGCCAATGCTTGGCAGCGACGTCGCCTGGGGTGAGTCCAATGCCGTGGTGTTCTGCAACTCCGTGCTGGGCGCCCGCACGAACCGCTATGGCGACTTCCTCGACATTGCCTGTGCCATCACCGGCCGGGCGCCGGACTATGGCCTGCATCGCCCGGAGAACAGGCGGGCAAGGCTGGTATTCGACGTCTCTGGCCTCTCGGCGACCTTTCTCGCTTCCGAGATCGCCTGGCCGGTGCTGGGCAGCCTCTATGGCCGTGAAGTGGGCAATGCCATAGCCGTCGTCACCGGCGTAACCAATCATCCCGGCGAAGATGCGCTGAAGGCGTTCGGCGCTGCCGCGGCATCATCCGGCGCCGTCGGCCTGTTCCACATTGCCGGGGTCACGCCCGAGGCTCCGGATTTGGAAACCGTTCTGGCCGGGCCGGAACCGGAGGCGACGATCCGCGTCACGCCGCAGATGGTGGCGAAGGCGCGCGACGGCCTGTCGACGGCGGCTGCGCCAAAAGCCATCGACGCGGTCGCGATCGGCAGCCCGCATCTGTCGCATGCCGAGTTCGACATGCTGGAGCGGCTGATCGCCGAAAGGCGGCTCGCCGTGCCGATCTACGCCTGCACCGGCCGTCACGTGCTTGCCTCGCTGGAGCAGGACGGCCGGCGGCAGCGGCTCGAAACAAGCGGAGTCGTCATCGTCGCCGACACCTGCGTGGTGGTGACGCCGATCATGCCGGAGCTCAGCAACGGCGTGCTGATGACCAATTCGGGGAAGTTCGCGCATTACGCCCCCGGCAACACCGGCTATGCGGTGCTCTATGCCTCGCTCGCCGACTGCGTCGAAAGCGCGATCGTCGGCAAGCCGCGCTTCACGGATATCGCCGCATGAGCGCCGCCACCGAAATCCTGGTGCCGGGCAAGGCCGGCGAAGGCGAAGCCCTGGTGCTGACGGCGCCGATCAGCTTCTGGGGCGGCGTCGACCCGAAGACCGGCTGCATCGCCGATGTCCGCCACCCGCAGCATGGCGAGACGGTTTCCGGCCGCGTGCTGTTCCTGCCGGGCACCATCGGCTCGTCGTCGGCTTCGGCGGTGCTGATGGAGCTGGTCCACAACGGCCGCGCGCCGGCGGCGCTGGTGCTGCATGAGCCAGACGCCATCCTTTTGCTCGGACTGATCGTCGCCCGGGAGATGGGCTGGGAAACGCCCATGGCGGTGCGGCTTGGGCACGGCGCGTTCGACGCCTATCGCGGCAGCATCGTCAAAGTCGCCGGAGACGGCGCCCTCATCGTCGCCGCCTGAATTTCAGGTCCTGAGCGGCAGAACGCGATCCGGCGGACGGTGGCCGTCGAAAAAGGCGCGAATGTTGATGATCACCTTCTCGCCCATGTCGATGCGGCCCTCGAGCGTGGCCGAGCCCATATGCGGCAGGAGAACGACCTTGCCCTTGTGGGCGAGCCGCAACAGCTTGCTGTTCAGCGCCGGCTCATGCTCGTAGACGTCGAGGCCGGCGCCGGCGATCTTGCCGTCCTGGATCAGCTTGACCAGCGATTCCTCGTCGATGATGTCGCCGCGCGCGGTGTTGACGATGTAGGCGGTCGGCTGCATCAGCGCCAGGCGCCGGGCGGACAGCAGATGGAAGGTCGCCGGCGTCGACGGGCAGTTGACCGAGATGATGTCCATGCGGGCGAGCATCTGATCGAGGCTTTCCCAGTAGGTCGCTTCCAATTCGTCCTCGACCGCCGGCAGCACGCGATGGCGGTTGTGGTAGTGGATCGACAGGCCGAACGCCTTGGCGCGCCTGGCGACCGCCGTGCCGATGCGGCCCATGCCGACGATGCCGAGCCGCTTGCCCCAGATGCGACGGCCGAGCATCCAGGTCGGCGACCAGCCGGCCCATTTCTTCTCGCCGGTGAGCACATTGGCGCCTTCGGCCAGCCGCCGCGGCACTGCCAGCATCAGCGCCATGGTCATGTCGGCGGTGTCTTCGGTGAGCACATTCGGCGTGTTGGTGACGGTGATGCCTTTCTTGGCAGCCGCCGCGACATCGATCTTGTCGACGCCGTTGCCGAAATTGGCGATCAGCTTCAGGTTCTCGCCGGCCTGGGCGATCAGCGCGGCATCGATGTGGTCGGTGATGGTCGGGACCAGCACGTCGGCTTCCTTGACCGCCGCGACCAGCTCCGGCTGGGTCATCGGCCGGTCCTCGACATTGAGCCGCGCGTCGAACAGCTCGCGCATGCGGGTTTCGACCGGATCGGGCAGCTTGCGCGTGATGACGACGAGGGGCCGTTTTTTGCCTGCCATTTTATCCCCGAAGCTTCCTCGAAACCGATCTCGTTGAGACCTCTTTAACCAAGACCGGCGAAACTTGTAGCCGATCGCGGCATCAGCCCACTCCTGTAACAAGCGGTGCCGCCGAAGACAAAGAAAAAGGGGCGCTCATCCCTACGGAACGGCGCCGAAAGGAACAAGGTGTCTGGTTTCGCGTCGCTTCGCCTGGCTTTCAGCGCAGCCGTCCTCGGCGCTTTGCTTTGTGCTCCGCAGGCGTCCGCGCAGGGCGCGGCCACGCCGGCACAGACAGTGACCTTGGGGCCGAGCGGCTTGCCACTGCCGCGTTTCGTCAGCCTGAAATCGGGCCGCGTCAACTCGCGCGTCGGCCCAGGCGCCAATTATTCGGTCGACTGGATGTACATGAAGGCCGGGCTGCCGATGGAAATCATCCAGGAATTCGACACCTGGCGTCGTGTGCGGGACGCGGACGGCTCCGAGGGCTGGATCAACCAGTCACTGCTTTCGGGCCGTCGCACGGCGATCGTCGCTCCGTGGCAGCGCAGCAAGGGCGGCCGAATCAATCTGCTCGATGACCCCGACAAGGATGCCGGCGTCGTCGCCATCCTCGAGCCGGGCGTCATGGGCTCGATCAAGAAGTGCGACGGTCAGTGGTGCGAGATGACCTTCGACGGCCATACTGGCTGGATCGCCCAGTCGCAGGTCTGGGGCGCCTATCCGGGCGAGAAGGTCAAGAACTGAGCTTGCCCCGGTCGCGCCCGATGCGGCCGAGATGCGTATCCTGAAAACCGGTGGATAGCTTCAAACCGTAGCCAAGGGCGCGGTCGATGGCGATATGCACGATCCAGACGAGCGCCACCGCCGTCGTGACCGGACCGCCAAACAGGACGCCGGCGAGCGCAAGGACGAGCGGGGCAATCAGGATGTGCAGGGCATTATAGGCAATCGCACCGATCTGCGGCCCGGCGAGATAGCCCAGCATCGACAGGTCCGGCACCAGGATGAGCAGCGCAAACAGCCACCACGAGACACCGGTCATTTTGTAGAAGACGATTGCGGCCGCGGCGGCGGCGACCCATTCCAGCCGGATCGTCAGATCGAGGGACCGCATCGCGCGGATCAATCGCGGCGCTTGGGGCGCAGCCTCACGACGATGTCGACATTGGCTATCTCCATGCCTTCCGGAGGCTCCGGCAGGTTGGAGACGCTCACCGGACCGCTGGCGATGTCGAAGATCCGGTTCTCGCCCTCGACATAGAAATGATGGTGATCGGACGTGTTGGTGTCGAAATAGGTCTTGGACCCTTCGACGGCGAGGATGCGCAGCAGCCCGGCCTCGGTGAACTGGTGCAGCGCATTGTAGACGGTCGCTAGCGAAACCGGCACGCCGGCGGCGATCGCCTCTTCATGCAGTTCCTCGGCCGAGAGATGACGGTCGCCCTTGGCGAAAAGCAGATCGGCCAGCGCGATACGCTGACGCGTCGGCCTCAGGCCGGCTTCGCGAACCCGCTTGTCCACAGCGACATTTTCCTTCCGGCAGTCCGAATCCATCTATCCCGTCGAAGCCCGTGGCCCAGCCCCATAGACAGGTCCAGAATGGCAAAAAGACGTCATCGCCAAAAACTGGACACCTCCCGACATATATTCTGTCGTCCAAATGCGATCAATAGCGCGCATTGACCCAGGCAGGCGCACGGGTTAAGCGCAAACGCCGGTTTCCGGCCACAAACAGAGTGTGTTAGGAAACCAACGACCGAGGGCGCCCTGCCGCCCGGAACGAAAACGGGGACGGAGTCAATGGCGGGTCAAAAGTCCAGTTACGATTACGAAGAACTGCTTGCCTGCGCCCGCGGCGAGCTGTTCGGACCGGGAAACGCCCAGCTGCCCTACCCGCCGATGCTGATGTTCGACCGCATCACCGAGATCAGCGAGACCGGCGGCGCCTTCGACAAGGGTTTCATCCGCGCCGAATTCGACATCAAGCCGGATCTTTGGTTTTTCGCCTGCCATTTCATCGGCAATCCGATCATGCCGGGCTGCCTGGGCCTCGACGCCATGTGGCAATTGACCGGCTTCTATCTCGGCTGGCTCGGCGAGCCGGGCAAGGGCATGGCGCTGTCGACCGGCGAAGTGAAGTTCAAAGGCATGGTGACGCCGTCGGTCAAGAAGGTCGAATACGGCGTCGACTTCAAGCGCGTGATGCGCGGCCGCCTCGTGCTCGGCATCGCCGATGGCTGGCTCAAGGCGGATGGCGAACCCATATACGCGGCAACGGATCTGAAGGTCGGCCTGTCCAAGCAGTCGGCCGCCTGATCGCTTTTCGCCACGAGGCCTCGCGTGTCCGGCGGATGCGCGAAGCCGCCGCGGCAGTTTATTTTGCGTATGATCGAAGGCGAAAACCGACTAGGTTTTCGCCAAGTGCGCCGGAAGGAGTTGTGAATGAGACGGGTCGTAGTGACAGGCCTCGGCATTGTGTCGTCGATCGGCAACAACGCCAATGAGGTGCAGGCCTCGCTTTACGATGCCAAGTCCGGCATCAGCTTTTCCAATTCCTTCGCTGAGCACGGCTTCCGATGCCAGGTATGGGGTGCGCCGACACTCGACCCGTCGCCGATGATCGACCGCCGCGCCATGCGTTTCCTGAGCCAAGGTGCGGCCTGGAACCATGTCGCCATGGATCAGGCCATCGCGGACGCCGGGCTCGGCGAAAGCGACATCACCAATGACCGCACAGGCATCGTCATGGGCTCCGGCGGACCGTCGACCAGGACCATCGTCGAGGCCGCCGAAACGACACTCAAGAACGGCAGCCCGAAGCGCATCGGTCCATTCGCGGTGCCGAAGGCGATGTCGTCGACCGCTTCGGCCACTTTGGCCACCTGGTTCAAGATCCACGGCGTCAACTATTCGATCTCGTCGGCCTGCTCGACCTCGGCGCACTGCATCGGCAATGCCTATGAGCTGATCCAGTGGGGCAAGCAGGACATGATGTTCGCCGGCGGCCACGAGGATCTCGACTGGACGATGTCGGACCTGTTCGACGCCATGGGCGCCATGTCGTCGAAATTCAATGACAAAGCATCGACTGCTTCCCGTGCGTATGACGTCAACCGCGACGGCTTCGTCATCGCCGGCGGCGCGGGCGTTCTGGTGCTGGAGGAGCTGGAGCACGCCAAGGCGCGCGGCGCCAAGATCTATGCCGAGATCGTTGGCTACGGCGCGACCTCCGACGGCTACGACATGGTTGCTCCTTCGGGAGAAGGCGCTGTGCGCTGCATGCGGCAGGCGCTTGCCACGGTGTCTTCTCCGGTCGACTACATCAACACGCACGGCACCTCGACGCCGGTCGGCGATTCCAAGGAAATGGGCGCCATCCGCGAAGTATTCGGCGACAAGATGCCGTTCATCACCTCGACCAAGTCCCTCACCGGCCATTCGCTGGGTGCTGCCGGCGTCCAGGAATCGATCTATTCGATCCTGATGATGCAGGGCGGCTTCATTGGCGAGAGCGCCCATATCGAGGAGCTCGATCCGGAGTTCGAGGGCATGCCGATCGTGCGCAAGCGCATCGACAACGCCAGGATCGACACCGTTTTGTCCAATTCCTTCGGTTTCGGTGGCACCAACGCAACGCTGATTTTCCAGCGCTATTCCGCATAAGGATTGCCTTTTATGGACGGGCTGATGAAGGGCAAGCGCGGGCTTGTCATGGGGGTCGCCAACGATCATTCGATCGCCTGGGGCATCGCCAAAAAACTGTCCGAGCACGGGGCGGAGCTTGCCTTCACCTACCAGGGCGACGCATTCGGACGGCGGGTCAAGCCGCTTGCCGAGAGGCTCGGCGCTTCGCTCGTCGTGCCTTGCGACGTCGAGGACAGCGCCTCGGTCACCGCGACCTTCGAGACGCTCGGCGAGGCCTGGGGCGGGCTGGATTTCGTCGTCCATGCCATCGGCTTTTCCGATAAGAACGAGCTCAAGGGCCTCTACGCCGACACCAGCCGCGACAACTTCGTGCGCACCATGGTGATCTCCTGCTATTCCTTCACCGAGGTTGCACGCAATGCCGCCGCGCTGATGACGAACGGCGGCTCGATGATCACGCTGACCTATGCCGGGTCGGTTCGGGTCATGCCGAACTACAATGTGATGGGCGTCGCCAAGGCCGGGCTCGAGGCAAGCGTGCGCTATCTCGCCAATGACTACGGCCCACGCGGCATCCGGGTGAACGGCATCTCGGCGGGGCCGGTGCGGACGCTCGCCGGCTCCGGCGTTTCCGACGCCCGCCACATGTTCTCCTATCAGCAACGCAATTCGCCGCTGCGGCGCACAGTGACCATCGACGAGGTCGGCGGGTCGGCGCTGTACCTGCTCTCAGATCTGTCCTCGGGGGTTACAGGCGAGATCCACTATGTCGATTCCGGCTACCACATCGTCTCCATGCCGGCGCTCGAGGAACTGAAGCAGACCGATGGCGGCCGCGAATAGTTCGCTATTGAAAACAGTCCTTTCCAGTAAAATTGCGCGCATTGGCGGAAACTCATTTTAAGGAGATATCCGCTAGAAGGTCCTGCAATCTGGGGGCCTTGCATGACCGCAGTCAGCAATCCGAGGCGGACGCCGCTGTTCCGGCTGATCACCGTGGCCAGCTCGGGCATGGGCAGTTTTATCCTCGGACTCTGGGGGCTGCGGTTCGGATTCGGCGATGGTCTGGCCGGCATGCCGGCGGAGACGATGGCGGGCGTCATCGCCGCGCTCTGCGCCCTTTCCGCCGGCGGTGCCGCGCTCTCCTTCTTCGCGGGCATCGATGAATCGGCCGATTATGTCTTCAAGGAAACGCATTTCGACAAGCTGACCGGCCTGCTGTCGCGCCCGGCCATGGTCGGCAGGATCGCCGCGGCCGCGTCGGACACGATCCGAACCGGCGAGCCGGTCTACCTGATCGATATCGACATCGACCGCTTCAAGCAGATCAACGATGCCATCGGTTACAGCCTTGGCGATGAACTGATCCGAGCCTTCACCAAGAGATTGAGGGACAACATGCCCGAGGGCGCGGTGATCGGGCGCATCGGCGCCGGCGAATTCGCCGTGCTGCTGCCTGACCGCGAGATCCGGGGATCGCTTGAGCGATCCCTCGACAAGCTCATCAACCAGATGACGGAGCCCTACCAGCTCCAGACGCACCTGCAGTCCGTCAGCATGTCCATGGGCATCGTGGCAATGCCGAAGGACGGCGTCGATCCGGTGCTCATCCTCCGTCGCTCGAACCTGGCGCTGCAGAATGCGCGCGCAAGCGGCATCGGCAACTGGTCGGTCTTCCATGCCGATATGGGGCGGGTGGCGGACTATCGGCAATGGATCGAATCCGAGCTGAAAACCGCCTTCGACCGCGGCGACTTCAATCTCCATTACCAGCCGCAATTCGACCTGCCGAGCGGCCGCGTCGTCGGCTACGAAGCGCTGATCCGCTGGAAGCACCCGGAACGCGGCATGATCCCGCCGATGGAGTTCATCCCGATCGCCGAGGAAACCGGCATGATCAATCCGATCGGCGAATGGGTGTTGCGCAAGGCCTGCAGCGACGCCCAGTATCTGCCGGAAGATTGCTTCGTCGCCGTCAACATCTCGCCGGTCCAGTTCATGACCAAGGACTTCGTCGGTATCGTGCGCGAAACGATGGCATCGACCGGCATCAAGCCGTCGCGGCTGGAGCTCGAAGTCACCGAGACGGCGATGATGCAGGATCGCGACCGTGCGGCCGTCATCCTGCAGCAGCTCGCCGACATGGGCATCTCGGTCGCCGTCGACGATTTCGGCACCGGCTATTCGAACCTGAGCTACCTGATCGATTTCTCGTTCGGGAAGCTGAAGATCGATCGTTCCTTCGTCAGTCGCATCGACACCGACGCCAGCTCCGGCGCGGTGGTCTCGACAATCGTCGGTCTGTCGCGGGCATTGGGCGTCGGTATCATTGCCGAAGGCGTCGAAACCGAGAACCAGGCGACGCTGCTGAGGGCAGCGGGCTGCGAGGTGGTGCAGGGCTATCTGTTCGGCCGGCCGGCGCCGCTCAAGATCGAACTTGGACAGGCGCGCGCCGCCTACGGCACTCGCGAGCCCGCACGCCTCGTCAGCCTGCAATAATCCCCGGTTCAGATCGTCGATATTCAGTTGCGGACGGAAAACCGCTGCGCTGCTTTTACCGTCGCGCCGAAAACACCTTGAACATGCCGTCGCGGGCAATCTCGGCATGGCTGGAAAAGGCGGCCGCCAGCACCTGTTCATAGGGCAATTGCCGGTTGGCGACCATGAGCAGACGCCCGCCCGACTTCAGCGCCCTAGATGCAGCATGGATCATGCCGGCGCCGATACCGGGCTCGGCCGCCCGGCCACTGTGAAAGGGCGGGTTCATGACGATGGCGTCATAGCGCCGCTCAACGGTTTCGGTGAGCAGATCGGCCCAGAAGAAACGCGGCTCGACGGCATTGCGGACATTGAGCCTGGCTGCTTCCAGCGCTTCGAAATCTGCTTCGTAGAGGTCGAGGCCGGAAAGGCCCGGCGAGCGTTCCGCGACTTCCGCCGCCAGATAGCCCCAGCCGGCGCAGAAATCGGCGAGATTGCCCGTCAAACCGTCAGGCAGGCGTTCCGCCAGGAGCTTCGAACCGGCGTCGACGCGATCGAACGAAAACATGCCGGGCGCGGTTCGAAAGCGCTCTTCCACGATCAGATCGGGATTGGCGGCCCGAAGCGCCTCGGCCGCCTCCTTTCCGGCCTGGCGGAACCAGAAGGCGACACCGTGATGCTTTGGCAGATGACCTTCGAGCGCCACCAAAATATTGATGCGTTTGCGCAGGCTGTCGATGCCATCGTCCTTGCCGCCGGCAACGACGATCAGCCCGCCTGGCGCGACACGCTCAAGAGCTTCGGCGATGCGCAGCTCGTTCTGGCCGCGATGGCGCCCGGCGAGAACCAGGGCGGCATCGAAGCCGGAGCCTTCCGCCCGCGGCGTGACCGTGCAGCCGGCCGCCTGCAGGGTGCGAAAATGCGGTCGAAAGCCTTGCACGAGATGCAGCGCCGCATCGAACCCGTCAGGCAAACGAAAGCCTGGTTCGGCGCCGAGAAACAGAACGCGGGCGCCTTTTCGCGGCAGAGGGAGGGCCTCGGCCTCGAACGGATAAAACAGCGTTTTCAGCGGCTCCGCGGCCATTCACATAACTCTTTAAACAAAACGGGCGCGACCTTGCGGCGCGCCCGTTTCGATTAACCGGTCAAGCCGATCAGGCGGCGTCTTCCTCGCCTTCCGGCTTCTTCTCGCGCACGATTTCCTTGCCGGTGGCCTGGTCGACGACCTTCATCGACAGGCGAACCTTGCCGCGTTCGTCGAAGCCCATCAGCTTGACCCAAACCTTGTCGCCTTCCTTGACGACGTCGGAGGTCTTGGCGACGCGCTCGTTGGCGAGCTGCGAGATGTGGACGAGGCCGTCGCGCGGGCCGAAGAAGTTGACGAAGGCGCCGAAGTCGGCGGTCTTGACGACCGTGCCTTCGTAGATCTCGCCGACTTCCGGTTCGGCGACGATGGTGTGGATCCACTTCTTCGCCGCCTCGATCTCCTTGGCGTTGGCCGAAGCGATCTTGACCATGCCGTCGTCCTCGATGTTGATCTTGGCGCCGGTCTTCTCGACGATCTCGCGGATCACCTTGCCGCCGGAGCCGATGACGTCGCGGATCTTGTCGGTCGGGATGTGCATGACCTCGATGCGCGGCGCGAACTCGCCGAGCTCGGCGCGGGCGCCGGAGATCGCATGCGCCATCTCGCCGAGGATGTGCAGACGGCCGTCCTTGGCCTGGCCGAGCGCGATCTTCATGATCTCCTCGGTGATGCCGTCGATCTTGATGTCCATCTGCAGCGAGGTGACGCCGTTGGCGGTGCCGGCGACCTTGAAGTCCATGTCGCCGAGGTGGTCCTCGTCACCGAGGATGTCGGAGAGCACCGCGAAACGCTCGCCTTCCTTGATCAGGCCCATGGCGATGCCGGCCACCGGCTTGGCGATCGGCACGCCGGCATCCATCAGCGCCAGCGAGGTGCCGCAGACGGTCGCCATCGAGGACGAGCCGTTGGACTCGGTGATCTCCGAGACGACGCGCAGCGTGTAGGGGAACTGGTCGGCGGAGGGCAGCATCGGGCGGATCGCGCGCCAGGCCAGCTTGCCGTGACCGATCTCGCGGCGGCCCGGCGAGCCCATGCGGCCGGTTTCACCGACCGAATAGGGCGGGAAATTGTAGTGGAGAAGGAACTTCTCCTTGTACATGCCGGTCAGCGAATCGACGAACTGCTCGTCCTCGCCGGTGCCGAGCGTGGCGACAACCAGCGCCTGGGTCTCGCCACGGGTGAACAGCGCCGAACCATGGGTGCGCGGCAGAACGCCGACCTCGGAGACGATCTTGCGGACGGTCTTGAGATCGCGGCCGTCGATGCGCGACCCGGTATCGAGGATGTTCCAGCGCACCACCTTGGCCTGGAGCTCCTTGAACACCGTGCCGATCTGCTCGGAAGAGTACTTGGCCTCCTCGCCCTCAGCCGGTGCGAACGCTGCCTTGACCTTCGCCTTGACGGCGTCGACGGCGGCGTAGCGCGACTGCTTGTCGGTGATCTTGTAGGCCTCGCGCAGCTCGTCGCCGACGATCTTCAGCATCTCGCCTTCGAGCGCGGAATAGTCGGGCGCGGTGAAGTCGCGCGGGTCCTTGGCGGCGACCTCGGCCAGCTTGATGATCGCCTCGATCACCGGCTGGAAGCTCTTGTGGCCGAACACGACGGCGCCGAGCATCAGGTCCTCGCTGAGCTCCTTGGCCTCGGATTCGACCATCAGCACGGCGTCGGCGGTGCCGGCGACGACGAGGTCGAGCTTGGATTCCTGCATTTCGTCGATATGCGGGTTGAGCACATATTCGCCGTTGATGTAGCCGACGCGGGCGCCGCCGATCGGACCCATGAAGGGCACGCCCGACAGCGTCAGAGCCGCCGAGGTGGCGACGATCGACAGGATGTCCGGATCGTTTTCAAGATCGTGCTGGACGACGGTGACGACGATCTGGGTGTCGTTCTTGTAGCCGTCGGCGAAAAGCGGGCGGATCGGGCGGTCGATCAGGCGGGAAACCAGCGTTTCCTTCTCGCTCGGACGGCCCTCGCGCTTGAAATAGCCGCCCGGGATCTTGCCGGCGGCATAGGTCTTTTCCTGGTAGTTGACGGTGAGCGGAAAGAAATCCAGGCCGGGCTTCGGCTCCTTCATCGAAACGACGGTGGCGAGGACCACGGTCTCGCCGTAGGTAGCAAGCACCGCGCCGTCAGCCTGGCGTGCGATCTTGCCCGTCTCCAGGATGAGCGGACGGCCGCCCCACTCGATTTCCACTTTGTGATGATTGAACATATCTTGTCCTTCATATGCGGAAAGGGTCGCGCCGTCTCAACGGTCGCGGATATCCCTTTCCTGGCTTCCTTCGGGCAGCCACGGGCAAGACAACGGGAAGCTCGATAAATCCGGCTCACAGCCGAGCGAGCATCCTGCAATCCTGCCCCATGACCGTCCATGGGCGGTTCCGAATGGCCCTCTGCACTTTCGGAACCGGGTCTGGCCGACCGGTCGGCCGGCCTTGCGCATGACGCCGAAAACCCTTGGTTTTCGGAACGCGCCGTGCGCGAATGCAAATTTCGAGAGCGCATTGCGCTCCATTCCCAGCATCGGCACACCGGATCATCCGATGCCAATGCGCGACCGGCGGGCCCTCCGCAGAGAGCCCGCCGGTCAATTCGTCAGCGACGGAGACCGAGCTTGTCGATCAGCGTCTGATAGCGCGCGTCGTCCTTGCGCTTGAGGTAGTCAAGCAGGCTGCGGCGCTGGGAGACGAGAGCAAGCAGGCCACGGCGGGAATGGTTATCCTTCTTGTGGTCCTTGAAGTGCTCCGTCAGGTTCTTGATGCGCTCGGAAAGGATGGCAACCTGGACTTCCGGGGATCCGGTATCGCCCTTGGCAGTTGCGAATTCGGTCATCAATTCCTTCTTGCGATCGGCAGTAATCGACATCGTGTTTTTCCTTATCTGTTCGAGGAAACGGGACGCCCTCAGCCGGGATGTCGTCCAGCAGGGGCCGGTGCAAGCAACGCGTCAGGGCGCGAAGCTGCGGCGCATATAGTGCAATTCCCGGCAAAACACCAGCCCAATTGTCAAGCCGGCTTGTCGCAGGTCCTGCCGCCAAAACAAAGGTTTGCCCTGGACTACAGCCACTTCTTCCACTTGAAGAAGGCGACAAGCCCAATTGCGACGGCGAGCATGAACAGAAGTGCTGCAGGGTAGCCGTAATAGGCCTTCAGCTCCGGCATGTTCCAGGGCGAGCTTTCCGGTTCGAAATTCATGCCCCAGACGCCGACGAGGAAGGTGAGCGGCATGAAGATCACCGAGACGATCGTCAGATAGGAAATGACGTCATTGGTGCGCGCCTGGGTCAGCGACAGATGCATCTCGATCAGGCCGGTCAGCATGTCGCGCTGGTTCTCGACCAGCTCGATCAGCCGCAGCGAATGATCGAGCGTGTCGTTGAAGAATATCTTGGTCTCGGCCGTCACAAAGGGCACGTCGTTGCGGATCAATGTCGCCAGGGCATCGCGCATCGGCCACAACACGCCTTTCAGCACGTTGGCGTCGCGCCGCAACTCGTGCAACTGCCGCATCTGATGCTTGTGCGGCGTGTTCAGCATCTGGTCCTCGATGCCGTCGACCGTTTCGCTCGCCGCTTCGATCGGCGGGAAATAGCTGTCGACGATGGCATCGATCAGCGCATAGGCCAGATAGTCGGCGCCGCGCGAGCGCAACCGGTTGGGCATGGACGCCACGATACGCTTGCGCACCGGGTCGAACGGATCGCCCTCGCGCTCCTGGAAGGTGACGACGAAATTCCTGCCGAAGAACACCGCTATCTGCTCGTAGCGATGGGCGGTGACATCGTCGATCATGCGCAACGCGACGAAGGCATGATCCTCGAAGAAATCCACCTTCGGCCGCTGGCCGGTGTTGACGACATCCTCCAGCGCCAGCGGGTGCAGGTTGAAGATCCGGCCGATCTCCTCGATCAGCGGGATGTTGGCAAGCCCCGTGCAGTCCAGCCAGACGACTGGCCACCGGTCGCAATGGGTATTGAGCTCGTCGATGCTGGCATTGTCGATGGTCTTGAATTTTTCGGGCGAGATCAACGTCAGCCGAAGCTCGCTGCGCCGCGCCGCCGGATCGGCGATCAGCGTGCCGGGGGAAGCGCCGACCGGCGGCCGGTGGGTTTTCAGCGGCGCCCGCTTCCTGACGGTATCAACCTTTGCCATGAGTTCCTCGGGCGCAAAGTCCAACTGAATTGGTCTTTGCTTCTTAGCAATTCCGGTTGAAAAACCGCTACGCACTTTTCCTGGAATTGCTTTAACGTTTTACGCAACTCCGAACGGAAAACCGCGATACACTTTTCCTGGAATTGCTTTAACGTTTTACGCAATTCCGAACGGAAAACCGCGATACACTTTTCCTGGAATTGCTTAACCGAGCGCCATCACCCGGCAAAGACCCGTTTGGGCTTGAACATGCCCTGCTCGATGGCGCCGATGGCCACCAGCTTGCCGCGCGCGGTGGCGCAGGCCTCCTCGGCCTCGACCGGCGCATCACGGCCGCGAATGATGACGGGATTGCCGAGGCGAATCTTGGTCGCGGCGTCGTCGCTGACCGCGACCTGCGGCAGGCAATCGAGGGCCGCCGCGGTGTCGACCAGCAGCGCGTCGACAGCGCTGAAGTCGATCGGAGCCTCGGTCTCTTCCGCGCCTTCATCCGTCTTGCCGCCGAAGCGCGCCGCTTCGAGCTCGGCCACGGTGACGAAATCCTCGGCCGTGAACGGCTCGACCTCGACGCGCCGGAGTTCGGCAACGTGGCCGAAGCAGCCCAAATCGCGGCCCATATCGCGCGCCAGCGAGCGCACATAGGTGCCCTTGCCGCATTCGACCTCGAAGACGCTGCGGTCGCCATTGTGCTCGAGGAGATCGAGCCGTCCGATCTCGATCTCGCGGGCAGGAATGTCGACCGTCTCGCCGTCGCGGGCGAGGTCGTAAGCGCGTTCGCCGGCGATCTTGATCGCCGAAAATTGCGGCGGCGTCTGCATGATGACGCCGGTGTATTTCGGCAGCAGCGCCCTCACCTCGGCCTCGGCCGGCCGCCGGTCGGAGGTGTTCGTCACCGGGCCTTCGAGATCGTCGGTCGAGCGCTCCTCGCCCCAGGCGACGGCAAAGCGGTAGACCTTGGCGCCATCCTGCACATAGGGCACGGTCTTGGTCGCCTCGCCGAGCGCGATCGGCAGCATGCCGGAGGCCAGCGGGTCGAGCGTGCCGGCATGGCCGGCCTTCTCCGCCTGGAACAGCCATTTGATCTTGGAGACCGCCTCGGTCGAGCCCATGCCGACCGGCTTGTCCAGCACCACCCAGCCGGAAACCGGCCGCCCCTTCTTCTTGCCGCGACGCGCCACCTATTCCTCGTCCTTGTCTTTATTCTGGTCGTCGAGATCGCGCGCGACTTCGGGCGACTTCAGCAATTCGTTGATCCTGGCGAAATTGTCGAATGACGTATCAAGCCGGAAGCGGACTTCCGGCATGTACTTCATCTGCCTGAGCGCGCCGGAGACGCGGCCGCGGATGAATTTCGCGTGCCTGTTGAGCGCCTCGACAACGGCACCGGCGTCGCCGGCGCCAAGCGGCGAGACGAAAGCGGTGGCGATCTTGAGGTCCGGAGACATGCGCACCTCGGAGACCGAGACGACGGCGTTCTCGACCACCGGATCGATGATCTCGCCGCGCTGCAGGGTTTCGGACAGCGCATGGCGCACCTGCTCGCCGACGCGCAGCATGCGCTGGGAAGGGCCTGATGTTGTAGAACGGGGCATTTTCTTCAGTCCTGAAATCGTGAAGCGCGGGATGGGACCGCGCCACATGTCTCAACTATGAAATATAAGGCTTTGGGCGGCAGCCTTTCGGCCGCCGCCGGTCATCTCGACAAATATATCCGAATTTAGAGCGTCCGGGTCACCATCTCGATGCGGAAGCACTCGATGACGTCGCCGACGCGCATGTCCTCGTAGTTCTGGAAGGCCATGCCGCATTCCTGGCCGACCGGCACTTCCGAAACCTCGTCCTTGAAGCGCTTGAGCGTCTTCAGCGTGCCTTCATGGACGACGACATTGTCGCGGATCAGGCGGACACCCGCGCCACGCTCGACCTTGCCTTCGGTGACGCGGCAGCCGGCGATCTTGCCGATCTTCGAGATGTCGAAGATCTCGAGGATCTCGGCATTGCCGATGAAGGTCTCGCGCCGCTCCGGCGAGAGCATGCCGGAAAGCGCCGCCTTCACGTCATCGACGAGGTTGTAGATGATCGAGTAGTAGCGGATCTCGATGCCCGCGGCGGCCGCTGCGGCACGCGCCTGAGCATTGGCGCGGACATTGAAGCCGATGATCGCCGCACCCGAAGTCTCGGCGAGCGAGACGTCGCTTTCGGTGATGCCGCCAGCGCCGGCGTGCACGATGCGCGCCCGCACCTCGTCGTTGCCGAGCTTTTCGAGCGCGGCATTGATCGCCTCGATCGAACCCTGCACGTCGCCCTTGATGACCAGCGGGAATTCCTTGAGCCCGCTCGTCTGCAACTGCGACATCATCTGCTCGAGCGAGCCGCGCTGGCCGGCATGCTTGGCCACCGCCTTTTCGCGCGCCAGGCGCTGGCGGTACTCGGTGATTTCACGCGCGCGCGCCTCGTTGTTGACGACGGCGAAGCGGTCGCCCGCCTGCGGCGTGCCCTGGAGGCCGAGCACCTCGACCGGCATTGCCGGCGGCGCTTCCGGCACGTGCTCGCCGCGATCGTTGACCAACGCGCGGACACGGCCCCACTCGTTGCCGGCGACAATGATGTCGCCCGGCATCAGCGTGCCGGTCTGCACCAGAACGGTAGCGACGGGACCACGGCCCTTGTCGAGCTTGGCCTCGATGACCGCGCCTTCGGCGGTACGGTCGGGGTTGGCCTTGAGGTCGAGAATCTCGGCCTGCAGCAGGATCGCCTCGAGCAGCTTGTCGATGTTGGTGCCCTTGATCGCCGACACTTCGACGTCCAGCACCTCGCCGCCCATCGATTCGACGAACACTTCATGGCGCAGGAGTTCCGCGCGCACCTTCTGCGGGTCGGCGTCGCGCTTGTCGATCTTGTTGATCGCCACGATGATCGGCACGCCGGCCGCCTTGGCGTGGCTGATCGATTCGATCGTCTGCGGCATCACGCTGTCGTCGGCCGCAACCACCAGCACGGCAATGTCGGTGACCTGGGCGCCGCGGGCGCGCATGGCCGTGAAGGCGGCGTGGCCGGGCGTGTCGATGAAGGTGATCTTCTGACCGTTCTTCTCGACCTGGTAGGCGCCGATATGCTGGGTGATGCCGCCAGCCTCGCCGGAGACGACATTGGCATTGCGGATGGCGTCGAGCAGCGAGGTCTTGCCGTGGTCGACATGGCCCATGATCGTCACGACAGGCGGACGCGACACCAGGTCTTCCGGACGGTCGGCGATGTTGAACAGGCCTTCCTCGATGTCGGACTCGGCAACGCGACGGACCGTGTGGCCGAATTCCGAAGCGACCAGTTCGGCCGTGTCGGCGTCGATGACGTCGCCCGGCTTCAGGATCTGGCCCTGCTTCATGAAGAACTTGACCACGTCCACGGCGCGCTCGGACATGCGCTGCGCCAGTTCCTGGATGGTGATGGTTTCGGGCAGGATCACTTCGCGCATGACTTTCTCGCGCGGCTCGTTGTGCAACGCGCGTTTGAACTTCTCCTGGCGGCGGCGCATCGAGGACAGCGAACGGCCGCGCGCGTCCTCGTCGGAAAGCGCGGAATTCAGCGTCAGCTTGCCGCGGCGGCGGTCTTCCTCACCCTTGGTGGGTTTGGCCGGACGCGCCACTTCGGGCGTGGCGAGACGGCGGGCCGGCGCACCGGCACCAGCACCAGCGCCGGTACGCCTCGGCTTGACTTCCTCGTCTTCATCGGCCGCGGCACTATCCGCGGCCACCGGCGCGCGGCGGCGGGCCTCTTCCTCGGCACGGCGACGCGACTCGGCCTCGGCCTGGAGGCGAGCCTCTTCCTCGGCCTGACGACGCGCGGATTCCTCGCGCTCGCGCTTGCGGCGCTCTTCTTCCTCGGCGCGGCGCTTGGCCTCTTCCTGGGCGCGCTGGCGGTCCTCGACCTCACGCGCCTTGGAGCCTTCGAGCGCCCTGCGACGGGCTTCCATCTCGCCGCGCGACAATTCGTTCAGCACCATGCCGGAGCGTTCCGGCTGCGGGGGCGGCGCCTTCGGCGCTTCCTGCACGGCAGGGGCAGGTGCCGCGGCTGCGGGCTTCGGCGTGAAGACCGACGGCGCCACCGGCTCCGGCTTGTCGCCGTGCAGCGAGAACTTGCGCTTCTTGGTCTCGACCACGACCGACTTGGTACGGCCATGCGAGAAATTCTGGCGCACGGTGCCCTGCTCGAGGCCGGGGCGCTTCAGCGTCAAGGTCTTCTTCGGCGTAACGCTCAACGTCTTGTCGTCGCCCGATTTCGTATCGTTCATTCCATATCCTCTGCGGCATCATCTTCGTCAGCAACGGCCGCAAGCATTGCCAAATCGTCCGGGGTTCCGCCCCGATACCGGTCGAGCGCAACCATGCGCTTCTGAACCGCCTTACCCGCGTCCTGCGCGAGGACGGCAGCATGTATCACATTTGTACCCCCCAATGCCAAGCTCAACTCGGCTTCGGGTAAAAGTTTGTAGGCAGGGATAGCCGGGCCGCCGAGATGGACGGTTGCCCGCCGCGCCTGACTGATCTTGCGGACGCCATCGTCCGAGGCTTCGGTAGCGTGCAGCACGAAGAGCGCCTGCCCGTCGCGCACGGCAGCCTCCACCTTGGCGGCGCCAAGAACGACCGCTCCGGCCTTGCGAGCAAGACCCAGCATACCCAGAGCGGATCTGGAAAGCAGTCCGTCGACCATGCCCCCGAGATCGGCGGGGACGGCAACCTGCGCCTTGAAGGCCCGCGCAAACAGGTTCTTCGCCGCTGCCTTGTCGATATGTAGGCGATCGGCGGTGACCCAGCAACCGCGGCCGGGCAGATTTCTCTTGATGTCCGGAACGACGGCAGAATCCGGGCCGACGACGAAACGGATCAGTTCATCCGCTTCGGCCTGCCTGCGCGTGACGATGCAGGTGCGATCGTTCATCTCGTCCACGGGCTCTGCGATTGGTGATCACCTCACGCACCGACGGTTTCGCCGGCCGCGGCTTCTTCAGCGGCCAGTTCTTCCTCGGAAATCCAGCCGGCCTTCCTGCGGGCAGCCAGCACCATCTCTTCGGCTTCGGCGCGCGAGACGCCATGATCGGCAAGCACGCCCGGATACACCTTGGTCTCGCCGTCTTTGCGCTCCTTCCAGCCGATCAGGTCGTCGGCGGCATAGCCGGCGAAGTCCTCGATCGTCTTCACGCCGTCCTCGCCGAGCGTCACCATCATGGCCGTGGTGATGCCGGGGATCTCGCGCAGTTCGTCCTTGACGCCGAGCGCCTTGCGCTTCTCGTCGTGCTCGGCCTCGATCTTTTCGAGATATTCGCGGGCGCGCGTCTGGATTTCCGAAGCGGTATCCTCGTCGAAGCCGTCGATCGAGGAGATCTCGCCGGAATCGACATAGGCGACTTCCTCGACGCTGGTGAAGCCTTCGGAGGCAAGCACCTGGCCGACCATCTCGTCGACGTCGAGGGCTTCCATGAAGAGCGCCGAACGCTCGACGAATTCCTTCTGGCGACGCTCGCTCTCTTCCTGCTCGGTCAGGATATCGATGTCCCAGCCGGTGAGCTGCGAGGCAAGGCGCACATTCTGGCCGCGGCGGCCGATGGCCAACGACAGCTGGTCGTCAGGCACCACCACCTCGATGCGCTCGGCATCCTCGTCGAGCACCACCTTGGCGACTTCCGCCGGCTGCAGCGCGTTGACGATGAAGGAGGCGGCCGAGGGCGACCACGGAATGATGTCGATCTTCTCGCCCTGCAGCTCGCCGACCACCGCCTGGACGCGGCTGCCGCGCATGCCGACGCAGGCGCCGACCGGATCGATCGAGGAATCGCGCGAGATGACGGCGATCTTGGCGCGCGAGCCCGGATCGCGGGCCACCGACTTGATCTCGATGATGCCGTCGTAGATTTCCGGCACTTCCATGGTGAAGAGCTTGGCCATGAACTGCGGATGCGTGCGCGACAGGAATATCTGCGGGCCGCGCTGCTCGCGGCGCACGTCGTAGACATAGGCGCGGACGCGGTCGCCGTACTTGTAGTTCTCGCGCGGGATCAGCTCGTCGCGGCGGATGATCGCCTCGCCGCGGCCAAGGTCGACGATGACGTTGCCGTATTCGACGCGCTTGACGGTTCCGTTGACGATCTCGCCGATACGGTCCTTGTACTCGTCATACTGACGATCGCGCTCGGCCTCGCGCACCTTCTGGACGATGACCTGCTTGGCCGACTGGGCGGCGATGCGGCCGAAATCCATGGGCGGCAGCTGTTCGGCGATGAAATCGCCAAGCTGGGCGTCGGGGTTGCGCTCGCGCGCCGTGGAGAGGGCGATCTGCGTCGCGTAGTCCTCAACCTTCTCGACTACTTCCATCAGCCGCTGCAGTTTCATCTCGCCCGTATTGGGATTGATGTCGGCCCGGATGTTGGTTTCCTGACCGTAACGCGAACGCGCCGCCTTCTGGATCGCATCGGCCATGGCGGCGATGACGATGGACTTGTCGATCGACTTTTCACGCGCGACCGCATCGGCGATCTGCAGCAGTTCGAGCCTGTTGGCGCTTACAACCATTGTCTTTCTCCCGACTTCGCTCCGGACACGCGGCCCGAAAGCTCAATCAACCTTCCTGTTCGGTTTCGTTTCCTTCGCCGGCGGCGGCTTCTTCCGCGTCGCCCCGGCGCTTTTTTGCTTCCTTGCGGGCCCTGTTGTCCTTCGACAGGGCCTCGCGGATGAGATCGTCGGTCAGCACGAGCCGCGCCTCGGCAATGGCGTCAAAGGGCACCCGCACCATCGGCTCTTCGCCATAGGCCGCCTTGTCGCGCTCGAGCAGAATGCCGTCGGCGTCCGCCCCGGCGATCTTGCCCTTGAAGCGCTTGCGGTCGCCGATGAGGACCGACGTCTCCATCTTGACCAGATGGCCGGTCCAGGTGGCGAAATCCGATTTGCGCACCAGCGGCCGGTCGATGCCCGGCGACGACACTTCGAGATGATACGCCTTTTCGATCGGATCTTCGACATCGAGCGCCGGCGAAACCGCGCGGCTGACCTCTTCGCAATCCTCGACGGTCATGGTGCCGTCCTCGCGCTCGGCCATGATCTGCAGCGTCAGCCCGTTCTGTCCCGTCAGTTGCACCCGCACGAGGCGAAAGCCGATGACCTTGAGCACCGGCTGCACGATCATCGCAATGCGCGCATCGATGCCGCTTTCACGGATGATACGGTCGTCGGCTTCGCTTGCCGCTGCGGTCATCGGATCCCTGTCGTTTTGTCGCTCCGGCCGGCAGGTAACAAAAAAGAGCGGGACCGGGTGGACCCACTCTTCGTCATACCGACCAAGAATTTGAGGCTGATATAGACGATTGCGGCCGGTGTTTCAAGCCTGACGGTTGCGCCGGCCTCACCGCAGCGGGATCAGCATTGCTTCTGGAGCATGACGGCTATGCGCCGGCGCCCCTGTGATTGGGGCCTGCCAGCACCCATTTATGCTGCAGTGCAAAAGAAAGGTCGTGCGCGGTGGCGCGCGAAAGGTAGTCGCCATGGACCGTGGATTGTTTTTCGTGATCGGTGATTTTCTGACCACATTCGGCAGCGCCGCAGCCGCATCGCGCGCCGTCGAGGCCGGACGCAAGCCGCGCCGCAGCGACCTGAAGAAGCTCGGCATCGACCCGACCGCCTTCGACAAGATCGGCCGCTTCTGAGCGGCGGATGACTTCCAAGCGGCAAATAACGGGGGCGCTTCGCGGCCCTTTCGAGATTTTCCGGGGCTACTTCCGGATAAAGGTCAAATAGGCAGGCCGCCTTCCCTCGCGGATGGCCTTGGCCTCGTAGCGCGTGCCGGGCCAGCCCTCATAGGGGGTGAGCCAGTCGGCGGCCTCGTTCGCCTGCCAGGCGAAGTTGCCATTGGCGCGGCAGGCGAGCAGCGTCCAGTTCACATAGCTGTCGATGTCGGAGGCGAAGCGGAAGCTGCCGCCAGCCTTCAGCACCCGGGCGAACCGGTCGAGATTGGCCGGGCTGACGAAGCGCCGCTTCCAGTGCTTCTTCTTCGGCCAGGGATCGGGATAGAGCAGGTCGATGCCATCGAGCGAGGCCGGCGGCAGCCAGTCGAGCAGACGCGTGGCGTCGTCGTCATAGACCCTGAGATTGGCGAGCGGCGCCTTGCCGAGCGCCGTCATCATCTTGGCCATGCCGTTGACGAAGGGCTCGACGCCGATGAAGCCGGTCGCCGGCGCCTCCGTCGCGCGATGCAGGAGATGCTCGCCGCCGCCGAAGCCGATCTCGAGCTGAAGTGCCGAAACCTTTGCCTTGAACAGCGTCCTGAGGTCCGCCGGCGCCCCTGCCGTCAGATCGAGCCTGTAGGCGCGCAGGCCGCTTTCAAGCGCCGCGGCCTGCTGCGGGCGAATGGTCTTGCCGTGCCGGCGGCCGAAAAAAGCTTCGGTCGCGCGGCTCGGCCGGTCCTTCGGGTCCACTCGTGTCAGGCGGCGACCGCGTCCTTGAGCGCCTTGGCCAGATCGGTCTTCTCCCAGGAGAAGGAACCGTCGCGGCCGGCCTTGCGGCCGAAATGGCCATAAGACGAGGTTTTCGCGTAGATCGGCTTGTTCAGGTCGAGGTGGCGGCGGATGCCGGACGGCGACAGGTCCATCACCTTGCGCAGCGCCTCCTCGAGCCTGGCCTCGTCGACCTTGCCGGTGCCATGCAGGTCGACATAGACCGACAGCGGCTGGGCGACGCCGATGGCGTAGGACAACTGGATGGTGCAGCGGTCGGCAAGCTTGGCCGCCACGACGTTCTTGGCGAGATAGCGCGCCGCATAGGCAGCCGAACGGTCGACCTTGGTGGTGTCCTTGCCGGAGAAGGCGCCGCCGCCATGAGGCGCTGCGCCGCCATAGGTGTCGACGATGATCTTGCGACCGGTGAGGCCGGCATCGCCGTCAGGACCGCCGATGACGAACTTGCCGGTCGGATTGATGTACCAGTTGCAGTCGTCGGCGATCTTGAGATCGCCAAGCGCCTCGATGATGTAAGGCTCGACAACCTTGCGGACCTGCTTGGAATCCCAGCTCGAATCGAGATGCTGGGTGGAGAGCACGATCTGCGTCACTTCCGCCGCCTTGCCGTCGGCATAGCGCACGGTAACCTGGCTCTTGGCATCCGGGCCGAGTTTGCCGGCCTCGCCGCTGCCTTGATGGCGCGCGGCGGCCAGGAGTTCGAGGATCTTGTGGCTGTAATAGATCGGCGCCGGCATCAGGTCGGGCGTCTCGCGGCAGGCGTAGCCAAACATGATGCCCTGGTCGCCGGCCCCTTCCTCGCCCTGGCGGTCGGCGGCATTGTCGACGCCCTGGCCGATGTCCGGCGACTGGCCGTGCAGCAGCACCTCGATCTTGGCCGTCTTCCAGTGGAAGCCGGCCTGCTCGTAGCCGATCTCGCGGATCGCCTTGCGGGCGACCGACTTGAACTTGGCCGGATTGACGACCGGGTGGCCGGCGGCATCCTTCAGGATGTTGCCTGCCTTGTCCTTTTTCAGCAGCGTCTCGGGAACCCGGACCTCGCCGGCGATGATGACGCGGTTGGTGGTGGCCAGCGTCTCGCAGGCGACGCGCACCTTCCACGGGTCCATGCCCGTCTTCTTGGCTTCGCGATAGACGAGATCGACGATCTCGTCGGAGATACGGTCACAGACTTTGTCGGGATGGCCTTCGGAAACGGATTCCGAGGTGAAGAGATAATTCTGCCGCGTCACGGGTGTCCCCTCTTGAAAAAGATCGGCAGGGCTGCCGATTTTGGCGCGCCACGTGTTAGCGGTGCCGGGCGTCGCTCGTCAAGCGGCGCGACGGATCTGGCATGAATGTCGGCACAATCGGCTTGTGCCACCGGCGGCAGGGCACCGCCAGCGGCATGAGCCTGGAATCACTCGGCTTCGTCCGGCGAAAGGGACTTCACAAGATCGATTATCCGGCGCCGCACCTTGACGTCGGGAATCTTGACGAAGGCACGATTGAGCTGAAGCCCCTCCGGGCTGCCGCAGAACTCGATGGCGAAGGCCATGGAGGCGTCCTCTGCGAATCCCCGATTGCCGGCCCCGGCCTCCTGACCCGGGGCGTCCTCGAAGAAGAAGGCGACGGGAACGCTCAGGATGGAGGCAATCGCCTGCAGACGGCTGGCACCGACCCTGTTCGTCCCCTTTTCGTACTTCTGTATCTGTTGAAACGTGATGCCGAGATTTTCACCCAGTTTTTCCTGGCTCATTCCAAGCATATTGCGACGCAACCGAATACGGCTCCCGACATGGATGTCGATCGGATTCGGCTTCTTCTTGTTCTCTTCTGTCATTTTTTCCTCGCCGAATTTTTCCGGCTTTTTCTATTTTTGCCGCCCAACGAAGCCGGAGCCACCTGCCCCAACAGACCCCTCCAACCGACTTCGAGAAAATTTTAGGCGTTACAGTATGAGTTTCTAATGTGCCGACTGTCAATTCACCCGTAGCCGCTGCCTTACATTCAATGTGAAGGCCGCAAGGGCAAAGAGCAACATGATCAGCAATCCGTTAATGCGCCGCTGGCCGGCGGGCAGGAGGGCGCGCCCAGAAACCGGCACATGCGCATCGATGGCGCCGCGCGCGTCGACAGCCAAAGCATCGACGATACGCCCGCGCGAATCGACAATGGCGGAGATGCCGTTGTTGGCCGCACGCAACAAAGGCAATCCGTTCTCCACCGCACGGACCTGCGCCTGCCTGAAGTGCTGGTACGGACCTGGCGTGTCGCCAAACCAGGCGTCGTTGGTCACATTCACAATAAGTTCGGATGATGCAGCATCAGCCGCCACAAGATCGGGAAAAATGACCTCGTAGCAGATAAACGGAACCGCCCGCAGGCCATTCGGCACCGCGATCGAATGCCGCTCGTTGCCGGCGGCGAAATTCATCGGCCCGGCGACGAGCTGGCCGATGCCGAAACGCTCGAACAGGCCCTCAAAGGGCAGATACTCCCCGAACGGCACCAGATGCACCTTGTCGACGGCATCGACGATCTCGCCCTTGTCGTTGATCGCCACCACGGAATTGTAATAACGGCTGCTGCCGGCACTCCCCGAGCCGCCCTCCTCGCGCACGACGCCGGCGATCAGCATCTGGCCATCGCTCAGCATGTCGCCCAGCGCCGTCAGCGCGTCGGGACGCTCGGTGAACAGGAACGGCACGGATGTTTCCGGCCACAGGATCAGTTGCGGCCTGGCATGGCCCTGATCCGGCGCCTTTGCCGATATCCCCATCAGCGTGGCGAAGATGCGGTCGCGCACCGAGGCGTTCCATTTCTCGCTGAGATCGACGGCGGGCTGGACGATGCGGACGTCGATCGAGCGGGTTGCCGGCTCGGCCGGGACGGCAAGCCTGAAATAGCCGAAGCCGACATGCGCGGCGACAAGGGTGACGAACAGGACAAGGCCCAGCATCAGGTGCCGACGCGCGGCGACAAGAGCGGGAAGCGAAAAGACGAAGACGGCAAGCGCGTTCATACCGATCATGCCTGTCACCGACACGCTCTGCATCAGGAGCGGCACCGGCATCGCGGCGTAGCCGACGGCATTCCACGGAAAGCCGGTGAAGAGGAAGTCGCGCAGCCACTCGGCGAGGCCGAAGCCGAAGGCGAGCGCCGCTATGCGGCCGATATCGCTGCTCCAGAAAAGCCGAGCCACGACCGCCGCGAAGCCGTAGAAAAAGGCGAGCGCGAAGGGGATGCCGACCACGGCGAAGGGCAAGGCCCAGGCGAAGCTGTCGGCCTCGACGAGAAGGGCCTGGCCGATCCACCACAGGCCGGCGAGGAAATAGCCGAAACCGAACCACCAGCCGATGGCGAAAGCCGGCCGAAGGCGGCGCAGCCAACCGTCTGAGCCTTCGCCCGTTGAGCCGTCGAGCAGCCAGACGAGCACCGGAAACGAGACGAAGCAGGCAGCGAAGAAATCGTAGGGCGCCTGGGCGAGCACCGCGAGCGCTCCGGCGGCAAACGCCACCAGCGCCCGCCGCCACCCCCACAGCAGAATTATCCGGCCGGCAAAGCGCTGCATATAGCTTCCCAAGTCGCGCGAATCAGGCAGCCTGAGATTTAACAGGCCGCGCCGCGTGATCCAAACACGGATGAGCGCAGCCTAATTCACGGTCGCGCGAGAGCGCGGCCGCTCTCGCTTTTTGACCAGCCGCATCTCTGCAACGCCACGCGATTCCGCTTGGCTGCAAAATCCTCAACGATGCCAGCCATCGATCCGCAGGCCGCTCAGCTGCTCGGCCTCTTCCTTCGAGACCACGCGCATGGTCTGGGTGAATGTCCATACGTGGCCTTCGGGATCGCAAGCCCGGTATTGCCTTTCGCCGTAGAAATGATCGACGGGCTCCTCAATGATTTCGGCCCCCGCCATGCGCGCTTTTTCGCAATGAGCGTCGAGGCCTTCCCGCAGACGGATGTAAACCGACTGGGTGTTCTTGCCGCCGACCGAGGCCGGGCTGGCAATATGCTCGACCCATTCGGAATCGACGATGATGTAGCCCTCGCCGAACCGCATTTCGGCATGGACGAGCCGCCCGTCGGCATCGCTCACCACCATGCTGGGCTCGAAACCGAAGGCTGCCTGAAGCCACGCCAGAGCCGCGCGCGGATCGCGATAGAAGGCGCCGGAGCCCAGGACTGCGTGCTTGAACGGGTCGTCGACCGGCATGGCCCTAAGATGTCAGGCCTGCTCGGTGCGTGCCGCGCGGCGGCGCTGCCGTTCGCCCTTCGGGCTCTGCACGATGCGCACCCGCTTGACGCGGCGCGGGTCGGCGTCGAGCACGTGGAATTCGAAGCCCGGTATGGCCTGCACCACCTCGCCTCGGGCCGGGACCCGGCCAAGCGTGTTGAAGATCATGCCGCCGATGGTGTCGACATATTCGCCATGCTCGCCGGCGGCGAAATCCTCGCCGATCATCTTGGCGACCTCGTCGATCTCGGCCTTGCCGTCGACAACGAATACGCCGTCGCCGGCCTGGGTGATCATCGGCTCGTCGTCGTCGTGCTCGTCCTCGATGTCGCCGACCACCATCTCGACGATGTCCTCCAGCGAGGCGAGGCCGTCGGTGCCGCCATATTCGTCGATGACGAGCGCCATCTGGGTGCGGGTCGTCTGCATGCGCCCCATCAGGTCGGAGGCAAGCATGGAGGGCGGCACGAACAGCACCGGGCGGATCAGGTCGAGATCGCCTATGGTGCGCGCGAGATCGACCTGGGCGAGATCGAGAACGGTCGGCGTCGGGGTCTTCCTGTTCGCGCGGCCCTTCTTGACGCGGGCGACCTTGGTGATGTGGGCAAGAACGTCGCGGATGTGGACCATGCCGCGCGGATCGTCGAGCGTTTCGGAATAGACCGGCATGCGGGAATGGCCGGACTGCTCGAAAAGGCCAAGCAGATCGCCGAGCGACGTGGTGATCTCGACCGCTTCGATGTCGGCGCGGGGCACCATCACATCCTCGACGCGCACCTCGCGCAGCCGCAGGATGTTGTTGAGCATGGCGCGCTCGCCGGGCGAAAAGGATTCGGCATCGCTCGCCGTCTCGGCCAGCGCGCCGGCGATCTCCTCGCGCAGGTTGGTGCCGTTGCGGTGCCGGAACAGGCCAAGCACGCGATCGAAGAGCGAAGGACCGGCATGCGAGGGCTCAGCGGCCGCGCTGCCGGTCGGAATACTCGGACTGGAGCCGTCTTCCGTCTTTTCGGAAGGCTTGGCCGCACTGCCAGCTTCCGGACGGGCGGCAGTTTCTGGTTTGTCGTTCATCGCCATCGGGTCAATTGGTCTTTTTTGTTACGCGTAGGGATCGGGAATGGCAAGCCTCGCAAGCGCCGCGCGCTCGATTGCTTCCATCTCCTCGGCCTCGGCGTCGGTCTCGTGATCATAGCCCAGAAGATGCAGCAGGCCATGGATGACGAGATGGGTGATATGGTTCGCCAGCGGCTTGTCTTCCAGGGTGGCCTCACGCGCGACCGTCTCGGAGGCCAGCACGATGTCGCCCAGCATCGGCGGCAGCTTGCCTCCTTTCGGGAAGGAAAAAGCCGGAAAAGACAAGACGTTGGTCGGTTTGTCCTTGCCGCGCCATTCGGCGTTGAGGGTCTGGATATGGGCGTCGTCGGAAAAAACGATGCTGAGCTCCGAGGCGCCGTTCGAGCCGGCCTCGGCAAGGGCGGCGGCGGCCGCTCGATCTACCAGTCGTGCCAACTCCGCTTCCTCGGGCCAGTCGCCGGCCTCGATGAAAATATCGATGTCGAGCGGCGTCTCGCCGCTGGATCCCGGATTTTCAGCCATGGGGCTTTATTTCTTGTCTGAGCATGATCTTTCCCGAAAACCGCACACACTTTTCGGGATCATGCTCTAGTTCTCGGCGCCCAAGCCTCTCGCCAGCTTGCCGTCGCGATCATAGGCCTTGACGATCTCGGCGACCAGCGGATGGCGCACGACGTCGCCCTCGTTGAAGCGGACCGTGACGATGCCCGGCACGCCGTCGAGGATGCGCAGCGCCTCGACCAGGCCCGACTTGGTGTTGGGCGGCAGGTCGATCTGCGTCGGATCGCCGGTGACGATCATGCGCGAGTTCTCGCCGAGACGGGTCAGGAACATCTTCATCTGCATCGGCGTGGTGTTCTGCGCCTCGTCGAGGATCACCGCCGCATGCGCCAGCGTGCGGCCGCGCATGAAGGCCAAAGGCGCGATCTCGATGACCTCGGCGGCGATCGCCCGCTCGACCTTGTCGGCCGGCATCATGTCGTAGAGCGCATCATAGAGGGGCCGCAGATACGGATCGACCTTCTCCTTCATGTCGCCGGGCAGGAAGCCCAGTCGCTCGCCGGCTTCGACCGCCGGGCGCGAGAGCACGATGCGCTCGACCATGCCGCGCTCGAGCAGCATCGCCGCGTGCGCCACCGCCAGATAGGTCTTGCCGGTGCCGGCCGGGCCGATGCCGAAGACCATTTCGGAGCGCTCCAGCGCCCGCATATAGGCGTCCTGGTTGAGCGAGCGGGCATAGATCGTGCGCTTGCGTGTCGCGATCTGGGCGGCCGAGACCTTGCCCTTGCGCTCCATGGTCGGCAGCGTCAGCTGGTCGTCGGCGGCGATCGCCATGCGCACGGCGCCGTCGACGTCGGACTGGCCGATGTCGACGCCCTTCTGCAGGATGCCGTAGAGCGTATCCAGCGCGCGGCGCGCCTGCTCGGCGGCGGAAGCCGAGCCCTTGATCGCAAGTTGGTTGCCGCGCGAGCGGATGTCGACACCGAGCTTCTGCTCGAGCCGGGCCAGGTTCTCGTCGAACTGGCCGTAGAGGGCGCTGGCAAGCTTGTTGTTGTCGAAGGTCAGTACGATGTGCGCCATGTCGGAGGCCCCGGATGCCTGGTTCTGGGGCGGGTTCTTCAGTTCAGCAGCGCTCAACCGTCTCTCCTCATCTGCCGAGGCTTGTGGCTATGCATGCCGTTGTCCCAAAACCGCGAGCACTTTTGGGCGACATGCATCAGGCCAACTCGGCGAACAGGCTGTTTTGACCTGTCTTCGTGATTCGCACGTCAATAATGTCACCGATTCCGCCGGCCTTGTCGTCAACAATAACAGGCTGCAGCCATGGCGAGCGGCCGACTTTCTGACCGGGCCGACGACCCGGCTTCTCGATTAGCGTGCCGACGGTGCGGCCGACCAGGCCGGCGATGAAACTCTGCTGCTGCTCGTTGATCAACGACTGCAGGCGCTGCAGCCGCTCATCCTTCACCGCTTCGGGCACATGATCGTCCATCTCGGCGCCCGGCGTGCCGGGACGCGGCGAATATTTGAACGTGAAGGCCGAAGCGTAATTCACCTCTCGCACCAGCTCGAGCGTCGCCTCGAAATCCTCGTCCGTCTCGCCGGGGAAGCCGACGATGAAGTCGCCCGACATGGCGATATCGCCGCGCGCCGCGCGGATGCGCTCGATGAGTGCCAGATAGTCGCGTGCCGTATGCCTGCGATTCATCGCCTTGAGTATCCGGTCGGAACCAGACTGCACCGGTAAATGCAGATAGGGCATCAGGGCGGGCAGGTCACGGTGCGCGGCGATCAATTCGTCATCCATGTCGCGCGGATGGCTGGTGGTGTAGCGCAGCCGCGCCAGGCCGGGGATTTCCGCCAGGCGGAAGAGCAGCCGGCCAAGACCCCATTCCTCGCCGTCTTCGCCCTCGCCGTGCCAGGCGTTGACGTTCTGGCCGAGCAGCGTCACCTCGCGTACGCCGGCCTCGGCCAGGCGCCTTGCCTCGGCGACGATCTGCGCCACCGGCCGCGAGACTTCCGAGCCACGCGTATAGGGCACGACGCAGAAGGTGCAGAACTTGTCGCAGCCTTCCTGCACGGTGAGGAAGGCGGTGACGCCGCGCTTTGCCACTTCGGCGCGCCTCGGCTGCGGCAGATGCTCGAACTTGTCCTCGACCGCGTAGTCGGTCTCGACGATCTTTCCGCCGCCGCGGACCCTTGCCAGAACGTCGGGCAGCCGGTGATAGGTTTGCGGGCCGATGACGAGGTCGACCGCGGGCGCGCGGCGGATGATCTCGGCGCCTTCGGCCTGCGCCACGCAGCCGGCGACGCCGATCAGCAATTCGCGGCCGGCCTCGGCGCGCTCGGCCTTCATGTCGCGGATGCGGCCAAGCTCGGAATAGACCTTTTCGGCCGCCTTCTCGCGAATATGGCAGGTGTTGAGCAGCACCAGATCGGCATCCTCGACGGCGTCGGTCGCGACATAGCCGTCGGCGGCCAGCGCATCGGTCATGCGCTGGGAATCGTAGACATTCATCTGGCAGCCATAAGTCTTGACGAAGACCTTCTTCGCCGCCCTGACAGGCGCCGGCTCGCGTTCAGGCGCCGTGCCGATGTCGTGACTTTCGATCGTGTTCAATTCCATCGGCCGGCTTCTAACGCCTTTCCGTGACAAAAAACAGACGATTCTGGTGGGTTATGGCGCCGCGCGTTCGGTTTTTGGGTCAGCCGCTAGCGGCTGGGACGTGGGTCGGCGAGCGCGGCCTGCATCATCTCGCGCACCTTCGCTTCCATCAATCTTGCCGTTTCCTTGCGGCTCGAGCCTTTGGCGAACGGCACCGGTTCGCCAAGATGCACCTCGGCATCGACAGCGCCTTCGGCAAGCAGGACCTTCAGATGCGGCATCAGGTCCTGATCGCCGATCCAGGAGGCCATCGGTCGGTGGCGGCGGCCCATCGGCACCCCATGCACCCGGGTATAGGCGATCGCCACCGGCTGGATGAACACATGGTCCGCGGCCCCTTCCGAGATCGCCATCGAGGCAGCGCCGAACAAGGTGCTCTTGAACGGCAGCACCAGATTGCCGTCGCCGGTCGAGCCCTCGGCAAACAGCACCATGGCGTCGCCCTTGGCCATGCGCCTGGCGATCTCGCTCGCCTGGTCGCCGGAGCTGCGCTTGCGTTCGCGCTCGATGAAGACGGTGCGCTGCAGCTTGGACAGCATGCCGATCATCGGCCAGCCTTTCATGTCCGCCCTGGCGATGAACTTCACATCGACAAACGAGCCGAGCACCATGATGTCGGTCCAGGAGATGTGATTGGCCGCGATGAGCAAGGGGCGCTCCTTCGACAGCGCGCCCTTCACGTGCACGCGCATGCCGAGCGCCTTGAGGATCATGCCGTGCCAGATCTTCAGGACGACCGTTTCCGGCCAGAGCCCGGTCTTCATCGACAGGAGCTGCAGCGGCACCATCACCAGCGTGCCGGCGGCGACGAGGCCGAACGCCATGAAAATCCGCAATTTCCTGATCATTTCGCTCCGGCCCTATCGCGCCGCTTGGCTAGCGAAGATCGCGGCGCATGACAAGCGCGCCGGTTGGGCCGTGCTCGGTCGACCGGTAGTAGTTCGGACGCTGGCCGACCTGGCGGAAGCCGAGCCTGCGGTAGAGCGCGATCGCCGGCGCATTGGTCTCGTCGACCTCGAGGAAGAGCGCCTCGGCGCGCTGCGCGTGCAGTTCGCGCAGTACCGCGTCCATCAATTGCCAGCCGAGCCCCTGGCGGCGATGCGCGCGGGCGACGGCGACCGTCAGGATCTCGCCCTCGCCCGCCGCGAGCCGCGCCAGCACGAACCCGACTGGAGGTTTTGCCCCCTGTCCGGTCTCGCGCGCTGCGAAACCGAACACGGTGTCCTGTTCGAGGAGCGCCGCGAATTCGCCATCGGTCCAGGGGCGGACGAAATCCTCGCGATGCAGCACCGAGACGGCGGCGCTGTCGGCGACCGTCAGCGGCTCCAGCGCATAGTCCCTGCGGCGCGGCTGAAAGAAAGGGATGCGCATCAGGACTGTTTTCCCCGTGGATTCCGTTTTTGGGGATCATGGTGCTGTCTTGGCAATATGAACCCGGCCTGCGGCTTGGCGTCGGCGCCGCGCAGATAGAGCGGCTTCGGCTTTTCGCCTGGCCCCTTGGCGGCGGCCAGCCGGGCATAGGTCGCGATCTCGGCCGTGGCGGCGACGGGCCCGATGTCGAAGGTACCCTCGGCGGCCGCAGCGATCTGCGGCGCGGCGGTGCCGGCGAGGACCGCGGTCGCGTCGACCGCCATTGCGGTCGCTTCGGAAAGCGTGGCCACCGCAGGACCGTAAGTCAAGACTAACGCTTTGTCGAAAAGAGCCGCATGGAGCTCCTCTCGGCCGGCATCGAGCGCGGCAAGCACGGCGCGGCCAGGAAAGGTATTTGCGGCCTCCGCCGCCAGCGCTTCCAGGGTCGTCACGCCGATGGCCGGGATCTTCAGGGCCAGCGCCAGGCCGCGCGCGGTCGAGACGCCGACGCGCAGGCCGGTGAAGGAACCGGGCCCGATCGAGACGGCGACGGCATCCAGGTCTTGATAGCCGATCCCACCGGCTTTCAAGGCGGCCTCGATGGCGGCCATCAAATGCTCGGCGTGCCCCTTGCCGAGGTCGAGCACATGGCGGCCAAGCTCGATACCCGCGCCCGCATCATAGACGCAGGCGGCGCAGAGATTGGCGGCGCAGTCGATGGCGAGCAGCTTCATGTTGGCAGCTTCATATGGCCGGTTAACGAACGCTTTCCCTCTGCCCGGCATGGCCCGCCGCCGCAAGGGCCAGGCCGCATAAATGTTAAGCGGCTTTGCTTCCAACCAATACAGAGGCGAAGCCGGCCATCAGGCCGCGGTCGCGATGCGCAGCATGTGGTTGTCCCAGACATAGTCAGGCTCGGAGCGCGCGGCACCAGCACCGCCAACGATCTCGCCGGCGCCCGTCGTCGCCATGAAGCTGGCACCGTCGGGGGCCAGGCCGCAAACCTCGACAAGCGATTTGGTCGCGACAATCCGCCCGCTGGCGGCGTCGATGACGGCGAGCGAATTGCCCTCCGGCGAGGTGACGGCGAGCGTGCCGGCGGCGGGATTGGCGGCGACCGAACCGATATAGTTGCGGAAGCCGGAGAGCACGTCCTGCGGCATCTCCAGCAGCTCGAGTTCCTTGCCGCGTGCGGCGCGCCCGACCAGCGCGGGGCGATCGGTCGCCGGTCCGCGATACTGGCAGCCGAACCAGACGGTGCCCGCCTGGTCGCGGTCCATGTGGCGGATCGAGAGCTGGTGCAGCGCCGGCGGGAGCTCATGCTTTTCGATCAGGTCGCCTGTGATGCGGTCGACCAGCGTGTAAGACGGCTTCATCGTTGCGATGTTTAGCTCTGCGCGGCCGAAATCCGGATGCGTTTCGATGCCGCCATTGGCAATGGCGAGCGTTCGGCCGTCGCCGAGCAGCAGCAATTCGTGCGGCCCCATGCCGTAGGTCGGGAATTCGCCGACGCGGCTGAACTTCGCCTTCGCGTCATAAACGCCGACGACACCGGCGGCGTTGTCAAAGTCGTTTTCGGTGGCATAGAGCAGCACGCCGTCGGGCGAGAACACGCCGTGGCCGAAGAAATGCCGGCCGGCGATGCTGGCGATGGTCAAGGGGGGCTCGCGGCCGGCATGGTCGAAGACGACCGCGAAGGTGCCGGGCTGGCGCGCAAAGACGACCGAGCGTTTCGATACCGGATCGAAAGTGACGTCGTGGCCACGGTCGGGCAGATCGACGGTGTGCAGGATCTTGCCGGCCTCGGAGAGCACGGCGGCGCCGAAGCTGCCGTCGCGCTTGACGAAGGCCGTTGCAAAGACGGCGTCAGCAGCAAGCGTTTCCGCCCAGGCGCGCGGCGCCATGGCGGCGGCGAACCCTGCTCCGGCAGCGCGCAGGAAATCGCGGCGATCGATGAGCGAGGTCCTCAAAGCATCAATCCCCGTCCAGTGACGAAAAGCCGGCGGTCAGGCCGAACTCGGCGGTCATCCTGGTGCCGATCAACGTCGAAAGACTGGAAGTGATCAGCGCGAAGTGCTCGAGCTTGCCGCGCAGCGCCGGATCGGCGAGCGCCTTGTCGATCAGTCCGTTGACGGACTTCGCCGTCGCTACGCCGTTGGCGAGCTGGATGTGGATGGATTCGGCCATCCACCGTGCATCGGCGGGCAGCGCGTCGCCGAGTCTCGAGGCCTGGAACAACCGGTCGATGCCGGACAGATTTCCGGCCAGCGAAGTCGCCGTGTTCTGCGAGCGCCAGTAGATCGCCTGCTTCGGCTTGTCGGCGTCCGGCTTCGCGCCGAGGAAGCCTTTGAGGCGCACGTCGCGGATCATGTCCAGCTCGTTGATGAAGACGCCGACCAGTTCCGTCACCGCTTCCGTGCCGTCGCGATAGAGCGGGTTCTTCGGCCCCGGATTGGCCCAGAGCGAAGCAAAACCGTCCGGCTTGTTCCAGGCGTCGCGAACCTCTCCGGCGATCGTTTCGATGTTGCCGGCAACCGCCGCCCCGTAGGCGCAGCGATAGGGATCATCTTTCTTGGCAAGCGTCTCGGCGCCATCGCCGAAAAGCACATATTCGAGCGCGCCGAGCCCCTGCATGGCGACGCTCTTTCCCGCCAGTTGCGCCGGATCGGTGGCGGAAGGATCCTTGGCGGCGAGCGTCGCCTGCACCTGTCTCAAACCGATGCTCTTACGGTCCGGCCAATAGAGCATGCGCTCCAGCCTGTTGTTCTCCTTGACCGGCCCGAAGGCGATGATCTCGGCCACCGACCAGGCCTCGACCGTGGCGGAAAAATCCGAGCGCGCCGCTTCGAGATTTTGCCCGGAAGGTGCCGCGCAAAGCTGGTGCATCGTCTTGGTCAGGCTCGTCGCACGGTCATCGAGGCTGGCATAGGCCGGGCGGACAAAGCCGTCGATCGCCCTCCCGATGACATCGGAGGCTTTGACCGCCGCCGAGGCCGGCGCGGCCAGCAACAGGGGAAGAGCAAGCGCGGCGGCCAGCCGTTTCAACATCAGAGCGACTCCAGGAATTTGATCAGCGCATCGCGGTCGGCCGCCGCGGCGGCGGCAAAGCGGTCGCGCGCCTTTTTGCCCTCGCCGCCGTGCCAGAGGATCGCCTCCTCGAGCGTGCGGGCGCGCCCATCATGCAGATAGAACGTATTGCCGTTGACCGTCGCGGTCAGGCCGATGCCCCAAAGCGGCGGCGTGCGCCATTCGCTGCCGCTCGCTTCCCCCACCCGCTGCCCGTCGGCCAGACCCTCACCCATGTCGTGCAGTAGGAAGTCGGAATAAGGCCAGATCAGCTGGAAGGCCTGCGCCTTGTTGGGCGTGCCGCGCAGGGTGACGAATTTCGGCGTGTGGCAGGAAATGCAGCCCATTTCGTAGAACTGCTTCTTGCCGGCAAGAACTTGCCGTGTGCCGATATCGCGGCGCGCCGGCACGGCCAGGTTCTGCGAATAGAAGGCGACGAGGTCCATGACCGGCGGCGGCGCCTCCGCAGCACCCAGGCGCTCCTGCACGCCGTTCGGCATGGCGAGGCAATGCTTCTGTGTTGCGGTGCAGTCGCCCCAGGGCTTCGGTACCTCCGGCGTCGAGATGCCGATGTCGCCGGCAAAGGCGTCGGCGGCCTGCTCGCGGATCGATGCGGCCTGCGCCTTCCAGCCGAAGCGGCCAAGTGCCGGTTCGCCGCCTGGCGCGTCACTCACGATGTTCGGCCTGCCGGAGATGCCGTCGCCGTCGCGGTCGTCCGGATCGGCATGGGCAAGGATATCGGCCGGATCGATCTGCTCGATCAGGCCGAGGCCGATCATCGGTGGTGTCAGGCGCGGCGAGAGCGTGGTGCCTGGATCGAGCGGGCCATAGGCCAGGTCTTCGATCGAATAGCTCGGTTTGCGCAGCGAAACGACCGTGCCGTCGGCAAGCGTAACTTTCTGTTCCTGATATTCGACGCGCATGCGGCCCTCGCCCTTGAGGCCGGGAACCGCGAGATCCTGCAGTTGCGAGCCGTAAACCGTATCGGGGAAGTTCAGCGCCCTATGGTCGGCAAGCGCTGCCTTCTCCTCCGCGTTGCTTGCGTCGCGCGCCAGCCGCAGGAACATCGAGGTGGAACCAACGCTGCCCTCGGGCGGACGGCCGCGGCCATCCTTCAGATGGCAGTTCTGGCAGGCGCGTTCGTTGAACAGCGGGCCGAGCCCGTCAGAGGCCTGCGTCGACGAAGGCGACGATACCCAGTTCTTGCGGAAAAGCGCGTTACCGAGCTTGAAGGTCGCCTCTTCCTCGAAGGTGATGTTGGCGGAGGATTGCGAGAAGGCGTCCCGGTTGACGTCCTTGCGCGACGTACCTGCGCCGCCCTGCATCAGCTCGAACTGCTCGGGCTTGGAAAAATCAGTGGCCGGTCGGGTGACGGCCAGAACCCGCGCCCGATCCTTCGGCGTCAGGTCGGTTCGGCTGGAGGCAATGCCCGCTGGTTGCGGCTCGCCAGCCATGGCCGAGGCGGACAGCGCGATCGCAAGCAAAAGCAAGGCCCCGCGACAATTGCTGTATCGCGGATTTCTCGGGAGCGGCAGGCCATCGATTCCGGCCCGCAGCGCGCGGCGCAAAAGCTTTACGGGGCGCCGCATTCCCGCATGTCCTTACTCCGCCTCGTTGGCCGGGTCGGCGTTGAGCTGGCCGTATTTTTCCTCGCCGATCGAGGCGAGCAGATCGAGCTGCGTCTCCAGGAAGTCGATGTGGCTTTCCTCGTCGGCAAGCAGGTCCTCGAACAGTTTCATCGACACGTAGTCACCCTCATCCTGACAGATCTCGCGCGAGCGCTTGTAGGAGGTGCGCGCGTCATATTCGCCGGCGAGATCGGATTCGAGCACTTCCTTCACGTTCTGGCCGATGCGCAGCGGCGCTACGGACTGCAGGTTCGGATGGCCTTCGAGGAAGATGATGCGGGCCACCAGCCGGTCGGCATGATGCATTTCCTCGATCGATTCCGCCCGCTCCTTCTTTGCCAGCCTGGTGTATCCCCAATCCTCGAGCAGACGATAGTGGACCCAGTACTGGTTGACGGCCCCGAGCTCCAGAAACAGGGCTTCGTTAAGCCGCTCGATGATCTGCGGTTCGCCTTTCATGGAATCTGCTCCCGTATTGGACGCGCAAGCCTCTCACGCGGTCCAGGTGTGAAACGATGTCCACGCCGCTCCCCTCTGAACGGGCGTGGTAGTTCTCGGTGACCCGAATGATCGTTTCCACCACATTTGGGAAGCAGCCGCAACAGCGGCCGCGCTTGCCCATGGCATGATAGACCTTCGCCGGCACAATAAGCTGCCAGGGATCTTCATCCAGCAGACCGACAATCATCTGCTCGATCTCCTTTTCGGTGATGATGTTGCAGTGGCAGATCAGCATTTACTTGCTCTGGCTGGCGGCGCCGCTCCGGCGCCGCTTGGCTGTTACTCGCCCGACGTTACTTGAAGACTTTATCGGGCGCATCAAGGCTGTCGGAACCCTCGAAGGCGATGGCGTTGAGCTTGAGCGAGCCGACGGCGCGCTCGATCGACTTGGTCTGGTCGATCAACGCATCGATCGCCGCCTGCACCGTGGCGTTGCCTTGCGCGTTGCCCTCGGCGATCTGCTGGTCATAGGCCTCGCCGGCCAGCGCTCGCGCCTTGATCGCTTCCATCTTGGCGACCGTGACGTCGAGCTTGTCCGACAGTTCCTTGTCGATCGCCGGATCGGCGGCCTTGACCATGTCCGATACCGACGGGCCGGAAACCACGGTGCCGTCGAGACGCGTATAGCTGGCGTGATACGCGGCGCGGATGCCGATCGCATCATTGAGATGCGAGTTGTAGGTGTTGTCGGAGAAGCAGTCGTGCTCCTCCTCCGGATCGTGCAGCAAGAGGCCGAGCTTCATGCGTTCGCCGGCCAGCTCGCCATAGGACAGCGAGCCCATGCCGGTGAAGATCGTGGCGATGCCGGCATTCGGCTCGCCATCGGTAAGGGCCTTGCGCGCCGCACCGTCTTCCTTCCAGTCGTTGACCATTTCCTGCAGGTCGGAGACCAGCAGGTCGCTCGCCGACTTCAGATATTCGGCGCGGCGGTCGCAGTTGCCGCCGGTGCAGTTCTTGAGATCGTAGTCGGTGTAGGGACGCTCGCCGGCGCCGGGGCCTGTGCCGTGCAGATCCTGGCCCCAGAGCAGGAATTCGATGGCGTGATAGCCGGTCGCGACATTAGCCTCGACGCCGCCGGCTTCCTGCAGCGTGCCGGAAAGGAATTCGGGCGTCAGCTTCGAGGCGTCGACCTTCTTGCCGTTGATCTCGATCTCCTTGTTGGCGATGACATTGGCCGTATAGAGCGAGTTCTCGTCCGACTCCGTGCCATAGCTCTTGGCGACATAGTCGATCAGGCCTTCATCCAGCGGCCAGGAATTCACCCGGCCTTCCCAGTCGTCGACGACCTTGTTGCCGAAGCGGTAGACCTCGGTCTGCTGGTAAGGGACGCGCGCCGCCTTCCAGGCCTCGCGGGCGGCGTTGAGCGTTTCGGCCGAGGGCCTGGCGATGAGCGTATCGACGGCCTTGTCGAGCGCCTGCGCGGTGGTCAGCGAATCGTCGTACTTGGCCAATGCGATGTCGGCATAGGTCTTGATCACCGCCTTCGCATCGGTTTCGGCTTTCGCCGGCAGCACGAACACAGCAGCCGTCAGCGCCGCAGTGGCGCCGATCGCGGCAAGCCTGCTGCCCCAGCGTGACGTAACAACTCGTGGCGTGATCATCGCTTTCATCAACCCCATCTCCTCAGAAATTCAACGACATAGGCATGCGGCCGCGGGCACGCGGCGCCAGCGCAAACACGAATGACCGTAAAGGCAAGGTTGCCGCGCAATGGCGCGGCCAATCAGCAAAAGACACCGAAATGCCTCCAATCGAAAGGGTTCAAGGCCCAGACATCAAAGGGGTGCGCCAGGAGCGCAAGCTCCCCATAAAGCGGCGGAGCGGCAGGAAGTCAACTGGCGCGACAGGAAAAATCAATTGAAACAACAGTTTAGAATAATTCTAAACTGCAATTATCAACTTTAAGCCCGGTCACGCTGCCGAACATCCGCATTGACAGGCAGGCATTCTGGGTGCGACCCGGACCACGGCTCTTGCGGCGGCGGCAGACAATCGCCACCTGGCGGAAGATCCTAGATTTGAACGCAAAAAGAGACTGCGATGAAGAACGGGGTGGTCATTGTCGGTGCGGGTCATGCCGGCGTGCAGGCGGCTGCGAGCCTGCGCGAGGAAGGCTATGACGGGCCGGTCATCCTGATCGGCGACGAGAACGAACTGCCCTATCACAAGCCGCCGCTGTCCAAGACCTTCATCAAGGATGCCGAAGCCAAGCCGCAGCCCTTGCGCGGCGAAGCTTTCTATTCCGGCAGCGCCATCGATTACCGGCCGGGCGTGCGGATCGACAGGATCGATATTGGCGCACGCAGGCTCGACGTTTCCGGCGGCGGCGCAATTGCCTTCGACCGGCTGGTGCTCGCGACCGGCTCGCGGCCCCGTCTTCTCAAGCTCGACGGCGCGGAGCTTGCTGGCGTGGTGTCGCTGCGCTCGCTGGCGAACGCGCGGCTGATCCGCGAGCTCAGCGCGCTGAGCGAGGACGTGGTCATCCTGGGCGGCGGCTTCATCGGCCTGGAGATTGCGGCGACGCTGAGGGCCGCCGGCCGCCGGGTCACCGTCGTCGAGGCTCTCGACAGGCTGCTCGGCCGCGCCGTCGCGCCGGCGATCGCCGCGCATGTGCGCCAGCGCCTTGAGGCGATGGGCGTACGCGTGCTCACCGGCACCACTGTTGCAAGGCTCGACGGCGAAGGAGGCCGCGTCTCGGCCGCGATCACTTCCAGCGGCGAACGCCTGCCGGCGCAGATGGTCATCATGGGCATCGGCGTGGTGCCCAATGTCGAGCTGGCGGAGGCCGCCGGCTTGGCTATCGGCAACGGCATCCGCGTCGACCAGCATATGCAGAGCTCAACGCCCGAAATCCTCGCGGTCGGCGATGCGGCATCCTACCGGCACTGGTTCACCGGTGGCGATGTGCGGCTGGAATCGGTGCAGAACGCCACCGACCAGGCGCGCCTTGCCGCGCGCACCATCCTTGGACATGCAGAACCCTTCTCCGCCGTGCCGTGGTTCTGGTCGGATATCGGCGACATGAAGCTGCAAATGGTGGGGCTGACGCAAGGTGGCGACAGCCATGTCGTGCTGGGCGAGCCGGCCGAGAACAAGTTCTCGATCTATCATTATGCCGGGAGCCGGCTGCTCGGCATCGAATCCGTCAACCGTCCGGCCGACCACATGCTCGGCCGCAAGATGCTCGGCGCAGGCTTCTCGCCGACGCCGCAGACGGTCGCGGCTGGGCCGGATGCGCTGAAGGCGGCACTTGCCGGGTTTCAGACCATGGAGCCGGCCAAGGCAGATGCGTAGCGTTGCCAATTTTTGCCATTCGCCATAAAATGGCAAAATGAGCACCATGAACATCTCACTGCCTGACAACCTGAAGCATTATGTCGATCAGCAAGTGGCGGACCGCGGCTATGGCACGAGCAGCGAGTATGTGCGTGAACTGATCCGCCACGATCAGGATCGTCAACTTCTGCGCCGTTTGCTCCTCGAGGGCGCGTCATCCTCGCCGGGCACCCCGGTTGACGATGACTATTTCGCAGCGCTGCGAAAACGAGCGCAGGGTCAATAAATTAGTGATCCCAAAGGCAATTGTTCCTCGAAGTCTTGCGTTGCGGGATATCGAGGACGCTGTTGATTATTATGCACGTGAAGCCGGTTCGCACGTGGCGTTGGGCAATGTCGAGGATCTTCAAAATGCCTACGAACTGATAGCCAGTCATCCGGCATCGGGCTCTCTGAGGCATGGTTATGAAATTGGATTGCCCGGTCTGCGCAGCCTGCAGTTCAAGCGCTATCCGTACCTGATCTTCTATATGGAACAGGCCGACCATATCGATGTGTGGCGGGTTCTGCACGCCAAGATGAACATTCCGGCCTGGCTACAGAATCCGAACTCCTGACGGCGCGTTCTCGCGCCTCGACGCAAGCCGTCAGGAGCAATGCGGGATCGCCCTTCAGGCGGAACGCGCTTCGCGGATCGAAGTCTCCAGGATATCGAGCGCCTCGGTCATCACGCCGTCCTGGATGGTGATCGGCGACAGGAAGCGGATCACATTACCGTAGACGCCGCAGGTGAGCAGGATGAGGCCCTTGTCGAGCGCCTTCAGCCTCACCGCATTGGCGAATTCGGCCGAAGGCAGGCCTTTCTTGACGTCGTTGAACTCGACCGCGTTCATGAAGCCGGGACCACGGATGTCGACGATCTCCGGCACGTCGTCGCGGATCGATTCCAGCCGCTGCTTCAGCCTGGCGCCGAGCGCGTTGGCGCGGTCGCAGAGCTTTTCCTCCTCGATGACGTCGAGCACGGCATGGGCCGCCGCCACGCCGATCGGGCTGCCGCCATAAGTGCCGCCGAGCCCGCCCGGGCCTGGTGCATCCATGATCTCGGCGCGGCCGGTGACGGCCGACAGCGGGAAGCCGCCGGCAAGGCTCTTGGCCATGGTGGTGAGATCGGGCGCCACGTCGTGGTGCTCCATCGCAAACATCTTGCCGGTGCGGGCAAAGCCGGTCTGCACCTCGTCGGCGACGAGCAGGATGCCGTGCTGGTCGCAGATCTTGCGCAGCGCCGTCATGAAATCGCGCGGCGCCTCGTAGAAGCCGCCCTCGCCCTGCACCGGCTCGACGATGATGGCGGCGACGCGGGCCGGATCGACATCGGCCTTGAACAGCTTGTCGAGCGCCGCAAGCGAATCCGCGACCGAGACGCCATGCAGCGCGACCGGGAACGGCGCATGGAAGACATCGGCCGGCATGGCGCCGAAGCCGACCTTGTAGGGCACGACCTTGCCGGTCAGCGCCATGCCCATGAAGGTGCGGCCATGGAAGCCGCCGGAAAAGGCGATGACCGCCTGGCGGCCGGTGGCGTTGCGGGCAATTTTTATCGCGTTCTCAACCGCCTCGGCGCCGGTGGTGACGAAGACCGTCTTCTTGTCGAACTTGCCGGGCAGCATGCCGTTCAACCGCTCGGCGAGGCGCACATAGCTCTCATAAGGCACGACCTGGTGGCAGGTGTGGGTGAAGCGGTCGAGTTGCGCCTTGACCGCCTCGATCACCTTCGGGTGGCGGTGGCCGGTGTTGACCACGGCGATGCCGGACGAGAAGTCGATGTAGCGGCGGCCCTCGACATCCCAGATTTCCGAATTCTCGGCGCGGTCGGCGTAGATCTGCGTCGTCATGCCGACGCCGCGCGAGATCGACTGGTTCTTGCGTTCGGAAATGGCTGAATTTTTCATCTCATCCCTCATCGGGCACACGCCCGCTCTGTTTTGATGCCGTCAAAGCCTCTTCTGGCCTTATTTCAGGTTTTCCTCAAGTCGGCACATTGGCCCAGTCGATTGGTCCTGTCTCGGCCGGAAATCGATCTTCGATCGCCAGGCGGAAACAGTTTTCTTTTCCGGCCGATCGACTATCCTCGCTTTATCCGCGACGTGCCGTCGTCAGGGGCGGCCTTCTGCGGGCTGAGGGAACCATGAGCAGGATCGCGACATCGTCCGCCTCGCCGTCTTCACCGCCCCGCCCCTTGTCTCGTCCAAACACCTTGCTGCTGTTGGCCTGCGCCGCCGCAGCGCTGCTGACGTCAGGCTGCCAGAAACAGCAGGCGGCGGAAAAGAAGCTGCCGGTGACGGTCAGCACGCAGACGGTCGCCTTTGCCGATTATGCGCCAAGAACCTCGCTCACCGGCGTGATCGCGGCCCGCACGCTCAACAATCTGTCGTTCCGCGTCGGCGGCCGCGTCGCCGAACGGCTGGTCGATGTCGGCCAGCATGTCGACCAGGGCGCGATGCTGGCCCGCATCGATCCGCAGGAGCAGGAATCCGACCTGCGCTCGGCTCAGGCCGACCTCGACGCGGCACAGGCGCAGCTCACCCAGACCGCGGCCGCTTACCAGCGGCAGAAGACGCTGCTTTCGCAGGGTTTTACGACCAGGCGCGACTTCGACAGCGCCGACCAGACGATGAAGGTTGCGCAAGGCAGTGTCGATGCCGCGCAAAGCGCTTTAGCCAACGCCAAGGAGAACCTCTCCTACACCGAGCTCAAGGCGGGTGCCGCCGGGGTGATCACCGCCCGACAGGTCGAGGCCGGGCAGGTGGTGCAGGCGGCTCAAACCGTCTTCACCATCGCCGAGGACGGCGACCGCGATGCCGTCTTCAACGTGCAAGAGACGCTCGTTGCCCAGACGCCTTCGTCACCCGCGGTGACGATCACGCTGCTCTCCGACCCGCAGGTCAAGGCGAGGGGCAAGGTCAGGGAAATCTCGCCGGCGGTCGATACCGCGTCGGGATCGATCCGGGTCAAGGTCGGCATACCCGACACACCGGCAGGCATGCCGCTGGGTGCGGCCGTCATCGGCACCGTCAGCGCCAAGCCCGTGAAGGCCGTGCTGCTCCCCTGGCAGGCGCTGACGTCTAGCGCCGGCAAGCCCGCCGTCTGGATCGTCGACCCGTCGACAAAGGCGGTGGCGACGACGCCGATCGAAGTGCTGGCCTTTGATTCCGGCGTGGTCGTCGTCGACAACGGGCTCGAGGCCGGCCAGAGCGTCGTCACCGCAGGCGGGCAGTTGCTCAGCCCGGGACAGACGATCGCGACAGCGGGAGCCGGACAATGAGACGGTCGCCTTGCGTCGCCGCTCTCATTCTCGTCGCATCGCTTGCCGGCTGCTCGCGCTCGGAAGACAAGCCGCCCGAGATCGTCCGACCGGTGTTGTCGGTGGTCGTCGAACCGAAGTCCGTGGAGACTTTTGGTTTTGCCGGGACGGTCGAACCGCAGTACAGCGCCGACCTTTCCTTCCGCCTGCTCGGCCGCGTCGTCTCGCGCGACGTCAAGGTCGGCGACATCGTCAGCAAGGGAACGACGATCGCCGCGCTCGATCCGACGGCGCTGGAGCTTGCACTCCAGGCATCGAAAGCGGATTTGTCGAATGCCCAGGCGCAGTTCGCCAATGCCTCGGCGAGCGAGGAGCGGCAGCGCGCCCTGCTCGCCTCCGCCAACACCTCGCAGGCCGTCTATGATGCCGCGCAGCAGGCGAGGCAAGCCGCGGCAGCCGGCGTCGAGCGGGCGAATGCCGCCTTGGCCAAGTCGCGAGAGCAACTCGGCTATGCGCGGCTGTTCTCCGATTTCGACGGCGTCGTCACCGCGGTCGGCGCCGAGGTCGGCCAGACGGTTTCGCCGGGACAGACCGTCGTCACCGTGGCGCGAACCGATCCGCGCGAGGCGGTGGTCGACATTCCCGACCAGCTCACCGGCGATCTCACCGTCGGCACGCCGTTCCAGATCATCCTGCAGTCGCTGCCCTCGATCACGACCGAGGCCAAGCTGCGCGAGATCGCGCCGCAGGCCGAAGGCTCGACCCGTACCCGCCGCGTACGGTTGACGCTCACCGATCCGCCGACGGCGTTCCGGCTGGGCTCGACGATCACGGCGACGCGCATGACCAAGGTAGCGCCGACGATCGAATTGCCGATGTCGGCGCTGCTCGAAAAAGACGGCGCCGAGAAAGTGTGGATCGTCGATCCGCAAACATCGAGCGTCAGCGCGCGCGAGATCAAGATCGCCTCGAAGAGCAGCGGCACTTTCACGGTGGCTTCGGGGCTCGAGGCCGGCATGCGCGTCGTCACGGCAGGTGTCCACAGCCTCGCCGAAGGCCAGAAGGTCAAAGTGCCCGAGGGAGGGGCCTCATGAAGGGCTTCAACCTCTCCGACTGGGCGCTTAGCCACCGCTCGCTGGTGTGGTATTTCATGCTGGTCTTCGTGGTGGCCGGCATCTTCTCCTATCTCAACCTCGGACGCGAGGAAGACCCGGCCTTCACCATCAAGACGATGCTGATCCAGGCCAACTGGCCGGGCGCCTCCGTCGACGAGACGGTGCGCCAGGTGACCGACCGCATCGAAAAGAAGCTCGAGGAGTTGGACAGCCTCGACTACACCAAATCCGTCACCACCGCCGGCAAGACCGTCATCTTCGTCAACCTGAAGCCGACCACCAAGGCGCGCGATGTCGCGCCGACCTGGCTGCAGGTGCGCAACATGGTCGACGATATCTCGGCGCAGTTCCCGCAAGGCGTGCAGGGGCCGTTCTTCAACGACCGCTTCGGCGACGTCTACGGCAACATCTACGCCTTCACCGCCGACGGGCTGACGCCGCGCCAGCTTCGCGACTATGTCGAGGATGTCCGCACCAAGATCCTGACCGTGCCGAACGCCGGCAAGGTCGACCTCGTCGGCGCCCAGGACGAAGCGATCTATCTCGAATTCTCGAGCCGCCAGATCGCCGCGCTCGGCCTCAACCAGCAGCAGATCGTCGCCAGCCTGCAGGCGCAGAACGCCATCACGCCGTCCGGCGTCATCCAGTCGGGGCCGGAGCGCATCAGCGTGCGCGTCGGCGGCCAGTTCACCTCCGAGGAGAGCCTGCGCGCCATCAATCTGCGCGTCAACGACCGCTTCTTCCGGCTGAGCGACGTGGCGACGATCAGGCGTGGCTATGTCGATCCGCCGACGGCGCTATTCCGCTTCAACGGCCAGGACGCGATCGGGCTCGCCATCGGCATGAAGCCCAACGCCAATCTGCTCGAATTCGGCGAGGCGCTGCACGAGGAGATGCAGAAGGTGCTGGCCGATTTGCCGGTCGGCGTCGGCGTGCATCTGGTGGCCGACCAGCCGGTGATCGTCGAGGAAGCGGTGTCGGGCTTCACGCGGGCGCTGTTCGAGGCGGTAGCGATCGTGCTCGCCGTCTCCTTCATCAGCCTCGGCCTGCGCGCCGGCTTCGTCGTGGCGCTGTCGATCCCGCTGGTTTTAGCCATCACCTTCACGGTCATGGCCTATCTCGGCATCTCGCTGCAGCGCATTTCGCTGGGCGCCTTGATCATCGCGCTCGGCCTGCTGGTCGACGACGCGATGATCGCGGTGGAAATGATGGTGGCGCGGCTCGAGGTCGGCGACAATCTGCGCAAGGCGGCGACCTATGTCTATACCTCGACCGCCTTTCCGATGCTGACCGGCACGCTGGTGACGGTCGCCGGCTTCATCCCGATCGGCCTCAACTCGAGCGCGGCCGGCGAGTACACCTTCACGCTGTTCGTGGTCATCGCCGTGTCGCTCCTGGTGTCATGGATCGTTGCGGTGCTGTTCGCACCGCTGCTCGGCGTCACCATCCTGCCGGCGACGATGAAGGCGAAGCATCATGACCAGCCGGGGCGATTCACATCCATGTTCCGGCGCGTGCTCGTCCTCTCGGTGCGGCGCCATTGGCTGACCATCATCGCGACCGTGCTTCTCTTCGCAGCCTCCATAGCCGGCTTCGGGCTGGTGCAGCAGCAGTTCTTCCCGCCTTCCGACCGGCCGGAGCTGATCGTCGACTGGAATCTGCCGCAAAACTCGTCGATCGCCGAGACGCGCGACCAGATGCAGCGCTTCGAGCAGCGGGCGCTGGTCGGCAATCCCGACATCGACCATTTTTCGTCCTATATCGGCCAGGGCGCGGTGCGCTTCCTGCTCGCCTATGACGTGCAGCCGGCGAACCCCTATTTCGGCCAGACGGTCATCGTCACCAAGAGCATAGAGGCGCGCAACCGGGTGAAGCCGGCGCTGGAAAAGCTGCTGCGCGAGGAGTTCGTCGGCACCGATGCCTTCGTCAAGCCGCTCGAGCTCGGGCCGCCGGTCGGACGCCCCGTGCAGTACCGCGTCGGCGGTCCCGACATCCAGACCGTGCGCGAACTGGCGCAGCAATTCGCAGGCTTGATTTCGGCCAACTCGAAGCTTGGAGCACCCACCTTCGACTGGAACGAGCCGCAGCGGGTGCTGAGAGTCGGCGTGCTGCAGGACAAGGCGCGCCAGCTCGGCATCACCTCGTCCGACATCGCCAGCGCGCTGAACAGCACCGTCGGCGGCGCGACGATCACGCAGGTGCGCGACGCCACCTATCTGATCAATGTCGTGGCGCGCTCGCGCGAGGCCGACCGCAGCTCGATCTCGACGCTGCAGAACATGCAATTGCCGACCGGCACGGGCGAGTCGATCCCTTTGGCGGCCATCGCCAACTTCCGCTACGATCTCGAGCAGCCGACGGTATGGCGGCGCAACCGCACGCCGACGATCACCGTGCGCGCCGGCATGGTCGGCGACGTGCTGCCGGCGACTGTCGTCAACGAGCTGAAGCCCTCGGTCGACGCCTTCATCGCCAAGCTGCCGCCCGGCTATTCGGTGCAGACCGCGGGCTCCGTCGAGGAAAGCGCCAACAGCCAGGGACCGATCGCCGCCGTCGTGCCGCTGATGCTGTTCATCATGGCGACCATCCTGATGGTGCAGTTGCAGAGCTTCCAGCGCCTCTTCCTGGTGGTGGCGGTGGCGCCGCTCGGCCTGATCGGCGTGGTGGCGGCGCTGGTTCCAAGCGGTGCGCCGCTCGGCTTCGTCGCCATCCTCGGCGTGCTGGCGCTGATCGGCATCCTGATCCGTAACTCGGTCATCCTGATCGTGCAGATCGAGGACCTCGTCGCCGAAGGCAAGGACCGCTGGGCGGCGGTGATCGAAGCGACCGAGCACCGCATGCGGCCGATCGCGCTGACGGCGGCGGCCGCAAGCCTGGCGCTGATCCCGATCGCGCGCGAGGTGTTCTGGGGGCCGATGGCCTACGCCATGATGGGCGGCATCATCGCCGGCACGGCGATAACGCTGCTGTTCCTGCCGGCGCTTTATGTGACATGGTTCAGGGTCAAGGAGCCCCCGAGGCACGTGCGGGATGGCGCTGTGGTAGACAGCGCTGCTGTTGCGGAGACGTGAGGTAAGTCGAGTTCCGTCACACCCCCCTCTGCCCTGCCGGGCATCTCCCCCGCAAGGGGGGAGATCAGCAGTTCTGGCGCCCTGATCTATCCTGCAGCGTTGGCGATTGGCGAAATCGACTGTGCGCTCAATCTCCCCCCTTGCGGGCCCTTGCGGGGGAGATGGCCGGCAGGCCAGAGGGGGGGTGGGAAGAAACGAGGCTTCTGCGAGACGGGCTACACCCGCACAAACCCCTCGCTCGCCCTGAGCAGGTTGCGCGTATAGTCCTCGCTCACCCGATGGCCGATCAGCTGGCTTGCGGTCAGCGTCTCCACCGCCTCGCCGTTCTGCATCACCATCAGCCGCTCGCACATATGGGTGATGATGGCGAGGTCGTGGCTGACCATCAGGAAGGTGAGCTTGCGCCGGCGCCGCACCTCTTCGAGCAGGTTCAGCACCTCCGCCTGCACCGAGGCGTCGAGCGCCGAGGTCGGCTCATCAAGCAAAAGGATCGAGGGTTCGAGGATCAGCGCGCGGGCAATCGCCACGCGCTGGCGCTGGCCGCCGGAGAGCTGGTGCGCGTAGCGAAAGCGGAAGCCCTTGCCGAGGCCGACCTCGTCCAGCGCGCGCTCGATGCGCTTCTCGCCGTCGGCAATGCCGTGGATCGCTAGAGGCTCCTGCAGCAGCCGGTCGACGGTCTGGCGCGGATGGAGCGAGCCGTAGGGATCCTGGAACACCATCTGCACATTACGGTAGAAGGCCTTGTCGCGTGTTTTGCCGAGCGTTTTGCCGTTGATGGTGATGGTGCCGCCGGCGACAGGAGCAAGGCCGGTGATTGCCCTCAGCAGGGTCGACTTGCCGGAGCCGCTTTCGCCGACCAGCCCGTAGGATTCGCCTTCCCTGACTTCCAGGTTAACACCTTTGAGTGCGCGAAAACGGTCGAAGACGACTTCCAGCCCTTGGACGGAAAGCGCCGCGGTCATGCCGCCCACTCCGGCTTGCGGTCGAGCACCGGCAGCGGATGACGCTCGAAGCCGATCCTCGGCATGCAGTTGAGCAGGCCGCGCGTATAGGGATGCCGGGCGTCGCGCAACTCGGAGGCCTTGAGCTGCTCGACCACCTTGCCGGCATACATGACGACGACGCGGTCACAGAAAGAGGAAACCAGGCGCAGATCGTGCGAGATGAAGATCAGCCCCATGCCGCGCTCGGCGACCAACCTGTCGAGGATGTTCAGCACGTCGAGCTGCACGGTGACGTCGAGCGCCGAGGTCGGCTCGTCGGCGATCATCAGCTCCGGACCGGCGATCAGCATCATGGCGATCATCGCGCGCTGGCCCATGCCGCCCGAGACCTCGTGCGGGTGGAGGTCGAAGACGCGAGCCGGATCGCGGATCTGCACCGCTCGCAGCATCTCCAAAGCCCGCTCGCGCGCCTCGGCCTTGGAGACCTTCTCATGCGTGCGCAGCGTCTCGACGATCTGGCGGCCGATGGTCATCACCGGATCGAGCGAATATTTCGGATCCTGCAGGATCATGGCGATGCGGTTGCCGCGCAGCGCCCGGCGCTGGCTGGGCGACACCGAGAGCAGATCGATGCCGTCGAAGCTGAGCTTCTTCGCCGACACCTCAGCCTGCGGCGGGGTCAGGCCCATGATGGCGCGGCCGGTCTGCGACTTGCCGGAGCCGCTTTCGCCGACGATGCCCAGCCGCTCGCGCCCGAGCAAGAAGGAGACGCCGCGCACCGCCTGCACGAGGCCGGTGCGGGTCGGGAAGGTGACGCGCAGATCGTCGACTTCGAGCAGCGTTCCCTTTGGCTGTGCGTCCCGATTGCCGCTCATTGATCACCGCTCATTGGTCGCCACTCCGGGGATCGAGCGCATCGCGCAGGCCGTCGCCGAGCAGGTTGAAGCCGAGGCTGACGATGAGGATGGCAGCACCCGGCGCGGCAGCCACCCACCACTGGTCGAGGATGAAGCGGCGGCCTGACGCGATCATCGCGCCCCATTCGGGCAGCGGGGGCTGCGCGCCGAGGCCGAGGAAGCCGAGGCCGGCGGCGGTGAGGATGATACCGGCCATGTCGAGCGTCACACGGATGATCAGCGAGGAGATGCAGAGCGGCATGATGTGGCGCAGCACGATGCGGAAGGGCGAAGCGCCCATCAGTTGCACCGCCTTGATGTAGTCGGAGTTGCGCACCGTCAGCGTCTCGGCGCGGGCTATGCGCGCGTAAGGCGGCCAGGAAGTGATGGCTATTGCCAGTACGGCGTTTTCGATGCCGGGGCCGAGCGCCGCGACGAAGGCGAGCGCCAGCACCAGCTTCGGGAAGGCGAGGAAGATGTCGGTGATGCGCATCAGGATGGCGTCGGTCCAGCCGCCTGCATAGCCGGCAACCGTGCCGACCAGAAGGCCTATGGGAGCGGCGATGACAGCAACGAGAACCACCACATAAAGCGTCCAGCGCGCGCCATAGACGATGCGCGAATAGATGTCGCGGCCGAGGTCGTCGGTGCCGAACCAATGCGCAGCGCCCGGCGGAAGCAAGCGGGCGTTCTTTAGGTCACCCACGGTCGGCGAATAGGGCGCCAGCACATCGGCAAAGGCCGCGACCGCCACCAGCGCGAGGATGATCAGCAGACCGACGAAGGCCAGCCGGTTGGCGGAAAAACGCCGCCACGCCACATAGGCGCGGCCGAGCCGTGCCTGCACACGCGAGGTCGGCCGCTCCGACAGCAACCATTCGCGGCGGGAGAGGGAGCCGGCGTCGGAGGCGGTCATGACGATGCCTCTTGAAGCTGTCGACCCCCGCTCCGGTCTGCTTCGCAGACCACCTCTCCCCCGTTCGACGGGGGAGAGGAAAGGCGCCAAGCGCGCGACCGGCTTCTCCTCTCCCCCGGACCGGGGGAGAGTTGGCCCGAAGGGCCGGAGTGGGAGTGATTGGCCACAGCCAAGCCCGAAAATGCGATAGCTCTGCTCATCCGGCCTTCGTCCTTGGGTCAAGAAGCCGATAGAGCAGGTCGGACAGAAGATTGATGCCGATGAAGACCGAGCCGATGATGATGGTGCCGCCGAGCACCGCATTCATGTCGGCGTTCTGCAGCGAATTGGTGATGTAGAGGCCGATGCCCGGCCAGGAGAAAACGGTCTCGGTCAGCACCGAGCCTTCAAGCAGGCTGGCATAGGAGAGCGCGATCACCGTCACCATCGGCACTGCTGCATTGCGAAGCGCATGGCCCCAGATGATGCGCGTTTCCGACAGGCCCTTGGCGCGCGCGGCGACGATGTATTCCTGCGCCATTTCGTTCAGCATGAAGGAGCGCGTCATGCGGCTGATATAGGCGAGCGCGAAATAGCCGAGCAGCGAGGCCGGCAGGATGATGTGGCGGTAGGCGTCATAAAAGACATCCCACTGGCCCTGCATCGCCGCGTCGAGCAGGTAGAAGCCGGTGATCGGCGTGAAGGTGTACTCGTAGACGACATCGAGCCGCGCCGGGAAAGCGATCCACTGCAGCTTGGCGTAGAACAGCACCAGCCCGAGCAGCCCCAGCCAGAAGATCGGCACGGAATAGCCGATGAGGCCGACGATGCGGGCGATCTGGTCGATCAGGCTGCCGCGCTTGACGGCGGCCAGCACGCCGAGCGGCACGCCGATGACGGCGCCGATCAGCGTGCCCAGCGTCGCCAACTCGATCGTGGCCGGAAAGACGCGGCGGATATCGGACATCACCGGATTGGTGGTCAGCACCGAGGTGCCGAAATCGCCGCTCAGCGCGCTTTTCACATAGATGTAGAACTGCTCGATCAGCGGCAGGTCGAGACCCATCTCGCGGCGCGTGCGCTCGACGACGGCGGTCGGAGCCCGGTCGCCGAGAACGGCCAGCACCGGATCGATCGGGATGACGCGGCCGATGAAGAAGGTCACCGCGAGGAGACCGAGATAGGTCGTCACCGCGATGACCAGAAAACGGCCGATCGACGAGGCAATGGCGACGCCGCGGGCGCTGTCGCGCCCTGCCGCCGCCTGGTTTTCAGCTACGCTCACGCTGCGTGTCCGAAGACGCTATTCCTTCGAGACCGCCCCGACGAAGTTGGCGTCGAAGCTCGGGCCGAGCACGAAGCCCTTGAGGCTCTTGCGCAGTCCGGCCACTTCGAGCTGCTGATGGATGATGACGAAGGGGCTGGTGTCGAGGATCTTCTTCTGCAGATCCTTGTACATGTCGGCGCGCTTGCCCGAATCCTTCTCCAGCAGCGCGGCCTCGGTCTCCTTGGTCAGGTCCGGAATGTCCCAGGCATTGCGCCAGGCGAGCGTCTTGATCTTGGCCTGGTCGGAATTGTCCGGGTTCGAGGCGAAGGTCTGGGCGTTGGAGTTCGGATCGAAATAGTCCTGGCCCCAGTTGCCGATATAGATGTCGTGGTTGCGAGCGCGGTATTTGGTCAGCGTCTGCTTGCCGTCGCCGGGGATGATCTCCAGCTTGATGCCGGCCTGACCCAGCGTCTGCTGGATCGATTCCGCCATGCCCGTGGTCGGCTGGCCGGTGCGCACGTCCATGGTCACGCTGAAGCCGTCCGGCAGGCCGGCCTTGGCCAAGAGTTCCTTGGCCTTGGCGACGTCGAGCTTGTAGGGATTGTCATCGACGGCACCCAGGTCGCCCTTGGGCAGGAAGGACTGGTGGATCTCGCCGATGCCCTTGAGGATGGTCGAGCTCAGGGCATCATAGTCGACCAGATATTTGAACGCCTCACGAACCTCCGGCTTGGCGAGGTTCGCGTTCTTCTGGTTGAGGCTGATGTAATAAACCGTGCCCTTAGGCGCGCTGGTAGTGGTGAGGTCGGCGTTCTTGGCGATGGCGTCGAGATCGTTCGGCTCGAGGTTGCGGGCGACATCGATGTCGCCGGCCTCAAGCGCCAGGCGCTGCGCGGAGCTTTCCTTCATGTTGCGGTAGATGACGCGGGCGAGCTTGGCCTTCTCGCCATTGTAATTGTCGTTGCGTTCCAGAACGACGGCTTCATTGGCGCGCCATTCGCGCAGCTTGTACTGGCCCGAGCCTGCGTAGCCGGTCTTCAGCCAGGCATTGCCGAAGTCGTTGTCCCATTTGTAGTCGGCGCTCGGCGTGGCGGCCGCGACGTGTTCCTTGACCAGCTTGCTGTCGACGACGGAAGCGACGGTTGCCGACAGGCAGTTCAGCACGAAGCTCGGCGCGTAGGCCTTGTCGACGACGAATTGGAAAGTCGTGTCGTCGACCGCCTTGGCCTTCTCGGTGACGTTGTCGCCGCTGATGCCCAGCTGCTCGATGATGAAGGCCGGGCTCTTGTCGAGCTTGACGGCGCGCTCGAAGGAGTAGGCAACGTCGGCCGCGGTGATCGGATTGCCCGAGGCGAACTTCATGCCGGGCTTGAGCTTGAAGGTGTAGGTCAGGCCGTCGTCGGAAACGGTCCAGCTCTCGGCAAGGTCGCCCTTGACCTTGGAGGTGTCGCTGAGGTCGAGGCGGACCAGGAGATCATAGGTGTTGCCGGTGACCTCGGCGGTCGACAGCTCGAACGCCTCGCCCGGATCCATCGAGATGATGTCGTCGATGGCGAAGCCTTCGACCAGCGTGTCGGGAGGCGAGACCGCAAAAGCGGGCGTAGCGAGCAGCGCCGACATCGCCACACCCGCAAGCAAGCCACGGAGAGCAAACTTTTCCAGCATCATGATGATCGTTCCCTGTTTTGTTGACCTGAGTTCCCGGCTCAGAACTGCATTATTCTTTGCGAAGCCGACGGCGGCTTGGACGACGTACCGTCGTGGTTTTTGTCCAGTTGGTCAACACCCTATTCGGCGGCGCTGAAGCAGCAACGCGCATTTTTGCGAGAGAGCCTATTGGGCCAGAATGGGGCGCCACGTGTCGACCCGTGCGCCGGCTAATCGAAACCTCCAATCAGGAAAAATCTGCTAAACCCTGACGCTTGGAAGCCGTCGTCATTTCAGCTGCGCAATCAGGCTCGCATCGGGAAAGCAGGTCGCGGCCTTGCCGTTCCTTGCCTGCCAGGAGCCGATCGAGCGGCGCGTCTTGAAGCCGGGCAGGCCGTCGGCGCTGCCGACGTCGTAGCCCTTGGCCTCCAGCGCCCGCTGGAGCGCGGCGATATCGGAGCGGTGGAGATCACCGACCGCACCCCACGTGCCGGCGAAGGTGGCGTCACCCTTGGCGATGCGATCGGCGGCGTGGCCGATGAACAACGCATAGAGGTCGCTGGTGTTGTATTCCTTCAGCACATAGAAGTTCGGCGTGACGATGAAGGCCGGACCGCTGCGCCCGGCCGGCATCAGCAGGAAGCCCTCGGCCTTCAGCTCACTCGCCTGGAACGCCTTGTTGTCGGCGCGCCTGATGCCCATCGCCGCCCAGTCGGAAATCTTCTTGCCCTGGTCGGGTCCTTCGAGCGAGCAGGAGACACTGGCCGGCACCATCACCTCGACGCCCCAGCCGCGCCCCCTCACCCAGCCATAATGGACGAGATAGTTGGCGATCGAGGCGAGCACGTCAGGGGTCGAATTCCAGATGTCTGGCCTGCCGTCGCCGTCGAAGTCGACGGCGTGCTTGAGGAAGGAGGTCGGCATGAATTGCGGCTGGCCGAGCGCGCCGGCCCAGGACGATTTCATCGCGTTGACAGGTGCCAGCCCGCGCTCGACGATCTCGAGCGCCGCCAGCACCTCGGTGCGGAAGAAGTCCTTCTTGGTCGACATGAACGCCTTGGTGCCCAGCACTTCGAAGGCGTCGTATGGCATCTTGGCCGCGCCGAAGCCGGTCTCGCGGCCCCATATCGCCAGAACCAAGTCACCCGGCACGCCGTAGCGCTTCTCGATCAGCCCGAGCACCCTCGCGTTGGCGCTCTCGCGCGTCCGTCCTCCGCCAGTGACGGCGCGAATGATCTTCTCGGCGAAATAGTTGGCTGGCGGGCCGAACTCGGCCTGATGCTGCTTCTCGGGTGTCGTCGGCTTCTCGCCGGGCACGACGAGGTCGGGCAGCTTGAGGTTCGGCTTCACGCCGATAAAGGCTTCGTCGAAGGTCTTCTTGGAGATGCCCTTGGCCTTGGCCTCGGGCCAGAGGTCGGTCTGCAGCCATGTCTGGAATTGATCGTCGATGGGGGCGACGCGGGAGGGGGTGGTGAAAATGAGGCTGAATATTGCGAGCAGAAGAAACGCGAGGCTGAATTTGGAAAAGCCGCGTTCTGTCGCGCCCCCCTCTGTCCTGCCGGACATCTCCCCCTCAAGGGGGGAGATTGGCTGTTGGTTCGGCTTTCGCCAATCACCAACGTAAGAAAGAGAGTGGCATCGGTGAAGCTGCCAATCTCCCCCCTTGAGGGGGAGATGTCCGGCAGGACAGAGGGGGGTGCTTGGGGCCAGCTTCGAAGGATGCACTCCAGTCACGACGCGCATCCTCCTGTCTAGCCACCTCAAAACGCCGTCCTCGATCGCAGCGCGGCGGCCAGCGTGCCTTCGTCGAGATAATCGAGCTCGCCGCCGACCGGCACGCCATGCGCAAGCCGTGTCACCTTGACGTCGAAGCCAGAGAGCTGGTCGGTCAGGTAGTGCGCCGTGGTCTGGCCCTCGACGGTGGCGTTGACGGCGAGGATCACCTCCTTGACCTCGCCGCCGGCGACACGGTCGACCAGCGAGCGGATGTTAAGCTGGTCGGGGCCTATGCCGTCGAGCGGCGACAGCGTGCCGCCGAGCACGTGATAGCGCACGTTCATGGCGGCGGCGCGTTCGAGCGCCCAGAGGTCGGAGACGTCCTCGACGACGATCAGCGTGCCGGCGTCGCGGCGCGGATCGGTGCAGATCATGCAGGGATCGGAGGTGTCGACATTGCCGCAGGTCGAGCAGATGCGCACCTTGTCGACCGCCTCGCCCATGGCGGCGGCTAAAGGCTGAAGCAGTTGCTCCTTCTTCTTGATGAGATGGAGGGCCGCACGGCGTGCCGAACGCGGTCCAAGCCCCGGCACCTTGGCCAGGAGCTGGATCAGGCGTTCGATCTCTGGACCGGCGATTCGCTTTGACATCGCTCTGATCTAATGCATGTCGCCCAAAAGTGTGTAGCGGTTTCGGGAAAACGACATGCATAAAAACAAAGTTTTAAAGCGCGTCGCTCGAATCCGTTTCGACGCGACGCGCTTTAGAGAGCAATTCCAGGAAAAGTGCGAAGCGGTTTTCCGTCCGGACTTGCGTCAAAACGAAAAGGTGGATCAGTTCGCCGTTTCCGTGAAACGATGATCCAGGATTTTTCAGAGCGCTTTGGAACAGTTCGTAACGGCACACGACCCGCCTTGCTGCCAATGCGGGTCGTGCATCGATGGTCGACTCAATAGGTTTAGAGCGGCCGGTTCTGGCTGACGATCAGCGCGCCGATGGCGTCGGTGTTCTCAGGCGTCGACTGGAATCCCATCGCCGCTTCCTGCGGGGCGCTGGGCACCGAGGTGATATACCGACCTTTCAACGTACCGCCGAAGCGGGACGCATCAGGCTCTTCCATCGGCTCCTGCATCGCCACCACCGTCTGCTTCGCCGTGACGCGGCCCGACTTCTGCGCCGGCGCGATGGAGGCCGTCATGTAGGTCTGCTCGGCAGGGGACGGCGCGGCAACCGCGGTCATTGCGGCCTGCTTGGCCGGATCGGCATGGACAATGGTCTTGACCACCGGTTCGGCGGAAGCGACGAGCACTGGAGCGGCAGGATCGGTCTTCTGCGACTTGCCGGAGGCCATGGCGACCATGGGCTCGTCCGGCAGCGGCTGCCAGTTGCGGCCGCGCTTCTCATAGAAGGCGTTGCCGCCGGCCACCATCGTGTAGTGCATGTTGTTGTAAGGGAAGCGCAGGCCGGCGGTGTGGAAGAACATCGTGTTCTTGAGCTTGGCCTTGCGCTCGCCTTTCAGCACCGCCTCGGCGGCTTCCTCGACATCGGGCAGCGCCCTCGAATTCATCGGCCGCGTCAGCACGCCGGGCGCGAACTGGCCCCTCTCGCCGACAACCTCGCAAATGGTGTTGCCGTGCTGGCCGGAACGCAGCCGGTTCATGACGACGGTGCCGACGGCGATCATGCCGTCACGGCTTGACCGGTTGGACTCGAAGAACATCGCCCTTTGCAGGCATTCCTTGTCCTTCATCGTATATTTGTAGGAACGGGAGCTCAGGAAGCTCGGCGTGACGGCGTCGGCAAGGCTCGCCACCGACATACCGTGTGAAGCGGTCTGGCTGCAGCCGGCCAGGAACAAGGGGGAAGCGGCGATGCCAATAAGCAGCAGCGGCGTCTTCCATCGCGTCGCGATCAACAAAAAAGCCTCATTTCCAGATGCCAGCCCGCCCCGAGATGTGGCAAGAATGAGACTCTTTCAGGCAAAAAGATGGCTAGATGGTTAGCAATCCCTGGACTTGGGTAAAACTTTATGAATGCAGCGAAATGAGCCCGTGAGCAACGCCGGCAAAATGGTTAATATTGCGGGCCGGGCTCGATTATCGTTCATAATCAATTAACTGGCGGCGGGCGTCTCAGAACGGCAATTTCATTCCGGGCGGTATAGGCAGGCCCGCCGTCAAGGCCTTGGTCTTTTCCTGCATCACCTGCTCGACCTTATTTTTGGCGTCATTGTGAGCGGCCAGAATGAGGTCTTCCAGGATCTCGGCCTCGTCAGCCTTGATGAGCGAGGGATCGATCTTCAGCGTCTTCATTTCGAACTTGCCGGTCAGCGTCACGCTGACCAGACCGCCACCCGCCTGCCCCGTGGCTTCGAGCGTGGCGATCTCGTCCTGCATGGCCTGGAACTTGGCCTGCATTTCCTTCGCCTTGCCCATCAGGCCGAGAAGATCCTTCATCGCAAATGTCCTCTTAGTTTCTTTTGTGGGAGCATGATCTTGTCCGAAAACCGGTTCCCATTTTCGCTGACACGGTCCTTCGGTTCGGGATCATGCTCTAGATTTCATCATCATCGGCCGCGGGCTCGACCGGCAGGTCGGCGTCAGTACTTTCCACTTCAGGCACATCCGGAATGCGCACGTCGATGATCTTGGCGCCGGGGAAGCGGGCGAGGATGGCGGCGACCGTCGGGTCGCTCCTAGCATCGGAGAAAGCATTCTCGCGCTTCGTCGTCTCCATCTCGGCCAGCGTCTGGCCGCCTTCCTCCTTCGACAGCGAGACCAGCCAGTTGCGGCCCGTCCAGGCGCGCAGCTTGGCCGTCAGGTCATTGAGCAGCATCTTCGGCGCATCGTCGGTCAGGCTGACGTCGATGCGGCCGGGCTCGAGGCGAACCAGCCGAACGCAGCGTTTCAAGAGCACCTTGAAGGCCATGTCGCGGTTGGCGTCGGCAAGGGCCGCGATGTCGGCCAGCGACTTCACCGGAACGGCAGGGGTTTCGGCCACCGGCGCCGGCGCCGGAACGAAGGCGGCGGGCACCGGCTCAGCCTCGACCAGCCGCATCGTCTGCGCACCACCGGCGGAGGGCGGCATCCGCGCCTGCGCCACAGCACTCGCGCCGCCGCCATTGCCGGAACTTGCCGGTGCTCCGTTGCCGCGCGGCGCGCCGCTCGCCACCGGAGCCGCGCCCTCAAGCGATTTCAGCGCCTCGTCCAGCGTCGGCAGCTCGGCGGCATGGGCAAGCCGGATCAGCACCATCTCGGCAGCACTGACCGGGCGGTTGGAGGATTGCACCTCGGGAATGCCCTTGAGCAGCATCTGCCAGGTTCGCGACAGGACGCGCACCGACAGCGCGTTCGCGAATTCGGCGCCGCGCCGGCGCTCGTCCTCGGAGAGCGAGGCATCGTCGGCCGCGGCCGGCACGAAACGCAGGCGGGTGACGAGGTGGTTGAATTCGGCAAGATCGGTGAGTACCGCGGCCGGATCGGCGCCGGTATCGTACTGTGCCCGGAATTCGGTCAAAGCAGCCGCCACGTCGCCCTTCATGACATGCTCGAACAGGTCGATGATGCGGGCGCGGTCGGCCAGGCCCAGCATGGCGCGCACCGCCTCGGCGCTGACCGAGCCACTGCCGTGGGCAATCGCCTGGTCGAGGATCGAGAGCGCATCGCGCGCCGAGCCTTCGGCGGCACGGGCAATCATCGCCAGCGCTTCGTCGTCGACGGAAATGCCTTCCTTGGCGGCGATCGCCGCAAGATGCGCAACCAGCGCGCCGGCATCGATGCGCCTCAGGTCGAAGCGCTGGCAGCGCGACAGAACCGTGATCGGCACCTTGCGGATCTCGGTGGTGGCGAAGATGAATTTGACGTGCGGCGGCGGCTCTTCCAGCGTCTTCAACAGGCCGTTGAAGGCCTGGGTGGAGAGCATGTGCACTTCGTCGATGATGTAGACCTTGTAGCGGGCCGAGACCGGGGCGTAGCGCACGCGGTCGATGATGTCCCTGATGTCGTCGATGCCGGTGTGGGAAGCGGCGTCCATCTCGATGACGTCGACATGGCGGCCTTCCATGATCGCCTGGCAATGCTCTCCAGGGATCGAAAGGTCGACCGAGGGCTGGTCGACGGTCGCGGTTTTATAGTTCAGGGCCCGCGCGAGGATACGCGCCGTCGTCGTCTTGCCGACGCCGCGCACGCCGGTCAGCATCCAGGCCTGGGCGATGCGGCCGGTAGCGAAGGCGTTGGTGAGCGTGCGGACCATCGGCTCCTGGCCGATCAGCTCGGAGAAATTCGAGGGGCGATATTTGCGCGCCAGCACGCGATAGGCGTCGGCCTTTTCCGTCTCCGGATTTTTTGGCCCCAAATTTCCGGCTTCGCTCATTCGCCGTCAAAAGCTCCAAGGACCGCAGGCGACCGATTCCTGCGCATAGTCTCGCCCGCACGGCTCGGCGCCGTCAATGTCGCGGGAGAAAGGCGAAGAGGCGGGAGGCTGGAACAATGACCCGTTCCGGGCTCGTTAGGGCTGCTTCCTTCCGGACCTGACCCGGTTGGCGAGTGGATCGTCCACCACCAGCCTCCCACGCTCCATATCGGCAATTCAGCGGCGAAATGCAAGGGCAGAGGTAAACGGCCGGCCGGGCCGCGCAGGCGCGACAGCCTTGAAATCCGCAATAGCGGCCAATGATTCGCTTGCAGCCATCTTGCCGCCGCTCTAGCGTTCCTCGGCTTGGAAAATATAACAAAAGCGAAGGAAACGCCCATGCTGCCTGGCCTCAAGGCCGGATTCACGCTGGACGCCCGATTGGAGGCGGACAGTGAGCAGCTCATGTGGCTCGGCCTGTGCGAACTCAGGCTGATGAACGATCGCCGCTGGCCGTGGCTGGTCCTGGTGCCGCAGCGGCCAGGCGTGGAGGAAATCCACGAGCTGACGCCGCTCGACCAGGCGATGCTGACCTTCGAGACCAACATGGTGGCGCAGGCGCTGAAGCGGGTGACCGGCTGCACCAAGATCAACACCGGCGCGCTCGGCAACATCGTGCGCCAACTCCATGTCCACGTCATCGCCCGCACCGAAGGCGACCCCGGCTGGCCGGGGCCGGTCTGGGGGCACGGCATGCGCGAGCCCTATCAACGCCCCGACATCCGCCGGTTTGCCGAAACGATCAAGGCAGCGCTATAAGCCGACCAGTGTCCATCAGAACCCCGAGACCCCATGCGCTTTCGTCTGTTTGACGCGCCCTTGCGCGAGCCGAGCCAGTTCGTCGGTTTCGCCGGAAACCAGATCGACCGGCAATCGGAAAACCGCGCCGACGACGCGGTGGAGAAAGCCCTTGCCGATCGAACGGCGCGGCTGTTGCTGATGCATGGCGGCAAGCTCTATCTGAAGCTCAGCGACGGCAGGTTCGACCCGTGGTTCGAGGCGGCGGAAGGCCAACCCTTCGAGGTTTCGCTCGACCGCGGCGTGCTGCTCGGCTTTTCGGACAGCGGTCCGGTACTTGCCGTGCCCGCCGGCATCGAACCGGAAGAATTGCCGGAGACGGTCAAGGCGATCGACTACCGCTCCGTCTATATGCAGGGGCTGATCGACGATGCGGCCGCCGGCGCGCTGGCGCAGGGCGCGGCGCTGCTCGCCTGGCACGCCAGTCACGGTTTTTGCTCGAAATGCGGCAACCGTTCGGAAATGCGTGCCGGCGGCTACAGGCGGCACTGCCCGGCCTGCGGCACAGAGCATTTCCCGCGCACCGATCCGGTGGCGATCATGCTGACGGTGACGCCAGAGAAATGCCTGCTCGGGCGCGGTCGGCATTTCGCGCCGGGCATGTACTCGGCCCTTGCCGGCTTCATCGAGCCCGGCGAGACGATCGAGGCGGCGGTGCGCCGCGAGACGCTGGAGGAGGCCGGCATAAGGCTTGGCCGCGTCGTCTACCACGCCAGCCAGCCCTGGCCGTTTCCCTATTCGCTGATGATCGGCTGCTTCAGCGAGCCGCTCAACGAGGATATCCAGGCCGACCTCAACGAGCTGGAGGACTGCCGCTGGTTTTTCCGCGATGAGGTGCGCTCGATGCTGGACAGGACACATGCCGGTGGCTTGCTCACGCCGCCGAAGGGCGCGATCGCCCACCATCTTATCCGCGCCTGGGTCGACAGCGAATAGAAGCAGGGGCCGAAAAATGATCCGTCACACTGTCGTGTTCACGCTGAAGCATCCGCCGCATTCGCTGGAGGCGAAGCGGTTCCTCCACGATGCCAGGAAGATCCTCACCGCGATCAAGGGCGTGGCGCATTTCGAGCAGCTGCGCCAGGTGAGCCCCAAGAACGACTATCACTTCGGCTTCTCGATGGAGTTCGCCGACCAGGCCGCCTACACCAGGTACAACGAGCATCCCGACCATGTCGCGTTCGTGCGCGACCGCTGGGTGCCGGAGGTCGAGGCGTTCATGGAGATCGACTACGTGCCGCTCGGATTTTAACGCGTTGCGGGCCTAAAGCGCGTCGCGATCTTTCAGCTTCGCTCCATGCGCTTTAGGTTTTTGATTTTTCGCATGTCTTTGTCCCGAAACCGGTTACCACTTTCGGGAGACATGCTTTAGTCCGCGACCTTCCACTGCTCGCGCGACGCGCTCGCCGGATAGACGCCGAGGATGCGCATCTCGCGCGAGAAGAAGCGCAATTCGTCGAGCGCGAGCTTCACCAGCGGATCGTCGGGGTGGCCTTCGATATCGGCATAGAACAGCGTCGCGGTGAAGGCGCCGAGCTGGTAGCTCTCGAGCTTGGTCATGTTGATGCCGTTGGTGGCGAAGCCGCCCATGGCCTTGTAGAGCGCGGCCGGCACGTTGCGGACGCGGAAGATGAAGGTGGTCATCATCTTGGCGTCCGGCGACGGGCGCTCGGCCCACTGCTTGTTCTTGGTCAGCACGACGAAGCGGGTGACGTTCGAGTCGGTGTCCTCGACATTTCTCTGGATGATGTCGAGGCCGTAGAACTCCGCGGCGAGCGCGGGCGCCAGCGAGGCCATGGTGCGATCCCTGACCTCGGAGACCATCTTGGCCGAACCCGCCGTGTCGCCCGCGACCACCGGCTTCCAGCCGTTCTTGCGGATGTATTTGCGGCACTGGCCGAGCGCGTGGATGTGGCTGTGCACGCTTCTGATCTCTTCACGCTTGACGCCGGGCAGCACCATCAGCTGGAAGTGGATCGGCAGGAAATACTCGCCGACGATGTGCAGCCGCGATTCCGGCAAAAGATGGTGGATGTCGGCCACGCGCCCGGCGATCGTGTTCTCGATCGGGATCATGGCGAGATCGGCCTTGCCGGTCTCCACCGCGTTGAAGGCGTCCTCGAAGGTCGGGCAGGGCAACGGCTCCATTGATGGGAACATGTTGCGGCATGCGGTGTCGGAGTTGGCGCCGGGCTCGCCCTGGAAGGCGATTCTGTTGGTCTTTTCAGGCATACGCCGATGTCTTTCTTACGGATCTCAGTTTGATAGGATCTTTCTCGCGCGCTCCAGGTCGTCGGGCGTGTCGACGCCGAGCGGCAGCGACCGGACGATCTCGGCATCGATGCGCATGCCGGCTTCCAGCGCCCGCAGTTGCTCCAGCCGCTCACGGCGCTCGAGCGGCGACGGCTTCAGCGCCACGAACCGCTCGAGCGCGGCGCGCCGATAGGCGTAGAGGCCTATGTGGTGATAGAGCGGCCCCTCCCCCCAAGGCGCCGTGGCGCGGGTGAAATAGAGCGCCCTCAGCCTCGTCGCGGAGAGCGGCGAGCCGACGATCTTGACCACGTTCGGATTGGTCTTCTCCTCGTCGCGGACGATCTCGACGCCAAGCGTGGCGATATCGACCGCGGCATCGGTGAAGGGCCGCAGCGATGCGCCGATGATTTCAGGATCGATGGTCGGCAGATCGCCCTGAACGTTGACGATCGTCTCGACCTTTTTCTCCGGATCAAGCGCGGTGAGGGCTTCGAAGATGCGGTCGGAACCCGATTCGTGGTCGGCACGGGTCATCACCGCCTCAAAACCATGCGACCGCACCGCTTGCGCCACAGCCTCCGTGTCGGTCGCCACCACCACGCGGCCGAGCCCGGCCTCGGCGCCGCGGCGGGCGACATGGACAATCATCGGCACGCCGGCGATGTCGGCCAGCGGCTTGCCCGGCAGGCGCGTCGAGGCCATGCGGGCGGGGATCAGGATCAATGTCGACATGGGACTTCGGGACGGCCGGGAAAGCGGATGGAAAAGTGGCAAAAGGTCTCACTGGAAGCGCCCTTATAGGTGTTGCAACGCCGAAGCAAAAGACCTAGTTTCCGCGCGATTTGACTGGCCCTCCCGGGCCTTTAGCGATACCGACGGACGGAGTGGACGGGACGGTCCGCCGGAAAAGGGAGCAAGGGGCGTATGGATTCCAACGAAGTCAACAAGCTGCTCGGCGGATTCCTCGGAACCTGCTTCGTCGTCTTTTCCGTGGGCATCGTGTCCAACGCGCTGTTTGCTTCCCCCGCGCCCGAGAAGCCCGGCTTCGCCATCGAGGCCCAGGAGCCGGCCGAAGGCGGCGGCGCCGCCGCCCCGGCCGCCGAAGCCAAGCCGATCGCCGATCTGCTCGCCGCCGCCAATGCCGAGGCTGGCGCCGCCATCTTCAAGAAGTGCCAGGCCTGCCACTCCGGCGAAAAGGGCGGCCCCAACAAGGTCGGTCCGGACCTCTGGGACATCGTCGACCGCCCTGTCGCCGAGCATGAGGGCTTCGCCTATTCCGCCGGCATGAAGGATTTTTCGAAGGGCGGCGCCGAGAAGTGGACCTATGACAACCTCAACCACTTCATCACTTCGCCGAAGAAGTTCGTGAAGGGCACGGCAATGGGCTTCGCCGGCCTGCCGAAGGATGAAGACCGCGCCAACGTGATCGCCTATCTGCGCACGCTGTCGGACAATCCGAAGCCGCTGCCGCAGCCGGGTGCATCGGCCGAGGCCAAGCCTGCCGAAGGCGCCAAGCCTGCCGAAGGCGCCAAGCCCGCGGAAGGCGCCGCTCCGGCCAAGCCCGCCGAAGGCGCCGCTCCGGCCAAGCCGGCTGCTCCCGCTCAATAAACAATTTGTCATAGAGACTTCCTTGGAAAAGCCGGGTTCGTCCCGGCTTTTCTGTTAGGAAAACCGCATATGCGGCGACAAAAGCCGGCGCTTGCGGTTTTCACCGGCGTCAAATGATCTAGATTGCCGGTGGGCAGAGCAATTCCAGGAAAAGTGGGAACCGGTTTCCGTCCGGAATTGCGTCGAAACAAAGCGAAGGAGCGGTCGTCGTGAAACGATGAACGCTCCCAGAGCTCGCGACGAGGAGAACGCATGACGGTTGGCCGCTCCCGGACATTTTTCGCATCGATGCTGGTGGTCGCCTTCGCCGCGAGCCTTGAGGCCGGCTTCGCCGACGAATGGCACACCACCTCCTCGCTGATCGGCCCCTCCAAATACGGCGACAATTTCCAGCGCTACGACTACGTCAATCCGGACGCGCCGAAGGGCGGAACCTACAATTCCGTGGTTACCGGCACCTTCGACAGCTTCAACCCCTACATCGTGCAGGGTGCGCCGGCCGCCGGCTTCGCAGAGTTCGGCGGCGGACTGCTCTACGACACGCTGATGGATCAGGCGACGGACGAAGGCAGCGTCAGCCATCCGCTGATCGCCGAGGCCTATAAATACCCGTCGGACTATTCGTCCGCGACCTACCGGCTCGACGCGCGCGCGAAATGGCATGACGGCCAGCCGATCACCGTCGACGACGTGATCTGGTCGTTCCAGGTGCTGAAGGCCAACAGCCCGATGTACAGCCGGTACTTCGAGAATGTGACCAACGCTGTTGCGGTCTCCGACCGCGAGGTCGAGTTCCATTTCAACCAGAAGGGCAATCGGGAACTGCCCAAGATCCTCGGCGACCTCGTCGTGTTGCCGAAGCACTGGTGGGAAGGCACCGACGCCAGCGGCAAGAAGCGCGATATCACCAAATCGACGCTCGAGCCGCCGCTGGGCTCCGCCGCTTACAAGATCGCCAGCTTCAAGCCAGGCTCGGAGATCGTTTGGCAGCGCGTGCCCGACTATTGGGGCGCCAAGCTGCCGGTGAAGATCGGCCGCGAGAATTTCGACACCCAGCGCTTCACCTATATCCTTGACGACAATGCCGCCTGGCAGGCTTTCACCAAAGGCGGACTTCAAGATATCAAGCCGGAGAACAGCTCACGGCGCTGGGCGACATTCTACAATTTCCCCGCAGCTAAGTCCGGCGACGTCATCAAGCAAGAGTTCAAGACCACCTCACCGGAGCCGATGCAAGCTTTCATGCTCAACCAGCGGCGCCCTCTGTTTCAGGATCGGCTGGCGCGCGCCGCGCTGACTTATCCGTTCGACTTCGAGACGATGAACCGGACGCTGTTCTACAATTCGAACACGCGCACCCAGAGCTATTTCCAGGGCACGGAATTGGCGTCGAGCGGGCTGCCGCAAGGCAAGGAACTGGAAATCCTGGAGAAGTATCGCGACAAGCTGCCGCCGGAGTTGTTCACGCAGGAATTCAAGCTGCCGGTCTATGATTCGCCGCAGGCGGAACGGAAATATCTGAAGCAGGCGGTCGACCTCTTTGCCAAGGCTGGCTGGGTGATCAAGGGCGGCAAGATGGTGAACGCCAAGACCGGCGAGCCGTTCAAGGTCGAGATACTGGGTTCGGGCGACACCGACCAGGTGATTTCCAGCCCCTGGATCGCCAATTTGCGCAAGATCGGCGTCGATGCCACGCTGCGGATCATCGATCCGACCCAGTACATCAACCGCCGCAACAATTTCGACTATGACGTCATCATCGGCCAGCTCGGCCAGTCGGAATCGCCCGGCAACGAGCAGCGCGACTTCTGGAGCTCGAAGGCGGCGGACACGCCGGGATCGCGCAACTATTCCGGCATCAAGAACCCGGTCGTCGATGCGCTTGTCGACCATATCATCTTCGCCGCCAACCGCGACGATCTCGTCGCCGCTACCCACGCGCTCGATCGGGTGCTGTTGTGGAACTACTATGTCGTTCCGCAATACTATCGCGCGGTGGTGTGGCTCGCCTATTGGAACAAGTTCGGCATGCCTGAAAAGCAGCCTGCCTACCGAGGCGCCGATATCGACTCCTGGTGGGTCGACACAGCGAAAGAGAAGGCGCTGGCCGCCAAGTACAAGGGCCTCAATTGATGGGGCGGCAGAAAATGCTCCCTCGTCGCGACTTCCTGGCACTCGGCACGGCGGCGGCGGCCGCATCGCTGCTCCCCGGCCGCGCCTTTGCCGAGACGCCGACCGGCGTCAAACTGCATGGCCTGTCGGCTTTCGGCGATTTGAAATACAAACCGGATTTCACGCATTTCGACTATGTCAATGTCGATGCGCCGCAAGGCGGCACGTTCAACTTCCTGCCATTCAACTGGGGGGCGAACCAGACCCCGCTGACCTTCAGCACGCTGAACTCATTCGTCCCCAAGGGCGACGCGCCGCAGCGCATGGAAATGTGCTTCGATGCGCTGATGGTGCGGGCGCTCGACGAGCCCGACGCCGTCTATGGGCTGATCGCCAAAAACGTCATGATTTCCGACGACCGCAACGGCTTCACCTTTTCGCTGCGCCCGCAGGCCCGCTTCCATGACGGCACGCCGCTGACGGCCGATGATGCGGCCTTCACCTTCAAGTTGCTGAAGGACAAGGGGCACCCGGACTACGCGTTGTCGCTGACGCATCTGGCGGATGCGGCGGCGGTGGACGCGCACACGCTGGAGCTTAAATTCTCGGGCAAGCAAGCCTCCCGCACGATCCTCAACATCGTCCAGATGCCGATCCTGTCGAAAGCCTTCTACACGGCCAATCCCTTCGATTCCTCGCAGATGAACCCTCCGTTGGGTTCCAGCGCCTACAAGGTCGGCCGCTGGTCAGCCGGGACCTGGATCGAATACGAGCGGGTGACCGACTATTGGGGCAACGATCTCCCGGTCAATCGCGGCCAGAACAATTTCCAGCGCATCCGCATCGAATCCTATCAGAACCGCAACGCCGCATTCGAAGCGTTCAAGAAGGGCGAGATCCTCTACAGGGAGGAATCCGTTTCGCGTGTATGGGCAACGGGTTACGATTTTCCGGCCGTCACGGCCGGCAAGGTGGTGAAGCACGAATTCCCGGCGGAAAAGGTGCCTTCCATGCAGGCCACCGCCGTCAATCAGCGGCGGGAACAGTTCCGGGACTCCCGTGTTCGGCAGGCGATCGGGCTCTGCTTCGACTTCGAATGGACGCGGCGCAATTTCTTCTACGGCTCCTACGAGCGCTCGCAGTCTTGCTTCGAGAAATCGGATTTTCGCGCCGAAGGCGTGCCGTCGCCGCAGGAACTCGCACTGCTGGAGCCGCTGCGAGACAAGATTCCGCCGGAGGCTTTCGGTGAAGCCGTGACCCAGGCGATGTCGAACGGCTCCGGCCGCGACCGTCAATTGCTGGGCAAGGCGGTCAAGCTTCTCGCCGAGGCCGGCTGGAAGCGGTCCGGTGAGTTCGTCGCGAACGACAAGGGCGGGCGGCTGTCGGCCGAAATCCTCGTCGACGACGAAGCGTTCGTGCAGATTTACTCGCCCTGGGTCGACAACATGAAGGCTGTCGGCATCGATGCCTCCATCCGGCTGGTCGACGCGGCGCAGTATCAATTGCGGCAGAACACGTTCGATTTCGACCTGATCTCCGCCGCCTTCTCGTTCAGCGCGACTCCGACCCGCGATGACCTCGAGATCTTCTTCCATTCGCGAAGCGCGTCCGTTTCGGGCTCGCGCAACCTGCCGGGAACATCGAGCCCTGCGATCGACGCGCTGATCGATGCCGTCGGCGCCGCCAAGGACCGCGAAAGCCTGACGGCGGCAATGCGGGCGCTCGACCGGGTCTTGCGCGCGCGGCGCGATTGGATTCCAAGTTGGTATCTGGCGAATCACCGAAGCGCCTATTGGGATATGTTCGGCTTTCCCGAGCAGAAACCCGATTTCGGCTTTCCGGTCGAAGCGCTGTGGTGGATCGACAAGGGCAAGGCGGCAAAAATTGGCAAAGGGTGAGCTGTTGCGCAGCACTTTACCCTCCCCCTTGTGGGGAGGGTCGGTGAGCAATCCGCGCCCAGCGCGGATGGTGAACCGGGGTGGGGGGCCGACAGCGTGCGCCCGCCCGGTAATGCCCCCACCCCGCTCCGCTTCGCGGATCGACTTGCCGGGGCGAGCCACGTGTCTCGCCCGTCCTTCGGACCCCCGCAAGGGGGAGGGTAAAAGCTGATGGGCGCCTATATCCTGCGCCGCATTCTTCTGATGATCCCGACGCTGTTCGGCATCATGGCGATCTCCTTCGCCGTCATCCAGTTCGCTCCGGGCGGTCCGGTCGAGCAGGTCATCGCCAGGCTGACCAATCAGGGCGGCACCGATCGCCTCGGCGGCGGCGGAGGCGATGCCGGCGCCACCAATCTCGATGTCGCCGGCGATGTCAGCTCGAAATATCGCGGCGCTCAAGGGCTGGACCCGGAATTCATCAAGAAGCTCGAAAAGCAGTTCGGCTTCGACAAGCCGCCGCTCGAGCGCTTCGGCATGATGCTGTGGAACTATGCCCGCTTCGATTTCGGCGACAGCTATTTCCGCGACATCTCCGTGCTCGACCTGATCCTGGAAAAGATGCCGGTGTCGATCTCGATCGGACTGTGGATCACGCTTCTGTCCTACCTGATCTCGATCCCGCTCGGCATCCGCAAGGCGGTGCAGGACGGCTCGACATTCGATGTCTGGACGAGCGGCATCGTCATTGTCGGCTACGCCATCCCCGGCTTCCTGTTCGGCATCCTTCTGATGGTGCTGTTTGCCGGCGGCTCGTTCTGGGATTGGTTCCCGCTGCGCGGCATCGTTTCCGACAATTGGGACCAGTTGTCCTGGCCGGACAAGATCCTCGACTATTTCTGGCACATGACGCTGCCGCTCACCGCACTTGTGCTGTCGGCTTTCGCCACGACGACGCTTTTGACCAAGAACTCCTTCCTTGAAGAAATCCGCAAGCAATATGTGGTGACGGCGAGGGCCAAGGGCCTTTCGGAGCGCAAGGTGCTCTACGGCCATGTCTTCCGCAACGCGATGCTGATCGTCATCGCCGGCTTTCCCGGCGCCTTCATCTCGGCCTTCTTCACCGGCTCGCTGCTGATCGAGAACATCTTCTCGCTCGACGGGCTCGGCCTGCTCGGCTTCAAGTCGGTGATCGACCGCGACTATCCGGTGGTCTTTGCCAATCTCTACATCTTCTCGCTGCTCGGCCTGTTCGTCGGCCTGTTGTCGGACCTGATCTATACCTGGGTCGATCCGCGCATCGATTTCGAGCGGAGAGACATCTGATGACGGCAGCCTCGGCCGAAACCAAGCCGGCCCGCGCAGCCCGGCCGCGACTGTCGCCGCTCAACCAGCGGCGGCTGCAGAACTTCAAGGCGAACCGGCGCGGCTACTGGTCGCTGTGGATCTTTCTTCTCCTCTTCGTGCTGTCGCTGTTTTCCGAACTGATCGCCAACGACAAACCGATCGTCGCCTCCTACAAGGGCGAGATCCTGTTTCCGGTGCTGGTCGCCTATCCGGAAGAGAAGTTCGGCGGCTTCTATGCCGTCACCGATTATCGCGATCCGGTCATCCAGGACGAGATCAATGCCAATGGCTGGATGATCTGGCCGCCGGTGCGCTACTCCTATCAGACGGTCAACAACGCGATCCCCGAAGCGGCGCCGGCCAAGCCGTCCTGGCTCTATGACAGGAAGGCGCGCTGCAGCCAGTATCCGCAAGGCGAGGCCGACCCCAACTGCGCCATCGGCAACTGGAACTGGCTGGGCACCGACGACCAGGCGCGCGACGTGCTGGCGCGCGTGCTTTACGGCTTCCGCATCTCGGTGCTGTTCGGGCTGGTCCTGACGCTCGGCTCCTCGCTGGTCGGTGTCGCAGCGGGCGCGGTGCAGGGCTATTTCGGCGGTTGGACGGACCTTTTGTTCCAGCGCTTCATCGAGATCTGGTCGGCGATCCCGGTGCTTTATCTCCTGCTCATCGTCTCCGCGATCCTGCCGCCGGGCTTCTTCATCCTGCTCGGCCTGATGCTGTTGTTCTCCTGGGTGGCGCTGGTCGGCGTGGTGCGCGCCGAATTCCTGCGCGCGCGCAACTTCGAATATGTCAACGCGGCGCGGGCGCTCGGCGTGCCCAATCTCACCATCATGTTCCGCCACCTCCTGCCCAACGCCATGGTGGCGACGCTGACCTTTCTGCCCTTCCTGCTCTCAGGCTCGATCTCGACGCTGACCTCGCTCGACTATCTCGGCTTCGGTCTGCCGCCCGGCTCGGCCTCGCTCGGCGAGCTGCTGAAGCAGGCGCAGCGCAATCTCAACGCGCCCTGGCTCGGCATCTCCGGCTTCATCGTCATTTCGCTGATGCTGTCGCTGCTGGTCTTCATCGGCGAGGCGACGCGCGACGCCTTCGATCCGCGCAAGACGTTCAAATGAGCGAGTCGTTGCTTTCCGTCCGCGATCTGAGTGTCGCCTTCGCGCAAGGCGGCACGCAATCGACGGCCGTCGACCACATCTCCTTCGACATCGCCAAGGGCGAGACGCTGGCGCTGGTCGGCGAATCCGGGTCCGGCAAATCGGTCTCGGCGCTGTCGGTGCTGAAGCTGCTGCCCTACCCCGCGGCCAGCCATCCTTCGGGAAAGATCCTGTTCCACGGCGCCGATCTGCTCGGCGCCAACGAAAAGACCTTGCGTGGCGTGCGCGGCAACAAGATCACCATGATCTTCCAGGAGCCGATGACCTCGCTCAACCCGCTGCACACGATCGAGCAGCAGATCGTCGAGGTGCTGAAGCTGCACCAGGGTCTCGGCGACCGTCAGGCGCGGGCGCGTGTGCTCGAACTCCTCACCGAGGTCGGCATCCGCGATCCGCAGAAGCGGCTCGATGCCTACCCGCACCAGCTCTCCGGCGGCCAGCGGCAGCGCGTCATGATCGCCATGGCCCTGGCCAACGAGCCGGAATTGCTGATCGCCGACGAGCCGACGACAGCGTTGGACGTCACCGTGCAGGCGCAGATACTCGAACTGCTGGCGGGCCTGAAAAGCCGCAAGGGCATGTCGATGCTGTTCATCACCCACGATCTCGGCATCGTGAGAAAAATCGCCGACCGCGTCTGCGTGATGACCAAGGGCAGAATCGTCGAGACCGGGCCGACCAAGGATATCTTCGCCAACCCGCAGCACGCTTATACCAAGCACCTTTTGGCCGCCGAGCCGAAAGGCAAGCCGCCGGCGGCGAATGCCGCTGCCAAGGCTGTGATGACCGGCAAGGACATCAAGGTCTGGTTCCCGATCAAGCGCGGCTTCTTCCGCCGCACCGTCGACCATGTGAAAGCGGTGGACGGCATCGACGTCACCGTGCGCGCGGGCCAGACGCTCGGCGTCGTCGGTGAATCCGGTTCCGGCAAGACGACGCTCGGCCTGGCGCTCGCCCGGATGATTTCGTCCACGGGCACGATCGGTTTCAACGGGCGCGACATCAACCAGCTTTCCTTCAGCGCCATGCGGCCGCTGCGGCGCGAGTTGCAGATCGTGTTCCAGGACCCGTTCGGATCCTTGAGCCCGCGCATGTCGATCGCCGAGATCATCGAGGAAGGGCTGAAGATCCACGAGCCAAAACTGTCGCCCGACGAGCGTGACGACAAGGTCGTCGAAGTGCTGAACGAGGTCGGCCTCGATCCCGAAACGCGGCACCGCTATCCGCATGAATTTTCCGGCGGCCAACGCCAGCGCGTCGCCATCGCGCGCGCCATGGTGCTCAACCCCCGCTTCGTCATGCTCGACGAGCCGACCTCGGCGCTCGACATGAGCGTCCAGGCGCAGGTGGTCGACCTTTTGCGCGACCTGCAGGCCAAGCACAACCTCGCCTATCTGTTCATCAGCCACGACCTGAAAGTCATCCGCGCCCTTGCCAATGATGTGATCGTCATGCGCAATGGCCAGATCGTCGAAGCCGGGCCGTCCGATCAGATTTTCGGCAGCCCGCAGACCGACTATACCCGGGCACTGATCTCGGCGGCCTTCAGGATCGAGACGGCGCCGACCGGCGTGGTCAGCCAATAGGCCCGCCCGGCTTACATAACAGGGAAGAACATCCGCGAATGGAAAAAGGCAAAATCCTGCTTGCCCTCACCGGCTTTCACCCGCAGCGCTGGCGCGAACTGCTTTCGGCCGAGCGCGAGGTGGTGCTGGAGCCGGATGGCCCCAGCGACCCCTCGATCACCTATGCGGTGGTGTGGAAGCAGAAGCCGAACCTGTTGTCGGGATTGCCCAATCTGCGCGCCATCTTCTCGATCGGCGCCGGCGTCGATCACATCTTCGCCGATCCCGGCCTGCCCGACGTGCCGATCGTCAGGGTCGTCGCCGACAATCTCACCCAGCATATGACCGAATATGTCGTCTGGCGGGTGCTCGACCACCACCGCCAGAGCATGCACTATCGCGCGCAACAACAGAAGAAGATCTGGCGAGAGCTGCCGCAGCGCGCGGCGGAAGACATCTCCGTCGGCATCATGGGCCTCGGCAATCTCGGCCGCGCAGCGGCCTCGGTGCTGCTCTCGCTGGGCTTTGCGGTCAACGGTTGGTCGCGCACTGAGCGGCCGATGACGGGCGTTTCGACCTTTTCCGGGGAAGCCGGGCTGATCCCGTTCCTCAACGCCACGGATATCCTGGTGGTGCTGTTGCCGCTCACCCCCAACACACAGGGCATCATCAATTACAGCGTGCTGAAGGAATTGCGCAGGCGCAACGGGCTCGGCGGAACGGTGCTGATCAATGCCGGCCGCGGCCGGCTGCAGAAGGATGCCGACATCCTGCGCGCGCTGAACGACGGCATGCTGAAGGAAGCGAGCCTCGACGTGTTCGAGGTCGAGCCGCTGCCGAAGACAAGCCCGCTGTGGAGCCACCCGAAAGTGTTCGTGACGCCGCATGCGGCGGCGACCTCGGACCCCGTGCATCTCGTGCCGATCATGCTGCGGCAGATGGATGCATTCGAGCGCGGCGAAAAGCTCGAAAACCTGGTCGACCGCGAAGCGGGTTATTGAGCACCCAAAGCGTGTAGCGCTGAAACGGATTCAGGCACCACGCTTTAGTCTAGGTCTTTGTTTTGGTGCATGTCGTTTTCCCAAAACCGCAGCGCATTTTTGGGCGACATGCATTAAGCAGGCTTCGAGCCGGGCAGCTCGAGCTTGTCCTTCTTCTTCGGCTCGCCGCAATCGCGGCGCTCGATCGAGCGACTCATGGCGTCGATCTCGCCACTCGCCTTGTCGCTGTCGCGCTGCGCCTTGGAGCGCATGTCCGGCGTGAACGGACCGAAGCCCATCGCCGGATTGGAGAAAGTCGGCTTAGCCGTGACCGGCAGATTGTATTGCTGCGCTACCTGATTGCGCTGCGCCAACAATTGGTCGCAGGGCACGCTGTCATATTGCAGCGAGGACTGGACGTTCTCGTCCTGCCTTTCGGCCATCGAGGTGCCGCCCACGCAGCCGGCCGTCATCAGGCAAGACGCCAACACCACCATGTTCCAGCGCATGGTATCCCTCCGTGCGGTATCCGCCCCCATGCTTAAACCGACACGCGATTCGGGCTTTTTCGCAGCAGCGATTCCTTATACCGCATGGCCTTTCCCGGTCACGACAGCCAAGCCTCCTACAGGCTCGCCGCGGTCATGCCGGATGGTCGTGCTCTCCAGCGACAGGATCGCAAACTCGCTGACGGCGAGAACGCGCCGCACATAGGCCTCGGAATGCGCGTAGCGCCGCGACGGCAGCAAGGCGAAGTCATCGTCGCCGGCGGTGGTTTCTACCGAGAATGCGAAGACGCCTTTATCGACCAAGCTCTCGGCAACGGCTCCGACAACGCGTTCGAGCGCGCCTAAGTAGATGAACACGTCGACCGCGACCACGAGGTCGGCTTTCGGGCCGGCGTGGGAAAAATGCTGAAGATCGGCCTTGGAAAGCAGGTCGTAGATGCCTTTGGCGCGCGCCTTCCGCAACATGCCGGCTGAGATGTCGTAGCCCTCGAGCCGATCAACGATCGGACGCAGCCTTTCGCCCATCAGGCCGGTGCCGCAGCCGAGGTCGAGGGCTAGGTGAAAACGGCCCGGCCTTGCCGCGCGAATGGCCCGGTCGAGAAAGTCCGGCATCCGGTAGCCGAGTTTTTCGACCAGCGCTTCCTCGAAACGGTCGGCGTAGTGATCGAAGAGGGTCTCGACGAAGGCGCTGGGCGGAGCCGCTGCCGCCGGCGCATTGCCGATCAATTGCAGCTTGAGCGACGCGCCCAGCCGGTCCGCGGGATCGAGCTTCAGCGCCATCGTCCAAGCCTGGGCGGCCTGGTCCAGAAAACCTGCCGCCTCCTGCATCTCGCCGAGGCGGAACCAACCGGCCGCCCATTGCGGCGCCAGCTCCAGCGCACCGAGCAGAAGCTCCGCCGCCTGCGCCGCCTCGCCGGAAACGAAGAGCATCTCGGCGAAGTCGGCGCGACGGTCGGCGTTCGAGTCGCCGGACGAAGCCTGAAACGGTTTCATGGTTCGTTTGATCCCACCGGCGTTCGAACCGGCGGCCGGCTGTAGGATGAGTCAGCAGTCTCTTGCAACAGGCTTTCCGCGGGGAATTTAGCCATTATCTTCAAGCCATGCGCGCCAGCGACCTGCTCAAGCCACGACCGGAAGGGCTCTACTGCCCGCCAGGCGATTTCTTCATCGACCCGGTGCGGCCGGTGGGCCGCGCCCTGGTCACGCACGGCCACTCCGACCATGCCCGTTCCGGCCACCGCGCGGTGCTGGCCACGCAAGAGACCCTCGACATCATGGGCCTGCGCTACGGCGAGGATTTTGCCGGCACGACGCAGGCCGCGACGCTCGGCGAGACGATCGGCATCAATGGCGTCGCCGTGACCTTCCATCCGGCGGGGCACGTGCTGGGTTCGGCGCAGATCGCCGTCGAGTACCAAGGCATGCGCATCGTCGCCTCCGGTGACTACAAGCGGCAGAAGGACGCCACATGCCGGCCCTTCGAGCCGGTCCCGTGCGACGTCTTCATCACCGAGGCGACCTTCGGCCTGCCGGTGTTCCGGCATCCGCCGGACCATGAGGAGATCGGCCGCGTGCTCAAATCGGCGGCGCAGTTTCCCGAGCGCTCGCACCTGATCGGCGCCTATGCGCTCGGCAAGGCGCAGCGCGTGATGCGCCTGTTGCGCGACGCCGGCTATGACAAGCCGATCTATATCCACGGCGCGCTGACAAAGCTCAGCGAATACTTCCAGAGCCAAGGCATCGACCTCGGCAAGCTGGAGCCGGGGACCGTGGAGACCGGCAGCAAGGCCGATTTCGCCGGCGCCATTGTCGTCGGCCCGCCGGCCGCCTTCGCCGACCGCTGGGCGAGGCGTTTTCCCGATCCGATCTCCTGCTTCGCCTCGGGCTGGATGCGCATCCGCCAGCGCGCCAAGCAAGGCGGCGTCGAGCTGCCGCTGATCATTTCCGACCATGCCGACTGGGACGAACTCATCGCCACGATCAAGGAAACCGGCGCCGGGGAGATCTGGGTGACGCATGGCCGCGAGGAGGCGCTGGTGCGCTGGTGCGAGCTCGAGGGCATCACTGCGCGGCCGCTGCATCTGGTGGGGTACGAGGACGAGGGCGATTGATGCAACACAGTTCGCCAATCTCCGCCGCCGAGCTCTACGGCGCCCCTCTCTGTCCTGCCGGACATCTCCCCCTCAAGGGGGGAGATTGGCAGCTCCAGCGCCGGCGCATCACCCGCAACGCCGGAGATTGGCGAAAGCCGGCGCAACATCCGATCTCCCCCCTTGAGGGGGAGATGGCCGGCAGGCCAGAGGGGGGTGTCGCGCGCCGGCTTTCGCTATCGGCGTGGTCTGCAACGCCATGAACCGCTTCGCCGAACTCCTCGACCGGCTGGTGCTGACGCCGTCGCGCAACGGCAAGCTGACGCTGCTTACCGATTATTTCCGCGGCGTCGAGGACCCGGACCGCGGGCTGGCGCTGGCGGCGATCACCGGCGATCTTTCGATCGCGGCGGTGAAGCCGGCGATGCTGCGCGCGCTGGTGGTCGAGCGCATGGACCCGGTGCTGTTCGGCTATTCCTACGACTATGTCGGCGACCTTGCCGAAACCGTGTCGCTGGTCTGGCCGCAGCCCACCGGTCATCTTCCGAACCATGCGCCGACGCTCGCCGAGGTGGTCGCCAGGCTGCAGGCGGCGAGCCGGTCCGACGGGCCGCAGGTGCTGGCGCGGCTCCTCGACAGCGCCAGCATCTCGGCGCGCTTCGCCATCATCAAGTTGGTCACCGGCGGCTTGCGCATCGGCGTGTCGGCAAGGCTCGCCAAGCAGGCGCTGGCCGATCTCGGCAAAGTCGACGTTTCCGAGATCGAGGAGCTGTGGCACGGGCTGACGCCGCCCTACAGCGAGCTGTTTGCGTGGCTGGAAGGGCGCGCGGAAAAGCCGAAGAGCGCGGCGTTCGCGCTGTTCCGGCCGGTGATGCTCTCCAACGCCGTCGGCGACGGCGACCTCGAAAGACTCGACCACGCCGACTACGCGGCGGAATGGAAATGGGACGGCATCCGCGTGCAGGCGGTATGCGAAAGCGGCATCCGCCGGCTTTATTCGCGCACCGGCGACGACGTGTCCGCCGCCTTCCCGGATCTCGCCGCGGCAATGAACTTCGAGGCAGCGCTCGACGGCGAACTGCTGGTCGGCGATCCGCGCGCGGCGACCGGGACCTTCTCCGACCTGCAGCAGCGGCTGAACCGCAAGAGCGTGTCACCGAAGATCCAGCAGCAATATCCGGCCTTCATGCGCTGCTACGACGCCCTGCACATCGACGGCGAGGATCTGCGCGGCCTCGCCTTCGCCGAGCGCCGAAGCCGGCTCGAAGCCTTCGTCGGGACGCTCGAGCCCAGCCGATTCGACCTCTCACCGCTGGTCGAATTCCCCGACTGGGAGGCGTTGGAGCGGCTGCGCCAGGCGCCGCCGCATCCGATCATCGAAGGCGTGATGCTGAAGCGCTGGGATTCGCCCTATCTCGCCGGCAGGCCGAAAGGCCCCTGGTTCAAGTGGAAGCGCGATCCGCATACGGTCGACGCGGTGCTGATGTACGCGCAGCGCGGCCACGGCAAACGCTCGAGCTTCTATTCAGACTACACGTTCGGTGTCTGGGCCGGACCGGAAGGCGCGGAAGAGCTGGTGCCGGTCGGCAAGGCCTATTTCGGCTTCACCGACAAGGAGCTCAAGCAGATCGACAAATATGTCCGTGACAACACGGTCGAACGTTTTGGCCCGGTGCGCTCGGTGCGCGCCGACCGCAAGAACGGCCTGGTGCTGGAAGTGGCGTTCGAAGGCCTCAACCGATCGACGCGCCACAAATCGGGTGTCGCGATGCGCTTTCCCCGCATATCGCGGCTGCGCTGGGACAAGCCGGCCGCCGAAGCCGATCGCATCGAGACGCTGCAGGCGCTACTCGACAGCTAATCCAACGTGGGCGCTTCACCCCACCCGCGCCTGCGGCGCGACCTCCCCATTAAGGGGAGGTGAGGCGTGGCGCCAATCCCTATCTCCCCTCGATGGGGAGGTCGGCGCGAAGCGCCGGGTGGGGCGAGGCGCCGGCGTCGGTCGTGTTCAACGACACACGCTACAACGACACGCTCACTCCGCGATCGAAACGCGTATCTCGTAGATGTCGACGGACTTGCCCTGCTTGTCGAAGTCGGAATTGATGGCGATGGTGCCGGCTGCGCCCGGATGCTTGTTCGGGAACTGCACGTCGAACAGGTATTCGTTGCGCTCGTGGCCGACGGCATAGCGCTTGCGGCCGCAATCGCCGAACTCGCCGAAATTGCAGTCGACCGAAATCTGGGTTTCCTTACCTTCTTCCGAGCGGGCGATGACGTCGAACATGGCGTGCTTGCCGGCGAGCTTTTCCAGCACGCCCTGACCGACGTCGAAGGCGATCGCCGAGCCGGACGCGCCGGAGCGGATACGCAGGAACTGGCCGGTGTCGTCCTTCATCACCTCGGCGCCGGCGTCGGACGGCGTGCTGACATGAGTCGGATCGGCGGGCGAGAAGACGTTGATCCAGTTCTTCGACTGGTCCGCCTCGCCCGGCTTTTGCGGCGAGCCCGTGTCGGCGGGCTGCGAGGATTCCTCCCCTTCCAGCGTCGGAGGCGCCTCCGGCGGACCGGTGTCGAGCTCAGCCGCCGTCTTGAAGACGCCAGTCTGGAAGGCGAAGTAGCCGCCGATGCCGGCTGCCGCAAGCAGCGTCGCTACGACGAAGATCGCCGTCAGCGGCAGGCGCCGTCCCCTGATCCGCCGCTCGTCGCGATCCGGCGCCACTTCGGCGCCGTTGCCGACGGAGGCTCCGGGAGAATCATCGAGGGTCGGCGCGTCGGGAAGTGCCGTCTCGTCCGGCATGATGTCGGGCACGCGGGGCAGCACGCGCGAGCGCGGCGCGTCCGAAGCATCCGGCTGCACCGGACCGTCGACAGTGATCGACGGCGACGGCGCCGCTTGCGCCGGCGGTCGCGGCGCATCCACCGACGGCGCGGGAGACTGGGTTGGCGTGTCGATCGAGGGCGCCGGCGCCGCGTTGCCGGCGGGCGTGCCGCTCTCGGACGGAAGCGTGACGTCGGGGACTGCCTGGACGGCCGGCAGGAATTCGGATTCGATCTCGGCGATCTTGGCCTGCACCGCCTTGCGGCGGTTGATGGCGGCCTCCACCGTCACATTCGGATTGGCCTGCAGGACGCGATCCAGCGCGGCAAAGGCCGAGCGATAGACCTTCTCGCGAAACGCCCGGTCCTCGGCATTGCCTTTCGCGAAGGCGTTGCGGATCGCTTTCTCGATGGCGTCCAAGCGAGCTCCCTCTGCGCGTTCGCTCACAGTTCATCGATCGTTAGCCGCAGGCGACCAATCAATCAACGGGCGAGCGGCAGTCTTGCCGACGCATCCAAAGCCCATTTCGGCGTTTTTTGTTGAAGAATCAACATTTTTGTCACCGCCACCGGATCGACTCCGGCGGACCGGACGCCGACCGGCAAGCCGCCGCGGCCGGCGCCAGAGATTGTCATGCGGCTGCAGCCGGCCGAAATTGCCGCGCATGGGCGCCGGATTTCGCCGCCAGCCATCTTGAATTAGCTGACGGTTGAGTCTATCAACCGGCGCATCTTGGAGGCCTAATCGCTTCCCGGGCCGCTTTAGCTCAGTTGGTAGAGCACATCATTCGTAATGATGGGGTCGCGTGTTCGAGTCACGCAAGCGGCACCAGTTTTCCTTGCATTTCCAGCCCTGTACCACGTTGTAGGTGCATCTCGGCCATTGTCGGGAATCGCTGTTGGTGGGAAACTCCCGGTGTCAGCATGGGAGGTCAAAATGCCCAATGGTTTCAAGACTGGAGACGTCGTCAGGCTGAAATCCGGAGGCCCGGACATGACGGTGAGCGATGGCGCTGCCTCGGGCACGTATCTGTGCCACTGGTTCAACCGCGAGGGCGACGTCTGGACCCCGCAGCATGCCGGTTTCAAGCCGGACCAGTTGGTGGTGGTCAACGAACGGAAATAGTTTCAGCGCCCCTGAAGGGCTGCTTTCGGGCGCCGCCAGGCCCGCCGATCTCGTATGGCGGAACGACCGACGGATTTTCTGTGTCACCGCGTTTAACGGCTGAAGCGTAGCCGCAAATGGCCGCGCGCAACCGGAGACGAGAGCATGATCCGCCCTTCCATACTTGTCGTTGCCCTTGGCCTGCAGGCGGCTGCCGCGGCCGCCCAGACAACGACGCCAACCCCCGCCCCCGCGCCGACCCAACCGGCGCCAAGCACTTCGGCTGCCGCCAAGCCCGGCACCACGCTGGAGAAGTTCGAGGCGCGCCGGGAAAAGGCGTTCATGGCCGCCGACACCGACGGCGACGGCAAGGTCGGCTTGGCCGAGTGGACGGCATTCCAAACCCAGCGCAAGGCCAGGGGCGATCCGGCCAAAGCCTTCGCGCGGATGGATGCCAACAAGGACGAGTTCGTCGACAAGTCGGAGCTCGACGCTTTCCTCGCCAAGCGCTTCGCCAGGCTCGACAAGAACGCCGATGGCGTGCTCGGCGCGGACGAGACGCCGGGCCACAAAACCGCTCCCAATCAGGAGCAATGACCGAGAGGTTATGCGGCACGATGATCATCGGGAGCGCCCAGGCTGATGGGCGCCGATCCGGACGAGGAACTGGTACGGCGCATCAGTGCCGGCGACCAAGCCGCCGTGCAGGCGATGGTGGCGCGCAAGCTGCCGCGCGTGCTTTCGCTCGCCACCCGCATGCTGGGCGACGCGGCAGAGGCCGAAGACGTTGCCCAAGAGACCTTCGTGCGCATCTGGCGCCATGCCTCCGGCTGGCGCCAGGGGCACGCGCGCTTCGACACCTGGATCCACCGGGTGGCGCTCAACCTCTGCTACGACCGGCTGCGGCGGCGCCGCGAATGGACGACGGACGAACTGCCGGAGGTGGCCGATGAGAGACCGCTTCCCGACGCCCTTGCCGGAGACGAGGGCCGGCGCGTCCAGCAGGCGTTGCTACGCATCGCACCGCGCCAGCGCGAGGCGATCGTGCTCGTCTATTATCAGGAGCTGTCCAACATCGAAGCCGCCGGCGCCATGCAGGTCAGCGTCGATGCGCTGGAAAGCCTGCTCGCGCGGGGTCGCCGCGCGCTGCAGGCCCTGCTCATCGGAGATGATGGCGATGACTGAGACGGCGAAGGCATTGCCGAATTTTTGGATGAAGGCGTGGGGGGCCACGCTAGAGCCGTGGAAGGGGGAACGAGATGGCTGAGAACCGGAAGACCACCGACGTGCAGCTGGATGCCAAGCGCTTCGCCGCGCTGGCGGACGCCTATGGCAGCGCCTTGCATCGCTGGCCGCGGACCGAGCAGGCCGCCGCAACGCTTTTTGCCGAAAGCGAAGAGGGCCGCGCCATCTTGGCGAGCGCCGGCAGGCTCGACGCCATCCTCGACCGGCATCATGTCGAAGCCCCCAGCCGTTCGCTGCATGGCAAGATTGTCGCCAACGCCACGTCCGAGATCAGGCAGGGACGGCACCGCCGACTCTGGTGGCTGGGCTTCGGGCTCGCCGGCGTCGGGCTTGCAGGCGCGGTTGCCGGGTTGGCGCTGGTCACCGTCGTTACCCCCGATGCGCCGTCCGACCATTATGTGATGGACGCCAACGCAACGTCGTTCGGCGATGCCGGTCCCGACGCCGACACGGAGAACCTATGAGCACTCGTCTTTTCGCGGCATCGCTGGTGCTGAACGTCTTTCTGATCGGCGCGCTCGCCGGCGGCGCCGGCTGGCTGATCGGCAAGTCCAATCCGGGCTATTGGCTGGAATCTGCAGGCGGCAGGCTGCCCGCCGCCGATCGCAAGGCGTTCCGCCAGGCGCTGCGCGAGGTGCGTCGCGAGTCCCGCGCGGTCATCCTCGACGGGCAGCAGGCACGGCGCGAAGCGGCCGACCTTCTGCAACAGCCGACACTCGACGCGAACGCTCTGGCCGCCGCCCTCGAGCGGGCGCGCACTGCCGACGCCACCATCCGCAGCCGGCTCGAACAGCGCATCGTCGAATTCGCCGCATCGAGCTCGCCGCAGGACCGCAAGCTCCTGGCCGACGCCTTGCTGCGCCAAGTCGGCAGGCAGCGGTCGCCGCCTGCAAAAAATACGCCCTGAGGAGCGACGGAAACCGCCGCTACCCTCCGTTCAAGGGAAGAGGGACACGCCTGCTGCCGCGCGAATGCGGGACAGGTTGGTTTCAACCTTGAGAAACTTGGGGAGTATCCCATGAACGGTCTGACGAAATATTCGCTCGCTGCAGCCCTTGCCGTCGGCGGGACGGTCGCGGCAAGTGCGGCTTCCGCAATGCCGATCGCGCCGGTTGCTGCGCCGGCGCTGGTCGAGCATGTGGCCTGGGGCTGCGGTCCGGGCTGGCGTCCCAACCCGTGGGGACGCTGCGTGCCCAATCGCCGCGTCATCTATCCGGGCTACTACTATTGGGGCGGACCGAGGGTCTATATCGGCCCGGTCTGGCACCCGTACCACCGCTGGCATCACTGGCGCCGCTGGTGAAGCCCGGCCCAGCTCACGATGCCGGCGCCGACGCCGGATCGTGAGCTTGTGATCTTTCAGAACTGGTCGGCCGACGCGATCTGCGTCGGCCCTGCGACGGAGGCTGCATTGGCCCTACCCGTTTCAAATGCCGCTCCGCCCGACCCGGCGCTTGTCGCGCTCAACCGCTTCGGGCTCGGCGCGAGGCCCGGCGACGAGCTCGGCAAGGTCGCGGCCGACGCACGCGGCTGCCTCAAGACGGAACTCAAGCAGCCGGATATCGCGCTTGTCTCGGCCGACGATTCAAAGAATGCCGGGTTGTTGGACGGCACCGCCGCGATCCAGGCCAGCATGGCCGCCGCCGCCGAACGCAAGGCGGCGCGGGGAGAGAAGGCGGCGCCCGCCATGCAGCCCGCAACAGACGCTCCGGACAGCTCAGCCGACGCAAAAAACAAGCCGGTCGTGCCGCCGGTCGAGGCCGATATCTATCGCGACGAGGCGCAGGCCCGTTTCGACAAGGCGATCAACGCCGGCCCCGGCTTCGTCGAACGGCTGGTCGGTTTCTGGTCGAACCATTTCTGCGTCTCGGCCGCCAAGGGCCAGATCGTGCGGGGCTGCGCCGGCGCCTTCGAGCGCGAGGCCATCCGCCCCTTCGTGCTCGGCCGCTTCGCCGACATGCTGCTCGCGGTCGAGCACCATCCGGCGATGCTGTTCTATCTCGACAACCAGCAGTCGATCGGGCCGGATTCGCGCGCCGGCAAGAGGCGCGGCCGCGGCCTCAACGAAAACCTTGCCCGCGAGATCCTGGAACTGCACACGATGGGCGTCGGCAGCGGCTATGCCCAAGCCGACGTCACCAGCTTTGCCGGCATGCTGACCGGCTGGACGATGGCCGGCCGCGAGGGGCGTCTGGGCGAACCCGGCAGCTTCGTCTTCAACGCCAACGCGCATCAGCCCGGCAAGGCGGTGCTGCTCGGCAAGACTTATCCGGACGGCGGCATGGGCCAGGCGGAAGCCGCGCTCAACGATATCGCGCGCCATCCGGCGACCGCGCGACATATCGCCGGCAAGCTCGCATGCCATTTCATCGCCGACGAGCCACCTCCTCGGTCGGTCGCGCATCTCGCCGAAGTCTTCACCAAGACGGATGGCGACCTGCACGCGCTGGCGCTGGCGCTGATCGACATGACCGAGGCCTGGTCGATGCCGCTGACCAAGCTGCGTGCGCCGTTCGACTATGTCGTTGCGGTCCGGCGGGCGATCGGTCCGCCCGCCGGCAACGAACCGCAACGGACGCTTCGCTGGCTAAGAGCATTGGGCGAGCCGCTCTGGCAGCCGCCCGGCCCGAACGGCTTTCCCGACCGGACCGACAACTGGGCTTCAGCCGAAGGCCTGAAGACGCGGCTCGACATCGCCTGGCAGGCCGCGAAGCAGGCCGACGATATCGGCAATCCCAGCGACATGCTCTCCACCCTGATCGGTGCTTCGGCATCGGCCGAGACGCGAGAGGCGATCGCGCGCGCCGAATCCAGACAGCAGGGTCTGGCGTTGTTGCTGATGGCTCCGGAATTCCAACGCAGATAGTTCCAACCTCGATGAGCGGAGATGCCGCCATGAGCCTTCTTTGTGAAACTCCCAATCTCTCCCGCCGCGCCGTGCTGATGACTGGCGGCGCGCTGTTTGCCTGGGCCTATCTGCCGCGCTTCGCGCGCGCCGCCGACAATCGCGACCCGCGCCTGATCGTCATCGTGCTGCGCGGCGCACTCGATGGGCTGTCGACGGTCGGCCCGGTCGGCGACCCCGACTATGCCGGCCTGCATGGCGATATCGCGCTCTCGCTCTCAGGCCCCAACCCGGCGCTGCCGCTCGACGGCTTCTTCACCGTCAATCCGGCGATGCCGGTGTTCGCGCGGCTGTTCAAGGCGGGCCAGGCAGCGGTCGTGCACGCGGCCGCGACCGGCTACCGCGAACGCTCGCATTTCGACGGCCAGGACGTGCTGGAAAGCGGCCTGCCGGGGCCGGGCAATGCCACGACAGGCTGGCTCAACCGGGCGCTTGCCAGCCTGCCGTCAGGCGACCGCGTGGCGAAAGCCGGCGGGCTCGCAATCGGGCCGTCGACGCCGCTGGTGATCCGCGGCGCCGCACCCGTGCTCGGCTGGGCGCCGCAGGCCTTGCCGGCGCCCGGCGACGCGCTGGCAGAGCGTGTGCTCGACCTCTACAATCATCGCGACCCGGTGCTGGCGGCGGCGCTGCAGAAGGGCCTCGACGCCGACCGGATGGCGATGTGCGACCAGATCGGCGGCAAGGCGATGAAACCGAGAGGCGTCCTCGACAACGCCGCCGGCATGCGGCAGTCCGCGCAGGGTGCGGCGAAGCTGATGGCTGCCGACGACGGGCCGCGCATCGCGGCACTTGCCTTCGACGGCTGGGACACGCATGTCAACGAGGGCGGCGCCACCGGCCGGCTCGCCAATCTGCTCGGCGGCCTCGACGGCGCCTTCGAGGAATTCGAGACGGGGCTTGGCTCGAGCTGGAAGGATACCGCGATCGTGGCGATCACCGAATTCGGACGCACCGCCCGCATCAACGGCACGGTCGGCACGGATCACGGCACCGGCACGGTGGTGCTGCTCGCCGGCGGCGCGATCAAGGGCGGCCGTGTCATCGCCGACTGGCCCGGCCTGAAGCCGGCTCAGCTTTACGAACAGCGCGACCTCGCGCCGACAAGCGATGTCCGCGCGGTGCTGAAGGGCCTCTTAGCCGACCAGTTCGGGCTGTCGGCTGCGGTGCTCGGCGACAAGGTGTTTCCGGATTCGGCGGCGGTGAGGCCGATGCCGAACCTGGTGGTGTGAGTTCTGAGTTTGCCCATCGGTGACAGGTGCGGCATCTGCTGTCATTCGTCATGTATGGACGGAGCAAGGAGCGAAGCGACGCGCGCGGACCCTAGAATCCATTCCGTGACGTTGAGGCGTCGCCGCGGTGCAGAATTCTGCCCCGCAGCATCCCTCGGCTAAAGTCACGGAATGGATCCTTGGGTCTCCGCGTCCGCTTCGCTCCCGCTCCGCCCGTGGATGACGAAGCTGAGGGGCTTCGGCCAATCACGAACGTTTGCGCGAAGCCCACGAAGTGACCCTCGTGTGAGAAGCTCAACAAAAACGCCCGGGCCGTTTCCGGCGGGGGCGTCTGTCCCCTGAAAGCGATCACCAGCTCCAATAGCCGGGGTGCCAGCGGTGGTGGTACCAGAAACCCGGATGCCAATGCCGCACAGGGCGAACGACCACGCGGCGGTTCGGCACACATCTGCCCCAGCGGTTCACGTGCCAGCCGGGGCCGCAGCGCCAGCTGACGGTTTCGACCGGCAGCGGCGCGGCACTGGGTTTTGCCATCGGCACGGCCTGCGCGCCGGCGACGGACAGCAAGGTGTCGGCGGCCAATGCGATGGGCAAAAAATATCTGGTCAGCATAAGGTTCGTCTCCGTGATTCATCCCTACCGCCGTGAAACGGAAGGCACGGCCGAATCCCGTCGGAGCGGGGCGGATCACATCTTCGTTATCGACGGACGCTTTCGTTGGGTGACGCCACAGTCTTCAGCGCGTTGTCGAGCATGTCGCCCTTCTCGTCCTTCAGCGCCTGCTTGCGCAGGCGGCGGATCAGTCGGCGGCATCGTCGCGCCCTTGAGCACGGCGAGCGCCGACAGATCGCGGTCGAAATTTCGACTGGGCGCGGGCATGAATGTCGAGCCGCGCATCGCGGCACTTGCCTTCGACGGCTGCGCATCCTGGCGGTTTGCCATTGGCACGGCAAGCCTTTGCCGCATGGCGAATTGATTCACGTCAATGAGCCATGACGTGTCCCGCACTAGATTTATTAGTAGGTGCTTGATGACGGGAACTGATCGACGGAGGTTGTTATGACCACGGTCCAGCAAATCCTCGACGCCAAGGGCCACGATATCTACTTCGTTCGCCCCGATGACACGGTTTTGCATGCGCTCCAGATGATGGAAAGGAGAAACGTGGGGGCGGTATTGGTCAAAGAGGACGACAATCTCGTCGGCATATTCACTGAACGACATTATGCCAGGAAAGTATTTCTGAAGGGCAGGTCATCACCGAAGACACGGATTCGTGACGTTATGGAACGGGACGTCGCCTATGTGGAGCCGGGGCAGAGCACCGAAGCTTGCATGGCCCTGATGACCGAGAAACGAATCAGGCACCTCCCGGTTTTGCGTGATGGGCGTCTCGTAGGACTGATATCTATTGGCGACCTCATGAAAAGCATAATCGCGGACCGTGAGTTCAACATCGATCAACTTGTGCGCTATGTACAAGGCTGAATAGGAGATCGGGCCGATGATGATCCGCACGCTCTCGACTCTGGAATGCACGAAACTGCTGGCGGCCAATCGTGCCGGCCATCTGGCATGTGCGAAGGATGGACAACCTTACCTCGTGTGCTTCAACTATGCCTACGCCGACAATCACCTCTATTCGTTCTCTTTGCCGGGTAAGAAAATCGACTGGATGCGGGCCAATCCCCTGGTGTGCGCCCAGGTCGACGAACACACCCACGGGCGCGGATGGAGAAGCGTGATTGTCGACGGCCGCTATGAGGAACTGCCGGACCTGGTCGGCCACAAGGCTCAGCGCGAGCATGCATGGTCGGTGCTGAGCAAGCACGCGGACTGGTGGGAGCCCGGTGCGCTCAAGCCTGTCATGCCTCCCGTGTCAGATAACTTGCCGCACGTTTTTTACCGGATCCATGTCGAGCAAGTCTCGGGACGGGAAGCAAGTGAATAGGCTGTCGACTTTCGAATGCTTATAAAGCCGGGCTGTCGTCAAGCGTCGCTACGGTCTTCAGCGCGCCGTCGAGCATGTCGCCCTTCTCGTCCTTCAGCGCCGCCTCGCGCAGGCGGCGGAGCCAGTCGGCGGCGTCTTCTCTGCCCTTGAGCATGGGAAGCGCCGAGAGCACACGGTCGAATTTCGACTGGGCGCGGGCGTGGGTGTCGCTGTAGCCCTTGATCAACCGGCGGCAGTTCAGGATCTCTGTGCCGAGCGCATAATTTTCGCGCGCATGGGCGAGCGCCAGTTCGTACCAGCGCTCCAGATGCTCCATCTCGACCTTGTGGCGCAGCAGACGGCGGCGCCAGCGGCGCAGGCCGCCGATGAACCAGAGCGTGGCGAAGCCGGCAAAACTGTCGGTGCGGATATGGCGGCCGCGATTGATGCGGCGGTCGAGGAAGGCAGCGAGCTTCGGCCGGTTCTCGATGTAGCTGCCGAGCCCCACCGGCAGCGTGCCGCAGAACTCCTCGATGCGCGGATGGAAATATTCGGTGACCTGGAGGACCGAGCCTTCCTTGACGCCGATCTCCTTGCGCACGCGCCTGTCACGGGTCGAGCGCGTCTTGAGGTCGGCGACGCGGATCATGTCGTCATAGCACATGGCGTTGGCGAGATGCTTGGCGGCGGCAATCGACAGCGCGTAGCCGCGTTCCGCATTGTCCAGCGGAACCGCCTTGTCCAGCCGGTCGAGATATTCGCCGCCGTAGGCGATGTCCTGGAAGTCGACGACCTTCTTCAGGCCGCGTTCGGCCATGTCGCGCACCGGCTCTGGCAATGCCGCGACGCGGGCAGCAAGCTCCTGCCAGCCAATCAGCAGGGTTTCCGGGCCGCTGACCTTCGCGACTGGGCGAGTCTCGGGAGCAGCGGGTTTCGCCGCAGCCGTACCCCCGGTCGGCGCCGCAGCGATGCCGCGCGCGCGATCGTAAGCAGCGCCAAAGGCGGCGAGGCTTGCCTTGACGCCGCGGCCGCCGGCGCCGATCGCCTGCTCGTAGCTTTCGCGCGCGAACGGCAGCGCGTCGGAACCGGCCAGCGCGCCGAGCAGGCTGGCCGAGATCATCGTGCCGTTCTCGACGGCGATCTTTTCCATGTCGAAGGCGATGAAGCGTTTTGAGGCGGCCTCGGCCGTCGCGTGCACCTTCTCCGATGAGGCGCGGCCGTCGCCCGGCTCGATCTTTTCCGAGACGGCGGCGATGCGGTGCGAGGAGGCGATCAGCGTCGTGCGCTCGGGCGTGACGAAGCCGCGGATGATGGCGCGGCCGGCTTCCATCAGCTCGGCGGCGATCAAAATGTCGACGTCGCCCTGGGAGGGCGACAGCGCGAAGACCGGCAGCCGGCCGGTGTCGCGGGCCATTTCGATGTAATAGATCGTCGCCCCCGTGCGCTGGGCGACGCCCGCCACAGACGTCGACTGGGCGATGTAGCCGCTGCGCTCGGCGACATCGGTGATCCAGTCGGCGAGCACGCCGCCGCCCTGGCCGCCGACCGCGAGCACGGCGAGTTTTATCACCCGCTCGTCATCAGTAGCGCCCACCTTCGGGCGCAAGGGTGAGGCCTGTTCAAGCATCGGCGAACATCAAACGGCGGCTCTCGCGGCGGCGCTGCAAAAGGCCGATCGCAGCGCGGCGCGCGCTTTCCAGGAAACGGTCCCAGCGGCCGGGATTGTGGACGACGTCGGCGCGATAGAAGGACGGGCAGAGCACGGCGGCATCCGCCACCTCGCCGCAATTGCCGCAGCCGACGCAGTTCTGGTCGATGCTGGCGACCGGATCGTCGCGCAGCGGATCGTCGAGCGACTTCACCGACAGCGACGGGCAGCCGGACAGCCGCATGCAGGCGTGGTCGCCGGTGCAGATGTCCTCGTCGACGCCGAATTTCGGCTTGACGATGCGCTCGCCCGCCTTGATCGCTTTGTCGACCAGCGGCTTCTCGCGGCGCTGGCGGTTGAGCATGCATTCCGACGAGGCGACGATGACCTTCGGCCCCTTCTCCTCTGTGGTCAGCGCCTCGCGCAACGCGGCTTGCATCTTGCCGACATCATAGGTGCGGTCGATGTGGCGCAGCCATTTGACGCCCATGCCCTTCACCGCCTCGGTGATCGGATGCTTGGTCGATTTCGTCCGGTTCGAGGCGCGCGAGGACAGGATGTCCTGGCCGCCGGTAGCGGCCGAATAGAAATTGTCGACGATGACGATGACACCGTCATTCTTGTTGAAGACGGCGTTGCCGATCGAGGACGTGAGGCCGTTGTGCCAGAAGCCGCCGTCGCCGACGAAGGAGATCGAACGGCGCTTGGCCTCCGGCGAGTTGAAGGCCGATGCCGAGGCCGGCCCAAGCCCGTAGCCCATGGTGGTGGCGCCGAGCTCGAAGGGCGGCATGATCGAGAACAGGTGGCAGCCGATGTCGGAAGCTATGTGGTGCTTGCCGAGTTCCTGCTCGACCAGCTTGGTCGCGGCGAAGATCGGCCGCTCGGGGCAACCGACGCAGAAGCCTGGCGGGCGGCCAGGAACGACATTGACGAGATCGGCGGTATCGACACCCTCGCCCAGCTTGTTCGGCGCGCGAACCTCGCCGGGCAGCAGATGCGGCGCATAGGCGCGGAGGAAGGAGCCAATGCCGTCGAGCATCACCTGGCCGGTATATTCGCCGGCCATCGGCAGATGCTCCTTGCCGACCAGCTTCGTGCCGCGCCCGGCCTTGTGCAGCATGGCGGCAAAGGCCTGCTCGATATAGTTGGGCTGGCCTTCCTCCACGACCAGCACCGCCTGCTTGCCTTCGCAGAAGGCGAGGAACTCGTCATCGACCAGCGGATAGACGGCGTTGAGCACATAGAGCGGCACGTCGGTGTCGCCATAAGTGTCGGCGAGGCCGAGCCGCTGCAGCGCGCGGACGACGGAATTATACATGCCGCCCTGCATGACGATGCCGACGGAGCCGTGGTCCGAACCGAATATCTCGTTGATCTTGCGCTCGCGGATGAAGTTCACGGCCGCCGGCCAGCGCTTGGCGACCTTCTCCTTCTCGTGCAGGAAGGAAGCGGGCGGCAGCACGATGCGGCCGGTGTCGCGGCGCGGCGCTGCAAGCGCATCGGCGACCGACATTGGCGGGCGCTTGTTGTCCTTGGCGATGAAATGGCCATGGACATGGCAGCAGCGGATGCGCACCTGCAGCATGACCGGCGTGTTCGACGCCTCCGACAGCTCGAAGCCGTCCTCGACCGCCTTGACGATGCAGGGCAGGTTCGGGCGCGGATCGAGCAGCCAGACCTGGCTCTTCATGGCAAAGGCATGGCTGCGCTCCTGCATGATGGAGGAGCCCTCGCCATAGTCCTCGCCGACGATGATCAGCGCGCCACCGGTGACGCCGCCCGAGGCGAGGTTTGCCAGCGCGTCGGAGGCGACGTTCGTGCCGACCGTCGACTTGAATGTGGCCGCGCCCCGGATCGGGTAATGCACGGAAGCGGCAAGCATGGCGGTGGCGGTCGCCTCCGAGGCGCTCGCCTCGAAATGCACGCCGAGCTCGCCCAGAATGTCCTGCGCGTCGGCGAGCACGTCCATCAGATGGCTGATCGGCGCGCCCTGGTAACCGCCGACATAGCCGACACCGCATTGCAGCAGCGCCTTGGTGATGGCGAGGATGCCTTCGCCCGCGAATTCCTCGCCGGCCCCTAACCTCAGCCTCTCGACTTCCTTGGCAAAAGACCGTTCGGCCATCTCTGCCTCCTTCCGTTGCCGCCGTTAGCTGGCGGCGCGTACGTCAAACTCAAATGTCGTGCTTGCGGATATTCTTCAGCATCTTCTGGAGAATCGCGATCAGCGCGGCATATTCGGCATCGTCGACACCGTCGAACATCGCCTCGAAAGCGTCGTGCATGGCCGGCCATGCGCGGGTGAACAAAGCGCGCCCATCATCGGTCAGGAACACATGGCGGAAGCGGCTGTCGGTGACGCCCTGCTCGCGCCGGACGAGGCCCTGGCCTTCCAGCGTGTCGAGCGTGCGGCTCAAGGTCGATTGCTCGATCACCGTATAGACAGACAGATCGTTGACGGTGACGCCGTCGGTGACTGAGAGCACAGCCAGCGTGCGCACCTGCGGAATGGTCAGGCCCTGCTTGCGGAAATCCTCGCGCAGCGTGGCGTTGTAGCGGCCCATGATGCGGTTCATCAGATAGGGCGCGAACTGCTGCAGGCCGATCTGGCCGAGGGTTGAGATGCGCTGGCGCGTTTCGGGAAGCTTCCCGTCCATCACAGCCTCCCCGCCAGCAGGAAGCCGGAGCCGCCGCCAAGCCCCGCGCCCGGATGGGTTGAGGCGCCGATATGGTAGAGACCCTTGATGCCGGTCTCGTGGTTGCGACTTGCCTTGAACGGCCGCCACAGGAAGGACTGGTCGATTGTCGACGAACCGCCATAGGGGTCGCCGCCGACAAGGTTGATGTTCATCGCTTCGAGATCGGCCGGCGAATAGGCGCGGCGCGCAATGACCGTCTCCCTGAAGTCGTCGATGTGGTGGGCGAGGATCGCCTCGACCCGATCGGCAAAGGCTTCGCGCAATGCGTCGCTCCATTGTCCGTCAGCCGGTGTCTCCAACTGGCCCGCCGCATCGCCTTTGATAACGCGCGGCGCTTCGGGCAGTTGCAGCCACAGGATCGCCTTGCCCTCCGGACAGCGCGATGCGTCTAGCGCGTGCGGCTGGCCGACGCAGATGGTCGGCACCTCCGGCAGCAGGCCGCGCACCGCCTCGTTGCAGGCCTTCGAGACACCGTCGAGCCCCGGCGTCAGATGCAGCAGCGCCACCTTGTCGAGACCCTCGCCCCGCCAGGCCGGCGGCTTGTTCAGGGCATAGTGGATCTGGAAGTTGCCTTTGCCATAGCGATAGTCGTTCACTGCCTTGGCGGCGGCCTCCGGCGCATCCTTGCCGAGCAGGCGGCCGTAAAGCTGCGTCGGCGTGACCGAACAGATGACGCTCTCCAATGCCGTCAATGTCTCGCCGGAGGCGAGCTGCACGCCGATGGCGCGGCCATCCTTCCGAGCGATCGAGGCGACATCGGCGTTGACGCGGATGTCGCCGCCACGCTCCTTGATCAGCGCCTCGAAGGCGGCAAGCAGGTTCTTGGCGCCGCCTTTGACGATCGGCGCGCCGGCAGCCTCCAGCGCGAAGGCGATGACCTTGGCGATCTGGCCGGAGAAGGCGTCTTCCGGCCCGAGCCCGGCATGCAGCACCCAGGGCGCCCAGAGCGCGCGGACGGTGTCCGACATGTAGGCGGTCTCCAGCCAGCCACGCGCCGGCACCAGCGCCTCGCCCATGAAAGCGGCGAGGCCGCGCGGGCCGCGCCGCCAGGCCTCGCCGGCCAAGAGCTTCGTCGTCGGATAGGACCAGAGCGCACCGCCGAGCAGGCCGAACAGCAGGCCGGCATTGCGCTCGATCCCGCCGACATCGCCACCGTGACGGTCACCGTCGCCGGAAGCGATCCGGTTCAGCGCCGCGATGTTGGCGGCGCGATCGGTGGTGAGCACGGCATGGCTGCCGTCCGGCCGAAGCACGCCGGTGGGCGTTGCGGTGTGGCAGAACTCCAGCCCATGCCGCGCGAGGTCCTTGCCAAGTGCCGCAAAGGCCGGCGAGGTGATGAACAGCACGAAGGTCGTCGCCATCACATCATGGACGAAGCCCGGCGCCGTGATCTCCTCGGTGCGCATGCAGCCGCCGATGCGGTCGTTGCGCTCGAGCACGAGCACCTTGGCGCTCTTGGCGCCAAGCATGGCCGCACAGACCAGGGCGTTGATGCCACTGCCGACGATGATGTGATCGGCGGCGGTCATCGGCGGTAGTTCCCCGTCTGCGGGAAGTGAGATCCAGTTACCCAGGATGGCGTTCCTTCGCGCCCCCCTCTGCCCTGCCGGGCATCTCCCCCTCTTGGGGGGAGATTGGCTGTCATCGCGGCTTTCGCCAATCTCCAAGGTCGCAGGACAGTGCGAGACGCCAAAACTGCCAATCTCGGGGGAGATGTCCGGCAGGACAGAGGGGGGTGAGCGCCAGCCTTGCCAGGCTGCCACCCATCGCCGATCATCACTTCGTTGCCCACGAGCATGATCTTCTCCCGAAGACTGCCACCTCGCCTATTTGCCCGGCACCAGCGCCAGGGCGCGGATCGGGCTGCCGGTGCCGTGCTCGATCTTGAGTGGAGCGGCGATCAGGATCGCGCCCTTCGGCGGCAACTGGTCGAGATTGCAGAGGCTGGCGAGGCCGTAGCGGTTGGCCTTGTGCATCAGCGTATGCGCCGGGAATGGCGGCTCCATGCCGCCGGCCTTGCCGGCATCGGTGCCGATCGTCTCTGAGCCCCAGCCCTTGATATCTTTGCTGATCAGGAACTGGATGGCTTCCGCCGTCGGTCCGGGCGTATGCGGGCCGGTCTCATTGGCGTTGAGGAACTCGGCCTCAGAGCCGTTGCGCTTGTACCAGTCGGTTCGCATCACCACCCATTCGCCGGGGTTGATGGCGCCATGCTTGGCTTCCCAGGCCTTGATGTGATCGACGGTGAGCAGGAAATCGTGATCGGCGGCGGCTTCCTTCGAGCAGTCGATAACATTGACCGGGCCGACGAAATTCTGTGCCGGAATGGTGTCGGTGGCGCCGTCCGGATAGTCCTTGCCGGTGATCCAGTGCTGCGGCGCGTCGAAATGCGTGCCCGAATGCTCGCCGAGCTTGAGCCAGTTCCAGGCCCACCACGGACCGTTCTTGTCATATTTGGAGATGGAATGGATCTCGACCTTCGGCGTGTCGACGGCGAGTTCCGGCGGCAGCTTGATCAGCGGTGTGTCCGGCCCGAGAGGCGCCGACAGGTCGACCACCTTGATGGCGCCCGAGAGCAGCTGGCCGGCGACCTCGCCGAGGAGTTTTTGCGTATCCATGTCTCTGTTCCCTCTTGTTTGTAAGGATCAAGGCTCGTTGCGGCCCTTAATATCCTACTAGACGAAAACATATGCATCTGCAATTATCTTTAAGCATAAAGCTTTTTGGGGCGGGGCGTGAGCGAGTTCGACGCCATCTTTGTCGGGGCGGGCCACAACAGTCTGGCATGCGCCGCGCATCTGGCGCTCAAAGGCTGGAAAACAGCGGTTTTCGAACGCAGCCAGACGATCGGCGGTGCCGTCCGGACCGCTGAATATACGCTTCCCGGCTTCCGGCACGATTTCGGCGCGATGAATCTGAGCCTGTTCGCCGGCTCTGCCTTCCACCGGAAATATGCAAATGAATTGAAAAGCCACGGGCTGGAATTCGCACCCGTGGCCGACTGTTTCGCCAGCGCCTTCCCGGACGGCAAATGGTTCGGCGTCAGCAACGATCTCGAAAAGACCGCATCGCGGCTGACCGCCTTCTCCGCCGCCGACACCGCCGCATGGCGTCGGCTGGTCGGCGTCTTTCCGGGCGAGGCCGAACATCTGTTCCGTCTGTTGGGATCGCCGATGAGCGCGCGGGCGCTGGCCGGCACGGCCTGGAATCTCTGGCGCAAGAAAGGTCTTGCCGGCGCGCTCGACACCGGCCGGCTGCTGCTCTCCTCGCCGCGCGCGTGGCTGGAGGAAAATTTCGAGACGCCGCATGTCAGGACGACGCTCGCCGCCTGGGGCATGCATCTCGATTTCGCGCCCGACATCGCAGGCGGCGCCGTATTCCCCTACCTGGAATCGATGGCCAACCAGAGCTTCGGCATGGTGCTGGGCAAGGGCGGCGCCGACACCATCATCCGCGCGCTTGCCGGCATGGTCAAAGCGGCCGGAGGCAAGATCGTGGCGGGGGCGGAAGTGGCGGAGATCACCGTCGCCGGCGGCCGGGCGACCGGCGTGCGGCTCGCCTCCGGCGATTTCCATGTCGCGGGCAAGGCCATCATCGCCGGCGTCGCGCCGAAAGCGCTTCCCGGCAAGCTCCTGCCCAATGGCTCCGGCGACGCAAGTTTCGATGCGACGATGAAGCAATTCCGCCATGCGCCGGGCACGATGATGATCCATCTGGCGCTGGACGACCTGCCGGACTGGAGCGCCGGAGCCGAGCTTCGCCGGTTCGCCTATGTGCATCTGGCGCCTTCGCTCGACGCCATGTCGCGCACCTATCAGCAGGCGATCGCCGGCATGTTGCCCGACCAGCCTGTGCTCGTCGTCGGCCAGCCGACGGCCGTCGACCCCTCACGTGCACCGGAAGGCAAGCATGTACTCTGGGTGCAGGTGCGCATGCTGCCGGCGGAGATCCTTGGCGACGCGGCCGGCAAGATCGCGCCCGGTTCTTGGGATGCGGTCAAGGAGGCCTATGCCGAGCGCGTGCTCGACATCATCGAGAGCTACGCGCCGGGTTTGCGCAGCAAGATTCTTGGCCGCGCGATCTTCTCGCCGCTCGACCTCGAGCGCGAGAACCCGAACCTCGTCGGCGGCGACCAGATTTGCGGCAGCCACCATCTGGCGCAGAATTTTCTCTTCCGCCCGGCGCGCTCATTCGCGCGCTGGAACACGCCCATCGCCAATCTGCATCTCACCGGAGCCGCTACATGGCCCGGCGCCGGCACCGGTGCGGGATCGGGCTTCATGCTCGCGCAACAGCTCGGAGGAAACTAGCAGCCAGGGAATTCCAGGATGGACAAGGCGCGGTTGCCCACCAACCCGAACCTACCGAATGAAACGCCGCGCGGACAATGACAGCCAAACAACCAACAAGGGGAACGACCATGACAATCAACAGACGCGATTTGCTTGGATATGGCGCGGCGGCGATCGGTGCAGCCACGCTCGGCCTGCCGAGGGCGGCGAAGGCGGCGGATGAGCTCACCATCGCCTATAACGTCAACCTGCCCTCCTGGGACCCGACGACCGGACCTTCGGCGGTGAACCCGACCATCCAGGGTCTCTACCAGTCGGTGTTCGACCAGTTCATCCCGCAAAAGCCGGACCTCTCCTTCACACCCGGCCTGCTCACCGAATGGGGCTGGAACGACGACCGCACCAAAGTGACGATGACGGTGCGCGACGGCGTGAAATGGCATGACGGCTCGCCCTTCACACCGGAAGACGTTGTGTGGTCGCTGCAGCGGGCCGGCGACGAGAAGACCGGCAATCCGATCCAGTTCGTCTGGAAGAACGTCAGCAACTTCAAGATCGACGGCAACAAGATCACCGGCGATGTCGTGCAGTTCGACCCGGTCTATTTCAAGTGGATGTCGTTCCTGACCGGCTACATCATGCCGAAAGCCTATTACGAGAAGGTCGGGCCGGACGGCTTCGAGAAGGCGCCGATCGGCACCGGCCCCTATATGGTCGACAAGTTCGAGCGCAACGCCTTCCTGCGGCTTAAGGCCAATCCGAATTACTGGGGCACCAAGCCGGCCTTCGAGAATGTGACGATCAAGTTCGTCACCGACGCGGCGAGCCGCGTGGCCGAGATCGAGTCCGGTTCCTCGCAGGTGACGCTCGAAATTCCTTATGAGGAATATGACCGGCTGATCGCCAAGGACGGGCTCGCCGGCTCGATCAAGAACGTCTCCGACATCGGCATGATCTTCTTCAACGACATCGAGGCAATGCTGGACAAGAACGTCCGCCAGGCGGCGGTGATGGCGGTGGACAAGGAGCTTCTGGTCAAGCGGCTGCTGCGCGGCTACGGCCAGCCGATCGCCACGCTGGAGACGCCGGAATACACGGCCTTCGATCCGTCGATCAAGGTCGAGCACAATCCGGAAAAGGCCAAGGAGCTGCTCGCGGCTTCCGGCTATTCGGCCAAGAAGCCGGTCAAGTTCACCATACAGACGACCAAGGGCTTCAAACCCAAGGACTATGAGATGATCCAGGCGATCGTCGGCATGTGGCGGAAGGTGGGCATCGAGGCCAATATCGAGGTCTACGAGATCGCCAAGCACTACGAGCTGCGCGCCGCCGACAAGCTGGCGCCGGCCGCCTTCTACAATTGGGGCAACGCGATCGGCGACCCGACCACCTCGACCGGCTTTGCCATGTACGGGCCGAGCCCGCATTCGGTGTGGGACAGCAAGGACCTGGTCGACATGATCAATCCGCTGTGGGGTGAGAAGGACGAGGCCAAGCGCATTGCCGGCTGGAAGGCCGTCGACAAATACATCGCCGAGCAGGCCTATGTGCTGCCGCTGATCCAGTATGCGCAGCCGATCGTACACTCGAAGAAGGTCAATGTCGTGCAGCATGTGTCCGGCGCGCTGCTGCCGGCGCTGATGAGCCCGGCCTGATCGTCGGCCTTGGATTGCCGCGCGCGCCGTCCGGAAGGCGGCGTGCATTTCCATCCGGGCGTATTGGCAGATGTTGCTGCAGAGATTCCTCGTTCGTCTCCTGACGATGCTGGTCACACTGTTCGGCGTGGCCGTCGTCGTCTTCGTCGTCATCCGCGTGGCGCCCGGCGATCCGATCGCCATGATGCTGCCGCCTGGCGCCAGCGATGACGACATCACGCGGTTGCGCGCGCTCTATGGGCTGGACAAGGGTATCGTGCAGCAATTCTTCATCTGGCTCGCCGGCGTGCTGCATGGCGATTTCGGCACGTCGATCTCGCTGCGCCAAGACGTGCTCGGCCTGGTCTTCAACCGGCTGCCGGCGACGCTGGAGCTAGCGACCGTGGCGCTGCTGATGGCGATCGCGATCGGGGTGCCCGCGGCGATCTTCGGCGCGCGCTCGCGCGGCACGGCGGTCGAGGCCGGCATTGACATCGCCAGCGGCGCGACGCTCTCCATCCCCGACTTCCTCTGGGGCCTGGTGCTGATCCTGCTGTTCGGCGTGCTGGTGCCTGTCTTCGACATTTCCGGCCGCGTGTCGCCGCAGCTCGACCTGCCCTTCGTCACCCAGTTCTATCTCGCCGAGAGCATTCTCAGGCTCCGCTTCGATCTCACCTGGGATCTGCTGAAGCACATGTTGATGCCTTCGGTGGCGCTGGCACTGCCGCTGGCAGCGATCATCGCGCAGCTCCTGAAACAGTCGCTGAAGGAAGTGCTCGACCTCGACTATGTCGTGCTGGCCAGGGTCAAGGGTTTCTCGGAAACGCAAGTCATCCTGCGCGAGGCGCTGAAGAATGCGGCTTTGCCGACGCTGACGCTGGTCGGCGTGCAGTTCACCTTCCTGATCGGCGGCACGGTTATCGTCGAGCGGCTGTTCTCCTATGAAGGCCTCGGCAACATGGCGATCGACGCCGTCATCAACCGTGACCTGCCGCTGATCCAGGGCATCGTGCTGGTCTTCGCGCTGCTCTTCGTTCTCATCAACCTCGCCGTCGACATGATGTATGCGCTGCTCAATCCGAGGCTGCGCCATGGATGAGGCTCGCATCTCGAGGCGTGGCCTGAGCCCAAGGCTATGGCTGGCCGGCGGCTGGCTCCTCGTCGCGCTGCTCGCGGCCATCTTCGCGCCGCTGATCGCGCCGCAGGACCCATTGGCGCAGGACCTGATGCTGGAGCGCCTGCCGCCCTTCTGGTTGGACGGCGCCGAGCCCGGCTACTGGCTGGGCACCGACAGCCTCGGCCGGGATCTGTTGTCGCGGCTGATCTTCGGCGGCCGCATCGCCTTCATCGTCGCCTTTGCCGCGGCGTCCGCCGCCTGCATCGTCGGCTCGGCGCTCGGGCTGATCGCGGGCTATTTCGGCGGCTGGGCCGACCGCGTCATCTCGCGCATCGTCGATGTCTGGATGGCCTTCCCGCCGGTGCTGTTCGCCATCCTGCTGGTGGCCGTTCTGGGCACGGGCTTGAGCTCCGTCATCATCGCGATTGCCGTCATCGACTGGACGCGCTTCTGCCGCGTGATCCGCGCCGAAGCGATGAGCCAGTCGCGCATGGACTATGTCGAGAGCGCGCGCATCGCCGGCTATGGCCGCATCGGCATCATGCTGCGCGAGGTGCTGCCCAACGTGGTGCCGTCGGTGGTCGCGCTGCTGTCGCTCGAAATGGGCATCGCCGTCATCGTCGAGGCGATCCTGTCCTTCGTCAATCTGTCGATCTCGACCGATGATCCGACCTGGGGCGGCATCATCGCCGAAGGCCGGCTGTCGATCCATCAGGCCTGGTGGGTGCTGGTGTTCCCGCTCATCACGCTGATCCTCACCGTGCTTTCCTTCAGCCAGTTCGGCGAGGGACTGAAGGCGCGCTTCGATCCGGTGCTGCGATGAGCGCCGACATGAAACCATGTCTCGAAATCCGCTCGCTCAGCGCCGTGCTGCCAAACGGCCAGCGCGTGCTGCGCTCGGTCTCGCTTGCCGTGCAGCCCGGCGAGGTGCGCGCGCTGGTCGGCGAGAGCGGCGCCGGCAAGACGATGATCGGCAAGGCGGTGCTCGGCGTCCTGCCGAAAAGCGTGCGCATCGTCGAAGGCGAGATGCTGGTCGAGGGCGAGGATCTCGGCCGCCTCGACGCGAGGGCGCGGCGGACACTGATCGGCGCCCGCACGGCGCTGATCCCGCAGGACCCGCTCACCGCGCTCAACCCGTCGCGCCGCATCGGCCCGCAGACGACCGACCGGCTGGTGCGCATCCTCGGCTGGAGTGGCGAGAGGGCCGACAAGCGCGTCCGCCAATTGCTCGACGAAGTGCAGATCCGCGATCCGGAACGGGTGCTGAAAAGCTATCCGCATGAGCTTTCCGGCGGCATGCGCCAGCGCGTGCTGATCGCGGCGGCGTTTGCGGCGGAGCCACGGCTGATCGTTGCGGATGAGCCGACGACGGCGCTGGACGTGACCGTGCAGAAGCAGATTCTGAGGCTGATCGCGCAACTGCAGCGCGACCATGGCACGGCGATCCTGTTCGTGACCCACGACCTCGGCGTCGTCGCCAAGATCAGCCAGAAGGTGTCGGTGCTCTATGCAGGCAAGGTAGTCGAGGAGGCCGAGACCGCCGATCTTTTCGCAGCGCCACAGCACCCCTACACCCGGGCGCTGATCGCGGCGACGCCGCGCTACACCGATCCCTACGCATCGCTGAAGCCGGTGGACGAGACCGTGCTTGCCGGGCTGACGGCCGAGATCGCGGCTGCCGACAAGGCATGGAGGCCAAGCCATGGCTGAGCCGCTGTTTTCCGTGCGCGGACTGAAGGTGGCGCTGCCCGATATGACGCGCAAGCCGCTGATCGGCCGGGCGCCGCTGGTCGAGATCCTCAAGGGGCTGGACTTCGACCTGCCGAAGGGATCGGTCACCGGCATCGTCGGCGAATCCGGCTCGGGCAAGTCGACGCTCGGCCGAGCGCTGGTGCGCCTGATCGAGCCGAGCGCCGGTACGATCAGCTTCGAGGGGCATGACATCAGCCATCTTTCGGAGGCCGAGCTGAGGCCGCTGCGCCGCGACCTGCAGATGATCTTCCAGGATCCGATGTCCTCGCTCAATCCGCGGCACACGATCTTCAACATCATCGCAGCACCCTTGAGGCAAAACGGGCTTGGCGACAGGCTGAAGGAGCGCGTCGCGGACGCCCTGCAGCGCGTTGGCCTGCCGCAGAACTTTGCCAGCCGATACCGCCACGAACTGTCCGGCGGGCAGCGGCAGCGCGTCGGCATCGCGCGGGCGCTGGCGCTGTCGCCGAAATTCGTGCTGGCCGACGAGATCGTCTCCGGGCTCGATGTCTCGACCCAGGCGCAGATCCTGACCTTGCTGGAGAAGCTGGCGGCCGAGATGGGGCTGACGGTCGCCTTCATCAGCCATGACCTGTCGGTGATCCGGCGGCTCTGCCAGCAAGTCATCGTCATGCGCGAAGGCAGGATCGTGGAATCGAGCGCCACCGATGCGCTCTTCGACAATCCGAAGGAGGCGTACACGCGCGACCTGCTCGCCGCCATTCCGTTGCCCGAGATCGACGCTGACTGGCTGCAGCCACCTGCCAAGGCTCCCGCATGAGAGAAGCTTAACCTTTCCGCACGCCGAACAGCGGGCCTCGGATGTGCGCGGTGAAAGAGCCAGCCCGCCAATGGAGGGTGACGTGAAATACGCAATCCAGGCCGCGATGTTCGCAGCCACTTTGTTCGGCGCAATGGGAGCGGCGTCGGCCGACTCGATCCCCGGCATGCGCGGTCACGACCATACCGGCATCACCGTGCCCGACATGAAGCAGGCCGTCGATTTCTTCACCAATGTCGTAGGCTGCAAGAAGGCGATGTCCTTCGGCCCGTTCGCCGACGACAAGGGCACCTTCATGCAGGACCTGCTCGGCGTCGACCCGAAGGCGGTGATCGAGGAGATCACCATGGTCCGCTGCGGCACGGGATCGAACATCGAGCTGTTCAAATACACCGCGCCCGACCAGAAGGACCTGCAGCCGAAGAACAGCGACATCGGCGGCTTCCACATCGCCTTCTATGTCGATGACGTCGGCGCGGCGAAAACCTATCTTGACGCCAAGGGCGTGAAGACCAGACTCGGACCGCTGCCGGTCAAGGAAGGGCCGGCAGCCGGCGAGACCATCCTCTATTTCCAGGCGCCCTGGGGGCTGCAGCTCGAAGCGATCAGCTATCCCCAAGGCATGGCCTACGAGAAGGGCGCCGAGACGGTGCTGTGGAGCCCCAAGGATCCGCCCAAGTGAGTCGATCCGCAATGCGCATAGGCAATTGTTCAATTATAAAACTTTAAGCTTGAAATAATTGCCTTCGCGCGCGATACTGACGGTCGGGTTCGCCGGTGCTGCCGGCGCCCCCGGATACCCTTAGAGCGTTTCGCGCAATTCCGGACGGAAAACCGCTACGCACCTTTCCTGGAATTGCTCTAGAGGAGATCGCAAGACATGAAGGTTGCGGTTCTCGGCGGCGGACCGGCCGGCCTCTACTTTGCCATCTCATTGAAGCTGCGCGACGCCGCGCACGAGGTGACTGTCTATGAGCGCAACCGCCCGGACGACACCTTCGGCTGGGGCGTGGTGCTGTCGGCCGAAACGCTGGACAATCTGACCAGGAACGATCCCGTCAGCGCCGTCTGGATCAAGAAGCATTTCGCCTATTGGGACGACATTGCCGTCGTCCATGACGGCGTGCGCACCGTTTCCACCGGCCACGGATTCTGCGGTATCGGCCGCAAGCGGCTCTTGATCCTTTTGCAGCGGCGGGCGCGCGAGCTCGGCATCAAGCTGATGTTCGAGACGGAGATTTCAGATCCGAAGCCATTCATGGAAACGCATGACCTGGTGGTCGCGGCGGATGGGTTGAACTCTAAGTCACGCGCCATTTTCGTCGATGTCTTCAAGCCCGACATCGACACCCGCAAGTGCAAGTTCGTGTGGCTCGGCACCACGCAGAAATTCGACGACGCCTTCACCTTCATCTTCGAGAAGACGGAGCATGGCTGGGTCTGGGCGCATGCCTACCAGTTCGACAGCGAGACCGCGACCTTCATCGTCGAATGCAGCGAGCAGACTTGGGCTGCTTTCGGCTTTGGCCAAATGACGCAGCAGGAATCGATCGCGGCCTGCGAACGCATCTTCGAAAAGCATCTCGGCGGCCATCCGCTGATGACCAATGCCAATCACATCCGCGGTTCGGCCTGGATCAATTTCCCGCGCGTGCTGTGCGAGCGCTGGTCCTACAAGAACCTGGCGCTGATGGGCGACGCCGCGGCAAGTGCGCATTTCTCGATCGGCTCCGGCACCAAGCTGGCGCTGGAAAGCGCCGTCGCGCTCGCCGACTATGTCGAGTCCGAGCCGGACCTCGAAGCGGCCTTCCGCAAATACGAGGATGCGCGGCGCACGGAGGTGCTGAAGCTGCAGTCGGCGGCCCGCAATTCGCTGGAATGGTTCGAGGAAGTCGAACGGTATCTCGGCCTCGATCCAGTTCAGTTCAACTATTCGCTGCTCACCCGCTCGCAGCGCATCAGCCACGAGAATCTGAGGCTGCGCGACGCCGAATGGCTGGCGGGAGCGGAGGAATGGTTCCAGCGCAAGGCCGGCGCCGGCGGCAACATGCTGCGCCGGGCGCCGATGTTCGCGCCGTTCAAGCTGCGCGACATGGCGCTCAACAACCGCATCGTCGTCTCGCCGATGGCGCAGTACAAGGCGGTCGACGGCTGCCCGACCGACTGGCATTTTGCTCATTATGCCGAGCGCGCCAAGGGCGGCGCCGGCCTCATCTATATCGAAATGACCTGCGTCAGCCCCGAGGGGCGCATCACCCCGGGCTGTACGGGCTTCTACAAGCCCGAACACGAAGTCGCCTGGAAGCGCCTGGTCGATTTCGTGCATGCCGAGACGGAAGCGAAAATCTGCGCCCAGATCGGCCACTCCGGCGCCAAGGGCTCGACCCGCCTAGGCTGGGAAGGAACCGACGAGCCGCTCATTTCCGGCAACTGGCCGGTGATGGCGCCGTCGGCGGTGCCTTGGTCGCCGCAGAATCAGATGCCGAAGGCGATGGACCGCGCCGACATGGACATGGTGCGAGACCAGTTCGTCGCCTCGGCCGAGATGGCAAAGCGCTGCGGTTTCGACATGCTAGAGATCCACGCCGCGCATGGCTATCTGCTCTCCGCCTTCATCACGCCGCTGACCAACCACCGCACCGACGAGTATGGCGGCCCGCTCGAGAACCGCATGCGCTATCCGCTGGAGATCTTCCACGCGGTGCGCGCCGTGTGGCCGGCGGAAAAGCCGATCTCGATGCGCATCTCGGCCAATGATTGGGTGGGCATCGAAGGCGTCACGCCGGCCGATGCGGTCGAGATCGCCAGACTGCTGCATCAAGCCGGCATCGACCTCTGCGACGTCTCGGCCGGCCAGACGACGATTGCCGCCAAGCCGGTCTACGGCCGCATGTTCCAGACGCCGTTTTCGGACCGCATCCGCAACGAGGTCGGCATGGCGACCATGGCGGTCGGCAACATCTACGAGCCTGACCACGCCAACTCGATCCTGATGGCCGGGCGCGCTGACCTTGTGGCGCTGGCCAGGCCGCATCTTACCGACCCCTACTGGACGCTGCATGCGGCGGTCACCCTCGGCGACCGCGGCGTCAAATGGCCGGATCCCTATCTGCGCGGACGCGACCAGATCTACCGCCTGGCCGAGCGCGAAGCGGCGGCAGGGCTCAAGGTATGAGTGCTTCCATGTTTTCACGTCGGCGCCGCCCCTCATCCGCCTACCGGCACCTTCTCCCCGTGAAGAACGGGGAGAAGGGACCTGCTCCAGCGCCGGTGACCCCCTCTCCGCGTTCTTCCCGCGGAGAGGGTAAGGGTGAGGGGCAGCGCCCGCCTCGGGGATTGAGCTATGATCGCCGGTAGACACGCCCTCGTCACCGGCGGTGGTTCCGGCGTCGGTCGTGCGATCGCGCTGGCATTAGCCGGCGTCGGCATCAACGTAACCATATGCGGGCGGCGCGAGGCGGCGCTTGCCGAGGTCGCGAAGGAGAACGCTTGCATCTTTGGTCTCGCCGCCGATGTCACCGATGAGGCAGACATGGCGGCTCTTTACGAGAAGGCGGAAGCGGCGCGCGGACCGTTCGATATCGTCGTCGCCAATGCCGGCATGGCGGGCAGCGCGCCGGCGCACAAGACCTCGCTGGCCGACTGGCGGCGCACGCTCGACGTCAACCTGACCGGCGCTTTCCTGACGGTGAAGCCGGCACTGGCGGGCATGATCGCGCGGAAGGCGGGTCGGATCATATTCGTAGCCTCGACGGCCGGCCTGAAAGGCTACGCCTATGTCGCTCCTTACGTCGCCGCCAAGCACGGCGTGGTCGGGCTGATGCGGGCTTTAGCCACCGAGACCGCGAAGTCCGGCGTGACGGTGAATGCCGTCTGTCCGGGTTTCGTCGAAACCGACATGCTGGAGGAGTCCGTTCAGCGCATCGTGGGGAAGACCGGCCGCTCCGCCGACGAGGCGCGGGCGAGCCTCGCCGCGACGAACCCGCAAGGGCGCTTCATCCAGCCCGAAGAGGTCGCCGCGGCGGTGCTCTGGCTGTGCAGCGACGCCGCCCGATCGATCACCGGGCAGGCGATCTCGATTTCCGGAGGCGAGACATGGTAGCAGGACCGACATCCACCGGGCCGGGCAAGGACAGGCTGCGCCTGTGGATACGCTTGCTGCGCGCCTCGCGCACGATCGAGGCCGAGCTGCGCGAACGGCTGAAGAAGGAATTCGACACCACGCTGCCCCGCTTCGATGTGATGGCAGCGCTCTATCGCGTGCCCGAAGGCATGCTGATGAGCGACCTGTCGCGCTTCCTGCTCGTGTCGAACGGCAATGTCACCGGCATCGTCGACCGGCTGGTTTCGGAAGGGCTCGTCGCCCGCGCGCGCCGCAACGGCGACCGCCGCACATCGATGGTGCGGCTGACCGAGGAAGGTACGAAGTCCTTCGCGGAGATTGCCGCCGCGCATGAGAACTGGGTCGGCGAGCTGCTCGGCAATGTCAGCGAGGACGAGGCCCGCCGCCTGACCGGCATGCTGAAATCGTTCCGCAGCAATTGGGAGGGACGCGAATGAGCAAGATGGCTGGCCTGAAACCCAAGCATTTCCTCTGGCAGGTGGAAGGCAGGATCGCCAGGGTCCGGCTCGACCGTCCCGAACGCAAGAACCCGCTGACCTTCGACAGCTATGCCGAGTTGCGCGACACTTTTCGCGACCTCGTCTATGCCGACGATGTCGACGCCGTCGTGTTCCTGCCCAATGGCGGCAATTTCTGCTCGGGCGGCGATGTCCACGACATCATCGGGCCGCTGGTCAAGATGGATATGAAGGCGCTGCTCGCCTTCACGCGCATGACCGGCGACTTCGTCAAGGCGATGCTTAACTGCGGTAAGCCGATCATCTCTGCCGTCGACGGCGTGGCGGTCGGCGCCGGCGCCATCATCGCCATGGCCTCCGACATCCGCATCGCCACGCCGGAGGCAAAGACCGCCTTCCTGTTCACCCGCGTCGGCCTTGCCGGCTGCGATATGGGCGCCTGCGCGATCCTGCCGCGCATCGTCGGCCAGGGCCGAGCGGCGGAGCTGCTTTATACCGGCCGCACGATGAGCGCCGCCGAAGGCGAGCGCTGGGGTTTCTACAATCGCCTCGTCGAGCCCGCTGCGCTCGAGGCCGACGCGCTCGACATGGCGGCGCGCATCGTCTCCGGCCCGACCTTCGCGCATGGCATCACCAAGACACAACTCAACCAGGAATGGTCGATGGGCCTCGACCAGGCGATCGAGGCGGAAGCGCAGGCGCAGGCGATCTGCATGCAGACCGGCGATTTCGAGCGCGCCTATAAGGCCTTCGTGGCGAAGGAAAAGCCGGTGTTCGAGGGGAATTAGCGATGATTGCTTTGATGGAAACGTCGGCGGGACAGCGCCCCCCTCTGTCCTGCCGGACATCTCCCCCTCAAGGGGGGAGATTGGCAGCTTGGGCGCCGGCTCCCATCCTGCAGCGTTGGCGATTGGCGAAAGCGACGATGACAGCCGATCTCCCCCCTAGAGGGGGAGATGGCCGGCAGGCCAGAGGGGGGCGCCGTAGAGCGCAAACCCCGAAGTACTGCGGAGGCAGACATGCCTGACCGCTCCTTCCTCTCATGGCCGTTCTTCGAAGACCACCATCGCGCGCTGGCAGAAAAGCTCGACGCCTGGTGCGCGAAGAACCTTCCCGTAGATCACCACGATGTCGACGCGGCCTGCCGCGCGCTGGTGGCGATGCTTGGCCGCGACGGCTGGCTGAAGCCGACAGCGCTCGACTCCGCCAACCCCGGGCCGCTCGATGTGCGCACGCTCTGCATCACCCGCGAAACACTCGCACGCCATGACGGGCTGGCCGACTTCGCCTTCGCCATGCAGGGTCTCGGCACCGGCGCGATCTCGCTTTTCGGCACACCGGACCAGCAGCGCTGGCTTGCGAAGACGCGGGCCGGCCAGGCAATCTCGGCCTTTGCTCTCTCGGAACCACGTTCGGGTTCGGACGTCGCCAATATGGAGATGACGGCGATCCGCGACGGTGACTTCTACGTGCTTTCGGGCGAGAAGACCTGGATCTCCAATGGCGGCATCGCCGACCTCTATGTCGTCTTTGCGCGGACCGGCGAGGCGCCCGGCGCCAAAGGCATTTCCGCCTTCATCGTGCCTGCGGATACGAAGGGCCTCGGCATTGCCGAGCGGCTGGAGGTGATCGCCCCTCACCCGCTGGCGCGGCTCTCCTTCGATAATGTGCGCGTTCCCGTTTCTGCGCTGATTGGAAAGCCGGGCGAGGGTTTTCGCATCGCCATGTCGGTGCTCGACGTCTTCCGTTCGACGGTGGGCGCCGCTGCGCTCGGCTTCGCGCGGCGCGCGCTCGACGAGAGCGTCAAAAGGGCGGCCGAGCGCAAGCTGTTCGGCGCGCCGATGGCCGAACTGCAAATGGTGCAGGGCCACATCGCCGAGATGGCGCTCGATGTCGACGCCGCCGCCCTGCTGATCTATCGCGCCGCCTGGACCAAGGACATGGGGGCCGCGCGGGTGACGCGCGAAGCTGCGATGGCGAAGCTCTTCGCCACCGACAGGGCGCAGGAGGTGATCGACAAGGCGGTGCAACTGCATGGCGGCGATGGCGTGCGCAAGGGCCACATCGTCGAGAGCCTCTATCGCGAGATCCGGGCGCTGCGCATCTACGAAGGCGCCTCCGACGTGCAGAAGGTGGTGATCGCCAGGCAGGTCATGGGAGCGGCGTGAGACCATGCCTTGCGAACCGCATTCGACTTAAGGGGAGGCTAGACGTGCACACTATCCTGCAGCCGGAAGGCTGGGCCAAACCGATCGGCTACGCCAATGGCGTGGCCGCGCGTGGCCGGCTTGTCTTTATCGGCGGCCAGGTCGGCTGGAACGCCGAATGCCGGTTCGAGACCGACGACTTCGTCGGTCAGGTGCGCCAGACGCTCGCCAATGTCGTTGCCATTCTCGCCGAAGCCGGCGGCGAGCCGCAGCACATCACCTCGATGACCTGGTATTTCACCGACAAGGCCGAGTACCTCGCCAACCTCAAGGGGATCGGCGAAGCCTACCGCGCAATCATCGGCCGGCACTTCCCGGCGATGGCCGCCATGCAGGTGGTGGCGCTGGTCGAAGACCGCGCCAAGGTGGAGATACAGGCTACGGCGGTCATTCCGGACTGAGCTATTCGCGATAGCCTGCCCGCTTCAGCAGCGGCAGCACACAATCGCAGAAATAGGGCAGTTCCTGTGTGTAATTGACGAAGGAAAGCGCGATGCCTTGGTAGCCTTGCTCGGCAATGGCGATCATGTCGGCCGCGATCGTTTCCGGCGTGCCGACCAGGGGATAGGTGCCGGCGCCGCCGGCGAAACGCTGCCGGTAGCGCTCATAGGCATGCTGGTCATGCGATTGCGAGAACTCCTTCTTGCCCGCCATATGGGCGTCGACCGCCTCATGATCGGCCATCGTCACCGCGTAGCGCGTATAATAGGCTTGAGCTTCTTCCATCGTCGGCCGGCACACCACATGCGCAACCGTGTAGACGCCGACATTGCGGCCCAGCCTGTCCGCCCGCTCGCTGATGTCGGCCACATGCTTGCCCGCGTCGGCCATTTCGGAAAATGTCGTGAACAGATAGTCGCATCTGGCGGCGGCGAAATCCCGGCCGGGCCCACCGAAGGCGGCGTTCATCGTCACCGGGCGCGGCACCTGCAGGCTGGCCGGCCGGCTCACTGCCTCCTTCAGGCGATAGTAGGTTCCGTCGTAATCGAGCGGGGCGTCGGATGTGTAGAGCCTTTCGAGGATCTCGATCCACTCGGCCGCCTGGTCGTAGCCCTTCTCCACCAGCGGCGTGCCGAACATGCCGAATTCCTTCGGGTTCCAGCCGCAGACGATATTGAGGCCGGCCCGGCCCTGGCTGATATGGTCGACCGTCGCCAGCGCCTTGGCGGCGTAGAGCGGGTGTACCAGCGGCACGTGCACGGTCATGAACAGGCCGATCCGCTCAGTCGCGGCGCCGAGCGCGGCCGCCCAGGTGAATGTCTCGAACGACCATTCGCGCACCTTGTTGCGGCCGCCGAAGCCCCGCCAGCGCGCGATCGGCAGCATGAATTCGAGACCCGCGCGGTCGGCTATCTGCGCCGCCGTCAGATTGTCCCGCCACCCGGCGGCCCAGCGTTCGGGCACGTCGGTGATGGCAAGGCCGCCATCCGCATTGGTCGAGAAGACGCCGAGCTTCAGTCTGTTCGGGCCTCGCAACGGATGGACTTTGATCATGTCTCTAACTCGTTCTGGAATAGGCCACGCTAGGCCCGCGCGAAAATATTTCAAGCCTGAAATAGCTTCGCCTCATCGTCGTTTGCGGGTATGAAACAGGGACACGACCGCAAGAGAGAGACATGAACGAATTTCGCCGGAAGTGCGTGGGCAGAGAAAACCTCGTCGGCTCCTTCGCAGCCATACCCCATGCCGTCGCCATCGAGGTGATGGCACAGTCCGGCCTCGATTTTCTTTGCATCGACTGGGAGCACGCTCAGATATCGCGGGATCTCGTCGAAGGCATGGTCCGGGCGGCGGATGTCCATCGCGTTCCGACCATGGTGCGTGTGCCCGGCCATGGATCCGAAGCCATAGCGGCGGCGCTGGACAGCGGCGCGCAAGGCGTGCTTGTCCCACGCGTGTCGAGCGCGGGCCAGGCCATGATGGCGGTGCAGGCTTCGCGCTACCCGCCAGCCGGCGAGCGCGGCGTCGGACCCGGGCGGGCCGCCGGCTACGGCTATCGCATCCCGGAATATCTCGCCGCCGCCAATGACAGGACCGTGGTCGCGGTTCAGGTCGAGACCGCGGAGGGTCTTGCGAATATCGAGGCCATTGCCGCTGTCGATGGCGTCGACGTGATCTTCGTCGGCCCTGGGGACCTTTCGGTGTCGATCGACGCGGTTGGGCCGACGGGCGCCGACAAGCTGGCTCAGGCGATCCGGACGATCATCGGCGTAACGGTCGCACACGGCAGAACGGCAGGCATATTTTGCGCCAAGCCGCACGACACCGGCCCATGGGCGGCCATCGGCGCCAGTTTCTTCGTCCTTGCCAGCGACACGATGTTTCTCGGTGCGGGCGCCGGTGCCGGAAAGGCGGCGGCAACCGCCGAACTCGCCCGAGCGGCACACCGTTAAACTCCGCTGCAGCGCGTCACTGGCGGCAAGGCGCGATATTTTTTAAGCTTAAAACTTTTACCTTGAAAAGTCCGAGACTTTGGATAAGCATTCAACATCGACGGTGACCGCGGCCAAGTGTGCTGCCGGTCCTGTCGCGGCGTCCAGGGTGCGAGGTTCAGTCCTTGTCGTTCATGCTGCCCCAGTCATCATCTCTGGCCAGCGCGCGTTACGCTTTCGAAGGCGTCCGCGCACAAATCCGCGATCTTCACACCGAGAACATTGCCAACCTCGCCTTGCGCGCCCGCGAACTGGGAGACGTGATCGCGCTCTGGTACGGCGAAGGCGACATGGTGACACCCGCCTTCATCCGCGACGCAGCGAAGGCGGCTTTCGACGAGGGGCTGACTTTCTACGTTCCCGACATGCGCGGCTTTGGGCCATTGAATGACGCATTGTCGGAGTACCAGACGCGCATCCATGACCAGCCGATCCCCATCGCGCGGACCACGGTTACGCCGGGTGGCATGCAGGCGCTCTATCTGGCGCTGGAACTTTTGGTCGATACCGGAACCAATGTCGTCTATGTCGCGCCGCAATGGCCGAACATCCACAACGCGATCCATCTGATCGGCGGTGAGCCACGGCCGTTTTCGCTCGATTTCAAAGGCGACTGGCAGCTCGATCTCGACCGTCTATTCGCGGCCTGCGACGCGCGGACCCGCGCGATCTTCCTGTCGACGCCATCCAACCCGACGGGCTGGACCGCGTCGCGCGAGGAGATGCAGGCGCTGCTCGAATTCAGCCGGCGCACAGGCATCTGGATCATCTCCGACGAGGTCTACGGCCGGCTCTATTTCGACGGCGACGTCGCCCCGTCGATCCTGCAGATCGCCGAGGACGGCGACAGGGTGCTTTCGGTGAACAGTTTCTCGAAAGCCTGGGCGATGACCGGCTGGCGTATCGGCTGGCTCACCCATCCGTCAGGAGTGACCGACCAGCTCGGCGCCATGACCCAATATGTCAACAGCGGCACGGCCGCTCCGATCCAGGCCGGCGCGGTTGCCGCGATCCGCCAGGGCGAACCGCTGGTCGAGGAGATCAGGCAGCGGATCACGACCGGCCTCGACCTCGCTTATGACAGACTGGCGCGGATTCCCGGCATCGTGCTGCCGGCCAGGCCGCGCGGCGGGATGTACGCGTTCTTCGCCCTGGAAGGCGAAAGCGACGCGCGACGCGCCTGCGCCCGGATTCTGGAGACGACGCGTGTCGGGCTCGCGCCCGGCCACCTGTTCGGCAACTCGGCGGCGGCATTCCTGCGCATGTGCGTCTGCCGCGACAGCGGCCAGATCGAAACGGCGCTCGACCGCATGGTCGCCGCAATGAATTGACGCCCTGCTGGAATCGGGGCGGCAAAAAACCGTGCGGGGCCAACCCGCCCGTTCAACAACAGAGGGAACAAGATATGAACTTTACCCGTCGCAACCTGCTTCTGCTAGCCGCCACCATCGGCATTGTAGCCGGCCCCGCCGCGTCTCACGCCGCTGACGTGCTCAATGTCGGCGCCTACCCGACCAATCCTCCGTTCGAGTACAAGAACGAGGGCGGCACATTCGAGGGCTTCGAGGTCGACATCGTCAACGAAGCGGCGAAGCGCGTCGGCATGACCACCGATATCGCCGACCTCGGATTCCAGGCGCTGTTCGCGGCGACAACGTCGAAGCGCATCGACGTGGCCATATCCTCCATCACGATCACCGCGGAGAGGCTGAAGTCACAGTCCTTCACCCAGCCCTACTACGATTCCGACATGGGCATCGCCACCAAGACCGACAGCGCGATCAACACCGAAGCCGACCTCAAGGGCAAGGTCGTCGGCGTCTTGTCGGGCTCGACTGGAGAAACCTGGGTCAAGGAGCATCAGCAGGCCGACGGCTTCAGCGACGTGAAGGGCTATGACACGCAGCAGAACCTGCTGCTCGACCTCAGCGCCGGACGCGTCGACGCGGCCGTCAGCGACATACCCGGCGTGCAGTACTCCTTCAAGAAAATGAAGGATCTCGTCGTCAAGGAACGCATCAAGACCGGCGAGCAATACGGCCTGATGATGACCAAGGACCATCCGCTGCTCGGCAAGCTGAACGACGCGTTGACCGCGATGAAGAAGGACGGCACGATCGCGGCGATCCACAAGAAGTGGTTCGACAGCGATGCTCCGGCCGATTCCTCCACCGTCAAGGAAATGCCGCTGCCCAAGGCCTGATCGGCTACCGGCAAACAAGCGACGTGCCGGCTCCAAAGGCCGGCACGTCCGTTTTCACGCATGACTTTCCCGGAACCCTTATCCGTTCGGCCAAGCCGATCTCAGTGTCCCCGGGTCTGGCTCCGGCGTCGTAGGGCGCAACACGGTTGGGGAATGCTCCCATGTCGCTGATCGACACTTTCTTCAATCCCGACGTCATCGCGTCCAGCCTGCCGGCGCTGTTGCGCGGCTTCCTCAATACGCTTCTGCTCGGGCTGCTCAGTATCATTATCGGCATAGTTGTCGGACTGGCGATCAGCCTGGTGCGGCTCTACGCGCCGAAGCCGCTCCGGCTGCTCGCGGTCGGCTACATCGATATCTTCCGTGCCCTGCCGGTGCTGGTGGTGCTGATCCTGATCTACTACGCGCTGCCGTTCCTCGGCATACGCCTCTCGTCATGGACATCCGCGGTGACGGCATTCGCCATCATCATGTCCGCCTATTCGGCGGAGGTGTTCCGCTCCGGCATCGAGAGCATTCCGCGCGGCCAGTTCGAGGCGGCGCAGGCGCTTGGCCTGCCGTTCGTGCTGACGCTGCGCAAGGTGGTGCTGCCGCAGGCGATCCGCGTGGTCATTCCGCCGATGACCAGCAACTGCGTCTCGATGTTCAAGGACACGTCGCTTGCCTCCACCGTGGCGTTGCCGGAATTGCTCAAGGAAGCGACCAATGCGCAGTCGCTCTATGCCAACCCCTCTCCGCTGATCGGCGCGGCCCTGGTCTACCTCGTCTTCCTCTGGCCGATGGTCCGCCTCGTCAGCCTGCTCGAGCGCCGCTTCAAGGACGAGAAGGCGCGCTGAACTCACCAACCGATCCCCAGCCATCCAAGTCTTTCGCAGGAGCCTGCCCGTGAACAAGCATCAGACCGACAATACCAACGCCGCCGCGTTCCCGGTCGAAAAGGTCCGCGCCATGTTTCCGGCGCTCCGGCAGGCGGGCGACTTCATCTTCATGGACAACGCCGCCGGCGCGCAGATCCCGCAAAGCGTGTTCGACGCGGTGACCAACCATCTGGTCGCGCACAATGTGCAGCGCGGCGGCCGCTATGGCCGCAGCGTCACCGTCGACCGGTCGGTCGCTGAGGCGCGCGAGAGCGTGGCGCTTTTGATCAACGCCTACAGCCCGTCCGAAATCTGCTTCGGCATGAACGCCACCTCGTTCATCCGTCTGGTCAGCCTCGGCATCGGCCAGATGCTTTCCAAGCACGTGGATATGGGGCGTGACGAGATCGTTGTCACCGACATGGACCACGACGCCAATATCGCCACCTGGCTGGCGTTGGAATCCGCAGGCGCAAAGTTCAAATGGTGGCGCATGCGCGAGGACGGCAACCTCCATGTCGACGACCTCGAGCCGCTGGTGTCGGAGCGCACCCGGCTCGTCGCCTGCACGGTGACGGCGCATTCGATCGGCTCGATCGTCGATGTCGCTTCGGTTGCCAGGATCGCGCATGCGGCCGGCGCCGAAGTGTTCCTCGACAGCGTGCATTACGGTCCGCACGGGTTGATCGACGTGCAGGCCTGGGATTGCGACTATCTCGTCTGTTCCGGGTACAAGAATTTCTCGCCGCATATGGGCTTCCTGTGGGGTCGCTTCGACACGCTGAAGCGGCTGCCGACCTTCCGCGAGGATTTCATTCCCGACGAGCCGCCCTACAAGGTCGAAGCCGGCACCTTCATCTACGAGAACGTCTCCGGCATGGACGCGGCGGTCCGCTATCTGGAATCGGTCGGCCGCAATTTTCTGCCCGAGAACAACCGCTCGCGCCGCGACAACATCGTCGCCGGCATGAACGCCATCCGCGACTACGAGCTGACGCTGACGCGCGAGATGTTCAAGGTGCTGAAGGCGTGCGGCGCCACGATCTACGGCGTCGCCGAGGAAGACCGCATCCACGAACGTGTGCCGACCTTCTGCTTCAACATCGGCAAGCTCTCGCCGCAAAGGATCGTCGAGGATATGGCGGCCCTGCAGATCGGCATCCGCGACGGCCATATGTATGCGCCAAGGCTGATGAAGCGGCTCAACCTGTCCATGGACAGCGGCGCAATCCGTGCCTCGCTGGTGCATTACAACACGGTCGAGGAGGTGCACCGCTTCGGCGAGACGCTGCGGGCGATTATCGCCAAGCTGTCGTGATCTGATCTCTTCGCGAGAGGGGGGCGCGAAGGATCGCCAAGCCTCCCATTCTCCTGCTCCGCCCTGGGATTGACGACGCGGGGATCAGGCCGCCTTCTTCTTCGCCAGCCTTGCCTTGATCGAGGTGATGTCGGCGCGCGGCGTCGCGGCGAAGAGCGTTTTCGTGTAGGCGTGCTTGGGGTCGGAGAAGACCTCGTCGCGCGAGCCGTATTCGACCGCCTCGCCGAAATACATCACCATGACGTCGTCGGCGATGTAGCGCACGACCGAGAGGTCGTGGCTGATGAAGACATAGGTCAGCTTGAACTCGTCCTGCAGGTCGGCGAGCAGGTTGAGCACCTGCGCCTGCACCGATAGATCGAGCGCTGATACCGGCTCGTCCAGCACCAACAGGCTGGGATTGAGCATCAGCGCGCGGGCGATGGCGATGCGCTGGCGCTGGCCGCCCGAGAACATGTGCGGATAGCGGTTGTAATGCTCCGGTCCGAGGCCGACCTTCTTCAGCATCTTCATCGCAAGGTCGCGGCGTTCCTCGGCCGGCTTGTCGGTGTTGATGAGCAACGGCTCGCCGAGCACGTCGCCGATCTTCTGGCGCGGGTTGAGCGATCCGTAAGGGTTCTGGAAGACGATCTGCACCTTGCGGCGCATCTCCTTGGTCAGCCCATCCCTGGCGATGTCGACCTTGTTGCCGTCGATGAACAGCTCGCCAGCCGTCGCCGGATCGATCAGCGTTATGATGCGTGCGAGCGTGGACTTGCCGCAGCCGCTCTCGCCGACGATGGCGAGTGTCTTGCCCTTCTCGACGCCGAAGGAGACGCCCTTCACCGCATGCACCGTGCGCGCGGGGCGGAACAGGCCGCCGCCGACATGGTAGTCGCGCACGATGTTCTTGCCTTCGACAACCTTGGTCATGCGTTGGCTCCGGTCATGCACTAGCTCCCGAGGGCGCCGGCTCGAACAGCATGTCGGAGACGGTCGGCAGACGGTCGCCGACGGCGTTCTCCGGCAGCGCCGACAGCAGCGCGCGCGTGTAGTTGCTCTTCGGGCTTTCGAACAGCGACAGCACGTCGGCCTCTTCCATCTTGCGGCCCTTGTACTGGACGATGACGCGGTCGGCGGTTTCGGCGACCACGCCCATATTGTGGGTGATCATGATCAGGCCCATGCCGTATTTGGCCTGCAGCGAGACCAGTAGATCGAGGATCTGCTTCTGGATGGTGACGTCGAGCGCCGTCGTCGGCTCGTCGGCGATCAGGAGCTTCGGATTGCAGGCGATCGCCATCGCGATCATGATGCGCTGGCATTGGCCGCCCGACATCTGGTGCGGGAAGGAATTGAGCCGCTCGGCCGGTTCGGGAATGCCGACCTGCTTCAAAAGCTCGATGGCGCGCGCGCGGCGCTGCGCCCGGTCCATGCCGAGATGGAAGCGCAACACCTCCTCGATCTGGAAGCCGACGGTGAAGCACGGATTGAGGCTGGCGATCGGCTCCTGGAAGATCATGGCAATGTCCTTGCCGATGATCCTGCGGCGCTCGGCCGGGCTGATCTTGAGGAGATCGCGGCCGCCAAACGTCATGCGGTCGGCGGTGACGGTGGCGGTCCACGGAAGCAAGCCCATCACCGCCAGCATCGACACCGACTTGCCGGAGCCGGACTCGCCGACGATGGCGAGCACCTCGCGCTCGTCGACATGGAGCGATACGCCGTCGACGGCGCGGAACGGGCCTGAGGCGGTCTGGAATTCGACGACGAGGTTGTGGATGTCGAGCAATGCCATTACGACCTCCTGAGCTTCGGATCGAGCGCGTCGCGCAAGCCGTCGCCGATCAGGTTGATGGCGAGCACGGTAATCAGGATGGCGAGGCCAGGGAAGGTCACCACCCACCAGGCGCGCAGGATGAACTCGCGCGCCGAGGCCAGCATGGTGCCCCATTCCGGCGTCGGCGGCTGCGCGCCGAGGCCGAGGAAGCCAAGTGCTGCGGCTTCCAGGATGGCGTTCGAGAAGGACAGCGTGCCCTGGACGATCAGCGGCGCCAGGCAGTTCGGCAGGATGGTGCGAAGCATCAGGCGCAGATGTCCGGCGCCCGCGACCTTGGCCGCCACAACATATTCGCGGCTCTTCTCGGCCATGACGGCGGCTCGCACGAGGCGGGCGAAATGCGGCTGCAGCACCAGGGAGATCGCCAGCATCGCATTGAACAGGCCAGGACCGAGGATGGTGACAAGCACCAGCGCCAGAAGCAACGACGGGAAAGCCAGGATCAGGTCCATGACGCGCATGATCGCGACGTCGACCCAGCCACGGAAATAACCGGCAAGCAGGCCGAGCGTGATGCCGCCGGTGAGCGCCAGCGTGACCACGACCGCGCCGATCAGCAGCGAGAAGCGCGCCCCGTAGAGCAGGCGCGAGAGGATGTCTCGGCCGACCGGATCGGTGCCGAGCAGATATTGGGTGCTGCCGCCCGTCTGCCAGGCCGGCGGCCGGAGGAACGCGGTCTTGTCCTGCACGTCGGGCGCGTAGGGCGCAAGCAGCGGCGCGAAGAGCGCGGCCAGCACCAAAAGGATGAAGACGAACAGGCCGATGACAGCGCCGCGGTTCACCGAGAAATAGTGCCAGAAGGTCTTGAAGCCGGTCAGTCGGTCCGGGCTGCCGGCGGCCATGGGGGCGATTTCGGTCGACTGGCTCATCACGCCGCCCTGATACGCGGGTTGATGACGGCGTAGAGCACGTCGACGATGAGGTTCACGGCCATGACGATGAGCGCGATCAAAAGCAGCCCTGACTGCACGACGACATAGTCGCGCTTGAAGATGGAATCGACCATCCACTTGCCGATGCCCGGCCAGGCGAAGATGGTCTCGGTAAGGATGGCGCCGGCAAGCAGCGTGCCGACCTGCAGGCCGATGGTGGTGACCACCGGGATCAGCGCGTTGCGCAGGGCATGCACGCCGATGACGCGGGCGGCGGAAAGGCCCTTGGCGCGGGCGGTGCGGACGTAGTCCTCGCCCAGCACCTCGAGCATGGCCGAGCGCGTCTGGCGGGCGATCACCGCCAGCGGAATGGTGCCGAGCACGATCGCCGGCAGGACGAGATGGCTGAGCGCCGAGCGCAGCGCGTCCCACTTGCCGTAGAGAATGCTGTCGATGGTCATGAAGCCGGTGATCGGCTTCAGAAAGAACTGCAGGCCCATGCGGCCCGATACCGGCGTCCAGCCGAGATAGCCGGAAAAGAAGATGATGAGCAGCAGGCCCCACCAGAAGATCGGCATGGAATAGCCGACAAGGGCAGTGCCCATCAGCGACTGGTCGAACCATGAGCCGCGCTTGACGGCCGCGAATATGCCGGCCGGAATGCCGATCACCATGGCGAAGATCATGGCGAAGAAGGACAGTTCCAGCGTCGCCGGGAAGAGCGTCTTGAACTCTTCCATCACCGGGCGCTTGGATGAAATGGAAACGCCGAAATCGCCGGTGGCGACCTCGCCGACATAGCGCGCGTACTGCTCCCAGATCGGCAGATTGTAGCCGAACTGTTCCTTGAGCTCTTCGTAGCGCGCCGGCGATACGCCATGCTCGCCGGCCATGGCCAGGATCGGATCGCCGGGCAGCAGCCGGACGAAAGCGAAGGCGCAGATGGTGATGCCGACCAGGGTCGGGATCAGGAGGGCGATTTTGTTGAGAAGATATCGGAGCATCGTCAAATGGAATGGGGCGGCGCTGGAATTTGCGCCGCCCCGTTCGCAATATTACTCGGACTTGTCAACGCCGTCGAAGCGGTGAATGCCGAGCGGGTCCATCTTGTAGCCGGTGACGTTGTTGCGAACGACCGAGTAGACCTGGCTGTGGGCCAGGAGGAAGGCGGGCGCCTGCTTGGCGAAGATCACCTGCGCCTGCTCATAGAGCTTGGTGCGCTCGCCCTGGTCGCTGGTCTTCTTGGCCTTCTGGATCAGGTCCTCGAAGTCCTTGTCGCACCAGCTCGAGTAGTTCGACACACCGATGGCCGAGCAGGCAAAGAGGGTGGCGAAGAAGTTGTCCGGATCGCCGTTGTCGCCGGTCCAGCCGATCTGGAAGGCGCCGGGACGCTCTTTCTTCTTGCCTTCCTCGCGATACTTCGTCCACTCGTAGTTGACGATTTCGGCCTTGACGCCGACCTTGGCCCAGTCGGCCTGGATCAGTTCGGCCGCGCGCTGGAAGTTCGGGTTGTAAGGACGAACGCGGTCGGAGGCCCAGAGCTGGATTTCCTTCAGACCGGCATCGGCCAGCACCTTCTTGGCCGCTTCCGGATCATAGGAATCGAACTTCACGTCCTTGTCCCAAGACCACATGGTCGGCGGGATCAGGTTCTGGGCAGGCGTAGCACCGGCATCCTGGAACAGCGACTTGATCAGGGCTTCCCGGTCGATCGCCTGATTGAGCGCATGGCGAACCTCGGGCTTGTCGAGCGGCGGGATCGTCGTGTTGTAGCTCATATAGCCGATGTTGAGGCCGGCCTGATCGAGCAGGGTCACGTCCTTGTTGGCCTTGATGGTGGCGATGTCGGCCGGGTTCGGATAGGGAGCCACGTCGCATTCGCCGGCCAGCACCTTCTGGATGCGGGCGGTCGCGTCAGGCGTGATGGCGAAGACCAGATCGTCGATCTTCTCCTTGCCCTTGAAGTAGTCGGGGTTGGCCGCGTAGCGGATGACCGAATCCAGCTGGTAGTCGACGAACTGGAAGGGGCCGGTGCCGATCGGCTTGGTCGAGAAGTCGGCCATCTTGCCGTCCTTCTCGAGCTGGTCGGCATATTCCTTCGACACGATCGAGGCGAAGTCCATGCCGAGATTGGCCAGCATCGGCGCGTTCGGCTCGGTCAGCGTCAGCTTGACGGTGAGGTCGTCGACCTTTTCCCACTTGGCGACATATTTCGGCATGTCCATGCCGGTGTAGTAGTCCCAGGTCAGGTTCGGCAGATACTTCTCGCCGTTCCACGGATTCTGCTTGTTGAACTGGCGGTCGAACGAGAAGACGACGTCATCGGCATTGAGGTCGCGGGTCGGCTTGAAATAGTCGGTGGTCTGGAACTTCACGCCCGGATGCAGGTGGAAAGTATAGACCAGGCCGTCATCCGAGATTTCCCATTTGTCGGCAAGGCCGGGCTCGATCTCGGTGCCGCCATGCTTGAACTCGACCAGACGCGAATAGACGGTGCGCGACGAGGCGTCGAAGTCGTTACCGCCCGTCGTCGTACCCGGGTCGAAATTGGCCGGCGACGCTTCCGAGCAATAGACAAGCGTCTTTGCATTGGCCATGCCACCCAGGACGCTTGCAGCCAGCAACGCGGCTGCAAAAGTCATTGTCTTTTTCATTGAGCACTCCCTGATGTTCTTCCAAGCCCCTCTATCAGGCTCGAGAAGCGCGCATATAAGCACCGTTTTTAGGGCTTTGGAACACCCCGTTTGCGTACCCCATGGTAAGCAGGAAAAGAATCCGGATTTTCCTCAAATAGCGGAAATAGTGAGTAGAATTTTCCGCTCACGACATTGTTAACGACCGCATTTTTTTATTGATCGATCCCCTCCCGAAATCAGATCCGGGAGCTTCCCGCCCGCAATCCGGCTCGCAATCGGCGCGCAGTTCAAGCGACGGTTGGAGGAACAGGTTTCGACGGCAAATCTTTCCGCCGCTGCCGCTGGGGCAAGACTTGCACGGCCGCCGATAGACGCAATACATAGACGGCATGCCGGATTTCTTGGGGAATCCGCAATCGGCGCCAGCGGAGGAGGCCTCTGACATTGGAGGCGGGCGCGACACGAGACTGTGAGACCAAGGATACCAGGGAGGGATTTGGTGGCAAAAGCAGCAAAGACAACGCCCCCGGCGAAGGCAAAAGCCAAGGCCGCGGCCGCTAATGCCGGCGCGCCCAAGGCTTCACCTTCCAAGGCCGCTTCACCAGCCAAAGCGTCTTCACCTGCAAAGGCCACCTCCAAGCCGAAGGCCGCTGCAACGAGCCCCAAATCCGCCACCAAGGCTGCAACCACAAAGACCGACAAGCCGGCGGCCGCCGGCAAGCCCACAACCGCAAAACCGGCCTCGGCGCCGGCTAGGCGGCTGCCGAAGGCGATCACGGAGCTCACCGCCGGGCTGCCGGAGAAGCCGTGGCTGAAAAACTATCCGAAGAACATGCCGGCCGAGATCGGCCCGCTGCCCTACAATTCCATCGGCGACTTCCTGGTCGGTGCCTGCAAGCAGTTTTCCGCCCAGCCGGCATATGTGTGCATGGGTAAGTCGATTTCCTACGCCGAGCTCGAGCGGCTTTCGGCCGCCTTTGGCGCCTTTCTGCAGTCGAAAGGCTTGGAGAAGGGCGCTCGCGTGGCGCTGATGATGCCGAACGTGCTGCAATATCCGGTGGCGATGATGGCGGTGCTTCGCGCCGGCTTCACGGTGGTGAACGTCAACCCGCTCTACACGCCGCGCGAGCTGGAGCATCAGCTCAAGGATTCCGGCGCGCAGGCCATCGTCATCCTGGAAAACTTCGCCAACACGCTGCAGGCGGTCATCGCCAGGACGCCGGTCAAGCATGTGGTGGTGGCGGCGATGGGCGACCTGCTGGGCGGCCTCAAGGGCACGATCGTCAATCTCGTCGTTCGGCGGGTGAAGAAGATGGTTCCCGCCTGGTCTCTGCCCGGCCATGTCCGGTTCAACGCCGCGCTGAAGGCCGGCTCCGCAAGCGCCTTCAAGCCGGCGGCGGTTTCGGGCGACGATATCGCCTTCCTGCAATATACGGGAGGCACGACGGGCATTTCGAAGGGCGCGACGCTGCTGCACCGGAACGTGTTGTCCAACGTGGCGCAGAATTCGCTCTGGGTGGAGGATGCCTACAGGTTCAAGCCGAAGCCGGCCCACCAAAACTTCATCTGCGCGCTGCCGCTTTACCATATCTTCGCGCTGACGGTGAACGCGCTGATGGGCATGCAGCAAGGTGCCCAGAACGTGCTCATCCCGAACCCGCGCGACATTCCGGGCTTCGTCAAGGAACTGCAGAAATATCCGGCTCACATCTTCCCCGGCCTCAACACGCTGTTCAACGCGCTGCTCAACAACGAGGATTTCCGCAAGCTCGACTTCAAGCCGCTGATCCTGACGCTTGGCGGCGGCATGGCGGTGCAGAAGGGCGTGGCCGAGCGCTGGAAGGCGCTGACCGGTTGTCCGGTGAGCGAAGGCTACGGGCTTTCGGAAACCTCGCCGGTGGCGACCGCCAACAAGTTCAGCTCCAGCGAGTTCACCGGCACGATCGGCCTGCCGCTGCCTTCGACCGAGATCGCCATCCGCGACGACGACGGCAACAACGTGCCGCTCGGCGAAGTCGGCGAGATCTGCATCCGCGGGCCGCAGGTGATGGCTGGCTACTGGAACCGGCCCGACGAGACCGCCAAGGTGATGACCAGGGACGGGTTCTTCAAGTCGGGCGACATGGGTTTCATGGACGAGCGCGGCTACACCAAGATCGTCGACCGCAAGAAGGACATGATCCTGGTCTCCGGCTTCAACGTCTATCCGAACGAGTTGGAAGAGGTCGTCGCGCAGCATCCCGGCGTGCTCGAGGCGGCGGCGATCGGCGTGCCTGACGAACATTCCGGCGAGGTGCCGAAACTGTTCGTGGTCAAGAAGGATCCGGCGCTCACCGTCGAGACGCTGACCGCCTATTGCCGCGAGAACCTGACCGGCTACAAGCGGCCGAGATACATCGAATTCCGCACCGAACTGCCGAAGACACCGGTCGGCAAGATCCTGCGGCGCGCATTGCGGGAATAGATTTGAGCGAACACGCTGCCGACGTGGCGCCGGCGCGCCGCGGAAGCCCCGATCCGGCGGAATTCATCAAGGCGAACATGCGGCTAACGCCGGTGCCGTCGCTGCCCGAAATCCGCCTCTACATGGCCCACCCTGGCAGCGGGCTGAGGCGGCTGCTGGAACCGGACGGCGACGCCGAGGAAAGCGCGGCCGAACCGCCCTACTGGGCCTATGCCTGGGCGGGCGGCGCCGTGCTGGCGCGCTATGTGCTCGACCGGCCTTCGATCGTGATGGACCGCCGCGTGCTCGATCTCGGCGCCGGCTCGGGGCTGGTCGGCATCGCCGCGGCCAAAGCCGGCGCGCGCGAGGTGCTCGCGACGGAAATCGATTGCAACGGCGTCGTCGCGCTCGGCCTCAACGCGGCGGCCAACGGCGTCGTCATCACGACAATGGGCGAGGATATTACAGCCGGGCCGCCGCCGGCGGTCGACCTGGTGCTGGCCGGCGACGTCTTCTACGGGCAGGCGGTGGCGCGGCGGGTCATCCCCTTCCTCGACCGCTGCCTCGCCGCCGGCATCGAGGTGCTGGTCGGCGATCCGGGCCGCGCCTGGCTGCCCAGGGCGCGGCTTCGCCTGCTTGGCGAGTATCAGGTGCCCGATGTCGGCGGAAACGGCGGCGGCGCGCCGAAGCCGAGTGGGGTGTTTGCGTTTGAACTGAAATCCTCAAACTAGATCTTTCAAGCAGCCCAGGCGGAAACTGCTCCTCAAAGAGAGAGCCCAACCATGATCAGCTTCGTCACAATCTTTGCTCATGATATCGAGCGCACGGCTGACATCTATCGCCTGCTCGGGTGTGAATTCGTGACGGAACGGCATGGGTCAGGACCCGAGCATCTGGCCTGCACGAGCGGCGCGACGGTTCTTGAAATCTATCCCGGCAAGGATGTCGTCGGCTCCGGGATCATGATCGGCGTGGACGTCGCCAATCTTGACCATGCTCGAGAGAGCGTGCTGGCGGCGGGCATTCCGTTATGGCGGGACGTTGAACCCGGCATGCGCCGCATGATCGTGAAGGACCCTGAAGGCCGCAGTATTTTCGTTCGCGAAGGTTCGTGAGGCGCTCCCCAACGGACGGCTGCACGTTTCCCACGCTAGCCCGCCGGCACGCTCACCCGCGCCGACAGGAAATCCGGCAGGTCGGCCACCGAATCCAGGATGACGTCGGCGATCGGCGACAGCGAGTCGCGCGTGCCGGTGCCGGAGAGAACACCAACCGCCAGCCCGCAGCCGCCGGCGCGCGCCATTTCGAGATCATGGCGGTTGTCGCCGACCATGGCGATCTCGCTTGGCTTCAGCCCCGTCAGGTCGCAGAAGGCAACAACGGTGTCGGGCGCCGGCTTCGGGTTCGCCACGGCATCATAGCCAAAGGCGGCCTCGAAGAGCTGCGCGACGCCGAGCGTGGCAAGCGTCTTCTCGGCACCGCTGGTGGAATCGTTGGTGGCGACGCCCATGCGGAAGGATTTCTTGTGCAGCGTCCTCAGCGAATCGATGATCCCGGGAAGCGCGACCGCCATCGATGAGCCCTGCACCGAGGTGATCTCGTTGAAGCGGGAAACGGCCAGCATCTGATCCTCGTCGGACAGGCGCGGGAACCAGAGCTCCACGACATCCATGTTCGAACCGGAAGCAAAGATCGAGTCGGGCTTGAAGCGCTTGCTGACGAAATCGAAGCCGGCGGCGGCCAGCAGCCGGTCGGCCTTCCAGCGGTCGCCCTCGGCGGCGTCCATGGCCATGAAATCGGCTATGCCGAGCCAGGTTGCGTTGAAATCGACAAGCGTGCCGTCCTTGTCGAATAGAATTCCCTTGATGTCCGCCAAGCCTTTTACTCCGCGCCGCGCAATTGGTGGATATGTCCCACCAGTCCAGCAGTCGAGGCGTCGCGTTTTGCGGCAGTCTCCTTGCCTTCCACGACAGGCAGCAGGCCCGTCGCCAATTCCTTGCCAAGTTCGACACCCCACTGGTCGAACGAGTTGATGTTGAACAGCGTGCCCTCGACGAAGACGCGATGCTCGTAAAGCGCGATCAGACGGCCGAGCGTGCGCGGATCGAGCTTCTTGTAGAGGATCGTCACCGAAGGTCGGTTGCCCGAAAAAACGCGGTGCGGCGCGATGCGGTCGACATCGGCCGGCTTCATGCCCTTGGCCAGCATCTGCGCGCGCGCCTCCTCCAGCGTGCGGCCCTTCATGAAGGCTTCGGACTGCGCCAGGCAGTTGGCGAGCAGCAGATCATGGTGGTTCTTCAGCTCGGGCTCATGGCTGACAGCGGCGGCGAGGAACTCGACCGGGATGAAATCGGTGCCCTGGTGCAGAAGCTGGAAGAACGCATGCTGGCCATTGGTGCCGGGCTCGCCCCAGACCAGCGGGCCGGTCGGCGTGGCGACCGCGCCGCCGTCCAGCGTGACGCTCTTGCCGTTCGATTCCATGTCGAGCTGCTGCAGATAGGCCGGCAGGCGCGACAGGCGCTGGTCGTAAGGGATAACGGCGCGCGCCGGATATTTGCAGACGACCCGGTGCCACCAGCCGATCAGCCCCAGCAATGCCGGCAGGTTCTTTTGCAGGGGTGCTGAGCGGAAATGCTCGTCCATCTCATGCGCGCCGTCGAGGAAGGCGCGGAAGTTGCGCGGACCGATGGCGATCATCACCGGCAGGCCGATGGCGCTCCAGACCGAGTAGCGGCCGCCGACCCAGTCCCAGAAACCGAAGACGCGATCCTTTTCGATGCCGAACTTCGACACCAGGTCGAGCGCGGTCGAGACGGCGGCGAAATGCTTGCCGATCGCTTCCTTGCCCAGCGCCTTCTCCACCCATTTGCGCGCCGTCTCGGCATTGGTCATCGTCTCGACCGTGGTGAAGGTCTTGGAAGCGATGATGAACAGCGTCGTTTCGGGCGAAAGGCCCTTCAGCGTATCGTGGATATGGGCGCCGTCGACATTGGAGACGTAATGCGCACGCGGCCCGTCATGGTAGGGCGCCAGCGCCAGCGTGACCATCGCCGGTCCGAGGTCCGAGCCGCCGATGCCGATATTGACGACGTCGGTGATCTTCTTGCCGGTGGCGCCGGCCGCCTTGCCTGAGCGAATGTCGTCGGCGAAGGCGCCCATGGCATCGAGCACAGCAATTACATCGGCCTTGGTGTCCTGGCCATCCACCACCACGCCTTTGCCGGTCAGATTGCGCAGCGCCGTGTGCAGCACGGCGCGGCCTTCGGTGATGTTGATCTTCCTGCCTTCGAACATCGCGGCGCGGCGGCCTTCGAGATCGGCGGCGCCCGCAAGTTTCTCCAGCATCGCCATCGTGTCGGCGTCGACCGCGCATTTCGACCAGTCGAGTAGGAGGTCGCCATCGGTGGCGGAGAATTTCTCGAAGCGCCTGGGATCGGCGGCGAAGGCCTCGCGCATGCTGCCCTTGGCTGCGGCGCGCTGGGCGCGCAGGGCGGCAAGCTGCTTGTCGAAAGATGACTGATCCACTGGCGGGCTCCTGGCGGGTTTTTAGACCATTTTAACAGGCCGGATGTTTCCGGCGCGTGTCGGCGCGTCATTCTATTGAGCCGATTTCCATTTCGTTCAAGCGCGGCGATGACGCATCGCATCACGCTTTGATGATGCGCTGCAACACAGTTTCGGGAGCCAATGGATCACTGGCATAAATCCCAGCGATCAGAAAAATTGATTGGCGCAACCCCTTGTGCCACCCATACACTCGACTGGTCCAGCCAAGTGAAAACAGCTGGCCATCCGAGGAAGTTCTCCCATGCCACAGCGCAATGACACGGCCATATGGTCCGGCCTGTTCCGGATTTCGGCCGAATCCGGACAAACCCTCCAGGCACAGATCCGCCAGGCGATCGTCGCAGCCATCCTCGATCGCCAAATCGCCGCTTCGATGCCGCTGCCGTCCTGCCGGATTCTGGCGGAAAAACTTGGCGTTGCCCGCGGCACGGTGGTGCTCGCCTTCCAGCAGCTGGTCGACCAGGGCTTCCTGGTGGCGCGCGAGCGGCGCGGCCATTTCGTCAACCCTGACGTGCTGGCCACCCCCGCCAAGCCGCACCAGAAGGCGCCCGACCAGCAGAACGAGATCGACTGGAAGGCACGCCGGCAGATCGCTGCCAGCGACATGCCGCCGCCGGCCAAGCACGACAACTGGATCAAGTCTTCCTATCCATTCGTCTATGGCCAGTTCGACCCGGCGCTGTTCCCGACCGCCGAATGGCGCGAATGCAACCGCATGGCGCTCGCAGTGCTGGAGATCCGCAACTGGGCGTCCGACATGGTCGACCGCGACGATCCGCTGCTGATCGAGCAGATCCAGGCGCGGCTTTTGCCGCGGCGCGGCATCTTCGCCAATCCGGATGAGATCATCGTGACGCTGGGCGCGCAGAACGCGCTCTACATGCTCGCCTCGCTGCTGATGACCAAGGGCTCGAAGGTGGCTATGGAAGACCCCGGCTATCCGGATGCCCGCTCGATCTTCCGGCTGGCGGGCGCCGACATCCAGGCGGTTCCGGTCGATCAGTCGGGCATCGTGACCTCGGCGATCCCCGCAGATTCCGGCTTCGTCTTCGTCACACCCAGCCACCATTGCCCGACCATGGTGCCGCTTTCGGCCGAGCGGCGGCAGGATCTTTTGGCGCGGGCCAACCGCAACAACCAGATCATCATCGAGGACGGCTATGACAGCCAGCTTCTCGACGAGGCGCCGCAGCAGGCGCTGAAGAGCCTCGACCGCTCGGGCCGCGTCATCTATGTCGGCTCGATGTCGAAGACGCTGGCTCCTGGCTTGAGGCTTGGCTACATCGTCGCCTCGGCGGGGCTGATCGCCGAACTGCGCGCGTTGCGCCGCTTCATGCTCAGGCATCCGCCGGCGAACAACCAGCGCGCCGTTGCGCTCTTCCTGTCGCTCGGCCATCACGAGGCGCTGGTGCGCAGGCTCTCCGCCGCCTTCGACGAGCGGCGCAAGCGTCTGGTCCATGCGATTTCCGCTTTCCTGCCAGATTGGCGTTCGACCGACTCCGCGGGCGGCACATCGCTCTGGCTGGAGGGTCCGCGCGGCACCGATTCACGCGGCCTGGCCGAGGCGGCCGCTTCGCGCAGCGTCATCATCGAGCCCGGTGACCGGTTCTTCGACCGCAGCGAAAAGCCCTCTCGTTTCATGCGCTTGGGCATCTCCTCGATCTCGCTGCAGCACATCGAGCCCGGTATCCGGGAACTCGCCACGGCAGCCGGACGCCGGCCCGCTGCGGCCTGACCGCGGACAGATTTCTTAAAAAGGGAGCCGGCGCGTGCCGGCTCCCTTTTGTTTAGCGCGCGGTTTGCTTTAGCACTCTGGCATATTCGACGGGATAGGCTGGCTCATAGGCTGTACCAATGCCGGCGGCATAGTCGGAGGCCATAGGGGACGAGGCAGGCCGATGGTGGACCAACCGCCACGCACCCTGCCCCTGAAAGCTAAAGGTGGAGTGCCTCCCATGTCAGTGGCTCTTGAGAAGCAGGACGCGTCGTCGGACCAGCGTTCGCGGCGGTCCGGCGGGCGCGAAGCGCGCCGCGCGATGCGGGCGGCGCCGCTCGCGGACGACATCCGTCCGGTTCGGCCCGGCCTCGAAGGCGGCAGCTACGGGCCATTGAGCCAGAATGATCGCGAGCGCATCCACGAGGCGGTGCTGACGCTTCTGGAGACGGTGGGCTTCGCCAACGCCATCCCCTCCTGCATCGAGGCGCTGACCAGGGTCGGCGCGACCTATGGCGATGACGGCCGCATCCGCCTGCCGCGCGCGCTGGTGCTCGACACAATCAAGAAGGCCGCGCGCCACTTCACGCTCCACGGCCAGGACCCCAAGCACGACATGGTGATCCAGGGCAAGCGCGTGCATTACGGCACGGCGGGCGCCGCGGTGCATCTGGTCGATGTCGAGAAGCGCGAGTACCGCGAATCGCAATTGCAGGACATCTACGACGCCGCTCGCCTCGTCGACGGGCTCGACAACATCCATTTCTTCCAGCGCACCATGGTGCCGCGCGACATCCCCGATCCGCTCGAGATGGACTTCAACACGCTCTACGCCTGCGTGATGGGGACATCCAAGCATGTCGGCACTTCGTTCACGGTGCGCGAGAACGTCAAGCCGGCGCTGGAGATGCTTTATGCGATCGCCGGCGGCGAGGAGAATTTCCGGGCGCGGCCGTTCGTGTCCAACTCGAACTGCTTCGTCGTGCCGCCGATGAAATTCGCCGAGGATGCCTGCGGCGTGCTCGAAGCCTGCGTCGATGGCGGCATTCCGATCCTGCTGCTCTCGGCCGGCCAGGCCGGTGCCACGGCTCCCGCCGCGATTGCCGGCGCCGTCGTCCAGGCGGTGGCGGAGGTGCTGATGGGCCTGGTCTACGTCAACGCCATCAAGCCCGGCCATCCGGCGATCTTCGGCACCTGGCCGTTCGTCTCCGATCTTCGGACCGGCGCCATGTCCGGCGGCTCGGCCGAGCAGTCGGTGCTGACCGCGGCCTGCGCGCAGATGGCGCAATATTACGACCTGCCGGGCGGGTCTGCAGCCGGCATGACGGACTCGAAGCTGCCCGACATCCAGGCCGGCTACGAGAAGGGCATCACCAATGTCATGGCAGGGCTTTCCGGCCTCAACCTCGTCTACGAATCGGCCGGCATGCATGCCTCGCTGCTCGGCTTCTGCCTCGAAAGCCTGATCATCGACAACGACATGCTCGGCCACTGCCTGCGCTGCGTGCGCGGCATCGAGGTGACGGATGAGGCGCTGTCGATCGACACCATCACCGATGTCTGCCTCAAGGGTCCCGGCCACTACCTCGGCAACGAGCAGACGCTGAAGCTGATGCAGACCGAATATTTCTACCCCGCCGTCGGCGACCGTTTCTCGCCGAAGGAATGGAACGAAAAGGGCCGGCCAGACATCCTGCAACGGGCGATCGCCGAGAAGAAGCGTGTGCTGGCCGAGCGTTTTCCGCGCCATGTGTCGCGCATTCTCGATGACAAGCTGCGTGCCCGCTTCGGCGAGATGATCAAGCTGCCGCGCAACAGGATGGGCGGCTAGAACCTTACTCCGCACTCAACCCGTAGCGCTCGACGACTTCGGCGTTGATCAGCTTCGCGTGCAGCGTCATCAGCACGATCTGGGCATCGAAGCTGTCGCCGGCTTCGAGCGCGGCCTCGATGCGGCGCTCGGCTTCCAGCGTCGGCTCTCTGCCATTGGCCTGCTCGAACACCTCCGGTCCGGCGACGCAATAGCTGCAAAGCTGCGCCACCGATTGATAGGCCTGAAGCGGCGGCTCGTCCGGCCAGCGGTCGTTCATCAAATTGACGATGGTGAGTTTAACTCCCTCTGGCACCAAGGCCGGATGCAGGTCCGCCTGGCGCAGGGCGTCGTCGAGTTGGCGCAGGTCGCCGGAGCGGCCGAACATACCGAGGAAGCCGAGTGAAGAGCGCCGTTTCGCCATGGATTGCCGCTCCTTCGTAGGACCGCCGAGATCGGGCTTATCTGTAGACGCCCCGCGGCCGAAACAAGGGCCATGACAAAGGGCGGCCCGCCGGATAGCGGACCGCCCTTCGATTTTCGCCGTGCTCTGAATTCAGTGGTTGTCGCGCGGCACGCCGCTGGTATGCGCGACGTCCTGGTACTTCACCGCCGGCTTCAGCACCATGCCGGCCGAGAACTGGTCGACCATGCCGCGCTGGATCTCCTGCCAAGGCGTCTGGTGCTTGGGATAGTGATAGCCGCCATTGCCCTGCAGCTCGGCCTGCCGCCTGGCGATCTCCTCGTCGCTGACGAGGATGTTGGCCGTGCCCTTCTTCAGGTCGATGCGGACGCGGTCGCCGGTCTTGAGCAGTGCCAGGCCGCCGCCGACGGCGGCTTCCGGCGAGGCGTTGAGGATCGACGGTGAGCCGGACGTGCCGGACTGGCGACCGTCGCCGATGCAGGCCAGCGAATGGATGCCCTTCTTGATAAGGTAGGCCGGCGGCTGCATGTTGACCACCTCGGCGCCGCCCGGATAACCGACCGGACCGGCGCCGCGCATGAACAGGATGGTGTGCTCGTCGATGCCCTGCGCCGGATCGTCGATGCGGGCGTGGTAATCCTCCGGGCCGTCGAAGACCATGGCGTTGCCTTCGAAGGCCTCGGGGTCGTTCGGGTTGGAGAGATAACGCTCGCGGAATTCCGGCGAGATGCCGCTGGTTTTCATGATCGCGGAATCGAACAGATTGCCCTTGAGATTGATGAAGCCGGCATTGGCCTTGAGCGGCTTGGCGGCGCTGCTGATCACATCCGGGTTCTCGTTGGCGGCATCCCTGCAATTGTCGCCCATGGTCTTGCCGTTGACGGTGATCGCATCGGGGTGCGGCAGCAGGCCGCCCTTCATCAGCTCGGCCACCACCGCCGGCACGCCGCCGGCATGGTGATAGTCCTCGCCGAGATATTCGCCCGTCGGCTGCAAGTTGACCAGGAGCGGAATGTTGAGGCCGACATTCTGCCAGTCGTCATTGTCGAGCGGCACGCCGAGATGACGGGCAATGGCGTTGAGGTGGATCGGCGCGTTGGTCGAGCCGCCGATGGCCGAGTTGACGACGATGGCGTTTTCGAAGGCCTTGCGGGTCATGATGTCGGACGGCTTCAGGTCCTCATGCACCATCTCGACAATGCGCCTGCCCGTCTCGTAGCCCATCTGGCCGCGCTCGCGATAGGGCGCGGGGATGGCGGCCGAGCCCGGCAGCTGCATGCCGAGCGCCTCGGCCAGCGAGTTCATCGTGGTGGCGGTGCCCATGGTGTTGCAATAGCCGGTCGACGGCGCCGAGGAGGCGACGATGTCCATGAACTCGTCATAGTCGATCTCGCCCGCCGACAGCCGTTGGCGCGATTCCCAGACGATGGTGCCGGAACCCGTGCGCTTGCCCTTGTGCCAGCCGTTGAGCATCGGACCGACCGAAAACGCGATCGCCGGAATGTTGACGGTGGCCGCCGCCATCAGCAGCGCGGGCGTGGTCTTGTCACAGCCGATGGTGAGCACGACGCCATCGATCGGATAGCCGTAAAGCACCTCGACCAGGCTGAGATAGGCGAGGTTGCGGTCGAGCGCCGCGGTCGGGCGCTTGCCGGTCTCCTGGATCGGATGGCACGGGAACTCGAACGGGATGCCGCCCATGGACACGATGCCTTCGCGCACGCGCTTGGCGAGCTCGAGATGGTGACGATTGCAGGGCGAGAGATCGGAGCCGGTCTGGGCGATGCCGATCAGCGGCTTGCCCGACATCAGCTCGGCGCGCGTCAGCCCGTAATTCAGGTAACGCTCGAGATAGAGCGCCGTCATGCCCGGATTGTCGGGATTGTCGAACCACTCCTGCGAGCGAAATTTCTTCTTCTTGGTGGGGGCGCCTGCCATCGTGGTCTCCGTATTTGTATGACAAATCGATATGCCAATGCGCTCATGCAGGCAAGAGGTACAAGCGCCGCGACCCCGCACTTTGGTGCGATAGACAGATAAAGGGCCGCGCGCTACGACCAATGGGCATCAGCAATGCGGGAGGTCTTGATGGCTTTGGTGATCGAAGGCGAGGAACGCATCGCCGCACCTGTCGAGAAAGTGTGGAAAGCCCTCAACGACCCGGGCATCCTCAAGGAGGCCATTCCCGGCTGCCAGAGCCTGGAGAAGAAATCGGACACCGAGATGGCCGCGACGGTGGTGCTGAAGATCGGGCCGATCAAGGCGACCTTCAACGGCGAGGTCACATTGAAGAACCTCAAGCCGCCGCATTCCTACACCATCCGGGGCGAAGGCAAGGGCGGCATTGCCGGTTTCGCCAAGGGCGGCGCCGACGTGACGCTGACCGCCGACGGCGCGGACACGACAGTGCTCAAATACGCAGCCAAGGCCGATGTCGGCGGCAAGATCGCCCAGCTCGGCAGCCGGCTGATCGAATCGACCTCGAAGAAGCTCGCCGGGCAGTTCTTCACGACGTTCGGCAACAGGGTGGGGAACGGCTGAGCCGTCCCTACTCGAACACGATCGAGGGTACGGCGGCTTCCGCCGCGCCGCGTTCCTCCTGAACCCTCTCCCAGACCCTCGAGGCGATGTCGCGATAGATCTTCGCCTCGGCGCCGTCGGGCTTCGAAACCACGACCGGGGCGCCGGCGTCCGAACTCTCGCGAATGCCCATTTCGAGCGGCACTTCGCCCAGGAAGGTGACGCCGAGCCGTTCAGCCTCGCGGCGCGCGCCGCCATGGCCGAAAATATCGTAGCGTTTGCCGGTGTCGGGCGCGAGGAAATAGCTCATGTTCTCGACGATACCGAGCAGCGGCACGTCGACCTTCTTGAACATGTTGAGGCCCTTGCGGGCGTCGATCAGCGCCAGATCCTGCGGCGTCGAAACGATAACGGCGCCGGCGAGCGGCACCTGCTGCGCCATGGTGAGCTGGGCGTCGCCGGTGCCGGGCGGCATGTCGACGACCAGTATGTCGAGCGCGCCCCACTCGACCTCGCGCAGCATCTGCGTCAGCGCCGACATCACCATCGGGCCGCGCCAGATCATCGGCGTCTCCTCGTCGACGAGGAAGCCCATCGACATCACCTTGAGGCCGTAATTCTGCATCGGCCTCAGGATCTTGCCGTCAACGGTCTGCGGCCGGCCGTGGATGTTGAGCAGCCTCGGCATCGACGGTCCGTAGATGTCGGCATCGAGCACGCCGACCTTCAGGCCGTTCGCGGCAAGGCCGAGCGCCAGGTTGACGGCGGTGGTCGATTTGCCGACGCCGCCCTTGCCGGACGCGACGGCGATGATCGCATCGATGCCGGGCACGCCGCGCTTGCCGTGGCTGTGCGAAGCGGGCGCCTGCGGGGCGGAACGCTGCGGAGCGGGCCGTTGCGCCGGGCGCGGCGGAACCGGCGCTTCCATGCCGCCGCCTTTCTTCTCGGCCGTCAACGCGACAACGGCGTTGGCGACACCGGGAATGGCTTTGACGGTGCGTTCGGCGGCGGCGCGCAGCGGCTCCAGTTCCTGCGCGCGGGCGGCGGGAACGGTGATCGAGAAGAACACCTTGGAATCGGCGATGAAAATTTCGGAGACCAGGCCGAGGTCGACGATATTGCCGGTGAAATCCGGCCCGTTGACCGTCTTCAGGTGCTCGATGACGGTTTCCTTGGTGACGGTCATGATCTTTCCTCGGGGTTTGGCATTCCAGATAGTGCAGTTCTCGGAGAGAACCAAGCCGTGGAGCAATGGCTCTTCCGATGTGCCTCGGAAATCGACGGATGGTGTCGGCTTGCCGACCGGCCGAAACCGGTTTCAGGCTCGGTCATAGATAAACGGGGCGCCCGCGCTATTTCGATTGCCATCAACATCGGCACGACAACCGTCAAAGGAGACAGTCATGCTCGAAAACAGCAACGCAACGGCCAATCTCGCGGTCAAGGACCTGGAGAAGGCAAAGGCCTTCTATGAAGGAACGCTCGGCCTCAAGCAGGTCGACGACATGGCCGGCGAGCTGATCGTCTACAAAAGCGGCGACACGGTCATCAATGTCTATCATTCGCAATTCGCCGGCACCAACAAGGCGACGGCGGTGACCTGGGCGGTCGGCGGCCAGATCGAGCCCATCGTCAAGTCCCTGAAGTCGAAGGGCGTCAGCTTCGAGCACTACGAAATGCCCGGCCTGACCCTCGAGGGCGATATTCATGTCGGCTACGACATGAAAGTCGCCTGGTTCAAGGATCCGGACGGCAACATTCTAAATCTCGTGGGCAAATAGCTTCGCCCGCAGAAGCAGGCAGGCCGCATCATCCGGCCAGCCTCGTGGCGAAATAGGTGAGCGCGGAAATCCCTGCCGTCGCCGGCAAAGTGATCACCCATGCGACGACGATGTTGCCGGCTATGCCCCAGCGCACAGCCGAGACGCGGCGGGCGGCGCCCACGCCGATGATGGCGCCGGTGATGGTGTGGGTGGTCGACACCGGGACGCCGAGCCAGGTAGCCGCGAACAGGGTGATGGCGCCGCCGGTCTCGGCGCAAAAACCCTGCATCGGGTTCAGCCGAGTGATCTTCGAGCCCATCGTGTGAACGATGCGCCAACCACCGAGCAGCGTACCCAGCGCCAGTGCCGATTGGCAGGTGATGACCACCCAAAGCGGCACGTAGAAGGTCTGGCCGAGCATGCCTTGCGAATAGAGCAGCACGGCGATGATGCCCATGGTCTTTTGCGCGTCGTTGCCGCCGTGGCCCAGTGAATAGAGCGAGGCCGAGAAGAACTGAAGCACGCGGAAGGCGTTGTCGACGGCGAATGGGGTCTGGCGCACGAACAGCCAGGAAACGACGAGGACAAGGACGAGCGCCAGCGCGAAACCGGTTGCCGGCGAGAGCACGATCGCCGCGACCGTCTTGCCTAGCCCGGACCAGACGATGGCCCCCAGGCCGGCCTTGGCGACGCCGGCGCCGACGAGACCGCCGATCAGCGCGTGCGAACTGCTCGACGGAATGCCCGCGATCCAGGTGACGATATTCCAGACGATGGCGCCGACCAGCGCGGCAAAGATCACCGCCGGCGTCACGATCTCGGCGTTGACAATGCCTTTGCCCACAGTCTCGGCGACATGCAGGCCGAAGAACAGGAAGGCGATGAAATTGAAGAACGCCGCCCAGAACACCGCATAGTGCGGCCTGAGCACGCGGGTGGAAACGATAGTCGCGATCGAGTTGGCGGCGTCGTGCAGGCCGTTGAGGAAATCGAAGAACAGCGCGACGGCGACGAGGCCGATCAGCAGGGAAAAGGCGATGCTGGCGTCCATCGCCTATACGTTCTCGATCACGATGCCGCTGATCTCATTGGCGACGTCCTCGAAACGGTCGACCACCTTTTCCAGCTCACCATAGATTTCGCTGCCGATGAGATAGGCCATGGGATCGCTGCGGCCATGCCGCTTGAAGAGGTCCTTCAGACCCTGCTCGTGCAGATCGTCAGCCCGCCCTTCGACGCGCATGACCTCCTCGGCGATGGCGTTCAGCCGTACCGTGTTTGCCCCAACCTTGCCGAGCAGCGGGATCGCCTCCGCGATCAGCCGGGCGGCTTGGACGATGATACCGCCCATCTCCTGCATCAGCGGATCGAATTCCTTCTTCTCGAACAGCTTCACGGTCTTGACCGTCTTGTGCATCATGTCGATGGCGTCATCCATGGACTGGATCAGGTCTTTGATGTCGCCGCGGTCGAACGGGGTGATGAACGAGCGCCTGACGGCAAGCAGCACCTCCGCGGTGATGCCGTCCGCTTCGTCCTCGAGATCGACGACCTTCTGACACCAACGGTCGGTGTCCTTGCCCTGGAGAAGCTGCTCGAGCGCCTCGGCGCCGCCAACCACCGTGCGCGAATGCCGTTCGAACAGGTCGAAGAAGCGATCCTCGCGCGGCAACAGCTTGCGAAACCAACCCAGCATGTCATCCTCCCTGCTTCCGCCTATCCCACATAACGCCTTGCGCGGCGCGGGAAAACAGATAGCCGGCTCAAAAATGTGGACGATGCGGCCTTCAAGCGCTTCTTGCGAAGCAAGGCAATTTCCCCGACTTTGGGGGAACGCCGAGACCGGATGACATGATCGACAAGCTGGAATTCTTCATCGCTTTAGCCAAGGAAGAGCATTTCGGCCGGGCGGCGGAGATGTGCGGCGTCACCCAACCGACGTTGTCGGCCGGCATCAAGCAACTGGAGGAGCAACTCGGCGTCATGCTTGTGCTGCGCGGCTCGCGTTTCCAGGGGCTGACGCCGGAAGGCAAGCAGGTGCTGGGATGGGCGCGCCGCATCGTCGGCGATTCGAGGGCGATGCGGGAGGAGATGCGGGCGGCGCGGCGCGGTTTGTCCGGCCGCATTCGCATCGCGGCGGTCCCCACCGCTTTGGCCATGGTGGCGCGGCTTACAACCCCGTTCCGCGAGAAGCATCCGGGCGTCACCTTCTCGGTGCTGTCGCGCACCTCGATCGAGGTGCTGACACTGCTCGGCAATCTCGATATCGATGCCGGCATCACTTATCTCGACAACGAGCCTCTCGGCCGGGTGACCAGCGTGCCGCTCTATGACGAGCGCTACCAGCTGATCACGGCGATCGGAAACCCCTATTCCGACCGCGACAAAGTGTCGTGGGCCGAGATCAGCCAGCTGCCGCTCTGCCTTCTGACGCCGGATATGCAGAACCGCCGCATCATCGACCAGCATCTGGCGGAAGCGGGCGTCCAGGTGTGGCCGACGCTGGAATCCAACTCGATGATCGTCTTGTTCTCACATATCCGGACCGGCAAATGGTCGTCGATCATGCCGCTTAACCTTGCGGAAACATTCGGCTTTTCCGAACCGATCCGGGCCATTCCGATCGTCGAGCCGGATGCCAGCCACACGGTGGGGCTGGTGGCGGCACCGCGCGAGCCGCATACGCCGCTGGTGCAGGCGCTGCTGGACGAGGCAATGGCGCTGGCAGACGATTTCCGCGCCCACCGCTAGGTTAGACAATGCGGACCGATCGTCTTTGATAGAAATTTTCTATCGATCGACGGGACGGCTTTATTGATCTCGGGGGTTTCCTCTGATTTCGTAAGGACTTAGCGATATTGCGTCCTGTGTATGTCGTTGCCCCAAAACCGCTCTATATTTGGGGTGACATACATTAGGTCGCCAACGACCAGGGAGGGCGCTGCATGCCGATGCAGCCTGCAAGTACCGAGATCGCGTCGCGCACGGCGGCGATCGTCAATGAGTTGAAGGGCCTCGAAGGCCCCTTGCTGCCGATCCTCCATGAACTCCAGGAAGAGTTCGGCCATGTGCCGCAGGCCGCCCTGCCGGTTATTGCCGACGGGCTGAACCTGTCCAGGGCCGAAGTCCACGGCGTCGTCACGTTCTATCATGATTTCCGCGCCCGGCCGGCCGGCCGGCATGTCTTGAAGCTCTGCCAGGCGGAAGCCTGCCAGTCGATGGGTTCGGAGGCGGTCGCCGCCAAGGTCAAGCAGTTGCTCGGCATCGATTTCCACGAGACCGCCCGCGACGGATCGGTTACACTGGAGCCGGTCTATTGCCTCGGGCTTTGCGCCTGCTCGCCATCGGCAATGCTGGACGGCGAAGTGATCGGCCGGCTCGATGACGAGAAGATCGAAGAGATTGTCGCGGAGGTGCGTTCATGATCCCGCGCATCTATATTCCCGCGGATTCCGGCGCGCTGGCGCTTGGCGCCGAAAAGGTCGCCAAAGCGATCGAGAAGGAGCTCAAGGAGCGCGGCGTCGAAGCCAAGATCGTGCGCAACGGCTCACGCGGCGCCTATTTCCTGGAGCCGATGGTCGAGGTGGCGACAGCCGAGGGTCGCGTCGCCTACGGGCCGGTGAAGCCATCTGACGTCAAAAGCCTGTTCGACAGCGGCTTCCTCAAGGGCGGCCCGCACAAGCGCTGGCTCGGCGCACCCGACAAGATTCCCTTCCTCGCCAAGCAGACCCGGCTGACCTTCGCGCGCTGCGGCGTCATCGATCCGCTGTCGCTCGACAGCTACAAGTCGCATAGCGGGCTGAGCGGCCTGCAGAATGCTGTGGCGATGGCGCCCCCCGACATCGTGAAACAGGTGACCGAATCCGGCCTGCGCGGCCGCGGCGGCGCCGGCTTCCCGACCGGCATCAAGTGGAAGACGGTGCTGGATACCAAATCCGACCAAAAATACATCGTCTGCAACGCCGACGAGGGCGACAGCGCCACTTTCGCCGACCGCATGATCATGGAAGGCGATCCCTTCGTGCTGATCGAAGGCATGGCGATCGCCGGCATCGCCACCGGCGCGACCAAGGGTTTCGTCTATATCCGCTCGGAATATCCGCATGCGGTGGCGACGATGAACAAGGCCGTCGCGATCGCCCGCAAGGCCGGCGTGCTCGGCGCCAATGTGCTCGGCTCGCCCAATGCCTTCGACATGGAGATCCGCGTCGGCGCCGGCGCTTATGTCTGCGGCGAGGAAACCTCGCTGTTGAACAGCCTTGAAGGCAAGCGCGGCGTGGTGCGCGCCAAGCCGCCGCTGCCGGCGATTCAAGGCTTGTTCGGCAAGCCGACGGTGATCAACAACGTCATTTCGCTGGCCTCGGTGCCGATCATCATGGACAAGGGCGCCGCATACTACAAAGATTTCGGCATGGGCCGCTCGCGCGGCACGATCCCGATCCAGATCGCCGGCAACGTCAAGCATGGCGGGCTGTTCGAAACCGCCTTCGGCCTGACGCTGGGCGAGATCGTCGACAAGATCGGCGGCGGCACGGCTTCGGGACGTCCGGTGAAGGCGGTGCAGGTCGGCGGCCCGCTCGGCGCCTATTTCCCGCGCACGCTGTTCGACACGCCGTTCGACTACGAAGCCTTCGCCGCCAAGGACGGGCTGATCGGCCATGCCGGCATCACTGTGTTCGACGACACCGCCGACATGATGAAGCAGGCGCGCTTCGCCATGGAATTCTGCGCCATCGAAAGCTGCGGCAAGTGCACGCCCTGCCGCATCGGCTCGACGCGCGGCATGGAGGTTCTCGACAAGGTCGCGGCCGGCATCGAAGCGGAGAAGAACCTCGCTCTGGTCACCGACCTCTGCAACACGATGAAGTTCGGATCGCTCTGTGCGCTGGGCGGCTTCACGCCTTACCCGGTGATGAGCTCGATCACGCATTTCCCCGAGGATTTCAAGCCGGCGCCGGCGCGCGTGGCTGCCGAATAGGAGCTGGCAGATGAACATCAAAGCCGACTTCCCGACACTCATCGAAGAAATCGACTACGGAACGCCGGAGTCGAAAGCGACGAAGCAGGTCACGCTGACGGTCGACGGGCAAAGCATCACCGTGCCGGAAGGTACATCGATCATGCGCGCGGCGATGGAAGGCGGGGTCGAGATCCCGAAGCTTTGCGCCACCGACATGCTGGACTCCTTCGGCTCCTGCCGCGTCTGCCTGGTCGAGATCGAAGGCCGCGCCGGCACGCCGGCCTCCTGCACGACGCCTGTTGCCGAAGGCATCGTGGTGCGCACGCAGTCGGACCGGCTCGACGCCATCCGCCGCGGCGTCATGGAGCTCTACGTCTCCGACCACCCGACCGGCTGGAACGAGAAGGCCGGCACCGGCGCCAGCGAATTCGACGCGGTGGCGAAGTCGGTCGGGCTCTCCGAGAACCGCTACGGCGTCGAAGGCCGCAATCACGTCAAGGAAGAGAACGGCGTCGCGCCCGGCCATGGCTCGCTGGCGGTCGATTATATCGCCCGCGACGAATCCAATCCTTATTTCACCTACGACCCTGCACAATGCATCGTCTGCTCGCGCTGCGTGCGGGCCTGCGAGGAGGTGCAGGGCACCTTCGCGCTGACCATCGAGGGTCGCGGCTTCGAGTCGCGCATGGTCGCCGGCATGCATGAGGACTTCATCGCTTCCGAATGCGTGTCCTGCGGCGCCTGCGTTCAGGCCTGCCCGACCGATGCGCTGCGTGAGAAGACGGTGCTCGAGAAGGGCATGCCGGAGCGCTCGGCCGTCACCACCTGTGCCTATTGCGGCGTCGGCTGCTCGTTCAAGGCCGAAGTCAAGGGTGACGAGGTCATCCGCATGATGCCCTACAAGGACGGCAAGGCGAACCACGGCCATTCCTGCGTCAAGGGCCGTTTCGCTTATGGCTACGCCACCCATAAGGACCGCATCCTGTCGCCGATGATCCGCGAGAAGATTTCCGATCCGTGGCGCGAAGTGAGCTGGGAAGAGGCGATCGCCCATACTGCCAAGGAGTTCCGCCGCATCCAGTATCAGTATGGACGCAGCGCCATCGGCGGCATCACCTCCTCGCGCTGCACGAATGAGGAGACCTATCTCGTCCAGAAGCTGGTGCGGCAGGGCTTCCGCAACAACAATGTCGATACCTGCGCGCGCGTCTGCCATTCGCCGACGGGCTACGGCCTCGGCCAGACCTACGGCACCTCGGCCGGCACGCAGGATTTCGACTCGGTCGAATTCACCGATGTCGCCGTCATCATCGGCGCCAACCCCGTCTCCGCCCACCCGGTGTTCGCCTCGCGGCTGAAGAAGCGGCTGCGTCAGGGCGCCAAGCTGATCGTCATCGATCCGCGCCGGACCGAGATGGTGAAATCGGCGCATGTCGAAGCGGACTATCACCTGCCGCTCAAGCCCGGCACCAACGTGGCGGTGCTGACGGCGCTGGCGCATGTCGTCGTCACCGAGGGCCTGTTCAACGAAGCCTTCATCCGCGAACGCTGCGATTGGGCCGAGTTCCAGGACTGGGCGTCCTTCGTCGCTTTGCCGGAGAACAGCCCCGAAACCGTCGGCAAGCTTTCCGGCGTCGATCCGGAGCTGATCCGGGGTGCCGCGCGCCTCTACGCCAAGGGCGGCAATGGCGCGATCTACTACGGCCTCGGCGTCACCGAACACAGCCAGGGCTCGACCACGGTGATGGCGATCGCCAACCTCGCCATGGCCACCGGCAATATCGGCCGGCCAGGCGTCGGCGTGAACCCGCTGCGCGGCCAGAACAACGTGCAGGGCTCCTGCGACATGGGCTCCTTCCCGCATGAGCTGCCCGGCTATCGCCACATCTCCGGCGAGGCCGTGCGCGACATCTATGAGAGCCTGTGGGGCGTGAAGCTGGACGAAGAACCCGGCCTGCGCATCCCCAACATGCTGGATGCCGCCGTCGACGGTTCCTTCAAGGGCATCTACATCCAGGGCGAGGACATCCTGCAGTCCGACCCCGACACCAAGCATGTCGCCGCAGGGCTGGCCGCGATGGAATGCGTCGTGGTGCACGACCTGTTCCTCAACGAGACGGCGAACTACGCGCATGTCTTCCTGCCAGGCTCGACCTTCCTCGAGAAGGACGGCACCTTCACCAATGCCGAGCGCCGCATCAACATGGTGCGCAAGGTGCTGGAGCCGAAGGCGGGCTATGCCGACTGGGAGGCGACGCAGGAGCTTGCCCGCGCCATCGGGCTCGACTGGAACTACACGCATCCGTCTGAGATCATGGACGAGATCGCCAAGACGACGCCGAGCTTCGCCGGCGTGTCGTTCGAACTGCTCGACCGCGTCGGATCGGTGCAATGGCCGTGCAACGAGAAGGCGCCGCTCGGCACGCCGATCATGCATGTCGGCGGCTTCGTGCGCGGCAAGGGCAAGTTCATCCGCACCGAATATGTGGCGACCGACGAACGGACAGGTCCGCGTTATCCGCTGCTGCTCACCACCGGGCGGATTCTCTCGCAGTACAATGTCGGCGCGCAGACCAGGCGCACCGAGAATGTCGCGTGGCATGCCGAGGACCGGCTGGAGATCCACCCGCACGACGCCGAGAACCGCGGCATCCGCGACGGCGACTGGGTGCGGCTGGCGAGCCGTTCCGGCGAGACCACGCTGCGCGCGCTGATCACCGACCGCGTGTCGCCGGGCGTCGTCTACACGACCTTCCACCACCCGGACACGCAGGCCAACGTGATCACGACCGACTTCTCGGACTGGGCGACCAACTGTCCGGAGTACAAGGTCACCGCCGTGCAGGTGGCGCCGTCCAACGGCCCGACCGAGTGGCAGACGGAGTATAACGAGCAGGCGCGCCAGAGCCGCCGCATCGCCCCGCTGCAGGCGGCGGAGTAGTTTGTGTCGAGGCAAGAGCTTCAATCTTGACGGCTGATCGACCCCCACTCCGTCGAGCTTCGCTCGACACCTCTCCCCCGATCGACGGGGGAGAGGAAAGCGCGCGTACGACAGGCTCCCTTCCTCTCCCTCCGGAGGGGGGAGAGGTGGCGCTGCGAAGCAGCGACGGAGTGGGGGATGGCCTGGGAGAGCAATCGCCCGTTGAAGCAAGACGCTTCCTAAGTGAAATGGCCGGCAGGCCAAAGGTTGGCGCCTCGTGACCCGCCCTCCTGTCTCTCAGATCTCTCGTCTCGCGCATCGCGCCGGCGGCACCGCGGCCGCGAACCGCATGGTGCCGGAGGAGACGCCGGTGGCGTTCTCCTATGCCGGCACCACCCATGCGGTGATGATGGCGAGCCCCGCCGATTTCGAGGATTTCGCGCTCGGCTTCTCTTTGACCGAAGGCATCGTTGCCGACCCGAAAGAGATCGAGGCGATCGAAGTCGAGGATCTCGGCGCCGGCATCGACATCCAGATCCGTCTGAAAGACAAGGCCAACACGCGCTTCCAGGCGCGGCGGCGTCGGCTTGCCGGGCCGGTCGGCTGCGGCTTATGCGGCATCGAATCCATAGAGGAAGCGATGCGCTCGGTCGACGCGGTCGGTTCGTCCAAGCTTACGCTTGATGCCGAGGACGTGACCCGTTCGGTCAAGCTTCTGTCGAAGCTGCAGCCGCTGCACACTGAGACCGGCGCAGTGCATGCCGCAGGCTTCTATGTTCCCGGCAAGGGCATCGTGATGGCGCGCGAGGATGTCGGCCGCCACAATGCCCTGGACAAGCTCGCCGGCGCGCTGGCGAAAGCCGGCATCGACGGCGCGAGCGGCGCCGTCGTGGTGACCTCGCGCGTGTCGGTGGAGATGGTGCAGAAGACGGCTGCCATCGGCGCCCCGATCATCATGGCCGTCTCGGCGCCGACGGCGCTGGCCATCCGCACGGCCAAGGCCGCCGGCATGACGCTGGTGGCGCTGGTGCGCGGCGACGATTTCGATATTTTCACCCACCCGGACCGGGTGGCTTCCGGAGTTGCCAAGCATGTCGCATGACGAAGAACACATCGCCAGCACCAAGGAAAAGCTGGTGCGCATGGCCAATCAGATCGCCACCTTCTTCCATTCGAAGCCGCGCGAAGAAGGCATCGCCGGCGTTGCCGAGCACATCAACAAGTTCTGGGAGCCCAGGATGCGGCGGCAGTTCTTCGAGCTGCTGGACGGCGACCCGGAGGATTTCGACGAACTGGTGATCGCAGCCTCTGCCAAGATCAAGCGTCCGCTGACGCCGGAACAGGCCGACAAGAGCCTCGGCTATGCCAAACCCGCTGAAGCCGGGAGCACCGCTCCGCACAAATAGGAGCTGCCGCGTCCCTTGGCGCCAAAGGTCTTATATTCCCGCTCTCTAAAGTTTTGCTGCCGCCGACGGCCTGCTTCTGCTATGGTCGCCGACAGGAAATCGTCTGGCCGGGCGGGACAGTGGCGTGAGGCCGATCGAGACCAGGTACGCCCGTAGCGGGGACGTGCGGATCGCCTATCAGGTGATCGGCCAGGGTGCGTTCGATCTCGTCTTCGTGCCGGGCTTCATCTCCAATCTTGATCTGCAGTGGGAGGACGAAGGCTACAGCCGTCTGTTGAAACGGCTCTCGGCCTTCTCGCGGCTGATCCTGTTCGACAAACGCGGCACCGGGCTTTCCGACCGCGTCGATACCCATCACCTGCCCAGCCTAGAGACCCGGATGGACGACGTGCGCGCGGTCATGGACGCCGCCGGCAGCGGCCGCGCGGCGATCCTCGGTGCCTCGGAAGGAGCGCCGATGGCGATGCTGTTTGCGGCCACCTATCCGGAGCGGACGCGGACTTTGGTGCTCTATGGCGGCTATGCGCATTTCCACAAATGGGTGATGCCGCCGGAGCGCCTGGAAGCCTTCATCGAAACGGCGGAGATATCGTGGGGTACCGGTGCGACCCTGCCCAACTTTGCTCCGGGCCGGGTGGACGATCCTCACTTCTCCCGGTGGTGGGCACGATTCGAGCGGCTGTCGGCCAGCCCGACGGCCGCTGCCGCGCTGGCGCGCATGAATGCGGGGATCGACGTGCGCGGGATCCTCCCGGCGATCAGCGCGCCGACGCTCCTCATCCATCGCCGCAACGACGCGCGCGTCGACCCGGAGGCCAGCCGCTTCCTCGCCAGGAAGATCCACGACGCCCGGCTGGTCGAGATACCCGGACGCGACCATCCGATCTGGACCGGGGACGTCGACCGGGTGGCCGACCTGGTCGAGGAGTTCCTGACCGGCCAGCCGGCGGTGGCCGACACCGAGCGCGTGCTCGCCGCGCTGCTGGTGACGCGCATCTACGACACGGCCAAGCTCGGCGACCGGATGTGGAACGAGCGGAGCCAGCGCTTCCAGGAGACATGGCGGCTGCTGGTCGGCCGCCATGGCGGGCGCGTCACCGGCACGCATGGCGAGCTGATGATCTCGCGCTTCGACGGACCGGCGCGCGCCATACGCTGCGCGGCGGCCCTGCGCGACGCGGCGCATCAGATCGGCGTTGCGAGCGCGCAAGGGGTGCATGTAGGCGAGATCGAAATGCGCGGCGCGCCGGTCGGGCTGACAGCGCGGGTGACCATGCAACTCGCCACCCATGCCGGACGCGGCGACATCCTCGCCTCCAGGTTGGTCTCCGAACTCGCGGTAGGTTCCGGCCTGCATTTCGTCGATGCCGGGCGCATCAGTCTCGACGAACTGGGCGAACCGCTGCCGGTGGTTCAGGCAACGTCGGAACAGCATCTGGAACCAGCCTGCCGCCCCAAATCCAGGCCGGCAGAGCCGGCCGCGCTAACGGCGCGGGAAAGCGAGGTGGTGAACCTGATCGCCGGCGGCATGAGCAACGCGGCGATCGCCGCCGAACTGAAGCTCAGCGAGCATACGGTCAAGCGGCACGTCGCCAACATACTGCTCAAGCTCGACCTGCCGTCGCGGGCTGCCGCGGCGGCTTTCTCGGCAAGGCAAGCTGGCCCGGACGGGCCATGAGAGCCATGGCGCTTTCGGGCGAAGCGGCTCTGCGGGCTGGAGCGCTATGAATTCTCTCCATGCAGGCCGGAAAAGGACCTGCCAACGGAGGATGAAATGGAGAAGTCGAAGCTCAAATCCCTGGTGATCGTGGCGAGCATTGGCGCGCTGTTCACCATTGTTCCCGCGAAGGCCGAGGACGCTACCGCGACCGCCGCCTACAAGGACATCCAGGCCACGCTCGGCACGGTGCCCGACATGTTCAAGACGCTGCCGGATGTTGCGGTCGCCGGCGCCTGGGCCGAGATCAAGGGTGTGCAGCTCAATCCGAACACCGCCCTTAACGGCAAGACCAAGGAACTGATGGGCCTTGCGGTGGCCTCGCAGATTCCCTGCCAGTACTGCATCTATTTCCACACGCTGGCGGCCAAGGCCAACGGCGCGAGCGATGAGGAGATCAAGGAGGCCATAGCGATGGCGGCGATCGTGCGCCACTGGTCGACCATGCTCAACGGCAGCCAGGTCGACCTCGCCACCTTCAAGAAGCAGACCGACGACCTGTTTGCCGCCGTCAAGGCCAAATCGCAGTGAAACGCAACGCCGCCCCGGCATTCGCGCCGGGCGGCGCCTCAATCGAACGCCCGGTCAGACGGACACATGGAGGATGAAATGCTGACCAAGACCCAAACAGTGGACGGCGCGGCGATCAAGAAGGCGATCGAAGGCCGTGACGGCAAGCTGCTGGCGAGTTTCTATAACGACGATGCGCTGGTGCGGGTGATCGACCGCAACAATCCGCCGAGCAAGCCGCGCGAAATCCGCGGCCGTGCGGCGATCAGCACCTTCTGGGACGACATCTGCAGCCGGGCGATGACCCATAAGGTCGACACCACCATCGCCGAGGGCGACAGCCTCGCCTTCACCCAGGCCTGCGTCTATCCGGACGGCACGAAGGTGTTCTGCGCGGCGATGCTGGAGCTGAAGAACGGCCGCATCGCCCGGCAGACGGTCGTGCAGGCGTGGGACGAGTAGATCAACCCAAAACATGGAGGAGAACCAAGATGTTCAGCGCCAGATGGCAGATCGACGCCAAGTTCGGTCACAAGCAGAGGGTGCTCGAGATGATGCGGCAATGGGAACGCGAGATCGGCTCGCAGGTCGGCATCGCCGATCTCGGGTTCCAGATCATGACCGGCTCGATCGGCGCGCGCGAAGCCACCGTCGAGACGCATCACCAGGTCCAGAGCCTGGCCCAGTTGGAGGAGTTCTTCGCCAAGATCGGCAAGATCGACGCGCACGCCAAATGGGGCAAGGAGCTGGAGCCCTATGTGGTGTCGGGCACCAGCGTTTGGCAGATCTTCCGGATCGTCGAGTAGTGGCCTGCTTGGCCTACCTCTCCCCTTGTGGGAGAGGTCGGATTGCCCCGATTTGTCCTTCACAAATCGGTTGGCAATCCGGGTGAGGGGTGATTTGGCGCCAAGCTGGAACACCCCTCATCCGTCTTGTCGCTTCGCGACAATCCACCGCCCGGGGGCGAGCCACGGGTCTCGCCCCGTCCTTCGGACCCCGCAAGGGGGCACCGACTCGCCCCTACATCAGGCCGAGCTGCTTGTAGAAGCCGAGCGCGTCGTAATAGTCGCTCTGGGTCGCGATCTTGCCGTCCTTGACGGAAAACATCGAGGCGCCGGTGAAGGAGAACTTCTTGCCGGTCGCGGCGGTGCCGTCTGCCCAGGCGCCGGTATTGGTGCCGGAGAACTCCCATTCGAAGGAGACGCGGTCGCCGTCTACCAGCGGCTTGCCCTTCATCGTCCATACGGCATCGGGAACGGCCTTCAGGAAATTGTCGATGACGCCGGTCTTGGCGGCGTCTTTACCCGTGACGGGCTTGCCGACTGAGGCGTCATAGTAAGTGACGTCGTCGGCGAAGTAGCCGGCGGCCTTGGCCGAGTCATGCGCATTCCAGGCTGCGACATAGGCCTCGACCACCGACTGCGCGGTGTCTCCGGCGAAGGATGGCGTCACGGCGAGAACCGTAGCGGCGATGGCTGCGGATGTCAGAAACTGGCGGCGTTGCATTGTTGTTTTCCTCCCTGGTTGAATCTCGGTCGGATGAGAGGTGTTCCAGCTTGGCGCCAGGCTTACCCCTCACCCGGATTGCCAACCGATTTGCGAAGAGCAAATCGGGGCAATCCGACCTCTCCCACAAGGGGAGAGATAAAGGCGCCTAGCCATGCGCCACCATCACGTGGCGGACGGCGGTGTAGTCCTCCAGCGCGTAGAGCGACATGTCCTTGCCGTAGCCGGACTGCTTCAGTCCGCCATGCGGCATCTCGTTGGTCAGCATGAAGTGAGTGTTGATCCAGGTGCAGCCATATTGCAGGCGGGCGGCTGTCGTCATGGCGCGGGAGACGTCCTTGGTCCACACCGACGAGGCAAGGCCGTAGTCGCTGTCGTTGGCCCAGCTCACGGCTTCGTCAACATCCGAGAAGCGGGTGACCGAGACGACGGGGCCGAAGACCTCGCGGCGCACGATCTCGTCCTCCTGCAGCGCGCCGGCAACCACCGTCGGCTGATAGAAGAAGCCCGAGCCGTCGCCCGGCTTGCCGCCGGTGGTGATCTCGATGTGCTTCAGTTCCGAAGCGCGCTCGACGAAGCTCGACACGCGGTCGCGCTGGCGGCGCGAGATCAGCGGCCCGATCTCGTTTTCGGTGTCATCAGGCTGGTTGTACTTGATGGTCGATACGGCGGAAGAGAGATCGGCGACCAGCTTGTCGTAGATCTTCTTGCCGGCATAGATGCGGCATGCGGCGGTGCAGTCCTGGCCGGCATTGTAATAGCCGAAGGCGCGCAGGCCGTTGACCACGGCGCCGAGATCGGCATCGTCGAAGACGATGACCGGCGCCTTGCCGCCGAGCTCGAGATGCGTGCGCTTGACCGATTTGGCGGCCGCCTGCAGCACCTTCTTGCCGGTGGCGACGTCGCCGGTGATCGAGATCATGTTGACCTTGGGATGGTTTATCAGCGCGTTGCCGACGCTGTCGCCGCGGCCGAGCACAACATTGACGACGCCCTCGGGCAGGATTTCGGCGAGGATCTTCGCCAGCTTCAGCGTCGTCAGCGGCGTCTGCTCCGACGGCTTGAAGACCACCGTGTTGCCGCCGCCGATCGCCGGCGCCAGCTTCCAGGCCATCATCATCAGCGGATAATTCCAGGGCGCGATCGAGGCGACGATGCCGATCGGGTCGCGCCGCACCATCGAGGTGTGACCGGGCAGATATTCGCCCGCAACCTGGCCCGGCATCGAGCGTACCGCGCCGGCAAAGAAGCGGTAGCAGTCGACGATCGCCGGGATCTCGTCGTTCAGCACGGCATTGATCGGCTTGCCGCAGTTCAGCGCCTCGAGCGCGGCGAATTCCTTGGCTTCCGACTCGATGCGGTCGGCGATCTTGAGCAGGTAGCCCGAGCGCTGCGCGGGCGTCGTGCGCGACCAACTGACGAACGCTTGTTCGGCAGCACTGACAGCAGCATCGATCTGCGCCGGGCTCGCTTCGGCCAAGTTGAGGATCGTCGCCCCGGTCTTCGGATTGAGGATCGGCTCCTCGGTTTCGGTGCCCTTCTCGAATTTCGAGCCGATCAGCATCTGGGTGTCCATTGGGTTCTCCTTGATCAGGAGCGAGTAGCGAATAGCGAGTAGCGAGTAGGGTTTGACCGCCGATGTCCCCTATTCGCTATTCGCTACTCCCTATTCGCTGTTTTCATTTTCCACTCCCCGCGATCTGGTCGCCGTCGCGGGTCAGGTAGTAAGCCAACAGGATCGGCAGCAGCGTCACCAGCACGACCACCATGGCCACGACATTGGTGACCGGGCGCTGGCGGGGGCGGATCAATTCCTCCAGCATCCAGATCGGCACGGTCTGCTGCTGGCCGGCGGTGAAGGTGGTGACGATGACCTCGTCGAAGGACAGCGCGAAGGCCAGCATGCCGCCGGCAAGGAGCGCGGTCGCGATATTGGGCAGCACGACATGCCTGAACGTCTGGAAGCCGTCGGCGCCGAGGTCCATCGAGGCCTCGATCATCGAGCCGGAGGTGCGGCGGAAGCGGGCAACGGCGTTGTTGTAGACGACGACCACGCAGAAGGTGGCGTGGCCAAGCACGATCGTCCAGAACGAGAACGGGATGTCGGCCAGCGCGAAGGCCGAGCGCAGCGCGATGCCGGTGATGATGCCGGGCAGCGCGATCGGCAGGATGACCAGCAGCGAAATCGTCTCGCGGCCAAAGAAGCGCGTCTGCGAGACGGCGGCGGCGCAGAGCGTGCCGAGCACCAGCGCGATCGCCGTCGAGATGGCGGCGACGCGGATCGACAGCGACAATGCCTCCCACACGTCCGGGCGGTTCCAGGTGACGGCGAACCATTGCGTGGTCAGCCCCGGCGGCGGCCAGACGAAGCTCTTCTCCTCGGTCGTGAAGGCGTAGACGAAGATCAAGAGGATCGGCAGGTGCAGGAAGAGCAGGCCGCAGGCAGCGGCGATCTTCAGGCGAAGCGGGGCGGATTGGCCGCGATCAGAGCGCATCGAAGGCCCCCATGCGCTTGGCGCCCCAAAGGTAGAAGCCCATGATGACGATCGGCACCACGGTGAAGGCGGCGGCTAAAGGGATGTTGCCGGCGGTGCCCTGCTGCGAATAGACGGCCTGGCCGATGAACAGGCGCGAGGTGCCGATGATCTGCGGGATGATGTAGTCGCCGAGCGTCAGCGAGAAGGTGAAGATCGAACCGGCGACTATGCCGGGCAGCGCCAGCGGAAACAGCACGTTGCGGAAAGTCTGCCCGGGCGAGGCGCCGAGATCGGACGAGGCCTCGACCAGGTTGCCGGGAACGCGCTCGAGCGCCGCCTGAACGGGGAGGATCATGAAAGGCAGCCAGACATAGACGAAGACGATGAAGGTGCCGGTGAAGGACACAGACAGCGAGTTGCCGCCGACGATGGGCAGCGACAGCCAGCCGTCCAGAAGCCAAAGCAGGTTCAGCTTGACCAGCAGCCAGGTGAGGATGCCTTCCTTGGCGAGGATCAGCTTCCAGGCATAGATCTTGACCAGGTAGCTCGACCAGAGCGGCAGCATGACGCCGAGATAGAACAGCGCCTTCCAGCGGCCGCGCGCATAGCGCGCCGCATAATAGGCGATGGGGAACGCCACGACCGCCGAGGCGAGCGTGACGAGCGCCGCCATCGTCACCGTGCGCAGGATGATGTCGAGATTGGCGGCCTGGAACAGGTCGCCATAGGTCTTCAGCGTGAACTCGCGATTGATGAGGCCGGAGAACTCGTCGATCGAGAAGAAGCTCTGCAGGAGCAGCGCGAAAAGCGAGCCGATATAGACGATGCCCAGCCACAGAACCGGCGGCAGCAGCATCAGGAAAAGCAGGAGTTTCGGCCGGCGCCAGAACAGGTCGGAGAAAGCGCCGCGCAAGCCGCCGCTGCCGGGCAGGATGGCAGGGGCGGGGTTGGAGTTGAGCGCGGCGATGGTCATGGGGCGCCTGCCGCGTCGATTGGATCAATGGCGGTAAGGCCGAGTTCCTTCGCACCCCCCTCTGTCCTGCCGGACATCTCCCCCGCAGGGGGGAGATCAGCAGCTTGTCTGCCTTGCCAGTTCTGCAACCTTGGAAGTTGGCGAAGCCAATGGTGACAGCCAATCTCCCCCCTTGCGGGGGAGATGTCCGGCAGGACAGAGGGGGTGCCTCGCGCAAACCGTGCTCATACCTGTTCATCCATCAGATGCAGGTGCTCGCGGTTGAAGGTGAGCATCACCGCCTCGCCCTCGGCCGGCAGCGCCGTGCCCGCCGGCACCACGGCGTGCAGCCTCAGCCCATCGGCATCGAGCGCCAGCCTGGTGGTGGCGCCGAGATAGTTGGTTCCGACCAGACGCGCCGCCACGCCGTCGCCGCTTGTCGCTTGGGTGACGCGGATGGATTCGGGCCTGAGACTCCCCCAGCAATGCTGGCCGGAATAGCGCTGGACGAAATCCGGCGGCAGCACATTCGATGAGCCGACGAAATCGGCGACGAAGCGCGTCTTAGGCCGCTGGTAGATGTCCTCCGGCGTCCCGACCTGCATGATCCTGCCGTCGTTGAAGACGGCGACGCGGTCGGCCATGGACAGCGCCTCGCCCTGGTCGTGGGTGACGAAGACGAAGGTGATGCCGAGCACCTTCTGCAGCGACTTCAATTCCTCCTGCATGTTCTCGCGCAGCTTGAGGTCGAGCGCGCCGAGCGGCTCGTCGAGCAACAGGACCTTGGGCTGGTTGACGAGCGCCCGGGCAAGCGCGACGCGCTGGCGCTGGCCGCCGGAGAGCTGGCCGGGACGCCGGGCGCCATAGCCCGGCAGTCGCACCAGCGACAGCGCCTCTTCCGCCGCCTTCAGCCGCTCGGCCTTGCCGACGCCCTTGACCATCAGGCCGTAGGCGACGTTGTCGAGCACGTTAAAGTGCGGGAACAGCGCGTAGTCCTGGAAGACGGTGTTGACGTTGCGGCGGTAGGGCGGAACCCCTTCGGCGCGCTCGCCGAAGATCGAGATCGATCCCGCCGTCGGCTGCTCGAAGCCGGCGATCAGCCTAAGACAGGTCGTCTTGCCGGATCCGGACGGTCCGAGCATGGCGAAGAACTCGCCCGGCGCGATGTCGAGATCGACCGCATCGACGGCACGCACGCTGCCGAAATGGCGCGAGACTTGTTTGAAGGAAACGGCGGAGGTCATGGGCCTGTCAGTCGGTTGCCGGGTTTGGTTCCTGTCGGATCGCGATAGCGCACGCGCTTCACCTCCCCCTCGATGGGAGGTCGCGGCGAAGCTGCGGGTGGGGGTGACTGGCACAAGCGGTTGCGCCGACCCCCACCCCGACGCTGCGCGTCGACCCTCCCCACAAGGGGGAGGGTAAAAGCGATCACCGCCCGCCGATGACGCCGATATAGTCCGACACCCAGCGGTAGTAAGGCACGCACTGGTCGTTCTGGCTGGCGCATTTCGACACCGGCGTCTTCCAGAACTTGATCTTCTCGAAATTGTCGTAGCCGTTGGTCTTGCAGCCTTCCTCGCCGAGCAACTCGTTACCCTTGCAGGCGGCCGGCACCACCGGCAGCGAGCCGAACCAGGCCGAGACGTCTCCCTGGACCTTGGGTGAGAGCGAGTGCTCGAGCCACATATAGGCGCAGTTCGGATGGGCGGCGTCGGCCTCCATCATGGTGGTGTCCGCCCAGCCGGTGACGCCTTCTTCCGGCACGGTCGAGGCGACCGGCTTCTTGGCGGCGACAAGCGTGTTCACCTGATAGGGCCAGGAGCCTGAAGCAACCACGCCTTCGTTCTGGAAGTCGTCGACCTGGATCGCGGCGTCATGCCAGTAGCGGCCGACCAGCGTGCGCTGCGTGCGCAACAGATCGAGCGCCGCCTTGTACTGGTCCTCGGTAAGCTCGTAGGGGTCCTTGATGCCCAGTTCCGGCTTGTGGAACATCAGGTAGTTGGCGGCGTCCGCGATGTGGATCGGGCCGTCATAGGCTTGCACTCGACCCTTGTTCGACTTGCCGTCGGGCAGCTTCATCTCCTCGAAGACGACGTTCCAGCTCTTGGGCGCTTCCTTGAAGACGTCGGTGTTGTACATCAGGATGTTCGGGCCCCACTGGTAGGGAACGCCGTAGTGCACCTTGTCGACGGTGAACCAGGGCGCGTCCTTCAGGCGGTCGTCGACCGTCTTCCAGCTCTTGACGAGGTCGGTGTTGATCGGCTGCACGCGCTTGCCGGCGACGAGGCGCAGCGAAGCATCACCCGAAGCCGTCACCAGGTCGAACCCGCCCTCGTTCATCAGCGAGACCATTTCGTCCGACGTGTTGGCGGTCTTGACGTTGACCTTGCAGCCGGTCTCCTTCTCGAAGGCAGACACCCAGTCATAGTTCTTGTCGGTCTCGCCGCGCTCGATGTAGCCCGGCCAGGCGACGATATTGAGCTCGCCCTCGCCCTTGCCGAGTTCCTTGACCTGGGCGATCGCCTGACCCGAGAAGGCCAGCGCAACCGTCAACGCCGTGCATGACTTCAGGAATGCATTCATCATCGATCTCCCATTTTGGCGCGTGACCCCGAAACCGCTTCGGTTTTCGAAAAGGATCATGCGCAAACCTGAACGCCAGAGCTCAGTGCCCCGACAGCCGCGCTCCCGAGCGGCTTTTGTTCCCTGGCGAAAAAGTGCTGTGAAAAATCCGGTTTCGCAAATTCATTTATCAGAAAGTCGATATCGGTTTTTCCGATAGACGGACGCCTTCAAGCCGCCGCCGTCGCCAGCCAGCAGGCGGCATTGAAGCGAGCCTTACCGTCCTCCACGAAAGGCGCGAATGCACCAGGCAAGACCGTGGTGATTTTTTCGGCCGTTGCCTGGTCTACCTCGCGCAGCGCAGCGCCGACCGGCCCCAGCCGGGTGACATATGTCATCAGATCGCCTTCGGCGATCTGACACAGGACGTCCGCCTGTTCGACTTTGATTGACGACCAGCCGCTCGCTTCAAGGATCCGCTTCACCTTGGCGCCGTCGGCAAAGGCAAACTGCCCCGGCGCCTCAGGGTCTGGCACGGGCGCGGGCGGCAGGAAAGGCGCGGCCGCTCGCGCAGCGGTCGTCATGAAATCATTCTCGACCGGACTGCGCCAAGCGACAAAGGCGAGTTTGCCACCGCGCCTCGCGGCTTGTCTTATGTTGGTGAACGCGGCCACGGGATCATCGAAGAACATGACACCAAAGCGCGAGACAACAGTGTCGAAGCGCGCTGATTCGAACGCATATGTCTGCGCATCGCCCACTTCAAAACTTGCATTTGCCACCTTTTCCAGCCGCGCGCGCTCCGTCGCCAGGGCGACAAGCGGCTGCGAGATATCCAGCCCAACACAACGTCCGTCGTTGCCGACGCGGCGCGCCATCGCCAGAGTCGTGGCGCCGGCGCCGCAGCCGATATCCAGGACATTGCCCCCTTCTCCGGGATAGCCGGCATCCACTACGAGGCGCTCGAACGGCGCCAGTACCCCGTCGAGGATCGGCTGCATCTCGACCCAGGCCTTTCCGCTGACGTCATTCCAGAGAGCTGCTTGCTGTGTGTTTGGCTGCGCGGATTGCGGCATAACGGACCTCGCTTTCTGTTGCTCTCGCCGATCGTCGCGAGCACTCTACGAGTTCAAGCCGACTTGAGGTCAAGCATGAAAGATATGGACATTGCCGAAGTGTCGCGCCGCACCGGCGTGCCCGCCTCGACACTTCGTTACTACGAGGAGAAGGGCCTCATCGCCTCGATCGGCCGTCGCGGCCTGCGCCGCTTGTTCGAGCCGGCCGTCCTGGAACGGCTCGCCTTGATCGCGCTTGGACGCGCGGGTGGATTCGCACTGGACGAAATTTCCTCGATGCTGACGCCCGACGGTCTGCCGAAAATGGATCAACGGCGCTTGGATGCCAAAGCGAACGAACTGGACCGGACCATCCAGTGCCTGACCGCGATCCGAGAGGCTTTGCGTCACGCCGCCCGATGTCCGGCCGTCCGGCCGATGGAGTGTCCGACGTTCCGGCGCGCCGTCAGGCTGGCCGGTGCCGGCCGCTTCGAGGTTGCTCCGATCGGTCCGTTCAAGGCGGAGGCCGTTCCCGCAACAAGGCGCAAGCGCAAGACTGGCGACGTCAGCCTGGAGTAGGTCACACTAGCGGCGGACCATGCGTTGCGATTGGGCGAGGCCGATGAAATCGCGGGCGGACTGCGGCAGGCTGGAGCCACGGCGCCAGACCATGCCGACCTGGACGACCGGAAGCGAGCCGGAGATATCGCGGGATTCGATGCGGTCGCCTTCCAGCGACCAGGGGCGGTAGACGAGGTCGGGCAAAAGCGCCACGCCGGCGCCGGTGGCCACGAGGCTGCGCACGGCCTCGACCGAGCGGGTGCGGAAGGCGACATGGGGTCTCGCGCCGATCGCCGACAGCAGCTTGCCGGTGTTTTCCTCGATCTCGTCGACGGTCAGCATGATCAGCGGCTCGGACGCGATATCGCCGATACCGATGATGTCGGCGCTGGCGAGCCTGTGGCTGAGCGGCAGCCAGAGCCGATAGGCCGAGACCTCGAGGATTTCCGACTGCAGCGCGGTGCGGTCGCGCAGATTGGAGGTGACCATGACGGCGATGTCGAGCTTGCCGCCGACCAGGAGGTGCTCGAGATAGTCGCCATTGTCCTCGATGGCCGAGACCTCGACGCCGGGATAGGCGCGGCGGTAGCGCGCCAGCAAATCGGAAAGCACATAGCCGGCGACCAGCGAGGTGACGCCGAGCTGTAGCCGACCGCCGGCCGTCAGTTGGTCGCCGAGGAAGGCGCGGCGCGCATCGGAGACATCGGCCAGGATCTTCGTGGCGTGGCGCAGGAACTGATGGCCCTTGTGGGTGATGTTCAAGCCCCGCGGATGACGCTCGAACAATTCGACCCCGAGATCGCTCTCCAGCTCCTTGATCGCCTCGGTGACCGAGGACTGGGAAATCGAGAGGTTCTGCGCGGCGCCCGACACCGTGCCCTGCTCGGCGACGGCGACGAAGAACTGGAGCTGGCGGATGGTGAAAGCCATGGTCGGACTAAACACCGGCCCGGGCGGGAAGGGAAGGCATTGGCAGCTCCCAGCGCTAGGCCGCCGCGATGCTGAGACGCGCGCCAGCCTGGCTGAGCGCCGCAGCGATGTCGTGCGGCGGCGGCTGGTCGGTCGCGAGCTCCGAAAAGCCGTCGAAGCCGCAGACCTGGACCAGCCCTTGCCGGCCGAACTTGGTGTGATCGGTGACGACCAGCGAACGCTGGCCGCGCGACAGCACCATGCGGGCGAATTCCGCTTCCGCGAGCTCATAGTCGGTAAGGCCGGCGACGGCATCGACCGCGCCAATGGAGATCACCGCGTGGTCGACGGAGAAACGGCTGACGAAGTCGATCGCAGTAGCACCGAAGGCGGCACCGGAATCGCTGCGCAACTCGCCGCCTGCCATGTAGACCCGGTTGCCGTTCACGGTCGCCAGTGTGCGGGCGATGTCGGACGAGTTGGTGACCACCGTCAGCCGGCGATGGCCGAGCAGTTCGCGCGCCAGGAAGGAGGTAGTGGTGCCGGTGTCGAGCATGATCGATTCGCCGTCGCGGATGGTGGCCGCGACCATGCGGGCAATCAGGCGCTTGGCCTCGGCATTCTCGCGCATGCGGCGCTCAAACGGCGCCTCGCCGGCCATCGACGGCAGGCGGACCGCCCCATGCATCTTGAGCAGCGCTCCGTCATCGGTAAGCGGCTTGACGTCGCGCCGCACCGTCTCCAACGACACGCCCAGCCGTTCGGCCAGGCTGGCAATGGTGATCGTGCCCTCCTCGCTGAGGAGCCGCAGGATCTCTCCATGCCGTTTCGAGTGGATCATAGGGACGTCCGGGATTTTGACCGATTCTAAGGCATTCCTAACGCTTTTAAAGGAATTGCTCATATTTTCGGGCAAAACACCCAAAAAAGGTCACAGCTTTCGATTGACAGCCGCGTCGCACTGGCGTGAGATCATTCTGTGACAGGCTCGGAACTGCCACGGGAGGGTGATGGCAGAGCCGCAATCGACCGACCAGATCTTCTGGAACGTGCTTGGCGCGAGTTTTTTTCGAATCCGCGGGGGCGGACGCCGGGATCCTGAACCTGGCCAAGGGGCTCGTCGGTGCGGCGTGGGATATCGATCCCAGCGTCTCGCACCGACGAGGCTTTTGTGTTCTCTCACACCATCGCTTTGTCGAAAGCCGGCTGGAGCAGGAACAAACCCGTGAGTGCTCCGGTAGTAGCAGAAGACCGCATCCGTGCCCTGCCCTGCTGGACCGGCAGCATCGAAATCGAGCCGCTGCCGGGCGGTCTCAGCAACGCCAACTATGTCGTCACGGACGGCGCCGGGCGGCATGTCGTGCGCTTCGGCCAGGATTTTCCATTCCATCATGTCTTTCGCGAGCGCGAGGTGATGACGGCGCGAGCGGCGCATGCGGCGGGCTTCGCGCCGGCCGTGCACTATGCCGAACCTGGAATTCTGGTGACGGAATTTCTCGGCGCCAAGACCTTTCTCGGAGAGGATGTGCGCGCCAATCTCGGCCGCGTGGCGGCGCTGCTGCGCGGCTTTCACCGCGAGATGCCCAACCATGTCTCCGGCGCCGGCTTCATGTTCTGGGTGTTCCACGTGATCCGCGACTATGCCCGCACGCTGGACGAAGGCGGCAGCCGCAAGAAGGAGGAGCTGCCGCGTTATCTCACGCTGGCGGACGAGCTCGAACGGGCGCAGAAGCTGTTGCCGATCGTCTTCGGCCACAATGATCTTTTGCCGGCGAATATCCTCGACGACGGCAAACGGCTGTGGCTGATCGATTTCGAGTATGCCGGCTTCAACACCGCGATGTTCGATCTCGCGGGGGCAGCCTCCAATGCCGGCATGAACGACGATGAGTCCTTCGCCTTCCTGACCGCCTATTTCATGAAGGAGCCGGACAAAGAGATCCGCCGCTCGCATGCGGCCATGCAATGCGCCTCGCTGCTGCGCGAAGCGATGTGGAGCATGGTCTCCGAGCTCTATCTCGACGCGCCCGGCATCGACTACGTCGCCTATACCGAGGAGAACCTCGTGCGGCTCGACGCGGCGCTGGAAAACTATCGGACGAAATACGGAACCAGGCCATGACCTTGCCCAGCCATGCCGGGATCGTCGTCATCGGCGGCGGCATCATCGGCTGCTCGACCGCCTATCATCTGGCGCGCGACCACAAGGCCGACGTGGTGCTGCTGGAACAGGGCAAGCTGACCTCGGGCTCGACCTGGCACGCGGCCGGCCTCGTCGGGCAGTTGCGCTCTTCGGCCTCGATCACGCGCGTGCTCAAATATTCTGTCGAGCTCTACAAGGGGCTCGAGGCCGAGACCGGGCTGGCAACCGGCTGGAAGATGACCGGTTGCCTCAGACTCGCCACCAATGCCGACCGCTGGACCGAGTTCAAGCGGCTGGCGACGACCGCGAAGAGCTTCGGCATGGACATGCAGCTCTTGTCGCCGGCCGAGGTGAAGCGCATGTGGCCGCTGATGGAAACAAGCGACCTCGTCGGCGCATCCTGGCTGCCGACCGACGGCCAGGCCAGCCCTTCCGACATCACGCAATCGCTCGCCAAGGGCGCGCGCATACATGGCGCCAAGCTGTTCGAGGGTGTGCGCGTCACCGGCTTTACGATGAAGGACGGCCGGATCACCGCGGTGAAGACTTCAAAAGGCGACATCGCCTGCGACAAGGTGGTGAACTGCGCCGGGCAATGGGCAAGGCAGGTCGGCGCGATGGCCGGCATCAACATGCCGCTGCAGCCGGTCAAGCACCAGTATATCATCACCGAGAAGATCGAGGGTCTGGCGACGGATGCGCCGACGATCCGCGACCCCGACCGCCGCACCTATTTCAAGGAAGAAGTCGGCGGGCTGGTGATGGGCGGCTACGAGCCGAACCCCCAGGCCTGGACGACTGATCTCCCCGGGGGCGACGTTCCCAACGACTGGGAGTTCCGCCTGTTCGATGACGACTACGACCATTTCGAGCAGCATATGGCCCAGGCGATCGAGCGGGTGCCGGCGCTCGCCAACGTCGGCGTCAAGCAGATGATCAATGGGCCGGAAAGCTTCACGCCGGACGGCAATTTCATCCTCGGCGCAGCACCGGAATGCTCCAACATGTTCGTCGGCGCCGGCTTCAACGCGTTCGGCATTGCGTCCGGCGGCGGCGCCGGCTGGGTGCTGGCGCAATGGGTGGTCGACGGCGAGGCGCCGCTCGACCTCTGGGTGGTCGACATCAGGCGCTTTTCCGGGCTGCATCGCGACCGCGACTGGGTCCGCGACCGCACGCTGGAAGCCTATGGCAAGCATTACACGATCGGCTTCCCGCATGAGGAATACCTGTCCGGCCGGCCGCGCATCGTCTCGCCGCTCTATGAGCGGCTGAAGACTCACCGCGCCGTGTTCGGCTCGAAGCTCGGCTGGGAGCGGCCGAACTGGTTCGCGCCCGACGGCGTCGAGCCCGAAGACATCTACTCGATGGGGCGGCAGAACTGGTTCGGCCCGGTCGGCGACGAGCACCAGCATGTGCGCGAGAAGGTCGGCATCTTCGATCAATCCTCCTTCGCCAAATACGAGATGGCCGGCACTGATGCGCTGAAGGCGCTCGCCTGGATCTGCGCCAACGACGTCGACAAGCCGGTGGGACGGCTGACCTACACGCAGCTTCTCAACACGCGCGGCGGCATCGAGGCCGACCTCACCGTGGCGAGGCTTGGCGAGAGCCGGTTCTACATCGTCACCGGCACCGGCTTCCGCACGCATGATTTTTCCTGGATCGGCGACCATATCGAACAGGGTCTCGACACGACGCTGAAAGACGTCACCGAGGAGTTCGGCACGCTGTCGCTGATGGGGCCGCGCGCCCGCGACGTGCTGTCGGCGGTAACTGACGCCGATGTCTCGAACACAGCCTTCCCCTTCGGCCACGCCCGCGAAGTCGGAATTGCCGGCCACACGGTGCGGGCGTTGCGCGTCACCTATGTCGGCGAGCTCGGCTGGGAACTGCATGTGCCTATCGCCGCTACCGGCGAGATTTTTGACGCGCTAATGGCGGCGGGAAAGAAGCATGACATCCGGCCGGTCGGCTACCGGGCGCTGGAATCGCTCCGGCTGGAGAAAGGCTACCGCGCCTGGGGCTCGGACATCACGCCTAACGACACGCCGCAGGAGGCTGGCCTTGGCTGGGCTGTGAAGCTCAGGAAGAACACCTATTTCGTCGGGCGGCGGGCGCTGGAGAAAGTGGCTGCCAAGCCGCTCGCCAAACGTTTTGCCGGCTTCACGGTGGCCGATCCGGAGATCGTGCTGCTCGGCCGCGAGACGATCCTGCGCAATGGCGAGGCGGTCGGCTATCTCACCAGCGGCGGCTACGGCTACACGGTGGAGAAGAACATCGGCTACGGCTACGTGCGCAACGCCGATGGCGTCAGCGACGATTTCCTCGCTTCCGGCGACTACGAGCTGGTGGTGGCGATGGAACGCACGCCGGCCAAGATCCATCTCGAGCCGATGTATGATCCGGCGGGAGAGAAGATCAGGGCCTAAGCTCGGGAAGCGGTCAGCCGACGCGCAGCACCAGGCCTCGGCTCGGCACCGTGTCGGCCTCGCCGGGCATCGAGGCGTAAGGCCGTGTCTCTTCGACGCGGCTTATGACGCCCTGCTTCTCGAAGTCGGCGATCCGCTCCGCAAAGCCGGACTGCCAGAGCGTGTTCTTGACCGTCAGCACGATGATGCCGCCCGGGCGGCAGATGCGGATCAGCTCGTCCAGGCCGTCGATCCCGACATGGCCCGAGGTGAAGACGCCCGCCGAGACGATGCCGGCGTAATAGCCGTCGGCGAAGGGCAAAGGTCCGCCCAGCGCCAGGCGATGCAGGGCCGTGTAGACGCCCTTCGCCCCAGCCTTGTCCAGCATGCCCTGCGAGATGTCGAGCGCCTCGACCTGAGGATAGCCGGTGATGGCGAGCCACTCGCCGATCAGGCCGGTGCCGGCGCCGGCATCGAGCAAGGGTTCGGCACCGCGCGGCAGATGCCGGGCAAGCAGCGCCAGGCAGATCGTCGGATGGCGATAGCCGGCGGCCGACATGTCGGCGTCATAGGTCTCGGACCAGTTGTCGTAGATCGCCGCCACTTCGTCCGGCCGGGTCGCCGCGTAAGCCGCGCCCAGCGCGCTGTTGTGCTTGCCGTCCGTCATTGCCGCTCCCGCTGCCGATTCGCGCGCCCCATGGTAGCCAAGCGGCAAAAACTGTGGAACCGTTTCGCCATAAACATGGCGTGATGGTAAAGGGGGTGACGATGGAAGAGGCGCGCGCGGCGTTGGCCGCCATTCCGGCGCTTGCCGGCTACGAGGGTCCGCTGGAGCGGCTGGGCGGCCTCACCAACCGTGTTTACCAAGCTGGCGACGTCTGCCTGCGCATTCCCGGCAAGGGCACGCAGGAATACATCAACCGCGCCAATGAGGCGGTAGCGGCGCGCGAGGCGGCCAAGGCCGGCGTCAGCCCCGAGGTGCTCTATGCCGATCCGGCATCGGGCGTGATGGCGACGCGCTTCATCGCCGGTGCCGAGACGATGTCGCCGGAGAAGTTCAAGACGCGCAAGGGGAGCCCGGCGCGCGCGGGCGAGGCCTTCCGCAAGCTGCATTCGTCCGGCGCCGTCTTTCCTTTCCGCTTCGAGCTGTTCGCGATGATCGACGACTATCTGAAGGTGCTGTCGACCAAGGATGTCGCGCTGCCACCGGGCTATCACGACGTGGTGCGCGAGGCAGGCAGCGTGCGCGAAGCATTGGCCGCACACCCGATCCAGCTCGCCGCCTGCCACTGCGATCCGCTTTGCGAGAACTTCCTCGATACGGGCGAGCGGATGTGGATCGTCGACTGGGAATATTCCGGCATGAACGATCCGCTGTGGGACCTCGGCGACCTCTCCGTCGAGGGCAAGTTCGACGCCGCCCAGGACGAGGAGATGATGCGCGCCTATTTCGGCGGCGAGGCGAGGCCGGCCGAGCGCGGCCGCGTCGTCATCCACAAGGCGATGTGCGACCTGCTCTGGACGCTGTGGGGGCTGATCCAACTCGCCAACGACAACCCGGTCGACGATTTCCGCGCCTATGCCGACGGCCGCTTCGCCCGCTGCAAGGCGCTGATGGAGACATCCGAATTCTCACGCCATCTTGCGGCCGTGCGGCTGGGCTCGAGCAGTTCCAAATGAGATCGGTTGCAGAGTTCCAGCGACCTTACGTGAAAACCCTCTGGATCTCATTCAGCGACCCTGTCTCGTCAGACTTTCTGCAATACCAAATAAGCAGAGCGATGGTACCGACGGGGAATAACCATGCAAGAAGTTGATGCCAGCCGCTTCTGTTGATGTCATGCAGCCGGCGAGTTGTCATGGCAAGCGTCGGCACAAGGATGGCAAGATTCCAGATCGATGAGACAGCTTCATTTCCGACAACAGCATCAACTATGACCACAATGACGCCGACGATGAAGATGAAGAGGTAGGTGTACCAGAACTCCGACCGACTGGCCCTGCCGGAAAAATTCACATAGTTTCGGAAAAAACTTGAAACAGCCTCACCGAAATTCATTGAAGGCGGCGTGTCTCCGAAACGATTGGCTCCAGAGGGCGGCGCTCTTAAGACAAATACCAACGGCAAGGCGATAAGGACCAGAATTATAAGCCAATGCCATATAGAGAAACTACCCATCATTCCCCCTATACCCCGGTTTCCCAGGTTGCGAATATCCTGCCTGTCCCGCCAAGAATCAATCGCCGATTGCATTCGACAGGCGATTTGCACCGTAAAATGCTTTCGTGAAATTGCCGTTGAGCTCACCGTTCCACGGAAACGGATTGTTTCGACGCAATTCCGGACGGAAGGCTACGGCGAAGTCGCCGAGCCTAACCGTTACACACTTTTCCTGGAATTGCTCTAGTTGACGCCCTTAGGCACGTTCTCGGGCGGCACGACGGTTTCGACCACCTTCTGGCGATGGAAGATGAAGATGCCGGCGAGCACGACGATCGCCGAGCCGGCGAGGATGCGCGGGCTCGGCACGTCGCCGAAGAAGACCAGGCCGAAGACAATGGCCCACAGAAGCAGGCTGTAATGCAGCGGCGCCAGCGTCGAGGCCGGCGCCAGCTTGAGAGCCCTGGTGATCATCAGATGGGCGGCGCAGGAGACGACGCCGAGCAAGAGCATGGCGCCGAAATCAAGCCTGGAGGGTGTCCGCCAGGTGCCGATGGTGAACGCCCCGCCGACAATCAGCGTGCCGATTGTCTGCCATGTGACCAGGGTCGTGTCACTCGTTCCACGCAAACGCCGGCCGAGGATGATGGCGAAGCCGAAGGCGATGCTGCCGATCAGGGCGTAGGTCGACGACAGCGAGAAGGCCGCCGAGGAGGGTTTCAGGATGATCAGCACGCCGCAGAAGCCGACCAGGATCGCCAGCCAGCGCCGCCAGCCGACCTTCTCGCCAAGCAGGAGGTGCGAGAGCGCGGCGACATAGATCGGTCCGGCCATGTAGAAGCTCATCACGTCGGCGAGCGGCAGATAGACGACAGCCGCATAGAAGAGCCCGGTATCGAGCGTGGTCGCCACCACGCGCAGGAGCTGCAGCAGCGGCCTTTCCATCTGGAACAGCTTGCCCGCGCCCTGGTTGGCGATCATCGGCCCTAGCACGAAAAAGGCGCCGATGGAGCGGATCAGCACCACCTGGCCGACGGAGAAGGAGGCAACCAGCCATTTGCCCATCGCGTCGTTCAGCGCGAACATGAAGTCGCCGGCCAGCATCAAGAGGATGCCGGCGAGCAGGACGTTGCGGATCGTGAAATTGCGGGCGATGGTCTGGGCCATGCCGGCTCCCTAGCCGTAAGCCGGCGGCTTGACGAGCGAAATCCGTAAGACCAGCGGCGGAAAGCCGCCGGTTCTAGTGGTGAGTGCACAGGGCGTTGCGGCGATGCAGGAACTTTGAGGGGCCGGCAGGCCAGAGGGGGGCGCGAAGGAACGCTGCAAATCTCACGTTGCGCGCCGCGTTCTTCGACCTTGTAGCGGCTTTACGCGTCGCTTCGTTCCCTGCTCCACGCGGAGACACTAAGCAGACTTATGCCTTCGGTTGACGCTCTCCGGCCGCCCGGCGATCGACAGCCTGGTCTCCTGCCTGGTGCGCTCCGCCACCACCTTGCCCCTGGCGATGACGCAAAGACGTTCGGGGCGAAGGCGTACGGCCTCGATCGGATTGCCGGCGTCGAGCACGACAAGGCTGGCGCGCTTGCCGACCGCAAGTCCGAGATGGTCGAGGCCCATGATGGCGGCGTTGACATTGGTCACCATGTCGAAGCAGCGCGCCATGTCGGCCGGGCTCGACATCTGGGCGACATGCAGGCCCATGAAGGCGACGTCGAGCATGTCGGCCGTGCCTAGCGAATACCAAGGGTCGAGCACGCAGTCCTGGCCCCAGCCGACGCGGATGCCGAGCCCCAGCATCTCCTTCACCCGGGTCAGGCCGCGCCGCTTCGGGAAGGTGTCGTGACGCCCCTGCAGCATGATGTTGATCAGCGGGTTGGGGATCGCCGAGACGCCGGCTTCGGCAATCATCGGCAAGAGCTTCGAGACATAGTAATTGTCCATGGAGTGCATGGAGGTGAGGTGCGAGCCGGCCACCCTGCCCTGCAGACCGAGGCGCTGCGCTTCATAGGCGAGCTGCTCGATATGGCGCGACAGCGGGTCGTCGGTCTCGTCGCAATGCATGTCGACCATCAGGCCGCGCTTGGCGGCGATCTCGCAGAGCTCCGTCACCGAGCGGGTGCCGTCGGCCATGGTGCGTTCGAAATGCGGGATGCCGCCGACGATGTCGACGCCGAGATCGAGCGCCCGGATGGTGTTTTCGCGCGCCGTCGGCGAGCGGTAGAGCCCGTCCTGCGGAAAGGCGACCAGTTGCAGGTCGATATAGGGTGCGACCGTTTGCTTGACGTCGAGCAGCGCCTCCACCGCGAGCAGCCGGTCGTCGCAGACGTCGACATGGCTGCGGATGGCGAGCAGGCCCATCGACACCGCCCAGTCGCAATAGGCGAGCGCGCGGTCGCGCACGGCCTCGTGCGTCAACAGCGGCTTCAGCTCGCCCCAGAGCGCGATGCCCTCCAACAGCGTGCCGGAGGCGTTGATGCGCGGGATGCCGTAGGAGAGCGTGGCGTCCATATGGAAGTGCGGATCGACGAAAGGCGGCGAGACAAGGTTGCCGCGCGCGTCGACCTCGGTATGGGCCGAGCCCGACAGTTGAGGCTCGATGGCGCGGATGGTTTCGCCGGCAATGCCGATGTCGGCAATCCTGCCATCCGGCAGCGTGCCGCCGCGCACGATGAGGTCGAAATCCATTCTCGTCATCCCCTTGGTAGAATCAGCAGCCATCGTGGCCGAAAAGACACCCTGCCGCAGTGGTTTCTATCGCCGATAGCGAAAGGTTCCATCCGGCGGCAACTCGCTCTATAAGCCGCCTCTCGCCCCCATGGCGAATCCGAAAATCACAGGCGTGGGATCTGCCGTTGTTTCGCTTCTTCCGTTCGACGGAAAACCAGCACCTCATCGCAAGGCTGGTGAGGGAATCCTTCCACGAGCATAAATTCGGCTATGGCGCCGCCATGGTGTCGATGCTGGTGGTTGCCGCCACGACCGCAGCCAGCGCCTGGATCCTTAGCGTAATCACCAATGAATTCGTGATCTATAAAAGAGTCGAACGCGTTAACTGGATTGCCTTGGCGGTCGCAGCGATCTTCATCGCCAAGGGCATCGCCAATTTCGTCCAAGCGTACCTCATGAGCCGCGTTGGCAACGCCATCATCGCCGACCGGCAACGCAAGATCTATGACCGTATCCTCGCGCAAGGCATCGAGTTCTACCATGCGACCTCATCGTCCGAACTGATCACTCGCATGACCAACAACGCGCAGGCGGCTCGCAGCGTGCTTGATCTCGTCGTCACATCCTATGTGCGTGATCTGGTGACTTTGATTGCCCTGGTGGCAGTTATGGTCTGGAAGCAGCCGGCGCTGTCGCTGATCTGCTTCGTCATCGGGCCGGTCGCAATCTATGGGGTGAACCGCATCCTGAAGCGCGTCCGCAAGATCGCCTCGATGGAATTCCGCTCGCTCGGCCAGATCGTGCATGTGATGCAGGAGACGGCGATCGGCGTGCGCGTCGTCAAATCCTTCAATCTCGAAGGCGCAATGCGCAAGCGCATGTACAAGGCAGTTTCCGACGTCGAGAACCGCGCCAACAACATCGCCACGCTGGAGGCCGCCACCAGCCCGGTGATGGAAACGCTGGCCGGCCTGGCAATCGCCGGCGCCGTTTTCGTCAGCGGTTTCCTGGTGCTGCAAGGCGGCCAGATGCCCGGCAACATCATGGCCTTCATTGGAGCGCTGCTGCTTGCCTATGAGCCGGCCAAGCGCCTGGCGCGCGTGCGCATTTCGCTGGAAACCGGCATCGTCGGCGTGCGCATGATGTTCCAGCTTGCCGACCGGCCGCTGACTCTCGCCGAAAAACCCGACGCCAAGCCGCTACGGCCAGGTCCGGGCGAGATCCGATTCGACAATGTCAGCTTCGCCTATCCGGAGAGCCCGCCGGTGTTCGAAGGCTTCGACCTGACGCTGGCGGCGGGCAAGATGACGGCGCTGGTCGGACCATCGGGCAGCGGCAAGTCGACGATCCTCAACCTGATCATGCGCATGTACGACCCGCAGACCGGCAAGGTGATGTTCGACGGCCAGGACATATCCTTCGCAACGCTCAATTCGCTCAGGCAGAAGATCGCCTATGTCAGCCAGGACACGTTCCTGTTTGCCGGCACCATCATGCACAACATCCGCCTCGGCCGTGAGGACGCGACCGACGAGGAAGTGATCGCCGCCGCCAAGGCAGCCAATGCGCATGATTTCATCAGCGCCATGGCCAAGGGCTACGAGACGGAGGTGGGCGAGAACGGCTCGCTGCTCTCCGGCGGCCAGCGCCAGCGCATCTCGATCGCGCGCGCCATGCTGCGCAACGCCGAGATCCTGCTGCTGGACGAAGCGACCAGCGCGCTCGACGCCGAATCGGAAGCGCTGTTCCGCGATGCGCTGCAGCAGCTCACCGTCGGACGCACGACGATCGTGATCGCGCACCGGCTGTCGACGGTGCACCAGGCCGACACCATCGTGGTGCTGGAGGGTGGCAAGGTGCAGGAAAGCGGCCCGCACAAGACCTTGCTCAAGCACGGCGGGCTCTATCAGAGGCTTTATGAGTATCAGCTGATGCCGTAGCGCGGCCCTCTCCTTCTCCCCTTGTGGGGAGAAGGTGGATTGGCGCGAAGCGCCAAGACGGATGAGGGGTGCTGGGCGGAGTGAGGCGCGGGAAAATCAGGCTGGGCGAGAGGTGTCACCAAGCTGGAACACCCCTCATCCGACCGAGCTTCGCTCGGCCACCTTCTCCCACAAGGGGAGAAGGAAAAGCGCTCCTACTCCGGCACTTTCCTCACGGCGCCCTTGTCGGCGCTGGTGGCGAAGGCGGCGTAGGCGCGCAGCGCGGTCGTCACCTTGCGCTTGCGCTTCTCGGCCGGCTTCCAGGCATCCGCGCCCTTCGCTGTCATCGCGGCGCGGCGCGCTTCGAGCTCAGCATCGCTGATGGCAAGATGGATCTTGCGGTTCGGGATGTCGATCTCGATCGTGTCGCCCTCCTGGACCAGACCAATCAACCCACCTTCGGCAGCCTCCGGCGAGACATGGCCGATCGACAGGCCGGACGTGCCGCCGGAGAAGCGGCCGTCTGTGATCAGCGCGCAGGCTTTGCCGAGGCCCTTCGACTTCAGGTAGCTGGTCGGGTAGAGCATCTCCTGCATGCCGGGGCCGCCGCGCGGTCCCTCGTAGCGGATGACGACGATGTCGCCGGCCTTGATCTCGTTGCCGAGGATCGCCTTGACCGAGGCGTCCTGGCTCTCGAAGACGCGGGCCGGGCCGGTGAATTTCAGGATCGACTCGTCGACGCCGGCCGTCTTCACGATGCAGCCGTCGAGCGCCAAATTGCCTTTCAGCACGGCGAGGCCGCCGTCCTTCGAGAACGGCGTCTTTGCCGAACGGATGACACCCGTCTCGCGGTTCATGTCGAGCTCATCCCAGCGGCGATCCTGGCTGAAGGCGACCTGCGTCGGCACGCCACCGGGCGCCGCCCGGAAAAACTCGCGCACATTCTCGGCGGAGGTGCGGGCGATGTCCCAGTGGTCGAGCGCCTCGCCGAGGGAAGCCGTATGGACCGTCGGCAGGTCGCGGTTGATCAGTCCCGCCTGGTCGAGCTGGCCGAGGATGGCCATGATGCCGCCGGCGCGGTGGACGTCCTCCATGTGCACGTCGGCCTTGGCCGGCGCCACCTTGCACAGCACCGGCACTTTTCGCGACAGCCGGTCGATGTCTTCCATGGTGAAGTCGACCTCGCCCTCGTGCGCGGCGGCGAGGATGTGGAGCACCGTGTTGGTCGAGCCGCCCATGGCGATGTCAAGCGCCATGGCGTTCTCGAAGGCGCCCTTGGAGGCGATGCTGCGCGGCAGCGCGCTTTGATCGTCCTGCTCGTAGTAACGCTGGGCGAGATCGACGATCAGATGGCCGGCCTCGACGAACAGGCGCTTACGATCGGCGTGCGTTGCCAGCGTCGAGCCATTGCCCGGCAGCGAGAGGCCGAGCGCCTCGGTCAGGCAGTTCATCGAGTTTGCCGTGAACATGCCCGAGCACGAGCCGCAGGTCGGGCAGGCCGAGCGCTCGATGACCTTGACGTCCTCGTCGGAAACGCGGTCGTCGGCCGCGGCAACCATGGCGTCGACCAGGTCGAGCGCCTGCGCCTTGCCGGCGAGCACCACCTTGCCGGCCTCCATCGGCCCGCCGGAGACGAAGACGGTCGGGATGTTGAGGCGCAGCGAGGCCATCAGCATGCCGGGCGTGATCTTGTCGCAATTGGAGATGCAGACCATGGCGTCGGCGCAATGCGCGTTGACCATGTATTCGACGGAGTCCGCGATCAGCTCGCGCGACGGCAGCGAATAGAGCATGCCGTCATGGCCCATGGCGATGCCGTCATCGACGGCAATCGTGTCGAATTCCTTGGCGACGCCGCCGGCCTTCTCGATCTCGCGCGCGACGAGCTGGCCGAGGTCCTTCAGATGCACGTGGCCCGGCACGAACTGGGTGAAGGAATTGACCACCGCGATGATCGGCTTGCCGAAATCCGAGTCCTTCATGCCGGTGGCGCGCCACAGGCCGCGGGCGCCGGCCATGTTGCGGCCATGGGTAGTGGTGCGGGAGCGATAGGCAGGCATCGGATTGTCCTTGCTGGCTGGCCGCGCTGAGCGTGGCGCGACGGCGCTGTATTTTGGTCGGCAGCGGTTATAGCGACCAAGGTCCGGCCTTGCCACAGTTTTGCACTGCGCCACGGAACTTCAAGAAAATCTGAAAGTCGCTGTCGGATCGCGCCTCGCCGGCCCGTCCTCGAGGCAGACGGTACGGAAACGGCACCAAATCGCCGGCCCGCCGTTGAAGATGGAACCCACCTGAACAGTCCGAGGAGCAAGACATGCAAAAGATCACCACCTTCCTATGGTTCGACGGCCAGGCCGAGGAGGCCATGAACCACTACGTTTCCATCTTCAAGAAGTCGAAGGTGCTTAGCACCATGCGCTGGCCCAAGGGCCATGCTCTCGAAGGCCAGGTGCTGGTGGCCTCGTTCGAACTCGACGGCGTGCAATTCCAAGCGCTCAACGGCGGTCCGCAATACAAGTTCACCGAGGCGATCTCGCTGTCGATCGACTGCGAAACGCAGGAGGAAGTCGACCATTTCTGGACTAGGCTCACCGAGGATGGAGGCCAGCCCGGCCGGTGCGGCTGGCTGAAGGACAAGTTCGGGGTTTCCTGGCAGGTCGTGCCGGAACAATTGCCGCGCCTGCTTCAGGATCCTGACCGGGCCAAGGCCGGCCGCGTGATGTCGGCGATGATGCAGATGGGCAAGATCGAGATCGACAAGCTGGAAGCGGCGGCGAAGGGCTGAGCAGGCTTCACCTTCTCCCACAAGGGGCTAGCGTGCGCACACATTTGCTTCGTGCTGTGGTCAAGCGTGAAGAGGCGCCGTCGGAAAATGGCTTGAAGCGGTTGAATTGTATGTGATTCTGTAGCCGCCATTGTTGATTCTGGAGGTTTCGACGATGGCTTCGTTGCTTGGCTACTTCGGCGACCTGCGCCTGCAAAAAAGGGGAGCATGGTTCTGGAGCGCATGTTTGCGCGTGTCAGCACGGGCATGCGCCGGCTGGCCGACACGCGCGCCGAGAAGGTCGCGTTCACACGCCTGTTTCGCAATCGCCACGTGAGCACGCAAGAGATCATCCGCACGGCGGCGGCGCGAACCGCCGAACTGGCCGCCGGCCGCCACGTGCTGATCATCGAGGACAGCAGCGAGATCAACTATGAAGCCAAGGCTTCGCGCAAGCGCGGCCTCGGTCGTGTCGGCAATGGCACCGATATCGGGCTGTTCGTGCATCCGGCGTTGGCCGTGGATGCCGTGGACGGCTCGGTCCTTGGCCTTGCAGGCGCCACGATCTGGCGGCGCGAGGCAGAGAAGGCGGATGACTACCAGGCGCTGCCGATCGAAGCCAAGGAAAGCCACAAGTGGATCGGCACCGCCAAGGCGGCATGCCAGGCGCTGACCGACGCGCCGCAGATGACGGTGATCGGCGACCGCGAGGCCGACATCTACGAAGTGTTTGCAAGGCTGCCCGACGAGCGCACCCATGTGCTCATCCGCGCTGTACGGGATCGGGCCTTGGGCACGCGGGGCGAGCGCCTGTTCGGCGCGATCGCCAAGACGCCGGAAGCCGGCCGCATTGCCTTCGAACTGCAGGCCCGACCCGGCCGGCCGGCCCGCACCGTCGAACTGGCCGTTCGCTTCACCGCGGTGAGCTTGCGCCAGCCCCGCCTTGGCGCCGACAGCCGCGATCCGCGCGAACTCACGCTCAACATGGTGGAAGTGCGTGAGATCGATCCACCTTCGGCCAAGGACGCGGTGATCTGGCGGCTGTTGACCACCCACAGCGTCGAAACGCTCGCCGATGCCTGCCGCATCGTCGACCTGTATCGCTCGCGTTGGAGCGTCGAACAGCTGTTTCGGACCGTGAAGTCGCAGGCCATCGATCTGGAGGAAAGTCTCATCGCCGACGGCGATGCACTCGAACGTCTGGCCGCCACCGCTCTGGTCGTCGCCACCAAGGTCATGCAACTCGTACACGGGCGTGGTTCGCCGGGCCAGCGCTTCCAGGCCGCACACCTCTTCGATCCCACCGAGATCACCGTCCTGGAAGTGCTCATCGCCAAGCTCGAAGGCAAGACCCAAAAGCAGAAGAACCCGCACCCCACGCACACGCTCGCCTGGGCCGCCTGGTGTATCGCCAGGCTCGGAGGCTGGAACGGCTACGAAAAGGAACGCCCGCCAGGGCCCATCACCTTCACCCACGGCCTCAGACGCTTCAACGCCATCACACACGGCTTCGTTCTGGCCTCGCAAAAATGAGCCCGAAGCAAATGTGTGCGCACGCTAGCCCAAAAGGGGAGAAGGAAAAGCTGCGCTTCACGCCGCCTTGTCGCGGACCTGGTAATCCTTGACGGCGGCGAAGCGGATCGCCTTCCAGCGCTCGGCCTCATAGTTCAGCGAAAAGGCATGCTGGGCGAGGAAGACCGGATCGTTGTCGAGATCGCGGGCAATGTCGCCGCGATGCCCTTCGATGAAGCGCTGCAGCTCAGCCTTGTCGTCGGCCGAAATCCAGCGGCAGACGGAAAAGCGCGACATCTCGAAATCTACCGGCAGCGTGTACTCGATGTTGAGCCGCTCCTTGAGCACATCGAGCTGCAGCGCGCCGACCACGCCGACGATCGCCGGTGAGCCGTCCTCGGGCGAGAAGAGCTGCACGACGCCCTCCTCGGCCATCTGGTGCAGCGCCTCCTTCAGCTTCTTGGCCTTCATGGCGTCGCCGAGGCGGACGCGGCGCAGGATTTCCGGCGCGAAATTCGGCACGCCGCGGAACAGGATCTCCTCGCCTTCGGTGAGAGTGTCGCCGATGCGCAGCGTGCCGTGATTGGGGATGCCGACGACGTCGCCGGCGAAAGCCTCGTCGGCCGTGACTCGCGTGCGGGCGAAGAAGAACTGCGGCGCCGACAGGCTCATCGGCTTGCCGGTGCGCACCAGCTTTGCCTTCATGCCGCGCTCGAGCTTGCCCGAGCAGACACGGACGAAGGCGATGCGGTCGCGGTGGTTGGGATCCATGTTGGCCTGGATCTTGAAGACGAAGGAGGTCATCTTCTCCTCCGTCGCCTCCACCGTGCGTTCATCGGCTGCCTGGGCGCGCGGCGGCGGGCCGTAAGCGCCCAAAGCCTCGATCAGGTCGCGCACGCCGTAATTGCGCAGCGCCGAGCCGAAATAGACCGGGGTCAGATGGCCTTCGCGGAAGGCGTCGACGTCTAAGGGTCTGCACGCTTCCCGCGCGAGCTCCAGCTCCTCGATGAAGTCGTTGCGCTCGTTTTCCGGCAAAAGCCCGGCGACGCGATTGGAATCCGGACCGTTGACCGGGGTGCGCTCCTTCTCGTCGTCGCTCCGGCGCACCGCGTTCTGCGCCAGATGATAGGTGCCAGAAAACGTCCTGCCGCGGCCGATCGGCCAGGTCACCGGCGCGGTATCCAGCGCCAGTTTCTGCTCGATTTCGTCCAAAATTTCGAACGGATCGCGGCTCTCGCGGTCCATCTTGTTGACGAAGGTGATGATCGGGATGTCGCGCAGCCGGCAGACCTCGAACAGTTTCAGCGTGCGCGGCTCGATGCCCTTGGCGGCGTCGATGACCATGACGGCGGAATCCACCGCCGACAGCGTGCGGTAGGTGTCGTCGGCGAAATCCTCGTGGCCGGGCGTGTCGAGCAGGTTGAAGACGTTGTCGTCATACTCGAAGGTCATCACCGAGGTGACAACCGAGATGCCGCGTTCGCGCTCGATCTTCATCCAGTCGGACCGGGTCTGGATGCGGTCCTTCTTGGCCTTGACCTCGCCGGCAAGCTGGATGGCGCCGCCGAACAGCAGCAGCTTTTCGGTAAGCGTGGTCTTGCCGGCGTCGGGGTGCGCGATGATCGCGAAGGTGCGGCGGCGCGATACCGCCTGTTCGATGTCTTCTGCCAATTCGTGAAATCCTGTCTGTGGCGCGGGCTTCTAGCAGCGCATTTTGGGCGTGTCGACAGGTTCGGGCAGATCGGGTCGTCCGAGCGGCGCAGCCGCCAACCCGGTAAGGGAACCCGTGTCCTTTCAGATCCGCTCGCTACGGCCGACCTTGCGGCCCAATCTGGTGATCAAGCGTATCTCCATGCGCTCGACGCCGATGTCGCGCAGCAGGTAGTCCGGCAACTCGTCCAGCCAGGCGCGATCCCTGCGGATGCGGATGATGCGCGCCAGGGGACCTATGCCGGAACGGCAGATTTCGACGGCCGTAGCGAAAGAGCACCCAAGCGCGGATCGATTGGCGACGAGCTCCTGCCCGAAGATGGTCATAGTCATGTCTCCATCGGTTTAAACGATGACATTGGAAGGGCCAGTGAATGACCCTCCCAAAGGCTTCTCGAAGAAGAGGTCAGAACCAATCGCGCTCACGGCTCACATGCCGCGGAGCTTCACGATCCATCCCTCCCCGTCAGGCGGCGGCGTAGGCCGTCGTCGGATCGAACAGGCGCTTCACCTGCGTGATCTTGGTGGCCGGGAAGCCGCTCATCTTGGCGTGGCGCTGGATGATCGCCTCGTCCTTGGCGAGGTAGACGCAGAACGTCTTGTCGTCCGCCACGAAGGACTCCACCCACTGGATGTCCGGGCCGAGCTCGGCGAGAACGGCATTCGAGGCCTTGGAGGCATCGCGAAGCTGCTCGCGCTCGAAGGTGCCGACCTTGGGAATTTCGCGTTCGATGATGTATTTCTGCATTTCACAATCTCCTTGATCTGCGGTTGAAATGCCTTCGGACGCCCGACCAGGTCGGGTGCCGGTGACATCCCCGGGGCCGCTGAGGTAAACTGCAGCTTGGCTCGCCAGGCAGACGGAGAATTGCCCAAGAGGCGGCCAACAGTCCTTATGCCGCTCTTATCTGGTTCTGATCCTTTGCCTATTGCCGTTACAGGGATTGCTGCCGATGGGAATTCATCGCTTCGGCGACTTCGAGCTCAACGAAAACTCCCGCGCCCTTCGCCGCGCCGGAAGCGAGATCGAGGTGCAGCCCCTGGTCTTCGATTTCCTCGCCATGCTGCTGCGGCACCAGGACCGGGCCTTGAGCAAGGATGAGTTGCTCGAAACGCTGTGGCCGGGCGTGACGGTGACCGAGGCGTCGCTGCAGCGCGTGGCGAGCCTAGCCCGCGGCGTTCTGCGCCAGGGCGGCCTGGAGACGGCGCTGCGCAACCTGCCCCGCTTCGGCTACCGGATCTGCCTCGATCAAGCGGTCGCTTCGGAGAACAGGTCGGCTCCGGCCGATGGCGGCGACAAGCCAACGAGCCCCGGCTCACCAATCCTGTCGGCACGCGCGGCCGCTGCAGCCAGAAAATGGCACGAGGCCGCGGCTTCCTTCGCCCAAGCGAATGCCGCCGACGAGCTGCTGACGGCCGATCTCGAAGAATGGGCCTTGGCACTGGAATGCATGGGGCGGCCGGCTGCGGCCATCCCGCTTCTGGCTCGCGCCGTGACTGCCTACGGCGTGGCCGGCGAGCGCCTGCGCGCGGCCTCCCCGGCAGTCACCCTCGCCAGGATCCATCTCGAGAGGGGAGAGCTTGCCGTCGCCAAGGGCTGGCACAAGCGCGCCGCGCAGCTGATCGACAGCGCCACCGAGAGCAGGGAGCACGGCCTGTGGTGCTGGATGGGGGCGCGCATCATGGGCGCCGAAGCAGAACCCGAGCAGGCGCTCGCATTTGCCGAGCAGGCCTTCAAAGTCGGCAAACATCTTGAAGACCCGGTCGTGGAATCGCTCGGGCTGATCTATCGCGGCTTCTTCAAACTTTGCCTCGGGGAAACCAAATCCGGCCAGGAGGACCAGGATTTCGCCGCCGCGCTCGGCCTCTCAAGCGACATAGACCCGGTTGTCGGCGGCATCCTCTATTGCAACATCCTCTGGTCCTGCCGGAACTTCGGCGACTGGGCGAGGGCCAACCAATGGACATTCGGCTACGAAAACTGGTGCAAGGGACACGGGCTGGAGAACCTGTCGGGATCATGCCGGCTGCATCGCGCCGAGGTGCTTGGCGTCCATGGCACGCTGAAGGAGGCCGAGGCACTGGTGCGCGCCGCGCTCGACCAGCTTGCGCTCGATGCGCCGTGGGCGACGGGCGATGCACTGCGCGTGCTGGGTGACATTCATCTCGCCGCCGGCGATCTCGCCGAGGCGGAAACAGCTTATCGCGCGTCCCACGCCGCGGGCTGGGATCCGCAGCCCGGCCTTGCGCTGCTGCAGCTCGAGCAGGGGCAGGCAGAAGCGGCCTTCAGCGCTCTCGAGCGCTCCCTGGTGGGGAACGGCTGGCCGACACTGCAGCGGCGCGGCATCGTCCTTGCCACGCTCGCCAAGGTGGCGGCGCGCACCAACCGGCTCGAGCGCGCGAAAGAGGTCTTCGCCGAATTGGAGGCCCAGCCACAGCGCTGGCCGATGGCCTCCATCCGGGCGCTGACCGGCGAGGCCAAGGCAGAGCTTTTCATACAGGAGGGACGCCTCGCCGAGGCTGTTCGGGAGCTGCAAACCGCATGCTCGCTCTGGAACGAGATCGGCTCGCCGATCAATGTCGCAGACGCCAGGCTTTCGCTCGCGGCGCTCCTCATTCAGCTCGACGATCGTAACGGCGCGGAACTGGAGCTCGGCACCGCGTTGGCGCTTGCGAAGAAGCTCGACTCCTCCCGACTCATGCGGCGCTGCGAAGAGCTGAAGGACATGCTCGCCGGGACTCAGAAGGCAGCGGTGGGCAGCGTGTAGCCGCGTCTCGCTTGAGCGCTTCTACCTTGAGGTATGGCCGGCGCGGTGGCATGACGGGGGGAAATCTCCCCGAAGGTCCAGCATGAGCAGCCCAAAACAAGTCATCGTCATCGGCGCCGGTATCATCGGCGCTTCGATCGCCTGGCATCTGACGAAGGCCGGCGCGCGCGTGACGGTCGTCTCGACAAGCGGCGCCGGCGGCGTCGCGACGCCCAATTCCTTCGCCTGGATCAATGCCAGCTGGGGAAATCCCGAAACTTATTTCCACCTGCGCGTCCGAGCCATGGCCGAGTGGACACGGCTGGCGAAGGACCTGCCGGGATTACCGCTCGCCTGGTGCGGCGGCCTGTGCTGGGACCTGCCGGCGGACAGGCTCGAAGCTTATGCGGCCGAGCATTCTTCCTGGGGCTATGGCATCGAGCGGGTTGGGCGCGAACAGGCGGCGCGCATTGAGCCAAACCTCGCCGAGCTTCCGGATTCCGCCCTTTACGTTGCCGAGGAGGGCGTGGCCGAGCCGGTCGCCACAGCCAGGGCCTTGCTCACCGATGCCGATCGGCGCGGCGCGCGGATCATCGCCGGGACCGTCGGCGCGCTGGCGCTGTCCGGCAGCAAAGTCACGGGCGTTGTCATTTCGGGCGAAACGATCACCGCCGACGAGGCGGTGATCGCCGCCGGCACCGGCGCTCCGGCAATCGCCGGAACGGCTGGCATCAAGCTGCCGATCGAGGCCCCGCCCGGCCTGATCGTGCATTCGCGCCCCTACAAGAAGCTGCTCAACGGGCTGGTACTGGCCGAGAGACTGCATATGCGGCAGACGGCGGAGGGCCGCATCATCGCCGGCTCGGATTTCGGCGGCGGCGATCCGGGCGAGAATCCGGAAGCCACCGCCCGCGAGCTGTTCGCGACGATGAAAGCGATGCTGCGCGGCGGCGATGGACTGGAGTTCGATTTTCATACCGTCGGTTACCGGCCGACCCCGATCGACGGATTTCCGATTGTCAGCCGCGCCGAGGGTGTCGGCGGCCTCTATCTCGCCGTCACCCATTCCGGAATCACGCTGGCACCCGCGATCGGCCTTTTTGCCGCCCGTGAAATCCTCGATGGCGAGCGCGATGCGTTGCTGGCGCCCTACGCGCTGTCGCGTTTCGCTCAGTAGCCAGGCGGCCGGCGAAACCCGCCAGCCAAGGGCGCGATCGCTGCGGCGATGCCGAGCAGCCGCGCTTCCGACCAGTGCCGGCCGACGAGCTGCAGGCCGACGGGTACGCCATTGCTGTCTTGCCCACACGGTATCGCCACCGCCGGGTGACCAGAATAGTTGAAGACCGCGCCATAGGCGGGCAGCATCCGGTAGCTCTCGTCCTTGCCGTTGACCTTGAGCGTGGTCCCCGGCTTGCAGTGCGCAAAGGCCGTGGTCATGGCGACCGGGCAGAGCAAGGCGTCGCAGGTTTCGAAGAAGCGCTCCCAGGCAAGGATCGAACGGTCGCGGCGGGCGAGCGCGGCGAACCAGCGCGACACCGGCGTCGGCTGCTCTGGCTGTTCCGGCTGTGCTGCCTCCAACATCATGCCGATCAGCCTGTCGCCCTCGGCGAGATCGTCATGCAGGTCGAGCTTCGGCAGTCTTGCTTCCCCGATGCTCGCGCCGGCGGAGGCCAGCCCAGCGGCCAATCTTTCCACCGCGGCGCTGATCTCGGCCGCTATTGGAAAACCCGGGAAGGTGCTGGCGAAGGCGATGCGCAACGAATTCAGTTCGAGCTTTGACGTTGGATCAATCGGCACCGGCGCCAAGTCGGTATCGGTTCCATCCGGGCCGGCAATGATCCGATAGATCAGCGCCAGGTCCTCCGGATTCCGGGCGAGCGGGCCGACACATGACATCCATCGGACACTGCGCGGCGCACCGCCAGGATCGGGGAAAGCGCCGGCCAACGAAATGCGATGCTCCGTCGGTTTCAGGCCATAGACGCCGCAGAACGCGGCAGGGAGGCGGATGGAATCCTGCATGTCGGTGCCAACCTCGAACGGCGCCATGCCTGTCGCAACCGCGGCCGCGGCGCCGCCGCTGGAGCCGCCCGCCGTACGCGACAGATCCCACGGATTGCTGGTGCGGCCAAAGAGCGGATTGTCCGACTGCCAGTCGCCCAGCATTGCGGCGACGTTGGTCTTGCCGACCAGCACGGCGCCCGAGGCCTTTAGCCGGGCGACGACCGGGCTGTCGCTCTGCGGCACATAATTGGCAAAGGGCGGGAAGCCGACGGTGGTCTTCATGCTGGCCGTCTCATGCGCGTCCTTCAAGGTGAAGGGCACGCCATGCAGCGGGCCGGGCGTGTCGCCGCGCGCCAGCGCCGCATCGGCTTTCTCGGCGCCCCCGCGCGCGCCTTCCCGATCGAGGATGACGACGGCGTTCACCGCTTCGTTATGCCGGTCGATCTGCGCGAGATGCGCATCGAGGGCCTCGACCGCCGAAATTTTGCGCTCGGCGATCATTGCCGCGAGGTCGGTGGCGGATGAGAAGGCGAGGTCCATGACGAGGCTCCGGCTGCTGCGCGCCGCCATCAACATGGCGGATTTCGATGTGGCTTCAAGCCGAGTTCAGCATCCGGAGGACAACGGTGCTTGATCGAAATTGCTGCGACTGAACATGTCGAGGTTGTTGCTCTACGCGCCCCTTTCTCCTGCCGGAAATCTCTCCACGGTGGGCAGATTGGATGTCACGATGGCTTTCGCCAAGATCCCAACGTTTGACAGACTACACAGCCATTGCCAACCGCGCGGCGGCCGGCGCAAACGGACGGATGCTTGTGCCGTCCCTGGTCATGGTGACGAAACTCGACGGCGGGATCGCCTGCCAGTCGCCGCCGTCACGGTCGAACGGTTCGGAGACGATGCAGCGGCCGGCGCCTTTGGCGAAGGCGCCGGTATAGAGCGTCGGCGCATGATCGTCGGTGGCATAGCGCACGGCATGCAGCGCCTGGCCGTCGGAGAAGGCGGCGGTCAGCTTCAGCGCCGGTTCGAGACCTGCGCGGCGCGAGGCTTCCAGCACACGGCTGGTGGCGCGCGCCACAGCGCCCTGCGGGTCGTCGGACATGCCTTCGTCGATCATCAGCAGGAAGAAAAGCTCCGAATCGGTGGTGCCCTCGCGCTGGTCGAAGACGGCGTCGGAGAGCGAATTCTCAAGCGTGCGGCGGATTTTTTCGAAGCCGCCGATCTGGCCGTTATGCATGAACGACCAGCGGCCGGAAATGAAGGGATGACAATTCATGCGGCTGGTGGCGCCGCCGGTCGAGGCGCGCACATGGGCGAGGAACAGGCCGGATTTGATCTGCCGGCAGAGGCTCTTCAGGTTCGGATCGGACCATGCCGGCAGGATGTCGCGATAGAGGCCGGGCTCGGGGCGGTCGCCATACCAGGCGAGGCCGAAACCGTCGCCATTGGTCGGCGACTTGGCTTCCTGGGCGCAGTGGCTCTGGGCAATCAGCGAATGGCAGGGCGCGGTGATGATGTCTTCGAGGAAGACCGCTTCACCAAGATAGGCCGCCCACCGGCACATCGCTTTCCACCATCTTTCAGGCGCGGTCCAAGAGAGCCGCCGGCTCCTTCACCGCGTTTGAGCCTCTGTTTTGCGTGCGCTCATAGAGCTCGCGAACGATCCGGCTGGCCGTAGTCTCGAACAGAAATGGCAAGAAAGCGTGAACGAGCGCAGCGCCGGCGGCCATCGACAGGCGGGAACAGAACCAGGCGGCAAAGGCCATATGGCCGAAATAGGTCTCGCCCACCTTGGCCGGATGAGCGGTGAAGAGTGCCGTAAACCGTGTCGTCATGGTGGTCCCTCCTGCCGGGATGAGCCCCGATTCTGAGTAACCTGCCATGAGGCGAAGGTTCATCGATCTCAAATTGTCCTTGAATGGAGAAGAATTTTGGGACATTCATCCCAATATGATCCATGAACTCGATGCAAGCGATCGAAGATTGCTGGCGGAGCTGCAGCGCGACGGCACGCTTTCCGTCGACCAGTTGTCGGAGCGCGTGGCGCTTTCGCGCAATGCCTGCTGGCGGCGCGTCAAGCGGCTGGAGGAGGACGGCGTCATCACCGGGCGCGTGGCGCTGGTCGATGCCGACAAGCTCGGGCTCGGCCTTTCGGTGTTCATCCTGATCCGTACCTCGAACCACGACCCGGACTGGCTGCAGAAATTCCGGGCCGCGGTGACCGGCTTTGCCGAGATCACCGGCGTCTACCGAATGTCCGGCGACCTCGACTATGTGCTGAGGGCCCGCGTCGCCGACGTCAAAGCCTATGACCGGCTCTACCAGCGGCTGATCGCCAAGGTGGCGCTGTCGGACGTCTCGGCCTCTTTCGTGATGGAAGAAATCAAGGAGACGACCGTCGTTCCGGTGGAGTTGCGCTGAAAGCCGGCGGAACCGCGTTCAAAGAAAGCCGTTGATAGGCTTGCCGTCGAGTTGACCGAATCGCCATTCGCGCCGATAGGAATGGGCTCATGCGCACCGCTGTCTATCCTTCCTCCGTCATCGGCCCCACCGTCGGTTTCGTCAGGCTCCCGCATGGCGAGGGCTTGCCGTTGCCGGCCTATGAAAGCTCAGGCGCTGCCGGAATGGATCTGCGTGCCGCGGTGCCGGAAGACCGGCCGCTGCTCATCCTGCCGGGAAAGCGCGCGCTGGTGCCGACAGGACTGATCCTGGAAATCCCGGAAGGCATGGAAGGCCAGGTCCGGCCGCGTTCCGGCCTCGCCTTCAAGCATGGCCTCACCTGCCTCAACACGCCCGGCACAATCGACAGCGACTATCGCGGTGAGGTGAAGGTGCTGCTCGTCAATCTCGGCGATGAGGATTTCGCGGTGACGCGCGGCATGCGGATCGCGCAGATCGTGTTTGCCGCGGTGACGCAGGTCGCCAGCGAGGAACGCTCGCTCGCCGGCGGCACGACACGCGGCGCCGGCGGCTTCGGGTCGACCGGCACCGCTTGATGCAAGTTCCAAAGCTGGTCATCTTCGACTGCGACGGGGTTCTGGTCGACACAGAGAACCTTGCCAACAAACGCCTCGCCGAATGGCTCTCCGGGGCCGGCTTTCAAACCACATTCGAATATTGCCGCAAGCATTTCTCCGGCCGCAGCATGGCCTCGGTGCAGAAAGAGATCGAGGCGGAGACCGAGGTCAGGCTCGGCACCGATTTCGTCGAACGCTGGAACGCCGGCCTGCCGGACCTGTTCGCGCATGGCGTCGAGGCGATCCCTTATGTTCGCGACTTCATCGGGAAGGTGCGCGCGGCCGGCATCGCCTATTGCGTCGCCTCCTCGGCCCGGATCTCGAAGATGCATATCACGCTCGGCCAGACCGGGCTTTTGCCGCTGTTCGAGCACGCCATGTTCTCCTCGACCATGGTCGGGCGCGGCAAGCCCTTCCCCGACCTCTTCCTCCATGCGGCAAAGACAATGGGGTTCGCGCCGGACGGCTGCATCGTCATCGAGGACAGCGTCGCAGGCACCCAGGCGGGCATCGCCGCCGGCATGCGCGTGTTCTCCTACCACGCCGATCCGTTCTCAGACCGCGACGGGCTGGCCGCGGCCGGCGGCATCCTGTTCGACGACATGCGCGAACTCGCCGGGCTGGTGCCGATCCACTGAGTTCATTGCGCTGCGGACAATCCGGCTGTTTGTCGCCGTCAGCCATGCTAGCCTGCACGCTCCCAAGGGGGCACTCCATGACATCCGTCCCGCGTCGATTCCTGTTCGCTTGCCTGCTGTTGCCGTGGCTGTGGGCGACCGCGGATGCAGAGACCGTCAGCTTTCCCGAACCGGGCAGCGCCGTTCCCGGCCACCCGGACGTGACTTATCTCGACCTCGCGAAGTTGATCATCCCGGATGACGGCAGCCCGCCGATCCAGATGCGCGACATCACCGGCGATGACGATGGCGGCTCGCCGCCTCCCACCGCAAGCCTGCCGGACGCCGCCGTACTCGCCATCAAGGCCGGCGGCAAGGACCGGCTGGCGATGCTCTACGACCTCGGCTACTCATCCGACGACGCCGAGGGCTTCGCCGTGCTGGCGCTCTTTGATCTCTCCGGCAAGCCGAGACTGCTCGACGCGGCAAACGTCGCAGTCGACAGGAGCACCTATTTCGGCGAACCGGCCAAGCTTTCGCTCGGCGCCGGCGACGATGCCATCGTCACCACGAGCACGCATTTCAACTCGAACCAGGGCTATGCCGGTACGCTGCTGATCATGGTCCGCAACGACCGCTTCGAACTGATCGACACAATCTACACGTTCAACGAAAATTACTGCGCCTACAGGCGCACGCAGAACCTGGCCTTCCAGACGCGCGGCGGCAAGAAACCCCACGCGGCGATCAAGGTGACGGTGACCGATGCCACCGCGCCAAGCGACGAAAGCTGCGAGGAGCCCACGCCTAAAGCCGTCTCGCACGACATTTCCGTCACCTATCGCTGGGACAAGGCCAAGTCGCGTTATGTGAGGAATTCCGACGCGTTCGGGCGTTTGTCAGCAGAGAACGAGAAACGCTTCTAAGCCAACCGCATTCGTTTGCCCGACCCGGGCGGCCGCGATAAATTCCCCGCACGACCCCAATCATGATTGAGGACCCGCCATGGACAAGGGCAAGATTTTTCGCGATCTGCATGCCTCCACCTTCGTCATGCCCAACCCCTGGGACATAGGCACGACCAAGCTTCTGGCTTCCTTCGGCTTCAAGGCGCTGGCAACGACAAGCGCCGGCTTCGCGTTCTCGCGCGGGCTGCCAGACGGCGCCGTGACGTTCGAGGCCATGATCCACCATTGCCGCGAGGTGACGGCGGCCACCGACCTGCCGGTTTCTGCCGACCTCGAACGCGGCAAGGGGGACAGCCCCGAGCAGGCCGCCGAAACCATCTTCGCGGCCGAAGCCGCCGGCCTTGCCGGCTGCTCGATCGAGGACCACACCGGCGATCCCGACAATCCGATCTACGATTTCTCGCATGCCGTCGAACGCGTTGCCGCGGCGGTCGAGGCGGCTCGCGCGCTCAAGCACGATTTCGTCTTTACCGCGCGGGCCGAGAACTTCCTGTGGGGCAAGACCGATCTCGACGACACGATCAAGCGGCTGCAGGCCTTCGAGAACGCCGGCGCCGATGTGCTCTATGCACCGGGCCTGAGCGACGTCGACATGGTGCGCACGGTCTGCTCGGCGGTGAGCAAACCCATCAATGTCATGGCGCGGCCGGGCTTCACCGTCGCCGAACTTGCCGCAGCCGGCGTCAAACGCATCTCGCTCGGACCATGGCTGACGAATTTCGCCTACGGCATGCTGGAAACGGCGGCGCGCGAGATCCTGCAGGACGGCACCTTCGGCTTCACCCGCGCAGCGATGCCGTTCGGCAAGCTGCAGGCACTGTTCCGCGGAGGCGCTACTGAGCAGGACTAAACCAGCTCGCGCGCCGAAACCGCCTTGTGCAGATGCACCATCACGGCGGCGGCGAAGAGCGGCGTCAGAAGGTTGAGCAGCGGCACGGCAAGGAAGACGGCGATAACCAGCCCGGCCAGGAACACGGTGCCGGCGTGTTTCCGGCGCAGCGCCTTGGCCTCGGCCTCGGGACGGAAGCGCATGGCGGCGAATTCGAAGAACTCGCGCCCGAGCAGATAGCCGTTGACGATGAAGAAGGCGGCGATGTTGATGCCCGGCATCAGGAGCAGCAACAAGGCGACGATGTTGCCGACGACGATGACGCCGAAGAATTTGATCGCCAGCACCAGCGAATGCAGCGCAGGCACAGCGCGGCCGGGCGGATCGTTCGGGTAATCGGTGCGCTCGACCACCTCGGCGACATCGTCGAGGAACAGGCCGGCGACGATCGCCGTCACTGGTGCCACGAGCAGCGCCATTCCCACCGCGAGGACGATGCCGGCGATGATGGCGCTGAGCCAACCGGCCCAGGCAGGCAGGCCAGGCACGAATGTCTGCAGCCACGGCCAGGCCAGCCATTCGAGCAGGCTCTCGATGCCAAACCACAACGCCACCAGCGCCAGCACTGTCAATCCAAGCGTCTTCAGGAAGACGGAGCGGAATTCGGGCGAGAACAGCTGGCTGGCGGCGGCGCGGGCGGCGTCAAGAATCACGGCAGCTCCAAGCCCTTATCGAGGAACGATGCTCCCGAGATAGGCAGGGTTGATGCGAGGCGCAACCAAAGCGCGTCGGCGACGCGCTTTGAGTCTTTGTCTCGATGCATGTCGTTCTCCCAAACCGCTGCGCACTTTTGGGCGACATGCATTTTCCTGATGCATGTCGTTCTCCCAAAAACCGCTGCACACTTTTGGGCGACATGCATTTTCCTGATGCATGTCGTTCCCCCAAAACCGCTGCGCACTTTTGGGCGACATGCATTTTCCTGATGCATGTCGTTCCCCCAAAACCGCTGCGCACTTTTGGGCGACATGCATTATTGCGCAAGCCTGGCCTGACGAGCCGGTATGGTCATGGCGGCGACGCCGACGACGACAAACGCCATGCCGAGCCAAGCGGTCGGGCCGAGGCTCTCACCGAGGAAGACAGCGCCGATGCCGACGCCGATCGGCACGCGCAGATAGGCCTGCGAGGTGGTGCCGACCGAGCCCAGCGTGTGGATGAGCCGGAAGAAGATCGAGAAGGCGAGCGCGGTGGAGAAGACCGAAAGCCCGAAGAGAGCAAGGATCGACGCCGTCGATGGCATCAATGTCCAGGGCCGGTCGAAGACGAGGCTCAAGGGTATCAGGATCGCCGCGCCGCAGATCATCGAGCCGGCGGCCGGCAGCATCGGGTCGAGCCCTCTGAAATTGCGGCCGAAGATGGCGGCGCCGGCATAGCAGATTGTGGCGGCGACGACCGCAAGCTGTGCCCACAATTGATGGCCGAGCCCGCCAAGGGCCTCGGTGCCGACGATGAGGCAAATGCCGGCGATGCCGGCGCCGACGCCGACCAGCTTGCGCGGCGTCACCGGTTCGTGGCGGGTGATCAGCGCCGTCAGCAGGAAGGTGAAGATCGGCGACGTGGCGTTGAGGATGGTGGCGAGGCCTGCATCGATCGAGCGCTCGGCGGCGGCGATCAGCGTGAACGGGACGACGCTGTTGAGGCAGGCCTGGAACATGAAGCGGCGCCAGTTGACCGCATCCCGCGGCATGGCGAGGCCGCGCCAGCGGATGAGGCCAAGCAGAATGCCGCCGGCGATCAGCGTGCGGCCGGCGATGAAGGTCACCGGCGGGATCGTCGCGACGCCGATCTTGATAAAGGTGTAGGAGGCGCCCCACAACACCGCCAGCACGGCCAACAGCGCCAGTTCGATGGTCATATCGGTCTTTGCGGGCATGGCAGTGCCTTCGGCCTGTTGCGGGAACGACCCGCTTCTAGCTTGCGGCGGGGCGGATATGTTTCGATGACGGCGAAACCATAACCGTAAGGGTCGCAACTGTTGTGGGCCAGTTCGATGCGAACGCTGCCGCAGCCGGCGAACAATCCCCGCCGAAGTCGGCACGAAGCAAACCGGAGCCGATTTTCGGGGTAGGCAAAGCAGTTGCAAGCCGCTAGACCCGCGCCCGGCCGGCATGGCAGAAAGCCGGTGGTCGTTGGCGGAGACATTGATGCCGGAATATGACGTGCTTTGCATCGGCAATGCCATTGTCGACATCATCGCCCAGTGCGACGAGGCCTTCCTCGAAACCAACGGCATCATCAAGGGCGCGATGAACCTCATCGACACCAGGCGTGCCGAGCTGCTCTACAACCGCATGGGACCGGCGATCGAGGCCTCGGGCGGCAGCGCCGGCAACACGGCCGCCGGCGTGGCGAGCTTCGGCGGCCGCGTCGCCTTCTTCGGCAAGGTGTCGAACGACGCGCTCGGCGAGATCTACACCCACGATATCCATGCCCAGGGCGTGGCCTTCGACACCAGGCCGCTCAGAGGCGAACCGCCGACGGCGCGCTCGATGATCTTCGTCACGCCGGACGGCGAGCGCTCGATGAACACCTATCTCGGTGCGTGTATCGAGCTCGGACCGGAAGACGTCGAAGCCGACAAGGCCGCCGGCGCCAAGGTCACCTATTTCGAGGGCTATCTGTGGGATCCGCCGCGCGCCAAGGAGGCGATCCGGCAGACCGCGAAGCTGGCGCACGCCGCAGGCCGCGAAGTGTCGATGACGCTGTCGGATTCCTTCTGTGTCGACCGCTACCGCGACGAGTTCCTCGAGCTGATGCGTTCGGGCACGGTCGATATCGTTTTCGCCAACAGCCACGAGATCAGGTCGCTCTACCAGACCGCTTCCTTCGAGGACGCCCTCGCCGCCATTCGCAAGGACTGCAAGATCGCCGCCGTCACCCGCTCGGAAAAGGGCTCGGTGATCGTGCGCGGCGACGAGACCGTCCCCATCAAGGCGACGGCGATCAAGGAACTGGTCGACACGACCGGCGCCGGCGACCTCTACGCCGCCGGCTTTCTCTATGGCTACACGACCGGACGCAGCCTCAAGGATTGCGGCGACCTCGGCTCGCTGGCGGCCGGCTTGGTGATCCAGCAGATCGGCCCGCGGCCCCGACAAAACCTGCGCCGCGAGGCCGAGCAGGCGGGGCTGCTGTAGCGCCTCTTACCTCTCCCCCTGTGGGAGAGGTCGGATTGCCCCGATTTGTTCTTCACAAATCGGCTGGCAATCCGGGTGAGGGGTAAGCTGGCGCCAAGCTGGAACACCCCTCATCCGACCTCGCTCCGCGAGGCCACCTTCTCCCACAAGGGGAGAAGGAAGAGCGGCATCTGTCGCGCCGCTGTCATAGATCGCTCCTACAGGCATGGTAGGCGTTCCGTGACTGACATCTCGGGATGCCCGCAACAGTTGGGGTGTCAAAGAAAATGCAAGACAGCAACCTTCACGGTCGCTGCATCTGTCGCCATTGCGATTGCCGCTTTCCGTTGTAGCCGTTCAAAAACCAGCCGCGGCCAGGGGGAGGAGAGCGCGGCACGCAAGACAGACGCATGACCAGATTTCAGAATCCGCCTGAAGGGATTTCGCAGGAGGCCTTGGCCGGCCTGGTGGCCGAAGCGGTGCAACAGGCATTGATGCGGCATGGCATTCTGCTGGACGCGGAAGCCCTGGCCTCCGCCAGCGCGATTGCAGGCCGCGTTGCCGCCGCCCTTCCCTTCCTGTCTCAGACGCAACGGCTCGCAATCACCTCCTTCAAGGGTGGCTGGACCGAGCTGACGTCCGCGTTTTTCCGCGCGATGGCGGAAAAAATCGTGCGGGCAGACCAGGCAGGCGCCGAAAGCGTGGACGAAAGCCCGACGGCGGGGCCTCGCAAATCTGCTTCCCGGCCTTTGGCCGAGCGAGCCTCCGAGCTCCAGTCGATGCTCATCGAAGACTGGGCCGGCGAGGTTGCCGGGTCGACCTACCTGGAAGAAAGATTCCGCATCCCGCGCTCGACGCTGCATCGCTGGCAAAGGCGGGGCGAGGTCATCGCCCTTCGCAAGGGCGGCCGCAAACACGTCTTCCCGCTCGCCCAGTTCGTCGACGGCAGGCCGGCCCCGGGCATAAGCGAGGTGTTGGCGGCGATCACCAATCCGAGGCTGGCCTGGTTCTGGCTCACTCGCCCGTCCGCTGAGTTGGGCGGGCGCATCCCCATCGAAATGCTGCGCGAGGACATGATCGAGGATGTCGTTCGCGTCGCGCGCAGCTTGTCCCGGGCCTGAGTCTGCAGCGTGGCTCCTCGCCTCTGGCTCAACTATTTTCTAGAATTTTAGCCGGCTGTTCTTTCGTCACAAAACTGTAACAAATGGCACATCTGGAACGCCTGTCAGGTAAAATATCCTTTTAGAACGTATACATTGTGCAATATGTGCCATTCTTTCAAATATGTGACGTGATATTTACGCAACAAGACTTCCATAAGAGTCCAGAAGCCGTTTTTCCGACACAATCTCTGTTGTGAACGACAGCTAATTAGGCCATGTCGAAGGCGAAGAAGCGGCGCCGGTGCGCGGCTTTTTCAACGATGGGGACGGGGTGGCAAAAAAGCCGGATGGCATGCCGAGCCTGTCTTGAACCTTTGACTGGAGATTCAAGAAAATGAACATCAAGAGCCTTCTTCTCGGCTCCGCTGCGGCGCTGATCGCAGTTTCGGGCGCCCGCGCCGCCGACGCGGTCACCGTCGCCGAGCCGGAACCGGCCGAATACGTCAAGATCTGCGACGTGTACGGGGCCGGTTACTTCTACATCCCCGGCACCGAAACCTGCCTGCGCATCGGCGGCTATGTCCGCTATGACATCGGCCTCGGCGACGTCGGCTCGTTCGACGGCGCGAAGTCGTTCGACCACCAAGACGGTGACCAGCAGGACACCTGGAAGAAGAACGCCCGCTTCACCTTCAAGACCTGGACCGGCCAGGAAACCGAGCTCGGCACCTTGAAGACTTACACCGAAATGCGCTTCAACTTCGGCAACAGCAACGGCTATGGCACCGTCGTCTCCGGCAATCCCGCCGTCGACAAGGGCGTCACGGTGAAATTCGCCTGGATCCAGCTCGGCGGTCTCCGCGTCGGTAAGGACGAATCGGCCTTCGATACGTTCATCGGCTACGCCGGTAGCGTCATCCAGGATACGCTGGTGCCCTATGGCGATTTCGATACCAACGTTGTCCAGTACTACTTCGACGCCGGCAATGGCTTCTCGGCCGTGGCTTCGCTCGAAGAAGGCTCCGGCGTGGTTGGCACGATCGATAGCTACGTTCCGCATGTCGTCGGCGGCGTGAAGTACACGCAGGGCTGGGGTGCGATCACCGGCGTCGTCGCTTACGACAGCAACTACGAAGAGGTGGCCGGCAAAGTTCGCTTGGACATCAAGCCGATGGACAACCTGTCCCTGTTCATCATGGGCGGCTATGGCACTGACGACAACCTTAACGATGATGCGGGTAACGTTATCGACGCCCACGGTCGCGGCTTCTACAAGCAGTGGAGCGGCAACTGGGCGGTGTGGGGCGGTGGTACCTATACCATCAACGAGAAGACCTCGTTCAACGCCCAGCTCTCCTATGACGAAGGCAAGAATTTTGGCGTCGCGGCGAACATTGCCTATGAAATCGTCAAGGGTCTCAAGGTCACCGCCGAAGTCGACTATTTGCATCTCGGCGAAGACAGCGTCACCAATTTTACCAAAGCCGACAAGGAAAACAGCGTCGGCGGTATCCTCCGCTTCCAACGCTCGTTCTGATCGATCCCTGCGATCTTAACGGAAAGGCCCGCGGCATCGCCGCGGGCCCTTTGCTTTTCAGAAGTGGTGCAGCGACCGCTCGTCAATTCCCTGCCGTGTAGGCCGCGATCGCCGCCATGTTGACGATGTCTGAATCCTTGGCGTTGAGCGAGACGATCTGGACCGGCTTGTTCAAACCGACCAGCAGCGGGCCGATGACGGTCGAGCCGCCGAGTTCCTGCAGCATCTTGGTCGAGATAGAGGCCGAGTGGAACGCCGGCATCACCAGCACATTGGCCGGACCGGTGAGCCTGATGAACGGATATTGCGCCATGGCGCGGGGGTTCAGCGCCACGTCGGCCGCCATCTCGCCATCATATTCGAAGTCGACGCGGCGCTTGTCGAGGATGCGTACCGCCTCCTGTATCCGCTCCGAGCGCTCGCCCTGCGGATGGCCGAAGGTCGAGTAGGCAAGCATGGCGAGCCGCGGCTCGTAGCCCATGCGGCGGGCGAAGCCGGCGGCCTCCTCGGCGATGTCGGCGATCTGCTCGGCGTTGGGCATGTCGTGCACTGCGGTGTCGGCGATCATCACGGTGCGGCCGCGCGCCAGCACGATCGAGGCGCCGATGACGCGGTGCCCGGGCTTGGCATCGATGACGCGGCGGATGTCGTCGAGAGCGGTCGAATAGTTGCGGGTCACACCGGTGACGATGCCGTCGGCATCGCCAAGCGCCACCATGCAGGCGGCGAAATGGTTGCGGTCGTTGTTGATCAGGCGCTGGCAGTCGCGGAACAGGAAACCTTTCCTCTGCATTCGCTCGTAGAGATAGTCGGTATAGATCGCGTTGCGGCGCGACAGCCGGGCATTGATGATCTCGAGGCCCTGCTTGTTCAAGTCGATGCCGGCGTTCCTGGCGTTCTCCTTGATGACGTCGTCGCGCCCGAGAAGGATTGCGGTGCCGAGCTTCTGGTTCACATAGGAGACGGCAGCGCGCATCACCTGCTCCTCCTCGCCCTCGGCGAAGACGATGCGCTTGGGCTGGCGGCGGACGCGGTCGTAGATGCGCTGCAGCGTGGATGCGATCGGATCGCGGCGCGCCGAAAGCTCCTGTGCGTAGCGGTCGAGGTCAAGGATCGGCTTGCGGGCAACGCCGGAGTCCATCGCGGCCTTGGCCACCGCGAGCGGGATTGCCGAGATCAGGCGCGGATCGAACGGCACCGGGATGATGTAGTTGGGGCCGAATTTCGGCCGGTTGCCCTGATAGGCGGCGGCGACGTCGTCCGGCACGTCCTGTCGCGCCAGCTCCGCCAGCGCGCGAGCCGCGGCGATCTTCATCTCGTCATTGATGGTGGTGGCGCGGACATCCAGCGCGCCACGGAAGATATAGGGAAAGCCAAGCACATTGTTGACCTGGTTCGGGTAATCCGAACGGCCGGTCGCCATGATGGCGTCGGTGCGGATCTCGCCCACTTCCTCGGGCGTGATCTCCGGATCGGGATTGGCCATGGCGAAGATGATCGGGTTCTTCGCCATCGACTGCACCATCGCGGTGGTCAGCGCCCCCTTGGCTGAGAGGCCAAGGAAGACGTCGGCGCCGTCCAGCGCTTCCGCGAGGCTGCGCGCCTCGGTCTTGACCGCATGCGCCGACTTCCACTGGTTCATGCCCTCGGTACGGCCCTGGTAGACCACGCCCTTGGTGTCGCAGAGGGTGATGTTCTCCGGCGAAAAACCCATCGCCTTCATCAGTTCGATGCAGGCTATGCCCGCGGCGCCCGCGCCGTTGCAGACCATCTTCGTGGTCTTCATGTCGCGGCCGGTGATCTCCAGCGCGTTGAGCAGCCCGGCGGACGAGATGATGGCGGTGCCGTGCTGGTCGTCATGGAAGACCGGGATGTCCATCAGCTCGCGCAGGCGCTGTTCGATGATGAAGCATTCCGGCGCCTTGATGTCCTCGAGGTTGATGCCGCCGAAGGAGGGGCCGAGGAAGCGCACGCAGTTGATGAACTCGTCGGCATCCTCCGTCGCCACCTCGAGATCGATCGAATCGACATCGGCGAAGCGCTTGAACAGCACCGCCTTGCCTTCCATCACCGGCTTCGAGGCCAGCGCGCCGAGATTGCCGAGGCCTAGGATGGCGGTGCCGTTGGAGATGACGGCGACCATGTTGCCTCGCGCCGTGTAGTCGAAGGCGCGGCTCGGGTCTTCAGCGATGGCGCGCACGGGAACGGCCACACCCGGCGAATAGGCGAGGCTGAGATCGCGCTGGGTTGCCATCGGCTTGGTGGCGACGATCTCCAGCTTGCCTGGCCGCCCCATGGCGTGGAATTCCAGCGCCTCCTGCGCGCTGACGGAGGGCCCGCTGCTTTCGGTTTTCTTGGCCATGATGCTTTCGATTTCCTCACCTGTGCGGCACCGCTTGGGACGGGTGCTTTCTTATGGCATTCCGGATTAAGGCTACACGCGGCCGCTGTAAACCGCCAAGCCCGGCGAAGCTGCTTCAACGCGGGCGGACAAGGCAATGCGGCGGCTCAGTTGGCAGCCGGCTGGCAGCATAGCTCGCGCTTTCCCCTGCTTTTCGAGGCGCCGGCATTAAACCGCACTGCCACTTCTGCTAGCGTTCCGGCATGAACATGCACATGCCGACCGATACCGACGCCCAGGAGACGACGACGCCGGCGCCCGCCGTGGGCACCGTCACGCCGATGATGGAGCAGTATATCGAGATCAAGGCGGCGAACCCGGATTCGCTGCTCTTCTACCGCATGGGCGATTTCTACGAGCTGTTCTTCGACGACGCCGAAAAGGCGAGCCAGGCGCTCGGCATCGTGCTGACCCGGCGCGGCAAGCACCAGGGCCACGACATTCCGATGTGCGGCGTGCCGGTGCATGCGGCGGACGACTACCTGCAGAAGTTGATCGCGCAAGGTTTTCGCGTCGCCGTCTGCGAGCAGATCGAGGATCCGGCGGAAGCCAAGAAGCGAGGCTCGAAGTCGGTGGTGCGCCGCGATGTGGTGCGGCTGGTCACGCCCGGCACCATCACCGAGGACAAGCTGCTGGCGCCCTCGGAATCGAGCTACCTGATGGCTCTGGGACGGGTGAAGGGCGGCAATGCGGCCAGCCAAGGCAGCTTCGCGCTGGCCTGGATCGACATCTCGACCGGCGCGTTCCGCGTGGCGGAAACCACGGCCGAACGGCTGCTTGCCGACATCTTCCGCGTCGATCCGCGCGAGCTGATCGTCGCCGAACCGGTGTTCCACGACCCGGAATTGCGGCCGGTCTTCGACGTGCTCGGGCGGGTCGCCAACCCGCAGCCGCCGTCGCTGTTCGATTCGGCATCGGCCACCGGCCGCATCGCCCGCTTTTTCGAGGTGGCGACGCCCGACAGCTTCGGCACGTTCTCGCGCGCCGAATTGTCGGCGATCTCCGGCACTATCGCCTATGTCGAGAAAACGCAGAAGGCCGAGCGGCCGCCGCTGTCGCGGCCCGAGCGCGAGGAGAGCGGCTCGACGCTGTTCATCGATCCGGCGACGCGCGCCAATCTGGAGCTGTTGCGCACGCTGTCAGGCAGCCGCGACGGCTCGCTGTTCAAGGCGATCGACCGCACGGTGACCGGCGGCGGCGCGAGATTGCTCGCCGACCGGCTGATGGCGCCACTGACCGACCCGGCGGCGATTTCCGCAAGGCTGGATTCGGTCTCGTTCTTCCGCGCCGAGACGCGGCTCTGCCAAGGCCTGCGGACGAGCCTGAAAAGCGTTGCCGACATGCCGAGGGCGCTGTCGCGGCTGGCGCTCAATCGCGGCGGCCCGCGCGATCTCGGCGCGCTGCGCGCCGGTTTCGAGGCGGCGGGCGCGATCGCCGCGCTGTTCGCGACGACGGGCCTGCCCGCCGAACTCGGCGCGGCGCTGGCGGCGATCAAGGCCTTGCCCGAAGCGCTCGCCCGCCATCTCAGCGAGGCGCTCGACGACGAACTGCCGCTGATCAGACGCGACGGCGGCTTCGTGCGGTCGAGCTACAATGCCGAACTCGACGAAATGCGGGCATTGCGCGACGAGTCGCGAAAAGTGATCGCCGGGCTGGAACGCTCGCTGATCGAGGAGACCGGCATCCGCTCACTGAAGATCCGGCACAACAATGTGCTCGGCTATTACATCGAAGTCACCGCCAACCATCATGGCGTGATGACCGGCAGCGACGCGGCGAAGGCGCGGTTCATCCATCGCCAGACCATGGCCAACGCCATGCGCTTCACGACGACGGAACTGGCGGAGCTGGAATCGAAGATCGCCAACGCCGCAGACAAGGCGCTGAGCATCGAGCTTGCCACTTTCGACCGGCTGACGGCGGAGGTGGTCGGCGAGGCCGACAGCATCCGCGCCGGCGCCGAGGCACTCGCCGTGCTCGACGTGTCGGCGGCGCTGGCCCTTCTTTCCGAAAACGAGGGCTGGTGCCGGCCGGCGGTCGATGCCAGCCTCGCCTTCGAGATTTCCGGCGGGCGGCATCCGGTCGTCGAACAGGCGCTCAGGCGTTCCGGCGAAGGGCCGTTCGTCGCCAATGACTGCGACCTCTCGCCGGAAGGCGGGGCGAAGGCCGGCGCGATCTGGCTTCTCACCGGTCCCAATATGGGCGGCAAGTCGACCTTCCTCAGACAGAACGCGCTGATCGCCATCCTGGCCCAGACCGGCTCCTTCGTGCCGGCGCAGAGCGCCCATATCGGCGTCGTCGACCGGCTGTTCTCGCGCGTCGGCGCTTCCGACGACCTCGCGCGCGGCCGCTCCACCTTCATGGTCGAGATGGTCGAGACGGCGGCGATCCTCAACCAGGCGGGCGAGCGGGCGCTGGTCATCCTCGACGAGATCGGCCGCGGCACCGCGACCTTCGACGGCCTCTCGATCGCCTGGGCGGCGGTTGAGTATCTGCACGAGAAGAACCGCTGTAGGGCGATCTTCGCCACGCATTTCCACGAGATGACGGCGCTGGCCGGCAAGCTGTCGCGGCTCTCCAACGTCACCATGCGGGTCAAGGAATGGGAAGGCGACGTCGTCTTCCTGCACGAGGTCGGCAAGGGCGCGGCCGACCGTTCCTACGGCGTCCAGGTGGCGCGGCTCGCCGGCCTGCCGGAAGCGGTGGTGGCGCGCGCTAGGCAAGTGCTGCACCAACTCGAGGAAGGCGAAGTCTCTGGCAAGACCAACCGTCTGGTCGACGACCTGCCGCTGTTTTCCGTGGCGGTGAAGCGCGAAGCGCCGAAGCCGGTGAAGAGCGATGCGCTGGGCGACGCGCTCGGCGCGATCAATCCGGACGAGATGACGCCGCGCGAGGCGCTGGAGGCGCTCTATCGGCTGAAGGGGCTGGCGGACCGGTAATCAAAACAATCGGAACATCGGCGTCACCAGCCTTGCCGACTGGAGCCAGCCGAGCAATTCGACCGCCAGTATCGCCACAAGGAAGTAAGAGCTGTCGATGGCGGTCCGCCTCAGCGCCACCGAGTCGAAGGTGACGGGAGACGGGCCCAAGACGTCGTCGTAATCGCGCGACAGACGGGGAAAGAAGGCCGGCACGCTTTGACAATAGCGCCAATAGGCCTCGCCAAAGATGGCGTCCAGCGTGATCGCTTCGCGCGTCGCGACATAGGAAAAGACTAGATAGGTGAAGGCAAAGAGAAACGCCGAAAGGATCAGCGACCCGAATGTCAGCCCGACGCCGGCCAGTCCAAGGGCCGAGAAGAAATAAAGCGGGTTGCGCGTATAGGCATAGGGGCCGGTTGTGACGAGTTCACGGTTCTTGCGTCCGCCAACATACAGCGATGCCCAGCAGCGGCCGCCGATACAGATGAGGATCAGCACGGTACCCGCAAATTCCAGCATTTCGCGAAAGGTGCTGCCTTGCGGCCACCCACTCTCCGCAAGCAGGGCCGGCGCCAGGACGACGGGAGCAACCAGCCAAAGGAAACGCATCCTTCTGCCTTGTTGAAAAGCTGAAAGCGGCATCGGGGACTTCTTCTGCACTTGTATCACCCGCCTCAGTCGTCGCGTACCGCGGCTCCCTTGTCGGTCCAGGCCGGCGGCAATCCCATCCGATCGCCGACGAAGCCAACGAGACCGGGCGATTTGCCGAAGGCCTTGCAGGCGGGATATTTCGGCCCGCCGCCGACCATGGCGCGCAATTCCGCCCTCGTCGGCAGCGATGGCAGCTTGTTCAGCGGCGTCTTGCCGGTGACCAGGAGCTTGCTGAAATCGTCGCCGAACTTCGCCGCCAGGTCGTAGGCGTCGCCCTCGCGGGCGACCCGGCCGGAATCCAGCAAGGCGTTGGCGCCGCGCCCCCAGATCATCGCCGCCGCCTGTTTGCCGTTGTCGCCGATCGCTTCGGCTTCGAGCGACAGGCTGCCCAATCCGATTGGCAGACGAGGAACCGGGACCCGCATTTCAGGCAGCGCGACGGAAACCGCCGTTGAGGCGACTTTCGAAACGCCGACCGCCAAAGCGTTCGTCGGCGTCACGTGCGTCACCATGGCATGGACCGTCAGGTCGGCGGGCTCGGTCAGATCGACCACACGGAAGCGCTGGCTCAAGCCCGAGCAGAGCGTCCTGTCGACAGCGTTGGTGACAAGGCTGCGCTGCGCTTGGGACAATGTCGATCTTCCGCCGGCGGACTGCGAGAAGCCCGTCGGAATGATCCGAACGGTCTTTGCCGCAAGCACGTCGTCCTTGCTCACCCGCATTAGTGAGCGGGCCAACAAACCGTCCGACGGTTTCAACTCGTCATAGGATTGCAGCGAGCCTACCTGATCCAGGGGCGCGGACGCGCAGCCGACCGCGAGCATGCTCAAGACCAGCACAAACGGCCATATTACGCGGTGATCCGCGCGGCACGCGCGCGGATCGAACGGGCCACGACTGATGTGAGCCTCGCGACGGGAACGCAAGCAAGCTGCCATGGATGCCTCTGTCTGGGTGCGCCCGGCGGGGCGTTTTGGGGGACGGTCAATAATTGCACTCAGTGCAATAAATTGATGGCACCATTATGGCGAGGCGTGATGACGGGACTTGAATGTGAGCCAAATTTCTTGTCGCATTTGAGGAAAGGTCGTGGCAGGAGCGCTCCATGAACGATGCGCCAAAACCGGAAGGCCTGCGCGAGCGGAAGCGGCGAGAAACGTCCCGCCGTATCGCCGACGCCGGCCTGAAGGCTTTCCTGGCCAATGGCTATGACGCGACCACGCTTGACGAGATAGCTGCTGCCGCCGGCATCTCGCGCCGGACGTTCTTCCACTACTTCAAGAGCAAGGACGAGGTGCTGTTTGCATCCCTGGGCAACCACGCAAGCGTGGTCAAAGCATCGATCCTTGCCGAGCCCCCCACGGGAACGGCGATCGACATCGCCCGCGACGCATTGCTCAATATTATCGGCAGTTTCCAGGGATCACAAATGATGGCGACGGCCAAGATCATGCGGGAAAGCAAGACGCTGCGCTCGCGGAGGCACACGGGCTACCTGCAGTTCGAGCAAGCCATTTTCGACGGCTTATGCGAATTGCAGCCGGACCAAGCGCGCGACAGTCTGCGACTGGTCTCTCTGGTGACAGTCGTCGCGTTGCGCCTGGCCGTCGAAACATGGCAGCAGCAACACGCCAGGCATCCGCTGGCGGGATATGTCCGGGATGCCTTTGAAAGGCTGAAAACCGAGATTCGATAGATCCAGCCGCCTGAGGCGTCGCAAAGAACACAAGCCGTGTTGACTCATTGTACCGATCGGTACAATATCCGGTCAACCGAACGAGGACAGGAGATTTTCATGAGCCGTCCACCATTGCCGCCTTTCACGGCCGAAACAGCAGCGCAGAAGGCACGGCTCGCCGAGGACGCCTGGAACAGCCGCGACGCGGAGCGGGTGTCGCTCGCCTATACCGAGGACAGCATCTGGCGGAACCGGGCCGAATTCATTTCCGGCCGCGCCGAGATCGTTGGCTTCCTGAAGCGCAAGTGGGCGCGCGAGCTGGATTACCGCCTGATCAAGGAGGTCTGGACCTGGAACGACAACCGCATCGCCGTGCGCTTCGCCTACGAATGGCGCGACGACAGCGGCCACTGGTTCCGCTCCTACGGCAACGAGAATTGGGAGTTCGACGAAGCCGGGCTCATGCGCCGCCGCGTGGCGAGCATCAACGACCTGCCGATCGTTGAAGGCGAGCGGAAGTACCACTGGCCGCTCGGCCGCCGGCCGGACGACCATCCCGGCCTCTCGGAACTCGGGCTTTAGGGCGAATGGATGCGGCGCATCGCTCCGGATCGCGACCAGTTGCTGGGGATCGTGGCCGAGGTTTTCCGCGAGCATGGCTATGAGGGCGCCAGCCTGGCCTTGATCGGCGAGGCGACAGGGCTCGGCAAGGGAAGCCTCTACCACTTCTTTCCCGGCGGCAAGGAAGAGATGGCGAGAGCCGTCATTGCCCATATCGATGGCTGGTTCGAGGACAATGTCTTTGCGCCCTTGCGCGACAACTCAGATCCAAGAACGGGGATCGGGCAGATGCTCGATGCGACCGACAGCTACTTCCGCTCGGGGCGCCGGATTTGCCTCATCGGCGCCTTCGCGCTGGATGAATCCCGCGACCTCTTCGCCGGCCAAATAAGGGACTATTTCGGCCGCTGGGTTATGCAGCTTGCCGAGGCGCTGACCCGAGATGGTCATGAACGAGCCAAGGCAACCGAGCTAGCCGAGGAAACCGTCGCCGCCGTCCAGGGTGCACTCACGCTTGCCCGCGCCGCTGACGATGCCAGCGTATTTTCGCGAGCGCTGGGCAGGATGCGCATGCGGCTTGGGCTGCCGGCAAGCGACTAAAGCGTGTCGCGCTGAAACGGATTCAGGCGATGCGCTTTAAGTCTTTAGTTTTTATGTATGTCGTTTTCGCAAAACCGCTGCACACTTTTGCGCGACATGCATTGACCTCTAGACAGGTTCGAAGCGGAAAGCTGTTTCGGTTCGATGAACCCGACCGACGCCGGGTGAATCGAGATGCGCGCCTGCAACGAAATGGTCGTTGTCGGCAGCAAGGCCCAGTATTCGCAACCGGCTTGCACGCGCCTGCGCCTGGTCGGCGTCGAACTCCCATGCGATCTCCGGGCGATCGAACTGAAGCGACGGCACATGCACGGTGTCGCCCCAGATCAACAGTGTCTCGCCCCCACTCACAACGCGAAAGCATGTGTGACCGACTTCGTGACCGGGAATGGCGATCGTCTCGATATCCGTGCTCAGGCGTTGCCCGGCGTCGAAGGGCTGGGCTCGATCATGGAAGCGCTGCAGCCTTGCCACTGCCCGGAACATGTCGAGCTCCGGCCGCGGGACAAGCAGGCGGGAGAGCTGCGGGAAACCGTCCTCGCCGTCGGCAAGGACGAGCCCGTGGATATGGTCGAGATGCGTGTGAGTGAACGCAACCGTGCGTATCCGATCGATTGCGATCCGCGCCTCGCTCAACGCCTGCGGCAGAAACCCCATCGTCGGGTGCCAGGCGTTCGAGGACCCGGTATCGATCAGCGTGATTTCACGGCCGTCGTCGATGGCAAAGGCATTGACCGATAATCTGAGCGCGCCGTCGAAGAGCGGCACCCGCGATGGGAAATCGGCGCCGAAAGGCTTGTCTCCCGGCTGGCGCAGCCGCCGGACCGGCATGTCGACATACCCGTCCCGCAGCGAGGTAACCCTCATGTCTGCGATTTCATAGGTCGTGTGATGAGACCCGGCTGAGATTCGTTCCAATGCTTGCTCTCTGTTCGGTCGCAAATTTCGGTGAGGTTCGGCCTCAGATCATCTCCAACCCGCGCTTGCGCGTCGGCGGCGGGAAGGCGCGGTCGAGCTCGGCGAAGTCCTCCGCCGTCAGCCTGATGGCAAGCGCGGCGGCGTTCTGGCGGACGTGCTCCTGCCGGCTGGCCTTCGGGATGGCGATGACGCCCTTCTGCGCCATCACCCATGCGAGCGCGATCTGTGCCGCCGTGGCCTTGTGGCGGGCAGCTACGGCATCAAGCCTCGCATTGCGGGCGAGCGCGCCCTGCTCGACCGGCGAATAGGCCATCAGCGGAATGCCGCGCTTAAGGCTCCAGGGCGCGAGATCGAATTCCGGGCCACGCCGCGAGAGATTGTAGAGGACCTGGTTGGTCTGGACGTTGCCTCCGGAGGGCAGGCCGACCAGCTCCTCCATCTCGTCGGTGTCGAAATTGCTGACGCCCCAGTGGCGGATCTTGCCGGCGGCTTTCAAGGCCTCGAAGGCTTCGACGGTTTCGGCCAAGGGAACGCTGCCCGGCCAATGCAGCAGATAGAGATCGATGCGATCGGTGGAAAGCCGCCTCAAGCTGTTCTCGCAGGCCCGCTTCACGCCGGTGCGCGAAGCGTTGGTCGGCAGCACCTTTGAAACCAGAAAGGTCTCGTCGCGGCGCCCGGCGATGGCTTCCGCCACCACTTCCTCCGCGCCGCCGCCGGCATACATCTCCGCCGTGTCGATCAACGTGATGCCCAGGTCCAGGCCGAGCCTCAGCGCCGCGACCTCGTCGGCGCGGCGCCGGCGGTCCTCGCCCATCTTCCAGGTGCCCTGGCCCAGCACCGGGACGGCTTCGCCGGACGGCAGGGTGGTGGTTCTGATTTCAGAAGACATGGTCTGCTCCGCGTGAGGCCGGATCGCAGCACAGCCGTGGCCGGAAATCCAGACTGAAGTCCTCGCCTTCGACCGGATTCCCGGCGAGGGAGTTACTTCACCGGATGCTTGGCAAGCCAGTCCTGCATCTCTCTGATCTCGGCTTCCTGCGCCTTGATGACGCCTTCGGCGAGCTTGCGGATTTCCGGATCCTTGCCGTTGGCGAGCACCACCTTGGCCATGTCGATCGCGCCCTGATGGTGCGGGATCATGCCGCGGACGAAGTCGACGTCGGCGTTGCCGGTGTAGTTGAGCATCATGTCCTCGTGCATCTTGTCCATCGCCGCCTTGTAGCCGACGGTAGCGGGGCTCTCAGCGCCCATCGCCATGCCCGACATGTCGTGCTTCATCTCCTCGGACTGCGCCGGAACGCTTTCGAGGAACACCGCGAGCAGCATTCCCGCCGCCATCAGCAGCAGCACGATCTTCTTGGCCAGGGTCATTCAGGTCTCCTTTGCGGTTGGAATGCGTATCTGGGAGCTTCGCTCAGAGTTTCAATGTTCTCAGCCGCAAGGCGTTGGAAATGACGGAGACCGACGACAGGCTCATCGCCGCCGCCGCAATCATCGGCGACAGAAGCGTGCCGGTGAGCGGATAGAGCACGCCTGCGGCGACAGGCACGCCGAGCACGTTGTAGAGGAAGGCGAAGAACAGGTTCTGGCGGATGTTGCGGATCGTCGCCTGGGCGAGCGTGCGTGCCCTGACGATGCCGTTGAGATCGCCCTTGACCAGCGTGATGCCGGCGCTTTCGACCGCGACATCGGCGCCGGTACCCATGGCGATGCCGACATCGGCGCTGGCCAGCGCCGGCGCGTCGTTGACGCCGTCGCCGGCCATGGCAATGCCCGCGCCCGTTCCACGCAATTCCTCGACCAGCGCGCCCTTCTCATCGGGCAACAGACCGGCGCGCACCTCGTCGATGCCGAGCTTGCCGGCAATCGCTTTTGCCGTGCGCTCGTTGTCGCCGGTCGCCATGATGATCCTCAGGCCCTTGTCGTGCAGCGCCCTGATCGCTTCGGCCGTGGTGGCCTTGACCGGGTCGGCGACAGCGACGAGGCCGGCGAGCTTGCCGTCGGCGGCAACGAACATCGCCGTCTTGCCCTCGGCCTGCAATGCCTCCGCCTTGGCGGAAACAGGCGCGGTGTCGATGCCAAGGTCGGCCATCATCGCCGCATTGCCAAGCGCTACCTTTCTGCCGGACACCGTGCCGGCAACGCCCTTGCCGGTGATGGCCTCGAAGTTTTCGGCATCGGCAAGCTTGACGCCGCGTTCGGCTGCCCCCTCCACGATCGCCTCGGCGAGCGGATGTTCCGAGCCTTTTTCAAGCGTGGCGGCGAGCGCCAGCAGTTCATTCTCATCGGCGCTCTCGGCGGCGGCGACGTCGGTCAGCTTCGGCCTGCCCTCGGTCAAGGTGCCGGTCTTGTCGACGATCAGCGTATCGACCGAGGCGAAGCGCTCCAGCGCCGCCGCTTCCTTGATCAGCACGCCGGCATGGGCGCCGCGCCCGGTCGCGGTCATGATCGACATCGGCGTCGCAAGACCCAGCGCGCAGGGACAGGCGATGATCAGCACCGACACCGCCGAGACGATGGCGAAGATCAGGCTGGGCTCAGGCCCGAAGAACGACCAGGCAATGAAGGCGATGACGGCCACCAGCACGACCGCCGGGACGAAATAGAAGGATACGCGGTCGGCCAGCGCCTGGATCGGCGCGCGCGAACGCTGCGCCTTGGCGACCATTTCGACGATGCGCGAGAGCGTGGTCTCGGCGCCGACCCTTTCGGCGCGCATGATCAGCGAGCCGTTCTTGTTGAGCGTGCCGCCGGTCAGGGGATCGCCTTCCGTCTTTTCGACCGGGAGCGGCTCGCCGGTGATCATCGATTCGTCGACCGCCGAGCGGCCTTCCAGCACGATGCCGTCCACCGGCACAGCATCGCCGGGGCGGATGCGGAGCCGGTTTCCAGCCTGGACGCTGTCGAGCGGCACGTCCTTCTCGGAACCGTCGGCGCCGATCAGGCGCGCCGTCTTCGGAGCAAGGTCGAGCAAGGCGCGAATGGCCGAGCCCGTGCGTTCGCGGGCTCTGAGTTCCAGCACCTGGCCAAGGAACACCAGGGCGACGATGATCGCGGCCGCCTCGAAATAGACCGGCACGGCGCCGTCATGGCCACGGAACTGATGCGGGAAAATGTCTGGGAACAGGGCGGCGACCACGCTGTAGAGATAGGCCGCGCCGACGCCCAGCGAGATCAGCGTCCACATATTCGGACTGCGGTTCAGGATCGAGTCCCAGCCGCGATGGAAGAACGGGAAGGCAGCCCACAGCACCACAGGGCTCGCCAGCGCCAGTTCTGCCCAGGTCTTCGTCCGGCCGTCGATGAAGCTTTCGAAGCTGAAACCCAGCATCGGCGCCATGGCGAAGACGAGCAAAGGCACGGACAACACCGCGCTTACCCAGAATCGCCTGGTGAAATCGACCAGCTCCGGGTTCGGCCCCTCATCGCCGGTCGGTACGCCCATCGGCTCCAGCGCCATGCCGCAGATCGGGCAGGAGCCGGGCTTGTCGCGGATGATCTCGGGATGCATCGGGCAGGTGTATTGCGTGCCCTTCGGCATCGGCTCCGGCGCCGGCCGGCCGTCAAGGTATTTTGCCGGTTCGGCCTCGAACTTGCCCTTGCAGCTTGCCGAGCAGAAATAGAAGCCTTGGCCTTCGTGGCGGACGAAATGCTTCGCGCTCGCGCGGTCGACATTCATGCCGCAGACGGGATCGGTCGCCGTCAGATATGTTTCCGGCCCGGCCTGGAATTTCGTGCGGCAGCGCTCGCTGCAGAAATGAAATGTCCGGCCATTGTGTTCGGCCGTAGGCTTGCCGGCGGAAGGATCCACCGTCATGCCGCAGACCGGATCGCGGATCACGGCTTCCGCGGCCGGCGCAGCGCCTTTTGCGGAACAGCAGGATGCGCCATGCGCGTGATGGTGATGATGGTCGGAATGGCTCATGTCGAAACGCCTCGGAATTATCGAATGGGGCGGAGGTAGTCCTTCCAGTAACTGGAAGGTCAAGGGGCGGTTTCGATTTTTGGGAATTTTGGTCGTCCGGCCTTGCGCTGCATCAATCGCATGTCATTGGCAACGCGGCCGCCCGCCCCATACACAGCGCCGCGAAAACACGCTATAGACGCCGCCGAATGGCAAAGATCTCCCTGAAACTCGACGAAATCATCGAAGGCGACGCCTTGCGCCGCGACATGACGGCGCTGACGAGGGCGAGCGCCGGCGACGGCTCCGGCAAGGCCACGCGCACGGCCGTCCTGCAGTTGCTCAAGGGCAGGCTTGGCGAAGGGCGAAAGATTGCCGAGGCCATGCTGAAGGAGGATGGCGGCGGCAATGCCTGCGCCGAGCGGCTGTCGCATCTGATGGATGAGCTGATCCAGGCGCTCTACGATTTCGCCGCCGGCCATGTCTACCGGGTCAAGAACCGCTCGGCCGCCGAGCGCATGGCGGTCGTCGCGGTCGGCGGCTATGGCCGCGGCACGCTGGCGCCGGGCTCCGATATCGATCTGTTGTTCCTGCTTCCCTACAAGCAGACGCCCTGGGGCGAGCAGATCGTCGAATACATGCTCTACATGCTGTGGGACATGGGGCTGAAGGTCGGCCACGCCACCCGCAACATCGAAGAGTGCCTGAGGCTGTCGCGCACCGACATCACCATCCGCACCTCGATCCTGGAGGCGCGCTTCCTGTGGGGCGAGCGCAAGCTCTATGACGAACTGCTCACCCGCTTCGATCATGAGGTGGTGCGCACGACCGGACCGGAGTACGTGCAGGCCAAGCTCGCCGAGCGCGACGAGCGCCATGCCAAGGCGGGCGAAAGCCGCTATCTGGTCGAGCCCAACGTCAAGGACGGCAAGGGCGGCCTGCGCGACCTGCAGACGCTGTTCTGGATCGGCAAATATTTCTATCGCGTCCGCACCGGCGAGGAGCTGGTCGAGAAAGGCGTCTTCACCGAGGCCGAATATCGCGAATTCCAGAAGGCCGAGGATTTTTTGTGGGCGGTACGCTGCCACATGCATTTCCTCACCGGCAAGGCCGAAGAGCGGCTGCATTTCGACATCCAGCGCGAGATCGCCGAGCGGCTGGGCTACACCACGCATCCCGGCCTGTCGGCGGTCGAGCGCTTCATGAAGCACTATTTCCTGGTCGCCAAGGATGTCGGCGACCTGACCCGCATCTTCTGCGCCGCGCTCGAGGAAGAGCAAGCCAAGCACGTCCCCGGCTTCAACCGCATCTTCCTCACCTTCTCGCGGCGCAAGCGCAAGCTTGCCGGCACATCCGACTTCATCGTCGACAACCACCGCATCAACATCGCCGACGACATGGTGTTCGAGCGCGATCCGGTCAACCTGCTCCGCCTGTTCTGGTTCGCCGACAAGCATGGGCTGGAGTTCCATCCCGACGCGCTGAAGCTGCTCACCCGCTCGCTCGGCCTGGTCAACAAGTCGCTCAGGCGCGACGAGGAGGCCAACCGGCTGTTCCTCGACATCCTGACTTCGGACCGCAATGCAGAGCTCAACCTCAGGCGCATGAACGAGGCGGGGCTGCTCGGCAAGCTGATCCCCGACTTCGGCAAGATCGTCGCCATGATGCAGTTCTCGATGTACCACCATTATACGGTGGACGAGCATCTCATCCGCTGCATCGGCGTGCTGGCCGAGATCGAGCGCGGCGACGGCGCCAAGGTGCATCCGCTGGCGCATTCGCTGATGCCGGGGCTGAAGAAGAGCCGCGAGGCGCTCTATGTCGCCGTGCTGCTGCACGACATCGCCAAGGGCCGGCCGGAGGACCATTCGGAGGCCGGCGCCAGGATCGCACGGCGCATCTGCCCGCATATGGGGTTGTCGGCCGCCGACACCGAGACCGTCGCCTGGCTGGTCGAAAACCATCTCGTCATGTCGATGACGGCGCAGACGCGCGACCTCAACGACCGCAAGACGATCGAGGATTTTGCTTCGATCGTGCAGTCGGTCGAACGGCTGAAGCTGCTGCTCGTCCTCACCGTCTGCGACATCAGGGGTGTCGGGCCGGGCGTCTGGAACGGCTGGAAGGGGCAACTGCTGCGCACGCTCTATTTCGAGACCGAGCTGCTTTTGACCGGCGGCTTCTCCGAGGTGTCGCGCGCCGAGCGCACCGCGGCGGCGCGCGAGCGGCTGGCCGAGGCGCTCTCCGCCTGGCCGGCGAAAGAACGCAAGCGCTATGTCGCCCAGCACTACGAGAACTATCTGCTGACCGTCGACCTGCCCGACCAGTTGCGCCACGCCGAATTCATCCGCGAGGCGGACGCCGCCGGCAAGAAGCTCGCCACCATGGTGAAGACCCACGAATTCGAGGCGGTGACCGAAATCACAGTGCTCGCGCAGGACCATCCGCGCCTGCTCTCGGTGATTGCCGGCGCGTGCGCGGGGGCCGGCGGCAACATCGTCGACGCGCAGATCTTCACCACCTCGGACGGGCGCGCGCTTGATACCATCCTGATCTCGAGGGAATTCGACCTCGATGAGGACGAGCGTCGTCGTGCCGAGCGCGTCGGGCGGCTGATCGAGGACGTGCTGTCCGGCAGGAGCTGGCTGCCCGAGATGATCGAGAAGCGCACCAAGCCGAAGCGCGGCGCCAAGGCTTTCCGCATTCCGCCGCGCGCCGAGATCCGCAACACGCTGTCGAACCGCTTTTCCGTCATCGAGATCGAGGGGCTGGACCGGCCGGGCCTGCTTTCCGAGATCACCGGCGCGCTTTCGGACCTTTCGCTCGACATCGCCTCGGCCCACATCACCACCTTCGGCGAAAAGGTCATCGACACCTTCTACGTCACCGACCTCACCGGACAGAAGATCGACAGCCCGACGCGCACGGCCACCATCCACAAACGGCTGATCGACACGCTGGACGGCAATGCGCCCGAACGCAACGGCAAGGCCAAGGCGGCGGCGGCCGAGTGATCATCACCATCCATTTGACGCAATTGCGCAGGCAGTCATCCACCGCATGAGCCTTGTCAAGAAATTCGCCACCGTCGCTTCCGGCACGCTGATGAGCCGCGCGCTGGGTTTCGGCCGCGAGATGCTGATGGCGGCGGCGCTCGGCACCGGGCCGGTCGCCGACGCCTTCAACGCTGCCTTCCAGTTCCCCAACACCTTCCGCCGGCTGTTCGCCGAAGGGGCTTTCAACGCCGCCTTCGTGCCGCTCTTCGCCAAGGAGATCGAGACGCACGGCACCGACGGCGCCAAGCGCTTTTCGGAAGAGGTGTTCGGCGTGCTGTTCTCGGCGCTGCTCGCGCTCACCATCGCCATGGAACTGGCGATGCCGCTGATCGTCCGCTACCTGGTGGCGCCGGGCTTTGCCGACATTCCGGGCAAGTTCGAGACGACCGTCCGGCTGGCGACGATCATGTTCCCGTATCTGATCTGCATGTCGCTCGGCGCCATGATGGCGGGCATGCTGAATTCGCTCCGCCGCTATTTCGCCGCTGCGATCGCGCCCGCTTTCCTCAACATCATCCTGATCAGCGTGCTCGGCTATGCCTGGTATCACGGGCTGGATGCGCATGATGTCGGCTACGGGCTTTCCTGGGGCGTGCTGGCGGCCGGCATCGTGCAGCTCGCCATCGTCTGGGTGGCGGTGCGCCATGCCGGCATCTCGATCGGTTTCCGCCGGCCGCACCTGACGCCGAACGTCAAACGGCTGCTGATCCTGGCGCTGCCGGCGGCGATCACCGGCGGCATCACCCAGATCAACCAGCTTATCGGCACGGCGATCGCCTCGGGGCAGAACAGCGCCGTGTCGTCGCTGGCCTATGCCGACCGCATCTACCAGCTCCCGCTCGGCGTCGTCGGCGTGGCGGTGGCGATCGTGCTGTTGCCGGAGCTGTCGCGGGCGCTGAAGTCGGGCAATCTGATCGAGGCGGCGAACCTGCAGAACCGCTCGGTCGAGTTCACGCTGTTCATGACGCTGCCGGCCGCCGCGGCGCTCTGGGTGATGTCGGAACCGATCGTGCGGCTGGTCTACGAGCGCGGTGCGTTCGCCGCCAACCACTCGACGCCGATCGTCGCCTCGATCCTGGCGATCTTCGGCCTCGGCCTGCCGGCCTTCGTGCTGATCAAGGCCTTCACGCCCGGCTATTTCGCGCGCGAGGACACGCGCACGCCGATGGTCTTCGCCGCCATCTCGGTCGGCGTGAACGTCGCCATCGCGCTGTCCTTGTTCCCCTCGATGGGCGCGCCCGGCATCGCGGTCGCTTCGGCCGTCGCCGGCTGGGTCAATGCGCTGATGCTGCTCGGCATGCTGATCCGGCGCGGCCACTGGGGCCGCGACATACCGCTCTTGAACCGCATTCCAAGGCTCGTCCTGTCCGCTGTGATCATGGCCACGGCGCTCTACTTCGCCGAGCATTATTTTGCCACCCAGCTTGGGCCTGGTTCGCCGCTGGTGGTCAAGGCGACGACCGTGCTTGCGCTGGTCGGCGGCGGCGCGGCGCTCTATTTCATCACCGCTTTCGGCACCGGCGGCGCCGATTTCGGCATGATCCGCAGGAACGTCAAGCGCGGCTCGAAGGCGGAGCCGCCGGTCACGGAACAGTCTCCAGATCCGTGAGTGCCGTCGACAGGCATCAGTCTTCGCCGGACAATTCGTCGTAGACCGAGCGTGGCACCGGTTCGCGTGCCCGCTCGCTCAGCTTGATTCCGAATTCGGCCCGGAGTCGCGCCGCTGTCTCCAGTGGTGTCTCGTGGTCTTGTCGGCGCTTTAGAGCTTTCTCGTCGTTGACGATGACAGGCATCCGCTTCTCACATCAGAATCCTGCAGGACACATCTCACCCCTATCACACACATGTCGATGTCGGCGCTGCCCCTCATTGCCCTGCCGGGCATTTCTCCCCGTAAAAAACGGGGAGAAAGTGGCTGACCGCAATGCCGCTGCTTCTCCTGCCACGTCGGCGTTTGGCAAAACCGTCGATGAAGGCGTCCTTCTCCCCGTCCTTCACGGGGAGAAGATGGCGGCAGCCAGATGAGGGGCGGCGCCAGCCGTTCAAGCCGAGCGACAGGCACGACAAGCGCGATGCCCGGAACAATACGGAAGGGCAATCCGACCAAAGCGACAGCGCCGCCACGATCGCCCGCCCCTCTTGATCCCGCATTCGCCTTCGTCCATAAGCGCGCCGTCGCAAGACTTTCGCCGCGCGCGGTTTCCAGCCGCATGATTGGCTCCAAAAAGTCTGCAACTTTTTGGAATCATGCTTATACGGCCCTCCACAAGCCCTGGGGAATTCATGTCCGCCTTCAAGCCACTCGTCTTTTCGGGCGTCCAGCCGACCGGCAATCTGCATCTCGGCAACTATCTCGGCGCCATCAAGAAATTCGTCGCCCTCCAGGAACAGTCCGACTGCATCTATTGCGTCGTCGACATGCATTCGCTGACGGCGCAGCTCGTCCATCAGGATCTCGGCGACCAGACCCGCTCGATCACCGCGGCGTTCCTCGCCTCCGGCATCGACCCCAAGAAGCACATCGTCTTCAACCAGTCGCGGGTCATCCAGCACGCCGAGCTTGCCTGGATCTTCAACTGCGTGGCGCGCATCGGCTGGATGTACCGCATGACGCAGTTCAAGGACAAAGCCGGCAAGGACCGCGAGAACGCCTCGCTCGGCCTGCTCGCCTATCCGAGCCTGATGGCCGCCGATATCCTGCTCTACCGCGCCACCCACGTGCCGGTGGGCGAGGACCAGAAGCAGCATCTCGAGCTCACCCGCGACATCGCGCAGAAGTTCAACAACGACTTCTCCGAGCGCATCGCGGCGCTTGGCGTCGGGGTCGAGATGCAGGTCGGCGAGGAGACGGTGAACGGCTATTTCCCGATCACCGAACCGGTAATCGGCGGTCCGGCGGCGCGCATCATGAGCCTGCGCGACGGTTCCAAGAAGATGTCGAAGTCGGATCCGTCGGACCTGTCGCGCATCAACCTGACCGACGATGCCGACACCATCTCGAAGAAGATCCGCAAGGCTAAGACCGATCCCGAGGCCTTGCCGAACGAGGTCGACGGGCTGGAAAGCCGGCCCGAAGCCGAAAACCTGGTCGGCATCTATGCCGGCCTCGCCGAAATCTCGAAGGCCGACGTACTGAAGGAATATGGCGGCCGGCAGTTCTCCGTGTTCAAGCCGGCGCTCGCCGACCTTGCGGTGGAGAAGCTCGCGCCGATCGCTTCCGAGATGCGCCGCATAGAGGGCGACCGCGCCTATGTCGATGCCGTGCTCCGGAACGGCGGCGAGCGGGCGCGGGCGATCGCCGAAGGCACGATGAAGACGGTGCGCGACATCATCGGCCTGCTGCAGGACTGACCGGTCCTGCCTTACTGACTTCCATCGCCATGCCGGCTGGCGCTTGCCGCCGGTCCGTGGCGGTGGCAGATTGCGGCCGAATTGATACCGAGCAGACAGACATGGTTTCCAAACGCCTCAGCCGCGAAGCCGGCCATCGCCGCAAGTTCCTGGCGATCATCGACGACACGCCGGAATGCGAGCGCGCCGTCGCCTACGCCTCGAAGCGGGCGCAGAGCACCAATGGCGTGCTGGTGCTGCTCTATGTGATCGAGCCGGATGATTTCCAGCACTGGCTGGGCGTCGAGAAGATCATGCGCGAGGAAGCCAACGCGACCGCGCGCGCGGCCCTCGACACCTACGCCAACAAGGTGCGCCAGAAGGTCGGCATCGAACCCGAACTGACGGTGCGCGAAGGCAAGCCGACAGAAGAGATCCACAAGCTGATCGAGGAAGACCAGGACATAGCCATCCTGGTGCTGGCGGCCGGTGCCGGCAAGGAAGGCCCGGGGCCGCTGGTGAGCGCCGTGGCCGGCCGGGGCGCCGCCTTCCCCATCCCGGTTACCGTGGTGCCGCAGAATCTGTCGGACGAGGAGATCGAGAGCCTGGCCTGAGATGCGTTGTGGGGCCGGCCTGACCTGAATCTCAGCACATCTCATCGTGGGTGACAGAAGCCCACAAAACATCCCGCCAGCCAGCCGTTCGGGCGTCGCGTTTCGCTTGAATGTCCAGCCGATAGAGCCTATTTAGAATTATTCCAAACTATCGGCCCGGGAAGGGCCTGGAGATACCCATGTTCATCCAGACCGAATCGACGCCGAACCCGGCGACGTTGAAGTTCCTGCCCGGCAAGGAAGTGCTGCGCGAAGGCACCGCCGATTTCCGCGACGCGGCAACGGCAGGCGAGGCCTCGCCACTGGCCGGCCGGCTGTTCGAGATCCCCGGCGTCACCGGCGTCTTCTTCGGCTACGATTTCATCACCGTCACCAAGGACGGTCCCGACTGGCAGCACCTGAAGCCGGCGATCCTCGGCGCGATCATGGAGCATTTCATGTCAGGCGCGCCGGTCATGGCGTCGGCGGCTCCGGCGGCTGATGCCGGCCAGGGCGGGGAGTTCTACGACAAGGCCGACGAAGAGCTGGTGCGGACCATAAAGGAATTGCTCGACACGAGGGTGCGCCCGGCGGTCGCGCAGGACGGCGGCGACATCACCTTCCGCGGCTTCGAGAACGGCACCGTGTTCCTGCACATGAAGGGCGCCTGCGCCGGCTGCCCGTCGTCGACGGCGACGCTGAAGCACGGCATCCAGAACCTGCTTCGCCACTTCGTTCCGGAGGTGCAGCAGGTCGAGCAGGTCGCCTGACAATTCCGCTTCGCCGGCCCCGGCGGAGCGAATTCCCTCCTATCCAAGACCTAAAAACAAAAAACCGGGCCCCAACGGCCCGGTTTTCTGTTCTTGGACGTCTTGTTGTTGCCTAGACGGTCCGCGCATGAATGCTTTTGTCCGCGGTCATCGTGATCACAACACGATGACCTTGGCCCCGACCGAGGTGCGGTCGTAGAGATCGATAATGTCCTGGTTCATCAGGCGGATGCAGCCCGACGACATCGCCTTGCCGATCGAGAACCATTCCGGGCTGCCATGCAGGCGGTAGCCCATGTCGCCGCCCTTGTTGAACAGATACATGGCGCGCGCGCCGAGCGGGTTCTTCAGGCCCGGCTCCATGCCGCCGGCGAACTTGGCGAGCTCGGGCTGGCGCCTGATCATCTGCGAAGGCGGCGTCCAGGTCGGCCATTCGCGCTTCAGCGCGATATGGGCGGTGCCGTGCCATTCGAAGCCCTCGCGGCCGACGCCGATGCCATAGCGCATCGCCATGCCGTCACCCTCGATGAAGTAGAGGAACTTGTTCTGGGTGTCGACGATGATGGTGCCCGGCTTCTCCGAGGAGTCGTAGCGCACTTCCTGCCGGTGAAAGCGCGCCGGCACCTTCTCGATCGGGACGCGCGGCAGCTGGTAGCCGGCGTCGGTCATCGCGCCATAGTTGTTGGTGAAGAGCTGCGAGCCGATCGTGCTGCAGCCGCTGACCGCGGCCGAAAGCGCAAGAGCAGCGAGGATTGCAAGTGACTTCAAGCGCATGAATAGGTCCGACGCCCTGCCCAAATATCAGCGGCACGAGTCGGCCGCCTTGTCGCCATCATTCATGCTGGCATTTCTTTTGCTTGCCAAGCGCGAGGTGCCTATATGCAAGGCTTTACCCGCCGGTAAGTGCCGAACTGCGGCATTTCGGCAACAGGGCTGACAGGATTGTGAAGCAAAATCAATGGGGCCGCTCAAGGCCCATCGGAGACCAAGGAGTGCGCCATGAATGTCGGTGATGCCGCCGAGCGTTCCGGACTGCCGGCCAAGACCATACGCTATTATGAGGAGATCGGCCTGATCCGGCCTGCCAGGGCCGAGAACGGCTACCGCGATTATTCCGGCGACGACGTCCACCGGCTGGCTTTCCTGCGCCGGGCGCGCAACCTCGGCTTTTCAATCGACGATTGCAGGCAGCTCATGGCGCTCTATCAGGATCGCGACCGCGCCAGCCACGACGTGCGCGAAATCGCCGCCGCCCATGTGAAGGCAATCGAGGAAAAGGTGCGCGAGCTGCAGTCGATGCGCGCGACGCTGCAGAAGCTGATCCACGCCTGCCATGGTGACGAACGGCCGGAGTGTCCGATTTTGGATGATATGGCGGGAGCGGCCTGAGGCGCCGTGGCCAGAACCTGGACAAGTGTCCCATCCCTGTCTTAGCTCTCTGGCCAGCAACAACTCAGCGGCAGGAGTGCTTCACCGTGAAGGGATACTGGCTCATCGTCGGCACCGAGATTTCGGATCAGGAAGCGCAAGCCGAATACGCCAGGCTGTGGAAGCCTATCGGCGAGAAGTATCAGGCGCGCAGCAATCCCACCAAAGAGCCACCCTTGCTGGTAGAGGCGCGCGATGCCGGCCGGGTGGTTGTCGTCGAATTCCCGTCACTGGAAATGGCCAAGGCCTGCTACGACGACCCGGCCTACGACGAAGCCCGGCGGTTTGCGCTGCGGGCGTCAAACCGTGTCCTTCTCATCTTCGAAGGAGACCTCGGGGGAGCCTGAATGAAGGGCTCTACAGTCGGGCACATACCCGTCTGACAATACTCGCATTCATCCCTGTGACGGGACAGGACCAGTAAATTAAGTTCTAGCGCTCAGTCGTGATTGAGCCTGTGCCCATGGGCACGAAGAAGCAGGTCCATCCGTATCTCTGATACGCCTCGAACTTCATATGTGGCGTGATCGTCCGGTAAAACGTCATCAAACGTTCGCAGATATGGTATCGGTCATCCGGCGCGGTCTGGACTCGCTCGCTTGGGATGAACCATTCCGCTTCCTGCGGTTCATTCATGTAGGTCGGGCGCGGCACCCTGACGTAATACCCATCCTTTGTCGCCCTGACATCACTGGGGTCGATCGGGTGGCAATCCTTGCCCCCACAACAGTCATATCGCATAACAGGGTCAGCCTTGCCTGTGTACCAATCGTGAGCGTCTGCATCGCCAACCAAGGCAAGCCAAACCCATGCGACGTGTCTTCCTCGGTGGTACATGGAAATCCCCTCGCATTTACGCATAACATATTAGTGATATCTAATCTTGGGCCCGAAGTCGCACTGTCGGCCGCATAGGTCCGTCGGGGTCCGTCAACCAGATAAGAAGCGGGTTCAAACCGTGAACAAAATCTGGCATGGTGCTGCCATGCCTATCGTCTCCCCGATTCCCCTCAACCCGCTGATCGACGGCCGCCAGTCGGAGCGCGCCATGCTGGTGCGGCGCGGCGTACAGCGCTTGCTCCGCGAAATGGGCGCGCATGTGCTGCCGGAACTGTCGCTCGCCACCGGGCGCCGCGCCGACCTCGTCGCGCTGACCCGGCAGGGCGACATCTGGATCATCGAGATCAAGTCCTCGATCGAGGATTTCCGCGTCGACCGCAAATGGCCGGACTATCGGCTGCATTCCGACCGCTTCTTCTTCGCCACCCATCCGGGCGTGCCGCAGGAGATCTTTCCGGAGGAATGCGGCTTCATCCTCTCCGACGGCTATGGCGCCGAGATCCTGCGCGATGCGCCGGAGCACCGCATGGCGGCCGCGACGCGCAAGGCGCTGATGCTCAGGATCGCCCGCGCCGGCGCTGCGCGCCTTCTGGCGGCGGAGCTTGCCGGTGTGGCGGTGCCGGCGCTGGACGGCGAGAGCGAGTAGCGCCCAGTTCCTCGCCCCACGCAGTGGGGAGAGGTGGCCCGGCCAAGCCGGGACGGAGAGGGGTCAGCGCGGCGTCTGGGAGTTGTCTCGAAGCCTCTATGAGCTTCGTATCGCGGCTGGTCTTATGCCCTTCTTGCGCCGGGGTTTGGCGTCGCGGAGGGCGTCCCCCGCTCCGTCCCGGCTTCGCCGGGCCACCCCCCCGCCTTCGCGGGGGCGAGGAAAACGGGCGGCGTTGCGGCCTGGCCTACTCCACTTCCTCCTCCTCACCTGCCGCCGGCGCCGTGAGCAGCACGGCGGCGCCGAACAGCGCGGCAATCAGCGAACCCGCGAGGATGCCGACCTTCACCGCGTCCTGAAGCGCTGCGTCACCGGCGAAGGCGAGCAGGCCGATGAACAGGCTCATGGTGAAGCCGATGCCGCACAGAAGCGAAATGCCAAGCATATGCAGCCAGCCGGAATTGACCGGCAGGTCGGCGAGGCCGAGCCGAATGGCGATGGCCGAGGAGCCGAAGACGCCGACCAGCTTGCCGACAACGAGGCCGGCGGCGACGCCCAGCGTCAGCGGCTCGACGAGCGCGGCGACGCTCAGGCCGCCGAGCGAGACGCCGGCATTGGCGAAGCCGAAGATCGGGATGACGATGAAGGGCACGAGCTTGTGCAGGCCATGTTCCAGCCGGTGCAGCGGCGAATGCTCGACATCGTGGCCGATGCCGGGCGAGCGCTCGAGCGGAATGGTGAGCGCCAGCGCCACGCCGGCCAACGTGGCATGCACGCCCGACTTCAGCACCAGCACCCACAGCAGCGCGCCGATCACGAGATAGGGCACGAGATTCATCACGCGCACGCGGTTGAGCGCGATCAGCACGGCGATGGCCGCGAAGGCCGCCGCCAGATAGGCGAGCGACAGGCCGCTGGTATAAAACAAAGCAATGATGATGACGGCGCCGAGATCGTCGATGATGGCCAAGGCGGTGAGGAACACTTTCAGCGACGCCGGCACCCGGCTGCCGAGCAGCGAGAGCACGCCGAGTGCGAAGGCGATGTCGGTGGCGGTCGGGATCGCCCAGCCGGACAGCGCCGCCGGACTGTCGCGGTTGATCAAGACATAGACCAGCGCCGGAACCAGCATGCCGCCGGCGGCGGCGATGCCGGGCAGCACGCGGCGAGGCCAGGTCGAGAGCTGGCCGTCCAGCATCTCGCGCTTGATCTCGAGGCCGACCAGCAGGAAGAACACCGCCATCAGCCCGTCATTGATCCAATGCGAGACGCTGAGCGGTCCGAGATAGCCGTGGAGGACGGCGAAATAGGTTTCGGAGAGCGGCGAGTTGGCGACGATCAGAGCCAGCGCCGCTGCCGCCATCAGGATGATGCCGCCGGCCGCCTCGCCGTCGAGGAATTCACGAAGGATCGATCTCGGCCGCTCGTCGCGCATATCGCCTCCGTCACACGGCCAACGGGCCGGAATCCTGTTGTCGGATGATGCGTAAGCGTCTTTGGCGACGCAAGCGTGTTAACGCGGCGCGCGCTTGGCGAGGATACGCTGCAAGGTGCGGCGATGCATGTTGAGCCGGCGCGCGGTCTCGGAGACGTTGCGGTCGCACATTTCATAGACGCGCTGGATGTGTTCCCAGCGCACGCGGTCGGCCGACATAGGGTTTTCGGGCGGCGCCGCGCGCTCGCCGGCGGTGCGGGTGAGCGCGGCGAAGACGTCGTCGGCGTCGGCCGGCTTCGACAGATAGTCGACGGCGCCGAGCTTCACCGCCGTCACCGCGGTGGCGATGTTGCCATAGCCGGTCAGGATGATGGTGCGGGAATCGTCGCGCTTCTCGCGGATGGCGGCGACCACGTCGAGGCCGTTGCCGTCGCCGAGGCGCATGTCGACCACCGCATAGGCGGGCGGACGGGCGCGCGCCTTGGCGACGGCCTCCTCCACGCTCTCCGCCGTCTCGACCGCGAAGCCCCTGGTTTCCATGGCGCGGGCAAGCCGGGTGAGGAACGGCTTGTCGTCGTCGACGATCAGCAACGAGGTGTCCTCGCCCTCAACCATTGCGCCGGTGGGTTCTTCTGCGCTCATTTCGTCAGCATCCTACTGCCTTACTTTTACGCAGATACAATTCCGCAACAGCATTGTCCAATTTTTACAGCCGGCAACAAAGCTGCCATGCGGCAAACGCAAGGCTCAGGCGTTGTCGAACATGGTCCCCGACAGCTGCTGGGGATTGAGAAAGACGCTGCGCGGCCAGGTGATCTGCACCACCGCGCCCTCGCCGAGCCCGCTCGAATTGCGGAAGTCGAGCGTCGCGCCGGAACGCTCCAGCAAGGTCTTGGCGATGAACAGCCCGAGGCCAAGGCCGCCGCCGGCCTCGGTCCCCTGGCGTGTCGACATATAGGGCTCGCCGATGCGGTCGATGATCTCCGGCGGGAAGCCTGGTCCGTCGTCGGTGATGGAAAAGGAAACCTCGGTCTCATCCCAGTTCCAGCCGATGGTGACGGTCTTCTTGGCGAAGTCGACGGCGTTCTCGACCAGGTTGCCGAGCCCGTAGATGACGCCGGGGCTGCGCTGCCCGACCGGCTCCGGGCCGATGCGCTCGCCGGGACGTAGCCGGATCGAGATGCCGAAATCGCGGTGCGGCGCCGTCACCTCCTCGACCAGCGAGGTCAGCGGCAGGCGCGACAGGTGCGCCTCGCCTTCCGAGGACAGGCTGGTCAGCCGCTTCAGGATCTCGCGGCAACGCTCGCTCTGCGAGCGTAAGAGCTTCACGTCCTCGCCGAATTTCGGATCCTTGCCGAGCGCCTTTTCCATTTCCTTGGCGACGACCGTGATGGTGGCCAGAGGCGTGCCGAGCTCGTGCGCGGCTGCCGCCGCGAGCCCGTCCAGCGCGGAAAGATGCTGCTCGCGCTGCAGCACCAGCTCGGTGGCGGCGAGCGCATTGGCGAGCAGGCGCGCCTCCGCCGCGACGCGGAAAGCGTAGATGGCGGTGAAGGCGATCGAGGCGAACACGGCCATCCACATGCCGGCGACATAAATGAACGGCATCGGCAGCGGCGCATTCTCGTACCAGGGCAGTGGCAGATGGAAGAACACCAGCAGCGTTGCCGCCACGATGACCAGCACGCCGAGCATCGCCGTGAAGCGCAGCGGCAGCGACGCGGCGGAGATGACCACCGGCACGGAGAGCAGGACCGAGAACGGATTGGTCAGGCCGCCGGTCATGTAGAGCAGCCCGGCGAGCTGCAGGCTGTCGAAAGTCAGGATGGCGAAGGCCGCGAGCGGACCCAGCCGGTGCGCCGCCGGATAGCGGAAGGTCAGCCAGAGGTTCATCCAGGCCGAGCAGGCGATGAGCGCGAAGCACATCGAGACCGGCAGCGGGAATTTCAGCCCGTAGGCGACGACGAGCACCGCAATGCTCTGGCCGACGATGGCGAGCCAGCGCAGGCGGATCAGCGTGTTGAGCCGCAGCCGCTGGCTCTGCTGGGAATCGGGCGCGCGCAGAATGTTGATCATGACTTACGATTATAGCCGCAGGAGGGTGAGCGCTAGTAGCGCTGTGAAGGTGACTTACCCGGTTGGCAGCCCGGTGTTTCACCGTTCGTCTCGGTTCAACATCATGAACATTCGGGATTGGCCGAGGCCCCTCGCGACTTCGTCATCCACGGGCGGAGCGATGAGCGTCTGCGCCAATTCTGCGCAAGGCTACGTCCCCCGCGGCTTGGCACGGCTGGTGGCCGCCGCCAGCAGCGGGTTTTCCGGCCAGACATGTTTCGGATAACGGCCGCGCATGTCGGTGCGCACATCCGCCCAGGAGCCGCGCCAGAAGCCGGGGAGGTCGCGCGTCGTCTGGATCGGGCGATGCGCCGGCGACAAGAGTTCGAGCGTCAGCGGCACCGTGCCGCCCGCGATCGCCGGATGGCGGTCGAGGCCGAACAGCTCCTGCACGCGGATGGCCAGCACCGGCCATTCGCCGTCATAGCGGATCGGCACGTGGCTGCCCGAGGGCGCGCCGAAATGGGTCGGCGCCAACGCATCGACCTTGCGCTGCAGGTCGTGCGGAACCAGCGACATCAGTCCCGCCGCGAGCACGCTCGGCTTGATCGCCGCGAAAGAGGCGTCGCCAGCGAGGAAGGGCAGCAACCAGTCGTCGAGGCGGTCGAGCAGCGCCTGGTCCGAGACATCGGGCCAAGGTGCGCCGAGGCCGCGATTGAGCCAGCCCAGCCGCTGGCGCAGCGTCTCTCCCCCCTTGCCCCAGTCGAGCAGTGACAGGCCGTGCTCGCGCAGGGCATCCAGGATGGCGCGATCCGCATCGGCGCCCGAAGGCGCCGGCAGCATGCGCTCGGAAAGCGTGATGGCGCCAAGCCGCGCGATCTCGCGCACGCGCACGGCACGCCGTTCGCGATCGAAGCTGGCTTCTCGTTTCGTCTCGATTCGGTCGGCGAGCGCCGCGCGGAAATCGGCCTCGTCGACGGGCGCGGCGGCGGTGATGCGGGCGTTCTGCGCCTTGCCCTGCAGGTCGGCGACGACCAGCCAGGTCTCGCCGGCCAACGGATCGGCGGCATCGACCGTCGCACCGGAACCATTGGCGAGCACGAAGCGGCCGCGCTCGCCGCGCGCCCTGGCGATGCGATCCGGCCAGGCATGGATGAGGAGAGCGCCGGCGCTACCCTCCCCCTTGTGGGGAAGGTCGAGCCGCGCAGCGGATCGGGGTGGGGTCGGTTCGGGCACGCTACCAGCGACCCCACCCCGTCGATCACGCTGAGCGTCGCTCAGCGCGCTCGCCAACCCTCCCCTCGAGGGGGAGGGTTTGGCCAGGCGCTCGGCGAGCTGTCGGGCAGCGTTGGCGCGCGGGGATTTTTCGGTGCGAAAGCGCATCAGCCGCCGCTCCAGGTCGGCGCTGTCGCCGCCCAGCCCGCGCTCGGTGAGCAGCACGGCAAGCGTCGCCGCTTCGAGCGCCTGCCCAGCCTTTGCCGCTTCCGCCACCATATGCGCCAGCCGCACCGGCAGCGCCAATTTGCGCATCGCCGCGCCCGCTTCGGTCAACCGGCCAGCGTCATCTATGGCGTGCAGCGCCTTAAGCAGAACCCTCGCCTCGTTGAGCGCAGGCGCCGGCGGCGGGTCGAGAAAGGCCAGGCTCGACGGATCGGCGACGCCGAAGGCGGCGCAGTCTAGCAGCAGGCCGGAAAGGTCGGCCTCGAGGATTTCCGGCGGCGTGAAGGCGGGAAGCGCAGCCGTCTGCTCGGCGCGCCACAGCCGGATGGCGACGCCGGGTTGGGTGCGGCCGGCGCGGCCGGCACGCTGGTCGGCGGAAGCCTTGCTGACGCGCACCGTCTCCAGCCTGGTCAGGCCGCTGGCCGGCTCGTAGCGCGGCAGGCGCGACAGGCCGGAATCGATGACGACACGCACGCCGTCGATGGTGATCGAGGTCTCGGCGATCGAGGTCGCCAGCACCACCTTGCGGCGGCCGGCTGGGGCCGGCTTGATCGCGGCGTCCTGCGTTCTGTTGTCGAGCTGACCGTAGAGCGGGACGATATCGGTGTCGGCCGCGACATTGCCCAGAAGCCGTTCGGCCGTGCGCTCGATCTCGCGCTGTCCAGGCAGGAAGGCGAGCACGCTGCCCTGCTCGGTGGCGAGAGTGGAACGGACCGCCTTGGCTATCGCGTCCTCGATGGCCACGCCCGCCGACCGCTCGTCGTAGCGGATCTCGATGGGATAAGCGCGGCCTTCGCTTTCGATCACCGGGGCTCCGGCCAGGAGTTTTGCGACGCGCGCGCCGTCGAGCGTCGCCGACATGACCAGCAGGCGCAGATCGGGCCGCAGCGCGCCCTGGACATCGAGCGCCAGCGCGAGGCCGAAATCGCCGTCGAGCGAGCGCTCGTGGAATTCGTCGAAGATCAGCGCCGAAACGCCCGGCAGTTCCGGATCGTCGAGGATCATGCGGGAGAGCACGCCCTCGGTGACGACAAGGACTTTTGTCCGCGCCGAGGTGCGGTTCTCCATGCGCATCGCATAACCGACGGTGCCGCCAGGCTCCTCGCCGAGCAGCTCGGCCATGCGGCGGGCGGCGGCGCGGGCCGCCAGCCGGCGCGGCTCGAGCAGCACGATCTTGCGGTCCCCTAGCCAAGGCGCGTCGAGCAGGGCCAGCGGCACCAGCGTCGTCTTGCCGGCGCCGGGCGGCGCCACCAGCACGGCGCCGTTGCGCTCGGCGAGCGCGGCGCCCAGCGCCGCCAGCACGGCGGATACCGGGAGTTCCGGCAGCGATCCTGTCTTCATGCCGCCCGCATATCAGCGGCCGTACACGGTACGCAACCAGTCCTGGAATTGCTCAGAGCCTTGTGCGCGTAAAAGGGTTCCAGCGCACGGTGCCCAGCCGCACCTCCTCGCGCACCATGGTGAGAAGGCCGGAGGCGCCAAGCACAGCAAGGCCGACCAGCGTCAGCATGTCGGGATATTCGTGGAAGAACAGCGAGCCCAGGATCACCGCCCAGACAATCTGCGAATAATGCGTCGGCGCGATCCGGTTGGCCGGCGCGTATTTGGCCGCCAGAAGCTGCAGAAGCTGACCGCAGGCGGTGAACGCCCCGGCCATCATCAGCCAGACCAGTTGCTTGGCGTCCGGCACGGTGAACGACGTCGCCGCGGCGCCAAGGCCGTTGAAGACGAGGCCGTAGCCGATCAGCACGCCAAGCATCGTCGTACGCTTTTCCTGCTGCGCCAGCGAGCGCATCAGGATGACGCTGGTGGCGGCGAGGAATGCGATGGCAAAGGCCGCGAGGTGGCCTAGATGCAACTCGCGGAAGCCCGGCCGTACAACCAGCATGACGCCAGCAAAGCCGGCAACCACCGCCAGCCACCGCCAGGGGCCGACCCTCTCCTTCAGGATGACGGTGGAGAGGATGGTGACGAACAGCGGCGCCAGGAAGATCAACGCGTAGACTTCGGCCAGCGGAATGGTGGTGAAGGCATAGACGCTGAGCACGCCCGAAGCGATGCCCGCCCAGGCACGGGCCTGCACGGCCCATGGGCGTTTGGTGCGCCAGAAGTCACGCCAGCGCTCATCGGCGGGACGGGTGAAGAACAGGAAACAGCCGGCAAACAAGGTTACGAAGAAGCCTATCTCGAAGACGGTGAACTGCCCGCCCAGGCTCTTGATGACGGCGTCGCTGCACGAATAGCTTGCATAGGCGATCAGGGCGAGCAGAATTCCGTTCGGCACGTTCCGTTTCCGGGAGAAAAGAGTGAAGATACTGGCGCTGGGGGCGCATCCCGACGACATCGAGATCTTCATGTTCGGTACGATGGCCGCCTATGCCGCGCTAGGCGCAGAGCTCACTTTTGCGATAGCCACGGACGGCGCCAAGGGCGGCAAGGGCGACCCTGCCGCGCTCGCCAAGGCACGACGCGCGGAAGCGATCGCCGCGGCCGGCCTGCTCGGGGTCACGCCGCGCTTCCTCGATTTTCCTGACGGCGCGCTGGTTGTGGACGCCGCGTTGATCGGCACTCTGAAGGCGATGATCGCCGAGATAGAACCCGATCTCGCGATCACCCATGCGCCGAACGACTATCATGGCGACCATCGCGCGCTGTCGGACGGCGTGCGCATCGCGGCGTCCTTCGCCGTGCCGGTGCTGCATGCCGACACGCTCGGCGGCACCGGCTTTGCGCCGACGCACTATGTCGATATTTCCGCGCATTGGAACATCAAGGCGCAAGCGATCCGCGCGCATCGCTCGCAGGATCCGGAGCGGTTCGTCGAGGGCGCGCGCACGCAGAACGAATTCCGTGCCGGCCAATGCAACGGCGCGCACGGCGCCTTGGCCGAAGCCTTCCGGTTCGAGCCAGTCTTCCCGTTCGCCGACATACGCGAATTGCTGCCGCCGGCACCTCCGATCCGGCCGGTGACGGTCAGCACGAAGAGCGCCAAGTAGCCGGCTGACGACGATCCGGTCGGAGCGACCGGCAGTTATTTCCCAACGATTTCAAGCACCGTTTTCATCATGCTGCGGCGCAGCAACGAATTCGCTTGCCTTGTTTAGTAAAAAGAGCATCACTAAACAAATTACTAAACATCGGCAGCGCATTGCGCGTCATGTTTAGCCCCTCGGAGGAGCGAGGGTTGAGGGCTTTTGAAACCGTCATCCGGACGCGTTTCGCAAATGGGAGGTAAGGCATGAAATCGACCTGGAAACTGGCGTTGGGACTAACCTCGGCGGCACTCGCGTCGACAGCCGTCTCGAACGCCGCGCATGCGGAAGACCTGACGCTTTGCTGGGCCGCCTGGGACCCGGCCAACGCGCTCGTGGAGCTGTCCAAGGATTTTACCAAGGAGACCGGCATCGGCATGAAGTTCGAATTCGTGCCGTGGACCAACTATGCCGACCGCTTCCTCAACGAGCTCAACTCGCATGGCAAGCTCTGCGACCTGATCATCGGCGACAGCCAGTGGATCGGCGGCGCCGCCGAGAACGGCCACTACGTCAAGCTGAACGACTTCTTCGACAAGGAGAAGATCAGCATGGACGACTTCGTGCCGGCGACCGTGGTCGGCTATTCCGAATGGCCGAAGAACACGCCGAACTACTGGGCGCTGCCGGCCATGGGCGACGTGGTCGGCTGGACCTACCGCAAGGACTGGTTCTCGCGGCCCGAGCTGCAGAAGGAGTTCAAGGAAAAGTATGGCTGGGACCTCGCCCCGCCGACGACCTTCGACCAGTTGAAGCAGATCGCCGAATTCTTCCAGAAGCGGCAGATCGACGGCAAGACGGTCTACGGCGCCTCGATCTATACCGAACGCGGCTCCGAAGGCATCACCATGGGCGCCATGGACGTGCTCTACAGCTACGGCTTCCAGTATGAGAACCCGAAGAAGCCCTACGAGATGGACGGCTTCGTCAACTCCGAGAAATCGGTGAAGGGACTGGAATTCTACAAGGCGCTCTACGACTGCTGCACGCCTCCTGGTTCCTCCAATGCCTACATGGGCGAAGGCGTCGACGCCTTCAAATCCGGACAGGTGGCGATGCATATGAACTTCGCCTTCACCTGGCCCGGCCTGCAGAAGGACGAGAATGTCGGCGGCGACAAGATCGGTTACTTCGTCAACCCTAAAGGTCCCGACGGCGACCAGTTCGCCCAGCTCGGCGGCCAGGGCATTTCGGTGGTCTCATACTCCGACAAGCAGGAATCGGCCCTGAAATACATCAAGTGGTTCGCCAACAAGGACGTGCAGGCCAAGTGGTGGTCGCTCGGCGGCTATTCCTGCCTGAACTCCGTCGTCAAGGACCCGAAGTTCCCGTCCAGCCAGCCCTATGCGCAGGCCTTCCTCGACTCGATGGCCGTCGTGAAGGACTTCTGGGCCGAGCCGAGCTACGCGCCGCTGCTGCAGGCCTCGCAGAAGCGCTTCCACGACTATGTCGTCGCCGGCCAGGGCTCGGCCAAGGACGCGCTGGACGGTCTCGTCAAGGACTGGACGCAGGTCTTCCAGGACGACGGCAAGATGTAAGGCTCCTCCCGAGCTTGATCGAGGCGTCCCGTGCCGCCCTTGGCACGGGACGCAGTTCAGATAAATTCCATTGTCGAGACTTGACGTGACCGAAGCAGGACTAACCATGCTCAATCGGACTGCGGACAATGTTGCCCGGGCCACGCCCGAGCCGTTGGCCAAGAGGATCCGGGGCATCAGCGACAAGGGCCTCGCCTGGCTGTTCATCTCGCCGACGATCCTTTTGTTGCTCGCCATCAACATCTTCCCGCTGTTCTGGGCGATCTATCTCTCCTTCACCAACTACCGCGCCAACCGTCCCAACGAGGCGGTGAAGAATCTCGGGCTCGCCAACTACCGGCGCATCCTCGGCGACCAGGACATCTGGATCGCCATGCAGACGACGGCGCATTTCGTGTTCTGGACCATCCTTCTGCAGACGGTGATCGGCTTTACGCTGGCCTGGCTGATCGACAGAAAATTCCGCGGCCACGCCTTCTGGACGACGATCATCCTGGTGCCGATGATGCTGTCGCCGGCGGTGGTCGGAAATTTCTGGCGCTTCCTCTACGAGCCGCAGATCGGGCTGTTCGCCTATGCGGTTTCGTTCCTAACAGGCATCCCGCCGACGAATGTGCAGATGCTGTCCAATGTCGAGTTGGCGCCGTGGGCGATCATCATCGTCGATACCTGGATGTGGACGCCCTACGTGATGCTGATCTGCCTCGCGGGCCTGCGCTCGATCCCCGAATATATCTATGAGGCGGCCGAGGTCGACCGCGCGTCCAACTGGCGGCAGTTCTGGTCGATCACGCTGCCGATGGCGCTGCCCTTCATCATGCTTGCGGTGCTGTTCCGCGGCATCGAGAACTTCAAGATGTTCGACATGGTGAACCTCCTGACCGGCGGCGGTCCGGGCTCGACCACCGAGGTCGCCTCGATCACGCTGAAGCGGCAGGCTTTCGAGAGCTGGCGCACCGGCTATTCCTCGGCCTTCGCCATCATCCTCTTCGTCGCCGTGTTTGGCCTCGCCAACATCTACGTCAAGGCGCTCAACAAGGTGAAGCAGAGATGAGCCTGACCACCGCCCATTCCGTCGTAGCGCCGTCGTCTAACGCGAAGCGGATCGCCGGCGCGCTCGTCGTCGGCTATGCGCTGATCTCGATCGTGCCGCTGTTGTGGATCTTCGCCACCAGCTTCAAGACGCCGCCGGATTCGATCGCCTACCCGCCGAAGATCGTGTTCCAGCCCAGCATCGAGGGCTATTGCAACCTGTTCACCACCCGCACCAGACAAACGCCGGAATATATCAACGCGCTCGGACCGGCGACCGGCTTCTGCGACGAGACGGTGCGCAAGCGCAACATGGTCATCGCCGGGCCGTCGAACTTCCTGCCGCGCTTCGTCAACTCGCTGATCATCGCCTTCGGCTCGACCTTCTGCGCGGTGTTCCTCGGCACGCTGTCGGCCTATGGCTTCTCGCGCTTCAAGGTGCCTTTAGCCGACGACCTTTTGTTCTTCATCCTGTCGACGCGCTTCATGCCGCCGATCGCGGTGGCGATCCCGATCTACCTGATGTACCGCGAGATCGGCCTTTCCGACACCGCGCTCGGCATGATCCTGCTCTACACCGCGGTCAACGTCTCTTTAGCCGTCTGGCTGCTCAAGGGCTTCATCGACGAGATCCCGCGCGAATACGAGGAAGCGGCGATGATCGACGGCTACACAAGGCTGCAGGCCTTCTGGCGCACCGTGCTGCCGCAGGCGACCACCGGCATTGCCGCGACCGCCATCTTCTGCCTGATCTTTGCCTGGAACGAATATGCGTTCGCCGCGCTTCTGACCTCCGGCACAGCGCAGACCGCGCCGCCCTTCATCCCGACCATCATAGGCGAAGGCGGCCAGGACTGGCCGGCGGTGGCCGCCGGCACGACGATCTTCCTGGTGCCGATCCTGGTCTTCACCATCCTGCTCCGCAAGCAACTCTTGCGCGGCATCACCTTCGGCGCGGTGCGCAAATGATAGATGTGGGACAAAGTCGACCCCCACTCCGTCGAGCTTCGCTCGACACCTCTCCCCCGATCGACGGGGGAGAGGAAGGGCGCGAACTTCATTCAGCCTGGCTCCCTTCCTCTCCCTCCGGAGGGGGGAGAGGTGGCGCTGCGAAGCAGCGACGGAGTGGGGGAACCACCTGGCAACCATCTCTCCCCCTAAACGGGGAGAAGGACGGGAGGAACGCATGAGCCGCACTGTCGTCTCCAAGCGCTCATCTTGGCCCCGCTGGGCAAGGCGCGGCCTGATGGAAAACATCGCCACCGCGATCATCGCCATCGGCTTCCTGATGCTGTTCCAGTCCTTCGCGCTGTCGCTCTACAGCTACTCCTTCGTCACCATGCTCGCCGGCACGGCCATGTTCATCATCGTCTCGAAGTTCCCGGAATAACCATGGCCGAGATCCGCGTTCAGAACCTGAGAAAAGCCTTCGGCGAGTTCGTCGCCGTGCAGGATTCCAACTTCGTCGTCGAGGACGGCGAATTCTTCGTCATGCTCGGGCCGTCGGGCTGCGGCAAGACGACGACGCTGAGGATGATCGCCGGCCTCGAGCTGCCGACCGGCGGCAAGATCCTGCTCGGCGGCGAGGATGTCACCATGCGCCGCGCCCGCGAGCGCGACATCGCCTTCGTCTTCCAACTCTTCGCGCTTTATCCACATATGAATGTGCGCAAGAACATCGGCTTTCCGCTCTTGGCGCAAGGCATGGCGTCGGCCGAGATCCGCGCCCGCGTCGAGGAAACGGCGAAGCTCCTGCGCATCGACCACTTGCTCGACAAGTCCGTCTCCGGCCTCGCCGGCGGCGACCGCCAGCGCGTCGCGCTTGGCCGCGCCATCGTGCGGCGTCCGAAATGTTTTCTCATGGACGAGCCGCTCGGCACGCTCGATACCGAATTCCGCGATTTGATGGTCCATGAGCTGCGCGAGCTGCACAACCGCATTCACGCGACCACGGTCTATGTCACGCACGACCAGATGGAAGCGATGTCGATGGCCGACAAAATCGCGGTGATGAACCACGGCGTGATCGAACAGTTCGGAAGCCCACGCGAAATCTACGACCGGCCCGCGACGATGTTCGTCGCCGACTTCATCGGCTCGCCGCCGATGAATTTCTTGCGCTTCGGCGGCGGGCTCGCCAGGGGCGCGAAGGAGATCGTCGTGCAGGGCGCCAAGGTGGCGGTGCCGGAGGTGCGCGAGGACGTGGCGCCCGCCGACATGGCGCTCGGCATCCGGCCCGAGCACATACGCTTCGACGATTCCTCCAAGCTGCGCGGCGCGATCTATGGCACCGAATATCTCGGCACCACGCAGATCGTCGCGGTGGAGACGGCCGACGGCGTCATCAAGGCCCGGGTGCCGGCCGGCATCCATCTCACCCCCGGCGAGCAGGTCGGGCTGGCGTTGAGCAGCGCGCGGCTGTCGCTGTTCGAGAAAGGCACTGGACGCGCGGTCAGGACCGCCATGCATGATCAGGCAGCGGAGGCGCGTCATGGCTGACGTCCACGTCCATCGGGCGACCAAGAGCTTCGGCGAGACAGTCGCCGTCAGCGATCTCGACCTTCAGATCAAGGACGGCGAATTCGTCGTGCTGCTCGGCCCGACCGGCGCCGGCAAGACGACGACGCTCAGGCTGATCGCAGGGCTGGAACGGCCTGACAGCGGCACGATCCGCATTGGCGGGCACGACGCGACGACGCTGTCGCCGGCCGAGCGCGACACCGCGTTCGTCTTCCAGCAATATTCGCTCTACCCGCATCTTTCGGTCTTCGACAATCTCGCCTTCCCGCTGCGCTCGCCGGCGCGGCGCTTTCCCGAAGAGGCGATCCGCCGCCGCGTCGAGGAAGTAGCGCGAATGGTGCGCATCGACCACAAGCTCCAGAATCGCTCGACCAGACTGTCGGGCGGCGAGATGCAGCGCGTCGCCATCGGTCGCGCCCTGGTGCGCAAGCCCGCGATCTACCTGATGGACGAGCCGCTGTCCTCGCTCGATGCCAAGCTGCGCGCCGATCTCAGGCTCGAGCTGAAGCGCATCCAATCCGAGCTCGGCGCCACCATGCTCTATGTCACGCACGACCAGATCGAGGCGATGACCATGGCCGACCGTATCGGCATCCTGGCCGATGGCGTGCTGGTGCAGATCGGCACGCCGCGCGCGATCTATTCGGAGCCGGCAAACCTTCATGTCGCGGCCCGTCTCGGCCAGCCGGCGATCAACCTGTTGCCGGCCGGGCTGCTGCCGGAAGGCGGCGCGCCGACCGGCACGACGACCATCGGCGCACGCACCGAGCATCTGTCGATCGAGAAGGCGGCGAATGGACATGCCGATGGCGTCGTCGACTGGGTCGAGCATCTCGGCGACCAGAACCATCTGCATGTGACGGTCGGGCCGAGGAAGCTGGTGACGCTGACCGATCCCGACACGCCACTCGAAAAGGGGGACAGAGTGACGATCCGCTATCGCTCGCCGCTTTATTTCGGCTCGGACGGGCAAAGGCTGATGTAGCCGGCGAACACACATCTTTTGACGACCCGCAGATACGGACTGGACTGAATCCATGAAGCACTTTTTCAACCGCAAGGACTCGATCGTCACCGAAGCGCTGGACGGGTTTCTCGCCACCGCCGGCTCCGGCACGCTGGCGCGCCTCGACGGCTACCCGGAGATCAAGGTCGTGCTGCGCGCCGACTGGGACAAGACGAAGGTCGCCGTCGTTTCCGGCGGCGGCGCAGGGCACGAGCCCTCGCATGCGGGCTTCGTCGGCGCCGGCATGCTGACGGCCGCCGTCTCGGGCGAGATCTTCGCTTCGCCCAGCGTCGAGGCCGTGCTGGCGGCGATCCGCGCCACGACCGGACCGGCCGGTTGCCTGCTGATCGTCAAGAACTACACCGGCGACCGCCTCAATTTCGGCCTCGCCGCCGAGAAGGCGCGCGCCGAAGGTTTTGCGGTCGAGATGGTGATCGTCGCCGACGACATCGCGCTGCCCGATATCGCGCAGCCGCGCGGCGTCGCCGGCACGCTGTTCGTGCATAAGATCGCCGGGCATCTCGCCGAAACCGGTCATGACCTGGCGTCGGTTGCTGCCGCGGCGCGCGCGGCGGCGAAAGACATTGTTTCGCTGGGCATCTCGCTCTCCTCCTGCTCGATCCCCGGACAGGCGCATGAAGACCGCTTCGGCGACGACGACGGCGAGCTCGGCCTCGGCATCCACGGCGAGCCTGGCGTCGAGCGCATCGCCCTGGAGGCTGCCAGCAAGCTGGTCGCCATCATGGCGGAACGCCTCGCGGCGCGGCTCGATCCGCACAGCCGTTACGCCCTGCTGATCAACAATCTCGGATCGGTGCCGCCGCTCGAAATGTCGCTGATCGCGAATGCCGTGCTGTCTTCGTCGCTGGCAAAGGCGGTGGCGCTGACGATCGGGCCTGGGCACCTGATGACCGCGCTCAACATGAACGGCTTTTCGCTGTCACTGATCAGGCTGGACGCGGACCGCGAGGCGGCGCTGCTGGCGCCCGTCGGCCCGCATGCCTGGTTGCCGGCAAAGCCGGTTCGCCAACCGGTCGTCTTGGCGGTCGCCAAGTCTGCCGGCCGCGATGCCGCCATGACGGCCAGCCGCGATCCCGGCGTCGAGCGGCTGATCACCGCGATCTGCGAGAAGCTGATCTCGCTCGAAGAACCCCTGAACAGCCTCGACGCCAAGGCGGGCGACGGCGACACAGGGTCGACGGTAGCAACCGGCGCGCGCAGCGTGCTCGACCGCGCCGACACGCTTCCGCTCGCCGACCGGGGCGCAACTCTCGCCACAATCGGCGATATATTGGGCACCTCGATGGGCGGTTCGAGCGGCGTGCTCTTGTCGATCTTCTTCACCGCGGCGGCGCAGTCGCTCAAGGGCGGAGCACCGCTCGGCAAGGCGTTGCTCGCAGGCCTCGACCGGATGACTTTCTACGGCGGCGCGAAGGTCGGCGACCGCACCATGGTCGATGCGCTGGAGCCGGCGCTGAAAGCGCTCGACGCAAGCGGGTTGGAAGCGGCCGCGTCGGCCGCGCGGCACGGCGCGGAGGCGACCGCCGCGATGCGGAGGGCGAAGGCCGGCCGCTCCGCCTATATCGGCCGGCAGCTTGACATCGCGGACCCGGGCGCCTTTGCAGTCGCCGAAGTGTTCGCGGCCGTGGCGGCCATGTTCGCCCCGGCATGAAGGACAGAGAATGGCCGCTTCCGATTTCTCCAGACTGATCGCGGCGGCGACGGATACGGTTGCGGCGCATGCCGACGAGTTGACAGCGCTCGATCAGGCGATCGGCGACGGTGACCATGGGCTCAATATGAGGCGCGGCTTCGAGGCCGTGCGCGCCGAGGCGGAGGCAATCGCTGCGAAACCGCTGCCGGATGCGCTGAAGGCGGTCGGCACCAAGCTGGTGATGACCGTCGGCGGCGCCTCGGGCCCGCTGTTCGGCACGCTGTTCATGGCGCTCGGCAAGGAACTGCCCGCGGTACCCGACCGCGCCGCGCTGACGGCGGCATTCGGCAAGGCGGTCGAAGCGGTTGCCGCGCGCGGCAAATCGCAGCCCGGACAAAAAACCATGCTCGACGTGCTGCAGCCGGTGTATGAGGCGCTGGCGCAAGGCAAAACTGCCACGGAAATCGCCGATACCGCCGATCGGGCGGCTGACGCCACCGTGCCGATGAAGGCCCTGCGCGGACGCGCCTCCTTCCTGGGAGAGCGCTCGATAGGGCATATGGATGCCGGGGCGCGCTCGACCGCGCTTCTGGTGCGCGCAGTCGCTGAAACCGTCGAGGATCGCCGATGAGCAATGTCGGTATCGTCATCGTATCGCATTCGCCGCTGGTCGCCGAAGGCACGGCCGACATGGTGCGCCAGATGGTGGGCGACGAAGTGCCGCTTGCATGGTGCGGCGGAAACGGCCATGGCGGGCTCGGCACAAGCGTCGAGGCGATCATGGGCGCGATCGACAAGGCCTGGTCGGAAGCGGGCGTCGCCATCCTGGTCGATCTCGGCGGCGCCGAGACCAACTCAGAGATGGCGGTCGAGATGATCGGCGAGCCGCGCTCCCACAAGATCGTCGTCTGCAACGCGCCGATCGTCGAGGGCGCCGTGATGGCCGCGACGGAAGCTTCCGGCGGCGCCTCGCTCAAGGAAGTGGTGGCGACGGCGCATGAATTGTCGCCGTCATGAAGGAACGGGAACCGACTGAATGTCCGCATCCGCCGAAGCCACTGTCCTGATCACCCACGAGGTGGGCCTGCACGCGCGCCCTTCGGTGAAGTTCACCAAGCTCGCCAAGTCGTTCGCGGCCGAGGTGGAAGTGGCGGTGGCCGCCAACGGCCCCTGGTTCGACGCCAAGAGCATCGTCAAGGTAATGGCGGCCAAGGCGCCCAAGGGAACCCTGCTGCACATAAGGGCGCGAGGTGACGGCGCCGAGCAAGTGGTCGGCGCACTGGTCGACCTGGTGCAGCGCGACTTCGACGAGGACAGGGACCATGCCCGGTCCGCTTGAGACGGGCAAAACGTGTCCGACATCCGCAAGGACTGCGGACCATGCGGATTGAAGGCGTTCCCGCCTCAGCCGGCTATGCCGAAGGGCCGCTGTTCGATCTCGACCGGCCGCCGGTTGCCTACAGAGGCAAGGCAAACGCGGCGGAGGAGAAAGCAGCGCTGCAGGCTGCGATCGAAAAGGCGGTGAGCCGGTTGACCGCGCTGATCGAAACCGCCGATGGCGACGCCGCCGGCATCCTCGAATTCCACATCGCCATGCTCCAGGACGATGCGCTGAGCGTTCCGGCCTTAGCATCGATCGGTTCAGGCGAACCGGCCGACGTTGCCTGGCGGCAGGCGCTGGATGCCGAAATCGCAGGCTACGAGGCTTCCGACCAGGACTATTTCCGGGCGCGGGCCGCCGACCTTCGCGACATCCGCGACCAGGTGCTGCACGCCTTGAGCGAGGACGGTGAGGCCGCAGCACCTGCCGGCGCCATCCTCTACGGCACGGACATCGCGCCGACGCGCTTCCTCGAAACAGACTGGAGCAGAGGCGGCGGCATCGCGCTCAAGGCCGGCAGCACGGCCAGCCATGTCGCCATGCTGGCGCGCTCGCGCGGCGTGCCGATGGTGGTGGGGCTTGGCGCTTTCGCGGATGAGCCCACGGGAGTCGCGCTTCTCGACGCCGAGCATGGCGGCCTTGTGTTCGCGCCGTCGCCGGCGGAATTCGAAGCCTTTAGGCGGTCGTCGTCCTCCTTCGCGGCGCGCCAGGGCAAGGCGCAGGCTTTTCTCTCCCAGCCGGCCATGACGGAAGCCGGCACGGCCGTGCGCGTTCAGGTCAACATCGCCTATCCTTCCGATGTCGACGGCATCGATATCGAGACCTGTGACGGCGTCGGGCTGATGCGGACGGAGTTCCTGTTCGGCGGGGCGCTGCCGGACGAGGAGACGCAGTACCATGCCTATCGCAAGGTGCTGGAATGGGCCGGAGAAAAACCGGTGACCATCCGCACCGTCGATGCCGGCGGCGACAAGCCGGTTCCCGGCTTCACCATCGCGGAGACCAACCCGTTCCTCGGCCTGCGCGGCATCAGGTTGTCACTGGCCAGGCTCGACATTTTCCGGATGCAAATCCGGGCATTGCTGCGCGCCGCCGTACACGGCAATCTGAAGGTCATGTTTCCGATGGTCGCCACCGCCGAGGAGTATGCCCAAGCCGCAGCGCTGTTTGCCGAGGAGCAGGCGGCGCTCGCCGCGCGCGGCATTGCGCACGAAATGCCGCCGCTCGGCATCATGGTCGAGGTGCCGTCTGTCGCCATCGCGCCGGAGGCATTCGCCAACGTCGCCTTCTTCTCGATCGGCTCCAACGACCTGACGCAATATGTGATGGCGGCGGCACGCGACAATGCATCGGTCGCGCATCTCAATTCGGTCCGCCACCCGGCAGTGCTGCGGCTGATCGCTTCGGTCGCGGCCTTCGGGCGGGAGAAAGGGATTCCGGTCAGCCTTTGCGGCGACGCCGGCGGCGACCCCGCCGCCATCCCGCTGTTGCTCGAGGCCGGCCTGCGCGACCTTTCGGTCGCGCCTGCCCAACTTGCCATGGCCAAGGCGGCCATCGCGGACGTTTCGGTATAAGCGCGGCATGGCCAAGGCAGCCAAGATACAGGAAGCCGGCTCGGAAGACGCTATCCGCGCCTACAAGACGATCCTGTCGCAGGTTATCGACCAGCGGCCATCGGGCATGCGCCAGCGCCTTGCCGACGCGCTCGGCAAGCATCGCAGCTTCGTCACGCAGATCTCCAGTCCGGCCTATTCGATACCGATCCCGTCAAAGCATCTGCCTTCTATCTTTTCCGTCTGCCATTTCAGTCCGGCCGAGCGCGACCAGTTCTTGGCCGCCTATCACCAGGCGCATCCGGGCAAGATGTCGGCGACTTCGGGTCCGCGCAAGACGCGCCACGTCTCGCTGATCGTGCCGGATTTCGGCGACGACAGGCAGAACGCCGCGCTCGACCGGGCGATCAACGAATTCATCCAGAAGATCACCAGCATCGCCGGCAAGGGCAGCGGCTGACGAAGCAATTCCGGGAAAAATATGCAGCGGTTTTCCGTTCGGAATTGCATATATCAAATCCAGGACTGTTCGGGAGGACGGCCATGAAGAAGTTCATCAACACGGTGGATACGATCCTCACCGAAAGCCTCGACGGTTTCGTCGCCGCCCATTCGGACATCCTCGCGCTCGGCGACGAACATAAATTCGTCCGCCGCAGAGAGCTCAAGCCGGGCAAGGTGGCGCTGATCTCGGGCGGCGGCTCCGGCCACGAGCCGCTGCATGGCGGGTTGGTCGGCCACGGCATGCTGGACGCCGCCTGCCCCGGCCAGGTGTTCACCTCGCCGACGCCGGACCAGATCCTGGCAGCGATGCAGGCGGTCGACACCGGCGCCGGCTGCCTGTTCATCGTCAAGAACTACGAAGGCGACGTGATGAATTTCGACATGGCCGCCGAGATGTCGGACGGCGTGCTGCAGGTGGTGACCAATGACGACGTCGCGGTCGAGAACTCGTCCTACACGACCGGCCGGCGCGGCGTTGCCGGCACGCTGGTGGTGGAGAAGATCGTCGGCGCCGCGGCCGAACAAGGCATGGCGCTGCCCGAGCTCAAGGCACTGGGCGACCGCGTCAACGGCGCGATACGCTCGATGGGCGTGGCGCTGACCAGTTGCACCGTGCCGGCGGCGGGCAAGCCGACATTAGAGATCGGCGACAGCGAGATGGAGTTCGGCGTCGGCATCCATGGCGAGCCCGGCCGGCGACGCGATGCGCTGAAGAGCGCCGACGCCATCGCCGAGGAGATCTGCACGGCAATCACCGGCGACCTCGGCGAACGCGCCGGAGGGCCGGCGCTGCTTTTCATCAACGGTTTCGGCGCCACGCCGTCGATGGAGCTTTACCTGATGTACAACAGCGCCCGCAAAATCTTCGAGAAGAGCGGCGTGACGGTGGCCCGCTCGCTGGTCGGCTCCTATGTCACCTCGCTCGACATGGCCGGCTGCTCGATCACGCTGGCCATGCTCGACGACGAGATGGCGGCGCTGTGGGACGCGCCGGTGCATACGGCCGCGCTGCGCTGGGGGATGTAGCTTCGCGCGGGCTTTTCTGCGACCATACTGGCCGAATTTGCATGCCATTCGCGACGTTGCCCGGTTGATGCTGCCTCCGCTCTCGCCTGCCGAAGAAAAACTGCTGCTCGAGTTCGCCGACCCCGAAGCGCCGGCTGACCGCGGACGCAATCTTGCGGCAAGCAGCTTGAAGGCGTTGCTTGCCAACGCGGAATTCCACGGCGTGCTGCCGATCATGCTGCGCAAGCTCAGGGAACGCGGCGACGCCGACCTGCCGGACGATGCCGCCTTGCAGCAGAAGCTCGCCGAGTTGCGCGACCAGGCGACGATCGCGACCGGACAGTCGATGCTGCTGCAATATCACGGCGATCGCATCATGAAGGCGCTGGCGGCGAAAGGCGTTGCGGCCCGCATCGTCAAGGGACCGGTCTTCGCGCGAAAACTCTACCGCCACGCCGCCGACCGGCCGTACACCGACATCGACATCCTGGTCGATCCCGCCGGTATCGACGCGGCCAACACGACGATCGCCGAATGCGGTTTCGAGCTTGCCAGCGGCGAGGCGCAATCGCATGAGCTGCAGGAGTTCAAATGGCTGGAGAAGGAAAACTCCAGTCTGCTGATCGAGCTGCACGGCAACCTGGTGCACGACACCGGCATGCGCCGGCGGCTGTCGCTCGGCTTCCGCGAGTTGCAGGCGATCGATGGCGGCGAGGCCGACACGCCGGCGTCACTGCTCGCCATTGCCATCGTTCACGCGGCCGGCGGCCACAAATTCCACCGGCTGCAGCTTTGCGTAGATGTGCTGCAGGGCGTGCGCGCGCTGCAGTCGCCGGAGGCGGAAGCGCGGCTGCTCGAGGCCGCGCGCATGACAGGCATCGAGCTCGAGCTGGCGACGGTGCTCAACGTGACCGGGCGCTTGTTCGACGAGCCACGCGCCATCGCGCTCGCCAATCGCATCAAGCCCGATCTTTCGATACGGCTCGCCAAATGGCTCATCACCGGAAACATGCTTCTTCGCGTGAATTCACGGGAAAAGATGCGCTCGCGCCTCAGCCGCGACGCCTTCCGCTGGATCCAAAGGTTGGCCCGGCCGAGGCCCTATCCGGCCTGAGCGGCTGCTATGATTTTCGGTGATCAAGAAAGGTACTGTCGCGCCGCGTTCCTTCACACCCCCCTCTGTCCTGCCGGACATCTCCCCCGCAAGGGGGGAGATTGGCAGCTTCGTCGGCGACGCTCTTCCTCCAACGTAGGAGATTGACGAAAGCGGCAGTGACGTCCGATCTCCCCCCTTGCGGGGGAGATGTCCGGTAGGACAGAGGGGGTACTGTCCCGCCAGCGTTTCGGATTTTCTGCACAGCGCTCTGAAGTCACCGCAATGACGGGCGTTTCCGCTAATCGCCAAGCATGCGGAACTAAGCCCGGCCCAACGCGGCGCGGATCAGCGCCGCTGCATCCGCCGGGCTCGCGCCGACCTCCAAGGTAAAGGTCGGGACCGCCTTGACCAGCGCCGCGATCATCGCCATGCGCCGTTTCTGCATCGCCAACAGACCGGTCATGCCGGTCCTGACATTGTCGGTGGCCAAAGCCACCATCGCATCGGTCCTGGCCATGGGCATGAGCCGGGTTTCGGCATTGGCCGAACGCGCAAGATGAAGGAGCGCCGAGACCGGTCTCGCGGTCGTGTCCTCGATGCGGATGATTTCGGCAAGACGCTCCAGCGGGACCGCCTGCTCGCCTTCGGCGTCCCATCTGTCGCCTAGACAGGGAGCAACGAACGGCAGCATAGCCGCGGTGTTGCGATGGACCTTCACTTTGCGCGGCATGCCCCAGGCCGTGATGCCATCCGATGCCGCCCGCAATATCATGACATCGTCCGAGCAAAGGCCGAAGCCTTGCGATGCCAGCGCCAGCGATGTCGTCGACTTGCCGGTGCCGCTCGGGGCATGGATGAGAACCAGGCCGTCGCGGTCCGGCAGGGTGAGGCCGGCGGTGTGGAGCATGTGCTGTCCGCCCGCATCGAGCGCGGCATCCAGCACCATCATCAGCAATGTCCATTTGACCTTGCTGTCGGGATGCACACGGATTTCAGCCCAGCCTTCGTCGGCATGGACCGAGGCCATCTGAAGAGCAGGGAAGATCAGGTGAACGATGTCGCCACCGTCGATCAGCCGGCAATGGCCGTCCAGCGGCACCTCGCCTTCGAAAGCGAGCTTCCCTTGAGGGTTTTCCGGCAGTGCCGACGTTTCGACGATATTGATGCGAAAGCCGGGTTCGACGGGGTCGCTGACGCGCAAGGTGCCGAGCATCAGGTCGAAGCTTGGCCAGAGCTCGGCGCGCGACGCGGATATGCTGATGATCTGGCCGTTGAGGTCATAGCAGAAGGTGGTTGCCATGCTACTCAAGCAGCGCGCGCCCCGGCAGCGTCGGCATGGTGACGATAGATCTCAACCATGCCGGGCAGGCTGTCGCTGACCACCGGCTTACCGTCGAGGCACACCCAGCAATGCGCCGACAGGCGCGGCGCATGCATCGATTTCGAATCGACGCCGAAGCGCAGCTCAGGATCGAAACCGGCCATGCGCAGGAAGCGGAAACCGAGCAACCCTTCCCGCAGGCACCTGCGGTCGCGCATCAGCCAGGGGTGCCTGACCGTGCGATTGACGCGGGTGACGATGTAGGCCGAAGGCAAGCCCCGGTAGGGCGCGGGCGCGTCGAGCGGCGCCCATTTCAGCACGCTCTCGAAGTCGCGCTGGCCAATCAGCACCGGCATCAGCCGGGCGCTGAGCCACAAATGGGTGCGGAACAGCGCGCGCAGGAACGGTCCGTCGGCCATCACGCGCCCGGGTCGGCGAGGATGCCTTCCGCCACCAGTTCGGCGGCGAGCGCCGCCATGTCCTCGTCGAGCGTCGCCTTGTCGATCTCGAATTCGTCCGACAAGAGGTCGACGATCTGATCGAGGTTGCGGGCGCCGTCGACCTTGTCGAGGAAGGCCTCGGTCGTGCCGTTGCAGGTGTAGAGCTGGCCGCTGCGCGCCAGAAGCACGACGGCGCCGTCGCCGACATGCTGCACGGAGGCGTCCTCCGCCATCCGCAGAACTGTTTCAGAGGCGATTTCAATCATGCGCCCGCTCCCTTTTGCCCCGAGAGCAATTAGCGCGGCACCGTGGCGCTGTCCATTGCCTGATGTCAGGCCCGGTGTTGCCTTCTTGCCCCAAGGTAAGCTAGAAACCGCCCGGGGTTTTCGGGGAGTGAACAGTATGCGTTACAATTGGGATCGGGCTCCGACGGCTTTCGAGCGCCATCGGAAAGCGTTGGCGGCCGCTATTTTGATCGCCGGCGGCGTGGGGCTGATGCTCGCGACACTGCCGCTGTAAGCCGACTTCAAGTCGGGACGCCGGAACGGCGCTCAACCGGAAGCGCCGTCCGCAGAAATTTGCCGGCGACAATCGACGAAAATGCAAGAAGACATGGCCGGCAAAAGCCGATTAGGCTATTGCCAGACGACGCAATGTTTCCTGGGGAGGAAAAGTCGATGGCCTCACGCTACCACGAAGTCTATGCGGGCTGGAAACGCGACCCCGTAGGGTTCTGGGCCGAGGCGGCCAAGGCGATCGACTGGTATTCACCGGCCGAAAACGTCTTCGATCCCGCATCAGGCGTCTATGGCCGCTGGTTCGTCGGCGCCACCTGCAACACCTGCTTCAACGCCATCGACCGCCACGTGGCGGGCGGGCGCGCCGACCAGTTGGCGCTGATCCATGACAGCCCGATCACCGGCACGGTGCGGAAATTCACCTATGCCGAATTGAAGCGCGAAGTGGTTGCGCTGGCCTCCGTGCTCAAGAACCGCGGCGTCGGCAAAGGCGACCGCGTCATCATCTACATGCCGATGGTGGCGGAGGCCGCCTTCGCCATGCTCGCCTGTTCCCGCATCGGCGCCGTGCATTCGGTGGTCTTCGGCGGCTTCGCCTCACACGAGCTCGCCACCCGCATCGACGACGCCAAGCCGAAGCTGATCATCTCGGCATCCTGCGGCCTAGAGCCTGGACGCGTGGTCGCCTACAAGCCCCTGCTCGACAAGGCGATCGAGATGTCTAAGCACAAGCCCGACGCCTGCCTGATCCTGCAGCGCGAGCAGTTGCGCTGCGAGATGAAGGACAATTACGACATCGACTATGCCGATGCGGTCGCCCGCGAGCGCGCGGCCGGCGCCAATGTCGACTGCGTGCCGGTTTTAGCCACCGACCCGCTCTACATCATCTACACCTCCGGCACGACCGGACAGCCGAAGGGCATCGTGCGCGACAATGGCGGCCACATGGTCGCGCTGAAATGGACGATGGACGCCGAGTTCGGCGTCAAGCCCGGCGAAGTGTTCTGGGCCGCTTCCGACGTCGGCTGGGTGGTCGGCCATTCCTACATCGTCTACGGACCGCTGCTGCATGGCTGCACCAGCGTGCTGTTCGAAGGCAAGCCGATCGGCACGCCGGACGCCGGCACCTACTGGCGGGTGATCTCGGAGCATGGCGTGGTGGCGCTGTTCACGGCGCCGACAGCTTTTCGCGCCATCAAGGGACAGGATCCCAGGGGCGAGTTCGTGTCGAAATACGACCTGTCGAAATTCCGCACCCTGTTCCTCGCCGGCGAACGCGCCGATCCGGAAACCATCAAATGGGCGGAGCAGAAGCTCGACCGTCCGGTCGTCGACCATTGGTGGCAGACCGAGACCGGCTCGCCGATGACGATCAACCCGGCCGGGCTCGGGCTTCTGCCGGTGAAGTACGGCTCGCCCGGCGTGCCGATGCCCGGCTACGACGTCCGCATCCTCGACGACGCCGGCCATGAGGTGGCGCGCGGCACGCTCGGCAACGTCGTGGTCAAGCTGCCGCTGCCGGCAGGCTGCCTGCCGACGCTCTGGAATGCCGACGCCCGCTTCCGTCAGGCCTATCTCGAGGAGTTCCCCGGTTTCTACAAGACTGCCGACGCCGGCATGGTGGACGAAGACGGTTATCTCTATGTCATGGCCCGCACCGACGACATCATCAACGTCGCCGGCCACCGGCTTTCGACCGGCGCGATGGAGGAGGTGCTGGCCGCGCATCCGGATGTCGCAGAATGCGCCGTCATCGGCATCGCCGATGCGATGAAAGGTCAGGTGCCGCTCGGCTTCGTCGTGCTCAATGCCGGGGTGTCGCGCGACACCGGCGCCATCGAAAGCGAGGTGGTAGGCCTGGTGCGTGACCGGATCGGTCCGGTCGCCGCCTTGAAGACCGTCGTGACGATCAAACGGCTGCCGAAGACGCGCTCCGGCAAGATCTTGCGCGGCACGATGCAGAAGATCGCCGACAAGGAGGAATGGGCCATGCCGGCGACCATCGACGATCCTGCAATCCTCGATGAGATCACGGCGGCGCTCAACGGACGCGGCATCGGGATCTAGAGCAATTCCAGGAAAAGTGTGAAACGGTTGGGCTCGGCGACTTCGCCGTAGCCTTCCGTCCGGAATTGCGTCAAAACAAAGAGGTTGAGCGGTTTGCCGTTTCGGCGAAACGGTGAACCGATCCAGGCCGGTTCGCCGGCGCCCGCGAGCAGCGCTGTCACGAATTCGTCCCGCAGCGCAATCGCCTGTTGTGCAATGCAGCAACAGCCCCTAAAGTTCGTCTGGGGGGCCATTCCGAAGGCACGGCATGGCTCAGCACAAGACAACATTCGGCGGCGTCGACATATTGCGTTTCCTGGCCGCCGTCATGGTGATGTTCTATCACTATGGCTTCTGGGTATGGGCGTTTCCGGGCGGTGTCTCGGCACGCGCCACCGGCGGCATCCCGGCCCACCCCGAGATGGCCTTCGTCGGCTCCGGCTGGGTCGGCGTGCAGGTGTTCTTCGTCATCAGCGGCTTCGTCATCGCCTTCAGCGCGGAGAATTCGACGCCACTCAAGTTCTTCGAGGCACGCGTCAGGCGGCTGGCGCCGGCGGTCTGGGTCTGCGCGCCGATCTCGACCGCGGTGCTGCTCATGGTCGGCCTTTCCTGGCCGACGGACGCGGTGGTGCGGCTTGCCCGCACCGCCCTGTTCGTGCCCTTCGAGCCATGGGTGGACAGCGTCTACTGGACGCTCGGCATCGAGATCGCCTTCTATGCCATCGTCTGGATCCTGCTGCGGCTCGGCCGCTTCGACCTGATGGAAGCGGCCGCCATCATCATCGGGCTGGCCAGCACGCTGTTCTGGTGCCTCTATTTCGCCTTCGGCTGGACCGATCTCGCGGAGACGCGCTGGCTGCAGCTTACCCTGGTGCACCACGGCGCTTTCTTCGCCGTCGGCGTGCTGCTCTGGCTGATGCGCTTCAAGGCGGTGACCGCCCCGCGCCTCGGCTTCACTGCCCTGTTCCTCGTCGGTGGCGTGCTGCAGATCGTCAGCTCCGTCGACGTGCACAGCGTCAAGGTGGAAGCCGCGATGCCTTACGCGCCGCCGATCATCGTTTTCCTCGCGGCGATTGCGCTGATGGCATGGTCGCTCAGGCTCGATCTTTCCTGGCGCGGCTGGCGCCGGATCGGGCTGATGACCTATCCACTTTACCTCCTCCACGATGTGGTCGGCGCGGCGATGCTCGGCGCCCTGATCCGGGCAGGCGTGCCCTACCTCGTCTCGATCCCGGTCGTCGGAGCAGTCATGATCGCCGCAAGCTGGCTGGTGGCGGCCGAGGCCGAGCCCCGCGTCCGGCTTCTGCTCGACCACACGCTTTTCCGCTACCGGCTCAGGGCCGCCTGAGACAAAACATCGCCAGCTCCCGCAGCGGCGGTGCGTTGCCGTCGGTGTGGAATTGTTTGCATTCGGCGTGATATCGAGGCGCATTCCAGTGCGAGTACCCGAGCCTCAACCCGTGAGCCTGTTCCAGCGATCGAGACGACCCCGACCCTTGCCGCGCGAACGGCTGGTGATGGATATGCGGGATACCGTCGTCTACGCGATTGGCGATGTGCATGGCTGCCACGACGAGCTGCGCGCGCTGGAGCAGAAGATCCAGCTCGACGCGCAGCAGTTCCGCGGCCGCAAGATCATCATCATGCTCGGCGACTATGTCGACCGCGGGCCGCAGTCGCGCCGCGTGATCGAACATCTCATGGCGCCGCCGCCGAAAGGCTTCCTGCGCGTCTCACTGGCCGGGAACCACGAGGTGGCGATGCTCGCCTATCTCGACGGCTATCTGTCGCGGGAGCCGTGGCTCCGCGTCGGCGGACGGGAGACGCTGTTCTCCTACGGCGTCGACCCGGAGCGGCTGGCAGCCCTCTACGGTTCAAGCGATGAGGTGGACGCCCGCATCCGATCGGCCATTCCGGCCGCCCACGTCGCTTTCATGCGCACGCTGCCGGTGATGATCTGTTCGGACAACTTCGTCTTCGTCCATGCCGGTATCCGGCCCGGCATCGCGCTCGAAGCGCAGGACGAGGCCGACCTGCTCAATATCCGCGAGGAGTTCTTCCGCGCCGTGCATCGCCTCGACCGGTGGGTGGTGCATGGACATACCATCGTGGACGTTCCGAAACTCGACGGCCGCCGGCTCGACATCGACACCGGCGCCTTCCAGACCGGACGGCTCACGGCGGTCAGGATCGTCGGCAAATATGGCCGGATGCTGTCGAGCAAGGACTGAGGGAGAGTCCCTTAGAGTAGTTCGGACCGATCCGAGTATTCACTCCGGAAGACGAAACGCTCGGCAACGCCGTCATGGCGCAAGCACAGTTTCACCGCTCTCAGGTCGGCGCAAGCTCGGCATCTGGAGCGGCGCCAAAGGACAGCAAGTCGCCCTGCCATTTGCTGCGCTTGAGGAACTGTTCCCAAGTCACGGCATCCGGATCGATTTTCCGACTCCAGGTCAGATCGCGCTCAGGGGCGTAGTAGCCATATTCGACGGCGTATTCGACCATACCCACCAACTCGCGTACGAGATGCTCATTGTCGGCGAAACCCGGAAAATGGCGTAACAGGTCTTCACGCGAATAGGCAGACGCATAATGCGCGCGCTTTCCGGCGACCCGCACAAACGTGTCCACCATTTGTTGCGCCGAGATAAACTCGCCGATCACAGGCAGAACCTCGCCAGCGTATCGCGCCGGGTGGTCGAAGATCTCGCGCACCGGCGGGCCGGCCGCGGTCAGCGGATCACAGAACGGCATGGGGATATCCGGCGGCAAGTATATGGCAAACGTTATGCCGTCCTCCCCGCCCCGCGGCACGTAGTATTCCAGGAAGTTTGTGTAGTAAAACGCCAGATAGACAAACGAACTACGGACGGGCAAGCCGCGAATATAGTCCTCTACCCTTGCCTTGTCCGTGAAATGCGGCGCCCACTTGGTGCCGCTGGTGATGGCTTCGACATTTTCGAGTCCGCTGAACACCACGTGCTCAACGCCAGCGGCCACTGCCGCATCGGCCAACTCCTTGCCCAGGCTAAGTTCGGGTTCCGCCGGCGGCACCTTGACGATGGGCGGTGTCATCAAGAACGCCCCAGCCGAGCCTTTCATTGCTTCGGTCAGATCAGCCTGCCTGCCGAGCTCAAGAGGCGCCACCACGACTTCGGCACCCTTCTTCGCCAGGGCCTGCGCAGGTTGGCTGTCGAGGCGCCGCGTCAGGGCGCGTACCCGGTAGCGCCCACCGTCGAGCAAGGAATTGGCGACGCTACGGCCTTGCTTGCTCGAGGCACCAACAACGGTAATCAGAGGTTTTGTATCGGCTTGGCTCATGCTGGTTATCCTGGTTGTGGGCGGAACCGCTTCCGCCCGCGATCGACCTCCACCACGGCCTCAGGCGCGCCGCGTGTCGGCCTTGACCACGGAGTCTCGGCCGGCGCGAGCTATATTGGAAATTATAAAAATGTTCGGCTACTATCCGTCCTGTGAATACCAAGCGCCTGGACCTCAATCTGTTGGTTACCCTGGAGACGCTGCTGGTCGAGCGGAACGTCACGAAGGCGGCTGCCCGACTGCACCTGAGCCAACCCGCGGTAAGCGCCCAGCTGAACCGTCTCAGGCGCGAGTTCGATGACCCGCTGCTAATTCCTGCCCAGCGAGGTATGACGCCGACGGTCAAAGCAATGGAGTTGCTCGATCCGTTGCGCCAAGCCCTTGATCAAGTTCGCGCCACGGTCGCTTCGCATAGGAACTTCGATCCGGCGAAGGCCAACCTGACCTTCGCAATCGCTTGCACGGACTATCTACAAGCGGCCGTGGTCAAGCCGCTCGTTGTGGAACTCAGGACGCGAGCGCCCGGTGTTCGCGTCGCGATCCGCAATCTGGACGTGGCGCAGTTGGAAGCGCAGATGGCGCGCGGCGACGTGGATTTGGCGCTCATGACGCCGCAGGCGGCCTCGCCAAGTCTTCGCACTCGCCATCTGTTCGATGAGCGCTATGTGCTCATCGGCCGCCGGAAGCATCCATGGCTGCGGGACGGAATCACGGTCGCTGAATTTGCTGAGCTAGAGCAAGTGATCGTATCTTTGGACGGAGGCAGCTTCGTGACGCCGTTGGACAGCGCTTTGGCTGCTCTCGGACACAAGCGCAACGTGGTGCTCTCTGCGGCTTCGTTCCTGTTTGTCCCCGAGATCGTGTCTCACTCGGACTTCGTGGCGCTGGTCCCGGAACGGCTGGTCCGCAACTCGGCGGACCAGCTTGAAGTGATGGACTGTCCACTCCCCGTTGAAGGCTTTGCTGTGGGAATGGTTTGGCATGAGCGCAATCACGGACACAGCGGCCAACGCTGGATCCGTGAAGCTGTTGTCTCACTTGTCGCGCGTCAATCCTCGCCCCAGGCGCGCGATAGTCACGACTAGGCGGCCTGCTTGGCGCGCGCGTCCGACTTCTCCAGGTAATAACTCGAATAGCGGTCGAAGAACCTTTCAGAGCCGCCGAGCGAGCCGTATTTCGCCAGCTTCTTCAGCTCGACCTTGTTGAGCACCGCGCCGACGATCTTGTCGGCGATATAGGGCTCCTGCTCCAGCATCGAGCGCACCATGGCGCGTGGCGTGCGGCCCCATTCGGTGACGAGCACGAAACCGTCGACCAGCGGCGCGAAGGCCTTGGCGTCGACCACGGGCCCGAGCGGCGGCAGGTCGACGATGACGTATTCGAAGGTCTCCCTGGCGTTCTCGATGAAGCGGCGCATGCCGGCCGAGCCCAGAAGCTCGCTGGTGTGCGAAAACTGGCCGCGCAGCACGGCGGGGATGATCGCCAGCTTGGTCTGGCGGTCGACCTTGCCGACCGACTGCCAGGTCTGCCCGTTGACCACCGCCTCCATCAGCCCGTGCTCGGCTTCCATGCCAAGGCTGCGGCTGAGGCCGGGATTGCGCAGGTCTCCATCGATCAGCAATGTCCTGGCGCCGTTGGCGGCGAGCAGTCCGGCAAGGTTTGCCGCAACCGTCGACTTGCCTTCGCCGGGCAGGACCGAGACAACGCCGATCACGCGGCTGCCCTTGTCTTCCATCACCACATCGAAGGCGATCTTGGCGTTGCGAAGCGTCTCGGCAAACATCGAGGCCGGCGCATCGAGACTCACCCGCATGCGCGCCCGTTTCTCGGCGGCGGACAGGCTGGTGACCTTGCCGTCGGTGGGCAGGTCGTCCGGTTTCGACTCCTTGGCCTTGCCGCCGCCGATCGTCGGCAGGTAGCCGAGGAACTTCAGGCCGACGCGGTCGCGAATGTCCTCGCCGGTGCGGAAGAAGCGCTCGTTGAATTCATTGAGGCCGCCGAAGCCGGCGCCGAGCATGAGGCCAAGCACCAATGACAGCGCCAGCACCCTGATGGTGCGCGGGCTCGACGCGGCAAGCGGCATGTTCGCGTCCGAGATGATGCGCACCTTGCCGACCGGGAAGGACTGCTGCTGCGAGGCTTCCTGATAACGGCCGAGGAAGGTCTGGTAGAGCGTGGAGAGCGCCTGCGCCTGCTGGTCGAGCTCCCTCAGCCTCACCTGCGATTCGTTGTCGGCCGAGCTCTGGCCGGCAGCGGTCGTGATCTTTTGCCTGAGCTCGGCCTCGCGCGCCTGCGCCACCTGAAAGTCGTTGCGATAGCTTTCGGTGATCTGCTTCAACTGCCCGAAGATCTGCGCCGACACATCGGCCTTTTCCTTGGTGAGCGCCACCGCCTGGGGGTGGTCCTTGCCGAAATTCGCCTCGACATCCTGCAGCCGCTTGGAGACGGCGAGATAACGGGTCTTGAGTCCGATGATGACCGAGCTGCTCGGCTGATCGGATGCGATCGCCGAATCGTTGAAGGCATTCTCGGAGCCGCTGTCGACGATCGCCTTGTACTGCTGGTAGCGGGCGCTGGCGCGCGCGGTATCGGCCTGCGCGATGATGAGCTGGGCGTTGAGATCGGAAAGCTGCTTGCCGCTGATCAACTGGCCGTCGCTGTTTGCGGACAGACCGTGCTCGGCCCTGAATCTCTCGACCTCCATGGCGGCCTGCTGCGAGCTTTGACGAAGCTCGGTCAGCCTGCCCTGCAGCCAGACAGCCGCGCGCTCGGTGGCGTCGAAGCTGGCATTGAGCTGATCGGCGAGATAGGCCTCGGCATAGGCCTTGGTGATGGCCGTCGCGAGGGCCGGATCCGTCGACTGATAGCCCAAGGTGATGACGTTGCTGCGGCCGACGCGATCCGCCATCAAGTCGGTCTGCAGCTTGAGAACCGCATAGTCGTGACGGGCGGCGGTAATCATCGCCTGGCGCGTCGCGGCGTCGACATTCTGGATCCCGGGGATGTCATCCGTGCTCGAGCCGCCGCGAAAATAGGAAACCACGCCGCGCAGGAAACCGATGCCCTTGGCAAGGGCCGATTGCGGCGGATACATGAACTCGTCGTTCTGGTCGAGCTTCAGCTTGTCGACGACCACCGACGCCAGCCGCGCCGAGTTGAGAATTTCTATCTGGCTGAGGATGGTCGCGTCCGTCTGCTGCGTGGCGTTGGCCGCCGAAATGTCGTCCACGACCTTGTTCAGGCCCTCGTCGATCAGCACGCTCGAGACGGACGTGAATTGCTTGGGCGTGGTCTGCAGGTAGATGACGCCCAGGAACAGGCCGATGATGGCGCAGACCGCCACCACCTTGGCCTGCCGGGCCGCCATGCCAAGCAGACGCTCGACGTCGATGAAGTCTTCACCCTTTTCCGCTTCGGCGTTGGGCAATGGCATCCTCTTGTCGAGAGGAAAGTTGGCATAATTCATCTTCGGTCCAATTCCAGGTTGCAGGCGCTACCGGCCTTCGAAGAGTGGCGTCGTTACCAGAAAAGACCACGCAACATTCGTGCCACGGGGCGCCTGGCCAAGAAGGCCAAGCGCTTGCGGCGATGTCGCGCCATCGCGATTTCGCATATGCACCCAAAATTTGGGCATTATGCGGCTACTTCCCGGCGCTCGTGCGACCGGACGAATTGCTGCAGCATTTCGAAGACTGGTCCTTTCATGTCGTCGCGCGCCAGAGCAAAGGCGATGGTGGCCTCGATGAAGCCTTCCTTTGAGCCGCAGTCGAACATGCGGCCGTTGAAGGGCTGGGCGTAGAACGGCTGGCTCTCGGCCAGGCGAACCATGGCGTCGGTGAGCTGGATTTCGTTGCCGGCGCCGCGCTGCTGGGTGCCGAGCAGGGCGAATATCTCAGGCTGCAGGATGTAGCGGCCGTTGATGTAGAAGTTCGACGGCGCTTTGGCGGGGGCCGGCTTCTCGACCATGGCGGTCACTTCGAAGCCTGAGGCCACCTCGGCGCCGCGGCCGACGATGCCGTATTTGCCGGTTTCCGAAGGATCGCAACGCTCGACGGCGATGACGTTGCCGCCGGTCCGCTGATAGAGGTCGACGGTTTCGGCGAGGCAGCCCGGCGTCCCGAAGGACACCATGTCGGGGAGCAGCAGGGCGAAGGGCTCGTTGCCGATCACATCGCGCGCGCACCATACGGCATGGCCGAGGCCATGCGGCGACTGCTGGCGGATGAAGCTGGTGGCGCCGGCCACCGGAAGCAGGCTTTCCAGCGACTGGAGCTGCGCCTTCTTGCCGGTCTGCTCGAGCGTTCCGATCAGTTCAGGATGGAGGTCGAAATAATCCTCGATGACCGCCTTGTTGCGGCCGGTGACGAAGACGATGTGCTCGATGCCGGCCTCGAACGCCTCGTCCACGGCATATTGCACGACAGGCTTGTCGACGACGGGCAGCATTTCCTTCGGCATTGACTTGGTCGCCGGCAGGAACCGCGTTCCGAGCCCCGCCACCGGTATGACTGCCTTCCTGACTTTCTGCATCGCTTATTCCTTCTGAGGAGATCGATTTCAAACCTATCGCCGGCTATGAAAACTTATTCCATCCGCCCGCATGCTTACCTCCCCGTCCCCACGGCAAACTGTGCCGCAACCCTTCTCAGCCGAACCGCGATCGGCATCGACATATGCCTGACCGCGGCCGGATCGCTGAGCGCAGTGCGTATCGCCTTGAGCGGCGCACGCGCCTTGATGTGCTGGACCAATGACAGGAACGACGACGCCTTGCGCAGGCTGCGGCCGCGCCTTGCGAAGGCCATTCTTGCGCTGTCATCCATGAAGTGCGCCGCGGCGAAGGCGGCATCGGCTTCGGCCATCGCCTCGACATGATGCAGTTCGAGCACGCGTGAGATCGAGCCGGTGCGGATGTGGTAGACATAACCGGTGGTCGGCTCGACCACGCAGCGGCCGCCGCTGGCCAGGGCGCTCGCCAAAAGAATGTAGTCCTCGCCGATGCGCAGCTTCTCGTCGTAGCGAAGCTGGTTTTCGTCCAGGAAACGGCGCTGGAAGATCGGCTTCAGATAGCCGAGGTTGAAGCGCGACTCGAAGACCACGTTGCCGGCGATGTAGTCGGCAAGCGATATCTCGCGGAGCGCCTCGAGATAGGCGGTCGGGAACATGATGTCGTCGGGCGTGCCGTCCTCGCGCACGACCTGGACGTTGTCGACCGCGATCTCGGCTCCCGCCTTTTCCGCCCGCGCGATCATTGCCGCCAGCCTGCCGGGAAGGACGGCGTCGTCGGAATCGAGCACCGCCACCCAGCGGCCGATGGCCCGATCGAGCCCGGCATTCCTGGCGCCGCCAGGGCCCCGGTTGGCCGGCAGCGCGACAACCTTCACGACGTCTTCGGGATAGGCGCGCGCGACATCGAGCGTGCGGTCGCTCGAGCGGTCGTCGACGACGATGATCTCGACGGAGACATCGCGCTGCGCCATCGCGCCGGCGATCGCACGGTCCAGGGTCGCCTCGGCGTTGTAAGCGGCGATGACGAAGCTGACGTCAGGCTGCACGCTTGTCCCCTTCCTGCGGTGTGAGGCCGTATTGGCGGATTTCGCGAACGCCGACCAAACCGCTGACGACGCCGACATGCATAATGCCGCGCAGCACGCTGCGGTTCCGTCGCACAGGGCTCACCGCCGTCAACAGCGCCATGCCGAAGCAATAGGCCGCCTTGGTGGAAGCGAGGCCGACCTGACCGATGCGGCGCACGCCGCCGGCGTTGCGTCCGATGAGGTGGCCATGCGTCTGTCCGAAGCGGAAGCGGCGGCGGCGCAGCCAGTCGAAGGCCGCCCTGGAACGCGGCACCACCTCGTCGACAAAGGCCTTCGGGGCAAAGGCGATGCGCCCGCCAGCCTTGGCCATATGATCGAAGAACTCGGTGTCCTCGCCGCCGGTCTGGCCGCGCGCCAGGCTGAAGCGCCGACTGCGCAGGCTCTCCTCGGCCATGCTGAGCAGGACGTTGCAGGTGTAGCCGGTGCGGATCTCGCCGCGCACCCAGACGGGAAGTGTCGAATGGAAATCGCCCTTGCGCATCCAGTCCGGCGCATCCGGACGATAGCTTGCGCGAACCGGTCCGAGCACGGCCGTCGCGCCGGTCGCCTCCGCGGTTGCGACAAGTTCGACGAGCCAATCCGGCGAAGCCGTCTCGTCGTCGTCGATGAAGGCCACGAAGTCCGACACGCTGGCATCGAGGCAGGCGTTGCGGGCGATCGAGATGTTGCGCGCCGGCGCGTGGCGATAGCGGATCGGCAGCTTCAGCTCCTGCGCCAAGGCCTTCACCAGCGACTGCGCGCTCGGCTCATCGTCATTATCGGCAACGACGATGCCGATCTCGAAGCCGATCGGCTTCTCCAGCGCGGCAATGGAGCGCAGCGTGTCGGCAAGCTCCGGCCGGCGGAAGGTGCAGATGCAGATGTCGATGGAACGGCCGGCCATCATGCCACCTTCCGCTGCGATCGAGGCGTCAGGAGCTGCTGCCAAAAGCCCACGGACCAGCCGAAATGCATGACCATCGCCGAAACGCCGGCCAGCGCTATGCCCGGATTGCGCTGGCGGATGGCGGTGACCAGGCCGTAGCCGAGGCACACGGCCGCCCAAAGCAGGAAAGGCACGGCCGCCAGCCAGGAGACGAAGGAAAAGAGCGCCAGGAGGACGACGGGCGCGACCAGCAGCGGGATCATCTGCCGCACCTTCGGCACCATGCGGTGCTTCAACACGTTCTTGGCGCGGCCGCGGCCATAGCCCAGGTACTGGAAATAGAGGCTCTTCAACGTGGAACGCGGATAATAGACCATGTGGGTGCTGCCGCTCATCCAGATGCGGTAGCCGGCCTGGCGCAGCCGATAGTCGAGCTCGGCGTCCTCGTTGTGACTGAAGCTCTCGTCATAGCCGCCGACCGCCCTGAAGGCGGCGATGCGTATGAGCGCGTGGTGACCGTGGTCGACCCACTCGCCGGCCGACATGTGGCGATGCTTCGAGCCGCCAGTGCCGAGCTTGGAATTCTGCGCCGCGGCCGCAGCCTTCTGCATCGCGCCGGTGCCGCTGGTCAGCATCGAGACGACGACCGAATCTGCGCCGGTGGCAAGCGCTTCCTCGATCAGCCTGTCGCAATAATCGACGGGATAGCCGCCATGCGCGTCGATGCGGATGAGATAGTCGGCAGTGTCGCCGAACGTCGCCACCGCCAGGTTGATGGCGGCACTCTGGATCCGCTTCGGATTGGCGAGCAGAACGACCCGAGGGTCCTCGGCGGCGACCTTTTCGACAATGCCTTGCGTGCCGTCGGTGCTGCCGCCGTCGGCGACGACAATGCGCGCGCCCAGCCTTGCGGCAGCCGGCCGCAAGTGCCCGAGCAGCGCACCGATATGGGCGGCCTCGTTGAGGCACGGAACGACGATCAGGCTCGATGCCGTGGTCTGCGTCATCGGCGTTTGTCCATTCTCGGCCATCCTATGCCAGCGCCTCGGCCGCGAAGGTTCCGTCGATGGCGGCCAGGCCGCGCAGCTTGTCGACAAAGGCCAGGCAATCGCTGCGGTCGTAGCTCCAGGTCCTCGGATTGCGGGTCATCACCTGCGACTTCAGCTTGCCGTAACGCTCCTGGCTCATCCGGCCGAGCGCGGTCTCGAGTCCCTCGGGCGTGGCTTCCGACAAAAGCACGCCGATGTCCTGCTGCTTGAGGAAGCGGCCTGTTTCGGTGCTCGCCATCGAAATCGGCACGGCGCCGAAGCGGCAGCCTTCGTAAAGGCGGTTGGGAAGCAGCCATTCGGAATTCTGGCCTTGCTCGAAGAAATCGATCGCCCACGAGAAATGCGCCTCCCGGTAGATCGCCGCCATGTCCTCCGGATTGCGGTAGGGACCTCGAAAGGAAAGCCAAGGCTCGGCTTCGACGAAGGCATGAAAATCCGGGAATTCGGACAGCGCCGGACGGCCCCTGAGCACCACCTCGAAGCGTCCGTTTTGCCGGCGGGTGAATTCGGCCAGCAGCTCCAGCGAGCGCCGGCATCTGAGCGCGCCGAACCAGCCGATGCGCCAGGGCGGCGCCATCGGGGGGTCGCTCTCAGGCAGATTGTCCGCCGGCACCGGCATGGTGTCGAAATACTTGTTCTCGATCAGCTCGACCGGTGCGGCGATTTGCCCGAATGGTTTGAAATAGTTGGCGATGAAGGCGGGAGAACTGGTCACCAGCAGCTTCACGTCGCGGGCGAGATGGCGTTCGACTCCACGCAGCGTCTTGCCGATCAGGTCGTTGCGCAACACCAGCCGATGGATGTCCAGGCATTCGTAGACGATCGGCACGCCGGCGCCGAAGGCCTGGTTCGCGCGGCGGGCAAGCGCCAGCATTTCGAGGTTGCGCGCGATGATCAGATCGGGTCGCGCCACGGCGCTGAGCTTGGCGCCGATCGTTACAGCGGCCCTGGCCACCGCGCCGATGCGCTGCGCGAATCGGCCATCGCGCGTCGGACCGAGGTCGACCGGCTCGATGCCTTCGATCTCGGCGATCGGACTGTTGGTGCGACGGAAGCCCGCCAGGGTAATCCCGGCGCCGCCTGCCCTGAGCATTTTGACCCTTCGGCGCACGGCCGGATCGGATACGTCATGCACAAGGTACAAGACATGCAGCATGAAACTCGACCGCTGTTGGGCCCGCCACCCACGGGAAAGGTAGTACAGCTTTTGCTGCATCGCAACATTTTTGGTGCGGCGTTGGTAAACAGCGCACATTTTTTGTTGCACTGCAAAAACGTCTTGCGGTAGTTTGTACCCGGCGGCGGGCGCCGGTCACGACGATGTCGGACCGGAGCAGAATCAGGAATCCTGAATTTGGAAACCAGTGCATTCGATCCGCCCGAGGGCTCACTGCGCAGATCGGTCGGACGCGGCGCCGTCGTTACCGCGATGGCGCAGGGCGTGCGGGTCGCCACCCAGATCGTCTCCGTCATCGTGCTGTCGCGGTTGTTGTCGCCGCAGGATTTCGGCGTGGTGGCGATGTGCGCGCCGGTGCTCGCCTTCATCGCGCTGTTCCAGGATTTCGGCCTGACCCAGGCGACGATCCAGAAAACCGGCATCCGGCACGAGGAGGTCAACTACCTCTTCTGGATCAACACGGCAGTGAGCGCGGTGCTGGCCTGCGTGCTGGCCGGGGCGGCCCCCTTGGTTGCCGCCTTCTACGGCGAGCCGCGCGTTACGGGGCTGGTCGCCGCGTTCGGTCTGCAGATCATGGCCTACGGCCTTGGCGCCCAGCATCTGGCGCTGATGACGCGGCGCATGGAGTTCACCAGGCTTGCCATCATCGATGTCGCCAGCGCCGTTTCCGGACTTGTCGTTTCGATCGCCTGGACCTTCATCGACCGCTCCTACTGGGCGCTTTTCGCCGGCACGCTGACCGGCGCCGTGCTGCCGACGATCTGCTATTGGGTGTCCTCGCGCTGGCGTCCCGGGCTGCCGCGCAAGGTCGAGGGCATCGGCCAGCTGATCCATTTCGGCGCCGGCATCACCGGCTTCAACTTCGCCAATTTCTTCGCCCGCAACCTCGACAACGTGCTCATCGGCAAATATTGGGGCGAGGCGCAGCTCGGCCTCTACGACCGCGCCTACAAGCTGCTGCTCTTCCCGCTCAGCCAGATCACCAATCCGCTGTCGAAGGTGATGGTTCCCGCGCTTTCGCGGCTGAAGGACGAGCCCGACCGCTACCGCAGCGCCTACCTGCGCGTCATGCCGCTGATCCTTCTGGTGGCGCTGCCAGGTGTGGCCTTCGCCACCGCCATGTCCGACACGCTCATTCCCTTCGTGCTCGGCCAGCAGTGGCGGGAGAGCGCCGATATCTTCCTGGCGCTGGGTTTCGCCGGCCTTTTGCAGCCGCTCAACAACCCGGCCGGCTGGCTGTTCGTCAGCCAGGGCCGTTCGGGCGATTTCATGCGCTGGGGCATCATCACCGCCGTGACCTCGGTGCTGGCCTTTGCCATCGGCCTGCCCTATGGCGCGCTCGGCGTCGCGGTCGTCTACGCGGTCAGCGAATATCTGCGGACGCCTTTCCTCTGGCTCTATGTCGGCAAGGCCGGACCGCTGCGCGCGAGCCATGTGCTCTACGCGGCGACCCCGTTCGTGCTCGGCGCGCATCTGGCGCTGGCGCTGGTCTGGCTCGCCAAGCCAATGCTGCCGGCGCAGCCCGTCATCGCCCTGGCAGGCGGCGCGGTGCTGTCCTATGTCGTCACCATCATCGTCGCGCTCGCCTTCGGCGCCGGCCGCGAGGCGCTTCGGGAGGCCTTGCGGCTGATCCCGGCGCGCGGGTTTTCCGCAGCACCCAGCGAAGCAAAATGAGCTTGCTCGGTGCAATGCAATTGCGTCCCGGCCGTGGCCGGACAACCGGCAAAAAGCCGCTGATTTGAGGGTAAGGCAACAGCATGAACTACCGATCGATTTCAGACATGAACGACGCGATCGTGCGGAACCTGCACCGGCTGCCGCGCGACATCGACCTGGTGGTCGGCGTGCCGAGAAGCGGCGTGCTCGCCGCAACGCTGGTCAGCCTGACGGCGAACATCCCGATGACCGATCTCGACAGCTTCCTCGCCGGCAGAATCTACACGTCGGGAATCACCAAGCGCCGCGCCGCGCTTGACCGGCAGCATTCCGAAATGCGCAAGATCCTGGTGATCGACGACAGCGTCAGCGGCGGCAACGCCATGCGCGATGCGCGCAACAAGATCGAAGCTGCCGGCATCAAGGGCGATTTCGTCTTCGCCGCCGTGTTCGGCCTCCTGTCGGAACACAAGGAAACCGACATCGTCTTCGAGGTCGTGCCGCATCCCAGGATGTTCCAGTGGAACTTCATGCACCACATCTTCCTCGAGCAATGCTGCGTCGACATCGACGGCGTGCTCTGCCTCGACCCGACCGAGGAAGAAAACGACGACGGCCCGGCCTACGAGAAATTCCTCGCCGAGGCGCGGCCGCTGCTCGGGCCGACCCGCAAGATCGGCTGGCTGGTGACGAGCCGGCTGGAAAAGTACCGCAAGCTGACCGAGGCGTGGCTCGCCAGTCACGAGATCAAATACGACCACCTCATCATGCTCGACCTGCCGAGCAAGGCCGAGCGACAGCGGCTCGGCGCGCATGGCAGCTTCAAAGCCGATTTCTACCGCAAGTCGGACGCCATCCTGTTCATCGAGAGCGAGCATGAGCAGGCGCTCAAGATCGCCAAGCTGTCGGGCAAGCCGGTGCTGTGCGTCGAGACCAATATTGTGAGCTTTCCCGATGCGCTGTCGCTGCCGGCGCTGCAGCAGGCGGCGCGCAACCTGCCGGCGCGGCTCAGGCAGGTCAATTCGCCCGACGGACGCAAGAAGGTCGCGAAAGCGGCAGTGCGGGCGCTATTGGGCTCGCGTGGCTATGAAATGCTGAAAAGCCGCGTCAAAAGGCCTGCGTAAGTAATAACTTACGCGATGCTCTACGCGGCTCGCCGGGAGCGCTGCTGCGCCGCCCTCTCGAGCAGGCCGAAGAAGGTGGCGAATTGGCGGTCGGGATCGAGTTCCGGGCGCTGCGAGAAGGCGAGCGCCGCCTCCGAGAGCCGCCCGTACTCCTGGCGATCGTTCCACAGCCGCCTGACCGCTCCGACCCAGTCCTCCAGCGGCGCGTCATAATCCAGCACCACGCCACCTGAGCCGATCGCCTCGGGCAGGCCGCCGCGCCGCGAACCGACAACCGGAATGCCGCTGCAATGGGCTTCAGACGCGACGCGGCCCCAGGCTTCTTCCCATTTGCTTGGCGCAAGCAGGATCTTCGTGCGGCCATAGATGGTTTTCATGTCGCTGGTGCGGTTTTCCAGCCTGATGTTGGAAAATGGCGCGATGGTCCGCTCGATCTGGGCCCGATGGTCGTCCTCGAGCTTCCAGCTCTCGACGAACAGGAACGGTATTTCCGGGCAAGCGGCGGCAACGCGCACAGCCAGGTCAAAGCCCTTTTCCTCATAGGGGTTGATGAAGGTGACGAACTCACCGGTCGTCGGCGTGCTGTAGGTGGCCGGATTGATGGTCGGCGGGATGACGGTGGACTCGATGCCGAACTCCCGGCTGTAGGTGCGGGCCGTGAATTCGGAATTGGCGATATAGCGCGCCGCATCGAGCTCGCGCAGGTCGCCGCCCAGTTCGTGGAATTCGACATTCCTCAGATAGACGACCAGCGGCACGCCCTCGGCCTGGAGCGCCTTGCCGAGCGGAACGGAGTTGTGGCATTGCACGACGGCGACGTCGGGCTGCATCTTCTTGACGGCGAAAGCGGCGGCCTCCCAGGGAAACCAGGCACGCACCACCGGATAGCCCGGAAAGCTGTCGATCACGGCGGGCTGGCCCAGCAGCTTCATCTTGGCGCGCGCCTTGTAGCCGAACAAGCCCTGGCCGAACAAAGCGGCGAGCACCGAAGCCTCATGGCCGTGCTCGATCAACTGCTCGACAAGGTGATGCGTGCTCGATTGGACACCGCCGCTGAACTGCGGCGTGTAGCCAGTACCGCCTGCGAAAAGAACTTTCATGGGCTCGGCTCCTTGTCACGTTTTTCTTGGCCAGTTGTTCCTGGCTTGCCGGCGAGCGTGCCCGCCGGACGGTTTCAGGCACTCTGCTCCTCGAGATTGGCGAACGGATTGGTGCATGGGTGCCAGCCGGTGAAGCGGATCGGATCACTGGGCGAGCCGCGCCAGGCATAGTCGGTCAGCATGTGGAACTCGGCGATGACCCAGCGCTCGAAATTCCCGACATCCTGCTGCTTCTGCCTGGGCAGGAATTCGCGCGCCTTGTCGAGCTTCACGGTCTCCAAAAGCGTCACCGCATCCGCCAGCTTGTCGCTCGGGAATACCCACGGACTGCGGTTGCGGAACTCGAGCACGAATTGCTGCAGATGCTCGATCCGCATATTGAGCGGACCGAAGTATTTTTCCAGCGTGACGCGGACCAGATCCTCATCCGAGAAGGACGATACGGCGGCAGCGGCGATGCCGGTCGAAGCAATGCCGCCGGCGACAACGGCCAGCGCGGTGCGTCGCGTGATCTTCATCGGTTCCTCCTTCATGCCAGCCGGCTCGCCGCCCGAAGCGAAAGGGCGGCGGCGGTCAGGCTCGGGTTGGCGCAGGAACAGCTCGGATAGGTGCTGGTGCCGACAACGACGAGGTTGCGGAGCCGGTGGTGGATCATGTCGCGGTCGACCACCGAGTCGGCCGGACCGGTGCCCATCCGCAAGGTGCCCTGCACATGCGATTCGGTTGGCCGGATCCCGCGATCGAAGATCTGCTCGACCGGCAGCGGCTTGAGCAGCGACGGCAGCCTCTCGAGCGCCTTGGCCATGCCTTTGGTTGCGTAGTCGGACGCGCCCTTGAAGCTGACGAAGGCGTTCTCGTTCTTGTCGAGGATCACCCGGTTTTCCGGGTCGAGCAGGTTTTCGGTGACGATGACCAGCGGCAGCACTTGCCTGAGCCGCCCCTTCTCGGCCCGCATGCCATGCTGCCAGCGGTTCTCGAAATAGACCAGCGCCGCCGCGTGCTCAGCGCGATGCGGGCCGTCATAGAGACCGAAATTCAGCCCGGTGGTGATGGTGCTGCCGTCGAAATTGTCGACGCCGTCGAGATAGACCTCGTAGTTCCAGCCATAGGATTCATGCAGGCCGAGTCCGACGAACTCGCCGCCGAGCCCGGAGCGCAGCATGATCGCCGGGCTCTGGATGGCATTGGCGCCGAGGACGACGAGGTCGCCGCTGACCGAATATTCCTTGCCGTTGCGCACGAAGCTGACCGATCGCACCGAACCGCCGGCATGGTCGAGCCGGCGCACTTCGGCGCCCAGGCACACCGACACGTCCGCGTGCTCGAAGACGTGCATCAGGCCATTATTGACGGTGAACTTGGCGTCGACCGGGCACAGCCAGCACCTGAGGTTGGCGCAGCAAGAGGTGCGCTGCGCCGTTGCCACTCGCGCACGGGCGGTCGGCATGACGAAATGCTGCTCCGGCTGCGCCGCCTTCATCATCCGATCAGGCGCCGACATGCGATGCGGCGGCTGCGGGAACGGCCGCGAGCGCGGCAGCATCCGGGCCATGTCGGGATCGCCGGAAATCGACATGACCTCCTCGGCATCACAATAGAACGGCTCGAGATCGTCATAGCTGATCGGCCAGTCGTTGCCGACGCCGTAGGTGCTCTTCAGCTTGAAGTCGTTGGGGTGGAAGCGCGGCGTCTGCGCGAACCAGCAGTTGGTGCCGCCGCCGAGGCCGATCGTATAGTTCCACGGCTTGTCGGCATTGTCGGTCTTGTAGGTGCTCTCGTCGTCTATGTCGGTGTTGGCGTTCTGGTTGAGCTGCCATTCATGCGTGTTGTGGCGGCCCCATTCCAGCACCAGGGCGCGGGCTTTGCGCCGCTTCAGGAACTCATGCAGGAAAAAGGCTGAACCGAAACCGGAACCGATGACGACGAGATCGAAATGCTCGTTGGCGATTTTTTCGGGCTGAACGTCCATCACCATCGGATCGAACCCTTTCCCGAAACGCGCGCGATCATTGTCGGCCCCCAAATCATTGTCGGGGCCCCATCATTGCCGGTCCCATTGTCGTTCGCCGGAACCGTCTGGCGGGAAGCTGGCCGCGGACATCGTCATGCCGCCATCCTGCCGATCGAGTGGTATTCGATGCCGTAGCGGGCAATGACCTTCGGGTCGTAGAGGTTGCGGCCGTCGAAGATGACCGGTGTCGTAAGCGCGTCCTTGAGCGCGTCGAAGGAAGGAGCCCTGAAGCTCTTCCATTCGGTGCAGATCAGCAGCGCGTCGGCGCCGCGCAGGGCCGCTTCCTTGGTGCCGCAGAGCAGAAGGTCCTCGCGCAGGCCGTAAATGGCCTGGCATTCCTGCATGGCCTCCGGATCATAGGCCTGCACCTTGGCGCCGGCCGCCCACAACGCCTCCATCAGCGTGCGCGACGGGGCCTCGCGCATGTCGTCGGTATTCGGCTTGAAGGCAAGTCCCCAGACGGCGAAGGTCTTGCCCTTGAGACTGCCCTGGAAGTAGCGGTCGACCTTGTCGAACAACACCGATTTCTGCGCGTTGTTGCGCTCCTCGACGGCGCGCAGCAGCTTGGCGTCGAACTTGACGCCCTCGGCGGTCTTGATCAGCGCGCGCACATCCTTGGGAAAGCAGGAGCCGCCATAGCCGAGGCCGGGATAGATGAAGTGGTAGCCGATGCGCGGATCGCTGCCGATGCCCTTGCGCACCTCCTCGATGTCGGCGCCCAACTGTTCGGCGAGATTGGCCATCTCGTTCATGAAGCTGATCTTGGTCGCCAGCATGCAGTTGGCCGCATATTTGGTGAATTCGGCGCTGCGCACGTCCATCACGATCATCTTCTCGTGGTTGCGGTTGAACGGCGCGTAGAGCTCGCGCATCATCGCCTCGGTGTCCTCGCTCGACGTGCCGACGATGATGCGGTCCGGCTTCATGCAGTCGGCCACCGCCGAGCCTTCCTTGAGGAATTCCGGATTCGAGGCGACGTCGAAGCTCAGATCCTCGCGGCCGCGCTTCTTCAGCGTCTCGGCGATCTTCGCCTTGATCTTCTCGCAGGTGCCGACCGGCACGGTCGATTTGCCGACGACGATCTTGGGTGCGTCCATCTCGCGGCCGATGGCCTCGGCGACGGCAAGCACGTATTTCAGGTCGGCCGAGCCGTCCTCGCCGGGCGGCGTGCCGACCGCGATCATCTGGATCTGGCCATGCTTGATGGCCGCGGTCGCATCGGTGGTGAAGCGGATGCGGCCGGCGGCGTGGTTCTCCTTGACGAGGGTTTCGAGCCCGGGTTCGAAAATCGGGATGAAGCCCTGGTTGAGCCGCTCCACCTTCGCCTCGTCGATGTCGACGCACACCACCTCATGCCCGACCTCGGCAAGCACCGCGGCCTGGACGAGACCGACATAGCCAATTCCAAACACCGTCAAATTCATTTGGTTCTATTCCTGTTTAAGGCCGGGCCGCAAAACGACCCGGCCAGTTCAGATATCCCCGGGGCCGGCCCGGGTTAATTCGTTAGAGCATGATCATATCCGAACCGTGGGTCAGCGAAGCAAAAATCGGATGACCTTCGGTTCGGGATCATGCCTAGTTGCTGTTAGTTATGGTGCAAGCCAGCGATTCCGGGAATTGGCATGGCTGGCCCAAAGCGGTGAAGGCGACGCGCTTGACCTGCATGGTCACCTTGCGGCCGGGATCGGCGAAGGCGCCCATCCAGTTGGTCAGCTTGTCGCTGCCCCACAGGCTGAAGAAGATCTTCTGCGGATTGGTCGGCAATTCGTCCGGATTGGTCACCTCGTTGACCAGCTTGCCGTTGACATACCAGCGCAGCCGGTCCTTCTCCCAGACGAAACCATAATCATTGAAGCCCTTGTCGGCGCCGCCTTCGACATCGACGAGCTTGCCGTTCTTCGGCTTGCCCTGGATGTAGCTGTTGACCTGGACCTTCGACGGATCCTTGGTCAGAACCTCGAAGTCGATCTCGTCCCAGGGCTTTTTGTCCTGCGGCCCGATATAGGTGAAGAACGCGGCGTTGAGGCCGGATCCGGTGTCCGTCTTCATGCGCGCCTCATAGACGCCGTAGCCATAGCGCTGCTTGGTCTGCAGCTCGGCGCAGGCGAACTCGCGATCCTTGAGCTTGCGTTTTTCGAAGCCGAGCGAAAGCACGCCGTCGGAAAGCCGGACCAGATCCTTCGACCAGATGCAGTTCTGGTGATTGCCGTTGCTCCAGCCGTCGGAGACGTACCAGCGCGAACGGTCGAAATTCGAGAAATTGTCGACGAAGGACGGCGCGCTTTGCATGTCCTGCGCATGCGCATCCTCGGCATGCGCCGAATGCGGGACCGCCAAAACGGCTGCTGTAACTGCGAGCAGCGCGCTTGCGAGGCTTGGCCAAAAGCTACGCGGCCCATTCGGGTGCGCGCGCGACATGCCGCAAGCCGCCGCGGTCGTGGTGTTGTTGGGATCTGCGTTCATAACAAACTCACCTTGTGTTGTCCGCCCCAACCCAAAGTCATTCCTGGCCCGCCTCAGGCGAGCCGCTTCTGATCCTTTGCCCTTTGAACTCCTCTGTTGTCTGGTACCGACGACGCGTGCGTTGACGTGCCTTTTCAGGCTCGTCCCGCCGACCTCGCCAATCCTACGGCCGCGCTGGCCTGCTCAGCACCTTCATCGACGATCGCGTCAAGCGAATGGCGCAGTTCCTTCATCAGGCCTTTCTGTCGGGCGAGTTCGGCGATGCGCCGCTCGTAATTCAGGATCGCGCCGGTCATCGCGCTGACGTCCGACGACTTATCTGTCGACGCGGAGCCATTCTCCATGGCCTCGACCAGGAAGGCCGCGTTGGCTGCCGTCGACCGGTAGCGATTCTCCAGCCCGGTCTTCTCCGCCTCGATCTCGGCGCCGATCTGGTCGAACAGCTTCGCCAGACGATCCAGTCGCTGGAGATCGGTCTGCCGGTCGCGGGCCGGGTCCCTGGATCTGAAGCCAAAAATCGAAGCCATTCGATCGGCCTTTCGCAATTGCTGCACCGCAACATAGACTGCCATTCTCGAGGCAAGTAGGCAACCGCGTAGTTTCGGAATGCGGACTTTTTTAGAAAATAGCTGGCCGCCGGAGCTGCGCGGGATCACTCTTCCGCAGCACTTGTCGCAGCCATCAGGAAGCGCATCGCAGGCACTTGCTGCTTTGCAGCAATGCCGGTGCGGCGGAACAGCGCGTCCAGCTTGTCGGCGGCCACGCCGCGAACGATCGGGATCAGATTGGACTGGCTGGCGAGGGCATAGGCGGCGGCCGACGCCAGGCCGCGCTCCGCCTTCACATCGAGGAAATTGCGCAGCCGGTATTTGTCGCGCACATGGCGTTCGTGGCGCCGCAGCGCGGCCTTCGAGCCTTCCGGCAGGTTGCCCAGCGCCAGCAGCGCCAGGTCGGCGTCGGCAAGGCGCTTCAGATCCTGCGTCCTATGGCGGCCGCTCAGCGAATCGGCGCGCACGATTGCGCCGTAGCCGCAGGACTTGATGATTTTGAAACGCGCTCCGCAGGCGACCGCGCGCGCATAGAGCTCGTAATCCTCGCCGAGCCGCAGGTTTTCGTCATAGCTCAGCCCGTGGCGCTCAAGGAATGCCCGGCTGATCACAGGCTTGAGGAAGCCCAGTTCGCCGCGCAGGACGCGGCGGCGAGAGATGTTGCCTTCGATGAAACCCTCGAAATCGAGGAATTGCGGCTCGGGCGCGAAGGACGGAGCCGCGACCTTGGTAAGGTCGCTCGCCGCATCGTCCCTGATCAGCATGATGTTGTCGGCGGCGAAATCCCAGTCGGCGCTGGCGAACAGCCGGCGGAAGCGGCCCTCGAGGAAGAAATCGTCAGCGTCGAGGATACTGAGGAAAGGCGAAACGGAGGCCTTGATCGCGGCGTTGCGGGCGAAGGACGGACCTCGGTTGACGTCGAGACGCATCACCGAAAGCCTGCCACGGCCGTCGTCGGCGGCGCGCGCCACATGCTGCGTATCGTCGGTGGAGGCGTCGTCGACCACGACGACTTCCGCCACCTCCGCCTCGCGCAAAGCCGAGGCGATGGCGACGGGAATGGTCCGCGCCGCATTGCGGGCGGCGATTATGACGCAGACCCTTGGGGTCGTCACGGGCATGATTCACCTTTCGATTGCATGAGTCCCAGCCAATCCCCTGCCCGAGATGTTGAATGCGAAACCTGTCCTCATCCGTTGCCCCGCACCGGCGTGACGGCGTCCGGCCGCTCGAAGATGCGCCGGCTGAGATCGGCGGAGGCCGCCCATCCGGCCTCGGTCAGATAGCGCACCGGCTCGCGGCCGCAGAGCTCCCACAGCACCGTCCGCCGCTGCGGCCAGCGCAGCGACGACAGCCAGGGCGCGATCACCATGTGGAAGAGGTCGGCATTGGCGATGCGCGCCAGGATCCGGGTGGCGCGGTCCGAGAGCAGTGTGACAGTGCCGCCAAGCAGAACATCGGCCGCGCGCAGGCCAAGCAGCAGCGTATCGGCCAGACCCTGCCCGGCGGCGTGGTCAAGCACATTCTGCTGTTCGGTTTCGCTCAGCCGGCTGGCCGCGGCTCTGACGTCGCAGACATAGCCGGCGCAAGGCTCGCGGTTGAAGAAGGCCTTGGCCACGCTGATGCAGGACAAGAGCAACATGTCGGACGCCGAAATCAAAGGCATACCGGTTCCGGCAATCTCGACCTGACGCTTGCGGCGCAGGAAGCCGTCGATATCGCGCGGGCTCGGCGAGCCCGGCTGCTGCAGCCGGTAGTGGAGGTCGACCGTGGCAACCCGCACGCCGTCGTCGCGGACCATATGCTGCTCGCCGAGGAAGCGCACCCACCAGACCGAGCGCGACTTGCCGGCGACCTCGTAGCCGACCGAGCGCAAGGCCTCGCGGGCGGCGGTGAAACCGGACGGCGAAACCAGGATGTCGACGTCGCCGGACGGCTTCATGAAATGATCGCCATAGAGCAATTGCTGCTGGAGCGGCCCTTTCAGGAAGACGAAATCGATCTGCCTGCCCCGCAGCACCTGATGGATGGCGATCGAATCGCCGATGCAGGCGGCGTTCATCGACATGGTGCGCCGGCGATAGCCGTCGAGCCATGCCAGCAACTCTGGAGGCGTGGCGCCAGCCGCCCCGCGTGAGAGAGCCTTGAGCAAAAAGACCGCGACCTTGTTCAGCCTCGCAATGTCGGCGACGTTGGATGCCGAGATTGCCGGAGCCGGCATGTCGCCATGACCGGCGGCACTCGCAGCCGGATTGAAGAACAGCCGCAGACAGGCCTGCATATAGGCGACTTCGTCGGCGCAGCCGGCCGCACGCAGCCTGTCGTAAGAAGCATCCTGCACGGCCATGCCCGATGTCGTTTCTCCGCAAAAACCGCCCGCGGCGGTGGTTATACCGCAACTGCGAAGAAAAGCATCGCCAAAAATCTGGACGGCCATCCAGCGCGTTCCGAGGCAGCCTCGCCTCTGCAACCTGCGCGTTCAGTTCGCCGGCTTTCCGATCACTTTTGAAGACGGAGCGGACTGCGGCGGCGCAGCCCGGCAAGCGCTATTTTCTGCAGCATTTTTCCTCACGGTCGTAAGCCAGGTATTTGAGCCCCTCAAATTATCACAATTGTTTCATATACTTACCTAAACGGCAAAAACCCGACGCTACACCGCCGGACCACATCTGCCCAAAATGGAACCGTCCGCGACTTCATCACCGATGAAGGCGGGCGCAACCAAGAATTGATTAAGGCCTGGTAAATCAGGCTTGACTCATAAATGCTGCCATGCAGCAATTGCAACGCGGCATAGCAATATGCTGGCGGCATTCTGAAGCCGCTTCCAGTCTTAATTGGAGAGTAGAATGGAACAGAATGTTGAGAAGCAGGAGTACGAGGCCCCCAGCCTGACGGTTCACGGCTCGATCGAAACGATCACGCAGGGCGGCGCTGGTACGACGGCGCTGGACGCAGCATTTCCCGCACACACGCCTTTCGACCAGCTTACCTTCTCTTGAGGCTGAGGGCGTCCGGGCATGTCGGAGTTGGGACTCCGGGCGCCCCTTTGAACAGATGGGCCGGGGGACCCTGTTCCCCCGGCTTCCTGTCCGGCGATCGCAGGCAACCGATCCGGTCAGGCTTGAAGACGCGTGGCGTTCAACAATGAGGTTTTAGGATGCACTGGAACCCATCTGACCACGACCGCGTGGTCGCGACCAGCGATGCGGTGGCCTGCGAATTCGGCAACGGACTGGCGCTGCTCCATCTCAAGTCCAACATCTACTACAGCCTGAACGGCGTCGGCGCCTATATCTGGGAACTTATCCAGGAGCCGCGGTCGATCCTCGACATAAAGAACGCCATGCTTGCGCGCTACGATGTCGATGCCGGGCGCTGCAAGGCCGATGCCGAGGGCCTGCTCAAGGGGCTGATCGAAGCTGGGCTTGCGAGGCTCCACCATGAGGAACTGGTCTAGGGTCCTCTCACTGAGCGGCGCGGAAATGCTGTTCTTGATGCGCTGCCTGGCGGTGATCGGCGCCGTGCGGCTAGGACTGGCCGTTTTCTCCTACAACCATGTGCGTGGCCTGGTGACGCGGCTTGATGCCAAAGGCGCGGCGAGCACGGGCGAACTCAGGCGCATCGCCTGGGGCGTCGCCGCTGCCGCACGGTTTGTGCCTGGCGCCAGCTGCCTCACCCAGGCTCTCGCCGGACACTATCTGCTTGCCCGCAAGGGCAATGCCTCCAAGATCCGCATCGGCATCGAGCGCGACACCGGAGCCGAGCTCAAGGCACATGCCTGGCTGGTCAGCGGCAACCACATCGTGCTCGGCGGCTCGATCAGCGGGTTCAACCATCTTGTCGATCACGGACCGTAGACGATGAGCGGCGTCGCCGGAATTCTGTCGAGGGAGGACGGCAGGCCTGCCGCAGCCGCCGACATCCAACAGATGCTCGCGCGCATGCGCCACCGGGCGCGCGACGGCAGCTCGTGGTGGGCGGATGGAAGCGCGGCGCTCGGCCATGCCTGGCTCGACACGACGGGCGAAGACGGCCCCGGCCCGCTGACGATGGCCAACGGCAAGCTCGCCATCACGGCGGATTGCCGGCTGGACAATCGGGAGGAGCTTTTGGCGCGTCTCGGCATACGTGACCACGCGGCGGCCGACGCGATGCTTCTTGTGCGCGCTTACCTGAAATGGGGCGATGCCTGTCCGACCTATCTGCAAGGCGATTTCGCCTTCGCGATCTGGGATGCCGAGCGCCGAGCGCTGTTTTGCGCCCGCGACCATTTCGGCATCAAACCATTCTATTATCACGCGAGCGCCAGGCGCTTCGCGTTCGCCTCGGAGATCGGCCCTCTGCTGGCTCTGGACGGTGTCGGCACGCGCATCAGCGAGCATCAGATTTCCGGCTTCCTTGCCGGACTGCCCGACGATCCGCAGTCGACCCACTATGCCGAAATCTTCCGCCTGCCGGCCCGCCACATCCTGACGGTGACGGACAGCCGGGTGACGCTTCGCCGCTACTGGCAGATCGAGCCTTCGCCAAGGCCGCTTCGCTCGGATGCGGCTGAGGAATTCAGGCATCTCTTCTCACAGTCGGTGCGAAACCGGATGCGCGGCACCACTGCCATCGGCGCGATGCTGAGCGGCGGCCTCGATTCGTCTTCGATCGCCGGCGTCGCCGGCCTGCGGGCGGCTGCGGAGCGCAGACCGAGACTCAAGACCTTCTCGCTGGTCTTCGAGAAGGGCTCGCCGATGGATGAGAAGCCATTCATCGACGCGGTGCTCGACCGGCACCGGCTCGACGGCACGATGATTTCCGTCGGCAACTACGCGCCTTTCGCCGAGTTCGAGCGCATCCTGGAGGAACAGGAAGGGACGTTCCTGGCGCCTGGCCTGTCGTTGACCCGCAGCATCTACCGGACAGCGGGCGCCAAGGGGGTGAAGGTGCTGCTCGACGGCCATGGCGGCGACGAGGTCGTTTCGCATGGGTATGGACTGCTGCATGAGCTCGCCAACGCGGGCCGATGGCTGGCACTGTGGCGCGAGCTTCACGGCGGCTCCGGCATCTACGGCGAAGGCATGCTCGCCATGTATTTCAGATTCCTGACCATCTACGGGCCGGCATGGCGGATCGCCAGGTGGAGAAGCCGGATGAACCGGCTTCTGTCCAGGCTGCGGCCGGGGCCCGCCGCGCAGGCACGCGTCCCCGCCTGGGGCGGCCTGGTCAACGCCGAGCTCGCCCGGCGCACCGACCTCGTCGAGCGCTTCCACCGTTCCGGCTACATGCCGTCGAGCGTCAGCGCCAGCGAGGCGCTCACCCATCGCTGGGTGCTCTCGACCGGTCTGGTGCCGCACGCTTTCGAGGTGCTGGACAAGGCGGCAGCCAATTTCGGCGTCGAACCGCGCTATCCGTTCTGGGACAAGCCGCTGGTCGAATTCTGCCTGGCGCTGCCCGGCGCGGAAAAGCTGCATAACGGCTTCGGCCGCTACGTGCTGCGCCGGGCGATGGAGGGCGTGCTGCCGCCGGCGGTGCAGTGGCGGCGGGACAAGATCGATTTCACCGCCAACCTGGTCAAGGGCATGCTTGGCCACCATCGCGACCTGATGGACGCGATGCTGGTGTCGGATGGCGATCGCATCGCGCCCTACGTCAACCTGGGCGAGGTCAACGCCGCCTATGCGCGGCTGCTCGATAAGCCGGACGAGGCCGCGCCGCTCGATGTGCAATATGTCTGGCGCTCGATCTCGCTGTCGCTCTGGCTGCGGCAGATCCAGCCGGCGAGGAACCCGGCATGAATGTTTCAGCCGCCGCGCCGGCCACCGGGCCAGAAACCGATGCTGGACCCGAAGCCCGGCGCGGGCGCATCCGCCGATTCTACAAGGCCTATGGCCTGACGATCGGCTCGGATGTGGCGTTGCCGGAACTGCAGCCAGCCGCGCCCACGGCACCCGATATCGTGATCGCCGTCGGGCCGGTCGACTTTGCCAGGCCCGCCACGGAAGGCGGAACCGCCTTCCGCTTCGAGCCGACGCGCCAATATCTGTCCTGGCAAGCCGTCGGCACCTTCCTGATCAGCGATGCTTCCAGGATCGATGTCGATCCGGCGCCGGGCGTCGACGATCCGCTGCTGGCCTTCCCGCTCCTGGGTCCGGTGCTGGCGCTCGCCCTACATCAGCGCGGCTTGCTGGTCCTGCATGCCAGCGCGATCGCCGTGGGTTGCCAAAGCGTGATCTTCATGGGCGACAAGGGCGCCGGCAAGTCGACCACGGCGGGCGCGATGATCCGCGCCGGTCACCTTCTGCTTACCGACGATGTCGTGGCGCTTGACCTGTCCGATCCAAGCCAACCGATGATCCTGCCCGGTTTCCCGCAGCTCAAGCTTGCAACGGATGCCGCCGACGCCATCAGGATCGGACAAGCGGAGGTGCGGCCGCAGGTGCATCCGCAGATCGACAAGGCGCAGCATCGTTTGCATGACGGATTTGCCCGCGAAGCCGTGCCGGCGGCCCGGATCTATGTGCTGGAGCGCGGCGAGCGGGCGGCGATCACTCCGCTGCCGGGCGCCGGCGCCCTGCCGGCGATCATCAAGTTCTCCTACGTCACCCGGTTCGGCCGGCAGGCGCTGGTTGCCGATTTCGCATCCATGCATCTCAGCCAATGCGCGCAGCTTGCCGCCAAAACAGGCGTCCGCCGGCTCGATGTGCCGGCAGGCCTGGAACGGATCGGCGAGGCTGTCGCCTTGATCGAGAACGACGTGACGGCCGACACGCAGGCAAGGTGAGCAGAGGCATGGCCTGGTCCTCGAAATGTCGCCTCTCCGTTTTCCGGGACGTCGCCGGCTTCGGCGCCGTGATGGCGCATCTCGGCGGCCGACGCACGCTGACGGCACTGGCCTTCCTCATCCTGGGAAGCCTGACCGAGGGCCTTTCGATCCTGCTGCTCATCCCGCTCCTGCATCTGATCGGCAATGCCGACGAGGATTTCGCCGTGCGGGTGCCGGGCGCCCTGCAATGGCTTGTGCCCGCCGGAGCGCTGTCGCTGGCGACGGTGCTCTGCCTGCTCGTCGGACTGGTGGCGCTGCAGGCGATGTTCACCCGCTTCAAGTCGCTCTATATGGCGCGGCTGCTCTACGACTTCGTCAACCGCGTGCGCATGAACCTGTTCGAGAGCATCGGCAAGGCGCGCTGGGGGGTCTTCACCCGCATGCGCGGCTCCGATCTCGACCACGCGCTGACCGGCGACATCGACAGGGTGCAGGCGGCCGCCTTCTCGCTGCTGATGCTTGCCCAGACGACGCTGCTGCTCGCGGGCTATCTCGTGGTGTCGCTGTTCATCTCGCCGGTGATGACGTCCTTCGCCATCCTCGTCGGCGTGCTGTTGTTCGTTGCCCTGCAGCCCTTCCGTGCCCGCGCCACCGCATACGGCCGCGTGCTGACCGGCAGCCGCCAGGATCAGTACCGCACGGTCTCGGAGTTCCTTGGCGGCATCAAGGTGGCCAAGAGCCTGAACGTCGAGGCCAGCTATTTCGCGCAGCTCCGCGCGACGCTGGAGAAGATGAAGGCGGACAACATCGCCTATGTCCGCAACAGCACCATCGGCACCGCGCTGTTCCAGGTTGCGAGCGTGATCGGCCTCAGCCTGTTCATCTACATCGCGCTGGTGCGCTTCCACCTGTCGCTTGCCGAAATCGTCGTGCTGCTCTTGGTCTTCATGCGGGTCGCGCCGCGCTTCATGGATATGCAGACGCAGGCGCAGCAGGTGCTGATCAATCTGCCGGCATACACCGCCATGCAGGCCCTGCAGGCGCGCTTCGATGCGGAGCGCGAGACGGAGCCGGGCGATACCGCACAGGGCGCCAGGCTTTCGCTCGATACCGGCCTCGACATTCGCGACGTCTCGTTCGTTTATGGCGACCGCGATGGAGGGGGCGACGGAAGGCCGGTGGTGAGCGGTATCACCTTCGGCCTTCCCGCCGGCAAGGTGACGGCCCTGATCGGGCCGTCCGGCTCGGGCAAAAGCACGATCGCCGACATGCTGCTTGGGCTGCTCGAGCCGACCTCCGGCATGATCCTGGCGGACGGCGTCGAGATCACCGCCAAGAACCGACGGACCTGGCGCGATCAGGTGGCCTACGTGCCGCAGGACGTGTTCCTGCTGCACGGCACGATCGCCGCCAATTTGCGCCTTGCGGCGCCGCGGGCCGGCGAAGCGGAGCTTTGGGCGGCGCTGCGCAAGGCGCATGCGGCCGACTTCGTCGAGCGGCTCGACCTGCGGCTTGAAACCGTGGTGGGCGACCGCGGCGTCCGGCTCTCGGGCGGGGAACGCCAGCGCATCGCGCTGGCGCGGGCGCTGCTGCGCAGGCCTTCGCTGCTCATCCTCGACGAGGCGACGAGCGCGCTGGACTGGCAGAACCAATCGCTGATCGCCCAATCCATCGACGGGTTGCGCGGCCAGATGACGATCCTCACCATCGCGCACCGACCGTCGATGATCGCCTTCGCCGACTGGGTCGTGGCCATCGAGAACGGGCATATCGTCGAAGTCGGGCAATATCAGCGGCTGAAAGCAAAGTCCGGCAGCCGGCTGGCCAGAATGCTCTCCGGCGAGCGAGCCGAGCCGGAAACCGCAACACCGGCGGACGATGCGCCGGTCCCGGCGCAGGCCGAAAGATCAGCGGAGGCTGCCGCGCCTGGCGGTTAGATTTTCGCCCTCGGCCACCTTGACGCCCCGCTCGGCTTCACGCGGCTTGTCAGCGGTCGTCGGGGTGCTTCTGACGATCATGGCATAGACCAGAAGGAAATAGCCCGCCTGAATGATCACCGCGCATATGACGGCACGCATGATGATGGTGCCGAGCGAGGCTCCATCGAAATAGGACCAGCCGATCACGATCGCGAGTGCGAACATCATGCCGACGATGAATTTTGGCAAAGACATGATCGTCGGCCTCAACCGATACGAGCATGCAAAAGCTGCGACTTACCCACCCGCGTAACTCCCCGTTCCGCCAAAAAGCTATTTCTGGCTGCCCAATTCGACCGGTTGCTTCCGGCCTTCCTAACCCGCGTAGACTATGACAGAAACAATTTGCGACTCTATTAAGGCGGGGGTCCCGCGACAAGGCCAACCACAAATAATATCCAATGATTTCGCAGGATCGACTCTGCCATGCTGCGACGCACACGGCTGCGCCGACACCTACGCAAATGACCGAATCGGGCGCCAGTAGAACCTAAAATATTAATTAGTATTTAATGCGAATAACTTACCTGAGCGAGTGATTCTCGCGTCATGCAACCACCGCTCTCCTGCAGCAAAGAACGCGCTGTCCAAAAATGGCCTAAAAACGGCACTACATTTCCTGAAATTTCTCTGATCTTGTCATAAACACGCCACAAAGGCGAAAATTTGGGCATGGTACGTTTATTATTTAGTCAATTCATGACGCGAACATTTCACGCAGATGAGAAATTGTGTGTTGCGCTGCAGCATTTTTTTGATATCGTGCCATAAACCATTCGTTCAACGTATGGAGCTTTTGCATGAGGGACGTCGCCAAGTCGGCCAATGCGGGTTTTGCGCAGGCTGGCATTGATTTTCCACCCCCCATCGGCGGTCTGCTCAAACGCAGTTTCGATATCGTCGGTTCCCTGGCCGGTCTGGTTCTGCTCAGCCCGCTCTTCCTGATGGTCGCGCTGCTGGTCAAGCTTTCCGACCGCGGCCCGATCTTCTATGGCCACAAGCGAATCGGTCGCGGCGGCAGGATCTTCGCCTGTCTCAAGTTCCGCACCATGGTCCAGGACGGCGAGCGGGTGCTCGCCGCGCATCTGGCCGCCAATCCGGACGCCAATGCCGAATGGCTCGCGACGCGCAAGCTGAAGAACGATCCGCGCGTGACGCGAGTCGGCCAGGTGCTGAGGAAGCTCAGCCTCGACGAGCTGCCGCAGATCATCAATATCCTGCAGGGCGATATGAGCCTCGTCGGCCCGCGCCCTGTGGTTCGTGACGAGCTCGAGATCTATGGCAGCGCAGCCGTCTACTATCTGAAGTCGCGCCCCGGTCTCACCGGGCTGTGGCAGGTCAGCGGACGCAACGATGTGTCCTACGACACGCGCGTCGCCTTCGACCGCCACTATGTCGAGAACTGGTCGATGGTCGAGGACATTCGCATCATCGTCAAGACCGTGCCTGCCGTGTGGATGTCGCGCGGCAGCTATTGACCGACGGGCCTGCCCCGCCGAACTCGGGGCAGGCATCCGGCAGTGATCTCATCGGGCGGATGGGGCCAAAGCGGATCGGAAACGTTCATTTGAAAAAACACACCTTCGGACTGCCTTTCGCCTGCAGTCTTCTTTCCAGGGCGCCCAGCCGATTCGCGGCTGTGGCGCTTATGATGTCTCTCCTGACGCCGCAGATGGCAGCGGCCGAAGACTATCGTCTCGGCCCGCAGGACAAGCTCAACATCCGCGTCGCCGAATGGCAGACGGTCGACGGCACGTTCCGTGACTGGTCGGCGCTCAACGGCGACTATACGGTCGGCCCTGCCGGAATGCTTTCGGTGCCCTTCGTCGGCGAGATGCAAGCGGCCGGCAAGACGACGTCGGAAATCGCGGCGGCGATCGGGGTTGCCCTGCAGCGCAAGCTGGCGCTGCCCGACAAGCCCGAAGCCTCGGTGGAAATGGCGCAGTTCCGGCCGTTCTACATCTCAGGCGAGGTGCAGAACCCCGGCCAGTTCCCCTATGTGCCCGACCTGACGGTGCTGAAGGCGCTCAGCATCGCCGGCGGCATCCGGCACAGTGCCGACTACGGCCCTCAGCTCGGCAAGGACCTGGTCACGGCCAAGGGTAGTTTCGACATCTATGACGACCAGCGGCTGCGGCTGCTCATCAAGCGTGCCCGCATCGATGCCGAGCTCGCCGGCAAGGAGAGCTTCGACGTGCCGAAAGAGGTGGAGGGCGACCCGCGCGTGCAGGCGATAGCCTCTGATGAAATGCAGATCCTCACTGCCGACCAGAAGGCGCTGAAGCTGAAGCTGGACGCACTCGACGACCTGAAAGGCGTTCTGCAGGGTGAAGTCGAATCGCTGCAGAAGAAGATCGCCAACCAGCAGCAGCAGGTGGATCTCGCGCAGCAGCAGCTCACCAGCATCGGCCCGTTGGCGCAGAAGGGCCTGGTCGCCAATGCGCGGCTGCTCGATTCGAAACAATCGGTGGCCGACCTGCAGGGTAAGATCCTGGACTATGAAACGGCCATCCTCACCGCCAAGCAGTCGATCAGCAAGGCCGAGCAGGACGCCATCGATGCCCGCAATACGCTCAACTCCAACCTGGCTGCCAGCCGGCAGCAGGCCGAAGCGGACCTCAACGAAGCGACGCTGAGGACTGCAATGCAGAAGGGCCTGATCGCCCAGGCGACGGATCCAGCGACGGCGGCCGCCATGACCAGCAGCAGCGGAGAACCGACTTTGCTCTACTCGCTGGTGCGCGTCGCCGACGGCAAAACCAGCGAGGTCGACGCCAAGGAAGACACGCCGGTGCTGCCGGGCGACGTGATCAAGGTCAAGCTGGCGCCGACGGCCAGCCAGTAACGCCACCCGCCAGGGCCCCGCTTCAGCGTGGCCATGGCGACGGAGGCGGGAGGAACACGTCAGGCTCGTTCGCGCCTAGGTGCGGGCGAGCGAACTGTCTGTACCGCGCTTGAAGGCATAAAATGCAGCCCGCCGCTCCGCGTCACGTCTACCTCAACCTCGACGCCATCCGCGGCGTGGCGGCGATCAGCGTGATGCTCTACCACTTCTCGCCATTCCTTGCCGACGGCAAGGTGCTGCCGTCGAGCTATCTCGCGGTCGACCTCTTCTTCCTGCTCAGCGGCTTCGTCATCGCGCATGCCTATGACCGCAAGATCGAGAACGGCATGGGCTTCGGCACGTTCCTGGCGATCCGCCTGATACGCCTCTATCCGCTGTACCTCGCCGGCACGCTGCTCGGTTTCTTCTACCTGCTGGTCAAGAACAGGCTGATCCCGACGGAATACATGCCATTGTCAGAGATCGGCATGCAGCTGACGACAGGAATGTTCTTCATCCCGCTGGTCGGCGAGGCCTATCACACGATCTTTCCGCTCAATCCTGCGTCGTGGTCGCTGTTCTTCGAACTGATCGTCAACATCGCCTATGTCGCCGTCTTCTTCGTACTGTCGAGACGCGTGCTGACGGCGCTGATCGGCGTCAGCCTCGTTCTGCTGATCGTCGCCTCGGTGTACGCCGGCACGCTCGATTTCGGCATGACCGGCAAGACCATCGTCAGCGGGCTGCCGCGCGTGTCGTTCTCCTTCTTCCTGGGCGTGCTTCTGTGCCGGTCGATGGCGGGCTACCAGGGCAATCTCGGCTTCATGCGGCGCGGCTGGTGGGTCGAGGCAGCGATCCTGCTCACGTTGGCCGTGTTCGCCGTCGCGCCGGCGGGCGGCGCGCGCGTCGCCTACGACCTCGCCTCTATCGTCATCGTCTTCCCGCTCATGGTCGTGACCGGCGCCGTGGCGCCGACCGCGCCGCGTCTGGCAGGCTTCTATGGCTGGCTGGGGCGGATCTCCTACCCGATCTACATCATCCACACGCCGATGCTGATGATCATCGCCGGTGCCGGCAAGGCGGTGTCGGTCGACCCGTTCGCGCATCATCCGTGGTTCGGCATCCTGATGGCGGTCGCGGTCATCGTCATCGCCGACATCGCCACCCGCATCTACGACGAGCCGCTGCGCCGCTTCCTGCAGCGGCAGATGCAGCGCTCGCGGGCCGTGGCCTAAGGGTCTGACCTTAATCTCGACAGACCTTAGAGCGGTTCAGATGTCGATCAGACCGGGGCCGGCATGTGGCCGGCGGCCGGCTTTTCATCCTGGACGGGAATGGCAACCCGCCGTCGCCGGGCAACCGGCAGCGGGCTCAGCTTGAACAGGCCGTAATAGACGATGAAGGAGGCCATGAAGTAGGGGCCGAGGATCTCGACCTCGAAGAAGGAGCGGATCAGCATCAGCCCGACGGCGCCGGCCAGCACCACCGAATCGGCGCTCCAGTCGCCGAACACCACCTTCGATACATGGCCGTAGAAGGCGCGCAGGATGATCAGCGCCAGCATGGTGACGCCGACGAAGCCGATCTCGACCAGGGTTTCGATATAGGTGTTGTGGAAGTGGAAGCCGGTGCGGGTCGTGATGTAGAATTCCGCCCACAACCGTTCCGGATCGGCGAAGCCTTGCACCCAATAGGCGGCATAGCCGTAACCGAGCAGCGGATGCAGTTGCGCCGCCTCCCAACCCTGTTGCCAGAGATAGGTGCGGCCGGTCAGCGTCGAATCCTTGCCGAAAATGCCGAGCACGACGTCCAGCAGGCCAAGGTTCAGCGCGGCCACCACGCCGGCCACCAGCGCGCCGCCGCCGACCACGAACAGCACGCGGCGGTAGCGCCGCGACAGCACCCTGCTCATGGTGAGCAGGATGACGACGCCGAGCACCGCCGGCAGAGAGGCGACAGATGTCGCCGAGTGGCAGATCGCCAGCATATATGCCGACATCAGGATGATCGGCGCTGTCCAGACGAAGCTCAGCCAGTTGCGCCGATAAAACATCAGGAAGACGAGGGACAAAAAGATGCCGAGCGACGAGAAGAAGCCGACCTGGTTCTTGGAGGCGAAAGCGCCGACGAAATTGAAGGTGCCGTCGATTATGTCCAACGCGTAAGCGTTGACTTTCAATGAGTAGAGCAGGACGAAGAAGATGCCGATCAGCGAGCCCAGCACCAGCGTACGAACGCTGATGGTGCGAGCCGCGATATAGGCACAGACGATGTGCGAGGAATATTGCACCGCCGCCCGCGCGCTGGTGCCGGCCGCCTGCGACCAGAAGACCGACAGGCAGACATAGGCCGCAAAGAGTATCGGCAGCCAGGCGCTCGAGAGTTTCCAGGTGAAGCGTCGGTAGTCGACAAAGAGCAGCGGCAGCCAGACCGCGTAATAGGCAAGGATCAGGATCTGGCCGAAATTGCTGGAATAGGCAAAGGCAAGGACGGAAACCGCCACGGCAAAGGCGCCATAGGCCTTGTTCGCCTCGGGATCGAGCAGAATGGATTTCGGAATCTTCATGCCGGATTTCTTGTCCGTTCAGCCTTGGACCGGTTCAGCCTCTGGTAGCCGGGCACGCCAATGTTCGGCCTGGCCAGATCATTGTGCACTGCAGCATAACCTATCGCCCCAGCGCCGATGGCTCAACCGGAAATGTTGTCACGGGCAAAAAGAGGCGGCCATCCGAGGCCTGTCGCATAGCGAAAAGGCCGGAATGGGGCGGCGGCGCAGCCGGCCTCAAGCCATCGTCGACCGGGCGACGGCGGCCTGGATGAGCCGATCGGCAAGGATAGCCAGAAAGCTCATCCTGGCCGGGCATCCGACCGCCAACATCGCCGAGCGGCTCGGCATCACCGTCGGCACGGTAAAGAACCACCGCCGCCGCATCTACGAAAAACTCGACATCACCACCGAGCGCGAATTGTTCCTGCAATTCTTCCAGCACCGGATGGAGGCCTGAAGCCGACGCAGTTTCCGGCCGCGCCCCTGTCAGCCGTGCAGTTCCCTGGAAATCGGCGGACCGACGACAAAGTCGGTGAAGGTCACTTCGAAGCCTTCGCGCTGCGGCGAGCAGCACATCAACCCGACATCGACGCTCCGCGAGGTCGGGAAATAGGCCAACCGCACCGGCTTCCAGTGACCATCCGCGGCGTCCAAATATTGAACGCGGATCGCCTCCGCATGACGGGTCAGGCGAATGCGGACGCCATTCGGGTCCGCGTTGATGCCGACCAGTGACCAGTCCGACCGATCGTTGGTGACGACGACCGAGAAATAGGCGAGGCCGTCGGTGTATTCGATGCCCGCCTTGATCCAGTGCGTTTCGCTCAAGCGCACCATCAGCCCGGCCTGGTCGTAGAGCGCTTTATAGTCGCCCTTGACGGTGACTTCGGCGCTGAAATCGCCGGCTATCGGCCGGTAGAAGAAATGGCCATTGTCACGCCGGAAGCCATAGAAGGTCTCACGCCAGAAATCGGTCTCCATGCCGGTGCCGACCTGGAGCGTCCCGTCGCCGAACGTATGGTGCGGCGGCGGGTTGAGCCAGGTCATTCCGGCAAAGCCCGACATTTTGAGTCTTCCAGTTAGCCGGCGAATGTATAGGCCGTCTTCACGGTGGTGTAGAACTCCATCGCATAACGGCCCTGCTCGCGTGGGCCATAGCTCGAGCTCTTGCGGCCGCCGAACGGCACATGGAAGTCGACGCCCGCCGTCGGCAGGTTGACCATGACCATGCCGGCCTCGGAATTGCGCTTGAAATGCGTCGCGTGCTTCAGGCTCGTCGTGCAGATGCCGGAGGTCAGGCCGAAGGGCGTGTCGTTGGCCACGGCGAGCGCCTCGTCATAGTCCTTGACGCGGATGACGTTGGCGACGGGCCCGAAGATCTCCTCGCGCGAAATGCGCATGGCATTGGTGGCGCCGGTAAACAGCGCCGGCCTCAGATAGAAGCCGGGCGTTCCGCGCTCCAGCCGCTCGCCGCCGAAGGCAAGCTCGGCGCCCTCCTGGCGGCCGATGGCGATATAGTCCTCGTCCTGCTTGAGCTGGGTTTGGTCGACCACCGGCCCGATCTGCGTCTTGGCATCCAGCGCATCGCCGATGACGAGCTTGTTCAGACGCTCCTTCACCGCGTCGACGAAGCGGTCGTGGATGCCGTCGGTGACGATAAGACGCGAGGATGCCGTGCAGCGCTGGCCGGTCGAGAAATAAGCGCCGTTGATCGCGCAATCGACAGCAACCGCAAGGTCGGCATCGTCGAGCACGACGAGCGGGTTCTTGCCGCCCATCTCGAGCTGGAACTTGCGCATATGTTCCACACTTGCCGCGGCGACGCGCTTGCCCGTGCCGACCGAGCCGGTGAAGGAGATGGCGTTGACGTCGGGGCTGTCGAGCATGGCCTGGCCGACGATCGACCCCTTGCCCATGACGAGGTTGAGCACGCCCTTGGGCAGGCCGGCGCGGTGCAGGATGTCGACGATGGTCCAGGCGCTTTCGGGGACCAGCTCCGCCGGCTTGAAGACGATTGTGTTGCCGTAGGCGAGCGCCGGAGCGATCTTCCAGGCGGGAATGGCGATCGGGAAATTCCATGGCGTGATGATGCCGACGACGCCAACGCCCTCGCGGGTCATCTCGACACCGACGCCCGGCCGAACGCTCGGGACCATCTCGCCCGACAGGCGCAGCGTCTCGCCGGCGAAGAAGTCGAAGATCTGCGCCGCCCGGATGGTCTCGCCGACACCCTCGACCAGCGTCTTGCCTTCCTCGCGCGCCAGCGAGCGGCCGATCTCGTCCTTGCGGGCCATGATTTCGTCGGCGGTTTTTTTCAGCACGGCATGACGGGCCAGCGGTCCTGAGCGCGACCAAGCCGGGAAGGCCGCCTTGGCTGCCGCGATGGCCTGTTTTGCTTCCTCCGGCCCGGCCGAGGCGTATTCGCCGACGACATCGTTGGTGTTCGACGGGTTGATGTTGCGCGAGCCGGCCTCGCCCAGCCACTCGCCGTCGATAAGGTTCTTGCGGAGCACGGTCATCTTGTTTCCTTCGAGATTGGCTGAAGCGGCAACGCGCCGATCATTTGTCAGACAAATGCTATACGCAATGCCCGCCGAAAGGTCTAGCCGAGAGCTTTCGATAAAGGTAGGCGCGCGGCTGGGGAAGTCCATCGAGCTTGCCCGCGACGACCTGTCACGATTTGAAGCTTGACGGCCTCAGACCGCGAACGACCAGAAAAGGCAGGCGAGCGTTACCGCGGCAAAGACGACGAAGAACAGGCTTCTGAGCAGGATGTTGCGGCGAAGCTCGTTCATGGTGAGATGCGCGCCCACGATCGCGGCCACAAACAGAAAGCGCCAGTTGAAAAGCGCCCAGAGCACTTCATGCTGGCCGAAGGCCCATCTGGCGAGCAGCGAGCCAACGATGGTCGCGAACAGCACGATCGTCGCCCAGAAGATCGCGTCGGCGGCATGAGTGAGCACGATGCCGGCGGCGCGGATGGGCAGGATCATCATCAACAGCGCGCTGAAGAAATAGATGGCGGCAATCGCAAGGAAGGAGCCGGCATCGGCAATGCCGTCGAGGCGCTTCACGCCGAAGGCGCCATAGGGGTAGCCGTGCCTCGCCACCGCCAGTGAAAGCGCCATCAGCAAGGCGCTCAGAACCGTGACCAATGCGAATGTGCTGAGAGCCTTGCTCATGCCGTTCCCTGCCGAGACGAATCAACGGGAACGATTTTAGCCCAGGGCTTCTGACCCTGCACCGATGGGCTAGCCGATCCGATTGCCGCTTGCAGGATCGAACAGATGCAGCGACGCCGGATCGGCTGACAGCCGCACCGTGTCGCCCGGCCTGACATTGCTGCGGCCCATGACGAAGACGCAAACCTGCTGGTTGGCCAGCCTGACATAGAACTGCGTCGACAGGCCAAGCGGCTCGACCACCTCGACCTCGGCCTTCAGCGCGCCATCGTCCACCAGCCGGATGTGTTCCGGTCGCAGCCCGACGGTGAGCGCATCGCCGTCCTTCAGCGGCAGCCCGTCGGGCAGCCGGAGCTTCTGGCCGTCGGCCAGCACGGCATCCACCTTGCCGCCCTTGGCAACCTTCGCCGGCAAAAAATTCATGCCGGGCGAACCGATGAAACCGGCGACGAATGTGTTGGTCGGCCGGTCGTAAAGCTCCAGCGGGTGGCCGACCTGCTGCACATAGCCGTCATGCATGACGACGATGCGGTCGGCCATGGTCATGGCCTCGACCTGGTCATGCGTGACATAGACCGAAGTGGTCTTGAGCTGCTGGTGCAGCGCCTTGATCTCGGCGCGCATATGGACGCGCAGCTTGGCGTCGAGGTTCGACAGCGGCTCATCGAACAGGAACACTTTCGGGTCGCGCACGATGGCGCGGCCCATGGCGACGCGCTGGCGCTGGCCGCCGGAAAGCTGGCGCGGCAGGCGGCCGAGAAAGCTTTCAAGGCCGAGGCGCTTGGCGGCGGCACCGACCCTGCCGTCGATCGCCGTCTTCTCGGCCTTCTTCAACATCAGGCTGAAGCCCATGTTGGAGGAGACGTCCATATGCGGGTAGAGCGCGTAGGACTGGAACACCATGGCGATGTCGCGGTCCTTGGGCGCGACGTCGTTGACGAGGCGCTCGCCGATGCGGATCTCGCCGCCGGTAACCTCCTCCAGGCCGGCGATCATGCGCAGCAGCGTGGACTTGCCGCAGCCGGACGGCCCGACCAGGACGACGAATTCGCCGTCAGCGATCTCGAGATTGACGCCGTGCAGGATGCGCAGCGCGCCATAATCCTTCTCGACATGTTGCAGCGTGACGGAAGCCATCGATTATCCTTTGACCGCGCCGGCGGTGAGGCCGGTGACGAGATAGCGTTGCAGGAAGGCGAAGAAGACGCAGACTGGGATCAGCGCCAGGATGGACGCCGCCATCATCTGCCCCCAGTCGACCGCGAACTTGCCGATGAAGGTGAGCAGGCCGACGGCAAAGGTCTTCTGCTCGTCGCTGGAAATCAGCATCAGCGCGAAGAGCAGCTCGCTCCAGGCGGCGGTGAAGACGAAGCCGAGCGTGGCGCCCATGCCGGGCAAGGTCAGCGGCACGATGACCCTGCGCATCGCCTGAGCGCGCGTGCAGCCGTCGATCATCGCCGCCTCCTCCAGGTCTTTCGGGATGCCGTCGAAGAAGGACTGCATGAGGAAGGTGGCGAAGGCGGTGTTAAAGGCGGTGTAGATGATGATCAGCCCGGTCAGGCTGTTGGTCAGGCCGAGATCGCCCATGATGCGGTAGATCGGCGGGATGACCATGACCAGCGGGAAGGTCTGGGTGAGCAGCAGCAGGATGGCTAAAGTCGCCTTGCCGCGAAAAGCGAAGCGCGACATGGCGTAGCCGGCGAGCGTGGCGATCACCGTCACGAGCGCCGCCGTCGACACCGAGACGATGACGCTGTTCAGGAAATAGCGCGGGAAGTCGGAGGCTTCGAGCACGGTAGCGAAGTTCTGAAAAGTCATCTCAGACGGCCAGAAGGTGATGCCTTCCGAATAGAGCAGGCGCTCGGGCGTCACCGATATCTTCAGCGTCCAGAAGATCGGGAACAGCGCGAAGATCACATAGGCGGCAATCGCTGCGTAAAGGCCGATGCCGCCGGCAATGCGCGAGGAGGTGGAGCGACCGGCGATCATCAGACATGCCTCACAAACGTACGGCGGATGGCGATCAGGCCGATCGCATAGGCAATCAGCAGCACCAGCAGCAGCACGGCGACAGCCGAGGCATAGCCCTTGTCCAGCGACTTGAAGGCGCTGACATAGATATAGACCGGCACCGTGCTGGTCGAACCCGCCGGCCCGCCTTCGGTCATGACGAAGATCAGATCGGCGAAGGTGGCGATCCAGATCGTGCGCAGCATGACGGTGATGACGATGGTCGGCGCCAGGAACGGCAGCGTCACCTTGGTGAAGCGCTGCCAGGGCGAGGCGCCGTCGATGGCCGCCGCCTCATGCAGCTCGGACGGGATCGACTTCAGCGCGGCGAGCAGCGTGATGGCGAAGAAGGGGATGCCGAACCAGATGTTGGCGACGATCGGCCCCCACATGGCGGTGGCCGGATCGGAGAGCACATTGGTCGGCTCGGCCTTCAGCCCAAGCGCGAAGAGCCAGTGCGGCAGCGGCCCGATGATCGGGTTGAACAGCCAGGCCCAGGTGAGACCCGACAGAAAGGACGGCACCGCCCAGGGCAGGAACACCACCGCCTGCACGATCCTGCGGCCGTAAAACGGCTTGTCGAGCAGCAGCGCCAGACCTAGCCCGAGGAAGAACTGGAAGAACAGGCTGGCGACGGTCCACCATAGCGTGTTGACGAGAGCCTGGCCGAGCACCTGGTCGGACAACATCGCCTCGTATTGGCCAAGGCCGACATATTCCGACTTGAAGGCCGAGAATTTGCGGAAGGAATAGCTGATGCCGATGATCAGCGGCACCAGGAGCACCACGACCAGCAGGACGATAGCCGGCGAAAGATAGAGCCATGGCTCGATCGCGGCCTTGCTCAGCCGCTTCTTCCGCGGCCGGCCGGCGGATCGGATTTCGGACACTGCGTAGGTCATACGGGGCTCGCGGTGAAAGGTGGGGGCCGGCGTGCCAACAGGCAGGCAAATGAGGGGCAGCGCGAACTTATGAAATGCTGGCGCCGCCCCTCATCCGGTCCTTCGGACCACCTTCTCCCCGTTAACGGGGAGAAGGCAGAGAGGGCGTCACTTCTTATTCTTGGCCAGCCAGGCCTGTTGTTCCTTAGTCAGGAACGCAGCCCATTCGTCAGCCACCTGCTTGGCCGGCTTCTGGCCGAGCAGCACTTCCTGGAAGTTCTTGATCGCCACCTGGTCGACGAAGTTGCCGAGGTTCTCGAGATGGGTCGGCGGGGTCACCATTTCATATTTGGAGCTGTCGCTGAGCTCGGTGAACCAGCCCTTGAACTGCTCCGTCTTGAAGTGAGCGTCCTGGTCGGCGCCGTTGTGGATCGGGACGACGCCGACTTCCTTGGCCCATTCCAGATTGTCCTTGGGCGACAAGAGCGTCGCCATCAGCTTCCAGGCCTCGTCCTTGTGCTGGGAATTGGCGAACATCGCCCAGCCGGCATAGCCCAGCGTCGGATAGGATTTGCCGCTCGGTCCCACGGGAAGCGGAGCCACGGCGAAGTCGTCAGCGCTCATCTTGTCGGCGATACCGAGCAGCGCGTCGGGATCCTGGTTGAGCATGGCGCAGGTGCCGGAATAGAAACCGGTCACCGTCTCATTGAAGCCCCAGCTCACCGCATCCTTCGGCGCCAGCCCATTCTTGTACATGTCGGCCAGCATCTGCAGGCCCTTGACCGAGCCCTCGTCGTTGATGGTCGAGGTGCCGTCGTCGGTGAAATAGCCGCCCTTGCCGTCGGCGATGTTCATGAACATGTGCATGCCATTGAAGGCGCCGGGGCCGCCGCGAAGGCAGTAGCCGTATTTGCCGGGGATGGCCGAGATCTTCTTGGAGAACTCGACGAACTCGTCGAGGGTTGCCGGCGGACGGTCGAGGCCAGCCTCCTTGAACAGCTTCTTGTTCCAGAACAACGCGTTCACATAGTAGCCGTAGGGGATCATGAACTGGGTGTTGTTGACGGTCGAGCCGAACTGCTTGGCGCGGTCGCCGAGCGTCTTGGCGTCGTCCCACTTGGCCATATATGGGCCGAGATCCTCGAGCTGGCCGTTGTTGGCATAGAGGCCCATCCAGCGTTCCGGCATCTCGACGACGTCAGGCGTATCGCCAGCCTGGACCATGGTCAGGAATTTTTCGAAGGCCTGGCCCCAGGGCAGCGAGACGAGCTCGACCTTGATGCCCTTGTTGGCGGCTTCGAATTCGGCGATCTGCTTCTTCAGGAATTCGGTGCGCGGCGGGCTGGTGATGACCTCGACCATCTTGATCGTGGTGTCGGCCAGCGCACCGCTGGCGGAGATCGCCAGGCCGGCAACGGCGGCAAGCATCAGCGTCAGTCTTTTCATGTTCAGGACTCCCATTTTGAACAGTTATTTTTTTGACTTGTCGAAGGCCTGGACGACGTCCGCCCAGAGATCCTCGACATTTTCCAATCCGACATTGAAGCGGATGGTTCGGGGGCTGACGCCGAAGCGCGCCATCGAATTCAGACCCGGCGTCTGCTCGAGCGAGGCCTTTGCCGGCACGACCAGGCTTTCATGGCCGCCCCAGCTGACGCCGATGCGGAAAAGCTTCAGCGCATCGACGAAAGCAGGAATGTCAACATCCTCCGTGACCTCGAAGGAGAACAGTCCGGCATAGCCGGCAAGCGTCTTCTTGCCGGGGTGATTGGAGTAGGCGGGATGGTTGACCCGCTCGACCTTGCCATACGCCTTGAGCCGCTCGGCAAGCGTCAGCCCGCTCTTCATGTGATGCGGCAAGCGCAACGGCAGGGTGCGCAGGCCGCGCAAGAGCAGCCAGCCCTCGAACGGCGAGAGCTTGCCGCCGAGCGAGGAATAGGTCTGCTCGTTGATGTGTTTGATGTGCGCGGCGGACCCAGCCACCACGCCGGCGACGGTGTCGCTGTGACCGCCGAGATATTTCGAGGCCGAATGCAGCACCAGATCGACGCCATGCGCAATCGGCTTCTGGAATACCGGCGTGGCCCAGGAATTGTCGATGGAGGTGACAATGCCCTGTTCCTTCGCCAGCCGGGTCAGGTGCGCGATGTCCTGCAGCTCGAACATCATGGAGGTCGGGCTTTCGAGATAGAGCAGCTTGGCGCCGGGAAGCGCCGCCGCGACAGCGTCTGGATCGGAGCCGTCGACATAGTCGACCTTGATATGCAAGCGCGGGAACAGGCGCTCGAACAGCCGGTAGGCGTCGCCATAGCAATTGCGCACGGCGACGATGCGCTCGCCGGCGCCGACGAAGGCGAGCACCGTGGCGCTGATCGCCGCCATGCCGCTGGAGAAGCCCCGGGCAGCCTCGGCACCTTCCAAAGCGGCGACGCGCGCCTCGAACTCCATCACCGTCGGATTGTCTCCGCGCGAATAGATCGGCTGCCTACGACGGCCGGCGAAAGTGTCGGCCATGTCGGCATAACTGTCGAAGGTGAACAGCGAGGTTTGGTAGATCGGCGGCACCACCGCGCCGCCGGGGAACGGATCGTCATGCGCCAGAAGCGTGGCCGCTTCGCCCAGATAGTCGCTGGCGGAAATGACTGGGTCGAAGGCGGTCGGGTGCTCGTTCATCTGCGGTCCGAAAGCTTGAGGTTGGCGGCGCCGCGCTTGAGGTCGTCTTCGACCGTGGCGATGAGCTTCAGCGCTTCGCGCCTTGCCCCCTCCGGATCATGCGCGGCGATGCAGTCGAAAATGGTGCGATGGTAGGGAAAACTGGCGTGGCCGAAGTCGCGCACGCCGAGCGGATGCTCCCAGAAGCGATGGAACAGCTCGTGCATGGCGCTGATGATCTGCTCGAACAGCGGATTGCCCGAGGCGCGGTAGACCGATTGGTGGAACTCCCAGTCCTCCTCCGACGACATGCCAGCGCGGGTGTGGAAGGCCTCTTCCATGATGTTCAGCTTGCGCTCGATCTCTGCGATCTCGGCTTTGCCGGCGCGGACGGCGCAAAGGGCGGCCGCCTCGGCCTCCAGCGCGCGGCGGATTTCCAGCGTGCGCATCAGACCGGCGAAGTCGTTGCCGCCGGCCAATGTCAGGGGCATATGCAGCATGTCGGGCGAAACGGCGGCCTTGAGATAGGTGCCGCTGCCCTGGCGCCTCTCGACGAGGCCCAGCCCCTCCCAGCGCGTCAGCGCCTCACGCACCGTGTTGCGGCTGACCTTGAGGCGCTCGGCCAGGATGCGCTCGGTCGGCAGTTTTTCACCTGGCCCCAACGCCTCCTGCCTGACAAAGCCGGCCAACGCCTTCAGCACCGCGTCATCGCGGGCCGTCGTCTGAATGGGCGGGAGGCTGTCTGTCACGCCGGCGGGAACTCAAGTGGTTCAATGGTCCAACCAATTTCTGCACGAACGAAGAGGCGTGTCAACAGTCTAAACAAGGCAAGCCGAACGGCGCGGCTACGGCACCGTTCGGCCCGGTTGGTTCAGCCGTGGACGCGCGCCGGCGTGGCCGCGCGAGCTTCGCGCCAACGGGCAAACATTTCCTCGCGTGCCCGTCTCGAACCCGCAAGCCGCTCTTTTGCCTGCGCCAGCACGGCCGGCGAAGCCTCGGCGGGCGTGCCCGACCGGAAGGGAGGGGCCGGGGCATATTCGAGCGAGAGCTGCACCGTTTCGGCTTCGGCCTGGCCGAGAAGCCTTGCGACCAGCGCCAGACCGAAATCGATCCCCGAGGTGACGCCGCCGGCGGTGATCAGATTGCCGTCCTCCACGATCCGCGCATCGACAGGCAGCGCGCCGAACTCTTCAAGGAAATCATGGGCATACCAATGTGTGGTCGCCCGCTTGCCGGCGAGCAGCCCGGCGGCGCCGAGCACGAGGGCGCCGCTGCACACCGAGGTGACGTAGCGCGCCTGCGCCGCGCGCTGCCGCACGAAATCGAGGACCGCCCGATCCTCGAGCAGCGCATTGACGCCGCCTCCGCCTGGAATGCACAGCACGTCGAGCGGCGGGCAATCGTCGAAGGTTGCGGTCGGGGTGAGGGAAAGACGCGTCGACGACGTCACGGGATTGCGATCCTTCCAGATCAATTCCACCTCGGCGCCCTTTGCCGAAGCCAGGACTTCGTAAGGACCGGTGAGGTCGAGCTGTTGGACATTGGGAAACACGAGGATGCCGAAACGAAGGGTCATGGAAATCTCCGCAGATTGACTCCCGACACTCTAAGGCATCATGCTTTGGCGCGATCGCCAATCATCCCTCGTTTCAGGCCAAACCAATGCGCCGCATCGAAATCCTTGCCTATCCCGACATCCAACTGCTCGATGTCAGCGGGCCGCTCCAGGTTTTCGCCAGCGCCAACGACTTCAGGATGCAGGCCGGCGAGCCGGCGGCCTATGAGGTCGTGGTCGTCGCCGCTTCGCCGCGGATCAGGACGTCGGCCGGTCTCGTGCTGGAGACCACGGCGCTGCCGACGAATGGCTCTGGACTCGACACGCTGATCGTGCCCGGAGGATGGGGCATCAATGCCGCCTGCGAGGATCCCCAGCTTGTCCAGTGGGTCATCGGCTGCTCGCGCGACGCCAGGCGCACAGCTTCCGTCTGCAGCGGCGCCATGCTGCTGGCGACGGCAGGTCTGCTCGACGGCCGCCGCGCGGTCACCCATTGGGGACGCTGCGCCGAGTTTGCCCAACGCTTTCCGGCGGTCCGCCTGGAACCCGACCCGATCTTCATTCGCGACGGCAATGTGTGGACGTCCGCCGGCGTGACGGCGGGCATCGATCTCGCCCTTTCCTTCGTCGAGGCAGACCTTGGCCGACGCATGGCGCTTGCGGTGGCGCGCGAGTTGGTGGTCTTCCTGAAACGCCCGGGTGGCCAGGCGCAGTTCAGCCAGACCCTCAAGCTGCAGGATGGCGACGGGCGCTTCGACAGGCTGCATGGCTGGATCCTCGACAATCTGGGCAGCGACCTTTCGCTGGCGACATTGGCCGAGCGCGCCAATATGAGCCCACGCAGCTTTTCGCGGCACTATCGCGAGGCAACCGGCCGCACACCCGCCCGCGCGGTCGAAGAAATCCGCATCGAGGCCGCACGACGGATGCTGGAACAGGGACTGGCCGTCAACCAGGCGGCCCGGCGCTGCGGCTTCGGCTCGGAAGAAACCATGCGCCGCGGCTTTCTACGCGCCCTCGGCACCAACCCGCGCGACTATCGCGAGCGTTTCTGAAACGCCGTCCTTGCGCGAAGGTCCCTAAAGCGAACTCTCGCCTACCCCCTTGTGACTCAGGGTAATCGCATATGGCGCTCCCCCTCTCCGTCTCGGCTTCGCCGAGCCACCTCTCCCCCACTTTGTGGGGGCGAGCAACCCAAGCTTTTCAAGGCTGCGACGTCAGAAGTTAGCGTTCCTCGCTCCCATGAAATGGGGGAGAGGTGTCCGCGCAGCGGACGGAGAGGGGGCTGGCGCTGCTATATGCGATTGCCCGGCCCTGTGACTGGACAGCGGCGACGCCGGCTTCGGTCAGCGCGTAGATGCCGCGCTCGGCCCTGGCGAACCAGCCGTAGTAATTGTGCAGAAGGATGCTGGCCGCGCGCGGCGAGAGTTCCTTGAGGTCGCGCGGCCGCTTCGGGCCATCGGCCATGGCGGCGGCGCAGGCGATCGCCTCCTGCCGGTAGGCGGTCATGATGGGCTTTCGTCGCGTGCTGCCGCCGATGGACGGATCGCCCTTACGGCGATGATGTTCCTCGACCAGACGCGAGCGGCGCCTCGGGTCGCGCCGGGGCGGCACGGCGGCCGGGCTGAGCAGCAGCTCGACCTTGCCTTTTCCGTCGACCGCCAGCAAACCGAAGCCGAGCCGCCGGCAGAGTGCGCGAAACCGGCGGTCATGCTCGCGGCCCTTGCCGCGCGCCGACTGCCTCGCCGCGAGCCAGACCTCGTCGCAGGCCGCGGCGCGATCGACGCCCTGCAGGACGAGTTCGAGATTGAACTGCAGCTTCAGCTCGCAGATGACGACCACCGGCGGCTCGCCATCGCGCAGCCCGACGATGTCGCAGCCGCCGACCTCGCCCTTGACGGTGAAATCCAGGCTCTCGAGAAACCGCTTCACCGGGGCGTAGAGGGACGTTTCCTGCATGGCAGAGGAATAGCCGATTCGGGCCTTGCCAGCACGTCGCAGGGTGACATGCGGACTGCCAGGGTAATCCCCGCGATCGAGGTGCGGTCCGTTGACAATCTCGTCGACTGCCGTTCCGTGGACTATTGCCTGGCGAACTGGCCCCTGTAGGTCTGGCCGGCAAGCGCATAGGTGACGGCCAACGTTCCGTCCGGCTGCATCGTAAAGGTGGCGTCCGCGCCATTCGGCAGGCGCCCGAGCTTCAATGTGTTTCCGACAATCCTGCCGGCGCCGTCGGCGACCCCCGGCTTGTAGTCGGCCACATCGCCCCACGCATAGCTGACCGTCACCTGACCGCCCGAAGAAACCGTCAGCACGGCCAGCTTGCCTTCATACATGCCATCCAGCCGTCCGGCCCATATGCCTGAAAACGCGGCATACCTAGCCGGAACGCCCTTGCCGGGAGGCGTGATCGCCACGGTTTGGTCCAACACCGCCAAATCCGGAGAAGCCGGAGCCGCAACGGCAGCCGGGGCAGGTTGGGGTGGAGGAGCGGGTGGTGCCTCGGATGCCGATTGGCAGGCGACGAGTGCGAACGCCGCGAAGCCAAGGATCGGAGAAAGACTGCCTGGTGGCAGCCGAGACAGAACAGGTCCCTGCCGAAATTCCCTGACGGGGGTCGAAGAGCGACGAATTTTCGGCATTTCAGCGATCAGCCCCACTTCCTTTGCGTGAAATCCTAGCACGAACCGCTGCTCATTTTGGCCGGTGTATTAGAATTTTACGCCTACTCTCGCGCCGAAAGCATGATCCTGGCCGCCTGAAGCCAATTGTCCGCTGTAGGTCACACCGAAAAGGGCATCGTCGGTGAGATTCAGGTCAATGGCAGCCTCGACGACAGCGGCATCCCTGGCGATCGGCACGCCTTCTATGGCAAACGCGTCGGAGCCGCTGAAGACGAATGTGGAAAGCGGGATCGTATCGCCATAGGCATGGCGCCAGCCGATCGTTCCGCGTGCTGTGGCCCGCATGCCGGAAAGGTCGAAACCGGTCGAGGCTCGCAGCCCGAGCGTTGTGAAGGTTGCGTCCGTGGTCTCACCGTCGGCATGAAGCGCGCCGGCGCCGCCGCTTTCCGAATAGGCATCGGTGTGAAGGCTCACATGGGACAGGTTGGCGAAGGGCTCGAAGGCAGCCGGGACGGTATCGACACGGTAGCTGGCTTCGCCGAAGACGTGGAAGGTTCCCGCGTCGTATTTTGCCTGAAGGCTGTCAGCGAAGCCGGGAAAAGCCACCGTGCGGTCCGTCTCGATATTGTGCCATGCGTAAGTCGCGCCGGCGCGCAGGCTGAACTGGTTCCATTGCGTGCCGCCATAGAAACCCGAGCGTGTAGTTCTCGCTGTCGCCGGATGAGGCACGGTCCTTCACGTCGAAATTGGTGTGGCTGTATCCGGCTATCGCACCGACGCGCCATGCTTCGAAGGCAGAACCGTCGACGCCGACCACGACCCCGCCGGCGGAGCGCTTGAGCGTCGCAATGCCGTCTGCCTCCCCGCGGCCCCATGACCCGATGGCGGTGCTCCAGGCGGCAAAGCGATCGGTCGTGGCGGGAGCAAGTTCCGGTCCGTCCTCGGCGAAGGCCATCACGGGCAACGAAGCGGTGGCGCCTGTTCCGGAGAAGGCCGCGCGCAGCCGCTCGTTGATCACGTCGAGAACGAGGCGCGTGTCGTCGACCAGCGCTGTTTTCGCCGAAGCATGTATCTCGCCGCTCAACTGGTCGAAGGCGGCGCGGGTCGCCTCGGCATCACCTTGCAGGGCAATGGCGCTCCAGAGCGGATTGCCAGGCCCGGCGCCGTCGATGGCGCCCGCGACCGCCCGCTGGTTGGGCGTGATGCCGACCTCAGCGAAGCCGATGTCGTTGCGCACGAGTTCCAGCGTCACGTCGTTCCCATCGCCTCCCGCATAGTCGAGCTTCTCGTCCAGGAACAGGAGGTTCCTGTTGACGGCGCCGAACACGCCGGCCACCGCATCCGTATTGTCGTTGTCGATGATGACGAAGGGTCCGTTGGAGATATTCCAGCTGGACGCCGCATTTGGCGACATAAGCAGGTCGAGGGTGGCGCCGGCGATGTCGACTGTGCCGGAGACCTTGACCTGGTCGGCCGCCTCGGGTGTCGCCTCGATCTGCAGAGCACCATGGTTGGCGTAGTTTCCGGCAACGGTCTGCGTGCCGATCGAATTTCCGGGCGCATGCACGCCGCCGGTATCGATCGTCGTCGCCCCGACTGTCCCCGTGCCGCCCAGCCTGGCGCCCGTCCTCACAGTCACATTGCCGGTCAGGTTGCCGTTGACGGCAAGCGACCCACCGACCACTTCCATTCCGTCGACAAAGGTGGCGTCACCGCCGAGGACCCACTTTCCGCCGGCGGCATCAACCTGCGCTGACGCAAAATTCAGGAAGTTTCCCTGGAAGCTGCCGCTGCCCGAACCTGTCAGCAGCAGCGTATTGGTTCCGGCCTCGGCATCGATATTGCCTTCGACGGACGCGCCGGTTTCCAGCTTGAGGCTCGAGTTCCCCGAACCGAGCTTCACATCGCCGCTGATGATGCTTCCCTGAAGGAGGGACAGGTCGAACGATCCCGTCCCGCCCTGGATCGCCGCCGCCGCTCCGGTGATGGACGCATTCGCCACGCTCATCTGCGTCTTGCCGCTGCCGCCGAAGCGGACGCCGATACCGTTCGCGCTCGAAAGTCCGCCGGTGACGGAGCCGCCGCTGATGGAAACGGTCGTGTCTCCCGATGTCACGACGGACAGGCCGTGCGTGCCGCCATTGAGCGCGCCTGCCGTCTGCTTGAAGGATGCCGCACCGGTGGTCTGCAGCGCGACGGCATGCACGTTCGTTGCCGTGATCGTGCCTGAATTGGTGACGTCGGCGGTTCCCTGCGAAACGAACAGGCCGACATCGCGTCCCTCGATGGTCCCCGAATTGTCTGCCACGGGTTGCCGTTTTGCAGCAGCACCGCATAGATGGGGGTGGAGAACGAATTGTCACCCTTGGCGGTGTAGGTGCCGCTGTTGGTGAAGGTGATGTTCCCGTGGCTCCAGAATCCCTGGCCGATGTTCGTAAACGCGACGGTTCCGGAATTGTCGAGCGATCCGCCAGCGTTCATGATGACGCCATAGCCGCCGCCGTTGCTTGAAACATTGGCTTTGTTGATGAAGCTTCCGGGCGTGGCCGAGGTCGCAAAGACGACGCCCCCCAGCATGGAGTTCCGGTTTTCGACTGTGCCCCCGGCAAGAACGTGCACGGCAATCCGACTGCCCGCGATCAGCCCGTCGTTCTGGACGTTTGCAGCGCCGCCTTCGATCACGACGCCCTTGCGTGAGCCTTCGACCTTGCCGGTCGAACTCACATTGACGGTTCCGCCCGCGCGCAGCCAGATGCCGTAAACCTCATTGTCCGCGTCAAGGACCTTGACGGAACCATCGACATTGACCGTCCACGCGCCCAGCCCGGGAGACATGTAGGGTTGAATGGCGTGATTGCCTCCCGACTGCGTTGTGACGGAACCTGTCTGCGTCACGTTGATGGTTCCCGTCGGGCCTACGACGGACGACACCGGGACGGTACTTGCGGTCGAAATGGTGATTGTCTCGGCCCGGGCCTGGCTGACCCATATGCCCGCAGCGACTGCAATCAAGGATGTAGAAGAGCGGAGCAAGTTACTTGCAATAACCGAACTCTTCTCCAATCTTATTTTAGAATTTCCGAATAGATTCATGTAAGTCCCCCCGGAGCTTCAATGAGATATCGCATCGAGTCTCAGGAGGCGTCAAGCCGGAGCTTTTCACCTTACACTTGAAGAAACTTCATGTGAGACTAGCTTCGACCCGCGATCTTCGACGTGTCAGGGAAAATGCCGAGTACGCAGCGGCACTAAAAGCGCGTCGCGACGAAACAGATCAGGCGACGCGCTTTAAGTCTCTCGTCCAGGCGTTGCGGAATGCGCAGCTAAACCTTGGAAAGGGCGCAACTATTTTCGTGCATTGTTAGAAAGGACTGTTTGGTGGAGCCAATCGGAATCGAACCGACGACCTCTTGAATGCCATTCAAGCGCTCTCCCAACTGAGCTATGGCCCCACTCCGGCAGTCAGCCGGCGCCGTTTCCGGCGAAGAGATCCGGCGCGGCTGGGAACCGCGCCGTCGTTTAGTGCTGGCGGCTTCTAGCGCCGCCTTCGGTCAAGATCAAGCCTTGAAAAGCCGCTTTTTCGTCACAGGCCAAAATGGCCGGCAAACGATCAAATCAGACCTCGTCCTCGTCGTCGCCAACGCCGATCATATCGGAGACGTCGTCGTCCTCTTCCTCTTCGTCGGCAAGGAAGGTGTCGTCGTCATCGTCGCCGAGATCGACATCATCATCCTCGTCGTCGCCGAGATCGGGCAGATCGCCGCCGCCGCCCTTGGTCTCTTCGTCCGCATCTTCCAGCGAGACGACTTCGGCGCCTTCTTCCTCGTCGGCCTCAGTTTCCTTGTCGGCGACCTCCTCGTCCTCCTCGATGGCGGAAATCTTGCCTTCATCGAAATAGGAGCGCGGATAGCTCTTGCCGGTATAGGGCGAGACGATCGGATCCTTGTTCAGGTCGTAGAATTTCCGGCCCGTTTCCGGGTCGACACGCTTTGTGCCAAGTTCAGGTTTTGCCACGGCAAGCCTCGTCAAAAAAAGAAGGGTCCCCATAACCGCAGTTTTCAGCGCTGTCAAAGCCAAAAGACATGTCCTGAGAACGTGCTTTTCAAAGGCCTGCGCGAGGGGATGACCATTGCCGCGCGCCGTGATACGAGACCGCCGCAACGTGACGAACCGAGCCGGCCCGGCCGGCATTTCATTTGGACGACAAGATGTCTCATTCCGCCGCCCCGAAGCCGGCCACGGCCCGCAAATCCCCAGCGCTAACCGGCGTGGCGCGGGTGCCGGGCGACAAGTCGATCTCGCACCGCTCCTTCATGTTCGGCGGCCTTGCCTCCGGCGAGACGCGCATCACCGGCCTGCTCGAAGGCGAGGACGTGATGCGCACGGGCGCCGCCATGAAGGCAATGGGCGCGCATATCGAAAGGAAGGGCGCCGAATGGGTGATCCGCGGCACCGGCAACGGCGCGCTGCTCGAGCCCGAAGGTCCGCTCGATTTCGGCAATGCCGGCACCGGCTCGCGGCTGACCATGGGCCTGGTCGGCACCTACGACATGGAGACGACCTTCATCGGCGACGCATCGCTCTCCGGCCGGCCGATGGGCCGGGTGCTGGAGCCGCTGCGCCAGATGGGCGTGCAGGTGCTGAAAGCAGCGCCCGGCGACCGCATGCCGATCACGCTGCACGGCCCGAAACACGCCGCGCCCATCACCTATCGCGTGCCGATGGCCTCGGCCCAGGTGAAGTCGGCGGTGCTGCTTGCCGGCCTCAACACGCCGGGCATCACCACCGTGATCGAGCCGGTGATGACGCGTGACCACACCGAAAAGATGCTGAAAGGCTTCGGCGCGAACCTCACCGTCGAGACCGACGAGCGCGGCGTGCGCCACATCTTCATCGAGGGCCAGGGCAAGCTCACCGGGCAGACCATCGCCGTGCCCGGCGACCCGTCCTCGGCCGGCTTCCCGCTGGTGGCCGCGCTCATCGTGCCGGGCTCGGACATTATAATCGAGAACGTGCTGATGAATCCGACCCGCACCGGCCTGCTTCTGACGCTGCAGGAGATGGGCGGCCGCATCGACATCCTCAACCCGCGCAATGCCGGCGGCGAGGACGTCGCGGACCTGCGCGTGCGCTCGTCGGAGTTGAAAGGCGTCGTGGTGCCGCCGGAGCGGGCGCCGTCGATGATCGACGAATATCCCGTGCTGGCCGTCGCCGCGAGCTTCGCCGAAGGCGAGACGCTGATGCAGGGGCTGGAGGAACTTCGGGTCAAGGAATCCGACCGGCTGGCGGCGGTGGCCAATGGCCTCAAGCTCAACGGCGTCGACTGCACCGAGGGCGAAGCCTCGCTCGCGGTGCGCGGCAAGCCCGGCGGCAAGGGACTTGGCGCTCACCCCAACGGCCAGGACACGGCGGTGAAGACGCATCTCGACCACCGCATCGCCATGAGCTTCCTGATCATGGGGCTGGCGACGGAAAAGCCGGTGACCATCGACGACGCCAACATGATCGCGACGAGCTTCCCGGAGTTCATGGGGCTGATGAAGGGACTGGGCGCGGAGATCGAGTAGGGGCGATGGATGGATTGGAGCCGAACTGAGATGTTGGCGGGACAGCACCCCCCTCTGTCCTACCGGACATCTCCCCCGCAAGGGGGGAGATCAGATGTCGCGCAGGCTTTCGCCAATCTCCGGCGCTGGACGGAAGGCGCCGGCATCGGAACTGCCAATCTCCCCCCTTGCGGGGGAGATGTCCGGCAGGACAGAGGGGGGTGTGAAGGAACTCGGCGCTTGTCTTGCTCATCGCGCCCTTCGGTTGCGTCGCCCCGCCCATGACCCACACCTTTACCATCGCCATCGACGGCCCCGCAGGCGCCGGCAAGGGCACCCTCGCCCGCCGACTCTCCGACCATTACCGGTTGAACCTGCTCGATACCGGCCTCACCTATCGCGCGGTCGCGCACAAGCTGCTTGAGCTCGGCCTGCCGCTCGACAATGTCTCGGCGGCCGAAACCGCGGCGCGCCAGGTGAACCTGTCGAACCTCGACCGCACAGTGCTTTCCGCGCATGCGGTGGGCGAAGCAGCCTCCAAGGTCGCGGTCATTCCAACCGTCCGGCGCATCCTGGTCGAGAAGCAGCGCGCGTTCGCCAAGGCGCCGCCGGGCGCGGTGCTCGACGGCCGCGACATCGGCACCGTCGTGTGCCCGGACGCCGACATCAAGCTCTATGTGACGGCAAGTGCTGCGGTGCGGGCTAAGCGCCGGCTGGCCGAAATCGAGAGCATGGGCGGCAGCGCCGATTTCGCCACCATCCTCGCCGACATCGAGCGCCGCGACGAGCGCGACATGGGCAGAGCCGACTCGCCGCTCAAGCCGGCGGGAGACGCGCACTTGCTTGATACCAGCGAAATGGCTATAGAAGCCGCGTTTCTGGCGGCGATGGCGATCGTTGACGACGTCCTGGCCAAGAGAAACAAGGCCTGATCCGGGTTTTCCCTCGTGCTTCCGTTGCCGGAGGCGATGAAAATACCCATATCGGGCACGAACCAGCCTGCCAGCATTCTTCATGCGCCGGACTTGCCGCTCAAAGCGGCCAAGGGCTCTTCAGCCCGGAACGCCGGCAGGCTCACGCAACGCTAACCCACGGCGCCCGCTTCGCTGAAGCTGCGGAGCATTCCAGGAGAAACAATGTCAGCTGCTAATCCCACTCGCGACGATTTCGCGAGCATGCTCGAAGAATCATTCACCGCCGGCCATTCCGGCGAGGGCCAGGTTGTCCGGGGCACGATCACCGCGATCGAAAAGGACATGGCCATCATCGATGTCGGCCTCAAGGTCGAAGGCCGCGTGCCGCTGAAGGAATTCGGCGCCAAGGGCAAGGACTCCTCCCTCAAGGTCGGCGACACCGTCGAAGTCTATGTCGAGCGCATCGAGAACGCGCTTGGCGAAGCCATGCTGTCGCGCGAGAAGGCTCGCCGCGAAGAGAGCTGGGTGCGCCTCGAGGAGAAGTTCACCAAGGGTGAGCGCGTCGAAGGCGTCATCTTCAACCAGGTCAAGGGCGGCTTCACCGTCGATCTCGACGGCGCCGTGGCGTTCCTGCCGCGCAGCCAGGTCGACATCCGTCCGATCCGCGACGTCTCGCCGCTGATGCACAACCCGCAGCCCTTCGAGATCCTCAAGATGGATCGCCGCCGCGGCAACATCGTGGTGTCGCGCCGCACCGTGCTCGAGGAGAGCCGCGCCGAACAGCGTTCGGAGATCGTGCAGAACCTCGAGGAAGGCCAGGTGGTCGAAGGCGTGGTCAAGAACATCACCGACTACGGTGCGTTCGTCGACCTCGGCGGCATCGACGGCCTGCTGCATGTCACCGACATGGCATGGCGCCGCGTCAACCATCCGACCGAGATCCTCAACATCGGCCAGACGGTCAAGGTGCAGATCATCCGCATCAACCAGGAAACCCACCGCATCTCGCTCGGCATGAAGCAGCTCGAGAGCGATCCGTGGTCGGATATCGGCACCAAGTTCCCGATCGGCAAGAAGATCAAGGGCACTGTCACCAACATCACCGACTACGGCGCGTTCGTCGAGCTGGAGCCGGGCATCGAGGGCCTCATCCACGTTTCGGAAATGTCGTGGACGAAGAAGAACGTGCACCCCGGCAAGATCCTGTCGACGACGCAGGAAGTCGACGTGGTGGTGCTCGAGGTCGATCCGGCCAAGCGCCGCATCTCGCTCGGTCTCAAGCAGACGCTGGAGAACCCGTGGGAAGCCTTCGCGCGTAGCCATCCGGTCGGCAGCCAGGTCGAGGGCGAGGTCAAGAACAAGACCGAGTTCGGCCTGTTCATCGGCCTGGAAGGCGACGTGGACGGCATGGTCCACCTCTCCGACCTCGACTGGACCCGTCCGGGCGAGCAGGTCATCGAAGAGTACAATCGCGGCGACATGGTCAAGGCGCAGGTGCTCGACGTCGACATCGAGAAGGAGCGCATCTCGCTCGGCATCAAGCAGCTGGCCCGCGACACGGTCGGCGAGGCGGCGAGCAGCGGCGAGCTGCGCAAGAACGCCGTCGTCACCTGCGAGGTCATCGCGGTGAAGGATGGCGGTCTGGAAGTGCGGCTGGTCGACAGCGGCCTCGAGACCTTCATCAAGCGTTCGGACCTTTCGCGCGACCGCGACGAGCAGCGCCCCGAGCGCTTCACCGTCGGCCAGAAGGTCGATGCCCGCGTCATCGCCTTCGACAAGAAGACCCGCAAGCTGCAGGTCTCGATCAAGGCGCTGGAAATCGCCGAGGAGAAGGAAGCGGTCGCCCAGTACGGCTCGACCGACTCCGGCGCTTCGCTGGGCGACATCCTGGGCGCGGCGCTGAAGAAGCAGGGCAACTAGAGCATTCCAGGAAAACTGCGTAGCGGTTTTCCGTCCGGAATTGCGTAAGCCCCTTCGCCTTACGGAAATGCCAAAACCCCGCCGGATCGCTCCGGCGGGGTTTTTTCGTTGTCCGATGATCCTTGTGTCAGGCCCGGCCGTAAAGCGGCACCAGCGTGCCGCTCATCGCCTGGTTGGCGGGCGAGGCGAGATAGGCGATCGCTTCGGCGGCTGCCTCCAGGCTGACCCATTTGGTGAAATCGGCGTCCGGCATGTCGGCGCGGTTGGCCGGCGTGTCGAGCGTCGAGGGCGCCACGGCGTTGACGAGGATGCCCTTGTGCTTCAGCTCTTCGGCCATCGCCTGCGTCATCGCGGCAACCGCCGCCTTGCTCGCCGCATAGGCGACCATGCCGGATCCGCGCCTGGGATCGATCCCGGCGCGCGCGGTGACGTTGACGATACGGCCGACGGTGCCCGACGTCAGCATAGTGCGCACCGCGGCGCGGCTGCACAGGAAGGTCGTGCGGACGTTGGTATCCATCATCTCGGCGAAGGACGCCGATTCGATCTTCTCCACCGGCGCCATGGTGAAACCGCCGGCGAGGTGGATCGAAGCCCAAAGCTCCGGAACCTGATGGTAGAAGGCCTCGACCTTGGCGGAGTCCGAGAGGTCGACATTGTGCGCCAGGTGGACACTGGCGTGGGCCGCATAAGGAAAGTGCGGCGGAGCCGCGGCATGGGCATTGGGCACATGGCAGATCGCGCCCTGCTCCAGCAATCTGCCGACAACCGCGCCGCCGAGCGCCCCAGTGCCGCCCGTCACCACGACATGCCTGCCGTTAAGCGTTTCCGTCATATTTCGACTGCTCCTGTCGTATTCTTATGGTTATGCCGCCCCAGCGTCGAACGTTGCGCCTTTCGCACTGTCACTCAATTGAAATATCGACATGGCTGCGTCCCTTCTTTGCATGCGTCGGGCCGCCGCGGCCGGCAAATGTCCGCAGACGCCAAAGCCTTCACGCGCAAGCGCCAAGCTTTCAATCGATCGTGATTTCGATGACGCGCGGCTTGCCCACCGCGCGCGCGCGCTTCAGCGCCTCGGCGAGGCCGCCGACCCCGGCCAGCCGCTCGGCCTCCATGCCATAGGCCTCGGCGAGCTTGCAGAAATCCGGCGGCGCCGGCGACACGCCGACCGGCTCGACGCCGACATCGAGCATGGAGGTCTCGATCTCGCGATAGCCGCGATTGTTCCAGACGACGAAGATCACCGGGGCGGCGGCGTCGAGCGCGGCGCCCAGCTCCGGCAAGGTGAACTGGAAGCCGCCGTCGCCGGTGAGGCAAATGACGGGCGCCTCGGGCACGGCAAGGGCGGCGCCGATCGCCGCCGGCGGGCCGTAACCCAACGCGCCGAAGCCGGTCGCGGCGTTGAACCAGCCGGCCGGACGGTCGTGGTCGTAATAGAGGTTGGCGGCATAGATCGGCTGGGTCGAGTCGCCGACGATGATCGCGCCCGGCAGCGCGTCGCGGATAACCTCCACGGCGCGCATCTGCGCCACATATTCAGGCCTCAGCTCGGCCAGCGCCGCCTCTCTCGCCGCGGCCGCGCGGGCAGCGCCGTCTTGCGCGGCGACATGGGTGGGGCCCAGCTCAGCCAGCAGCGCATTGAGCGCTTCGGCGCAATCGGCCTGGATCGCGACGGTGACCGGGCGGCGCGCGATCTGGTCGGCGCCGATGTCGATGCGGATGAGGTTCGGCGGCAGCACGAAGCCGCCGTCGGCATAGCCGTCATAGTCGGTCGGGCCGAATTCGGTGCCGGCGGCTATCACCAGATCGGCGTCCGCCATCAGCGCGCGCACCGCCTTCAGGCTCGGGCTTGCCGGCACGCAGAGCGGATGGCCATGCAGCAGGCCGCGCGCATTGGCGGTCTCGACGACCGGCGCGCCCAGCACTTCGGCGAAGCGCGTCAGCGCGGCATCGGCCTGCTTCGCGCCGCCACCGGCGAGGATCAGCGGCCGGCGAGCCGCCCTGATCAACCTCGCTGCCTCGGCCACCACCGAAGCCGCCGGGGCGGGCGGCGCGGTGTTGCTCAGCACCGGCGCGAGCCCCCCGGCGGGCTTGACCATGACATCGGTCGGGATCTCGATATGGACCGGACCCGGACGCGACGAGGAGAAAACGGCGAAGGCGCGGGCGAGCGCGCCGGGCAGCTCCTTGGCCTCGGTGACGCGCTCAGAGAACAGCGCCACCTTCTCCATCATGCCGCGCTGGTCGGGCAGTTCGTGCAGGAAGCCGAGGCCCTTGCCAAGCGTATCGGTGGCGTTGACGCCGGAGATCACCAGCATCGGCACCGAATCGGCGCGCGCCTGGCCCATGGCGGTGATGGTGTTGGTGAGACCCGGCCCGGTGATGACGAAGGCGACGCCCGGCCGGCCGCTGGCGCGCGCATAGCCGTCGGCCATGAAGCCGGCGCCCTGCTCGTGGCGCGGCGTGACATGACGGATCTTCGAGCGCGCCAGGCCGCGATAAAGCTCGACGGTGTGCACGCCCGGAATGCCGAAGACGGTGTCGACGCCATGCGCCTCGAGCAAGGTGATGAGCGCTTCGCCGACGGTTGTCATTGGTCTTCTTCCCTTTGTTTCTTACGCAATTCCGGACGGAAAACCGCTTCTCACTTTTCCTGGAATTGCTCTAGACCGTGATGGCGTTTCGTTGAAACCGCCATCCCGATCTAATTCTTTGTTGGAGCATGATCTTTCTCCGAAAACCGGTTCCTACTTTTCGGGATCATGCTTCAGTGGCGCGAGGCCGAGTTCGGCCTCGACGGCCTTGATGCCGATCGCCGCCAATTCGCCGGGCGAGAACATCTCGCCGGCCAGGCAGCCTTCGATCCAGAGCCCGTCGATGATTGCATTGATCGCGATGGCGTGGTGGCGTAGCTCATTTGCGTCCGGCTTGCGCCGTTCGGCGGCGAGCACTTCGGCCACAACCGCTTCCACCTCGTTGCGAAAGCCAAGGTAGCCTTCGCGGTGGGCACGGGCGAGCGTCGGATCCGAACCTGCCCGGCCGATGAAGGTTGCCCAGAGCGAAAACACCCGCGCGTCGATGATCGGCGCGTTGAGGTTGGCGGTGACGAAAGCCGCAAGGCGTTGGCGCGGCGAGGCATCTTCCATGACCAATGCTGCTTTCGCCTGCTCGGTCATGCGGCCGACCAGCGCCGTATAGGCTTCCTGCAGCAATTCCTCCTTGCCGGGAAAATAGTGCCGGATCAGCCCGGCGGTGACCCCGGCACGCAATGCGATGGTGCGCAAGGTGGCGCCCTGCAGGCCATATTCGGCCACGCTGTTCAGAGTCGCTTCGATCAAATCCTGCCGGCGCCGCTCCTCGCCCTCGCGACGGAACTTACGGCGCGCATTCATTGGCGCAGGATCGGCCGCGTCAGGCATGTCGGCCCGCCTTCGCAGGCGATGCAGAGCGCATCCGCCTCGAATATCTCAACCGCGCAGCCGGCAGCTTCCATCGCGGCTTTGGTCCTGGGAAAGCCTGCGACGGCAATGACCTTGAGCGGGCTGGTCGGCAGCACGTTCAGGCTGAGCCCGTTGGAAGCGGCGAACTCTCCGGCGTCGCCTTCGACCAGCCGGACGCCCCGCGCCTTCAGCATCTGATAGAAGGGGGCCGGCAGAAGCGGTGAATGGACCAGCGCGAGATCGTCGGCCAGCGGGCTGATCACCGACATCAGATGCAGGCACGCCTCTTCGCCCTGCCACAGCGGCAGATCGAAGCCGTAGACGGAAATGCCCAGCGGCGTCAGCAGGTTGGAAACCTGCTGGATGCCTTGCTGGTTGGAGCGGACACCGCGCCCAATCGCCAGCGTGCGGGCATCCACCCATACACAATCACCGCCTTCGACCTGGCCAGGAGCCTCGACGCGGCCGAGGATCGGAATGCCCAGTCTTCTGTAGGTTTCCTCATGCAGCGACGGCTCCCCGGCGCGCAATGGCTTGCCCATGGACAGGATCAGCGCGCCGCGGTCGGTCATCAGCGATGGATCGTGCGTGAACACCGAATCCGAAAGGCCGTCGGCCCTGTCCTCGATCCATTCGATTTCGGCGCCGGAAGCCGCCACCAGCTCAGCAAGAACCGCGTGCTGCGAGGCAGCTCTCGCCGGGTTGAACCCCGGGCCATAGTGCCATTGAGCTCTATCGGCGTCGCGCATGGCGTTGGCCGCCGACCGCATCAGCACGCGCCGCAGCGGCGCCGCCATGGACTGTGATCCGAAAGCGCTCATCGATGCCCTTTTATGCTGAAAAAAACCGAGAAAATTTCATGAAAGGCTATTTATACACTTGCATAACAAGGCCGCAAGTGCCGTAATGAGCGGGATTGACGGGCTCGCGCTGTCGGGTCCATGCTGAAGTCTTGAGCGGGCAGTAACAGCGGTATGTTGATTAGCCGGATGGACGTTCGACGAACTGCCTTCGACCAATTAGAGGTCACCCGTTGAGCGCGGTGGAGGCTGCCGCAGTCCCATCCGGCGAGGCGCAAACCGGCGCCGCCGAAGCCATCCATGTCGAGAACCTGCACAAGAAATTCGGCCAGCTGCACGTCCTGAAGGGCGTTTCGCTGTCGGCGCGCGACGGCGAGGTGATCGCCATCATCGGCGGCTCGGGTTCGGGCAAGTCGACACTGCTGCGCTGCATCAACTGCCTGGAAAACCCGACCAGCGGCATCATTCGCGTCAACGGCGAGGAGATCAAGCTCAAGGCCGACAGCCACGGCCACACGGTTCCGGCCGACCGCAAGCAGATCGAGCGCATCCGCTCCCGGCTCGGCATGGTGTTCCAGAATTTCAACCTGTGGAGCCACATGACGCTGATCGAGAACGTCATCGAGGTTCCGGTGCATGTGCTCGGCGTCAAGCGCGACGAGGCGATCGCCCAGGCCGAGAAGCTGCTTGCCCGCGTCGGGCTGGCGGAGAAGCGCGACGTGTATCCAGCGTTCCTCTCGGGCGGCCAGCAGCAGCGCGCCGCGATCGCGCGCGCGCTGGCGATCAATCCGCGCGTCATGCTGTTCGACGAACCGACCTCGGCGCTCGATCCGGAGCTGGTCGGCGAGGTGCTGAAGGTGATCGGCGACCTGGCGCGCGAGGGGCGCACCATGGTGCTGGTGACGCATGAAATGAAGTTCGCCCGCGAGGTCGCGACGCATGTCGTCTACCTCTACAACGGGCTGGTCGAGGAGGAAGGCCCGCCGGAACAATTGTTCGGCGCGCCCAAATCCGAAAGGCTCAAGCAATTCCTCCGCAACGTCGGCTAGGGCCGGCGTCAAGCGGGGCGAAAAACCGGGAACAACAACAAACTGGGAGTCCTGAAATGAAGACTGTTCTCAAGACCTTCGCCGCGGCGCTGCTCTTCGGCGTCGCTGCGATGGGCGCGGCCAAGGCCGATCAGGTCAAGATCGGCGTCGCCGCCGAGCCTTATCCGCCCTTCACCTCGCCGGATGCGACGGGCAAGTGGGTCGGCTGGGAGATCGAATTCATCGACGCCGTCTGCGCCGAGGAGAAGCTCGACTGCGTCATCACGCCCGTTGCCTGGGACGGCATCATTCCGGCGCTGACCACCAAGAAGATCGACCTCATCGTCTCCTCGATGTCGATCACCGACGAACGCAAGAAGACGATCGACTTCTCGGACAAGTATTACAACACGCCGACGGCGATCATCGGGCCGAAGGACCAGAAGTTCGGCGCCACGCCGGATGACCTCAAGGGCAAGGTGATCGGCGTCCAGGTGTCGACGGTGCATGCCGTCTACGCCAAGAAGCACTTCACCGGCGCGCAGGAGATCAAGGAATACCAGACCCAGGACGAAGCCAACAATGATCTTGCCGCCGGCCGTCTCGATGCGGTGCAGGCCGACTCCATCGCGCTTGGCGAATTCCTCAAGACCGATCAGGGCAAGGCCTGCTGCGATCTCAAGGGCATGGTCGCTCCGGACGACGAAGTGCTCGGGCCGGGCGTCGGCGCCGGCGTGCGCAAGGAAGACACCGATCTGAAGGAAAAGGTCAACGCCGGCATCAAGGCGATCCGCGCCAACGGCAAGTATGACGAGATCTCGAAGAAATACTTCGACTTCGACATCTACGGCGGCGCCACGCAGTCGAACTGACGACTTCTCGCCCATGAGTTAGGGGCATGGCGTCACTGCCGTGCCCCTAAGCCCAATCTTCCACGCGCGCTTGCCGCTGGCCGCTACGGCCAGCGACGAAGCCAGCAATTCGGGGGCGAAGCTGATCGACGCCTTTCTTCCGGCCTCGGCGGCCGGTATTTTCGAACTCCTGTCGCCCGTGGCGCCCGGCTGGGGCGGCACCTTGCTGGTCGGATTCCTGCATTCGATCGAGATCGCCATCGGCGCCACCTGCCTCGGCCTGCTGATCGGCACCGGCGGCGCCTGGGGCAAGCTCTATGGCGGGCCGGTGGCACGCGACCTGCTGGCCATCTATACGACCGTGGTGCGTGCCGTGCCGGAACTGGTGCTGATCCTGCTGCTCTATTATGCCGGCACCGACCTGATCAACCAGGTGCTGGCGGCAATGGGCTATCAGCGCATCGACATCAGCGGCCTGGCGGCCGGCATCTTCGTCCTCGGTGTCGTTCAGGGCGCCTATTCGACAGAAGTCATCCGCGGCGCCATCCTGTCCATCCCGCAGGGCCAGATCGAGGCGGCCCGCGCCTACGGCATGCCGCCCGGCCTGATGCTGAGGCGCATAACGCTGCCGGCAATGCTGCCCTTCGCCATCCCGGGCCTCGCCAATCTCTGGCTGATCGCCACCAAGGACACAGCGCTGCTTGCCGTCGTCGGCTTCTTCGAACTGACGCTTGCGACGCGGCAGGCGGCCGGCGTCACCAAGGCCTATCTGTTGTTCTTTGTCGCGGCTGGCGTGCTCTACCTGGCGCTGACGCTGTTCTCCAACCTGATCATCGGCCGCATCGAGATGCGGTCGCGGCGCGGCATGCCTTCCGTCAAGGAGGCACGCTGATGACTGGAGAGACCGCCGTCATCAACGTCGCGGCCCGTGCCTCGCTGTGGCTTCAGCCGCACCGCATCGTGCTGATCCTGATCGCCCTGGCGCTGGTCTTCTGCGCGGCCTTCTTCATGCGCTGGGACTGGCTGCCGCAATATTGGCAAATGGGGCTGCTCGGCATCTGGCGGTCGCTTTGGATCCTCGTCGTCACCTGCGCGCTGGGCTTCCTGCTCGCGGTGCCGCTCGGGCTGGCGCAGGCCGGCGGGCCGTTCTGGTTCGCCGTGCCGGCCAAGGTTTTCTGCACCATCATCCGCGGCACGCCGCTGCTCCTGCAGCTCTGGCTGCTCTATTACGGGCTGGGCTCGCTGTTCCCGCAATATCCGTGGATCCGCGGGTCCTGGATGTGGCCATATCTCAGGCAAGCCTGGCCCTATGGCGTGGTGGCGCTGACCATGTCCTTCGCCGGCTATGAGGGCGAGGTGATGCGCGGCGCCTTCGCCGGCGTGCCGAAAGGCCAGTTGGAAGCGGCCCGCGCCTTCGGCATGAGCCGCTTCAAGATCTTCCGCCGCATCTGGTTGCCGCAGGCCTTCTACCGCGCGCTGCCGACGCTGACCGGCGAAACCGTGCTGCAGCTGAAGTCGACGCCGCTGGTGGCGACAATCAGCGTCATCGATATCTTCGCCGTCTCGTCCAAGGTGCGGCAGGACACCTACCTGACCTACGAACCGCTGCTGCTGCTGGCGCTGATCTACATGACCATCACCGGCATCCTCGTCCTGATCTTCAGCAGGATCGAGGCGCGGATTCCGGTCAAGATAGGCTAGCGAATAGAGAGTAGCGAATAGCGAGTGGTGGGCTGCTCGCTGGTTTTGTCCTACTGACTACTGACCACTTCCTACTCACTCGGGACGGCCACGATGCAACTCACCCTCGACCAGGCAAAAGGACTGTGCCGGATGGCGGCGCTCGGCGCCGGGGCCAATGAGGAGGCGACGCAGTCGCTGGTCGCCTCGATCATAGCGGCGGAGGCAGAGGGGCTGTCGTCGGTCGGCCTGTCGCATTTCATCGACTATCTGGAAGCGATCGAGGCCGGCCGCATCGACGGCAATGCCGATCCTGTCGTCACCCGGCCGGCGCTGGCCGTCTACCTCTCCGATGCTCGGGGCGGGCTGGCCCATACCGGCTTCGACCGCACGATCGAGGATCTCGCCAAGGCGGCAAGGCTGTTCGGCGTTGCCATCTTCTCGCAGAAGAACGCCTATACCTGCGGCGCGCTCGGCTATTTCACCGGGCGGCTGGCCGGACAGGGGCTGGTCTCCTTCGCCGCCACCAACGGGCCGGCGGTGCTCGCAGGCTCAGGCTCGGTCAAGCCGGTCTACTGTACCAACCCGATGTCCTTTGCAGCACCGGCCGCCGACGGACCGCCTCTGGTCATCGACCAGTCGTCGAGCGCTACCGCCTTCGTCAACATCCGCAAGGCCGCGGAAGACGGCAAGAAGATCCCCGAGGGCTGGGCACTGGACGCAAGCGGCAACCCGACCACCGATCCGGCGGCGGCGATGAAGGGCGCGATGCTCGCCTTCGGCGGCCAGCGCGGCGCCAACATCGCCTTGATGGTCGAGGTGCTGGCGGCAGGCATTTCCGGCGCCAATTGGTCGCTCGACGCGCCATGGTTCTCCGGCGGGCCGGACAGTCCCGGAACCGGGCTTTTCGTTTTAGCCATCGAGCCCAAGCTGCTCGACCCGGACTTCGAACAGCGCATGAAGGGGCAACTCGACCGGCTGCGGCGGCGCTACGGCGTGCACATCCCCGGCCGCGCCCGCGCCGAGGCCGCGGAAAAGGCGACGGCGCGCGGCTTCGACGTTCCGAAAGCGGTCGTGCAGCGCATTTCCGAATTCGCCGAACGCTACTCGGCCTGACCAAGGCACACTCGGCGACATAGCGCGCGCATTTCTTCACGTGCCCGTTGAACCCTTTATCGCCCTGCGACGACCCATCATCGGCACCCCGCATCGCAAGCCGCAGAGGGTGGCTGGGGTCGCGGCTTGCGGTTGGCGGCGCCGCGCCGGGCGTCCAGGGCCGGGGCGGGCGTGAATGCTTCACGCCGCCTTGATACCGTCTCAGGTCAGGCCGCCTCGTTGGTCCCTGTTTCGGTGCGAGCACTGCCCGGAAAGCCCCGCTTCGGCGGGGTTTTCTGTTTGGGCCGAAACAAGCTCGAGATTGGCTTCGCCTGCCCTTTGCCTTTGGCGCGAAACCGACTATGAGACGGCCAGATCAAAGTCTTACAGCGTCCTTTGCGCGTCCGATTGGCCGCACGGCGCTGTAACCAAGTCTATCGGGAAAGCGCGCCGGAGCCAGCCATGACCGAAATCCTGCAGACCCCCAAGCTCGTCGTCGTCTTCGGCGGCTCAGGCTTTGTCGGCCGCCATGTCGTGCGCGCGCTCGCCAAGCGCGGCTACCGCATCCGGGTCGCCTGCCGGCGGCCGGACCTTGCCGGCCATGTGCAGCCGCTCGGCAATGTCGGTCAGATCCAGCCGGTGCAGGCCAATGTGCGCGTGCGCTGGTCGGTCGACCGCGCCGTGCAGGGCGCCGACCACGTCGTCAACCTGGTCGCCATCCTGCACGAGACCGGCCGGCAGAAATTCGGCTCCGTGCACGACTTCGGCGCGCGCGCCATCGCCGAGGCCGCGCGGTCGGTCGGCGCCGGCCTCACCCACATCTCGGCGCTCGGCGCCGACTTGAACTCGGCTTCCGACTACGCGCGCACCAAGGCGCTCGGCGAGAAGGCGGTGTTCGAGACGATCCCGGATGCCGTCATCTTCCGGCCGTCGATCAATTTCGGACCGGAAGACAGCTTCTTCAACCGCTTCGCGGGCATGGCACGCCTCTCGCCCGTCCTGCCGCTGATCGGCGGCGGGCAGACGAAATTCCAGCCGGTCTATGTCGGCGACGTCGCCGAGGCGATTGCGCGCTCGGTAGACGGCAAGGTCAAGGGCGGCCAGATCTATGAGCTCGGCGGTCCGCAGGTGCTGACCTTCAAGGAATGCATGGAAGAGATGCTCGCGGTCATCGATCGCCGGCGGCTCCTGGTGCCGGTGCCGTGGTGGGTGGCGAACATCCAGGCCTCGATCCTTCAGCTGCTGCCCAATCCGCTGCTGACCAAGGACCAGGTGCTGCAGTTGCGCGCGCACAATGTCGTCTCCGAAGCCGCCGCCAAGGCGGACAGGACGCTCGGCGGCCTCGGCATCCAGCCGCAGGCGATCGCGACGATCCTGCCGAGCTACCTCTGGCGCTTCCGCGCCGCCGGCCAGTTCCAGCAGCGCCGACCGATCGCCGACCGGTAGACAATTTCCCAACTAAGCGCGCCGCGAAACCTGCATCGGCAGGCCGCCCTGCGGCTGCGTCGTCAGCTTCTGCACCGGCCATGGCCGCGTTTCGGATGTCACGTCGAAGCGGAAGCGCGACAACAAGATGGCTAAAGCGATGATCGCCTCCTGCATGGCGAAGCTGGCGCCGATGCAGACGCGCGGCCCGGCGCCGAAAGGCAGATACTGGAAGCGGTCGATCCGGTCGCGGTTTTCGGGATGGAAACGCTCCGGCATGAAGGCGTCCGGCCGGTCCCACAGCTTGCGGTGCCGATGCACGACCCAGGGCATCACCAGCACGGCGGCATATTTCGGGATGTAGAGGCCATTCCAGGTCTCCGGCTCGATCGGTTCGCGGTTGATCGAGGGCGCCGGCGGATAGAGCCTCAGCGCCTCTTCGAAGGCGGCGCGGGTGAGCGGCATGGCGTCCAGCCATTTCGTCGGATCGGGCTCCCGCGCCAACACCGCATCGATCTCTTTTTCGACCCTATCGCGCTCCCACGGGGCCTCGGAGAGGCAATAGATCGTCCAGCCCAGCGCGCGCGCCGTCGTCTCGTGGCCGGCGCCGATGAAGGTGATGATGTTGTCCTCGACTTCCGCGCGCGTGAGGCCGTCCGGCCCCTCGGCTCTCAACAGCAGCGTCAGAAAATCCTGTGGGACGCCATCGGGGTCGCGCCTCAGCCGCTCCTCGCGCATCTTCACCGTGCCGGCGACGATGTTGCGGAAATAGGCCATGGTCTTGCGGCCGCGGATGCGGGTGAAGCGCGGCAGCCATTCCGGCGCGCGCAAAAGGTCGAGCGGATCGACGCGGCCCATGGTCTCGAACAGGCGGTCGACTTCCTTGGCGAAGCTGCCCTGCTCCCCGGCGACCTCGCCGGAAAACAGCGTCTCGGCCAGGATGTCGTAGGTGAGCATCGTCATGTCACGAGCGACGTCGGTCGCGCCGCCGGCCTCGTAGCGGGTGACGAATTCCAGCGCGCGCTTCAGCATCGGCTCGGCGAAACCGAAGATGTGGCGTGGCGTGAACATCGGCGCCATGGCCTTGCGCGAGCGTTTCCACACCTCGCCCTCGGCCGTGAGCAGGCCGTCGCGCAGGATCGGGCGCAGGATCAGCTGGCGCACGGTCGCCATCTTGTAGTTCCTGGCGTTGTCGATCAGCACATGGCGTATGAGGCCGGGATCGTTGGCGATGACCAGCGGCCCGCCGATGCCGGTCACCGAGATCCAGGGCTCGTTGTAGGTATGCTCGCCCCACAGCTCGAGCGGGTTGCGGTAGACGATGCGCATCATCTCCAGCGTCGAGGGCGGCTGGGTGCGCGGCTTCGGCGCGGGCGGCACGAAGGGGGCGGGCTTGGTGTCCATGGGCATGCTCCGCTGGCAGGCTAAATGTAGTGCCCGGCAAGGCGGGCGTCCATGTGGCCGAGTGGCAAGTCCGCGGACGGACCGCCTCGCCTGAATGTGAACGGCGCGACCAATGGCCGCTTGTTGACGGTGACTGCTTGCTTTAGTCACCAATGTATACTGTCAATGAAGGAGCCACCCGTGAAGAACCAGTTGAGCATCATCATCGGCAGCACGCGGCCGGGCCGCGCCGGGCCGATCTTCGCCGAGTGGCTCGAGGGCTTCGCGCGCGAGCACGGCAAGTTCGAGCCGGTGCTGACCGACATTGCCGCCTTCAAGCTGCCGATGCTCGACGAGCCGCATCATCCGCGCTTGGGCAAATATGAGAACGACCACACCAAGGCCTGGTCGAAGGCGATCGACGCCGCCGACGCATTCGTCTTCGTGGCGCCGGAATACAATTACTTCGTGGCCCCGGCGATCGTGAACGCGGTCGACTATCTGCTCAAGGAGTGGCGCTACAAGCCCGCCGCCATCTTCAGCTATGGCGGGGTGTCCGGCGGCCTACGTGCTGCGCAGGCGCTGAAGCCGCTGCTGACCTCGGTCGGCGTCATGCCGATCCCGGAAGGCGTGGCGCTGCCCACCTACAGGACGCTGCTTGACAAGGATGGCGCGTACCAGGCGAGCGACTACGTGCTGCAGGGTGCCAAGATGATGCTCGACGAACTGCTCCGCTGGAGCGAGGCGCTGAAGGCACTGCGCGCCAGCTTGCCTTTGGAGTAAAGGCCGATCCGGCACGACCGGCTGCGCGCCGTGCCCGGACGCGGCTTTCGCAGCCGCCTGGCCCTACCATCTGGCCCGATCGCGGAGCCGACGCGCCGCGGCAGCACAAGGGCCTTCTCGCCAAGCCGGCAAAATGCCCGCAAACCTTGGAAAACCAGTCATTTGCGCCTATATCTAGGACATCAAAACGGCGCGATTCGGGGCCATTTTTCCGCGCCGGACCAGCGACATCAATCAGACAGGTTTTCATGAGCGACCAGACCGAAAGCGCCAATGGCGCGGAAGCCGAGTACGGCGCCGATTCCATCAAGGTTTTGAAGGGGTTGGACGCCGTCCGCAAGCGGCCGGGCATGTATATCGGCGACACCGATGACGGCTCGGGCCTGCATCACATGGTCTATGAGGTGGTGGACAACGCCATCGACGAGGCTTTGGCCGGACACGCCGACCTCGTCTCGGTGACGCTCAACCCCGACGGTTCGGTGACCGTCATCGACAACGGCCGCGGGATTCCGACCGATATCCACCCCAGCGAGGGCGTTTCGGCCGCCGAAGTCATCATGACGCAGCTCCATGCCGGCGGCAAATTCGACCAGAATTCCTACAAGGTCTCGGGCGGCCTGCACGGCGTCGGCGTATCGGTTGTCAACGCACTCTCGGCATGGCTGAAGCTCAAGATCCGCCGCAACGGCGAGATCTTCGAGATGAGCTTCACCCATGGCAACGCCGACGCGCCGCTGAAGGTCACCGGCAGCTACGAGCAGGACAGGCGCCTGGGAACCTATGAGGGCCGCAGCGGCAGCGAGATCACCTTCTTCCCGTCGGCCGAGACCTTCACCATGGTCGAGTTCGACTACAACACGCTGGAGCACCGGCTGCGCGAGCTCGCCTTCCTCAATTCAGGCGTGCGCATCGTGCTGACCGACGCCCGCCACGCCGACCTCGTGCGCCATGAGCTGCACTATGACGGCGGCCTCGAGGAGTTCGTGAAATATCTCGACCGGGTCAAGAAGCCGCTGATCGAAAAGCCGATCGCGATCCGCGCCGAGCGCGACGGCATCACCGTCGAGGTGGCGATGTGGTGGAACGACAGCTATCACGAGAATGTGCTGGCCTTCACCAACAACATCCCGCAGCGCGATGGCGGCACGCATCTGGCCGGCTTCCGCGGCGCGCTGACGCGGCAGATCACTGGATACGGCGAATCTTCCGGCCAGACCAAGAAGGAAAAGGTGTCTCTTACCGGCGACGACTGCCGCGAAGGCCTGACCGCCGTTCTCTCGGTCAAGGTGCCGGATCCGAAATTCTCTTCGCAGACCAAGGACAAGCTGGTCTCTTCGGAAGTCCGCCCGGTGGTGGAAGGGCTGGTGAACGAGGCATTGGGCACCTGGCTGGAGGAGCATCCGACCGAAGGCAGGGTGGTGGTCGAAAAGGTGATCCAGGCAGCCGCGGCGCGCGAGGCCGCGCGCAAGGCGCGCGACATCACCCGCAAGAGCACGCTCGGCGTCACCTCGCTGCCAGGCAAGCTTGCCGACTGCCAGGAACGCGACCCGGCGAAATCGGAAATCTTCATCGTCGAGGGTGACTCGGCCGGCGGCTCGGCCAAGGGCGGGCGCTCGCGCCAGAACCAGGCCATCCTGCCGCTGCGCGGCAAGATCCTGAACGTCGAGCGCGCGCGCTTCGACCGCATGCTGAGTTCCGACATGATCGGCACGCTGATCACCGCGCTCGGCACCTCGATCGGCAAGGACGAGTTCAACGCCGACAAGCTGCGCTACCACAAGATCATCCTGATGACCGACGCCGACGTCGACGGCGCCCACATCCGCACGCTGCTGCTCACCTTCTTCTTCCGGCAGATGCCGGAGCTGATCGAGCGCGGCCATCTCTACATCGCCCAGCCGCCGCTCTACAAAGTGACGCGGGGAAAAAGCTCGCAGTACCTCAAGGACGAAGGCGCCTATGAGGAATATCTGATCGACTCCGGGCTGGAGGAGGCTTCTCTGACGCTGGCGTCCGGCGAAGTGCGCACCGGACAGGACCTGCGCGGCGCCATCGACGACGCGCTGGCGGTGCGGCACCTGATCAACGGGCTGCACACGCGCTACAACCGCGATGTCGTCGAGCAGGCGGCGATCGCCGGCGCGCTCAATGCCGACGTGCTTGCCGATCTCGGCCGCGCCAACGCCATGGCCGAACGCGTCGCCGGGCGGCTCGACATAATCGCCGAGGAGACCGAGCGCGGCTGGACCGGACGCCTGTCGGCTTCGAATGACGGCACCGGCGGCTATGTGTTCGAGCGCACGGTGCGCGGCGTCAAGGAATTCGTGCAGCTCGACGCCGGGCTGATCAATTCGGCCGATGCGCGCCAGCTAGACCGCTATGCCTCGCGCCTTTCCGAGATCTACAGCGAGCCGCCGGTGCTGCGCCGCAAGGACGTCTCTGAGACCATTTCGGGACCGCTGGCGCTGCTCAACGCGGTGTTCGCCACGGGCCGCAAGGGCCTGACCATGCAGCGCTACAAGGGCCTCGGCGAGATGAACGCCGAGCAGCTCTGGGAAACCACGCTCGATCCGAACGTGCGCTCGCTGCTGCAGGTCAAGGTGGCGGATGCGACGGACGCAGACAGCCTGTTCTCGCGGCTGATGGGCGACGAGGTGGAGCCGCGCCGCGAGTTCATCCAGGACAATGCGCTGTCGGTCGCCAATCTGGATATTTGATCGGGATCTGGCCGACAGTCTCCTGCAAAAAAGCCCGGCGACGCCGGGCTTTTTTGCAGAAGCCGCAGTTGATCAGTGATCCATGGCCTTGACGATTTCCTCGGTCATCTTCTTGGCGTCGCCGAGCAGCATCATGGTGCCGTCCTTGTAGAACAGCGTGTTGTCGATGCCGGCATAGCCGGAGCCGAGCGAGCGCTTGACGAACAGGCAGGTGCGGGCCTTGTCGACGTCGAGGATCGGCATGCCGAAGATCGGCGAGGACTTGTCGTCGCGCGCGGACGGGTTGGTGACGTCGTTGGCGCCGATGACATAGGCGACGTCGGCCTGCGCGAACTCGGAGTTGATGTCCTCCAGCTCGAACACCTCGTCATAAGGCACGTTGGCCTCGGCCAACAGCACGTTCATGTGGCCGGGCATGCGGCCGGCGACCGGGTGGATGGCGTACTTCACCTCGACGCCGTTGGCCTTGAGCTTGTCGGCCATCTCGCGCAGCGCGTGCTGGGCCTGGGCGACCGCCATGCCGTAACCGGGCACGATGATGACCTTCTGCGCGTTCATCATCAGATAGGCGGCGTCGTCGGCCGAACCCTGCTTGACGGTGCGCTCGATGCCGTCGTCGGCAGCGGCAGCTGTCTCGCCGCCGAAGCCGCCGAGGATAACCGAGATGAAGGAGCGGTTCATGCCCTTGCACATGATGTAGGACAGGATCGCACCGCTGGAGCCGACCAGCGCGCCGGTGATGATCAGCGCCAGGTTGCCAAGCGTGAAGCCGAGCGCGGCAGCGGCCCAGCCCGAGTAAGAATTCAGCATCGACACCACGACCGGCATGTCGGCGCCGCCGATCGGGATGATGAGCAGCACGCCGAGCACCAGCGAGGCGGCCACGATCAGCCAGAAGACCAGCTTGGATTCGGTGTTGACCAGAAGCACGATCAGCACGAACAGCGCGATGCCGAGCGCGATGTTGATGAGGTGGCGGCCGCCGATCATGATCGGTTTGCCGGACATGCGGCCGTCGAGCTTCAGGAAGGCGATGACCGAGCCGGTGAAGGTGATGGCACCGATGGCGACACCGAGGCTCATTTCGACCAGCGCCTGGGCATGGATGTCGCCCGCCGTGCCGATGCCGAAGCTTTCCGGCGCATAGATGGCGGCGGCCGCCACCATGACGGCGGCGAAGCCGACGAGCGAGTGGAAGGCGGCGACCAGCTGCGGCATCGAGGTCATTGCGATGCGGCGCGCAGTCACCGCGCCGATGCTGCCGCCGATGGCGAGACCCAGCACGATCAGGCCGAAGCGGCCGGCCGAAGGCAGCGCCAGCGCCAGCGTGGTGCAAAGAGCGATGCCCATGCCGATCATGCCGTAGAGATTGCCTCGGCGGCTGGTGGTCGGATGCGACAGGCCGCGCAGCGCCAGGATGAACAGGATGCCGGAGACCAGATAGAGGAAGGAAGCGAGATTGACGGTCACGTCACTTTTCCTTCTTCTTGTACATGGCGAGCATGCGCTGGGTGACGAGGAAGCCGCCGAAGATGTTGACCGAGACCAGCACCAGCGCGACGAAGCCGAAGCCCGCGGCTAGGCCGGACGCCGCGATGCCGACGGCGAGCAGCGCGCCGACGACGATGACCGAGGAGATGGCGTTGGTGACGGCCATCAGCGGCGTGTGCAGCGCCGGCGTCACCGACCACACGACATAATAGCCGACGAAGATCGCCAGCACGAAGATGGCGAAGCGGAAGACGAAGGGATCGATGGCGCCGCCCGAGAGCGCATGCGCCGCGTTGCCGGCAGCCTCGGCACCGGCGGGCGCGTTGGCCAGGTCCTGTACGGCAAGGCGAACGGCGGCGGTCGCCTGATCGAGCTGATCGAGGGCTTTCTGCAGTGCGTCCATCACGCGGTCCCTTTCGACTTGGACGAGGCCGACTTGGCTGCGGCAGGTTTCTTCGCCGCTACCTTCTTCGGCGCGGCATCGGCGACCATGGTCTTGGCCGGTATCGCAGCGGGTTCGGTGCGCGGCTCGCCGGCCGCCTTGGCGAAGTTGGGATGAACGACCTGCCCAGCGTCGGTCAGCATCGTCGCCTTGACCAGTTCGTCGTCGCGCTTGATGGCAAGCGTCTTCGTCGCCTTGTCGACCATCGTCTCGAGGAAGGCGTAAAGGTTCTTGGCATAGAGCAACGAGGCCGATGCCGCGACGCGGCCGGGCACGTTGAGATGGCCGACGATCTTGACGCCGTTTTCCGTCGTCACGACCTTGCCTGGCACCGCGCCTTCGACATTGCCGCCGCGCTCGACGGCAAGATCGACGATCACCGAGCCCGGCTTCATCGAGGCGACCATGGCGGCCGAGACCAGCTTCGGCGCCGGGCGACCGGGGATCAGCGCCGTGGTGATGACGATGTCCTGCTTGGCGATGTGCTCGGCGGTCAGCGCCGCCTGCTTGGCCTGGTATTCCTTCGACATTTCCTTGGCATAGCCGCCGGCGGTCTCGGCCGCCTTGAACTCGTCGTCCTCGACCGCCAGGAATTTCGCGCCGAGCGACTGCACCTGCTCCTTCACCGCCGGCCGCACGTCGGTGGCGGTGACGACGGCGCCGAGGCGACGCGCGGTGGCGATGGCCTGCAGGCCGGCGACGCCGACGCCCATGATGAAGGTCTTGGCCGCCGGCACGGTGCCGGCTGCCGTCATCATCATCGGCAGCGCCCGGTCATATTCGCACGCGGCGTCGATCACCGCCTGATAGCCGGCGAGATTGGCCTGCGAGGAAAGCACGTCCATCACCTGCGCGCGGGTGATGCGCGGCATGAATTCCATCGAAAAGGCGGTGATGCCGGCCTTGGCCATCGCGGCAAGTGCCGCATCGTTGCCGTAGGGATCCATGATGGCGATGACCGCCGCGCCGGACTTGTAGCCCTTCAGCTCGGCATCGGTCGGCCGACGCACCTTCAGCACCACATCGGCCTTTTTGGCATCGCCGGCCGTGCCGATCGTGCCGCCGGCAGCGGCAAAATCCTGATCGGTGATGCGTGAGCCGAGGCCCGCGCCTTTCTCGACGATCACCTCGAAGCCCAGGCCCGCCAGCCGTTTCACCGTCTCAGGCGAAGCCGCCACACGCGGCTCGTTCGCGTCAAGCTCACGAGGGATGAATACCGACTGCCCCACCGCTTGATCCTTTCGGCTGGAACCTGTCCGCAAGGCGCCGACCGATCTCCGGCGGCGTCACCGGCAAAGGGTTTGAGAAAACTACCGGAGAATGAATGCGCCGGCGGCCATGATAGCCGCGAAGAGGATCAGCGCCGAGAAGAAGCCGCCCGCGAAGAAACCGAAAGCCATCGCCACGAGTATTGCCAGACAAATAAGCGATCCATATTTGGCCAGCCTCAGGAAGGCCGCATAGGTGCGGTCATGCTCGGCATAGTCCATCTTCGCACCCAGTTCGACAGGACCGGTCGGCGCATGATCAGCCATAGGAATACCCCTTCGAAGACATCTTCGAGGCACATAGCGAAAAGCCGGACCAAGAGCAATGGCGCTATTGCCGCACGACCGGCGACAACAGCCTCAAATGAAAGTTGAAATGGGACGGGACGCCGCCACCGCGACGCAGCGTGGGTGCTGAACCTCAGCCGGCGAGCTGCGGAAACAGGCCGAGCAGGCCGACGACGATCAGATAGAGCGCGACGATGTAGTTGAGCAGGCGCGGCATCACCAGGATCAATATGCCGGCGATCAGCGAGATCAGGGGCGCGAGCGCGAGTGAATGGATGGTCATGATCGTATCCTTCCCATGAACAAACAACCCGACATGGGCCCGGGGCGAACGCCTGTTGCGCAGGACCGCGGCGCCGCTCGACGGCGACGCCGCTATTTCATAACGGCGAAACCGAAGGAAAGGTCCACGATGCTCGGAGGGTTCAGGCAGCGTCGCGATAGTATTTCGCCGTCGGAATGATGGACAGCGGCGTCAGCCGGTTGATCGCCGGGTTGGCAAACATCAGCCGCTGTTCCATCGGCGTCGACTTGAAGAATGGGAACCGTTCGAGGGTCAGGCGCAAATTTTCGCCACAGGGGATTTCGAACAAAGCGATCGGCGCAAGAACGCCCGGGAACACCTTGCCCTCGGTCCGCTGCACGGCATGGAAGATACGGGCATAGTAAGCGGAATGCTCGACCTTGACCGGCGTGAGCACCGCGGTCTGGCCGAAGTAGCTGGAGGCCACCATGCCGAGCCTGAGCGTCAGGAAAGGCAGGACTCCAGGCGCGGGCGCGCTGTCAGGATCGGTCGCGAACCGCGTTCCGTCGATGAAGGTCTCTCCGCGGGCAAGCCGCTCGGCCAATATTTCGGGATAGGCGTCGACGGAAGGCGAATAGGGGTGCTCGCGGGAAATATAGTGGAGGCGCAGCGTGCTGACCAATTCACCATCGAAATAGACACCGAACCGGTAGGAATTCGGCAGATTGTCCCAGCGATCCTCGAACATCCCGCTGGCGATCGGGCCGCACATGCCTGACCGCAAATAGGAGTGATAGCGAAGGCGGTAGATCGCCTCCAGATCCTCGCCCCCTGTGATGAGGCGATAGTCGACATGCTCCAGCAATTGCATGATCGAACGGTTCAGCGCCGACCCAGTGTTTGCGCCGGCGCCAGCCTGCGCATCGTTTCTCGCAGCATCCATCTCAAGTCCTCGTATCCGCCTATGATTAGGCTATTCGAGTTGAAATGAGACACAAGCCGAAAATTCAACCCTGCTGATTTACCCTTCGTTAACCTTAATAATCGGCGCAATTGCAGGCGGCAGCGTTGCGCTGAAAAAGCAAATCTGGCGCCTTGCACTAAGCTCACTTTCAACATGAAAGGACGCCGCAAATCTGCAAGCAGAAAGCACTAATCCGTGTCAGAATCCGGCAGAAGCGTCGACCTTCTACAAATATTCACCTTTATGCAGTTACGGATGGAAAAGATTCGACAGGTTTTTCTGAAGTTATTCTGGAAAACGTTGCAAAATAAGTTTCAAAACTTCTGTTTTCGTAGAAAATGCTGCGCACGTTTGATCAACGTGCATTGCCGATCTCAATCGAGCGAATTCCGCAACTGCGCTACCTGGCCGTCCGCTTGGCGGCGAGACGCAGGTCCGCGGCGAACGGCCAGGTGACGTTCGACATCGTCTCGATGCCCGATGCACTGAGCGCGGCACCGAAGAGGAAACCCTGCACGAGGTCCGGTTTGACCGAGCGCACAAGTATCTTCAGTTGCTCGAAGGTCTCGACCCCTTCGATGGTGACGACCAGGCCCAAGGTCCGGGTCAAGCCGACGATCCCCTTCAAAAGATCGAGCGACTGGGCGCTCTGGGTCACGTCGATCAGGAAGGAGCGGTCGATCTTGATCTTGTCGAGCGGCAGCTTGTGCAGATAGCTGAGGCTCGAATAGCCGGTGCCGAAGTCGTCGAGCGCGATGCGAACGCCAAGGGTCTTCAACTCCTCGATCAGTTCGCGCGTCAGCGATTTGTCGTCGAGCAGGGCAGTCTCGGTGACCTCGATCTCGAGCCGGTGCGGCGCAAGGCCCGACGCCGCCAAGGCGTCGCGCACCTTCTGCACGACGTCGCGGTTGCGGAAATCCTTGGCCGACAGGTTGATCGAAACGCTGGTCTGCGCCGGCCATTTGGCGCATTCGGCGCAGGCTGCCTGCAGCACGAAGGTGCTGATCTCGGAGATGATGCCCATCTCCTCGGCCAGCGGAATGAAGACGCCCGGCGAAATCGGCCCGAGATCGGGATGATCCCAGCGGCAAAGCGCCTCGCAACTGGCGATGCGCATGGTGCTCATCGATACGATCGGCTGGTAGACGACGCGCAGTTCCTTGGCTTGCACGGCGCTGCGCAGATCGGCCTTCATCAGCTGGCGGTTGCGGAAGGCGGCATCCATCGAAGCCTCGAACAGCCGCCAGCTGTTCTTGCCGAGCTCCTTGGCCTTGTAGAGCGCAAGGTCCGCCTTGACGATCATGGCATCGACGTCGGTGTCCTTGACGATGGACAACACCGCGCCGCCGCTGGCCTGGATACGCAGGCCATGCCCGGCAACGTCGACTTCGCCCTGCAAGTCGGCGAAGATCTCGTCGAGCAGGCTGCCGAGATGGCTCTCATCCTCGATGCGGTCGAAATAGATCATGAACTCGTCGCCGCCGAAGCGGCTGACATTGATGCCAGGCCCGGCAACCGCCGCCAGCCGCTCGGCCACGGCATAGATCAGCCCGTCGCCGACCGGATGGCCGAGCGTGTCATTGACGCTCTTGAAATCGTCAAGATCGAGCACCGCCAGGCCGCAGAGCCGGTCGCGGTCGCCGGACGCCATGGCCTCGCCGGCCAGCTCGTGGAAGTAGGCGCGGTTCGGCAGGCCGGTGAGGTTGTCGTAGCGCGCCATGAAACGGATCTTCTCCTCCGCCTCGACGCGGGCCGTCACATCCTCGAAGGTGACGACGCCGAGTTCCTGGCTGCCTTCGCGCGCGGAGAATTCGTAGTGCTGGCCGTTGGCGAGCGAAACCAGCACCTTGCGGTCGCGGCCCTCGCGCAGGGCGCGCGTCAGCTGCGCCTCGATGTAGCGGCAGTCCTTCGGTGCCAGCATGCCGCCGGCGACACCGCGCATCAGAAGACCGTGGATCGAACGCCCGAGCAGCGCGTCGGCCGACTTCAGCGACATCAGGTGGGCGGCCTCGGCATTGGCGACCGCGACGCGTCCGTCCGGGCCGAGCATGACCAGGCCATGCGACATGGTGTTGAGCGCGCGGTCGAACCTGCGCGTCAGGTTTCTCGCCTGCTTGTGGCCGATGACGGCCGAGAAGAGCACGTTGCGCACATGGTCGGCGCCGGTGATGGTGATGAACGTCATCGGGATGATCATCAGGCCGAGGACGACGGAAGGCGCGTCCATGCGCAGCAGGAGCGCAAGCGCCGCCGGACCGATGAAGGTCACCGAAAAGATCCGCACCATGCGCGGCGAGCCGTAGTTGCGGGCGACAACCGTGACCAGGGTGGCCAAGGTCAGCGACATCGCCGCCAGCTCGGCAAAGGGATCGGGATACACATAGATCGACACGAAGCACAGCGCGCCCAGGCCGAGGCCCTGCAGGCAGCCCTTCAGGATGTAGCTGCGCTCCAACCGCTGCGCGTGTTCGACATCGGCAATCACGCCGCCTGTTCGCAGGAAGCTGCGAATGCCGAAGTAACGGATAAGGCTGACGGAAAGCAGAGCAAAAGAAAACGTCAGGAACAAGGGGTTGTGCGTGCGCAGATAGATCATGAATCCGAGGATCCAATAGCACGCGCCACCGATCAGCAACATATGCGCGTTGTCGAACAACGAGCGCACAAATTGGATATAAACATCCGCGGGGATGCTTTCGGTCTTTGTTCTGCCCATATGGTCGGCCCAACGCTAAGCCTTGTCATGCCACAACCGCCTTAAGAAAGGCTTAGAACAGCGATGGCTTGAGCAGCAGCTTCCGCCTGCCCGCCAAGGCGCGAACACCTGGGCGGGCCGGAAAGGCCTTGGGCAAAGAGTCGGCGCAAATCACTCGGCGGCGTTGAGAACCGGCACCGGCACGGTTTGGCTCAGCCGCTGGAGCAGTCTGGAGCGCTCCTCGGCCGCCTTTGCTGCGCTGGCCTGCCGGACATGGCCATAGCCGCGGATGAGCGCGGGCACGGAGGCGAGAGCGGCAGCGGCTTCGACCCTGCCCGGCGCAAGCGCTGCGGCGATCAGATCGAGATCAGCCTCGTATTGCGCAAGCAGTTGCCGCTCGGCGCGCCGTTCGGCGGTGTGGCCGAAGAGGTCGAATGCCGTGCCGCGCAGGCCTTTCATGGCCGACAGCAGGCGAAAAGCCTTCATCATCCAGGGACCGAAACTCGATTTCCTCGGCTTGCCGTCATTGCCGCGCCGCCCGAGGATCGGCGGCGCGAGATGGAATTCGAGCCTTTCGTAGCTCTGGAACTGCCTTGCGAGATCGGAGGCGAAGCTGCCGTCGGTATAGAGCCGCGCCACCTCATACTCGTCCTTGATCGCCATCAGCTTGAACAGGTTTTTGGCGGCGGCCCCGGTCACAGCGGTCGAGCCGGGAACCGCCCGCGCCTCGGCGGCACGCAGCGCGGCGACCCTATCGGCATAGCGCTTGCCATAGGCGGCGTTCTGGTAGGCGGTGAGGAATGCAACGCGCCGGGCGATGATGTCGTCCAGCGTTTCGGCGGGCGCGGACACCGGCTTGCCGGTCTTGCCGACCAGGTTGCGCACGAAGTCCGGCTGGTGCGCGGCGCGACGGCCCCAACGGAAGGCGGCGATGTTCATCGCCACGGCTTCACCGTTCAATTCGATAGCCTTTTCAACGGCTTCGGCCGACAGCGGCAGCCCGCCATGCTGGAAAGCGAAGCCGAGCATGAACATGTTGGCGCCGAGCGAATTGCCAAACAAAGCGGTGGCGGTGCGGGTGGCGTCGAAGAAGTGGGCGTTGTCGTCGCCAGCGGCGGCGCGGATCGCTTTCTTCAGCCGTTCGACCGGCAGGGAAAAATCGGCGGAGCGCGTGAATTCGCCAGGCATGATTTCGGCGGTGTTGGCGAGGAACATCGTGTGACCCTCGCGCACCGCGGCGAGCACCTTCTTGGCGCCGGAGACCACGAGGTCGCAGCCGAGCACGAGATCCGCCTTGCCGGCCGAAACGCGGATGGCGTGGATGTCCTCGGGCGTCGAAGCAATGCGGACATGGGTGAAGACCGAGCCGCCCTTCTGGGCAAGGCCCGCCATGTCGATCATGCCGCAGCCTTTACCCTCGAGGTGGGCGGCCATGCCGAGCACCGCGCCGATGGTGACCACGCCGGTGCCGCCGACGCCGTCGATGATCGCCGCCCAGCCCTCTCCGCCAAGCGGGAATTCGGCGGGCGACGGCACGCCGTCGAGCGGATCGGTCTTGCCGGCGATGCCTTCGGCCTTCCTGATCTTGCCGCCATGAACGGTGACGAAGGAGGGGCAGAAACCGCCAAGGCATGAAAAATCCTTGTTGCAGCTCGACTGGTCGATCCGGCGCTTGCGGCCGAATTCGGTTTCGACCGGCTGGATCGAGACGCAGTTGGATTGCACGCCGCAATCGCCGCAACCCTCGCAGACCAACTCGTTGATGAAGACGCGCCTGTCGGGGTCGGGAAAGGTGCCGCGCTTGCGGCGGCGGCGCTTCTCGGCGGCGCAGGTCTGATCGTAGAGAAGCACCGAGACGCCTTTCACACCGCGCAATTCGCGCTGGACCAGGTCGAGGTCGTCGCGGTGATGGATCGTGGCGCCAGCCGGGAAATCGGCCTTGCCGGCATATTTGTCCGGTTCGTCGGTGACGATGGCGATGCGGTTGACGCCTTCGGCGCGCACCTGTCTGGCGATCATATCCACGGTGAGGCCGCCTTCATGCGGCTGGCCGCCGGTCATGGCGACCGCGTCGTTGTAGAGGATCTTGTAGGTGATGTTGGCGCCGGAGGACAGCGCGAAGCGGATCGCCAGCAGGCCGGAATGGTTGTAGGTGCCGTCGCCGAGATTCTGGAAGATATGGTCGCGCTTCGAGAACGGCGCCTGGCCGACCCATTGCGCGCCCTCGCCGCCCATGGCGGTGAAGCCGACGGTGTTCCTGTCCATCCACAGCGCCATGAAGTGGCAGCCGATGCCGGCGGCGGCCAGCGAGCCCTCCGGCACCTTGGTCGAGGAATTGTGCGGACAGCCCGAGCAGAAGAAAGGCGTGCGCGAGCCGATGTCGACGGTGTCGGCGAGCATCGCCTGGAACTGGCGCAGCTTCGCCACCCGCGCGGCGATCTCCTCCGACGGGCCGATGGTGCGCAGGATCCGCTCGCCGAGCGCGATCGCGATCTCGTTGGGATCGAGCGCACCCTTGGCCGGAAACAGCCAGTCGCCGCGCTCGTCCTTCTTGCCGACGATGGCCGGCTGGGCGGCGGTGCCGTAGAGATTTTCACGCAGCTGCACCTCGATCAGCGAGCGCTTTTCCTCGACGACGACGATGGTGTCGAGGCCGCGCGCGAAGTCGGCGATGTGCTGGAAATCGAGCGGCCAGGGGCAGCCGACCTTGAACAGGCGGATGCCGATGCGGTTTGCGGCCTTCTCATCGATGCCGATATCTTCCAGCGCCTGGCGGACGTCGAGATAGCTCTTGCCGATGGTGATGACGCCGAGCTTCGGGTTGCGACCGCCCGAATAGACGATCCGGTTCAGCCCATTGGCCTGGATGAAGGCGGAAGCGGCGGCGCGCTTATGCTCATGCAGCCGCTCTTCCTGGCCGAGCATGTCGATCTCGTGGCGGATGTTGAGGCCGCCGGGCGGCATGTCGAAGTCAGGAGTGACGATGTTCAGCCGCTCGAGCGAGGCGTCGACTGAGGCCGTCGATTCGATGTTGTCCTTGACGCATTTGATCGCCGCCCAGGTGCCGGCGAAGCGCGACATGGCAAAGCCGTAAAGGCCGTAGTCGATGATCTCCTGGACGCCGGCCGGATTGAGGATCGGCACCATGGTGTCGACGAACAGGAATTCGGTGGCATGCGCGTTGGTCGAGGATTCGGCCATGTGGTCGTCGCCCATCAGGGCGAGAACGCCGCCATGCTTGGACGAGCCGGCGAGGTTGGCGTGGCGGAACACGTCGCCGGAGCGATCGACGCCCGGCCCCTTGCCGTACCAGACCGCGAAGACGCCGTCATGCGTGCCTTCGCCGAGCAGCTCGGTCTGCTGCGAGCCCCAGCAGGCGGTGGCGGCGAGTTCCTCGTTGAGGCCAGGCTGGAAGACGATGTCGGATTGCGCAAGCTGCCGCTTCGCCTTCCAGAGCTGCATGTCGAGGCCGCCGAGCGGCGAGCCGCGATAGCCGGAGACGAAGCCCGCGGTGTTGAGCCCGGCGCGGCGGTCGCGCTCGCGCTGCATAAGAAGCATGCGCACGACGGCCTGCGCCCCGGACAGGAAAACGCGCTCCTTGCCAAGGTCGAACTTGTCGTCGAGCGCGACGTCATGCAGCGTCATCAGGCATTTCCTCTGCGGAGGCACGCCTCAGACGGGCGGCCAACGTCGGAGTGGGACGCCGCAGTCTTTCTTCCCTTGCGGGAGAGGTCAAACGAAAAAGCAGGGGCCAGAGCGGACGCAACAAACGGTCCGAGTGAAGTCGCCCAGCGCATTTAAGACGAAGCTAAACGCTTCACGAAGCACGAAAATTTCAGCAGCCGGCGTCTCCTGCCTGGGCACGATCTTTCCGAAACCGCTGCGCAGTTTTTGCTGACGCTGACCACCGGTTCGAGATCGTGCCCTAAAGCGCGTCGCGTCGAAACGGATTCGAGCGACGCGCTTTAAATCTTTGTTTTTATGCATGTCGTTTTCCCAAAACCGCTACACACTTTTGGGCGACATGCATTAGACCGCCTTCGAGCAATCCGGCTTCGGCTCATCGGGCAGCTTGCCGTCGGGATGGCCGGCGAGGTCCGGGTTGAGCTCGTATTTCGGCCCGATCACCAGAGGCCGGTCCGGCAGCATCGTCTGGTCCTCCGTCGAGGTCATCGTCGTCTCGAGGCTTTGCAGTAGGGTGCCGCTCGAATCCTCGATGCGGATCGTGACGGAATAGGGCTTGTCCTTGACGACGCAGGTGAGCGGAGGGCTGGTCAGGGTGATATGGGGAAGCTTGGGCCAGATCTTCTGGTTGACGATGAGCGGGTCGCCGCCGGCTGGATTCTGGAAATTGACGACCGCGACCTGCCCCTCGCCCATGGGCCGCAGCGGCCTCAGCGTTATGACATAGGTGGCTATGCCGAGCCTGTAGTTGAATTCGAACAGCTTGCCGGAAATGGCGAAGAGCTGCTCCTTGCCCGTATCGCGGCAGGCGCCGAGCACTGTGGCGGCAATCAAGGCCGCGCCAAGGGCGATCGAACGGAACTTGCTAGGCATTGATGGCCTCCCTGGCCGCCGTGCGGCGGCGATAGTAGCGGTTCGCTTTCTGACGGTTGCCGCAGACGGCCATGTCGCACCAGAGGCGGCTGGCGTTGCGGCTGCGGTCGACGAAGAGCCAGCTGCAGTTCGGACAAATCCTGAGCCTGGCAACGGTTTCGTCGCGCAACAGCGAAAGCGCCGAGACGGCCAAGGCCGCCTCGAAGGCGATCGGTGTCGCCGGATCGCCGAACGGCTGGCCCGGCGCCCCGATCTCGGTGCTGCTACCGGAAAGGCCACTGGCGCAGGCCGTCAGGAAATCCGGCAGATGGCCGGCGGAGATGGCACCTTTCGTTATGGCATGGCGAAACAGCCGGTCGGTCGCCTCACGGATCGACAGCACGACCGGGGCGATGCCGCCCGGTTCCGGCGCCTGCAGCCGCCGGCCGCCGAGCTCGGCGGCGCGAAAGCCGCTTGCCGCCTCGGCGAAGCGGGCGATCTCGGCGGGATCGTCGAAACGATCAAAAGTCTTTTCCGGATCGTTGCGCAGCACGACCGTGTTCGCCGTGTCGAGCGCGAGGATGCCGCCGGTGAAGCGGTGCGGGGTCCAGGATACCGTCATGGCGGGAAATCTAACCTATAAAACGTGTTTGACAAGTTAGATTCCTGATGCAAGGCTCGCCGCTAAATCAACGTGCTCCAGCGTCCTTTGCGCGTCCCAAAGGGCGCAGCGCTGCAGGGATGCTTAATGCTCTATTTCTACCAGCAGGTGCTCAACGGGCTGCATTCCGGCGCGCTCTATGCGCTGCTCGCCTTCGGCTATGTGCTGACGAACGGCATCCTGCACCGCACCAACCTTGCCTATGGCGCGCTGTTTGCCTTTTGCGGCCACACGATGATCCTGACCGCGGCCTTCGGCTACCAGGCGCTGTGGCTGACGCTGTTCGCGTCGGTCGCGCTCGGCATCGTGGCCGCTCTGCTCTATGCCGTGCTGATCAGCCAAGTGCTGTCGCGCAGCGTCTTCGAAAGGCTGGCCGACAGGTCGCCCAACGCCATCGTGGTGACGACGCTCGGCATCTTGCTGTTCCTGTCGGAAGCAAGCCGCATCGCCGCCGACACCCATGATCTTTGGCTGCCGCCGATGCTCGCCGATCCTGTCGTCTTCGCGCAGGATGCCGGCTTCAAGGTCACGCTCACCGTCATCCAGCTGCTCGACTGCGCCGCCGTGATAGCGGTGGTGGCCCTGGCGGCCTGGACGTTTTCGCATTCGCGCTTCGGCCGCGCCTGGCGAGCCGTCTCCGACGATCCGAAGGCGGCCGCGATGTGCGGCGTCGACGTGCGCGCTGTGTTCCGCCGCGCGGTGCTCTACGGCGGCTTCTGCGCGGCTTTTGCAGGCGTGCTCGCCGGCCTCTATTACGGCAATATCAGCTTCGGCACCGGTCTCGTCTACGGCCTCAAGATCCTGTTCGTCACGGCGGTCGGCGGCTATTTGTCGCCGCTCAAGGCGGCGCTTGGCGCCGCGGCCTTCGGAATGGCCGAATCGCTGTGGGCCGGTTACTTCCCGATCGAATGGCGCGATGGCTGGATATATCTCTTCCTCGTCGCCATGCTGGTGCTGATCGGCGCAAGCCGCGACCAGGCCAAGGTCGCCTGAATCCCTCAGACTTTGGTTGCATGACGTTCGGTGAACCGGCAGCTTTCCACCGGCGCCGTCGTTTGTCGCGCCTTGTCATGTTGACCAACCGGACCACGCACTGCATACCGTTGGGCCAAGCGACGCGAGACCGGAGGGGGAACCGGGCGCGGCGCCGGCATCAGGGAGGAATTGCATGGCAGGGCTACTCGCTCTCTCCAGGACGATCGACCGCATCAACGAGTTCATCGGCCGCTGGATCTCGTGGCTGATCCTGCTGGCGATCCTGGTAAGCGCCGGCAACGCCGTCATCCGCAAGGCGTTCGATATCTCCTCCAATGCCTGGCTCGAACTGCAATGGTACCTGTTCGGCGCCGCCTTCATGCTGGCGGCGGCCTACACGCTGAAGCAGAACGACCATATCCGCATCGACATCGTCTACGGCATGTTCTCGCGCCGCGTGCAGCACTGGATCGACCTTCTCGGCCACCTCTTCTTCCTGATGCCGTTCGTGGTGCTGATGGTGATCTACTTCGTTCCTTACGTGTCGCTGTCTTTCCGCAGCGGCGAGATGTCGACCAACGCCGGCGGCCTGATCGTCTGGCCGGCCAAGGCCATCCTGCTCGCCGGCTTCATCCTGCTGGCGCTGCAGGGCGTTTCAGAGATCATCAAGAAGATCGCCATCATGCGCGGCGACATGGAGGATCCCAATCCCTTCGTATCGGCGCATGAGCAAGCCGAGCTCGAGGCCAAGGCGCTTGCCGAAGAAGCCAAGGCGCTGGCCGGCGAGGTGCGCCCATGATCGAGTTCATCGCGCAGAACATGGCGCCGATCATGTTCGCCTCGCTGGTCATCTTCCTTTTGATCGGCTACCCAGTCGCCTTCTCGCTCGCCGCCAACGGTCTCCTGTTCTTCTTCATCGGCGTGCTGTTGTCGCCTTACTCCGGCGGATCGATCAACCTCGCCTGGCCGCTGCTGCACGCGCTGCCGGACAATTTCTACGGCACCAGGGTGATGTCGAACGACACGCTGCTGGCCATTCCCTTCTTCACCTTCATGGGCATCGTGCTCGAACGATCCGGCATGGCCGAGGACCTGCTCGACACGATCGGGCAGCTTTTCGGCCCGATCCGCGGCGGGCTTGCCTATGCGGTGATCTTCGTCGGCGCGCTGCTTGCCGCCACAACCGGCGTGGTGGCGGCCTCCGTCATCGCCATGGGTCTCATCTCGCTGCCGATCATGCTGCGCTACGGCTATGACCGGCGGCTGGCCTCCGGCGTGATCGCGGCCTCCGGCACGCTGGCCCAGATCATCCCGCCCTCGCTGGTGCTGATCGTGCTGGCCGACCAACTCGGCCGCTCGGTCGGCGACATGTATGCGGGCGCGCTGATTCCCGGCATCGTGCTGACCGCCATCTACATGCTCTACATCCTGATCATGTCGATCATCCGCCCGAACTCGATGCCGGCGCTGCCGGCCGAGGCGCGCACGCTCGGCCGCGGCGTGATCTCGCTGATCGTCGCTTTGCTGGTAACCGCAGCCATCTCCTATGCGGCCTACCGCTATCTGGTGCCGGCGCATGGCGATAACGCCGACATTCTCGGCGCCTGTGTCGGCGTGATCGTGATCTATGCCGTGGCGATCGCCGACCAGCGCCTCCACGTCAACATGATGTCCAAGCTGGCGCAGCAGGTGGTGATCGTGCTGATCCCACCGCTGGCGCTGATCTTCCTGGTGCTCGGCACCATCTTCCTCGGCATCGCCACGCCGACCGAAGGCGGCGCGATGGGTTCAGTCGGCGCGTTGATCATGGCTGCGGCAAAGGGGCGGCTGTCGCTCGACGTCATCAAACAGGCGCTGGCTTCGACGACGCGGCTGTCCTCCTTCGTGCTGTTCATCCTGATCGGCGCGCGCGTCTTTTCTCTCACCTTCTACGGCGTCAACGGCCACATCTGGGTCGAGCACCTGCTCACCTCGCTGCCCGGCGGCGAGACCGGCTTCCTGATCGGCGTCAACCTGCTGGTCTTCGTGCTGGCCTTCTTCCTCGACTTCTTCGAGCTCGCCTTCATCATCGTGCCGCTGCTCGCGCCCGCCGCCGACAAGCTCGGCATCGACCTGATCTGGTTCGGCGTACTGCTCGGCGTCAACATGCAGACCAGCTTCATGCATCCGCCCTTCGGCTTCGCGCTGTTCTACCTGCGCTCGGTCGCGGCGCGCGTGCCCTATCTCGACCGCATCACCGGCAAGCAGATCGCGCCGGTCACCACCGGCCAGATTTATTGGGGCGCGGTGCCGTTCGTCTGTATCCAGGTGATCATGATCGGGCTCACCATCGCCTTCCCGCAGATGGTGATGCGCTACAAGGGTGCCGCTGTCGAACCCGCCACGATAGACTTGAAGCTGCCGGAGATGCCGGGACTGTCGCCGCTAGGCACGCCGCCGGCCGACAATGGCGCGGCGCCGCCCGCCAATAGCGGCACGGCGCCGGCAGCCCCCGGCGCGCCCGATCTGTCGCAGCCGCCGAATTTCGGCGATACACCGCCCGCCAAGCCGGCGGCGCCGGCGCCCGACCTTTCGAAGCCGCCGAGTTTCAATTGAGGTGACCAAGTCATGAGAGCCGTCCGGCTGGAAGCAATCGGCAGCATTGCGCTTCGCGAGGTCGCCAAACCTTCACCAGGGCCGGAGGATGTCCTGGTGCGGATCGAAGCCTGCGGCGTCTGCGGCACCGACAGGCACCTTCTCCATGGCGAGTTTCCGTCAAAACCGCCGGTGACGCTCGGCCACGAATTCTGCGGCATCGTCGAGGCTGTCGGAGATGCGGTTGCCGATATCTCTGTCGGCGACCGCGTCACCGGCGACCCCAACATTTCCTGCGGGCGCTGCAGCCACTGCCGGGCCGGCCGGGTCAACCTGTGCAGCAATCTCAGGGCGATCGGCATCCACCGCGACGGCGGTTTTGCAGACTATGTCGTGATGCCGCAAAGCCAGGCCTTCCTCTTGCCCGCCGATCTCAAGCCGACGCATGGCGCCTTCTGCGAGCCGCTGGCCTGCTGCCTGCACGGCGTCGACCTCGCCGGCATCAAACCGGGCGCTTCGGTTGTGGTGCTCGGCGGCGGCGTCATCGGCCTGCTTGTCGTGCAATTGGCTAAGCTGGCGGGCGCCGCGACGATCATCCTGTCGACCCGGCAGGCCTCGCGCCGGGCGCTTGCCGAGGAGCTCGGCGCGACGGCAACCGTCGATCCAAGCGCCATCGACCCCATCGAGGCCATCGCCGGACCGGCTGGCCTGGTGCCTGGCGGCGTCGACGTCGTGCTCGAATGCGCCGGCGTTCCCGACACCGTGGAACAATCGATGCGACTGGCGAAGGCCGGCGGCACGGTGGTGATCGTCGGCGTGATGCCTCAGGGCCAGAAGGTCGCCTTCGAGCCCTTCGATGTCCTGTTCCGCGAGTTGAAGGTCCTTGGCTCCTTCATCAACCCCTTCACGCATCGCCGCGCCGCGGAGCTCGTCGCGTCGGGCGCGATCGAGATCGACAAGCTGATTTCGAAGCAAGTGCCCCTCGAAGAGGCGCCGCGCGTGATCTCGAACCCCGCGGCCCCCGGTGAGGTCAAGGTGCTGGTGGTGCCGAACAATAGCTGAAGCACCGGTTTTGCGCTCAGTTCTTCCCTTCTCCCCTTGTGGGAGAAGGTGTCGCCGAAGGCGACGGATGAGGGGTGCTCCAGCTTGGCGCAGACCTTCAGCGTTGGACGCCGCGACAGAATCGCCAACGCCTCATTCCTTCCAACACCCCTCATCCGTCTCGTCGCTGCGCGCCGATCCACCTTCTCCCACAAGGGGAGAAGGGGAGGGCCTTGCAAGGTCTTCCAGAAGGAAAGGCGGATCGCCTACAGCTTGCCGTTGCGCTGCTGCACCATCATGAAGGTGTCATAGTTGTATTCGGCGACCTGGGCCCAGAGATAGTGCTCCTTGCGGAAGCCCTTGATCGACTCCCAGATCTTCTTGAACGGCGCGTTGTTGGCTTCCATTTCGGCATAGACTTCGTTGGCCTTTTCGAAGCAAGCCGCCATGATTTCCTGGCTGAAAGGCGCCAGTTTGGCGCCGCCGGCCACCAGCCGCTTCACCGCCGCCGGATTGAGATTGTCGTACTTCTGCAGCATGTTCGCGTCGGCGGCTTGCGCGGCCGTGTGTACCAGCGACTTGTAGGCCGGCGACAGCTCCTCGTACTTGGCCTTGTTGAACATCAGATGCACGGTCGGGCCGCCTTCCCACCAGCCGGGATAGTAGTAGTAGGGCGCGACCTTGTAGAAGCCGAGCTTCTCGTCGTCATAGGGGCCGACCCATTCGGCGGCGTCGATCGTGCCTTTTTCCAGCGCCGGATAGATGTCGCCGCCGGCGATCTGCTGCGGCACGACGCCGAGCTTCTGCACCACCTTGCCGGCGAAGCCGCCGATGCGCATCTTGAGGCCGGAGAGATCGGCCACGGTGTTGATCTGCTTGCGGAACCAGCCGCCCATCTGCACGCCGGTGTTGCCGCCCGGCAGACCGAACAACCCCTGCGTGGCCAGGAATTCGTTGAACAGGTCGATGCCGCCGCCATGGTAGTGCCAGGCATTGATGCCGCGCGCGTTGAGCGAGAACGGCACCGCCGCGCCCAGCGCCCAGGTCGGGTCCTTGCCCCAGTAGTAGTATGCCACCGTATGACAAGCCTCGACGGTGCCGGCAGCGGTGGCGTCCGCAGCCTGCAGGCCGGGCACCAGCTCGCCCGATGCGAAGACCTGGACCTGGAAATTGCCGTCGGTCGCTTCCGACAGCATCTTGGAGAAGACTTCCGCGCCGCCATAGATCGTGTCGAGCGATTTCGGGAAGGACGATGCCAGCCGCCACGTCACTTTCGGATTGGACTGGGCTATCGCCGGCGTGGCAAGCGCTGCGGCCGCTGCCGCGACGCCGACGCCGGACGCACCGGCCTTGCGGATGAATGAACGACGATCCATGCAGTTTCCTCCCTTGTGGATCAGCTGACCGACATTCGGGCATCCTCGCCGCCCGGACCGGTTGGGGAAGAAACATACACAGGCGAGAGGTCGAGTCCAGTATCGGGGGCTATGTGCAACTATAGTCTAACGCCAAATTTCGTGGCCTATCCGTGGAGATGAAACTTGCCATGGCAAAACGCCCTCGGATCGCCTATTTTGTAGGCAGAATAATCCGTTAGCCCTCAATGGAACCGATATCCAAATGCAGCAGCCGCTCGTCGCCGTCTCGACCGATGTCCGCCAGTTCGACAACTACACCTGGCATGCCGCCCCGCAGCAGTATATCGAGGCGGCGATCGCCGGCGCCGGCGTGTTCCCGCTGCTGGTGCCCTCTTTCGGCGACCGGCTGGATTTCGACGAACTGCTGTCCTCGGTCGACGGCGTCATGGTCACGGGTTCGAAATCCAATGTGCATCCGTCACTCTACGGCGGCGACGCAACCGAGGCCAACGGACCCTACGATCCGGCGCGTGACGCCACCACGCTGCCGCTGATCCGCAAGGCGATCGAGCGCGGCGTGCCGCTGCTTGCCATCTGCCGCGGCATCCAGGAACTGAACGTGGCGCTGGGCGGCACGCTGGGCACCGAGATCCACGAGCGCGAGGGCACGCTCGACCACCGCGCGCCGGTCAGCGACAATCAGGATGAGCGCTTCGGCATCCGCCAGGCGATTTCGATCAAGCCCGGCAGTTGCCTGGCAGGCGTGTTCGGCGCCGGCGAGATCATGGTCAATTCCGTGCACCGCCAGGCGGTGGACCGGCTCGGATCGAAACTGCAGGTCGAGGCGGTGGCCGGCGATGGCACCGTCGAGGCGGTCTCGGTGAAGGATGCCCGCGCCTTCGCGGTCGGCGTCCAGTGGCACCCCGAATATTGGGTGAAGTCGGACAGCAACTCGGCGAAGATCTTCCGCGCGTTCGGCGATGCCGTGCGCCTGCATGCGGCGGCGAAAGCCGGGGCGCGCGCGGCGGCAGAGTAGGCTGCTTACAGGAAAATCCGGTAGCTATTCGTCGCTGTTGAGCGCCAGCAGCGGCGCGGCCGGCGCGTAGGATTCGTAACCGTCGCCATCGGCGACGCTGAAAGTGACGATCGGATCGATGCCGTTCTCGCTGAAGGCGACCGTGCCGTCCGCCTGCTCGCGCCAGAATTTCACACGCTCGATGCCGGGCATCAGCGTGCGGCAATCAGGAGCGAGGCTGAGCCGCGACAGCCCGTCCGACACCTCGGCGCCGCGCTGGACGGCGCAGGCCGCTTCGTCGCCATTGGCCGTCAATTTGTAGATGCTTGACGCGGCGGGCTCGTTGGCCGCGCTTTGGCTATCGCCGCCATGCAGGAACTGCACGCCCCCGAACAACGCAACCGACGCAACCAAGCCAGTCAACAGCTTCACTCTGCTTCTCCGCACCAAGAGCGCGTCGCGCTTTTTTGCCTCTGGTCCACGCATGTCGCCGTCTCCAAACTTTCGGCGATATGCATAACGAAGTATGCACAATGATTCCAAAGGGTTAATCAGGCGTTAATAAATGTGGCCGATCAGGCGCGCGGCCTGATGTTGATCGTCTCCGGTACCGCGGTCAGCGGCCGGCGCTCGCCGAACCAGGAAATCAGATTGTCGACGCAGAGATCGGCCATGGCCCGGCGGGTGTGGTCCGACGCCGAGCCGACATGCGGCAGAAGCGAGGTGTTGGGCGCTTCGAGCAGGGCCTGAGGCACATTCGGTTCGTCGGCAAAGACATCGAGCCCGGCAGCGGCGATGGCGCCGTTATCGAGAGCCGCGGCGAGAGCCGCCTCATCCACCGTGCTGCCGCGGCCGATGTTGACGAAGACGCCGTTCGGCCCCAGCGCCGACAGGATCTCGGCATTGATGGCCTTTTCCGTCGATGCGCCGCCTGGCGCGATGCAGATCAGCGTATCGACCGCCTCGGCCAAGCCCTTCAGCGTCGCATGGTATTCGTAGGACAGGCCCTCGACCTTGCGGCGGTTGTGATAGGCGATCGGCAGGCCGAAGGCCTCGAGGCGACGGGCGACGGCAAGGCCGATTCGGCCCATGCCAAAGATACCGATGCGGCGGCCGCGCAAGGTGAGCCGGCTCAGACGATAGTTGCCCTGCTTCACCCAGTCGCCGTCGCGCAGCCATTTCTCGGCAGCGTACATTTCCCGCACGGTGTTGATCAGCAGGCCGATCGTGGTGTCGGCGACCTCCTCGGTCAGCACGTCCGGCGTGTTGGTGACCATCACGCCGCGCTTGGCCGCGTGATTGGCGTCCACCGAATCATAGCCGACGCCAAAATTGGCGATGATTTCGAGATTGGGCAGCGCATCGATCATGGCCGCGTCGATGCCGCCGAAGCAGGCGATGCCGCGCACGACCTCGCGCATCTCGCCGGTAACGAGCGACGGATCGGCGCGCTCGATCCGCACGCGCCGGAATGCCTTATCGATCCGGCCGACCGCGTGGTCGTTGAAATGCCCGGGCACCAGGATGGCGACCGGGAACCTTGCTTCGGCTTTTGTCATTGGCGCTCCACCGGCTTGCCGGTGGACTGGCGCACATGCAGCTCCGGCTTGATCAGTTCCTGCGAGGGCCGCACGGCCTGCCCGTTCAGCTTGTCGAGCAGCGCGCTGGCGGCGCGGCGGCCGACTTCGCGCTGGCCATTCCAGACCGTCGTCAATGCCGGAGTTGCGATTGCGGCCTCCTCGAGATCGTCATAACCGGTGACCGAAATGTCGACGCCCGGCACGAGGCCGGCCCGCGCAATGCCGTTCATCAGTCCGATGGCGACCAGATCATTCCAGCAGCAGGCGGCTGTCGGCTTGTCCTTCAGCGCCAGAAACTGTCCCGCGGCCTCGAAACCGGCCTGCTTGGTGCGCGGCCCGGGAATACGCCATGACGGCTTCACCTCCAGCCCGGCCGCCTCCATCGCATTGAGATAGCCCTGGTAGCGGTCGCGGCCGGTGGACGTCTGGTCGGTGCCGCCGATCATGGCGATGCGCTTGTGGCCGAGCGAGATCAGGTGGTTGGTCGCGAGCGCCGTGCCATAGGCATCGTCCCCGCGGAAGACCGGCACGTCGGCTCCGGCGACGGTGCGCGCGATCAGCACCGCCGGCAGGCCGTTTTCCTCGGCCATGATGATGTCCTCGGCCGGCGTGCCGATTGCCGGCGACATGATGACGCCGTCAGCGCCGAGCTGCAGCAGCGTGTCGATGAAGGTGCGCTGCTTTTCGAGCTGGTCGTAGTGATTGGACAGGATGAAGGTCTGGCGGCTGCGGTCGAGCTCGCTTTCGATCGAGCGCAGGATCTCGGCGAAGAACGGGTTCATGATGTCGTGCACGACGACGCCGACAATGCCGGAGCGCGAGGTGCGGAGGCTGGCGGCGCGCCGGTTGTAGATATAGCCGATGGCGCGGGCGTGCTCCTTGATGCGCTCGCGCGTGGAGCCGGCGACCAGCGGGCTGTCGCGCAGCGCCAGCGATACCGTTGCCGTGGACACGCCGAGCGCATCCGCGATCGTCGAAAGCTTGATCTTCTGTGCCAGTGCCCTTTGCTCCCCAAGGTCCTCGGAAACACGTTTTTAAATTGTTTAAATTCGGCCTTATGCCATCGATCGGGAGCAATTCAAAGTTTTTTCGCCAGGGTCTCGGCTTCGGTGTCGAGCGAGGCGGAATTGCGCAGGCGCAGCCGGTGCTCGCGATGGATTATGTAGAGGCCGCTGGCGACGATGATGGCCGCACCAAGCAGCGTCCAGCGGTCGGGAAGCTGGTGGAAGATCAGCCAGCCGGAAACGATCATCCACACCATTTGTGAATAGGGGTACGGCGCAAGCGCGGTGGTGGTCGCGAGGCGATAGGCCTGGACCAACAGCCAATGGCCGCCGGCGCCGAACACGCCCAGCATCAACAGGATGAACCAGGGCCAGCCGTCCTGCGGCAGCGCATGCGAGAACGGCAGCATCGGCACGAGCAGCACGGCCGGCGCCAGCGCCGAGAACAGGATCAGGCTCTCGGGCGTCTCCGTCGCCGACATGCGCCGCGTCATGATGACGTAGAAGGAGTTCGACAGCATCGAGCCGAGCGCGAAGAGATGACCTATGCCGAACACCCCGACGCCCGGCCGGGTGATGATGAGGACGCCGACGAAGCCGGCGAGGATCGCCAGCCAGCGCCGCCAGCCGGCCCATTCGCCGAGCAGCGGACCGGCCAATGCGGTGATCACCATCGGGCCGAAGAAGTAGATCGAGGTGGTTTCGGCAAGCTGCAGCGTCCTCAGCGCCAGGACGTTGAACATGGTCGAGCCGAAAAGGAGGCACCCGCGCAGGATATGCGCCGGCAGGTTGTTGGCGCGGAAGCGCAACGGCTCCCGCCAACCGCGCAGGAAGACGCCGACAAGCAGGACATGGACGGTGAAGCGGGTCCAGGCGACGATCAGCGCCGAGACGCCGGCAAGCACCAGGTATTTGCTCGAGGTGTCGAGAAAGGTGAAGCAGACATAGACGCAAAGCATCAACAGCATCGCCGCGGGCGGCGTTGCGCTGTCGTCGGGGTTTCTGGGAACGCTCAAGGTCAGGCCGGGGGAAAGGTAGATGCCTCCCTTTTGCGGCAATCGCCGCCGGCCGGCAAGCCTAAAGCGACTGGCCCAACAAGCGCCCGGGACAGGCTTAGTGCGCACTGCCGTTGACGACTAACCTGAGCCCTTCAATTCTGGAGGCGGAGCAAGGAGCAAAGCAACCCCTACTCCCTACTCCCTACTCCCTACTCCCTACTCCCTACTCCCTACTCCCTACTCCCTACTCCCTAAATCAAGCATGCATGCGGGCGCCCTTGGTGATCTTGTCGACCAACTTCTTTTCAGCACGCAGCGCAATGCCGACCATCCTGGCGTCGTCCGGCGCGAATTCAGCGAAGACGGCGCGGTTGGCCACGTCATGGCCGGTCGAGAACATCTCCTCGACATAGGCCGATGTGATCACGCCGCGCTCCAAAGCCCGGCGATGGATGGTGCTGAGGGTCGGCCCGTCCGCCGAGAGAACGATGACGGGCTGGATCGACAGCGGATTGAAAAGATTGCCGGCGCGATCGCGATAGGGCTCGCCGATGATCTGAGGGAACTGCGCGACGATGCCGCTGGTCAGGAACGCGGTGACGTTGAGCTTCTGCCAGATGGCGAGGTCTTCCCTCAGCACGATTGCAAATTTCGTGTCGAACACCAAAATGCTTCTCCAAAAGGTGACCCATGACGGGCATGGATGAGGCGATGGCGTACGGTCTAGGCGGTGAGGCGCTGGAGGGTCTTGAACGTTCGTGCGCGGATGTGATCGCCGCCGGGGACCGGATCGTTTCGGCGCCCGGCGCCATCGGGCTCGAACGCATCGAAGCACGCTTCCACGGCAACGCCTTCGATCTGCACCGCCACGATACCTATGCCATCGGCGTGACGCTCGACGGCGTGCAGCGCTTCCACTATCGCGGCGCGCTTCGGCACAGCCTGCCCGGCCAGGTGATCGTGCTGCATCCCGACGAACTGCACGATGGCGGCGCCGGCACCGAGGACGGCTTGCGCTACCGGATCCTCTATCTGGAACCGTCGCTGCTTCTCGACTGCTTAGCCGGCACGGCGCTGCCTTTCGTCGAGGACGCGGTGGTCAGCGACGCCGGCCTGCGGGGCACGCTGCTTTCAGCCCTTGCGCCGCTGGATGAAGAGCTCGACGATTTGTTCGTCGCCGATTTCATCGCGCAGCTGGTACAACATCTGAAACATCATGCCGGAGAGCCGGCAAGACCTATGGGAAGGACGGCATGGCGCGCCGCCGCGCTTGCGCGGGACTATATCGAGGGGAATGCCGGGCGGCCGGTTCGCTCCGATGAGCTCGAGGCTGTCACCGGCCTCGACCGCTATGCGCTGTCGCGCCACTTCCGCGCGACCTATTCGACCAGCCCGCACCGCTTCCTCCTGATGCGCCGGCTGCAGCGGGCGCGGCGCATGATCGAGATGGGAGAACAGCTCGCCGAAACAGCTGTTGCGGTCGGCTTCAGCGACCAGAGCCATTTCAACCGGCATTTCAAGAAGGCGTTCGGGCTGACGCCGGGACGCTGGGCGGTGCTGGTGCGAGGGCGCGACGCGAAAGCGTCGTCGCTCCAAGCACCGGCTTAGCATTGTAAGCACGACGCGCAGCGTCGTCGCTCCACGCACCACCCAAGCATCGGTGGCTTAGAGGAAAGGGCGACGACGCTGCGCGTCCCGCCTGAGCGCTAATTACCGGGAGCCTCGCGGTTAAGCGACGACGCTGCGCGTCGCGCTTTAATCATCCAGTTCCGCGTCGTCGTCGATGAGGACTAGGTCTTCGTTCGACAAGTTGGCCTCGATACGGGCGAGAAGCTTGAACAGCGCCTTCTGGTCCTTCTTGTCGAGGCCCTTCAGCGCCTGCTTTTCGGTCTTCTTGACCGATTTCTCGATGGCGCGGATGGTTTCGCGGCCGGCGTCCGTCAGGAAGATGTGGGCCTGGCGCGCATCGGCGTTGGAGGCGCGCTTTTCCAGAAAACCCTGCGCCTGCAAGCGGTTGATGGTCTTGGTGATCGTCGGCGGGCGCACGCCGAGCCGCCCGGCGAGATTGCCCGGGGTCTGGCCGTCCTCGCGATCCAGCGCCAGCATGATCTGGTCCTGGCCGGCGTAGAAACCGTGCGCCAGAAGCCGCGCCGCAAGCGCCGTTCGCGCCAGCCGCGCCGCCGAATGCAGCCGGCTCATTGTCGCTGTCTTGTCCGCCTTGGCCATGGTCCTTCCCTCTTCGGCCGAACCGGCGCGGACAGCATAGAGGCTGTCCGGCGGCTGGCAAATGACGATCTAAAGAGTCCGGCTTGCAGAACGCTTTGCCGGCAAGCATTGCGGTGCCCGCGCAGGTGATGCCAGATGTTTATTTCAGTTAGATGACAAACGACTTTTGAGGCGGCGAGATCCACAGCGGAAAGTCCGCAAGGGTGAGGCAACGCCCGTGCGGCTGCCCCATTAGGCCGTCCTGGTCACCGCGAATCCATCCACGGTGCCTGCCCCGATCGGAGTATCCGCTGGCCCACCGGTTTGGTGCGTGCAAAAGCCGCCCCCACACCCTATATGAGGCCGACAAATCCTTTAGGGCACAGATTTTCGAGGCAACCCATGAGCGATGCACAGACGCAGATCCCCGTAACCGTTCTCACCGGCTATCTCGGCGCGGGCAAGACGACGCTGCTCAACCGCATCCTGTCGGAGAACCACGGCAGGCGTTACGCCGTCATCGTCAACGAGTTCGGCGAGATCGGCATCGACAACGACCTGATCGTCGAATCCGACGAGGAAATCTACGAGATGAACAATGGCTGCGTGTGCTGCACGGTGCGCGGCGACCTGATCCGCGTGGTCGAGGGCCTGATGCGGCGGCCCGGCCGCTTCGATGCCATCGTCGTCGAGACTACCGGTCTTGCCGACCCGGTGCCGGTGGCACAGACCTTCTTCATGGACGATGACGTGCGCTCGAAGACCAAGCTCGACGCGGTGGTGGCGCTGGTCGACGCCAAGCACCTGCCGCTGCGGCTGAAGGATTCCAAGGAGGCCGAGGACCAGATCGCCTTTGCCGACGTCGTGGTGCTGAACAAGACCGATCTCGTCACCCCGGAAGAGCTCGAAAAGGTCGAAGCGACGATCCGCGCCATCAACCCGGCGGCCAGGATCCATCGCACAGAGCGCGCCGGCGTGGCGCTTCGCGAGGTGCTCGACCGTGGCGCCTTCGACCTGTCCCGCGCGCTGGAGAACGATCCACATTTCCTCGAGGCGCATGATCATGACCACGACCACGACCACCACGATCATGACGGGCATGACCATCATCACCACGACCATGCTTCGGATATCCACGACGTGACGGTGAAGTCGGTGTCGCTGCGCGGCGGCGAGATGGACCCGAAAAAGTTCTTCCCCTGGATCGAGAAGGTGACCCAGATGGAAGGTCCGAACATTCTGCGGCTGAAGGGCATCATCGCGCTCAAGGGCGACGACGAGCGCTATGTTCTGCAAGGCGTGCACATGATCCTCGAAGGCGACCATCAGCGCGCCTGGAAGGACGGCGAGAAGCATGAGAGCCGGCTGGTGTTCATCGGCCGCGACCTCGATGAAGAGCGGCTCCGCAAGAGTTTTGAAGCCTGCCAGGCGGCTTGATTTTCGGACTTTCAGGCGCTAGCGCTGCCCTTCTCTCCTTCTCCTCTTGCGGGAGAAGGTGGCCGAGCGAAGCTCGGTCGGATGAGGGGTGTTCCAGCTTGGCGATGACGGCGCTCCGTCCAACACCCCTCATCCGTCTTGGCGCTACGCGCCAATCCACCTTCTCCCACAAGGGGAGAAGGGGGAGCCACACCTAGCCGCGCCGGCTCGTGATCTCGAATGGACCAGTGCCCATGCCCACAGTCGCCCCGCTTGATCTCGAAGGCCATTGCGTCGCCGCCGTCTTCCTCAACGACGTGCCGCATTTCGCGCTTGCCGACGGCACGATCCACCGGTTGGACAATGGGCACAAGACCGTGCAAGCCAATGACGGGCTGCTCGCCGCCTTCCATGACGCAGCCAACGACCGGCTGATCACCGGCGGCGAGGACGGCAAGGTGTTCGCAGTGAAGGCCGGCGGAGAGGCGAGCGAACTCGCCAGCGCCGGCAAAAAATGGATCACCAGCGTCGCCGCCGGCCCGCAGGGCGCGATCGCCTATGCCTCGGGCAAGATCGCCTTCGCGCGCTTTGCCGACGGCAAGATCAAGGAGTTTACCCATCCACGCTCGGTGGAAGGCCTGGCCTTCTCGCCCAAGGGCATGCGCTTCGGCGTCGCACGCTACAATGGCGCGACGCTGCATTTCCCGGCCGCCGACGGCAAGCCGGTGGAACTCGAATGGGCTGGCGCCCATACCGGCATAACCTTCTCGCCGGACGGCGCCTTCCTGATCACCACCATGCAGGAGAACGCGCTGCACGGCTGGAAGCTGGCCGATGGCAAACACATGCGCATGAGCGGCTATCCGGGCAAGGTGAAAAGCCTGTCCTGGAGCGTGAAGGGCAAGTGGCTGGCAAGTTCGGGCGCGCCGGCAGCGATCGTGTGGCCATTCGCCAGCAAGGACGGGCCGATGGGCAAGGCGCCGCTGGAGCTCGGCACGCGCGGCAACACGATGGTGACCTGCGTCGCCTGCCACCCCAGCCAGGAGGTCACGGCCATCGGCTATGAGGACGGCATGGTGATCGCGGCGCGCTTCGCCGACGCCAAGGAGGTGCTGCTGCGCCGCCCGGGCAAGGGCGCGATCACCGCGATGATGTGGGATAAGGAAGAGCGCCGCATCGTCTTCGGAAGTGCGGCCGGCGATTGCGGCGTGATCGATATCACTGCTTAGGGAATAGGCAGTAGGGAATAGGCAGTAGGAAAAAGAGAGCGCCCTACTGCCTAGTCCCTACTGCCTATTGCCTGAAAGAGGGGCCTTCATGCATTCAATCGACCATTCGTCCATCGGCGGCATCGCTGCCGCCCGCATCGCTGAACTGCGCGAGGCAGAAGCGGCCGCGTTCCGCAAGGCACGGCCGAAATCCGAGGCGAAGGTTGGCAACGGGATGGCCGGCTTCCTCGGCGGCGTGCCTATGCACTGGATGACCGACTGGCCGACGCCGTTCCCGATTCTGGTCGACGGCGCTAAAGGCGCCACGATCACCGATGTCGACGGCAACAAGCTTGACGATTTCTGCCTTGGCGACACCGGCTCGATGCTCGGGCATTCGCCGCCGGCGGTCGCCCGCGCCATCCGCCGGCAGGCCGGGCGCGGCCTGACCTACATGCTGCCCAGCGAGGATGCGCTGGCGATCGGCCCGCTCCTGCAGCAGCGCTTCGGTCTGCCCTATTGGCAGATCGCCACCACCGCCACCGACGCCAACCGCTTCGCGCTTCGTGTCGCCCGCGCGGTGACGGGGCGGGAGAAAATCCTGGTCTTCAACGGCTGCTATCACGGCTCGGTCGACGAGACGATGGTGCGGCTGATCGACGGCAAGCCAGTCAACCGACCCGGGCTGGCCGGCGAATTCCGCGATCTCACACGGGCAACGAAGGTCGTCGAGTTCAACGACATCGCCGCACTGGAGGCCTCGCTTGACGAGCGCGACGTCGCCTGCGTCATCACCGAGCCGGTGCTGACCAATTCCTACATGGTGCTGCCGGAACCCGGCTTTCACGACGCACTGCGTCGCCTCACCCGCGCGGCCGGCACTCTGCTTCTGATCGACGAGACGCACACCATCTCCACCGGCCCTGGCGGTTACACACGCAAACATGGACTGGAGCCGGACCTGTTCGTGCTCGGCAAGCCGGTGGCCGGCGGCGTACCGGCCAGCATCTGGGGCATGAGCGAAGAGGTCGCCACCCGCTACGGCGCCTATAACCGGACGAAGGAGCCCGGTTACTCCGGCATGGGTACGACGCTGTCGGCCAACCCGATGCAATTCGCGGCGATGCGCGCGACGCTGGAAGAGGTGATGACGGAGGAGGCCTATGCCCATATGGACCGGCTGGCGCGCCGCCTCGACGCCGGGCTGACCGCCGTCATCGACCGTTATCATTTGCCCTGGCATGTCGCGCGCGTCGGAGCCCGGGTCGAGTTCATCTGCGCGCCCGGTCCGCTGAAAGATGGCAGCGAGGCGGAGAAGGCGCATGCGCCGGAACTCGAGGCAGCCATCCATGTCGCGCTGGTCAATCGCGGCGTGCTGATCGCACCGTTCCACAATATGATGCTGATTTCGCCGGCGACGACGGCGGCGCAGGTGAGCCGGCTGATCACCGCTTTCAGCGCGGTTGCGGCCAGGCTTACGGCGTGAGACAAGCAGTTGGAAGATTGGCAGCCATGGACAATCCGAGCACAGTTGCGACCTCCCCTTCAGGCTCGACGCCCGCCGAGGCGAAGGCTTTTCTCGACACCCATCCCGACATCGAGGCCTTCGACATCGTGCTCACCGACGCCAACGGCATCGGCCGCGGCAAGATCGTGCGGCGCCACGAGCTGATGGGCATTTTCGAGAATGGCCGTCATATGCCGATCTCGATCCTCGGCCTAGACATCACCGGCGAGGACGTCCACGAAACCGGGCTGATCTGGGACAGCGGCGACGGCGACCTCAGGGCCTGGCCGATACCCGGCACACTGGTGCCGCTCCACGGCACGCAGCCGCCGCGCGGCCAGGTGCTGATGGCGATGTATCATCTCGACGGACTGCCGATGTCGTCCGATCCACGGCTGGCGCTGGCCCGGCAGGTGGACATATTGGCGGCCAAGGGTCTGCATCCGGCCGGCGCCTTCGAGCTGGAATTTTTTCTCCTCGCCAACGAACGCGATGTGGACGGCAAGGTGCAGGCCGCCCGCGCGGTGCTCGACGGCCGCCGCTCGGGCAAGACGGAAGTCTATTCGGTCGACCATCTGCACGGCATGGAGCCGCTGTTTTCCGACATCTACGCCGCCGCCAGGGCGCAAGGCATTCCGGCCGAGACCGTCATTTCGGAATATGCGCCCGGCCAATACGAACTGACGCTCAACTACCGCAAGGATGTGATGCGGGCGGCCGATGACCTGGTCATGCTGAAACGGCTGGTCCGGGCGCAAGCGCGCCGGCACGGCGTCACCGCGTGCTTCATGGCAAAGCCGATCGAGACCTATGCCGGCTCGGGCATGCATTTTCACGTTTCGCTGCAGGACGATGCGGGCCGGAACGTCTTCACCGAAGCCGTCGGCGAGAAATGGTCACCGAGCCTGCTCAACGCGCTCGGCGGCCTGATCCACACCATGGCGGAATCGATGCTGGTTTTCGCGCCGCATGCCAATTCATGGCGGCGCTTCGTCTCGCAATCCTATGCGCCGGTGGCGCCGACCTGGGGCGTCAACAACCGATCGGTGGCGCTGCGCGTGCCGGCGGGCGACGCCAAGAACCGCCGCATCGAGCACAGGCCGTCCGGCGTCGACGCCAATCCCTATCTGGTGGCGGCGACCGTGCTGGCCGGCATCGTCAAGGGCCTCGACGAGGGGCTCGACCCCGGACCGGAGACGACCGGCAACGGCTATGAGTCCGCCCCCGCGGACACGACCATGCCGGTGGACTGGCGCGCCGCGATCGAGGCGGCCAGGCGCTCCGATTTCCTGAAATCGGCGCTCGGCCCCGACCTGCACCGAACCTTCGTGGCGATCAAGCAGGCGGAATATCTGCGCGTCGCCCGCACCGTCAGCGAGCTGGATTACCACCTCTATCTGCACGAGGTGTGAGGCACCGGCAGGAACCATCGACAATCTCGCCCATTCAACATCGAAGCGGACGAGGGATGGACGATGGCAGGCACGACTCCACATGAGCCGGCGACTTCCGGCAGACGCGCTCGAGCGGGACACGCCGAACCGCCGGACGACGCAGCGCCGATCGCCGAGTTGCGCGATGAGGCGACGGGTTGCCGCCGCTGCCCGCTGTGGCGCAACGCGACACAGACGGTTTTCGGCGAAGGGCCGGAAGACGCCGAGGTGATCTTCGTCGGCGAACAGCCGGGAGACCAGGAGGATCGGGCCGGCAAACCATTTGTCGGCCCGGCGGGCCGGATGCTCGACGCCACGCTGGAAGATGCCGACATCGACCGCCGGAAGGTCTATGTCACAAACGCGGTGAAGCATTTCAAATTCGAGCCGCGCGGCAAACGGCGCATCCACTCCAAGCCCAATGTCGGCGAGGTGCAGGCCTGCCGCTGGTGGCTGGACAAGGAGATCGGCCGGATCGAGCCCCGTCTTGCCGTGGCGCTTGGCTCGACCGCGGCGCAGTCCCTGCTTGGCAAAGCGGTACCGGTGTTGAAGAGGCGCGGCGAGGTGATCGAGCGCGATGACGGCTTACGCGTCTTCATCACCATCCACCCCTCGCTTATCCTGCGCATCCGCGAGCAGGAGGACAAGGAGGCGGAGAGGGAGCGGTTTTTGAAGGATATGCGGAAGGTAAAAGAGTTGATGGCTGCTTGAATGATCAGCGTGCCCGACCCCGCGCAGAGGGGCGACGCTGCTGCACGGTAGTGCGACGTTGAAGATTAGCCGAAACGCTCGTCCGTGGCTCGGCGCTACCTAACCAGAATCGCCCTGAGATCATTCACATTCGTGCCCGTAGGTCCCGGCACGAACAGATCACCCACCGCATTGAAGGCCGTCCAGGCATTGTTGCCGGCTAGCATCGCCTTGGCGTCGACACCCGCCCCGCGCATGCGCGACACGGTCGAGCCGTCGGCGAAGGCGCCGGCATTGTTCTCCGAGCCGTCGATCCCGTCGGTGTCTGCCGCCAGAGCATGGATACCATCCACACCGTTGATGGCGATGGCAAAGGCGAGCAGGAATTCCGAGTTGCGGCCGCCCTTGCCCTTGGCGCGCAAGGTCACCGTCGTCTCGCCGCCTGAGAGGATCAGCACCGGCTTGGCGAAGGGGCGGTTGCGCGTCGCCACCTCGCGCGCGATAGCGGCATGGACACCACCGACCTCGCGCGCCTCGCCTTCGATCGAATCCGACAGGATCACGGCCTCAATGCCTTGCCGCTTCGCTTCGGCTGTCGCCGCTTCCAGCGACACGCCCGCCGAGGCAATGAGATGCACCTCGTTGCCGGCAAAGCGCGGGTCGTTGGGTCGCGGCGCATCGGCGGCGGGCGATTGGATATGCGCCATGACGGAGGCCGGAAACTTCATGTTGTAGGCGGCGATCGCCGCCAGCGCATCCTCACGGCTGCCGGTGTCGGGGACGGTCGGTCCCGACGCAACCAGCGCCGGATTGTCGCCGGGGATGTCGGAAACGACCAGCGACACGACCCTCGCCGGATGGGCGGCGGCGGCAAGGCGACCGCCCTTGATGGTCGAGACATGCTTGCGGATGGTATTCATGGCCGCGATCGGCGCGCCGGAGGCAAGCAGCGCTTCGTTGACGGCGATCTCGTCGGCTAAAGTCAGGCCGGGAGCGGGCGACGGCAGCAGCGCCGAGCCGCCGCCGGAAATCAGCGCCACCACCAGATCGTCCGATGTCAGACCCCGCACCTTCTCCAGCAGCCGGCGCGACGCTTCGAGGCCTGCGGCGTCCGGCACTGGATGCGCCGCCTCGATGATCTCGATGCGCTCGCATTTCGCGCCATAGCCGTAGCGGGTGACGACCAGCCCGTCGATCGGCCCTTCCCAGACCTTCTCGAAGGCCGCCGCCATCTGCGCCGAGCCTTTTCCCGCGCCGATGACGATGGTGCGGCCCTTCGGCCTTGCCGGCAAATGATTGCGGATCGTCTTTTCCGGTTCGGCGGCAGCGACGGCGGCGTTGAAGATCGACGTGAGGAAGGACTTTGGATCGGTCATTTTTCTTCCGGCGGCAACCTGAACTTGCTTGCGTCGATGCCGAGATGGGCGCAGAGCGCATCGACCACGACGCCGTGGTCATCCCTTTCAGGCAGACCCGAGACAGCAATGACGCCGACGACGCCAGCGCCCTTGACGGTTACGGGAAAGCCGCCGCCGGCGAGCACATAGTCGGCGATGTCCAGCGCCTCGCCGATCTTGAAGGTGCGGTCGGGCCGCTGCTGCTCCAGCACCATGCGGTAGGTGCTTCTCAGATAGCGTTTCACGACATTGATCTTGCGCCGCGCCCAGTCGGGATTGGAGGCATTCGAACCCGGCATGGCGGCATAGAAGAGCGGTCGGTCGAAGGTCCTGATGTCGACGATGATCGGCAGATTTTCCTTGAGCGCCCGTTCCCGTATCGCCGAGCCGATCTCGAAGGCTGTGGCCTCGTCGAAGGCCGGGAAGACCAGCGCCGCTTCCTGTTTCTTGATCAGAGCGATGTCGTCGGCGGCAGCCATGGCGTTCCCCTGTCAATGTCCGACGCACGCTTTGGCCGATGGCTGACGCCGGGTCAAGCGCGGAGCGCGTGGAATGGCGTTATGCCGCGATGGCGCTCTTTGCCGGCCGGCCCGCCACATAGACCTCGCGCACGGCGCGATCGTCGCCCAGCGTCTGCAGCAGGAAAAGTTCCTCGGCCAGCGTCTCCACCGTCTCCATCCTCAGCCGCATCGCCGGCGTGGCGTAGGCGTCGAGCACGACGATGTCGGCGTCTGTGCCTTCATCGAGCGTGCCGACTTTGTCGGCGACAGACAGCGCCTCGGCATTGCCGCGCGTCAACTGCCAGAAGGACTGGAACGGGTTCAGCTTCTCGCCGTTCAGCGCGATCACCTTGTAGCCCTCGTCCATGGTGCGCAGCATCGAATAGTTGGTGCCGCCGCCGACATCGGTGGCCGCGGCGATCCGGAGCGGCTTTTCGCGGCGGCGGTAGCGCTGGTAGTCGAACAGGCCGGAACCGAGGAAGAGATTGGAGGTCGGGCAGAACACCGCCACAGAACCCGACTGCGAAAGCGCATCCGCCTCACGGTCGGAGAGGTGAATGCAGTGGCCGAACAGGCTCTTCCCGCCCAGCAGGCCGTAATGCTCATAGATATCGGTGTAGTCGCGCGACCAGGGATAGAGCTCCTGGGTGAAGGCGATCTCGGCGTGGTTTTCGGACAGATGCGTCTGCATGTGGAGATCGGGATGCTCGCGGCAGAGCGCGCCGGCCATCTCCATCTGCTCGGGCGAGGAGGTGATCGCAAAGCGCGGCGTGACGGCATAGAGCTGGCGGCCCTTGCCGTGCCATTCGGCAATCAGCGCCTTGGTGTCGTCATAGCCGGTCTGCGGCGTGTCGAGGACGCCGTCCGGCGCGTTGCGGTCCATCATCACCTTGCCGGCGATGTTGAGCATGTTGCGGTCATGGGATTCGGCGAAGAAGGCTTCGGCGGAAGATTTGTGCACCGAGCAGTAGGCGGCGACCGTCGTCGTGCCGTGGCGCAGCATTTCATCAAGGAACAGCCGCGCGATGCGGCGGCCATGCTGCGCGTTCCGGAATTTCGTCTCTTCGGGAAAAGTGTATTTGTTCAGCCAGTCGAGCAGTTCGGCGCCGTAGGACGCGATGACCTGCATCTGCGGAAAATGCACATGGGCGTCGAGGAACCCAGGCAAGATGAGATGCGGGCGATGGTCGATCGTCTCGACGCCGGTGCCTGCGCGCTTCTTGACCTCGGCATAGGGACCGGCGGCAACGATCTTGCCTTCGTCGAGCAGCAGCGCGCCATCCTCCTCGTAGCGCCAGGCGGCATGGTCGTCTATCGCTTCGGGCCAGCGCAGGAAAGAGAGCGTGCGGCCGCGCAGGAGTTTCGATGTCATGCTTACTTTCCGGCGCCTTCGAACCAGGCGACCAAAAGGGCCCGTTCCTGGTCGGTTGTCTGGGTGACGTTGGCGGGCGGCATGGCATGCGCCCGGCCGGCCTGCAGATAGATCTCGCGGGCATGCTCGGCGATGCGCGCGTCGGTGTCGAGCATCACGCCCTTCGGCGCATGGTAGATGCCTTCATAGACCGGCTCCTCGGTATGGCACATCGAGCAGCGGCCGAGCACGGTGTCGCGCACGGCGGCGAAGTGGGCCGAAGCCATGTAGACCTGGGCTGCAGCCGATGCGGCAGAGGTCTTCGGCTCGCCGGTCAGCACCTTCGGCACGGTCGAGAGCCAGACGATGATCATGAACAGCACGGCGGCGCCGAGCCAGGTCCAGGTCGGGTTGCCCTTCCTTGCATGCACCGTGTTGAAATAGTGCCGGATCAGCACGCCGATGATGAAGACCAGCGAGGCGATGACCCAGTTGAACTCGGTGCCGAAGGCCAGCGGGTAGTGGTTCGACAGCATCAGGAACAGGACCGGCAAGGTCAGGTAGTTGTTGTGCAGCGAGCGCTGCTTGGCGATCTTGCCGTATTTCGGGTCCGGCTTGCGGTCGGCGATCAGGTCGGCGACGACGATCTTCTGGTTGGGGATGATGACCATGAAGACGTTGGCCGACATGATCGTGGCGGTGATGGCGCCGAGATGCAGGAAGGCGGCGCGGCCGGTGAAGAGGTGGGTGAGGCCCCAGGCGATGAAAACCAGCACGCAGTAAAGCACCAGCATCAGCCCGGTGTCGCTTTTGCCGAGCGGCGAGCGGCACAGAAGATCGTAGACGATCCAGCCGACGCCGATTGTCGCCAACGACAGCAGGATGCCGACCGGCACCGAGACGTTGAGCACGTTGGGGTCGATCAGGAAGAGATCCGCCCCGGCATAATAGACCACGCAGAGCATGGCGAAGCCCGACAGCCAGGTGGCGTAGGATTCCCATTTGAACCAGGTCAGGTGCTCCGGCATCTCGGCCGGCGCCACCAGGTATTTCTGGATGTGGTAGAAGCCGCCGCCATGCACCTGCCATTCCTCGCCGAAGGCGCCGGCGGGCAGGCCGGGACGCTGGCGAAGCCCGAGATCGAGGGCGACGAAATAGAAGGAGGAGCCGATCCAGGCGATGCCGGTGATGACATGCAGCCAGCGGACCGCGAAGCTCAGCCAGTCCCAGAAAATCGCAAAATCCATCATCGAGTCGCCCCTGGGAAATCGTCCCTGCCGGTTGCACGACTTTACGGGCTGGCGCCGAAACGAAAAGAGGCGGGGCCCGCGATGACTTTCAAAAAAAAATGGAAAATACTACGCTCACCACACTGAGCCGTTTGAGAGCCACGACAGCCGCATGGCCTATCTCGACAACATCGCCGTCTTCGTCCGCGTCGTCGAGCTCGGCAATCTTTCGGCGGCCGGTCGCGACATGCGCATCTCGCCGGCGGTCGCCTCCAACCGCATCAAGGAACTGGAGAAGCATCTCGGGGTCAGGCTGTTCAATCGCACGACAAGGCAGTTGATGCCGACCGAGCATGGCACGGTGTTCTACACCGGCGCCAAGCAGGTCCTGGAGGCGATCACCGAGGCAGAAGCCGCTGTCGCCGCTCTCTCCGGCCAGCCACGCGGCACCATCAGGGTGACGGCGCCGCTCGGCCTCGGCCGGCGGCTGATCGCTTCCGGCATCCCGGACTTCCACGACAAATATCCCGATATCGAGGTGCGGCTCAGGCTCTCCGATCACAATGTCGACATCATGAAGGAAGGCATCGACGTCGCCTTCCGGCTCGGCATCATCGAGGATTCGAGTCTCAGGATGCGCGGCATCATGGACTGCGAGCGCGTGCTGGTGGCGGCGCCGAAATATCTGGAAGCGCGCGGCGAGCCGGTCGAGCCGCAGGAGCTGATCGGCAAGAAGCACGACTGCCTGATGCTGCGCTACGCCGGCACGCGCGAATATGTCTGGACGCTGCAGACGCCGAACGGCGTGCAGAAATTCGAGGTGCACGGGCCATATGACACCGACGACGGCGACGTTCTGACCGGCTGGGCGCTGTCGGGGCGCGGCATCATCAACAAGCCGCGCTTCGAGGTCGAGCCGTTCATCCGCGACCAGCGGCTGAAGGTGATCCTGGCCAAGACCCCGCCGACGCCGGTGCAGTTGGCCGCCGTCTATCCGCACAAGAAGCTGCAGGACCCGAAGGTGCGGCTGCTGCTCGACTTCATGGCCGACCGCTGCCAGCGGCTGATCAAGGACATTCTTGCTGGTAAGTAAGGGCTGGCCGGCAAGTAGGGACTGGTCGGCAAGTGACTGGCTGCTGGCCCAGCCGATCGGGTTGCCTTGCCTGGGGGCGAGCCTAGGTTGATAGCGACGTCGCTGGCAGCCGAATGGGCAGCACAATGTATCTCGCCGTTTCGCTCAACATTGCTTCCGCCGCCGGGCAGGCCGGCCTGACATTTGCCGAGATCGCCGGCTTCGTGCGGAAGGTAGAGGCGGCCGGGATCGATATGGTCGTCATCTCCGATTCAATGGACGAGCGATCGAGCAGCCCGTTCGAGGCGACGACGCTTCTGGCGGCACTGGCGACGGTGACCGAAAGGATCGGGCTGGTGGCCAGCGCCTCGACATTGGCGCACCAGCCCTACAATCTGGCGCGCCGTTTTGCTTCGCTCGACATCATCAGCCATGGCCGCATCGGCTGGAATGCGACGATGCGGCAAAACCCGCGCGAGGCAGCCAATTTCAGCCGGCCGGAAGGCATAGCCGATGACGATTTCCGCCGCCGCGCGGAAGAGTTCATCGGCATCGTGCAGGGTCTGTGGCGAGGCTGGGATGCGGACGCCCTGCTTTTCGACAAGGCCGCCGGCCGGTTCCACGATCCGGAAAAGATGCATCTCCTCGATCACAAGGGCGAGTTCTTCTCGGTGCGCGGGCCGCTCAATGTCGCCCGCTCGCCACAGGATATGCCCGTGCTGGTCATGTCCGGCCTGGCGGCGGCCGATCTCGATTTCGGCGCCCGCGTCGCCGATGTCATCCTGGTCAAGGGCAAATCACCGACAGACGCAAAGGCGGCTTGCGACGACCTGAAGCGCCGGGTGTCACCCGCCGGACGCACACCGGATGCCGTCAAGGTGCTTATGACCGTTGCCGCGACACCCGAGCTTGCGACCAACAGGCTGGAGGACTGGTTCAGCGCGGAAAGCTGCGACGGTCTCAACATTGCTTTGCCTGCTGATCTTTCGGCGTTCGACGACTTCACCGACCGCCTGCTGCCGGCGCTTCAACGTCGCGGTCTGGTTCGGTCGATCCACCACGGCACTACGCTGCGCGAGCATCTCGGGCTTGGCGCGGGAGGAGGACAATGAGCGCGCGCCAGATGAAGCTCGGCCTGTTCCTGTGGGCGACCGGCCACCATATCGCCGCCTGGCGCCATCCGGACGCGCATGTCACGGCCGGCATCGACATCGAGCATTACATCAAGCTGACGCGGACGGCCGAAGCGGCGAAGTTCGACATGATCTTCTGCGAGGACGCCGCCGGCCTGCGTGAAGCCAACATCAATATCGCCAGGCAGACCTCGCGCTCGATCGGCTTCGAGCCGATCAGCCTGCTTTCGGTGCTTGCAGCCCAGACCGAGCGCATCGGCCTCGTATCGACGGCGTCGACCAGCTACAACGAGCCCTACGGGCTGGCGCGGGCCTTTGCTTCGCTCGACAATCTGAGCGGCGGCCGGGCCGGCTGGAATCTGGTCACCTCGGCCAGCCCTATCGAAGCGGCAAATTTTGGTTCGACAGGCTTGAGGCCGCATGCCGACCGCTACGAACGCGCCCGCGAATTCGCCACCGTCATCACCAGCCTGTGGCACCGCAAGGCGGCCGGCCATGACGGCCAAAGTTTTTCGGTGCGCGACCCGCTCGACATACCGCCCTCGCCGCAGGGCGCGCCGGTAATGGTTCAGGCCGGCGCCTCCGACGACGGCAAAGATCTCGCCGCTCGGACCGCCGACGTCGTGTTCAGTGCGGCGCAGACTCTTGAGGAGGCCAAGGCCTTTTATGACGATCTCAAGGGGCGGCTGGCCGCCTATGGCCGCCAGCCGGACGACGTCAAGATCATGCCCGGCGTGGCGCCGACCGTCGCGGCAACAAAAGCCGAGGCCCAGGCAAAATACGATGCGCTGCAGGAGCTGATCCCCGACGATGTCGGCGTCGCGCTGCTTTCCAGCTATCTCAGCATTTCCGACCTCTGGCGCTACCCGATCGACGGGCCGCTGCCCGAACTGCCGGAGAGTGAAGGCATGAAAAGCCGGCAGGCTTTGGTCATCGAGCAGGCCCGGCGGGACGGCCTCTCGATCCGGGACCTCGCACGCTACTTTGCCGGCGCGCGCGGGCATTGGCGCGTCGTCGGCACGGCCGATCAAATCGCCGACGAATTGCAGGCACGTTTCGAAGGCGGCGCCGCCGACGGCTTCAACGTCATGCCGTCCTGGTTCCCGGGCGAACTGGACGCCTTCGCGACAATGGTCGTGCCCGAGCTGCAGCGCCGCGGCCTGTTCCGGAAGGACTATGAGGGCCGCACATTGCGCGAGCATCTCGGCCTGAAGCGGCCGGTCTAAGCGGCTTCAGCCTGTGCGTCCATCAGCCGGGCCGTCCCCGAAACCCTGATCGAGCTGCCGGGTGTCGGCGGAATGTCGGCATGGAGGCGCGAGCGGATGCCCATGTCCTCGCCCTGGACGATGTCGATCGAGCCGCCATGCGGCCAGTCGAGATCGCGCAGATAGCCGGCAAAGGCCGCGGTGGCGGCGCCCGTCGCCGGATCCTCGTAGACTCCGCCCGAAGCGAAGGGATTGCGCGTGTGGAAGAGCCGCGGCGTTTCGGCAAAGGCGAGCAGGATCGTGATCAGCCTTTCGCGCCGCATCAGGGCCTGGCCCTGCTTGAAATCATAGGTCATGGCGGCCAGCGCCTCGCGCGACCTCAGCGCCAGCGCGAAATGGTCGGAGCCGCCATGGATCAGCGCCGGAGGAATGGCTGGATCGAGATCGCTTGCCGCGTAACCGAACAGCGCCAGCATTTCGGAGACAAGTCCCGGCGGTGCCGGCTTGCTGCGCGTCGGCGGAGACTGCAGCGCGGCGACAATGTTGGAACCGTCGCGGAATCCTTCGACGGTGATCCCGGCTTGATTGAGGGCCAGCGCGAAAATCCGGTCGCCGAACCGCCGGACCAGCCCGGCACCGAGCGCGATCGTGGCATGGCCGCAGAACGGCACCTCCGATTCGGGCGAAAAATAGCGGACGCGCCAGTTCTCGCCTTCGGGCGCAGCGAAGGCGGTTTCCGAAAAGCCGACCTCGGCCGCGACGCGCTGCATTTCGGCGGCATCCGGTAGGACGTCGCCAATCACGACGCCGGCCGGATTGCCGCCGGTGTTGCCGTCCGAAAATGCCGCTATGCGCAAAACGTCCATGTCGCTCGCCCTGTGTTCACAACTCGTGTTCGCCAGGCGCGCAGAAAACACGGTTCAAACCCGTTTGGGAAACGAAGAAAGCGACGAGCAGCTGTGAGCGGTGGTCATACCTTCGCAGCCCTGTCGCCGGCGCGACGAGGACCGCGGCTGACCTTAGCCGGCCATCGCCTTTTGGGACGGAGCCGACGCTTTGGCGGAATGCGACGCCAGCGCCGTCATGATCTCGGCGGCGGCAAGTGCGGCGATCACCGGTGGGCGCTTGTCCTTCACGGCGTTGCCGCCGATCGGCGACACGAGGCGGTTGAACTCGGCCTCGCTGCCCTCGGCCGACTTCAGGAACCAGTTCTTGAAAGTCGCCTTCTTGGTCTTGGATCCGATCATGCCGACATAGGCAGCGTCGTCGCGCCTCAGCGCCTCGGCGACGATCAGGAAATCGAGCGCATGGTCGTGGGTGAGGATGACGAAGGCCGATCCCGCCGGCGCCTCTCGAACGGCGCTTTCAGGCATCGGCGTCAATCTCGTCTCGACCGTTTCCGGCATGCCTTCCAGCGCATCCGCCCGCGTCTCGACGACGAGGGCGTGGATGGGCAGAAGAGCGAGCGTCGCCGCCAGCGCCTGGCCGACATGGCCGCCGCCGAAGACATAGACATGCGGCAGACGCGCCTCCTCGGCCTCTGCCTTGGCGATCAGTTCCCGTTCGAGCGCCGCATCGACAGGGCGGATCAGCACCTCGACGCGCCCGCCGCAGCACTGGCCGATCTCCGGCCCGAGCGGAACGTCGAGCGTTGTGCAGACTTCGTCGGCCTCGATGCGGGCTTCCCTCCCCCTTGAGGGGAGGGTGGCGGCGAAGCCGCCGGGTGGGGTCGCCGCGGCAGTGCTCGGCATTTTCTTGGGTCGCGCGCTTCCTCTACCGACCCCCTCTGGCCGCTTCGCGGCCATCTCCCCCTCAAGGGGGGAGATAAGCTGCCGTGCCTTGTCGATTGCCATATATTCGAGCTGGCCGCCGCCGATGGTGCCGAAGATCGCCGATGCCGAGACGAGCATGAAGGCGCCGGTCTCGCGCGGCGTCGAACCTTTCGTCGCCGCGACCTCGACCAGCGCGACCCGGCCAGCCTGGCCGAGAAACGCCTTCAGGCTTTGAACTTTCGAGTTCATCGTCTGCATTCCTAATGCCGAAATATAGAGTTTTTCGGCCTGAATTGCACGTTTTGGCCCGTTCAGGCCGGCTTTGCGGCTTCCTGCTTCAGCCTTTCGATCGCCATCAGCACCCGTTCCGGCGTTGCCGGGGCGTCGAGGCGCGGACAGATTTTGTGGTCCGCGACACTTGCCACGGCATCGGAAAGCGCGTGCAGCACCGACATGCCGAGTGGGAAAGGCGGCTCGCCGACTGCCTTGGAGCGATGCACGGTCGGCTCGTTCGCTTCGGACCAGTCGGCCAGCTTGATATTGAAGATCTTCGGCCGGTCGGAGGCGAGCGGGATCTTGTAGGTCGACGGCGCATGGGTGCGCAGCCGGCCCTTGTCGTCCCACCAGAGTTCCTCGGTGGTGAGCCAGCCCATGCCCTGGATGAAGCCGCCCTCTATCTGGCCGAGGTCGATGGCGCGGTTCAGCGAGCGGCCGGTCTCGTGCAGGATGTCGGTGCGCTCGACCACGTACTCGCCGGTCAGCGTGTCGACCGACACCTCCGAGCAGGAGGCGCCGTAAGCGAAGTAGTAGAAGGGACGGCCCTCGCCCTTGTCGCGGTTCCAGTGGATCTTCGGCGTCTTGTAGAAGCCCGCCGCCGAAAGCTGAATGCGCGCCATATAGGCCTGTTTGACCAGATCGCCGAAGGGTATCTCCTGGTTGCCGATGCGGACCCGGTTGGGCAGGAACAGCACCTGATCGCGTGGCACCTGGTACTTTTCCGAGGCGAAGTTGGTCAGCCGGTCCTTGATCTGGCGGGCGGCGTTCTGCGCCGCCATGCCGTTGAGGTCCGAACCCGAGGATGCGGCGGTGGCCGAAGTGTTCGGCACCTTGCCGGTGGTGGTCGCGGTGATCTTCACCTGATCGAGATCGATCTGGAACTCCTCCGCCACGACCTGCGCCACCTTGAGATAGAGACCCTGCCCCATCTCGGTGCCGCCGTGGTTCAGGTGAACCGAACCGTCGGTATAGACATGCACCAGCGCGCCGGCCTGATTGTAGTGCGTGGCGGTGAAGGAGATGCCGAACTTGACCGGCGTCAGCGCCAGCCCGCGCTTGATGAAGCGGCTGTTGTTGTTGAATGCGCTGATCTCGCGCCGGCGCCGCGCATAGTTCGAGCTTGCCTCCAGCTCGGCGACGATGCGCTGGATGACATTGTCCTCGACCGTCTGGTGGTAGGGCGTGATGTTGCGGTCGCCATTCGTGCCGTAGAAATTCTTCTTGCGGATCTCGAGCGGATCCTTGCCGACGGCAAAGGCGACCTCGTCGATGACGCGCTCGGCGCCGACCATGCCTTGCGGGCCGCCGAAGCCGCGGAAGGCGGTGTTCGAGACCGTGTTGGTGTAGAGCGGCGCCGACTGGGCGTGCACGTTCGGCCAGAAGTAGGTGTTGTCGCAGTGGAACAGCGCGCGGTCGGTGACCGGGCCGGACAGGTCCGAAGAGAAGCCGCAGCGCGCCGCGAACATGAAGTCGACGCCGAGGATGTTGCCGTCGTCGTCGAAGCCGACTTCATAGTCGATGAGGAAATCGTGGCGCTTGCCGGTCGCGGTCATGTCGTCGTCCCGGTCGGGCCGGATCTTGACCGCGCGATGATGGCGTTTGGCGGCGATGGCTGCGAGCGCCGCGAACTGGTTGCCCTGCGTTTCCTTGCCGCCGAAGCCGCCACCCATGCGGCGGATTTCCACCGTGATGGCGTTGCTTGGCACGCCCAGCGCGTGGCTTACCATATGCTGGACTTCGCTCGGATGCTGGGTCGAGGAATAGATGGTGACGTCCTGGTCTTCGCCAGGGATGGCCATGGCGATATGGCCTTCGAGATAGAAATGCTCCTGGCCGCCGAGGCGCATCTTGCCCTTGAGCCGGCGGGGCGCCGCCTTGATCGCCGCGGCCGCGTCGCCGCGCCTCAGCGTCAGCGGCGGGGTGACGAGCTTGCCTTTCCTCGGGTCGAGCTCGGCGATGTCGGTGACGAAAGGCAGCTGCCTGTATTCGACCTTGGCCAGCCTGGTGGCGCGCCGTGCCTCTTCGCGCGTCTCGGCGATGACGCAGAAGATCGGCTGGCCGAAGAACTCGACCTTGCCGTCGGCGAGCACCGGCTCGTCATGACGTCCGGTCGGCGAAATGTCGTTCTCGCCGGGAATGTCCTTTGCCGTCAGCACATCGACGACGCCGGGAGCGGTGCGTACCGCCGAGAGGTCCATGCTGGTGATTGTCGCATGCGTCGCTGTCGAAAGGCCCAGGCAGCCATGCAGGATGCCGGCCGGCTCCGGCATGTCGTCGATATAGACCGCCGTACCGGAGACATGCTTGTGCGCGGAATCATGCCGCTGGTCGCTGGCGACACCGCCCGAGATCTTCTGCGCCTTGAGATTGGGGACGTGCTTGGTCATCAGGCAGCCTCGTAGCGTGAGACCTGGAACGGCGCCTTGGTGCCGGTGGTCTCGACAAAGAAGCGCAACAACAGGTTCTTCGCCGCAAGCGCGCGATACTCGGCGGTCGCGCGCATGTCGGTCAGCGGCGTGAAGTCGCTGGCATATTCGGCCATCGCGGCTTCCACCGTCGCGTCGCTCCAGGTCTTGCCGATCAGCGCCTTCTCAACCGCCGTGGCACGCTTCGGCGTGGCCGCCATGCCGCCATAGGCGATGCGGATATCGGCCACAGAGCCATCCTTGGCCAGGGTCAGATAGAAGGCGCCAAGGGTCGCGGTGATATCCTCGTCGCGGCGCTTGGTGACCTTGTACACGGCAAATCTCGTTCCCTTTGCCGGGACAGGCACGTGCACGGACTCGACGAATTCGCCAAGCTGACGGTCCTGCTTGCCGTAGGCGATGAAGAAGGTCTCGAGCGGGATCGTGCGGCGGGCGTTGCCCTTGCGCAGCGTCAGTTGCGCGCCAAGCGCGATCAGCGGCGGCGGCATGTCGCCGATCGGCGAGCCGTTAGCGATGTTGCCGCCGATGGTGCCCATGTTGCGCACCTGCTCGCCGCCGATGCGGTCGACCAGCGGTCCCAACGCCGGGATGCGCTTGGACAGCATCTCGAAGGCTTCGGTGTAGGTGACGCCGGCGCCGATGGTGATCATTCCATCAGCCTCAGACATTGAGCGCAGGCCATCGAGATCGCCGATGAAGATCGCCGGTGAGATGTCGCGCATATGCTTGGTGACCCATAGGCCGACATCGGTCGAGCCGGCAACGATGGTGGCGCCCGGTTCCTTTTCGAGCACGGCGGCGAAATCGTCGACATTGGCCGGCACGATCAGCCGCTGCTTGCCAGAGCCGACTTCGACCCTGGCGCCGTCGCGCAGCGCTTCCAGCCGCGCGGTGATCGACTTGCGTTCCACCGCCAGCGGGTCCTTCGCCGCCTTGCCGTAGCTCGAAATGGCACGTGCCGCGCGCATGATCGCCTCGTAGCCGGTGCAGCGGCAGAGATTGCCCTGCAGCGCCTTTTCGATCGCCGCATCGGAGGGGTTGGGCGTCCTCATCCAGAGCGCGTAGAGCGACATGATGAATCCCGGCGTGCAGAAACCGCATTGCGAGCCGTGGAAATCGACCATCGCCTGCTGCACCGGATGCAGCTTATCGCCGTCGCCGCGCAGATGCTCGATGGTGACGACATGGGTGCCGTCGAGCGAGCCCATGAAGCGGATGCAGGCATTGACGCTTTCGTAGACCAGGCCTTCGGCGGACAACTTGCCGACCAGCACTGTGCAGGCGCCGCAATCGCCCTCGGCGCAGCCTTCCTTGGTGCCGCGCAGCGAACGGTCGAGCCGCAGCCAATCGAGCAGAGTTGCATCGGGCGCGACGTCGGTCAGCGCGATGTCGGTGCCGTTCAGGATGAAGCGTATCTCGTTGCGGGTCTCAACCATGTCTCAGCTCCCGCGATAGGTCGAGTAGCCGTAGGGCGAAATCAAGAGCGGCACATGATAGTGCCGTTCCTCCGCCATGCCGAAGCGGATCGGCACGGTGTCGAGGAAGGCCGGCTGCGGCAGGCTGACGCCTTGCCCGCGCAGATAGTCTCCGGCGGCGAAGACCAGCTCATATTCGCCGGTGCGGAAATCGGCACCGGCCAGCAGCGGCGCGTCGCAGCGGCCGTCATCGTTGGTGGTGACGGTCTTCAGATGCGTGCGGGCCTGCCGCTCGATGCGGAAGAGCTCGATCGAGAGGCCTTTTGCCGGCCTGCCGGTCGCGGTGTCGAGAACGTGGGTCGTCAGACGCCCGCCATCGGCTTTGGACGTTTCTGCCACTGGCCGCCTCCCATCCCGGTACAAACGTTTTCAGGTCAATTGTGCGCCAATTAAAGGCGATGCATAAGTCCCGGTCGAGCGGAGTGCGGCAAAAAGCACTTTCAAAAATTTTCGGGGGAATGCTGGCGCACTCCTTTCGATATCTTCATCCCAACAATCGGGCAGGAGCGATCATGCGTTACGAACGGGACATGCGCGGTTACGGGGCCAATCCGCCGGATCCGAAATGGCCCGGTGGCGCCTATGTCGCGGTGCAGTTCGTCGTCAACTACGAGGAAGGCGGCGAAAACTGCGTGCTGCACGGCGACAAGGCTTCGGAAGCCTTCCTGTCCGAGATCGTCGGCGCCGCCCCCTGGGTCGGCCAGCGCCACTGGAACATGGAATCGATCTACGAATATGGCGCTCGCGCCGGCTTCTGGCGGCTCTACCGGCTGTTCACCGAAGCCCAGGTGCCGGTGACCTGCTACGGCGTCGCCACGGCACTGGCCCGCTCGCCCGATCAGGTCGTGGCAATGCAGGAGGCCGGCTGGGAGATCGCCTCGCACGGGCTGAAATGGATCGACTACCGCGACCATAGCGCGGAGGACGAGCGCCGCGACCTCGAAGAGACGATCCGGCTGCATTACGAGGTGACCGGCGCGCGGCCGACCGGCTGGTACACCGGCCGCACCTCGGTCAACACCGTGCGGCTCGCCGCCGAGGAAGGCGGCTTCGACTACGTCTCCGACACCTATGACGACGAACTGCCCTACTGGTTCGACCGCGAAGGGTTGGAGAAGCCGCAGCTCATCATTCCTTACACGCTCGACGCCAACGACATGCGCTTTGCCACACCGCAGGGGTTCAACTCGGGCGACCAGTTCTTCGCCTATCTGAAGGACAGCTTCGACACGCTCTATGCCGAGGGCAAAGCGGGGCGTCCTCGGATGATGAACATCGGCCTGCATTGCCGGCTGGTCGGCCGTCCGGGCCGCGTGGCGGCGCTAAAGCGCTTCGTCGACTATGTGAAGTCGCACGAGAAGGTGTGGCTGACGCGGCGCGTCGACATCGCCAAGCACTGGCGCGAGACGCATCCTTACCAGGCGCCGGCTTTGCGGCCGTCGCGGATGGAGTTCGAGGCCTTCGTGCATGCCTTCGGCGGCGTGTTCGAGCATTCGCCCTGGATCGCCGAGCGCGCCTACGAGCTGGAGCTTGGGCCCGCACATGACAGCGCCGGCGGCCTGCACAACGCGCTCTGCCGCGTCTTCCGCGCGGCGACGGAGGCCGAGCGGCTTTCGGTGCTCAACGCCCATCCCGACCTTGCCGGCAAGCTGGCGGCGGCCAAGCGCCTGACGGCGGAATCGGCCAAGGAACAGGCTTCCGCCGGGCTCGATGCGCTGACCGACAAGGAGCGCGAGCTTTTCTCGAAACTCAACGCCGCCTACGTCACCACCTTCGGCTTCCCCTTCATCATCGCGGTCAAGGGCAAGACCAAGGACGAGATCCTGGCCGAGTTCGAGGCGCGCATCGGCAACAGCCGCGGCGTCGAATTCGAAACCGCCTGCAAACAGGTCGAGCGCATCGCGCTGCTTCGGCTGAGAGACATGCTCCCCCAATAGGCTTCAACACATGGATATGATGGAAATGGCCGAGCGAACCTACTACGCGCCGCATGGCGGCCATCCCGGCCAGAACGAACTTTTGACCGGCCGCGCCGTCTTCACCGAAGCCTATGCGGTCATTCCCAAGGGCGTGATGCAGGACATCGTCACCAGCCCGCTGCCGTTCTGGGACAAGACGAGGGCATGGATCATCGCAAGGCCGCTCTCGGGCTTCGCCGAGACGTTTTCGCAATACATCGTCGAGGTTCTGCCCGGCGGCGGCAGCGACCGGCCTGAGCTCGACGCCGGTGCCGAGAGCGTGCTGTTCTTGGTCGAGGGCGAGCTCGCCGTCTCGCTTGCCGGCACGAAACATGTGCTCCGCCCGGGCGGCTTCGCCTTCCTGCCGCCATCAAGCGGCTGGACGGTGCGCAACGAGAGCGGCGACGCGGTGCGCTTTCACTGGATCCGCAAGGCCTATGAAGCGGTCGACGGGCTCGATGTGCCGGAAGCCTTCTTCACCAACGAGCAGCAGATCGCGCCGAGCCCGATGCCCGGCACCGAGGGCCGCTGGGCGACGACGCGCTTCGTCGATCCGGCCGACATGCGCCACGACATGCACGTCACCATCGTCACGCTCAAGCCCGGCGCCGTCATTCCGTTCGCCGAGACGCATGTCATGGAGCACGGGCTCTATGTGCTCGAAGGCAAGGCCGTCTACCGGCTCAACCAGGACTGGGTCGAGGTCGAGGCCGGCGACTTCATGTGGTTGCGCGCCTTCTGCCCGCAGGCCTGCTATGCCGGCGGCCCCGGCAACTTCCGCTACCTGCTCTACAAGGACGTCAACCGGCATGCCAAGCTTGGCAGCGCCGGCCTTGGGGATCGCGCGCGGTGACCCGCATCGTCGCCCGGCCGCTGACGCGCGAAGAATTCGCGCCGTTCGGCGACGTCATCGACATGGGCGGCGACAACCGCTATCCGATCAACGGCGGCAAGGCGATGCGCTACCATGATCTCGCCACTGCCGAGGCCACCGGGCCGAACGCGCGCGTGCTGATCTCGATGGTGCGCGGCACGCCCTACGAGATGCCGCTGAAGCTCACCATGGTCGAGCGCCATCCGCTCGGCAGCCAGGCTTTCATCCCGCTGTCGCCGCGCCCGTTCCTGGTCGTCGTCTGCCATGACACCAAGGATGGCCCCGGCGAGCCGCATGCCTTCATCACCGCGCCCGGCCAAGGCATCAACTACCGCCGCAACCTCTGGCACGGCGTGCTGACGCCGATCGGCGCGGAGCAGGATTTCCTCATCGTCGACCGCGGCGGCGACGGCTCCAACCTCGAGGAGTGCTATTTTTCGCACCCTTACGAGATCCACCTCCCCTGAAGAGTTTCTCATGACCGACATTTCGCTGATCGACCGCCTGCTCGACGTGATCGAGCACGATATCGTGCCGAAGACGGCCGAAGGCGTTGCCCATGGCAACAAGCTGTTCGGCGCCGCGATTCTCAGGAAAGGCGACCGCTCGCTGGTGCTCGCCGAGACCAACAACGAGATCGAAAACCCGCTCTGGCACGGCGAGGTGCATTGCCTGAAGCGCTTCTACGAAATGCCGAAAGCCGAGCGCATCGACACCAAGGATGCGCTGTTCCTGGCCACGCACGAGCCTTGCTCGCTCTGCCTGTCGGCGATCACCTGGACCGGCTTCGACAATTTCTACTACCTCTTCAGCCACGAGGACTCGCGCGACAGTTTTGCCATCCCGCACGACCTCAAGATCCTGAAGGAGGTCTTCACCCTCGACCCCGGCGGCTACAACACCGAGAACGCCTACTGGAAGAGCTTTTCGATCCGGCGGCTGGTGCGGGCCTTGCCCGAAGCCTCGCGCAAGCGGCTTGAGGCGCGCATCGGGAATATCTCGGCGCGCTATGACGAGCTGTCAGACGCCTACCAGGCAAGCAAGGCCGACAACGACATTCCCCTGAGCTGAGTGGTTCAGGACGGCTCCTTGAGTTGCCACCACAATGGCGGCAACTCGAACCCTCGAGAAACACGTAGCCAAGGAAATCTCTCCCGGGACAAGGGGAGCTGGACCGGGTTCTACTTCAGGACCTTCCCATCCGCTCCGAACCGGTAGGTCTTGGCCGGATCCGGCGTCGCGTAGAGCGTCGAGCCCGGCTCGGCATTGTAGACGCCGAAGATGCGCACCGTGAGCAGCCCCGCCTTCTCGCAGTCGAGATAGAGGTTGGTGTCGGCGCCGAGATGCTCGGCATGCACCACCGTGCCTTTCCAGGCGCCGGACTTGGCATCGACGGTCAGATGTTCCGGCCGCACGCCGACGGTCTTGGCCGTCTCGCCCAGTTTGGCGCCGTCGATGAAGTTCATCTTCGGCGAGCCGATGAAGCTGGCGACGAAATCATTGGCCGGCGAATTGTAGAGCTCCATCGGGCTGCCGATCTGCTCGATCCGCCCGGCGTTGAGCACGACGATCTTGTCGGCCAGCGTCATAGCCTCGACCTGGTCGTGGGTGACGTAGATCATCGTCGCCTTCAGCCGCCGATGCAGTTGCGCGATCTCCAGCCTTGTGTTGACACGCAGCGCGGCGTCGAGGTTCGACAGCGGTTCGTCGAAGAGGAACAATTTTGGCTCGCGCACCACGGCGCGGCCGATGGCGACGCGCTGGCGCTGGCCGCCCGACAGTTCCGCCGGCCGGCGCTCAAGATAGGGCTCGAGCGACAGCATGGCGGAGGCGATCTTGATGCGGCGTTCGATCTCCGCGGCCGGCGTGCCGGCCTGCTTGAGGCCGAGGCCCATGTTGTTCTTCACCGTCAGATGCGGGTAGAGCGCGTAGGTCTGGAACACCATGGCGATGCCGCGTTTTGCAGGCGGCGTGACGGAGACGTCGTCGCCGTCGATCAGCACCCGGCCGGAGGTCGAATCCTCCAGCCCGGCGATCACGCGCAGCAGCGTCGACTTCCCGCAGCCCGACGGACCGACGAAGACGACGAACTCGCCGTCATTGACCTCGAGGTCGATGCCTTTCAGCACCTCAACCGGCCCAAACGCCTTCTTCACGTTCTCGATGTTCAGCGAGCCCACGGCTTCGTCCTTGTTCTAGAGTTTGATTGGCGCGCCGGTGCGCACGCTCTCATCTGCCGCCAGGCACACGGCGAGCGACTTCACCGCGTCGTCCATGTGGCGAGTCAGGTCGATATCCTCGCGGATGGCCTTGAGCAGGAAAGCCTGTTCGCGGTCGCAAAGCTCCTGGTGCCCCGGCTCGCCCTCCATCGACAGCAGCTCATCCTCCTTGGCGAACCTGCCGTCCGGTCCCGTCGCGGCGCTGTGCAGGCGGATGGTCGAGGTCTTGGTGTGGGTGTCGATGTCGTCGGACTTCACGCCCTCCTTCATCACGATCGACACGCAACCTTTGGGCGACATCACGTCCTTCACGAAGAAGGCGGTCTCCGAAATCATCGGACCCCAACCGGCTTCATACCAGCCGACCGAGCCATCCTCGAACAGCACCTGGAGATGGCCGTAATTATACATCGAGGGCGCCACCTCGTCGGAGAGCCGCACGCCCATGCCGCGCACTTCGACCGGCCTGGCATCGGTGATCTGCAGCATCACGTCGAGATAGTGAACGCCGCAATCGACGATCGGCGACGTCGTCCGCATAAGCTGCTTATGCGTCTCCCAGGTGTGACCGGAGGATTGCTGATTGAGATTCATGCGGAAGACGTAGGGACCGCCGAGCTTGCGCGCCTCGGCGATCAGCCGCACCCAGGACGGATGGTGACGCAGGATATAGCCGATCACCAGCTTCTTGCCGTTGGCCTTGGCGGCGTCGACGACGCGCTGTGCATCCGCCACAGTCGTGGCCAAAGGCTTCTCGACGAAGACATGGCAGCCGGCCTCGAATGCCCTGACCGCATAGTCGGCATGGCTGTCGGAATAGGTGGCGATCGCGGCGACATCCGGCTTCTCGTCGCGCAGCGCGTCCTCGAAGGAGCGCCTGATGCCGTAACCGGCAAGCCCGTCCGGCAGACGCACGTCGGAACGATTGACCAGCGCCGCGATCTCGAAGCCCGGATTGGTGTGATAGGCGAGCGCATGGCTGCGGCCCATATTGCCGAGGCCGGCAACGACGACGCGAAGGGGTGGTTTATCGCTCACCTGACTGCTCCACTTTCTCTTGAGAAGGTGTCACCCCACCCGGCGCTTCGCGCCGACCTCCCCATCAAGGGGAGGTAGGGCGTTGGCGTGAACATCCCCGCCGAAGAGGCTGTTCTGACCTGATAACCCAGGCGGCCGAGAATAAAGCGGCGACCTTCTACCTCCCCTCGATGGGGAGGTCGGCGCGCAGCGCCGGGTGGGGTGAAGCGCAGCCCTATCGCGAATTGGCTGTTACGGCTCACTTCACCGCTCCCGACGTGATGCCGCGGATCAGTTGCCGCGAGAAGATGACGTAGAGGATCAGCACCGGCAGGATCGCCAGCGACAGCGCGGCCAGGATCGCGTTCCAGTTGGTGACGAACTGGCCGAGGAAGAGCTGCGCGCCGAGCGTCACCGTCTTGGTCTCCTCCGATGGCGCGAGGATCAACGGGAACCACAGATCGTTCCAGATCGGGATCATGGTGAAGACGGCGACCGTCGCCATCGACGGGCGCACCAGCGGCAGCACCAGGCGGAAGAAGATCGTGTATTCCGACAGCCCGTCGATGCGTCCGGCGTTCTTCAGGTCATCGGATACCTGCTTCATGAATTCGGACAGGATGAAGATGGCGAGTGGCAGGCCTTGCGCCGTGTAGACCAGGATCAGCGCCGTCAGCGTGTTAACCAGCCCGCTTGCCACCATCAACTGCAGGATGGCGACGGTGCCGAGGCGGATCGGGATCATGATGCCGAGCGCGAGATAGAGGCCCATCATGGTGTTGCCGCGGAAGCGGTATTCCGACAGCGCGAACGCCGCCATCGCCCCGAACAGCAGCACGAAAAACAGCGAGGCGACGGTGACGACGAGGCTGTTCTGGAAATAGTGGAAGAAGTCGCCCTGGCCGAACACGGTGGTGTAGCCGATCAGGTCGAAGGTCTTCGGCGTCGGCGGCGTCAGCGGCGCGCCGAAGATGCCCGCGCGCGACTTGAACGAATTCATGATGACCAGGATCACCGGGAACAGCGCGATCACCGTGTAGGTCAAAAGGACGGCATGGGCGCCGATGGTGCGGGGAAGCGAACGGGTGGCTAGGCTCATTGGAAAGTCTCCTGACGAGCTGCTTGTCCAGAGGATCGTGCCAAGGCACCCCCCTCTGTCCTGCCGGACATCTCCCCCTCAAGGGGCGAGATTGGCAGCGTCGATGACGCCGCCCGTTCTGCTGCGTCGAAAATTGGCGAAGGCGGCGATGACGTCCAATCTCCCCCCTTGAGGGGGAGATGGCCGGCAGGCCAGAGGGGGGTAGCTAGGCGCACCATCTCAGACCCTCAGAACTGATACCGACGCAGGCGCGTCTGGACGAGGAACAGGTAGACGCAGACGCCGGCAAGGATGATCAGGAACATCATCGTGGCGATCGCTGCGCCTATGTTCGGGTCGCCGACCTGGAGCTGGAAGCCGAAGAAGGCGCGGTAGAGGAAGGTGCCGAGGATGTCGGTCGAATAGTTCGGCCCGGCGAGCGCTCCTTGCGCGGTGTAGATCAGGTCGAAGGCGTTGAAATTGCCGACGAAGGTCAGGATCGAGATGATGCCGATCGATGGCAGGATCAGCGGCAGCTTGATCTTCCAGAACTGCGCCATGCCGGTGACGCCGTCGCATTCGGCCGCCTCGATCACTTCGTCGGGGATCGACAAGAGTGCTGCATAGATCAGCATCATCGGGATGCCGACGAACTGCCAGACCGAGACCAGGCTGAGCGCGGTCAGCGCATATTGCTCCTTGCCGAGCCACGGCGTGAACAGGCTCTTCAGCCAGACGAAGTCGAGCAGATGCGGCGCCACGCCCCAGATCGGCGACAGGATCAGCTTCCAGGCGAAGCCGACGATGACGAAGGACAGGATCGTCGGCACGAAGATCGCCGTGCGATAGAAGGCGGCAAACCTGAGCCTCGGGCTGGAAAGAAGCGCCGCCAAAAGGATGCCGATCGGGTTCTGCACCAGCATGTGGATGATGAAGAACCAGACGTTGTTCCTGAGCGCGTTCCAGAAATTCACCGACCAGTTGGGGTCGCCGAACAGCGTGCGGAAATTGCCCAGCCCGACGAAGACCTGGGACTGCTCGATGTTGCGGAACAAGGAGAGCTGCAGCGTGCCGAACAGCGGCAGGATCATGACCGCCGTGTAGACGAGCACAGCCGGCGCCAGGAAGACGCCGATATGCCAGCGGATCGGTCTTTTCGGTCGTGTTTGTGCGGCCATGAGTTTCGGTCTCCGCCGTCTCTCGGTTCCAGGTCGGATGATGCTAGCTGATGCCTCGATGCACGGCCTGATTGTCCCCATCAGGGGAGGACAAGGCCAGCGACTGCGCGGCTCCGTCTTCCCCGCAAGGTGAGGGTAAGACCGAGAGGCGGCGCCGACAATCGCTATCTAAGAACGGTCCGAATGCCGGCCGGGCGTGCGCCCGGCCGGCTCGATGGCAAAGGTTACTTCGCCGGCTTGTACCAGCTGTCGAGGCCGTCCTGCAGCTTCTTGGCCGCGGCTTCCGGCGTGTCGGTGCCGTTGATCACGTTGGCCGATTCAACCCAGGTCTCGTTCTCGAGGTTCGGCGTGCCGCGCGACAGGATCTGGTAGGTCGAGCGGATCGTCGACTTGCACTTGCCGCGCCAGGAGACGAATTCCTGCGCCAGCGGGTCTTCCATCTTCACCGGCGTGCTGTTCAGGCTGAAGAAGCCCGGCAGCGCGTTGGCGTAGATGGTGGCGAAGTCCGGCGAGGCGACCCAGGACAGGAACTTCTTGGCTTCTTCCGGATGCTTCGATGCCGCGTTCAGGCCCATGCCGATGTCGGTATGGTCGGAGATGTAGCAGGTGTCGCCGGCCTTCTGCACCGGCGGCGGGAAGGCGCCCATCTTGAACTGCGCCTGCGTGTTGAACAGGCCGATCTCCCACGAGCCGGCCGGATAGATGGCGGCGCGGCCGAGCGTGAACAGGTTCTGGCTGTCCGGATAGGTCTGCGCCTCGAAGCCGTCGCCCAGATAGGGCTTCCACTTGGCCAGTTCCTTGTAAGGCTCGACCCACTGCGGATCGGTCAGCTTCTGCTCGCCCTTGATCAGGGCCGCGCGGCCTTCCTCGCCCTTCCAGTAGTTCGGGCCGATGTTCTGGTAGCCCATGGTCGCGGCTTCCCAGAGGTCCTTGGTGCCCATAGCCATCGGGATGTAGGTGCCGTCGGCCTTGATCTTGTCGAGCACGGCGTAGAACTCTTCATTCGTGGTCGGCACCTTGAGGCCGAGCTTGTCGAAGGCGTCCTTGTTGTAGATGAAGCCGTGGATGACCGAGGCCATCGGCACGCAGAAGCTCGACTTGCCGTCGTCGGTCTGCCAGGCCGCCTTGGCGACGGCCGAGAAGTTGTCCATGCCGGGCAGCGAGGTCAGGTCGGCGAGATTGCCCTTCTTGAACAGCTCCAGCGACTTGTCGAACGGGCGGCAGGTGATCAGGTCGCCCGCCGAGCCGGCGGTGAGCTTGGCGCCGAGGGCCGCGTCGTACTCGGTCGGCGCCGAGGGCGCGAACACCACCTTGATGCCCGGGTTCTTGGCCTCGAAGGCCGGGATCAGCTTGTCCTTCCAGATGGTCAGGTCGTCGCCGCGCCAGCTCTCGATGTTGAGCGTTACGTCGTCGGCCAGAGCGATCCCGGTGGTGCCGAGAATGCTCGTGCCGAGCAGCAGTGCCGTCAGTAGTTTGGTCGTCATCTTCAGTCTCCCTGTTGACCTTTTTCAGGTTCGGTTCTGATGAGAACAGAGGCTAGCGCCGCTTGCTCCCCTCGATCGCGGAAAGCGCAGGCCGAAGCTTCTGGCCCGATCCTTCCAGTATCTTCTCGGCCGCGTCGGCGTTGGCAGCGCCGGCGGCGAGCAGAATGGCAGTCTTGACGACGCCGCCGCTCTCTTCGAGCAGGCGCGCCGCGTCGTCCCGGCTCCGCCCGGTGATGGCGGCGACCATGCGCACCGCGCGGTCGCGCAACTTGATGTTGTCGGCGGTGAGGTTGACCATGTAGCCGTCATGCACATGGCCGAGATGAATGGCGGTCAGCGTCGACAGCATGTTGAGCGCGATCTTCTGCGCGGTGCCGGCACCCATGCGCGTCGAGCCGGCGATCAACTCCGGCGGCGTTTCCAGCAGGATGGCGACATCGGCCTCACCGAACAGCGGCGCGCCCTTGTTGTTGGCGATTGCGATCGTCGCCGCGCCCCGGCGCCGCGCATCGCCGATGGCCTGCACGGCGTAAGGCGTCGAGCCGCTGGCCGAGATGGCGATCAGGCAGTCACCCTTGCCGATATTGGCGTTCGCCACGGCCGCCGCGGCTTCCTCGATGTCGTCTTCAGGCCCGCCGGCAAGCGTGTGGAACGCCTCGTCGCCGCCCGCGATCAGGATGGCGATGCGGTCACGCGCGATGCCGAAAGTGCCGGGAAGCTCCAGCGCATCCGCAACCGCCATCAGGCCGGAGCTGCCGGCCGCCGCATAGGCAAGCCTGCCGCCGGTCTTCAATTGCCTTGCGATCAATTCCGCGGCCTCGGCGATGGCCGGAATGGCGCCGTGAACGGCCTTGGCGGCCTCGATCTGGGCATTGGCCAGGAATGAAAGGATGGCATCCGGGGTCTGGACATCCAGCCCCTCGGCATTCTGATGAAGCGCTTCCGTGCGCGTCTCGGCCATCCGCTTTCCTCCAACTAAGGGGACCATACCAAAAAAATACCACTTGTCCACATCCATTAACGTTTTTCGTGCCCGGCATTCTCCTTGCCGGCAAATTTCCGCGCTTTTTCAATAAAATACGCCTTAATCTTTTTTTGAACCGAAATTAGCGCTTGGCTATTGGTATTTTATTGGTATTATCCGCGGCGAGGAGAAAATCGTGTGAAATTCGTGCTTGGCATCGATGGCGGCGGCACCAGCTGCAGGGCGGCCCTTGCGACCGTCGACGGCGCTGTGGTCGGTCGCGCCAAGAGCGGCGCGGCCAACATCCGCACCGATCTTACCGGCGCCCGCGCCAACATCGTCGACGCGGCAAGGCAGGCTTTTCTCGCCGCCGGCCAGGATCCGGAGCTGATCCCTGAGACGCCCGCCATCCTTGGTCTGGCCGGCGCCAATGTCGGCACCTACAGGCAGCAGTTGGAAGCGATCCTGCCCTTCAGCAAGAGCCGCGTCGAGACCGATGCCGAGATCGCGCTCGAAGGCGCGGTCGGCTCCGGCGACGGCGCCATGGCGATCCTCGGTACCGGCACCGCCTATATGGCGCGCAAGAACGGCAAGTCGCGCGCCATCGGCGGCTGGGGGTTTCAGGTCGGCGACCAGGGCAGCGGGGCCCGCATCGGCCGCGATCTGCTCGAGCAGACGCTGCTCGCCTATGACGGCATCCGGCCCGGCTCGCCGCTGACGGAGGCGATGCTCGCGGTCTTCCGCAACAACCCCGAGGATGTTGTCGAATTCACCACCAACGCCAAGCCCGGCGACTTCGGCGGTTTCGCGCCCAAGGTTTTCGAGCATGCCGCCAAGGGCGACCTCGTCGCCAACTGGATCCTCGACAAGGCGGTCGCCGACGTCGAGGCTTCGCTCGGCGCGCTCGATCTCGCCGACGATGCTCCGCTTTGTCTGCTCGGCGGCCTGGCGCCGCTCTATGCGCCGCGTCTGTCGGCGCGTTACCAGGCGCTGCTGAAAGCCCCGCTCGACGATGCGCTCGGCGGCGCGGTGCAGATGGCGGTGCGCATCTTTGCCGGCAAATCGGGGGCTGCCCTGTGAGCGCCGCCAACCAGATCTTCGCCATGCTGCCGGAGGCGCCGCGATGAGCGCCGCCGACCAGATTTTCGCCATGCTGAAAGAATCCTCGCAGAGCGGCGCGCCGCTCTACCTGCAGCTCAGGAAAAGCATCGAGGAAGCGGTCAATCGCGGCCTGATCGGCCCGGGCGACGCGCTGCCGTCCGAGCGCGACATCGCCAGCAAGGCCGACATCTCGCGCGTCACCGTGCGCAAGGCCGTGCAGGATCTGGTCAAGGGCGGCATCCTCGTCCAGCGCCACGGATCCGGCACCTTCGTCGCGCCGCGCATGGAGCGCGTCGAGCAGTCGCTATCCCGGCTCACCTCCTTCACCGAAGACATGGCGCGCCGCGGCATGGTCGTGCGCTCGGCCTGGCTCGACCGTGGCCTCTACGCGCCCTCGCCTGATGAGATGATGGTTCTCGGCCTGTCGTCGAACGAGCTGGTGGCGCGCGTGGCGCGCCTGCGTATCGCCAACGACACACCGCTGGCGATCGAGCGCGCGGCAATCTCGGCCAGCGTCCTTCCCGACCCAGAGACGATCGGCTCCTCGCTCTACGCGACGCTGGAACTGACCGGCAATCGTCCGGTGCGGGCGGTTCAGCGCATCTCGGCCGCGAATCTCGGCGACGATGACGCGCGCCTGCTGGAAGTGCCGCCGGGGGTTGCCGGACTGCACATCGAACGCATTTCCTATCTGGCGAGCGGCAAGGTGATCGAATTCACCCGTTCGATCTACAGGGGCGACGCCTATGACTTCGTCGCGGAACTCCGGCTGACCGGGCCGGGAGAGGAGAGCCGGCCATGAGCGCAACCACCACCCATATGCGGCGCGAGATCGAGGAAATCCCGCAGGCCACCGCCCGCCTGCTCGATGGCTCGGCCAAGGCGCTTGCCGAGGCCGGCCGCGGCCTTCGCGAGCGCGATCCGAACTTCGTCGTCACCGTGGCGCGCGGCTCGTCCGACCACGCCGCCACCTTCACGAAATATGCCGTGGAGTTGACCGCCGGCCTCGCCGTCGCTTCGGTCGGCCCGTCGATCGCTTCGATCTACGGCGCGAAGCTGAGGCTGCGCGGCTCGGCCTGTCTCGCCATCTCGCAGTCGGGCAAAAGCCCCGACATCGTCGCCATGGCCGAAACGGCCAGGGCCGGGGGCGCGCTGACCGTCGCCATCACCAACACCGCCGACTCGCCGCTGGCGCGGGCCTCGGACTATGCCATCGACATTCTGGCCGGGCCGGAGCGCAGCGTCGCGGCCACCAAGACCTTCGTCAATTCGGCTGTCGCCGCCCTGGCGCTGATGGCGCACAGCACAGGCGATGAGCCGCTGCTTTCAGCGCTCGCCCGCCTGCCGGAGCATTTCGAGAAGGCGATCGCCTGCGACTGGATGGCGCTCGCCGCCGCGCTCGAGACGCCGCAGTCGCTGTTCATCCTGGGACGCGGCCCGTCCTTCGCGATCGCCAGCGAGGCGGCGCTGAAGTTCAAGGAGACCTGCGCCATGCATGCCGAGGCCTACAGCGCGGCCGAGGTCATGCATGGGCCGCTGGCTCTTGTGGGACCAGGCTTCCCCGTCCTGGCGCTCGCCGCCCGCGACGCCTCCGAGCCCTCGGTGGCCGAAGCAGCAGACAGCGTGGCGGCCAAGGGCGCGGCCGCTTTCGTCACCTCCGGCAAGGCAAAGAACGCCAGGCTGCTGCCGCATGTCGCGACCGGCCATCCGCTGACCGATCCGCTGCCGCTGATCGTGTCCTTCTACGGCTTCGTCGAGGCCTTCGCCCGCCATCGCGGCCTCGACCCGGATGCGCCGCGCAACCTGCGCAAGGTAACGGAAACCGTATGAGCGACCGTTTCGCCCTCACTGGCGCCCGCATCTTCGATGGCGCCGACTGGCATGACGATGCGGCCCTCGTCGTCAAGGACGGCATGGTCGAGGCCATTCTGCCCACTGGTGCCATTCCGTCCGGCGTCTCCCTGTTCGAGACCGGCGGCGGCCTGCTGGTTCCCGGCTTCGTCGACATCCAGGTCAATGGCGGCGGCGGCGTCATGCTCAACGACCATCCCGACGTCGCCTCGATCGAGACCATCTGCCGGGCGCACGCGCCGTTCGGCACCACGGCGCTGCTGCCGACGCTGATCACCGACACGCCGGCGATCACCGCCGCGGCCACAGCCGCCGGCGCCGAGGCTGCGCGGAAAAAAGTGCCGGGTTTCCTTGGCCTGCATCTCGAAGGGCCGCATCTGTCCATCGCGCGCAAGGGCGCGCATGATCCGGCCCTGATCCGGCCGATGACGGACGCCGACCAGGCGGCACTGATCGCCGCGCGCCGAGACCTGCCGGTGCTGCTCACCACGATCGCGCCGGAATCGGTCGAGCCGGCCCGCGTCACGGCGCTGGCCGAGGCCGGCATTGTCGTCAGCCTGGGCCATTCCGACACCGACTATGCCACGGCGACGGCCTTCGCCGAGGCCGGCGCGACGGTCGTCACCCACCTCTTCAACGCCATGAGCCAGATCGGCAATCGGGAGCCGGGGCTGGCCGGCGCCGCTATAGATACCGGCGGTCTCTACGCAGGCATGATCGCCGACGGCATCCATGTCCATCCCGGCACGATGACGCTTGCGCTCAATGCCAAGAAGGGGCCGGGCAAGATCCTGCTGGTCACCGACGCCATGGCGACAATCGGCACAGACATGACCTCCTTCACGCTCAACGGCCGCACCATCTATCGCAAGGACGGGAGTCTGAGGCTTGCCGACGGCACGCTGGCCGGCGCCGACCTCGACATGATTTCCGCCGTGCGCTTCGTCCACCGCGTCGTCGGGATCGATCTCGACGAGGCGCTCCGCATGGCATCGCTCTATCCCGCCGAGGCAATCAGCCAGGCGCACCGGCTCGGCCGCTTCGCCAACGGCACCGCCGCCGATATCGTCGGCCTATCGGAGGGCCTGGATGTCAAGAACGTCTGGATTGGGGGCAAGAAGGTTTTGAGGACCTGAGCCTTCCTGCGTTAAGGTGACGAGAAGCTTTGAGACGCTGGCGTGACAGCACCCCCTCTGTCCTGCCGGACATCTCCCCCGCAAGGGGGGAGATTGGTAGCTTCTGCGCCCCGCTCAATCCTGCAACGTTGGTGATTGGCGAAAGCCGCGGTGACGTCCGATCTCCCCCCTTGCGGGGGAGATGGCCGGCAGGCCAGAGGGGGGTGCGAAGGATCACGACCGATCTCACCCTTGCATCGCCTTCGTCGTCGAAATGCCGACGAGCGTCAGCTGGCTTTTCCCGCCGTGTAGATATCCTTGTACGCCTCGCGCAAAACGTTCTTCTGCACCTTGCCCATCGTGTTGCGCGGCAGTTCGTCGACGAAGATCACCTGCTTCGGATGCTTGTACTTTGCCAGCCGTCCGGCGATGGCGTCGGCAATGTCGGCGGCGCTGATCGCCGATCCCGGCTTGCGCACCACCACCGCCGTGACGCCCTCTCCGAAATCCGGATGAGCGACGCCGATCACGGCGCTTTCGCTGATGCCGGCAAGCGCGTCGATCTCGCTCTCGATCTCCTTCGGATAGACGTTGTAGCCGCCCGAGATGATCAGGTCCTTGCCGCGGCCGACGATGTGGACATAGCCGTCGGCGTCGATCAGGCCGAGATCGCCGGTGACGAAGAAACCGTCATCGCGGAACTCGGCCTTGGTCTTCTCCGGCATCCGCCAATAGCCGGCAAACACATTCGGCCCCTTCACCTCGATCATTCCGATCGCGCCCTGGGTCAGCGGTTCGGCCGTCTCGGGATCGGTGATGCGCAGTGACACGCCGGGCAGCGGAAAGCCGACCGTGCCGGCGCGCCGCTCGCCGTCATAAGGGTTGGACGTGTTCATGTTGGTCTCGGTCATGCCGTAGCGTTCGAGGATGGCGTGGCCGGTGCGCTCGCGCCAGGCATTGTGCGTCTCGGCAAGCAGCGGCGCCGAGCCGGAGATGAACAGCCGCATATGCCTGGCTGCATCTTTTGTGAGCCCATCCTGCTGCAGCAATCGCACATAGAAGGTCGGCACGCCCATCAGCGCCGTGGCGCGTGGCATCAGCGACAGGATGCGGGCCGGATCGAACTTCTGCTCAAAGAACATCCTGGCGCCGGCTATCAGGATGACGTTGGTGGCGACGAACAGGCCGTGCGTATGGAAGATCGGCAGCGCGTGGATCAGCACGTCGTCGGCGCCGAAGCGCCAGTGCCCCACCAGCACGCGCGCGTTGGAGGCGAGGTTCTCGTGGCTGAGCATGGCGCCCTTGGAGCGGCCGGTCGTGCCTGAGGTGTAGAGGATGGCGGCAAGATCGTCGGGCCTGCGCGCGGCATCGTCGAAATCCGCCGGCTGCAGCGCCGCGCGATCCGCAAGCGTGCCCCGCCCGTCGGCGCCAAGCGTCAGCGTCGCGGCATCCGCCGACGCGGCAAGCGGTTGGATGGTGGACGCCTTTTGCGGATCGCAGACGACCAGCCGCGGTTCCGCGTCACGGAAGAAATAGTCGAGCTCCGGCAGCGTATAAGCGGTGTTGAGCGGCAGGAAGACGGCGCCGGCGCGCAGACAGGCGAGATAGAGCAGCAAAGCTTCCGGCGTCTTCTCCACCTGCACGGCGACGCGATCGCCGGGCTGGACGCCCGCCTCGACGAGCGCATGCGCATATTGCCCGGACCGCGCCAGCATCTCGCCATAGGAGATAGAACGCCCGTCGTCCGTCTCCATCAAAACACGGTCAGGCGCCGGCATGCTGGCGCGAAAGGCGTCGAACAGGTGATTGGTCATCGTCTTCCTCTGGACTTGTGGCTGACGCATTCAATGCATCGGCCTGGCCAGAGCGATATCAGATTTGCCTGCCAGAGCAATTCCAGGAAAGTGCGCAGCGGTTTTCCGTCCGGAATTGCGAAAAATAAGGAGCTAAGCATGTCTCCCGAAGGTGGGAACCGGTTTCGGGGCAAAGGCATGCGTAAAATCAAAAACCTAAAGCGCACGGAGCGAATCTTAAAGATCGCGACGCGCTTTAGGGCAGCTATTTGCGGGCGCGCGGCGCCTTGCCTGAGCCGGCCCTTGGATCGTAGCCCTGGTTGAAGCGCGCCATGCACATCTCGGCGGTCAGCCGATAGTGGCTGAGCAAGGCCTCGACCGCGGCGTCGGCATCGCCATCCAGCGTTCGCTCGGCAATCGTCCGGTGCTCGGCGAGGTCATCGCGTTCGGAGCCTGGGCCGCGCTGCGAAATCAGCCGGTAGCGGGAGGCCTGGTCGGAAAGCTGGTCGCAAAAACCGATCAGCCAATGCGACCGGCACGCCGAGATCAGCGCGCGATGGAAGGCGCGGTGCAGCGTCTCCCATTCCGGATTGTTGGTCGCGGGGTCGTCGGACTGGCGACGCTCGGCGCGCGCCAAGCGGTGCAGGGCGAGCACCAGCTGTTCTTCCCACTCGGCCGTGCGATGGGCAATGGATTCACGCAAGGCGCGTTCCTCCAGCCAGCAACGCGTTCGGGTCAGCTCTTCGAGCTCCGCCGCACTCACCGGCATCAGGAAGAAGCCGCGCTGGTCATGGCGGCCAAGCAGGCCCTCCGCGGCGAGGCGATTGAGCGCCTCACGCACGGGCGAGGCGCCGGCGCCATAGCGGGAAACGACCCATTCGACGCGCAGCTTGCCCTCGGTTTCCAAAGCTCCACGCAGCAGGTCTTCGCGGAGCTGATGGTAGACCGAGCTGGCAAGCGTGCTCTTGGCACCCTTGCCTTCGCCCGTATCGGCGTTTCCGTTTGCCAATTTGACTCCTGTTGCTTGCCCCTGTTTTTGCCAGGGTCCCTCGGCAAAGCAATCTCGTACGCGTATCATACAGCCAGGCATTGCCGCCTAAAAGCAATAAGGTGACGATATTCGATCGAATAAAGTAAATTCCCTCAGAAAAAGCTGATGTTAAAGGGCGACTTGATATAACTTGGTATATTGAACAGCCGTTCGGCCGCGCGGCGACTTTTTGTTAGAAACGAGATGTCTATGTCTCTAGTTGGCGGCCCTGTCGGCTGCTGAGCGGATTGCCTCGATATTGGCCCGATAGGCCTCGACGCTGCCGCCCTTGAAGATGGCCGCGCCCGCCACCAGCACGTCGGCGCCGGCGGCCGTCACCAACGGCGCTGTTTCCGGCGAGACGCCGCCGTCAATCTCGATACGGATCGGGCGGTTGCCGATAAGCGCCTTCACCCTTCGCACCTTGTCGACGATTGCCGGGATGAATGCCTGGCCGCCGAAGCCCGGATTGACGGTCATGATCAGGATGAGGTCCAGCCGGTCGAGCACGTATTCGATCGCTGTTTCCGGCGTCGCCGGGTTGAGTGAGACACCGGCCTTCTTGCCGAGACCTTTGATCGTCTGCAGCGAGCGGTCGAGATGCGGGCCGGCCTCGGCATGGACGGTCATGCCGTCGCAGCCGGCCTCGGCGAAGGCCGCCAGATAGGGGTCGGCCGGCGCGATCATCAGATGGCAGTCGAAGAAGGCCTTGGTGCGGTTGCGGATCGCTTTAACCACCGGCGGGCCGAAAGTGATGTTGGGCACGAAATGACCGTCCATCACATCGAGATGGATCCAGTCGGCCCCGGCGGCCGCGACCGCCTCGACCTCGTCACCGAGCTTCGAAAAATCCGACGCCAGCACCGACGGCGCGATCAGGGTCTTCTTGCTCATGATACGGCCTCTCCCGGCATCGTCATCGGCGCGCTGGGCAGCGCACCTTTCATGCGGGTCTGCCTAGACCATCGTCCAGGCTAGGGGAAGCATGTTTTCCGCAACCGCCAGCAGGCGCACAAAACGCGGCTCCGAAGCAGAAAGGAAGAACCCGCCGGATTGCTCCGGCGGGTTCGCGATGTGGCGGCGGGCTCCATTATTGGAGGTTGTTGGTCGCCGGGTTCCGCTGCAACCTTGGTTGGTTCCTTGGCACCAGCTGCTGCAGGATGTTCGGATTGAGCAGCAGGTTCGGATTGATCTCCAGTCCCGGCCGTCTGCGGATCGGGAAGCAATCCGGATACCGTCCGGTGGTCCCGACCGGGCAGCGCCGCCTTATGATCGGCTGGCAGATACCGTCGATCATCTGCGAACCCGGGGCGCATTCGGCATCTTCGAACGTGCCGCATCTGCCTTCTATCACCTCGGTGCCGCGCGGACACACGCACGCGCCGCGCTTGTTGAGGACCTGGCCGCGGATGGAGCAGGTTTGCGGCTTCTTGATCGGCGCGCAGGCCTTGCCCTTCAGCTCCGTTCCCCTCGGGCAGACGCAATCGCCGTCGGCATTGCGCACCTGGCCGCGGATGCGGCACTGGCTGGGCGGCTGCTTGTCGGGCACGCAGGCCCTGGCGGCGCGGTCGAGATGCGTGCCGTCAGGGCAGACGCAGCCATTCGCTGTCGGCACCGCGCCGCGGATCGTGCATTTCGGCGGTATGACCTGACAGACGCCGTTCACCAGCTCGCCACGCCGGCACACGCAATTGCCGTCCTGGTCGCGGTACTGGCCGGGACGCAACGTGCATTGCGGTTCGGGCTGCTCGCCCTGCACGCATTTGCCGTTCTCCAGTTCCGTGCCGCGCGGGCAGACGCAGCGTCCGTCCTCGGTGCGGATCTGACCCTTGAGCAGCACGCAGCGCGGCGGCACCGGCAGCGGTTGCAGCTTGCCGCTGCCGGAACTGCACTGGCCATTGCGGAAGGTCGTGCCGTCCGGGCAGGCGCAGCGGCCGGCCGCGTTCAGCACCATGCCGTTCGAGCACTGGTTCTTCACTTCACGTTTGATGGTGAAGGGATGGCAGGCATAGGCCTTGCCGCGATCGCCCTGCACATTGGCCGGGACGCGCGACAGCACGTCGCCGCCTTGCACCGGCGTGTTCGGCGACAGCACGCCGACGCAGTTCTGCCCGCTGACCACGCCCTGCAGGTTGGCGAGCCGGCTATCGTCGGGGAGGATCACCGTGACATGATGCTTGTGGCTCTCGCCGGCGCCCAGAGTCAGGTTGGCGATGCAGGACGCCGGCAGCGTCGCCGGCTCCGGCGAACAGCCGAAGGGCGGGTCGATCGACGTGATCTGAACGCCTTCCAGGCGGCCCAGACCATCGATGCCAATCGCATCGCCGATGCGGACCGGGCCGGAGAAGGCGCTCGGCCCATCGTTCGTGATGCTGACGTCGAAGGAGCAGGGTTGGCCCGGCTGGCACTCGGCATCGCCGGTCTTCTCGACACGGATGGTCGAGGCGCCGCCGCCTTTCGCGCAGGCCTGGCCGATCGGGTAGACGATGTCGTCTCCCGGCGCCGGCCCGTAGGAGCCGCGCGCGCAGTTCTCGAACGCGCCATTGGCGCTCACCGTCACGTCGAAGTGCCGGCTCTCTCCGGGCGTCATCACGGCGCCGGGAATCTGGCACGACAGCGTGTTGGCAGGCACCGGCCCGCAGCTCCAATCCGCGCCGTCAGGCGTCACGGTCTGGATGGCAACCGGCGCACCGCCCGATATAAGCGTGGCGGCATCGCTGACCCGCACCGGACCGGTGGGAGCAGCCGCGCCGGCGTTGCTGACGGTGATGCGGCAGGAAACCACCGCGGCCCCGGCGAGCGAACCATCGCACACCTTGGTGATGCGCAAGCCGGGCTGGCCGCCATTCGGATGGCGGATGCGTTCGGTCGCGCAGGCCTTGTTGTTGGCAAGCTCGACCTCGCCGGAAATGGCCTTCACCTCGGCGCAGTTCTCCACCCTGTCCGGCCGGTAGTTTGCCGGCATGACAGCCTTGACGACGATCGGCGTCGATGCGCCCGGAGGCAGCGAGATGCCGGCATTGTCGCAGCGGAATTGGCCGGGGCCGTTCGGGCCGCAGGTCCAGGGCGGGCTCGGCCCGAAGGTCGAGGAGGTCGGCGCGCCGCCAGGATAGGTATCGACCACCGTCAGCGGCCCGTTATAGGTGCTGGTGCCGTTGTTGATGATGTCGATCACGAAGGTGCAGATGCCGTCCGGCGTGCAGACCGGGATGCGGGCGCGCTTCTTCAGGATCAGGTCGACCTTCTTCTCGACCGGAGGCTGGCACCGCGGGTCGCGATCGCCACGGCGGCAGATCGGGATCGAGGCGCAGGCGCGGTCGTTCTGCTGGCTACCGAACAGCGGCTTGCCGCTGGCGTGGTAGTCATAGGCGGCGCAGTTGCGCAGCACGCTGCCCTGCCAGCCTGCGGCCGGCTTGAAGCCGAGCTTGAGGTTGACGGAGGCGCCGGGGTTGAGCGTCGTCACCGGGTGGGTGCAGGTCATCGGCGCCGCTCCGGGCACGCAGATCCAGGGCGGGTTCGGTCCTGAGGAAAGAACCGAGCCGGCAGGCAGCGTTACTTCATCGAGGACGATCGTGCCGTTGTAGGGCGCGTCGCCGACATTGGTGACGGTGATGGTGAAGTCGCAGCCGCCTGCCATCGTGCAACGCGGCACCTCGGCCCACTTCTCGACCTTGAGGTCGGGCTGCTCGGGCGGGCACCTGATGTCACGCGGAATGACGATGTCGATCGTCTGCGTGCAGCAAAGTCCCCAGCCTTCCTTCGGCCCGGCATAGGTGTCGATGCCGGTGACGACGAGATGGATGGCCTCGCCGGGCGAGGCGCCGATGATTTTCCAGTCCAGCACGCCGCCGCCGGCAGGCACCTGCTGGATATCGGGAACGATGGTAATGCCGGGCGTCGTCGTCGACACCTGCACCCACTTGCCGCCCATCTCCGGGCCGACCGGCATGTGGTAGATGAAGGCGCCGCCGCCAGGCACGCAGTCGACCGTGCCGCGTTCGACCTTGAAGCACTCCTTGGTGGGAGGCGGAGGCGGCGGGTTGCATTTGGTCAGGTCGATCTTGATCGAGGTCTTGACGCCGGTGAGGAAATCGCCGTCCTCGGGTTTATCCGGATCCTGCGAGGGAATGGTCGTTGCCGGCCCGCCTCGCAGCGAGACCTTGATCTCTCCCTGGTTGTCGACCGTCGCCGGCACGGGAAATGTCGCATGGTCTATCTTGGCCGTGATCCGGAAGGTGATGACGCGCTCGTTCGCGGCACCCTCGCCATCGACGTTGGCAGCGCTGATCCGGAAATTGGAAACGCTGGCCGTATCGTTCGGACCGGCCGATGAGCTGATCGCGCCAGCGGGCAGCGGTCCGCCGGAGGCGCTGGTGCCGTCGCCGGCGACATCCACGCCGACGATCTGCAAGCCGTGCGGAAGCTGGTCCTTGAAGTCGAGCCTCGTCGCTTTCAGCAGGGCCGCCACGCTTGGCCGGTCGAAGTCCTGCGGGTCGCCGTGGATGCCAAAGCTCAGAACATATTCGACGGTATCGCAGCTTCGCTGACCGCCCTTCTTGGTGAAGAAGGGTATGATCCGGCCGAGTTCGGAATTGATGCCGCGCGGTTGATTGGCGGCCTGACTGGACGGTGCGGTATTCTGGGCGAGCGCCAGCGATGCCGGCATCATGGCGACCGCGATACCGGCCGCCATCAGCCAGCGCGCGCCGCGCCTGGCGTATGACAGGGGTTTCATGATCGTCTCCATGATGGTTTTACGCGAGGCGAAGCGGGAAAGGGCGAGATCGCTCATCTGTCCCTCCTCGGCGCTTCGCAGTCGACGGCCGGCGTCCTGAGCGGCAGCGTCATCTTGCAGCAAGGGTAGTAGCCACCCTTGTCCCGGTCGGACTTGCGGTAGAAGCAGAGACCGACATTGACGGTGTCGCCCGGATTATGGCCGGTGATGTCGATCGTGTAAGGCTTGCCCGGCGCGTGCGACATGGGTGAGGTCACCCCGACGCCGGGCGTCTTGGACAGAGCCTTGATCGAATCGCCGCCTAAGCCGGCGTGGTCATGGAGATAGAGGTCCGCCTGGAGGCCACGGGGCGTGCAGAAATACTGCACGTCCTCGACATCGAGGCAGGGAGGCAAATTGCCGGGCGGTGGGAAGTCCGGCGGATAGAAGGGAGGCAGGAAGCCGCCGGGGATTTCCTCATAATAGCCGGCGCGGCCTTCGCACGGACGCCAGACCCTGACGTCGCCGACATGGCCTTGGACGTCCGGGTCTTCGAAATAGCCGTCGAAGTCGACGAACCATGAGCCGAAGGGCGGCACATTAGCCGGCTTGACCAGCGCGCTCGGAGTGAGCTGCACGCCATGCACGGCGAGCGGCCCACCGGCGGCAAGCCGCTCGGCAAGCTCCGGATTGTCGCGCAACTTGTCGCCGGTGTTGACGACCGTGTCGGTGCAAACGGTGGTGTCCAGATTGCCTTCGGCATCGTAGCGGTATTGCAGGTCGACGCCGCCGGCCGACTGGCGATTGTCTTGCGGGAAGCCGATCGCATATTCCTGCGGCGCCTCGACCCAGACCGATTCCGTCGCCGGATCGTCCGGATCCTCGCGCCAGTAGCGGACGACCTCGCCTTTGCCGGAATCGGCGAAGCGGCTGTAGTCGTAGCGGTTCTCGACCGGGCCGCGCTGGGCTAGATACATGAAGCCCTCGTTGTCGAAGGCGATGTCGGTGACGGCATGGTCCTGGTCGGCCTTGACCGTCAGCTCCCAGCGCGGATCGCCGGCGAAGCCTCCGTCGCTCGCAATGCCGACCGACCAGATTTCGGCTTTCTCGCCGACGGAATAGTAGAGCCGGCCGCCATGATAGGCGACCGCCCAGACGCGGCGCTCGTCCTGCGTATAACCCCAGGTTCCAGGGTCTTCGCTGTCGAAGGCCGCGGCCTGGATGTCCATCACGGCGCCGTCGTCGGCGACGGGGGCCAGCCCATGCGCCGGACGCCCGGCAACGCCATGATCGAAGCTGTCGATCAGATTGCCGTCGGGGTCTATGCGGTGGATCACGCCGTTATCGAGATCGGAGGCAAAGAACTGGCGGTGGGTGGGATCGAAGGCGAGGTTGCCGATGCCGGGCCCGCTGTTGGTGTCGATGTCGGCGAATTTCGATACGGCTCCGGTGATGCCGTCGATCTTCCAGATCGTGCCCGGTCCGCCGCCGTTTTCGGTGCCGAACTGGCCATCCATGAAGGTCGCGCCCGCGGTGCCGCGGCGCTGCCGCTCGGGGCGGCCGTCATCGTCGGCGTCCGGCGTGACGATCTCGATGCCGTGCAGCGAGGTCGCCGCCGCATAGAGGTTGGGGATGCCCGACGGCACGCCGTCGCGCATGCCGTCATCATAAGTGAGGCCGAACACCTCGCCGATCTGACCCGCCGTCACCTCGAAGGGCGGCGGCGTGTAGACGAGTTGGCCGGAGGCCGGGCCGCCGAGGCGCGAAACGTCGAAAATGCGCAACGAGGCCTGCGATGTGTCGATGAACGTTTCGTCGACCGGGTCGACGCCAGGCGGCAAGCCCCCCTCGGGAGAGTCGAAATCGGGAATGACGGTGCCGGGAAAGCCGGTCACCGCCATCGAGCCCGGATAGATGATTTGTGTTTCCTGGGCCTTTGCCGCGCCGCCGAGCCAAAGGCCGGCGGACAGCGCCAGGGCAAGAACTCCGCCGGTTGTCGTTATCGCGCGGCGCAGACCGCCGGCGCGAGAAGCCACGAACGAGCCGCGGTCGCAAAACATTGAACTCCCCCCGAAGTCGTCGGAAGAACCATCCGTTTTCGCCGCGCATATCAGGGCAAGGCGCGGCGTTCCGGCTCGTTCGTCCCTGAAATAATTGTCTGTTTTCCGCTTGGTCACGATACGACGGCTGCCTGGCAGGGTCAACGGAATCAGCCGAAAGCCCAGCGCATCGACCTCGTCCCGAAGACGGTGGCCGCGCTGGACTCCTGTTGCTCCCGGAGACCACCAAGTCTCAGGGTTTCTGCTCATTGGGGCTTTCCTTTCCGGCCCGCACCATGGCGGTGCCTGGTCGTCAGTCGCGAGCTGACGCGGAAAGGTTCAATGCGAGAGGCGCGCCGGGACGGAGGCGCTGTCTTTACAGCCCGACAAGATCACCAGATCCAGTCGCCCTTGCCGAGTGTGGACACCGCCTCGACGATGCGGGTGAAGCTGGCTCGCGCCCGGCCGACCGTATGCCGGGCCCTCAGATAGCCGTGCACCAGCCCCGGTTCCTCGAACCAGTAGGCATGCCCACCGGCTGCGATGACGTGGTCGCGATAGGCCTCGCCGTCGGAGGACAGCGGGTCGCATTGGGCGGTGATCAGCACCGTGGGCGGCAGGTAGGCGAAATTGGCATCGGCGAGCGGATACAGGGTGATGTCGCCGGTGCGGTCGACGCCGCCGGTGCGAATGCTCAGGTAGAACTTGGTATCGCGCGCGGTCAGCATCGGCGCCTCGGCATGCGTCACATAGGAGCCGCGAGAGCGGTCGCCGCCGAGGCTGGGATAGATCAGCACCTGGCCGATCGGCTTCTTGATGTGGCCGCGCGTGGCATGAGCGACGGCGGCGCAGAGATTGCCGCCGGCGCTGTCGCCGCAAAGCAGGACCGGGCAATCGTAAGTCCCTGCCGCCCACTCGTAGGCGTCCATGACATCGTCGAAGGCGGCCGGATGCAGATGTTCCGGCGCCAGCCGGTAGTCGACCGACACCACCTCGTAGCCGGTGCGCGCGCAAAGCTCGGCGCAGACATCGTCATGACTGTCCAGCCCGCCGAGGATGAAGCCGCCGCCATGGACATAGAGCACCATGGCGCTCTTGTCCGGCGCCGCAGTGCTATAGATGCGGATCGGAATGCTGTCGGTCGGCGTGGCTATTGCCGTCGTTTCCGCCGTCACGCCTTGCGGGTAGCCGGCGAAGAACTCGCGGCACATCCGGTCGTAGATGGCGCGCTGCTCGCCCATCGTGTAGTCGATCGTGTCCGGCGGGTAATAGGAATTGGTCTTCTCGATGAAGGCCCAGGTCTCGGCGTCGATCAGGGTTTTGTAGTCGGTCATCGGCACTCCTTACCTCCCCCTCGATGGGGGAGATCGCCGCGGAGCGGCGGGTGGGGGTGGCGGCGCTTCACCCCGCCCCGGACCTTCGGTCCGACCCCCCCCATCGAGGGGAGGGTAAGCGGCGTCATTTCCCCTTCCACATCGGATTGCGTTTCTCCGCAAACGCCCGGAACCCTTCCATATTATCCTCCGAGCCGTAGAGAATATCGACCGTCGGCAGCTGCCGGCGGGTCACCTTGTTCATCGCATCCTGGAAGGTCAGCGCTTCGGCCACCCGCGCCGTCTCCTTGATCGCGGCGAAGACCAGCGGCGGGCCGCTGGCAAGCAACCGTGCAATCTCCCAGACGCGGTCCTCGAGCTTCTCCTTGGGCAGCACTTCGTTGACCAGGCCCCAGCGGTGCGCTTCCGCCACGTCCATCCAGCGGCCGGTGAACAACAGGTCCATGGCGATATGGTAGGGAATGCGCTTCGGCAGCTTGATGGTGGCGGCGTCGGCAAGCGTGCCGGCGCGGATCTCGGGCAGCGCGAAGGAGGAATGGTCCGAGGCGTAGATCAAGTCGCAGGAGAGCGCCAGCTCGAAGCCGCCGCCCACCGCCATGCCGTTGACGCAGGCGATCACCGGCTTGTTCAAGTCGCGCAACTCCTGCAGCCCGGCGAAGCCGCCGACGCCATAATCACCGTCGACCGCATCGCCGGCGGCCGCCGCCTTCAGGTCCCAGCCGGCGCTGAAGAACTTGTCGCCGGCCGTCTTGACGATGGCGACGCGCAAGCCGGGATCGTCGCGGAACGCCTTGAACGTCTCGCCCATCAGCCGCGACGTCTTGAGGTCGATGGCGTTGGCCTTCGGCCGGTCGAGCGTGACTTCCAGGATGGTGTCTTCGCGGCGGGTGGTGATGACGTCAGCCATTCTTCTTTTCTCCAAGCACCAGCAGGGCGTCCGCAATCCAGGCGCCCTTGCCTTCGGCGCAGACGATCAGCGGGTTGATGTCGAGCTCTTCGATCTCGCCTTCGTTCTTCTGCACGAAGTCGGCAATGCCGGCGATGGCATCGATGGCGGCCGCGACGTCGGCCTTGGGCCGGCCGCGATAGCCTTCGAGCAGAGGGTAGAGCCTCAGGCCGCGCAGCGCCGCCTCGATGTCGTCGCGCGTGGCCGGCAGCATCAGGGTGACGCTGTCGCGCAGCAGCTCAACCAGCACGCCGCCAGTGCCGAGCGTCATCACTGCACCGAACATCGGATCGCGGGTGAAGCCGACGATCAGCTCGGCAACGCCGTCGCGCACCATGCGCTCGGCATAAAGCCCGGTGCCGAGCGGCAGGAGGTCATGCGCCGCATTGCTGACGGATTCGGCATCCTTGAGGTTCAGCCGCACCGCGCCGACTTCCGACTTGTGCGTGACGCCGAGCGCCTTGAGCGCCACCGGAAAACCGAGAGCCATCGACGAGATCACCGCCTCGACCGCGTTGGCGGCACGCTCGCCCTTCGGCACCGGCAGGCCGGCCTCGATCAGACGCGCTTTGGCCTCGGCCTCGTCGGGCGTGACATGATCTCCGTCCGTCGCACCGGCGGCAGACGTGTCGACCGGCTGCGCCTGCGGCTCCCGCCAGGCCCAGCCGATGAAGGCCGCCGCCTGGGCGGCGTCCATGGCTTCCGAAATGCCGAACAGCGGCACCATGCCGCGCGCCATCAGGCCTGCGGTGTATTCCTCCGGCAGGTTCTCGGGCAGCGAGGAGACGATCGCGCCCTGTGCCCTGTTGGTCTTCAGCGCCGCCTCGAAGGCGCGCAGCGTCGCCCACCAATCGGTGTCCGAGCAGCGGTCGGGACGCGGGAAGTCGAGCACCAGCATGTTGAGGTCGAAGCCGCCCGACACCATGGCGGTGAAGGTGGCCGTCATCGCCGGCTCGTTGTTCCAGATGAAGGTGTGGTAGTCGAGCGGATTGGCGACCGCGACCAGCGGCCCGAGCGTCGATTTGACATGGGCGCGGTGCTCTGAGGTCAGTGTCGGGAAATGCACCCAGCGCCCTTCGGCGCTGTCGGCCATCACGGAAGCCTCGCCGCCCGAACAGCTCATCGACGACAATTTGTAGCCGGGCAACGGCCCGGTGATGTGCAAGAGCTTCAGCGCCTCGATGAAGGCCGGAATGGAATCGACGCGCGCGATGCCGAGCCGCTTCAGGAAGGCGCCGGAGGCAGCATCGGAACCGGCGAGTGAGGCCGTGTGCGACACCGTCGCCTGCCGTGCCTGTTCCGAGCGACCGACCTTCATCGCGATGATCGGCTTCTTCAGCTCACGCGCTCTCGCCGCCAGCATCTCGAAGCCGGCTACGGAGTCGAAGGCTTCGATATGCAGGCCGAGCGATGTGACGCGCTCGTCCTCGATCAGGCCGAGCGCCATTTCCGAAAGGCCGGTCTGCGCCTGGTTGCCGGCCGTCATCAGGAAGGCGATCGGCAGGCCGCGTTTCTGCATCGTCATGTTGATGGCGATGTTGGACGACTGGGTGATGATGGCGACACCCTTGCCGCCTTCCGGCAGCCTGATGCCGCCATGTTGGTCTGGCCACAAAAGCGCGCCGTCGGCATAGTTGATCAGGCCATAGCAATTCGGGCCGATGATTGGCATCTCGCCGGCGGCGCCAACGAGTTCGGCCTGCAGCCGTTCGCCGTCCTCGTCATAGGCCTCGGTCTCGAGGAAGCCGGCGGCAAAGCAGACGGCGCCGCCGGCGCCGCGCTCGGCCAGCGCCTTGACGACTTCGATGGTGAGATGCCGGTTGACGCCGACGAAGGCGGCGTCCGGCGCTCCGGGCAGATCGGCGACGGAGCGGTAGGCCTTGCAGCCGGCGAACTCGTCCTTCGTCGGGTGCACCGGCCAGATTTTGCCGGCAAAGCCCATCTTGATCGACTGCGCGACGACGGCGGCGGCCTGCGCCCCGCCGAACACGGCGATCGATTTCGGGCGCAGGAGGCGTTCGAGTTTATGCATGGTCATCTTTTCGTTTGAGCACGATCTTTTCCGAAACCGGGGCCCGGTTTCGGGCGATCATGCTCTAAGCCCCGAACGGGCGCAGCAACGCCCGCGAAATAATATGTCGCTGAATCTCCGAAGTGCCTTCCCAGATGCGCTCGACGCGCGCGTCGCGCCAGATGCGTTCCAGCGGCAGGTCGTCCATCAGCCCCATGCCGCCATGGATCTGGATGGCTTCGTCGGCAACGAAAGCCAGCATCTCGGTGGCCTTCAGCTTGGCCATCGCCATGTCCTGGTCGGTGACGGTGCCCTGATCGTACTTCCAGCCGGCTTCGAACACCATCAAATCGGCCGCCTTCAGTTCCGTCGCCATGTCGGCGAGCTTGAACGACACGCCCTGGAACTTGCCGATCTGCTGGCCGAACTGCTGGCGCTGCGCGGCATATTCGATAGCGTGCGAAAGCGCGCGCTCGGCGCGGCCGAGGCAGGTGGCGCCGACCTGCAGGCGGGTGGCACCGAGCCAGGAGTTGGCGACCTCGAAGCCCTTGTGCACTTCGCCAAGCACTTGGCTCGCCGGCAGTCGGCAGTCGTCGAATTCGAGGATCGAGTTGGTGTAGCCGCGGTGCGAGACATTGCGGTAGCCGTCGCGCACCGTAAAACCCTTGGTGCCCTTGTCGACGAAGAAGGCGGTGATCTTCTTGCGCTTGCCGCGCGGTGAATCCTCCTCGCCCGAAGCCATGAAGACGATGGCAAAGTCGGCGATGTCGGCATGGCTGATGAAGTGCTTGGTGCCGTTGAGCACCCAGTCCGAGCCGTCCTGAACGGCGGTGGCCTTCATGCCGCGCAGATCGGAACCGGCGCCGGGCTCGGTCATCGCCAGGCAATCCCATTTCTCGCCGCGGATGCAGGGAAAGAGATACTTTTCCCGCTGCTCCGGCGTGCCGGCAAGCAGGATGTTGGACGGACGCGCGACACAGGTCCAGTGCAGCGCGTAATTGGCGCGGCCGAGCTCCTTCTCGTAGAGCAGCCAGCTCACCGTATCGAGGCCGGCGCCGCCGACATCGGCCGGCATGTTGGCCGCATAAAGCCCGGCTGCGATCGCCTTGGCCTTCAGCTCGTCGATCAGCTCGCGGCGCAGCTCGCCGGTGCGTTCCACCTCGCGCTCATGCGGATAAAGCTCGTTCTCGACGAAGGCGCGCGTCGTCTCGACGATGAGCTTTTGTTCTTCCGAAAGACCGAAATGCATCGCCTCAGCCCTTCTTTTTGCCGCTCTTCTTCGCCTTGCCGGCCTTTGCGGGCTTATCGGCTTTTGCCGGCTTGGCTGCCTTCTTCGCCGGCCTGGCGGCCTTCACTTTCTCCGCTTTGGCGGCCGGTTTCGCCGCCAGCTTGGCGAGCTGTTTCGTATAATCTTTGTGCAACGCGCCAGCGCCCCAGCCCTTGCCCTTGTTCTGCTTCGACAGGGCTTCCATGATCGCGACCAGATTGTCGTCGCGGATCTTTTCCAGCTCGCGGATCGACAGCCCATTCGCCTGCTCGTCGGACTGCGTGGCGATCAGGTCGACCAGTTCGTCGTTGAATTCGGGCACGTCCATCAGCTTGGTCCACGGCCATTTCAGGCAGGGTCCGAACTGCGCCATGAAATGGCGCATGCCGGCCTCGCCGCCGGCGACGCGATAGACCTGGAACATGCCCATCTGCGCCCAGCGCAGGCCGAAGGAATAGCGCATGATGTCGTCGAGTTCCTCGACGGTGCAGATGCCGTCCTTGACCAGCCACAGCGCCTCGCGCCAGGCGGCTTCGAGCAGGCGGTCGCCGACGAAGGCTTCGATCTCCTTGCGCACCACCACCGGCTTCATGCCGATCGAGGCGTAGAGCTCCTTGGCGACCTCGATCGCTTCGGGAAAAGTCTGCGCGCCGCCGACGATCTCGACCAGCGGCAGAAGATAAACCGGGTTGAACGGATGGCCGACGACCAGCCGCTCGGGATGCTTCTTCATCGCCACCTGCATGTCGGTCGGCTTGATGCCGGAAGTGGACGAGCCGACGATGGCGTTGGCCGGCGCGTGCAGGTCGATCTCGGCCAGCACCCTGTGCTTGAGGTCGAGCCGCTCCGGCACGCTCTCCTGGATGAAGTCGGCATCCGCCACCGCTTCGGCGATGGTCTTGGCAAAGGTGAGCTTGCCTTCCTTGGGCAGGCCGCCGGGCAGCATCTGCTTGTAGGCGCGGCGCGCGCCTTTCATCACCTCGCCCACTTTACGCGACGCTTCGGGATCCGGATCGAAGATCGATACGTCGATGCCGTTCAAGAGCAGCCGCGCCACCCAGCCGGCGCCGATGACGCCGCCGCCGATGGCGGCCGCCTTGTTGATGATGCTCATGGTCAGGCTCCGGTTCTTGTCTTGGCTGTTTCGGGATCGATAAGCGGCACACGGTCGCCGGCGCGGATCACCGCGGGGTCGTAGGCCTTGCGCGCGAAGACTTCGAGCACCAAGGGCCGGAAGAAACTGATCGGCAGCGTGTCGTAGTCGGGGTCGAAGCTCGACTGGTCCCAGCGTTCGCAGAACTGGTCGCAGTCGTCGAAATAAAGGTGGCCGGCGAAGCGGTCGCGGGCATGCCGGTCGCCGCCGAGATGATGCGCGTAATAGAGGCGCTGGAAATCCCCGTGCTTCTCCACCACCCAGGTGCATTGCTCGCGCACGAAAGGCTTCAGGATCGTCGCGGCATATTCATCGTGATTGTAGGGCGCGTAGATGTCGCCGATGTCGTGCAGCAGCGCCGAGACGAGCCAGTCGATGTCGGCGCCGTCGCGCCAGGCGCGGGTGGCGGCCTGCAGCGAATGGCCGAGCCGGGTGATCTTGTAGCCGGAGAGGCCCTGGTCGAGCTGCACCAGCGCGTCTAGCAGCCGATCGCCGGTCCTGGCGGCATAGTCGATCTCATGGGCGGTCAGGAATTCGTAGTCTTGCCTGTCGCCGTCCTTCATCGCGGTGAATTTGACGGTAGCCATATCGACACCTCAAATCACGCGGCTATCGGCGCCCGCTTGGTGAGATTGAGTTTCTTGCGCACTTCCTCCGGCCCGAGCACACGCGCACCGAGATTGGTAACGATGCTGGCGGCGCGTTCGACCAGTTGCGCGTTGGTGGCCAAAACGCCCTTGTCCAGCCAGAGGTTGTCTTCCAGGCCGACGCGGACATTGCCGCCGGCAAGCACGGCTGCCGCGACATAAGCCATCTGGTTGCGGCCGATCGAGAAGGCCGACCAGTTCCAGGTCGAGGGCACATTGTTGACCATCGCCATGAAGGTGTTGAGGTCGTCCGGCGCGCCCCACGGCACGCCCATGCAGAGCTGCACCAGCGCGTCCGGGTTCAGCACCTTTTCCTCGACCAGTTGCTTGGCGAACCAGAGATGGCCGGTGTCGAAGGCCTCGATCTCGGGCTTGACGCCCAGCGCCGTCATCATGCCGCCCATGGCGCGCAGCATGCCCGGCGTGTTGGTCATGACATAGTCGGCCTCGTTGAAATTCATCGTGCCGCAATCCAGCGTGCAGATCTCCGGCAGGCACTGGCGCACATGCTCCATGCGGTTGGTGGCGCCGCCCATGTCGGTGCCCTTCTCATTGAGCGGCAACGGCGCTTCCGGCGAGCCGAACACCATGTCGCCGCCCATGCCGGCGGTGAGGTTCAGCACCACGTCGACATCAGCCTCGCGGATGCGCTCGGTCACCTCGCGATAGAGATGCACGTCGCGCCTGGGCTTGCCGGTCTCGGGGTCGCGTACATGGCAATGGACGATCGCGGCGCCCGCCTTGGCGGCCTCGATCGCCGAATCGGCGATCTGCTTGGGCGAGCGTGGCACATTCGGGCTGCGGTCCTGCGTGCCGCCGGAGCCGGTCACGGCACAGGTAATGAAGACCTCACGGTTCATCGCGAGCGGCATCGTCTTTCCTCCCAAATTCGATCAGGCCACAGCATTGCTCGACTTGCAGGAAACTGTTTTGCGTTTTACGAAGTTCTCATGATTAAAAGCGAAAAGCCGACCATCTTTCGGTCCGAGCACGAAACGCTCAAGGTGACGTTCCTGGTGTTCTCCGGATCGTCCATCATGTGCGTCGCCTCGGCGGTCGACCCGCTGCGCGCCGCCAACCGCATTTCCGGCGAGACGCTGTTTGATTTCAAGCTGGTCTCGGTCACCGGCGAGGCGCCTGTCACGACATGCGGCCTGCCGGTTGCGGTCAGCGACCGCTTCGACGCGGACGAGCCGACCGACATGCTGGTCGTCGTCGCCGGCTTCGGCACGCAGAATTACACCACGTCGGCGTTGCTGGCCGGCCTGCGTCGCGCAGCGCGTTCGGCCCGCGCCTGCGGCGGCGTCGAGGCCGGCACCTGGCTGGTGGCGCGCGCCGGCCTGCTCGAAGGCCGCAGCGCCACCACGCATTGGGAAGACATGGAGGATTTCTCCGCCGCGTTCCCGGGCGTCGACGTGCGGCCGGACCGCTATGTCATCGACGGACCGGTCTTCACCTCGGGCGGCGCCTCGCCGACCTTCGACCTGATGCTGCACCTGATCCGCACCAGGCTAGGCATGGCCGCCGCGCTCGATGTCGCGAGCGTGTTCATCTACGACCAGGCGCGCGCGGCGACCGACGCGCAACCGCTGGTCTCGCTCGGCCGGCTCGACGGCTACGACCCACGGCTGGCGCAGGCGATCCGGCTGATGGAAGCGCATGTCGACCAGCCGCTGACCATCGACGCGGTGGCCAAGCGCGCCGGCGTGACGGCGCGGACGCTGGAGAGCATTTTCCGCAGGTCGATCGGCGAGACGCCGGGCGCCTATTATCTCAGGCTGCGGCTCAGCGCCGCCCGCCGCCTCGTGGTCGACACGCGCATCGCCATGACCGACATCGCCGGGCGTACAGGCTTTTCGTCGGCCGCGGCATTTTCCAGGGCGTTTTCCAGGGCTTTTGGCGAGGCGCCTGTCAGGCTGCGGCGCGGCTAATGCATGTCGCCCAAAAGTGCGCAGCGGTTTTGGGACGACGACATGCATCAAACAAAGACTCAAAGCGCGTCGCCTGAATCCGTCTCAGCGCGGCGCGCTTTGAGTACCCAATCCGTCGCCGCGGCGAGGTCGTCGACCAGCGCCGTCGGCGCCGGGTCGAAGCGTGTTTCGTCGCCGGGGCGGTACTTGCCAGTTCGCACGAGCAGCGCCGCGCCGAGCCCGGCGCTGAGCGCGCCGGCGACATCGCTCTCGGCATCGTCGCCGACCATGACCGCATCGGCCGCGCGGCAATTCAAACCGGCAAGCGCCGCGAGGAAGAAATCGGGCGACGGCTTGCCGAGCACGACAGGGCTTCGCCCGCAGGCGAATTCGAGCGCCGCGACGAAGGCGCCGGCGTCGAGACTGAGCTGGCCGTCGGCATCCTTGAAGGTGCGGTTGGTGGCCAAAGCCAGAAAATCGGCGCCGGCAGCCAGTTCGCGGAACGCTTGGTTTAGAGTCGCGTAGTCGAAGCCCTCGCCGGCATCCCCGACGACGACAGCTCGTCCGCTGCCGTCTTCCAGCCCTGAAAACTCGGCTTCGAGATTGGAATGGACGAGCAGATGCGGCCGGCGGCCATGCCTGCGCAGCCATTCGACCGCGGTGCGCGCCGGCGTCAGCAATTCTTCGTCCGCGACTTTGATGCCCATGGCGGCAAGCTGCGCAATGATTGCGCGGCGCGGCGAGCGTGTGGTGTTGCTGACGAAACGGAGCGGCAGACCGGCCTTGCGCAAACGCTCCACCGCGGGCACAGCGCCCGGTATCGGCGTGTCGCCATCATAGACGACACCCGCAAGATCGAGCAGCACCGCGCGTATCATCGGTGCAGGATGGAGAAACAGTCTCCGTTCGTCAAACCAGTGAAAATCAGGCCACGGAAAACAGGGCCACTTAAGAATCAGGCCGCGTCGCGGCCTTCGCGGACAATGCGTGAGCGCATGCTCTTGGCCAGCGCGGTTTCCAGTCGCGCGGCGACCGCGCGATCCCATTCGTTTGTATTGCGGCCGCCGTCTTTCGAATGCGGCAGCGCCATCAGCCGATCAATGATCGATCCAGCCTCGCCAGGCGAGAGCAAGGCGTCGATTTCGCGTTCGTGCTGCATACGTTTCGCCTCCTTCTTTCCTTCCCGCCGCATAGCCACACTATAGGAGATCCGTGACGGCTGTTTGAAGGCAAGAGCGAGGCGATTGAAGGGCGCTGCGGGGCAAAACCTTGTCATCGGTTTCAGCCCCGCGAAAAGCTGTTTTATCTTAGAGTCCGCTTGAACGACCGGCTGTGTGAGGGCGAGCGCCCTTACACGTAGCGGTTGACGATGTTCTCCAGCAGCTCTTGCCGGCCGGAGCGCGGCTGCGGCTCGATCTTCTTCTTGACCACACGCTCGGCGATCTCTTCCAGCGTGCGCTTGCCGGAAAGCATCGCCTTGCCTTCGGCCGTGCTCCAGCCGGCATAGCGCTCGGCCAGAGGAGCGGACAGAGCCTTGTCCTCGATCATTTTGGCCGCCGCCTTGAGGCCGCGCGCGCAGGCATCCATGCCGCCGATATGGCCGATCAGCAGGTCCTGCGGGTCGAGCGACTGGCGCCGCAGCTTGGCGTCGAAATTGGTGCCGCCGGTCTTGAAGCCGCCGCCCTGAAGGATCTGGTAATAGGCCAAGGCCATTTCCGGCACGTTGTTGGGGAACTGGTCGGTGTCCCAGCCGGACTGGTAGTCATTGCGGTTCATGTCGATCGAGCCGAAGACACCGAGCGCATTGGCCAAGGCCAGCTCGTGCTCGAAGGAATGGCCGGCGAGGATCGCATGGCCCTGCTCGATGTTGAGCTTGACCTCCTTCTCCAGTCCGAAGCGCTTCAGGAAGCCGTAAACGGTGGCGACATCGTAGTCGTACTGATGCTTGGTCGGCTCCTGCGGCTTCGGCTCGATCAGGATCGTGCCCTTGAAGCCTATTCTGTGCTTGTAGTCGACGACAAGGTTGAGGAAGCGGCCGGCCTGCTCCTGCTCGCGGGCGAGGTCGGTGTTGAGCAGCGTCTCATAGCCCTCGCGGCCGCCCCACAGCACGTAGTTCTCGCCCTTGAGCCGCTTGGTGATGTCGATGCACTTTTTCACCGTCGCCGCCGCATAGGCGAACACGTCCGGATCGGGATTGGTGGCCGCACCCGACATGAAGCGGCGGTGCGAGAAGAGGTTCGCCGTGCCCCACAGCAGCTTGACGCCCGTCTGCTTCATCTTCTCGGCAAAATAGTCGGCGATCTCGTCGAGGCGCGCGGCGCTCTCGGAGAAATCCTTGCCCTCCGGGCGGACGTCGGCGTCGTGGAAGCAGAAATAGGGCGCGCCGAGCAGCGAGAACATCTCGAAGGCGACATCGGCCTTCAGCTTGGCCAGTTCCATCGTATCGATGCCGCCAGGCTTGGCGAACCATGGCCGGTCGAAAGTCTGGCCGCCGAAGGGGTCGCCACCTTGCCAGGCAAAAGAATGCCAATAGGCGACGGCAAAGCGCAGATGGTCCTCCAGCCGCTTGCCGGTGACGACCTCGTCGGGATTGTAGAACCGGTAGGCCAGCGGATTGGTCGAATCCGGCCCCTCATATTTGATCTTCTTGATGTCGCCGAAAAATCCGCTGCTCATGGTTTCCTTCCTCTCCAAGTGCTTCGCCCGATTACCTCAGGCGTAATTGGTTTCGCTTCTTCGCGGGACGAAAAGGGTCATGTCGAAACGATCCAACGAAGGATGAAGACCATGACCGACCTCAACTCGATCGCCCGCAACTACATCACCGCCTGGAACGAGAGCGATGCGGCGCGCCGCAAGGCCCTGCTCGAGGCTGCCTTCACCAGGGACGTCAGCTATCGCGACCCGGTCATGCAGGGCGACGGCCACGACGGCATCGCCGCGCTGATCGACGGCGTGCAGCAGCGCTTTGCCGGCTTCCGTTTCTCGCTGAAAGGCCAGCCGGACGGTTTCGCCGACCGCATCCGCTTCTCGTGGATTCTGGGACCGGAGGGCGCAGAGTCCGTCATTGAGGGCACCGACATCGGCGTCATCGAGAACGGCCGCCTTAAGAGCGTCACCGGCTTCCTCGACAAGGTGCCGGCGCAGTGAGGCTAACTGGGGAGGGAAGGTGCGAGGCACCCCCCTCTGTCCTGCCGGACATCTCCCCCGCAAGGGGGGAGATCGGCTGTCATCTAGGATTTCGCCAATCTCCAACGCTGCAATAGTGAGCGAGGCGCCCGAGCTGCCAATCTCCCCCCTTGCGGGGGAGATGCCCGGCAGGGCAGAGGGGGGTGCCTCGCGCGTGCTCACGCGGTTACGGCCCGGATCGCCGGATAGAGCGCGCGGTAGCGCTGGTAGGCATCAGCATAAGCCCCGCCAAGGCCGGCGTCCGGCTCGATCGTGGCATCGGTCGCCGGCGCGGTGCAGACGGCAAGCGGATCGGCGCCGGTCGCTGCGATCAGGCCGAGCCGTGCCGCGCCGAAGGCGGCGCCGAAATCGCCGTCGGCCGGGATGTCGACCGGCAGCTGAAGCGCGGTGGCGATCGCCTTCAGCCAGTAGCGCGAGCGCGAGCCGCCGCCGATCGCGGTGACCCGAGTCAGCGTCGTGCCGGCCGTCTTCAGCGCTTCGAGACTGTCGCGGAAGGCGAAGGCGACGCCTTCGAGCACGGCCTGCGTCAGCACCGCACGGCTGGATTCATGCCCAAGGCCGGTGAACGATCCGCGGATGGCGGAATCATTGTGCGGCGTGCGCTCGCCGGAGAGGTATGGCAGGAAGGTTACGCCCGTCGGCGTCTTGAGTGTGTCGCCGAGCTCGGCGGTCAATTCGCCGGCGCCTTTGCCGGTGACGTCCGACAGCCAGTTGAGCGAATCGGTGGCCGACAGGATGACGCCCATCTGGTGCCAGGTGCTAGGTAGCGCATGGCAGAAGGTGTGCACCGCGCTTTCCGGGTTGGGCAAATAGGAGGCGTTGGCGGCGAACAGGACGCCCGAGGTGCCGAGCGAGACGAAAGCGTTACCTGCGCCGACCGTGCCCATGCCGCAGGCCGAGGCCGCATTGTCGCCGGCGCCGCCGGCGACCGGAATGCCGGCCGCAAGGCCCCATTTCGACGCGAGCTCGCCGCGCAAGGCGCCGGCTTTCGCCGTGCCTTCGACCAGCGACGGCATATGCTTCTCGTCGAGCGATGTCGCTTCAAGCAGCTCGGGCGACCAGCGGCGCCTGCCGACGTCGAGCCAGGAGGTGCCGGCCGAATCCGACATTTCCGAAATATGCTCGCCGGTCAGCCAGAGGCGCAGATAGTCCTTGGGCAACAGCACCTTGGCCACCTTGGCGAAGATTGCCGGCTCATTGTTCTTCACCCAGACAAGCTTCGGCGCCGTGAAGCCCGGAAACACGATGTTGCCGGTGAGCCTGCGGAAGCGCGGATCGGCATCGAGCGCGGCCGCCTCGACATGGCTGCGCGTGTCGTTCCACAGGATGCAGGGGCGCAGCACCTTGTCAGAGGCATCGAGCAGGGTCGCGCCATGCATCTGGCCGGAAAGACCGATGCCTTCGACCGCCGCAAGCTCTTTCGGGTGCGAAGCCTTGAGCTCGGCAATCGCCGTCTCGCAGGCCTCTATCCAATGCGCAGGATCCTGCTCGGACCAGCCGGGATGCGGCCGCGAGACGTCGAGCGAACCATGGCCGGAGGCGATCACCTTCTGGCGATCATCGATCAGCAGCGCCTTGACGCCCGATGTGCCCAGGTCGAGGCCGAGATACATGATTTCCTCCCAATGCCATTATTTTTTTCGGATCTCGAAAAAATCTGGCCAGGCCAGTTCTTATGACAAGATCCGCCGCGGGTCAATTCTCTGACAAATCGGCCGCTCGCCGCGAGAACAGCGCCGACAGTGGGCTGTCCGGCCGTGCCAGCGCGCGTTCCGCGGTCAGCGCCCGTGCCAGTGGTCCATCACCGGAACGCAATGCCGCCTCGATCAGCGTCAGGTCGATGACGTCCCGCTGGGCATGGCTGCCGCCGAAGCGGTGCGCGATGGAGCGGATCGGCCGGATCAGCTGAACCGTCTCCGTGTAGCTGCCCTCGCCGAACGCTTTGACCGCGAGCGTCAGCGGGTGGCCGACGTCCCTGGTGAAGGCGGCATTGTCGTCATGCCCGCGCATGGCCTCGCGCTGCGCTTCTAGCAAGGTCTCAGCAGGCGCGCCGAGACCAGCGCCGACAAAGGCCATCATCGCATGCGCGTCGTTGAAGGCGTAATTGCCGGCGGCGGCTTTCGGCATCCAGTTGGCGGCGAGTATCGCCCAGCGGTCGCCGACGTCGACGCCGCCGAGATTGAGACGCCACAGGATTGCCGAGGCATCGACCATGTTGAGCGCCAATGTCGAGCGGTCGCCATAGATCGGCCCGTCATAGAGCCCCAGCACCTCGTCGATCTCGCCGAGGTCGTAGTGAAACAGCGCCAGATGCCACCAGTTGTGGATCTTGAGAAAGCTGTCCTTCGTCCATGCCTCCGGATTGGCGCGCATCCAGGCGATGCCGTCCTTTTGCCGGCTCTGCATCTCCATGACATGCGCCACCGCATGCTGCGCCCAGCCGTCGCGCGGTTCGATCTCGACCGCCTGCCGGCCGAAGCTTTCGGCGCGCACGTAGTCGCCCATTTCCTCCAGCCCGAAGGCCTGCATGCCGAGAACGGCATGATGGCCCGGCATGCCCTTCTGCCAAGTCGGCAGTGCCCGGCCGATGCGGTCGCGCAGCATGCGGGCATTGCCGGTGAAGAAGTCGATCTGGTGCCCAACCTGCAGCGCCAGCGCGTCGAGCGGATTGTCGATCGCAATGTCTTCCAGGATGCGCGCGGCCTCATGCCAGCGGCCCGCGGCGAGATGGCCGAGGGCCGCGACATGCGCCTGCTCACGCGTGGTGGCGACAAGCGGCAGCGCCGCTTCGTGGCAGGTTCGCGCGACAGCCGTTGCCTCCCGCTCGGTGGCGAGGCCGAACAGATAGCCTTTGAACACATGCGCCATGACGAAGCCGGGGTCGTCGGCGATCGCGCGGTCGATTGCAGCGACCGGGTCGCCGATGAAGCATTGCAGCTCATGGACGGCTCTGTCGTAGGACGAAAACCCGGCTTCGGAGGCGCCCGAGTAAGTCAGGCCGAATGCGTCCTTCAGCGCCATGCCATGTCCTCGCTGATCGCGATTTTGCTGTTCGGACTGTGATCCTAGAGCATCGCCAACCAGCCCGCCAACCGTGGACGACACGACTTCGTAGCTACCGCGCTATGCGCACGGCCTCAATTCCCCGAGCGCATCGCCACGGTTGCGATGCCGGCGCCGACCAGCAACGTTCCGCCGGTGCGGTTGAAGATGCGGATCGCCTTCGGGTTGCGCACGATCGCGCGGGCCCTGGATGCCACCAGCGCGTAGCCGAAGGCATTGCTGAAGGCGAGCGCCAGGAAGGTTGTCTCGAAGATAAGCATCTGCGTCCAGAAATCGGCATGCCGGTCGAGGAACTGCGGCAGGAAGGCGACGAAGAAGGTGATGCTCTTCGGGTTGAGCGCGGTGACCAGCCAGGCATGCGCCATCATCCTTGCCGCCGACACCGCGTCGGTGCGCGGTTCGGCCTTGAGGGCGCCGCCGGCGCGGAACAGTCTGATGCCGAGATAGATCAGATAGCCGGCGCCGATAACCTTCAGCACCGTGAACACGGTTGCCGAAGCCGCGAGCAGCGCGCCGATGCCCAGCATCGACAACGTCATGGCAGTGAAGTCGCCGAGCGCGACGCCGACCGCCATCGGCAGCGCGGTGCGCCAGCCCTGGCCCAGCGCATAGGAGACGACCAGGAGGATCGTCGGGCCCGGAATGACGAGAAGGATGGTGGAGGCGGCGGCAAAGGCAGCCCAGTTTTCGAAGGACATTTCCTACTCCTTGAGCGCAAAGAACAGGATAAATCCTGGCGTCGGCGCGATTGTAAAGAGGCCGTGGAAAAAATCTTCAGTACCTGTCTGGTGTCTTTCCTGCAGCCGGTAACGGGCCGTTAGGGTTAAGCCTGGCTCCGGCCTCTTCACGCTTTTTCAACCATGACTGACGAAAATGCCCGTCATCCGGCCGGACCGTGCTTCCCGCCGACAGCGTAGGGTTTGGTGTATGCGCGAGTTGCCGCAAAGTCTGACGCCGCCTTCGAACGGCGACGAAACCGAAATTCTGCTTTCCCGCCGCGCCATGCTTTCCGGCGCAGGCGCCCTGGCGCTGCTCGGCATCGCCGGCTGCAGCACCACCGACACGCTCGACCTGCCGCAATTGCAGATCGACGACACCACGACCGGCTCGGTGCATCCTATGCGTCCGGCGATCAGCGTCGACAAGAATATCACCGGCCCGGACGTGATGTATGCTTCCCTCACCGATGGCGGCTTCCAGGTGCCGGCCGTGCCCTGGCAGAAGGTTAAGCCGGAGTTCCGCCGCCAGATCGTCGTCGACAAGACCGGCGAGGCGCCCGGCACCATCGTCGTGCATCTGCAGGAGCGCATGCTCTATCTGGTCCAGCCCGGCGGCGACGCCATCCGCTACGGTGTCGGCATCGGCAAGGACGGCTTCCGCTGGTCGGGCCGCGCCAACATCCAATATGGCCGTGAATGGCCGGTCTGGACGCCGCCGCCGGAAATGATCCAGCGCAAGCCGGAACTGGTGAAGTGGCAGGGTGGCCAGCCCGGCGGCCTCACCAACCCGCTCGGCGCCCGCGCGCTCTACATCTACCAGAACGGCAGGGACACCGGCTATCGCATCCACGGCTCGCCGGAATGGTGGAGCATCGGCCAGGCGATGTCGTCGGGCTGCGTGCGGCTGATCAACCAGGACATCATCGACCTCTACAGCCGCGTATCGAAGAAAAATCCGGTCGTCGTCGTGTGATCTTTTCCGGCGGCCCACGCGGCCGCCAATCTTCTTGTTTTGTCCCAAAACGGCTGCACACTTTTGGGCGATACGCATCAGTTCTTCCGTTGCGCGATGCCGCAAGACAGGCGAAGGTGCCCTGAAAACCTTCGCCTCGGGAGAGAAAAAACATGGCCGGAACTTTCGTCATCGCGCAGGGCGGCGGCCCGACCGCCGTCATCAACCAGACGGTCGTCGGCGCCACGCTGGAGATCCGCAAGCGTCATCCGGGCGCCAAGGTGCTGGGCTCGATCCATGGCGTGCGCGGCATCCGCGACGGCAACTATGTCGACCTCTCCGCCATCCCCGAGGACCGGCTGCGGCTGATCGCCGGCACGCCGAGCGCGGCGCTGGGTTCGACCCGCGACAAGCCCGACGCCGCTTATTGCGAGGTTATTCTAAACGGTTTGAAGAAGGCCGGCGCCGACGCCTTCATCTATATCGGCGGCAACGACACGTCGGGCACGCAGCAGATCCTGACCGATGCCGCGGGCGGCACGATGGCCTTCGTGCACGCGCCGAAAACCATCGACAACGACCTCGAGGAGAACGACCACACGCCGGGCTTCATCTCGGCGGCCGAGTTCGTCGCCGGCGCCTTCCTCTCGGTCGATCTCGATTTCCGCGCGCTGCCCGGCATCTATGTCGGCATCGTCATGGGCCGGCATGCCGGCTTCCTGACCGCCGCCGCGGCCGCCTGGCAGCTCGACCCCGACAGCGGCCCGCATCTGGTCTACGTGCCGGAGCGCGCCTTCTCGGCCGAACGCTTCATCGACGATGTCCGCAGGACGCTCGACCGCCACAAGCGCTGCATCGTCGCCGTCTCGGAAGGCGTCAGCACCGCCGACGGCAAGGCGCTGGTCGAAAGCCTGGTGCCGCCGGAAAAGCTCGAGCGCGACCAGCATGGCAACGTCAAATTGTCGGGCAGCGATCTACCGGCGGCGCTCGAAAGGGCCTTGGCCGAGGGCCTGCCGGGCAAGCGGGCGCGGGTCGACGCTCTGGGCTACATGCCGCGCGGCTATGTCGGCACGATCAGCGCCGTCGACGCGCAAGAAGCCTTCGATGCCGGCGCCTTCGCGGTTGCGGTCGCTGAAGAAGGCGGCGGCTCGGTGGCGCTGCAATATGACGGCGCAAAGACCGTGCTGAAGAAGGTGCCGCTCAAGGCCGTCGCCGGCAAGACGCGCCACATGCCGGACGATTTCATGAAGCCGGACGTCAACCAGCTTTCGGAGGCTGGCATGGCCTATCTGAAGCGGCTGGTGCCGGAAAAATACAAGGTCGGGAAGCCCTTCGTCTGATGGGCGACCTTGTGGTGGGCGACTGGTTCGGCAAGGCGATTGTCGATGCCAGGACGACGATGCTGACCGAGCCGTTCGTGCATGATTTCGTGCGCGCCAACATCTGGCACCTCAAGGGCCGCGACGCCGACCTTTTGGTCGATACCGGCATGGGCATCTGCCCGCTGGCGCCCGAGATCGACACGCCGGCGGGCAAGCCGCTGATCGTCGTCGCCACCCACATCCACCTCGACCATGTCGGCTCGCTGCACGAATTTCCGTTGCGGATGGGGCCGAAGGTGAGCGCGGCGCGATTCGACGGCATGGATGATGCCGTCACCTACGCTTACATGTTCCACAATCTCGATGGCGCGGTGTCCAAATTGCCGGCGCCCGGCTGGGAGGCGGCCAATTATCGGATTCCGCCGGCGCCGCTGACCCGCGCGCTCGACGAGGGCGATATCGTCGATCTCGGCGACCGAAAATTCCGCGTGCTGCATCTGCCTGGACATTCGCCGGATTCGATCGCGCTGTTCGACGAGGCTGACGGCCTGTTCTTCGCCGGCGACGCCATCTATGACGGCATGCTGATCGACGATTTGCCGGATTCGGACCGTGCCGCCTATTGCCGCACCATGCAGCGTCTGCTCGACCTGCCGATGCGCATCGGCCATGGCGGCCATGGCCCGAGTTTCAACGGCGCGCGGATGCGTGAGATCGCCTCCGCCTATCTGCGCCGAAGAGAGCGGTTCGTGAGCGCTCTCTGAATTAAATCTTCGTAAGGTCGCGGCAAAACCCTAATTCGGGCCATTCCACGCCCTAGATGCGTGGCTGTCGATCCGGCCGGCTGCCATGCACGGCGAGACAGGCAGTCCCGGCCGTCGACACGCCGACGGGCGCGTGCTTCGAGAACCACCCGCGGCGCCGGATCAACTCTCGCCCGGACAGAACGACCATGTCACCATTAAGCATTCTTCGCAGACATCGCGTCGCGGCCCTGCTGGGCGCTGCGCTGATCATCTCTCCCGTCGTGGTTTCCTTTGCGCAGAACTCCGGCACTGCCGGTCTGAGCAACGTGGTCGCGACGACGCAGACGCCGGTCGCGGGCATCACCGCGCCGAACGGCTCGTTTGCGCCGGTCGTCGCCACCGCCAAGCCGGCTGTCGTGACCGTGACGACCGTGATGAAAGCACAGCCCGGGACGATGGGCGACGGCTCGCCATTCGACGGCAATTCGCCATTCGACCAATATTTCCAGCAGTTCTTCGGCGACCAGGGCATACCGATGCCGAAGACCCCGCCGCAACAACAACAGTCACAGCGGCAGGAGGCTTTGGGCTCCGGCTTCATCGTCGGGTCGGACGGCACCATCGTCACCAACAACCACGTCGTCGACGGCGCCACCTCGATCAAGGTGACGCTCGACGACGGCACCGAACTTCCCGCCAAGCTCGTCGGCCACGACGCCAAGAACGATCTGGCGGTGCTCAAGATCAAGGCGAGCAAGCCGCTGCCGACCGTGAAATGGGGCGATTCCGACAGGCTGATGACCGGCGACCAGGTGCTGGCGATCGGAAATCCGTTCGGCATCGGTACCACCGTCACCGCCGGCATCGTTTCGGCGCGCGGCCGCGACCTGCATAGCGGGCCGTTCGACGATTTCATCCAGATCGACGCGCCGATCAACCACGGCAACTCCGGCGGTCCGCTGGTCGACGTCGCCGGCAATGTCGTCGGCATCGACACGGCGATCTATTCGCCCAATGGCGGCAGCGTCGGCGTCGGCTTCGCCATCCCATCGAACCAGGCGGAGAAGGTCGTCGCCAAGCTGATGAAAGGCGGCAACATCGAATACGGCTATCTCGGCGTGCAGATCCAGCCGGTGACGCAGGATGTCGCCAGCGCCATCGGCCTCGACCATCCGGGCGGCGCGCTGGTCGCCGCGGTCACCGACGGCTCGCCCGCGGCCAAGGCCGGCATCGAGACCGGCGACGTGATCACCGGGTTCGGCGGCCAGGAGATCAAGGATCCGAAGGATCTTTCGCGCGCGGTCGCGGATGTCTCGCCTGGCGCCAAGGAAACGCTCGACGTCTGGCGCAACGGCAAGGTGATGCAGATATCGGCCGATGTCGGCCGCAACACCGAAGACCAGAAGACCGCGTCGAATGGAGAAGGCGGCAAGCCATCGGCCGAACAGGGCCTGCGCGTACCGTCGCTCGGCCTTGGCCTGACCGATCTCACGCCCGACATTCGCGAGCAGCTCAACCTCGCCGACAACCAGCGCGGCGCCGTGGTCGAGCGTGTCAATCCGGACAAGGCGGCCTCGGCCGCCGGCCTCGAGCCGGGCGATGTCATCGTTGCGGTCGACCGCACGCCGGTCAAGAGCGCAAGGCAGGCAAACCAGGCGATCGCCGAGGCCGGCAAGTCGGGCAAGAAGTCGGTGCTTTTGCTGGTCGACCGCGGCGACGCGCAGATCTTCGTCGCCGTGCCCTTCGCCGCCGGCTGAGAAACTTCAATGGAGCCTGCCGGCATTGCCGGCAGGCTTCGGCGACTAGATTTCGGTTGCCCGCGGGGACGTCTTCGAGAACACTGCCATGCGCCGGCAAGCGGCCTGGTCACAGGAGGCATCTCATTGGTCACCCGCGGCTTCTTTTCCGGACGGCGTCCTCCTTCCGACACAGACGCGCGCATCCCGCCGGGACAATATCTGGAACAAGGTTTTCCGGTGCTCTCTGCAGGGCCGACGCCGCGCGTGCGCACGGAGGACTGGTCGTTCACGCTCAAGCACGGGCCAAAGCCGATCAAGAAATGGAGCTGGGCGGAATTCAACGCCCTGCCGCAGAGCAAGATGACTCGCGACATCCATTGCGTGACGGCATGGACCAAGTTCAACACGCCCTGGCAGGGCGTGCTGATCGACGACATCCTCGCCGATGCCGGCATCGAGCCGCCCACCGCCTTCACGCTGGCGCTCTCCTTCGATGGCTATTCCACCAATGTGCCGGCCAAGGACCTCGTCACCGGCAAGGCGATGGTGGCGCTGCTTTACGACGGCAAGCCGATCACCGCCGACCATGGCGGCCCGGCGCGGCTTCTGGTGCCGCATCTCTATTTCTGGAAATCGGCCAAATGGGTAAACGGCCTGCAATTCACCGAGCGCGACGAGCCCGGCTTCTGGGAGCTACACGGCTATCACATGTATGGCGACCCGTGGCGTGAGCAGCGCTATTCAAGCGATTCGTGAGTGGCGATCCGTGAGTGGCGATCTATGAGTGGCAATCCATGAGCGCCGAACCGCAGCCGCAGCCGCAGTCGCCGTGGCAGACGGCCACGATCAGCCGCATCGAAAAGCGCACGCCGCGCGTCACCAGCTTCTGGTTCCAGCCGTCGCGGCCGTTTACCCATCTGGCGGGGCAGCATGTCGACGTCAGGCTGACGGCGCCGGACGGCTATCAGGCGCGCCGTTCCTATTCCATCGCCTCGGCACCGGAAGCAGGCGCCGGCATCGAGCTGGCGATCGAGCGGCTCGACGACGGCGAGGTTTCGCCCTTCTTCCACGATGTGGCGGCGGTCGGCGACGAGATCGAATTGCGCGGACCGCTCGGCGGCCATTTCATCTGGGAGGCGAGCGACGGCGGGCCGGTCCTCCTGGTCGGCGGCGGCTCCGGCGTGGTGCCGCTGATGGCGATGGTGCGCCACCGCGGCTCGCAAAAATCGGCCGCGCCGATCGCGCTGGTGTTTTCGGCGAGGGTCTGGGACGAGGTGGTCTTCCGCGACGAATTGATCCGCCTCGACGACCGCCGCGACGGCTTCGATCTTGTGCTGACGCTGACTCGCGAGCAGGCCCGCCGCCCGGCGGACTATTCCCGGCGCGTCGACGCAAAGATGATGGCGCAAGCCATGGAGCGGCTGCCAAAGGCGCCGAGGCTCGCCTATGTCTGCGGCTCGAACGCGTTCGTGTCGGCTGCCGCCGAGGCCCTGATCGATGCCGGCGTTCCGGCAGGAATCATCCGCACCGAGCGCTACGGGGTGTGAACGCTCGCCGTCTCTCTGATCGCTCGGGTTTGCCGCGCCAGGTCGCATCGGACTCCGCTTGCTTTATCCGGCCATCCTGCAACGCCGATTTCTCTCTCCTTGCCGATGTCGGCAATGCTTCCAAAGCGGGTCCTGATCAGCCTCGCGGTGGTTAACAGTATCGAAAAGTGACTATTAGGAGATTCTAAAATCGAACCGAACGGTTCGTTTCTGTTGACGGTGCGTGCAAGAGGGGTGAACATTGGTGGTCGGACACACTTGGTGAGCCAAATGAAGAAATAACTTAAGCATCTGAATTGGTTTAAGAAAAATCTGATTGTAGGAACGCTTTTTGCAATTTCAAGGTGCGGATTCATGGTCCAGCCGGAACAACTTCGTGATTGGAATCCGGCAGCCGGCTTTCCCACATCGGGCCTGTCCGAACGACGCGATTTCATTCCCAAGACACGCCGCTAGACGGACGGAAGAAAGATACTGGAGTACCAAAAATGAAAAAGATTGTTCTCACTGCCGCCGCCGTTCTGGCCATTTCCGGCAGCGCCTTCGCCGCGAGCGACAACTACGGTTCCAATGGCGCCAATCAGCCGGCTGCCGCGGTCGACACGTCCTACACGGCTTCGGTCAAGAAGTCGGAGCCGGCTGCTCAGCAGCCTGTCACCCAGGGCGCTGACCGCAACCTCTTCGGCAACAACTAACAGCCGAAGCACGGCCATGATCCGGATCTGAGGGGGTCTGGTCGAGAGCGGATCGGCGGCGGGTTTCGCCCGCCGCCTCCCAATGCATGCCGCCCAAAAGTGCACAGCGGTTTTGGGAAAACGACATGCATGAGATTTGGAATTCAGGAGTATCGAAAATGAAGAAGATCATTCTTGCCAGCGCGGCCGTTCTGGCCCTCTCCAGCGCCGCTTTCGCGGCCAGCGACAACTACGGCTCCAACGGTGCAAACCAGCCGGCGGCCGCAGTCGACACCTCGCGCACCTCGTCGATCGGCTCCGACTCGCCGGTCCGCAAGCAGCTGAACTCGTCGAATGACGAGCAGAAGTCGGCCCCGCAGGGCAGCGACCGCAACCTCTTCGGCCGCTAGAGCAATTCCAGGAAAAGTGTGTAACGGTTTTCCGTCCGGAATTGCGTGAAAACAAAGAGATAGAGCGTCTCATCGTTTCCGTGAAACGGTGAGACGCTCTATCAGCCGCGGGCAGTTGAAAAAAAGGGCGGCGAGTCAGGCTCGCCGTCCTTTTGTTTGCCGGAGCGGAAGGATGCCGGCCTCAGGCCGCCTTCGCCTCTTCGCGATGAAGCGTGAAGGAGTGGCCGTCCGCGTCGAAGATATGCAGGTCGCCGGCGCTGGCATTGAGCCGCAAGGTCTCGCCGCGCTTGACCTCGACATTGCCCGGCAGCTTGGCCACGAGCGGCAGGTCGGCGCGGCCGATGTCGACATAGACGAGCTGTACCTCGCCGAGCTGCTCGATATAGTCCACCTTGCCTTCGAACAGATAGTCCGTGCCGGTGGCGATCGCGAGATCCTCCGGCCGCACGCCGAAGCTCACCGCCGCGCCGTTCGCCGAAGCGGGCGTCGCGATCGGCACCGTCGCCTTGCGGTCGCCGACGTGGCTGACCACGGTCGGATTGCCGGCCTTCTCGATCTTCGCCGGCAATATGTTCATGGCGGGCGAGCCGATGAACTGGGCGACGAACAGATTGCCCGGCCGCTTGTAGAGTTCCATCGGCGTGCCGACCTGCTCGACAACGCCTTCCTTCAACACCACGATGCGGTCCGCCAGCGTCATCGCCTCGACCTGGTCGTGCGTGACATAGATCATCGTCGTGTTCGGCATCTGCTCCTTCAGCTTGGCGATCTCGATGCGGGTGGCTACGCGAAGCGCGGCATCGAGGTTCGACAGCGGCTCGTCGAACAGGAACACCTTCGGGTTGCGCACGATGGCGCGGCCGATGGCGACCCGCTGGCGCTGTCCGCCCGACATCGCCTTGGGCAGGCGGTCGAGATATTTGGTGAGCTGCAGGATTTCGGCGGCCTGGCGCACGCGCTTGTCGATCTCGGCCTTGCTTTCCTTGCCGATCTTCATCGAGAAGGCCATGTTGTCGTACACCGTCATATGCGGATAGAGCGCGTAGGACTGGAACACCATGGCGATGCCGCGCTTCGACGGCGGCACGTCGTTCACCACCTCGCCGTCGATCTTGAGCAGGCCAGACGTGATCTCCTCGAGGCCGGCGATCGACCTCAGCAAGGTCGACTTGCCGCAGCCGGACGGCCCGACAAAAACGATGAACTCGCCCGATTTGATGTCGAGGTCGATGCCGTGGAGAATGTTGAGGTTACCGTATGATTTCTTCACCTGGTTCAGCGTGACATCGGCCATGGTTTCCTCCTCCCAGTGATTGTCCGTTGCAAACTCAGTCGATACGCCCGAACCAGGCGCCATAGCCGCCGAGGCGGATGGACCTGGTGCCAGCTTGTCCCGAAAAGCCATGCCCCTGCAAGGGCAGCGGCGAGCCTTTACCGAGATCGACCTCGGCAGGCTTGCTGCCGAGATTGAAGACGCAGGCGATGCGCTCATTGCCTTCGCGGCGCGTGAAGGCGACGGTGTCGCCATCGCTTTCGATGAAATCGATATCGCCCTTGGCCAGCGCCGGATGCTGGCGCCGGAAGGCGAGGAAGCGGCGGTAGTGCTCGAGCAGCGAGTTCGGGTCGCCCTGCTGCACGTTCACCGCTTGCGAGAGATGCTTGCCCGGCACCGGCAGCCAGGGCCTGGCGGTCGAGAAGCCACCATTCTTGGCCGCCGCTTCCCACACCATCGGCGTGCGGCAGCCGTCGCGGCCCTTGAATTCGGGCCAGAAACGGATGCCATAGGGGTCCTGCAGGTCCTCGAACTTGAGCTCCGCCTCGGCGAGGCCGAGCTCCTCGCCCTGGTAGATGCAGACCGAGCCGCGCAGCGACATCAAGAGCGCCGAGATCACCTTGAGATAGGCGACCGGATCGGCCTCGTCGGCGGCCCAGCGCGAGGCCGGGCGCATCACGTCGTGGTTGGAGTAGGCCCAGCAGGACCAGCCGTCGCTGGCGACCCGGCCGAAAGCTTCCAGCACCGCGCGCACCTTGGCGGCGCTGATTTTCTCCGGCGCCAGGAAGTCGAAGGAATAGCACATATGCACGCGTCTGGCGCCTGCGGTGTAGGCGGCCACCACTTCCAGTCCGCGCTGCGAATCGCCGACCTCGCCGACGGCGGCCTGCGCCGGATATTCGTCCAGCAGCGCGCGGAAGCGCTCGAGGAAGCCGAGATTTTCCGGACGGCTCTTGTCGTAGATATGGTCCTGGTAGTTGTAGGGATTGACCGCCGGCGCCGTCTGGTCGTTGCGCTCTTCCGGCGGCAGCGGCGGATTGTCCTCCAGCCCCTGGCTGTGGAAGTAGAAATTGATGGTGTCGAGGCGGAAGCCGTCGACGCCGCGCTCCAGCCAGAAGCGGGTGACGTCGAGCAGCGCGTCCTGGACTTGCCGGTTATGGAAGTTGAGGTCGGGCTGCTCGGCCAGGAAATTGTGCATGTAGTATTGCTGGCGGCTGGTGTCCCACTGCCAGGCCGAGCCGCCGAAGATCGACAGCCAGTTGTTGGGCGGCGTGCCGTCTGGCCTGGCATCCGCCCAGACATACCAATCCGCCTTCGGATTGGTCCTGCTGGAGCGGCTTTCCTTGAACCAGGGGTGGATGTCGGCGGTGTGCGACAGCACCTCGTCGATCATCACCTTGAGGCCTAGGCGATGGGCTTCTGCGACCAGCGCATCGAAATCGGCCAGCGTGCCGAACATCGGATCGACATCGCAATAATCCGACACGTCGTAGCCGAAATCCTTCATCGGCGATTTGAAGAAGGGCGAGATCCAGATGGCGTCGACGCCCAGCGAGGCGATGTAGGGCAGGCGCCGCACGATGCCTTTCAGATCGCCGATGCCGTCGCCATTCGAGTCCTGGTAGGAACGCGGATAGATCTGGTAGATCACCGCGCCCCGCCACCAGTCGCGGTCGAGGGCGGGGTCTGGTCTCGACGTCGCCTTCAAAGCCGATTGCATTGTTTCAACCTCCTTTCACCGAGCCGGCAAGCAGCCCGCGGACGAAATAGCGCTGCAGGGAGAAGAACACGATCAGCGGCACGATGATGGTCACGAAGGCCGATGTCGTCAGGATCTCCCAGTCACCGCCGCGCGAGCCGAGCAGCGCATTGAGCTTGGCCGTCAGCACGATCTGATCGGCCTCTGTGCCGAGGAAAACCATCGCCACCAGCAGATCGTTCCATACCCACAGGAATTGGAAGATGGCGAAGGATGCAAGCACCGGGAAGGAGAGCGGCAGCACGATCTTGACGAAGATCTCGAAGTCGCTGGCGCCGTCGATGCGCGCCGATTCCATGATCTCGCGCGGCAGGCCGGCGATATAGCTGCGCAACAGGTAGATGGCGAAGGGCAGGCCGAAGCCGGTATGCGCCAGCCAGATGCCGAGATAGGTCTTCGACGGCACGCCGAAGAAGCTGCCGACGCCATTGTAGAGTTTCAACAGCGGGATCAGCGACATCTGCAGCGGCACGACCAGCAGGCCGATGATGACGGCGATCAGGAGCGCGCGGCCGGGAAAGCGCATCCAGGCCAGCGCATAGGCCGCGAAGGCGGCAATCAGGATCGGGATGACGGTCGAGGGAATGGTGACGGTCAGCGAGTTCATGAAGGAGCGGCCTATGCCTTCCGAAAACAGCACCGTCTTGTAATTGTCGGTGGTGAACTTCGGTGGCGCCGACGAGGCGAAATAGACGCGCTGGCCGCGTTCGCCTTCGAATGCCTTCGGCGAGGACAGGACGAAGGTGCCGTCGGCATTGACCTGCAGGCTGACGCCGTCGCCGAGATCGGCCGCGGTGCCCGCCGGATATTGCGTCGGCGCCGCCGACTTGACGCCGAAGGCGCTGATCTCGCGCTTGGCGCCGTCGCCGAAGATGTTGCCCTCGATGACGTATTTGCCGTCCTTCTGCGTCTGCGCCGAAGCCGCCGGCAACCGTCCGGCTTCGGTCTGGCTGGAACTGGCGAAGGAGTTCCACCAGCCCGAGGCAATGATCTGGTCCTTGTCGCGCAGCGACGAGACCAGAATGCCGAGCGTGGGGATGGTCCAGATCACCACGAAGACGAACACGGCGATGTGGACGCCGAAGCGGCTGGCAAAGGACTTTCCGGTCTTGGCGGTCATCTCAGTGCCCTCCCGTCTCTTTGTTGGCCTGGCGGATGTTCCAGACCATGATCGGAATGACGGCAATCATGATGATGATGGCGATGGTTGCGCCGCGGCCGAAGTCGCCGCCGCCGCGGAACATCCAGTCGAACATCAGGTTGGCGAGCACCTGGCTGTTCCATTGGCCGTTGGTCATCGTCAGCACGATGTCGAACACCTTCAGCACCAGGATGGTGATGGTGGTCCAGACCACGGCGATCGTGCCCCAGATCTGCGGCACCATGATCTTCCAGAAGATCTGGAACGGGTTGGCGCCGTCGATGACCGCGGCTTCGAGCGTTTCCTCCGGAATGCCGCGCAGCGCCGAAGACAGGATCACCATGGCAAAGCCGGTCTGGATCCAGATCAGGATCACCATCAGGAAGAAGTTGTTCCAGAAGGGCAGCGATATCCACACCTGCGGCTGGCCGCCGAAAAACTGGATGATGGCGTTGAGCAGGCCGATCTGGACCTGGCCTTCGCCGCGATACTCGTAGATGAACTTCCAGATCACGCTGGCGCCGACGAAGGAGATCGCCAGCGGCAGGAAGATCAGGCTCTTGGCGATCGTTCCCCACCAGATCTTGTCGGTGAGCACGGCGATGATCAGCCCGAGGAAGGTGCAGGCAGCGGGCACCACCGCCAGCCAGAGCACATTGTTGAGGATCGAATTGCGGAAATCGTGGTCGCCGAACGCCCACTCATAGTTGGCAAGACCGACGAAGCTCGCGCCGCCCCTGTCGAGGAAGGAGAGCCTGAGCGTCTCGACAACCGGATAGATCAGATAGATGGTGAGGATGATCATGGCCGGGCCGACGAACAGCCACGGCCGCACCAGCCCCTGCCGGCGCAGATTGTCGACCGCGGCTGTGCCGGAAACCCCGCGCGAGGGGAAGATGACGTCGAGCAGTTTGTTGGCGCCCCAGAAATAGGCGACACAGCCGCCGACGCCGATGATGATGACGAATATGGCCGAGAAAATCTGAGCCGCCATGGGTCCCTCTCCCTGCGCATGACCGGCCAGGCAGTGCTGGCGATCGGATGCACCGACTTGTGAGTTTTCGGAACAATCGAGACGCGAAGGCTTCCGGCGTTACCGCCGGTCGGATCCGGGCCGTGGCCCGGATCCAGCAGGAGGATCAGGAAGGTCTGACTTGAGCCGCAAACGGCGGCTTACTTGATGGCATCCCAGCTCTTCTGGATGTCGGTTGCGACGTCCTGGGCGGACTTGCCGCCGACCAGGTCGATCATGCCGGTCCAGAAGGAACCGGCGCCGATCTTGCCGGGCATCAGGTCCGAGCCGTCGAAGCGGAAGGTCGAGGCGTTGGCCAGGATATCGCCCTGCTTCTTCAGCGCCTCGCTGGCATAGGCTTCCTTGTTGACCGCCTTGTAGGGCGTCACGAAGCCGCCCTGCGCCATCCAGATCTCATGCGCCAGCGGCATCTTGAGGAAGTCGATGAAGGCACGCGCGCCCTTGCTATCCTTGGTGATCATGACCAGCGTGCCGGCGCCGAGCACGGGCGTGCCGAGATCGGGCTTGGAAGCATAGGGCGGATAGTAGAAGAAATCGGCGTCCTGACCGATCTTGGTGCCTTCGGGGAAGAAGGTCGGGATGAACGATGCCTGCTTGTGCATGTAGCATTTCGGCGGCACCGAGAAGAGGCCCTTCGGGCTGTCGCGGAAGTCAGTTGCGGCCACCGCCTTGGCGCCGCCATCGACCATCTTGTCGTCGGTGGCGATCTTGCCGAAGATATCGATGGCGTTGACCACCGCCGGGTCGCTGAACGGAATCTCGTTCTTCACCCACTTGTCGTAGACGGCGGGGGTCTGCGTGCGCAGCATGATGTCCTCGACCCAGTCGGTCGCCGGCCAGCCGGTGGCGCCGCCGGAGCCGAGCCCGATGCACCAGGGCTTGCCGCCGTCGGCGATGATCTTCTTCTCGAGATCGGCGAGCTCTTCCTGCGTCTTCGGCACCTTGTAGCCGGCTTCCTCGAAATTGTCCGGCGAGTACCAGACCAGCGACTTCACGTCCGCCTTGTAGGGGAAGGCGAAGAAGCCGGGCTTGCCGTCCTTGTCCTTGAAGGTGCCGAGGTCGACCCATGACTGGCCGGCGCCGTAATTGTCCTTCACCCATTTGGCGGTGTCGTCGCCGAGCGGAGTGAGCAGGCCCTTGGAAGCCAGGTCCTGGATCAGGCCGGGCTGCGGCAGCACGGCGATGTTGGGCGGGCTGCCGGCCTGGGTGTCGATGACGATCTGCTGTTCGTAATTCTCCGAGGAGGAGTATTTGATCTCGGCGCCGGTGGCTTCCTGGAAGTATTCGAGAACGGTGCGCACCAGGCCCTCGTCCTCGCCGCGCCACGGCCCGAAGATGGTCAGCGTCTCGCCCTTGAGGTCGACTTTCTTGAGGTCGTCGTAGTTTGCCCAGTGGAAGCGCGGGTCCTCGCCCGGCTTGAACTTCAGTTCGGCTTGCGCCGGCAGGCTAAGGGCTAGCGCGGCGAAAGCGGCGCCCAAGAGAAGCATTTTCTTCATCGCAATCCTCCCAGTGGTGAAAACAGTTCGGACGAAACCTCCATCCCGTCCGCCGACGCCTGCGGAACTGTGACTCAGCGAGAAGGCAACCGCAACCTTTCGGAGAGTCTTCCAAAGCGCTTTGGCTTTTTTGATCTCGCCATCGAATTGACCGGAAGTCAAGAGGGTTACTGTACTAATCGATTTAAAGTTCTACTCTATCAGCCAGAAAGTGCGCTGCAGCATGCTTTTTTGGCACTGCAGCAGCAATTTTTGCTTCAAACTGCGATGGGCCGCCACTAAGGTCGTCATGTGCGGCGACATCGCCAACAATCATCGGATCAATTTAAATTTAAAGCGCTTTGAGGCTGGAGACCTCGGATGAACCTCAAGCAACTGTCGCACATGCTGTCGCTCTCTCAAACCACGGTGAGCCGGGCGCTGAACGGCTACCCGGAGGTCAACGAGGAGACGCGGCGCCGCGTGATGGATGCCGCCAAGCGCCATGGCTATCGGCCGAACCCCAGCGCGCGGCGGCTGGCCACCGGCAAGTCGGGCATGATCGGTTACGTGCTGCCGACCGGCAGTGCCGTCGACATCGACCCGCATTTCGTCGAGTTCCTCTCCGGCCTCGGCGACTATGCCCGCTCGCACGAGCTCGATCTCGTGCTGTCGCCGGCCGATGCCGACGACCAGGAGACCACCTATCGGCGCATCGTCGCCAACCGGCAGGTCGATGCGGTCTACATCTCTTCGCCGCGCCCCGCCGACCGGCGGCTGGCGCTGGTCAACACGCTGGGCATCCCTTTCATCGTCCATGGCCGCAGCGAGGGTTTTGATTTCGACTATCCCTATCTCGACATCGACAATGAGGGCGCCTTCCACGAGGCGGCCAGGATCCTTGTCCAGCTCGGCCACAGGCGTCTGGCGCTGATCAACGGCGACGACCGCGAGACCTTCGCCATCCACCGCGAGCGCGGCGTTCGCCGGGCGCTTGCCGCCAGCGGCCTGACGCTTGGCGAGCGCCACATCTGCTCGCTGACCATGACCGAGGAGAACGGCTATCGCGCCGCTCGCCGCCTGCTCGAGCAAAGCGAGGCTCCCACCGCGATCGTCTGCTCCAGTCTGATCATGGCGCTCGGCGTCGTGCGCGCCGTGCGCGATCTCGGCCTCACCATCCCGGGGGATCTCTCGCTGGTCGCCCATGACGACGTTTTCCCCTGGCTGCGGCCGGAGAATTTTCCGGTGCCGCTGTCGACGACACGCTCATCGATCCGCCTTGCCGGCGCACGCGTCGCCGAGCGCCTGGCGGCGCGGATATCGGGGCTGGAAGAAGGGGCGCGCGGCGAGGTGTGGCCTGTCGATCTGGTGGTGAGGGGATCGGTCGCTGGAGCGCCGGGATAGGAACGAAGGCGGCGAAGCGGCTAGTCTCCCCCCTCGAGGGGGAGATGTCGCCGAAGGCGACAGAGGGGGTCGCTGCGCGTAGAACGCCAACGTCCACCTGCGTCAGCAGGCCGAGCCCGGTCGACCGACCCCCTCTGGCCTGCCGGCCATCTCCCCCTCAAGGGGGAGATCGGCAGTTCCGCCTTGGCGCCATATTTTCGACGCTGGAGATTGGCGAAAATCGAGGTGACACCCAATCTCCCCCCTTGCGGGGGAGATGTCCGGCAGGACAGAGGGGCTGCTGTCCCGCCGACGTTACAAAACTGCTGGGAACTTACTCCTTCGCCGCCCCAGCCGCCTTGATATCCAGCAACCCATAGCCGAAATCATTATCCCGCCCCTTCGGGCCAAGATCCTTGGCTGTCGCCGCCAACGCCTTCTCGATGTCGTCGGCTGAGCGGTCGGGCGCGGCATGGATCAGGTTGGCGATGGCGCCGCTGACGATCGCGGCGGCGAAGGAGGTGCCGGTCACCACGTCGGAGCCGGCGCCGCTCGGCGCCACCATTTCGACGCCGGGCGCCGAGATGAAGACATAGGCACCGCGATTGGCCTGCGGCATCAGCCCGTCCTTGGCGTCGGTGGCGGTCACCGCGATGACGCCGTCGAAAGCGGCCGGATAGCCATAGGGCGCCTTGGGGCCATTGTTGCCGGCGGCCGCCACCAGCACCATGCCGAGCGCGCGGGCGTTGCGGCAGGCGGTGCCGAGAAGGTCGTTCTTCGGGCCGACGAAGCTCATATTGATGATGCGCACGTCCTGTTCCGCCGCCCAGTCGAGAGCCGCCAGGATGACGTCCATGGTCGATTTGCCGCCTTCGAAGGCGCGCGCATGGTAGATCCTGGCGCCCGGCGCCATGCCTTCCAGCGCGCCGACGCCGGCGATAAGCCCGTCGACGGAGGTGCCGTGGTCGCGCTTTTCGATCGGCACGTTGGGCATGGCATCATACTGGTCGGCGATAACGCCCTTCAGCGCCGGGTTGGTGTCGTCGATGCCGGTGTCGATGACGGCGACGCGCACATTCTCGCCGCTCGCCTGTTTCGAATCGAGCGCGATGCGGTCGAAGGCGTAGTTCACGATACCTGCCGCCTGCTGCAGCGAATAGATGTGGTTGGGTTCGCGCCGCTGCGTGCGGCCGTCGGCGGCAAGCTGCGCCAGCACCACGCCGACTGGGCGCCCATCAGGGATGCCGAAGCGCACCAGCGTCGAGCCGAGCAGCCGCGACTGGCGCTGCGAGCGCACCTGCAGGCCGAAGGCGGTGGCGATCTGCTGCACCGCGCCGGCATCGCCGGTCACCGTCACCAGCACCTCGTCCGGCACGAACTCGCCGCTGACCGCGCGCGGCGGCGCGGCGAGATTGAGGCCCGTGGGCGGTGTGACTGGTCCGCTCGGCGGGGGCGCGGGTGGCGGTGTGCTTGTCGGGCCGCCTGACGGCGACGCTCCGTTCGAAGGGGTTACCGGTGCCGCATTTGCCGGCGGGTTCGGAAACAGATCGACGATCAGCGCCGGCAGGAACACGGCAGCGGAGCCCGTGCCTGACTTGTCGCCGCCGTTCTTGGCACCGCCTCCATCCTGATCGCATCCGGCGCCCGCGGCCGTCGTGCGGTTGAGGCAGTCGACCTGCTTCTGCGAAAGGTTCGGGTCGTTGGTCTGCGCGAACGAAGGCGCGGCGACACATGCCGCCGCGAGGAGTGCCGCATGAAGAACGACCGCCTTAGCCGCCATCGACCGGTTTCCTTCCCTGAACCACAGCCTCCGCGAAAGGCTGGGCGGCAATAAGGCCGATAAGCTTGCCGTAGTCGGCCGCATTGCCCGCCGGGATGGTCACGTGGAAGACGCCGTCGGCGGTCGGCCCGCCGGCGATCTTCAGCCCGTTCTGGCTGAGGAAGGCGGCGATGTCCGACATCTTGGCGTCCGGCTTGAACTTGACCAGGGCGAAAGGCAGCTTCGCGAGATCGTCCTCAGCGCCGGCGATCTCGAAATCGCTGCCCTTGCCGCCGGGCCGCTCAAAGGACTGCACGACGACCAGCGCAAGCAACGCCGCGGCCGCCGCCCAGGCGACGCCGGCCGGCATCGCCGTCAGCCGGCCGAAGGCCTTGGCGAGCCACGATTGGCCGGCCGGCGCGCGCGCCGGTCCGGCCTCGGCGTCGAGCGCCCTGGCGAAGCGGGAGAGCGCATCGGCCGGCGGGCGGATCGCCTCGTTGGCGGCGGCGGTGCCGGAGAACTCGGCCTCCGCCTCGCCAAGGGCTGCCATCGCCGCCGGATCGGAGGCCAGCCATTCCTCGACGGCCTCGAGCTCAGCGCCTTCCAGCGAGCCGTTCAGGTAGAAGGGCAGCAGCGCCTCCATCTCGTCGCGGCGCGACATCTTTTCAGCGGCGCTCATGGCCACCCCCTGTCGTAACCGGCGGCCTTGAGCGCTTCGCCGAGTTTCTTGCGGGCGTAGAACATCCTGGTCTTGACGGTCGCGACCGGGATGTTGAGCACCTCGCCGATCTCAGTCACCGACTGGCCATGGTAGTAGGCAAGGTCGATCACCGTGCGGTGTTCTTCCGGCAAGGCATCGACGAAGCGCCGCAGAGCGGCTGCCTTGTCCTCCTTCATGGTGACGACTTCCGGCGTGTCGGCGCTGTCGGGGATCTGCGCCGCGTCGTCGTCGTCGATCCAGTCCTCCTTCTTCTTGCGCAGCGAGGACAGCGCCTTGAAACGGGCTATGCCGAGCAGCCAGGTCGAGACTTCAGAGCGGCCCTCGAAGCCCGGCGCCTGCCGCCACAGCTCGAGAAAGACCTCGTTGGTGATATCGTCGGCCATCATTTCCGATCCCGTCTGGCGCGCCACGAAGCGGTAGATCCGCGCGTGGTGACGCATGAACAGGAGCCGCACGGCAGCCCGGTCGCCCTTCGCGACCCGGTCTACAAGCGCGCGATCGGTTTCCGTCGCCGCGTTCATGGCCGGTCGAGCCGCCTGGCTCCTCGTGGCTTTGTCGCTGATCGGGCCAAAAAGGTTCACCCTCCGCCAAGGATTTTTGGAGGCTAACCGAAGAAAGGGAGTGTTGCCAGTAGGCAAGACTTCCCCTTCCCCCCTTGTGGGGGAAGGTGGATCGGCGCGCAGCGCCGAGACGGATGAGGGGTGTTCCAGCGGAGTGGGGCGTCGGCGTTCCCTGGAGCACCCCTCATCCGGCCGAGCTTCGCTCGGCCACCTTCTCCCACAAGGGGCTAGCGTGCGCACACATTTGCTTCGTGCTGTGGTCAAGCGTGAAGAGGCGCCGTCGGAAAATGGCTTGAAGCGGTTGAATTGTATGTGATTCTGTAGCCGCCATTGTTGATTCTGGAGGTTTCGGCGATGGCTTCGTTGCTTGGCTACTTCGGCGACCTGCGCCTGCAAAAAAGGGGAGCATGGTTCTGGAGCGCATGTTTGCGCGTGTCAGCACGGGCATGCGCCGGCTGGCCGACACGCGCGCCGAGAAGGTCGCGTTCACACGCCTGTTTCGCAATCGCCACGTGAGCACGCAAGAGATCATCCGCACGGCGGCGGCGCGAACCGCCGAACTGGCCGCCGGCCGCCACGTGCTGATCATCGAGGACAGCAGCGAGATCAACTATGAAGCCAAGGCTTCGCGCAAGCGCGGCCTCGGTCGTGTCGGCAATGGCACCGATATCGGGCTGTTCGTGCATCCGGCGTTGGCCGTGGATGCCGTGGACGGCTCGGTCCTTGGCCTTGCAGGCGCCACGATCTGGCGGCGCGAGGCAGAGAAGGCGGATGACTACCAGGCGCTGCCGATCGAAGCCAAGGAAAGCCACAAGTGGATCGGCACCGCCAAGGCGGCATGCCAGGCGCTGACCGACGCGCCGCAGATGACGGTGATCGGCGACCGCGAGGCCGACATCTACGAAGTGTTTGCAAGGCTGCCCGACGAGCGCACCCATGTGCTCATCCGCGCTGTACGGGATCGGGCCTTGGGCACGCGGGGCGAGCGCCTGTTCGGCGCGATCGCCAAGACGCCGGAAGCCGGCCGCATTGCCTTCGAACTGCAGGCCCGACCCGGCCGGCCCGCACCGTCGAACTGGCCGTTCGCTTCACCGCGGTGAGCTTGCGCCAGCCCCGCCTTGGCGCCGACAGCCGCGATCCGCGCGAACTCACGCTCAACATGGTGGAAGTGCGTGAGATCGATCCACCTTCGGCCAAGGACGCGGTGATCTGGCGGCTGTTGACCACCCACAGCGTCGAAACGCTCGCCGATGCCTGCCGCATCGTCGACCTGTATCGCTCGCGTTGGAGCGTCGAACAGCTGTTTCGGACCGTGAAGTCGCAGGCCATCGATCTGGAGGAAAGTCTCATCGCCGACGGCGATGCACTCGAACGTCTGGCCGCCACCGCTCTGGTCGTCGCCACCAAGGTCATGCAACTCGTACACGGGCGTGGTTCGCCGGGCCAGCGCTTCCAGGCCGCACACCTCTTCGATCCCACCGAGATCACCGTCCTGGAAGTGCTCATCGCCAAGCTCGAAGGCAAGACCCAAAAGCAGAAGAACCCGCACCCCACGCACACGCTCGCCTGGGCCGCCTGGTGTATCGCCAGGCTCGGAGGCTGGAACGGCTACGAAAAGGAACGCCCGCCAGGGCCCATCACCTTCACCCACGGCCTCAGACGCTTCAACGCCATCACACACGGCTTCGTTCTGGCCTCGCAAAAATGAGCCCGAAGCAAATGTGTGCGCACGCTAGCCCACAAGGGGAGAAGGGGACGGCGATTCACTCCAAAAACGGCTTCGCCTTCATCGTCGCCGGAACTTCCACACCGAGCCGGCTCAGCACCGTCGGCGCGAGCTGCAGCTGGTCGAGCAGCGTATCGGCCTCGGGACCTTTGCCCGGGCCGAAATAATAGAGCGCGAAATCCTGCATCTCGTCGTCGTGGCCGCCGTGATGGCCGCGGTTCGTCTGGCCGTGGTCGGCGGTGACGATCACCTCGTAGCCGGCCTGGCGCCAGCCGGGCAGGAAGGCGGCGAGCATGCCGTCCATCGCGTAGCAGGCGTGGTCCATCTCGTGGCAGTCATGGCCGAAGCGATGACCCATGGAGTCCAGCGTGCAGGTGTGCAGGATGCCGTAGTCGATGCCGTGGCGCCTGGTGAGCATGGTCAGCGTCGCGAACAGGTCGACGTCGCTCGGCGTCATCTGGTTCCTGAGATTGTAGCCGGTCATGGTGTGGAAACGGCCATGCGTGATCGGCCCGCCGGGCTCGTCGAACTCCATGTCCTCGACGAGGTCGAACGGATGGGAGCGGAAGAACTCCGACCAGTAGGAATGGGTCACCGCGCCGGTCTTGCCGCCGGCCTTGCTGACCTCCGAGAAGATATCCGGCTGCTCGACCCGGAACCGGTTCTCGTTCGACAGGATGCCATGCACCTGCGGCGTGACCCCGGTGTGGATCGAGGCGTAGCAGCAGGCGGAGGTCGACGGCAACACCGAACGCATCTTCCACACCTGCGCCTCGCCCGACTGCGCCCAGCCTTCGAGATTGCCCATCAGCCGTCGCCAGTTCCGGTACGGCACGCCGTCGAGGATGATGAGCAACAGTTTGGATGTGAGCGCCACGGGCGGCTCCATGCGGTCTTGCGGGAGAGATCAGCATCGAGGGCCTGGCCAGTCCGGCCAAGCCCCAGAAACGCAGAGAAGAGGACGCCAGCTCAGTTGCCGGCGCTTTCCATGCGCCGTCCCGAGATCGCCTTCTCCAGCCAGCCGATCTCCATTTCCGGCACGGAGGAGAGTAGGAGGTCGGTGTAGGCGTCGAAGGGCGGCGTCAGCACCTTGCTCTTGGAGCCGTAGCGGACCACCTCGCCGCGATACATCACGGCGATCGAATCCGCGATCGACTTCACCGTGGCAAGGTCGTGGGTAATGAAGAGGTAGGCGACCTTCTCGACCTGCTGCAGGTTGAGCAACAGCTTGAGGATGCCATGTGCGACCAGCGGGTCGAGCGCTGACGTCACCTCGTCGCAGATGATCAGCTTCGGCTTGGCGGCGAGCGAACGGGCGATGCAGACGCGCTGCTTCTGGCCGCCGGAAAGCTCGGCCGGATAGCGGTCGATGAAGCCCTTACCCATCTCGATCTCGTCGAGCAGCTCGGCAACGCGCTTGTCGCGCTCGCGGCCCTTCATGCCGAAATAGAATTCCAGCGGCCTGCCGATGATGGTGCCGACCGTCTGGCGCGGGTTCATCGCCACGTCGGCCATCTGGTAGATCATCTGAAGCTGGCGCAGGTCCTCCTTCGGCCTGTCCGAAAGCCTGTTGCCGAGCGTGCGGCCGTCGAAGACGACGCTGCCCTGCTCTGGCGGCAAGAGGCCGGTGATGGCGCGCGCCAGCGTCGATTTGCCGGAGCCGCTCTCGCCGACGACCGCCAGCGTCTGGCCCGGATAGATGTCGACCGAGACGTTCTTCAGCACCTTGACGTGGCCGCCGCCATAGGCGGCCGTCACGTTTTTCACCGAAAGCATCGGCGCTGTGCCGGGCTGTTGCTCCTGGTGCTCGATCTCATGCACCGACACCAGCGCGTTGGTATATTCCTGGCGCGGCTCCTTGATGATCTGGCGCGTGCCGCCCCATTCGACCAGCCGGCCGTGGCGCAGCACCATGATCTCGTCCGATACCTGGGCCACCACGGCGAGGTCGTGGGTGATGTATAAAGCCGCCACATGCGTGTCGCGGATGGCGTCCTTGATCGCCGCCAGCACGTCGATCTGCGTCGTCACGTCGAGCGCCGTAGTCGGCTCGTCGAAGACGATCAGGTCCGGTTCCGAGCACAGCGCCATCGCCGTCATCACGCGCTGCAGCTGGCCGCCGGAGACCTGGTGCGGGTAGCGCTCGCCGATCGTCTCCGGATTAGGCAGGCTAAGCTTCTTGAACAGCGCCACGGCGCGCTTCTCGGCCTCGCCCCGGGTCGCGGTGCCATGCAGAAGGGCGGCTTCCACCACCTGGTCGATCAGCTTGTGCGCCGGGTTGAAAGCGGCCGCCGCCGACTGCGCGACGTAGCAGACTTCGCGCCCGCGCAGCGCCCGCACGCCCTTCGGGCCGGCCTTGAGGATGTCGCGGCCATTGAGGATCACCTCGCCTCCGGTGATGCGCACGCCGCCGCGGCCGTAACCCATCGACGACAGGCCGATGGTCGATTTGCCGGCGCCGGATTCGCCGATCAGGCCGAGCACCTTGCCCTTTTCCAGGGTCAACGAGACATCGTGGACGAGGGTGATGGTCTTCGGCGCTTCCCCCGGCGGATAGACCGTCGCTTCGATGCGCAGATTGCGGATGTCGAGGAGCCGGCCGGATTTTGCTTTGCTGTCAGCCATCACCCGCGCCCTCCCTTGAGGCTTGTCGTGCGGTTGAGCACCCAGTCGGCGACGAGGTTGACCGAAATGGCCAGAACCGCGATAGCGGCCGCCGGGATGAGCGCCGCCGGAATACCGAAGACGATGCCGTCCTTGTTTTCCTTGACCATGCCGCCCCAGTCGGAATCCGGCGGCTGCACGCCGAGGCCGAGGAAGGACAGCGCCGACAGGAAAAGCACGGCGAAGATGAAGCGCACGCCGAGTTCGGCGACCAGCGGCGAGAGCGCGTTGGGCAGGATCTCGCGGAAGATGATCCAGCCGCTGCCCTCGCCGCGCAGCTTCGCCGCCTCGACATAGTCCATGACGTTGATGTCGACGGCGACCGCGCGCGACAGGCGGTAGACGCGGGTCGAATCGAGGATGCCCATGACCAGGATCAAGGTCAGCGTGTTCGTCGGCAGCACCGAGAGCACGACCAGGCCGAAGATCAGGGTCGGGATCGACATCAGGAGGTCGACGAAGCGTGACATCAGCGTGTCGAACCAGCCGCCAAACACCGCTGCCGAGAAGCCGAGGATCGAGCCGAGCGAGAAGGAGAGCGCCGTCGCCGCCACCGCGATCTCAATGGTGATGCGCGCGCCGTAGATCATGCGCGAGATGAGGTCGCGGCCGAGATTGTCGGTACCCAGCCAATGCACGGCCGACATCGGCTCCCAGACGTCACCGACGATCTCGCCATTGCCGTGCGGTGCGATCCACGGCGCGAATATGGCGCAAAACGCAAAGGCGGCCGTCAGGATAAGCCCGATCCAGGCGGTGAACGGGATTTGTCGCAGCGCCATTCGCCTCAGTTCCCCCTCTGATCGTTCCGTATCGGGCCAGTCACTTTGGATGCCTCAGTCTCGGATTGGCCGCGATGGCGGCGATGTCCGCCACTATGTTGAGCGTGATGTAGACCGCGGCGAAGATCAGCCCGACCGCCTGCACCACGGGCACGTCGCGCTTGGAGACATGGTCGACCAGATACTGTCCCATGCCGGGATAGACGAAGATCACCTCCACCACCACGACACCGACGATAAGGTAGGCGAGGTTGAGCATGACGACGTTGACGATCGGCGCGATCGCGTTGGGGAAGGCGTGCTTGCGGATGATGTCGAAGGGCTTCAGCCCCTTCAACTCCGCGGTCTCGATGTAGGCCGACTGCATGACGTTGAGGATCGCGGCGCGCGTCATGCGCATCATGTGCGCCAGCACCACAAGCGTGAGCGCGGTAGCCGGCAGAACGACGGCCTGCAGCCGCTCGAGGAAAGGTGTCGATTCATCCACCGTCGAGATGCTCGGGAAGATCTGCCAATGCACGGCGAAAACGAAGATCAGCACATAGCCGATGAAGAATTCGGGGAATGAAGTCGAGGCGAGCGCCAGGCCGGAGATCAGTTTGTCGACGAAGCCGTTGCGGTAGCGCACGGCGATCAGTCCGAGAATGACCGCAAGCGGTACCGCGACGATCGCCGCGCATGCGGCAAGAAACAGCGTGTTCTTCAGCCGGGTCCCGATCGAACTTGCGATGTCCAGCCCGCTCGACTGGGCCGTGCCGAAATCGCCGTGCAGGATCCCGCCGAGCCAATGCAGGTAGCGCAGCCATGCTGGATCATTCAGGCCGAGCTGTTCGCGCAGGTTGGCCAGGGCCTCGGGCGTCGCGGCCTGGCCTAGGATCGCCTGGGCGACGTCACCAGGCAGAATCTGGGTGCCGGCGAAGATCAGGACCGAAACGGCCAGCAAAAGAACCAGGCCCAGCAAGATGCGCTGAGCGACCAACTTCAAGATTGGAGACGACATCGGCAACCCGCAACGTTCAGGAAGGGACGCCTGCCTTTCGGGCAAGCTGTGAAAGCAAGGAAGGGCCGGTTTCGACCGGCCCTTCCTTTTCCTTCGTCACGCCTGCAGCCAGCACTGGATCAGGGCGTGGCCGTTGGCCAGTTCCTGCGCCGGGTTGTCGACCCAGCCCTCGACGCCCTTGCCGGTCGCGTCGACGAACTGGTTGAAGAACGGCACGATGAGACCGCCTTCGTCGCGCATCATCTCGCCCATGTCGCGGTAGATCTTCTTGCGTTTGGCCTCATCGAGCTCGCCGCGCGCCGCAAGCACCATCTTGTCGAAATCGGGGCGCTTGAAGCGCGTGTCGTTCCAATCGGCGGTTGAGAGATACGCCGTCGAGTACATCTGGTCCTGCGTCGGCCGGCCGCCCCAGTAGGAGAGCGAGAAGGGCTGCTTGTTCCAGACTTCCGTCCAGTAACCGTCGCCGGGCTCGCGCTTGATCTCGATCTTGATGCCGGCCTTGGCGCAGCTCTGCTGATAGAGCTGGGCGGCGTCCACCGCGCCGGGGAAGGCGACGTCGGAGGTGCGCAGAAGGATCGAGCCGCTGTGGCCCGATTTCTTGTAGAGCGCTGCCGCCTTTTCCGGATCGAACTTGCGCTGCTCGATATCCTCGGAGAACAGCGGATAGGCTTTGTTGACCGGCATGTCGTTGCCGACCGAGCCATAGCCACGCAGAATCTTCTGCAGCATTTCCTCGCGGTCCATGGCGAGCTTCAGCGCCATCCTGAGGTCATTGTTGTCGAAAGGTGCGGTGTCGCAGAACATGTTGAAGGGATAGAAGCCGCGGCCCGAGGCGGCGCGAATGGTGACGCCCGGCAGCCGCTTGACCAGATCGACGATCTTCGGCTCGACGCGGTTGATCATGTTGACCTGGCCGCCTTGGAGCGCGGCGGTCCGCGCCGTTGCGTCGTTGATGATGATGATCTCGACCTGGTCGGCATGACCATATTTGTCGGGCTGCCAGTAATTGGCGAAACGCTCGCCGCCGTACTTCACGCCCGGCTTGTTGATGGCCACCTTGTATGGGCCGGTGCCGATGCCGGCGTCGGGCTTGTCCATGCCGCCGTTCGGCTGGATGATCAGATGGTAGTCGGCCATCAGATAGGGCATGTCGGCGTTCGGATCCTTCAGCGTGACCACGACATTGCCGCCATCGGTCTTGATGGTGTCGATGCCCTTAAGCACGCCGAGCGCGCCAGACTTCGACTTCTCGTCGCTGTGGCGCTTCAGCGTCGCCACCACGTCGTCCGGCGTCACTTCCTTGCCGTTGTGGAACTGGACGCCCTTGCGGATCTTCATTGTCCAGGTCTTGGCGTCGTCCGACGCGCCGATCTCCTCGGCGATGAGATATTCGACACCGCCGCCCGGCGCGAGTTCGACCAAGGTCTCGCCCCAGACTTTGCCGAAGGCAAACGGAACCTGGCTGGCGTCCAGCGCCGGGTCGAGGCTGTCGGTGGATGCACCACCAACCATGCCTGCTTTCAGCGTGCCGCCCTTGACCGGACCAGCGGCGCGGGCAGCGCTCGAAAGCAGCGAATTGGCAAAGGTAGCGGTGACGCCGAGCGCGGCGGCACGGCCAAGGAAATCGCGGCGGCTGAGCTTGCCGGACGCGACACGGCGGCTGAGATATTCGAGTTCTTTAGACATTATGGTTCCTCACTCTGATGGTTCGACCTTGCGGTCGTTTCTTGTTTTCTTGTGAGGGATAATGACCGCAACGGAAAGCTGTAAGCAAGACCGAATGCGACATGCCGTGGCGTAAATGGCGCGTCGCATTGGACCAATCTTTCAGCAGTCAGACGAGGGCGCGGGGAATCGCCTGCTCGAAGTTGCGTTCGAAAACCAGCTTCTCGTCCTCATAGGCCTCGATTCTGGCGCTGAGGATGAAGTTTTGGGCGTCCGAGCGCATGTTGGCGAAGGTCTCGGTCCGCACCGACCATTCATTCCGCGACAAGGTCTGCGTCCAATGGGTGCTTCCCGTCGCCGACTGCGGATCGTCGGGATGGATCGCCCATGTCTCCCGGACGATGCTGCCGTTGACGAGCCCGTGCGCAAGGTCGCGCACCTCGCCGAAATCATCCGTTATGGAAAGTGTGACGACCCCGGTCTTTTCATTGCGGTCGATGTGCCGTTCGGAGTTGGTGGGCCTGATCGTCTCCGTCGCCCAGGGGGTGGCTCCCTCCGGTTCGGCGAACGAGACCTCGTCGCCTTTCGCCAGCGGGCGAAGCGGCAGCTTGAGCGTCGCCGCCGACAATTCGAGCGTCACCGGCTCCGGCGAAGGCCAGATCATCGGCCAGTAGGCTGTCGAAATGGCAACGCGCAGTTTGTGGCCCACCGGCACGCGATAGGCGCACTGGTCGAGCACGACGCGTGCCGAGACGGTCTCGCCCGGCGTCAGCGCCTGCGGGAACTCATGCGAGTTGCGATGCGTGAGATTGAGCACGCCATAGGAGATCAGCTCCGAGGCGCCGTCGGGATGCACGTCGCAGAGCCGCACCGCGATGTTGGCCTGGCGCCGATCGGAGGCAACCCGCACTTCGAGCTCCGGCGCGCCGACGATGTCGATCGCCTGCTCGAGCTCGGCCTGGTCGAAGCACACCGAAAGCGCGTCGTCAGGACGCTGGTCGCCCGGCAATTCCGGACCGAAGGTGAATGGAAAATACTCGCCGCCGGCGAGCCCGCAATTCTGCGGCGAGGCGACGATCGCCGGCTTGGCGCCACCAGGAACGAGCTCGGTCACCTCGACCTTGATGTTGGGCGACGGCCATTCCCGCTCCGCCACCCAGCGGCCCGGCCGCTCCGGATGCCATCGGGCCGGCCGCACGCTGTCCATGACATAGGCGCGGTAGTCCGGATCGTTCTCGACGCCTGTCTCGGCGCCCTTCAGCCAGCGGTCCCACCAGCGCAGCGCCTCCTGCAGGAAGCCGATGGCCGGACTGGGCGCGGCGTAGTGCGGGTATTTGTGGATCCAGGGCCCGACGATGCCCTTAACCGGTGCCTCGATGTTGGTGACGAGATTGGAGATCGTGTTGCGGTAACCGTCATGCCAGCCGCCGATCGACAGCACGGCCGCATGAACAGCCGAGAAATCCTCGCAGATCGAGCCGCGCTTCCAATAGGCGTCGCGATGCTGGTGGCTGAGCCAGAGCGGCAGAAGGAAAGGCTGGTTCTCCAGCCGGCTGAGCCACAGGTCGCGCCAGCGGTTGCCACCGGCAATCAGCGGATCCGGCGGACGCGACGAATAGGAGAGCATCGTCGAGGCCCAGCCGAAATTCTCGAGCAACAGGCAGCCACCCTTGTAGTGGATGTCGTCGGCATAGCGGTCGACGGTCGAGCACAGGCTGATCACCGCCTTCAGCGCCGGCGGCTGCTTTGCCGCGACCTGCAGGCAGTTGAAGCCGCCCCAGGAGATGCCCATCATGCCGACACTGCCGTTGCACCAGGGTTGCGCGGCCGCCCAGGCGATGACGTCACAGGCGTCCTGCAATTCCTGCTCGGAATATTCGTCGTCCATCAGCCCTTCGGAATCGCCATTGCCGCGCATGTCGACGCGGATCGAAGCGTAGCCATGGCCGGCGAAATAGGGATGCGTCAGCTGATCGCGGAAGATGGTGCCGTCACGCTTGCGATAGGGCAGATGCTCGAGGATCGCCGGCACCGGATTTTCCGCCGCATCCTCCGGCATCCATATGCGGGCCGACAGCCGGCAGCCATCCGGCATGACGATGGCCATGTCGGGAAATTCGACGACCTTGCGAGGGACAATGACGGCTTTCATGGGCCGCATAACGCCCTGCCCGGAGATGACTTTCAATCGCTATTCGCGACCTGGCGCAGCGAAATCTGCGACCTGTCACGAAGGCGGGCGGCTGGAGCGGTTCAGCGTTTTGGCAGAATCGCTCCGGCTATTTGTCTTCACGCAATCCCGGACCAGATACGAGCCTTACTCGTCCGCCTTGAAGGTCTGCTTCTGCTGGCCCATGCCTTCGATGCCGAGCTCGACCACGTCGCCGGCTTTCAGGAACACCGGCGGCTTCATGCCGAGGCCGACGCCGGGCGGCGTGCCGGTGGAAATGATGTCGCCGGGATGCAGCGACATGAACTGGCTGAGATAGGACACCAGATATTTGACGCCGAAGACCATGGTCCTGGTCGAACCGTTCTGCATGGTCTTGCCGTTGACGGTCAGCCACATCTTCAGGTTCTGCGGATCGGCGATCTCGTCCTTGGTCACCAGCCAGGGGCCGATAGGACCGAAAGTGTCGCAGGACTTGCCCTTGGTCCACTGGCCCTGGCGCTCGGCCTGGAAGGCGCGCTCGGAAACATCGTGTGCAACGCAATAGCCGGCAACATAATCCAGCGCGTCATCCTCGCTGACATACTTCGCCGTCTTGCCGATGACGACGCCAAGCTCCACCTCCCAATCGGTCTTGACCGAGCCGCGCGGGATCAGCACGTCGTCGTCCGGCCCGACGATGGCCGAGCTTGCCTTCATGAAGATGATCGGCTCGGGCGGCACGGTGGCGCCGGTCTCGGCGGCATGGTCGGAATAGTTGAGACCGATGCAGATGAATTTTCCGGTGCCGGCAACGCAGGCGCCCATGCGCGGCTTGCCGGAAACGGCCGGAAGCGATTTCGGATCGAGCTTGGAGAGCACGTCCAGCGAAGCCGGATTGAGCGCCGTGCCGGCGATGTCGGGGATGTAGGCCGAAAGGTCGCGGATTGTCCCATCCTGATCGAGCAGACCGGGCCGTTCGCTGCCTGCCTCGCCATAGCGCAACAACTTCATCTTTCTTCTCCACCTTGCGGCCAAAGGCCGTTTTGCAACACTCTTCGCCCGGATGACGGCTTCACTGCGAAGGCCGGCGGACCGTATTCGTCAGCCCGATCTCCGGCAAGCACGCATGGCGCTCAGGGCCGCCGGCGGGCAGGATTTTCAGACTTTCCGATCCTCTGCCAATTAACGCGGGGTTGGGCGCGATCTTTCTGTCCGCCAACGGTCTTTTCCCGGCGGCGATCAGATCGACCAGCCGCCGTCGATATTATAGGCCTGACCCGACGTGTAGGTCGCTCCCGCCAGATAGACGGCGAGATCGGCGATCTCCTCGGGCGTACCCAGCCTTCCCATGGGCTGACGGGCGATGAAGGCGGCACGCGCCGCCTCATAGTCGCCCTGCGCATGCATGCGGTCCTGCAGCGACGGGCTCTCGACCGTGCCCGGGCAGATGGCATTGCAGCGGATTCCTCTGGCGACATAGTCGGCGGCGACCGCTTTGGTGAGGCCGACGACCGCCGCCTTGGTCAGGCCATAGACGAAGCGGTTCGGCACGCCCTTCTGCGAGCTCGCCAGCGACGCCATGTTGATGATCGAGCCGTCGCCGCGCTCCAGCATGCCGGGCAGCACGGCGCGGATGGTGCGGATCATCGAGTGGACATTGAGGTTCAAGGCGAAGTCGAGGTCCTCATCCTTCATTTCGAGGATGGAGCCCGAATGGACGAAGCCGGCGCAATTGAACAGCACGTCGACCGGGCCGATCTCGGCGAAGGCAGCAGCGACGGCCGCGTCGTTCAGCACGTCGAGCTTGCGGGTCTTGATGCCGGATGTCTTGGCGAGTTCAGCCAGCTGCGGCTCGTTGATGTCGGTGGCGTGAACCGTGGCGCCTGCCTTGGCGAAAGCCAGCGCGCTTGCCCGGCCGATGCCTTGCGCCGCCGCGGTGACCACAGCCACCTTGCCTGCCAGATCCGCCATGCCTTTTCTCCTCGCCTGCCTGGTGCGTCCGCCTTTATCGATGGCCGGCTGCGGCGTCGTGTGCCAGACAGCCGGCATCGTGCGGCCTACGCTGCGATTTCACAGATAAAGATGTTTTTTCTCGTTAAAGAACACGCGCACAAGCGTCAAGTCCGGACGCAATCAGCTTCGCGGCGGCGGCCAAGAACGGAGCCGCACACCGAACCTCGTCGCCGCAACGGCGCTGGAGCGCAAAGGCGAGATGCCTCAGTCGCCGTAGGGCACCCAGACATTCTTGACCTCGATGGCGCGGCGCAGGAAGGCCTCGCCGGCGGCTTCGTTTGACGCCCAATCGAGAGTGCGGCCATTGCCGGTCCAGACGCGTTTGAGGTTGCCGATGGAATCGGCCTCCGCCTTGGCGCAGGTGTCGGCGTCGGCGAATATCCAGAGCCCGTCGACGTCATCATGCTTGGCCAGCACGCCGCAAAGTTCGGCGCTGCGGCCGGTGACGATGTTGATGGCGCCGGCCGGGATGTCGGAATATTCGATCACCTGGTAGAGATCGGTGGCTAAAAGCGGGTAGCGCTCGGACGGAACGGCCACCACCGTGTTGCCCATGGCGAGCGCCGGCGCCACCAGCGAGACGAGGCCGAGCAACGGCTGGTTGTCCGGCGCGACGATGCTGACGACACCCACCGGCTCATGCAGCGCCAGCGTGACCGCGCGGGCCGGCGGCTGGTGGACGCGGCCCTCGAACTTGTCGGTAAGGCCGGCATAGAGGAACAGCCGCTCGATCGACTGCTCGACCTCTTCACGGGCCGCTTTGGCGGCAACGCCGGTGAGCTGGACAAGACGGGCAGCGAACTCGTCGGCGCGGCCGGACAGGTTCTCGGCCAAATAGTAGAGCACCTGGCTGCGGTTAAAGGCCGTTGCATCCGGCCAGGCCTTGCACGCGCGGGCAGCAGAAACCGCATCACGTATGTCCTTGCGGTTGCCGAGGCCGACTTCGCCGGCAAGCTTGCCCTTGGCGGTCGCGACAGCCAGCGAATAATTCCCATCCGGCCGCACCTGCTTGCCGCCGATGAACAGCTTCGCCGTGCGGTCGATTGCCGTGCCGTCGGCCTGCTCGACGGGCTGGGCCGAGCCGGCTGCAGCCGGCTTGATAGCCGGGCCCACGGGCAGCTTTGCCGAAAGATATTCGAACATGCCTTCGCGGCCACCTTCGCGGCCGAAGCCGCTTTCGCGATAGCCGCCGAAGCCGCAGGCGGCGTCGAACATATTGGTGCCGTTGACCCAGACCACGCCGGCCTTCAATTGCGGCGCGACATGCAGGGCAAGGTTGACATTCTCGCTCCACACCGAGGCGGCAAGGCCGTAGCGCGTGTTGTTGGCAAGCTCGATCGCCTCCTCGGTATTGCGGAAGCTCATCGTCGCCAGCACCGGCCCGAAGACCTCTTCCTGCGCCAGAATATTAGCCGGCGAAACAGACGTCGCGAGCGTCGGCAGATGATAGTGACCTGTGGATGGCAACGCGGCGTCCGGCTGCCAGCAGACGGCGCCTTGCTTGGCGCCCTCGGCGATCAGGCCCTTGACGCGATCGAGCTGCGTGCGGTCGACGAGCGGTCCGATATCGGTGTTCTTGTCGAGCGGGCTGCCGACCCGCAGCCGGCTCATCCTGACCTTGACCTTGGCGATGAAAGCCTCGGCGATGCCTTCCTGGACCAGCAGGCGCGAGCCGGCACAGCAGACCTGCCCCTGGTTGAACCAGATGCCGTCGACCAGACCTTCGACGGCGCTGTCGAGATCGGCATCCTCGAAGACGATGAAGGCCGACTTGCCGCCAAGCTCCAGCGACAGTTTCTTGCCCGAGCCGGCGGTGGCCTTCCTGATGATCTTGCCGACTTCCGAAGAGCCGGTGAAGGCGATCTTCTGGATACCGGGATGGTTGACGATGGCAGCACCCGCCTCGGGTCCGCCCTGGACGATGTTGACGACGCCCTTCGGCACCCCTGCCCGCTCGCAGATCTCGGCAAACAGGATAGCGGTGAGCGGCGTGAATTCGGCCGGCTTCAGCACCACGGTGCAGCCGGCGGCCAAAGCCGGCGCGATCTTCCAGGCGAGCATCAGCAGCGGAAAATTCCACGGAATGACCTGGCCGACGACGCCGACCGGATTGTGGTCGGAAAAATCCTTTTCGAGCGTCTGCGCCCAGCCGGCATGATGGATGAAATGGCGGATCGCCAGCGGCACGTCGATGTCGCGGCTCTCGCGGATCGGCTTGCCGTTGTCGATCGATTCCAGCACCGCGAACAGGCGCTGGTGGCGCTGCATGGCGCGGCCGATGGCATAGAGCACCTTGGCTCTGGCGTAACCAGAGCTGGCGCTCCACTTCGGCAGCGCCTTCGCGGCCGCCGCGACCGCCGCATCGATGTCGGCGGCGCCCGCATCCGAGACCTTGGCGAGCAGCTTGCCGGAGGACGGCTCGCTGGTGTCGAAGGTCTTGCCGCTCGCCGCCGCCTTCCAGGCGCCGTCGATGAACAGCGCTTTTGCGAAATCACGCGAGGCTATCCAGGCATCGGCTTCATTGCGGGCTTCCGGCGCCGGGCCGTAGTCCATAGCGTGATAGCGTTCGAGGATGTTCATGGGGCGCCTCCTTTGCCCTCTCCCTTGTGGGGAGGGTCGATCGGCAGAGCCGATCGGGGTGGGGGTAAATGGCTGATGGTTCGGTGCATTGGACAGGCTGATCTGATTCTTCGACCCCACCCCGCCGCTGCGCGGCGACCCTCCCCACAAGGGGGAGGGTGGGCGTTACGCCATTGCGTGGCGATGGTTGGCCGAATAGTGGCCGGTCAAGTGATGCTCGAGCTGGCGTTCGATGTCGGTGAGCAGGCTGGAGGCGCCGAAGCGGAACAAGGTCGGCTCGAGCCAGGGCCGGCCGAGCTCTTCCTTCATCAGCACCAGCCAGTCGAGAGAGACCTTGGCCGTCGAAATGCCGCCGGCCGGCTTGAAGCCGATGAGATAGCCTGTTTCCTCGAAATAAGCGCGGATGGCGCGCACCATGGCAAGCCCGACGGGAAGCGTGGCGTTGACGCTTTCCTTGCCGGTCGAGGTCTTGATGAAGTCGGCGCCCGCCATCATCGCCACCATCGAGGCCAGCATCACATTACGCAGCGTGGAAAGGTCGCCGGTGCCGAGGATGACCTTGAGATGAGCCTCGCCGCAGGCGGCGCGCATGGCGACGATCTCGTTGAACAACTCGCGCCACTTGGCGCCGTAGACCAGGCCGCGCGGAATGACGACGTCGATCTCGTCGGCGCCGTCGCGCACCGAGGCCTCGATCTCCTGCAGGCGCGTCGACAGCGGCGCAAGCCCGTGCGGGAAGGCGGTCGAAACGGCTGCGACATGGACGCCGGTGCCGCGCAGCGCCTCGACCGCGGTGGCGACGAAGGGATGATAGACGCAGACCGCCGCCGGGCGGATGGTTTCGCCGGCGATGCCGAGGCCATCGACGATATCCTTGCGCAGCGGGTTGATCGCTTTGGCGCAGAGCCGGCGCACGCGCTCGTCGGTGTCGTTGGAATTCAGCGTGGTGAGGTCCATGCAGGCAATGGCGCGGAGCAGCCAGGCGGCCTGGTTGTCGGCCTTGATCGAACGCCGCTTGGTGAGCGTGGCGACGCGGCGCTCGAGTGCCGAGCGGTTGACGCTGCGCACCGATTCCAGAAAGCCGAGATCGAGCTTCATGCCGGGGTTGCGCGCAATGCCGTGCTCCAGCGGCACCGGCGTGTTGGCGGCGGCGCGCGCCGGCAGCGGCATGACCTTGGACGCGCCTGCGCCCGCCTCGCGGATCGTGCTGCTCATCTCCTGCCCTTTCTCAGCGACCTCAGCCGAAGATAGCCCGTGAAGCGATGCTTCACGAGTCCTTCAGTGGGTCATAACGGAAAAAGGCCACCGAAGCAGCAGATTTTTGACCATACGGTCAAAACAACATGTTGGCGGACTGCGACGCGCCTCAGCCGACGAAGGCGCGCTCGACGACGAAGCTCGCCGGATGGCTCAAGGAACCTTCCTGAAAGCCGAGGCTTTCGGCGAGCTCCTTGACGTCCTTCAGCATGTGCATCGAGCCGCAGATCATGATGCGGTCGGTCTCGGGATTGAGCTTGTCGATGCCGAGGTCGGAATAGAATTTGCCCGAGCCGATCAGCGCGGTGATGCGGCCCATGCGAGGCGACTCCTCGCGCGTCGTCGAGTTGTAGAGCGTGACGCGGCCGCCGGTCAGCTCGCCGATCAGCGGATCGGTCTCAAGTGCCGTCACCAGTTCCTGGCCATAGAGAAGCTCGGCCTTGTCGCGGCAGGTGTGGGTGAGGAAGACGTGGTCGAACTTCTCATAGGTGTCGGGGTCGCGCAGCAGGCTGGCGAAGGGCGCGATGCCGGTTCCGGTCGAGATCATGAACAACCGCTTTGCAGGCGTCAGCGCGTCGAGCACCAGCGTGCCGGTCGCCTTCTGGCGCATGATGACGGTGTCGCCGACCTCAATCTTCTGCAGCTCGGAGGTCAGCGGACCGTCCGGCACCTTGATCGAGAAGAATTCGAGCTCGTCGTCCCAGGCGGGGCTGGCGACGGAATAGGCGCGGAAGATCGGCTTCTCGGCGTTGGGCAGGCCGATCATGACGAACTCGCCGGAGCGGAAGCGCAGCGATTGCGGCCGGGTGATGCGGAACGAGAACAGGCGGTCGGTGTAGTGCTTCACCGAAACCACCGTCTCGGCATAAACATTGGCCGGGATCGGGAACTGAAGCGGCCTGACGCCGGCGATGTTGACCGCGGATGTCGTGTTCATCAAACCCAACTTTCCGGCGCGGACGCGGGGCGCAGGCGCCAAACTTTATCCCTTCGCGTCCGAACGGTCGGGTTCCAACGCGATTCTCACACACTGCCAACAGCAGGCCCTTGTGTTGGAAAGTTATTAGTATACAAACGATCTTGAGGTCAAGATCAGGGCGTAAAACACCTTTCCAAACTGGGACATGTCTGTAGTCTTAGCATTTCGGGTTTCGGCAATGGATGAGAAATTTTCGGCGTCGGCGGGAAATGTTGTCGCAGGCATCGATGTCGGCGGAACCTTCACCGATCTGCTGCTGATCGACGGCAAGGCGGGCGGCAAGGTGCATATCGCCAAGACGCCGACCACGGTGGAAAACCAGGCCTTCGGCGTGGTCGCCGCACTTGCCGCGACCGGCTTCCCGGTCGACGGCATCGACCTCATCGTGCACGGCACGACGACCACCACCAATGCCGTGCTGGAGCGCCGGCTGGCAAGGACCGGCATGATCACCACGCGCGGCTTTCGCGATGTGATCGAGCTCGGCCGGCGCACAAGGCCGCAAGCCTATGGCATGACGGGCACCTTCGTGCCGGTCATTCCGCGCGATCTGCGGCTCGAAGTCTCGGAGCGGGTCGAGGCCTCCGGCGCCGTGCGCATGCCGCTCGACGAGGCGGAAATGCGTACCGCCGTCAAGCAATTGCTGGATGCCGGCTGCGAGTCGCTCGTCATCCATTTCCTGCATTCCTACGCCAACCCTTCGCATGAGCGGCGCGCGGCGGAGATCGCGGCAGGGCTCTGGCCGAACGGCCACATCACCACCGGCCATGCGCTGCTTTCGGAAGCGCGCGAGTTCGAGCGCGGCGTGACGGCGGCGGTCAACGCCTCGGTGCAGCCGATCCTCGAGCGCTATGTCGAGCGGCTGCGCAAGGAGCTGGCTACCCAGGGTTATGCCCGCGACTTCCTGATCATGAACGGCAATGGCGGCATGATTTCGGCCCACTTCGTCACGCAGGAATCGGCCAAGACCGTCATGTCGGGACCGGCGTCCGGCGTGATCGCCGCCGCCTACACCGGCAAGCGCGCCGGCTTCGGCAACCTCGTCACCTACGACATGGGCGGCACCTCGACCGACGTAGCGCTGATCCGAAACGCCGAGCCCGCCGTGTCGAACGAGATCGAGATCGAATATGCGATGCCGATCCATGTGCCGATGGTGGCGGTGCACACCGTCGGCGCCGGGGGCGGCTCGATCGCGCGCGTCGATGCGGCCGGACTGATCCAGATCGGCCCCGAAAGCGCCGGCGCCAATCCCGGCCCGATCTGCTACGGGCGCGGCGGCACGGAACCCACCATCACCGACGCCAATCTGGTGCTCGGGCGGCTGGCGCCGAAGAAGCTGCTGGCGGTCGACAATCCGGTCACGGTCGAGCGCGTCACCCGCATATTCGAAGACAGGATCGGCAAGCACACCGGCCTCTCCGGCGTCGAGGCGGCCGGCGCCGTGCTGCGGCTCGGCAACATGAAGATGGCGGGCGCCATCCGCATGGTGTCGGTGTCGCGCGGCCACGACCCGCGCGATTTCGCGCTGTTCGCCTTTGGCGGCGCCGGGCCTCTGCATGCGACGGCGCTTGCCCGCGAGCTCGACCTGCCCCGTGTGCTGGTGCCGGCGCGTCCCGGCATCACCAACGCGCTCGGTTGCGTCGTCGCGGATATGCGGCACGACTTCGTCAACACGATCAACCAGCCGGTCGGTGGGCTCGACGAAGCTGGGCTTCGCGAGGTGTTGGAACGGCACCGTAACGAAGGCGAGGCGCTGATCGCCAAGGAAGCCGTAAAGCCCGACGCGATCCGCGTCACCCATTCCGCCGACATGCAGTTCGTCGGCCAGACGCATATCATCAACGTGCCGCTGCCGTCGTCATCGGTGACGCGGGCGACACTGCAGCAGCTGTTCGAAAAGGCCTATTTCGCCCGTTTCAAGGTGGAATTGCCCGAAATCCGCGCCAACCTCGTCAACCTCAACACCTCGGTGACAGGCGAGCGGCCGCAAATCGACCTGTCGCGGCTGATCGACCCGGCGGGCCGCGCGGCAACGCTTGACGAAGCGCGGCGCGAGATCCGGCCGGTCTGGTATCACGGCACCTGGCACGACACCCCGGTTTACAGTCGCGAAAAACTGCCGCTCGATGCCGTCATCGAGGGGCCGGCGATCCTGGAACAGATGGACGCCACGACAGTGCTGGAACCCGGCGACCATGCGCGCTCGGACGCGGACGGCAACATCATCATCGACATCGGCGAGGCCTGATATGCCAGCGTTCGAAGGGGCAAAGCTCGACACGATCACGCTTTCGGTGCTGCAGGCGGCCCTGCAACAGGTCTGCGACGAGATGGATTTGACGTTTTCCCGCGCGGCCTTCTCGCCGGTCATCGCCGAGGCCAATGACCGCTCGGACGGCATCTATTCGGCCGTCGACGGCTCGCTGATCGCTCAAGGCAGCCAGGGCCTGCCGGTGTTTGTCGGCGTCATGCAGTATTCGACCAAAACGGTGATCGAGATGATCGCCGACGGAAGCTGCCTGGCACCGGAACCCGGCGACATCTACATCGTCAACGACCCCTATCTCGGCGGCACGCATCTGATGGATGTGCGTTTCGTCATGCCGGTCTATCGCAGTGGAAAAATCTTCTGCTGGCTATCCAACACCGGCCATTGGCCTGATATCGGCGGCTCGGTGCCGGGCGGCTTCTCGGCCTCGGCCACCGCCGTCGAGCAGGAGGGCTTGCGTCTGCCGCCGGTGAAACTGTTCAAGAAGGGCGTGCTCGATCCGGAGATCTACGCCATCATCTGCTCGAATATCCGCGTCGCCGACCAGCGCATCGGCGACATCCGCGCGCAAGCGGCGGCGCTCTTGATCGGACAGGACAGGCTCAGCGAAATCCTCGATCGTTACGGTGACGAAACTGTCGTCGAGGCTATTGCTGAGCTGCGCCGCCGCGCCGCCGACCAGATGCGCGCCTCGATCGCCGTTATACCGGACGGCGTCTACCGCTCGCAGGCCTTCGTCGATTCCGACGGGGTGGTGAACGAGCCGCTGACCATCAATCTGGCCGTCGAGAAGAAGGGCGACACGCTCACCTTCGATTTTGCCGGGTCGTCGAAACCTTGCGCCGGGCCGATGAACAGCGTGCTGGCGACGACCTTGTCGTCCGTCTATCTCGCCATGCGCCATATCTTCCCGGAAGTGCCGATCAGCGCCGGCGCCTTCGAGCCGCTGAACGTCAAGCGCCCGGAAGGCACCTTCCTCGACGCCAAATATCCGCGCCCCGTGTCGGGCTGCGCGGCGGAGGTCTCGCAGCGCATCGCCGAGGCAGTGTTCGCAGCGATGGTACAGGCGTTGCCGGAGAAGGTGACCGCGGCACCCGCCGGCTCCAGCGGCAATTTCGCGCTCGGCGGCAACGATCCGGCGCGTGGGCGCGACTATGTCATGTACCAGATCTCGGGCGGCGGCTATGGCGGCAATGCCGGCCATGACGGCTTGAGCAATGGTTGCTCGACCATCGGCATTTCGAAGTCGCCGCCGGTCGAGATCATGGAGCAGGCCTTTCCGGTGCTCTACCGGCATTATGCGCTGCGCGAAGGCTCGGGCGGCGCCGGCAAGCATCGCGGCGGCTTCGGACTGGCCTATGAGGTGGAGATATTGCGCGGCGAGGCGCGCGCGTCCTTCGTCATGGATCACGGCCGCTTCGGACCGCAGGGCGCGCTCGGCGGCAGGGACGGGGCGCCGAACAGCGTAACCGTGTTCAGGGGCGGGGAAGCGCATGTGCCACCGCATCTTTCCAAGGAACAGGACATAGCGCTCAAGGCCGGCGACCGCGTGCGCGTCGGCACGCCCGGCGGCGGCGGCTATGGCGATCCCAGCGAGCGCGACCCGAGGCTGATCGCCGAGGATGTCCGGCTTGGCTATTATACGCCGGAGCAGGCCAGGGAGATGTTCGGGTCCGCCCCGGCTGAATGATCAGGCCAGCTTCGCCAGCAGCCGCAGGAAGGTCGCGGCTTCCTTTGTCGTCAGCGGCGCCAGCGTTTCCTCGGTGATGGTGCGGGCGAGCGGGATCAGCCGCTCGATCGCCTCGCGGCCTTCCGGCGTCAGATTGACCAGCAGCCGCCGCTTGTCGACCTCGTGCTTGGAAAGCTCGACGAGACCACGCGCCTTCAGCCGGTCGATGACGCCTTTCACCGTAGCGGCATCCATGGCGATCAGCGTGCCGAGTTGGTTCTGCGAGGTCTCGCCGATATCGTAGAGCTTGGCCAAAGCCGCGAATTGCGGCGGCGTCAGATCGGCGATGTGGGCGGCGAAGATCGCGACATGGCGCTGATGCGCCTTGCGCAGGATGAAGCCGACCTGATCCTGCAGATGGTAATTGTTTTCGTCCGGCTCTTCGGCCTCTACCAGCCGCAGCAGATTGTCCTCGCCGCTCATCTCAAGCCGTCCCATGCCTTGATGTCCCCGGCTGCGAGGCCGCCCATGCGATCATGAACACGCGGGCCGCACGACATGGCGAGGCAGAACAGGATCTCGTCGGGACGCGGCCCGTCGCTGACGCCGACCTCCATGGCGTCGAAATGGCTGCGCACATAGGCGGCGTTGATGTGGCCGAGCGGCACGTCGAGCCGCGAGCCGAAGGCGCCGACCTTCTTTGCCGACGGGACGATCGCCTTGGCGTCGCCCAACCGTTCGCGCATGGCATAGCCGCCCGGCACATGCCACAGCGCGCCGTGCTCCAGCTCGCCCGCCGTGCCGACAATGGCGCCCTTGCCATAGCCGTCGATCTTCTTCACATCGCCGCCGAGCGCCGCGATCAGCCTGTCGGAGAGCAGGAGCCCAAGCGGCTTCAGGTCTTCCATCGCGCCTTGCAGGTCCTCGACATAGCGGCCAGCGAAGGGGTTCTTGACCACGGCAAGAGCAGCGGCACGCAGGCGTGGTTCTTTCGCCACAGGGCCGCCGTCGTGAAAAATCTCTTCGGTCAGAACCGCGACCTTGCGGATCGGAAAGTCAGGCATGGGCAGTTTCCTTCACCTTATGATTGTTGGGCGCGGCCAGCGCCACGGAACCACTGACGCGGGTCTGACCGCCAAGAAACAGCGCCGATGCGGCAATCAAGCCGCGCCGGCGAAAATCTTCGGCGACCGCAAGGCCGTTGTCCAGCGCCCGGACCACTTCGCGAGGCGAAAGCGCGCCGACGCCTTGCGTCACCAGCCGGTCGCCGAGATCGCTGTCGGGCGCCAGATCACGCGCAGGCACGCGACGGATCGCCGGATGTCCAGGCAGATCGACGGCGTTGGCGATCAGCGTCGCTGCTGCGTCAGCCTCGGCACCGGTCCGCGCGAGAATCGTGACCGCGTCAGCTATGCCCAGCGAAAACGAACGGCCGCGCCAGCCGCTGGTGGCAACGCCGCGCACGCCATCTTCGGCGCGGATGGTGATGCGGTCGGCGAGGCCATGCCCGGTGCCGGCGATGGCCAGCGTCATCGTCTCGCCCTTGCCGAGATGGATAGAGCTGTCGCCGCCATTGTTGACATAGGCGCGGTCGAGTTTTCGTCCGACAAGCACTGCCGCCAGAATTTCGTCGGCTACCGAACCGGCGACGGCGGCCATCGGCGTGATGAATTCTTCCGCCAGCGGTGTGACCGCAGCCTCCATGCGCCGCGCCGTCGGGCCGGCGAAAGCGCGCGCCCGCAACGAGGCCGGTCGGCGCAATTCGGGAAGTTCTTCCACCAGCTCGGTCAGGATCGTCTGGAAGCGCGCGACGGCCTGAGCGTAAGCGGCGCGGCGTTCAACTGCATCGCCAAAGGCCTCGACGATCAGATCGATCGGCCCGTGATTGAGATGAAGCCGCCTGCCGTCGGCGAGCCAATGCGCCCGCGGGCCGTTCATCATCCGGCCCCGTTGGCTTTGGTGCGACGCAATTGCGCCAGCGGCGGCCAGGGATTGCCGGCGCGCGCGCCAGTGCCGCGGCGCGGATTGAGGTACTCGCCGCCCCTGGCGAGGATATCCTCGACGCTGCGGATCTCGCTTTCATAGCCGCCCAGCCGGACATAGTCGTCGCGGCGCATGGTGAATTCGATCGGGGCGACCAGCGCCGGCGTCGGCACATAGCCGAAGGCGCCCTCCGGCACGCGGGTCACGTCGACCATCAGCGTGATACCGCCACCCGGCCAGACATAGACCGGTGCGCCGCCGACCGTCACATAGGTTTTCAGGCCCTGTACCGAACGGGTGAGGTTGACCGGGTTTTCGGTAACGCCGGCGCGCAGCGAGCCGCCGGCGCCGCCGACGAAGAGAACAGTGCACAGTGCCGGCTCACAATTGTCCTCGATCAGGCCGACGGATTTCTGCAGCCGATCCGGGAATGGCTTTTCTACCGGCTTGAGCTGGTCGTCGAGTTCGTAATAGGCGAACTGCTCGCCGGTGGTCGAAACCATCATGAGCGACAGCCCGGGGCGAGCACCTTTCTTGGGGTTCCAATCGCCCAGGATCGACAGCGGATCCGAGATCGTGGTGCCGCCCCAGCCGAGGCCGGGCTCCGATACCTTGAAGTAACGGCCGGGCGTCGAACGCCGGCCGATGATTTTTATGCCGGTATCCTCCCAGCCCAGCACCTTGCCGGCCTGATGCTCGGAGACGACGCCGGTGATGTGGTCGTCGACCACCACCACCTCGTCGACCAGGCCGCGCCACTGCGTGGCGAACATGCCGATGGTGGCCGAGCCGCATCCGACGCGCATGCGGTGCTCGACCTTGCCGTCGATGACCGGCGGTTTGCCGGCCTCGACGACGACCGTCGCGCCGCCATCGATGGTGAGCTCCACCGGCTTGCGGTTGCAGAGGTTGAGCAGTGCATCGCAGGTGGCGCGTCCCTCGGCCTTCGAGCCGCCGGTCAGGTGATGGACGCCGCCGAGCGACAGCATCTGCGAGCCGTATTCGCCAGTGGTGACGTGGCCGATCGCCTCGCCTTCGGAGCGCACGGTCGCCGTCTCATCGCCGATATGGCGGTCGGTGTCGATCTTCACCTTGACGCCGCAGTAGGAGAAGATTCCTTCGGTGACGACGGTGACGAGATCGACGCCCTCGACCTCCTGGCTGACGATGAAGGGGGCCGGCTTATAGTCCGGATAGGTGGTGCCGGCGCCGATAGCGGTGACGAAGCGGCGGCCGGTGTTGACCAACTCGCCGTTCCAGGCTTCGCCCTCGGCGATAAAGGGCACGACCGCGCCGCCGGTCTCGGCCGCATGGTCGAGGATGGTCAGCGGGTCCATGCGCACGATGCGGCCGCCGACATTGCCGTAGCGGTCGCAGGCGCCGGTGCGGCCGTCGGCGATGTAGCACATCACCGGGCAGGCATCGCAGCGGATCTTCTCCGCCACCTGCTTCTCGCCGGGGTCGTGGGTTTCGAAACGTTCGGCAAGCTCGCTCATCGGCGCGCCTCCTTCTCACGGATCGCCGCCAGGATGCGGCTCGGCGTCGCCGGTACCTTGGTGACCAGGACACCTGTTGCATGGCGGATGGCGTTGAGGATCGCCGGCGCCGTCGGGATCAGCACATGCTCGCCCAATCCCTTGGCGCCGAAGGGTCCTTCCGGGTCCGGAACTTCGACCAATATGTGCTCGATCGGCGGCACGTCGCCGATGGTCGGGATGAGATAGTCATGCAAGTTCTCGGTGCGGCCGGGGATGTATTCCTCCATCAGCGCCATGCCGATGCCTTGCGCGATGCCGCCCTCGATCTGGCCTTCGACCAGCACAGGGTTGATCGCCTTGCCGACATCGTGCGCGGCGGTGATCTTGATCAGCTTCACCGTGCCGAGTTTGAGATCGACCTCCAGTTCGACAATCTGCGCGCCGTAGCCGTAGACGGCGTAGGGCTTGCCCTGGCCCTTGGCGTCAAGCGGCAGCGTCGGCGGGTCATAGGTCTCTTCCGCGACGAACACCAGGTCGTCGGCATTGGGTTTCAGCGCCGTGAGATCGATGCGCCGCGTCGCGTCGCCCTCTCGGATGGAGATGCTCGCGCCATCGAGCGCGATCGATGCCCGGTCGGATACATTGGCGAAGCGCAGGATTTTTTCGCGCAAGGCGCGACCCGCCGTCTCGGCCGCCTTGCCGGTCACAAAAGTCTGGCGCGAGGCGGATGTCTTGCCGGCATCGGGCGTGATGGCGGTGTCGGCGCTCTTCAGCCGGAACTTCTCCAACGCCAGGCCGAGCGCGTCGGCGCAGATCTGCGTTATGACCGTGTTCGATCCCTGGCCGATATCGACCGCGCCCTGGTGCAGGATCACCTCGCCGGCGGCCGAGATGCCGACCTTGATGGTCGAGGGGTTGGGCAGCGAGGTGTTGCCGCAGCCATACCAGCAGGACGCGACGCCGACGCCGCGTTTGCTTGCCCGATTGGCGACGTTGAAGACTTCCGCCTCCGTGAGCGCACGCGCCCAGTGCGGGCGAAGCTGCTCCAAACATTCGCCGATGCCGACGCCGGACTCCAGGCGCTGTCCCGTGACCGTTTCGGAGCCGTTCCGAAGACAGTTCTTCAGCCGAAAATCGAGGCGGTCCAGACCGAGCTTGCCGGCGAGTTCATCATAGAGCGTTTCCTGCATGATGGTGGCCTGCGGCACACCGAAGCCGCGGAAGGCGCCGGCGACCGGGCCATTGGTGTGGATGGCGTAGCCCGTCGCGCGGTAGTTCGGCGTGACGTAAGGGCCGGAGGCATGCACCGGCACGCGGTTGGCGACGGTCGGCCCCCAGCTGGCATAGGCGCCGGTGTTGAAGTCGCCGGCGAAAACCATGCCGGTGACACGGCCTTCGGCATCCGCGCCGACGGTCGCCCTCATCTCGGCCGGATGGCGTTTGGTGGTCGACATCATCGATTCATTGCGCGTGTAGACAAGCGCCGCCGGCCGTCCCGTCTTCATCGCCACAAGGCCGATGAGAGGCTGCAGCGAGACATCGAGTTTTGAGCCAAAGCCGCCGCCGGTGGCGGTCGGCACGATGCGCACTTTCTCGACCGGAAGGCCAAGCAACTTGGCCGTGTCGTCGCGGTCCATATAGGGCGCCTGGGTGCAGGCGACGACGACCAGCGTGTCGCCGTCCATGTAAGCATAGCCGGCTTCCGGCTCGATATAGGCGTGCTCGACGAAGGAGGTGTCGATGGCGCCGGAGACGGTGACGGCCGCGTCGGCAAGCGCGCCGTCTGGATCGCCGCGCTCGACAAAGCCTGACGTGAGAACGTTCGCCGGCCGGTGCTGATGGATCAGCGTGGCGCCGTTCGCCTTTGCCTCGCAGGGCTGCAGCACATGCGGCAGTTCCGTCCAGGCGATCGGAAAATCGTTGAGGTCGAGATCGAGGATCGCTTCGCGCTCGCCAGCCACCAGTGCCACCGCCTCGCCGCGCAGCCGCGCGAAACCTTCGGCGAGCGCCGGCTGGTCGGCAAAGGGACCGATGACACCGAAGCAATTGTGGCCCGGAATGTCGGCGGCGGTGAAGACGCTGGCGATGCCCTGATGGGAATCCGCCCAGACCTTGAGATCGCCGAAGCTGAAGCTCGCATGATAATATGGCGAGCGGACCACGATCACCGCCAGCGCATCGGCCGGAAAAGAGTCGCCACCGAACTTTTCGTCGCCGGTAACTTTCGGCAGGCCATCGAGGCGGATCGGCGAGGCGCCAACGGCGCGGCCAACCTCCGGCAGGCGATGGTCGACACCATACATGTGGCGCGAGGCATGCATCACTGCGGCGATGATCTTTCGATACCCCGTGCAGCGGCAGAGCACGCCGCCCAGCGCATCCTGCGTCTCGGCCTCGCTCGGGGTGGGATTGCGCTCCAGCAGCGCGGTGGCCGCCACCAGCAGGCCCGGGGTGCAGATGCCACATTGCGCGGCACCGTGCTCGAGGAAGGACGCCTGCAGGGCGGACAGCCTGCCATTGGCGAGGCCCTCGACCGTGGTCACGGCAGTGCCGGAGACGGAGGCCGCCGGCACGAGGCAGGCGCAGACCGGATTGCCGTCGACCAGAACGGTGCAGGCGCCGCAGTCGCCGGCATCGCAACCGACCTTGGTGCCGGTCAGCCGCAACTCGTCGCGCAAGACCTGCGACAGCCGCCGCACCGGCGGCACCGAAACGCTGACGACAGCGCCATTGACCTCGAAGGCGATATCGGCGCGCTCCATGCTCATGCCGCCACCCTGCTTTCGCCGAGGCCGACGGCGGCGCGCACCGCGCGCGCGACGATCTCACGCGCCGCATCCTGCCGATATTCGGCGCTGCCGCGCACATCGGCTATCGGCGACAGTTCCTCGATCGGCGCGGACAGCACCGCATCCGAGAGCGCGGCGGTGACCGGCTGGCCGCGCAAAGCCGCCTCGACGCCGGCAAGACGACGGGCGACGGCGGAGCAGGCACCGACGGCGATCGCGGCATCGGCGACCACACCATCGTCAACCACCAGGCGAGCCGCCGCCATGGCGATCGAGATGACGAGATAGCGCCGCGCGCCGAGCTTGACGAAGGCCGAGGTGCCGACGGCCGAACGCTTAGGCACACGAATGGCGGTGACCATCTCGTGCGGCCGCGACGCCGTGCGGCGATTGCCGAGGATGAAGTCGCCCAGCGGCAGATGACGGGTTGCTTCGGCAGACCGCACCTCGACATCGGCATCGAGCACCAGCAGCGCCGGCACGCCATCCGCGGCAGGCGAAGCGTTGCAGAGATTGCCGGCAACGGTGGCGACGTTCTGGATCTGGACCGAGCCGACCTCGCGCGCGGCCGCCTTCAGCCCATCAAACGCGGCCGGCAACGAGTGACGGACGATGTCGGTCCAGGTGGTGCGGGCGCCGATTCGCCAATGTTCTTCCGCCTCGGCGATACCCCGCAGTTCGACCAGCCCGTTGACGTCGAGGATGTTGTCGCGGAAGGGTTTTGCGCCCTGCGCCGGATAGAAATCCGTGCCGCCGGCGAGGATGCGCCAGCGGTCCTCGCCAAGCAAGGCGAGCGCCTCGTCGACCGTGGTGGGTTTCGCGTAACGGATCACGCCTTGCCTTCCTAGAAAGGGGCCTTTCCGAGGGAACCTGCCGGGCATCAGGCTCGGGCAAATTCATTCGTATGCAAATGATATCAAGTTCGCCGCAATTGTCAAAGCGGAGCGATGGCCGGGGCACGTCACGGACTGCTCGGCACAGCTTTGTTATGGCTTGAGAGGTTGACGCCGACAGTCATCTGGTCAAGGTTCCGTCTCCGGTCGCGTCAGTGGCACTTCGACTGGAGCCCAAGCCAAGACAGAGGGAGGCCGCATGGCCGCAGAAGCGCTCATCGTCATCGACCTGCAGAACGACTTCTGCCCCGGCGGCGCGCTGGCGGTGGCCGGCGGCGACGAGATCGTGCCGCTGGTCAACGATCTGATCCGCCACACGGAGCATGTCGTATTGACGCAGGACTGGCATCCGGCCGGCCATTCGAGCTTCGCCTCCAGCCATCCCGGCAAGCAGCCCTTCGAGACGATCGAGATGCCTTACGGACCGCAGACGCTCTGGCCGGACCATTGCATCCAGGGCAGCCTCGGCTCGGACTTCCATTCCGGACTTGCCTGGACCAAGGCGGAGCTGGTGATCCGCAAGGGTTTCCGCACGGCGATCGACTCTTACTCGGCCTTCTTCGAGAATGACCATACGACACCCACCGGTCTTGCCGGCTATCTGAAGGAACGCGGCATCGAGACCGTCACCCTGGTCGGGCTCGCCACCGATTTCTGCGTCGCCTTCTCGGCGCTCGATGCGGTGAAGCAAGGCTTCAAGACGACTGTGCGGCTCGACGCCTGCCGCGGCATCGATCTCAACGGGTCGGTCGACACGATGATTGCACGCATGCGCGAAGCCGGCGTGACGCTCGAAGATCATTTGTCGGACTGACTGTGGACGCAAAGGTCTCGTGTCCCAAGACAGGATTATCGCCTCCGGATGAGGACCCCCTCACCCGGTTTGCCAGCCGGATTGCGAAGGGCAATCCGGGGCAATCCGACCTCTCCCCAATGGGGAGAGGAGGTCACCAGTCTGCGGCGCCGGGATGCGGGCTCCCCCTTCTCCCCTTGTGGGAGAAGGGGGAGCCGAAGGCGACGGATGAGGGGTGTTCCAGGGAACGCCGGCGTCTCACTCCGCTGGAGCACCCCTCATCCGTCTCGGCGCTGCGCGCCGATCCACCGCCCGGGGGCGAGCCACGGGTCTCGCCCCGTCCTTCGGACCCCACAAGGGGAGAAGGGAGGGCGCGCAGCGGCCGGATGAGGGGGCTTTTCTCATACGTAACCGCGCTCGCCGTTGCGGTGCTGTTTCCAGCACAGGCGCTCGCCGCCGAGGCTCATGAGCTGCCCGGCGCCGCGATGTCGCTCTGGTGGGCACTGCCCTTCGCCGGACTGCTTTTGTCGATCGCGACCGGGCCGCTGCTCTTTCATCATGTCTGGGAGCATCACTACGGCAAGATTGCCGCCGCCTGGGCCGCTTTGGTGGTTGTTCCCCTCGCGGTCGCGTTCGGCGTTCCGATGGCAGGCGAGGCGGTGCTGCATACGCTGCTGACCGAATACATGTCCTTCATCATTCTTTTGTTCGCGCTCTATACGATTTCGGGCGGCATCCTGCTTGCGGGCAACATCCATGGCACGCCGCTGGTGAATGCCGGCCTGCTGCTTGTCGGCGCGATCCTGGCCTCGGTCATCGGCACGACGGGAGCCTCGATGATCCTGATCCGACCGGTCCTGCGCGCCAACGACAACCGGCCGTTCAACGCGCATGTGGTGATCTTCTTCATCTTCCTGGTATCCAACATCGGCGGCTCGCTGACGCCGCTTGGCGATCCGCCGCTGTTCGTCGGCTTCCTGCGCGGCGTCGATTTCTTCTGGACCACGGTGCATATCCTGCCCGACACGCTGTTCGTCGGCGGCCTGGTGCTCGCCGTCTTCCTCGCGCTCGACATCGTCCTGCATCGCCGCGAGGCCGGCATGCCAAAGATCAAGGACCCGACGCCGGACACGAAGGTGCGCCTGCGCGGGCTGGCCAATTTGCCGCTGCTGGCCGGCGTCATCGGCGCGATCCTGCTTTCGGCGAGTTGGAAGCCGGGCGTGAGCTTTTCCATCCTCGGCGTCAGCCTGGAGCTGCAGAACCTGGTGCGTGACGCGATCATCCTTGCGCTGGCCTTTCTGTCGCTTCAAGTCTCGTACAAGAGCCACCGCCAGGCGAACGGCTTCACCTGGGGTCCCATCGCCGAAGTGGCGAAATTGTTTGCCGGCATCTTCATCTGCATCGTGCCGGTCATCGCCATCCTGAGGGCAGGTCACGACGGCGCGCTGGCACCGCTGGTCTCGCTGGTCACCTCGGCGGACGGCCAGCCCAACGACCTCGCCTATTTCTGGCTGACCGGCGCGCTGTCGTCCTTCCTCGACAATGCGCCGACCTATCTCGTGTTCTTCGAGCTTGCGGGCGGCGATGCGAAGCACCTGATGACGGAGGCCGCCTCGACGCTCGCCGCGGTCTCGGCCGGTGCGGTGTTCATGGGCGCCAACACCTATATCGGCAATGCGCCGAACTTCATGGTGTTTGCCATCGCCAGGCATCGCGGCTTCAAGATGCCCGGCTTCTTCGGCTACATGGCGTGGTCGGGCCTGGTGCTGATCCCGACTTTTTTGATCGCGGGGTTTGTGTTCTTCCGTTGAGCCGAGACACGACCAGCGTTGGCGATGCCCTTGTCGGGTGAAGCCGACGCCGCCGGCAGCCGCTGGCATGGAGTAGCCGGATGGCGACGGCGCTTGCGTATGCGGGGCCTGCAGTTTCTGCTATTGTCGAGCAGGTGCGGAGTTGGGTTGGGGCGACAATGACGACCATCGAGAAGCTGCCCTATCTGTCAGCCGAATTCCTGGATGGCTTGACGATTTCGACGTCCGACGTGGTCGATGAAATCGAGCGACAGATCATCGGTCAGAGGCGTGGCGAAGTATGGTGCGCGCCGAAGGCGGTGGTGCTGCCAGGCGACGACCGCTACATCATGGCGACCCTCGGCGTCGCGACCGAGCCCCGGGTGCTGGCGACCAAATCGCTGGTGGTCAACCCCCGCAACGCCGAGCGGGGACTTGCAACCCTGAACTCGCTGGTCACCCTTCTCGATGCTGAGACGGGTCTGCCGCTTGCTGTGGTCGACGGCAATTGGGTGACGTCCAAGCGTACGGCCGGTCTAAGCGCCGTGGCAGCCAGGCGTCTGGCTCGGGCCGACTCAGCGTGCGTCGCGTTCATCGGATGCGGCGTTCAGGCGCGCGCTCATCTCGAGGTCCTGGCCGATCTTTTTCCGCTGCAGGAGATTCGGGCCTTTGGTCGGGGCACAGGCAATCGTGACGCACTCTGTCGGATGGCTGAGACACGTGGTCTGACCGCAGTGGCGAGCGATACCGCCAAAGAGGCGGTCGAATCTGCTGATATCGTGGTGACAACGGTCACTTTGGTGCCCGAGCCCGCTTCATTTCTGGATGCGCGTTGGCTGAAGGCCGGAGTCTTCGCGACCATGACCGATCTGGCCCTGCCCTGGCTGCCTGAAACCATGGCTGTCTTCGATCGCATCGTGATAGACGACTTGGTGCAGGAGGCGACGATGAGCAGACCGATGGTCAAGCCCGAACTCGTTGCCGGCGACTTGACGGGTTTGGTCGGCGGCGACGTGTCGGGTCGTCAAAGCGCGAGTGAGCGAACAGCTTTCACGTTCCGTGGCATGGCGGTCGGCGATCTTGCAATAGCCGGCCTGGCATTCGTACGCGCGAAAGCGATCGGCGCGCTGGACGACTAGCGTGAAGGCCCAAGGCCTGGCTCAACCTACGCCGACATACCGCCGAACCGCCGAAGGATCGGAGCGCAGTTCCTCGACATCGACCGTCTCGCGGTTGCGGCCGTTCTCGATGAAAGAGACGCGGTCGGCTACCGAGAGCACGGCATCGACGCGCTGCTCGACCAGGATCGTCGAGACGCCGAGCTCGCGTAGCTTCGCCACCGTCTCGCGGATCTTGGCGATCATCGACGGCATCAGCCCTTCGGTCGGCTCGTCGAGCAGAAGCACCTGCGGTTCCAGGCAAAGCGCGCGCGCCATGGCGAGCATCTGCTGCTCGCCGCCTGAGAGCGTGCCGGAACGTTGCCTGAGGCGTTCCCTGAGCAGCGGGAAGAGATCGAGGACGTTCTCACGCGTCGCCTTGCCCTTGGCTCGCGCCATCAGGCCGATCTCGATGTTTTCCGCCACCGTCATATCGGCGAACAATCGCCTGCCCTGCGGCACATAGGCAACGCCGGCCTTCGGCACGTCATGCGCGGCGAGCCCGGTCAGTTCCTTGCCGTCCAGCCTGATCGAGCCGGCCGCCGCCGGCACCAGCCCCATGATCGCTTTCAGCGTCGTCGTCTTGCCGGCGCCGTTGCGGCCGAACAGGCAAAGCACCTCGCCCTTGTTCAGCACGAGATCGAGGCCGTAGAGCACCTGGACCTCGCCATAGAAACAGTCGAGGCCGGAAATGGTCAGCAGCCCCCTCTCAGTCCCGGGGAGATCAGCCATGGGTCGCTCCGAGATAGGCATCCTGCACTTCAACGTCGGCGCGGATCTGCTCCGGCGTGCCTTCGGCGAGGATCTTTCCCGAATTGAAGACGGTGATGCGGTCGGCAAGCTGCATGACCACCGGCATGTTGTGCTCGATGAGCAGCACGGTGGCGCTTTTGGCGATCTCGCGGACGAGGACGATAAAATTGTCGATCTCGCTGTCGGCCAGGCCTTGCGTCGGCTCGTCAAGGATCAAGAGGCGCGGCTTCAGCGCCAACCCCATCGCGATTTCCAGCAGGCGCTGGTGGCCATAGGAAAGGTGCGCGGCCAGCGTGCCGGCGCGGTCGGCGAGGCCGATGCGCTCCAGCGCAGCCATGACACCGCTCCTCACCTGCCCCTTCGAGCGGCCGTCGGTCAGCGTGCGCTGCACCGGCAACGCGACATTGTCGAAAGCCGTGAGATTGGCGAAGACGCTGGTGATCTGGAACGTGTAGGCGACGCCGAGGCGAACCCTTTTGTAAGCCGGCATGCCGGTGATGTCGGCGCCGTCGAAGACGATCGTGCCGGAGGACGGCCGGATGCGGCCGCTGAGCAGGCTGACGAAGGTGGTCTTGCCGGCGCCGTTGGGGCCGATGATGGCGCGGATCTCGCCCGGCATCAGTGCGAAGTCGACGCCGTCGACGGCGCGCAACCCGCCGAAATGACGCGACAGGCCCTTGGTGGTGAGCAGCGGCGTCATGGCAGCCATCCCAGCCAGCGCTGGCGGATGCTGCCCAGAATGCCCTTCGGGGCAAACAGTACCAGCAGGATGAGCGCGACGCCGACGATCAGCAGATAGGCCGAGGTGAAGCCGCTGGTGATGTCGGTGACATAGTACATGAAAAGCGTGCCGATCAGCGGCCCGAGCGTCGTCGCGGCGCCGCCGAGCAGCACCCACAGCAGGGGCAGGATCGAGTACTGCACCGAAGCGAAACTCGAGCCGATATAGCCGAACAGCAGCGCATAGGCCGCGCCGGATGCAGCGCAGATCGTGCCGGAGAGGACCACGGCGGCGAGCTTGTTGGCGACCGTGTCGTAGCCCAGCATCCTGGTGCGCTCCTCGTTCTCGCGGATGGCGACCAGCACGCGGCCGAAGCGGGAGCGGACGACGGCAAGCGTGATGAACAGCACGACCGAGAACAGCGCCAGCGCACTCATGTAGCGCACGGTCGGGTTGGTGAGGTCGAACGATGTGCTGCCGAAATTCAACGCGCGCGACGTTTGCTGGATGACCAGGCCCTGGTCGCCGCCGGTCCAGGCGGCGAAATAGAGGATGAGCAGATAGAAGACCTGCGCGAACATCATGGTGACGATCATGAACGCCACACCAGAGGTGCGCAGCGCGAGCAGGCCGATGACCAGGGCAAGCAGCGCGCCGCAGGCCACACCGGCAATGAAGCTTTCCGGCACGCCCCAGCCCAGATGGTACACCGTCAGCCCGGCGCCGTAGAGGCCGGCCGAGAAGAACATGGCATGGCCGAGGCTGAGCAGGCCGACATAGCCGAAGAGCAGATTGTAGCCCATGGCGAAGACGGCGAGCGTCATGATGCGGGCGAAAAGCCCCTGGTGGTAGTCAGGCAGGACGAAGTTCAGGACGAACAAAAGCGCGATGATCCCGATATGCGGGGCGTAGGTCTTTGCCAGCGAAACATCCTTCATCGCTGAGTGGTCCCAAACAACCCTTGAGGCCGGAACACCAGCACCATGGCGACGACCAGCGTGGCGATGATCTTGGCCAAAGTCGGCGAGAAGAACATCGAGATGATGCCGTCGGAAAGACCGATCAGGATGGCGGCGACCACGGTGCCACGCAGCGAGCCCAGCCCACCGATGATGACGACGATGAAGGACAGGAGCAACGGATCCTGTCCCATCAGGTAATGCGCCTGGCTGATCGGCACGATCAGCACCGCGGCGATCGCCGCCAGCATGGCGCCGATGGCGAAGACGCCGGCATAGACGCGCTCGACCGGAATGCCGAAGGCCTGCGCGGTCTCGCGATCGTACTGCGTGGCGCGCATGATCAGGCCGATCTTGGTGCGCGTCAGCACCAGCCAGGTCAGCACGAGGAGAATGGCGGAGGCCGCGACCACCGACAGCTTGTAGCCGGAATAGCCGAACCATGGCAGGAGGATGCGGTAGCTGAAAGGCGGCTCGACCGGGCGCGCCTCCGGCCCGTAGAAGGTCAGCGCCAGTTGCTGGATGATGTAGAGCATGCCGATGGTGGCGACGATGGTGCTTTCGGGATTGTAGTTCAGCCGGCGCAGCACAAGCCATTCAGCAAGAAACGCGACCAGCCCGACCAGCAAGGGCGCGATCACCAGCGCGGCAACGAAGCCGACCGCCGGATGGCCCGAGATCGCCGTCGAGACCGCCCAGGCAAGCACCGCGCCCAGCATGAAGAACTCGCCGTGGGCGACATTGACGATGCGCATGACGCCGAAGACCAGCGACAGGCCGAGCGCCGTCAGCGCCAGCACGGCGGACGTGACGAGGCCTTCGAGGGCGGCTAGGAGGAGGTGGGGTCCGAAGTGCATGGATTACACACAGGTTGGCGCCAAGTGCACCCCCCTCTGCCCTGCCGGGCATCTCCCCCTCAAGGGGGGAGATTGGATGTCACGGCCGCCTTCGCAAATGGCGAACGTCGCAGAATGAGTGCCGGCGCGCGAGCTGCCGATCTCCCCCCTTGAGGGGGAGATGTCCGGCAGGACAGAGGGGGGTGGCTTGGCGCCCACGCTTTGCTGGTAGGGCAAGCCTAGAGCGCCTGCGCCGTGTAATCCCCTTCCGGCTCGTAGAGGCCGTCCTCGATCTTGGTCTTGTGGACGACCTTCAGCTTGCCGCCTTCGACCTTGGAGATGTTCTGGATGCCGAAGCACTGGTGGATCTTGCCGTTGAACGTCTTGGGGCCTTGCGGATGCTCCGGCCCTTCGGCGAATTCTTTCAGCGCCTCGGTGGCCTCGACCAGCTTGGCGCGGTCTTCCGGCCCCTTGTAGCCGGCATCCTCCATCGCCTTCTTGACGACGTAGAGCGTTTCCCAGCAGCCGAACATGTGCGAGGCGGTGGAAATGTCCTTCGGGTCGCCGACGGCGGCGCCATTGTCGTCGATGCCGACGGCGGCGCGATAGGCTTTCTGGGCGGCGGAATCGTCAGGCTGCGCGTAGCGCGGCGAGCCTTCCCAGAAATGGCTGCCGTCGAGGAATTCGAGGCCGGGGCTGTTGATGTCGACGGCCTCGAGCGAGTCCATGAAGCCGAAGAGCTGCGGCCTTTGCGAGCCGTAGAACTCACCGAGCTCCTTGACGAAGGTGAGCACGGCCGGGCCGACCATGACGTGGTAGATGACTTCGGTCTCGGCCGGAATCTGGGGGAAGTACTTGGTGAAGGACGACTCCGTCGGCGGGATGGCGATCTGAGCGATGACGTCGGCCCCTTGCGCCTTCAGCGCCGGCGGCAGGTAATCGCGATGGTCGTAGCCGAAGGCGAAGTCGGGGAAGATCTGCGTCACCTTCTTGCCGGCGTTCGCCGCAATCCACGGCGCCATCGACTTGATCTGGCTCTTCACGTCGGTGATGCCGGGCTGGAAGACGTAGCGGTTGAGCTTGGTCGAGGCGACATGATGGCCTTCGCTGACCACGAAATAGGGGATCTTGTTCTCGCCGGCGGCGGGCGCCGAGCCGATCACGACGTGCGAGAACAGCGTGCCGAAGACGATGTCGGTCTTGTGCTGCTTGGCAAACTTGCCGACAACCTCGGCGCCGCGCGCGGGATCGGTGCCGTCATCCTCGATCACCAGCTCGACCTTGCGGCCGTTGATGCCGCCGGCGCCGTTGATCGCCTTGACCGCGGCAGCGCTCGTCTTGTCGTACCAGCGACCGTAAGCGGCGCCGATGCCGGTGCGGTGCAACTGAAAGCCGATCCTGATCGGCGCCGAGCTCTGCGCCTGGCTGTAGCGAACGAAGCCTGGGGCCAGCGCAAGGCCGGCACCAGCGGCCATGCCCTTCAGCGCGGTGCGGCGCGTAAGAGTGGTCTTGGAGAGGTCGAAAAATCCGTTCTTGTCAGCCATGTCCGTTCCCCTGTTTTTTCAGTCTTGACCAGCGATAAGGCGGCTCGCTCCTCCTTGCTCGGAGGACGCGAAAATTGCATGTGTACAAACTAAATCACCAAAGCCGTGACCTGGCAAGCGAGCTTCCCCGGGGACACTCTCACCCAGCGGTCGGCGTGGCAAGCAGCCACAGGCCGAAGATCGTGTAGGCGATCATCAGAAGCGTCAACGGAAGCTGGCTGAGCGCCGCGCGAGAGGCTTGCGAATGCAGCCGCGCAGCGAGGCCATGCGCGACGAGCACGGCCAGCACATGACCGCCGATGATGACGCCGGCCTGCAGATTCCACAGCCACCAGGCCGACCCGGCGCCGGCCGCGACGCCCACCTCGACCAACCTGTCTGCGGTGCCGAACAGGTTCCAGCCAAGGCCGAAGGGATCGGAAAAGGCGACCAGCGCGTACTGGCCGTCGACGAGCAGCACCGTCAGGTAATGCGCGATATGATAGGCGAGCGCGATCGGCACGATCGACCACACGAGCAGGCCGGCGGCCTTGCCAAACGAATGCTCGTAACCGGCAAGGCGCTGGCCGAGAAAGACGGCGAGCGCGAACACCGCCGCGAGCAGGACGAAGGTGAGGACGAGGCCGAAGCTGCCGATGCCGATCAGCGCGGTGCGGCCCGGAAATTCCAGCGGATTGACGCCGAACAGGCCGAGCCAGAAGAAGGTCTTCGACAAGCCGTCGAAGGATACCGAAGACAGCGCCAGCAGAAGGAATGCCGTGCCGCTTGGCGGCAACGGTTCGGCGGCAAGCAGCCTGGCACCCGGCCAGCAGAGGCTGAGCCTGCCCTCGTCGCGCTGGAAGGGCGCGAAGCGGGCGACCATGGAAAAGCAGATGCCGAGGAATTCGCCGCGCCGGCTCCAGTCCTCGTAGCCGAAGGCGAGCATGGCGACAAAGCTGACCAGCCAGTAGAGGCCGGCGGCGAGAGCCAGGCGGGACGGATCATCGGGCGCCGGGTCGATAAGCTCGAACCAGGCGAAGGCGAAGAACAGCGCGAAGGCCGGCCAGAAGCCGAACCATTTGGGCAGGAGCGACCGCTGCGTCTCGTCACTACGCCTGCCTGCCAGACGGCTCACGATGCGCCAAGGCCCAAACCACGGGTTGAGCCACGACCAGAGGTCGCCGAACACGCCCTGCAACAGCGTGAAGCCGGCCCACAGCAGCGTCCAGATCGCCAGCGGGAGCGGATTGGAGAGGGGATCGCGGCTGCCGGAGATGCCGGCGGCGATGAGAAGCGCAAAGCCGGCAAAGGAAAGCAGGCTGATGATAGTGCGTGAGCCGTCGCCGAAGGTGAACAGGGAGAGGCGCCGTCGCCAGAAACTGCCGAGGGCTGCCGGCGGCAGCAGCGCCAGAACGAGGAAGCTGACGGCCACGGCAAAAGCACCGCCGGCGATGTAGTAGCCGGTTGGAAGGAGCAAGACATGGCCGCGATCGGAGGCGTGGGCGAAGGCTGGGGTTGGGAGGAGAACGAGGGCGAAGGAGACAGGGGCCAATCTGCAAAGGTGGCGCTCTATGGCGCCCCCCTCTGTCCTGCCGGACATCTCCCCCTCAAGGGGGAGATTGGCAGCTTCTCTGCCGGCGCTTCCCCTGCAAAGCTGAAGATTGGCGAAGGTGGAGATGACAGGATAATCTCCCCCCTTGAGGGGGAGATGTCCGGCAGGACAGAGGGGGGCGCGAAGGAACTCAGCCTATCCAACTTTGCCGTCTCGCAAGGCGATGCCGAAGAACCGGCAGCGTCGTCACACCTTGACCAACTGCCTCACCCGATCCTTCTCGCCAAAAATCCTGAGATACCTTTTGATCTCCTTCTCGTCCCCCGTCGCCTTGGCGGGATTGTCGGAGAGCTTCACCGCGGGTCGGCCATTGGCTTCGCTGACCTTGCAGACCAGCGAGATGGCGTCGAGGCTGTTGGTTTCGGTCGGCGCGCAGCCCTCGAAATCATTGGTCAGGTTGGTGCCCCAGCCGAAGGACATGCGCACCTTGCCCTTGAAGTGACGATAGGTCTCCTCGATGGTCTCGACCTCGAGCCCGTCGGAGAAGATGAGAAGCTTCTGCTTCGGGTCCTTGCCCTTCTCGCGCCACCAGGAGAGGATCTTCTCGCCGCCTTCGATCGGCGGCGCGCTGTCGGGGCGGAAGCCGGTCCAGTCGGCGATCCAGTCCGGCGCGTCGCGCAAGAACGCAGCCGTGCCGAAGGTGTCGGGCAGCACGATCAGGAGGTTGCCGCCATAGTAGCGCTGCCAGTCCTGCAGCACCTTGTACGGCGCCTCCCGCAGCTCCTTCTCGGAATTGGCGAGCGCAGCGAACACCATCGGCAGTTCATGCGCATTGGTGCCGAGCGCCTCGAGGTCGTTGTCCATCGCCAAAAGCACGTTGGACGTGCCGGTGAAGGCCTCGCCGATGCCTTCCTTCAGCGCCTCGACGCACCAGCGCTGCCAGAGGAAAGAGTGGCGGCGGCGGGTGCCAAAATCGGAAATGCGGATGCCGGGCAAGGCCTTCAGGCGCTCGGTCTTGTCCCACATCTTGGCCTTGGCGCGGGCATAGAGCACGTCGAGCGCGAACGGTCCGAAGGAGCGCATGGCGGCGCGCGAGCGCAACTCGTTGATGATGGCAAGCGCCGGGATCTCCCAGAGCGTCGTGTACATCCAGGGGCCGCTGAAGGAGAGCTCGTATTGGCCGTCGCGTTTGGAGAGCTCGTAGCCGGGCAAGCGGAAGTCTTCCAGCCAGGCGAGGAATTCCGGCTCGAATATCTGCTTGCGGCCATAAAAGGTGTTGCCGCCCAGCCAGATCATCTCCTTCTTGGAAAAGCGGAGCGTGCGGGCGTGATCGAGCTGCTCGCGCAATTCGCCTTCATCGATCTCGTCGCCCAGGCGAACCGACGTCGTGCGATTGATCAGCGAGAAAGTGGCGTCGACCTTGGGATACATGCCCCAGATCATCTGCAGCATCAGAAGCTTGTAGAAGTCCGTGTCCAGCAGGCTGCGGACGATCGGATCGAGCTTCCAGGTGTGGTTATAGACGCGCCGCGCTATATCGGTCTTTGCCATACTTGCTGCCGCCTTCGTTGCTCGCTCTAGATTTGTTCCAGGCAATTCCGGACGGAAAACTGCCCGCGCACTTTTCCTGGAACGGCTTTAGCCACAAGCCTCTTAGCATCGAATTTCCGAAAGTTCTGCCCGGTTTGGGAGCTGGCCCGACAAAAAGCAGCTATGCAAGTCCAGTCATCACGACGCTGCCCTGGCGCCGATCACCTTGAGCGACGGGCGTTTCCTGCGGCTCGGCACACGGCCAGCCACGGGCGCATCGGCCCGACCCTCGTCCCGCTCCTTCTCGGCGAACAGCCAGTCGATGAAGAGCTGGACGATCGGCGCCGAGCGCATCTCGTTGCGGCAGACGACATAGAAGTCGTCGACCGCCGGCACCGACAGCGTGAAGGGCGCGACGAGCATGCCCCTGGCGAGCAAGGCGCGCGCTGTCACTGAGTCGCCGAGTGCCACGCCGTGGCCATGGACTGCCGCCTCAGTCGCCATGCGCGCGTCGCCGAGATGGTGGCGGCGGCCACGCTCCAGATCGAGCGCGTCGGCGGCGGCCAGCCAGGTGTGCCACTCACGGCCGTCGTCGCCATGCAGGAAGACGTGATCGGCAAGATCGCGGACGCTGCGGATCGGCCGGTTGTTGATCAGCGTCGGGCTGACCACCGGAAACAGTTCGAGGCCCGACCATTTGCGTATCCAGCAGTCGCTCCAACTGCCGTCGCCGTAATGCACGCAGACGTCGATATGCGGGGCGCGAATATCCCTGGCGTCGTTGGACGGGGTCAGCGTGAGTTGGATGTCCGGATATTGCGCGGTGAAGGAGCCGAGCCGCGGCGTCATCCACAACAAGAGCAGCGCCGGCACGCAGGAGACCGACAATGCCCCGGCGCTTGCCGGCCTCGTCATGCGCTGGGTGGCGGCGGCGATGCCGTCGAAGGCGGCCGAAACCGCCGGCAGGAACTCGGCGCCGTGCGGCGTCAGCTTCACGCGCTGGCCGGTGCGCTCGAAGAGTTTCACGCCGAGCGACTGCTCGAGCGCCTTGATCTGGTGGCTGACGGCGCCGTGGGTGACGTTGAGCTCGCCCGCCGCCTTGGTCAGCGAAGCGTGGCGCGCCGTCGCCTCGAAGGCGCGAAGCGGGTTCAGCGGCGGCAGGCGTTTGGCCACGGACAACTCCACAAGTTTGTGAGTTTTTCTCACAGTGATGACCCTAACAATATCAATTGATTTTTCAAAGCAGCTGCCCGACACTTTTGCCCGGAACAGCTTCAAGAGACGTGAAATCCGCAAGGCTAGCCGGCGGGCAACGATCCAGCTGGCTTGGCAATTGTCCGTGCGGGCAGCGCTGCAAGCAGTCACAGAGGAGGACCGGACATGGGTTACGATCGCGGCAAGCTCGAAGCGTTGCGCCGCAAATATGGCGAGAGCCATGGCGGCGAGATGTTCGACCCGAAATTCCGCAAGGTCGCCGACAAGATCTTCAACAAGTCAGGCACGCGGCTGGCGCCCTATTCCGGCATCCCGACCTTCCTCGCAGCGCCCTACCGGCAGGTGGCCGCCGAAAATCCCGATTTCGGCGACCTGCAGGTGGCGATGATCGGCGTGCCGATGGACCTCGGCGTCACCAACCGACCCGGCGCGCGCTTCGGACCGCGGGCGCTGCGCGCCATCGAGCGCATCGGCCCCTACAACCATGTGCTGGAATGCGCGCCGACGCACGAGCTTCGCGTCGCCGATATCGGCGACACACCGTTCCGCAGCCGCTACCGGCTGGAGATCAGCCACGAGGACATCGAAAAGCGCACCAATCAGATCGTCGACGCCGGCGTGCTGCCGCTTTCGGTCGGCGGCGACCATTCGATCAGCCATCCGATCCTGAAGGCCGTCGGCAAAAAGGCGCCGGTCGGCTTGATCCATATCGACGCCCACTGCGACACCAGCGGCCTGTTCGACATGACCAAGTTCCACCACGGCGGACCGTTCCGCAACGCGGTGCTGGACGGCGTGCTCGATCCCACCCGCACGATCCAGATCGGCATTCGCGGCTCGGCCGAATATCTGTGGGAGTTCACCTATGAATCCGGCATGACCGTCGTGCACGCCGAGGAGGTGACCGGCTTCGGCGTCCCCGCCATCATCGAGAAGGCGCGCAAAATCGTCGGCGACGGCCCGACCTACATTTCCTTCGACGTCGACAGCATCGATCCGGCCTTCGCGCCGGGCACCGGGACACCGGAAGTCGGGGGGCTGACGACGCGCGAGGTACTCGAGCTGCTGCGCGGCCTGAAAGGTCTCAACATCGTCGGCGGCGACGTCGTCGAGGTGGCGCCGCAATATGACTCGACCACCAACACCGCCCATGTCGGCGCGCAGGTGCTGTTCGAGATTCTCAGCCTCATGGTGTTCAGCCCGGCAATCAAGAAGGGCTGACGTCTGTTTATTTTCACGCAATTCCGGACGGAAGCTATGGCGAAGTCTCCAAGCCTAAACCGCGTCTCACTTTTCCTGGAATTGCTCTAACCAACACGGCCGCCGCGCTGGAGCCGGCGGCCGGTTTCAATAACAAGCTTCCAGCAGGGGAACTATAATGACACTTCGCAATGCACTGAAATCCGCCATCGCGGCAGCCATGATGCTCGCCGCCGCCGGCCTCGCCACGCAGGCGAGAGCCGACGCGGTCGACGACATCACCAAGGCCGGCGCGATCAATGTCGGCATCTTCTCGGACTTCCCGCCCTTCTCCTCGGCCAGCGCCGACATGAGCATCAAGGGCTATGACATCGACGTCGCGCAGGCGATCGCCGATTCCTTGAAGGTGAAGCTCAACCTCGTCAGCGTCACCGGCCAGAACCGCATCCCGTATCTCACCGACAAGCGCGTCGACATCCTGATGAGCGTCGGCTACTCGAAGGAGCGTGAGCAGGTGATCGACTTCGCCGCCGCCTACGCGCCCTACTACATCGCCGTCATCGGCCCGGCCGAGCTCGCCGTCAAAGGCAAGGATGACCTCGCCGACAAGTCGATCGCCGTCAACCGCGGCACGCTGGAGGATACCTCTCTGACCGAGGCGGCACCTTCTTCGGCCGACATCCGCCGCTTCGACAACTACAATTCCGTCATCCAGGCCTTCATCTCCGGCCAGACCCAACTGATGGTCGTTGGCAACGACGTCGGCGCGCAGGTGCTGGCCAAGCAGGAAGCGCTGAAGCCGGAGCAGAAGTTCCAGTTGCTCACCTCGCCCTCGCATATCGGCCTCAACAAGAACGAGGACCGGCTGAAGAAGGCGGTGAACGACGCCGTCGCCAAGATGCTGGCCGACGGCAAGCTGGACGAGAGCTCGAAGGCCTGGCTGAAGACGCCGCTTAATCCCGACAACCTCAAGGATTGATCTCCCGAGCGGTTCAGCGCCGCAAGAAGAGCTGAACCGCTCCCGCACTTGTTTCCTGCGCTACGCGCTTTCCAACAAGGCCAATCGCTATGGGCTACAGCCTCGACTTCGGCTGGCTTGCGGGTGCCGTGGGCGCGATCGCGCGCGGCGCGGCGACGACGGTCCTGCTGATCGTCGTCACCACGCTGGCGGGGACCTTGCTGAGCATCCTCGGCGCCGCCGGCAAACGAAATGGCCCGAAGCCGCTCCGGATGGCGATCGCCGCCTATGTCGAGGTGATGCGCAACACACCGTTCCTGGTGCAGCTCTTCTTCATCTTCTTCGGGCTGCCCAGCCTCGGCGTCAGGCTCGATCCGATCCTTGCCGCGATGCTGGCGATGACGCTCAACATGGCGGCCTACACGATCGAAATCGTCGGCGCCGGTCTCGACGCCGTGCCGCGCGGACAGACTGAAGCGGCGCTTGCGCTCGGCCTCAGGCCTCGCCAGGTCTTCATCAAGATCGTGCTGCCGCAGGCGCTGAAGGTGATCTATCCGGCGCTGACCAGCCAGATCGTCATCATGATGCTGGAATCGGCCGTCGTGTCGCAGATCGCGGTGCGCGAGCTGACCTATGAGGCCGATATGCTGCAGGCGCGGACCTTCCGCGCCTTCGAGACCTATCTGGTGGTGACCCTGGTCTATCTCGGCCTGTCGATGGGACTGCGCCGGCTGCTGGTCAGCGGCGGGCGCCGCGCACTCGGAGCCGGCGTGTCATGATCGAATTCACCTTCTGGGACATAGTGCGCAACCTTCTGCTTGCCGCCCGCTGGACGGTGCTTTTATCGCTGGCCGCCTTCGTCGGCGGCGCGCTGGTCGGGCTCATCGTGCTGTTCTTCCGCATAGCCAAGAACAAATGGATCAAGCGGATCGCTTCCGGCTACATCGCGCTGTTCCAGGGAACGCCGCTGCTGATGCAGCTCTTTTTGATGGTCTTCGGCCTGCCGATGCTCGGGCTGCGCATCGAGCCGTGGACGGCGGCGATGCTGGGGCTGACCTTCTTCGCCAGCGCCTATCTCGCCGAGATCTGGCGCAGCGGCGTCGATGCGCTGCCGCGCGGCCAATGGGACGCCGGCGCCAGCCTCGGGCTGCACTATCTGCAGGAGCTCAGGCTGATCATCCTGCCGCAGGCCTTCGCGATCACGCGCGCGCCGACCGTCGGCTTCCTGGTGCAGCTCATCAAATCGACGGCGCTGACCTCGATCATCGGCTTCGAGGAACTGGTGAGGACCTCCAACGCCATCAACAATGCGACCTTCGAGCCGTTCACCGTCTATGGGCTGGTGGCGCTGATCTTCTTCGTCATGTGCTTCCCGCTGACGCAATATGCACGGCGGCTCGAGCGCGCGGCAGTTCGCTGAGCTACGAGCACATCGCGCTGATGCGGCGGTGTGATACGCCACGTTGCCTTGCACGATATGAGCAAACCCCGCCAACGGGCCGACAATTGTTACACGCATCCGTGCCGGTTGAACTGAGGATGGGTTGCCCTACAGCCTTTCACGGAAACGCCGAACCGCTCCGCCTCTTTGTTTCTACGCAATTCCTGACGGAAAACCGCCACGCACTTTTCCTGGAATTGCTCTAAGCCGTAGCTACAAGAGTCGGAAACGCGCGCGATATTCGCTTGGAGTGATTGCGGACGATCTGAGCATCGCCCTGCGCAGGCTCTGCTCGTCCCCCAGACCAACAAGGCGCGCGATCCCCTTGAGCGGGAGTTTGCCGTCTTCCAGGGCACGCTTGGCAGCTTCCAGTCTCAATTGCTCGACGAACTTGGCGGGCGTCCGACCGGTTTCTTGCACGAACCTGCGCGCGAGCGTCCTTGGCGACATGGAGGCTTTGCACGCAAGTGCGTCCACCGAGAGTTCTTCATGAAGATTGCTCGATATCCACGTGATGAGGTCGGCAATCGATCCATCAGCCCGGGTCTGCGCCTCGAACGCCGTGCTGAACTGCTCCTGATTGCCTGGGCGATTGAGATAGACGACGAGGGTCCGCGCAACGTCCATTGCGACCGGTCGTCCGAGGTCTTCCTCGATCAATGCCAGAGCAAGGTCGATCCCGGCGGTCACGCCGGCAGACGTCCAAAGGTTTCCGTCCTTGATGTAGATCGGCCCGCGCTTGACTTTGGCCGCCGGACGGATTTGAGCCAGTTCGTCCAGCCAACGCCAATGGGTGGTGATTGTCTTGCCATCGGCAAGTCCGGCTTCCGCGAGAGCAAAGGCGCCGGTGCAGGCCGAACAGAGCCGGCGCATGCTCGAAGCCCGCGTGCGCAGCCATTCTAGAAATGCGTCCGAGCCGGCGGGAAGGCGACCGCCGCCGCACCCGACCACGATCAGCGTGTCGATCACCTGACCGTCCAACGCCCCCACCGGTTCCGTCGCTATCGGAAGTCCACTCCGCGTGGCGACGGGACCGCCCGACTCGGACAGTATGCGCGTTAGATAGGGATCCCGGCCACCCATCGAAGGATGTGCGCGTGCCACCGTGAAGGCTTCGAGCGGGCCGATAAGGTCGAGCGCGACCATATCGCCGATGAGCACAAAGGCGACGCACCTAGGTTCCGGCGGCGCGATAGACCTGCCTTCATCCATTGGCAGAATTTGATGGAACATTGTCATTCCGTCAACTCGCCAGGCGCCTATGTTGGGAATAGCAACGTGCGAAGCCCAGCAGTTGCGAGACCCTCCGGCAAGCGTCCTGCAGTCGCGTTTGTCCAAGTCAAGCGGAGAGAAAAGATGGAATTCAAGCGCATCGTAACGGGACAGGACCGGGACGGACGAGCCCGCTTCCTTTACAATTTTGTCGAGCCCCACCGCGAAGTCTTCATGCACGTGCCCGGTTTGGTGGTGTCGACCCTCTGGGCAACCGAAAACGAGCCTGCCATACCGGGGAAAGTAACGGATCCGGTCCCGTCGATAACCTCCCTCGTAGCGGCGCCGGGCGAGACCCGGTTCATGAAGGTCGTCTTCCCGCCCGACAGCGTTCTGGAAACCATCAATGACTGGGGCGCCGCGGGTGCCGAATACGCCAGCAGACTGCCCGGCCTCGCCGAGACCTTCGAACCGGAGCACCCCGGAATGCACACAACGCAAACCATCGACTACATCGTCCTGTTGTCGGGAGAGCTTTGGCTGGAACTGGACGATAACGAGGAACGTCATCTCACGCCCGGCGATGTCGTCGTACAGAACGGCACGCGTCATGCCTGGCGTAACCGGGGAACGGAACCCGCTACGATATTCTCGGTTATGGTCGGGGCTGATCCGGAACGGGCATGAAGCGGAGGTGATTGCATACCAGACAGAGAATTCGCTCCGATCGCCGGCATGCGCCCGATCGAGAAACTCGATGAGAGTGCGATCGATCTCGTGCCGATTTGTGGCCACCGCGCTTTCGGCGCTTTGAGCGCCGCCTTCGGCATCCGGATCATCGTCAACAGCTGAGGAGAGCGCCATGCCCGACCACAAGCACGCCGCTACGCACACGACAACGCATGCCCGCCAGCCGATCTCAGGCGAGACAAGGTTGCGTGCGGCCGATCAACCGATCGTCACCACGCAAGAGCTTCCTTCCGCCGTCCCGCTCATGGCACTTTCGACCGGCTTCTGGGCTTTCAAGACCCTGGCTGCAGCACACGAGCTGGGCCTGTTCAGTCACCTTGCCGGCGGTGCCGGCACAACGGTTGCGGAGCTGGCGGAGGCGACCGGTCTCAATCCGCGCCCGGCCGAGATGCTGTTGACCGGCTGCGCTGCGCTCGGGCTTCTGGAGAAAGCGGACGGCCGTTATCGCAATACGCCCCTAAGCGAAGCCTATCTCGTGCGCGGGAAGCCGTATTACTTCGGTGGCTTCGTGCAGATGGCCGACAAGCGGCTCTATCCGGGCTGGGGCAGACTTGCCGAGGCGCTGCGCACCAACCGGCCAACCACGTGGGACCCGGCAGTGCAATCCTCGATGTTTGACGGCGAGGATCCGACGACGCTGGCACTCTTCTGGGAGGCGATGCATTCGCTCTCCACGATGACCGCGCGCAAGCTCGGCGAAGCCGTGGATCTCGGTCAATTCCGCCACCTTCTGGATATCGGCGGCGGATCGGGCGCGTACGACATCGAGCTTTGCAAACAGTATGGGGCACTGCGTGCGACCGTGTTTGACTTGCCGCATGTGGCCGCGATCGCCGCGGGAAAAATCGCCGAGGCCGGCTTGACCGACCGTATCGAGACCGCCGGCGGCGACTTCTTCGAACAGCTTCCCAGGGATCACGACGTGCATCTCCTGTCGATGATCCTGCACGATTGGGACGAGGCGAAGGACCGCACCCTCCTGCGCCGCTCCTTCGAGGCTTTGCCGAGCGGCGGTGCAGTCGTCATCAGCGAGCTTCTCGTCAATAACGAAAAGACCGGGCCGGCGCCAGCTGCGCTGATGAGCCTCAACATGCTGATCGAGACGGAAGGGCGAAACTACACGCCGGCCGAATATTCGGCGTGGCTCGAAGAAGCCGGATTCCGCAACATCGAGACGGTCTGGTTCGACGCACCCGCCGCGAACGGCGCCGTGATCGGCCGCAAACCGTAAGACGCAAAAGGCGCAGGATCGCCGGTCGATCAATGCCCGAAGGAGAGCACCAGCGCGATGCGGTCGCGCCTGAGCCAACGCACGAGCAGCAGCGCCGCCACCACGGCCAGCCCCGACGCCAGGCCGATCCAGATGCCGGCGCCGTGGAGGCCGAAATGGAAGGCGAGCAGCACGCCGAGCGGCAGGCCGACGCCCCAATAGCCGATCGCGGCATAGATCATCGGCACCTTGGTGTCGTGCAGGCCGCGCAGCATGCCGGCGGCCACCGCCTGCGCGCCATCGAAGATCTGGAACAACGCGGCAAAGACCAGGAACGACACCGCAAGCCCGATCACCCTGGCATTGCCCGGATCGGCGAGATCGATGAAGGCGCTGATCAGAAGATGCGGCCACAGGATCATCACCAGCCCCATCAGCGCCATGAAGGAGACGCCGATGACAAAGGCGGTCCAGCCGGCGCGCGAGACGCCTTCCGGATTGCCGGCGCCATGCGCAAGGCCGACCCGCACGGTGACCGCCTGGTTAAGGCCGAGCGGCACCATGAAGGAGATCGAGGCGATCTGGATGGCGATCGCATGCGCTGCCAACGAATCCGCGTCGATCAGGCCCATCAGCAGTGCTGCCGCATTGAAGATCGTCACCTCGAAGGCGAGGATGCCGGCGATCGGCAGGCCGAGCCTCAGCAGGCCGCGGAAGCGCGGCCAGTCGGAGCGCCAGAAGCGGCCGAACAGGCGATAGCGGCGGAATTTTTTCTCAAGCGCCACCACGGCGGCCAAGCCGGCAAACATCAGCGTGCTCGATAGCGAGGTGGCGAGACCAGATCCGGCAATGCCCATCGCGTGAACGCCGAGATTGCCGAACATGAACACCCAGTTGAAGAAGGCGTTGCAGGCAACCGCCACGAACACGATGATCAACGCCCAGCCCGGCCGCTCCAGCGCCGAGATGAAGGAACGCAGGACGATATAGCCGTAGAAAGGCAGCACCGCCCATTGCAGCCAGTGCAGGTAGATGCCGGCCTGATGCGCGAGCTCCGGCTTCTGGCCCATGGCCAAAAGCACCTCTTCGCCATCCCAGAGGAACAGCCAGATCGGGATCGAGATCAGGATCGCCAGCCACAGGCCCTGGCGCACGGTGCGGCGCAGATCGCGCACCGAATGGCGGCGGCGGCCGAGCTCGGTCGCCATCATCGGCGAGGTCGCCAGCATCAGGCCGAGGCCGAAGATCAGCGGCATGAAATAGAGGTTGGAGCCGAGCGCGCCGGCGGCCAATGTGTCAGGCCCCAGCCGGCCCATCATCATGACGTCGGTCGCGGTCATGGCGGTCTGGCCGAGATTGGTGAGCACCATCGGCCAGGCAAGCGCCAGCGTCGCCCTGATTTCCTGACGCCAAAGATTTTCCGGCGCGCGAGCGCCGGCTTCGATCGCAGACATTTTCCGCTCTTCAGACCACGGCGCGTCGGGATCATGCCCGGAAGCCGCACGCAAACGGCGCAAAATGGCGCCGTTTGCGTCGTCTTGTGAACGAAATGCGACATATTGGCAAGGGAGGAGGAGCGGCCAGTCGTTGATCCAGCAGGAAGGCCGAACGGCGGCTGCGTTCACTTGCCCGCAGGGTGCTGCTACGGATGTCCGAAGACACAGAGCCGGCGTGAGATGCCGGGAGGAATGGATGCCGTTCAGACGCAGAAAGAACACGGCCGCGATCCCGCGAACGGTGCCGGCCTTCGAGCATATCGTCACCGAAGCGAGCGAGAGCTTCCTGTGGCGGCTCGACGACTATCCATGGGAGCGCAACGTCTGGAATTTTCACCCAGAATACGAGATCCATTTGCTCAGGAAATCCTCAGGCGTCGTGCTGGTCGGCGACCATATCGGCGAGTTCGGGCCGGGCTACCTGACGATCGTCGGCGGCGGCCTGCCGCATGACTGGGTGACGGCGGTGCAGCCGGGAGAGTTGATCGAGGGCCGCGATATCGTGCTGCAGTTCGACCCGGAGCGGCTGCGCAGCTCGGCGGGGCTGCTGCCGGAGCTGCGCGAGCTTGAGCCGTTCCTGGAGCGTTCGCTGCGCGGCATGGTCTTCCATGGCCGCACCGCGGTCGACGGGGCAGAGCTGATGGAGCGGATGGGCACCGTGCAAGGGCTCACCCGCTTCCGCCTGTTCCTCGAACTGGTCGATATGCTGGCCAAGACCGATGAGTACGAGCTCCTGTCGTCGCCGGATTTCTCGCCGGTGCTCGACGCCGCCTCGCTGGACATCATCCAGCGCACGCTGACCTATCTCTTCCAGCACTTCGCCGAAGACCTGAAGCTGCCAGAAGTGGCCGCGCTCGCAGGAATGAGCGAAAGCACGTTCTCTCGCTTCTTCCAGAAGAATACCGGCAACAGCTTCAGCGACCACGTCGCCAAGCTGAGACTCTGGCAAGCCTGCAAACTGCTCGCCGATACCGATATCCCGATCACCGACATCTGTTTCCAGGTCGGCTACATGAACATCTCCAACTTCAACCGCGCCTTCCTGCGCAAGCACAAGATGACGCCGTCATCCTACCGCAAGCTGTCGCGGCAGCGGCTGGCGCTGCGGACGTGATCCGCGAAGATCCAGCGCCTCTCACCGCACTGATACTCGTGTGACAGACAGACTCTGCCTGCGCCATTTTTTGCGCCGCACAATGCATAAAAGTACAGGTTTTCCGCAACAGGGCTTCTAGTCTCGCCCTGTCCAACTCCTCATTTTGGCGACGGGTGGCAGGTCGCCCGGGCGACGGTGAGGGTCGCTTAGCCCGAGGACCTCCGCTTCCCGCGAATGTTCCTGGAGGAGAAAAATCAATGAAATCAAATCGGCTCGCTGCCAGCCTCGGCGCAGCGTTCGTGCTTACCGCTTCCGTATCCACCGCGGCACTGGCGCAGGCGCCGGTCTGCTCGGCACCGGTCAAGGTGCTGGCGCAGCCGCGCGACGGGCTGACGCTTCTGGAGGACTCGAAGGACGAGTTCCAGAAGCTCTCCGGCGCCGGCTTCCAGATCGACTACCTCAACGAGAACGACCGCCGCGCGAAGTCGCGCGCCGACGCCTCCACCGTCGGCATTTACAACGTCTACTATGTCGACGAGGCCAATGTCGCGCTGTTCGCCTCGTCCGGCTGGATCGCGCCGCTGACGGACTATTATCCGGCCGAGTACGACTTCGCCGACTTCGATCCGGGCCGCCAGAAGGTCGCCACCTATGACGGCAAGGTCTGGTTCGCGCCGCTGACCGGCGGCGGCGACCTGATGGTCTACCGCAAGGATGTGCTGGAGGCCGCCGGCGTCCAGCCGCCGAAGACTCTCGACGAGCTGATCGCCGACGTGGCGAAACTGAACGATCCCGACAAGGGCGTTTACGGCATCGCCCTGCGCGGCGCGCGCGGCTCGGGCGCCAATGTCTGGCGCTGGATGCCTTTCTTCAAAGCCTATGGCGGCAAATGGTTCGACGGTGACAAGCCGGCTTTCAATTCGGACGCGGCCGTGAAGGCGACGGAGACCTACCTCAACCTGTTCAAGGACTCGGCGCCCGGCACGCAGACCGGCAGCTGGGATGAATCGACGGGCGCCTTCCTCTCCGGCCAGGTCGCCATCCTCGTCGAATCGACGCCGCTGTCGGGCATGGCGGTCGATCCGAAGACCTCGCAGGTGGTCGGCAAGGTCGGCTTCCTGCCGCCGCCCTCGCCGCTGCCCGGCGGCGGCTACGGACATGGGCTCGCCATCGGCACCAAGGCCAATGCGGACGAAGCGTCGAAGAAGTGCGCCGGCCTGTTCATCGCCTGGGCGACGTCGAAGGAGAACGAGAAGCGCAGACTCGACGCGCACCAGTTCGGCGAGCTCAACCGCACCAGCATCCTCTCCAGCAAGGAATTCGCTGACATCTACGGCGCCGATCTCGGACAGGCGCTGGCCGACACCGGCAAGGTCACGGCGGTGAACTTCTGGCAGGATCCGCGCTGGCCCGATCTCGGCGACCGCTGGGGCATCATCCTCGAGGAGCTGGTCACCGGCACCCGCACCGACATCAAGGGTGGCCTCAACGAGCTCGAGACCTACGCCAACGAGCTGGTGAAGAAGAAGTGATCCTCCCGCCCGTGGCGCGCGGTCGCCGGCATTCGTCGGAATGCCGGGACCCGTGCGCCGCGGGTCCCGCCAGCGATCCGATCATTTTGTTTGAACGCAATTCCTGACGGAAAACCGCGTCACACTTTTCCTGGAATTGCTCCGATATTCCCGAGGATAGGCAATGCGCCGACGCTCTTCCCTGCCCGTCACCTTTCTCGTTCCGACGCTCGCAATCCTGCTCGTGCTGTCTATGGTGCCGACGCTCTATGCCATCGTCATTGCCCTGCAGAACCGCGAATTGAGCGCGCCGGGTTATTCCTGGGTCTGGTTCTCGAACTTCGCCGATCTCTTCCTCGACCGCCGCTTCCTCAACGCCGTCTGGGTGTCGGTGAAATGGGAGGTCGTCACCGTCGTGGCAACGATGGCGGTGGCGATCGGGCTCGGCGTGCTCATGTTCGAGGTCGCCGCGCCGCGCCTGCGCAACATCTACTGCCTGCTGTTCATCATTCCGGTGCTGCTGCCGCGCGTCTCTGCGGCCTTCGTCTGGAAGTTCGCCTATCACCCGCTCTACGGCATCGCCACCTATCCCTACCGGCTCATCACCGGCGGGCTGATCTTCGACCCGCTGTCCAAGGCCTCGACGGCGCTGTTCGCCGTCGCCTCGGTCGATGTCTGGCAGTGGGGTCTGTTCTTCGCCGTCATCGTGCTGAAGCTCTTGGAGACCTTGCCGCCGCAGCCGATCGAAGCGGCGCGGCTCGACCATGCGAAGCGCTGGCAGATCCATGCCTATGTCACCTTGCCGATGCTCAAGGCGCCGCTGATCAGCCTGATGTTCGTCAAGATGATCGAGTCGCTGCGCTCCTTCGACCTCATCTATGTGATGACGCGCGGCGGGCCGGGCGTGGCGACCGAAACGCTCGACATGTATGCCTTCTCCCAGGGTTTCATCGAGTCCGGCAAGGTCTCCTATGCCTCGGCCATGGCGGTTCTGATGATGATCGCGACCGTCATCACCTTCACCTTCCTGTGGAAGCGGGTGCAGGCATGAGGCCATATCCGATAAGACTGGGCCGCCTGATCGCCAAGGCCATGCTGGCGCTGGCCGGTTTCCTGGCGGTGTTCCCGCTTGTCTGGACGGCGCTCAATGCGCTGAAGAACAATGTCGACATCATCACCCGCGTGCCGCGGCTGGTGTTCACGCCGACGCTTGCCAACATCTCCTACATCCTCGGCCGCGACAGCGTGCTGACCGGGCTCTACAACTCGGTCGTCGCCTGTGGCTCGGCCGTCCTGATCGGCGTCGCGCTCGGCCTGCCGGCGGCCTATGCGGTGGCGCGCTATCCCAATCGCTTCGCTGGCGACATCCAGTTCTTCGTGCTGTCGCTGCGCTTCCTGCCGCCGGTGGCGGTGGCTATTCCGCTGATGGTGATCTGGCTTCAGGTCGGTCTCTACGACACCTTGCCGGCGCTCATCGTCACCTATTCGCTGCTCACCATCTCGGTGATCATGTGGCTGGCGATTCCCGCCTTCCAGGGCGTGCCGAAGGAGATCGAGGAAGCCGCCTTCGTCGACGGCTACGGCGCCTACTCCGTGTTCTGGCGGATTGCGCTTCCTGTCGCAGCACGCTCGCTCGCGGGCGCTATCGCCTTCAGCTTCGTGCTGGTCTGGAACGAGTTCCTGATCGCGCTGATGCTGTCGAGCTCCAACGCCAAGACGCTGCCGATCGTCGCCTCGGAGCTGTCGCAGCAAGGCATGAATGTGCCGTGGGGCATCCTCAACGCCTCGGTCGTGCTTCTGTCGCTGCCGCCGCTGCTGTTCCTCGGCGTGCTGAGCGGCTTTCTGAATTCCGTTTTCCGGCAAAAAAAGACTTGATGCGAGGATTGGCCGATGCAGGCACTGGTACTTGAGAAAAAAGGCGAACTGTCGCTGCGCGAGATCGCGCTGCCGCTCGATATGGGTCCGGACGACGTCAGGATCGCCATCCATACGGTCGGCGTCTGCGGCAGCGACGTGCATTATTATACGCATGGCGCGATCGGCAGCTATATCGTGCGCCAGCCGATGGTGCTCGGCCATGAGGCGTCGGGCACGATCGTCGAAATCGGCGCCAACGTCGCGAGCCTGAAAATCGGCGACCGCGTCTGCATGGAGCCCGGCGTGCCGAACCTGTCGTCGCGCGCGACGAAGCTCGGCATCTACAATGTCGATCCGGATGTCCGCTTCTGGGCGACGCCGCCCGTGCATGGCGTGCTGGCCCCCTACGCCGTTCATCCGGCCGCCTTCACCTACAAGCTGCCGGACAACGTCTCCTTCGCCGAAGGCGCGATGGTCGAGCCCTTCGCGATCGGCATGCAGGCGGCCGCGCGGGCACGCATCGTTCCCGGCGACGTCGCCGTCGTGGTCGGCTGCGGCCCGATCGGCATCATGATCGCGCTGGCTGCCCTGGCCGGCGGCTGCTCGAAAGTGCTTATCTCCGACTTCTCCGCGCCCAAGCTTAAGATCGCCGCGCAGTATCCCGGCATCGTGCCGGTCAATATCGGCGAGGAACCGCTGGCCGATGCGGTACGGGCCGTGACCGATAATTGGGGCGCCGACATCGTCTTCGAGGCGAGCGGGAGCCCGAAGGCCTTCGCCAATCTGTTCGATCTGGTGCGGCCCGGCGGCGCGGTGGTGCTGGTCGGACTGCCGGTCGAGCCGGTAAGCCTCGACGTGCCGGCGGCGATCTCGAAGGAAGTGCGTATCGAGACGGTGTTCCGCTACGCCAACATCTTCGATCGCGCGCTGCAGCTGATTGCCTCGGGCAAGGTCGACCTCAAGCCGCTGATCACCGGCACTTACGATTTCATGGACAGCATCAAGGCGTTCGAGCGGGCGGCACAGGGCAACCCGCAAGACGTCAAGCTGCAAATCCTGCTCACCGGCGAGAAGGGCTGACCCATGTCCGCGATCACCTGCTCCCATGTCGACAAGGCCTATGGCGCCACGACCGTCATCCGCGACCTCAACCTTGCGATTGAGGAACACGAGTTCGTCGTGTTCCTGGGCCCGTCCGGCTGCGGCAAGTCGACCTTGCTCCGGATGCTCGCGGGGCTGGAGGACATCAGCGGCGGCGAGGTGTCGATCGGCGGCAAGGTGGTGAACGACCTCGAACCCGGCGACCGCGGCATCGCCATGGTGTTCCAGAACTACGCGCTCTATCCGCATATGACGATCTTCGACAACATCGCTTTCGGGCTGAGGCGGCAGAAGGTGCCGGCAGCCCAGATCAAGAAGCGGGTCGAGGCGGTTTCGAAGACGCTTGGGCTCGAGCCCTATCTCGGCCGCAAGCCGACCGAGCTTTCCGGCGGCCAGCAGCAGCGCGTGGCGATCGCACGCGCCATGATCAAGACGCCGAAAGTGTTCCTGTTCGACGAGCCGCTGTCCAACCTCGACGCCAAGCTGCGCAACCATATGCGCGTCGAGATCGCCAGGCTGCACCAGTCGCTTAAGACCACGACCGTCTATGTCACCCATGACCAGCTCGAAGCGATGACGCTTGCCGACCGCATCGTGCTGCTCAAGGACGGCGTGATCGAGCAGATCGGATCGCCGGCGGAAATCTATCGCCGGCCGAGCAACATGTTCGTGGCCGGTTTCATCGGCACGCCGAACATGAATTTTGTCGAGGTGACGGTCGGCCGAGCAAGGAGCGGGTGGACCCTGAATGGCGCCGGAACCGTTCTGGTCGTCAGCGGCTCGGATTTTCATCTGCAACACGGCGATCGGGCGGTGCTCGGCATCCGGCCCCCGGACCTGAAGACGGCGAACGGCGACGCGGGCGGGAACCTGCTTCTAGGCACGGCCGATCTCATCGAGTTTCATGGCAACGACGCGCTGGTGACGTTCGGCTCCGGCGGCAAGGAGATCAGCGCGCTGGTTCCGGCCCGCGAATGCCCGGAGCTGCGCGCGGCGGTGCGCTACACATTCGATGAGGAAAGCATCCATCTGTTCGATGCGACGACGGGCTTGTCGCTGCGAAAGAAATAGGTCGATGCCAGCCTACCCTATCGCATCGAGCGCCTGCCGCTGCCGGTGCATTTCGAGGAAGATGCGGTAGTCGCGGTCGAAGCGGGCGCCGGCGGCCGGGTTGGAAGGCCGCGTCTTGCCGCCCTGCTGCATGGCCATGCAGGCCGCGTTCAGGTCGGGGTAAAGCCCGGCGGCCGTCGCCGCCACCATGCCGGTGCCGAGCAGCACCGCCTCGTCGGCCAAAGGCTCGATGACCGTGCAGCCGGTGGCGTCGGCATAGAGCTCCATCAAAAGCGGGTTCTTGGTATGGCCGCCGGTGACGTGCAGCGTGTCGATCAGGTAGCCGTTCTCGTTCAGCGCCTCCAGCACATGGCGCACCCCAAGCGCGATGCCGACGGCGGTGCGCCAGTAGAGCTTGCACAGGCTGTCGAAGGAGGAATCGAGCGTCAGGCCGCTGACGACGCCGACCGCGTGCGGGTCGGCAAGCGGCGATCGGTTGCCGTGGAAATCAGGCAACACATGCAGCCTCGCCGCCAGCGCATCGCCTTCAGTGGCGCGCAGCTCGGCGACGCGCCTGGCGATCCTCGCATGCATCGCCGCATCGGGCTCGCCGCCGGCGCCGTGCCAGCGGATGATGTGGTCGAGCAGCGCGCCCGTGGCCGATTGGCCGCCCTCCGACAGCCACAGCCTCGGCAACGCCGCGCCATAATACGGACCCCAGACGCCGGCGAAGGGCTGCGGATCCCGCGACATCGCCATGACGCAAGATGAGGTGCCGGCGATCAGCGCCAGATGCCGGCTGATGTCGGTCTCGTCGCCGGCGAAGCCGCCGAGCACACCCAGCGCGCCGGCATAGGCGTCGATGACGCCTGCGCCGACGCGGCATTTCTCGGTCAGGCCCAGATCGGCAGCCGCTTGCGTCGTCAAGGGGCCGATATCGGCGCCGACCGAGCTCGCCTTTTCCGGAAGGTTGCCGTGCTCGAAAAGATCGCCGAGACCGACGAGCTCGAAGAAATCGCGCCGCCAGCCCGTCTTCTCATGGGCGAGGTAAGTCCATTTGGCGGTCAGCGTGCATTGCGAACGGGCGAGCGAGCCGCTCGCCTTCCAGGTCAGGAAATCGGCGAGATCGAAAAGATAGCCGGCTTCGTGCCATGTTCCTGGCAGGTAGCGCTTCAGCCACATCAGCTTCGGCGTTTCCATTTCCGGCGACATCACGCCGCCGATATAGTCGAGCACGGCATGGCCGCTTCTGGTGCATTCGTCGGCCTCGGCGATGGCGCGGTGATCGAGCCAGACGATGGTATCCCAGCGCTTCTCGCCGGTGACGGAGACGCTGAGCTGGCCGCCCTGCCTGTCGCGCACCACAAGCGAGCAGGTGGCGTCGAAGGAAATGCCGACGATATCCGATGCGGCGACGCCGGCTTTTTCGCGCGCGGCGCGCACGGCGGTACAGACGGCCGACCAGATATCCTGCGAATCATGCTCGGCATGATCGGGCTTCGGCTGATGCATGGCGATCGGCCGCTCGGCACGGCCGACCAGATTGCCTTTGGGGTCGAGAATGCCCGCGCGAGCGCTCCCGGTGCCGACATCGACCGCGCAAACGAAACTCGTCGTCAAGATGCTTTTACTCTCGCTCCCAGGCCTGCAATCAGATCGGGCAATTGCAGCATGTCAGCGAATATAAAGTCCGGTTCGGTCGACGCAAGCCGCGCCTTCAAGGCGGGATTGTCCGCATGCGAGCCACCGGTGAAGGCGAAGACGCGCATGCCCGCCGCCCGCGCCGCGGCGACGCCGGCCGGGCTGTCCTCGACGACCAGGCATTTGCGCGGATGCGCGCGCATGGTGGCGGCGGCATGGAGGAAGAGGTCCGGCGCAGGCTTGCCGCGCTTCACCATGGCGGCGCTGAAGAGATGCGGTTCCATCATGCCCAGCAGGCCGGTGACGTCGAGCGCGTAGCGGATGCGTTCCAGCGTGCCGGACGAGGCGACGCAATAGGGCAGGCCGAGCCTCGGCAGGATCTCCTTGATGCCGGGGATCGGCTTCAGCTCCTCGCGGAACTTGCGCATCAGGTCGGCGCGCATGGCGGTGAGATGCTGGTCGCTGATTTTGAGCCCGAAATCGCGACCGAGAATCTCGCGCACGCTCTTCATGCTCTTGCCAAGGAAGTGCTCGTAGGCGGCATCCTCGCTGACCGTGCCGCCGGCGAGCTCGATCATCCCGAGCAGCGCCGAGACCGAGAGCGCCTCGCTGTCGACCAGCACGCCGTCACAGTCGAAGATGACCAGTTCGGGCGTCATTCCAGCCGATTCCAGTGGGCTTCAGAGCTTGCCGGCGAGATAGCGGGTCAAGGTTTCGCGTGCGCCGTTGGCCCAGAGCACGTCGAGCGCATGGGCAAAGGCTTGCGCGAAAACGGGCGAGCGGCCGACATCGCCATAGATGTCGTCCATGGCAAGCCAGGCGCCGGGCTCGGTTTTTGCCGCCTTTGCGGTCGCCTGCATCCGGTCCCAGCTCGGATCGTTGGGTTCGATGACGGCGCCGCTGTCCGTGGTGCCGAAGCAGTAGCGGCACCAGAGCGCCGATTCCAGCGCCAGCCCGGCGACGCCTTTCCCCGCCTTCAGCCGGTCGGCAATGGTCGGGATGATGAATTTCGGCTGCCGGTTCGAGCCGTCGAGGCAAAGGCGACGGATGGTGTCGCCGATCTTCGGGTTGGAGAAGCGGCGTTCGATGAGCTGGTAGTAATCTTCCAGCACGGTGTCCGGCACCGGCGGCACGGTCGGGATGATCTCGTCGCGCTCCAGCTTGGCGAGGAAGCCGCGCACCAGCGGCTCCTGCATCGCCTCATGGACGAAATGGATGTCCATCAGGCCTGCCGGATAGGCGATGGTCGCGTGGCCGCCATTGAGGATGCGGATCTTCATCAGCTCGTAAGGAGAGACATCCTTGACGAACTGCACGCCGGCCTCTTCCAGCGGCGGCCGGCCGGCGGTGAAATGATCTTCCAGCACCCATTGCTTGAACGGCTCGCAAAAGACCGGCCAGTTGTCCTCCAACCCGAAATCGCTCGCCAGGATGCCGCGCTCGCGATCGGTGGTGGCCGGCGTGATGCGGTCGACCATGCCGTTCGGGAAGGCGACATTGTCCCTCACCCAGCCGGCAAGGTCCTCATCGATCAGGCGGGCAAGGCCGATGACGCCGTCGGAGGTGACATGGCCATTGTGGGGGATGTTGTCGCAGGACATGACGGTGAAGGGCACGATGCCATCGGCGCGGCGGCGCACCAGACCGGCCAGGATGATGCCGAAGACGGTCTTCGGCGCTGCGCCCGGCTGCGCGTCGGCGACGATGTCGGGATGGGCCGGGTTGAACTTGCCTGAGGCCGGGTCGATGAAATAGCCGCCTTCGGTGATGGTCAGCGAGACGATCCTGATCGCCGGGTCGGCGAGCTGCTCGATGATCGCCTTCGCATCGCCGGGCATCAGGAAATCGATCATCGCGCCGGTGACGCGGGCGCTCATATGGCCCTGGTCCTGCTCGACCACGGTGGTCAGCCAATCCTGCTCCTGAAGCCTGGCGCGGCCGGCCTTCTCGCCCTCGAAGACGCCGGCGCCGATCAGCGCCCAGTCATGGCCGAGCCCGGAATTGAACAGGTCGTCGAGATAGACGGCCTGGTGCGAGCGATGGAAGTTGCCGACGCCGAAATGCACGATGCCGGCTTTCAGAGAAGAGCGGTCGTATTTCGGGCCGGAAACCTTCGAAGGAAGCTTTGCGAGATTCGAGGAAGAGAGTTTCACGGTCATCTTACTTTACCCTTCGGCCGATATGCAGCCCAACAATTCCGCCTGAGCGGTGAGGGACGGCGCCGGTTGTTCCGTGCTGCCCCTCACCTGCCCCGTGACGCATCCTCCCCGGAGGAAGGGAGAAGCGCCTTCCCCCTCAACTCATCCACTTCAACTCATCCATTGGCCGCCATCGACGTTGTAGGTCTGGGCGACAATGTATTCAGCCTCGTCGCTGGCGAGGAAAACCGCCATTCCGGTCAGATCTTCCGCCCGGCCCATGCGGCCATAGGGAACGCTTTCGCCGACCAGGCGCTTCTTCTCGCCCTTCGGCCGGTTCTCGTATTTGGCGAACAACGCATCGACGTGGTCCCAGTGCTCGCCGTCGACGACGCCCGGCGCGATGGCGTTGACGTTGATGCGATGCTTGATCAGGTCGAGTCCGGCCGATTGGGTGAGCGAAATGACAGCGGCCTTGGTAGCGCAATAGACCGCGACCAGCGGCTCGCCACGGCGCCCGGCCTGGCTCGCCATGTTGATGATTTTGCCGCCCCGGCCAGCGGCGATCATCGAGCGGGCCGCCGCCTGCAGCATGAACAGCGTGCCGGCGACGTTGACGGAGAACAGCTTGTCATAGCCCGCCCTGCCGATCTCGACGATCGGCGCCAGGTCGAACAGCGCCGCGTTGTTGACCAGGATGTCGAGGCCGCCCGCCTTGGCCTCGACCGCTTTCACCGCCGCCTCGATCGAGGATTGGTCGGTGACGTCGAGTTGGACAGCGTAAGCCGCTGAGCCGATATCCTTCGCCGTGGCTTCCGCGGCCTCCAGGTTGATGTCGGCAATCGCCACCGTCGCACCTTCGCGCGCATAGGCTTCGGCGAAGGCCCGGCCGATGCCGCGCGCCGATCCGGTGATCAGCGCCGATTTGCCTTTCAGCCTCACTGCCCCGTCCTCACTGGGCCAGCGCCTTGCCATCGGCGCCAAAGCGATGGAGCTTGGTCTTGTCGGGCGTCAGATAGACGGTGTCGCCATGCTTCACCGCCACCTCGCCGTCGGCACGCACATTGATCGTGCCGACGCCGTCTGTCTGGACATGCAGGAAGGTGTCGGAGCCGAGATGCTCGGCAACGCCGACCGTCGCTTTCCAGTCGCCGGCCGTGGTCGAGATGTTGATGTGCTCGGGCCGGATGCCGATGGTCTTGGCGCCGTATTTTTCCGCCGGCGCGCCTTCGATGAGGTTCATCTTGGGTGAGCCGATGAAGCCGGCGACGAAGAGGTTCTTCGGCGTGCGGTAGAGCTCCATGGGCGAGCCGACCTGCTCGATGTTGCCGGCGTTGAGCACGACGATCTTGTCGGCCATGGTCATGGCCTCGACCTGGTCGTGGGTGACGTAGATCATCGTCGTCTTCAACTGATGATGCAGCTCGCTGATCTCCAGCCGCATGGTGCCGCGAAGGGCCGCGTCGAGGTTCGACAGCGGTTCGTCGAACAGGAAGGCCGACGGCTGGCGCACGATGGCGCGGCCGATGGCGACGCGCTGGCGCTGGCCGCCGGAGAGCTGGCCCGGGCGACGCTCGAGATAGTTGGTGAGGTTCAGCACCCGCGCTGCGTCCTTCACCTTCTTGTCGATGGTCGCCTGGTCCTCGCCCGCCATCTTCAGCGGGAAAGCGATGTTCTTGGCGACCGTCATGTGCGGGTAGAGCGCGTAGGACTGGAAGACCATGGCAAGCTTGCGCTTGGCCGGCGCCTCCTGGGTCACGTCACGGCCATCGATGCTGATGGTGCCGCCGCTGGTGTCCTCGAGCCCGGCGATCAGGCGGAGCAGCGTGGACTTGCCGCAACCCGACGGGCCGACGAACACGACGAACTCGCCGTCCTCGATATTGAGGTCGATGTTCGGAATGATCACCGTCGACCCGAAGGACTTGGAGACGTTCTTGAGCGTGATGTTTCCCATGGCTTCCTCCCGGGGGATTTGGTCGTCCGCGGCTGGCGCGCGGCTACTTCACGGCGCCAAATGTCAGGCCGCGCACCAACTGCTTCTGGCTGAACCAGCCCATGATCAGGATCGGCGCGATCGCCAGTGTCGAGGCCGCCGACAGCTTGGCCCAGAACAGGCCTTGCGGGCTGGAGAAGGAGCTGATGAAGGCGGTAAGGGGTGCTGCGTCCGTGGTGGTCAGACGGATCGTCCAGAACGCCTCGTTCCAGGCGAGGATGATGTTGAGCAGCATGGTCGAGGCGATGCCGGGGACCGCCATCGGCGTCAGCACATAGATGATCTCGTTCCACAGCGAGGCGCCGTCCATGCGCGCCGCTTCGAGGATCTCGCCCGGGATTTCGCGGAAGTAGGTGTAGAGCATCCAGACCACGATCGGCAGGTTGATCAGCATCAGCATGACGGTGAGGCCGATGCGGCTATCGAGCAGGCCGGTGTCGCGGAAGATCAGGTAGATCGGGAACAGCACCGCGACGGCCGGCATCATCTTGGTGGAAAGCATCCACATCAGGATGTCCTTGGTCCGCTTGGTCGGCGAAAACGCCATCGACCATGCCGCCGGGACGGCGATCAGGAGCGCCAGGACGGTCGAGCCGACCGACAGGATCACCGAATTCAGGAAGAACTTGAAGTAGCCGCTCTGCGCCTGCACCTCGGCATAGCTTTCGGTGGTGCCCGACGGGATGAGCGCGAAGCCCTGGATCGCCTCCTGCTCCGACTTGAACGAGGTGATGATCGTGTAGAGGATCGGGAAGAAGATCAGCAGGGCGACAATCCAGGCCGCGGTCGTGGCGATCGTCTTGTGCTGGGTGGTGACTGCGCGTGCCATGTCAGGTCCTCCCGTATCGGCGATGTTGGCGGCAGGGTCGACCGCCACTCCGGTTTGCTGCGCAAACCACCTCTCCCCCGATCGACGGGGTAGAGGAAGGGCGCGACTTCGGTGCAGGCGTTTCCTCTCCCCCGGGCAGGGGGAGAGGTGTCCCGCGCAGCGGGACGGAGTGGGGGTGGTTCAGCGCAAGTGGCATCGTCTCCCCCTCACTTGTCCAGGTTCTTGCCGACGGCGCGCATGACGAAGAAGGCGACGATGTTGGCGAGAATGACCGCGATGACGCCACCTGCGGACGCCTGGCCGATTTTGAACTCCAGCAGCGCCTTCTGGTAGACGAGGAAGGGCAGGTTGGTGGAGGCGTAGCCTGGGCCGCCATTGGTGGTGACCAGGATCTCGGCGTAGATCGAGAGCAGGAAGATCGTCTGGATCAGGATGACGACGGTGATGGCGCGCGACATGTGCGGCAGCGTCAGATACCAGAAGCGGCTGAGGAAGCCGGCGCCGTCCATTTCGGCCGCCTCCTTCTGCTCAGTGTCAAGCGATTGCAGTGACGTGAGCAGGATCAGCGTGGCGAAGGGCAGCCATTGCCAGGCGACGATGAGGATGACCGCCGTCAGCGGGTGTTGCCCGAACCAGTCGATGGGGTTGGCGCCGAAGAAGCGGGCAATATCGGCGAAGACGCCGTATTGCGGGTGCATGATCATGTTCTTCCACACAAGTGCCGCAACCGGCGGCATGACGAAGAACGGCGAGATCACGAGGATGCGCACGAAACCCTGGCCCCAGATCGGCTGGTCGAGGAGCAACGCCAAAAGGATGCCGCCGACCACGGTGATGACCAGCACGCTGACGACGATGGCGAGCGTGTTGAGGATCGACTGCAGGAAGGCCGGGTTGGAATAGAATAGCGCGTAGTTGGAGAAGCCGACGAAACCGTCGCGGATCGGGTTGAGCGGGTTGTATTGCTGGAACGAGAACCACAGCGTGAAGGCCAGCGGCACGATCATCCAGATGAACAGCAGGATCACCGATGGCGCCATCATGAAACGGGCAAGCGAACGGGTTTGCTGAGTAGCCATGACGGTCACCCTCCAAATGTCAGCCGGATTCTAGCGTTGTGCCACAATTTTCCTGATTGTGAAGGTGGCCGCCCGAACTGGGTTTCGGGCGGCCAATGCCGGTCATGATGCGCTACCGGCGTTCGGCACCGGGAGGAGCCTTACTTGATGTAGCCGCCTTCGGTCATTGCCGCGGTGGCTGCGTCCTGGGCCTGCTTCAGCGCATCGTCGACGCTCGACTGGCCGGCAAGGGCGGCTGAGAAGAGCTGGCCGACGGTGGTGCCGAGGCCCTGGAATTCAGGGATGGCGACGAACTGCACGCCGACATAGGGCACCGGCTTGACGGTCGGATGCGTCGGGTCGGCGGCGTTGATGGAGTCGAGCGTCATCTTGGCGAAGGGCGCCGCCTTCTGGTACTCCGGATTGGCATAGAGCGAGGAGCGCGTTCCGGGCGGAACGTTGGCCCAGCCTTCCTTCGAGGCGACCAGCTCGGCATAGTGCTTGCTGGTTGCCCACGATACGAACTTCTCGGCGGCGTCAGCCTTTTGCGTACCCGCCGGGATCGCCAGCGACCAGGCCCACAGCCAGTTGCCGCGCTTGCCGAGGCCATTGTCGGGCGCCAGCGCATAGCCGACCTTGTCGGCGACCTGCGAGGCCTTCGGATCCGAGACGAAGGAAGCGGCGACGGTGGCGTCGATCCACATGCCGCACTTGCCCTGCTGGAACAGCGCAAGGTTCTCGTTGAAGCCGTTGGACGAAGCGCCCTCGGGGCCATCGGCCTTCATCAGGTCGACATAGAACTGCAGCGTGTTCTTCCATTCAGGCTGGTCGAACTGCGGTTTCCAGTTCTCGTCGAACCAGCGGGCGCCGAAGGAGTTCGACATGGCGGTGAGGAAGGCCATGTTCTCGCCCCAGCCGGCCTTGCCGCGCAGACAGACGCCGTTCACGCCATTGGCGCGGTCGGTCATCTTGTCGGCAGCCTGCTTGATGAAGTCCCAGGTCGGGGCATCGGGCATCTTGAGGCCGGCCTTCTCCATCAGGTCCTTGCGGTACATGACGAAGGAGCTCTCACCGTAGAAGGGCGCGGCGTAGAGCTTGCCGTCGACCGAAAGGCCGCCGGCAATGGCCGGGATGATGTCCTTGACGTCGTAGTCGTCGCCAAGCTTGTCGAGCGGCAAGAGCCAGCTCTGCTTTGCCCAGATCGGGACCTCATAGGTGCCGATGGTCATCACGTCGTACTGGCCGCCCTTGGTGGCGATATCGGTGGTGACGCGCTCGCGCAGCACGTTCTCTTCAAGCGTGACCCAGTTGAGCTTGATGTCGGGGTTGGCCTTCGTGAAGTCGTCCGTCAGCTTCTGCATGCGGACCATGTCGCCGTTGTTGACGGTGGCGATGGTGATGGATTCGGCATGCGCGGCGAAAGCGAGGGCGCTGGCCGACAACAGGCCCAGGGTGAGCGTGCGAAGTTTCATCAATTCCTCCCTAAAACCAAGATGAGCATTTGCCTTGGCTGTGAGCAATTACTCACCTAGCGTGAATTATGTCAAGGCGGAATCGATGCTGCAGCGCAGCACAAATCGACGCCATGCGCTTTGGCGGCGCGTGGCGGAAGTCCGCTTCGATGGTTGGGCCGCGTCCGGCTACTGGCAAGCGATCTCGGCGAGGATCCAATCGCGGAAGGCGCGGATCTTCGGCACGTTGCGCCGCGCCGTGGGATAGACCAGCCAGTAGGCATGACCATCGTCGCCGACCAGGTCGAAGGGCTGGATCAGCCGGCCGTCGGCGAGTTCGTTCTTGAACAGCGCCCTGGTCAGGATCGCCACGCCGTGGCCGGCCATGGCGGCATTCGCCTCATAGGCCTGCGCGCCCATGCTGGTACCGGGGCGGCTGGCGAGTTCCTCGGCCGGCAGACCCGCGAGCGCGAACCATTCCTGCCACCAGATGTCGCCCGGATCGAGGATGGGGAGCTTGAGCAGGTCGGCCGGTTCGTTGACGCCACCGATGCTGGCCGCGAGCCTGGGGCTGAGCACCGGGGTGAAGTCGGCCTTGAACAGCATATGCGTTTCCACGCCCGGCCATTTGCCGCCGCCGGACCGGATGGCTATGTCGATGTCCTCGCGGGCGAAATCGACGACGCGGTTCGAGGTATCGACGCGCACGGCCAGCGCGGGATGCGCGACCTGGAAAGAGCCCAGATGCTGCGCCAGCCAGTTCGAGGCGAAAGTAAGCAAGGTGGAAACGCAAAGCACGCCTTCCGCGCCGGCGCGGGCGGCCGAGTAGGCGCCGCTCAGCAACGAAAACGCCTCGCTGACGGCCGGCGCCAGGCGCTGGCCGGGCTCGGTCAGTTCGATCTGCTTGGGCCTGCGCAGGAACAAGGGCGCGCCTATGCGTTCCTCGAGCAGCTTGATCTGATAGCTCGCGGCGGCTTGCGTCATGCCGAGTTCCTCGGCGGCCTTGGTGAAGGAAAGGTGCCTGGCCACGGCCTCAAACACGCGGATCGCCTGCAGCGGCGGGAGTTGGGCAAACTGTCGGGCGCTGAGATCGGGCATAAGGCCTCTTTATGGGTCATGATCGACGTTTGATTGGAAGCACTGGCCGCTAACACCGATATGTGGGGTCGACGATCAACCCAGTTCAAGCATGGCGAAGGCTGATGATCATGACCACGATACAGGAAAAAGTCGTTTCGTCCCCGGCCCGCGGTTGGATTTCGCTGTTGGCGCGGGAGTTTTCATGGTTCGCCAGCCGCCGGCGCGGCTATGTCGATGTAAGGGAACTGTCGGAGCATCTGCAGCGCGACATGGGCTTCCTCGACGGCAATGATCCGCGCGGACACTACAAATAGCCGGCTCTTTTTTATTGGCGGCTGCCCGCCGGCGCATGATCCATTTGGAGCCTGCGGCTCTGCTCATGCGCTGCCGAGCAGGGCTGCCGCCGTCCGTTCGTCGGTGATGAGGCCGTTGACCAGCCGCCGGTTCACGGCGGCCAGGATGCCCGGCAACTTGCGCTCGCCCATGGCCAGCGCAATGACCAGCGACTTCTCGCGCGACGGCAAGGCCGCGGAGGACACGCGATCGTTGGTGATGCCTTCGATCATGCGGCCCTCGCGGTCGAACACCCAGCCGACGATCTCGGCGACGCCGCCGGCTTTCTGCAATGCCTTGAGCTCACCTTCCGAGATGAAGCCGTCCTCATAGAGCGGCGCCTTCGGGCCAAGGTCGCCGATGCCGACGAAGGTGACATCGGCCTCTGCGGCGAGCGCCAGCGTCGGCTGGATCATCGGCTGGTTGAGCAGCATATCGCGCTCTTCCGGCGAGGAGGCGATGACCGGCAGCGGCATCGGGAAGGAGCGCGCCTTGACCCGATCGGCCATGGTGAAGATGACGTTGTAGAAGGCGGCCGAGCCGTCGGGCGAGATGTTGCCGGTCAAGGACACGACCTTGTGCTGCGGGCACTCCATCGGCGGCAGCAGCTCGATCGCCGCCTTCAGCGTGCGCCCGGTGCCGATCGCCATGACGATGGGCGTCGGCGAACGCAGCCGCCGCTCGATCTCGGCCGCCGCCGCCTCGGCGACGCCGATCGTCGTCGAGGTCGAGGTCGGATCGCTCGGCACCACTTCGACCAGATCCAGCGCGAAGCGCGACTTCAGCCGCGCGGCGAGGTCGAGGCAATTGGCGATCGGATGATCGACCCGCACCTTGATCAAGCCTTCAGACATCGCCAGCGACACCAGCCGCTGCGCCGTCTGCCGGGAGATGCCGAGCTTGGCGGCGATCTGGTCCTGCGTGTTGCCGGCGACATAGTAAAGCCAGCCGGCGCGCGCGGCGTCGTCCAACCTGGTGCTGCCGGTTTCCTGTCGCGCGTTCACATCCTGCCTCCCCGCCCGCTTTGTTGACGGGCGCTATAGATTACAACGAAAGCGGCTATGCGCAATTGTCAATTGAAAGGGCAATTGCTTGCGGCGGTCAGCAGTCCCGAACGGACCAATCCGCCCTTGCGCCAACCAATTGCCAGCGGGACGGTTTATCTCGGCGCGCAAACGCATTAAGGGGATCGGCAAAGGAGCCTTGCATGACGCCGAAAGCGGTTTTCTGGGACATGGACGGCACGCTGGTCGACAGCGAACCGCTGCACGAGGCAGCACTGGTGGCTGCACTGCGAAGCGTCGGCATAGCGCCGCCGACCAATTTGCACGAGCGGGTGCTCGGCGTCGCGGCGTGGCCGGTCTACGAGATGCTGCGCGACCAGTTTGGGCTCGACCTGCCCTTCGACGACTGGATCGTGCGCAAATACGACCACTATCTGCCGATGGCCGAGACGCTGAAGCCGCGCCCCGGCGCGATCGAGGTATTCAACCAATTGCGGGCGCTGGGCGTCGAGCAGGCGGTGGTGTCCAATTCCGACCGGCTGATCGTCGACGCCAATCTCGGCGCGGTGGGGCTTGTCTATCCCGGCATGCACACAGTGAGCCGCAACGACGTGCGCCAAGGCAAGCCGCATGCGGAACCCTTCCTGCGCGCCGCTTATCTCGCCGGCGTCGATCCGGCCGATGCGGTCGCAATCGACGACAGCCAGACCGGCGCCATGGCCGGGCTGGCGGCTGGCATGAAGACGATCTTCTGGCCTGAGGCGCCGATGGAAGGACCGCCCGGCGCCATCGTGATCAACAGCGCGGACGAGCTGCGGGCGCAGTTGGGGCTTTGAGAAAATCGCCAAAGTAGGCGCTGCCCCTCATCCGCGTTGCGGCTGATCTTTGGCTATAGCGTGCATGGCAGCTTGGCGCATGCATTGTCTAGTAGCGGGGTCGACCCCCACTCCGTCTCGGCCACGCCGAGCCACCTCTCCCCCGATCGACGGGGTAGAGGAAAGGCGCCAAGCTTTTTGCCGTCGACGCTCGTCCAGCAACGCTCCCTTCCTTTCCCTCCGGAGGGGGAAAGGTGGCGCTGCGAAGCAGCGACGGATTGGGGGAACCACGTGGCAATCAAGCCTCGGCCTTATCAGTCACGCCAGTCACAGAAGTTGTGTGCATTGCGTGGCGTGACCGGAGGAGAAGGAAGAAGCTTCAGTTCCGGTAGACCGGCTCTTCCTCGTCGAGGATCGCTTTCAGTTCGGAAAGATGGCGCTCGGCCTGGCCGGGATAGTCGTCCACCTCGCGCGCCGTCTTTTCAGCGATTTCGTCGGAGAGCGTGCGCAGCGGCCGGCCGGTCCACAGCGCCTTGATGTAGGTCTCGGCGGCACGCTCGAAATAGAACATGCGGTTGAAGGTGTCGGCGACACTATCGCCGATGACCATCACGCCGTGATTGCCCATGACCATCACCTTGACCTTGGGATCGACGAGCAGCTTGGAGCAGCGCTCGCCCTCCTCCTCGAAGGCCAGCCCGCCATAGTGGGCGTCGACGACATGGCGGTTGAAGAACATGGCCGAGTTCTGGTCGATCGGCGGCAAGGTCGAGTCGGCCAGCGAGGCGAGAACCGTTGCATGGATAGAATGCACGTGCATGGCGCAGCGCGCATGCGGCACGTTGCGGTGGATGGCGCCATGCAGGCCCCAGGCCGTGGGGTCTGGCGCGTTGGGGCCGGACAGCGTGTCCGGATCGTTGGCGTCGATCAAAAGCAGGTCGCTCGCCTTGATGCGCGAGAAATGCACCTGGTTGGGGTTCATCAGGAATTTTGTGCCGTCCTCGTTGACGGACAGCGAGAAATGATTGGCCACCGCCTCATGCATGTTGAGCCGTGCCGTCCAGCGGAAAGCGGCGGCGAGATCGACCCGCTCCTCGTAATAAGGCAGGTTGGTCAGCGGTTCCTTCTTCAGGCGGGCGATGCTCATCGAAAATCCTCCAGTTTTCCGAAGCATGCCGTGCATGGCGGCGACCAGCAACCGCAAACTGGTGGGTCAGGCCGGCTCTCCGCTCAGGCGGCAGGCCGCGCCGATTGCAGCCCGCCATGCTCGACGATGAAATCGATCACCGCCTGCAGACCCTTGCCGCGCGACAGGTCGGTGAAGCCGAAGGGGCGCTTGCCGCGCATGCGGGCGGCGTCCGCCTCCATCACGTCAAGGTTGACGTTCACATAGGGTGCCAGATCGCTCTTGTTGATGACGAGGAAGTCGGAGCGGGTGATGGCCGGGCCGCCCTTCCTGGGGATCTCCTCGCCCTGGCAAACCGAGATGACATAAAGCGTCAAATCGGCGAGGTCCGGCGAGAAGGTGGCCGCGAGATTGTCGCCGCCGGACTCGATGAAGACGATGTCGAGGTCGGGAAATTTTCTGTTCAGCTCGGCAATGGCCCGCAGGTTGATCGAGGCGTCCTCGCGGATGGCGGTGTGCGGGCAGCCGCCTGTCTCGACGCCGACGATGCGCTCCTCCGGCAGCGCCTGCAGGCGGGCCAGCATCATGGCGTCTTCCTTTGTGTAGATGTCGTTGGTGACGACGGCGATCGAGAATTGATCGCGCAACGCCTTGCAGAGCTTTTCGGTGAGCGTCGTCTTGCCGGAACCGACAGGACCGCCGATGCCGATGCGAAGGGGACCGTTGGGTTGGGTCATGCCGGGAACTCCGAGATTGCAAGGACTGCGAAGCCCAGCCCGATCGACAGGCAGAGCGGCGAATAAAGGCGCTGGTCGAGCCGCGCGAAGGGCTGTTCCGGGGTGAGCCGGCGCCACCAGGGCGTGAAGCCGGCAATGCCGCGGCCGAGGAAGACGAGGCCGATGAGCAGCGCGGTGGCAGCCAGCCCCTCCTTTGGAAAGGGCGCGGCGAAGACGCCTTCGAGCGCCAACGGCCACAGGGTGGCGAGCGCCAGGCAAGCGGCGACGGCAAAGCTCGCGACAGGCGACGGCATTTCGTCGACGCCGCGGAAACCGACAACCGCATGGGCGCAGGATTTCGCGTCCGTTCCCGGCCAGATGCCGCCTATGCCCCAATAGACATGCAGCGTGGTGATCAGGAGCAGGACGAGGGAGAGGGTGAAAGCGAGGACGGTCATGAGCGGAACAGCCGCGAATACTGCGTTTCGTGCCTCATCGCCACGATGTCGGACATGAAGGCCGCGCCACCGAGATCTTCGAGCGAGGAATTGGCCGCTCGCGACGCCGTTGCAAGAGCCAGAGATTCGAAGCCGGCTAACAATGCGACGGCGTCGACCTGACCGACGACGCCGAGCCTGATCCCTGCCTGGACGAGGTTGGAGAAGAAGGCCTGGAGGAAGGCGGACAGCGCCTCGGCGAGACCGATGCCGTGGCTGCCGGCGACCGCGCCGACAGCGACGCAATAGGCGCAGTCGCTCGGCAGGCGCTCCAGCGCGGGACACGGCCAGGCCGACGCCGCCTTGAGGAAGGCCGCGCCCTGCAGCATGGTTTCCATGTGCCGCTGCTGCGAGCCGGCAAGCGCCTCGGCCAGGGCGGCAACTTCCGCCAGATCGCCGCCGTCGCGCGCGCGCCGCCAGCTTTCGGCAAACAGCACCGCATCGTTCCAGCCAGAGCCCATCTCGACCAGCGTCTCCAGCCAGCCGGCAAGATCGTCGCGGTTGGCGACCAGCCCATCATGCACCGCGCTTTCGAGACCATGGCTGTAGGAGAAGCCGCCGACCGGGAAGGACGGCGACAGCCAGGCCATCAGGCGCAGCAGCGCTATGCCGGGCTCAGTCATGGTGATGGTGGTCGTGATGATGGTCATGCGAATGATCATGATCGTGATGATCGTGATGATCGTGATGGTCGTGACCATGATGATCATGCGCATGATGATCATGACCATGGTCGTGGCCATGTCCGGAATAGGCGCCGCGCACCGGACTGAAGGGTAGCGAAACCTCGCTCACCGTGGCACCGAGCCCTTCCAGCATCGCCTTGATGACATGGTCGCGCAGGATCAGGATGCGGTCCGCCTCGATCGCCGCAGCGAGATGGCGGTTGCCGATATGCCAGGCAAGCTCGGTGAGATGCACGGCATCGCGGGCGCGGATGTCGTAGACCTCTTCCGGCGCCGCGACGATTTCGAGCTGACGGCCGTCCTCCAGCACCAGCCGGTCGCCATCGTTCAGCGCCACCGGCTCGGGCAGGTCGACCAGGATCTTGCCGCCGGCCGCCGTCTCGATGGCCCGGCGGCGCAAATGCCGCTCGTCATGCGGCAACACGGCCTTGTCGAAAGGCGTCGCCGCTCCCGCCTCGCCGGCGGGAAGCACCGAGACGGCGCGCGGGAACTTGGTGAAATCGGTGTTGATGTTGAGCTTCATTTGAGGGCTCCTCCATTCGCCTGAGCGCGGGCGCGGGCTGGGCGCTGCAAGACGCGATCGAAATATGCATTAACCAGATCAGAGTCGATCGGGAACCGGCCGGCGCGGGCCCAGCCGCCGATGTCGCCGAGCAGCACGTCGACGGCCGAAAAGCGGTCACCGAGCGCAAACGGCCTGTCGCCGAGCCGGCGGTCCAGCGCCTTCACTTCGGATGCGAAATCATAGGCCGCGGCCGGGCCGACATCGACCCGAACATCCTTGGGCAAGAGGAACCGGTGCCGCAGCTTGTTCCACAGCGGCGCTTCCAGCTCGCTCTGGGCGAAATGCATCCAGGAATCCATCTCGGCACGGCCAGCGAGGCCGGGATTGGCGCCCATGCCCATCTCGCCATGCTTGTCCGCCAGGTAGACGCAGATCGCGGCCGAATCCGTGATCTCGAGATCGCCGTCGATCAGGATCGGCACTTTGCCTGAGGGATTGAGCGCATAGGCCTCGGGCGAGCGCAGCTTGACCTCGACGAACTCATAGGGCTGCCCGAGTTCCTCGAGCATCCAGAGCACGCGACTGACGCGGGAACCTCGCGATCCGACGGCCTTGTACATGATTGAACCCTGCCTTTCCCAGAAACCTAGACCATCCCGGCCATCCACCCAATGGCGCTCAGACGATGGTGTCGAAGAGCCGCAGGATGAAGGATATCTGGTATATGAGGGCGGCGGCGACGAAGGCGATGTGGAAGCGGCGGTCGCGCACCAGGATTGCCACCAGGCAAAGCGCCACGAACACCGGCGTGCGGATCAGATATTCATTGCCGAAACGGGCGAAATGCTCCGGGCCTTTGAGCAGCGTGTCTATGATATCGAGCAGATAGGTGGCGCCAAGCAGGCCGAAGAACCAGGCACGCCGCGAATAGAAATAGTCCTCATAGCTGGTGTAGTCGAGCATCGAATCCGGAAACAGCAGCGCGCAGAGCAGGAAGAGCGTGATGGCATAGAAGATGATGAAAAGGTACTTGCCGAAGGTCCAGGACTGGATGGCGTAGAGTCCGAACTCCCACCACCAGAAGTGCACCAGCATCAAGAGAACCGAGCCGACCCAGGCGAGATGCACAGCATAGAGCCGGTACTGGCCGGGATGCTGGACGATGCGGGCGACCCCGGAGAGCAGCCGGGTGACGCCAAGGCCGACCACCATGCCCATGACGATGCGGATATGCGGGAAGATGTCGTGGGGAGAGGCGATTTCTGCTGCCATGGTTGTCCGCTGTGCAGTTGCTCAACCGCATAGTGCAAGGTCCACCTTCGAGCCGCAACGGAAATTGGCCGTTCACCGGAAACGTCGCCGTCAGAACAGAAAGTACCTCTGCGCCATCGGCAGCACGGTCGCCGGCTCGCAGGTCAACAACTCGCCGTCGGCGCGAACCTCATAAGTTTCCGGATCGACCTCGACATGCGGCGTGGCGTCGTTGAGCACCATCGAATGCTTGCCGATGCCGCCGCGCGTGTTCTCGACCGCGACCATGGCCTTGTCCACGCCCAGCCTGCCCTGCAGGCCGGCATCGAAGGCGGCCTTCGAGACGAAGGTCACCGAGGAGTTGGTCAGCGCCTTGCCATAGGCGCCGAACATAGGCCGGTAGTGCATCGGCTGCGGTGTCGGGATCGAGGCATTGGGATCGCCCATGGGCGCGGCCGCGATCGTGCCGCCAACCAGCACCATCTCCGGCTTGACGCCGAAAAAGGCAGGGTTCCACAGCACCAGATCGGCGCGCTTTCCGACCGCGACCGAGCCTATCTCTTTCGACAGGCCATGCGCGATCGCCGGGTTGATCGTGTATTTGGCGATGTAGCGGCGGACGCGGAAATTGTCGTTGTCGCCGGTTTCCTGCGGCAGCGCTCCGCGCTGGCGCTTCATCTTGTCGGCTGTCTGCCAGCAACGGATCGCCACCTCGCCCACGCGGCCCATGGCCTGGCTGTCGGAGGAGATGATCGAAAAGGCGCCGATGTCGTGCAGGATGTCCTCGGCCGCGATCGTCTCCTTGCGGATGCGGCTTTCGGCAAAGGCGATGTCCTCAGGGATCGACGGCGACAGATGATGGCAGACCATCAGCATGTCGAGATGCTCGGCAAGCGTGTTGACGGTGTAAGGCCGCGTCGGATTGGTCGAGGACGGGATGACGTTGGGCAGGCCGCAGACCTTGATGATGTCGGGCGCATGGCCGCCGCCGGCGCCCTCGGTGTGGAAGGCGTGGATGGTGCGGCCCTTGATCGCCGCCACCGTGTTCTCGACAAACCCTGATTCGTTCAGCGTGTCGGTGTGGATCATCACCTGCACGTCGTAGTCGTCGGCGACCGAAAGGCAGCAGTCGATCGCGGCAGGCGTCGTGCCCCAGTCCTCGTGCAGCTTCAGCGAGCAGGCACCGGCAAGCACCATTTCCTCGAGCGCCGCCGGCCGGGATGCGTTGCCCTTGCCGGACAGGCCAATGTTCATCGGGAAAGCATCGAAGGACTGGATCATGCGCGCCAAGTGCCAGGGGCCAGGCGTGCAGGTGGTGGCCAAAGTGCCATGCGCCGGACCCGTGCCGCCGCCCAGCATCGTGGTGATGCCGCTCATCAGCGCTTCCTCGATCTGCTGCGGGCAGATGAAATGGATGTGCGCGTCGAAGCCGCCGGCGGTCAGGATCTTGCCTTCGCCTGCAATGATCTCGGTGCCCGGGCCGATGATGATGGTGACGCCATCTTGAGTGTCGGGATTGCCGGCCTTGCCGATGGCTGCGATACGGCCGTCCTTCAGACCGATATCGGCCTTTACGATGCCGGCCAAGGCATCGACGACCAGCGCGTTGGTGATGACGGTATCGACCGCGCCCTGCGCCCTCGCGACCTGGCTCTGGCCCATGCCGTCGCGGATGACCTTGCCGCCGCCGAACTTCACCTCCTCGCCATGGACGGTGAAATCCTTCTCGACCTCGACGAACAGCTCGGTGTCGGCGAGCCGCACCTTGTCGCCGACGGTCGGGCCATACATCTGCGCATAAGCGGCACGGGTTAGTCTGGCCATCAGCGATTGCTCCCGAAAGTGAGGTTATTTGAGTGTGTCGCGCACATTGTCGCCATCCAATGGTCACTGAATGACCCGCTCGGCGACACCTTCCGATCCCATTTGGCGGTTGAGGTGGCCGAGTCAGCCCAAAACGACCGTTTGCCAAACCGATGGAAGGAATATCCATGCGCAAGACGATACTTTTCGCGGCCGCTGTCAGCCTGGCGCTGGCGGGCGCCGCCAGCGCCCAGCAGCAGCCCTCGCCTCAGCCCAGCCCAGCGCCGGCGGCGCCTGCTCCCGCCACGCCCAAGGCTCCGACGATCGAGAGTGTAAACATCGTCGACATCACCGAACTGCCCAAGGACACGCAAACACAGGTCAACCAGATCGTGGCGCAACGCGGCGACGCCGGCCTGCAGACATTGCGCAAATCGATCGACGCGACGCCCAAGGTGAAGTCCGCACTCGAAGCCAAGGGAATAAGCTCGGCGCAGGTGATCGCCGCCAGCCTGCAGCCCAACGGCGCGCTGACCCTGATCACCAAGAAGGCGAGCTGACCCGGAGCAATTCCAGGAAAAGTGTGCAACGGCTTTCCGCGCGGAATTGCGTAAAGACAAATGGTTAGAGCGGTTCGGCGGTTCCTCCAGACGCTGAACCGCTCTGGAAAAGCCGCTCCACAAGCGCTGGCAGGCCAGATTCGGGCCCGCTAACGGCAAGGCTGAGGGAACTTCCGGCCGACGAGAGTCGTTTCGCTTTTTTCGCCCCGCCAAAAGGTCAGTCAGGATCGAGCCATGGCGGCTGCCCCGCGCGTCACAATTGCGTTCCCCGCTACGGCCGTGGCCATGCTTCTCATGGCCGCCGTCCCGCATGCCGCGTTCCCGGCGCAGCCTGTGGACGGCAAGCCGCCACTGGACGGCAAGCCGCCATTGGACAGCAACAAGCCGGGTGCGGCGATCGTCGATTCCGACATCCGGCAGGAAGAGGCGCTGTCGAAGACGGAGGCCGGCAAGGTCATCACCGCTATCGACCGCACACGCGACAATATCGGCACGGTGCGCAAGACGACCAAGCTCGACACGGTCGACATCGTATTCCTGACGGACGCCGCGCGCAGCGAGGGCGGGCCACCGCCGATGATCGAAGACAAGGTTGAGCAGCATAAGGACGACGTCGCGGAGTTGCGGCAGGAGATCGAGGCGAACGCGCTGCTGTTCAACGCCATCGATTCGCGGCGCGTGCTCGCGGAGGACGTGCTTGCCGTCGAATTCGACAATCCGGGCAAGATCGTCATCTATGCGGCCGCCAAGCCTCCGAAGTGATTTGAGCGCCCCAGACCTCACAGCTTGCCGGACCTCACAGCCTGCCCATCACCTTCTGCTGGAATCCATAGACCTCACGCTTGCCGCCGAGCGGCACCAGCGTGACGTCGCGTTCCTGACCCGGCTCGAAGCGCATGGCAGTGCCGGCGGCAATGTCCAGACGCATGCCGCGCGCGCGTTCGCGGTCGAATTTCAGCGCTTCGTTGGTCTCGTAGAAATGATAGTGGCTGCCGACCTGGATAGGGCGGTCGCCGCTGTTGGCGACCTTGAGCGTCACCGCCTGCAGGCCCTTGTTCAGCTCGATCTCGCCTTGTGCCGTAATGATTTCGCCCGGGATCATCGCGCCCTCACAACACGCCGAAAGCAATCGCCGCGAGCGCGGTTCGTATCATCGGAGCTGTTGTCATCTGCATGCCTTTCTTCAGCGGTCGTATTGCTCACGCGGCCTTGCGCGGGCCGCAGCCTTCGGCCTTCAGCACGCGCCTGGTCGAGGCCGGGTATTTCTTCAGCATCGCCGCCGGCCGGATCGGCCGCGGCGAAAAATTGCCGCCGCAGTTCGGGCAGACGCCGCCAAGCACGTTTTCCGCACAGTCGGCGCAGAAGGTGCATTCGAAGGTGCAGATCAGCGCATCCGTCGCCTGAGGCGGCAGGTCCTTGTCGCAGCATTCGCAATTGGGCCTCAGTTCCAGCATCGGTTCCTCCTCACCGGATCGGCCCTCATCTGATCGGCTCGTGCACGGTCACCAGCTTGGTGCCGTCGGGAAACGTCGCCTCGACCTGGACGTCGTGGATCATCTCGGCAATGCCGTCCATGACCTGGGCACGGGTGACGACATGGGCGCCGGCCTCCATCAACTCGGCCACCGGGCGGCCGTCGCGGGCGCCCTCGACGACGAAGTCGGTGATCAGCGCGATCGCCTCTGGGTGGTTGAGCTTGACGCCGCGTTCCAGCCTTTTTCGCGCCACCATCGCCGCCATGGCGATCAGCAGCTTGTCCTTTTCACGCGGCGTCAGGTTCATGCGTCTTCCCAGTATTCAAGATCAAGCCATTCGAGGTCAGAGTGACCATAATTTGGGCAGGCCCGCCCGCCCGTTGAGCAGTTCGACGAGCGGCACCAACCGTTTGCGGAGCTGGTAGCCATCGCCGGCGGTGAGCCTCGCAAGAAGCTTGCCAGATTGGCCGACGCTCCACAAACTGGCGCCTCCCCAATCCCCGACTATGGGGGCACCGACGACGGGATCGCCGACGATCGCGCGGGCCGGCTCCAGCAGGCTTTCCGCGCGCGGCGAGACAAGAAGCAGTGTCGCGACGGCAAGCCCGCCGCCGGCGACCGCCGGGCGCCGGAGCCTGGCTGCGATGTCCGGCCCGATGCGGAAATCCTCGGCATGGATGAGCCTGCCATGTTGGCGAACCCGCCAGCGATCGTGGAAGTTGCCCAGAACTGTCCGTTCGCCCATCGCCACCCGGCCGAACAGCGTGGCTTCCAGAAGCAGCGCCTCGGCATCCGCGGCAAGCTTCACATCGAGCGTCCTGACAAAGGCCGCCCGGTCAAAAACGATGGTTTCCTGCGGCAGCCATGCGATCCGGCCACCGGCGCCGACATCCAGACTGACTGTCGTCTCGGCGCGATCGGATGCGGCGCGATAGATTTTCTCGCAGGCCTGGGTGGTGATGGAGGCCGAGGCGCCCTCACCGACCTCGATCTCCCAGCCAAGCCGGTCGCCGCCGGTCAAGCCGCCGGCCGTGTTGATCAGCACGGCCTCGAGCGGATCGCCGTGCACCGCCGGCATGCGAATCTTGGCCGATCCGTCCTGATAAAGACGCCGGAGCCGGGTCCGGCCACCAGCTCTGCCGCAGAAAAGCCTGCCTCGCCCTGCAACACGTTGGGCGGCAGGCTGGGAAGCCAAGGTAGGGTCGATCATGTTCACGGCGCCAACGTTAAGCACTCCGGTGGCTTTGTCGATATATAGCTTGTTGCTTGACATCGTTTCCGTTTCTATAGAGGGAGCCACCTTGGATCGGTTACGCGATGCCTGGCGAGATAGGGGGCGCCGACGTTTGTGAATCCGGGGACGAAGGGGCGCTGATCAGTTGGCGTCGGGAAACGACAGGGGAAGGAACCGAATGGCTGACCAGCTAACGACTGAAATCATCGAAAAGATCAAGGCTCATGCCGAGACTGGCGGCGAGGAAATCACCACCAGCACCGATCTCAACACGCTTGGCATCCATTCGCTGGAGTTGACCGAGATCATCTTCGATCTCGAGGAGAAGTACGGCATCGAGATAGAGATGAACACGGTCGATGCCTGGAGCAACCTCAAGAACGTCGGCGACATGGTCGAGGCGGTTCGCGAATTGATCGCGAAAAAAGCCTGATTGCATGCTGAAGCGCGTCGTCATCACCGGCATTGGCGGGATATGCGGGCTCGGCAGCGATGTGCCGGCGATCTGGGACGCAATGCGCGCCGGCCGCTCGGCAATCGGCCCGATCGACAATCCGTCGCTGCATGACCTGAAGGTCAAGGTCGGCTGCGAGATCAAGGAGTTGCCCGATCACGGCATCGACCGCAAGCAGGTGGTGTCGATGGACCGTTTCAGCCTCCTGGCGGTGATTGCCGCGCGGGAAGCGATGCGGCAGTCCGGGCTGGTCGCCCATGCCGACAATACCTACAGGATGGGCGCCGTCGTCGGCATCGGCGTCGCCGGCTTCGAAACGATCGAGGAAAACTACCGCGCGATCCTGATCGAGGGACGCAACCGCGCGGCCATCTTCACCGTGCCGAAGGTGATGCCGGGTGCGGCCGCCGGCCAGGTGAGCATGAATCTCGGCCTGCGCGGGCCGGTGTTCGGGGTCACCTCCGCCTGCTCCTCGGCCAATCACGCCATTGCCTCGGCGGTCGATCAGATCCGGCTCGGCCGCGCCGACGTCATGGTCGCCGGCGGCACCGAAGCGCCGCTGGTATGGGGCGTGCTCAAGGGCTGGGAAGCGCTGAGGGTGCTTTCGCCCGATACCTGCCGGCCGTTCTCGGCCGACCGCCAGGGCCTGTCGCTCGGCGAAGGCGCCGGCATGGCGGTGCTGGAGAGCTACGATCACGCCGTGGCGCGCGGCGCCACTATCCTTGCCGAGGTCGCCGGCGTGGGCCTCTCGGCCGACGCCTCCGACATCGTCGCGCCGACGATCGAGGGGCCGGAAGCGGCGATGCGCTTCTGCCTGGTGGATGCCGGGCTCAACCCCGAGGATGTCGACTATCTCAACGCGCATGGCACCGGCACCAAGGCCAACGACCAGATCGAGACGGCGGCGATCAAGCGCGTCTTCGGGGAGCATGCGCGTGCGCTCTCGGTGTCCTCGACCAAGTCGATGCACGCGCATTGCCTCGGCGCGTCGGGCGGGCTGGAGCTGATCGCCTGTGTCATGGCGATCCGCAATGGCATCGTGCCGCCGACGGCGAATTTCCGTGAGCCGGATCCCGAATGCGATCTCGACGTGACGCCGAATGTGGCGCGCGAACGCAAGGTGCGCGTAGCCCTCAGCAACAGTTTTGCCTTCGGCGGCACCAATGCGGTGCTGGGCTTCAAGGCGATCTGATACAACCGTCAGCCATCCGCCCGAACGCGTTTCCATCCCGGGGGAATTGCCTGGTTGACTGTCCGTGCACGGCAAGCCGCTCACCGGCATATTGATCCCGAGGGGTCAGGGTCCTAATTCTTGCCACCCGCCACGCCCGCCATTCGGCGCCAATCCGCACCCGGAGCCTCCCGATGACCGACCTGTCCGCCTTTCCGATAACCAAGCGCTGGCCGGCCAAAAAACCAGACCTCCTGCAGCTCTATTCCTCCACGACGCCCAACGGGGTGAAGATCTCGATCGCGCTGGAGGAGATCGGCCTGCCCTACGAGCCGCACTATATCGACATCGGCAAGAACGAGAGCTGGACGCCGGAATTCCTGTCGCTCAACCCGAACGGCAAGATACCGGCGATCATCGACCCGAATGGGCCCGACGGAAAGCCGATCGGGTTGTTCGAATCCGGCGCCATCCTGCTCTATCTCAGCGACAAGACCGGCAAGCTCATCCCGGCCGATCCCATCCGCCGCTACGAGACGATCCAGTGGGTGTTCTTCCAGATGGCCGCGATCGGCCCGATCTTCGGGCAGGTCGGCTTCTTCAACAAGTTCGCCGGGCGCGAGATCGCCGACAAGCGGCCGCTGGAACGCTATCGCGACGAGTCGCGGCGGCTGATCGGCGTTTTGGAAACGCGGCTCAAGGGCCGGCAATGGATCATGGATGACGAATACACCATCGCCGACGTCTCGATGCTTGGCTGGGTGCGCAACCTGATCGGCTTCTACGAAGCGCGCGACCTCGTCGGCTTCGACGATTTTCCGACCGTCGCGGCATGGCTGGAGCGAGGCCTTGCACGGCCGGCCGTGCAGAGGGGCTTGACCATCCCGGCAAGGGGTTGAGGCGCAGGCCCCTACTTCGTTTTGGCCTTTGCGCGGCCTCGGCCGAGCACGGATGCGGCAAGCCGGGCGGTGGCCACCACCGCGCCGGTCGCAACGCTTGCGACAGTGCGGATCGGGCCCGACTTCGCCACCGGCTTATGCGGTTTCGCGGCGGCCTTGTGCGCTGCACCGTGCACCACTTTCTTGGGAGCAGCCTTGCCGAAGGCCGGTTTGGCGTCCTTGGAGCGCTCGGCGGTCGCCGGTGCGGCGCCGGCCCTCGATTGCGTCGCTTTGGATTGATTGGCCCTGCTTCTCGCGGGCGCGGGTTTTCTGGTCTTGGTTGCCATCAGACGGCTCCGTTTTTTTTGCGCAATTCCGGACGGAAAACCGCTGCGCACCTTTCCTGGAATTGCCTCAGCGCCGGACAATCGGGATATCGGCCATAACGACCTGTAAGTCTTAAGGTTCCCGTCCAAAAATAGTGAAAATTGAGCAGGTTAACCAATCACCAGATCGGCCTGCCGGCGATGCGCCAGCACGCGCTCGATATTCGGCATGTCGTTGGAGGCGATCCAGGCGCGCGCGTCCTCGTCGGACTTGCCATGGCCGCGCCAGCGCTCCATCAGGCGGCGCTCGAGCTCGCCCCGCGGCACGTCGACGAAGATGGTGAAATCGAACAAAGGCGCAAGCCGCGACCACGGCTCCTCGTCGAGCAGCAGATAGTTGCCCTCGACCAGGATGAACTTGGTATCGGCGCCGATGACTTCGGCCGCCGCGCGCGACAATTCCAAGCTGCGGTCGAAGACCGGAATGGCGATGTCCGGCTCGCCGGAGCGGATGCGCTTCAAAAGCGTCTCGAAGCCGGCGAAGTCGAAGGTTTCCGGCGCGCCTTTTCGCGCGCGCAGGCCACGGCGGTCGAGCAGGATGTCGTCATAATGGAAGCCGTCCATCGGCACGACTTCCGATGCGCCCTCCGGCAGCAGTTCATGCAGCCTGCCCGATATCGTCGACTTGCCGGCTCCCGGCGGGCCGGCAATGGCGACGACGAAGCGCTTGGCCTTGCCGGCGCGCTTGAAGATGGCGGCGGTGATATGGGCTAGGTCAGACATCAGCGCCTCTCCGCTAGCGATTTGGTCCGCATCTTGGCGGCAGTCGGCGGAAATTTCAAACCTGGGATCCCCGACGCAGAAGTTTTAGCCGCTCGTTGGCAAGCCATGTCGGCGAAGAAGACCTTGTTGCTGGTCGCAGGGCCACGCCCCAATCCCGCGATCTGACGATAGCCGGGACTGTCGCCGGCAAGCGGAACGCCCATCAGGTGGCGCAGCAACTCCTCGCGCAACGCCGGATTTTCCGGTGCGTATCGCTCGTGGATGACCAGCCCGGTCGAGGTTCCTCCGCGCGTGTGACGGACGGGAAACTCGACGAGACCCGGATGCGCGGCCCGAAGCCCGGAAGGGACGGCATGATTGGTGAGACCTCGCTCATGGCGCTGGCATTCCTATCGCCGATGTGAGGAATGGCAGCAGATGACGCAGGACGGCATCGGATGCTTCCCGCTGGGGGAAATGCCCGATGCCCGGAAGTACATGCCGCCGGTAGCCGTTGTCGAACAGCGCCTCCCTGCCTTCGGACGTGGCAGGCGCGTTGCATGGATCGGCTTCGCCGTGAAGCACGAGCGTCGGAACACGGATCGCCGGATCGCCCCGCAGCCGAGCTTCCAGAGCCGCGCATGACGGGTCGGGCTCGGCGAGCCCCCAGCGCACCCGATAGGAATGCAGCACGACATCGGCCCAGTCGGGATTGTCGAACGCGGAGGCGGTAATCGCGAACGCTTCGTCGGAGATCGCCCAGCCGCCGGTCCAGATCGACCAGATGTAGCGCGTGAATGCCTTCCGGTCTTCCCGGACCAGTCGTTCGCCGCGCGGCAGCGCCATCAGCCAGTGATACCAGTAATTCTGCGCCTGGCCGAAGGATAGAGGCTGGTCGGGGTCGTTGGTTCCCCAGCCGACCGACAGAGCGGTGCAGGCCATAACGCGGTCCGGCGCGAGGCAGGCGGCGATATAGGCCGCCCGCGCGCCCCAGTCGTGTCCCACCATGGCGAAGCGCTCGATCCCGAGCACGTCGGCGAAGTCGAGCACGTCCCGGCCCAAGGCCGAAAGCTGACCGGACCGCATGGCGTCCGGATCGCGAAACCGCGTCGGCCCGAAGCCGCGCAGCCATGGCACGAGAACGCGATAGCCCGCTTCCGCGAGACCGGGAACAATCTCGTCCCACGTCCGGACGTCGTCGGGCCAGCCGTGAAGCAGGATGACGGGCATGCCGTCTGGAGGGCCGTGCTCTTCAAAGGCGATATCGAGCGAGGATGTGGTCGCGATCTTATGATATAGTTCCGCTGGCATGACAGGAACCTACCCTTCACCTTTCCTCGCAACAAGCGATGCATTGCGACATCTGGCATCGCATAATACGATGCCTTATGGACCTGCGCGCACTTCACGCTGCGGAATGCGGCTCCATCACGGCTGCCGCAGCCCGGCTGGGAACCGCTCAGTCGGCGCTTTCGCGCGCATCGGCCAGTTCGAGACCGAACTCGGCGAACCGCTGTTCGAACGCATGCCGCGCGGTATCCGGCTGACCGCTGCTGGCGCGCGTCTCCTTGCTTATGCGGGGAGGATCGAGGCACTGGTCACCGAGGCCGCGGCCGACGCGCGCGGCCATCCGCGCGCCCTTTCCGGCCCGTTCCGGCTAGGCGCGATCGAGATCACCGACACTTCCATCCTGTCCGATCGCATCGCGCGGTTTCTGGCGGCGCACGATGAGGTGGAGCTTCGACTGGAGCGAAGCGACGCGGCGCAGACCCCAGGATCCATGCCGTTACACACCAGCGCCGCCTGCGGTGCAGAATTTTGCTTTGCAGCATTCTTCGGCTGAAGTCACGGCATGGATTCCAGGGTCTCCGCGACGGAGCTTCGCTCCTGCTTCGCCCTGGAATGACGAACTCAAGGGCTTCGGCCAACCCTCGGGAAATTAACGCCGAATGCTCAAGCCGGAACGGACCGGCCAAGCCGCAGGAAATCGCTGTCGAAGGGTATGTCCCTCGTCGTGCCGTCGGCGCCGAGGATGCGCAGCCGTCCTTGCGCGGTCGCAATGTCGCGCGGCGGCTCGCCGCCGAACAGAGGCACGGCGCCGATGACATGACGGAAGGAGACGCTGCGCCCTTCCGTAAGGGCGAAGGCGGTCGCCACGCCTTCGTGCTTCAGCCAGTTGTCGCCGAGCGAGGCGGCATGGCCGACCGCGGCGCGGCCGTCCTCGATGCCGAGCACGCCGACATGGCGGCCGCTCCAGGGCGCGTAGTCGCGCCCGCCATTGCTGAACCACAGCATGGTGACCGGCAGCTCCGCCGGATTCTTCAGCACCAGCACCAGATCCTGCTCGGCGCGCCGCGCCAGCGCGGTCCAGCCCGGCCCGCCATGATCGGCCTCGACCAGGGTGATGAAATCCTCGCGCCGGTCTTCCATGCGGTAATCGCCGAGATCGGTGGTACCGCCGGCTGCGATCGGGAAATGGGCCAGATCGGTGGCGTGGGCGGGATAGGCGAAACGGAAGCGGCCGCGCGCCGGATCGGGCTCCAGCGGAGTCGACGGCGTGACCGCCAGGCGTTTTGGCGAGAAGGCCAGACGCCCACCGTCCTGCATCGCGGTCATCGGGTGGTGGGCGACGGAAATGGCGCCAGCCCCCCCGGAAAAGACATGCTCCTGATAGAGGAAGGGATGGTTGTCGCGCAGGATAAAAATCTTGTCGACGGCGGCGCCCATGACCTTGCGGCGCAGCCGGAAGACGGCGCGCCAGCCGCCGGCAACGGCGCCGTTCTCGACGACATCCCATTCACTGTTGGCCGTCCAGCCATGCAGGGGCGCTGCCTCGACATCGCTGGTGGAAAACGGCGCGCAGAGGAAATCGCCGGAGAGGCGGACCGTGCCCTCGGGCAGGCCTTCCGGCAGGCTCTCGCGCGGCGAGCCGACCCAGGGCGCGCGGTGCAGCGGCTTCAGGACGCGGCCATCGGCCTCGACCTCCATGGCGGCGATGTGGCCGACGGCGAGATCGAGGGTGACAGAGATGCCCTTTGCGCCGATCGTGACCGTATCCATTGCTCTATCCCGCGAATCTTGTGCAGCAGAAAAGCCTACCTGGCGCGGGCTGCGCAAGCGGGGCGACAGGCATTTTGCATCAGCGCCACCCTCCCCCTTGTGGGGAGGGTCGGCGAGCGGTCGGAGCAAGGCGGAGATCGCTCCACGGGGTGGGGGTCCAACCAAAAGAATCTTCTTCGACCCCCACCCCGATCCGCTGCGCGGATCTGCCGGGTCCCCGCTGCTCCGCAGCGTCCCAGCGTTCGCTGGCCTTTCGTCGTGCCACCGGCACGACGAATTCGCTTTGCGAACCGGCCGCTCACCCCCACAAGGGGGAGGGTGGGCGCTCCGCTACTGCCGCTTATACTCCCTGACCGGCGACTTGGTGCCGTCGGTATAAGTCACCTGCACCGCCATCGACGTCACGTCGTCCTTGACCTTGAAATAGGGCTGGTAGTCGGCGGGAATCGCATACGGGTCCTTGGCGTCGCAGGGCGGCATCTTGAGCTCTTTGTCGAGCGCGGTGTCGTTCAGGCTGTAACGCACCTCCTTGATGGCGCAGCGGAAGGACAGCATCTGCGTGAAATAGACCAGGCCCTGGTTGCCGCTGGCGTCGAAGGCGATCCACGAAGTCCAGAACTGGTCGAGGATCTGCTTGTTGCCCTGCTGGAGGGCCGAATCCGGATCGAAGCGGATGTCGAACGGGCCGGTCTCGCGGCCCCTGATGTCGAGATATTTTATGCCGATATTGGTGGCCGCGGTGCTGTCGGGCAGCTCGAAGCTCGGGTTGGGCATCGGCTTGCCGGTGCGCTGGTCGTTCATCGCCATCAGGCCGGTATCGGTGAACGGGCCAGAGTCGCCGAGCCGCCAGGAAATCGCCGTCGCCGGTTCGGGGAGCGAGATCGTCATCGACCAGCCGGCGTTGGAGCGCGTCGGCGTCAGCGTCGGCACGAAGCGCGACGGGTCGAGCACGTCGCCGAGCGCGGCCAGCCGGGTCCGGCTGCGGTCCAGCCAGTCGGCCAACTCCCTCTGGTCGACGAAATATTTGAGCAGGCCGCCATCTTTTTCGTAGGAAACGAACTTGGTCAGCGCCTGGGCTTCGCTGCGCTTGTCGGCGAGCGTCTGGCTGCCGAGACGATCCTCGGAGAACTCCTGCGCCTCGAGGAAGTAAGCCGGCGCATAGTCAGGGTTGGCCGATATGAAGGCGTTGAGCTTGCCGAGCCGCTGGGCATCGTCGAACTGCAGGAGATGGACGAGCTTGATCGACGGCGCCTTGGCCTTTTCGGCGAGCTGGCCGAACACTTCGCGGGCGCCGGCCTTGCCGTCCTGGACCCTCAGCAGCGTGGCGAAGCGGGTATAGGGGTCGATGGCGTCGACGTCGAAGCCGGCAAAGGCGAGATAGGCGCGCCGGGCATTCAGCATATCGCCCGCCAGCTCATAGACGCGGGCATTGTGATAGAACTCGTCGGGACGCTTGGGATCGGCGATCGCGCCGCCCTGCGCGGCGAGCTGGGCAAAGCCCTTGGCGATCGTGTCGATAGAGGCGGCGATCTGCTCGGTGGTCGCCTGCAGCTTTTCGGCCTGCGCCTGCTGCTGTTTTTGGCCGGCGGCTAAAGTGTCGGCCGTCTGCTTGACCGCCTCGACGGCCTTCTGCGTCTCGGCGCCCTGCGCCGTCTGCTGCTGCTGGGCGGAGGCGATCTGGTCGGTCTTCTGAGCCACCGTGTCGGTGGACTTCTTGACCGCCTCGACCGTCTTCTGCGTCTCCGTGACCGTCTTTTCGATCTTCGCCACCTTTTCCGAGACGATGCCCAGCGACTGCTGCAGTTGCGCGACCGCCGGCACCAGGGCGGCGATGACGCCGTTCTGCGAGTTGGTCTCCTGCTGGACGCCATAGACGCCGCCGGCGATCGCGGCGGCGCTTGTTGCGAAGATCAGCGCCGGCATGGCCTTGGCCGCCAGCACCAGGCGCAGCACCATGGCGATGGCGATGATCGCCGCCGCGACCGCCGCGATGAGCGCGATATAGGCGGCAAAAGGCCCCAGCGGGTTGAGCACGTCGGACACCGCGCCGCTGAGGAAAGCGACGCTGCCCGCCCATTTGCCGGTGCGGCTGAGCGATGCCCGCAGCAGCGAGGTCGTACCCGTGGCGATTTCCGACATGCCATTCCCCCCAAATCCAAGCCGCGTGCATCATAGCGGCAAGGGGGTGGTGATGGCAAAGCGGGGGCTGAGCCGGTGCGGACGGCCCCATCCGCTGCAACGTTGCCGATTGGCGAAAGCCTAAGCAGCATCCGATCTCCCCCTTGCGGGGGAGATGTCCGGCAGGACAGAGGGGGGTGTGAAGGATCGCGGCGGTTCGAGTTGAGCCATGTTAAACCGAGGCTCCGCCTGAGGATATAGCTCTGCTTACTGACAGGTCGGCGGGACAGCACCCCCGTCTGCCCTGCCGGGCATCTCCCCCGCAAGGGGGGAGATTGGCAGCGTCGGCGACGGCGCAAGCCTTTAAAACCTGGGCAAATGCCTTGTTATCGCCATTAACCAGTTGGACGCGGCACATGCGTTACGTTAGCGTCCTCGCATCTCAGCAACAGTTTTAGAACAGTCTTGTCCCGTCCCTTGCTTCTCCTCCATAAATTACTCGTCGCTTTTGCGTTTTTGCTGCTGGTTGCCGGCTGCACCACCGCGGCGCCGCCGGAAAGCGTGCTTGCCGTCCCGGCTCAGCCGCAGAAATATGCGGCGATCGTGGTCGACGCCTCGACCGGCAAGACGCTGTTCGAGGTGAACTCGACGGCGCAGCGCTACCCCGCCTCGCTCACCAAGATGATGACGCTCTACATGCTGTTCGAGGCGCTGGAGAGCGGCCGCGTGAGCAAGGAGACGCAGATCCCGGTTTCCGACCACGCCGCCTCGCAGCCGCCGACGAAGCTGCGCTTCCGGCGCGGCGAGACGATCGACGTCGATTCCGCCATCCGCGCCATGGTTGTGAAGTCGGCCAACGACGTGGCGGTGGCTGTCGGCGAATATCTGGGTGGCGGCAGCGAGGACCAGTTCGCCGGCATGATGACCGCCAAGGCCCGCCAGCTCGGCATGGCGAGCACCAGTTTCCGCAACGCCTGCGGCCTGCCCGACGACGGCCAGGTGACCTCAGCGCGCGACATGGCGGTGCTGGGGATCGCGCTCGAGCACCGCTTTCCGCAGCATTTCCACTATTTTTCCGAAAGCGACTTCATGTTCCGCGGCCGGCTGGTGCGCGGCCACAACGACATGCTGGGACGGGTGCGCGGCGTCGACGGCATCAAGACCGGCTATATCCGCGCCTCCGGCTACAACATCGTCACCTCCTACAATGCCGACGGCAGGCACCTGATCGTGGTGGTGATGGGCGCCCAAAGCGCGCGCCAGCGCAACGACCATGTCGAGGCGCTGATCCAGCGGAGTCTTACGGCGACGGTGGCGGATGCGAAGACGCAGCTGATGTATGCCGGGCAGCAGCCGGCCTCGCCGCTTCCGGGTGTGCCGGCGCCCGGCACGACGGCGCCAAGTTCGTCGCTGCCGGGTTTGGCGGCGTCCGATTTGCCGTCGCCGGATCTGGCCTCGCCCAGTTCGCCACTGCTGCCGGCGCAATAGAGCGTCGCGGCGGTGGAGAAAATCTGAGACGCCGGCGGGACAGCACCCCCCTCTGTCCTGCCGGACATCTCCCCCGCAAGGGGGGAGATTGGCAGACGTGAGGCCGGCGCACTCAATTCGCACTTTGGTGATTGGCGAAAGCTGGCGTGACATCTGATCTCCCCCCTTGCGGGGGAGATGTCCGGCAGGACAGAGGGGGGTGTGAAGGAACGCTACCTATCTCGCCTTGTGCCGGCCGGAGCGCAGGAAGCCGCCATTCGCAGGGCGGCTGAATATCGACGTGCCCTACCGCACCACCAGCACCGGGACCTCGGTCAGCGACACCACCTCCGCCGTCTGGCTGCCGAGCACCAGCCGGCCGAGGCCGCGGCGGCCGTGCGAGGCCATGACGATGAGGTCGCAGGCCTCGGTGCGGGCCGTGTCGAGGATCGCCTCGGCGGGCGTCCTGTTCTCGATATGCAGCACCTTCGCGCGCACACCGAGCGCGTCGGCGTCGGCCTTGCACTTGTCCAGCACCTCGCGGGCATATTTGCGTGCGCTTTCCTCATAGTAGGTGAGCTCGTCGCCGGCGACATAGCCGGCCATGGCGCCGCCCCAGGCGAGCGTCGGGAACGGCTCGGAGACGGTGATGAAGGTCACAGTGGCGCCGAGGCCCTTGGCGAGTTCCAGGCCGTGGGCGACGCCTTTGCCGGCGAGCTCCGAACCGTCGGTGGCGATGAGAATGTGCTTGTACATGGATCCCTCTTCATGCGGGGCGACGCGCGCGCCCCAAGTGGCGGGCGCCTGACCGGTCACCCCGATATAGTTTTGCTAGCAGGCCAACCACAGAGGGCGGCTTGATTCGGATCAAGGCCAGCCGCCGGAGACGATTGCTCCAGCGGGCTTCCCGCAAACGCATCCGGGCGCAGCTCAATTCCTCTCTCCGGGCCTGTCCCCAGAAGCGGCGGACAATCGCGGATGGCGCTCCCCCGCTCCGTCTCGGCTTCGCCGAGCCACCTCTCCCCCGCTCTCGCGGGGGCGAGGAATCCAAGTTTGCAAAGGTCGCGCCCTCAGCGATTGGCATTTCCTCGCCCCCATGAAATGGGGGAGAGGTGGCTCGGGCGAAGCCCGAGACGGAGCGGGGGCTGCGCCGCCATCGACAATTGTACGCGGCGGCCGGCGAAGCGGCTCGCGCTCCGCCCATCACAAGAACTTGTTCGGTCACACCACCTTCACAGTCACGATGGATATGCCGCGCCGGCTTGGCGTATCGTACTCGAAAGCCGAGAACAGGAGCACTGAGCATGGCCGGCGATCCCAAGGCATCCGCGCAGAAGCAAGCAGACGACGAGAACGAAAGCGGCGGCGAATATCTCGAGGCGGCCACCGTTCCGGAAGACGCGCATGAGGCGGCCGACGAGGTCCTCGAAGCGCCGGAGGTGCCGGATTCGGAGCCCACCCCGCCCGGCGCGACCAGGGCCAAGCCCAAGAAAAAACCGTCGGCGATCAGCGGCCGGAAATTCCGCAAGCGCGACCTGGTGCGCATCGACGATCTCAGGCCCAGCCTCGCCGACCGCATCCGCGCCGACCATCCGGACCTGCCGCGCGGCGCCCGCGTCAGCCGCGCCGAGCTCGCCCGCTACCGCATGCGCTATATGGAGGAATTGCTGCAGCAGGAGCACGGCGAATTCTCCGAGCTCGACCGCCAGGTGGTGGAATCGATCGCGAGACAGGACACGATCTCGGAAAACTCGGAAGAGGAATTCGAGGAGCACCGCTCGTTTGCCGACCGCGTCTCCGACACCATGGCCGAGTTCGGCGGCAGCTGGTGGTTCCTGATCTCGTTCGCGGCCGTGCTTCTGATCTGGATCGGCCTCAACCTCGCCGAGGGCGCGACGAGCGCCTTCGACCCCTACCCGTTCATCCTGCTCAACCTCATGCTCTCCTGCATCGCCGCCATCCAGGCGCCAGTGATCATGATGAGCCAGAAGCGGCAGGAAGCCAAAGACCGGCTGCGCTCCTTCAACGACTACCGGGTGAACCTCAAGGCCGAGCTGGAAGTGCGGCACCTGCACGAAAAGCTCGACTATCTCATCTCGCGCCAATGGCAGCGCCTGGCCGAAATGCAGCAGATGCAGCTCGACGCCATGCACGAGCTGACCGCGAAGAAGCAGAAGCGGGCGGCAAGGGGGGTGCGGAGGAGAGTGGCGAAGGCTGGGGCGGAGGGGTGAGGCCCGCGCCCCGGCATCAGTAAGCGCTAAGCCGGGGCAGGTCCGCAAGCCGCCTCGACCACCGACGCCTGACCTTCTGATGCCGGAGCTCGTGCCACCGTCCCGGTGCCTTAATATGCCACCATCCGAATTGGCCGTTGAAGCATGCCCGCGGCGACTTGCCGATAGCCGGGTTGAATGTGTCAGGCACCGCGCTTGCTCCGTCGCAAATCAGATGAGCACGACCTTGCCTTCGCCCGCGCTCGTCCGGGCGCGAGGCAACGCCATAGCGAATTCTTCGAGGCGATATCGGGCGACGACGGGCAGCTTTTCGGGATATCGCGAAAGGATGGACCAGCAGTCCCTCGCGGCAGTGGCCAAGGTTTCGGCGCTTGCCTTGTTCTGCCAGACACTTACGGCGAAGCCCCGCCAGCGCAGCGCTTTGTAAAGCAAGGTCGATGCCTTGATCTCGATCGGGCGATCGTCGAGAACGCCGTAGGAAAACAGGCTTGCCCCTTGCGCGGCGCGCGCGATGAGGGCCAACGTGTCGGGCCCCCCTACGGGATCGAGGATCAAGTCGTACGGCTTGGCGTCCGCGAGCGCATCGGCGACGCTATCGCCGATGCTTATCGTCCGGTTTTCCCAATCGCGCAGCTTATAGCCCCCGTCATGGCGATAGAGCCTTTCGACGACGGCTCCTCGCTCGCGGGCCAATTGACCGGCCACGGCGGCGACGACGGACCGCGCCGCGGTAAGAAGCACCCGCTCCCCGGCGTTGACGGAGGCCAGGTCCAAGAGGCCCCACGCGGTTAGCGGATTGAGCGGAAACTGGCAGACGATATCGTCGGAGAGCCGTTGCGCGAACTCGGCCGGAACCGGATAGATACGCTCGACCGGCACGGGTGCGTATTCGGCCCAGGCGCCCGGGCTTCGGAATGCGACGCGCCGCCCTACCTCCAGCTCACGCACGTCAGCGCCGATCGCCTCGACAATGCCGGCCCCATCGAATCCGGCGACCTGCGGATAAGACGGCTTCGTCGAATATTTGTCGGCGACGAAGAGCCAGTCGGCCGGCTGGACAACGCGAGCCGTGACGCGCACGAGGGCCTGCCGGGGGCCGCATGCGGGAACAGGCATGTCCCTATTCTTGAGAACCTCCTCAGCAACTCCGGGCCTATCAAACACGACAGCTTTCATCAGGCTTCCCGTCTACGATCAATCAAGGCTGGAAGGTCGCGCTTCGAATTGATACAGTCAAAGACCGATTTGGATCTGATTGATACCTGGCGGGTATGAAATGGAGCTTCGGCACCTGCGCTATTTCCTAGCGGTCGCCGATTGCGGGCACGTCACACGCGCGGCGCAACGGCTGCACATCTCGCAACCGCCTCTGAGTCGTGCGATACGCGAGTTGGAGGCCGAGCTCGGCGTCGAACTGTTCGCCCGCCAACGCCAACGGATTGCCCTAACTCCGATCGGCGCGGCAGTGGCCGAAGACGCGAGGGCCGTCGTCGCCCAGGCGGATGGCCTGGTCCGCCATGCGCGCGCGCTGTCGAGCGGTGAGAGCGGGCGTATCCGCGTTGGCTACGTCGATGGCGCCATGCAAGGCGGGGTTCTCAGCGCTCATCTGCGGAACCTCCGGCTTCATGCTCCGTCACTTGTCGTCGATCTTGTCGCCGCCAGCACGGAAACCCAGCTCAGCGCACTCGCAAACAATCAGCTCGATATCGCAATCCTCTACACGCCGCGCAAATGGCCCGACGGCATTGCCAGCAGCAAGCTGCTGTCCGACAGCATGAGGCTTGTCGTATCCACGGAGGACAACCTGGCCTCGAGGCGATCGATCACCCCGAGCGATCTTGAGGCAAGCCCGTGGGTGGCACTTCCAAGAGAAGGCGACGCGTATTGGCGCGACCGGTTCCTGCAGCAATGCTCAAATGCCGGGTTTCATCCCGACATCCGTTATGAAGTTGCGCAGCTCTCGGCGCTGCTCGGTCTCGTGGAGGCCGGCGCCGGGCGCGCCTTCGCGCAAGCCAGCATCGCGCGCGCCGAAACTCCGGGCCTGGTCCTCAGGTCGCTGCCGTGGTGGAAGCACACGATCGATTATTGGTTGGCATGGCGGCAGCGCAACCCCGCGCCTTCCGTCCGCCAGTTCCTCAAGGCCAACCGGGTTGCGGAAAGCCGGAAGTCTCGACCGGGTTAGCTGAACAGCGGCAGTTGCCTCGGCTCAAACGGATATGTTGGCCGGATCGCGCAGCGATTTCACATATGAGGCACTTGGCCGTTGAAGCCCGGGGCGGCTTCCGCTAAGAAGCCGTGGCTGGCCGGCTCATCGGCCGGTTCGTTTTCCGGTTTCCCGGGAAGCACCCGTAGCTCAGCTGGATAGAGCGCTGCCCTCCGAAGGCAGAGGTCACAGGTTCGAATCCTGTCGGGTGCGCCAATTTCTCTTTGCGCATCAAGAAGTTAGCCCTACGCTTTGCTTGCCTGAAGTTCTTTAGGGCTGAGCGGCGTAAGCGCTGAGAACCCGAGTTTGGGCAAAACCATGTCGCCACATCCCGCAGATTTTCGGGGCAGAACAATGCGAAACGCTAGTTTCCGGCGGACGAGCTTCAAAAACGAAGGTTGAGCGTTGCCCACGTGGGCAACGCACAACGGGGAGAGTTTGGCCCCGCCGCAGGTCCAATCTTCCGGATCTCGGAGATGACCGAAATGGGACCGAAAGCGGTCGGTCTGCTTCGTAGATTCTCGGGTCAGAAACACGCGTTGCGCTGGCACCAACGGTCGTCACCATGGCGGCTGCGGTGTTGAGCGTGCTGCGCCACCGGGAGTTTTCCCACTTACTCCGCTTGTCTTGTTCGCCGTTTTGATCGCTGCAGAGGTGGGTTCATAGGGAAGGTCGGCCGAATTGTTCAGTCCGCGACATAGGCTGCCAATTCATCAGCCGTCCCCTGCGGGAAGGCTTCCTTCAAGTAGTCGAGGAACGCTGACACGCGGGGGCTGAGCAAACGCCTCGAGGGATAAAGGGCCCAAAGCGCCGTCTCGGGCCCTGACACATCCCCCCAATGCACTAGCGTGCCGGCAGCCAAATCGCCGGTTGCAAGCGACAACGGGAGGCGCGCGGCGCCGAGCCCCATGCGCACCGCATCCCTGACCATGACGAACGACGCCAGGCTGAGCACTGGCTTGGCGTTAATCGTCGACTTGCCAGACGAGGTCGTGACTTGCCAGGCTTCGGACTCATTCAACGAGCCTCGACTGATCGCGGGAACGAGACCTCCCGAGGCTGGGGGCGTCAGGTGCGGACTGGCCACCACCACCAGCCGATCGCGCAGGAACACTCGCCCAACAAGGGTGGCATCCGGCTCCGGGTTGACCCGGATGACGAGGTCGTAGGCTTCTTCGATCATGTCCACGGCCCTGTCTTCCGTGGTGATCTCCAACCGAACCTCCGGGTATCTAAGGACGAAGCCGGCCGCGAGCTTTCCGATCGCGGTCTGAGAAAAGAGCAGTGGCGCGCTGATGCGTAGCCGGCCACGCGGGCTATGGCCGCCCGAAGCGATCGCTTTCGCCGTCTCATCAAGTTCTGTGAGCAGAAAGCCCGTTCGTTCAAACAGGGCTCGTCCCTCCTCCGTGAGCTTGAGCGTCCGCGCACCACGTTCGAACAGGCGCAGATCAAGACTTGCCTCGAGATCGGCCACGCGTCTGGAAAGAGTCGCCTTTGGCCGGCCTGCGGCACGCGAGGCCTTTCCGAACCCGCCGTGGCGGGCCACCAGATTGAAGTCGGCAAGAGCGAGAAGATCCACGATTTTGTTCTTTTCTGTTCCACCAATGAGACGATCTGTCCAAACATACCATCTATCGGGATGTATGTGGATCACTCATTTTGAGTGTGCCTTTTAACTCAAACAGAAAGTGACCCCCAATGACCATCCTCGTTACAGGTGCCACCGGCCGCGTCGGCCGCCATGTCGTCGACCAACTCCTTCAGCGCGGCGCGACGGTGCGTGTGCTGACCCGCGACCCCGCGAAAGCCAGCTTCCCGACCGGTGTCGACGTCGCCAAGGGCGATCTCCTCGACATCGATGCACTGCGCGGCGCCTTCAAAGACGTGAGCACGCTCTTCCTACTCAATGCCGTCACGGGTGACGAATTTGCCCAGGCGATCATCACGCTCAACGTTGCTCGCGAAGCGCGCGTCGACCGTGTCGTCTATCTCTCGGTGTTCGAAGCCGATCAGGCGGTGAACGTCCCGCATTTCGCCGTGAAGTTCGGCGCCGAGCGCATGCTGGTGGAGATGGACTTCAGCGCCACCATCTTGCGTCCGACCTACTTCATCGACAACGAGTCGATGGTAAAGGACGTTATCGTGGAGCACGGCGTCTATCCGATGCCGATCGGCAGCAAGGGCGTAGCCATGGTCGACGCCCGTGACATCGCCGAAGTAGCCGCGATCGAGCTGATCCGCCGCGACTCCGCACCCGGCAAGCTGCCGATCGAGACCATCAACGTGGTTGGCCCCGATACGCTGACCGGCCCCGACGTGGCTAAGATCTGGTCGGACCTTCTGGGTCGCCCGGTGGCCTATGGGGGCGACGATCCCGGCGCGTTCGAGCAGAACATGGCGAGCTTCATGCCGAAATGGACGGCCTACGAGATGCGCCTGATGGCCGAGCGCTATGTCAGCGACGGCATGATCCCGGAGGCCGATGACGTTGGACGGCTGACCAGTATTTTGGGCCGCCCCCTGCACACCTATCGCGACTTTGCGGCCGGGATCGCGAGCGCGGCCTAAAGGCCGCGCCACGCGATCGCGAGCCGCAGCGTCGAGCAGCCAGTCGACGAAAAGCGCGGCGTCGAATGGTGCCCTTGCCACTGCCCGAAAGCGGACACCACGCGGTACCAAGCTGACGGTCGTGCTCGCGCCTTCCCGGACTTTCGCGGCACTTCCCGAAGGCGGTCGCTCACGTTTTTCGACCGGAGGCGGCTCGGGACAAGAATTGCCGATGCTCGGAAGCGCGACGGAGAGGAGGCACCGGCGGCAGTCATGCCGCCGGCGCCCTGTGGCTTACTCTGCGGTCGCCGCTTTCTCGATGAGGTCAGCCACCTTGTCGGGACGAGAAACCATCACGACGTGGGAGGCGCCGCCGATGACGACCGTTCCCTTCGAGTGCGCCCGCTCGGCCATCCAGCCCAAGGCTTTTGGCGGGATGTTCTTGTCTGCATCGCCATAGACGAACCACGACGGCAAAGCCTTCCAGGCCGGCTCTCCCGCCTTTTCGGTCAGCGCCGCTTCCGTTATTGGACGCTGGCCTGCGGCCATCAGCGCGGCTTGTTCGGCAGGAACGTCCTGGGCGAACTGGCCGTGGAACTTGGCCTGGTCGATATAGAGGTCGACATTGCCGTCCGCGAGCTTGACCGGGGCCGCAAGCGCTTGGCCGAGCGTGCCGCCGGGGAACTTGCCGGCCAGATCGGCCGCCGATTCACCGGCGTCGGGAGCGAAGGCGGCCACATAAACCAGCGACTTCACATTCTCGGCGCCATTGGCCGCAGTCGAGATCACCGCGCCGCCATAGGAGTGGCCGACAAGAACGACCGGCCCTCCGATGTTCTCAACCACGCGCGACACATAGTCGGCATCCGACTTCACGCTGCGCAGCGGATTGGCGATGGCGACGACGGGATAGCCGTCCTTGAGCAGAAGATCGGCAACGCCGTTCCAACTCGATGAATCGGCGAAGGCGCCGTGAACCAGAACGATTGTCGGCTTGTTGTCTTCGGCAGCGATAAGCGGGCCGGTTGCGGTGGAGGCTGCCGCCAGGGCAGCCAATGCGATGATCGAATTACGCATGGTTTATCTCCTTGGATTGATAGTGGTGGTCGTCTCCCCCAACCGCCTGAAGGCAAGCGGCTGAGGGAGCTGTGTTTTCACGGATGAGGATCAGGCCTTGACGAATTCGAGCACGTCGGCGTTGAAGCGGTCCGCCTCGAGCTGAGCGAGCCCGTGCGAGCTGCCCTCATAGACCTTGTAGGTGGAGCCTTTGACGAGCTTGGAAGCCTTGTCGCCTGAGGCTGCGATCGGAACGATCTGGTCGTCGCCGCCGTGGATGATCAGCGTCGGCCTGTCGATCTTCTTTAGATCCTCGGTGTAGTCGACCTCCGAGAACTCGCGAACGCAATCGTACTGGCCCTTGATGCCGCCGGCGAGACCCTGGAGGCGGAAGCTCTCGCGGAAGCCCTCGTTCACCTTGGCACCTTCACGATTGAAGCCATAGAAGGGTATCGTCAGGTCGTAGTAGAACTGCGACCGATTTGTCGCGACACCGGCGCGGATGGAATCGAACACCTCGAGCGGGGTGCCTTCGGGGTTTTCCGGGGTCTTCAGCATCAGCGGGGGAACGGCGCCGACAAGCACGACCTTGGCAACGCGGCCGGTTCCGTGGCGGCCGATATAGTGTGCGACTTCGCCGCCGCCGGTGGAATGACCGACGAGCACGGCGTTCCTCAGGTCGAGCGCTTCGATGACCTCGGCAAGGTCGTCGGCATACTGATCCATGTTGTTGCCGTCCCAGGGTTGATCGGAACGGCCGTGGCCGCGCCGGTCATGGGCGATGACACGGAAGCCCTTCCCTCCGAAGTAAAGCATCTGGGCATCCCAGGCGTCCGAAGAGAGCGGCCAACCATGCGCGAACACAATGGGCTGACCCTGGCGCGGACCCCAGTCCTTGTAGAAGATCTTCGTTCCGTCCTTGGTGGTGATGGTGCTCATGATCAAATCTCCTTGTGAGTTGAGCGTTGCAGTTGCGGCGAAAAGTTGCGTTGGGGCGGCCATGAAGGCCGCGAGGCCCGTCCCGAGAAAGAGCGTGTCCCGGCGGGTTATTTCGAATGTGTTCCGGCCCATGGGCTTCATTTCCTTTTCATTCGTTGACGATTAAATCGTGCACGATCTATCTAGTTTATGCCAATCCTGCTGTCAAGCGCTTGCGATTAAAGCGTACACGATTTATTTTAGGACGATGAGACGAATGCCCTTGGAAAGGACCAACCCAATGTCGGACCTCCTGAAGCTGGAGAACTTCCTATGCTTTTCGATCTACTCAGCCGGCCACGCCTTCAATCAGTTCTACCGGCCGCTCCTCGACGAAATCGGCCTCACCTATCCGCAGTATCTGGTGATGGTGAGCCTATGGTCGCAGGACGACCAGACCGTGAAGGAAATCGGTCAGGCGCTGTCGCTGGAGTCGAACACGCTGACACCGCTTCTAAAGCGGCTCGAGGCATTGCAGCTGATCTCGAGGACGCGTGACCCGAAAGACGAGCGGCAGGTGCGAATTCGCCTGACGCAGCAGGGGAAGTCGCTGAAGCAACAGGCGGAGCGCGTTCCTGCATGCGTCGCGGGCGCATTGGGCTTTTCCACGGATGAGTTGAAGGAACTGCAAGACAAGATGCTGCTCGTGCAACAGCGGCTCCAGCGCGGCGCCGACGAAAGGTCAGAGTCGTCCTAAGAGATGTCCGCGTAAGGTAGCATTTCGCCCTCTGCCACAAACGACCCCTTCTACGGTGATATGAAGATGAGCGTCTGCTAACTTGCAGCAGGTTGGCTGACGTCGGTACCAACCGCTTGAAGCGCTGCCGACGCGCTCGCGCGAGCAAGACCACAGGCGACAGGCGACAGGCGACAGGCGACAGGCATGCAGACAAAGCGGATACACGAACGCAAGCAATTTGTGCCTTGAGTTCGCCGAATGCCTGCGGAACTTTCTCGACGAAGCTGGGCCTGCGGCAAGCCGGAGTCAGCTCGCCTTCAGAGCGGCGACAAGAGCTTTCACCTGCCGGCCGATTTGCTCTCTGGTGACCCGCCGTTTCAAGATGATCATCCGCCAATAGAGAACCGAAGGTATCAGGTCCAAGGCAAGTTCGCGATCAATGTTGTGTCGCAACTCACCGCGGCTGATAGCGCGCTCGATCATGGCAACACCGGCGCCACGTCGCGCGCCGGCGAATTTCGCCAGCAAGGGCGCGAGCTCGTTGGACCGCGCGCCCTCCGCATAGAGGTCGGGCAGAATTCTTCTGACAAGCCGATGTCTGAGCGCCCGCCGCATCATGAGAAGATAGGCCTCAAGCTCTTCCGTCAGTCCGCCTCGGTCGGAAACTTCGGTCAAGGCCAAGCCAAGCTTTTCGACGGCCTCTGAGGCAATAGCCAGTTTCGAGGGCCAGCGACGATAAATGGCGGCTTTGCCCGCACCCGCCCGCGCCGCAACGCGTTCCAGACTCAGTCCAGTGTACCCATGCTCGGCCCATTCTTCAAAGAAGGCCCGGTAGAGCGCATCCGTCAGATCGGATCGCATGACAGCGGCCCCGGTCGGCTTCCGTCGGAAATTTTCGTCGATACTCTTGCGTTCCATCCAGCTATCCCTCTATATGAACGGAACGATATCGTTCCATCCAGAAGGAGTAAAGACGCGTGACCACAAACCACGATCTCTTCCCCAGTCTTTCCGCCCTGCTTCGGCAGGCCCTGGGAGACGTGCTGGCCCCTGACGCCAGAACCTTCCTCGATATGTGCACGGACGACATTCTCTTCGAATTCCCGTTCACGCCGCCAGGCGGGACCAGCAGGCTCGACGGCAAGGCGGCGCTCGAAGCCTATCTTCCGACGGTCGCGACGTTGATCACGATCGAGTCCATGGCCCTCGGCCGGGTTCTTGTTTCAGCCCAGAGCGACGCGGCCGCGATCGAGTTCAGCTGCAAGGGATACGCCAATCAAACAGGCGCTCGTTACGACCAGGACTATGTGTCAATGCTCGACCTGAAAGATGGTCGGATCGCTCGCTATCGCGACTACTGGAATCCGCTTGTGGTGCTTGCGGCCTCAGCTGGTTCGCACGCGGCAAATGAAACTCGGACCAAGGGTGCGAAACATGACGGCTGAGGTCCTCGTTATCGGCGGCACGGGAAAGACCGGACGCCTCGTTGCAAATAAGCTCGTCGGACGCGGCACCACTCCCAAGATCGGCACTCGCAAGCCCGCAACAGAAAGCGACGTCGCCTTCGACTGGCAGCAGCCGGAACTTGCCCGGCGCGCGTTCGAAGGCATCCACGCCGTTTACATCGTCGCGCCGACGGACAGTAGCGACCACGGAGCGATCGTGCCGCCTGTTCTCGACATCGCGCTCTCCAGTGGCGTTCAGCGTTTCGTGCTCTTGAGCGCATCGTCACTGCAAGCCGGCGGGCCGATGATGGGGCAGGTTCATGCCTATCTGCAACGAAAGGCTCCGGAATGGACGGTCCTGCGCCCCACCTGGTTCATGCAGAACTTCTCGGAACAACAGCATCTCGCAACAATCAGGGACGAGAGTGCGATATATTCTGCGACCGGTGCCGGGAAGGTCGGCTTCATTGACGTGGGCGATATCGCCGACGCGGCAGTTGAAGCGCTCCTTGCAAGAAAATCATGGAATACGGACTTCATTCTGACCGGGCCGGAGGCATTGTCCTATGCCGACATAGCGGCCAAGCTCACCAAGGCACTCGGGCGCAAGATCGAGCATGTAAGTCTGACCGTCGAGTTGCTCGCCGAGCGTTATCGGCGAGGCGGGCTGGACGAAGCCTATGCGAAAGTGCTCGCCGCGATGGACGCAAACATCGAGCAGGGAAGTGAGGACCGCGTGACCGATGGCGTGCTTAGGATGACCGGTCATCAGCCAACAACGGCCGATGAGTTTATCCTCCGGAACTAAGGTCGCTGGGAAAAGGGATGACGTGAGCAGCGTGACAAGCGTATCGCTTGTTCGACTGTAGCGACTTGTTCACCTGTTCTCGTGGATGCTCGCATAATCCGACCACGGGTTGGAGGCCGATCGCACCCGGCAGATCTGGCAGGAGATTTCCGCATTGCCCGGTATGCGAGACACCCTCACAGCGTTCGCGCTATCGAACATAGCGGTCATTCCCATCTTCGACTTCTGGTCTGGCGTGGCGACGCCTCAAAAATAGATGCCTCCAATGATACTCCCGTTGGCGCGTTGCGACAGAAACTTACTCACAGACGAAAATTTGCGGACGTCATAGAGGATTGAGGGATCACAAGCCCCACACCACAGCCTGTTCATGGTGCTTGGTCAGGGTGCTTCAGCGATTGAGCACAATGCAGATAGATAGATATATATCTGTTTCATTGCCGAGGTTTTCTGTGAGCGAGCAAAATCGATATTCCTGGCGGGAGCACATGACGATCCTCGGCGATGTCGAGGCGGCATCCTTCCTTCCGTGGATCGAGCGTCATGCCGCCAAGCTCGGGCTCGCGCAGGCCATATGCGTTGCCGGTCCCGATCGGATCGAGCTCGACGTCGCCGGTCCGGCCGAACTGATCGATATGATGGAGATGGGGTGCTCTCTTGGACCAATCGATGTCTGGGTCGAGACCATTCGCCGGACGCCGATCGACAACGAATCGAGCTAGGGTTTGAAGCTCGCTGCCTTTGCCCGGGAGACGTGAGTGCCCCTTTTTTGGGCATTATTGCCAGTGAGGAAATGTTGTGCAAACGTAACCCGGGCCTATTAGCATATCCTTGACCGCGAAGCTGCGCTCGGGAAGATGCTGGTGTTGTTTGAAAGTTGATGCATGCCGCCTTATCCGACCGGCTCATGGATGCCTGTTGCCCTCTCCGCGGACTTGCCGGCGGGAACCGTGATGCCGGCGCAATCCCCAGTCGGACCGATTGCCCTTTGGCGAAGCCGCTCCGGCCGTGCGGCGGCCTTCGCCGACAGATGCCCTCATCGCGGCATGCGGCTTTCCCATGGCTTCGTGCGCGGCGAGGCCCTGTCCTGCATCTATCACGGCTGGAGCTATGCCCAGGCGGGAAACTGCCTGCGCATCCCGGCCCATCCGGGTCTTGCGCCGCCGGAGACGATTCGCGTCGCGACCCAGGCCGTCGAGGACAGCGGCGGGCTCATATGGATCTCCGTCGGCGAAGCCGCTGCCCCGCCGCCGCCGCTCGACGGCGTGACCCCGCTGCGTTCCATGATGGTGGAAGCGGACGCTGCGGCGCTGGAGGCGGCCGCGGGCGCGAAGGCCGAGGGAGGCCTGCTCGACCATACCCACGATGGCCGGACGCTGCGGCTGCTGCTTGCCCCCGAAGGGGAAGCGCGGACGCTCATGCATGTTCTGGTGGGCGAGGACGCCAATCCGACCGAGCGGATCGCCGCTTCGCGGGCCGCCGAAACACTGCGGCGGGCGGCCGAGAGCATTCGGCGCGGCAGGGCCGTCCAATGACCCGCAATGCGATGATCGACGAATGGTATCCGGTCGGCCTGGCCAGCCAGCTCGATGCGCAGGGGCGCAAGACGGCCCTCATGGGCGAACCGATCGAGGTGCGGCTCGGCGACGACGGAAACGCCATGGTCACGGGGGGCAACGGACGCTCCCTGCCGGTCTGCGTGCGCTATGGCCATGTCTGGGCGTCGCCCGGTGATCCGCATAAGGCGCTGTTTGCGATCCCCGAGGCCGATCAGCCCGGCCGCCGGCTTGTCGATGTCGGGGTGGTGCGCGTGCGTTGCTCGCCGTTGCGCGCGGTCGAGAACTTCCTGGACATTGCGCATTTTCCGTTCGTCCATACCGACATATTGGGGGCCGAACCGCATACCGAGGTCCAGAGCTACAAGGTCGAGATCCGCGAGGACGAGGACGAGGTTTGGGCGACCCAGGTTAAGTTCTACCAGCCGCAGGCCGCCAAGTCGGCGCAAGGCGGCATAACCACGGAATACATGTATCGCGTGCCTGCGCCGACCTGCTCGATCCTCTACAAGACCTGTCCGCCGCGCCCGGGCGAATGGGACGTCATTACGCTTTTCGTGCAGCCTCTTGCCGAAGACCTGTGCGACGTGTGGCCATGGATGGCGCTGTTCGACGACGAGACGCCGATGACAGACCTGATCCATTTCCAGCAGACGATCTTCGTCCAGGACCGGTCGATCCTTGAAAACCAGATTCCGGGGCTGCTGCCGCTCGATCCCGGCATGGAGATTCCCACGCGAGCCGACCTGACGTCGGTTGCCTACCGGCGCTGGCTGAAACGCCATGGCTACACCTACGGCGCGCAACTGGTGGCGCAATGAAGCTCTACGACTATGTGCTGTCGCCGAGCTGCTACAAGGCGCGCCTGATGGCTGCGCTGGCCGGGGTGAAGCTCGACATCCGGCCCGTCGACTTCCATCCTGGTGCCGAGCATCGCGGTCCCGAACTTATGGCGCTTAACCCGGCGGGTTCGATCCCGATCCTGGAGGATGGCGACCTCGTCCTGACCGAATCCTCGGCCATGCTGGTCTACCTCGCCGCGAAGGCGGCACCGCAATGGCTGGGCAACGATACGGCCGCAGAGGCGGCGCGGGTCCAGCAATGGCTTTCCTTCTCGCATCGGCTAACCGCCAGCCTGGGGGCGGCGCGCCTGCATGAGATGCTGCTGCGTCCGGGCAATATCGATGTCCTTCAGGGACAGGGGACAACGGCCCTGCGGGAGCTGGAAGCCGGCCTCGTCGAACAGCATATCCGTGGCCAGCGTTTCCTCGCGTCGGACCGGCCGAGTGTCGCCGACATCGCCTGCTTTCCCTATGTGGCGCTGGCGCCGGACGGCGGCGTCTCGCTCGATCCCTATCCCGTGATCCGGCTGTGGTCGCGGGCGATCCGCGGTCTCGACGGCTTCATCGAGATGCCCGGCATCCACCGGCTGCACGAGCTCAGACCCGAGCCCGTCCCAGGCGAGACCTGACGTGGCGGGCTATCTGTTGAAGAACTGCGCTGCGGTCATCGTGGACGATGGCAACGGTCCGCGCGTCCGTCGCAATGTCGATGTGTTGACTGACGGCCCGGCGATACGGGCCATCGGCGAAGGCCTCGACAACGGGGAGATGCCTGTCGGGACCGTCGCGCAGGATGCTGCCGGCTGGTTCGTCTATCCCGGCCTCGTCAACACCCATCACCACTTCTTTCAGTGCTTCGTGCGCAACCGCGCCGATCTGGACTGGACGAAGCTGTCGGTCATCGAATGGCTCGACCGCATCTATCCCATCTTCTCGCGGCTGACCGAGGAGTGCTTCTATCACGCATCGGTCACGGCCATGGCAGAGTTGATAAAGCACGGCTGCACGACGGCGTTCGACCATCAGTACTGCTTTCCGCGGCATGCCGGCAAAAGGCTGATCGACCGGCAGTTCGAGGCGGCCGAACTGCTCGGCATGCGCTTCCATGCCGGACGTGGCGGCAACACGCTGCCGAAATCGGAAGGCTCGACCATCCCCGACGCCATGCTGGAAACGACGGACGAGTTCATCGCCGACTGCGCCCGGCTGATCGACGCCTACCATGATGCCGGTCGCTTCGGCATGCGCCAGGTCGTCGTCGCGCCCTGCCAGCCGGTCAACTGCTATCGCGAGACATTCGTGGAATCGGTGGCGCTGGCGCGCGACCGCAAGGTGCGCATGCATACCCATGTCGGCGAGGGCGAAAGCCCGGTCATGCAGGCCCGTCACGGCCTGCGCACGGTCGACTATTGCGCCGAGATCGGCTTCTGCGGGCCGGATGCCTTCTATGCCCATTGCTGGGAGCTGACCCACGACGAATTGCGCAAGATGGCGGCGAGCGGCACCGGCGTCGCGCATTGCCCTGAGCCGGTCTATCTCGTCGGCGCCGAAATCACCGACATACCGGCGATGTCGGCCCTCGGGCTCAGTGTCGGACTGGGCTGCGACGGCGCCGCCTCGAACGACAATTCCAACCTGATGCACTGCATCCATTCCGCCTACATGCTGCAATGTCTGGCGGCGTCGACGCGCGACCATCCGGTGCCGCCGCCGGCCGATTTCCTCGGCTATGCGACGACCGGGGGCGCGGCGCTGCTCGGGCGCGGCGACATCGGCAGGCTGGCGCCCGGCATGGCCGCCGACCTGTTCGCCATCGACACGCGGCGCATGGACTATGTCGGCACGCGGCATGATCCGCTGAGCCTGCTGGCCAAGGTGGGCATCGGCTCGCCGACCGACATGACGATGATCAACGGCCGTGTCGTTTGGGCCAAGGGAGAATTCCCGGGGCTCGACGAGGCCAGGCTGTTCGCGCAAGCCGAGGCGGCGCTCGCGACTGTGGAATTCTAGAAGCCAAAACCAAAAGCAAGGGGAACCGACATGCTGACAAATCTTACCCGCAGAACATTGATGAAGGGCGCTGCCGCTACCGGGCTCGTCGCCGCGGTGGGTAGCCGCGCGCTTGCCGCCGATGAACCGCTGGGCATCGTGCTTGTGGTCCCCTCACCGGTCGGCGACGTCGGCTGGGGCCGTGCGTTGGCCGACGGGCTCGAGCCGGTCAAGGCCGCCTACGGCGACAAGGTGAAGGTCACCATCATCGAGAACATTCAGGAAGGCCCCGACGCCGACCGCATCATGAACAAGGCGGTCGCCGACGGGAACAAGTTCCTGATCGCCGGTTCCTTCGGCTACCAGAACGGCGCCCTGCAGATCGCGCGCCGCAATCCCGACGTCACCGTGCTGCACGCTTCCGGTTTTCAGGTGGCGCCGAACTTCTCGCCCTTTGCTGCCCAATATTCCCAGGGCACCTACCTGATGGGCATGGCGGCGGCCGCGCTTTCGAAGACCGGCAAGCTCGGCTCGGTCTCCGCCTTCGCCATTCCCGAGCTGATCACCTCCATCAACGCTTTCACGCTGGGGGCACAGGCGGTGAAGCCCGATGTCGAGATTTCGGTCGTATGGGTGAACTCCTGGTTCGATCCGGCCAAGGAGCAGGAAGCCGCCAAGGCGCTGCTGGCGCAGAAATGCGACGTCATCTTCTCCAACGCGCAGGACACGCCTTCCGTCATTGCGGCCTGCGAGGAGGCCGGCATCCCCGCCTTCAACCTCAACTCGTCGATGAAGAAATACGCGCCCAAGACCTATCTCGGCTGCGTGGCGACCGATTGGTCGCCCTTCTTCAAAGCCTCGGTCGACGCCCACCTTGCCGGTACCTTCAAGGGCGCCAACGCCTTCTTGGGTGTCGGCGACAAGGTCGTCGAAGTCGTCGACTGGAACCCGGGCATCCCGGCCGACATCATGACCAAGATCAAGGAGGTTGAAGCCAAGATCGCCGACGGCAGCTTCTCGCCCTTTGCCGGTCCGATCGCCAAGGCCGACGGCAGCGAAGGCGTTCCCGCCGGCAAGACAATGACCGAGGCCGAGATCGTCGCCATGGACTGGCACGTCAAGGGTGTCACCACGCCGCTGCCCAAGTAACCATGACCGCCCCGCTTCTGTCGCTGCGCGGCATCTCCAAGAGCTACGGCCAGATCCATGCCAATCGGGACATCGATCTGGACGTGGCTCCGCGCTCGATCCACGCAATCCTCGGAGAGAACGGGGCGGGCAAATCGACGCTGATGAAGCTGATCTACGGCGTCGAACAGCCGGACGCCGGAACGGCGAGCTGGAAAGGAGAGCCCCTCGCGCTCGCGTCCCCGGCGGATGCGAGACGCAAGGGGATCGGCATGGTCTTCCAGCATTTCTCGTTGTTCGAGACGCTGACGGTGGTGGAGAACATCCAGCTGGTCGTGCCCGGGAAAAAATCGGACCTTGCGCAAGGCATCCGTAAGCTCGGCCGCGACTTCGGCCTGGAGGTCGATCCGCTTGCCCACGTACATGCTCTCTCGGTCGGAGAGCGGCAGCGGGTGGAAATCATCCGCTGCCTGATGACCCGACCGCAGCTCCTGATCCTCGACGAACCGACTTCCGTCCTGCCGCCGCAATCGGTGGACAAGCTTTTCGAGACGTTGCGGCGGCTGCGCGACGGCGGCGTGTCCATTCTGTTCATCTCGCACAAGCTGGAGGAGATCCGCGCGGTCTGCGACCGCGCGACCATCCTGCGCGGCGGGCGCATCACGGGCCATGTGGATCCCCGCGATCACGACGCGCACGACCTCGCCCGCATGATGATCGGCCGCGACATGCCTCAGCCCATGCCGGCGCTTGCGCATTCCGGCGGAGAAAAGCGCCTTGAAATCGTTGGCCTCGAGCATCGGCCGGACGATCCCTTCGCCGCGACGCTTTCCGACGTCAGCCTGACGGTCCGGGCGGGCGAGATCCTCGGTATCGCGGGCATCTCGGGCAACGGGCAGAGCGAGCTCGCGGCGCTGATCTCGGGCGAGACGGTGCTGCCGCGCGAAAAGTCACAGCGTATCTTCATGATGGGAAGGGACGTCGGCGCGCTCGATGCGGCTGCCCGCCGGCGGCTGGGCTTCGCCTTCGTTCCGGAGGAGCGGCTGGGCCGCGGCGCGGTGCCGGAAATGTCGCTCGTCCTCAACAGCCTTCTGACCGCCCATCCCTCCGGCCTCTTGAAACACGGCCTCGTCGACACGGCCCGCGCCAAGGCTTTCACGGAGGACTGCATCCGGCAATACGACGTGCGCACGCCGGGTTCCGAAACGGAGGCCGGGGCGCTTTCGGGGGGCAATCTGCAGAAGTTCATCATAGGCCGCGAGATCATGCTGTCCCCGAAATTGCTGTTCGTGGCGCAGCCCACCTGGGGCGTGGATATCGGCGCCGCATCCGCCATCCGCCGGCGCCTTGTCGCGCTGCGCAACGAAGGCATGGCCATCCTCGTCATCTCGGAGGAACTCGAGGAACTGTTCGAGCTCTGCGATTCGATCCAGGTGATCCATCAGGGCCGGCTGAGCCCGCCGCTGGTGACGCGCGACACCAGACCCGAGGAGATCGGCCGCTACATGATCGGCGCGCATTCGACGGCCGAAAAGGTCCCCGCATGAGCGCTCTGTTTCGGCCGTTCCTTCCCGTTCTGGTTCGCCGGGAGCACGCCTCGCTTGCAATCAAGCTGGTCGCCCCGCCCGCCGCGCTCGGCCTGGCGACGCTGCTCAATCTCGCGCTCTACCTCCTGATGGGCCGAGATCCGGCCGCTGTTTTCCACGCGATGCTTCTGGAGCCTTTCCTGTCCTGGGCCTCCTTCTCGGAAGTCCTGCTGAAGATGGGGCCGCTGCTGCTGATCGCGCAGGGGCTTGCCATCGGCTTTCGCGCAAAGGTCTTCAACATCGGCGCCGAAGGTCAGTTCATCCTCGGCGCGATCTTCGCATCGGCCGTTCCCATTTGGCTCCCGCAGGCGACGGGCCAGTGGATCTGGCCCGCCATGCTCGTCCTCGGCGCACTGGGCGGCGCGCTTTGGGCCTCGCTCACAGCGTTCTGGCGCGTGCGGCTCAACGCAAACGAAATTCTCGTTTCGCTCATGCTGGCGCTCGTTGCCGCGCAGGTGCTCAACTATCTGCTTCTCGGCCCCTGGAAGGACCCGGCCGGCTTCAACTTCCCGCAGTCGGTGATGTTCCAGTACGACGCGATGGTGCCGATCCTGATCCCCGGCACCCGCGTCAACGTCTCGCTGCTTATCGCCTTCGCGTTCTCCCTTGCGGCCTGGGTCTTCATGCAGAGGAGTTTCGCTGGCTACAAGCTGCAGGTCGGCGGCCTTGCGCCGCGCGCGGCCGGATACGCCGGCTTCAACGAAGGACGCGCGATCTGGCTTTCCCTCCTCATCGGCGGCTTCGCGGCAGGCCTCGCCGGGGCGGCCGAGGTGGCGGGGCCGCTCGGCCAGTTGCAGCGCTCCATCTCGACCGGCTACGGCTATGCGGCCATCATCGTTGCCTATCTGGGTGGCCTCCACCCGATAGGCATCGTTTTTTCCGCGCTGCTCATGGCGGCCCTCTATATCGGCGGCGACAACGCCATGGTCTCGGCAAACCTGCCCGTCGCCGCGGTCCGGGTCTTCCAGGGCAGCCTGCTGCTCGCCTATCTCGTCGCCATCGCCTTCGTCCGCTACCGGCTCGAATGGCGCCATGCCGCCCACGGAAGCGCTCCATGAATGCCCTCGAGTTCATCGTCGCCGGAATGCTGGCGGCGGCCACGCCGTTCCTTTTGGCCGCGCTGGGCGAAATGGTGGCCGAGCGGGCCGGCGTCCTCAATCTCGGCGTGGAGGGACTGATGGCCCTGGGGGCGGTCATCGCCTTCATCATCGTCTATCACGGCGGCGGCCACCTCCTTGGTTTCGTCGCCGCGGGCCTCGCCAGCACGGCTCTTTCCCTTGTCTTTGCCGTCATCGCGCTGGGGTTCCGCGCCAACCAGGTCGCGGTGGGTCTCGCCATCGGCATACTCGGCCAGGGCCTCTCGGCACTGTTCGGCAAGAGCTATGAGAGCCTCACGGTCAAAGGCCTACCGAAGCTTTCATTGCCCTGGCTTTCAGATATCCCGGTCATCGGCGGCCTGTTCGTCGAGGACGTCGTCGTGTGGCTCTCGCTTGCTGCGACCGTCGCCATCTGGGCGATATTCGCCTACACCAAGACCGGCCTTGTCGTGCGCGCCGTCGGCGAGAATCCCAAGGCGGCCCGTGCGCTAGGCTATCCGGTAATCGCAGTGCGTTTCGCCGCGGTCGCTTTCGGCGGCGCGTTGGCGGGTTTCGCCGGTGCCTACGCGGCCGTGGTCTACACTCCGCTCTGGGCCGATGGCATGATCGCCGGGCGCGGCTGGATCGCGATCGCGCTCGTGGTCTTCGGCACCTGGCTTACCAGCCGTATCTTCCTCGGTGCTTGCCTCTTCGGCGCCGTGTCCCTCGCAAGCCTCGCGGCCCAGACAACTGGGCTCGACGTTTCTTCGCAACTTCTATCGAGCCTACCTTATCTCGTGACAATCGTCGTGCTGGGCATCATTTCTTCGAACCGGCGTTTGCTCAAGCTCAACGGCGTGGCTTCGCTGGGAGAGCCTTTCGAACAATAGTGTTCGCTCGCCGCCCGGGCGCGCAATAACCCGACATCTGAGCGCAGATCGGACCGTCCCTAAATTGGGGCATGAAGGGCTGCACGCAATCCTCAAGACCATGCCTTAAAATGCCGAGCTGATCCCGGGCCAATCCTGCCGGCAGGCCGGCAGAGGTGCCGGCTTCAAAAACGATGAACGCACCGCACCAACGCCGATTGCGGGCAGCGGAACTTCGCCGCGAACCGCGTCGCGAGTTTGAGCAACGGTTCGAAGCGGTTGGCAGCTAGGAGACGGTGCTCCCGGCGAAGATCCATCGCGTTCGATACGAAAGCGCGGTGACCGATCTTGAAGGAGAAGTGCGCCGTCTGCTAGCCGTGCCGGATTTCCGTGCCGAGCACCTTCAGGCATTCCCGGATGAAGGCTGCGAGCGCCGTCCAGCCTTTGGCCGAGACCATTGTGCCGTCGACATAGGCCTCCGTCGGAGATAGATCGATATAGGTGCCGCCGGCGAGCGTCACTTCCGGTTCGCAGGCCGCCAGCGCGCCTACCTTCTTGCCGCGTACGACACCATCGACCGCGATCAGGATCTGCACGCCGTGGCAGATAGTGAAGATCGGTTTCTTCGTTTCGTGGAAATGGCGCACCATTGCCTGGATGCGCCTGTCCGTGCGGATGTATTCCGGTCCGCGGCCGCCGGCGCAATAGACGGCATCGTACTGGTCGAGCTGTTTCTCCGCGTCGGCGAACGTCTTGTTGATCAGAGCATAGTGACCAAGCTTCTCGGTGTAGGTCTGGTCACCCTCGAAATCGTGCAGCGAGGTCTTGATCAGGTCGCCGGCATTCTTGTCGGGGCAAACGACGTGGACGGTGTGACCGACGGCTTCCATCGCCTGCTGATAGACAAAGATTTCGTATTCCTCGGTGAACTCACCGGTCAGCATCAGAATCTTCTTGGCTGGCATGACTTGTCCTTTCGATTTTGAAATGCCAAGGCCCTGTCGCGCCTTGGCTGTCGCAAATTGGATTTGCCGATTGTCAGAAGGAAGAATCCGGGAAGTAGTATTCCTTGGCGTTGGCCTGGGTGATGAGCGGCGCATCGAGCTTGACGTGGCCGCGGACCGGCGCCTGGCCGATCAGGTTCGCCACTGTCATGTAGATGGCGGTCTTGATCATCGAAGGCGGGTAAGGTGTCTCGACCGGTGTCATGGCTTCGCCGTCGATCACCTTCTTGACGATGTCCTTCATCCCGTTGCCGCCGAGCGCCAGCGATGTAGCCGGAAAGCAGCCGCATGAACGTCGACTTGCCGGCCCCGTTCTCGCCGATGATCGCATGGATCTCGCCGGGCAGGATATCGAGCGTGACATCCGACAACACGGTGACGGCGACATACTGCTTGGAAACGCTTTCGGCGCGCAGCACGGGCGCGACCGGCTGGGCGGTGACCGGCGCAACAGCGCGATCTCTGTCAATGCGAGCGGCAATGGACATAGCAGCGGTCACTCGAAGGCAGGCAGGAGTCGGTCCCGCGAATTCTCGATGTGGATGCGCATCGCATGGGCGGCGCCGCTCGCATCGCCGGCAGCGAAGGCGGCGAGAATGGCCTCGTGCTCGTCCAACGCTTCTTCGGTGACGCGCGAGTGGTACATCAGGCGGAAGATGTGGAAATGGGTATGCTGGTGGTTCAGTGTCTCGCGGATGAGCTCGTTCTGCGCGAACTCCATGATCTTGTCGTGAAAGATCGCGTCTTGCCGCGCAAAGTTGGAATAGCGGAGGCGCTCGTCTTTACCCACCCGCCGGGCCATTACGCCGGCCGCCTCCTGCAGAGCTGCGAGGCGCCCCTCGTCAAGCGTTGCCGTGGCCTTGGCCGCGGCGGCGGGCTCGAGCAGAAGACGCAATTCATAAAGCTCGTCGAACCGGCGCCGAGTAATTTGCGGGGCGGCGCGATAGCCGATCAAGTGAGTTTTTACGACCAGGCCCTCGCCTTCCAGACGACCGAGCGCTTCGCGGATGGGCGTGTGTGAAACGTCGAATTCCCTGACAAGATTGTCCACGGTAATCCGAGATCCCGGCGGAATCTTCAGCGACATCAGTTGTGCAAAAATTGCTTCGTAAACATCGCCCGCCAAGCTGTTGGCGCGCTGGATGCGGCCGCTAGAGCGAGCTTCGTTGTCGACGGTCAGATCGGGGTCTTGCATCGTTTTGCCTCTTGACAGGAGCGAGCCCTAACATGATGCTCCGGTCAATTCAATACTATATCCTATACGATTTTATAGAGGATACGAACAAATGAGCTAGGGAACCCTTTATGGCCGCGCCTGGCGGCCAGGACCGGCAAGAAAGCTGAACCCTGGGACCCGCAAGTCAGGCTCGGCGACGATCGCGGCACTTGGCCAATCGGTTTGTTTTGAAAGATCTCAGTCCATGACCTTGTTTGCAGCCGCGCGCCTGCCGCGCGAAATTCTCTTTGGTAAAGGCCAGCGCCATGCGCTGCCTGCCATTGCCGATCGATATGGCCGGCGCGCATTCATCTGCACCGACGAACGCCTCGCCAAGACGTCAGAGTTCGTCGAAATCCTCGATGGATTGAAAACTGCCGGGGTCGACACACTCGTCCACGACCGGACCTTGCCTGACGTGCCTCGCGACAGCGTCGGCGCCTGTGTCGCGGAAGCAAAAGGCTTCAAGCCGGACATGGTGATCGGGGTTGGGGGCGGCAGTTGCCTCGACATGGCCAAATGCGCCGGGCTGCTGCTCAGCCATGGCGGCAAGCTCCAGGACTACTATGGTGAGTTCAAGGTGCCGGGCCCCACCCTGCCCCTGATCGCTGTGCCGACCACGGCCGGCACCGGCTCCGAGGTGACCCCGGTCGCTGTGATCTCCGACCCGGAGCGGACGCTCAAGGTCGGCATTTCCAGCCCCCACCTCATTGCCGCGGTTGCGCTTTGCGACCCGGATCTGACGACGACCTGCCCCCCTTCCCTGACAGCCATCGCCGGTGCCGACGCGCTGACGCATGCGATCGAGGCCTTCACCGCGGCAAGACGCTACGCCGATGCCGATCTGCCGCAACGACATGTCTTCGTCGGCAAGAGCGTGCTGACCGATCATTTCGCCCTTTTGGCAATCAGACTTTTGGGCCGCAGCCTCGAAGCAGCCTATCGTGACGGGTCGAACGAGAATGCACGCGCCGATGTCATGATGGGCGCGTTGGCCGCGGGCTGCGCCTTCGGTACGGCGGGAACCGCCGCCGCCCATGCGGTGCAATATCCGGTCGGCGCGCTCACTCACACGCCGCACGGGCTGGGCGTCGCGACGATGCTCCCCTACGTGATGGGCTACAACCTGCCCGCCGCAACGCCGGAGATCGCCGAAATCGGCACTGCCCTTGGCCTGCCGCGCCAGGACCGCAACGCCGATCAGCTGGCGGACGCCACGATCAGGGAAGTTGCGCGACTGTTCAACGCCATCGGCATAACCCGGACGCTGGCCGACCTCGGCCTTCCCGAGGACAGGATCGACTGGACGGCGGAACAGGCGCTCGGCATCGACAGGCTGATCAAGAACAATCCCCGCCCTTTCGACCTGCCAGCGATGCAGCGCTTGGTCAGGGCAGCCTATGGCGGCGACATGTCGGCCGCGATGATGAGGGATGGAGCCCGATTCCAATGAACATTTCCCTGGAGCTTTTTGAGCAGGATTCCGACATGTCCGACTACACTCCATTTTCGCATGGGCTCTACATTGGCGGGCAATGGCCCCCCTCGTCCAACGGCCGCGTCATCGAAGTGGTCGACCCATCGACGGAGGCCGTGATCGCGGCGGTTCCCGATGCCACGCTGGCCGACGCTGCTGCCGCCGTTGATGCGGCCGCGGAGGCAGCTGCAAGCTGGCGCGAAACCCCGCCGCGCCGGCGGTCCGAGATCCTGAGGCGCTGCTTCGAGCTGATGACCGAACGTGCCGAGACCTTGGCCGCGCTGATTTCCCTGGAGAACGGCAAGGCTTTGCGCGACGCGCGCGGCGAAGTCGCCTATGCGGCCGAGTTCTTCCGCTGGAACGCGGAGGAAGCGGTGCGCATCAGCGGCGAGTTCGGCCTCGCGCCGTCTGGCGCAAACCGGATCGTGGTCGACTACCAGCCCATCGGCATCTGCGTGCTGATAACGCCGTGGAATTTCCCGGCGGCGATGGCGACACGCAAAATCGCGCCGGCGCTTGCAGCCGGCTGCACCGTCATCCTGAAGCCCGCCAGCGAGACACCGCTGACCGCCTATGCACTTGCAGCTCTATACGAAGAGGCAGGTGTGCCGCCTGGCGTCGTCAACGTCATCACGACCTCGAACCCCGGCCCGGTGACGGCGGCCATGCTGGCCGATGCGCGGGTGCGCAAGCTGTCCTTCACGGGCTCGACCGGAATCGGCCGCGTGCTTCTGGCCGAGGCGGCGAAACACGTCATCTCCTGTTCGATGGAGCTTGGCGGCAACGCTCCGTTCATCGTCTTCGACGACGCCGATCTGGAGGCAGCCCTCGACGGCGCGATGATCGCCAAGATGCGCAACGCCGGCGAGGCCTGTACGGCGGCCAATCGGCTCTACGTCCAGGCGGGCATCCATGATGCGTTCGCGGAAGGCCTGCGCAAACGCATGGCGGCGCTCGCCGTCGGCCCGGGCACGGACTCAGAAACCGAATGCGGGCCGATGATCACCAGGAAGGCCGTGGACAAGATCGATCGGCTCGTTCAGGACGCGGTCGCTCGCGGCGCGAAGGTTCTGTGCGGCGGCGCGATCGCTGAAGGCAGGGGATTTTTCTATCCACCCACGGTGCTGAGCGACGTGCCGGCCGACGCCGTCATGGCTCACGAGGAGATATTCGGTCCCGTGGCACCGGTGAGCCGCTTCGAAGATGAGGCGGAGGTCATCGCAAAGGCGAACGACACCGAATACGGCCTTGCCGCCTACATCTACACGCGCGACCTTGCAAAGGGCATGCGCGTGGCATCGAAGATCGAGTCCGGCATGATCGCGCTCAATCGCGGCCTGATGTCGGACCCCGCCGCGCCCTTCGGCGGCGTCAAGCAGAGCGGGCTCGGGCGTGAGGGCGGCCAGAAGCACGGCATAGCCGAGTTCATGGAGGCGAAATACATCGCCGTGACGATGTGAGCAGACAGATGGCGAAAGATCCATTCCGTATTCGCGATCACGTCCCCGAGTTCGACGACATCGTCGCCGAGATCGTCCGCAGAAGCGCGGAGACCAGGGCGAAAGTTCCGATGGCCGCCGACCTCGCTTACGGACCCGACCCGAGGGAAACCGTCGATCTGTTTTTCCCGCAGGGCAAACGCGATCGCCTGCCGGTGCACATCTTCATCCACGGCGGCTACTGGCGCATGTTTTCCAAGCGCGACTATTCCTACGTCGCGGACACTGTTACCAACGCGGGGGCGATTGCCGTCATCGTAGGCTACGCACTGATGCCGACCGTGAGAATGGCGACGATCGTCGATCAGGTACGCCGCGCGAGGCAATGGATACATGACCACATCGCGAGCTACGGCGGCGATCCTGATCAACTGACGGTAAGTGGCCATTCCGCTGGCGCTCATCTCGCGACGATGCTTTTCGGCGGGGACGGCCGGCCATCAGGCATCAAAGGCGCGCTGCTGCTGGGGGGTATTTACGATCTAAGGCCGTCGCAGGAGTCGTTTCTCGCTGCTGAGATCGCGATCACCGACGACGAGGTCGAGCGGTTCTCCCCGATAAATCATCGCTTCGATCCTTCAGTGCGCGTCGAGCTATCCGTTGGAGCTGATGAAACGCCGCCGTTCCACAACCAGGCCGCCACGCTTGCGGAGCGTTTCGAACGGCAAGGGCTTGCCGTCTCGCGCACGAGCCTTGCAGCGGCAAATCACATGAGCAGCGTCCGCGACCTTGGCTTGGCTGGCACACCGGCCGCTGCATTGTTGGCTCGTCTGTTGACCGTGTGAAAGGCCACAAAGGCCGGCTCGCCCAATTCAGCTCTTCAAGTCCGAACTCACGTGACGCCAAACATATCCGGTGTACTGCGGGCAACACTCACATCTTGAGAGGTCAGACGAATCGGCTGCCAGGCATTGTACCGGCGAGATCAACTCTGCTTGGCGCATCCTTGCGGCCGGCTGCCGTCAGCGGCAGCCGAATTTCAATGATGGTGCCGCCCTCGGGTTCGGAACGGGCCAATGCATCGCCGCCGTGAGCCCGGGCGATCCCACGAACGACGGAGAGGCCCAACCCGGTGCTTTTCCGCAAGCGGTACCGACTCCTTTCTGGCCGCATAAGGCTTCTGGCTTTACGGCTGGCGATTTCCTAGCGCCTCTCAATCACTGCCCCATAAACCTATCAGCATCTTAAGGAATCGCTCTGCCGCAGGCGACAAGGTGCCGCCGCGACGGCGAACCACGCCGATCGTGCGTGATATCTCGGGATTGCGGATTGGGCGGGTGATCAGAAACGGATGGTCTTCTCCCGGGGTTGCCATTCGTGGCAGAACGGAAATCCCGAGGCCTGCCTCCACCAACCCAAGGGAGGTGGACAGATGGGTTACCTCGTAGAACCAGCGAAGCTTGATGTTCGATTTTGCCAGCGCCGCGTCGAGCAGCGTTCTGTTGCCGCTTGATCGATGAACCGTGATCAGATGATAGGGCTCTAGTTCCGCCCAGCCGACCGATGGTTTGGCAGCCAGAGGGTGATCCTTGCGCGCTGCAAGCACAAATGGGTCTTCCGCGAGCCGATCAAAGGTCAGGTCCGGATCCGAGGTGCCCATGATGTTTATGCCGAACTCCACCTCACCGCGCGCCACGGCTTGAAGACCGTCGGTCGCCGGCAAGTCGAGGATGCGAAAGCGGATGTTCGGGTACTCCTCATTGAACTGCCGGATGGCGGTCGGCAGGAAGTAGAATGCCGCAGTGGGGAGGCACGCGATCGTCACCAATCCACCTCGGTTGGTTCCAACGTCACGAACAGCAAACAGAGAGCCGTCAAACTCCTCCAGCATGCGTCGCACGAGCGGCACGAGTTCTGTACCGAGAGCCGTCGCGGATACGTGCCGGGTTGTCCGTTCCAAAATGGGTGCTCCGATAGCCTGCTCCAGTTTTTGAATGCGGCGGCTCAACGCGGGCTGTGACAGATGCAGAGCTTCGGCCGCGCGATGAAAGCTCTCCAACTCTACGACGCTCAGGAAGGCTCGAAGGTCAAGGATCTCGCAATTAATGCTCATGTTGCATCAATCCTCCGATTCTTAGCATTTCACAAAATAAATGTGTTTTCCAATAATTGGATCAAAGAGCGCCGATTGATACGGCGATGACATAATTCTGATGCAAGCACAAGCGATGAATGACCTGTTGGCGATCCCTTGCGTTCTGATGAGAGGCGGCACCTCAAAAGGTCCGTTCTTCCTGGCAAACGATCTTCCTGCGGACGCCATCGAGCGGGACAAGATCCTCCTGTCCGTTATGGGCTCGGGTCATCCGTTGCAGATAGACGGCATCGGTGGCGGCAATCCGGTCACGAGCAAGGTGGCCATCGTCGGGCCTGCCAGCATTCCAGGCGCCGACGTGGATTATCTGTTTGCCCAGGTGCGGGTCGACCAGCAGATTGTCGACACCTCCCCGAACTGCGGCAACATGCTGGCTGCGGTCGGCCCGTTTGCCATTGAAGCTGGACTTGTCCCGGTTCGTGGAGAAACGACGCTCGTCCGGATCCATAACGTCAACACCAGCAAGCTGATCGAGGCCGAAGTTCCCACTCCAAACGGCAGCGTCTCCTATCTCGGTGAAGCTGCCATTGACGGCGTGCCCGGCCGTGGAGCGCCGATCGCATTGACCTTCGTGGACGCGGCGGGAGCTCGTACCGGACGGCTTTTTCCCACCGGCAAGCCGGTAGACTTGATCGATGGTGTGGCTGTCACCTGCATCGACTGCGCAATGCCGATGATGTTGATCGAGGCAGACTCGGTCGGCGCAACCGGCTTCGAATCCGCGGCTGAACTCAATGCTGATAGGGAATTGCTGGGACGGCTGGAGAAGCTTCGCATCGCTGCCGGCGAACGGATGGGCCTTGGGGATGTAAGCAATCAGGTAACGCCGAAGCCGGTGCTGATTTCCCGGCCAAAGTCGGGAGGCGACATCAGCGTGCGGTATTTCATGCCGCATCAATGTCACCCGTCGCTCGCAACCACGGGCGCCGTGGGGATCGCCACGGCCTGTATCAGCCAGGATACTGTTGCTTCGCTTCTGATCGGCAGGCGGATCCCTCCAGTCGTGCTTTCCATAGAGCACCCAAGCGGCCACCTGGACGTCAAGCTGTATGAAAGGGACGGCAAAGTCGTCGCCGGAATCCTTCGCACCGCCCGCCGGCTGTTCGAAGGACATGTATTTGCAAAACCTGTCCCGCAACTGGGTTGCGCGGCATAATAACCGTGGCCGCCAGGAGGGCGCCACCAACAGGAGGAGAATATCATGCGCAAGCTCATGCTCGCCCTCGCGGCAACCGTCGTGTTTGCCGGTTCCGCATTCGCGGATCCGGTCCGCATCAGCGTCGGCTCTTACAATCTCAACAATCTTCCCTTTCCGGTCGCCCAGGGGCTTGGCCTTTATGAAAAGGAAGGCCTGGAGGTGACCGTCGAGAACTTCGCATCGGGCGGGTCGAAGACGCTTCAGGCCCTTGTCGCCGGCTCGACGGATATCGCCGTAGGCTTCTACGACCATACGATCCAGATGCAGGCGCAAAAGAAGGCTGTCGTGGCGTTCGTGCAGCTCGCCCGCAATTCCGGGCTCGTGTTGGCTGGCGGCAAGAACAGCACTTTCGACCCGGCAAAACCGGAAACGATCAAAGGCGCAAAAATTGGGATCACCTCGCCAGGCTCGTCTTCCGATTTCTTCGTCCGCTATTACCTGCAGCGCAACGGCTTGTCCGCGAACGACGTCTCGCTGATCGGCGTGGGCTCCGGGTCTGCCGCCGTCGCGGCCCTTGAACAGGGCAAGGTCGACCTCCTCGTCAACTACGACCCGGCGGCAACCTTTATAGCGGCCAAGGGCGTCGGCAAGATCCTGATCGACGGTCGCAGCGACGAGGGAGCCAAGGCGATCTATGGCGGGATTTACCCAACCTCCGTCCTCTATGCCACACAGAGCTATATCGAGAAAAATCCGGAGACCGTCCAGAAGGTCACGAATGCGACGGTCAAGGCGCTCGAGTGGATGAACAGTCACTCCGCGGAAGAGATCGTCGACAAGCTGCCGAAGGAGTTCATCTCCGGCGATCGTGAAACCTACGTCAAGGCGGTAGAGAACGCGAAGGCGATCTTTTCGAAGGACGGGCGCATAAATGAGGAAGATATCAAGACTCCGCTCGCAGTCCTAAAGAGTTTCAATGAAAAAGTCGCTGCGGCTGAGATCGACCTCAAGAGAACCTACACGAACGAGTTCGTCGACAAAGTCCCGAACGTCGCCGCCAACTGACAGGAGGAGGTCATGGCATTGGCCGTAGTGAAAACCGTATCCCCGACGAACAGTCCGCATCATGCGAAGCCGATGGTTTCCATCGACAAGGTCACCATGTCCTTTGGCGCCTATGTGGCCGTGCAGAATGTGAACTTGGCTGTCGCCGATGGCGAGTTTCTTGCGATCGTTGGGCCGACCGGCTGCGGCAAGAGCACGATTCTTAACGCGATTGCCGGGCTGCTGAAGCCCTCGAGCGGTACTGTCGCGATTGAGGGTCAGCCGGTACGCGGGATCCAAAACGATATCGGCTATCTGTTCCAGCAGGATGCACTGCTTCCTTGGAAGACTGCGCTCGAGAATGTCGAACTTGGCCCCATGTTCAAGGGCACAGGCGCTGCCGAACGACGCGAGCAGTCGATGAAGTGGCTGGCGAAGGTTGGTCTGAAGGGCTTCGAGCATCGCTACCCGCATCAGCTTTCCGGCGGACAGCGCAAGCGCGTGCAGATGGCACAGGCACTGATTACCGGCCCCAAGGTCATCCTGATGGACGAGCCTTTCTCGGCACTCGACATCCATACCCGCCACCTGATGCAGAATGAGCTGTTGCGGCTTTGGCAGGAGCAACGGCGCGCCGTGGTGATGATCACGCACGACCTTGAGGAGGCGATCGCTCTCGGGGATCGGGTCGTGGTGCTTGCCGCCGGACCGCGCTCGCACGTGATCGACAGCTTCCCCGTCGATCTCCGACGCCCCCGCGATGTCGCTGAAATCAAGCTCGATCCACGCTTCATGGATCTTTATCGCAACATCTGGTCATCGCTGCGCAGCGAAGTGGAGAAAAGCTATGAACGCCACGACTGAACGCCTCATCCAAGTCGTACTGCTGGTGGCAATTGTCGGCGGCTGGCAGCTCGGTGTCGCGGCGGGCATCATCGACGTCTTCTTTTTCCCGGCTCCGGTCGACATCCTCAAGCAGGTGGCGTCCTGGGTAGTGGACGCCAGCTTCTATAAGCATGTGGCCATCACCCTGACGGAAACCGTGCTCGGCTACCTGGTCGGGACGGCACTCGGCGTGGCAGCAGGCGTCTGGCTCGGCCTCAGTCGTTCGGCCGCGCGCATTCTGGATCCTTTCATCAAAGGCTTGAACGCGATCCCTCGCGTCGTGCTTGCGCCGATATTCGTACTCTGGCTCGGCCTCGGTCTCTGGTCCAAGGTGGCGCTCGCCGTCACGCTGGTGTTCTTCGTCACTTTCTTCAACGCCATGCAGGGCGTTCGTGAAGTGAACCCGGTTGTGCTGTCGAACACGCGCATTCTCGGAGCCAAGCGGTCGGACCTGCTTCGTCACGTCTACTTCCCGGCGGCGGCAAGCTGGATTCTGTCCTCATTGCGCACTTCGGTCGGTTTTGCCGTCGTCGGGGCGATTATCGGCGAGTATCTCGGCTCCTCCGCCGGGCTTGGCTATCTGATCGCTCAGGCGGAAGGCAATTTCGATGCGGTCGGTGTCTTCGCAGGGATCCTGATCCTCGCGATCTTCGTCCTGATTATCGACAGCATCCTGGACGTCGCCGAGAAGCATCTCATCAAGTGGCGACCGAGCGCTTCCGAACGGCCTGCGTGAGGATCTTTAGCGGCAACCGAGAAGCTTGTTCACAAGCGCTCTCCCTCCCAGCCAAGGAGGGAGAGCGCAGGCATTCTGCGCACTCTCTGGGTCCGAAACTGGGAACGATGGTGGAACGCAAGAAAGGCCGCCTGCTCCACGCCGGGCAATTGGGATGCACTTGGCCGGAGCGGATCTGCGACGCGAAGGTGCCTGGAACCCGCGAACCGTCCTGGTCCGCTCACTTCAGCCGACACCGAACAGCTCGCTGAGCCACGCCATCTGTTCGCGTTCCTGGTAGCCTTGCCCACCTTCATGGTTGTTGAATTCGTATTCTACGATGGTCTTGTCCCCCGCGTAGGCATTGAACGCGCCATAAACGGTAGAGGGCGGGCAAACTTCGTCCATCAGGGCCACCGAAAACAGCGCCTTCGCTTTGGACTGCCGGGCGAAGTTGACGCAGTCGAAATAGGAGAGCGTTTCAAAGACTTTCGCCTTCTTCTCGCGATGTTGCGCCAAGAAACGAACGATTTCCAAATAGGGATCGCGGACGGCAGTCCCCAAAGCGCGGGGAAAGTCACAAAGAAACGGCACGTCGGCCATTACAGCCTTGACGCGGGGATCGATTCCGCCGACGGCAAGCGAGATGCCGCCGCCCTGACTGTCACCGCAAACCGCGATGCGCTCGGGATCGATGAAGTCCAGCCCTAGGAGAGCATCTATCGCCCTCACGGCATCGGTGAACACGCGCCGGTAATAGTAGTCATTCTTATCCAGCACGCCGCGCGTCATAAAGCCGAGAAAGGAAGAGGTCGAGCCGACCGGATCGGCGGTCTCGCCGACGCTCAAGTCGCTTCCCTGCCCGCGTGTATCCATTCGAAAATATGCAAACCCTGACGCCGCCCAGTGCAGCTGCTCATGCGCCAGGCCGCGACCGCTGCCATAGCCGATATACTGCACGACCAGGGGCAGACGCCCCTGGCGGTGCGTGGGCAGGATCAGCCATCCTTTTATCGGGTGTCCCCCAAATCCCGGAAAGGTGACGTCGAAGTGACTGAACCGCCTTGAGCGTTGTCTGCGCCGGAACGATGCTGACCGCGCCGCCGGCGTAGCGGGCCTCAGCGATAGTCGAGGCCCAGAACTGGGCAAAGTCGCCCGGCGTGGCGACTTTGCTGACATAGGCGCCTAGTTGAGGCTGGATCAGATCTTGGAACGGCATTGTTCCTCCCAAATTAAATTAGAGACAAAATCGGCGATTGATATGGATGGCTCCGCATTCGGATCCGAGCGCGAGCGTGGATCTGCGGGTTACCGGTCCAACAGATTCCGGCATCCCCCCATTCTTCCGCGCATGGCCGTCAGGTGGCGGCAGACCTTCACCCAGAGGTGCCGCCGGAAAAAAATGGGGCGGCGACCGCCCCATCCATGTCCCGTTTAGCTGCCCGTTTTGATCTGGGTCCAGAGGCGGGTGAGTACGCGCTGCTCCTTCGACCCGTATGAAGAAATAGTGAAAAGCTTCTTGAGCGTTTCCTGCGTCGGATAAACTGAAGGGTTCTTCAACACTGATTGGTCGATGAACTTCTGCGAGGCCAGATTGCCGTTGGCTGTTTGGACATAGTTGGTTGACTTGGCAATGACTTCCGGCCGCATCAGGTAGTTGATGAAGGCATGCGCCTCATCGACATGCTTAGCGTCAGCAGGGATCGCAAGGTTGTCGAACCACATATAGGTGCCTTCCTTAGGGATCAGGTATTCGACCTTGACCCCGTTGTTGGCTTCCTTGGCGCGGTTCTTGGCCTGCAGCACGTCACCTGACCAGCCGATGCTGATGCATTTATCGCCGTTCGCCAGATCGTTGATATAGGCAGAGGAGTTGAAGGTGCGGACGTAGGGGCGGATTTTCGTGTAGATGTCACCGCCGGCTTCGAGGTCTTCTTTCTTCTTGCTGTCACCATCCTTGCCGAGATAGTTCATGGCAACGGCCAAAGTCTCCTCGGGCGCATCGACGATATTGATGCCGCAGTCCTTCAGCTTGGCCGCATTCTCCGGCTTGAAGAGCACGTCCCAGCTGTCGATCGCCACGTCGCCGAGAGCTGCCTTCACCTTGTCGACATTATAGCCGATGCCGGTCGTGCCCCACATGTAGTTGACGGCATATTCATTGCCCGTGTCATACTTGGCCAGGCGCGCCATCACCTCGGGCCACATGTTCTTTAAGTTCGGCAGCTTGGACTTGTCGAGTTTCTGGAACACGCCGGCCTGAATTTGCCTGGCCAGAAAAGGTCCGGTTGTAACCACCACGTCATAGCCGGAGCCGCCGGCAAGCAGCTTGGTCTCAAGAATTTCGTTCGAATCGAAGGTGTCGTAGACGACCTTGATGCCGGTCTCCTTGGTGAAATCATCAAGGATGGAACTGTCGATATAATCAGACCAGTTATAGACGTTGACGACCTTGTCCTGCGCCAACGAGACGCCTGCGGAAAACAGGACGGCCGTCATCGTGACCGCCAGTCCGAGTAGCTCCTTCTTCATTCAGGTCCTCCTGTTTGTGGCGCCCGCCATTCTCGTGGCAGGCCGTTGCACCATTCTCGAAGGCAAGGAGAGAGGCGTTGACCTCCCCTTTTGAGGCCGGCCTGGCATCCGTTCTCTAGCGAATGCATGGGGGGCTCATTTGTGCCTTCTCAAGCTGTCATCGAAAGCGCTGACGAAGATGTCGACTTCGTCGCGCGACCAAATCAACGGGGGACGTAGCTTGAGCGTGTTAGGCGTGCTTTTCCCGATGAGGATGTTGCGGGCAAGCATGTCATCAATCAGTCGCTCGGTCCGTATGATGGCCGGTTCCTTCGTCAGGCGATCCGTCACCAATTCCACGCCAGTCATCATTCCAAGCCCGCGTACGTCGCCGATTACGGGGTGCTGTTCGGCCAGGCGCCCAAGCTCCTGGCGCAGATACTCCCCGATGGCGGCGCTCCGCTTGATCAGGTCCTCTCGCTCAAGGACGTCCAGCACAGCCATGCCGGCCGCGCATGCGACGGTGTTGCCGCCGAATGTGCTGAACAACAGCGGATAGGTGCCATCGAGAAACCGTTTCATGAGTGCCGAGCCGAGAATGACGACGCCCAGAGGGTGGCCATTTCCAACCGGCTTGCCCATTGTTATGAAATCGATGTTTTCGTCCTTGAGCCCGTTTGCCCGGAACCCCCAAAACGTTCCCATGCGGCCACAACCGGCCTGCACCTCGTCCGCAATGACGAACCCGCCCGCCGATCGGACCTTTTCCGCAACGAGGTTGAAATAGTTTTCAGGCGCCCGCAGCACACCGCTTGAACATAGGGCGGTGTCGACCATGAATGCCGCCGGCCTGTGGCCTCTTTCGCGCAGGGCGGCTATCGCCCGGTCCGCATCGGCAGCGTACTTTGCCGCAGCTTGGGGGGCGTTGGCGAAAGGACCCTTGTACATATCCGGGGCCATCAAGATTTCAATCCGTCTGGGATGCTCTTCGGCCGGAAGGTGACGCCAGTTTTCATTGGAGAGCGCGGTCGTGAGCTCGGTGCAGCCATGGTAGGCCTGGTCGATGATCAAACCGCCGTCGTGTCTGCTGAGCGACATGGCTATCTGCATCGCCAGGTCGTTGGCTTCGCTGCCCGAGTTGACGAAGATGCAGGTGTCGAGGTGATCAGGCAGGTCGGCAGTCAGGCGCGCCGCGTACTCGACCGCCACATCGCACATATACCGCGTATTGGTGTTCAACGCGCCGGCCTGGCGGAAGATCGCCTTCGCCACGTGCGGGTGGCAATGACCAATCTGAGGGACGTTGTTGTAAACATCCAGATAGGCGGTGCCATCGGCACCGTACATCCAGGCTCCGTGAGCCCGCGTGATGTGCAGTGGCTTGTTGTAGAAATGCCAAATCGGTCCCAGGTGAGCTTCGCGCTCATGCCTGAGCCCGTCATAGTCATATGCGAGATGCTCGCCATCGTTGCTCGTGGCGCCATACACCGGAAACCGGCATGCCTGACGAAGCCGGCGGGCCGCCTGTGCGCGACCTTGACGGCTCAGCAACTCCATCATCCGAGGGTAGTGGCTGGCGTTGTCGATATGCGGGATGCCGGATTCATCGGTGGCTTCTCTCGCTTCCACGATGACAGTGGCCATGGCGAGGCGCAGGAGCAGCGCATCGAAAAGGAGATCGATCTCATTTTCTTCAAGCGGGTATGTCGAATCGAAACCTGATGCGACGTCGCAAAGGTAGGCGATCGGATCGTCATCGAAGTCCGCGAATGTCTCGGAAGCAGTCACAATGTCCGCGACAATGGAATTGTGGCCCATATCGCCAAAATCGATGATGCCCACCGGCGATGTGCTGTCGTTAGGATCGACCAGGATATTGCCGCCATGCGAATCCTGATGCACGACCTGGCGACGCGTCTTCGACAATTGGGGAAGGGTAAAGCGCTCGGCACGCTCGAAGATTTCCTCGCACAATTGCCGAAGCCTGGCGTCCGAGATCTTTGCGATCTGCGGGCGCAAGGCCAGGGCACGTGAAATGTCCCAGAGGTGCACATTGCTGCCCGCGTATGGATGAAAAAAATCGCGCAGCGCATGGGCAAGCCGTCCAACCATCACACCGATGTTGAACCGAGTGGCGGCGGAAAAGGCTTCCTCAACCTGCTCCATGACCTTCCCCGGAAGGAAAGTAAGCACACGCATCATGTGCCGGCAGCCGCGCTCGTCCTCGATCCATTCATATGGGGCGCCAGCGAGGGAGGGCACAACGCGAGGCACCGGCAGGGTCGGATCGCGCTCGCAGATATGGTTCAGGGCTTTGACCTGCATATCCACGACACCTTCAGGTTCGCCTATATTCGATATCTTGACGACGACGTCGCGGCCATCAGTGCCTTCGATCCGCCACGACAGATCGCGCTCGGAAGCCAGTCGCCTGTACGTCCCGTCGATCCCATACCGGGTTGCCACGAGGCGCCTTGTCGCTTCCGGCGAAAAATTAGGAAGGTTGCGAAGCAGAAGAGCGTCCGTGCTCATTCCATACCTTAAGGCCAAATATCGATACCCGACGCGGCGACCACGTCGCAGTTGCACGTTTGGCAGGGAAGTCCGCAGGTGGCATTTTTGCGCTGCGCATCGCCAGCCGTACGAGAGGCTAGACCTCTATCGACGTGGCAAGAATATCATTCAGAGAACGGATACATTGGTTTTTACAAATGCATCCGGTGCGCCCTGATGATCGCGTCGCGGACATAGGCGACGTTGGCGGCCTGCTCGCCTGTTCGCGTGGCGACCTCGATATCGGCGGAATAAGCCTCGTCGGCTATGGGAAGTCGGCGAAGACGCCCCTGCTGTTCGAACACGCGGGCAAAATGTATCGGCAGGACCCCGAGGTAGGCGCCCGACAAGACCATCAGAAGCTGCGCCTCAATATCAAAGGCTACCCGGTTCGCGGCGGTGTCGAAGCGGTGACGCCTAATCCCGTACCAATATCCTCTCTCTACCCATGGATGGCCGTAGCATTCCTCACTTGTAATCATCTCGTCATTTCGGCAAAACAAAGGATGAGCCGAACCGCAAAATACCGCGTGCTCCTCTTGGTAGATGATCTGGTATTGCACGCTTGCGACTTTGATGTCGGAGCCGCCTATCCCAATATCTATTTCGTTTTCCGCCACCGCCTTCGTTATATCGTTGGGGCACATGATCTTGAGATCAAGCTCGATTTCCGGCGCAGCTTTGGAAAGCTCGGCAATAGCGTCGGCAAGCCGGAAACTTGGGTCGGTCGTTAAGCAGTCGACAATGCCGACGCCGACCTTTCCCGCCAAAGCGCTTCGAACACGCGAAAGCCGGGCCGAACCGGCTTCAAGCACCCCGGTGATTTCCGTACAGATTTCGTAAACCCGACGCCCTTCATCCGTCAGCGAAAACCCGCGACGGCCCCGTTCACACAACTTCACGCCAAGCCGCTGTTCAAGCGCCGTCAGATGATTGGAGACTGTGGGTTGGCTCAGCGACAGTTCCATCTGCGCTGCGGACATGCCGCCATTGCGGACCACGCTTTCAAAGACACGAAACAGATGGAGATCGGAACCCGATATCTTCATGAAAGCAGATTGCACCAAATGTACTGGTTGGCAATTCCGGCAGACGTAGGCGGATGATGCAGCGTGCAAATGGTCATTTCCGCCGGAGCGTAATCGAGGCGGACGACTTTGTGATTGACCTGCTGGGAACAAACGTACGCCCGCGCCTGCGAAGGAGCGATGATCGCCCTTCCCTTGCCTCATCTCCCGCTCCGGTCCGACCGGGTATTGACGTCGCAACCAAATCCGGATTTGATGATACGTGGATACAAAAATACTTTTGGGTGCCAAGTGCCAGCAGCCTTCTCCGTCGAGCCACGCATGTCCGCCACTGCAGAGGAGGAAGCGTACCGGCATCTCCAGCGGGCGCTTCGCCTAGGTCGTTACAAACCGGGTGACCGGCTCATTCCCGAAGACATCGCGGCCGAGATCGGCATGAGCCGCATGCCTGTGCGGGAAGCCTTTCGGCGCCTGGCTTCCGACGGACTGGTCGTTCTCCGCCCCAATCGGGGGTGTGTCGTGGCCGGCCTCACAGTCGATGAGCTTTACGAGATCTTCGAAATACGTTCGGTTCTGGAAGGACTCGCCGTCAGGCTGGCGATGCCACGGATCGATGAGGAGGCGCTCGAAGAATTCGAGAACCTACTCGATCGCATGGAACGCGCCGGGCAGAGCGGTAGCAGCGACTGGGTGGTCCGCCACCAGGAATTCCACGGCCGTATCTGTGCGTTGAGCCAGAGGCCCAAGCTCATCCACCAGATATCGGCGCTGCATGTGGTCATAGAGCCTTACATGCGCATCTGGTTCGACGATTGTGACAAGCCGCATTCTGCGCGCGAGGAGCATGCCGCCGTGATCGCCGCCTTGCGCTCGGGCGACGCTGTGCATGCGGAACAGGTCATGCAGGATCATATTCTCGGCACGGCACCAATGTTGGCCGAATTCGTGACTCCGAGCCGGGGATCAACGCCGGCAGGAGAAAGGGCCTAAGTCCGGCAAAAAGACCAGAACCGGCCACCGGAACAGCCAGATCAGCACAAGAAAGGGGAACCTATATGAAAATTCATCGCCTGGCCGCCGTCGCGGCCGCATTCGGCATGCTCAGCTTTGTCCAGTCCACATTCGCTGAGGATGCTCCAAAGGCCATAACCATCGCGACCGAAGGTGCCTACGCGCCCTGGAATTTCACCAACGCAGACGGCAAGCTCGACGGGCTGGAGATCGAGCTCGCAAATGATCTTTGCGCAAGGATGAAGGTCAAATGCACCATCATCGCCCAGGACTGGGACGGTCTTATTCCATCGCTGAAGGTCGGCAAGTTCGATGTGATCATGGCCGGCATGTTCATCACACCGAAGCGGCTCGAAACCATAGACTTCACCCAGCCTTATGCGATCGATCCGGGCGGATTTGCAGTCGCCAAGGATAGCGAGCTCGGCAAACTCGGTGTTTCGACTGAAAAATTCAAACTGGATGACGAGGCTGCGTCCAAGGCTGCGATCGAGAAGCTGAAGCCGCTGCTGAAGGGCAAGGTGGTCGGTGTACAGGCGGCCACGATGATGCTCGAATTCCTGAAGAAATACTTCGGCGACACGGTGGAAATCCGCGAATACAAGACGACCGAGCAGCATGATCTCGATCTGGCTGCGGGTCGCATCGATGCAATATTCGCCCAGAAGACAGCACTTGCCGCGACGCTCGCAAAACCTGAATTCTCCGGCTTCACGCTCGCTGGTCCGGGCTTCGTCGGCGGCCTATTCGGCGCCGGAACCGGTGCGGGACTGCGCAAGGAAGACACCAAGCTCAAGGAGATGCTGAACGACGCGATCAGCGCCGCGATCGCCGATGGGACCATCAAACGCATCTCGGAAAAATGGGTGAAGACGGATGTGACGCCGGTCAAGTAAGCGCTGGCGGACCTGCCTGGCGGAGCGGCGCGAGCCGTTTGCGTCGGGCAGCGCGCTGAAAGGCTACGACTTACATGACCAATCCTATGCATATTTTGGGTTTGCAAGAGGGCGGCTGGGGAGCCGCTCTGCTTGTCGCATCCTCTGTTACGCTTGCACTGTCCGTTCTCGGCTTTATCCTCGGCGCCGCCTTCGGCGCCGCGGCGGCGGCCGGTCGGCTCTCGTCCCGCGGCGTCCCCGCTTGGCTCGCCCATGTCTACGGCACAGTATTTCGCGGTGTGCCCGACTTGCTGACGATATACCTCCTCTACTACGGCGGCAGCATCGCCCTGACGCAGATTGGCAAGTTCTTTGGCAGCGCCGGCTTCGTCGGGCTGCCGACTTTTGCAACCGGTGTCCTGGCGATCGGCATCATATCGGGCGCCTATCAGGGAGAAGTCTATCGCGGCGCCTACCAGGCCGTGGATCGCGGCCAGTTCGACGCCTGCAAGGCGCTCGGCCTGTCCCGATCTCAATCGCTGCGCCTCATCATTGTGCCGCAACTGATGCGCCACGCCCTGCCGGGACTCGGCAATGTCTGGCAGCTGGTACTCAAGGACTCGGCACTGATCTCCGTCATCGGCCTCGTCGAACTGATGCGCCAAGCGCAGATCGGAGCAGGTTCGACGCGAGAACCTTTCATCTTCTATATTGCGGCCGCCGCGCTCTACTTCGTCATCGCCGCCGTGACCGCTTCCGTCTTCCGTTATGGCGAGGCGCGGGCCTGGAGAGGCATGGTCCACGCGTGATCGACTTCGCCTTCTTTCTCGAGATCATTCCCGTCCTGCTTGCTGGCCTGCCGTTGACCCTGCAGCTCACCGCAGCCTCGATGGGCATCGGTTTCCTAATGGCGTTGCTGCTCGCGCTCGCCCAACAGGGAAATCGCCGGATCGTGGTATGGCCCATCCGTGCCTTCGTTGCAGTCTTTCGCGGAACACCCCTGCTGGTGCAGATCTTCCTCATCTATTATGGTCTCGGCCAGTTTCGGCCGTCGCTCCAGGCGATCGGAATCTGGTGGCTGTTCCGCGAGCCTTACTGGTGCGCCATCATCGCGCTCAGTCTCAATGAAGCTGCCTATGGAAGCGAGATCCTGCGCGGCGCAATAAAGGCTGTGCCGCGCGGACTGACCGAGGCCGCTACAGCCTCCGGCATGTCGAAGCTGCTCACGCTGCGCCTGATTGTGCTGCCTCTGGCCCTGCGCCAGGCGATCCCGAATTACAGCAACGAGATCATCCTCATGGTCAAGGGCACGTCGCTTGCATCGATCATCACGCTGATGGAGGTCACCGGGATCGCGCAGGGGCTTATTTCGCAGACCTATCGCGCCGTCGAGGTCTTCGTGGCTGCCGGCGCGATCTATCTCACCCTCAATTTCACAATCATCTCGGCACTGAACGCGCTGGAAATCCGGCTCACCCCCTATCGGGCGCGGGCCTGAGACATGTCTCGCCGCAATGACGAGGAGAACTAACGAAATGCGCGATTTCGAGAAGCCGACCCGGTCCGTTGCCGTGTCGCGACATGCGATGGCGGCGACCTCGCATCCTTCCGCCACCCTCACTGCACTGCAGATCATGCAAGCGGGTGGTAACGCCATGGATGCCGCCATTGCCGCCTGCGCAGTCCAATGCGTCGTGGAACCGGGCTCGACCGGCATCGGCGGCGACTGTTTCGCGCTCTATGCGCCCAACGGCTCCGACAAGGTCATCGCCTATAACGGGTCCGGCCGCACGCCGGCGGCCCTCACTGCCGACTGGTTCAATGAGCGGGGACTGACGGAGGTGCCACGCCAGTCGCCAGCGGCGGTAACGGTCCCTGGGGCGATCGACGCGTGGATACGCCTGCACGCCGATCACGGCTCGCTCCCCTTTGCCGACGTGCTTGCGCCCGCCATCCGGTTTGCCGAGGAGGGTTATGCCATCACTCCCCGCGTTCATCGCGACTGGTCCCTTGAACAAAAACTGCTCGCGGCCGACGCCACGGCCGCGCGAATTTTTCTTCCCGGCGGACGGGCGCCGAGGATCGGAGAGGTTCACCGGCAGCAAGAGCTGGCACATACGTTAAAACGCATTGCTGCAGAGGGGCGCGGCGCATTCTACGAGGGGTCGGTCGCCGAGGACATAGTGTCCTATCTGAACGCGCTCGGCGGGCTCCACACGCTGGAAGACTTCGCGAATGCGCGGGGCGAGTATGTGACCCCAGTGACCACCGATTTTCGCGGTTACACGGTCCATGAATGTCCCCCGAACGGCCAGGGCATCATCGCTCTCCTGATCCTCAACATCCTGAACCGTTTCCACGCCAAGCGGGACCCGCAGTCGCCCGACCGGCTGCATGTCGAGATCGAGGCGACGCGCCTTGCCTATGCCGCCCGCGACGCCTGGATCGCCGATCCAGATAAGGCGGACGTCCCGGTCGACCACCTGCTGTCCGACGAATTGGCGGACAGGCTTGCGGCAATGATCGACCTGAGCAACGCGCTGACAGACCTGCCGCCCTTCGAAATGCCACTTCATCGCGATACCGTCTATATCTCGGTCGTCGATCGAAATCGGAATTCGGTAAGCTTCATCAACTCCATCTTTGACAGTTTCGGCGCCGGCCTCGTCTCGCCTCGCTCGGGTGTCATCCTGCATAATCGCGGCCAGAGCTTCTCGCTCAAGCCCGGTCATCCCAATCGGATCGGGCCATCGAAGCGGCCGCTTCACACGATCATCCCCGGCATGGTGACGCGCAACGGCAGGGTGGAAATGCCGTTCGGCGTCATGGGCGGCTACTATCAGGCGCTCGGCCATGCCCATCTGATATCCAAGGTCCTCGATTACGGAATGGACCTGCAGGAGGCGATCAATCTGCCGCGCCTGATGCCGACATCGGACGGAACAAGAGTGGAGGCAGAGCATACGATTGACGGTGCGGCTAAAGCCGAGCTCGAACGCAGAGGCTTCACTTTTTCTCCCGCGGATGAGCCGATCGGCGGCGCTCAGGCGATCCGGATCGATTGGGAGAACGGCACTTTGACCGGCGCGTCGGAACCAAGGAAAGACGGCATTGCTCTGGGGATTTAGTGCCCCTGGCTGTTCGCGGTTCATGTATCGAGGTGCAAAAGCAACCCGCAAATTGCTCCGAGCGCCGACTTTGCAAGCAACGCGGCGGAGCAGAATCTGAGCACCCTGCGTCTGCCTGGCTAGCAAACCGGATCATCGGCTAACATCTGTTTCGGCTGTTTTTGGAGGCCGACTTGCCTTCATGTGGCGCGGCGGGCGTGAGGGCTGCATGCGGGTAATCGCATGGGGCGCTTCCCCCGCTCCGTCTCGGCTTCGCCGAGCCACCTCTCCCCCCACATTCGTGGGGGCGAGGAAAACCAAGCTTGCGAGAGTCGCGACCTCGGTGATTGTCGTTTCCTCGCCCCCATGAAATGGGGGAGAGGTGGCTCGGCGCGCAGCGCCGAGACGGAGCGGGGGCTGCGCTGCCCTATGCGGTTGGCCTGCGACCAGTCGCACGCGGCATTCCCAGCGTCTCGCGTATCGCCGCCGCCAGCCGCTCCACGCCCTCCCGCGTCTGTGCTGCGTCGCACGCCGCATAGCCCAGCACCAGCCCTTGGGTCGCCGCCGTGTTCTGGAAATATTTCGACAGCGGCGAGACGTTGATGGCCCTCCTCGCTGCCGCCTGGCTGACCTGGATGTCGTCGATGCCTTCCCTCAGATAGCCCACCACCTGGATGCCGGCTTCGGCGGGGGAGAGCGTGATCTCGTCGCGCAGGCGCTCGGCGACGATCTCGCGGAAAAGCTGGCGGCGCTGGGCGTAGATGCGGCGCATGCGTTTGAGGTGCCGGCTCATATGGCCTTCGGTGATGAAATCGGCGAGCGCGGCCTGCAGCAGGAGCGGCGCGAACTGGCCCGTGGTGGAGAGCGCGTTGGCGATGCGGCCGGCCATGTCGGGCGGCAGCACCATGAAGCCGATGCGCAGCGCGGGGAACAGCAGCTTGGCGAAGGTGCCGACATAGATGACGCGGCCGGAGCGGTCCATGCTCTGGATCGCCGGCACGGGCCTGCCTTGAAAGCGGTATTCGCCGTCGAAATCGTCCTCGATCACCCAGGCGTTGGCGGTCTCGGCGATGTCGAGCAGGCGCAGCCGCTCCTCCATACGCATGGTGATGCCGAGCGGATGCTGGCAGGCCGGCGTCACATAGATGAGGCGGGGCGAAAAATCCGGCGCGTCGAGGCGCCAGCCGCGTTCCTGATCGACCGGGATGGGCAGGATTTTTGCGCCGGCCACGGTGAAGGCGGCCTTGGCGCCGTAATAGCCGGGCTCCTCCATCCACACCGTGTCGCCGGGGTCGAGCAGCAGGCGGGCGAGAAGATCGAAGGCGGCCTGCGCGCCGGTGGTGATGACGATCTGCTCCGCCTGGCAGCGCACGCCGCGCGCGGAATAGAGATAGCCGGCGATCGCCTCCTTCAGCGCCGGATGGCCGGTCACCTCATAGGTGCCGAACAGGGTTTCGCCATGGCTGGCGCGGCGCGCGACCAGCCGGCCCCAGACTCCGAAGGGGAAGCTCGCGTGATCCGGCATGCCGGGGTGGAAGGCGAAGCGCCCCGGCGTGCCGTGGTGGCAGGGCTGGCTGAGCAGTTGCTCGCCGCGCCGCGAGGGCGCGCGCAGCGGCACCGGCGACGCTTCGGCCGGCGTCTCGCGCGGGCCGTCGGGCAGGTCGACGATCACCGGGCGGGCGCCCTGGCGGTTCGCGAGATAGCCTTCGGTGACGAGCTGGTCGTAGGCTGAGACGATGGTGTTGCGGCCAAGGCCGAGCTCGGCGGCCAGAGCGCGCGTCGAAGGCAGCTCCGACCCCGGCGCCAGCGTGCGGTTGCGGATGATGGCGACGAGGCCGTGATAGAGCTGGCGGGAGAGGTGCTCGGGGCTCGAGCGGTTGACGGCGAGCATGTCGAGGGGGAAGGCTTGGGGTTTGGGGTGGAGGGGGCGCATGGGTATTAGTCTCTGCGGCCTGCTGGCAATGGAAGCTTCCGAAAAGCTCGCTTTGCAGCGTCGAGTTCCCGCCACCCCCCCTCTGGCCTGCCGGCCATCTCCCCCGCAAAGGGGGAGATCAGATGTCGCTCCGGCTTTCGCCAATCTCCAGCGCCGCAAGCATGGAACCGCCAGCGCAGCTGCCGATCTCCCCCCTTGCGGGGGAGATGGCCGGCAGGCCAGAGGGGGGTGCCTCGCGCCGACGATCGACACTCGGGTCTGGCAGCGAACCTCAGCTCTTCCATATGCCACACCCTTCCATGGTTCTCCCTCCCCATCCTGCCACAGCCGTCGGCGGACTTGAACTGGTTCCTTCATTTTCCGGAAAACTGGCCCTCGCGATGGAGACAGAGCGGCGTAGACTCCAATCGCTGACGTTGGGGTAAGACGTCGAGGCGTTTAGGCAAGGCTCTGGGAGGGCGTCTGGCCAAACGAAAATGGCAGGCTTTGCCTCCTTCCGAAAGCACACGCAGCCATTTCCCTCCCGAAACGAACACCCTGCAGCCTTCGGGCGCAGGCGGAAAGCGAGCAATGACGACAGTTCGACTTGGCATCAATCCGATCACCTGGACCAATGACGACGTGCCGGAACTGGGCGGCGACACGCCGCTCGAGACGTGCCTCAGCGAAACCGCGGAAGCGGGCTTTGCGGGAACGGAGCTCGGCGGCAAGTTCCCGCGCGAGGCCCGCACGCTCGGCCCCATCCTCGACCGTTACGGGCTGGCGCTGGTCTCCGGCTGGTATGACGGGCGCATCTGCGAACGCGAGGTGGACGAAGAATTCGAGGCGATCCGCCCGCATCTGACGCTGCTCAAGGAGCTCGGGGCGAGCCATGTCGTTTATGCCGACACCTCGCGCGGCCGCCATGGCGCGATCCACGACCCGATCTCGCAGCGGCCGAAGCTCGCAGCCGAGGAGTGGAAGCCCTACGGCGAAAAGATCACGCGGCTGGCCGAACGTTTTGCCGATTTCGGCGTCGACATGGCCTTTCACCATCATATGGGCACGATCGTCGAAACCGATGCCGAGATCGACATGCTGATGAAGATGACCGGCGAGGCGGTCGGGCTGCTCTACGACACCGGCCACTGCGCCTTCTCCGGCGGCGACCCGGAGCAGTTGCTGCGCCGGCATGTCGGCCGCGTCGTCCATGTCCATTGCAAGGACGTGCGCCCGGCGGTGCTGAAGAAGGCACGTGACACCGACATGAGCTTCATGGGCGCGGTGATGGAAGGCATCTTCACGGTGCCCGGCGACGGCGCGATCGACTATGCGAGCCTGCTGAAAATCCTCGCCGACAAGGGCTATGCCGGATGGCTGGTTGTGGAGGCCGAGCAGGACCCGGCCAAGGCGCATCCGCTGACCTATGCTACAATGGGCTACCGCAACCTGCGCGACCTCGCCCGCAAGGCCGGCTTCACGGTCGACGAGCGGAAGGGCTTGGGAGCAAGCGCGGAGCGGCGGGGAGGGCGATGAGCTCGGTCCTGTTCAAAAGCGTGGTCAAGAATTTCGGCGCGCTCAACGTGCTGCGATCGCTCGACCTCGCCGTGCCGGACCACAAATTCCTCGCCCTGCTCGGCCCGTCGGGCTGCGGCAAGACGACGGCGCTGCGCCTCCTGGCCGGACTCGACATGCCGACCGCCGGCAAGGTCTTCATCGGCGAGCGCGACGTCACCCGGCTGCAGCCGCGCGACCGCGACATCGCCATGGTCTTCCAGAGCTACGCGCTCTACCCGCAGATGACGGTCGCCGAGAACATCGGCTATCCGCTGTGGATCCGCGGCACGCCCGAAGCCGGGCGAAAGGCCAAGATCGGCGAGGTCGCCGCCATCCTCGAAATCGGCCATCTGCTCGACCGACGGCCGCGCCAGCTCTCCGGCGGGCAGCGCCAGCGCGTGGCGCTGGCCCGCGCCATCGTGCGCGACCCGGCGGCCTTCCTGATGGACGAGCCGCTGTCCAATCTCGACGCGCGGCTGCGGCTCACCATGCGCGGCGAGATCAAGCGGCTCTGCCAGCGCCTCAGCGCCACCACCATCTACGTCACCCACGACCAGGTCGAGGCCCTGACGATGGCCGACCTCGTCGCAGTCATGCATGGCGGCGAGCTGCAGCAGATGGCGCCGCCCATCGACATCTACGACCGCCCGGCAAACCGTTTCGTCGCCACCTTCGTCGGCAACCCGCCGATGAACATCCTGCCGGCTGCGCTTGGCGAGCAAGGCGTGATCGCCGGCGGCAGGATCGTGCCGTTGGAGCGAACGCGGCTCACCCAATGCCGCCTGGCCGAGATCGTGGAGATCGGGCTGCGCCCGGAAGACTGCAGCGTCGCCCAGCCGGGCGAGCCGGGCGCGCTGCCCGGCGAAATCTATGTCGTCGAACCGATGGGCAACGAGACGCTGGTCAATGTCCGCCTCGAAGGCGGCAACGTCTCGGTACGGGCCGGCCGCGATTTCAGGGGCGCGGTCGGCGAAAGCATCGGCGTCGCCTTCGACCCGGCGAACGCCTGTTTCTTCAATGCGGCCGGCCTCACCGCCGTCCACAGGGTCAACAGCAATGGGAGAGAGAAATGATGCATTCCAGCAGACTTACTCGCCGCTCCGTCATCAAAGGCGGGCTCGGCCTGGCTTTAGCCACCACGGCCCTCACCACGCTCGGCTTGCCTATATCCGCCAGGGCAGCCGGCAAGAAGGTCATCATCGGCGCCTTCGCCGATGGCGGACTGACGCCGTTCAAGCAGAAGATCATCCCGCTCGCCAAGGAGCAGGGCTTCGACATCGAGTTCCTCGAGGATGAATATGGCGTGACGCTGGAGAAGTGGTTCGCCGACGCCCAGAGCGGCGCCGGCCAGTACGACCTCTATCTGCTCGACGATCCATGGGTGCCGCAGTTCGGCGCCGCCAACGTGCTCGAGGATCTCGGCGCCGGCGGCATCGACGGTTCCGACAAGGACTGGATCGGCTCGATGATCGACATGGGCTACTGGCCGCCGCAGAAAGGGCCGCGCGTCAAGGGCTTCGAAAGCGCCAAGCCGACACTGATCTGCGTGCCCTTCGTCGGCGACCTGCAGACGCTCACCTACCGCAACGACGTCTTCACCGACGGCGCGCCCAAGACCTGGGACGATGTCATCGCCAAGGGCAAGGAAGGAGTGGCGGCCGGCAAGATCAAGTACCCGGTCGTCTTCCGCGGCGTCTCCGGCAACCCCATCGTCACCAGCTGGTATCCGGTCTTCCTGTCGTTCGGCGGCTCCTTCTTCGACGACAAGTGGAACCCGATCTTCAATTCAGCGGAAGGCAAGGCATCGGCCGATTTCTTCGTCGGCACGATGAAGCAGAACGCGCCGAACGGCGTGGTCGAGTTCGATTCCGACCAGGAAGGTGCGGCGATCCTGGGCGGCGATGCCGGCGCCATCATCCAGTATTCGGGCAATGCGCTGAAGGCCGACGATCCCGCCCAGACCAAGGTGGCGGGCAAGCTCGATTTCGGCGTCGTGCCGAAGCAGCAGTCGGCGATCGGCCAGATGGGCATCTTCATCGCAGGCGTGCCGAAATCGGCGCCCAACAAGGCGAACTCGATTGAGTTCCTGAAATGGTACGTCAGCGCCGAAACCCAGGCCAAGCTGTCGGAAGCGGGCTCGATCCCGGTCAAGCGCAGCGCCTTCGGCATCGCCAAGCCGGGCAACCGGCTGATCCCGGTCGCGCTGCAGCAGCTCGACGCCGGCTCGCTGCCGAGGCCGCGCACGCCGGACTGGGCGAAGGTGGAGGAACTGCTCGGCATCGAGCTCAACAAGGCGCTGCAGGCCGGTTCCGGCGGCGGCGCCGCGCTCGACACAGCCGCCAAGCAGGTCAAGGACTACCTGACCACGGCCGGTTACTACTGATGCGCGCAGCAGCGCAGGCGCGCAAATATCGCCTGCAGGGGGCGGGGCTCGACCTCGCCCTCCCCTATCTCATGCTGGCGCCCGGCCTGATGATCGTGCTCGGCGTGCTCGTCTATCCGCTGTGGGATGGGCTGCGCGCCAGCACAAGAGCCTATCGTTATGGCTCGCCGGTCGCCGATGTCGGCTTCCAGAACTATGTGCATCTGTGGAGCGACGGACAATTCCTGAATTCGCTCTGGGTCACGGTGAAGTTCGTCGCGCTGTCGGTATCCTTCGAGGCCGTGCTCGGCTTTGCGCTCGCGCTGTTTTGCCTGCGGGAGTTTCAGGGCATCCGCCTGCTCAGGACCGTACTCATCATTCCGATGGTGGTCACGCCGGTCGTCGTCGCCATCGTCTTCCGCCTGATCTACGCCAGCGACGCCGGCATGCTGACGGCGCTCTCGGAGGCGATGGGCGGCGGCGAGGCGCAGATCCTCGGCAACCCGCTCAACGCCTTCATTGGGCTTGTCGTGCTCGACGTCTGGGAATGGACGCCGCTGATGTTCCTGATCCTGCTCGCCGGGCTGCAATCGCTGCCGCACGAGCCGTTCGAGGCGGCGCGCGTCGACGGGGCGGGGGCCTGGCGGGTCTTTGCCGATCTCACCTTTCCGATGATGCGGCCGGTGCTGGCGGTGGCGATCGTGCTCAGAACCATCGATGCCTTCGGCACGTTCGACCAGGTCTTCGTGCTCACGCGCGGCGGGCCGGGCGAGGCGACCAGACTGGTTTCGATCTACGGTTACGACACCGCGTTCAAGTTCCAACAGACCGGCTATGCGGCTGCGCTGTTCGTGACCATCGGCCTCGTGGTGCTCGCGCTCGCCTTCAGCGCCATCAGGCTTCTGCGCAGGGTGGATGCGTCATGAGTACCCGTGTGGCGCGCATCCTGACGACGATTTTCGTGCTGGCCGTGGTGCTTTTGCCGATTTACTGGCTGGTCTCGACTTCGCTGAAGTCCAACCGGGAGATAACCCAGGAAGGCACGCTCTACCCGCATGTGCCGACGTTCGACAACTACGTCAGGCTGTTCACCGAAAAGCAGTTCGGCTCCTACCTGACCAACTCGCTGGTGGTGACCTTCTTCTCCGTCGCCATCGCGCTGGTCGCCGGCGCCATGGGCGCCTATGCCATCGCCCGCTTCCGCCTGCCGCTTGCGATGGAGGGCAAGGTTGGCTTGTTCCTTCTGACGCTGCGCATCATCCCGCCGGTGGTCATCCTGATTCCGGTCTATCTCTTGATGCTCAGCCTCGGCCTGCTCGACAGCTGGCTGGGACTGATCGCCACCTACACTGCCTTCAACGTCACCTTCTGCGTCTGGATGATGGAGAGCTTCTTCCGCGAAATTCCCGTCGATCTCGAGGAAGCCGCGATGGTGGACGGCGATTCGCGCTTCGGCGCCTTCCGCCGCATCACCCTGCCGCTGGCCGCTCCCGGGCTCGCGGCGACCGCCATTTTCGCGGTGCTGGTCACCTTCAACGAATTTCTCTTCGCGCTGGCACTGACGGCGACGCCGCGCGCCATGACCATGCCGCGCGGTACCGCGACGCTGATCGGCCGCATCGACACCGACTGGGCCTCGATGTCGGCGGCCGGCGTCATCGGCGCGCTGCCGATCGTTTTCTTCGCGCTCCTGGTGCAGCGCCATCTGGTGCGCGGGCTCACCATGGGCGCTGTCAAATGAGTGCGCCGGCGAAACATGAACGGGCCACGACAGGCGCGACCTGACAGGAAAGTCGAACGCATGATGGATGTTTGTCTGTTCGGGGTGGGACTGATCGGCCGCGTGCACGCGGGCAATCTCGCGCGTCATCCAAGGGTGCGGCTGCGCTACATCGTCGATCCCAATCGCGAGGCGGCTGCCAAGGTTGCTGCCGTTACCGGCGCCGAGATCGCCGACACCGAGGCGGTGATGAACGATCCGTCGGTGAAGATGGTGTTCATCGCTTCGGCGACGCGCACGCATGCCGAGCTTGCCATGGCCGCGGCGGCGAAAGGCAAGGCGATCTTCTGCGAGAAGCCGATCGATCTCGACCTCAAGCGCACGGACGAGTGCCTGGCCGCGGTCGAGAAAGCGGGCGTGCCGTTCCAGATCGGCTTCAACCGCCGCTTCGATCCGAGCTTCCGGGCGCTGAAGGAGCGCCTTGCCGGCGGCGAGATCGGCGCCGTCGAGCAGGTCATCATCACAAGCCGAGACCCCGAACCCGAAACCGAGGAAGCGCTGGCCGGGGGTGGGGGCGTCTTTCGCGAAATGACCATCCACGACTTCGACATGGCTCGGAACCTGCTCGGCGAGGAGCCGGTCGAACTCTTCGCCACCGGCTCCTCGCTGGTGGCGCCGCAATACAGGAAGCTCGGCGATTACGACACCGCGATGTTCATCCTGCGAACCGCGTCCGGCCGGCAGTGCCACATCAACAACAGCGTCAGGGCCGCCTATGGCTATGACCAGCGTATCGAGGTGCATGGCGCCGACGGCATGCTGCAGGCCGGCAACCGGATGCCGACCTCGGTAGAGATGTACGGCGACAGGGGCATATCGCGCGACAAGCCCTTCTACTTCTTCGTCGAACGCTACGCCGAGTCCTACGCATCGGAGATCGATCACTTCATCACTTGCGTCGAAACCGGCAGCAAGCCCGCCGTCACGGCCAGCGACGGCCGCAAGGCCATGATCCTTTGCGAGGCGGCCCTCGCCTCCGCCAGGTCCGGCAGGTTCGAGCCTGTGAAGCCCTGAGCGGATGGTCTCAAGTCAAACGGGAGTCCCGAGATGAAGATTGGCATGATCACCGACAGCCTGGGCAATCTTTCCTTTGACGAGATGCTTCGCGCCTCGGCCGAACTCGGGCTCGAGACACTGGAGTTCGCCTGCGGCAACTGGTCGTCCGCGCCGCATATCGATCTCCCAGCCATGCTGGACAGTGCCGCGACGCGCGCCGAATTCGCCGCCAGGGTCCGCGACCACGGGCTGACGATCGCTGCGCTCAACTGCTCGGGCAACCCACTGCATCCGGGACCGCAGGGCAAGAAGCACCATCAGGTGACCGAGGACACGATCCGCCTGGCGAGCCTGATGGACATCGATCGCGTGGTGATGATGTCCGGCTTGCCAGGCGGCCCAGGCGATGCCAACCCCAACTGGATCATCACCGACTGGCCGCCCGAATGCGTCGACATCCAGCGCTACCAGTGGGACGACTGCATCATTCCCTACTGGCGCGATCTGGTGAAGTATTCGAACAATCTCGGCATCAGGAAGCTTTGCCTGGAACTGCACGGCCATCAGGCCGTCTACAACGTCCAGACTCTGTTCCGGCTGCGCGACGCCGTCGGCGAGACGGTCGGCGCGAACTATGACCCCAGCCACCCGATGTGGATGGGCGCCGATCCCATCGCTGCCGTCCGCAAGCTGGGCTCTGCGATCTACTATGTACATGCGAAGGATACACGCATCGAACCGATACCGGCGGCCATCGACGGCGTGCTCGATGCGCGCCCGCCAAACCACTATGCCGATAGGGCCTGGAATTACATCACGCTGGGCTACGGTCACGGTGAGACCTGGTGGCGGCAGTTCTGCGCCGCGCTGAAGCAGGTCGGCTACGACGACGTGCTGTCCATCGAGCACGAGGACATGATGCTGTCGCCGATGGAAGGCATGCGCAAATCCGTGGCGTTGCTGCGCAACGTCGCCATCAATCTGGCTTGATGCAGGCGGATCGACCCGGAAGGCCGATGCCGCCGCCGATTCCGCCCAATTCGGTGACGATCCGCGGCAGTGCTGTCGCGACGACGTTCTGGTCGATGGGATCGAGTGCCAGCACGATGATCAGGCCGATGAACAGGTTGCGAATTTCCCGATCGCTGGCGACCGGATCGCAGGCGACGCCATTACCCGCTGACTAGTCATGTGCCGTTTGGCGCCGTGTTCCTGCGGCACGGATGCTCCCTCAGAACGGTTTTTGATGCGGCTGGAGTGCGAGAGGCGTTGGCAAATGCGCCCGCCATCCGCAACGGAGCAGTGGCGCGCAGCCTAGAGCGGTTCAGCTTTTCACAGAATCGCTGACCCATCTAAGCATTTGTTTTTGCGCAATTCCGGACGGAAAACCGCTACGCACTTTTCCTGGAATTGCTCTCTAGAGAAGCGCAGCGTTCAGAGGAAGCTGGGCTTAAGTTCGTCCTCGTCTGTCGGGCGCGCGGAGCATGTCGATCAACGCCCGCAGCCCGGCGGACACATACCGCCGGCTAGGATAGTAGAGATAAAGTCCATCATCGGGTGCGCACCAGTCGTCAAGGCAACGAACTAGGGCTCCGCTTGTGAGATGGGACTCCGCCCAGTTTTCCCAAACATAGGCCAGGCCGCATCCCTGTAGCGCAGCCTGGACCATAAGGATCTGATCGTCGAGGGTCACAGGTCCCGCGACCTCGACATCGACCTCCTCGCCGTTCTTTTCAAACTGCCAATTGTAAATTGCGCCGCTCGGATAGCGGTAACGAATGCAGGCATGGTCCCGCAGATCCGCAGGCGTCGTCGGTGGATGGCGATCGGCAAAGTACGCGCGCGAGCCGACGACCGCGAAGCGTAGGCGAGGCTTGATGTGCACCGCCACCATGTCTTGGCTGAGACGTTCGCCGAAGCGGATGCCAGCATCGAAGCCGTCCTTCACGATGTCGACCAGACGGTCCGTCGCTTCGATATCCAGGTGCAGCCCCGGGTTCTGCTTGATGAGCGGTCCCATGACCTGGTCCAGCACAAACGGCGCAATCGAAGTGGGGATGTTGATCCGGACGGTGCCGAAGGGCGTGCCGCGGTAGGAGTTGAGGCCGTCTAGCGCCTTGGCGATCTGGGTGAAGGCGGGCTGCAGTTCGGTAAGGAAGCGTTCGCCGGCTTCAGTCAGAGCCACGCTCCGAGTTGTGCGGTGGAGCAACCGAACACCCACACGTTCTTCGAGGCTCCGTATTGTATGGCTGACGGCAGAGGACGCTACATTGCGTTCGAGCGCAGCTTTACGGAAATTTCTATGGCGAGCGACGGCAATGAAGGTCGCGAGTTGCGCAAGCTCGGCACCGGTCACCGCATCCCCCAAATTATTCTCTCCTTATCATTAATCGATATTCCGCTGTGCAGCTAGACTCATGAGCGCGTCCGGCGACGGGCCGGCCCGGCGTCTCGCTCCATCGCCATCACGCGCTCTGCATTGCGCTATTTGAGTCATCACCGTGAGCTGAATTGAGCGTCTAATCTGAGCAATCCGCTCGGACTAAGTTCCTTCTCGTACTCATCGGCAAGCACAGCCCGCTCGCCGAAGGAACGATGAAAGGTGCGACAATGTCTGACAAACCCCTTCAAACCCTGGCGGGCAAGGTGATCCTGGTCACCGGCGCCAGTTCCGGCATCGGGCGCGCCAGCGCCCTGGAATTGGCTCGCCGAGGCGCCAAGGTCATGGCCAGCGCCCGCAGCGAGGCCCTGCTCAAGACCCTCGTAGATCAGATCAAGACCGAGGGCTTCGAAGCCACTGCCCGGGTCGCCGACATCAACGTTGAACAGGACGTGATCGACCTGGTCGCTGAGACCGTCTCGACCTATGGCCGTATCGACGTGGCGTTCAACAACGCCGGGACGGAAGGCAGCTTCTCCCCACTCATCGAGCAGACCAACGAGATCTACGACACGATCTTCAACGCCAACGTCCGCGGCGTCTTCTGGTCGATGAAGCACGAAGCCAAGGCCATGTTGGCGCAAGGCTCCGGCGCCATCATCAACAACGCTTCCATGGGCGGCGTGATCGGCTTCGGCAATGCCTCGCTCTATGTGGCAAGCAAGCATGCCGTCATCGGCATGACCAAGACCGCGTCGATCGAGCTGTTCAAGCAGGGCGTGCGCGTCAACGCCATCGCCCCTGGATTGATCGACACGCCATTTCAGGACCGCATTTGGCCGTCGAAGGAGGCGAAGGACGAGTTCGGCAAAGCCTCTGTGCCGGGTCGGATGGGCACCTCGGAGGAGATGGCCGCCGTGGTGGCGTTCCTGGCCTCCGACGACGCCTCCTACGTCTCCGGCCACAGCCTACTCGCCGACGGCGGCTACTCGATCGCCTGAAGCCTCGACCTGATTTCCCGCCGCGGCGGGGCCGAGCGCGGCGGGCGTGGTTCCCCACGCATCGCGCTTGGCCAGCCCTCTGAACTGCCCCGAACCCGACTCTTCGAAGGACCCCTGAAATGAAACAGTTGCTGAAGCACACCCTGAGCGCCCTGGCCGTGGCCGGCGCTATGCTGAGCGCCCATTCGGCCATGGCTCAGATCAAGGTCGAGCCGAGCCCGAATGGCGAAGTCAACATCGTCGTCGATTTCGACGTGAAGCCAGGCAAGGAGGCCGACTTCGAGCAGGTGTTCCACCGCTCGGTTACCTGCGCGCGACTGGTGCCCGGCAATATCACCAACGTGCACAAGGTGATGGACGCCCCCGGCCACTACGTTCTGTACGAGCAGTGGCGCTCGGAAGCGGACCTGAACGAGCACTTCGAGCGGCCGTACACTAAAACGCTGTTCGCCATGTTCGATCGTGACCTGAAGAGGCCGATCACCGAAGGCGGTGCGCGCTTCGTGGCCGACATGCAGCCGGCACCGCGCACCGCCCCGACGATCTCGGACCCGGCCGCCAACCCCGAGTGCTGCTGAGCCGCGGCGCGCACGGGGCGGCGGGCATACCGCCCGCCGCCCCTCTTCCCTCGCGTTCCAACCCTGAAGGACACCCCGTGACCACCCAAGCCCATACCCCCAGCGCCGACCAGCTAACCCTCGTGGCCTTCCTGCGGGCCAAGACCGGCCAGGGCGCCGAACTCGGCCGCCGCTTGCATGGCCTCTACGAGCAGGCTCGCGCCGAAGAGGGCAACATCAACTATGACCTGCACGTCTCGAACGAGGATCCGGACGTGTGGATGCTCTACGAGAACTGGCGCCACGCATCCGATCTCGAGGACCACTTTCGCCTCCCTTACATGCAGGCCTTCGTCGCGACCCTCTGCGAAGTGCTCGAGGGCGACATGGACCTGCGGCGCTTTTCCATGAAGACGCCCTTCGCCAACCCAACCTTCTAAACCTCACCGCGACGCGGGCTGCGCCAGGAGCGCGCGTCGCCATCACACGCAGCGCCGGAAACAGAAGCTTGGTGAAGGTGCCGACATAGATGAAACGGCCGGAGCGGTCCATGCGCTGAATCGCCGGCACCGTGGGCCCGTTTAGCCCACCACCCCCCTGCAGGCCCAGGCTACATTGGCGAACGATCTCGCACCATCCGGCCGCCCCGCCTGGTAGGCGTCGCGAACGGCGGCTTCGACGCGCGTCCGCTCCGCCGCGTCCAGCGTGGTCATGTATTTGCCGAGCGGGCCTTCGCCGGCACCGATCGGCGCCCAGTAGTCGTCGAAATTCTCATAATCCATGCGGATCATCAGCTGGGTTTCGGTGACATCGGTGAGACCCTGTTCAACGAAGGTCCGCTTCATCTCGCCGGGCTGCATCATCGGCTGGAAGCAATAGCGGCTACGCATCTGGCGTCCGCTTTCGCTCAGCGCGGCAACCGTGTCGATCATCATGCGCATGCCCGGCATGCCGCCGAGATGATCCCACACGACGGCCGCGACCACGCCACCCGGCCGCACCACGCGGCGCATCTCGGCCACCGCCTTGCCGGCCTCCGGCACGAAGTGCAGCACGAGCAGGGCCAGCGCGCGGTCGAATGTGTTGTCCTCGAAAGGCAGCGCGGTGGCGTCGGCCTGCTGGATGGTGACGCGCGGATCGGTATTGCGCTCTCTCGCCGCCTCGACGAAGACGGCTGAGAAGTCGATGGCCTGGATTTCGGCGAGACCGGCGGATTTCGCCAGCTCGAAGGTCAGGCTGCCGGTGCCGCAGCCGACATCGAGGATCTTTTCGCCGGCGGACAAGCCGGCGAAGTCGATGAACAGCGGCGCAAGTTTTCGGCTCCAGCGCCCCATGAGCTGCTCATAACCGGACGCTGCGTGAACGGTAAAGCTAGACGCCATCGGGACCTCCCATATCAGCCCACGCTAAACCTCGACGCAATTGCTGCCAAGGCGCGAGGCAATTGTCGCGGCAAGGATAGCGGGGCAGGCGAAGGCGGTTATGTGGGCGAATTCACGGTCGCAACGCTTTCACGTTCCACCAACGGGCATTCCAGCTTGGTGATGGGGTAGCGTCCGCGGCCGGGCGTCGGAGGCGTCTCGAGCTGCTCGATCGCCCACTGGCCCATGGCGAGATGCGGCAGGATCGATGTGGTCAGCGGCGGGAAGAGGTGGCGGGCGATCTCCTCGTCGTCATAGCCGACCACGGAAATATCCTGGGGGATGTGCAGGCCGGCTTCCTTCAGCGCCTCGTAACAGCCGATCGCCGTGCGGTCGTTCTGGCAGAAGATGGCGGTCGGGCGCTCTTTGAGCGCGAGTAGCTTGACGGTCGCCGCATAACCGGCGCTGGCCGACCAGTCGCCCTCGACCACCAGTTCCGGATCGAAGGGGATGTCGGCGGTGGCTAAAGCGCGGCGATAGCCTTTCAGCCGGTCCTGCGCCGCCTGCATCCAAGGCTCGCCGGTGATGGTGGCGATGCGGCGGTGGCCGTGGCCGATCAGGTGACGGGTGGAGCTCTGGCCGCCGGCGATCTCGGAGGGCACCACCGCCGGGAAGGCATAATCAGCGGTGTAGCAGTTGAGCAGGATGACCGGGATGTCGAGGCTGTAGAGGAAATCGGGCGCGGCGATCTCGCGGGTGAAGATGGTCATGTAGATCAGCGCCGAGATGCCGCGCCTCGTCAGCGCCTGGATAACCCTCGGCTCCATGACGGCGTCGCCCATGGTCTGCGCGACCAGGAGCACGTTGCCGGCGTTCCACGAAGCCTGGCGCGCGCCCTCGATGGCGACCACCGCCTCCGGGCTGGTGGCGAGCTGGTCGACGGCAAAACCGATGACGCCGTCCAGCCCTTCGAACGGCGTCACCGCCGGGCGGAGCGCCGAAAAGACCGGCGGCGAATAGCCGAGCGCTCTCGCTGCCTCGACCACCCGGTCGCGCGTCTGCTGCGACAGCCGGATGCCCGGCGAATTGTTGAGCACGAAGGAAACCGTCGCTTGCGAGCAGCCGGCGGCTCGCGCGATGTCGGTCATGGTGACGCGGCCCTTGGGCTTGGCGTTGCGTCGCCTGGACGTCTCCGGGGGATCGCGCAGTTCCGTCGTTTCGCTCATGGTCGTTTCCCAAACCCCGCCGGCAACGGCAAGGTGGTCAAGTGCGGCGCGGAAGCGCCAAATTTATAACTATTATCAAGGATGACATCTTCCTCGCCAGCCGCTCCGTCTGTCAACGAAAAACAGATGACCGATCCCGTGAAACCGGAGAATTGCCGGTGATTCTCGCCTCAGCGAGGTGCCTTCCTGCCGCCACCATCCTCATCCCGCTTGCGTGGCTGGATATGGCCGTCGCCGCCGCGGATACGCCATGCCAGCTTCATAACTAATACTCTTTACTAATAGCTGTAAGCGTTTTACTGTCAACTCGCCGCGACCGAACCGGGGCTTCCGGCCGGTGGCGGCAGTGGGAGGAACGCGTGGCGACTGGCCGGCAAGCCGCCGGAGGAGGGCTGCCCTCGCTCTCACGAAAATGTCAGACAAATCGGACTATTTACGAACGCCAAATGAGTGTCTAGTGTCTTGGTCGCGGCTGGATTTGCGCCGTTCTTAAGTTGCCAGACCTTGGGCAAGCCCCTTGAGGAGGAGGGCGTCCAGGCCGCAGCCGACACATCAGGGATGAGTTTCAAAAAGGGAGGTTGAACCATGAAATCCATGATCCGTAACGCATCCGTCGCCGCGGCGGCCTTGGCTCTCGGACTGTCTGCGAGCGCGACCGCGCGCGCCGACGACAAGCCGACGCTGGCCTTCGTCGTCAACGGCGCGTCAGACTTCTGGAAGGCGGCGGAAGCCGGCGTGAAGAAGGCGCAGGGCGAATTGCCCGACTACACTCTCGAGCTCAAATATCCGGAGCAGTCTTCGGTCGCCATCCAGCAACGCCTGATGGACGATCTGGTGACGGCCGGCGTGAAGGGCATCATGGTCTCGGCCGTCGATCCCAAGACCTCGACCGACGGGCTGAACAAGATCGCGTCCGAGACGGCGCTGTTCACCACCGACTCGGACGCCCCGCAGACCAAGCGCGTCGCCTATATCGGCTCGTCCAACGTCGATGCCGGCAAGCAGGCGGCCGAGATCGCCAAGAAGGCGATGCCGGACGGCGGCAAGTGCCTGGGCTTCGTCGGCCTGCTCGGCGCCGACAACGCCAAGGAGCGCATCCAGGGCATGAAGGACGGGCTCGCCGGCAGCAAGATCGAGCTGGTCGACGTGCGCGGCGACGACATCGACCAGGCGCGCGCCAAGAAGAATGTCGAGGACGCGCTGGTCGCCAGCCCCGACATCACCTGCATGGTCGGCTTCTATTCCTACAACACGCCGCGCATCTATGAAGCGCTGCGCGACGCCGGCAAGCTCGGCCAGATCACCGTCGTCGGCTTCGACGACGATCCGATCACGCTGGGCGGCGTCAAGGAAGGCACGGTTGCAGCGACCGTCGTGCAGCAGCCCTTCGAATGGGCCTATCAGGGCATGAAGCTGATGGCTTCCTACCTCAAGGGCGACAAGTCGGGCATTCCGGCCGGCGGCCTGATCATCGTGCCGACCAAGATCATCGGCAAGGACGATGTCGACGCCTACGCCGCCAATCTGAAGGCGATGGCGGGCAACTAATCGATGAACCGTTGCGCCGGCTCAAGGTTCGCCTTGGGCCGGCGTCCGTATTGACGGGCCTCGCGAGGCCCGTCAGTCTGTAGCCCACCGGCTGCTGAGATGCGTCATGAATTGTGGCGCGATGAACCATGGCGCGATGAACTATTCCGACCCATCCATCGTCCAGTCCGCTCCGTTCCTGAGCCTCGAGGCCGTGCGCAAGACCTATCCCGGCGTCGTGGCGCTGGACGGGTTCTCCATGGAGGTCAAGCCGGGCGAGGTGATCGGCCTGGTCGGCGAGAACGGCGCCGGCAAATCGACGCTGATGAAGATCCTCGGCGGCGTGACGCGGCCGGACAGCGGCACCGTCACGGTCGACGGCGTCGCGCATGACGGGCTGACCGTGGAAGCCAGCATCGGCTCCGGCATCGCCTTCGTGCACCAGGAGCTCAACCTCTTCGAAAATCTCGACGTCGCCGCCAACGTCTTCTTCGGCCGCGAGCCGTTGAAGGCCGGGCCGCTGAGGCTGGTCGACCGCGCCAGGTTGCGCGAGATGGTGGCGCCGCTGTTGAAGCGCGTCGGCGCCAATTTCTCGGCCGACGCGCCGGTCGCCTCGCTGTCGCTGGCGCAGCAGCAGATGGTCGAGATCGCCAAGGCGCTGTCGATCAAGGCGCGGCTGGTGATCCTCGACGAGCCGACCTCCAGCCTGCCGATCGCCGAGACGGAAAAGCTGCTCGACGTGATCAAGGGGCTGCGGGCGGAAGGCATCAGCGTCATCTTCATCTCGCACCGCCTGCACGAGGTCGAGCGTGTCGCCGATCGCGTCGTGGTGCTGCGCGACGGCATGCTTGCCGGCACCTTGCCGAAGAGCGATATCAACCACGACCAGATGGTCAAGCTGATGATCGGCCGCATGCTGAAGGAGCGCGAGAAGGCCGCCGAAGCGGGGCGCGCTCCGGGCGGCGTGGCGCTCTCGGCCAGCGCGGTGCGCACCCCAGCCTATCCGGATCACCCGGTCGATCTCGAAATCAGGCGCGGCGAGATCCTCGGCCTCGCCGGGCTGGTGGGCTCCGGCCGCACGGAGCTCGCGCGCGTCCTGTTCGGCGTCGACGAGCGGCTCGGCGGCAGCGTCGCGCTGGACGGCAAGGCGCTCGATGTCGGATCGGCCGCCGACGCGGTGGCGAACGGCATCTTCCTGGTGCCGGAAGACCGCAAGCTTACCGGCATCCTGCTCGACCTCTCGATCGCGCAGAACATCTCGCTGCCCAACCTGCCTGCCCATGCGAAGCGCTCGCTGGTCTCGACCAGCGCCGAGCTCGCAACCGCCGAAAAGCAGAAGAAGGACCTCGGCATCAAGGCGCCGTCGGTGCTCACCCGCACCGGCACGCTTTCGGGCGGCAACCAGCAGAAGGTGGTTCTGGCCAAATGGCTGGCGATGAACCCCAAGGTGATGATCCTCGACGAGCCGACTCGCGGCATCGATATCGGCGCCAAGGCCGAGATCTACGGGCTGATGAGGTCGTTGGCGGATGCCGGCGTCGCGGTGCTGATGATCTCCAGCGACATGGAAGAGGTGATCGGCGTCTCGGACCGCATCGCCGTCATGCATGAGGGACAGATCTCCGGCATTCTCGACCGGGACGATTTCAGCCAGGAAAACGTGCTTCTGCTGGCGGTGGGCAAAAAGCCCAAGCTGGTGCAAGCTGCGGGAGGAGCGCAATGAGCAAGAAAGATCTCGGCCTGCTGGTCCTGATCCTGGTGGTCGGCGCGGTGGTGACTGCCATCAATCCGCGTTTCCTTTTGCCGATCAACCTCGCCAACACCTCCAACCTGATCGGACTGTTCGGCATCCTCTCCATCGGCCAGGCCTTCGTCATCATCACCGGCGGCATAGAGCTCTCGGTCGGTTCGCTGGTCGCGTTGCTCGGCACGTTGTTCATCGACTTCATCGCCGTGCGCGAGATGGACTGGCCGCTGGCCTTCGCGCTGATCATCGCGCTCGGCGCCATCATCGGCTTCGTGCATGGCTGGCTGATCACGCGGCTCAAGATGCAGCCCTTCGTGGTGACGCTCTGCGGCCTCTTGATCTATCGCGGCGTCGCCCGGTTCTACACCGCCGACGGCACGGCAGGTTTCGCCTTCGGCCAGAACTTCCCGGATCTCGAGTTCCTCACGGCCGGGCGCTCTTACGGCGTGCCGAACAGCTTCACGGCGCTGATCGTCATCGCCATCGTCATGTGGGTGGTGCTGCACCGCTCGGTGTTCGGGCGCTACCTCTACGCCATCGGCAAGAACGAGGAAGCGGCGAAATATTCGGGTATCCGCACCGGGCGCGTCGTCATCGCCGCCTATGTCATCTGCGGCGTGCTGACGGCGCTGTCGGCGATCTATTTCGCCATGTATACGCGCTCGATCTCGCCGGCCAGCCATGGCCAGTTCTACGAGCTTTACGCGATCGCCGCGGCGGTGCTCGGCGGCTTCTCGCTGCGCGGCGGCGAGGGCTCGCTGGTGGGCGTCATCCTCGGCACCGTGCTGCTGCAGGAACTGCAGAATCTGGTCAACCTGCTCGGCATCCCCTCCTCGCTGAACTTCGCGGTGATGGGCGGCGTCATCCTGATCGGCGTGCTGGTCGATCAGCAATGGGGCGTGTTCCGCGCCCGGCGCCGGATGCTGGAGGCGACGCGCAGGAACGTCGCCGGCGCGCCGGCGGAGTAGCACTGCCTCCCCCTTCTCCCCTTGTGGGAGAAGGTGGATCGGCGCGAAGCGCCGAGACGGATGAGGGGTGTTGGAAGGATCGCTGCCTCGGGGGCGTTTCAAACCCTTTGATCTTCCACGCCTCACTCCGTCCAGCACCCCTCACCCGGCCGCTTCGCGGCCACCTTCTCCCACAAGGGGAGAAGGAAAAGGCGCTAGATCTGATCCGACAGGTCCGAGAACGCCATCGCCTTGCGCAGCACCTCGGCGAAGCGCTCGCCGGCAATTTCCCTGGCGCCGCTGTTGTCGATCGAGGTGACGTCCGGACCGGACAGCGTCACGCTCGTGCTGCGCGCCAGGCGGGCCAGCACCTCGCCGCGCGATTCGCGGCCGCGCGCCGCCAGCCGCTCGGCGAGGATTTCGGGCGTGGCGGTGATCTCGACCACCGCCAGATTGGCGTAGCGCTCGCGCAGCGCCGGGATGATCGCGCGCGATACATTGGCCACGGCCACATGGCCGTTGGCGACGGCCCAGTCGACATCGGCCGGCAAGCCATAGCGCAGGCCATGCGCGTCCCAGCAGATGGCAAAGGCGCCATCGGCCTCCGCCTCGGCGAAGGCGGCGTCGGCCAGCGTGTCGTGGTCCTCGCTCGCGGAATCGCTCGGCCGGGTGATGACGCGACGCACGAATTCCAGCCGCGTCTCGCCGGCAAAGCGCGCCTTGGCGAAGCCGATCACCGTGTCCTTGCCGGCGCCGCTCGGGCCGACAACGGCGACGAAGACGCCGTTGCGGATGGGAAGCGTGTCGGCCAGTTCGCGCTCGATCAACGCCGAAACCATCATGCGACCCGGCGTCCTTCGCGCCAGACGGTGCGAACAACCGGCACGTGCTCGTCGACACGCACGCGCACGAGATCGGCGCGCCGGCCGGGCTCGATGACGCCGCGATCGCTAAGGCCGACCGCTTCCGCCGGGTTCTTCGAGACCATGGCGACCGCCCGCGGCAGCGAGATGCCCTCGACGACATCGCCGAGGAAGAAAGCCGACTGGATCAGGCTGAAGGGGATGTAGTCGGACGACAGGATGTCGAGCAGGCCGTCGCCGGCCAGCGCCCTGGCCGAGACATTGCCCGAATGCGAGGCGCCGCGCATGACGTTGGGCGCGCCCATCAGCACGCCGAGGCCTGCCGCCTTCGAGGCCTTTGCCGCCTCCTCGGTGGTCGGGAACTCGGCGACGCGCACACCCTGCTCCACCGCTTCGTCGACATGGCCGGCCGTCGCATCGTCATGGCTGGCGAGCACGATGCCGCGCTCGTGGCAGGCGGCGGAAATGAAGATGCGGTTCGGACCGGAGTTCATGGCCGATTCGGCCATCCGCTTCTCGCAGAATTTCTGGAAGTCGCGGTCGGTCAGCTTCAGCTTGCGCTGGTAGTAGTAGGCATAGGTCTCGAGGTTGACGAACTGGCGCTGGCCCGGCGCATGGTCCATCAGCGAGGCGAGCTTCACCCTGTCGTCGGTCTCGAAGTTGGCGAAGGCTTCCAGGCAGTCCGGCGCCGATACCTCGCAGCGCAGATGGATGAAATGGTCGGCCCTAAGCCGATCCTGGCGCACGCTGTCCTCGATCGCGTCGGCGAGCTTGCGCACGTCGTCGGACTTCAGGTCGGCGTCCTCGTCCATGCCGACGCGCAAGGCATCGAGCACCGTGGTGATGCCGGCGGTCGCCACCTGGGCGTCGTGAGCAAGCACGGCGGCGATCGGGTTCCAGCGCACTTTCGGGCGCGGCGCGTAGTGGCCTTCGAGGTGGTCGGTGTGCAGCTCGACCAGACCCGGGATGATGTAGTCGCCGCCCATGTCCTCGCCGGCGCGGGCGGCGCCCGGCTCGATCGCGGCAATCTGGCCATCGCGCAGCAGCAGCGAGCCCTCGACGATCTCGTCGGGCAGCACGATGCGGGCGTTGTTCAAAACGGTCTCGGCGGTCATTTCAGCAGTCCTATTTCAAGCGATCATTTTGGGCGATCATATCAGGCGGTCAAATCAGGCGGTCTTTCTGGCCGGGCGGCGCCCAAGCGCATGGTGGGAAAGCGCCATAAACGGCGCGCCGGGCTCGGTTTCGACGAACAATGTCAGCGCATCCACCGGTACCGGACGCTGCAGCACATCCGCGAACAGGCTGTCGATTGCTGCACGAAGACGTGGGCTTTCCTGTGGCCCGACGCGTCCCGACAACGTCATGTGGAAGCGGAACGTCTCGAAGACGTAAGGGTAGCCCCACTGGCACAGGTTGCGGAATTCCTGCGGCTTCAGGGAATCGGGGCTGCGCCGCTCGATCTCCGCTTCGGTCAGCGGCGCGCGGAAGCGGTCGAAGGCGCGCACGACCTCGCCGGCGAAGCTGTTGAGCGGCTCGAACGGAGTTTCAGGCACCAGGGCGAAGAAGCCGTCGATCTGGCCGACAACGAGGCGCGGGATGACGACCGGCGGCGTCGCCTCGGCGAAACTATCGAGGGCGGCGCGCAGCGAGGCTTCCGTCTCATTCGAAGCCAGCCCGAACGGCGCCTTAAGCGTCGCATGGAAGCCGTAGCGCCTGGCCGAAGCCGTGTGGAAAGCGACTTCCGCCGCCGACAGCTCACCTACGGCCTCGACCGGGCGCGTCGCCGCGCCGAAGGGATCGCGGCCAAGCCAATTGGCGGCGATGCGCGCCAGCGGCTCGTCCTGCCGTGGGGTGAAATAGATGGCGTAGCGCATGGAAAGTCCTCGTCAGACCGCTGCCATAGGTGATTTCCATGACGGATTGACGAAGCTTTCATGGGTTTTCGAAGGCAAACAACCCCTGGCGGTCCTTAGCCGACGATTTTCCCGAGCTGGACCAACAAGTTGAGCGTCATAAAGAGCTCAGGCCTTCATCAGCCATTCGTGCTCGGCCGCGTTGTGGAATTTCCACGTCCGCTTCGGGCCGGCCATGACGTTGAGGTAGTAGAGATCGTAGCCGTGGCAGGCCGCGCACGGGTGATAGCCCTTCGGCACCAGCACGACATCGCCGTCCTCGATCGCCATCGCCTCGTCCAGATCGCGCACGCCGTTCCTGTCGGCATCGGTGTAGACGCGCTGGAAGGCGAAGCCCTGCGGCGGATTGAGGCGGTGGTAATAGGTCTCCTCGAGATAGGACTCCGCGGGGAGATTGTCCTGGTCGTGCTTGTGCGGCGGATAGCTGGAGGTGTGGCCACCGGGAGTTATGACCTCGACCACCAGCAGCGAGTCGGCCGGCTTACCCTCGGGCAGGATGTTGGTAACGTAGCGGGTATTGGTGCCCTTGCCGCGCACTTCCTGGCCGAGATCGTCAGGCCCGATGACGCGGACGGGAAGACCACCGGCAAGGCCCGGCGCCGAGCAGACGGCGAGCTCCAGCTCGGTGTCGGCGGTCACCGACCAGTCGGAGCCTTGCGGCACATAGACCGACCAGGGCTTGCCCTCGAAGGGCGACATGCGCTCGCCGAGCAGGCCGAGATCCTTGCCGCCGGCGGATGTCTTGCCCTTGCCGGTAACGAAGACCAGGCAGACCTCGCGATCGCCCGTCTTGCCGGCTGCGGTCTCGCCCGGCCGCAAGCGGTGGAGATCGAAACCGACATAAGTCCAGCCGGCGCTTTGCGGGGTGACGTGGGCGACGTGGCCGTGGCCCTTGTCGGCCTTGACGAGCAGTTTCGACATTGCGGTCACTCCTTCGGTTCGGGGCCGGCCTTGTTCTCCTCGGCCGGCTTGTAGAGGTAGAAGAACTGCCACACCGCGTAGCCGGCGAAGCCGAGCGCGATGACGCCCCAGAAGGGCGTGCCGGAGGCGAATTCGATCACCGACCAGATCAAACAGACGGCCACGACGGCGATGCGTCGCCACAATGGCCGGAAGAAGGGGTGCTCATAGTCTTTCATCGCGCCAATCCAGGATCTGCCCAAAGCGCAACGGATAAACCGCGCGCCATGGCAAATCCACCGTTTACGCCGGGAAGCCTTGCGTCTCCACCGTATAGCCGGCGGCCGTCATCACCCGCATCAGTTCCTTGTGCCCGACCTGCGCCATCTTGAGCGGCGGGTTCTTCTTCGGGTCCTGCTCGGCCTCGACCACGAACCAGCCTTCATAGCCGTGGTCGGCGAACTTCTGCACGATGGCGCCGAAATCGAGCGAGCCGTCGCCCGGCACGGTGAAGGCGCCGAGCGCCACGGCATCGAGGAAGGACTGTTTCGTGCGGTCGAGGCTGTCGATGACGCCCATGCGCACATCCTTCACATGGACGTGGTTGATGCGCTTGTGATGGTTGTCGATGGCGCGCAGCACGTCGCCGCCGGCAAAGGCGAGATGGCCGGCATCGAGCAACAGCGGGATGCCTTCGCCGGAATGGCGCATGAAGGAATCGAGCTCCGGCTCGGTCTCGACCACAGCCGCCATGTGGTGGTGATAGGAGAGCGGCATGCCTTGATCGGCGCACCATTCGCCGAATTCGGTGACGCGACGGCCATAGGCCTTCATCTCGTCACCGGTGAGCTTCGGCTTGGTGGCCAGAGGCTTGGAGCGGTCGCCCTGGATGGAACGACCGACCTCGCCATAGACGATGCAGGGCGCGTCGACCGCCTTGAACAGGTCGATCATCGGCTGGATACGATCCTTGTTCCTGGCCAGGTCCTCGTTGACCAGCGTGCCGGAGAACCAGCCGCCGCAGAGCGTGACGTCGGCTTCCTTCAGGATCGGCAGCATCACTTTCGGATCGTTGGGGAAGCGGCGGCCCATCTCCATGCCGGTGAAGCCCGCCGAGCGCGACTGGCGCAGACACTCCTCCAGCGACACGTCATCGCTCAATTCCACGAGATCGTCATTCCACCACGCGATGGGGGACATGCCCAGTTTGGCTTTCAAGTCGTCACTCCAGTATCAGGTTCGTGCCTACCCTCCCCCTTGTGGGGAGGGTCGCTGCGCAGCAGCGGGGTGGGATGCGGCGCCGACCCCCACCCGGACTTTCGGGTCCGACCTCCCCACAAGGGGGAGGTAGGGAGTTGGCGGCGCCGGCTTTAGTCACCGATGCTCTGCATCTGCTTTTTGCCCTCATACGCCTTGCGCGCGGCGTTTACCTGTGCCCGCGATGAGACTTCCGGCACGGCGACATCCCACCAATGGCCGCCGGCCTCGGTCGACACCAGCGGATCGGTGTCGATGACCAGCACGGTGGTCTTGCTGTTTTGCTTCGCCTTGGCCAGCGCCGTCTCCAGCTCGGCTATCGACGCCACCTTCTCGGCGACGGCGCCGAGGCTTGCCGCGTGGGCGGCGAAGTCGACGTCGGGCATCACCTCGTGGCGCGCGTCCTTGAGCAGATTGTTGAAGTTGGCGCCGCCGGTCGCCATCTGCAGCCGGTTGATGCAGCCATAGCCGCGGTTGTCGAGCAGCACGATGGTGAGTTTCAGGCCGAGCATCACCGAAGTCGCGATCTCGGAATTGAGCATCAAATAGGAGCCGTCGCCGACCATGACGACGACCTCCTGATCGGGCTTGGCCATCTTGACGCCGAGGCCACCGGCGATCTCATAGCCCATGGTCGAGAAGCCGTATTCGGCGTGGTAGGAGCCGGGCGCGCCCGCCTGCCAGAGCTTGTGCAATTCGCCCGGCAGACCGCCGGCGGCATGCAGCAAGGTGACGCCGGAGCCCATGGCGCGCTGCACGGCGCCAATCACCTGCGCGTCCGAGGGATAGGCGGCATTGGTCGAGGCCGTGACCTTGGCGGCGGCGGCCTGCCAGTCCTTCTTGCCCTTCAGCGCATTGTCGGTCCAGGCGGTTGGCGCCTTCCAGCCTTTCAGCGCGGCACTGAGTTCGGCCAGGCCTTCGGCCGCGTCGGCGACCAGCGGCAGCGCCCAGTGCTTGCCGGCGTCGAAGACCTGGGTATTTAGCCCAATGATGGTGCGGCCGGCATTCTTGAACAACGCCCAGGAGCCGGTGGTGAAATCCTGCAGCCGGGTGCCGACGGCGAGCACGACATCGGCTTCCTCGGCCAGCCGGTTGGCGGCTGAGGTGCCGGTGACGCCGACCGCCGCCATGTTGAGCGGATGATCGTCGGAGAGCGAAGACTTGCCGCCTTGCGTCTCGCAGACCGGAATGCCGGCGCCCTGCACCAGCTTGGCCAGTTCTCCCGAAGCCTGCGAATAAAGGACGCCGCCGCCGGCGATCACCAGCGGCTTCTTGGCGCCCTTCAGCGCCGCGACGGCGTTCGCCAGCTCGTGGCGATCCGGGCGAACCCTGCGCGGCGTCCAGACGCGCTCAGCGAACAGGCTTTCGGGATAATCATAGGCCTCGGCCTGCACGTCCTGGCAGAGCGAGAGCGTGACCGGGCCACATTCGGCCGGATCGGTCAGGACCTGCATGGCGCGGTTCAGCGCCGGGATGATCTGCTCGGGCCGCGTGATGCGGTCGAAATAGCGTGAGACGGCGCGGAAGCAGTCGTTGACGCTCGCCGTGCCGTCGGAGAAATCCTCGGCCTGCTGCAGCACCGGGTCGGGCAGGCGGTTGGCGAAGACATCGCCGGGGAGCAGAAGCACCGGCAGCCGGTTGACATGGGCGAGGGCTGCCGCCGTCACCATGTTCAGCGCGCCGGGGCCGATCGAAGTGGTGGCGGCCATGAAGCGGCGGCGGAAATTCGCCTTGGCGTAGCCTATCGCCGCATGCGCCATCGCTTGCTCGTTATGGGCGCGGAAGGTCGGCAGCTCGTCGCGCACCTGGTAGAGCGCCTCGCCGATGCCGGCGACGTTGCCATGGCCGAAGATCGCCCAGACGCCGCCGAAGATCGGCACTCGTCTGCCGTCGATCTCCGTCATCTGGCGGGACAGAAAGCGGGTCAGCGCCTGCGCCATCGTCAGGCGAACGGTCTTGGTCATTGTCGTTTTCCTCCGGCTTTCCTTGTGCCGTCTTGTTATGCGGCCGCCTTCTTATGCTGCTTTACGGCCGCGCGCGGCAAGCCATGCCTCGGTCAGTTGCTCGAAGCGCGAGGCCATGTCGGCGACGGCCTCGTCGTCCGACATTTTTCCGGCCAGCCATTGTTCGGCGGCGTTGATGAAGATGGTGCGACCGACGGCAAATCCCTTGACGATGGGCGCATTGCTCGTTGCGGCAAAGGCCGCGACCAACTCGTCCTGCGGCGCCTCGAGACCGAGCAGCACGACGCCGCGGCACCATGGGTCGTTCTTGACGATCACCTGCTCGATCTTCGCCCAGGCGTTGGCGGACGCCTGCGGCTCGAGCTTCCACCAGTCGGGCTTGATGCCCAGCGCATAGAGCTCTTCAAGCGCGCGCGGAATGGTGGTGTCGTCGAGCTTGCCGTGCTTGCCGGCGATGATCTCGACGAGAAGTTCCCTGCCGACTTTCCGCGCCGCCTCGAACAGGGCCCGCAGCTTCTGCTGCTGCTCGGTCTTCAGCGCTTCCGGATCGTCCGGGCGATAGAAGCACAGGCATTTGATGCAGTGGTCGACCGGCCATTCGACCAGTTGCGAGCCGATATCCTGCGAGAATTCGAAGCGTAGCGGCCGCGAGCCAGGCAACTCGACCGGGCGGCCGAGCCAGGCGAAGGGATGGCGGGCGAATTCGAACATCGCGTCGCGGCCATATTTCTCGTCGATCAGCATGCCGTAGCCGTCGCGGCCGGCGGCGACCTTGGCCGCCGCCTTGACCGTGAGCACCTTGAAGTCGGGGATGCGCGCAGCATCGGCGCCGACTCTAGCCGCGACGTCCTCCAGCTGGATGCGATGATCGCAGGCGAGCGCCATCAGCGAGGGAATGTCGCGCCGCCGCGTCGTCGCCCAATGGATGTGGTTGATCGCCTCGTCCTTGCGCAGCGCCAGATGCTTGCTGCCGTGCTTCAGGAAGAACTGCAGTTCCTCGAAGGTCGGATATTCCGGGGCGCAGAGCAGGCGCGACACCGCGAAGGCGCCGCAGGCGTTGGCCCAGGTGGCGGCCGTGGCAAAGCTTTCGCCGCCCAGCCAGCCGCGCAGGAAGCCGGACATGAAGGCGTCGCCGGCGCCGAGCACGTTGTAGACCTCGATCGGGAAACCCTTGCCGACGATGCCGTCCTCGAGGTCGTCGCTGATCGGCCCGTCATAGACGATGCAGCCCTTGGCGCCGCGCTTGAGCACGATGGTGGCCGCGGACAAGGAGCGGATCGTCTTCAGCGCGCTCAGGCAATCGTCGGCGCCCGACGCAATCATGATCTCCTCCTCGGTGCCGACGATGAGATCGCAATCGGGCAGCACGGTCTTCAGCTGCGCCGAGACGCGATCGGATTTGACGTAACGCTCGAAGCCTTCGGCATGGCCGGCGAGGCCCCAGAGGTTCGGACGGTAGTCGATGTCGAAGACCACCTTGCCGCCTTTGGCCTTCATGAGGCGGATCGCCTTGCGCTGCGCGGCGTCCGAGTTGGGGCGAGAGAAATGCGTGCCGGTGACGACGACGGCGCGGGCCGAGGCGATGAAGGCTTCATCGATGTCCTCTTCCGCCAACGCCATGTCGGCGCAGTCGGAGCGATAAAAAATCATCGGCGAGACGCCTTCGTCCTCGACGGAAAGCAGGACGAGCGCGGTCAGCCGCTCCTTGTCGGTCTTCAGTCCGTCGACCGAGACGCCCTCACGCCGAAGCTGCTCGCGGATGAAGCGGCCCATCTGCTCGTCGCCGACGCGGGTGAGCAGCGCCGAGCGCAGGCCGAGCCTTGCCGTGCCGACGGAAATATTGGCCGGGCAGCCGCCGACCGACTTGGCGAAGGAGGTGATGTCCTCCAGGCGCGAGCCGATCTGCTGTCCATAGAGATCGACCGAGGCGCGGCCGATCGTGATGACGTCGAGCGGCGGATATTTCGCTTCCACGGCTTCGCCCATTCGAACCTCCCATCGGCCTTGTTGTGCAGAGCAGCGTCGTTGTGGGCAGCACGCGAGGACGGCAGCGTGGCGCCGTCAATATGAAATAATAATTCCAATCCATAGTCAATATGGAATGAGCATTCCCGGATGGAAAAACGCTGACGCGAGGCGGTCAGGACTTGCGCTTGCGGCCGGCGTCGCGCCGCTTCTCGCCGACCGCGACGGTCAGCGCCATGGCGAGCGCCATCGTCGCCGAGATCGAGCGGAAGCCGCCGAAATCGGCTTCGGCCACCTCGAACCAGATCTTGGCGAACTGGGCGAGCGGCGAAAACGATGAGTCGGTGATGGCGACGATCGGCACGCCTTGCTCGGCGATCGAGCGCGTCTCTTCGATGGTCGCCGGCGCGTAAGGCGAGAAGCTGATGGCGATGACGGCGTCACGCGGCGTGGCGAAGCCGATCATCTCGGCGTTCAGTCCGGCAGCCGATTCGATCAACTGGTTGCGGATCTTGAGCTTGCCCAGCGCATAGGCGATGTAGGACGCGACCGGATAGGAGCGGCGCTTGGCCAGCACATAGATGGTCTCGGCTTTCGCCAGCAAGTTGACGGCCTCTTCGAAATGCACATCGTTCAACGCGCGCGAAATGTCGCTGAGCGAGGTGCTGGCGGCAGCGACGAAGCCGTCGAAGATCGCCCGGTGCCCGGCACCTTCCTCGGCCTTGGCGCGCAGTGCCGCGAGCCTCTCGTCATAGGAGGAATTGCGCTCGCGCAGGCGCTCGCGAAAGACCTGCTGCAGGCTGGTAAAGCCGTCGAAGCCGAGTTGCTGGGCGAAGCGGATCAGCGTCGAGGGCTGGACGCCGGCCGAGGCGGCGATGCTTGCGGCGGTGCCGAAGGCGATGTCATCGGGATTGTCGAGCGCATAGGCGGCGATCTGGGCGATGCGCTTGGGCAGGCTGTGCCGACGCTCCAGGATCGTCGTGCGCAACGTCTCGAAATCGCGAGGCACCCGTTCGTCCATCGTCGCTCCGCCCACGGCCATATTGAAAGCTCTCTCTCCTGCCTCATCATAGCGAGTTCGCGCAAGAACACCATAAAAAATGATTTGGACGTTCCATTCTCAAGTGAAATGGATTAATTCATCCATGCTTCTCTTTCTCTTCAATGGAGACAATCGACATGGTCGGAGTGGGCCTCATCGGCACGGGCTTCATGGGCAAGTGCCACGCCATCGCCTGGAACGCGGTCGGCGCCGTCTTTCCCGATGTCGAGAAGCCGAAGCTGGTGCATCTGGGTGAAGTCAATGACGAGCTCGCAAAACGCAAGGCGGGCGAGTTCGGCTTCGCCAAGGGTTCCGGCGACTGGCGCGCCGTGGTCAACGATCCGGAGGTCGATGTCGTGTCGCTGACCACGCCCAACCAGTTCCATCCCGAAATGGCGATCGCCATCCTGGAGGCCGGCAAGCATCTGTGGTGCGAGAAGCCGATGGCGCCGGGTTTCGCCGAGGCCGAGGCGATGGCAAAGGCGGCGAAGACATCGGGCAAGGTGGCGGCGCTCGGCTACAACTACATCCAGAACCCGGCCATCCGCCATATCGGCGCGCTGCTTCAGGAAAAGATCATCGGCGACGTCAATCTCGTGCGCATCGAGATGGACGAGGATTTCATGGCCGATCCCGACGCGCCGTTCTTCTGGAAGCATGAGGCGGCCTCGGGCTATGGTGTGCTCGACGATTTCGCCGTCCATCCGCTGTCGCTGATCAAGGTGCTGTTCGGCCGCGTCGCCCGCGTCATGTGCGATATGGTCAAGCCTTATGCCGACCGGAAAGTCGCTTCCGGCGGCCGCCGCGCGGTCGAAACCTACGACATTGCCAGCGTGCTGATGCATCTCGAAAACGGCGTCGCCGGCACGCTGCTGGTCAACCGCTCGGCCTGGGGACGCAAGGGCCGCATCGCCATCCAGATCTTCGGCTCGAAGGGCTCGATCCTCTACGACCAGGAGCGGATGAACGAATTCCAGCTTTATCTCACCGCCGACCGGCCAACCGAGCAAGGCTACCGCACCATCCTGGTGGCGCCGCATCACAAGCCCTACGATTCCTTCCTGCCGGCGCCCGGCCATGGCCTCGGCTTCAACGACCTCAAGATGATCGAATGCCGCGAACTCTTGATGCGGATCGCCGGCAGGCCGGCGCGGATCATCGATTTCGACGAAGGGCTGGAGATCGAGCGCACCGTGCATGCGATGGCGCGCTCGTTCCAGGAACAGCGCTGGATGGATGTGAGGTAATCTGCCGGACCGCCCGGCGATGCGTCAGTTGCCGGCGGCCGCTGCATTGATCTCCCAGCCATCCACCCAGACCTGCCGCAGCCGATCGCCTTCGCCCTTGAACCATAGGCCGGTCGGCTGGCAGTCTTCGATGCGGTCGCTGCGGAAATTGCGGATGGCCTGGCGCAGCTCGCACCAAGCGACGATGTTGGCGGTCTCGGCATAGTAGATCAGCGCGATCGGCCGGACGGTGCGCTGTGTGTCACGGCCCGCCTCGTCTCGATAGGCAAGGTCGAGCTTTTCCTCGTCGCGGATGGCGCGCCGCACGAGCGCCAGATCGACCGCAGCAGCCGAGGGCGCGGCAAAACCCCAGGCATGCAGAGCGTTGGCGTCGAGCGTCTGCCGCAAGGGCGGCGGCACCGCGCCGGCGATCTTGGCGCCGACCCGTTTTGCGGCCTGCTTGAGCTCGTCGTCGCCGGTGCGTTCGAGCAGCGCCAGCGACAACACGATCGCCTCCATCTCCTCGATCGAAAACATCAGCGGCGGCAGGTCGAAGCCAGGGCGCAGGATGTAGCCGATACCGCGCCCGCCCTCGATCGGCACGCGCATCGCCTGCAATGCCGCGATGTCGCGATAGACCGAGCGCACCGTCACTTCCAGCCGCTCGGCGATCGCCGCCGCCGTTACCGGCTTTCGGGCCAGCCGCAGGATCTGGATGATCTCGAACAGGCGCGAGGCCTTGCGCATTTCCTCACCCACCATGAAGGCAACTGACACACCCCCGTCAGTTGGGGTGGCCTATAGGGCCGCCTATACGCTTGAAAATCAACAGATTCCTGAACTCCTTGGCCGACGGAGCGACAAGCAACTGACATGAGCTACACGGAAAACCTCTGGCTTTTCTTCATCCTGCTGTTCGGCATCATCGCCGTTCCGGGCATGGACATGCTGTTCGTGCTGGCCAATGCGCTGACCGGCGGCCGTGATCGGGGTCTGGCGGCGACCGGCGGCATCATGCTCGGCGGCGCGGTGCATACACTGAACGGCGCGATCGGCGTCGGCCTGCTCATGCATTTCGTGCCGGTCCTGTTCAAACCGCTTCTGGTCGTCGGCGCCGCTTATATGGCCTATATCGGCATTTCGCTGATGCGCAGCTCGATCACCGTCGGCAATGACGGGCCCACGGGGAGCCGTTCGGCCTGGAAAGCCTTTCGCCAGGGGCTTGTGACGTGCCTGATCAATCCGAAGGCCTATCTCTTCATCCTTGCCGTCTATCCGCAATTCCTGAAGCCGGCTTACGGTCCGATCTGGGTGCAGGCGACAATCATGGGGTTGCTGACGGTCGCCACGCAGGCGGCGATCTATGGCGGGCTCGCCATCACCGCCGGCCGCAGCCGGGCGCTGCTGGTCGACAACCCGGGAGCAACCGCCTTTGCCGGGCGCGCGGCCGGGCTGCTTTTGTTTGCGGTTTCGGTGTTCACCGCATGGGAAGGGCTGAGGGCGGCGTGAGCCTAAAAAGGCGCACGCCGCGTTCCTTCCAGCACCCCTCATCCGTCTCGGCGCTGCGCGCTGATCCACCTTCTCCCACAAGGGAGAAGGGCGAGGCATCAGGCGGCGCCCTGGCGGCTGGCGAGCATCTCGCGCTTCACCGACCGGCGCCATTCGACGGCGCCGGCGAGGCCGTGCAGCACCGTCTCGGTGGTCGCCCAGTCGATACAGCCGTCGGTGATGCTCTGGCCGTAGGTGAGCGGCTTGCCGGGCACGACATCCTGCCGGCCGGCGACGAGATTGCTCTCGATCATGACGCCGATGATACGCTCGTCGCCCGCCGCTACCTGCCCCGCCACGTCATGCGTGACCTTGGGCTGGTTCTCCGGCTTCTTGCCGCTGTTGGCGTGGCTGACGTCGATCATCAGCCGCGGCGCGACGCCGATGCGGGCGAGCTCCGCCGCAGCGGCATCGACGCTTGCCGCATCATAGTTCGGCACGACGCCGCCGCGCAGGATGACGTGGCAATCCTCGTTGCCGGTGGTCGCGGCGATCGCGCTGCGGCCGCCCTTGGTCACCGCCATGAAATGATGCGGCTGGGCGGCCGACTTCACCGCTTCGCCGGCGATGCGCAAATTGCCGTCGGTGCCGTTCTTGAAGCCGACCGGGCAGGAGAGACCGGACGCGAGCTCGCGGTGGATCTGGCTTTCGGTCGTGCGCGCGCCGATGGCGCCCCAGGCAACGAGGTCGGCGATGTATTGCGGCGTCGTCATGTCGAGGAACTCGGTCGCCGCCGGCAGGCCGAGATTGTTGACGGCCGACAGCACGTTGCGCGCCATGCGCAAACCCTTGTCGATGTTGAAGCTGCCGTCGAGGTCGGGATCGTTGATCAGGCCCTTCCAGCCGACCGTGGTGCGCGGTTTCTCAAAATAGACGCGCATGACGATCTCGAGCCGGTCCGCCAGGGCCTCGCGCAGCGCCGCCAGACGGCTGGCGTAGTCCACGGCGGCGACCGGATCGTGGATGGAACAAGGGCCGACAATGACTACCAGTCGATCGTCGGCCCCCGTCAGGATGGAATGGATGGCGTTGCGTGAGGCGGCAACGGTGCGCGTCGCCGTCAGCGAGCGCGGTATCTCGCGCATCACGTCGTCCGGCGTGCTCAGGACTTTGAGTTCCTTGACCCGAAGGTCGTCTGTGGTGGTCAACACGGCTTTCTGCTCCTGGTTAGGAGACCTGCCGGCTGAAACGAAAAAGCCGCCAGGTCTGGCGGCTTTTCGGATTTAGATGCTGCAATCTTCAGATCGAGCGCAATCCTCCCGCCGCCAGCGAGCTGTCGTAGTAAAAGTACCAAAACGAGGCGGTCAGGTGGATCATGCGGCTCATATAGTCGAAGCTGGGGCGATTGTCACCTGTCTCATGAAGCTGCTCGCCTGAAACGACGACGGCCTCGCTCGGCATCGCCAATTACCGGTGTCGGCGCCGCCCCTCACCTGCCTGCCGGCATCCTCTCCCCGTTGCAACGGGGAGAGGGACGCTCTCGCCGGCGATTTCGGCAATCGCCAACGTCGCGGCCAGCCCCTTCTCCCCGTCGCTATACGGGGAGAAGGTCCCGGCAGGGGGATGAGGGGCGGCGCCAACGTCCGAATGGATGGGGAACGATCCGCCCAGGGCTATTGGCTAGGCCCTACTCGCCGATCACGCCTGCAATGTTCTGGTCGTAGTCGACCAGCGAACCCGTCATGACGCCGGCCTGCGGGCTCAGCATATAGGTGATCAGCCGGGCGAGCTGCGCCGGCTTGACCAACTGGCCCATTGGCTGCGCGGCCTCGGCCTTTTCCAGCCAGTCGTCCGGCGCGTCGTGCCACTTCTTCTGCACGATCGCCTCGCCTTCGGTGTCCATCCAGCCGGGCAGGACGGCGTTGCAGCGGATGCGGTTCTGCCGGTAGGAACTGGCGACATTCTTGGTCAGCGTCATCAGCGCGCCCTTGCTGGTCGAATAGGGCGTCAGGAAGGACTGGCCGGCATGCGCCGACATCGACAGCACGTTGACGATCGAGCCCGGCGCCTTGCGCTCCAGAAGATGCGCGACGAGACCCTGCATCAGGAAGAAGGGGCCGCGTACATTGGTGTCGAAGATCTGGTCGAAGACCTCTTCGGTGGTTTCGATCAACGATCCTCGCGCCGAGGTGGCGGCGGCGTTGACCAGCGCGTTGAGCGTGCCGAAATGGCTGAGCGCGGTAGCCACTGCGCGCTTGCAATCGCCGACGTTGGCGACGTCGGCACTGATGAAGATGGCGTCGACGCCGCTCTTCTTTAGGGCGGCGACCGCTTTGTCGCCCTTCTCCTGCGAGCGGCCGACCAGCGCCAGCGCGCGGCAGCCCTCGTCAACCAAGGCTTCAGCAACCGCGAAGCCGATGCCCTGCGCTCCGCCGGTGACGATAGCGCGCGTTTCCGAATTGCGGCCGGCCAAACCGTTCATCGCTCTGCTCCTGTAATAGTATCCAAACAGTTCAATCGACGCGGACGGTCTTGCCCGTCTTGGCCGACTGCAAGGCGGCGTCGGCCAGCTTCAGCGCGATCAGCCCGTCCTTGCCGCTCGGCGCCGCCTTCTTGCCCGCGGTTGCCGCGGCAATGAACGCCGCGATCTCGTTGGCATAGGCGTCGATGTAGCGGGTCATGAAGAAGTCATGCAGCGGCGGGCGGGTGTAGCCCTTGTCGTTGGCGAGCTCGATCGACACCGGCCGCTGGTTCTCGGCTGCGACCATGCCTTTCGAGCCGTGCACCTCGATGCGCTGGTCGTAGCCATAGGTGGCGCGGCGCGAGTTGGAGATGACCGCCTGCTTGCCGGACGCGGTTTCCAGGATGACGCTGACCGAGTCGAAATCGCCCGCGTCGCCGATCTTCTTGTCGACCAGCACCGAGGCGTGGGCGCTGACGGCGACCGGCTCCTCGCCGAGCAGGAAGCGCGCCATGTCGAAGTCGTGGATGGTCATGTCGCGGAAAATGCCGCCCGAGCGGGCGATGTAATCGAGCGGCGGGGCGCCCGGATCGCGCGACGTGATGGTGACCATCTCGACATCGCCGATGGCGCCGTCGTCGATCGCCTTGCGGACGGCGGCGAAATGCGGATCGAAGCGGCGGTTGAAGCCGACCATCAGCGTGGCGCCGGCCTTCTCGACCACGGCCAGGCACTGCTCGACGCGCTTGGCGTCGAGATCGATCGGTTTCTCGCAAAAGATCGCCTTGCCTGCCTTGGCGAAGCGCTCGATCAGGTCCGCATGAGTGTCGGTCGGCGTGCAGATGATGACGGCGTCGATGTCCTTGGCCTTCTCGATGGCGTCGATCGTGCGCACCTCGGCGCCGTAAGCGGAGGCGAGCTCCGTCGCCGCTTTCTCGAAGGCGTCGGCTACGGCCACCAGTTTGGCCTGCGGGTTGGAGGCAACGGCGCGGGCATGCACCTTGCCGATGCGGCCGGCGCCGAGGAGAGCGAAGCGGAGAGTCATGGAATGTCCTTCGAGGGTGGTTTTTAAAGGCATGTCCGCGCCTCTTGGCACGGACGATTTGGTGATCCCGTCGTGGCGCCCCTGTCAGGCGGCCTGAAGCTCCGCCTGTCCGGTCTTGGCGCCGGTGATATAGGCGACGATGTCGTTGCCGTCGGTGTCCTGCTTGCGCAAATTGGCGACGATGCGGCCGCGGCGGAAGACGACGATGCGGTCGACCAGGTCGAACACCTGGCGCATGTTGTGGCTGATCAGGATCAGCGGCTCGCCATTGGCCTTCAGCGTGCGGATGATATTTTCGACCTGCGCGGTCTCCTGCACGCCAAGCGCCGCCGTCGGCTCGTCCATGATGATCAGCTTGGAGGCGAAGGTCGCGGTGCGGGCGATCGCCACGCACTGACGCTGGCCGCCCGACATGTGTCGGATGGTGCTGGAGAGGTTCGGGATCTTCACCGCCGTGCGCACCAGCGCCGCCTCGGTCGCCTTGCGCATCGCCTTGCGGTCGAGGATCGAGAAGGGGCCGAGGTTGAACAGCACCTTCTCGCGGCCGAGGAACAGGTTCGACGGCACGTCGAGGTCGTCGGCCAAAGCGAGGTTCTGGAACACCGTCTCGATGCCGGCCTCGCGCGCCTCGATCGGGCCGGCGAAGTTCACTTCCTTGCCGTCGAACCAGATCTTGCCGTCGGTGCGCTGCTCGACGCCGGTGATCTGGCGCACGAAGGTCGACTTGCCGGCGCCGTTGTCGCCCATGATGGCGACATGCTCGCCCTTGCGCAGCTCGAAATTCGCCTCCTGCAGCGCGTGCACGCCGCCATAGTGCTTGGTGAGGTTTTCGGTCTTCAGAACGATGTCGGACATGGTCAAGCTCCTATCGCCCGGCGGCGCTGGCGCCATTGATCGAGAACGACTGCGCCGACGATGATCACGCCCTTGACCATCTCCTGGTAGTAGGCGTCGAGGCGCAGGAAGGTGAAGCCGGAGATGATGACGCCGAAGATCAGCGAGCCGATCACGGTGCCGATGATGGACCCGCGGCCGCCCGACAGCGAGACGCCGCCGATGACCGCCATGGCGATCGCGTCGAGTTCGTACATCACGCCCATACCGGCCTGGGCGGTGAGGTTCTTGGAGGAGAGCACCACCGCGGCGATCGAGGCGAGGATGCCCGCAATCACATAGACCAGCACCTTGTGGTTGGCGATCTTGATGCCGGACATGCGCGCGGCGTCCTCGTTGGAGCCGATGGCATAGCAGTGCTTGCCGTATCTGGTATAGCTCAGGATAAGCTGGAACAGGATCGCCAGCGAAATGAAGATGATGACCGGCATCAGCCCCTTGCCGATGGCGGCGAAGCTGTCGGTCGGGAACGAGATCGGCTGGCCCTTCGACCACCATTTGGCGATGCCGCGCGCCGTGACCATCATGCCGAGCGTGGCGATGAAGGGCGGAATGCGGGTGAAGGCGATCAGGGATCCGTTGATCAGGCCGGCAATCAGGCCGCAGCCGACCGCGACCAGCAGCGGCACGATGACCGGCAAGTCGGTCCAGCCATAGGCGATGAACATGGCCTTGGGGTTGGGATTGCCGTTGACGGTCGCAACCTGCGCGAAACTCATGGCGATCATGGCGGTGGCGCCGACGATCGAGCCCGATGACAGGTCGATGCCGCCGCAGATGATGACCTGCGTGACGCCGATGGCGATGATGCCGACGATCGACACCTGCAGGATGATGATCTGCAGGCGCTGCTCGTTGAAGATCGCGTCGACGTTCTCGCGGGTGTTGAACAGGAAACTGTCGCCGAGGAAGACGCGGCCGATAAGCTCGAACGCGCCGACCAGAATGACCAGCGCCAGGAACACGTTGAACTCGGCAGGCCAGGGGCGCTTCTTGGCGTCATAGCTCAACCCGCCAATGCCATGCGATGTCTGTGACACGTCTTCTTCCTCCGAATGACCGCGCCCGTTCTCCCGCCCGGTGGGTGGGAGAAGGAAGGGAGCGGCGCCGCTTGTCAGCAGCCGATTTCAGCCAGTCCGATGCGTCGGAGCGCCGCTCCTGGGTTTGTCTTCACGCAATTCCGTACGGAAACCTTTTCCTGGAATTGCGCTGGCGCAGCCTCAGTTCTTCTTCAGGAACTTGTCGATGTTCGCCGGCGTGACGAGCTGGAACGGGATATAGACCTTGTGTTCCACCTTCTCGCCCTTGGCGAGCTTCAGCGCCGCGTCGAGGGCGCCGGCACCCTGGCCGGCCGCGTCCTGGAAGACCGATACGTCGAGATCGCCCGCCTGCATCGCGGCCAGCGCGTCCTGCGTGGCGTCGACGCCGCCGACCACGACCGACTTCATGTCGATGTTGGCGGCCTTCATCGCCTGGATGGCGCCGATGGCGCTCTCGTCGTTGTTGGCGATGACGCCGTCGAACGGCTTACCGGACGACAGCCAGTTGGTCATCAGGTTCTGCGCCTCGTCACGCTTCCAGTTCGAGGTCTGCTTGTCGATGATCTTGATGAAGTTGCAGTCCGGCGTGGCGATCACTTCATCGATATCCTTGGTGCGCTGCACCGCGGCCTGGTTGGAAAGCTCGCCCATAATGACATAGACATTGGCTTCCTTCTTGCCGGCTTCCTTGAACAGGCGGCAGGCTTCCTTGGTCTCGAGCGTGCCGGATTCAGCCTCGTTCGAAGCGACGAAGGCCTGGTTGTCGGGCAGCGCATCGACATTGACCGGTTCGCGGTTGACATAGACCAGCGGGATCTTGGCCGCGGCGGCCGCGTCCGACATCGCCTGCGTGGCCGAAGTGTCGACCGGGTTGACGATGATGGCGTCGACGCCCGAAGCGGCGAAGTTCTTGATCTGGTCGAGCTGCTTGGCGACGTCGTTCTGCGCGTCCTCGACCTGCAGCTGGACGCCATCCATGCCCTTGGCCTGCGCGATCATGCCGTTGCGCAGCACGGTCAGGAAGTTGTCGTCGAAAAGAGCCATCGAAACGCCGATCTTGGCGGCGAAGGCGGACGAACTCATCAGCGCCGATAGCGCGACGCCCAAAAGCAGTTTCTTCATTTTATTTCTCCTCCACTTGGTGTCCGGCTGCACCGATTGAACCGGAATCCCCGATCTCTCCGGGGAATCTCTCCCTGCGTCCATTCCGACGGCGTTTTCACTGCGCAGTGGAACGCCTGATCCTCTGTTTGAAACAGATGTTCCGGAACGAAAGAACCAAAATGCCTAGTTGGTGAAATATTTATTCCATTTCGCCTGGAGTCGTCAAGGGCGATTCGGAATGAAGGCTCCGGATTTTCATTCCCGCACGGCGCCAGGCGGAGGCTCGGCCCGAGGATCGCCGGCCTTGGACCGGATTTTGCCGCCTGTTAGAACCGTGACAAAATCTTATCAGCCTGATGGATTACATCACCAACCCGGAGGACGCGGCTCAGATGTTCTCGGGCAGATAGATGTCGAAGGGCAGGAAAGTCTGCCCCGGCGCATTGGCGGCGCCGCTCTCGATGGCATGCGCCATCAGTCCGACAAGCTCGCGGCACAGCGCCGCCAGAGGCGTCGAGATCACCATGGTGAGGATGTTGTCGGCAAGGGCTGCGCGCGATTCGGCATTGATCTCGTTGCAGATGACCACCGGCATGCTTGCCGGCTTCGCCGTCCTCAGTGCCGAGACCGCGCCTTCCATGCCGCCGCCGGCGACGTAGCAGCCGGCAAGATCCGGATGCCGGGCCAGAAGGTCGAGCATCGCGTCATGCGTCACCTGGTTGGCTTCCAGATTGACCAGCGTCTCCAGCACCGTGAAGTCCGGCGCGTGTTCGCGGAAATAGGAGCGGAAGCCGATCTCGCGCAATTCATGGCCGTGGAAACGGTGGCTGCCGACGAAGAGCGCGACCTTGCCGGGCTTCTTCGCCGCCTTGGCGATCATCCAGGCCGCCGTGCGCCCGACCTTGCGGTTGTCGAGCCCGACATAGCCCTCGCGGATGCCGGCGGCGAAGTCGGACAGCAGCGAGAAGACCGGCTGCCCCCTCGCCTTCAACGCCTCGACCACCGCCGTCAGCGTCGGATGGTCCGGACCGACGACGGCGATGGCTCTCGATTTCGCCGCCAGCCTGCGCATCTGGCCGGCAATCTCGTCGGGCGCCAGCGAGCCGGCGAAATCGATGGTCGCGACACCACGGAAGCGTTGCGACTGCGAGACCGCCAGTTCGAGCTCCCGCGCGAAATCGCCGTAGAAGACATCGTTGCCCCTCAGGAGCAGGAAGCCGAGGCGGTATTCCGGCATTTCCTGGCGCATGCGCCGCTTGATCAAGCCGGCGGCGTGATAGCCGATATCGGTCGCGGCCTCGTAGACGCGGCGGGCGGTTTCCTCGCGCACCGGCAAGCGATTGTTCAGCACTCTGTCGACGGTGGCGACGCTGACGCCGGAAACGCGCGCGAGATCGGTGATGGTCGGCCGCCTTGCCATGATCGCTCCTTCTCTGACCGATTCAGAATAACTCATCTTGATAGGAAATGATAGAAACTATCTTTGTGATGTTGAGACTATCATGCCTTGGCGCTATGGTGAAGTCGAAGCCAGCCATGCGCGAACCCGGCACCGCAGAGAGCCATTCGCCACGTGCTGATGGAGGAACCCGAAATGACGGCAATCACGTCTCCGGCGCTGTCCGGACGCGACTACAGCCTGACCGGCCGCGATGCCAAGCGCGCGGTCGAGAAGGGGCTTTCGGCGGCCGAGTGGTACCACACCGAGATCCCGCGCAAGCAGATGAAGGAGCTGATGCAGCGCTCCGACCAGCCGGCGATCCACGACACCGTCATCTGGCTCGGCGTGCTGATCCTCAGCGGCGCGGGCGGGGCCTGGTTCTGGGGCACGTGGTGGTGCGTGCCGTTCTTCTTCGTCTATGGCACGCTCTACGGTTCCTCGACGGATTCCCGCTGGCACGAATGCGGCCACGGCACCGCCTTCCGCACCCAGTGGATGAACGACGCCGTCTACCAGATCGCCTGCTTCATGATCATGCGCAATCCGGTGACCTGGCGCTGGAGCCATACGCGCCACCACACCGACACCATCATCGTCGGCCGCGACCCGGAGATCGCCGTCATGCGGCCGCCGGACCTTTTGCGCCTGGTCCTGAACTTCTTCGGCATTCTCGACGTCTGGCACGCGATGACCGACATGGTGCGCAACGCCGCCGGCGTCATCAGCGCCTCGGAAAAGACCTTCATTCCGGAACAAGAACAGCCGAAGGCCATCCGCGCCGCCCGCATTTGGCTCGCCATCTATGTCGCCACCATCGCGCTGGCGCTCTATCTTCATTCATGGCTGCCGCTGATGCTCGTCGGCCTGCCCCGCCTCTATGGCGCCTGGCACCATGTGATGACGGGACTGCTGCAGCATGGCGGTCTCGCCGAGAATGTCATCGACCACCGCCTGAACAGCCGCACCGTCTACATGAACCCGGTCAGCCGGTTCATCTACTGGAACATGAACTACCATGTGGAGCACCACATGTTCCCGATGGTGCCCTATCACGCGCTGCCCAAGCTGCACGAGCTGATCAAGCACGACCTGCCGGCGCCGACGCCGTCGATCCTGGCCGGTTATCGCGAGATGATCCCCGCCTTCCTGCGCCAGTTGCGCAACGAGGATTATTTCATCAAGCGCGAGCTGCCGCCGACGGCGAAGCCCTATCGGGAAGAGCTGCACAACGACAATCCGGCGGCGACCGCGGCCGAATGACCGGTGCCGACGCAAGCCGGCTATCAAATCTTCGCTGGAGGACGACATGAGCGACTGGGTCGAGGCCTGCGCGGCCGGAGACATCGACGAAGAGGATGTGATGCGGTTCGATCATGCCGGCCGTACCTACGCGGTCTATCGCAGCCCGGACGACGAGTATTTCGCGACCGACGGCCTCTGTTCGCACGAGAAGGTGCATCTCGCCGACGGGCTGGTGATGGACGACATCATCGAATGCCCGAAGCACAATGGCCGCTTCAACTACAAGACCGGCGACGCGCGCGGCGCGCCGGTGTGCGTCAACCTCAAGACCTATCCGGTCAAGGTCGACGGGGGCAAAGTCCTCATTCAGGTCGGGTGACGGCGATGGCGGGAGGAATGGTCATCATCGGCGCCGGCGAATGCGGCGGGCGCGCCGCGCTCGCCCTGCGCGACCTCGGTTTCGAAGGGCCGGTGACGCTGGTCGGCGACGAGCCGCATCTGCCCTATGAGCGGCCGCCGCTGTCGAAGGAGGCGATGACCGGCGAGGCGCCGGTCATCAAGGCGATCGCCAGCGACGAGCTTCTGGCCGAGCGCTCGATCCGTCACATCCATTCCGTCCGGGCCGTGGCAATCGACCGCGCCGCGCTTGTCGTGCTGCTCTCGGACGGCTCTTCGCTTCCCTACGACAAGCTGCTGCTCGCCACCGGGTCCGTGCCGCGCAAGCTGCCGATGCCGGGCCTGGGCGGACGCTGCGTCTATCTAAGGACCTTCAACGACGCGCTCGCGATCCGCGCCCATCTCAGCGCGGGAAATCGCGTCGCCATCATCGGTGGCGGCTTCATCGGCCTCGAGCTTGCCGCCTCGGCGCGCAAGCTCGGCGCCACCGTCACGGTGCTCGAAGCGCAGCCGCGCATCCTGATGCGCGGCGTACCTAGCGAGATCGCCGAAATCATCCACAAGACGCACGAGGCCGAGGGTGTGAAGGTCCTCACCGGTCAAGGCATCACGGCCATTGCCGATAATGGCGCCGAGGTTCGCATCGCGCTTGCAGACGGGCAGGAGGTTGTCGCCGATCTCGCGGTGATCGGCATCGGCGCCGTGCCGGTGACGGCGCTCGCCGCCGAAGCGGGACTGGCGATCGACAACGGCATCGCGGTCGACGACACGCTGCGCAGCGAGGATCCGGATATCTTCGCCGCAGGCGACTGCTGCTCATTTCCGCTCGCCGTCTATGGCGGGCGGCGCGTGCGGCTGGAAGCCTGGCGCAATGCGCAGGAACAGGGCGCTTTAGCCGCGAAGAACATGCTGGGCGCCAACGAGGCGCATGCCGCGGTGCCATGGTTCTGGTCGGATCAGTACGGGCTCACGCTGCAGATCGCCGGGCTTTCGGACGAAGGCAAAAGCACCGTCCGACGCGACCTCGATGACGGCGCCTTCATCCTGTTCCACCTGGCGGAAGACGGCAGGCTGGTCGCCGCCAGCGGCATCGGTCCCGGCAATGCCGTGGCGCGCGATATCCGCCTGGCGGAGATGTTGATCGCGAAGGGGGCAAGCCCGGCGCCGGAGGCGCTCGGCTCGCAAACGGTCAAGCTGAAGTCGCTGCTGGCGGCGTAGTCCACCTCTCCAACCGGCATTGAGGGATCTAGCGATATGGCACGCAGCAGACCGACCGTCGCCGATTTGCAGTCGATGAAGGGCAAGCGCCAGCTTTCGAAGCTGCGCGTCTTTTCGCTGGAGGAGGCCGAGGCCGCCGAGCGCGCCGGCATCGACCTCATCTCGGTTCCCTATGATGTGATGCTCGATCCGCGATTTCGCGACGCAGCGCCCACCTGCTTCGCCATTCCCGGCGACGAACGCATAAAGCTGGGCGCCACCACAAACGAGATCCTGCGCATGGCGGTGAAGCTGCGCGCGGCCAGCGCCGACGCCATGTATTGCTCGGCCAGCCTGCAGACCATCCGCCGCCTGCGCGACGAGTACATTCCGGTCTGCGGCCATGTCGGCCTGATCCCCGCGCATGCGACCTGGACGGGCGGCTTCAAGGCGGTCGGCAAGACGGCCGAAAGCGCTGCCTTCGTGTGGAAGCAGGTCAAGGACCTCGAAGCGGCCGGCGCCTTCGCCGCCGAGATCGAGGTGGTGCCGGCCGGCGTCGCAAGCGCCATCTCGCGGCGCACGCCGCTGATCATGATCTCGATGGGCGCGGGCGCCGGCTGCGACGCGCAATATCTGTTCTCGGAAGACGTGCTCGGGAGCAATCGCGGCCGCTATCCGCGCCACGCCAAGCGCTACCGCGACTTCGCGGCGGAATTCGATCGCCTGCAGAACGAGCGCATCGCCGCCTTCCGCGAATATGCCGAAGACATCCAGTCCGGCGCCTATCCGGAGCCGCGCCACACGGTCGAGGCTGACCCGGAGGAATTGCGCAAGTTCGAGGCGTTTTTGGCCTCGGAAGGTAACTGAACCCTCCTGAATTCAGCGCTAGAACAGCGCCTTCAGCTCGTCCAGCTTGTCGTTGACCAGCCAGCCGTAATAGTTCTCCTCGGGCAGCTTTTCCGGCTCGCCCGCGGCGCGGCGCTTCTCGTTCTCCTCCTTCAGCGCATAGGCGCGCTGCTCGGGATTGCCGACATTGTAGAGCGTGGCGGTCAGGCCCGGATTGTGCGAGATGTCGAAGCCGGCGATGGTTCTGTAGGCGTCGATCGACTTCCTGATGGTCGCAGCGACGTAAGGCAGCGTGAGGTCCGGATCCATGATGGTCTTGTAGACGGTGTTCGGATCGTTGACGTCGAGCTCGGGCAGGCCGGAGACCTTGTGCACGAGGTCGCTCATCTGCAGGGCCGTCAGCGGGTTGAGCTGGCCGAGGCCGAAGGTCTGGCCGGCATAGTAGGGCTGGAAGAAGGTGGCGCCGAAGCGGTCGTTGGGGAAGCTTGTCCCGTCGACCGTCTTGCCGCGGAAGGAATGGTTCCAGACCTGCTCGCGACATTCCCAAAGGTCATAGCTGTCGCTGATGCCGGCGCATTTCTTGAACTCCGGCCGCTGGACGAAATCGCTGACGTCCTCGCCTTCATAGGCGAAGGTGAGCTTGCTCGACAGATAAGACATCGCCTTGACGTAGTACGTCTGCAGCCGGTCGTAGGCATCGACATTGTAGGTGTGCTCGCCGACGATGGCGCCGACGATATGCATCGGATCGATGCCGTAGGCCGCCGCCGCCTTCCTGATCTTGGCGCGCAGCTCGGCATCGTTCTGCAACAGCGCATAGACCTTGCGGTACTTGGCCTGGAAGGTGGTGCTGGTGGCCTGGGTGCGCCGGCTGGAGGCGCCGGGAATATCAGGCTGCACGCCGTTGCGGTTGCCCGGCGGCACCATGGTCGCCGCGTTGGCGGTTGCCACCGCCGCCGCCAATGCCAGGCCGAGGAAGATAAGTACGCGTTTCTTCATGCGCCGCCGCCCTGGAGCGGCCCAGCTACCGCCGGTCCACCCCAACTATTTGTTTTTATGCAATTTCGGATGGAAAACCGCTGCGCACTTTTCCTGAAATTGCTTTCGGAATCGGCGGCAACCTAGGTAAAGCGGCCGGGAGAGTCGAGACAAGGCAAGCTGCCGCCGGAACGAAAGGTGGCCAGATGGTACCATCTGGCCACACATCGCCAAGCTTCGCGGTTAGAGGATGAACCGCGACAGATCGGTGTTGCGCGACAGGTCGCCGACATGTTTCTGCACATAGCCGGCGTCGATGGTGACCGCCGTGCCGTGGCGGTCCGGCGCATCGTAGGAAATCTCGTCCAGGACGCGCTCCATCACCGTCTGCAGGCGTCTGGCGCCGATGTTCTCGACACTGGCGTTGAGCTCGACGGCAATGCCGGCCAGCGAATCGATGGCATCGTCGGTGAAGACGAGATCGACGCCTTCGGTCTTCATCAGCGCGATGTACTGCTTGATGAGGCTGGCCTCAGTCTCGGTGAGGATGCGGACGAAGTCCTCCTTCTCCAGCGCGCGCAGCTCGACGCGGATCGGCAGGCGACCCTGCAGCTCCGGCAGCAGGTCCGAGGGCTTGGAGACATGGAACGCGCCCGAGGCGATGAACAGGATATGATCCGTCTTGATCGGCCCGTATTTGGTCGCAACCGTCGTGCCTTCGACCAGCGGCAGCAGATCGCGCTGCACGCCTTCACGTGAAACGCCGGCGCCGACGCCGCCCTCGCGCGAGGCGATCTTGTCGATCTCGTCGATGAAGACTATGCCGTCATTCTCGGCCGATTCCAGCGCCCGGCGCACCACCTCGTCCTGGTCGAGCAGCTTGTCGGACTCGTCATTGACCAGCAGCGAATAGGAGTCGCGCACCGTCGTCTTGCGCATCTTGGTCCTGCGGCCGCCCATCGCCTTCGACAGCATGTCGTTGATGTTGAGCACGCCGATATTGCCGCCCGGCATGCCGGGAATCTCGAAGCCCGGCATGCCGCCGGTGCCGGTGTCGGCCACCTCGATCTCGATCTCCTTGTCGTCGAGCTCGCCGTCGCGCAGTTTCTTGCGGAAGCTGTCGCGCGTGGTCGGGCTCGCCGTCTTGCCGACAAGCGCCTCCAGCACGCGCTCCTCGGCGTTGACCTGGGCGCGCGCGCTGACGTCCTCGCGCATCTTCTCGCGCGTCAGGCCGATGGCGACCTCGACGAGGTCGCGCACGATCTGCTCGACGTCGCGGCCGACATAGCCGACCTCGGTGAACTTGGTGGCCTCGACCTTGACGAAGGGCGCGCCGGCGAGGCGCGCCAGGCGGCGCGAGATCTCGGTCTTGCCGACGCCGGTCGGGCCGATCATCAGGATGTTCTTCGGCATCACCTCTTCGCGCATCTGGCCTTCGAGCTGCTGGCGGCGCCAGCGGTTACGCAAGGCAATGGCCACGGCGCGCTTGGCGTCCTTCTGGCCGATGATGAAGCGGTCGAGTTCCGAAACGATTTCGCGGGGAGAGAAGGTGCTCATACTACTCAAATTCCACTTTGCCACTGCTTGATGGACTCGAACGGATGCAGCAGCATGATCACGTTGAGCGTCAGATTGTCCCGGATGATGTAGCCCGTGCCGAACTCGAAAATGAGCGCCAGGGCCACGATCACCCATATAGGAAGCTTTCGCGCCATCACAAATCCCAACACCATGAACAGCGTGTCGGACACCGAGTTGATGACGCTGTCGCCGTAATAGTTGAGCGAGATGGTGCCGGAGCGGTAGCGGTCAATGATGAAGGGGCTATTTTCCAAAATCTCCCAGCCGCCTTCGATGAGGACGGCAAAGGCCAGCCTGAGCCCGACCGGCGAGCGCGGGAACAGGAACCAGGCCAGCGCGTAGAACAGGAAGCCGTGGATTATGTGCGAAAAGGTATACCAGTCGGTGATGTGCTGTGAATTCTCCGAGCTGTTCACCACGCCGTGCCAGAGCTTGACATAGCCGCAGGTGCAGATCGGCGGGTGACCCATGCCATAGAGAACGCCGGCTTGGAAAATCACCAGAGCGAGCACGAGCAGAAGGCCCATGCGCCACGAGTCTTCATAGGCGGAAAGCGTCTTGTCTTGCCCCGATGCGGTCATGCGGTCAGTCCCCCTCCTCCGTGTCGGTCTCGGCCGCATCGACGGCCATCAGCACGACGTCCCCATATTCCGATTGCCTGCGGCCGATCGGCCTGAAGCCGGCCTTTTCATAGGCGCGGATGGCGCGGCCGTTGTCCGGATGCGGATCGATGATGACGCGCGGCGCGCCTTCCTCGAAAAGCTCTTCCACGAACTGGCGAACGATCGCCGGGCCGTGGCCGATGCCGACCAGCTCCGGCGGGCCGATCGACAGATCGATGCCCAGCGTGCCGAAGGGCTGGTCGGCATAAGGATGATCATCTTCCAGATGCGGATCGTAGCTCTGCAGATAGGCGACCGGCCTGCCGTCGAGCTCGACGATCAGCGGCTCCACCGAAACCGAGGAGAGATGCGCGCGGATCTCGGCGATCTCCTTTTCCGGATTGTCCCACCATTCGGCGACATGCGGCTCGGCGAGCCAGCCGGCGATCATCGGCAGGTCCGCTTCGGTGACCGGCCGGAAATCATAGCTAATTGTCTGTTTGACCATGATCTTTTCCAAAAAACCGGTTCCCACCTTTTGGGATCATGGCTGGCTGGCTCAGGCGGCATCGAGCGTTTCGACGACGAAGTTGCTGTTCGTGTAGACGCAGATGTCGGCCGCGATCTGCATCGCCTTGCGGGCGATCTCCTCGGCGTCCTTGTCGGTATCCATCAACGCGCGGGCGGCGGCCAGCGCATAATTGCCGCCGGAGCCGATGGCCATGACGCCATGCTCGGGCTCGAGCACGTCGCCGGTGCCGGTCAGCGCCAGCGAGACCGACTTGTCGGCGACCAGCATCATCGCTTCCAGGCGGCGCAGATAGCGGTCGGTGCGCCAGTCCTTGGCGAGCTCGACGCAGGCGCGCGTCAACTGGTCGGGATATTGCTCGAGCTTGGCTTCGAGGCGTTCAAGCAGGGTGAAGGCGTCGGCGGTGGCGCCGGCGAAACCGGCGATGACGCTGCCCCCCTTGCCGATGCGGCGCACTTTCTTGGCATTGCCTTTCATGATGGTCTGGCCAAGGCTGACCTGGCCGTCGCCGGCGATCACAACCTTGTTGCCCTTGCGCACGCTGATGATGGTCGTGGCGTGCATGGTCAGTTCATTCGACATTTCCAGCTCCGATTCGCGCTATCCCTTTGAAAGGCGATCGGCGCGGTACGAGTGACTTTTGATTGCCATATGTATGCATGAGGCGAGTGAATGCAAACCGCCCCGCAGCAAGGCCGATACCGTCCGGAAAGGCAACTGGCAATCGCCGGATCATGCTGATAGAAGGCTCTCGTTTTCAAGCCCGTGCCACGGGACTAGGACCGCAAGGACTTAAGTTATGCCGCCCCGTTCCGCAGAAATCAGCCGCAAGACCAAGGAAACCGAGATTTCGGTGTCGCTTCATGTCGACGGCAAGGGCAAATCCGACATTGCGACGGGCGTCGGCTTCTTCGACCATATGCTCGACCAGCTGTCGCGCCATTCACTGATCGACATGACGGTGAAGGCCAAGGGCGACCTGCACATCGACGATCACCACACCGTCGAGGATACCGGCATCGCGATCGGCCAGGCGCTGAGCAAGGCCTTGGGCGAGCGGCGCGGCATCATGCGCTATGCCTCGATCGACCTTGCCATGGACGAGACGCTGACGCGGGCGGCGATCGATGTATCCGGCAGGCCGTTTCTGGTCTGGAACGTCGCCTTCTCGTCGCCGAAGATCGGCACCTTCGACACCGAGCTGGTGCGCGAATTCTTCCAGGCGCTGGCGCAGAATGCCGGCATCACGCTGCATGTGACCAATCACTACGGCGCCAACAATCATCACATCGCGGAAACCTGCTTCAAGGCGGTGGCGCGGGTGCTGCGCGCGGCGCTGGAGCCCGACCCGCGTCAGCTTGATGCGGTGCCCTCCACCAAGGGATCCCTGAAAGGATAGCCCTATGGCCATCTATGTCGTGATGGAGCGGCCGGCCGGGAGCAACAAGGCCGAGGATGCGATCTTGGTGCGCGATGGCTTCACCTGGCTCGGGTTCCTGTTCTCGCCGGTCTGGCTCGCCTGGCATCGGTTGTGGATCGAGGCCTTGCTCACCTTCGCGGTCGCGGCGATCCTGTCGGTGCTCGGCGAAAAGCTCGGCCTCGAATGGGCTGGCTCGGCCCTGTCGCTCCTGGTGTCGCTTTATATCGGGCTCGAAGGACAGGGCCTGCGGATATCGGCGCTCCGCCGCCGGGGCTGGCTGGAATGGGGCGTGGTCGAGGCCGGCAATCTTGGCGGCGCCGAGGCGCGCTACGTGCTGGAAGCCGAAGGGCAAGAGGAAGAGCCGGCGCCCATGCCGCGCATCGTTCCCGATACGAACCAGGCGCGTCCGGCGCAGACAGGTATGGCGCTGGGGCTGACCCATACGCCGGGAAGGCCCTGACATGCGGGTAGCGATCATCGACTACGGCTCGGGCAATCTGCGCTCGGCCACCAAGGCCTTCGAGCGCGCCGCGCACGAGGCCGGCATTGCCGCGACCATCGATCTGACGGCCGATGCTGAGCGGGTGCGCAGCGCCGACCGCATCGTGCTGCCGGGCGTCGGCGCCTATGCCGACTGCGCCGCCGGCCTGCATGCCGTTGCCGGGATGTGGGAAGCGGTGGAGGAGGTGGCGATAGCCAAGGCGCGGCCGTTCCTCGGCATCTGCGTCGGCATGCAATTGATGTCGGAACGCGGCCTGGAGAAGACGATCACCAAGGGGCTCGGCTGGATCGCGGGCGACGTCAAGGAAATCACGCCCAGGGATCCGGCGCTGAAGATTCCGCAGATCGGCTGGAACACGATCGAGGTCACGCGCAAGCATCCGCTGTTTTCGGGCATCGAGACCGGCCCGAAAGGGCTGCATGCCTATTTCGTCCATTCCTATCATCTTGAAGCGAAGAACCCTGACGAGGTGCTGGCCGTCGCCGACTATGGCGGGCCGGTGACGGCGGCGGTTGCGCGCGACAACCTCGCCGGCACGCAGTTCCATCCCGAAAAGAGCCAGGCGCTCGGCCTGGCGCTGATCACCAATTTCCTGAAATGGAGGCCCTAGAGATGAGCAAGAAGGGCTATTGGATCGCCATGATCGACGTCCGCGACCCGGGCGCCTACAAGAACTACATCGAGGCCAACGCAAAGGCCTTCGCCAAATATGGCGCCAAGTTTCCGGTCCGGGCCGGACGCTACACAAATCCGGAGGGGCCAACGGGGAACCGCCATGTGGTGGTGGAGTTCGACTCCTATGAGACGGCGCTCGCCTGCTATCACTCGCCGGAGTACCAGGAAGCCTTGAAATTCCGGCTGGCGGCGTCGACCGGCCATTTCGTCATCGTCGAGGGCGCCTGACCGTGATCCTGTTTCCGGCAATAGACCTCAAGGACGGCAAATGCGTGCGCCTGAAGCACGGCGACATGGCGACCGCCACGATCTACAACGACGATCCGGCAGCCCAGGCGAGGGCCTTCGAGGAACAGGGTTTCGAGTGGCTGCACGTCGTCGACCTCAACGGCGCCTTCAAAGGCCAGAGCGTCAACTCCGCGGCGGTCGGCGCCATCCTCAAGGCGACGAAGAACCCGGTGCAGCTTGGCGGCGGCATCCGCACGCTGGCGCAGATCGAGGACTGGCTGGACCGCGGCCTGGCGCGCGTCATCCTGGGCACGGTGGCCGTACGCGAGCCCGAGCTAGTGAAGGAGGCCTGCAAGGCCTTTCCCGGCAGAATAGCGGTGGGCATCGACGCCAAGGGCGGCAAGGTCGCCGTCGAGGGCTGGGCGGAAGCCTCTGAGCTTGGCGTCATCGAACTGGCGAAGAAATTCGAGGGCGCGGGTGTGGCCGCCATCATCTACACCGACATCGACCGCGACGGCGTGCTCTCCGGCATCAACTGGGATTCGACGATCAGCCTCGCCGAGGCGGTGTCGATCCCGGTGATCGCCTCCGGCGGACTGGCCTCGATCGCCGACATCGTGCGCATGACCATGCCCGATGCCAAGAGGCTCGAAGGCGCGATCTCCGGCCGCGCGCTCTATGACGGGCGCGTCGACCCGGCGGAGGCACTGGCGATCCTGCGCGGCGAGGGGACGGAGGCAGAATAGTGAACATCTCCATCATCCTGGCGTCCTATGACAGCGGCCACTATCACGGCGGCTGCGGCCAGGGTCCCGACGCCTTGATCTCCGGCGGGCTGGCCGAGGCGCTGAAGCTCGCCGGCCACGACGTCGAAGTTCAAGAGATCGGCCAGTTGGTCGAGGATGAGCAGGAGCGCGAGATCGCAACGGGGTTTGCCGTCTGCAACGCCGTGTCGGGCGAGGTCCGCATAGCGCTGGACAAGGGCCGGTTTCCGATCGTGCTCGCCGGCAATTGCCTGACCAGTGCGGGTGCGGTGGCCGGTGAAGGCGCGGACGCCATCATCTGGGCCGACCAGCATGGCGACCTCAACACGCCCGATACGTCCACCTCCGGCTTTCTCGACGGCATGGCGCTGGCGACCGTGCTCGGCCTGTGCTGGCGGCGGATGGCGGCGCAGATTCCGGGGTTCAAGCCGATCGATCCGGTCCGCTGCGTGCTGGTCAACGCCCGCGACCTCGACCCGGCGGAGAGTGAATTGCTGGAGACGCTGCCGATCAGCCGCACCGAGTGCCCGGACTGGTCAGGCGCCGCGCAGAAGTTGAAGGCCACCGGAGCCGAGCGGGTCCACATGCATATCGATCTCGACGTTCATGACCCCGAGGAGCTGCAGGCCAATCGCTACACCACGCCAGGCGGTCCGGCGCCCGATGAGGTTCGCACCGCGATGTGCGGCCTCGCCGGCCCTCTGAGCATCGCCGGCCTCACCATCTCCGCTTACGATCCGGCATTCGACGCCAAGGGCGAGGTGCCGCCGCTGGTCGGCGAGCTGGTGGTCGATCTGCTTTCCACCATGGAGGGCCGCTGATGCTGAAGGCCCGCGTCATTCCCTGCCTCGACGTCAAGAACGGCCGCGTGGTGAAGGGCGTCAACTTCGTCGACCTGATCGACGCCGGCGATCCGGTGGAGGCCGCCAAGGCCTATGACGCGGCGGGCGCCGACGAGCTCTGCTTCCTCGACATCACCGCCTCGTCCGACGATCGCGAGACGATCTTCGATGTCGTCGCCCGCACGGCCGAACAATGTTTCATGCCGCTCACCGTCGGCGGCGGCGTGCGCCAGGTGGCCGACATCCGCAAGCTGCTTCTGGCCGGGGCCGACAAGGTGTCGATCAACACGGCGGCTGTGAAGAACCCGGACTTCGTCGCGAAAGCCGCCGACAAGTTCGGCAACCAGTGTATCGTCGTCGCCATCGACGCCAAGAAGGTGTCGGCGGCCGGCGAGGCCGACCGCTGGGAGATCTTCACCCATGGCGGGCGCGAGAAGACCGGCATCGACGCGGTCGAATTCGCCAGACGAATGGTCGATCGCGGCGCCGGCGAGATCCTGCTTACCTCGATGGACCGCGACGGCACCAAGGCCGGCTACGACATCGCGCTCACCCGCGCCATCGCCGACGCCGTGCGCGTGCCGGTCATCGCTTCGGGCGGTGTCGGCACGCTTGATCACCTGGTCGAAGGCATCCGCGACGGCCATGCCGGTGCCGTGCTTGCCGCCTCGATCTTCCATTTCGGCACCTACAGCATCGCCGAAGCCAAGGCGCATATGGCTAAAGCCGGCATTCCTATGCGGCTGGACTCGGCCGTCCATCGGACTTAAAGCATGATCCCGAAAAGTGGGAACCGGTTTTCGGAAAAGATCATGCTTAAACAAACAGATAGATGACTGCTATGGCTCAATTTTCGCTCGCCGAGCTGGAATCGATCATCCATCAGCGCGCCCATTCCGGCGACACCGAGTCATGGACGGCGAAACTCTTCGCCAAGGGCATGGACAAGGCGGCGCAGAAGCTCGGCGAGGAAGCGGTCGAGACCGTGATCGCCGCCATTCGCGGCGACAGGCAGGCCCTCGTTTCGGAAAGCGCGGATCTTATATATCATTGGCTTGTCGTCCTTGGCATTGCGGGCGTCCCGCTGGACGACGTGCTGAAGGAGCTCGAGGGCCGAACCGGCCGCTCGGGCATCGCCGAGAAGGCGTCCCGGCCCCGGGACTGATCGCAAGAGACGGATAGAGCATGATGTCGCCCGAAAACCGCTTCGCACTTTTCGGCATCATGCTCTAGGAGGGCAGGAGACTCGATGGACCAGCTTGCTCCTACCGAGAAATATTCCCCCTATCGCTTCTTCTCGGCCGAGCAATGGTCGCAATTCCGCGCCGACACGCCGCTCACGCTTACCGAGGACGAGATCGACCGGCTGCGCTCGCTCAACGACCCGGTCGACCTCGAAGAGGTCAAGCGCATCTATCTGTCGCTGTCCCGCCTGCTTTCGGCGCATGTCGAGGCGAGCCAGCTTCTGTTTCGGCAGCGCCAGGCCTTTTTCAACGCGCAGGACATCGTCAAGACGCCGTTCATCATCGGCATCGCCGGCTCGGTCGCGGTCGGCAAATCGACCACGGCCCGCGTGTTGAAGGAATTGCTGGCGCGCTGGCCGTCGAGCCCGAAGGTCGATCTCATCACCACCGACGGCTTCCTTTTGCCCAACGAGATCCTGCGCCGCGACAATCTGATGGAGCGCAAGGGCTTCCCCGACAGCTACGACGTCGGCGCGCTGCTCAGGTTCCTTTCGGGCATCAAGTCGGCGCAGCGCAATGTCCGCGCCCCCGTCTATTCGCACTTGACCTACGACGTCATTCCCGGCGAATTCGTCACAATCGACAGGCCGGACATATTGATCTTCGAAGGCATCAACGTGCTGCAGCCGGGGAAGCTGCCCAAGGACGGCAAGATCGTGCCGTTCCTGTCGGACTTCTTCGACTTCGCCATCTATATCGATGCCGACGAGAAGCTGATCCACCAGTGGTATATCCAGCGCTTCATGCGGCTGCGCGAGACCGCCTTCCGCAACCCGGACTCCTTCTTCCACCGCTATTCGCAGCTTTCGCAGGACGCCGCTCGCGCCATCGCCGAGGGCCTGTGGACCAACATCAACCTGAAGAACCTGCGCGAGAACATCCTGCCGACGCGGGCGCGGGCCGACCTCATCCTGCGCAAGGGCGCCAACCACCTGGTCGAAGAGGTGGCACTGCGGAAGCTTTGAAATTCAACGCATAACTTAAAGCCATCTTAACCCCGGCCTTTCTATTGTCGTGCCCAATCGGCGGGCTTGGGCAGACTATGAACGCGCCATTTCTTCACATCGATCGCACGACGCCGGACCGCCTCGCCCGCCCGAAGAACGGGTTGGCGACGATCACGTTGATCATACCGGTTCACAATGAGGAAGCCGCGATCGCGCCATTCCTGAAGGCCGTGCGCGAGGCCATCGACCCGCTGCGCGAGCGTGCCGCTTTCGAGTTCATTTTCGTCAACGACGGCAGCAACGACGCGACACTGGACCGGCTGATCGAGGCACAGCGTGCCGACCCACGCATCAATGTGATCGACCTTTCGCGTAACTTCGGCAAGGAAGCGGCGCTGACCGCCGGCCTCGACGCCTGCGATGCGGATGCGGCGATTCCGATCGACGTCGATCTGCAAGACCCGCCAGACGTCATCCCGTTGCTGGTCGACAAGTGGCGCGAAGGATATGAGGTTGTCCTTGCCAAGCGCGCGGACCGGTCGAGCGACAGTTTCCTCAAACAGCGCTCCGCCTCGCTGTTCTATCGCGTGCATAACTGGATCGCGCAGCAGAAGATTCCGGACGATGTCGGCGACTTCCGACTGATCGACCGCCAAGTGATCGACGCGCTGCGTTCTCTGCCGGAGCGCCGGCGTTTCATGAAAGGGCTGTTCGCCTGGGTCGGCTTTCGCACCGCGACGGTCGAATATGTGCGCGACCAGCGCATCGCTGGTCAGTCCAAATTCTCCGGATGGAGACTGTGGAACTTTGCGCTCGAAGGCATCACCAGCTTCTCCACCGCTCCGCTCGAGATCTGGACCTATGTCGGCGCGGCGATTTCGGCCCTTTCGTTTCTCTACGGGCTGGTGATCATCGCCAAGACGCTGCTCTTCGGCATCGATGTGCCCGGTTATGCCTCGCTGCTGGTCAGCGTGCTTTTCCTCGGCGGGATCCAACTGCTGGGCATCGGCATCATCGGGCAATATCTCGGCAGGGTTTATGCGGAGATCAAGCAGCGCCCAATCTATATCGTGCGCCGTGTGTTCGGGGGTGGGAACTGATGGAACTCGATGCCTATCGCAATATGGCGGCAACCGAGGACAGGCACTGGTGGTTCTGCGGCCGCCGCGCAATCGCAGAGGCGGTCATCCGCGGACTTGCGCTGCCCGCCCGCGCGCAAATTCTCGAGATCGGCGCCGGCACCGGCGGCAATATTGCCATGCTGGAACAGTTCGGCGCGGTCACTGCGGTGGAAATGAGCGATCTCGCACGGCAGATCGCGCGCGAGAAGACCGGCCGCGACTTCCTTGCCGGCCATCTCCCCGACAACATGCCGGTGGAGCCCGCGAGCTTCGACCTAGTTTGTCTGTTCGACGTGCTCGAGCATGTCGCGGAAGATGAGGCGTCGCTGGCGGCGATCCGACAGATGCTGAAGCCGGGCGGCAGGGTCGTTCTCACCGTGCCCGCGCATCAATGGCTCTGGAGCACGCATGATGTCGGATTGCATCATATGCGGCGCTACTCGCGCAATTTGCTGAAAACGCGCATCGAGCGGGCGGGCTATCGCATCGAGAAGCTTAGCTATACCAACGCGGCGCTGTTCCCGGTGGCGGCTGCCGCGCGGCTGGCCGACCGGTTGCGCCGTTCGAACACCGCCTCCGGGCAGGTGATGCCGCCAAGGCCGATCAACGCCGCAATGAAAGCGTTGTTTTCGGCTGAAAGCTGGATTTTGCCGAATTCCGGGCTGCCATTCGGCGTCTCGCTGCTTGCGGTGTTCGGTAAGGACATGGTGTGCGAAGCCAGGCTGGCTGCCTGACAGCGGCATGTTGACCTTAATTCGTCAATACAGGCTCTCGCGCTTTGCCGCCATCGGCGGCGCAGCCACGCTGATCTATGCTCTCTGCGCGCTGCTTCTCGCGGACTGGGCGCCGCTGTCGACGACATCGGCATCCATCATCGCTTATGCCATCGCCGGGGCGTTTTCCTATGCGGGGCACAAATATTTCACCTTCGTCTCGGCCGGAGCCCACAGGTTCGAGTTGCCGCGTTTTCTGCTGCTCAACGCAACGGGACTGGCCATTGCCGCCGCGTTGCCGGGACTGCTTACAGGACGACTTGGAATGCCGGCAGCGGTTCCTGTCCTGCTGACATGCGTCGCCGTGCCGCTGGTCAACTACATCATGCTTGGTCGCTGGGTCTTCCGTGATGCCTAAGGCGAGAAAGATGCACGATTTGCGGTTCTCGAAGGCGATCCGATGGGTGCAGGCCGCCACCTATGTTCAAGGACTTGCGCGATGAGCGCCGTCCAGCATGACTCGGAATTGGATGCGCCCGGCTTTGTCGCGCAGACCGCGCAACTGTGGACCGTGGCGTTCAGCCTACTGGTGCTGGCGGCTGCCGTTCCCTGGCAAGCCCGGTGGGGCGTCATATCCGACACCAGCTGGATAATCACCATGTGCGAGCGGATGCTCGGCGGCGACCGGCTGTATGTCGATCTGATCGAAACCAATCCGCCGTTCACGCCATGGATGATCATGCCGGCCGTGGCGCTCGCGCATCAACTCGGCGTGTCGCCAGAGATCGCTGTCCATGTCTACGCCTATGCGATCTGCCTGGCCGGATTGGGCCTCGCCGCGCTGATCGCCAGGCAGGCCGGCTTTGCCGAGAACCGCACACTGTTTTCGCTGCTGCCCCTGTTCCTGGCCCTGCTGGTCATCTTTCCCGGTAATGCCTTCACCCAGCGTGAGCATCTGGGGATCGCGCTGCTTCTGCCCTTGCTGGTGCTGACAGCCTGGCGTGCGGCGCCGATCGAGGGGCGAAGGCCCAGCCTGCCCATGGCGGCAATTGCAGGGCTCAGCGGCAGCATACTGGTGCTGGTGAAGCCCTACTACGCGCTGGTGGTGCTCGTTCCGGCTCTTTATGCGGCCTGGCGCCGCCGGTCGATCCGGCCGCTTTTCGCGTTTGAATACTGGGTGATCGGCCTGGTCTGCGTCGCCTATGTCGTTGCCGTGCAGCATTTCTATCCGGAATTCCTCCACGTCATCTACCCGATGCTGGCCGACACCTACATGCGGGTGCACAACGTGCAGGCGCTGATAGGCTATGGGCCGATCTATCTGGTCTCGCTCTTGATGCTGCGCTTTCTTCGACCAGGATTGCCCATGTCGCCGTTGGTTGCCATCTTCACGCTCGCTTCGCTGGCGGCGACGGTGCCGCTGATCTACCAGGCCAAGGGCTGGCCCTATCACGCCTTTCCGGCATTCAGCCTGATGCTCGGAGCGCTGCTGTTGAGGACGGCGCAAATCGACCCGACGCCTCGTTCGTCGCCGCGCACGGCGATGGAACCGGGGCGCAAGGTGCTGCTGGCCGCCGTCATCGCTGCCGCCGCCATGCCATTCATGCAAACGCAGAAGCCGGGCGCCGAGTTGGTCGCCAGGGTCGAGGCTGCGGTTCAACAGCCGACGATCGCGCTTGTCGGCTCCGACATCGCGGCCGGTCATCCATTGGCGCGCATGCTCGGTGGAAAGTGGATCTCGAGCTATTGCAGCGACTGGCTCGGCGGGTTTGCCCTTTATCTCTCGGCAATCGAGACGCAGACCGGCAATCAGATGGCCGCGAACCACTACCGGCAGGTCGCCGACCGCTACATCGACGGCAAGCTCGCTGAACTCGAAGCGAAGCGGCCCGCGGTGATCATCGTTCAGAAGACCGACAGAGGCTTGAACGCCGAGCTTTCCCGACGGCAGGACTATGTCGGCTTCATGCGGGATTACCGGCAGATCGCCGAGGATGATGGCGTGCAAGTGATGCTGCGCAACGCCGGCATCAGCCAGGCAGGGTCACCCGCCGAAGCGTCAAATTGATACGGCCGCCATTCCTCAAGAGCGCCGAGGTCGCGGAGTAGATGCGGTCGACGCCGTGAAAGCAGAGGCGGCCCTCGCCGCCGAGCACGACGACATCGCCGCTCTTCAGCCTGAACGATTTCGTGCCGCCCTCGCGCGTGGTCTGGCCGACGCGGAACAGACAGTCGTCGCCGAGCGACACCGACACGACGGGCGCTGCGAAATCCTGCTCGTCGCGGTCCTGGTGCAGACCCATCCTGGCGTCGCCCGAATAGAAATTGACGAGGCAGGCTTCCGGCGGATGCGCATAGGCCGAGACCTCGCGCCACAATTGCAGCAAGGCTTCGGGGATCGGCGGCCACGGCTCCCCCGTCACCGGATGCGTCGGCTGGTAGCGATAGCCTCGATCCTTGTCGGTGACCCAGCCGAGCGTGCCGCAATTGGTCATGCGCACGCTCATCTCCTTGCCGGTGCGCGGCATGGCCGGCACATAGAGCGGCGCCGCCTGCACCACGCGCCTGATCTCCTCGACAAGCGCTTCCTGCGCGGGGCGCGAAAGATACCCCGGCATGTGACGGACGCCCTTGGGCAGAACAAGCATGGGATATGCGCCTCTTCGGTTGATGCGGCCCAGCATGCCACCGACAAAGGAAAACGGCGACCCGAAAGCCGCCGTTCCGTCATTGCCTATCGATCACCGGTCAGGCGATCGGGATGAGGATGGCCGGGATAGATCTTGTCGGGATGGGCCAGCATCGGCTTGTTTGCCTCGAAGATGATGTTGTTCTTGGCGCCCTCGCCCTTGCCGTAGTTCTTTTCGGCGATCTTCCAGAGGTTATCGCCCTTCTGGACGGTGTAGAAGGTCGGTTCCTTGGCCGGGCTTGCCGCCTTGCCGGCTTCAGGCGCGACCTGCAATTCGTCGGCCTGCACCTTGGAAACGCCAAGCGTGTTGCCGACGGCAATGACGGCCTTCTCGAAGACCGACTGATCCTTGACCATGCCCTTCAGCACGGCGGTGTCGCCCTGGACGGCGACTTCGACACCGTCTGTGCCCAGTTTGTGCGAATCGAGCTCCTTCTTGAGCGTGTCGGCGGAGGGCGCCGCCTCGTCCCCGCCAATGCCCAGTTTCTTGCCGACACTCTTGACGAAATCGAACATACCCATTGCTGGCCTCCTTAGCTGTAGCAACGGCCGAACCTTGCACCTGTCATGCCAAATGGAAAGCGTTTTATGCGCGCGGGCGTTGCATCGCCTAGTCGCTCTCGACCCGGCCGCGCAGCTTCTTCACGGTGGATCGCCCGGCTTTGGTCTTGAGGCGCCGCTCCACGGCGCCCTTCGAGGGCTTGGTCTTCTTGCGCGGCGGCGGCGGCGGCTCGGCGGCCTTGGCGACCAGTGCAGTCAGCCTGGCCCGCGCGTCGGCGCGGTTCTGCTCCTGGGTGCGGAAGCGGCCGGCCTCGATGACGATGACGCCGTCCTTGGTGGCACGCTGGCCGGCGAGCCTGATGGCGCGTTCCCGCACCCGCTCCGACAGGCCGGATGCATTTGCAGCGTCGAAGCGAAGCTGCACGGCCGTCGCCACCTTGTTGACGTTCTGCCCGCCCGGACCGGACGAGCGGATGAAATCCTCATGCAGGTCACCCGGGTGGATGACCGCGTCACTGGCGATGATGATCCTGTCGTCGGCACTCATGCCGCAGTCATGACGCGACAGGCGCGAAAAGAAAAGGCCCGGCCTGGGCCGGGCCTTAGCAATCCCTCTGGCGGTTATTCCGCCGCTTCCTGCAGCCGCGGCGCGGCGCCGATGATGGCCGCATCGACATGCTGCTCGAATTTCTCGAAGTTGACGGCGAACATATTGACCAGCTTCGCTGCCTGGCGGTCATAGGCCGCCTTGTCGGCCCAGGTCGAGCGCGGATCGAGAACGGCGCCGTCGACGCCCGGAACCGCCACCGGCACCTCGAAGCCGAAATTGGCGTCGGTGCGGAATTCGGCGGCATTGAGCGAGCCGTCGAGCGCGGCGCCGAGCAGCGTGCGCGTCACCTTGATCGGCATGCGGCGGCCGGTGCCGTAAGCGCCGCCGGTCCAACCGGTGTTGACCAGCCAGCAATCGACGCCATGGCTGGCGATCAGCTCGCGCAGCAGATTGCCGTATTCGGACGGATGGCGCGGCATGAAGGGCGCGCCGAAGCAGGTCGAGAACGTCGCCTCGGGCTCGATGACGCCCTTCTCGGTCCCGGCGACCTTCGCGGTGTAGCCGGAGAGGAAGTGGTACATGGCCTGGGCCGGCGTCAGCCTGGCGATCGGCGGCATGACGCCGAAGGCATCGGCGGTCAGCATGATGACGTTCTTCGGGTGGCCGGCGCGGCCGGTCCTCGAGGCATTGGGGATGTAATCCAGAGGATAGGCGCAGCGCGTGTTTTCAGTGAGGCTGCCGTCATCGAAATCGGGCACGCGGCCGGCGTCCAGAACCACATTCTCCAGCACCGTGCCGAAACGCTGCGTTGTGGCGAAGATCTCCGGCTCGGCCTCGGCCGACAGCCTGATCGTCTTGGCATAGCAGCCGCCCTCGAAGTTGAAGATGCCATGCGGCCCCCAGCCATGCTCGTCGTCGCCGATCAGCGTGCGCGACGGGTCGGCCGACAGCGTCGTCTTGCCGGTGCCGGACAGGCCGAAGAAGACGGCCGCGTCGCCGGCGGGCCCTTCATTGGCCGAGCAATGCATCGGCATGACGCCCTTTTCCGGCAACAGGTAGTTCAGCACGGTGAACACCGACTTCTTCATCTCGCCGGCGTAGGAGGTGCCGCCGATCAGCACGATCTTGCGGGTCAGATCGACCGCGATCACCGTTTCGGTGCGGGTGCCGTGGCGCGCCGGGTCGGCGCGGAAGGACGGCAGGTCGATGATCGTCATCTCCGGCACGAAACGGTCCAACTCGGCCGCCTGCGGGCGGATCAAGAGATTGCGGATGAACAGCGAATGCCAGGCGAATTCGGTGACGACCCGAACCGGCAACTGGAGCTCGGCGTCGGCGCCGCCGACGAGGTCCTGCACATAGAGATCCTTGGCCATCGCATGGGCTCGGAAATCGGCAAGCAGCGCCTCGAACTCAGCCTGCGAGATCGCCTTGTTGTTGTCCCACCAGACGTGCGGCCCGGTGCTCTCGTCGCGCACGACGAACTTGTCCTTGGGCGAGCGGCCGGTGTGCTGGCCGGTCTCGGCAACCAGCGCGCCCTGCGCCGTCAGTTTCGCCTCGCCGCGGCGGATCGCTTCCTCATAGAGTTCGGCGGCACCCAGATTGTAACGCACCGTGCCGGTCGTCTTCAGGCCAATGGCGTCAATGGCGCAATCGGGATTGCGTTTGCCGACTTCCGACATCAAATTTCCTCTCTGGATTTGGCCGCATCTGGCCGGTGGATTTCCGGGGCCTGCGCTGAAGGCAGATAGGCTCAGAACCAGAAAAGGCAAATGATATCAAATCATTAATCGATTTAAAAAATTTGAAAGTTGTTTAAATCGTTTAAATGTGCAAAAAGTCACAGAGGTTGCCCAAAGGATTGGCAGGCTTCGTTCGTCCAATCCCGTCAAGGGTGCGATCGTGTGTAGCGGCAGGCCGCCCGTGACTTCGAGCGGAGCCCATGCCACATTTTGTACCCAATTTGTCCTGCAAAAGCCCCTTCTCGACGACAGAAGGGACAGCTCATGAGGGAGCCGCTTGAAATGGCAACTATCGCGCTTGTCGATGACGACCGCAACATTCTGACTTCGGTGTCGATCGCGCTCGAATCCGAGGGCTACCGCGTCGAAACCTATACCGATGGCGCCTCGGCGCTGGAAGGCCTGGCGGCGCGGCCGCCGAACCTCGCCATCCTCGACATCAAGATGCCGCGCATGGACGGCATGGAGCTGTTGCGCCGGATGCGGCAGAAATCAGACCTGCCGGTGATCTTCCTGACCTCAAAGGACGACGAGATCGACGAGTTGTTCGGACTCAAGATGGGCGCCGACGACTTCATCCGCAAACCGTTCTCGCAGCGCCTGCTGGTCGAGCGGGTACGCGCGGTGCTGCGCCGCACCAGCGCCCGCGAGGCGGCCGCCAAGGCGCCCAGCCAGCAGGCCCGCTCGCTCGAACGCGGCCAGTTGGTGATGGACCAGGAGCGGCACACCTGCACCTGGAAGGGCGAGCCGGTGACGCTGACGGTGACCGAATTCCTGATCCTGCATTCGCTGGCGCAGCGCCCGGGCGTGGTAAAAAGCCGTGATGCGCTGATGGATTCGGCCTATGATGAGCAGGTCTATGTCGACGACCGCACCATCGACAGCCACATCAAGCGGCTGCGCAAGAAGTTCAAGGCCGTCGACGACGACTTCGAGATGATCGAAACCCTGTACGGAGTCGGATACCGGTTCCGCGAGGCATGAATAGGTAGTAGGCAGTAGGGAATAGTCGGTAGTCAGTTTTGAATGGTGCGAGCGGCCACTCATGCATCGCCACGGTCAGCCAACCATTTCTCTATTCCCTACTGCCTACTCACTACTCACTAATTTGAGCAGGGACTGCTAGTTGATGGCAGTGGACGTAGAGCGAGGCAGGCGGGCGGGCGCGGCGAGGCGCCCGTCGCGGATCGTGCCCGCATTCGTGTCGAAGATCACGGTGCCGATGCGCCGTTTTCTCGGCCATCACATCTTCTCCAGCCTGACGCGGCGCATCCTGTTCCTCAACCTGGCCGGCCTTGCGGTGCTGGTCACCGGCATCCTCTACCTCAACACCTTCCGCGACGGCCTGATCGACGCCCGCGTCGAAAGCCTGATGACGCAAGGCGAGATCATCGCCGGCGCGATCGCGGCCTCGGCGACGGTCGAGACCGACTCGATCAGCATCGATCCGGAAAAGCTTCTCGAACTGCAGGCCGGCGAAAGCCTTGGGCCGGGTTCCGACCAGCTCGACAATCTCGACTTCCCGATCAATCCCGAGCGCGTGGCGCCGGTGCTGAGACGCCTGATCTCGCCGACGCGCACGCGCGCCCGCATCTATGACCGCGACGCGAACCTTTTGCTCGATTCGCGCCATCTCTATTCGCGCGGCCAGATCCTGCGCTACGACCTGCCGCCGGTCGACGACGAACAGCCGGACCTTCTGGAGCGCGTCGAAAAATTCGTCTTCGACTTTTTCCGCAACAAGGACCTGCCCGTCTATCACGAGCAGCCCGGCGGCAATGGCGCGGCCTTCCCCGAAGTGGTGAAGGCGCTGACCGGCGGCCCCTCGACGATCGTGCGGGTGAGCGAGCAGGGCGAGCAGATCGTCTCGGTCGCGGTGCCGATCCAGCGCTTCCGCGCCGTGCTCGGCGTGCTGATGCTGTCCACCGAAGGCGGCGATATCGACAAGATCGTCGCGGCCGAACGCAAGGCGATCCTGCGCGTGTTCGGCATCGCGGCACTCGTCACCGCCATCCTCTCGATGCTTTTGGCCTCCACCATCGCCAATCCGCTGCGGCGGCTTTCCGCCGCCGCCGTCAGGGTGCGGCGCGGCGTCAAGAGCCGCGAGGAAATCCCGGACTTCTCCGACCGGCAGGACGAGATCGGCAATTTGTCGATCGCGGTGCGCGACATGACCAATGCGCTCTACGCGCGCATCGAGGCCATCGAGAGCTTCGCCGCCGACGTCTCGCACGAGCTCAAGAACCCGCTGACCTCGCTGCGCAGCGCGGTCGAAACACTGCCGCTGGCCAAGAACGACACCTCCCGCGCCCGGCTGATGGAGATAATCCAGCACGATGTGAGGCGGCTCGACCGGCTGATCACCGATATTTCCGACGCATCAAGGCTCGATGCCGAACTCGCGCGGGAAGACGCGGGAACCGTCGATCTGAAGAAATTCGTCACCGACCTCATCGCGGTCTCGCGCGAGACGACGCGCAACAAGAAGGCGGTCGAGATCGAGCTCAAGGTCGCCAAGCTGCCGCAGGGCGTCAAAGGCTATGTCGTCGCCGGCCACGATCTGAGGATCGGCCAGGTCATCACCAACCTGATCGAGAACGCCCGCTCCTTCGTTCCCGAGGAACACGGCCACATCACCATCTCGCTGGCGCGCGCCGGCAAGTTCAACATCGTCACCGTCGACGACAACGGTCCGGGCATCAGGGCCGAAAAGATCGACCGCATTTTCGAGCGCTTCTACACCGACCGGCCCGCCGGCGAGGCCTTCGGCCAGAATTCCGGCCTCGGCCTGTCGATCAGCCGCCAGATCGTCGAGGCGCATGGCGGCACGCTGACGGCGGAAAACATCCCCGGCACCAAGCCCGGCGAGATCAAGGGCGCGCGCTTCGTGGTGACGCTGCCGGCCGAAGGTTGATCACCGGCTCGAGACACGCTCATGCCCGACCCTGCGGTGAAGCCTGAAAACATCCACGGAACGGCGATCCTCATCGGCGACCGCGGCGTCCTCATCACCGGGCCGTCCGGCGTCGGCAAGACGACGCTGGCGCTGACGCTTATCGACCATTGCCGGGCGCGCGGGCTGTTTTCGCGGCTGATCAGTGACGACAGGCTGCTTGCCGCCTCACACCACGGGCGGCTGGTCTGCCGGGCGCCCGCCGCCATCGCCGGCCTCGCCGAGGTGCCGGGCTTCATTCCGAGCCCGCTGCCCTTTGAGCCGGGCGGCGTGATCGACCTCCATATCCGGCTGGTGCCGAAGCCGGAGATGGCCCGTTTCCAGGAAGAGATCAGCGAGCCGGTCGCGGGCTGTCCGGTGCCGCGCGTCGATCTTGCCGAGCGCAACGCCGCCACGGCTTTGCCGGCGGTGATGGCGCGGCTGTCGATCCTGCCTTTTTCGTGATCCGGTTCCGGGTTTTTTGCTGCAATGCGTCAAAATGGCCCAGGCCGGAGCAATTTTGGGCTTGTCAACCGGCCGCACGTCGACAAGATAGCGCTCCCGCCGCCTGGAATGGTTGGCGAACATAAGATACGCCTGTGAAGCGGCGATGACGGGAGCCACCAACGAATGATCGGACTCGTGCTCGTGACGCACGGTCAACTCGCCACCGAGTTCCGGCATGCCGTAGAACATGTGGTGGGGCCACAAGACAATTTCGAGACCGTGGCGATCGGCGCCGATGACGACATGGAGAGGCGCCGGGCCGACATCGTCGACGCGGTCGCGCGCGTCGATACCGGGGCCGGCGTCATCGTGCTCACCGACATGTTCGGCGGCACACCATCGAACCTCGCGATCTCGGTGATGGAATCCGGCCGCACCGAGGTGATCGCCGGCATGAACCTGCCGATGCTGATCAAGCTGTCCTCGGTCCGCAAGGGCGACAACATGACCGCCGCGCTCGACGAGGCGCAGGCCGCGGGGCGCAAGTACATCAACGTCGCCAGCCAGCTTCTGAGCAGCAAATGAATGCCCAGGCGCCGGAAAGGGACGAGGTGGTGCGGGAGTTCCCGATCGTCAACCAGCGCGGCCTGCATGCCCGCGCTTCGGCCAAATTCGTCCAGGTCGCCAGCGGCTTCGATGCCACCATCCATGTCGAGAAGGATGGGGTGAAAGTCGGCGGAACGTCGATCATGGGCCTCATGATGCTGGCGGCAAGCCCTGGCTATTCCATCCGCGTCACCGCCATCGGCCCGCAAGCCGGCCCGGCCCTGGACGCGCTGGAGCAGTTGGTCGCCTCGCGCTTCGGCGAGGAAATCTAGTTCCTCAGCACAGGGATTTTGACCGGTCGGCTCTGTTTGCGTTGGCAGGTGGCATGCCTTGGAGATTGGCCGAAACGCCCACCCCGTCGGGGCGTCTTCAACCAATCCCCGGCGTTTGCGCCGATTTCACGGAACGGCAACCTTTCAAAATCCCTGGTCGGGGGAACTAGTTCCCTGGCCTCCCATCTCGCGCTTCCTGAAGACATGCACGAATAAAGATTTCTTTATATCCCATTGTCGTTTGGCGGCCGATCTGCTAGTCAGGCCGGCAATCCGCGCCCCTCCATGCGCCGTCCCGGCGCCGGCGCGCTTTTGAAGACAATCACACCGGAGCACTGCCATGACGGGTAGCAAGGACTATGTGGTCGCCGATATCTCGCTTGCCGGCTGGGGCCGCAAGGAGATCGAGATCGCCGAAACCGAAATGCCGGGCCTGATGGCCTGCCGCGAGGAGTTCGGCGACAAGAAGCCGCTGAAGGGCGCGCGCATCACCGGCTCGCTGCACATGACGATCCAGACGGCGGTGCTGATCGAGACGCTGAAGGCGCTGGGCGCCGATATCCGCTGGGCCTCCTGCAACATCTTCTCGACCCAGGACCATGCCGCGGCGGCGATCGCCGAGGCCGGCATTCCGGTCTTCGCCATCAAGGGCGAATCGCTCGAGGACTATTGGAACTACACCGACCGGATCTTCCAGTGGGCCGACGGCGGTACCTCCAACATGATCCTCGACGATGGCGGCGACGCCACGATGTACATCCTGCTCGGCGCCCGCGCCGAAGCGGGCGAGGACGTGCTGTCCAATCCGGGCAGCGAAGAGGAAGAGATCCTGTTTGCCCAGATCAAGAAGCGCATGAAAGCCTCGCCGGGCTTCTTCGCCAAACAAAGGGAAGCGATCCGCGGCGTCACCGAGGAGACGACCACCGGCGTCAACCGTCTCTATCAGTTGCAGAAGAAGGGTCTGCTGCCCTTTCCGGCGATCAACGTCAACGATTCCGTCACCAAGTCGAAGTTCGACAACAAGTACGGCTGCAAGGAATCGCTGGTCGACGGCATCCGGCGCGGCACCGACACGATGATGGCCGGCAAGGTCGCCGTGGTCTGCGGCTATGGCGACGTCGGCAAGGGCTCGTCGGCCTCGCTGCGCGGCGCCGGCGCCCGAGTCAAGGTGACCGAGGTCGACCCGATCTGCGCGCTGCAGGCGGCGATGGATGGCTTCGAGGTCGTCACGCTGGAAGACGCGGCGCCCACCGCCGACATCGTCATCACCACCACCGGCAACAAGGACGTCGTCACGCTCGACCATATGCGGGCGATGAAGGACATGGTGATCGTCGGCAACATCGGCCACTTCGACAACGAGATCCAGGTGGCGTCGTTGCGCAACCTGAAATGGACCAACGTCAAGCCGCAGGTGGACCTGATCACCTTCCCGGACGGCAAGCGGATGATCCTTCTGTCGGAAGGCCGCCTGCTCAACCTCGGCAACGCCACCGGCCATCCGAGCTTCGTCATGTCGGCCTCGTTCACCAACCAGGTGCTGGCGCAGATCGAACTCTTCACCAAGCACGGCCAGTATCAGAACCAGGTCTATGTGCTGCCCAAGCACCTCGACGAGAAGGTGGCGCGGCTGCATCTCGACAAGCTCGGCGCCAAGCTCACGGAGCTGTCGGGCGAACAGGCCGCCTATATCGGCGTGACGCCGCAGGGGCCATACAAGCCGGAACACTACCGCTATTAACCAAAGCGAAAATATCTACAATATATTGAAGCCGGGTGTTGACTTTCCGCCCGGCTTCATTTTTTGCGCCCATGATTCTTCACGCCGATTCCGGCAGGCGTTATTGTTGTGATTCGCGGTCCGGGGACAGATGGGCCGGGGACGCATTCAGGGCGGTCTTGCATTCAAGCGGCGAAGAGGACCAAGACATGCCGGGGGAATACCCGCCACGCGCGGGAACGGCCGTTTCCGGCGGCCACGAGGATTCGATCAAGACCGGCTCCGCCGCGTCAGGCGGAGGCTTTCGATGGCGCGCCGGCGCGCGCCTGGGCACGCTTCTTGCCGCCTCCACGCTTGCCGGCCCGCTGCTTGGCCTTGCGGCGCATGCCGAGACAGGCATCGCGCAGAAGACGGCACCGGCGGTCAGCACCGTCGAGGTGATGCAGCTTGCCATGTTCGTCGGCGTCATGGGCGCGGCACTTGTCTCCGCCATCTTCCTGATCCGCGAACGGGCGCGCACCGCGGCGCAAAACGTCGAGCTCAGAGCCCGGATCGCCGACGTGAACGCGGCTCTTCAGCGCTCGGACGCGCTGCTCAATCTGCGCGACCAGCGCGTCGTCGTCTGGACCTCGGAGAACAAGAAGCCGGAGCTCATCGGCAGCCTGCCGCTGGAAAGCGGCGCACCCGATGAGAGGTCCGCCTTCCTCGCCTTCGGCCGCTGGCTGATGCCGCGTTCGGCCGCGGCGCTGGAGAATGCCATAGCCGCCCTGCGCGACGGATCGAAGGCCTTCGACCTCGTCATCGAGACGCAGGCGGGCATGCCGCTCGAAGTGCACGGCCGCAAGAGCGCCGCGCATGTGCTGGTACGCTTCATCTCGCTGTCGGAAACGCTGCGCAACCAGGCCCGGCTGAAGATCGAGAACCAGCGGCTCGGCACCGACTACGACACCATGCTCGGCCTGCTCGATGCGCTCAAGATGCCGGCATGGCTGCGCGCGGCCGACGGGCGGCTGAAATGGGTGAACCGCGCCTACGCCGAAGCGGTGGAGGCGGGAAGCGTCGAGGCTGCCGTCCGCGAAGCCAAGGAATTTCTCGGCGGCCAGGCGCGCGAGCAGATAGCCGAGCAGCACAAGTCGCGCCCCGTCTTCGAGCAGACTTTGTCGACGGTGATCGAGGGCGACCGCCGCATGTTCGCGGTGACCGACTTCGCCGACGCCGACGGCTCGGCGGGCCTTGCCTGCGACATCAGCGCCATCGAGACGATCCGCGCCGAATATGAGCGGACCGTGCGCAGCCATGCCGACACGCTCGACCAGCTCAACACGGCCGTGGCGATCTTCGACACGGACGAGAAGCTGCGCTTCTTCAACCAGGCGTTCCAGAAACTCTGGAACCTGGACAGCGGTTTCCTGCACAGCGCCCCCGACAACGCCCTGCTGCTCGACCGGCTGCGCAGCGAAGGCAAGATCGCCGAGCAGCCGGAATGGCGGCGCTGGAAGGAGAACCTGCTCGGCGCCTACCGCGCCGTCGAATCGCAGGAGCATTGGTGGCACCTGCCGGACGGCAAGACGATCCGCGTGGTGGCCAACCCGCAGCCCAAGGGCGGCGTGACCTGGGTGTTCGAGAACCTGACAGAGAAGATCGATCTCGAAAGCCGCTACCGGACCGCCGTGCGGGTGCAGGGCGAGACGCTGGATAATCTCGCCGAGGGCGTGGCGGTGTTCGGACCGGACGGCCGGCTTCGCCTGTCCAACCCCGCCTTCATCGCGTTGTGGGGGCTGGCGCCGGACGCGATCAAGCCGAACGTGCATGTCTCGGCGATCCGCGACCTTTGCGACCAGCGGGCGGCCGACAGTCCGTGGGGCGGTTTCGTGGCCGCCATCACCGGCTTCGACGACGAGCGCCGCGATCGCCATGGTCAGACCGAACTTGTCGACGGCACGGTGTTGAGCTACGCCGTGATCCATCTGCCCAACGGGCAGGTGATGATGACCTTCGTCGACGTCACCGACACCGTCAATGTCGAGCGAGCGCTGAAGGACAGGAACGAGGCGCTGGAGAGATCGGACCAGTTGAAGAACGAGTTCGTGCAGCATGTCTCCTACGAGTTGCGCTCGCCGCTGACCAACATCATCGGCTTCACCGAGCTCTTGTCGCTGCCTTCGACCGGACCGCTGACGCCGAAGCAGCGCGAATATGTCGAGCATGTCGGCTCGTCGTCCTCGGTGCTGCTCACCATCGTCAACGACATACTGGACCTGGCGACGGTCGATGCCGGCATCATGCAGCTCGACATTTCCGAAATGAGCATCGACAGGACCATCGCGGCGGCCGCCGAGCTGGTCGCCGACCGGCTGGAAGAGCACTCGATCAAGCTCAGGGTCGACGCGGCATCGGCGCCGAAGAGCTTCCATGGCGACGAGATCCGTGTCCGCCAGATCCTCTATAATCTCTTGAGCAATGCGGCGAACTATGCGCCGGAGGCGAGCACGATCACGCTGACCTGCCGCCAGCTCGCCGAAGGCGTGGAATTCTCCGTGCATGATGACGGGCCCGGAATGCCGCCGGACGTGCTGGAATCGGTCTTCCGCCGCTTCGAGCCGCGCGCCAATGGCGGCCGCCGGCGCGGCGCCGGGCTCGGACTGTCGATCGTCAAGAGCTTTGTCGAATTGCATGGCGGAACCGTGCGCATCGAGACCGGCATGGACAAGGGCACCACGGTCATCTGCACCTTCCCCGACACGCCGTCGGGCGGCATCCGTGAAGCGGCCGAGTAGCAAGCTTTGGCAGAGACTGCGCTGGAACGTTTTCTCGCCGACGAGGCGGCGACGGCAAGGCTTGGCGAAGACCTCGCCATGGCGCTGCGCGCCGGTGACGCGATCGCGCTGAAGGGCGATCTCGGCGCCGGCAAGTCGACGCTGGCCCGTGCCCTGATCCGGGCGCTTGCCGACGATGCCGCCCTCGAAGTGCCGAGCCCGACCTTCACGCTGGTGCAGAGCTACGAGACGCGGATACCCGTGCACCATTTCGACCTTTACCGCCTCTCCTCGCCGGACGAGCTCGATGAGCTCGGCCTCGATGACGCGCTGGCGCAAGGCGCTGCACTGGTCGAATGGCCGGAGCGGGCCGAAGACCGGCTGCCGGCAAACGCGCTCCAGGTCGAGCTTGCCGAGAAAGGCACTGGCCGCTCGGCAAGGATCTCCGGGCAGGGACCCGCATTCGAGCGCGTGGCGAGATCGCTCGCGATGCGCGATTTTCTGGCCGCCGCCGGATGGGGTGAGGCGAGCCGCCGCCATTTCGTCGGCGACGCTTCCGCCCGCTCCTACGAGATCGTCTCGCTTCCCGGTCAGGCGCCCCGCGTGCTGATGAATTCGCCGCGGCTGGTGCTCGGCCCGCCGGTGCGCGACGGCAAGCCCTATGCGGTGATCGCCCACACGGCGCAATCCGTCACCGCCTTCGTCGCCATCGACCGGGCGCTGCTTGCCGGCGGCGTCAGCGTGCCGGTGATCCACGCGCAGGACCTCGACCAGGGCTTTTTGCTGATCGAGCATCTCGGCTCGGAAGGTTTTCTCGGCAGCGACGGCCAGCCCATCGCCGAACGCTACGAAGCAGCGGGAAAGCTGCTCGCCATGATGCACGGCAAGGCCTGGCCAGACCGCATGGAGGCCGCGCCCGGCGTGTTCCACGACGTGCCGCCCTTCGACCGCGACGCCATGCTGATCGAGGCGGACCTCTTGGTCGACTGGTATGTGCCGTGGATTACCGGCAAGCCGGCAAGCGACGCCTTGCGAGCCGGCTATCACAAGGAATGGAACGTCTTGCTCGACCGGCTCGAGGGCCAAGAATATACGCTGATGCTGCGCGACTTCCATTCGCCCAACATCATCTGGCGCGCAGAGCGCTCTGGCCTCGACCGGCTCGGCATCGTCGACGTCCAGGACGCGCTGATCGGTCCGGCCGCCTATGACGTCGCCTCTTTAGCCATGGACGCGCGCGTCACCGTCTCGCCCGCGATCGAGCGGCGGACCGTCGAGGCCTATGTTGCCGCGCGGCGCGCCTCGGGTCCGTTCGACGAAGCCGGGTTCGCCGAGGCCTATGCGATCATGGCGGCGCAGCGCAATTCGAAGATCCTCGGCATTTTCGTGCGGCTCGAAAAGCGCGACGGCAAGCCTTACTATCTAAAACACCTGCCGCGCATCCGCGACTATCTGAGGCGGGCGCTGGCGCATCCGGCGCTCGGCAGCCTGAAGGAATTCTATAGGACCCACGGCCTGCTGGAGGAACGCTCGCCATGAAGCCGAAGACCGCGATGGTGCTTGCCGCCGGGCTCGGCAAGCGCATGCGGCCGATCACCGACACGATGCCGAAGCCGCTGGTGACGATCGCCGGCAAGACCTTGCTCGACTGGGGGCTGGACAGCCTGGAAGCCGCCGGCGTCGGCAAGGCCGTCGTCAACGTGCATTATCTGCCCGAGCAGATCATCGCCCATGTCGCCCATAGGCGCGCACCGAAGATCGTCATTTCCGACGAGCGCGAAGCCCTGCTGGAATCGGCGGGCGGCATCGTCAAGGCGTTACCGTTGCTGGGCAGCGAGCCCTTCTACATCATCAATGCCGACACCTTCTGGATCGACAGCGGCGAGCCCAGCCTCGAGCGCCTAGCCCTTGCATGGGACGCTGCCAGAATGGATATTCTGCTGATGCTCACCGATCTCGACTCAGCGACAGGACACTGTGTCGGCACCGATTTTCTGGTGGCGCCCGACGGTGCCTTGCGGCGCTCGAAGGGCGATCCGGCCGGCCTGATCTATGCCGGCGCGGCGATCATCCATCCGCGCATTTTCAAGGACGCCCCGACGGGCTCACATTCTCTCAATGTCTATTTCGACAAGGCGATCGCCGCCGGCCGGCTGTTCGGAATGGCGATGAGAGGCCGTTGGATCACCGTCGGCACGCCCGACGCCATTCCGGCCGCCGAGGCGGCCGTCGCCGGCGCGCTAGCGAAAGCGGTATGAGCGGCTCGCGCCGCGTCCTCTCCATCCCGCCCGGAGCGCCGTTCCTGCCGACGCTCGCGGAGGCGTTGCTCGACGGCCGCCTGATCCCCGGTTTCCGTTTCGACGGCGACCCGCTGGCGCTGGCCGACGCCACCATCTATGTGCCGACGCGGCGCGCGGCGCGCGCGTTGCGCGGCGCCTTTGTCGACGTGCTCGGCAGGCGCTCGGCCATTTTGCCGACCGTCCGTCCGCTCGGCGAATTCGACGAGGACGAGGCCGCCTTCGAGGCCGAGGCAGCGCCGGCAGTAGACCTCGCGCCGCCGATCGCCGCGCAGGAGCGGTTGCTTTTGCTGGCACCGCTGGTGCGCGCCTGGAAGGAAAGCCTGCCGGGGCATGTCAGGGAGCGGTTCAACGAGGAATTCGTCGTGCCGACCTCGGCCGCCGACGCCATCTGGCTGGCGCGCGACCTCGCACGGCTGATGGACGAGATCGAAACCGAGGGCACGGACTGGGCCAAGCTTGCGACGCTGGTCACCGGCAACCTCGCCGGCTGGTGGCAGGTGACGCTCGACTTCCTCGGCATCGTCACCGACAACTGGCCGGAGTTCCTCAAGGAACGCAACCGCTCCAATCCCGCCGCGCACCGCAGCGCGCTGATCCGGCTGGAGGCGGCGCGGCTGAAGCGCAATCCGCCGGCCGGGCCGGTGGTCGCCGCCGGCTCGACCGGCTCCATTCCGGCCACCGCCGAACTGCTCGCCGTGATCGCAGGGCTGCCCAACGGCGCCGTTGTGTTGCCAGGTCTCGACCGCGAGTTGGACGACGCGTCCTTCGCCGCGATAACGGCCCCCGGCGCGCGTCCGGCGACGCTCGGCCACCCGCAATATGGTCTCGCCAAGCTGATCCGCGGCATTGGCGTCCAACGCCGTGACGCCGAGGAAATCGGCACGGCGACGAGGGCCCTTTCGCTGCGTGCCGCGCTTGTCGGCGAAGCGCTGCGGCCGGCCGAAACCACCGAGCGCTGGACGGAAACGCGGCCACGTTTTGCGGCAAACGATGTCGAGCAGGCGCTGGGCGGCGTCACGCTGGTGGAAGCGGCAAACGAGCGCGACGAAGCGGCGGCGATCGCGATCGCGCTGAAGCGAGCCGTGGACGTGCCGGGCAAGCGCGCGGCGCTTGTCACCGGCGACCGCGCGCTGGCGCGGCGGGTCTCGGCCGAGCTTCTGCGCTTCGGCGTCGTCGCCGACGATTCCGGCGGCATGCCACTAGCCAACACGCCGGCGGCAAGCTTGCTCAGGCTCGCGCTGCAAGCCGCGTTCCGGCCGGGCGATCCGGTGGGCCTGTTGTCGCTGCTCAAGCATCCGCTGCTCGGCCTCGGCCTCGAACGCCAGGCCGTGCGCAGGGCAGCCGAGCTCGTCGAACTGGTGGCGCTGCGCGGGGGGACAGGCCGACCTGACGTCGTCACACTCGACGAACTCTTCGAGGCGCGGCTCGCTGGGCTCGGCGGCGAACGTCGTCACCCTTTCTGGTTTCCGCGCCTCACCGTGCGCGGCATCGAGCAGGCACGGGGTATGCTTAGCCGTCTTACCGACGCGCTCTCCCCGCTCACGGCAATGCGCGGCGGGAAGGATGCGGACATCGCAACACTGACACGGGCGAGCGTCGTGGCGCTTGAAGGCCTGGGCCGCGCGGCCGACGGCAGCGTGAGCGAACTCTATGCCGGTGATGCCGGCGAGAAACTTGCGGAACTGTTGCGCGGGCTGGTCGCCGCCTCCTCGCCCTTCACCTTCGCCGCGGGCGAATGGCCGGACGTGATGGAAGCGCTGATCGCGCCGGAAACGGTCAAGCCGGCGCAAGGCACCGACCGCAACATCGCCATCTGGGGCGCGCTGGAGGCCCGCCTGCAGAGCGTCGACACGCTCGTCATCGGCGGGCTCAACGAAGGCGTGTGGCCGCGCAAGCCGGAGAGCGACCGCTTCATGTCGCGGCTTATGAAAACCGGTATCGACCTCGAGCCGCCGGAGCGGCGCATCGGCCTTGCGGCACATGATTTCCAGATGGCGATGGGTGCTGAAACGGTAGTGCTGACGCGCTCGGCGCGATCGGGTGACGCACCGGCGGTGCCGTCGCGCTGGCTGCAGCGCATCCTTACCTTCATCGGCGAGGATCAGGCGGCGGCGCTTGGCCGGCGCGGCGATGTGCTGCTGACCTGGGCCCGCACGCTCGACGCCGGCGAGAAACAGGAGTTCGCGGCCCGCCCGCAGCCAAAGCCGCCGCTGCGGCTCAGGCCGCAGCATTTCTCGGTCACCGAGATCGAGACGCTGCGCCGCGACCCCTATGCGGTCTATGCCCGGCGCATCCTCAACCTGATGCCGCTCGACCCGGTGATCCGCGATCCGGGTGCTGCCGAACGCGGCACGCTGTTCCACGAAATCCTGCACCTGTTCTCGCGCCGGGTCGAGGATCCTAGAAGTCCGGGCGCGCTGGCGGCGCTTGTCGATGCCGGCCGCGCTTGCTTTGCCGACGCAGCGCTTCCGCCCGACATCGAGGCCGTGTGGTGGCCGCGCTTCGAAAAGCTGGCCGCCAACATCATCGAATGGGAGCATACCCGCGCCGAGGCCGTCGCCAAACGTTACGCCGAGGAGCGCGCGGAGAAGACAGTCGTGGGCCGCACGGGCGTCACGCTCTCCGGCTATGCCGACCGCGTCGACCTGCTCGCCGGCGGCATGGCCGATATCCTCGACTACAAGACCGGCTCCTCGCCTTCGAAGGCGCAGGCGCATACGCTCTTGTCGCCGCAGCTCGCGCTCGAAGGCGCGCTGCTCAGACGCGGCGCCTTCAAGGAGCTCGGCATTTGCGAGCCCTCGCAGCTTGCCTTCGTGCGGCTGAAGCCCAACGGCGAGGTGTTCGAGGAATCGATCCTCGAATACAACCGCAAGCCGAAGACCGCCAACGAGCTTGCCGAGGAAGCCTGGGCGCGGCTTGAGCGGCTGCTGTTCCACTATGCCGATCCTGCGACCGGCTATCTGTCGCGCGCGCTGCCGTTCCGCGAGGGCGAGGCCGACGGCGACTACGATCATCTGGCCCGCGTGCTCGAATGGTCGGCCGGTGGCGCAAGCGAAGACGAGGCGGAAGGATGAGATATCCGATCCCCTCCGATACCGCCGCCAGCCAGGCGCGCGCCTCCGACCCGCAAAATTCCGCCTGGGTCTCGGCCAATGCCGGCTCGGGCAAGACGCATGTGCTGGCGCAGCGCGTCATCCGGCTTTTGCTCAACGGCACCGATCCGTCGAAGATCCTGTGCCTGACCTATACGCGCGCGGCCGCCGCCAACATGTCGAACCGCGTATTCTCGACCCTGTCGGAATGGACCGCGTTGCCCGACACCGAGCTTGCGGCGAGGATCGCGGCGCTCGACGGACGCAGCGCCGACCGCGACACCATGCGCCGCGCGCGCCGGCTGTTCGCCGAGGCGCTGGAAACGCCGGGTGGGCTGAAGATCCAGACCATCCACGCCTTCTGTGAATCGGTGCTGCACCAGTTCCCACTGGAAGCCAACATCCCCGCGCATTTCGAGATGCTCGATCCGCAGATGGAGGCCTCGCTGTTCGCGGACGCCCGCCGCGACATGATCTCGGGCGCCGGCGCCGGCGTCGAAGGCCTGGCGGAGGCCTTTGCCACGGTCCTGGAGCGCGGCGGCGAATTCGGGCTCGACGCGCTGCTCACCGAAATCGTCGGCAAGCGCGATGAATTGCGCGGCTTCATCGCCAAGCTCGGCAAGAGCCGGGACTTCCGGCCGCTGTTCGCCGAATTCGGCTTCGGACCCGGCCAGACGGCCGACGGCACCGCCGCTTCCATCTGGCCGCTGCCGGGCTTCGCGCCCGGCCAGTTCGCAGAGTTCGCGCATGCCGCCGAAGCTACCGAAGCACGGCAAGTGCTGAACAACGTTATCCCTTATGCACGAGGCGCATTCGCCGAAGTCGACCCGACCCGCCGGTTGCGGCTCCTGGCAAAGGCCTTTCTCAAGGCCGACGGCGACCCCTACGACCCACCCAAGATCTTCAAGAAGGCGCTGGTCGACCGGCTGCCGGACCTGCCCGAGCGCTATCTCGCGACAGCCAAGGCGATTCTCGACGTATCGGACCGGCTGGCGCTGTTCCGGATGCTCGAAGGCACGGCGGCGGCGCTCACCGTCGCCGGCTGGCTGATCGCGCGTTATGAGCAGTTGAAGCGCGGCCGCGGCTTCCTCGACTTCAACGATCTGATCACCCGCACGGTCAGTCTCTTGTCTCGGCCCGATGCCGGGCCGTGGGTGCAGTTCAAGCTCGACCAGGGCATCGATCACATCCTGCTCGACGAGGCGCAGGACACCAGTCCCGATCAATGGGAAGTGGTGAAGAAGCTGACGGAAGAGTTCTTCGCCGGGCTCGGCCAGCGCGAGGCGGTCAAGCGCACGGTGTTCGCGGTCGGCGACGAAAAGCAGTCGATCTATTCCTTTCAAGGAGCCGCGCCCGATTCCTTCGCCGAGAGCCGGCTTCTGTTTGCCGGGCGCGTGCGCGACGCCGAGGCCGCCTTCGCCGACCTCAAGCTCACCTGGTCGTTCCGCTCGAGCGACGACGTGCTTGCCGCCGTCGACTGCGTCTTTGCCGAGCCAGGTGTGCGGCGCGGCATCAGCCACGACCCCGATCCGCTCAGCCACAAGGCGATCCGCACCGACGCGCCGGGCTATGTCGAGGTGTGGCCTTCGATCGGCGCTGATGCGGTCGAGGAGCCCGACGACTGGACCCTGCCGGTCAACCATGCCAGCGCGCCGGCCGTGCGCGTGGCGGAGCATGTGGCGGCGACCATCCAGGACTGGCTGCGCAACGGCGAGGTCATCGAAGGCAAGGGAAGGAAGGTGACGGCCGGCGACATCCTGGTTCTGGTGCGCAAGCGTGACCGCTTCGTGCATGCGCTGTCGCGCAGCCTGAAAAACCGGCAGATCCCGGTGGCCGGCGCCGATAGACTTAGCCTGCCCGGCCATATCGCCGTGCAGGATCTTATCGCGCTCGGCCATTTCCTGATCCAGCCGGAGGACGACCTGTCCCTGGCCGCGGTGCTGCGCAGTCCGATCTTCGATGTCTCCGAGGAGACCCTGCTGGCGCTCGCCGGCGAGCGGCCGCCCGGCCAGTCATTGATCGCATCGCTTAGGCAGCGTGCGGCCGCAGACGAGGCTCTGTCCGCGATCGTCAGCCGGCTCGATGGCTGGGCGAACGAGGTGGCCTTCAAGCCGGTGTTCGAATTCTATGCCGCTGTGCTGGCGCGCGACCACGTGCGCCGCAGGATGAAGGCGCGACTCGGGCCGGAAGCCGGCGACATCCTCGACGAGTTCCTGAGCTTCTGCCTGACCGAGGAACGCACCGGCCTGCCGGGGCTGGAATCCTTCCTCTCGACGCTGGAAAACAGCGGCCCCGAGATCAAGCGCGAGATGGACCAGACGCGCGACGAGGTGCGCGTCATGACCGTGCATGCCGCGAAAGGCCTGGAGGCGCCGGTGGTTTTCCTGGTCGATGGCGGCTCGGCGCCATTCAACGACCAGCATCTGCCGCGACTGATGGCCTTCGAAGGCTCGGGCCAACATTGGAAGGGCAAGGGCTATCTCTGGCGCTCGGCCAGCGACGTCGCCAATGGCGTTTCGCGGGCGGCCTCGGCGCGGGCGCGGGAGCTTGCCGACGATGAATACCGGCGGCTGCTTTATGTCGGCATGACGCGCGCCGAGGACCGGCTGATCGTCTGCGGCTATCACGGCAAGCGGCAACCCAGCACCGGCACCTGGCATTCGATCGTCAGCCGGGCGCTGCTGGGCGCGCCGGAAAGCGTGGAGCGCCGGCATCCGGCGACGGCCGATGTGGCCGTGCATCGCTTCCATATGACGAAGCTGCCGCCCATGGCGTTGACCGAGGGCGAGAAGGCAGCGCCATTCGAGCATGCGGAGCCGTTGCCGGAAAACCTGTTCCGGCCGCTGCCGCCCTATGAGGACCTGCCGCGGCCGCTTTCGCCCTCCGGCGCCTCCGCGTTGATCGACGAATCGACCGAGGCCCTGCCCGACACGCGCTCGCCGGTGCTCGACGCCGAGGCCGAGCCTAGCTTCGCGGTGATGCGCGGACTGGCCCTGCACAAATTGCTGCAGATGCTGCCTTCGGTCGCCAAAGGCGAGCGTAAGGACGCCGCGCAGCGCTATCTGGCGCGCGCCGGCGCCGATTGGCCGGCGGGGGAGCGCGGCAAGGCGCTGGAGGCGGTGTCTTCCATCCTCTCCGACGGCCGTTTCGACGCGCTGTTTTCGCCGTCCTCGCGGGCGGAAGTCGCGGTCATGGGCAGCCTGGAAGTGAAGGGCAAGCTGCGCTCCATCTCCGGCAAGATCGACCGGCTGGCCGTCACGTCGGAAAAGGTCTCGATCGTCGACTACAAGACCAACCGGCCGGCGCCGGCGAGCCTGGCCGAAGTACCGCCGGCCTATGTGCTGCAGCTTGCGCTCTACCGCGCCCTGCTCAAGCCGCTCTACCCAGGCCGCGACGTTACGGCTGCGCTGCTCTTCACCGAGGCGCCGCGGTTGATCGAGCTGCCGGCAAAGGCCATGGACGATGCCCTTGCCCGACTCACGGGAGCGTGACACAAGAACTGCTTGAACATCACCGCCACAACCACCACATTTGGTGCAACCCCGAGTTTTCGAAAGGATTTCAGCATGGCCACCGTCAAGGTCGACAAGGGCAATTTCCAGGCCGATGTGCTCAACGCCAAGGAGCCGGTTGTGGTGGATTTCTGGGCGGAGTGGTGCGGTCCGTGCAAGATGATCGGCCCGTCACTGGAAGAAATCGCCAAGGAGCTCGGCTCGAAGATCAAGGTCGCCAAGCTCAACATCGACGAGAATCCCGAGTTGGCCGCGCAGTACGGCGTGCGTTCTATCCCGACGCTGATGATCTTCAAGGGCGGCGAAGTGGCCGACATGAAGGTGGGCGCCGCGCCGAAGACCGCGCTGTCGCACTGGATCAACGGCAGCCTCGCCTGAGCCAATCCAAAGATTCGACGAATAAGCCCGGCCAATCGCGCCGGGCTTTTCTTTGGCGTCATCGCTGATGGCGCTCTGGCCCTGACGTCGGCGGGCCTCATCTCCTTTTCTTGGCGGAAAGGAGAGTCCCATGACCGGAACAGCCAAGGCCACCGTCTTTGTCGACAATGAGCGGGTCATCGTCACCGAATACCGCTTCGCCCCGGGCGCCAACACCGGCTGGCATCGCCACGGCCACGACTATGTCGTGGTGCCGCTGATGGACGGCAAGGTGAAGCTTCTGACCAAGGACGGCGAATCCTTCGCCGAGATGAAAAAGGGCGCGCCCTATTTCCGCAAGGAAGGCGTCGAGCACGACGTCATCAACGCCAATGACGGCGAATACGCCTTCATCGAGATCGAGCTGAAGTGAGTCGTTAAACCAGGCTCACCAGTCGGCGACGCGATTGCCGCCGGTGAATTGCGCGCTTTTTGCAGTATATTCGAACAGCTCGATCTTCACCCCATTGGGGTCTTTGACCCATGCTTGCCAGGTGTCGTCGCAGGCGAGCTTCTTCGGCGTGACCTCGACGCCTTTCGAGCGGATGTGAGCGATGGCCACGTCGATATCTTCCACCTCGAGACAGAAGTGGTTGATCTGGTTGCGCTCGCTGTAGCTGGCCTCGCTCTTCTCGAACACCTCGACATGGCTGCGGCCGCCGCAATCGAGGTAGAAGCCGAAGATCTTGCCGTCGCGCAGGAAATTGAACCTTGTGTCCATGCAGAGGACGTCCCGGTAGAAGCGGCGCGTCGCCTCCAGGTCATTCGCGAAGATGCAGACATGGGCGAGCTGCCTCACCTTGATCATGACCGGCTCCTTCCGGCCCCCGCCGAAATCCGCACCTGTTTCCTGATTTTCAGGTCGGCGGCGTGCCGTTCTCGTCCAGCACCGCGCCGGCGAAATAGAGCGAGCCGCCGATGAGAATCCGCGGCGGCGGGCCGTCCCAGGTGTCGCGCAGGAGCATCAGCGCATTGGCGACGGAGCCGACCGGCTCGGCCGACAGGCCGGCGTCGGCGGCGCGCAGCGCCAGCTCGTCGTTCGGCACCCCGGCGTCGCTCTTGCTCACCGGCACGGTGTAGACATGGCGGGCAAGCCCCTTGAAGGCGCTGAAATAACCGCTCTGGTCCTTGGTGTTGATCATGCCGGAGATGAGGATCAGCGGGCGCGGGTTCTTCTCTTCCTGCTCGGCCAGCGCCTCGGCGATGACGACGCCGGCACCCGGATTGTGGCCGCCGTCGAGCCAGATCTCGGCACCCTTGGGGGCCAGATCAACCAGCTTGCCTTGCGACAATTTCTGCATCCGGGCGGGCCAGGCGACTTGTGCCATCGCCTTTTCGGCAGCGCGGTGGCCGATCTCGAACCCTGCGGCCTTGACTGCGGCGATCGCCGCAGCGGCATTGGCGAATTGATAGCGTCCGGGCAGGCGCGGCAGCGGCAGGTCCATCAGGCCGTCCTCGTCCTGATAGACCATGCGGCCGTTCTCCTCGAAGGCCAGGAAATCCTGACCGTAAACGACAGTCGGGCAATCCAGCCGCTCGGCGGTCTCGATCAGCACCTCGAGCGCCGTCTCGCTTTCCTGTGCGCCGATCACCACCGGGCAGCCGCGCTTCATGATGCCGGCCTTTTCGGCGGCGATCACCTCGACGCGGTCGCCGAGATAGGCTTCGTGATCCAATGACACCGGCATGATCACCGAAACCGCAGGCCGCGTGATGACATTGGTGGCGTCGAAGCGGCCGCCCAGTCCAACCTCGATGATCGCAGCCTCGGCCGGATGCTCTGAAAACAAAATGAAGGTGACGGCGGTCAGGATCTCGAAGACGGTGATCTTCTGGCCCTGATTGGCCTTGGCGACGCGCGCAATGGCCTCGGCAAAGACCTTGTCTGCGACCAGCCTGCCGCCGCCCTCGGCCGCCAGCCGGTAACGCTCGTGCCAGTTCACCAGATGCGGCGAGGTATGCACGTGGACGAGATGGCCCGCCGCCTCCAGCAGTGCCCGCGAAAAGGCGGCGCAGGAGCCCTTGCCGTTGGTGCCGGCGATATGGATGACCGGCGGCAGCCGGTCCTGCGGATTGCCCAGGCGCTCGAGCAGGCGGGCGATACGATCCAGCGAAAGGTCGAAGCCTTTCGGGTGGAGCGTCATCAGATGTTCGATTGCGCGGTCGGCGGCGAGCGTTGTCATGGCGGAATCCTAGGCGCTCGACGTACCGGGCGCAATCGCGGTTCGCGGCGAACGACGTCGCGTCAGGCCTGCGGCCGCGCTTCTGCGTTGACGACAGCCGGCGGCAGGATCTCCGGCTCGACCGGCTTCTCAGCCTCCGGCACCTTGAGCAGCATCTTCAGCAGCCGCGCGATGGTCGGCCGCATCTCCAGGCGCGAGACCACCATGTCGACCATGCCGTGCTCCATCAGATATTCGGAGCGCTGGAAGCCGTCCGGCAGTTTCTCGCGGATGGTCTGCTCGATGACGCGGGGGCCGGCAAAGCCGATCAGCGCGCCGGGCTCCGCGATGTGAACGTCGCCCAGCATGGCGTAGGAAGCGGTGACGCCGCCCGTCGTCGGGTTGGTGAGCACGACGATATAGGGCAGCCCGGCTTCCTTCAGCCGGTCGACGCCGACCGTGGTGCGCGGCAACTGCATCAGCGAGAGGATGCCTTCCTGCATGCGGGCGCCGCCGGAGGCGGCGAACAGGATCAGCGGTCGCCTGCGCTGCAGCGCGACCTCGAAGGCGTGGACGATGGCATCGCCCGCCGCCATGCCGAGCGAGCCGCCCATGAAGGCGAAATCCTGCACGGTGACGATGACCGGCAGGCCTTCGATGGTGCCGGCGGCGTTGAGGATGGCGTCCTCCAGGCCGGTCTTGGCCTTAGCCTCCTTGAGGCGATCGGTGTAGCGCTTCTCATCGCGGAACTTCAGCGGATCCTGGACGACCTTGGGGTTTTCCAGCGTCTCGTATTTGCCATCGTCGAAGAAATATTTCAGCCGTTCCTTGGCCGAGATCTTCATGTGGTGGCCGGAGACCGGGATGACGAACTGGTTGGATTCGAGGTCCTTGTGGAAGATCATCTCGCCGGTCTCGGGATCCTTGATCCAGAGGTTTTCCGGCATGTCGGTGCGCCGGCCGAGCATCGAATTGATCTTCGGACGAACGTAGTTGGTGATCCAGTTCATGGCTTCGGCTCCTGTCCTGGAAGGTAGACGTAGTAAGACTATTCGGCCGCAGCAAGGCGGGCCGAGCGCACGCCCTGGGCCAGGCCGCTGACCAGAGTGGCGACGGCTTCGGCCGGATCGGCGGTCTTCTCGCCCTTCGGTCCGAGCACATTGGCGACCGCGTTGACGATCGCCGTGCCGACGACGACACCGTCGGCCGAAGCGCCGATCACCCGGGCCTGCTCCGCGGTCTTGACGCCGAAGCCGACGCAGACCGGCAGCACGGTGTGGCCCTTGATGCGCTTGACCGCCGCCGCGACCTTGGCCGTGTCGGCAAGGGCCGAGCCGGTGATGCCGGTCATCGAGACGTAATAGACGAAGCCGGAGGTGTTCTGCAGCACCTTGGGCAGACGCTTGTCGTCGGTGGTCGGCGTCGCCAGGCGGATGAAATTGATGCCGGCCTTCAGCGCCGGAATGCAGAGTTCCTCGTCCATCTCGGGCGGCAGGTCGACGACGATCAGCCCGTCGATGCCGCTCGCCTTGGCATCGGCAAGGAAGCGGTCGACGCCGTAGATGTAGATCGGATTGTAATAGCCCATCAGCACGATCGGCGTCTCGTCGTCGCCGGCGCGGAATTCGGACGCCATCTTCAGCGTCTTGACCAGCGTCTGGCCGCCTTTCAGCGCCCTGAGGCCGGCCGCCTGGATGGCCGGGCCGTCGGCCATCGGGTCGGAAAACGGCATGCCGAGCTCGATGATGTCGCTGCCGGCGCCCGGCAGTGCCTTCATGATGGCCAAAGAAGTGGCGTAGTCCGGGTCGCCGCCCATGAAATAGGTGACCAAAGCCGGACGGCCCTCGGACTTGAGCTTCGCCATGCGGCGGTCAATGCGGGTCGCCATCATCAGATCTCCATGCCCAGCATCTTGGCCACCGTATGCACGTCCTTGTCGCCGCGGCCGGACAGGTTGACGATGACGATCTGGTCCTTGTCCATGGCCGGCACGATCTTCATCGCGTGGGCGATGGCGTGCGCCGACTCCAGCGCCGGGATGATGCCTTCGACACGGGTCGTCAGTTGGAAGGCTTCCAGCGCCTCGTCGTCGAGGATCGGCACATATTCGACGCGGCCCGTGTCGCGCAGCCATGAATGCTCCGGCCCGACGCCCGGATAGTCGAGGCCGGCCGAGATCGAATGCCCATCGAGGATCTGGCCGTCGGCATTCTGCAGCAGATAGGTGCGGTTGCCATGCAGCACGCCCGGCTTGCCGGCGTTCATCGAGGCGCAATGCTCGACGCCGTCGAGGCCGCGACCGCCGGCCTCGACGCCGATGATGCGAACCTCCTTGTCGTCGAGGAAGGGATGGAACAGGCCGATGGCGTTGGAGCCGCCGCCAACGGCGGCGATGATGGTGTCTGGCAGCCGGCCTTCCTGCTCGAGCATCTGGGCGCGCGCCTCGGTGCCGATCACGGACTGGAAGTCGCGCACCAGCTCCGGATAGGGATGCGGGCCGGCGGCGGTGCCGATCAGGTAATAGGTGTCCTCGACATTGGTGACCCAATCACGCAGGGCCTCGTTCATGGCGTCCTTCAGCGTGCCGTGGCCGGCGGTGACCGGCCGCACCTCGGCGCCGAGCAGCTTCATGCGGAAGACGTTCGGGCTCTGCCGGGCGACGTCGGTGGCGCCCATGTAGACGACACACGGATAGCCGAAGCGCGCCGCGACGGTGGCCGAGGCGACGCCGTGCTGGCCGGCGCCGGTCTCGGCGATGATGCGCTTCTTGCCCATGCGCTTGGCGAGCAGGATCTGGCCGAGGCAGTTGTTGATCTTGTGCGAGCCGGTGTGGTTCAGGTCCTCGCGCTTGAAATAGACCTTGGCGCCGCCGAGATGTTTTGTGAGGCCCTCGGCGAAATAGAGCTTCGATGGCCGCCCGGCATAGTGGGTGGACAGGTTCTGCAGCTCGGCCTTGAACTCCGGGTCGTTCTTGGCCTTGTTCCACTCCACTTCGAGATCGAGGATCAGCGGCATCAGCGTCTCGGCGACGAAACGGCCGCCGAAAATGCCGAACATGCCTTGCTCGTCGGGCCCGGTGCGGAAGGAATTGGGCATAGCCGGCTTATTCATCGCCGATCTCCTGAGTCTTAACTTCTGAGCATGTCCCTGTCGGAAAACCGGTTCCCACGTTTCCGGGACATGCTCGGGTTTGAAAACTTCCTCAGGCGGCGCGATCGTCGCGCGCGGCCCTGACGGCCCGAAAAAACTGCTCGATCAGCGCCGGATCCTTGACACCCGGAGCGCTTTCCACGCCGGACGAGATGTCTATTCCGGGCGGGTTGGCCAGTCTCAGGGCATCGCCGATATTGGCGGCGTTGAGCCCTCCGGAAAGCATGTAATCGACGCCGCCGTCAAGGCCGGCAAGGATGCGCCAGTCGAAGGCGACGCCGTTGCCGCCCGGCAATTGCGAACCCTTCGGCGGCTTGGCGTCGAACAGGAACCGGTCCGCGATACCGATATACGGCTTTATCCGTCCGAGATCCGAAGCCTCGCTGAGCGGCAGCGCCTTCATCGCCGGCAGGCCATAGCGCCCTTTAAGCTCCGCCACCCGTTCCGGCGTTTCGGCGCCGTGAAGCTGCAGCATATCGGGCCGCACCTTGGCGATGATCTCATCGAGGAAGGCATCGTCGGCGTCGACGGTGACGGCGACCGCCCTGGCCTTGCCGCTGGCAGCCTGGCGCAGACGGCCGGCCTCGGCCGGATCGACAAAGCGCGGGCTTTTGGCAAAGAAGATGAAGCCGACATGGTTCGCGCCGCCGGCAAGGGCAGCGGCCATCGCGGCGTCGGTCTTCAATCCGCAGATCTTGATGTCGAGCGTCATGGCGCGGGATTGGCACGAAAAGCCGCGAGAGTCGAGAAAAAGCATGCTGTTGCCGGATGATCAGAAAGCGCTAACTTGAATTTAAGGCAATGCAGGCGGGAGCAGACAAATGGCCGACCAGACCGTCGCCGAACTCAGGCAGAAGATCGCGCAAGCGCGCGAGGTGATCGCGCATCTGATGGAGAAGTCCGACTTCAACGGCGCCGAGGCGCACCGGGCGCTCGACTATTTCGGCAGCGACGCCTTCGACCGGAATTTCCTGCCGTGGCCGCATCAGGGCGAAGAGGGGCTGAAACCGGAGGAGCTGAATGCGGCGAATGATGATTGAACGGCCCGCGCCCTGAAACCCGGCTGGCGCGCCGGCGGTTTTCCTACTCAAACACGATCGCCTGCAGGGCGCCGCCGTTGCGCTTCAGCCAGTCCTTGCAGCGGTCGGTGTCGGGGCAGAGCTTTTCGCACAGCTTCCAGAATTTCGGGCCGTGGTTCATCTCTTTCAGATGCGCCACCTCATGCGCCACCAGGTAATTGATGACCGGCGGCGGCGCCATCATGATGCGCCACGAGAAGGAGAGATTGCCCTCCGAGGTGCATGACCCCCAGCGGCTGGAGGTATCCTTGTACCGGATCGCCTTGGCGCGCTTGCCGATCGCCTCGGTATGCTTGACCACCAGCTTCTCGATCTCGCGCTTGGCCTCGCGCTTCAGATGGTCGGCAATGCGGCGCGGCAAGTGGATGCGCTCGCCATGGACGATCAGCAGCGGGCCACGCTCGTCGCGCGAGACGGTGACGGTGCCGCGCTTTGCCGGCTCATGGACGATGCGGTGCGGCACGCCGCGAACCGGAATCTTGATGCCCGGCCTTACCTGTGGACGTGTCGGCACCTTGGCCAGGCGCTGCTCCAGCCAGTCCTGATGGCGGTCGAGGAATTTCTCCACCTCGCCACGGCGCAGACCGGGCGGCACGGTGATGCGCAGGCCCTGGCCGCCGGAATCGATGCGCAGCGTCAGCCGCCGGGCCCTGGCGCTCTCGACGATCTTGAGCGGCAGCGTGCGGCCGGCGACGCAATGCTCGCGCTCCACGACGGGCTTGGGCTTTGGCTTGGTCAGGTTGCGAAAGAAGCCGAGGGTCATGGCTGGACGATACGCGATTCGAGGAAAACGGCCAGAGGAGTGAGGCCACATGGAGAACAAAAAAGAAACGGCGCCGCTCACGCGACGCCGTTGTGTCAAGCTGAGACCTGTCGCCTGGTCTCAGTCGTCGAGCAGGTTGGTGCCCTTGCCGCGCTTCGGGGCGGTTTTTCCGGTCGTATCGCTCGTTGTGGTCGGCGCGGTCGACTTGCTGCGGTTCGCCATGAAGCGGTCGAACTCTTCCTGGTCCTTGGCGCGGCGCAGCTCGCGGGCATATTCGTCGAACTCGGTCAGCATCTCGTCGAGCTTGCGGCGCTCCTCGGCGAGGCGCTCGAGTTCCTTCTCGCGCCAGTCGTCGAAGGCGACGTTGCCGGTGCGGGACGAGCCGTGGCCCCAGCGGGCAGCCTTGTCGGAGCCGCGGCGGCAGCCGGCGAAGATGCCGTCGGTGGCACGGTTGACGTCGCGCTTGAAGCCATCGAGCCGGTCGCCCCAGATGATGTAGGCGAGCATGGCGAAGCCGAGCGGCCAGAACACCATGAAGCCGATGACCATCAGCGCGATGGTCGCCGGCGTCCAGGCCGGACGGATCAATGCGGTTGTGTTCATTTTCTCCCAATCCTTCCGTTGGAGACAGCCAAACCGGCTGCGTGGAATCGAAATGGGAAGGCGAAATCGGCGATTCAAGGCAAGTCAGCCCAAAACCGGCGAAGAGCCTGAAATGATTATCGCTTTTTGAGTTTTTCCAGGAAAAGCACGACCATTCCGGCGACCAGCCCCCAGAACGCCGCGCCGACGCCGAAAAGCGTGAGCCCCGAGGCGGTGACCGCGAAGGTGACCGTGGCCGGCATGCGCTCGGCCGCGTCGTGAAGTGCTATCGACAGCGCATTGGCGAGAGGCGCCATCAGCGCCAGGCCGGCGACTAGCACGATCAGGCTCGGCGGCAGGACGGCGAAGATCGCCACCAGCGACGCGCCGAAGATGGCGAAGATCAGGTAGGCGAGTGCATAGAACGGTCTTCCAGCGCTCGGCGGGGTCGGGATGGACGTCCGGACCGGTGCAGAGCGCCGCCGAGATCGCCGCCAGATTGGTGGTCGAGGCGCCAAAAGGCGCCGAGAGCAGCGAAAACAGGCCGGTTACGCCGATCAGCGGGCCGGGCTCCGGATGGTAGCCGGCCGCTTTCAGCACGGCGAGACCGGACAGGTTCTGCGAGGCCATGGTGACAAGGTAGAGCGGCAAGGCCAGGCCGATGATGGCCGAGGCGGTGAACTGCGGCGCGATCAAGGTCAGCGTCGACAATTCCGGCGTCGGCAGGCCGCCGACCCGGCCGGTGAGGAAGGCTGCGAGGCCGCCGCCGATCAGCACCACCAGCACCGACACCGCGGGGTTGAACAGCCGGATGACGAAGAAGGCGGCGATCAGCGGCAGGATCAGCCACGGATCGGCGGGAATGGCCTTGACCGCATTGATGGCGAAGCTGACCAGGATGCCGGCCAGCATGCCGGATGCGACCGAGGCCGGTATCTGCGCGATCAGCCGGGTCAGCGGCTTGAACAGGGCGGTGGCGATCAAAAGGATGCCGGTGACGATGAAGGCGCCGACCGCTTGCTGCATGGTGAAGCCGCTGGAGGCCGCGACCAGCGCGAGGCCGGGCGTCGACCATGCGGTGATGACCGGCATCTTCGTGCGCCAGGACAGCCAAAGGCATTCGATCGCCATGGCCAGGCAGATCGCCGTCACCCCGCTCGCGGTCTCGATCTGGGTGGCGCCGACGGCCTTGGCGGCGGCGATGACGATCGCCAACGTGCCGCCGAAGCCGACGACCGCCGCGACGAAGGCGGATATCGGGATGGAAATCCGCATGGTTCAGGCGACCCGCCGGGCCATGTCGCCGACGGCGCGCTTGAGCATGTCGAGATCCTCGGGGCGGGACAGGCGATGGTCGCCATCGGGGATCAGCGACAGCGTGACGTCGTCGGCCGGCAGCAGCGCCGCGAGCTTCAGTGCATGGCCGGACGGCACATCGGGATCGGCCAGGCCTTGCAGGATATGGACGGGGCAGTGGGTGTCGATCGGCCCGGTCATCACCCGGTTCGCCCGGCCGTCCTCGATCAGCGCGCGCGTGTAGATATAGGGCTCGTCCGAATAGTCGGACGGTTCGGCGAAAAATCCCTTTTTCGAAAGATCGCGCTTCTGCGCCTTGGTCAGCACCGGTTCGATCAGCTCGATCGTGAAGTCCGGCGCCGGCGCAAGCAGCACGAGGCCGGCCACGCGATCCTCGCCCGTCTTGCGCAGTTCCTGAATCATGCGCAGCGCAATCCAAGCCCCCATCGAGGAGCCGACCAGAATCTGCTTGCCTTTGCTGAAGCGGCGGAAGACGGCGAGGCTCTCGGCCAGCCATTTCGAGATCGTGCCGTCGACAAAATCGCCGCCGGATTCGCCGTGGCCGGAATAGTCGTGGCGCAGATAGGCGCGGCCTTCGCGGGCCGTCCAGGCCGACAGTGCTTCGGCTTTGGTGCCCAGCATGTCGGACTTGTAGCCGCCCAGCCAGACGATGCCGGGCACGGCACCCGGCGCCTGCCTGACGGCGATATTCGAGCCCGCGACGTCGATGAAAACTGGTGTGCTGGCGTTCATGACCTTGTCCTTCCCGGCCGGTCTTTTGGCACAACCGGTGGTTCGCCGAAAAGTGCTCGCGCCGTTTCTTCGCTTGGTGCAGGGAATGCCAAGCTTTGAGGTGATTTCCTGACAAGGCTGTGCTATTGACTCCGGCCGCGCGCTCACCACATAGCGCGTCCACATAGTTGAATCTAAAGAAACCCTGAACGAAACGGCCGAGGAGACCACGACCATTCGCAGACCTTTCAAAGCAGCGGCACCCACCAAGGACGGTCCGCGCTCCAATAGAGACATCCGGGTGCCCCGGGTCCAGCTTATCGACGCAGAAGGCAACAACCGTGGCGACGTTTCCATCAATGACGCGCTGCTCCTGGCCGAAGAGGCCGGGCTTGATCTCGTCGAAATATCGCCAAACGCGCAGCCGCCCGTTGTAAAAATCCTCGATCTCGGCAAGCTGAAATACGCCAACCAGAAGAAGGCGGCCGAAGCGCGCAAGAACCAGAAGGTCATCGAGATCAAGGAGATCAAGATGCGCCCGAACATCGACAGCCATGACTACGAGACCAAGATGAAGGCCGTGCGGCGCTTCTTCGAAGAGGGCGACAAGGTCAAGCTGACGCTGCGCTTCCGCGGCCGCGAGATGGCGCATATGGAGCTCGGCATGCAGCTTCTGAACAAGGTCCGCGAGGAAGTGGCGCCGATCGCCAAGGTCGAGGCGGAGCCCAAGCTCGAAGGCCGCCAGATGATGATGGTGCTGGCGCCCCGCTGACGAGCGGGCGCCTGCGCCTTTCCTGCTTGTTCCGATACCTGCCGGCGCGGATCCCGAAATCGACCGCGCCTATCACCGCTTCGGGAAACAGAATTGACCGGCCCTCGCGGCATCGTGCTTTCGAGCGGTTCATCGTTTCACGGAAACGCAGAACCGCTCTATCTCTTTGTTCCGGCGCAATTCCGGACGGAAAACCGCTACGCACTTTTCCTGGAATTGCTCTAAAATCCGCCTGAATTGCGGAGCACGGCGTCCCGACGATCGGCGGGGCGCCTACCCGATCGCCGGCAAACCCCTCGACGATCGGATTCCCGTCATGGTCGATGAAGTGAAATTCGCGAACGACGTCCCGCCTGACGGGCTGGGCGGCTACCAGCAGATGCGCAGGCTGGTACTGGCCGTGCTGATCGTGGTGCTGTTCGCGGCGCTGCTGTTCGGTCAGTCGACCTTTCCGCCGGATACGTCGATGCACGAGTCGATCGAGATGTTCGGCGTGCTCCTGATCTTCCTCGGCGTCGTCGGGCGCCTGTGGTCGACGCTTTACATCGGCGGGCGCAAATCTTCCGAGGTGGTCACCGGCGGGCCCTATTCGATCACCCGCAACCCTCTCTATGTGTTCTCGACGGTCGCCGCAGCCGGCGTCGGCGCGCAGATCGGCTCGTTCTCCGGCATCATCCTTTTCGCGCTTCTGTGCGCCGGCGCGTTCCATATCGTCATCCTGCGCGAGGAGAGATTCCTCAAGCAGGCGCTCGGCGCGCCTTACGAAGCCTACCTGGCGCGCGTGCCGCGCTTCTTTCCCAAGCTTTCGCTCTACCAGGAAGGCGACACCGGCAGCTTCAAGCCGCGCCTGCTCTTGAACACGCTGCTCGACGGGCTGGTGTTCCTGGTGGCGCTGCCGGCCTTCGAGCTGATCGACGGCGCCCAGCAGTCAGGGATGCTGCCGGTGCTGTTTAGGCTGCCGTAGGTTGGCTCGCGTCGCACGCCCTTCGGCTAGCCGGGCAAAAAAGATCGCGACAGACCTGAATTTGAGACATCATTTTCGATGTCGGCGCTGCCCCTCATTGCCCTGCCGGGCATTTCTCCCCGTATAGTGACGGGGAGAAAGGGCTGGCCGCAGCCTAGCACCTTTCTTGCGACGCTGGAGATTGGCGAAAACGGCGACGACAGCGCCCCTCTCCCCGTCACTATACGGGGAGAGGATGCCGGCAGGCAGGTGAGGGGCGGCGCAAACGCTGGGAGAATTCTCCTGAAGCGTTCGCCATATGAACGTCGCGTCGGGTGTTGCGCGCGCGCCTCGTTTGATCTATAGGACCGCCGTCTAAAGAAAACCGCCCGGCAGGGCATGCCGTGGCGGTTTCATTTGCTTTTCGGGCTTTGGTCGGCCCGAAGCGAGAAAAGAAGCGCGATGGTGCGCCACATTACGGAGTAGCAAAATGCCCAAGATGAAGACCAAATCGGCCGCCAAGAAGCGGTTCAAGATTACTGCCACCGGCAAGGTGCTGTCGGCTGCCGCCGGCAAGCGCCATGGCATGATCAAGCGTTCCAACAAGTTCATTCGCGATGCCCGCGGCACGATGGTTCTGGCTGAACCGGACGGCAAGAAGGTCATCAAGAATTTTCTGCCGAACGGCCTCTAAACCCCTCGGCCTGGATAGCATTTAAGGAGATCATGACATGGCACGCGTAAAGAGAGGCGTTACCGCCCACGCCAAGCACAAGAAGGTCCTGAAAGCCGCCAAGGGTTTCTACGGCCGCCGCAAGAACACCATCCGCATCGCCAAGCAGGCGGTGGAGAAGTCGCTGCAGTACGCCTATCGCGACCGCAAGAACCGCAAGCGCTCGTTCCGCGCGCTGTGGATCCAGCGCATCAACGCGGCGGTGCACGAGCACGGCCTGACCTATGGCCGCTTCATCGACGGCCTCAACAAGGCCGGCATCGAGATCGACCGCAAGATCCTTTCGGACATGGCCATCCACGAGCCGCAGGCTTTCGCCGCGCTGGTCGCCAAGGCCAAGGTCGCGCTCGAATATCTGAAGAACACCACACCGAATGCTTTTGAGAGCGCTGTCGCCTAAGCCAGCGCTTCCCAAGCATTCGCAATTCTGATTTGGGGAACCCGCGCTGGCACGGCTGGCGCGGGTTTTTCTTATGCCTGATGTAACCAAAATGGTGACGCACCCGACCTGGGTGGTTGCCCGATCGAGAGAGTTTCGCCGTGAACGCCACTGCTGGAAATCTTGAAACCCTTGAAGCTTCCCTTCTAGCCGACATCGCGGCGGCTTCGGATGAAGCCGCGATCGAGGCGGTGCGCGTCTCGGCGCTGGGCAAGAAGGGCTCGGTCTCCGAAATGCTGAAGACGCTCGGCGCGATGAGCGCCGAGGAGCGGCAGGTGAAGGGTCCGGCGATCAACGGCCTGAAGTACCGCGTCACCGAGGCGCTGACCGCACGCAGGGCGGAGCTGAAGGACGTGGCGATCGCCGCCCGGCTTGCCGCCGAGACGGTCGATGTGACGCTGCCGGTGCGCCAGTCGCCGGCCGAGCGCGGCCGCATCCATCCGATCAGCCAGGTGACAGACGAGATCGCGGCGATCTTCGGCGATCTCGGCTTCTCGATCGCCGAAGGTCCGGACATCGAAACCGACCACTACAACTTCACCGCGCTGAATTTCCCGGAAGGCCATCCGGCGCGGGAGATGCACGACACCTTCTTCTTCCAGCCGGACGAGAAGGGCGAACGCAAGCTTTTGCGCACGCACACCTCGCCGGTGCAGATCCGCACCATGGAGCGGCAGAAGCCGCCGATCCGCATCGTCATCCCCGGCAAGACCTACCGGCAGGATTCGGACGCCACGCACTCGCCGATGTTCCATCAGGTCGAGGGGCTGGTGATCGACAAGACCGCCAACATCGCCAACATGAAGTGGGTGCTGGAGGAGTTCTGCAAGGCCTTCTTCGAGGTGCCGAGCGTGAAAATGCGCTTCCGGCCATCCTTCTTCCCGTTCACCGAACCCAGCCTTGAGGTCGACATCCAGTGCGACCGCTCGCGGCCCGGCGAAGTGCGCTTCGGCGAAGGCTCCGACTGGATGGAGATCCTGGGCTGCGGCATGGTGCACCCCAACGTGCTGCGTTCCGGCGGGCTCGACCCCGACGAATACCAGGGCTTCGCCTGGGGCATGGGCATCGACCGCATCGCCATGCTGAAATACGGCATGCCGGACCTGCGCGCCTTCTTCGACGCCGACGTGCGCTGGCTCACGCATTACGGCTTCAGGCCGCTCGACCTGCCGACGCTGTTCGGGGGACTCTCCACATGACGGCCCCGCACACCGGCGGCTGCCGCTGCGGCGCGGTGAGGTTCGAGGCGTCAGCCGAGCCGCACCACATCAGCTATTGCCATTGCAGCGATTGCCGCCGCGCCAGCGGCGCGCCGGTGTCGGCCTTCGTCGGCTTCATGACCGACCAGGTCGCGCTCGAGGGCAAGGCGCTGAAAAGCTACTGCAACGGCCCGGTGGAGCGCTCGTTCTGCGGCACCTGCGGCTCACCGATCGCCTATGTCGACCAGCGGCTCGACAACCGGATCTATTTCATGCTCGGCGCCATGGACATGCCGGCCTATTTCAGGCCGACGCTGCATGCCCATGTGCGCGAGCAACTGCCCTTCCTGCACATGCCGGACGATTTGCCGAGACATCTGAAGACCAGCGTGCCCAGGCCCGAAGAACAAAGACCCGACGGAACACAGTCATGAAATTCACCCTCTCCTGGCTCAAGGACCATCTCGAGACCGACGCCTCGCTTGCCGAGATCGTCGCGCGGCTGACCGCGATCGGCCTCGAAGTCGAGCATGTCGACGACAAGGCGGGCCTGAAGCCCTTCGTCATCGCCAGGGTGTTGACCGCGGTTCAGCACCCCGACGCCGATCGCCTGCGCGTGCTGACCGTCGACACCGGCGACGGCAAACCGCCTGTTCAAGTCGTATGCGGCGCGCCGAACGCCCGCGCGGGCCTAATCGGGGCCTTCGCGGCGCCCGGCACCTATATTCCCGGCATCGACGTGACGCTCTCGGTCGGCAAGATCCGCGGCGTCGAGAGCCACGGCATGATGTGCTCCGAGCGCGAGTTGCAGCTTTCGGACGAGCATACCGGCATCATCGACCTACCCGAGGATGCGCCGGTCGGCACCAGCTTCGCGGCCTACGCGCATCTCGACGATCCCGTGATCGAGATCAACCTGACGCCGAACCGGCCGGACGCGACCAGCGTCTACGGCATCGCGCGCGACCTCGCGGCGAGCGGGCTCGGCCGACTCACTGGCGGCGCGATCATGCCGCATGCCGGCGAAGGCCTGTGCCCGGTCAAGGTCACGATCGAGGCGCCCGACCTCTGCCCCGGTTTCGCGCTCAGGCTGGTGAAGGGCGTCAAGAACGGCCCGTCGCCGAAATGGCTGCAGCAGCGGCTGATCGCCATCGGGCTTCGGCCGATCAGCGCGCTGGTCGACATCACCAACTACGTCACCTTCGACCGGGGCCGGCCGCTGCATGTGTTCGATGCCGCGAAGGTCGCCGGCAACCTCGTGGTGCGCCGCGCCAAGGACGGCGAGACGGTGCTGGCGCTCGATGGCCGCGAATACACGCTGACGCCCGAGATGTGCGTGATCGCCGACGACAACGGCGTCGAATCGATCGCCGGCATCATGGGCGGCGAGCATTCGGGCTGCGACGAGAACACCACCGACGTGCTGATCGAATCGGCGCTCTGGGACCCGATCACCACGGCACGCACCGGCCGCACGCTCGGTATCATCAGCGATGCGCGCTATCGCTTCGAGCGCGGCGTCGACCCCGAATTCATGGTGCCGGGCGTCGAGCTCGCGACCAAGCTGGTGCTCGATTTCTGCGGCGGCACGCCGACGGAAATGGAGGTTGCCGGCTATGCCGGGCACAAGCCGATGATCGTGTCCTTCCCGATCTCGGAAGTGAAGCGGCTGACCGGTATCGAGGTGCCGAAAGAAGAAGCGCTCGGCATCCTCACCCGGCTCGGCTTCGAGCCGCAGGGCTCGGGCGATGTCGTCAAGGTGAAGGTGCCGTCGTGGCGGCCGGATATCGACGGCAAGGCGGATCTGGTCGAGGAGGTGATGCGCATCCACGGCGTCGACAACATCCTGGCCCAGCCGCTGACCTCGCATGACGCCGTCAACGGCAAGATCCTGACCACGCTGCAGGTGCGCACCCGTGCCGCCAAGCGCGCGCTGGCCGTGCGCGGCATGATGGAGGCCGTCACCTGGTCGTTCATCCCGGCCAAACACGCCGAGCTGTTCGGCGGCGGCCAGACCGCGCTGAAGCTCGCCAATCCGATCGCCGCCGACATGTCCGACATGCGGCCCTCGCTGCTGCCCGGGCTGATCGCCGCCGCGCAGCGCAACGCCGATCGCGGCATCGGCGACGTGGCGCTGTTCGAGGTCTCCGGCACCTATGAGGGCGATGGGGCCGACCAGCAGCGGCGCGTCGCCGCCGGCGTGCGGCGCGGCACCGCCAAGCTCGACGGTTCGGGCCGCAGCTGGGCCGGCAATTCCGGACCTGTCGGCGTGTTCGACGCCAAGGCCGATGCGATCGCGGCGCTTGAAGCCTGCGGCGCGCCGGTCGACCGGCTGCAGCTCGAGCCCGGCGGTCCTGCCTGGTACCATCCGGGACGTTCCGGCACGATCAAGCTCGGGCCGAAGACCGTGCTCGGCACTTTCGGCGAGTTCCATCCGAGGACGCTGGACGCGCTCGACGCGTCGGGGCCGATCTGCGGCTTCGAGATCTATGTCGACGCCGTGCCGGAGCCGAAGGCCAAGCCGACACGCACCAAGCCGAGGCTGGAGCTGTCGCCGTTCCAGGCAGTGAAGCGCGACTTCGCCTTCGTCGTCGACAGGTCGGTCGAGGCCGGCACGCTGGTGCGGGCAGCTTTGGCCGCCGACAAGAAGCTGGTCACCGGCGTCTCGGTGTTCGACGTCTTCGAGGGCGCTGCGCTGGGTGCGGCAAAGAAGTCGATCGCCATCGAAGTCTCGATCCAGCCTGTCGAGAAGACGCTGACCGACGAGGATTTCGAGGCGCTGGCAAAACGCATCGTCGACAACGTCAACAAGCAGACGGGCGGCGTGCTCAGAGCTTAGAAAGGCTCTCATCTTACGCAATTCCGGACGGAAACCGCTACGCACTTTTTCCTGGAATTGCTTGTGAGGATTGCCGGCAGGTGGCGAATCGTCCTCCAAAGGGGCGATGCACCATCTCCGTTATTCCGGCCTTCCTTTCGAGGAGCAGCGCGCGGCCTTTCTCGCCATCGTCACGGCCGATGCGCTGCTGGCCGAAACGCTCGCACGGGTTCGCGCGCTTGCGCTGCCGGATTGGCTGGTGGTTTCCGGCGCGCTCTACAACAGCGTCTGGAATCATCTGACCGGCAAGCCGCCGGGCTACGGCATCAAGGACGTCGACCTGTTCTATTTCGACGACGCCGACCTCTCCTACGAGGCCGAGGATGCGGTGATCCGCCGGGCGGCGAAGCATTTCAAGGGCCTGGCGCTGCCGGTCGAGGTGCGCAACCAGGCGCGGGTGCATCTGTGGTATCCGAAGAAATTCGGGCAGGAGTGCCCGCGCTATACGAGCGCCAGCGAGTCGGTGAGCTACTTTGCCTCGACGGCGCATGCGGTGGGGGTGCGGTTCGATGGAGACGGGGCGTTGGAGCTGGTTGCACCGTTCGGGCTCGACGACCTTTTTTCGTTTCGCATCGTGCCGAACCGGGTGATGGACAACCAACGGACGCATGAGGCGAAGGGCAGCAGGGCGCGGGAGACTTGGCCTGAGATTAGTGTGGTGCCGTGGTAGGGCTGAAGCCCCATCGCCAAGCGGATAAGGAGCCTAATGTCGGCGGGACAGCACCCCCCTCTGCCCTGCCGGGCATCTCCCCCGCAAGGGGGGAGATTGGCAGCTTCGTCCGCGGCGCTCTTTTGCAACGTTGGCGATTAGCGAAAGCAAGGGCGACATCTGATCTCACCCCTTGCGGGGGAGATGGCCGGCAGGCCAGAGGGGGTGCCTCGCGCCAACGTTTCAAACATTTGCGTCGCAAGTGCAAAGAGGGGCCGCCGAAGCGGCCCTCTCGATTGCCCAGTGATCCGGTTTCACCCATTCACCAGCGCCAGCAGCTCTTCCGTGTAGCGCTTGCCGACCACCTTGTCGGGCGACAGCGCATCGCCGATCGCCGCGACCTCGGCCGCGCTCAGCGCGATCCCCGCCGCCGCCGTGTTCTGCTCCAGATGGCGGAGCTTTCGCGCACCGGGGATCGGTACGATGAAATCGCCCTGGTGCAGCACCCAGGCGAGCGCCAGTTGCGCCGACGTCACGCCCTTTTCCGCCGCCATTTTTTCCAACACCGCGATGACGGCGTTGTTGGCTTCCATGGCCTCGGCCTGGAAGCGCGGCAGGCCGAGGCGCCAGTCGCCGGCGCCGAGCGCATCCGGCTTGCTGAGCGTGCCGGTGAGCAGGCCGCGTCCGAGCGGGCTGTAGGGCACGAAGCCGATGCCGAGCTCGCGGCAGACAGCGAAGACCTCGTCCTCGGGATCGCGGCTCCACAGCGAATATTCGCTCTGCACGGCGGCGATCGGGTGCACGGCATGGGCCCGGCGGATGGTCGCCGCACTTGCCTCCGACAGGCCGAGCGCGCGTACCTTGCCCTCGCGCACCAATTCGGCCATGGCGCCGACCGTGTCCTCGATCGGCACGTTCGGATCGACGCGGTGCTGGTAATAGAGGTCGATGACATCGGTGCCGAGCCGCTTCAGCGAGGCTTCGGCCACCGCCTTGACGTGCTCGGGGCGGCTGTCGACACCGGCCATGCGGTCGGTGCCCGTGCCCTCATCGAGAATCTTGAAGCCGAACTTGGTGGCGATGGTCACCTTGTCACGCACCGGCTTCAGCGCCTTGCCGAGCAGAATCTCGTTCTCATAAGGGCCGTAGACCTCGGCCGTGTCGAAGAAGGTGACGCCGATCTCGACGGCGCGGCGCAGCGTGGCGATCGCTTCCGCCTCCGGCTGGCCGCCATAGCCGAAGCTCATGCCCATGCAGCCGAGGCCGACGGGGAAGACTTCGAGTTCAGTTCCGAGTTTGCGGGTTTGCATGGCGCATCTCCTTGTTGCGATGAGGGAGAGATAGCGCCTCGCAATGCGTTCGATAATTCTGTCTCTTTTGCACAGCTTGCTCTATAAAATAGATCAATGAATCGAACGAACCTTTCCCAGCTCGCGGTGCTCGCGGCCGTCGCCCAATGCGCCAGCTTCCGCGGCGCCGCGCGCGAGCTCGGCATCGCACCGTCGGCGGTGAGCCACGCGGTGTCGAGCCTCGAGGCGCGGCTCGGCGTGCGGCTCTTGGCGCGCAGCACGCGCAGCGTCTCCCCGACCGAGGAGGGCGCGCAGCTCTTGGAGCGCCTGCGGCCAGCGCTGTCCGAGATCGACCTGGCGCTGGAAACAGCGGTCGAGGCGCGCGACCGACCAGCCGGGAATCTCAGGCTCAGCGTGCCGCGCACCGCCGCGCATCTGGTGCTGACGCCACGGCTCGGCGCCTTCACTGCCGCCTATCCCGAGATCGTGCTGGAGATCGTCATCGAGGACCGCTTCACCGACGTGGTCGAAGGCGGGTTCGACGCCGGCGTGCGCCTCGGCGAAAGCCTGCAGCGCGACATGATCGCGGTGCGCATCGGGCCCGACCTTCGCGGCGCCGTGGTCGGCGCGCCGTCCTATTTCGAGGCGAGGCCGAAACCTCGCCATCCGCGCGATCTGGCCGATCACCGCTGTATCCGCTTCCGTTTCTCCAGCGGCATCCTCTACCGCTGGGAGTTCGAGAAGGATGGCGAAGAGATCGAAATTGCCGCGCAAGGGCCGCTGATCCTCGACGAGGACCATCTGATCGCCCGGGCGGCGGTCGACGGCGCCGGGCTCGCCTTCGTCTTCGAGCCCTATGTGTGGGCGCCGCTCGCCGACGGCAGGCTGATCCGCGTGCTGGAAGATTGGTGCCCGTCCTTCGACGGCTTCTTCGTCTATTATCCGAGCCGCCGCCAAATGCGGCCGGCGCTGAGGGCCTTCGTCGACTTCTTCAGGGTCAGCGGTTAGCCTACCCTCCCCCTTGTGGGGAGGGTCGATCCGCATAGCGGATCGGGGTGGGGGTTCTCGTAGGGCGCTACCCCGTCGCTTCGCGCCGACCCTCCCCACAAGGGGGAGGGTGGAAGAAAGCCGGAAGCGAAGGCGTTTGCACACCATGCAATCATCCATCACCAACACCACGACCCGTTATGGCTGGGCGATGATCATCCTCCACTGGCTGATCGGCGCGATCTTCATCGGCCAGTTCGTGCTCGGCTTCGTCATGGTGCGGATCGAAAGCCAACGGACGTCCTTCGAGCTGATCCAGTTGCACAAATCCTTCGGCTTCCTGCTGCTTGGGCTGATCATCCTGCGCATCGCCTGGCGGCTCGGCAACGCGGCGCCGGCCTTGCCGGTTTCGGTCGGAACACTAGAGCGCAAGGCGGCGCCGCTCGCTCATTTCGCGCTCTATGTCTTCCAGATCGCGCTGCCCCTTTCCGGCTGGGCGCTGGTTTCGGTCTCGACGCTGGAAATCCCGACCATGCCGTTCAACCAGTTCGTAATGCCCAACCTGCCGCTCACCGAATCCGACGCCGCCGAAAGCTTCTGGTCCGCCGCGCACTGGTATCTCGCCTATGCCGGCATCGCGCTGGTCGCGCTGCATATAGCGGCGGCGCTGCGCCACCATTTCCTGCTGCGCGATACTGTGCTGAGGCGCATAATCACGCCTTCGTCAGGCGGGGAATAGAGCGGGCCAGTCATACGTTGATGGGGCAAGAACGCGTATCTCCGAAAGGAACGAACCCATGACCGCGCGCATCCTCGGATTGGCGGCCTTTGCCGCTTGCCTTGCCATGCCTGTCTACGCGGCCGTCGCTCTCAGCGACGCCGCCGGCAGCTACACGATCAGCTCCTCGGGCTCCAGCATCCACTTCACCATCGGCAAGGCCGGCGGCGGCGGCTTCGACGGCGCCTTCGGCCGCTTCAAGGGCACGATCCGCATCGACAACAGCGATGTCGGACGCTCGAAGGTCGACCTCACCATCTATCCGGAAAGCGTCGGCACCGGCCAAGGCCGCATCGATGCCTTCCTGCGCTCCGACGCGGTGTTCGACAGCGCCAACAACCCGGAGATCCAGTTCCGCTCGACAAACGTGACACGCACCGGCGACACGACGGCCCTTGTCACCGGCCGCTTGACGGCGCGCGGCAAGACGTTTTCGGAAAAGTTCACGGCCGAGCTCGACGGATTGAAGTCCGGCACGATCAAGTTCCATGTCACCGGCAAGGTGCTGAGGTCGCGCTACGGCATGGATGTCGGCACGCCGCTCTATTCCAACGTCGTCGACTTCAACATGACGCTGATGGGCAGACGAGGCTAGGCGCGACCCTTTTCCTTGCTCCCGCGAAGGCGGGGGAGAGGTGGCTCGGGCGAAGCCCGAGACGGAGCGGGGGACGCCCTCCGCGACGGCAAAGCCGTCTGAGAAGTTGGCGGCTATCAGGCAGCTTCGACTCCGGGGCCGGCTCTTTACGAAGTCCCCTCTCCGTCCCGGCTTCGTCGGGCTCCCCACTTCGTGGGGCGAGGAACTGGCGCACCGCATTGGCTTTTCCGCCGATTTCGGGCAAACCTCGTCGCCTGTAAATCGACATGGAGAAGCACGATGTTCCGATGGGGTGTTCTGTCGACGGCCAAGATCGGCCGCGAGCAGCTTTTGCCGGCGATCGTGGATTCGGAAAACGGCGTGCTGTCGGCGATCGCCAGCCGCGATCTGTCGAAGGCCCGCGCGCTGGCCGACCGCTTCGGGGCCCGCCATGCCTTCGGCTCCTATGAGGAGCTGCTCGCCTCGAAGGACGTCGACGGTGTCTACATCCCGCTGCCCACCTCGCAGCATGTCGAATGGGCAGCAAGGGCGATAGAAGCCGGCAAACATGTGCTGGTCGAGAAGCCTCTCGCACTCGACGCCAAGGACATCCCGCCGCTGATCAAGCTGCGCGACGAAAAGAAGGTGCTGGTCTGCGAGGCCTTCATGGTCGTCTACCACCCGCAATGGATCAAGGTGCGCGACCTCATCGCCGACGGCGCCATCGGCCGGCTGCGCCATGTGCAGGGCGCGTTCTCCTATTACAATGTCGACCCGAAGAACATGCGCAACCAGCTCGACCTGGGCGGCGGCGCGCTGCCCGACATCGGCGTCTACCCAACGGTGTCGACGCGGTTCTCGACCGGCAAGGAGCCGGTCCGCGTCCAGGCCAATATCGAGCGCGACAAGACCTTCGGCACCGACATCTATTCCTCGATCCGCGCCGATTTCGGCGACTTCGAATTGTCCTTCTACCTCTCGACGCAGATGGCGGCGCGCCAGGTGATGGTGTTCCACGGCGAGAAGGGTTTCATCGAAGTGTTATCGCCCTTCAATGCCGGGCTCTACGACCACCACCGCATCGAACTGCACAACCAGAACCACACTGAGGCGCAGGTGTTCCGCTTCCCCGGCACCCAGCAATACCGGCTGGAATGCGAAGCCTTCGTCCGCGCCGCCCAGGGCGGCAAGGACCGCGTCTTCACGCTGGAGGAATCGGTGCTCAACCAGAAGGTCATCGACGCCATCTTCCGCGCCGGCGACAAGGACGGCTGGGAACCAGTCTGACAGGTCGCCAACAGGACGCTTGGGGGGAGAAAGAAGATGGCTGACGACGCGGACGTGATCATTGTCGGCGCGGGGCTTGCCGGCCTCGTCGCCGCGGCCGAGCTTGCCGAGGCCGGCAAAACAACCGTCATCGTCGACCAGGAACCGGAGCAATCGCTGGGCGGCCAGGCCTTCTGGTCGTTCGGTGGACTTTTCCTGGTCGATTCGCCCGAGCAGCGACGCATGCGCATCCGAGATTCGCACGACCTTGCGCTCGAGGACTGGATGGGCACCGCAGCCTTCGACCGTCCGGAAGATTTTTGGCCGCGCAAATGGGCGGAAGCCTATGTCGGCTTCGCCGCCGGCGAGAAACGCTCCTGGCTGATCGAGAGGGGCTTGAAATTCTTCCCCGTGGTCGGCTGGGCCGAGCGCGGCGGCGGCAATGCCAGCGGCCACGGCAATTCGGTGCCGCGCTTCCACATCACCTGGGGCACCGGGCCCGGCATAATCGAACCCTTCGTCCTGCGCGTGCGCGAGGCGCAAAAGCGTGGACTCGTCCAATTCAAGTTTCGCCACCGGGTCAATGAGATCACGCGCACCGGCAAGACGGTGACCGGCGTGCGCGGCGACGTGCTGGAGGCAAGCAGCGTCGAGCGCGGCCACAAGAGCTCGCGCGATGTCGTGGGCGATTTCGAGTTCCACGCGCAAGCGGTGATCGTCGCTTCAGGCGGCATCGGCGGCAATCATGAGCTGGTGCGCAAGAACTGGCCGCAGCGTCTGGGCGCGCCGCCAAAGCGGATGATCACCGGCGTACCCGACCACGTCGACGGCCGCATGCTGGCAATCAGCGAAGCGGCCGGCGGGTCGATCATCAACCGCGACCGCATGTGGCACTATGTCGAGGGGATCAAGAACTGGGCGCCGATCTGGACCGAGCACGCGATCCGCATCCTGCCCGGCCCGTCGTCGCTCTGGCTCGATGCACGCGGAAAACGGCTGCCGGTGCCGCTCTATCCGGGCTTCGACACTCTAGCCACGCTCAGCCACATCATGAGCACCGGCTTCGATTATTCCTGGTTCATCCTGACCAAGAAGATCATCCAGAAGGAGTTCGCGCTGTCGGGCTCCGAGCAGAACCCGGACCTCACGGGAAAAAGCTGGCGGCAGGTGCTGGGTCGCGCGACATCGGGCATTCCCGGCCCGATGAAGGCCTTCATGGAAAAGGGCGAGGATTTCATCGTCGAGACGGACCTTTCGAACCTGGTCAAGCGCATGAACGCGCTGGCCGGCGAGCCGCTGCTGGAGGCCGCGCAGGTCGAGCGCGAGATCCGCGCCCGCGATATGCAGCTCGACAACCCGTTCTCCAAGGATGCGCAGATCACCGCGCTGCGCGGCGCCCGCGCCTATCTCGGCGACAGGCTGATCCGCACGGCGAAGCCGCACAAGATGCTCGATCCGGAAAGCGGCCCGCTGATTGCGGTCCGCCTCAACATCCTCACCCGCAAGACGCTGGGCGGCCTGCAGACCGACCTCGACAGCCGCGTGCTCGATGCCGCCGGACAGCCGGTGCCCGGGCTCTACGCGGTTGGCGAGGTCGCCGGCTTCGGCGGCGGCGGCGTGCACGGCTATGCGGCGCTCGAAGGCACCTTCCTCGGCGGCTGCATCTTTTCCGGCCGCAGCGCCGGACGGGCGGCGGCCAAGGCGGTCGCCTGAGCAGTCTCCCCCCTTGAGGGGGAGATGGCCGGCAGGCCAGAGGGGGTCGTCTCACATAGATCGCCAACGCGGTCTGTTATCGCGAAAGGCGTCGGCGTTCCACGCGCGGCGGCCCCCTCTGTCGCCTTCGGCGACATCTCCCCCTCAAGGGGGGAGATTTGGCGGTGCCAGGTCAAAAAAGTCTCCGACAGCGAATCCTTTCGGCCGCACGAAACGTCTTCCTTGGACCAACCAAAGGAGACGACCATGAACCACAATCTCATCCGCTACGGCGTGAAGGACACCGGCATCGCCGAGAACCGGGCGCTGGTGGCGAAAGTGTTCGAAGCGCTGGATGAAACGAGGCCGCAATCCGTGCGATATCTCGTGCTCGAACTCGACAACGGCGAATTCGTCCACATCGTCGGTTATGAAAAAGACAGCTCGGCGCTGACCGAACTCGACGCTTTCAAGGCCTTCGGCGCCGATCACGCCGAGCGACGCTCGACACCGCTGGCCAGGTCGGCGGCGAAGATCATCGGCAACTATCATATGCTGGCGAAAGCCGACGAGGCCGTGTCGGCCTGACGGGTACGATATGGCTCGCGGGCCGGCGATCAAGAGAACGGGAACGATGAGCACAGCGAAATTCGACCGCGCGGCGCTTGAAGCCATGCTCGTCGGCCTGCGCCCGAAACTGCATCGCTACGCGGCCCGCATGGCCGGCTCGACGATCGAGGGCGAGGACATCGTCCAGGAGGCGGCGGTGAAGGCGCTTGCCGCGCACGACGGTGGCGCCGCGGTCGAGCGCCCCGAGCAGTGGCTGTTCCGCATCGCCCACAATGCGGCGCAGGATCATCTGCGCCGCCGCCAGCGGGAGCGCTCCCGCGTGACCGAGGCCGACATGACCGGAATGGAAGACCTCTCCGCCAGCGCGGAGGCGAGGCTTGCGGCGGCGGCGAGCCTGCGCAGCTTCATGCGGCTTACGCTGGCGCAGCGCAGCGCGGTGATCCTGGTCGATGTGCTCGGCCTCAGCCTCTTTGAAACCTGCGAGGTGACGGGCGCGACACTCGCCGCCACCAAGGCTGCGCTGCATCGCGGCCGGGCGGAGTTGAAGGCGCTGGCATCGGCGCCGGATGACATGCCGGTGCCCAGGCTCGATCCGGAAGAGGAGCGCCGGCTGCGCCGCTACATCGACCTGTTCAACGCGCGCGACTTCGATGGGGTCCGGGCGCTGATCGCCGAGGATATCCAGGTCGACGTCGTCAACCGCACCCGCTTGCGCGGCAAGAAGGAAGCTTCGACCTATTTCGGCAATTACGACCGCGTCAGCGACTGGGCGTTGCAGCTCGGCTTCGTCGATGGCCAGCCGGCGATCCTGATCCGCAATCCGCAGGCGGACAATGCGGTGCGCGGCTTCGTGCTTCTCGAATGGCGCGGCGACGAGGTCGTCCGCATCCGCGATTTCCGCCACGCGCCTTATTGTGTGACGGAGGCGGGTATCCTCTTCGTTTCCGGTGAGCGGGCATGACTGGATACCGCGAAGATCGGCTCGCCGGATTTCCGCCGCTCCCCTCTCCGATCCGGGCCGAGTTTCCTCCAGCCACCGGCACGTCTATAAGTCCGCATCGGGCGGAGCGTTGAGCAGAACGGACACGAGGACGTGACGCAGGCTGGTCCCGAAACGCACGGCACCTCGGCACGGGTCCTCGCAGCGATTATCGCATTGGCGGCCTGGGCTGGCATAGCGGTGCATTTTCACGCGCTCGCCGACGGGCCGGCATCGTGGCCCGGGGTGGTTTGGACCCTGCTCGGCTATTTCACGGTCACGACCAATCTTTTGGTGGCAATCGTGTTCACCGGCGTTGCGGCGAAGGCGCGGTTCGCCACGCCATGGCTGCTTGGCGCGACCTTGCTCAACATCCTGCTCGTCGGCGTCGTCTATGGGCTCCTGCTGCAGGGCCTGAAGGAATTAACGGGCGGCTCGCAACTCGCCAACGTCCTGCTTCATCGGGTGACGCCGGCTCTGACGACTGTTTTCTGGCTAGGCTTTGTCCGTAAGGGATCGCTTACCTTGCAAGCCCCGTTTCTCTGGGCGCTCTACCCGATCGGCTACCTCGTCTACGCCCTGTTTCGCGGCGCGGTGGAGAACCGCTATCCCTATCCCTTTATCGATGTCGCCAGGATCGGCTGGGAACAGACACTCGTCAACAGCCTCCTGATCGCCCTCGGCTTCGTGGCGGCGGGAGAGGTGCTGGTCTGGCTCGACCGACGGCTCGGCGGAAAGACAAGGTCGTAAGCGGCTCGCCAGAGGCGGCTGGCCGCCGGCACAGCATCCGCAATCGATATTCCGGCCGGCACTCGTCGCGCTGAAGTCCCCTATCATCGGACTGGCCATCTGTTGCTGCTGTCTTGCCGTGTATCTCAGGCCGGAGGCGCCTGGGGCGCGGAATCAAAGCGCGCCGCTGAAAGACGGATTCAGGCGACGCGCTAAGATCTTTGTTTTGATGCGTGTCACTTCCTCAAACCGCTGCGCAGTTTTGGGCGACATGCATTTGGGGCGATAGCGATCAAGAGATCCTGCGACGCGACCAACCTCGCTCACGCTACCATCAACATCCATGTCTCAAACATCATTTATTGACGATGAGGCACTTTAATGTATGCTACAGATTCGAGACCTCATATTTTAAACTGAGCAAGAAAGTTCGTCGGTGATAACCGCACCGCAATTGCGCGCCGCCAGATCGCTGCTGGGCATCGATCAGCGCCGGCTTGCCGAATTGTCCGGCCTGTCGGTGCCAACGATCCAGCGCATGGAAGCCAGCGGCTCGATCATCCGGGGCAACGTCGATTCGCTGATGAAACTGATCGCGGCGCTCGAGGTGGCCGGCATCGAACTGATCGGGGAAGGCGCGGTCAGCCAGGGCGGCGGGCGCGGTGTGCGGCTGAAAGCCGGCTTCGGCACGGCCAAGGCGCCAGACGCCGCCTATGCCGAGCCCGGCGGGAGCCTGCCGTGATTTCGACCGTTGCTCTTCTGTTGTGCGGTCCCGCAGCGCTTCTGGGCACGGCCGTCCTGGCCGGAGCCATCAGCCGACGTGCCTCGGCGACGCGTCTGGTCTATGGCGCCGCGCTCGCCATCTCGGCCGCCCTGCTCGTCATCGTCGCAGGCCATCTCATGGGCAATCCCGGCGAGGTGTCCGCCGTCACCTTGCCGCTCGGCCTGCCATGGACCGGCGCCCGGTTCCGTCTCGACGGCCTGTCGGCCTTCTTTCTGATCGTCGTCAACCTGGGCGGCGCGGTCACCAGCCTCTACGGCCTTGGCTATGGTCAGCACGAATCGGCGCCGCATCGCGTGCTGCCCTTCTATCCGGCCTTTCTGGCCGGCATGAACCTTGTCGTGCTGGCCAACGACGCCTTCGCCTTCCTGCTGTCCTGGGAATTCATGTCGCTCGCCTCCTGGGCGCTGGTCATGGCGCACCACCGCGACGAGGCGAACAGGCGGGCTGCCTACATCTATCTGGTGATGGCAAGCTTCGGCACGCTGGCGCTGCTGCTGGCCTTTGGCCTGCTGGCGGGGCCGGCGGGAACCTATGCGTTCGACGCCATGCGCACGGCGCAACCCGGCCCGCTCGCCGCCGGCGCGGTGCTCGCCCTCATGCTGCTCGGCGCCGGCTCCAAGGCCGGCCTCGTGCCCCTGCACGCCTGGCTGCCGCTTGCCCATCCGGCGGCGCCGAGCCACGTCTCGGCGCTGATGAGCGGCATCATGACCAAGGTCGCCATCTACGGCTTCGTCCGCGTGGTGTTCGACCTGTTGGGCGCGCCGGCGTGGTGGTCGGGCGTCCCAGTGCTTCTCATCGGCGGCGTTACGGCGGTTCTGGGCATCCTTCATGCGCTGATGGAAAAGGACCTCAAGCGGCTGCTCGCCTACTCGACCATCGAGAACATCGGCGTCATCTTCGCCAGCCTCGGCCTTGCGCTTGCCTTCAAGGCGAATGCCATGCCGTCGGCGGCGGCGCTGGCCTTCACCGCGGCACTGTTCCACGTGCTGAACCATTCCTTCTTCAAGAGCCTGCTGTTTTTCGGCGCCGGCGCCGTGCTCTCGGCGACCGGCGAACGCGACATGGAGAGACTGGGCGGCCTCATCCACCGTCTGCCGGTGACCAGCTTCGTCTTCCTCGTCGGCTGCGTCTCGATCTCGGCGCTGCCGCCGTTCAACGGCTTCGCCTCGGAATGGCTGGCCTTCCAGGCCATATTGCAGAGCCCCGAGCTGCCGCAATGGGGGCTGAAGGTGATCGTGCCCGCCGTCGGCGGCATGCTGGCGCTGGCCGCGGCGCTGGCCGCGGCTTGCTTCGTCAAGGCATTCGGCATCACTTTCCTCGGCCGGGCGCGATCGGCGGTGGTGGAACAGGCGCATGAGGTCGACCGCTTCTCGCTGGCGGCGATGGTCGTGCTTGCCGTCCTCTGCCTGCTCGCCGGCGTCGTGCCCGGCTTTGTCATCGACGGCCTGTCGACGGTGACGCTTCCGCTCATCGGCGACCGCATGCCGGTGCAGTCGGCGCAGCCCTGGCTGTCGATCGTGCCGATCGCCGAGAGCCGAAGCTCCTACAACGGCCTGCTGGTGTTCGTCTTCATCACGATCTCGGCGTCGCTCGCGGCCTTCTTCATCCACCGCTTCGCCTCGCACGCGCTGCGCCGGGGCCTGGCATGGGGTTGCGGCTTCGACGACGCGGCGCCCGCCGCGCAATATACGGCCGTCAGCTTCGCGCAGCCCATCCGCCGGGTATTCGGCGGATTCGCGTTCCGCGCCCGCGAGACGGTGGAAATGCCGGCGCCGGGCACGCTCGACCCGGCACGCATCAAGGTGGACATTCACGATGTGGCCTGGGAGACGTTCTACCAGCCGATCGCCGGCGCGATCGATTTCGCCACCGAGCGGCTGAACTACCTGCAGTTCCTGACGATCCGCCGCTATCTGACGCTGGTTTTCCTCTACCTCGTCATCCTGCTTCTGGTGCTTGCGCTATGGCCATGATTTTCCAGTTGGCCGTGCAGGGCGCGCAGATGCTGCTGGTGCTTTTGCTGGCGCCGCTGCTGATCGGCTTCGTGCGCAAGGTGAAGGCAAGGCTGCTGCGCAGGCAAGGCCCCCCGCTGATTCAGCCCTATCGCGATCTCATCAGGCTGATGCGCAAGGAGGTCGTGCTGGCCGACAACGCATCCTGGCTGTTCCGCGTCACGCCCTACCTGATCTTTGCCGCCACCTGGGTCGCGGCGGCGCTCGTTCCGACATTCGCCGCCGGCCTCGAGTTCAGCTGGACAGCCGATCTCATCGTCATCGTGGCGCTGCTCGGCAGCGCGCGCTTCTTCCAGGCGCTGGCCGGAATGGACGTCGGCACCAGCTTCGGCGGCATCGGCGCCAGCCGCGAGGTGATGATCGCTTCGCTGGCCGAACCGGCGATGCTGCTCATCGTGTTCAGCCTGGCGCTCGTCGCCGGCGCCACGCAGCTTTCGACGGTCGCCGCCTTCATGGGTTCGCCCGAAGTCGGATTGCGGGTGTCGCTCGGCATGTCGCTGATCGCCCTGGTGATGGTGGCGATCGCCGAGAACGCGCGCATACCGGTCGACAATCCGGCCACGCATCTGGAGCTCACCATGGTCCATGAGGCGATGATCCTGGAGTATTCCGGCCGCCATCTGGCGATGATCGAGCTCGCCACCTTCCTCAAGCTCGTGCTCTACGTGTCGCTGATCTCCTGCGTCTTCCTTCCATGGGGGCTGGCGAGCGTCGGGGCGGGGCCAAAGGCGTTGGCGATCGGCGCCGCCGCCTATCTCGCCAAGCTTGCGGTGCTTGCCATCCTGCTTGCCGTGTTCGAGACGGCGGTCGCCAAGATGCGCGTCTTCCGCGTGCCGGACTTCCTGGGCGCGGCGCTGATGCTGGCGCTGCTCGGCACGCTCTTGCTGTTCGTCTCGCGGAGCCTGTGATGAACGGTCTCACCTTCGACATCGCTCACCTGCTTGCCGGCAGCCTGGTGCTGGTCTCCTTCATGATGCTCTACCAGGACCGCCTGTTCGCGCTGATCAACGTCTTTGCCCTGCACGCGGTCGTGCTTGCGCTCTCGGTGGCCTGGCAGGCCTATATCCAGGACGCGCACCACCTCTACATCACGGCGGCAATAGCGCTGGTGTTCAAGGCGATCGTCATCCCCGTCGGGCTGCATCGCATCATCCAGCGGCTCGGCATCCACCGCGACATCGAAACCGCCGTCGGCATCGGTCCGACCATGCTTGCAGGCATTGGGCTGGTGACGCTCTCCATGGTGCTGATGCTCAGGGTGACGCCCGAGGCCGACCCGCTCGCCCGCGAGGACCTCGCCTTCGCGCTGTCGATCATATTGCTGGGGCTCTTGGTGATGGTCACAAGGCGCAACGCCGTCAGCCAGGTCGTCGGCTTCATGTCGCTGGAGAACGGCCTGGTGCTGGCCGCCACCGGCGCCAAGGGCATGCCGCTGGTGGTCGAGATCAGCGTCGCCTTCTCGATCCTGATCGCCTTCATCGTCATCGGCGTCTTTCTGTTCCGCATCCGCGAGCGGTTCGATTCGGTCGATGTCGGCGCGCTCGACGACTACCGGGGAGAGCGCCAGTGACCGCGTTTTCCTTCGATGCCGTCGCCGCCATCCTTTTGATCCCCGCGGGCGCCGCGGCCATTCTCGCGGCGCTGCCGAACTACAAGATGACCGCGGTCGTGAACGTCATGGCGAGCCTGCTGACCTTGCTCGCGGCGCTGTCGCTGTTCATCACCGAGCGGCCGGCGCCAGGGCAATATCTGATCATCGACGACCTCAACATCGTCTTCATCGTGCTCAACACATTCGTCGGCTTCACCACCAGCGTGTTCAGCGCGTCCTATATCGGGCATGAGCTGGAAACCGGCCGGCTGACCGCGCCGAACCTCCGGTTCTACCACGCGATGTACCAGATCATGATGTTCGGCATGAACCTCGCCTTCGTGTCGAACAATATCGGCCTGATGTGGGTCGCGGTGGAGCTCGCCACGCTGACCACCGTGCTGATGGTCGGCATCTACCGCACCCATGAGGCGCTCGAGGCGGCCTGGAAATATTTCATCCTCGGCAGCGTCGGCATCGCGCTCGCCCTGTTCGGCACAATCCTCGTCTACATGGCCGCACAACCGGTCGTCGGCGAGGGCACCAATGCCATGGTCTGGTCGGTGCTGATCGAAAAGGCGGCGCATTTCGACCCGGCCCTGCTCAGCGTCGCCTTCATCTTCCTGCTGCTCGGCTATGGAACCAAGGTCGGGCTCGCCCCCCTGCATGCCTGGCTGCCCGATGCGCATGCCGAGGGTCCGACGCCGATCTCGGCGGTGCTGTCGGGCCTGCTGCTCAACGTCGCGCTCTACGCCGTGCTGCGCTTCAAGCTTTTGCTCGCCGCGAGCCCGGAGGCGATCGGCCCGGGGCCGCTGATGGTCACGATGGGGCTGACCTCGCTGATCTTCGCGGCCTTCATGCTCTACCGCCGCCGCGACATCAAACGGCTGTTCGCCTATTCCTCGATCGAGCATATGGGCATCATCGTCTTCGCCTTCGGCATGGGCGGCCCGCTCGCCAACTTCGCCGGCCTGCTGCACATGGTCATGCACAGCCTGACCAAGTCGGCGATCTTCTTCGCCGTCGGCCATATCGCGCAGGTCAAGGGCACGCAGAAGATCTCCGAGATCAGGGGGCTGACCGAAAGCCACCCCGGACTTGGCTGGGCGCTCGTGATCGGCGTCGTCGCCATCGCCGGCCTGCCGCCGCTCGGCATCTTCATGAGCGAATTCCTGGTCGTCAGCTCGACCTTCGCCAGGCATCCCTGGCTGGCGATCCCGCTGGTGTTCGGGCTGCTCATCGCCTTCGGCGCGCTGCTTTTGCGGCTGACCGGCCTCGCCTTCGGCGAGCCGCGCGGCGGCACGGCGCCGGTCGAGGCGTCCTACGTGCCGATGTATTCGCACCTCGCTCTGGTGTTTGCCGCCGGCATCTATCTGCCGGCGCCGCTGGTCGCGTGGTTCCAGCATGTCGCCGGTATCCTGGGGTAAGGCGCATGGTGAGGAAAAGCATGCCCGCACTCACAGATCTCATCGAGGCCGGCCGGCCGGCCGAGCATCACGCCCCGTGGAGACGCGCCGTGGTGGCCCCGAAGGTCTGGAACCTTGCCGTCGAGCAGCTCGCCGGCGGCCGCTGGAGCCTGCTCGGCCTGTGGGGAGAACCGGACAGGGTGCACATGGCGCTCCTCGATGAAGCGCGGGACATTGGCGTAATCAGTCTGGACTGCCGCGGCGGCCGCTATCCGTCGGTCGGCCAGTACCATCCGCCGGCCCTGAGGTTGGAGCGCGCCGCGGCCGATCTCTTCGGACTGGCGCCGCAAGGGCTTCCCGACACCCGCCGCTGGCTCGATCATGGCCAATGGGGCATCAGCCATCCGCTGGCGGCGCAGCCCGGGAAGCCGGCGGCCGGGTCCTCCTATCGGTTCCTCGCGGCGGAGGGCGACAGCCTCCACCAGATCGCGGTCGGACCCGTGCATGCCGGCATCATCGAGCCGGGACATTTCCGATTCACGGCAAGCGGCGAAACGGTGGTGCGGCTGGAAGAGCGCCTGGGCTATGTGCACAAGGGCATCGAAGGCCTGATGACCGGCGCGCCGGTCGATCGCGCGGCAAGACTCGCGGGCAGGACTTCCGGCGACAGCACGGTCGCTTATTCGCTCGCCTTTGCCCGTGCCGTGGAGGCGGCTCTCGGCGTCACGCCACCGCCGCGCGCGATATGGCTGCGGGCGCTGATGGCCGAGCTGGAGCGCCTTGCCAATCACCTCGGCGATATAGGCGCCATCTGCAACGATGCCGCCTTCGCGCTGATGCACGCGCATTGCGGCGTGCTGCGCGAACGCGTGCTGCGCGCCGCCGATGCGGCCTTCGGCCATCGCCTGATGCGCGACCGCGTCGTGCCCGGGGGCGTAGCAGGCGATCTCGGCGAAGCGGGCACGAGCGCCATCCGATCGCTGGTCGCGGAGATCAGGCAGCGCTTTCCGCATCTGGTCGAGCTCTACGACAACACCGCGTCGCTGCAGGACCGGACGGTGGCGACCGGACGGCTCAAGGTCGAGCTTGCCAGGCAATATGCCGCCGGCGGTTATGTCGGGCGCGCCTCCGGCCGCGATTTCGATGCGCGGCGCAACGCAGTCTACGCACCCTATGACGAACTCACCTTCGATGTGCCGGTGCTGCAGGAGGGCGACGTCAACGCACGCGTCTGGATCCGCGTCCGCGAGGTCGAGCAGAGCCTGTCGCTGGTCGAGCAGATGCTGGGGCGGCTGCCGGCCGGCGCGATCCGCGCCGATATCGCCGCGGCGGACAATGTTGCAAACGGGCCGCGCGAGGGCATGGCGCTGGTCGAAGGTTTTCGCGGCGACATCCTGGCCTGGCTGCGCATCGGCGAGGGCGGCTTTATCGAGCGCTGCCACCTGCGCGACCCTTCATGGTTCCAGTGGCCGCTCCTGGAAGCGGCGATCGAGGGCAACATCGTCGCCGACTTCCCGCTCTGCAACAAATCGTTCAACTGCTCCTATTCCGGCCATGATCTCTAGACCACGATCCCGAAAAGTGGAGGCCGGTTTTTCGGAAAAGATCATGGTCAAACAATAGATATGCCGTCATGCGCAAGCTCCTCTTTGAAAGTCTGATCCGCCCGCCCCTGACCGAGCGCCCGCCGCAAGTGAGCGATGCGGCGGTCGATGAATTGGCGCGCGCACTCGACGGCGCCGCCCTCAGGAGGCTGGGCCGGAGCCTGTCGATCCGGGCGATCGACGCCGGTTCCTGCAATGGCTGCGAGCTCGAGATGCACGCGCTCAACAACGCCTTCTACGACATCGAGCGCTTCGGCTTCCGCTTCGTCGCGTCGCCGCGCCATGCCGACGTGCTTTTGGTCACCGGGCCGGTCACCAAGAACATGCGCGAGGCATTGAAGCGAACTTGGGACGCGACGCCAAACCCGAAATGGGTGGTCGCGCTCGGCGACTGCGCAAAGGACGGCGGCTGCTTCGCCGGCAGCTACGCGGTCGTGGGCGGCGTGGCGGACGTCGTGCCCGTAGACCTGCACATTCCAGGCTGCCCGCCGCCGCCGATCGAGATCCTCAAGGGATTGATCGCGCTGCTCGACGGCGCGAACGGGAAGGGTGGCGCTTCGGAAGGCTGAAATAGCGGCAAGCCCGACTCTACCCATACGGCGACAATTCAATCTCGATGGACGAGCTCATGCTGCCAATCGACCCCGATCGCTGCTCGCCTACGTCAAATCACAACCTTGCGCTCATATCACGGTTCTCATCCACGCCAGGAAGGATTCCATCACCGCGGATCGCGGGCTGTGATGCATCCACACGACATAGAAGCTGTAGCCCGGCAGGGACAATGGATGCGCTTTGACGAGCGTGCCGCTTTCCAGTTCACGGCCGACCACGACGTCACTTAAAATCGCAATGCCTTGCCCGGCGACAACCGCATCGATCGCGTGCAGCTCCTCACGAAAGCTCAAGTCCCAGGCCTTGTCCGGGATCAGGTCCGGATCGATTGAACGGGCCGTCACCAGCCACCGGCGCCAGGTGGGAGCGTCCGGATCGCGGCTCATCCAGTCGAAATGGATCAACGGATAACGCAGGAGATCGGCGGCCCGCTCGATCGCCCGCCCATCGCTCGCCAGCAATCGCGGACTGCAAATGGGAAAGAAGGAATCGCGGCACAGCTCTTGCCCGGCAAAGCCCAAAGGCGGGCGCCGTGTATAGCGGATCGCCACGTCCGCGGCGCCGGCGCGCAGATCGAGCAGCGCGTCCGTCCCGATGATCTCCAACGGCACGGCCGGGTTGGCTTCCCGCCATTTCGGCAACCGGGGCACCAGCCATCGGCTGGCAAAAGCATTCGGGCTGGTCACCCGCAGAGGCGCTTGAAAATCCGGCTCCGCGACCGCGGCAAGGGAACCGGCGAGAAGATCAAAGCCGTTGCGCAGGATAGGGAACAGCCGCGCTCCCGCACCCGTCAGCACGAGCGGGCGCGGCCGGCGCTGGAACAGCTTGCAACCGCATATCTCTTCCAACAAGCGGACCTGGTGACTGATCGCCGTCGGCGTCACGCCGAGCTCCACCGCCGCGGCCTTGAAACTGCCGTGCCGGGCAGCGGCCTCGAAGGCGTGCAAAGCACGGAGCGGCGGGCAGTTCCTCATGCCGGCAGTGTAGATGAATTCTGCTCATCCAGTAGCTAAGAATTTCGCTTTTGCAGAAGGTTGAGCCCTGTGAGACCCTAGAGTGGTTCGCCGTTTCACGGAAACGGCGAACCACTCTATCTCTTTGTTTTCACGCAATTCCGGACGGAAAACCGCTTCACACTTTTCCTGGAATTGCTCTAGTCCGGTTGGAACCGAGGACGGCGACGATGGAGATTCCGCGACAAACCGATGCGCTGTTGGGCCGATCCCATGTTCCGAGCGCGGCGATCGAACGGCTACGGCAGGGCTTGCGGGGCGATGTGGTGTTGCCGACGGACGCTGGCTACGACCAGGCGCGCGCGGTCTGGAACGGGGCGATCGACAAACGCCCTGCCGCAATTGTCTTTTGCACCAATCCCGATGACGTCGTCCATGCCGTGATCTATGCCAAGTCACAAGGCTCACTCGTGGCCGTTCGCAGCGGCGGCCACAACGTCGCCGGTTTGTCCGTCTGCGACGATGGGATGGTGATCGATCTATCTCGCATGAAGAAGATTTCCGTCGATCCCGAGCACCGCATCGTCCGAGCCGAGGCCGGTCTGACCCTCGGCGAGTTCGACGCGGCCACGCAGGCCCACGGTCTTGCGACGACCATGGGCGTCAACGGCGACACCGGTATTGCCGGGCTGACGCTGGGTGGAGGCTTCGGCAAGCTCGGGCGAAAGCACGGTCTGAGCTGCGATAATCTGATCGCGGCCGAAATCGTGACGGCCGACGGACGGCTGTTGCGGACAAGCGCCGGCGAGCATCCTGACCTGTTCTGGGCCCTGCGGGGCGGCGGCGGCAATTTCGGCATAGTGACGGCGTTCGAATACCGGCTGCACCCGCTCGGCCCGGCCCTTCTGGTGGGCTCGGTGCTTCACGCCTACGATCAGGCGCGCGAGGCCATGCGGTTTTACGACAAATTCTCCCGTGACGCCCCGGACGAGGTGAGCGTCGACGCCGCGCTCGTCACACTGCCGTCGGGCGATCGCGCCTTCAGCATCTCGGCTTGTTATGTGGGGTCTCCCGAAGCGGGCGGGCCCGTCATAGCACCGCTGATGAAATTCGGATCTCCCATTGAAAGCCGCCTCCAAGCCGTTCCTTATCTCCAGATTCAATCGGCGGGCGACAGCCTTTTCCCGCGCGGACGGCGCTATTACTGGAAAGCGCAATTCCTGCATGAAATCAGCGATGGTGCGATCGACGCGCTGCTCGACAGTTACGCGAGGGCTCCCAATCGCTCGTCCCTGCTGGTTTTCCAGCAGGTCGGCGGCGCGATCGCCCGCGTGCCCGCGTCGCACTCGCCTTATGCCAATCGCGATGCGGCCTTCGATTGCTTCCCGATCGCCATCTGGGACAATCCGGTCGATGACGAGGCAAATATGCGCTGGGCGCGCGAGCTGTGGAATGCGGTCAAGCCATTCTCAACCGGCGGGGTCTATGCGAACAATCTTGGCGACGAAGGCGACGAGCGCGTGCGTGATGCTTATGGCGGAAATTATGCGCGCCTCGCCGCCATCAAGAAGCAATACGACCCGACCAACTTCTTCCGATTGAACCAGAATATCAGGCCTGGATAATTCGCAATCCGTGAGAGAACCGTGCGCAGCCGCTGGACGATCCTTGCTGTGCTCTTTGTCGCCCGCACCGCGATGGCGTTTCAGTTTCAGAGCGTTGCCGCCGTCGCGCCCCTTGTCAGCGCCGGCCTCGGCGCAAGCCTGGCCGACATCGGCATTCTGATCGGCCTCTATCTTGCACCGGGTGTCGCGCTGGCCCTGCCTGGCGCGACCATCGGCCGGCGCTATGGCGACAAGGCGACCGCTCTCGCCGGCCTGCTGATGATGCTGGCGGGTGAAATGCTGATGACGGCGTCGACGTCCTGGAGCCTGCAGATCGGCGGGCGACTGATCGGCGGCACCGGCGGCGTTCTCCTGAACGTGCTGATGACCAAGATGGTCGCCGACTGGTTTGCCGGCCGGGAAATCGCCACCGCCATGGCCATCTACATCAACTCGTGGCCGGCGGGCATCGCTATCGCTCTCATGCTGCTGCCGGCAATCGGAACAACCTTCGGGCTGACCGCCGTGGGCATTGCCGTTTCGGCCCTGGTCGTCGTCAGCATCGGCTTGTTGGCTTTGATCTATCGCACCCCGGAGATGCCGCCCGCCGGTGGCCTCGAACGCTCCGGCATTTCGGCCGGGACAACCTATGCCCTCATTGCCGCCGGTCTGATCTGGTGCCTTTACAATGTCGGCTTCGCGATGGTCTTCAGCTTCGGTCCGTCGATGCTCGTCGAGCGGGGGTGGTCCAATTCGGCGGCGGGATCGACGATCAGCGTCGTGATTTGGCTGGCCGCGCTTTCGGTCCCCGTGGGTGGCTTGCTGGCGGATCGCACCAAACACAGCGGGACGGTTCTCGCCGCGGGCTGTGTGGGTTTCGCATTCCTGATGCTCCTTCTGTCGCGAAGCGGACCGGTGCTGGCCCTCATCATCGCCATGGGGATCGTATGCGGCCTGCCTGCCGGCGCGATCATGAGCTTGCCCACGCGCGTGCTCGATCAGAGGACGCGATCGGTCGGGACGGGCGTGTTTTACACCGTCTACTATGCCGGCATGCTTGCCGGGCCGGCGATCGGCGGCAAACTCGCTGTTTGGGCAGGCACCGCGACGGCCGCTCTCGATTTCGGCGCTGCCGCCCTGCTCCTTTGCCCTCTCCTTCTCTGGTCATTCCAGCGGATCAGCCGCCTCCCGCAGCCGATGGCGGTTCCATCCCGGTAGGTGCTCCCAACGACCGAACGATGCATGCCTTGACCTTGATCAAGGCATGCCCGCTCCGCGACCCTACTCTTCCGGCATTCACAAAAGGAGCAGGCGATGACGAAGACGATGAAAGCTGCGGTGGTGCGCGATTTCGGCAAGCCGCTCACAATCGAGGACGTGCCGGTGCCCGCGCCGGGACCCGGTGAACTGCTTGTCAAGGTGGTCGCCTGCGGCGTGTGCCACACGGACTTGCACGCGGCCGAGGGCGACTGGCCGGTGAAGCCGGCGCTGCCTTTCATCCCCGGCCATGAGGTGGTCGGCGTCGTGGCCGCGCTCGGTCCCGGCGTCAGCGATTTCAAGGAAGGCGATCCCGTCGGCGTCGCCTGGTTGCACGACGCGTGCATGCGTTGCGAATATTGCGAGACCGGCTGGGAAACGCTGTGCGAGCATCAGCACAACACGGGTTACAGCTGCAACGGCGGCTTCGCCGAATATGTCATCGCTTCGGCGGCCTTTGCCGCGCGTCTTCCTGCCGGCGTCGATTTTGCGCAGATGGCTCCGATCCTGTGCGCGGGCGTGACGACCTACAAGGGCTTGAAAGAGACCGAAGCGCGCCCTGGCGAATGGGTCGTGATCTCCGGTATCGGCGGGCTCGGCCATGTGGCGATCCAGTACGCCAAGGCAATGGGCCTGAAGGTCGTGGCGCTCGACATCGCAGCGGACAAGCTCGCCCTGGCGCGCGCGGCCGGCGCCGAGGGGGTCATCGACGCCCGTTCGCCGGACGCGGTGGCCGATGTGCTCAAGGCGACCGCCGGCGGCGCGCACGGCATCTTAGTGACGGCCGTCTCGCCGCCGGCCTTTTCACAGGCGCTGCGCATGGTGCGCCGCAAGGGCACGGTTGCCCTTGTCGGCCTGCCGCCGGGGGAATTCCCGACCCCGATCTTCGATGTGGTGCTCAAGCGCGTCACGGTGCGCGGGTCGATCGTCGGTACGCGGCGCGATCTCGATGAGGCCATGGCCTTCGCGGCCGAAGGCAAGGTGAAGGCCGAAATCACCAAGGCGCCGTTAAGCGACATCAATGCGATCTTCGCCAGACTCAAGGCAGGCAAGATCGACGGCCGCGTGGTGCTGGACCTTACCGGCTCCGACAGGGCAAGCACGAGGAAACTGGAGCTAGCCGAGTCAGAAACCTAAAAATATCAGCGGTTTCAACCGGATGAAATGGCGCGCCCGAAGAGATTCGAACTCCTGACCCCCAGATTCGTAGTCTGGTGCTCTATCCAGCTGAGCTACGGGCGCGCATCAGGCCGTGTGCGACACGGCCCCGCGATCCGATCAAAACGACCGGCCGCGAAATGTGGAGTGTTCCCTAACGACTGAATTTGCGAAAAGCAAGCCGATCCGGCAAAAGTTTTGTCGCAGGCATTGCGGCTGAGCCTCCGACGGCGTCGTTCAGGACGGAACCGGCGCGGTTTGTCGGGATGGCTGCGGTCAAGCGGGACGGCGCAGGCCGTTGCGGGCCTGATCGAGCCGCACCGGCTGGTCGGGGATGGTGACGGCGAAGACCGTGCGGCCGCCGATCGATTCGACCAGCTCGACCGTGCCGCCATGGGCGCGGATCAGCTCATGGGCGATCGCCAGGCCGAGGCCGGTGCCGCCGCTGCGCGCCGAGCCGCGGAAGGCCGCGAACAGGTTTTCGCGGGCCTTGGGCGGCAGGCCGGGCCCGGTGTCGGTGACGGTGATGCGGCTGACGCTGCCCGAACGTTCGGCCGAGACGGCGAGACGACGCACCACCGCGCTTTCGGTGTCGGCTGCCATCGCCTGCACGGAGTTGCGACAAAGATTGGTGAGCACGCGGAACAGCTGGTCGGAATCGGCATCGACCTCGAAGGTGAGATCGACGCCATTGATGAACTCGATGCCTTCCTCGATGTCGAGCAGGCCATGCACGTCGTCGACCAGCTGGCGCAGCCTGAGCCTGCGGCGCGACGGCGCCGGCTCCTGCGTGCGGCCATAGGCGAGCACGCCCTCCGAATAGGCGACGGCGCGGTCGAGCGCGCGCAGGAGCTTCGGCGCGAAGGACTGCACGGTCGGGTCCTTCACCTGGCGCAGGCGGTCCGACATCAGTTGCGCGGAGGCGAGGATGTTGCGCATGTCGTGGTTGATCTTCGACACGGCAAGGCCGAGGTCGGCGAGGTGCTTCTGCTCGGAAAGCATCTTGTGCAGCCGATCCTGCATCTGCGCCAGCTCGCGCTCGGCGACGCCGATCTCATCGGAGCGCTCCGTCGGGCAGATGATGCGCCCGGGATCGTCGGGCGCCTCGGAGAAGGACAGGATCGAGCGCGTCATGGTGCGGATCGGGCCGATCATGATGAGGTCGATCGCCGCATAGACGAGCATGGCGGTGAACAGCGAGATCAGCAGCGACACCAAGGCGACGTTGCGCGAATAGCGCAGCATCGCGTTGCGCAGGCTGCGGTCCGGCATGATCAGCTCGAACTCCTTGTCGCTGTCGCCGACCGGGCCGAAGACGCGCAGCATGCGGTTGCCGCCGACGAACAGCGTTTCCAACGCGCCCGTCATGCCGTTGACCAGGCCGACATTGGCGATGTCGATATGCTCGTCGACCTTCGGCGGCATGTCGGCCACGACCAGCAGCCGCGAGACGCCGCCGTCGCGCACCGCGATCGCCTTGGCGCCGATCGCCATCAGCACATCGTTCTGGGCGGTGTGCGACAGCGAGTTGGGCTCGCCCTGCAACAGGACGATCGAAACGGCGGCGGCGGTGCTCAGCCGCTCCTTCAGCCAGTTCACCCTGTAGCTGGCGATCCAGGGCAGGAAGATCAGGATTTCGGCGAGCAGCACGAAGACGATGGTGAGAAGCAGAAGCTTCGTCGACAGGCCGCGCGACAGCGGCACCCGGCGCGGAGAGCTCACTTCCGTCGGGCGTGCCTTTTCATCCGTGGACAGGACTTCACTCGTCATGACGCGGTTTTCACGAACGCTTGATCGGACAAGGTTATGCGATTTGCGGCTTTTTTGCCAATTTCGTCCCTGGCATCGCAAAAAATTCGCCCGCATCAGCCCGGATTGACTTCCAAAAACCTTCTTTCTATAAGCCCGCTCACGCTCGGGCCATTCGTCCCGGCGCGGTTTCGATCGCGCCTAAAACCGGCCCGGCAAAGCTCCTGTTACAGAGTGACAGAATCAAGAAGGGCCGCACGCCGCGGTATTAAAACAAATGAAGCGTACCTACCAACCGTCCAAACTCGTCCGCAAGCGCCGGCACGGTTTCCGCGCCCGCATGGCCACCAAGGGTGGCCGCGGCGTCGTCGCAGCCCGCCGCAACCGCGGCCGCAAGCGGCTGAGCGCCTGAGCGAAAGACGAGATCGTTGCCCGCAACCGGCAAGCCAAAGGGGAAAGCTCCCGGGCGGCTTCTGAAACGCGCGGATTTCCTGGCTGTGCGCGGCGGCGAGAAACGCCGCGGGCGGCTTTTTCTCGTCGAGGTTCTCGATCGTGGCGACGATTCCGCGCCACGCGTCGGCTACACGGTCACCAGGAAGGTCGGCAACGCCGTGGTGCGCAACCGCGTCCGGCGGCGGCTCAGAGAAGCTGTGCGAACGTATGCCGCCGATGACATGGCGCCCGGCAATGACTATGTCATCGTCGGGCGCGAAGACGTGCTTGCCATTCCGTTCGGCCAGTTGAAGGCCGAGCTTTCCCGCCGGCTGCGCGGAACACGATAGGCTCTCGATGGAAAACAACCGCAATTTCTTCATCACCATCGCGCTGTCGGTGCTGATCCTGACGCTGTGGCAGGTGTTCTACATGAACCCGCGCATGGAGCAGCAGCGCGAGCAGGCCCGCATCGAGCAGCAGCGCGCCGAAGCGCAGAAGAAGGAAGCGGGCGGCGCCGCCAATTCCGGCGCAACCGGGACACAGGCTCCGGCGCCCGGCGCCATCCCCAACACGCCTGGCGCCGAGGCAACGACGCCGGCAACCTTGGAACAGGCGCTCGCCGCAACCACGCGCGTCAAGATCGATACACCGAGCCTGTCCGGCTCGATCAACCTCGCCGGCGCACGCCTCGACGATCTCAAGCTCAAGCACTACACCGAGACGGTCGACAAGAACTCGCCCGAGATCCAACTTCTCAACCCGGAGCAATTGTCAAACGGATATTTCGCCGAGATTGGTTTCGTCGGCGACAGCAATGTCGGCACACTGCCCGGGCCGAAGACGGTATGGAGTGTTGACGGCAATTCGACGCTGAGCCCGGCGACGCCCGTGACGCTCACTTTCACCAACGACAAGGGACTTGTCTTCAAGCGGACGTTCTCGGTCGACAACGACTACATGTTCACCGTTTCCGATACCGTTCAGAATACCGGCGGCACCGCCGTGTCGCTTTTCAACTATGGCCGTGTCGCCCGCTTCGACAAGCCGGCCGTGGCCAGCACCTATGTGCTGCATGAAGGCCTCATTGGCGTTACCGGCAGCGAGGGCCTGCAGGAGCACAAATACGCGGCGATCGAGAAGGACAAGCAGTACAAGCCCGGAAAGTCGACAGACGGCTGGCTCGGCATCACCGACAAATACTGGGCCGTCACGCTGATCCCTTCGGAGAAGCAGCCATTCCAGCCCAGCTACTCCTATGTCGACATCAACAACGGGCTTCGCCACAGCTATCAGTCCGACTACATGACCGATGCCATCGCGGTCGGACCTGGGCAATCGACAACGGTCGAGACGGAGATCTTTGCCGGCGCCAAGGAAGTCAACAAGGTCAATGCATACGCTCAGGACCGCAACATCCGGCTGTTCGATCGCCTGATCGATTGGGGTTGGTTCATCTGGATAACCAAGCCGATGTTCTACCTCATCGACACGCTCTACAAGTTCTTCGGCAATTTCGGACTGGCGATCCTCGCCACCACCGTCATCGTCAAGGCTATCTTCTTCCCGCTCGCCAACAGATCTTACGCGTCGATGGCGAACATGAAGAAGGTGCAGCCGAAGATGCTGGAAATCCGCGAGAAATACGCGGACGACAAGATGAAGCAGCAGCAGGCGATGATGGAGCTCTACAAGACCGAGAAGATCAATCCGCTGGCCGGCTGCTGGCCGGTGGCGCTGCAGATCCCGGTCTTCTTCTCGCTCTACAAGGTGCTCTACATCACCATCGAGATGCGGCACGCGCCGTTCTTCGGCTGGATCCATGACCTGGCGGCGCCCGATCCAACGTCGATCTTCAACCTGTTCGGACTGCTGCCGTTCGCTCCGCCGGCTTTCCTGCCGCATATGGGCGCCTGGGCGGTGGTGATGGGCATCACCATGTTCCTGCAGATGCGCATGAACCCGGCGCCGCCGGATCCGACGCAGGCCGCGGTCTTCACCTGGATGCCGGTGATCTTCACCTTCATGATGGGCAGCTTCCCTGCCGGCCTCGTCATCTACTGGGCCTGGAACAACACGCTCTCGATCCTGCAGCAGGGTGTGATCATGAAGCGCCAGGGCGCCAAGATCGAATTGTGGGACAATCTGGCGGCAATGTTCCGCAAGAAGCCATCGCCGGCGGAATAGCCGGCGCCCGACCCTGAATACAAAACCCCGGCATGCCGGGGTTTTTTGTTGGCCGATATCGTTCGACGCCCTTCGGACAGAACCTCGCGGGCTTCTTCCGGAATTCGCGTCGCCCCGCGAAACTCCGGCGTGGCCCGCCTCGTAGCTTCCCGGTCCTCCCCAATAAGGCCGCGACGGCTTCCGGCGCTACGACGCCGGTGTTTGGGAGGCCGTCCGGCAGACCGGGATCCCCGCGGGGGGATCCCGGTCGTTCCCGGCTAACTAGGGGTGGGTAGACCACGCGTCGCGCATCACTATAAGCTCGGCCTCCTGCAAGGGTGGACGGAGCCAGCCGATGACCGGACCCAATCCCAACATCAAGCATCCCATCGCGATGCATCCGCGCGTCGGCTTCCTGAAGGGGCTGGTCAACGCGCCCAACATCGAGATCGGCGACTTCACCTATTACGACGACCCTGACGGCCCCGACAAATTCGCCGAAAAATGCGTGCTGCACCATTATCCCTTCATCGGCGACAGACTGATCATCGGCAAGTTCTGCGCTATCGCCGAGGGCGCGCGCTTCATCATGAACGGCGCCAATCACGCGATGTCCGGCTTCTCGACCTATCCGTTCAACATCTTCGGCCATGGTTGGGAGGAAGGTTTCGACCCTGAGACGTGGTCGAAGGAGATCCGCGGCGACACGATCATGGGCAATGACGTCTGGATCGGCATGGATGCGGTGATCATGCCCGGCGTGAGGATCGGCCATGGCGCGATCGTTGCGGCGAAATCGGTTGTCACGCACGACGTGCCGCCCTATGCGATCGTCGCCGGCAACGCGGCCAAGGTGGTAAAGATGCGCTTCGACGACTTCACGATACGGCGACTTTTGAAAGCGGCCTGGTGGGACTGGCCGGTCGACAAGATCAGCCGCAACCTCGACGCCATCCGGGGCGCCGACATTTCCAGGCTGGAGGCCGCGGTTTGAGCGCGCCCGAAAAGACGACAAACGACAAGACAATGGGCGACACGGCGGCAATCAACCCTGAGCTGTTCACACGCGGCTGGATCTTCATCCGCGGCGTGCCTTCGATGAAATTCCTGCCGCCCGAAGGGCCGCCGGAGATCGCCTTCGCAGGCCGCTCTAATGTCGGCAAATCCTCGCTGATCAACGCTCTGGTCGGCCAGAAGGGCCTGGCGCGCACCTCGAACACGCCGGGGCGCACGCAGGAGCTCAACTATTTCGTGCCGGACGGGTTCTCCGGCGAGGGCGCCGACCTGCCGCCGATGGCGCTGGTCGACATGCCGGGCTACGGCTACGCCAGCGCGCCGAAGGACAAGGTCGATGCCTGGACGAAGCTGATCTTCGAATATCTGCAGGGGCGCGTGACGCTGAAGCGCGTCTATGTGCTGATCGATGCCCGCCACGGCATCAAGGCCAAGGACGAGGAGGTGCTGTCGCTGCTCGACAAGGCGGCTGTCTCCTACCAGGTCGTGCTGACCAAGACCGACAAGATCAAGGCGGCGGGCGTGCCGAAACTGATCGAGGAAACGCTTGCCAAGATCAAGAAACGGCCGGCGGCGTTTCCGACCGTGCTCGCGACATCATCGGAAAAGGCCGCCGGGCTCGACGAGCTGCGCGCGGCGATCGCGCTGGTGGCGAACGGTGGCTGAGCGGGCCTGCGTCGGGCAGCCGCATTGGAAAGGTTTGCGTGGCACGAGCCCCACCCCTACCCACAACGGAATCCTGGCGGCAACGACGAAATGTCGATGATACAACGGCGGCATCGTCCCTCCTTCCTGTGGCAGGGCAATCGCATATGGCGCTCCCCCTCTCCGTCTCGGCTTCGCCGAGCCACCTCTCCCCCACGTTGTGGGGGCGAGGAACCCAAGCTTCCAAAGGCCGCTACATCAGCGATTAGCGTTTCCTCGCCCCCATGAAATGGGGGAGAGGTGGCCGCGTAGCGGACGGAGAGGGGGCAGCGCTGCCGTGTGCGATTGCCCCGTGTGTACCCCGTTGTGGGGAGGGGTAGAGGGGTACTTCATATGCGATTGCGCTGGCCCGAAAGCGCGCCAGACCCCGCCCTATCAAGCTTTGCTCAATCCATCTCGTCGCGTTCCGGCGCAAGGTCCCGCCGACCGGCAAGGATTTCACGCTTGCCGACGTGGTTGGGGGCGCCGACCAGGCCTTCCTTCTCCATGCGTTCGACCAATGAGGCGGCGCGGTTGTAGCCGATGCCGAGGCGGCGCTGGATGTAGGAGGTCGAGCATTTCTTGTCGCGCTTGACCACCTTGACGGCTTCCTCATAGAGGGCGTCGCCATCCTCCTCGGCGATCGAGCCCTTGTCGAAGACCGGACCGGCGTCGGCCGCCTCTTCCTCCGCTTCCTCGCCGGCGGTGACGGTGTCGAGATATTCCGGGCGGCCTTGCGCCTTCAGATGCGCCACGACGTGCTCGACCTCCAGATCGGAGACGAAGGGACCGTGCACGCGCGCGATGCGCCCGCCGCCGGCCATATGCAGCATGTCGCCCTGGCCGAGCAGCTGCTCGGCGCCCTGCTCGCCCAGGATCGTGCGGCTGTCGATCTTCGACGTCACCTGGAAGGAAATGCGGGTGGGGAAATTGGCCTTGATGGTGCCGGTGATGACATCGACCGACGGGCGCTGCGTGGCCATGATCAGGTGAATGCCGGCGGCGCGGGCCATCTGCGCCAGCCGCTGGATGGCGCCTTCGATCTCCTTGCCGGCGACCATCATCAGGTCGGCCATCTCGTCGACGATGATGACGATGTAGGGCATCGGCGCGAGGTCGATCTCCCGTTCCTCGAACAGCGGCTCGCCCGTGCCCTTCTCGAAGCCTGTCTGCACCTGCATGACCACCACCTCGCCGCTGTCGCGGGCAGCGGCGACGCGCTGGTTGTAGCCGTCGATGTTGCGCACGCCGAGGCGCGCCATCTTGCGGTAGCGCTCCTCCATCTCGCGCACCGCCCATTTCAGCGCGGTGACGGCTTTCTTGGAATCGGTGACGACGGGCGTGAGCAGATGCGGGATGCCGTCATAGACGGACAGCTCCAGCATTTTGGGATCGACCATGATGAGGCGGCATTCCTCCGGCTTCATCCGGTAGAGCAGCGACAGGATCATGGTGTTGATGGCGACCGACTTGCCCGAGCCGGTGGTGCCGGCGACCAGCAGGTGGGCAGGTCGGCGACGACCGGCTCGCCGCCGATCGTCTTGCCGAGGCCGAGCGCCAGTCTGCAGGAGGTGTTGCGGAAACCGGCGGATTCGATCAGCTCGCGGAAATAGACCGTCTCGCGCGTTTCATTGGGCAGCTCGATACCGATGACGTTGCGGCCCGGCACGACGGCGACGCGCGCCGAGATCGCCGACATGGAGCGGGCGATGTCGTCGGCCAGCCCGATGACCCGGCTCGATTTCACACCCGGCGCCGGCTCGAACTCGTAGAGCGTGACGACCGGACCCGGCCGGACGTGGATGATCTCGCCCTTGACGCCGAAATCCTCCAGCACGCTTTCGAGCAGGTCGGCGTTCTGTTCCATCCGCTCCTGCGACATGTAGAAGCCCTGGCCTTCCGGCGGCAGCTGCAGCAGGTCCTCGGGAGGAAGCTCGTATCCGGCCGCGGCGGTCAGCGGCGCGACCTTACCGGCGACAGGCAGGGAGGGCGCGGGCCTTGCGGTCCGGGCGCTTCTTGCGCCGGAAACCGGCGCGGCAGCAGTCGCTTCGGGCGCACGCGGTTCGATCTCCACCGGAGCGGGCCGGGCGACGGGCGGGGCGGGCGGCACTCTTCCCGAAGCAGGATTTTCGGCCGGCCCGTTCGAGCGCCATTCGATGACGCGATAGAACGATGTTGCCTCGCCCAGGGAAGCGGCGCGGGATGGGTTCGGCTGCGCTGCCGGAGGACGCGCGGGAGTGGCGGGCGGCTGCGGCGATTCGTTCAGGCGCGCCCGCGCCAGGCGCTCGGCGAGCAAGGGCATGCTGAACTCGAAAAACGCATCATCGGAAAGATAGGACCAGCGAAATTTCGGCGGCTGCAGCTTTTGCGCCGGAGTGGCGACCGCCCGCTGCGGCGCGGCGATGGCTTGCGGCGGCCGGGCCGGAGCAGTGGAGGCCGCGGCGGGAATTGCCCGGGCCGGATTGGCGACCTGTGGCGCCGGTGGCGCGGAGCGGATGGAATCGCCGCCGGAAGCCACCACCTTGGCCGGCGCTTCGTCATCCGGCTGCGGCGCGGGCCGCTTGTCGGAATCCGGCGTGCGGGTGAACCGGACATTGGGCGCGAGGAAGAAATATCGCTGCCAGGCCGGATGGCCGAACTCGCCGCCGCCAGCCGGATCGAGCGGGACGGTGTTCGATTCGCCGTCAGCAGGGGCTCGCAGCGCGACGACCTGCCCCATTTGCTTCTGCGGCGCTGCAGCCGGGCCATGGTCCCGCGCGTCCTCCGGACGGCTGTGATCGTCGTTGCCATAGGCGGAAGCGCCGGACGGATTGGCACGGGAAAAACGCATGGATGTCATACTCGAGACTCGTCGAACAAAGCTGTCCCGAGACATAGGAACTGATGGTTAACAAGACCTTCCGACTGGCGCGCTAAGGGAGGCTGATCGACGGTCAAGTTGGAAGGGCGCCGCGTTCCTTCACACCCCCCTCTGGCCTGCCGGCCATCTCCCCCGCAAGGGGGGAGATCGATGTTGCGCGGCTTTCGCCAATTGTCGACGTCGGAAGAAGGGCGTGGCGCCTAGGCCGGTTCCGACACCTTCTCCTCGGCGGCAAGCGTCGCGGTGCCGTAGGCCTTCAGGAAGACGTTCACGCCGGAGCGGACGACATGGTCGATCTCGGCCTGGGTCGGCGCCTTGGTACGGTAAGAGAAGATGCACTGGCGAAACAGGCCGGCAAGGCAAAGGTCGGTAAGCTGATAGGCGGCGAGTTCAACATCCTCGATCTTCAACAGACCGCGCTCGACGGCGGCGTTGAGGAAGGCGGCGACCTTGTCGTGGCCGCGTTTGGGGCCGCGCTCGTAAAAGCGCGCGCCAAGCTCGGGAATCCGGTCGGACGCGCCGATCACCGTGCGCTGCGCCTGGATGACCTTGGCCGAGGTGATCTTCATGACGAGCACCTTGCCGAACTTCACCAGCGTCTCGCGCAGGTCGTCGGCGTGGTCGAGGACGTCATACATATTCTTGAAGATGGTGCCGCGCTCTTCCTCAATGAGCGCCTCGAAGAGCTCTTCCTTATTGGCGAAGTAGACGTAGATCGTGCCCTTGGAGACGCCGGCCTCGCGTGTGATGTCGTTCATGGAGGCGGCCTCGAAGCCCTTGTCGATGAAGACGCGGCGCGCGCCTTCGATGATCTGGGCCCGCTTGATTGGATCCTGCCCCGCCGCCGGACGGCCCTTGCGCAGGTCGAGCAGATCGCTATCGGCTGTCGTTTCGACCATTGAAGTCACACCTCACGAAATATTTCGAACCAGGCGGTTCGATTTGCTCTTGATATGGGCCTCTTTCCGCGCTATGTCAATCAGCAATTCGAACCGAACGGTTCAGTCTGACTGACTTATATCCCAGAGAGATTATCATGTCCTCGAACGCGCCCGCCACTGCCGAAGTCCGCAATTTTCCCAACGCCAAGGTCCAGCCGTCGATCGAAGCGCCGGAAGTGCCCGTACAGCCCGCTCCTCCCGAGCCGGTCGAAGCGCCGGCCAAGAAGAAGCGCTCTCTCCGCTCGATGCTGTTGCCGATCATCGGGCTTGGCCTGCTCGGCGCCGGTTCCTGGTATGGATATAACTATTGGGCCGATGGCCGGTTCATGATCTCCACCGACGACGCTTATGTCCAGGCCGACATGTCGTTCATGTCGCCGAAAATCTCGGGATATGTGGATAAGGTCCTGGTGAGCGAGAACCAAAAGGTCAAGGCCGGCGATTCGCTGTTCGTCATCGACGACGGAGACTACAAAATAGCCGTTGCCCAGGCCGAGGCGCAGATCGCCACGCTTGCGAAGACGCTCGACCGCATCGACGCCCAGACCAAGGCGGCCCAGGCCTCGCTGGCGCAGGCCCAGGCGCAGAAGATCGCCGACCAGGCCGCCGCGGACAACGCGGCACGCGCCCAGGACCGCGCGGCGCAGCTGCTCAAGACCCATGTCGGCACACAGGCGCAGCTCGACGACGCCCAGACGGCGCTCGACCAGGCCAAGGCGGCGCTTGCCGGCGCCGATGCCCAGATCACCGCGGCCCAGGCCAATATCGGCGTGCTCGAAGCCCAGCGCGCGGAATCCGCCAGCACACTCGCCTCGCTGCAGCTCACCCGCGACAAGGCGCAACGCGACCTTTCCTTCACCGTGCTCAAGGCACCCTATGACGGCGTCGTCGGCAACCGCTCGGTCGAACAGGGCGACCTTGTCAGCCCCGGCCAGAAGCTCGCCGTCGTGGTGCCGATGGACAAGCTCTACATCGTCGGCAACTTCAAGGAGACGCAGCTTGGCCGGCTGGTGCCCGGCGAGAAGGTCCGCATCACGGTCGACGCCATCGACGGCCAGAGCTTCGAGGGCACGGTTTCGTCGTTGGCGCCGGCCTCCGGCGCGGTGTTCTCGCTGTTGCCGCCGGAAAACGCCACCGGCAACTTCACCAAGGTTGTCCAGCGCGTGCCCGTGCGCATTGATGTGCCGGCCGACGTTCTGAAGACCGGCAAGCTGCGCGCCGGCCTGAGCGTCATCGTCGCCGCCGACAGCCGCACCGCGCCGGCCGCGACGTCCAACTGAGCAGTTTGGGGGGCGGCTCAGTGGCCATCGAGCGCTGAGCCGCCCCGCCTGCCAGGTATTTGTTTTGGCGCGGTTCCGGACGGAAGACTGTTCCTGGAATTGCCGTAGGAGGCCATGACATGGCAACCGCAACCATCACCGCAGGATCGATGCCGGCACGGCCGGTGGCCACTGCCCCCGCCGACCATATGCCGGCGCGCCGCGTCATCGCCTTCCTGGCGATGGTGTTCGGCATGTTCATGGCGATCCTCGACATCCAGATCGTCTCGGCATCGCTGGCCGAGATCCAGGCCGGCCTCAGCGCCAGCTCCGACGAGATTCCGTGGGTGCAGACCGCCTATCTGATCGCCGAAGTGGTGATGATCCCCCTGTCGGGCTTCCTCAGCCGGATGCTGTCGACCAGGGTGCTGTTCACCATCGCCGCCGCCAGCTTCACCGCGGCCAGCGCGCTCGCCGCGACCGCGACCAACATCGACCAGATGATCGTCTACCGCGCCATCCAGGGTTTCATCGGCGGCGGCATGATCCCGAGTGTGTTCGCGGCCGCCTTCACCATCTTCCCGCCGTCGCGGCGCGCCGTCGTCTCGCCGATGATCGGCCTGGTGGCGACGCTGGCGCCGACCATCGGCCCGACGGTCGGCGGCTATATCAGCCACGCCATGTCCTGGCACTGGCTGTTCCTGATCAATGTGGTGCCCGGCATTTTGGTGGCGACGGCGGCCTGGTCGCTGATCGACTTCGACAAGCCGAACCTCAAGCTGTTCTCAAAGTTCGACTGGTGGGGGCTCGCCGGCATGGCCGCCTTCCTCGGCTGCATGGAATATGTGCTGGAGGAAGGCCCGAACCATGACTGGCTGCAGGAACAGGCCGTCTTCATCTGCGCCATCATCATGACCATCGGCGGCGTCATCTTCTTCTGGCGCGTCTTCACCGCCGAGGAGCCGATCGTCGACCTCAGGGCCTTCAGCAACATCAACTTCGCCTTCGGCTCGCTGTTCTCCTTCGTCGTCGGCATCGGCCTCTACGGGCTCACCTATCTCTATCCGGTGTTCCTGGGGCGCATCCGCGGCTACGATTCGATGATGATCGGCGAGGCGCTGTTCGTCAGCGGCCTGGCGATGTTCTTCACCGCGCCCGTTGCCGGCATCCTGTCGAACAAGATCGATCTCAGGCTGATGATGATGATCGGCTTCTTCGGCTTCGCCACCGGCACCTGGTGGATGACGCACCTCACCGCCGACTGGGATTTTTATGAATTGCTCGTCCCGCAGATCCTGCGCGGCTGCTCGATGATGCTGTGCATGGTGCCGATCAACAACATCGCGCTCGGCACTTTGCCGCCGGAGCGCCTGAAGAACGCGTCGGGCCTGTTCAACCTGACCCGCAATCTCGGCGGCGCGGTCGGCCTGGCGATCATCAACACGGTGCTGATCGACCGCAACGCCTTCCACTATGCAAGGCTCTCCGAGCATGTCGAGTGGGGCAGCCAGGCAGCCCAGACCAAGCTGCAGAACATGACGCTGAACTTCGAGCAGACCGCCGGCCTCGACGCCACCAGCGCCGCAATCTCGAAGCTGTCGGGCATGGTGCATCAGCAGGCGGCGCTGCTGTCCTTCATGGACGTCTTCTTCATGCTGACGGCGCTGTTCGCCACGCTCGGGCTGTTCGTGCTGTTCATCAACAAGCCGGCCGACCAAAGCGGCGGTGGCGGCGGAGGCCATTGAGGAAGCCGGAACCCCCGCCTGGCGTCCTCATGTGTGACCCCGGAAACCGGCGACGGTTTCCGGGGTCGTTTCTTTTTGTGAGATCGAAAATGCTACCTCAGGCGGCGGCCGGCTTGAAGCTCAGCGCCACACCGTTGATGCAGTGGCGCAGGCCGGTGGGCGGCGGGCCGTCGTCGAAGACATGGCCGAGATGGCCGCCGCAGCGCCGGCAATGCACCTCGGTGCGGGTCATGCCGAGCGAGCGGTCCTCGGTCTTGCCGATCGCGTTGGGGATCTCCTGCCAGAAGCTCGGCCAGCCGGTGCCGGAATCGAACTTGGTCTCCGACGGATAGACCGGCAGGTCACAGCCGGCGCAGGCGAAGATGCCCTTGCGGTGTTCGTTGAGCAGCGGGCTGGTGCCCGGATATTCGGTGCCTTCTCTGCGCAGCACGTCGAAGGCGGCGTCCGAAAGAATGGCGTGCCATTCGGCATCGGTCTTGGTGACCTCGAAAGTCTCGGCGGCCAGAGCGGGCTTGGCGCCGCCCATGCGCTGCGCTGCTCCGGTTCCGATGACGAGGGCAGTGGCGGCGGCGCCGCTCCAGAGAAAGTCGCGACGGTTCATGGCCTTTCCTCCTGACGTCTTGTTGCAAACTATGGCGCCGCCGGAAAATCAAAAGCCGGTGACGGTCCGCGCGCCGCTTCACATCGACCCAAGCCCTGGCGATGCGGAGCGGCGCTCGACGGCGACACGGATTGCGGAAGGGAGAACCGTGCGGCCGGCGGGGACACACCTCACTTCGCCGGCCGCACGCGCTTTGTTACATCTTCGGCAAGAGAACCTTGTCGATGACATGGATGACGCCGTTCGACTGGCGCACGTCCGCAATGGTGACATGGGCGACGTTGCCGTTCTCGTCGGTCACCGTGACCTTGCCCTTTTCCGATTTCAGCGTCAGCGCGCAGCCGCCGACGGTCTTGACCTCATGCGCGCCGCCATCGGCCTTGGCCATCTTGGCGACGTCGGCGGCCATCGCCTTGGCGGCGATGACATGGCAGGTGAGGATCTTGGTCAGCTTGTCCTTGTTCTCCGGCTTGAGCAGCGTCTCGACCGTGCCGGCCGGGAGCGCAGCGAAGGCTTCGTTGGTCGGCGCGAAGACGGTGAACGGACCGGGGGTCTGCAGGGTGTCGACGAGGCCGGCGGCCTTGACGGCGGCGACCAGCGTGGTGTGGTCCTTCGAATTGACGGCATTCTCGATGATGTTCTTCTTGGCATACATCGGCGCGCCGCCGACCATCGGGTTGGCGGCATAGGCAACGGCGCCGAGCGCGGAAAGGCCGATCGACGAGGCAAGCAAAAGGGTGGCGAGCTTACGCATGATATCAGTCTCCTCGGGTTGTTTTTCCCGTTGTTGGGAACGCGAGGAGATACGAGGCATCAAAAACTTAGTTTCGCGAGCCTCGAAGATTTTTTATTCGCCGATCTGAGTTCGTATGTTCCGTGCCTCGACGCATAAAAACGCTCCTACCGACACATGCCAGGCAGATAGACTTCAATTAACTTTTGAAATTACCGGAAAGTGATCAGATGCCCTTCAAGTCACCCGCAGCGACGACGGGGCCGGTCGGCTGGCCGGTCGGCGAACCGCCGGTGGGCTCGAGACTGACGGCGAGCACGGCGCCCTGCGCCAGCTTCTGCTGGATGGCGGGCGCGACAGCCATGCGCGCGGTCTGACCGACCGGGATGACGCCCATCGAGACCGGGGCGTTCTTGCCCTCGATCATCCACAGCTCGAAGTCCTTGCCGGCGCCGCGTTCGCCGGAGACCAGCGACAGGCCGACCTCGTGGCGCGCCGCGTCATAGACGGCGAGGTATTTGACGTTGCTGTTGTCGGCGGCGAGCGAGGCGACCAGCCTGGTCTCGGGGGGCGGCAATGACGGATTGACGAAAGGCAGGGCGACAAAGACGGCCAAAGCGGCAAGCGCGGCGGCGGCAAGCCCGCGCCAGAAGGCGAGGCTCCCCAGCAGGCCGGCGCTGGGAGCGGATGTGGCGGCCGAGGAGGCAAAGAGCCGGCGGTCGATCGCCGCCTTGACCGAAGCCGGAGGCTCGACCGCGGCATAGGCGGCCGCCATCGGCGCGAAATGGACCTCCCAGGCATCGACCAGGCGGGCAAACGCCGTCTCGGTGTCGATGCGGCGCGAAGCGATCTGGCGTTCGTCGGCCGCCAGAACGCCGAGAACGTATTCGGCGGCGAGCAGGTCGTCGCCTCCGCGTTCCGGTCCGTTGTCTTGCGCCAGCGTCATCTTTCCAGGCATTCTCTCAGTTTGAGCAGGCTTCGCCGCAGCCAAGTCCGCATCGTGTTCAGCGGAACCTTGTGGCGTTCCGCCAGCTCGGCATAGCTTTCGCCGTTGAGATAGGCGCCCCGAACCGCCGCGGCCCGGTCTTTCTCCAATTCATCGAGGCAATGGTGGATGCGTTCGGTCTCGCCGCCCGCGACGGCCATGGCCTCAGGTCCCGGCGTCGGATCGGCGACGTCGATGGCTGCGTCGATGTTGGCGGAAGGACTGCGACGCGCCCTGATGCGATCGATCGCATGGTTGCGCGCAATGGCCACCAGCCAGGAAATCGGGCTCAGATCGGAAACCGCGAAACGGTCCGCCTTCGTCCAGATCTTGACGAAGACCTCCTGCAGCGCTTCTTCCGCATCTCCCCTGTCCCTCAATACACGAAGACAGACGCCGAAAAGTTTCCCGCTGGTCTGCCTGTAGAGCAGATCGAACGCAGCCCGGTCCTTCATCGAAGTCCGGACGATCAGCTTGCTGATGTCCTGAGGCCCCATGCAGGCAAATTAGAAGATTGCGATTTATTTGCAACGGGGCGCCGCGGTGTTGTCCACCACGGGCTTCCGTCACGTCAGCACCTGAAGTCATCTTCACGAATGCGAGGTCAAGGAAACAAATCCCGATTTCGATTTGCGGGCTCATGCGCTAGCCTTTGGCAAAAGAGGGGTGCGGCGAATGTCGATTGAACGCGTGCTTTGGGAAGAGGATGCGACCGGCCTTGCTGGGCTCGTGCACAAGGGAGACATCTCGGCGCAGGAGCTGGTCGACGCCGCGATCGCGCGCGCCGAGGCGACAAGGCTCGACATCAACGCTATCGCCACGCCGCTCTATGACGCGGCCAGGGCGCGGGCGAAGGCGATCGACCGCAAGCTGCCGCTCGCCGGCGTGCCCTTCGCGCTGAAGGATCTCGGCATCGGCATCAAGGGCGTGCCGATCCATGGCGGCAGCCGCATCCCGGCCTTCACGGCGGACTACAACTCGGTGATGGTCGAGCGGTATCTGGCCGCGGGCTTGATCCCGATCGCCACCAGCACCTCGCCCGAGCATGGGCTGCGGCTGATGACGGAATCGGCCCGCTTCGGTATCACACGCAACCCTTGGAATAACGGCCACACCACCGGCGGCTCGTCGGGCGGATCGGCGGCGCTGGTCGCGGCAGGCGTGGTGCCGGCGGCGCATGCTTCCGACGGCGGCGGCTCGATCCGCGTGCCTTCGGCCTGCAGCGGCCTGGTCGGGTTGAAGACCTCGCGCGGCCGCGTGCCGCTGACGCCGCTCACCAGCGAAAGCTGGTACGGAATGGTCGTCGACCACGCCGTCAGCCGCTCGGTGCGCGACACGGCACTTCTGCTCGACCTGACCCATGGCGCCGATCCGCTGTCGCCCTATGCCGCGCGGGAGCCGAAGGGCTCGTTTGCCGCCGCCGCGGCGCGCGATCCCGGCAAGCTCAGCCTCGCCGTCTACCGCAAGTCGCCGCTCGGCCTGCCGATCTCGGTCGAGACGATTGCCGCGCTGGATACGGCTGTGGCGCTGGCGCGCGAGGGTGGACACACAGTGGAAGAGATCGACCTGCCCTATATCGGCCGCGACTTCATGGCCGATTTCTGCAAGAGCGTTGCTTCAGCGGTTGCAGGCATGATGCGGGCCGAGGCGCTGCGTGTCGGCCGATCCGTCACCGGCGACGTCGAGCGGGCGACGCGCGTGCTCGGCCGTCTCGGTGAAATGCTGTCCGCGGGCGAAGTCTATGACGCGGTGCAGCGGCTCAACGCCACCGCGCGGCGGATGATCCAAGAGACCGCGCGCTTCGATGCCGTGCTGATGCCGATCATCGCGCATCCGCCGCTCGCCTGCGGCGCGATGGATCCGAAGGGCGCGGACGAGCTCATCGAAAACCTGCTCGACAAATTGCATCTCACCGGGCTGCTCAGGATCAAATCAATTTTCGGCCAGCTTATGGACAAGAGCCTGTGGTTCACCCACTGGCCGGCGATCCACAATGTCAGCGGCCAGCCATCGATCGCGCTGCCGGTGCATGTCACGGCGGGCGGCCTGCCGCTCGGCATCCAGGCCGCGGGACGGCCGGGCGACGAAGAAACGCTTTTGTCGCTGGCGGCACAGATGGAGAAGATTTCGGGATGGCTCGGGCGGCGCGCGCCGCTCAAGGCGCCGGCCTAGAAAGAACCGCAACACGATTTCATCATTGTGACCGCAAAGCCGTTTGCGGCCTGCGGCAATTCCCGCTAAGACGCGGCCATTCACGCCAAGCCGGGATCACATCGATGACGGACATCGCCGCCACCGCCGAAATGCAGGCCGCGCTGCTTTCCAGAGCGCTGCCCTATATGCAGCGCTACGAGAACAAGACGGTGGTGGTGAAGTATGGCGGCCATGCCATGGGCGACACCGAGCTCGGCAAGGCCTTTGCCCGCGACATCGCGCTGCTCAAACAGTCCGGTGTCAATCCGATCGTCGTTCACGGCGGCGGACCGCAGATCGGCGCGATGCTCAACAAGATGGGCATCGAATCCAAATTCGAGGGCGGCCTGCGCGTCACCGACCAGAAGACGGTCGAAATCGTCGAGATGGTGCTGGCCGGCTCGATCAACAAGGAGATCGTGGCGCTGATCAACGCCGAAGGCGAATGGGCGATCGGGCTCTGCGGCAAGGACGGCAACATGGTGTTCGCCGAAAAGGCGCGCAAGACCATGATCGACCCGGACTCCAACATCGAGCGGGTGCTGGATCTCGGTTTCGTCGGCGAGCCGGTCGAGGTCGACCGCACGCTGCTCGACCTTTTGGCACGCTCGGAGATGATTCCGGTGCTGGCGCCGGTGGCGCCCGGCCGCGACGGCCATACCTACAACATCAACGCCGACACTTTCGCGGGCGCTATCGCGGGCGCCTGCCGCGCCTCGCGCCTCCTGTTCCTCACCGACGTGCCCGGCGTGCTCGACAAGAACAAGAAGCTGATCGACGAGCTGACGGTTGCCGAGGCCAAGGCGCTGATCAAGGACGGCACCGTCTCGGGCGGCATGATCCCGAAGGTCGAGACCTGCATCGAGGCGATCGAGCGCGGCGTCGAGGGCGTCGTCATCCTCAACGGCAAGACGCCACATTCGGTGCTGCTCGAGCTCTTCACCGAGCATGGCGCCGGCACGCTGATCGTTCCTTGATATATCGTCAGCCGGCTAATCTTCTTTCGCCCGGCATGTGCTCGTGTTCGATGACAGGCGGGGCCGGCTTGCGCGCCAGGCGCTGAAAGACCATCGATTCCTCCTCGGCGTCCTGCGGCGCGCCCCAGAATTCGGCGAGCGTCGGGCCGTCCGTCACGCGACGGTCGCGGACCAGAAAGCCCCAGACCTCGCGGAACCAGACGCGACGGCCCATCTTCGTATACCAGCGCATCGAATGCCGCTGCTCGGGATCGGGGTGGAAGAGGATGCGCGCCAGCGCCTTCGGCCGCGACTGCACGGCAAGCTCGATCAGCTTGACGGCGAAGAACAGCATCCAGGGCTTCAGCCGGGTCATATGCAGGACCTGGTGCTTGTAATCCCAGAGGCGGACATCCCGCTGTATCACCTTGCGATCCTTGGCGATGCGGAAGAACGGCGTCCAACGATGCGGCGTCACATAAAGCGCCTGGATCTGGTCCGGGTCATAGGCGATGAGCTGACGGAAGCCGCGCCATAAATCGCGAAACCCTTCGTCCTCGAAGCCGGCGACCCAGGTCGCCATCGACAGGATGCCGTGCCGGCGAAGGAGCCGGATCGCCTCGCGGTCGGATTTCGTGCTGCCGCCCTTGCGGATCAGTGACAACGTCTCCTCGTCGGTGTTCTCCATGCCGAGCAGCCAGCGGATGACGCCGGCCTTGCGGTAGAGATGCAGAATATCGGCATCGCGCACGATATCGTCGGCGCGCGTCGAGCCGACGATCAGCACCGGCACGTCTTCCGCGATCATGGCGTCGAGAAAGGCGCGCCAGGCTCTCTTGGAGGAGGTCGGGTTCTCATCAGCGAGGTTGATCAGCTCGACGCCGTGCTCGCGGTGCAGCCAGGCGATCTCCCTGGCGAAGCGAACCGGATCGCGATGCCGCCAGCGGGTCCAGAAGCCGCGCTGGCCGCAATAGTTGCACAGATGCGGGCAGCCGCGCGAGAATTGCATGACCACGGCGCGCTTGCCGCCCCAATAGCTGTAGCGGCTGAAATCGATCAGCTCCCAGCCGACGCGACAGGCGTCGAGATCGGCGATCGCCACGGCCGGCGGCGTGGCGAAAGGACGGCCGAGATCGTCGCGATAGGCGATGCCGGCGACGCTTCGCACCGGCCGGCGCAGTTCCAGCGCCTCGACCAGCGCCGCCGCGGTCGCCTCGCCCTCGCCGCGCACGATGAAGTCGAAGACATCCGTTGCGGCCAGCACGTCGCGCCAATGATAGGTCGGGAAGACGCCGCCGTAGACGATCACGATGCCGGGCGCGCGGGCCTTGATCATCTCGGCGATCCGCAGCGCTGTCGGATGCGCCGAGGTCGAGCCGGAATGGCCGATGAGGACGAGTTCCGGACCGCCGCTCAGGGCGTCATCGACGAGCACGGCAAGCGGCATCGGTCCGAACTCGGCGTCGACCAGGCGCACGCCATGGCCGGCATCGAGCAGCGGACCGCCGATCGCCAGCAAGCCGAGCGGCGGCAGATGATCGTCGGGCACGCGGCTGCCGATGGCCGTATGCGGCGGATTGATCAGCACGATGTTCATGGCGGACCTCATTGCTGTTGGTCCACCGGTCGTACTTTCGGATGTCGAAGCCGCCTTGACGCGGTTCAGCAGTTTCGATGCAGCTTTCCCACAGATTTGACGGGCGCGGCCTTAAAGCGCGTCGCGCTGAAGCGGAGCCAGGCGACGCGCTTTAAGTCTTTGTTTTGATGCATGTCGTTCTCCCAAAACCGCTGCGCACTTTTGGGCGACATGCATTGACGTCGCGCATGCCGGGAAACCGCGTCAGCGCCTGACGAGGGTGTGCCGCGGTCGCACGCGTCCCGGCTTGATCGCGCTATGGCTTCAGGCGGTTCAAATCTTCTGAATACCGTACTTTAGACTCATCTAATACAGATCGTCCTAAACTTTTATTAAAACTCTAAGCATCTATAATTGTCGGTGGGGAACCACAAGGAATGCCCATATGGCGCTGAATCCAGACCTGAAAATTGACGAACAAAGTCTCATCACATCAACGTTGATCAAGAAGCACAAGGCGGCGTCCGCGGAGACGGTCGACGTCGTCGAGCTCAAGGCGCGGACGGCCCAACTCGCCCTCGTGCTGGACCTCGCCCACCAGGCTTTCGCGCGCCAGGAGCCGGCGGGGCAAATCGTCGAACGCCTGGCCGGTCGATTGCATGAATTGCGCCGCGAGGTCGCCCCCGCTCTGTGGCAGGAACTGATCCCGCTGGCTCAGCAGCACCGCGTGGCGACATATCTGAAACAGGATCCGTTCACGCGCTGGTCCTTCGAAAAGCCGCGCGGCTATTCGGGCGACGCGACGCTGCTGGACATCTATTACAAGCATCCGAGCGCTAACGAGATCGTCGCATCCTCGAGCGAACTCGGCCGCGAAATCTTTGCCTATACGAGCGAGGCGGCGAGTTCGGTGGCCGGGCGCGAACGTCGCGAGATACTGGCCAGAACGGTCGACGAAACGGCTGCGCGGGTGGAAAACGCGGAGGTGCTGGCAATCGCCTGCGGCCATTTGCGGGAAGCTGAACTCTCAAGAGCGCTCGCCGAAAAAAGACTGAAGCGCTGGATCGGTCTCGACCAGGACCCGATCAGCGTCGGCACCGTGAATCGCGATCTCGCGGGTACGGTGGTGGAAGCTGTGGACGGGTCGGTGCGCGGTCTTTTGCGGCGGGCCTACCCGCTTGGCACGTTCGATCTCGTCTATGCGTCCGGCCTGTACGACTACCTGCCGCTCCCTGTCGGTGCACGCCTGCTTCAGAGAGCCATGGAACTGGTCAAGCCGGACGGCGAATTCCTCTTTGCCAATTTCAGCGACGAGATCACGACCGACGGCTATATGGAGACTTTCATGGACTGGCCGCTCATCCTACGTTCGGCCAGCGATATGTGGGACATTATCAATGCCGCGGTGGACAAGAATCACGTTGATGCCGAGGTCTACTACGGATCGAACAGGAACATCGTTTACGGCAAGATCCGCAAGCGCGGGGATCTCGGGGCGCCGGCATAGGCGATAGATCCGCTTCGATTTTTCGGGCCGGGCCGTTCAGCGGTCCGGCTTTTTTATGGGTCGCGTGGCGCCCCGCGCCCCGTTACCTGGGATAGCGCCGCGCCGCATTTCCCGGAATTGCCCTAAAAGCGCGTCGCGCTGAAGCGGAGCCAGGCGACGCGCTTCAAGTCTTTGTTTTGATGCATGTCGTTCCCCCAAAACCGCTGCGCACTTTTGGGCGACATGCATTAGGCGACGAGTCCCAGTCTGGCCCGCTTGATCTCCTCGATCGGAACGGGACGGCCGGTGAGAAAGCCCTGGACCGACTGTATGCCCATGTGCTGCAGCAGGTTCTGCTGTTCTTTCGTCTCGACGCCCTCGACAAGGACCGTGTGGCCGAGATTGCGCAGAAGCCTGACCATGTCCTGCAGCAGGCTCAGGCCGCGAACCGTCTGGCAGTCGTGCAGGAAACTCCGATCGACCTTCACGACGTCGAACTTGAAACGTCGGAGCCAGGCCAGGCCCGCAAATCCGGTCCCGAAATCATCCAGCCAGATTTGGACACCAAGGGCTCGAAGCTGCTCGATACTTCTGGCGGCCTGCGCTTCCAGGGAAATGTCGCTGCCCTCGGTGACCTCGAGCGCCAGTTTCTGAGGCGCCATGCCATGCCGGCCGAGGATCTCGGTGATGTGCAGCGAGAAATTTGGGGCCTTGAGCTGAACGACCGATACGTTGGCGGACACGACCGCCCCCAATCCATGCTCGACCATGTCGCCACAGGCCCGATCGATCAGCCACAGCCCAAGTTCCTCGATCCCGCCGGTCTGCTCGGCGACGGGAATGAATACGGACGGGCTGATCGCGCTGCCGTCGAAGTCGCGCAGCCGCATCAGCGATTCATGGCCGAGCACCTGGCCGGAGACCGCGTCGCAGATCGGCTGATAAACGACCGAAACAAGTCCCTCCGAAACCGCATGCTTGAGGAGCTCCGAAAGGTTCTGGCTGGCTCGCTTCTGGTCGGTGGCCTGCGCATCATAGATGGTGAGCGTCGCGCGACCCGAGAACTTGGACGCATAAAGCGCACGGTCGGCCTCCTGCAGCAGGATCCGCAGCTCTACGCTTTGATCGGCGCGCGTCAACGAGGCGCCCGCGCTGATCGTGACGATGTCGAGTTTGTCGTCCCGATCGGGATGCGAGATCTTCAAATCCTCAACAGCCTGGCAGAATTGATGCGTCACCTCGCGCAGATGATCCCGTCCGGCAACCTTGCAGAGCACGACGAATTCCTCGCCGCCGTAGCGTCCTGCGATGGCATGGTTGGAGACCGCCGTTTCATCGAAGGCGCGGGCGAGTTCGATGAGGCAGTCATCGCCGGCCTGGTGGCCGAGCCGGTCGTTGTAGCGTTTGAAATAGTCCACATCCATGAGAATGACGCCGATTTCGTCGGTGTCCGTGGCCCACTCCTTGCAGAGTTCCGAGAATTCCCGCGTGATCGCCCTGCGGTTCTTGAGGCCGGTAAGCGGATCCGTATCCGCGATCTCGATAAGCTTCTGACCATTCTCGATGGCGACCTGTTCCTGGATTTGCGCCTGAAGCGCATGCAGGAAGGTCTGGTAGCGCTCCATGCTGAGGCGCCACGAGAGATAGAGGGACAAAACAAGGCAATTGGCAAAATAGGTCGCAAGCACCAAGCGCGTGCCAAAGTCGGCTTGCAGCACGAACAGCGTGGCGCCCGCGAAGGCGACCGTCACGGTCGCGGACGAGATCGCCGAAAGCCATAGCCGGAAATTGAAGAAAAGGTTCGCGCCTAGAATGAATACCGTGCCGAAGATTATGAAATGGGACAGCTCCGCCTGATGCGCCGTCCCGAGCGCCGACAGCAGCCAACCGATGGCGCCTGTTACGATCGCCAGGGCGGCGGCGTAGTGCAGCGTGGTGATGGCAAAACCGCGCCGGGCAACGAGTTCGACAAGCACAAGGAAGGTCAACCCCAACGACAGGCGCGTCAGGATCAGACGGTCCGCGACGTCAGGGAATAGAAACAGGTCGAAGGCACCGTAGCAGATGTAGCTCAACACGGCCGCCGCTATGCCCCAGCGGACGACCTTGCGGTTTTGGTCCGCGTTTTTTTGCAGGAGCATCGCAAAAAGCGTTGGATCAGCCGATTTCCACGAGGGGCGTGAAATCGCTTCCGTGACCCTCCGCGCCACATCCTCCGTCAATTGCATGCATCGCTCCTTGGCGATCATCCTCCGCGTGAGCGGTTCGAGCAAGCGAAGTCCGTCAAGTCCTCGCGTAAGGACGATGGCCAGCCTGATCCATTATAAGACACTAATGTTGCTAACCGGCGGTAAACGGACTGCTCGACCTCCTCGCCGCTGCGGCTCAGCAAGCATCCATACAACAGGCCAAGGGGGCCGAACAATGCACGACAAGACTTTTCCCCGATTCACGATGTCAATCGTGCGCAAAGGCGATGCTATCGCAAGTCTCGAGGCTTGCTCTTTTTAGACACAGCGAAGCCTTAATTCGTTCAATATTTAATAGAATGCCCCGATCTAATTTTGACCCTATTTCTTTTCGGGTCCATTTGCACTGGAAAATGCGCTCTAGCGCCGCAGATGCGCGAGCGGCACGTGGCCAGGTCCCTTGATGTTCTGCAGCACCAGCTGGGTGTGGACGTCGCGCACGCCGGGAAGCCGCATGAGCCGGTGCATGACGAAGGCATTGAGGTCGTCCACCGACGGCACCATCACATGCAGCAGGAAATCGTGCTCGCCGGTCATCGTCCAGCAGGACGAGACCTCGTCCATGCGCTGCACGGCGGCGATGAAACTTTCCGGCGAGCCGTCGGCGTGGCTGGTGAGCCGGACCTGGATGAACACCTCGACCGTCAGGCCGACGGCGCGGCGGCTAAGCACCGCGGCAAAGCCCTTGATGATGCCGGCGCCTTGCAACGCCTCGAAGCGGCGCGCGCAGGGCGTGGTCGACAGGCCGATCTCCTGCGCCAGCTCCGAAACCGGCTTGCGCCCATCGCGCTGCAGGATATCCAGCATCTTTATCTCGAATTCGTCGAACTGAGGCATATCTTCTCGATTCCTCATTGGATCGAGTGTTTCTACCTCGAAACCGCCAATCAGACCATCAACAAAGCTGAATTGCCTCATCGTCCGCCGCTATATTCTCGGTCACGATCCACGGATCATGATCTCGAGGAGGAAGAAATGACGATCAGCGTTGCCGACTATGCCCGCGACTGCGCTGCACAGGGCCTTCGCGGCGATTATTCGGTGTGCCGCGCCGATTTCACCGTGGCTCAAGGGTACAATTATTCGGCGGAGGAGCAGGCGGTGTGGCGCACGCTTTGCGATCGCCAGACGAAGCTGACGCAGAGGCTGGCGCACCGTTCCTATCTCGACGGCGTCGCGGCCCTCGGCCTGCTCGACAAAATTCCGGATTTCGGCGCGGTCAGCGCGACGCTGCGCAAGCTGACCGGCTGGGAGATCGTAGCGGTGCCCGGCCTGATCCCCGCCGGCCCGTTCTTCGATCATCTCGCCAGCCGCCGCTTCCCCGTCACCAACTGGCTGCGCACCCGCAAGGAGCTCGACTACATCGTCGAGCCGGACATGTTCCACGACTTCTTCGGCCATGTGCCGATCCTGACGCAGCCGGTGTTTGCCGATTTCATGCAGATGTATGGCGAGAAGGCCGAGGACATGATTGCGCTCGGCGGTGACGAGATGATCACCCGGCTCTACTGGTACAGCGCCGAATACGGCCTCATCCAGGAAGCCGGCCAGCCGCTGAAGGCTTTCGGCGCCGGGCTGATGTCGTCCTTCACCGAGCTGCAGTTCGCAGTCGAGAGCAAGGAAGCCCACCACGTGCCGTTCGACCTCGAGAAGGTGATGCGCACCGGTTACGAGATCGACAAGTTCCAGCGCGCCTATTTCGTGCTGCCGTCCTTCGATGCGTTGCGCGATGCCTTCGCCGGCGGCGATCTCGCCGGCATCGTCGCGCGGTTCAAGGGCCAGCCGGCGCTCGACCCGGCGACGGTTTAGGCATCGAATAAAAGCCCGGCGCCTCTATCCGTTTCGACGCGGCGTGCTTCGAGATCTGGCTTTCGCCCAGCCGGAGTCAGAGCGGTTCGGTCGCCGACAGGCGGTTGAACCGCTCTGGGTTTTCCGGAAAAGCGTTTCTTCGTCGTTCCCGCATCAGCCAGCCTCAACCGGCTCGGCCTTGAGCCTTGCCAGTTGCTCGCTCTGCAGATCGAGTGCCGCATTGATGAAGCGCAGCACGGTCGCCAGCTCGGCGTCGCTGAAGCTCGCCACCACCTTCTCGCCCTCCCGCGCGATAGCGCCGTAGTAGCGTTCCGACAGCTCTCTGGTCAGTTCGGTCGCCTCGATCACCACCTTGCGCCTGTCCTCCAGGCTGCGTGTCCGGGTGACGAGCCCGCGCGCCTCCAGCCGGTCGATCAATGCCGTAACAGCGGCCGGGGTCAATCCGGTTGCGGCTGCCACGGCGCCCGCCGATTGTGGCCCGGCATAGAGCAGGCCCAGGCAATGCCGCTCGGCCGCGATCAGCCCGAGTCGCGCCCCCACCGCCTCGTCATAGGCCTGCGTCGCGTCCTGCCAGCGCATGACGGCGAGGCTGATGGCCTTCGTCATGTCGTCGCGATTCGTGCTTGACGAATTTATTTCGATCATCTAACTATCAATCTGCCTAACATTCAAACTATCGTATCAATATGCGACGTCACCCTTTGCGAGGCAAGGGCAAAGTCGCCGACAAGGAGTGAACAATGAGCCTGATTCAACAGCGCACCCCCCTCTCGAACGAGGAAGAGTACAGATACGCCAAGCTGGCGATGGAATGGTACGGCTGGGGCTCGCCCATCGGCCTCGGCATTCTGCTGGTGGCACTTGCCGCCGCGGCCGTGCTGGTGCGCATCGCCGTGTACGGGCTGTAGCTCTCGATCGAACTTCCCAAAGGCGCGCCAGGGCGGCGCCAGTTGCCACTCCAGGCGCCGGCGCCGCCTGCCTTTTCGGGAGATCAGACCGTGATCACCTTGCTGAGGTGATCGCCCAGCCGGCAGGCAAGCGCGGTGATGGTGGTCGTCGGATTGCACTGACCGGAAGTGCAGAACACCGAGGAGCCGCCGACATAGAGATTGTCCATGCCGTGCACCTTGCAGTTGGCGTCGACGACGCTCTTCAAGACGTCGGTGCCCATGCGGGTGCCGCCCATATGGTGGTGACCGGCCGTCTCCTCATTCGTCGGGTAGTCGCCGCCATTGCCGATCCAGTCGGCGATGCGGACGCGACCAAGATTCTTCTGCGCCATCGTGGTGCCGAAGAGCCTCAAACCTTCGAGCAGCGTGCGGCGCTCCAGCGGCGACTTCTTCCAATGCAATTCGACGCGCGGCACGCCGGCGTGGTCGACATCGGCCTTCGACAGCTCGATCCGGTTCGAAGCTAGCGGCGCCTGTTCCCAGGCGACGTAGAGCTGGGCTGCGCAACGCAGCCTTTGCTCAAGCTGGTCGGACATCCACTCCGCCATGCTGGGCGCTGTGCAGGCAAGGTCGGCGATCAGCCGCTTGACATGCGGGTAAGGCGTCTCGATCAGGCGGATGCCGAAATTCAGGATCTGCAGCCGCTCCATCGCGGCAAGCGTTGGCGAGAAGAAGGCTTCGCTCGAGGCGTCGACCTCGAACTCGCCGTAGTCGGCGAGGATGGCGTTGCCGCCCTCGAAGGTCGGGTGCTCCATCCAGTAGCGGCCGAGCGCGTTGGCGTTGGGCACCACGCCGCCATTCGAACGCCGGTTCGACCAGAGCAGCAGCCTGGAGTTCTCCAGCCCGCCGGTGCAGGTGATGAAGTAGTCCGCCGCGAAGGTGCCGGCGTCCTGGCCGTTCGACCACAATCTGGCGCCGGTGACGCGCCTGCCGTCGCCGGCGAGCTCGGTCGCATAGGTGTTGAGCACGACGGCGATGTTCCTGCTCCGGTCGAGCTCGTCGGCGAACTTCTCTGCGAAGCGCACGGCCGGGCTCTTGATCAGCTGCACCCAGCGGATGTCGTCCGAAATCGGCACATCCGGCCGGAAATCGGGCAGTTCGAGAATATCGTGAACTTCCCGCAGATAGGGCTCGATGTCGGCGCGGCTGATCGGCCAGCCGGTATCCGGCGCCCAGGCCTTGGGCTCGAAATCCTGTTTGTCGAGCACGCGGCACCAGCCGGCCCAGTGGTTGGAGGAGCCGCCCATGAAGCGCAGCCTGGTGATGTCGAGATCGAAATAGAAATCGCCAACCGTGGTGCCGCGATAGAAATCCTGCGACTCGTCGCTGAATTCGCGCGAGCCGGCCTCCAGAACGACCACCGGGATGCCTGCGCCGCCCAGTTTCCTGGCGACCGTGGTGCCGGCGGGGCCGGAGCCGAGGATGCAGACCTTGGGCTTGAAGCCCGCCTGCCTATAGGCCTCGTAGCTGTCGAAGATCATGCGAGATCGCTCCGCCTCAGGATCCAGCCATTGACCTCGATAATCTCGTCGGGGTCGATCTCGTCAGGAGCGGGGACGGCGGGCCGGTTGCGGAACAGTGACAGTGCGGGCAGCGCGATCAGCGCCTGCAAGATCGCGCGGCGCGACATCTTCTTTATGAAATGGCTCATGACGCGCCTTTCGATGGGGGCTCGATCCACGCATGCCGTTCCCTTACGGCACACATGGCGCCGGAGAAGCCAATTCCGTGCCTAGTGTAGATGAAAACCCCGTTACAACCGCGCAATCGCCGCGGTTGAATTTGAAAAGCGTTAGCAACCCGCTAACGCGCGTCGCGATCTTTCAGATCGCTCCGTACGCTTCAGACTTTTGATCTCAACCATGTCTCCCGAAGCCGGTTCCCACTTTCGGGAGACCTGCTTTAACGCCCAGCCAAAGGTCTCAGGCCGCCTCCGAGATGTCGCGGTCGAGAATGGACAGGTTGCGGCCGCGGTGCTTTGCCTCATACAACCTGCGGTCGGCGGCGCGCATCAGCTCCGAGACGGTGGCGCTCTCGCCGCAGGTGATGCCGCCGATCGAGACGGTCAACGGCACGGTCCGCTCATCGACGGGGCGGAAACGGATCAGTTCGACCTCGCGGCGGATGCGCTCGGCGACATGCCTCGCTTCCGGCTCGGTGGCGCCGACCAGGAAGGCGGCGAACTCCTCGCCGCCGATACGCCCGAGCACGTCGCCGCTGCGCACGCCGCGCTCGATGGCGGCGGCGATCAGAAGCAGCGCATCGTCGCCGGTCAAGTGGCCGTAATTGTCGTTGATGGTCTTGAAATGATCGGCGTCGATGATCAGCAGCGCGCCGCGATCGGCCTTGCGCCGGGACCCGTCGAGCGCGGCGAAGAAGGTCTCGCGGTTGAGCATGCCGGTCATGTCGTCGCGGCTCGCCTTCTCCGACAGGCGCCTGTGAGCGGCGGCGAGCTGGGCATGGGCGCGGGCAAGGTCGCGATGCGCGTTCTTCACCCGGTCGGTTTGCCAGAAGGTGCCGGCGCTGGCGATCCAGGCAAGCATCAAAGGGCAAACCGTGGCCGTCAGCCAGACGGTGCGGCTGATCGTAAAGCCCATTGCCGGGACCACAACCAGCGTCAACAGAAGCGAGACGGCGACCGATGCGAACGCAACGGCTGCGGACTTCAAAATTATGCGACTCATCGTTGACTCCCGACGGACTGCCTCTGTGCCAGCAAGCACTGAAGGCGACCTTTCCGGGACGGTTAAAATTTGAAGCGAGAGGCTATTTTCACCACGCGCGACGCGCAGAAGTTGTGGATAAAGCCAACGACCGCATGCCATAAGGAGGCCATGACAACGACACCCGACCCCGCCCGTTTTGCCCATGTCACGGATTGGGTGTTCGACCTCGACAACACGCTCTATCCGCATCATTCGAATCTGTTCGCGCAGATCGACGTGAAGATGACCGCCTATGTCGGCGAGTTGCTGACCCTGTCGCGCGAGGAAGCGCGCAAGCTGCAGAAGGAGCTCTACCAGGAGTATGGCACGACGCTGAGCGGACTGATGGCGCGCTACGGCATCGATCCCGACGACTTTCTCGAGAAGGTGCACGACATCGACTATTCCTGGCTGGTGCCCGATCCGGTGCTCGGCGCGGCGATCCGGCAGCTGCCCGGCCGCAAGTTCATCTTTACCAATGGCGACCGCAGGCATGCCGAGCGCGCCGCGCGCCAGCTCGGCATATTGGACCATTTCGACGACATCTTCGACATAGTCGCGGCGGGCTTGAATCCCAAGCCGGCGCGCCAGACCTACGAGAGGTTCGCCGAGCTGCATTCCGTCACCGGGCACAACGCGGTGATGTTCGAGGACCTGGCGCGCAACCTCTCGGTGCCGAAGTTACTCGGCATGACGACCGTGCTGGTCGTGCCGCGCAATTTCGAGCCGACATTCTCCGAGATCTGGGAGCGCGACCCGGCGAACGAGGACGATGTGGATTTCGTCACCGACGACCTCGCCGGCTTCCTGACGGCAATCGTCGAAGTCACGGCCTGAAGCCAACCCCAGCTTGCCGGCGCAGCGCAGCCCGCACTTCGCCGGCAAGCTTTGGCCGTGACTAGTCGAAGTCCGGGATCGTGCCGGGCGGCAGCCCCAGTTCACCGTTCAGGTTTTTCAGGAACCGGCACCATTCAGGCGCGTCCCGGCGCTTCCCGTTGCCGTTGCCGTCGGACGAAAATCCGTTGCCGAACCCGCCGCCGCAACTGGCGTTGCCGTTGAAGCTGCCCGCGTTGCCATTGCCGTTGAAGCTGCCGGCATTGCCGTTGCCGTTGAAATTGCCGGTGTTGCCATTGCCATTGAAGCTGCCGCGATTGCCGTTGCCGTTGAAGTTGCCGGCGTTGCCGCTGCCGCTCGAGGCATCGGCGATGTCCGCGCCGGCGCCCAGACCGGCGACCGTGATATCGCCGCGGCCGATGGGAAGGTCGGCTATCCTGACCACCGTCGAAGCGTCGGCGACCACGACCGCGGCAAGCAGCGTGCAAACCGCGATGCGGCTTCCATCAAACAGCCGCGCCGTCGCGTGGCGAATACGATGGCGGACGCAAGCAGATGGTCTGAGTTCGGCCATCAGCGGTTTCCCCGGCCGTTGAAATTGCCGTTGAAGGCGCCGGCATTGCCGTTGCCGTTGAACGAGCCGCCGTTGAAGTTGCCGTTGAAGGCGCCGACATTGGCGTTGCCGTCATATTCGCCGGTATTGCCGTTGCCGTTGAAGGCCCCGATGTTGTGGTTGCCGCTCGTCTGCGAGGTGTTGTCGTTTCCGTTGAAAGCGCCGACGTTGCCGGTCCCGCTGTTGAAGGCGCCGACGTTGCCGCTGCCGGTGTTCTTGTAGCCGACGTTGCCGCCCAGGCTGCTCAGCGGATCCATGTTCCTGACGTTCGAGCCGATGTACTGACCGTATTGACCGGCGGTTTGCGCGATCCGCGACATGCCGAAGGCCTGGCTGCCCGTCGTGGTGTCGGCCTTCACCGCGGTTGCACTCAACAGCCCCAGGCAAAGCGCCGGTATGACACACCGTTTCATCTGCGAACTCCTTCCATGGCTTGCGTGAAAAGGGTCTCTCGAAAAGGGACTCTCTATCTGGAAAAGGACTGGGACCGCCGGCGACATGTCGCGATAGCCTTGCGCGGGGGGACGGCGCGTGGCTCGGCGATCCCAGAAGCGTCAGCGTCCTTCAACGCTGGCGATTGGCGGCGGCGCTAGTGGTTGCCGTTACCGTTTCCGTTGCCGTTGCCGGCGCCCCAGTTGCCGTTGCCGTTGGCATTGCCGTTGCCGAGGCCCCAGTTGCCGTTGCCGTTCAGGTTGCCGTTGCCGAGGCCGAAGTTCCCGTTGCCGTTGCCATTGCCGTTGGCGATGCCGGCATTGAGGTTGCCGTTGAAGTTGCCGTTGAAGGCGCCCATGTTGGCATTGCCGTTCCCGTTGCCGTTGCCGATGCCGAAATTGCCGTTGCCGTTGAAGTTGCCGTTGAAGGCGCCGGTGTTGGCATTGCCGTTCCCGTTGCCGTTGCCGACCCCGACGTTGCCGTTGCCGTTGCCGTTGCCGCTACCGACCGACAATGCGGATGCCGAACCTGTCAGAGCCGACAGGACAGCCGCGGCCAGAATGATCTTCCTCATGACGTTCTCCTTGGTTTGCGTTGAACATCCCGGCCAACACAAGATACCGGGACCACGCAAAAAGGATGCGCGCAGAAAGGGCGCAGAAACATCGGGGCTGATCGGCAGGGTCTGTCGGTTTTTCAGCCGATGCGGCTGTCAGGAAAAGTTGAAGGCATCGGGAAAAAACTGACAGGCATAAGGGCATATGCCGGGTGTATATTGCACGGAGGAACAGACTTTCATGCCTTTTCTCGCCGCTCCGTGAACGGCTTGTATCTCACGGCGGCAAAGAGAAGGAAGGGGTGATGCGGGCGGCTATCCAGCCAGGCAAGGACGATGCTACGAAGGCACGGAGCCGGAGATTGGCGCGGCATTTGATTGCCGTACAGGAAGAACAGCGCCTGCGCCTGTCACGTGAGCTGCACGACGATCTGGGCCAGATGCTGGCGAGCGTCGCGCTGGAGCTCCACGGCATCCGCGTGGACTCCGCGGAACTCGATGCCCGCCTCGAGCGCGCTGCCCAACTGGTCGACCAGCTGAGCGCCAGGGTGCACGACGCCGCCTGGAGCCTGCGACCCGCGGATCTCGATCGCCTGGGGCTTCGCGCCTCCATCGAGGACCTGGTCAGCATGCTGTGCGCTCAGCTCGGCATCCCCGGCGATGTGGATCTCGAAGCCCTGTCGAGGCCGCTGGAGCCTGAAGTCGCCCTGACGCTCTATCGCATCGCGCAGGAGGCCCTCACCAACATCGGCAAGCACGCCCGGCCGGGCCGGGTCAGCGTGACGGCCCACATTTGGGACAACAAACTGCGGCTGACCATCGAGGACAATGGCCGTGGGTTCGATGGCACTGTCGCGCCTGGCTCCCGCCATTTGGGGCTTGCGGGGATGAAAGAGCGCCTTGCCCTGATCGGAGGCGAACTGACGGTCGAAACCGCCAAGGGCAGGGGAACCGCCATCTATGCCGATGTGCTTCTGGCCGACTGAATCCTCGGACCGACGGCTGGGCGCCAGCGCCTCCTCCCCTTGGCATTGTTCGACGGGAATGCCGGTCTTCGGTGCCGCGGCCGGCTGGCCGGCCCAGCGGCCGGCAGTATCGCCAAACTGGCCTAACTGTTTGTTTTTTTGCAAATTTACGGACGGAACACCGTTACGAACTTTTCCCGGAATTGCCCTAAAGCGCGTCGCGCTGAAACGAATTCAGGCGATGCGCTTCAGGTCTTTGTTTTGATGCATGTCGTTCTCCCAAAACCGCTGCGCACTTTTGGGCGACATGCATTAAGTGAAGCGTTCCACATCCGAAATCGTCGGCCGCGGCTTACAATCCGCGCCATGGGTCAGGCGGGGGATGGCTTGCCCGTTGCGGCCGCGTCGCGGCTTTGCTGAAACAGACGGGCGTCCCGCGCCAGGCGGGGCAGTTGCCTAGACCATCAAGCACAAGGGGGACCGCTCCACGCGACGGCCCTTTGACAGACTGATGGAGGTTAAAGGTGTGCTGCAGGCGCATATTCGTGGTCGACGACCATCCGATCATCCTGTCCGGCGTCGGCGCGATGATCAACAGCCAGGCCGATCTGACGATCGTCGGACTGGCGGCGAATGCCGACGAGGCCCTCGAGGGCATCGGCAAGGCCCTTCCCGACGTCGCCGTGGTCGATATCTCGCTCCCCGGCGTCAATGGGGTCACGCTGATCGAACGGCTCGTCGAACGGTTTCCCGATCTCGGCTGCATTGCGCTGACGGCGCACGAGGACCCCGGCTGCCTGCGCCAGGTGCTGGCCGCCGGCGGGCGCGGTTTCGTGGTCAAGCGGTCGACCGCGACGGATCTGCTGCAGGCCATCCGCTGCGTGCTGGCCGGCGACAATTACGTCGACCCGGCGCTTGCGGCGCGCATCCTGAGCCCACGCCATGGCACGCAATGCGATCCGGGGAATCTCAGCGAGCGAGAGCGGTCGGTGATCCAGCTCGTTGCGCTTGGCTACAGCAACAAGGAGATATCCTCGCGGCTGAACCTCAGCATAAAGACCATCGAAACCTACCGGACCAGGGCGACCGACAAACTGGAGCTTCACTCCCGCGCTGCCATCGTGCGCTTCGCGCACTCGAATGGCTGGCTGGCCGAACTGCAATAGGGCTGGCTTCCTCAGAGATCGTAAAAGCGGCGGATGATGTCCCAGGCTTCGTCGGCGGTGTCGACGAAATCGATGATGTCCTGATCGCCCGGCGAGATGGTGCCTTGCTCGGCAAGGAAGTCGAGGTCGATCACCCTTTGCCAGAACGCCTTGCCGAACAGGATCACCGGCACGCGCTCCATGCGCCCGGTCTGGATCAGCGTCAGGGCTTCGAAGAACTCGTCCATCGTGCCGAAACCGCCCGGAAACACCGCGACAGCCTTGGCGCGCATGACGAAATGCATCTTGCGGATGGCGAAATAGTGGAAGTTGAAGCAGAGCTCGGGCGTGACATAGGCGTTCGGCGCCTGCTCGTGCGGCAGCACGATGTTGAGGCCGATCGACGGCGCGCCGACATCGTCGGCGCCGCGGTTGCCGGCCTCCATCACGCCCGGTCCGCCGCCGGTGGCGACGACAAATTCGCGGTAGTAGGACGTGGCCGAGTGCTGCGAGCAGAGCCGGGCGAACTTGCGCGCTTCCTCGTAATATTTGCTGTTCAGCTCGAGGTTCTTCTTCTGCGTCTCGTTCTTGGCCGCCCAGGCGACGCCGCCCGGCTCCGGCAGCCTCGCGCCGCCGAACAGGATGACCGTCGAACGGATGCCGCGCTCGGCCAGGATCATCTCCGGCTTCAGCAGCTCGAGCTGCAGACGCACTGGGCGCAATTCGCGCCGCGTCATGAAGTCGGGATCGTTCCAGGCCAGGCGATAGGTCTCGGCTCGCGTCTGCGGCGTATCCGGCACGCTCTTGGCGCGCTCCAGGTCCTCGTCCGAATGCGGCAGCGGCGTCCAACCCGCCTTTTCCATGGGTGTCATTGAGTCCACCGTTCCAATTCCCTTACTTGCGCCGTCCCATGACGCAGCCGCGATTGACCCTCATAAAGGCTTCACATAGGGTCCGCGCGATTTCAAAACAGGTTAAGGCTGAGCCCTTAACAGCTTTGTAATGGAGCAATTTCATGTCCATGCCCGATCTGGCGAGCCTCGAAAAGACCATCGAAAAGGCCTTCGAGGAGCGCGATACGATTTCGACCGCGACCCGCGGCGAAACCCGCGACGCCATCCAGTCGGCGCTCGACCTGCTCGACCGCGGCGCGGTCCGCGTCGCCGAACGGCAGGACGACGGCAAGTGGCACGTCAACCAATGGCTGAAGAAGGCGGTGCTGCTCTCCTTCCGGCTGAACCCGATGGAGATCATCAAAGGCGGCCCGGGTCAGGCGGTCTGGTGGGACAAGGTGCCGTCGAAGTTCGACGGCTGGAGCGCCGTCGATTTCGAGAAGGCAGGCTTCCGCGCCGTGCCATCCTCGGTCGTGCGCCGTTCGGCCTATGTGGCGCCGGGCGCGGTGCTGATGCCGTCCTTCGTCAATGTCGGCGCCTATGTCGATACGGGCACGATGGTCGACACCTGGGCCTCGGTCGGCTCCTGCGCCCAGATCGGCAAGAACGTGCATCTTTCCGGCGGCGTCGGCATCGGCGGCGTGCTGGAGCCAATGCAGGCCGGCCCGACCATCATCGAGGACGATTGCTTCATCGGCGCGCGCTCCGAGGTGGTCGAAGGCTGCATCGTGCGTGAAGGCTCGGTGCTCGGCATGGGCGTGTTCATCGGCCAATCGACCAAGATCGTCGACCGCGCTACCGGTGAGGTCTTCTATGGCGAGGTGCCGGCCAATTCCGTGGTGGTCGCCGGGTCGCTGCCGGGCAAGCCGCTGCCCAATGGCGAGCCCGGCCCCAGCCTCTACTGCGCCGTCATCGTCAAGCGCGTCGACGCCAAGACCCGTTCCAAAACCTCGATCAACGAATTGCTGCGCGATTGATCTTTTCCGGAAACGGACGCACCTTCCGCCGGCGCGACGTTCCGCCGCGCTGGTTCAACACGGAGGGGCGTTATGGACTGGAAATATCTGCTGACGAGTTTCGACGGCCGCATCAACCGCGCCAAGTTCTGGGCCGGCATCGGCATATTCATCGTCCTCGCTATTGTTGCCTTCATTCTCGATTCGATCCTCGGCACACGGTTCACCACCGAAAGCGGCGGTGAGGTCGGCGTCATCGGCATCCTCGTTATGCTGGCCTCGATCTATTTCGCGATTGCGCTCTATGCCAAACGCTGGCACGACCGTAACAAGTCGGGCTGGTGGACATTGATCGGCCTCATACCAATCATCGGCGGCATCTGGCTGCTGATCGAACTCGGCATCCTCGAAGGCACCAGAGGCGCCAATCAATACGGACCGGACCCGCTTGCCTGAAAAAGCAGATTTCATCTGGCTCTTCTTCAAAACCTCGGGCCGCGTCAGCCGCGCGGCCTATTTTCTCGGCGGATTGCTGGTGGCCCTCGCCCAGGCCTTCCCGCTCTACCGCTTCACGCTGGTGCCGGAAGGCTCGCCCGAGAGCAACATGTGGTCGTTCGTCTTCTTCCTGACCTTCCTCGCGTCGCTGTGGTCGAACATCGTGCTGGCGGTGAAGCGGCTGCATGACCTCGACAAACCCGGCATCGCGGCGCTGGTGTTGTTCGTTCCCGTCGTTTCGATCGTCGCGTTCCTGGTGCTTTGCCTGTTTCCAGGACAACCGGGGGCCAATCGCTACGGCAGCCGCACCAACGCGCCTTCCGATCGCTAGTCATGCGCTACCGCACCCTTGATCCGGAGCTGATCATCGAGACCGCCGAAAGGCTGGAGGAGCGCATCGGCGAGCGTTTCCCGGAAGCGGGCCTGCGCGGCGTTGCCGGCGAGCTGGTGTCGCTGTCGCGCGACCTGGCGAGGGCCGCCAAGGACCTGGAAGCGCCGATCTGGTGGCTGCGCACCCTGATCGTCGGCGCGTTCGTCACCGGCGTCCTGGTGTTCCTGTTCGTCGGCACCATCCTGCCGCTCGACCGCATTTCGGGAGCCGACGACGCCGTGCAGTCGGTGCAGGGCATCGAGGCGACGATCAACACGGTCATCCTCGCGGTGCTTGGCTTCCTGGCGTTGATCCGCACCGAGGAGAGGATCAAGCGCAAGAAGGTCTTTCGGCGATTGCATGGGCTGCGCTCGCTGATCCATGTCATCGACATGCACCAGTTGACCAAGGACCCGGCGGCGTTGTCGGCGAACTTCAAGCCGACCTCGCACTCGCCCAGCCGCATCAGCAATCCGGCCGACCTCGCGCGCTATCTCGACTATTGCTCGGAGATGCTGTCGATCACCGGCAAGATCGCGGCGCTGTTTGCCCAATCGGTCAACGACGACGTGGTCATCGACGGCGTCAACGACATCGAAAACCTGAGCTCGAACCTGTCGCGCAAGATCTGGCAGAAGATCACGCTGATCGAGGGCCGCCACTGACGGCGTCCGGGCTGAGGCCCGGCGGGCCGCGCTTTTCCGCTTCCGCCTGACGCACCAGCGCCGCGACGCGCTCAATCGTCGGCGCCGGCGTGCCCGTCTGTTTCGCCAGACCGAGCACCGCACCCTGCAATTCGTCGATCTCGGTCGGGCGGCCGCGCTCGAGATCGTCCCACATCGAGGAGCGCGCTTGCGGATCGATCGCCAGCATGCGCCGCGCCAGAAGTCCGAACAGCCAGTCGGGCAGCCTCAGCACTTTCGGCAGCAGCGACGGCGGCGGGCCGGCGATCCGCGCCGGCGCAATGCCGGCCGCCTTCATCGCCGCGAGCGCCTCGTCGATCTGCTTGGCCAGGATGACGCGCCAGCGGCGGTCGGCCAGCTCGCGCGCCAGCGGCAGCCCGGAGAGCGCCACAAGCGCGTTGTTGAGGTTCATCAGGAGCTTGCTCCACAGAACCGCCTTCATGTCGGAATGGGCCTCGACCCCAAGCCCTTCGACGTCGAGCAGGCCAGCGAGCCCGTCCACACCATCCTCGACCATAACCTTGCCGTCGCTCGCGCGATGGACCCGAAATGGCGTCTCGCCATCGGGCGACTGCACGACGTTGAACGGCACCATGCCTGCAAGCACGCGCCGTAACGGGAGTTCGGCCCGCAACTTGTCCGCATTGCCGACGCCGTTCTGCAGGCTGACCACAATGGCATCGGGGCCGGCATGGGCCGCGACAAGCGCCGCCATCTCCTCGGTCGCGCCGCTCTTCACCGAGACGAGAACGATATTGGCGTTGCGCAGGGCCATCGCGGGATCGTCGGTGACCGCGAGCGCCTCGGGGTCAATGCGGCGATCGCGGCCGTCGAGATCGCTGATCCGAAGCCCATCCTTGCGCATGGCCTCGACGATGCGGCCGCGTCCCAGGAAATTCACCTTTCGCCCGGCGAGCGCCAGGCAGCCGCCGACATAGCAGCCGATGCTGCCGGCGCCGGCAATCGCGATCGTCTTTGCTGCATTGGCCATGCGATCACCCCCTCCTGGCTCGCAACTATACGACATGACAACCATATTGTCGGCGGCATGGCCGACGATCATCTGCCGGCGTGACAGACCTACTGCTTTCGACTATCGCTTTGCCCATGAAATTGCCGACCGACCCCGCCCGGAACCTTGCCGCCCTGATCCGCTGCCCTTCCGTGACGCCCGCCGAGGGCGGCGCGTTGCGGACGCTGGAGGACATGCTGAAGCCGCTCGGCTTCTCGGTCGAGCGGCCGGTCTTCTCGGAAGACGGCACGCCGGACATCGAAAACCTCTATGCGCGCCGCTCGGGCAACGGCCCGCATCTGATGTTTGCCGGCCATACCGACGTCGTGCCGGTCGGCGACGAGGCGGCCTGGACGCATCCGCCCTTTGCCGCCGAGATCGCCAATGGCGAGATGTACGGGCGCGGCGCTGTCGACATGAAGGGCGGCATCGCCTGCTTCATCGCCGCGGTGGCGCGCCATATCGACAAGAATGGCGGGCCGAAAGGCTCGGTGTCGCTGCTGATCACCGGCGACGAGGAGGGCCCGGCCATCAACGGCACGACGAAGCTCCTCGATTGGGCGGCCGCCAAGGGCGAGAAATGGGACGCCTCGATCGTCGGCGAGCCGACCAATCCGGACACGCTCGGCGACATGATCAAGATCGGCCGGCGCGGCTCGCTCTCCGGCAGCGTCATCGTCAATGGCCGCCAGGGCCACGCCGCCTATCCGCAGCTTGCCGACAACCCGGTGCGCGGACTGATGGGCCTGGTCGACGCGCTGCTCCATCCGGTGTTCGACAAGGGAACGAAGGATTTCCAGCCGACCAATCTGGAAGTGACGTCGATCGATGTCGGCAATCCGGCGACCAACGTCATCCCGGCCAAGGCCACCGCCACGTTCAACATCCGCTTCAACGACGCTTGGGATGCCGAAACGATCCAGGCCGAGATCCACAATCGCCTCGACCGGGCGGCCGGGCGCAAGAAATACCGGCCGGGCAAGAAGACGCCGGTTGACTATGAGCTTGTCTGGCGCGACCGGCCAAGCCATGTCTTCCTCACCCGCGACGAAAAGCTGATCGACACGCTGAGCACGTCGGTTGCGGCCGTGGTCGGCAAGACGCCGGCGCTTTCGACCTCCGGCGGCACGTCGGATGCACGCTTCATCAAGGATTACTGCCCGGTGGTCGAGTTCGGCCTGGTCGGAAAGACCATGCACATGGTCGACGAGCGCGTGGCGCTTGCCGACCTCGAGACGCTGACCCAAATCTACGAACGTTTCATCGAAGACTGGTTCGGACAGGGCCTCGCGTGACCATGCTTTCGGCAGACGAAACCTACGCTTCGCTGGCCGGCGCCTGGCGGCTGATGTTCGGCAAGGCCGACGGGCTGCGCATGCTCGATCTGTCGGCGGACGGTTTCTGGAACTCCTTCTTCGGTATCGTCGTAGCGTTGCCTGCGCTGATCGTCGGCTGGGTCGGCATCGCCAACGAGATCGGCGATCCGAACGCATTCGCCGGCCGCCTCGGCATGCTTCTGAGACTGGCTGCGGTTGATATCGGCTCCTGGGTGCTGCCGCTGGTGGCGCTTGCGCTGGTCGCGCCGCGCGCCGGCATCGGCGGCCGCTTCGTCCACTACGTCGTCGCCTCCAACTGGGCCTCCGCGATCATTGCCTGGCTGATGCTGCCTTCGGCATTGCTCAGGCTCTTCCTGCCTTCGACCAACGAGGTCAGCGGACTGGTCTCGCTGCTTCTGTTCGCGCTATCGATGGTGCTGACCTGGCGCATGACCAACGCGGCGATCGGCAAGGGAGCTGCCGTCGGCACCGCGGTGTTCGTCGGCATGTTCGTGGCCTCGCTGATCGTCCTGTTCGGGCTGCAGGCGCTGCTCGGCATCGACATTCCGAACGGCACGACGGGCTGATCCCTCGAACCAACATTTTTCGATCCGTGTCATTGCTTCAGATTTGAATTCCGCCCTCGTCCTTACCCGTCCGACGTTTGGCGCCGCCCCTCACCTGCCTGCCGGCATCCTCTCCCCGTATCGTGACGGGGAGAGGGGCGCTCTCATCGCCGGTTTCGCCAGTCTCCAGCGTTGCAAGAAAGGGGTGCCGAGGCCGCGGGCAGCCTCCTTGTCCCAGTCACTTTACGGGGAGAAGGTGCCGGTAGGGGGATGAGGGGCGGCGTCGACGCAGACAATTGGCCACCTCCCTCCAGCATAAGCAGGAATGCTCACGCTATTGACCGGCGTCATCGGCCGCGAAACCGATGTTTCACCCAGCCGTGTCCGTCTCCGGATAGTCCACCCCGACGAGAAACAGCCCATCCGGCGGCGCCACCTGGCCGCAGGCGGCGCGATCGCGCGCTTCGAGCGCCGCCTTGAGATCGGCGGCGCTCCAGGAGCCGTCGCCGACACGCCTGAGCGACCCAACCATCGAGCGCACCTGGTTGTGCAGGAAGGAGCGCGCCGAGGTCCGCACCTCGATGAGATCGCCGACGCGGCTGACGTCGAGACGCGCCAGCGTTCGGACCGGGCTCTCGGCCTGGCACTGGGTGGAGCGGAAGGTGGTGAAATCGTGCCGCCCGAGCAGCACCTTCGCCGCCTCGTGCATGGCCGCGGCGTCGAGTCGCTTCGGCACCCACCAGACCTTGCCCTTTTCCAGCGCGGAAGGCGCGCGACGGTTGAGGATGCGGTAGAGATAGTGGCGGCCTGTGGCCGAAAAACGCGCGTCGAAATCGTCTGCGACGACCCCCGCCTTGAGGATGGCGATGCGCGCGCCGGCCGCCTGCAGATGGGCGTTGAGGGCATCGCGCACCTTGTCGCCCGCCCAGGCTTTGGCGAGATCGACATGCGCCACCTGGGCGGTGGCGTGCACGCCGGCATCGGTGCGGCCGGCGGCACGCAGTCTTACCTCTTCGCCGCAGAACCTTGCGATCGCCTGCTCAATCGCCTGCTGCACCGAAGGCTGGTCCGCCTGATGCTGCCAGCCGGCGAATTGGCTGCCGTCATATTCGATATCGAGCCGAAAACGCGGCATGCCAGATCTACTTTGGTCCTCGCCTAAGCAGCGAGCGCGGTGAAGGCCGAAGCGTAGACCAGCTTGCCGGTCTCGGGCGCGTCGCCCCAGGCAAGGGCCTGCAGCGCTTCGCCCTGGTACTCGCTCTCGAACCTTTCGGCGCGGGCATGGGTGTAACCGAAGCGGCCGTAATAGGCCGGATCGCCGAGCACCACGGCCAGCGTCTCACCGGCCTCCTTGAGGCGGACATGCGCCTCGCGGATCAGCGCGCCGCCAATGCCTGTGCCATGGAAGGACGGCTCGACCGCCAGCGGCGCCAGCGCCAGCGCCGGGAAGCGCTTGCCGCCGTTCTGCACGAAAAGCCTGGAAAACAGGATATGGCCGACGACCTGGCCGTCCTCTTCCGCAACCAGCTCGACGACGGTGTCGCCGCCGGCGACCAGCGCGTCGACCAGGCCGGCCTCGGCCCGCTGGCCGAAGGCATGCTCTTCGACGAGGCGGATCGCCTCGCGATCCCGCGGCGTCGCCGCGCGTATCGACATCATGCTCATTTGAGTTTCGTTCCTTTTTCGATCTTGGCCCCGCGCAGAAACTCCTGCGCGGCGGCGGGCCTTCCGCCCGCCCGTTGAACTTCGACCAGCCTGACCGCGCCTGACCCGCAGGCGACCGTCAGCCGGTCATCGAGAATTCCTCCCGACTCGCCGACGCCATCGGAAAGCGTCGAGCGAAGCAGTTTCAGCCGCTCCATGCGGCCGCCAATTTCGACCTCGCACCACGCGCCCGGAAAGGGCGAGAGGCCGCGGATGTGATTGTGGACTTCGCCGGCAGGCCGCGTCCAGTCTACGCGTGTCTCCGATTTATCGATTTTTCGGGCGTAGGTCACCCCTTCCGTCGCCTGTTGGGTAAATGTCAGACAATTTATCCCCAACTGCGCGAGCGCTTGCACCATCAGCGAGGCGCCTTGAGCCATCAGGCGGTCATGCAGCTCGCCGGCGGTCATATCGGGTCCGATGGCGCATTTTTCAACCAATGCCACCGGACCGGTGTCCAAACCTTCTTCCATGCGCATCACCATCATGCCGGTCTCGGCATCGCCAGCCATGATGGCGCGCTGGATGGGAGCAGCACCGCGCCAACGCGGCAAAAGTGAGGCGTGACCGTTGAGGCAGCCAAGCCTGGTTGCCTCCAAAACCGGCTTCGGCAGGAGCAGGCCATAGGCGACGACCACGGCGACATCGGCCCGCAAGGCGGCAAAAGCCTGCTGCTCGGCCTCGCCTTTCAGCGACGTCGGCGTCCGCACCTCGAGGCCGAGCCGCTCCGCCTCGCGCTGCACCGGCGAGGGCGTCAGTTCCAGCCCGCGCCGGCCGGCGGCGCGCGGCGGCTGCGTGTAGACGGCCGCGATCTCGTGGCCGGCCTCGGCGATGGCGCGTAGCGTCGGCACAGAAAAATCCGGCGTGCCCATGAAGATGACGCGAAGGGGCATTTTTCCCGCAATCCTATTTTCAGGCGTCCGCTTCAAACGGATTTACGAGCTTCAGGTCAAGCCCGGCGAAGTCCCGGACGTTGTGGGTCCCCGGCATTGCTTGCTTCAGAGATGATGTTGGTATCGAGGACGATCAATCGAAGTCCTCGAGCCGACGGCCGAAATCGCGTTTTCGTTCCGCTTCGATCTTGTCCAATATCCCGGCAAACTCATCATCGATCGCATTCTCGGCCGCGAAGGCTGAGCGAACGGCGTCCCAGGCGGAAAGATCCGACTTCGGCTTCCTGTCGTCGACTATGCCCCTGCGCAGAAGATCGATCGCCTTGCCGGACAGGCTCTGGCCAGCGCTTCGCGCCGCCTGCTCGATCTCCCGCTTCAAAGGCTCGGGAATGTTTCTGATCAACATGTCGCCCATCAGAGCCTCCAAATCTGATATCGTTGATATCATAGTTGAGGCAAGCTGCCCAAGCCGGCAGGGCTGCTAGCCCACCATCTTGCCCGGCGCTTTCTCCCTGGCGAGCTTCTTGAATTTCTTCACCACCATGTCGCGCTTCAGCTTCGAGATGTGGTCGATGAACAGCACGCCGTTGAGATGGTCGATCTCGTGCTGCAGGCAGGTCGCCATCAGGCCTTCGGCCTCAATCTCCTGCAGCTTGCCGTCGCGATCGAGATATTTCACGCGCACGGCGGCGGGGCGCTCGACCTCGGCGTAGTAGTCGGGGATCGACAGGCAGCCTTCCTCATAGACCGAGCGCTGGTCCGAGCTTACGAGGATTTCCGGATTGATGAAGACATGCGGCGCGGGCGGCTCACCTTCCTTGGCGAGGTCGATGACCAGCAAGCGCCGCGGCTCGCCGACCTGGATCGCGGCCAGCCCGATCCCCGGCGCGTCATACATGGTCTCCAGCATGTCGTCGGCGAGCTTGCGCAAATCGCCGTCAACGCGCTCGACCGGTTTGGAAACCTGGCGCAGGATGGGATCGGGAAGGATGATGAGCGGCTTGATCGACATGGCGTCTCACCTAAGACGTCGTTGGAAAAGCGTCAACGGGGGCGGCTGCGACCTGTTCACGTTTTGATCTGTTTCAGCGGGCCGAATCGGCTATGCTGCCCGCATGAACGACATGACCTCGATCCTTTCGCAACCGGTCGCGCGGCTCGGCGCCACCACGATCACGCTCGGTGAAGCGCTCGGTTTCGGCGCGGTTGTGCTGCTGGTATTGTTCCTGGCGCTCATTGTCGCCTTGTGGCGCGCGGGCAAGGCGCGCGCGGAGGCGGCGGCCGAAGCGGCCGACCATGCGCGTGACACCGAGGCCCGCATGGCCGACATCCTGCAGGCGCAGGCCGAGATGCAAGGCCGCATGGGCGCGATCGCCGAAGTGTTCGGCGCCAGGCAGGCGGAACTCACCCAGTCGCTCGGCCAGAGGCTCGACGCGATGACCGGCCGCCTTGGCCAGACCATGGCCGAGCAGACCAAGTCGACGCATGAGAGCCTGGCCAAGCTGCAGGAGCGGCTGGCGGTGATCGATACGGCGCAGGGCAACATCCAGTCTTTAGCCGGCCAGGTCGTGCAGTTGCAGGCGATCCTCTCCAACAAGCAGACACGCGGCGCCTTCGGCCAGTCGCGCATGGAGGCGATCATCGCCGACGGCCTGCCGCACGGCGCCTACGAGTTCCAGGCGGGCCTGTCCAACGGCAGCCGGCCCGACTGCCTGGTGCGGATGCCCAACGGCGCGCCGATGCTTGCCATCGACGCCAAGTTTCCGCTGGAAGCCTGGAATGCCATCCGCGCCGCCGAGGGCGCCGACATGCAGAAGGCGGCGGCGCAGGCGTTCCGGCGCGACATCGAGGTGCATATCCGCGATATCGCCGAGAAATACCTGATCCAGGGCGAGACGCAGGACACCGCCTTCATGTTCGTGCCGTCGGAATCGGTATTCGCCGAGATCCACGAGAATTTCGAGGCGGTGGTGCAGAAGGCACATCGCGCCCGCGTCGTCATCGTCTCGCCTTCGCTGCTGATGCTGTCGATCCAGGTCATCCAGGCGATTCTGAAGGACGCGCGCATGCGCGAGCAGGCGCATCTGATCCAGGGCGAGGTCATCCGCCTGATGGAAGACGTGGCGCGCGTCGACGAGCGCGTGCGCCGGCTGCAGACGCATTTCGGCCAGGCGGCCAAGGATATCGACGACATCCTCGTCTCGACGTCGAAAGTCACCAAGCGCGGCCAGAAGATCGAGGCGCTGGAGTTCGGCGAGGGCGAAGCCGAACCGCCGCGCGGCCCGGCCAAGGTCGAAGGCGGCGCGCGCGTGGCCGATTCCAAGACAGGCCAATTGCGGCTCAGGGTCGTCGAAGACGGCGAGTAGTCTCGCCTCTCGCCGAGGTCTCGATCCCTACTGCTCCTCGACCACCCTTGTGCCCTCGAATTCCGGCAGCCAGTGCAGCGCCGAGCGATGCCAGTATTGCGTCCTCGGCACCAGCTGGTCGCGCTGGCGCGCCGTGCCTGTCCTGACGCCATAGACCTTCGGCCCGTCGCCGACCGATGTCGCGTATAGGTGCGAACCGCAATCGCCGCAAAAGCCCTGCGCCCGCTTGGCGCCGCTCGACCCGGTCTTGATGTAGACCTTGGGCTCGCCCTTGGTGATGCGGTAATCTTCTTCAGGCACCCGTACGGTGACGCGAAAAGCCGTGCCGGTGAGTTGCTGGCAGTCCGTGCAGTGGCAGATCGAGGTCTTTTCCGGGTCGACCTCCGCCTCATAGGTGATGGCGCCGCAATGGCACCCGCCGTCGATCTTCATCGGGCTTACTCCCCAAAGGTTACTTCGCTCAAACCTAATCCTCTTCGGAGGCCTCGGCGATAGCCTTGCGCCTGCGCTCCCATGTGCCAGTCGCCTGCGGCTTGACGAACAGCTTGATGATTTCCGGCATCTCTTTCCTCAACCGCGCCTCCAGCCGCTCGACGCAGGCCTCGATCTCGGGCGCGGTCAGATGGTCCTCGAATTCGATGCTCAAGCCGGCGACGATCTCTTGCGGGCCGATGTGAACGCTCAATATGCCGTTCGCCCGCTGGACTGCCGGATCTTCCTCAGCGATCGCCAGAACCTTGCGCTGCACCTCGGGCGAAGCGGGCTCGCCGAGGAGCAGGCCCTTGCTCTCGCGCGCCAGGAAGATCGCGGTGGCGCCAAGGATGATCGCGATGCCGATCGAGCCGGCGCCGTCGAGTTCGGGGATCTCCAGGAGCTCGGCAGACAGGATGCCGGCGAAGGCGACGATCAAGCCGAGCAGTGCCGCGCTGTCCTCGAACAGCACCGTGTAGACGCTCGGGTCCTTGCTGCGGCGCACCGCCTGGAACCAGCCCTGCTTGCCCTTCTGCTGGCGGAACTCCTTCAGCGCCACCAGCCAGGAACTGCCTTCGAACAAAAAGGACAGGCCAAGCACGATGTAGTTGACCTTGGCGTTGACGACCGGCTCGGGCGCCATGATGTGGATGATGCCCTCGTAGAAGGACACGCCGGAGCCGAGCGCGAACACCAGGAGCGCGACGATGAAGCTCCAGAAATAGAGCTCGCGCCCGTGGCCGAGCGGATGCTTGCGGTCGGGTGGGCGTGCGGCGCGACGCATGCCGTAGAGCAGAAGCGCGCCGTTGCCGGTGTCGACCAGCGAATGCACACCTTCCGACAGCATGGCGGAAGAGCCGGTGAAGAATGCCGCGGCGAACTTGGTCAGCGCGATCGCGAGGTTGCCGGCGAGCGCGGCGTAGATCACCCTTTTCGAGCCGCTGTGCCCTGCCATCCGCTTCCCGATCCTCTTTGGAGCGCCGAGCTTAACGACCTGCCGACCGAAGCTCCACAGACAATGCGCCAATGGCTCCGAGGTTCAAGGAGAGTGACGCACAGCCGGACCAACTGCCGAAACCTGTTTCGGGGCCGGCGGATCAAGGGAAAACGGTTGACATCCGGGAAGCCGGCTTCGAAGCGTCAAACGGCCTCTTGCGATCCGGCGCTTCTCTTGTTTCACTTGAGGCGCCCACAAATCGGAGGAGCGAATCATGGCTAAAGGTGCGATGAAGGCGGGCAAGGAACCCCGCAAGCCGAAGAAGGACGCGAAGAAACCAGCCGCGGCCCCGGCTCCGAAGGCGCCGCCGGTCAAGGCGATGCGCATCAAGGAGAAGTAGACCGCCGGCGCGGCCGATCCGTCTCGAGTGAAACCTGAACCGGCGGCATGCCGAATGCTGCCGGTGTTTTGTTGATCGGGGAGCGGAGCTCACTATATCAGTGCGGCGAGGACGACCTCGCTTCCCGAAAACCGGCCGGGACGACCCGCCACCTCAGGCATCGGACAGCGATGCCGGATGAGGGAGCGTTTGCGATGTCCTGGGTTCTTCTTTTTTTCGCCGGCCTGTTCGAGATCGGCTGGGCCATCGGCCTCAAATACACCGATGGCTTCTCGAAACCGCTGCCGACCGGGCTCACCGTCGCCTCGATGATCGTCAGTCTCGGCCTGCTCGGGTTGGCGCTGAAGACATTGCCCGTCGGCACCGCCTATGCGGTCTGGACAGGCATCGGCACCGTCGGCACGGCCTTGCTCGGCATATGGCTGCTCGGCGAGCCTGCGACCGCGGTCCGGCTTTCCTGCATCGGCCTGATCGTCTGCGGCATTGTCGGGCTGAAGCTCGTCGCCTGACGCGTCCAGCACAAACGCCTTCAGGGCCGCCACTGGCGACCCTGAAGCATCTTCGAACGAAACTATATTCCGGGCGCGTACGCCTTAGCGGGCGGAGAAGCCCGGAGGCGTCCTGCCGACACGCGCCTTGCGGGCGGCGTAGCGTGCGTCGCGCTTGGCCTTGCGCTCGGCCTCTTCGGCGAGCACGCGGGCGATGCGTTCGGTCTCCTCGGCTTCGCGGATCTTCGCCTCGGCCGCCGCCGCCTCTTCGGCGGCACGACGAGCCGCTTCCGCGGCTGCCTCGCGCTCGGCCTTCTCGGCTGCTTCGCGCGCCAGCTTTTCCTGCTTCAGCCTGGCCTTCTCGGCCTCGCGGATCGCGCGGGCCTCGAGGATCGCCTTACGCTCCGCCTGACGCGCCAGCACCGCTGGATCATCTGCTGCCGGCTTTGCCTTGAAACGCTCCAGGAGCGCCTTCTTTGCCTCGTTCGCGGCGTTGCGCCGCTCGAATATGTCTTTTTCCCTGTAGATAGCCAAATCCACTTCCCTGCAGTCAATTCGCGACGCTTACATACGCGCGAAAGCGATGAGTTCAAGCGCCAAAACGGTATGCCAGCCATGAAAATCTGAGCTGTTGCCGCCGGGATACGTCACCGCGGCGCGATGCACTGTTCACAAATCGCGCCTCTGGCGGGCGGCAAGGCCGATCGCTACGTCTTGCGCCGACAATCAACGCTCGAACACCTCATCAGGATGCAATCGAAATGGAACTCGGCCTCTACACTTTCGCGGATGTCAGCCCGGAACCGGGCCCCGGCGCCATCGGACCGCACGAACGGCTGCGCAATCTGATCGAGGAGGTCGAACTGGCCGACCAGGTCGGTCTCGACGTGTTCGGCCTCGGCGAACATCACCGCCCCGACTATGCTGCTTCGGCGCCGGTCGTGGCACTCGCGGCAGCCGCGGAGCGGACGAAGCGCATCAAGCTCACCAGCGCGGTCACCGTGCTCTCTTCCGACGATCCGGTGCGCGTCTTCCAGCAGTTCGCGACGCTCGATCTTTTGTCCAGCGGCCGCGCCGAGATCATGGCCGGGCGCGGCTCCTTCATCGAATCCTTCCCGCTGTTCGGCTACAATCTCGAGGACTATGACGAGCTCTTCGCCGAGAAGCTCGATCTCCTGCTCGCCATCCGCGACCAGGTGAAGGTGACGTGGCAGGGCAAGCTGCGCGCGCCGATCAACGGCCGCGGCGTCTATCCGCGGCCCTTCCAGGAAAAATTGCCGATCTGGATCGCGATCGGCGGCACGCCGCAGTCGGCGGCACGGGCCGGCGCGCTCGGCCTGCCGCTTGCGCTTGCCATCATCGGCGGCGAGCCGGCCCGTTTCGCGCCGCTGTTCGAAATCTATCGGGAGGCGGCAAGGCGGGCCGGCAACGACCCGGCCTCGCTTGCCACCAGCCTCAACGTGCACGGCTTCATCGCCGAGACCACGGAGAAGGCGGCCGACGATTTCTACGCACCGCAGGCCGAGGTGATGAACCGGATCGGCCGCGAGCGCGGCTGGGGACCGACCTCGCGGGCGCATTTCGACCACGCGCGGGGTCCAAGCGGCGCCCTGTTCGTCGGCAATCCTGAAGCTGTGGCGGAAAAGATCGTCGCCCAGCACAACATCTTCGGCAACGACCGCTTCCTGCTGCAGATGGCCATCGGCGCCATGCCGCATGCCAAGATCATGAAGGCGATCGAGCTCTACGGCACCAGAGTGGCGCCGATCGTGCGCAAGGAGACGGCGAAGGCCACGCCCACCGCAGCGGCGCCCGCCTGAAGACACCGCCGACGAAGGCTCTATCTCTTTGTTTTAACGCAATTCCGGACGGAAAACCGCCTCACACTTTTCCTGGAATTGCTCTAACGGAACCTTGGTGCGGCGGACACGTTTTTCTCGACGATTGCACCGGTAGCGGTGCTCGACGGGAAACTGATGAAAGCCGAAACGACCGCTTCGGGCGCGAGCGTTGCCGAGAGCGTCGATCCGCCGACCGGCGCCCGCGCCGAATTGCGGCTGATGCGATCGCTGCTGATCGGCATCTTCATTCTATTGACGGTATTCGCGCTCTATTTCGCCCGCGCTTTCTTCATGCCGGTCATCCTCGCCTTCCTGCTGGCGCTGACGCTGACCCCGATCGTGCGCTTCCTGCGCAAGCACGGCATTCCCGACGCGCTGTCCGCGACGCTGCTGGTGCTGCTCTCCGTCTTCTTCGTCGCCAGCGCCGGTTATCTGCTCAGCGGCCCGGTCATCGACCTCATCAACAACACCTCGTCGATCGGCCAGCAGCTCACCGAGCGGCTGGCGCCGTTCAAGCGGCCGCTGGAAAGGGCTATCGATATCTCGCGCCAGTTGGAAGCGCTGACCGAGACCTCGCAGGAACCGGGCGTGCAGAAGGTCGCGGTGGCGTCGTCGGGCATCCTACCCACCGCAGCCGGCAATATCCTAGGGGCAGGCACCAGCATCACCATCGTCTTCGTGCTGTCGCTGTTCCTGCTCGCCTCAGGCACCCTGTTCTACGAGAAGATCGTCCAGTCCTTCACCAGCCTCAGCCAGAAGAAGCGGGCGCTGCGCGTCGTCTATGACGTCGAGAGCGAGATCTCGCACTATTTGCTCACCGTCACGGTCATCAATGCCGGCCTCGGCACGGTGATCGGGCTTGGCCTGTGGGGGCTCGGCATGCCGAACCCACTGGTCTGGGGCGCGGCCGCGGCGCTGCTCAATTTCCTGCCCTATGTCGGCGCGCTGATGACCATCCTCCTGGTGATGGTCATCGCGCTGATCAGCTTCGATACGATCTCCTACGCGCTGCTGGCGCCAGCCTTCGTGCTGTTGTGCGATATCGTCGAGGGCCAGTTCGTGACCCCGACGGTGGTCGGCCGGCGGCTCGAGATCAACGCGGTGGCGATCTTCATCGCCATCGCCTTCTGGTCGTGGCTGTGGGGTTTCGTCGGCGCGCTGATGGCGGTGCCGCTGCTGGTGGTCATCAAGGTGTTCTGCGACCATTTCGACGGCCTCAGCCATGTCGGCAATTTCCTGGCGGCGCAGCAGACCTTCGTCATCGACGACGAGCCGGCCGAGAACGATCACAAGGCCGCAGGCTAGGCCAGTCCCGATCCGAGGCGTGGTCCATCGTTTGCGGCCTCGGCGGGGAGTGCCTATATCGGGCCGGTCATGCCGGACCTGCCTTGATGAGCGACTTCGATCTCGACGCCTATTTCGCCCGCATCGGCTATGGCGGGCCGACCGACAGCTCGCTCGTCACGCTGCGGTCGCTGCATTTGGCTCATCCGCAGGCGATCCCGTTCGAGAACATCGATGCGCTGATGGGCGTCTCGGTCGGGCTCGATCCGGCTTCGCTGCAGGACAAGATCTTCCGGCGCGGCCGCGGCGGCTACTGCTTCGAGCACAATCTGATCTTCATGCACGCGCTTGGAGCGCTGGGCTTCAATGTGAGCGGGCTCGCCGCCCGCGTGCTCTGGGGCCAGCCGGACGACGCCGTCACGGCGCGCAGCCACATGCTGCTGCGCGTCGATCTCGACGGCAAAATCTACATCGCCGATGTGGGCTTCGGCGGCCTGACGCTGACGGCACCGCTGCTGCTGGAGCCGGATCTCGAACAGCGGACGCCGCACGAGACGTTCCGCATCGTCGAGGGCGCCGATCATTTTCGCCTGCAGGCCAATATCGGCAGCGCCAGCATCGGCGGCGATTGGCGCACGCTCTACCGCTTCGACATGCAGCATGCCTACGAGGTCGACTATCAGGTGAGCAGCCATTTCCTGTCGACGCATCCGACCTCGCATTTCCTGTCGACCCTGGTCGCGGCGCGCGCCCTGCCCGACAGGCGCTACGCGCTGCGCAACAACCGGCTGTCGACCCATCATCTCGGCGGCCGCACCGAGCAGCGGGAGATCGCGAGCGCCGCCGAGCTCGCCGAAGTGCTGGAGAACCAGCTCGCCATCGTCATTCCCGACCGCGCCGCCTTCGAGGCCAGGCTGCTGCAGAAAAACATCATGGAGACCTGATCTATGACAGCCCTTTCGGTTCTCGACCTGTCGCCGATAACCCTCGGCAGCAATGCCTCTCAGTCGCTGGCCAACTCGCTCGACCTTGCCCGCCATGCCGAGCGGCTGGGCTACAAGCGCTATTGGCTCGCCGAGCACCACAACATGCCGGGCATTGCAAGCGCGGCGACTTCCGTTGTCATCGCGCATGTCGCCGGCGGCACCAGGACGATCCGCGTCGGCGCCGGCGGCATCATGCTGCCCAACCATGCGCCGCTGGTGATTGCCGAGCAGTTCGGCACGCTCAACGCGCTTTTTCCGGGCCGCATCGACCTCGGCCTCGGCCGCGCGCCAGGCACCGACGTGATGACGGCGCGGGCGCTGCGCCGCAATCTGGAAGCCAGCGACAACTTCCCCCAGGACGTGGTCGAGCTGATGGGCTATTTCCAGCCGGCCGAGGAAGGCCAGCGCATCCGCGCGGTGCCCGGCGAAGGCCAGGACGTGCCAGTCTGGATCCTCGGTTCCAGCCTCTACGGCGCGCAGCTCGCGGCGCTCCTTGGCCTGCCCTATGCGTTCGCCTCGCATTTCGCGCCGGCCGAACTCGACCACGCGCTGGAGGTTTATCGGACCCGCTTCCAGCCCTCGGCCCAGCTCGACAAGCCCTATGTGATGCTCGGCATCAATGTCTTCGCAGCACCCACCGACGCCGAGGCGCGGCTGCTGTTCAGCTCGCTGCAGCAGGCTTTCGTCAATCTGCGCAGCGGCCGGCCCGGGCAACTGCCGCCGCCGGTCGAAAACTATGACCGCGACCTCGATCCGGTGGCGAAGAGCATGCTTTCCCAGGCGCTGTCCTGCGCCGTCGTCGGTTCGCCGGAAACGGTCCGCCAGGGCATCGACGCCTTCGTGCGCCGCACCGGCGCCGACGAATTGATGGTGACGGCGCAGATGTTCGACCACGCGGCAAGGGTGCGCTCCTTCGAGATTCTGTCCGACGTCCACAAGTCGATGTCGCAAGCCGCCTGACCGACTCACTGGCTTTGCCTGACACACTCGTCTGCCAGCTGTTTGTTTTTACGCAATTCCGGACGGAAAACCGTTTCACACTTTTCCTGGAATTGCTTTAAGGGCAGGCCACCCTCCTTAAGCGCGAGCCTTTCCCGTGACCGACGATCTCGACCAGCGCATGCATTTCGCCATCGATCTGGCGCGCCGCGCCGGCGAGCTTGGGCTGAGATATTTTCGCGATCTCGAAAATCTTACCATCGAGAGCAAGGGCCATCAGGACCTGGTCTCCGACGGCGACCGGAACGTCGAGCTCTTCATCCGCGCGGCGATCGCCGAGGCTTATCCGGACGACGGCATCGTCGGCGAGGAGCATGCGCCGGTGACCGGCAGGACCGGCCATGTCTGGGTGATCGACCCGATCGACGGCACCGCCAATTTCGTGCGCGGCATTCCCGCCTGGTGCGTGGTGATCGCCTGCGCCAAGGACGGCGAGACCATCGTCGGCGTCATCCATGAGGCTTCCACCGGCGAGACCTTCCACGGCCGCCTTGGCGGCGGCGCCTTCGTCAACGGCCGGCCGATCAAGGCGAGCGCCGCCACCTCGCTTTCCGAAGGCTCGGTCGGAACCGGGCTTTCGAACCGTGCGGCCACGGAACATGTGGCGGTGCTGATCAGCATGATCATGGCCGAAGGCGGCGTCTTCTTCAGAAACGCTTCCGGCGCGCTGATGCTCGCCTATGCCGCGGCCGGGCGGCTGCTCGGCTATGTCGAGGAACACATGAATGCCTGGGACTGCCTTGCCGGCATGCTTCTGGTCGAAGAGGCGGGCGGCACGGTGCTGAAGCCCGACCCGAGGACGGTCGTCAGCCAGGGGACGCAAGTGATCGCTGGCGGAAGCAACATCTTCCCGAAGCTGCGCGCGCTTTGCACGGAGGCGTTCCGAGACTAGCCCTTCGGCACCAAAAGCAAGGCGTGTCGAGATTCGAGTCCGGCCGAGCCTTAAATGACGATGACCTTGGTGCCGATCGGGGCGCGGTCGTAGAGATCGATGATGTCCTGGTTCATGAGGCGGATGCAGCCCGCCGACACTGCCTTGCCGATCGACCACCATTCAGGGCTGCCGTGCAGGCGATAGCCGGTGTCACCCTTCTCATTGTAGAGATAGAGCGCCCGCGCGCCGAGCGGGTTCATAAGTCCGCCTTCCATATGGGCCGGTATGATGTGGCCTCGATTGCGCTCGCGCACGATCATCTGGGACGGCGCGCTCCAATCGGGCCATTCGCGCTTCCTCGCGACCTGCGCGGTGCCATGCCACTCGAAGCCCGCCTTGCCGACACCGATGCCGTAGCGCAGCGCCTGACCGTCTCCCAGCACGTAGTAGAGGAATTTCGCTCCTGTATCGACAATGATGGTGCCGGGCGCCTCGTCGGTTGCATAAGGCACCGTCTGCCGATGGAGTTTCTGGTCGACCTTGTAGATCGGAACCGGCGGGATGCGGAAACCGGCGTCGGTGAGGCCGCCATAGGCCAAAGGAGAACTCTGCAACCCACCGCCGGTGGTGCAGCCGGAGAATGCGAGCATCCCGGCAAGTACCACGATCAGGATCGATTTCGCGCGCATGATCCAAGCCGGCGCTCGTGCCGGCGATCTGCCTTATCCTGCCTTATTCGTAGTCCCGCATGCCTCGCTTGCCAAGCGTTCTATCTTCTCCGCCGGCTGATTGCCGGCACATGGCGGCAAAAGATGTTTTCAGGCTTATTCGCGACCCAAAGTCACGCCCCCAGGGCAAAGCTTCTCCCGGCCGCCATGCGGCTGATGCATGACGACGATGTTCCGTTCGGGAAAAATCCTGTCTGGGCAATGAGATAGGGCAAATCCGGATCGACCCCGGCTGGTGACGGGCCGGCTCGTTTCCCGAGCCCCTGCCGGACGGCAGCCACCTTGCGCAGAATGCTTGCGCGCCGTGCCGCCTGTTCTTATATACGCGCCAGCCGTTCGGCCTTGAAAACCCGGGACCGTGACGGAATTCTTGTGAACAGGGGCTTTCGTCGGAACGCCTTATCAGGGTCCTGAGAGCCTGCTTAGCGGAGAGACTAGAACAATGGCAAAAGTTATCGGTATCGACCTCGGAACCACCAACTCCTGTATCGCCATCATGGACGGCAAGGAGCCCAAGGTTATCGAGAATGCGGAAGGCGCGCGCACGACCCCTTCCATCGTCGCCATCAACAGCGACGGCGAACGCCTCGTCGGCCAGCCGGCCAAGCGCCAGGCGGTCACCAATCCTGAAAACACCATCTTCGCGGTCAAGCGCCTGATCGGCCGCCGCTATGACGATCCGGTGACGGAGAAGGACAAGAAGCTTGTCCCCTACAAGATCGTCAAGGGCGACAATGGCGACGCCTGGGTCGAGGCCGGCGGCAAGAAGCAGTCGCCCAGCCAGATCTCGGCCATGATCCTGCAGAAGATGAAGGAAACGGCGGAAGCCTATCTCGGCGAGAAGGTCGAGAAGGCGGTCATCACCGTTCCGGCCTATTTCAACGACGCCCAGCGCCAGGCGACCAAGGACGCCGGCAAGATCGCCGGCCTCGAGGTGCTGCGTATCATCAACGAGCCGACGGCGGCGGCGCTCGCCTACGGCCTCGAGAAGAAGGACGGCAAGACCATCGCCGTCTATGACCTTGGTGGCGGCACGTTCGATATTTCGGTGCTCGAGATCGGCGACGGCGTCTTCGAGGTGAAGTCGACCAATGGCGACACCTTCCTCGGCGGCGAGGACTTCGACATGCGCCTGGTCGAGTACCTGGCGGCCGAGTTCAAGAAGGAACAAGGCATCGATCTGAAGAACGACAAGCTCGCTTTGCAGCGCCTGAAGGAGGCTGCCGAAAAGGCCAAGATCGAGCTGTCGTCGACGACGCAGACCGAGATCAACCTGCCCTTCATCACCGCCGATGCCACCGGGCCGAAGCACCTGACGATGAAGCTCACCCGGGCGAAGTTCGAGAGCCTGGTCGAGGATCTCGTGCAGCGCACGATCGACCCCTGCAAGGCGGCGCTCAAGGACGCCGGCCTGAAGGCGGGCGAGATCGACGAAGTGGTCCTGGTCGGCGGCATGACCCGCATGCCCAAGATCCAGGAGATCGTGAAGCAGTTCTTCGGCAAGGAGCCGCACAAGGGTGTCAATCCGGATGAGGTCGTGGCGCTCGGCGCCGCCATCCAGGCCGGCGTGCTGCAGGGCGACGTCAAGGACGTGCTCTTGCTCGACGTGACGCCGCTGTCGCTCGGCATCGAGACGCTGGGCGGCGTGTTCACCAGGCTGATCGAGCGCAACACCACGATCCCGACCAAGAAGAGCCAGGTGTTCTCGACGGCCGAGGACTCGCAGTCGGCGGTGACCATCCGCGTCTTCCAGGGCGAGCGCGAGATGGCGGCCGACAACAAGCTGCTCGGCCAGTTCGACCTGGTCGGCATTCCGCCGGCCCCGCGCGGCGTGCCGCAGATCGAGGTCACCTTCGACATCGACGCCAACGGCATCGTCAATGTCTCGGCCAAGGACAAGGGCACCGGCAAGGAGCACCAGATCCGCATCCAGGCGTCCGGTGGCCTGTCCGACGCCGACATCGAGAAGATGGTGAAGGACGCCGAGGCCAATGCCGATGCCGACAAGAAGCGCCGTGCCCTCGTCGAGGCCCGCAACCAGGCCGAGTCGCTGGTGCATTCGTCCGAAAAGTCGCTGAAGGAGTATGGCGACAAGGTCTCGGAGGCCGACCGTACCGCGATCGCCGACGCGATCGCGGCGCTGAAGACCGCCGCCGAGGGCGACGATGCAGCCGACATCGAGGCCAAGTCGCAGTCACTTGCCGAAGCTTCGATGAAGCTTGGCCAGGCCATGTACGAGGCCTCGCAGAAGGAAGCGGCCGAAGCCGACGCCAAGGCGGATGCCGCCAAGGATTCGGACGTGGTCGACGCCGACTTCGAGGAAATCGACGAAGACGACGACAAGAAGAAGTCGGCCTGAGCCGGCCGACGGCAGATCATGCGAACGACCCCAAAATCGGTATCGATTTTGGAAAGGATCATGCGCCAATTCAAAAGTGCTACAGCGTCCTTTGCGCGTCCGAGAGGACGCGCGGCGCTGTAGAAAGCCCGGCGCAGAGCCGGGCTTTTTTGCAACCCTGGGCGAAAAAGTGACGGAAAACATGGGCCGAGCCGGGCTCGCTACTAGCATCCGGGCAGCATCGCTCCTAAATCCAACAACGTGCCGGCAAACGACGCAACAATGCTTGAAGACATTGAGCATCCGGACCGCGGGAAAAAATGAAAGCTGATTTCTACGAAACCCTGGGCGTGCAAAAAGGCGCCGACGACAAGGAGCTCAAGAGCGCTTTCCGCAAGCTCGCCATGCAGTTCCATCCCGACCGCAATCCCGGCGACCACGCCTGCGAGCACAAGTTCAAGGAAATCAACGAGGCCTACGAGACGCTGAAGGACCCGCAGAAGCGCGCGGCCTATGACCGTTTCGGCCACGCCGCCTTCGAGCAGGGCGGCATGAACGGCGCCGCGCACGGCTTCGGCGCCGGCGGTTTCGCCGACATCTTCGAAGACATTTTCGGCGACATGATGGGCGGCCGCCAGCGCCGCTCGTCAGGCGGCCGCGAGCGCGGGGCGGACCTGCGCTACAATATGGAGATCTCGCTCGAGGAGGCATTCTCCGGCAAGACGGCGCAAATCCGTGTGCCGGCCTCCATTTCCTGCTCGGAATGCTCAGGGACCGGCGCCAAGCCCGGCACGCAGCCGGTCACCTGCGCCATGTGCCATGGCCACGGCAAGGTGCGCGCCACGCAAGGCTTCTTCTCGATCGAGCGCACCTGCCCGCAATGCCAAGGTCGCGGACAGACGATCAAGGACCCCTGCGCGAAATGTGCCGGACAGGGCCGCGTCACCGAGGAGCGTTCGCTGTCGGTCAACATCCCCGCCGGCATCGAGGACGGAACCCGTATCCGGCTTGCCAATGAGGGCGAGGCCGGCCTGCGCGGCGGTCCTTCCGGCGACCTCTACATCTTCCTCGCGGTCAAGCCGCACGAATTCTTCCAGCGCGATGGCGCCGACCTCTATTGCAAGGTGCCGATCTCGATGACGACCGCCGCCCTTGGCGGCTCGTTCGAGGTCACCACCCTCGACGGCACGCAGACCAAGGTGAAAGTGCCGGAAGGCACCCAGAACGGCCGCCAGTTCCGGCTGAAGGGCAAGGGCATGCCGGTGCTGCGCCAGCCCAATGTCGGCGACCTCTACATCCAGACGGCGGTCGAAACGCCGCAGAACCTGTCGCGCCGCCAGCGCGAACTGTTGGAAGAGTTCGAGCAGCTCTCGTCGAAGGACAACTCGCCCCAGTCGAGCGGCTTCTTCGCCCGCATGAAGGACTTTTTCGAGTCCTTTGGCGACAGCTGACGTCATTTTTTGACGCAAGTCGTTATCCCAAAACCGCCTCACACTTTTGGGCAACTTGCGTTGGCAGCATTCCCGAGCGTCATCAACACCTTATGCCAGCTTGACGCCTTGCCTTGTTCCACCTAGCTGATAAGTAGCGGGTGGGGAGCGTTGAGGAGAGCTCGCATGGCACGTGGTCCCGGGTTGCGCAAAGCGCTGGCGGAAAAATTCGACGACGAGCTGAAGTTCTTCAAAGGCTGGATCGACAAGCCGAAAGCGGTCGGCTCGATCGTTCCCACCAGTTCGATCACCGCCCGCAAGATGGCCTCGATCGTCAACCCGAAATCGGGACTGCCGGTGCTCGAGGTCGGACCGGGCACCGGCGTCATCACCCGCGCCATCCTGGCCCAGGGCGTGAAGCCGGAAAACCTCTACGCGATCGAATACTCGACCGACTTCGTGCGCCATCTGCGCAGGCTCTATCCGCGCGTCAACGTCATCGAGGGCGACGCCTTCAACCTCGACGCCACGCTCGGCGACAAGCGCGACATGGTATTCGATTCGGTCGTTTCCGGCGTGCCGCTGCTCAACTTCCCGGTCGCCCAGCGCATCGCCTATATCGAAAGCCTGCTCGACCGCATCCCGGCCGGCCGGCCGATCGTGCAACTGACCTATGGCCCGCTGTCGCCGATCCCGCCCGGCCGCGGCAATTACAAGGTCAAGCATTTCGACTTCATCATCCGCAACATCCCGCCGACACAGCTCTGGATCTACCGGCGCGAAGGGCATTAGACGAGAAGGGAGTAGGGGGGTAAGGCAGTAGGGGAGCAGGGGGAATGAACGGCTCGATTTCCGGACTTTTCCCTACTCCCCTACTGCCCTATTCCCTTACTCCCCTATTTCTCCCGGGTGGCCGATGGCAGTGATCCCAAGAATTCTCGTCTTCGCCGGCTCGATCCGCACCGGTGCCTTCAGCGGCAGGACGGCCGACGTGGCGCAGAAGGAACTCGCCATGCACGGCGCCGAGGTGACCCGCATCTCGCTCGGCGACTATCCACTGCCGATCATGGACGAGGACCTGGAGAAGGAAAAAGGCATCCCCGAGAATGCCGTGAAGCTCGGCTATCAGATCGCCGCCCATGACGGACTCCTGATCGCGACGCCGGAATATAACGGCTCGATCCCGCCGCTCTTGAAGAACTCGATCGACTGGGTGAGCCGGATCCGGCGCGACGGCAGCCGCTCGTTCAGGCCGCTCTACGGCAAGCCCGTGGCGCTCTGCTCCTCTTCCGAGAGCAAGTTTGCCGGCATACGCTGCATCAACCACCTGCGCGCGGTGTTGGTGCGCTGCCAGATGGACGTGATCACGCCGGAATGCTCGGTGTCGAACGCGGATGAGGCGTTCGCCGAGGACGGACAATTCCGGGACGAGAAACTGCACCAATCGATGGAGCGCCTATGCCGCACACTGATCGAAACCTCGCGCATGCTGTCCATCCGGATCGAGGCCTGATGCATCCGGCAGAGACCATGCGCGACAGGCTGATCGTCGGCCTCGACGTGCCGACGCTGAAGGAGGCCGAAAAGGCGGTGCGCGAGCTCGAAGGCACCGTCTGCTTCTACAAGATCGGCTACCAGCTCGCCTTCGCGGGCGGGCTCGATTTCGCGCGCGAGCTCGCCAGCGGTGGCACCAAGGTCTTCCTCGACATGAAGCTGCTCGACATCGACAACACAGTGGCCAAGGGGGTCGAGAACATCGTCAGGATGGGGGTCTCGATGCTGACGCTGCATGCCTACCCCAAGGCGATGAAGGCGGCGGTCGAGGCCGCCAAAGGCAGCGAGCTCTGCCTGCTCGCGGTGACCGTGCTGACCTCGATGGACGAGCAGGACATGATCGACGCGGGCTACGAATATGACCCGCACACGCTGGTGCTTAGGCGCTCCGAACAGGCGCTGCATGCCGGCATGGGCGGCATCGTCTGCTCGGCCGAGGAGGCTGAAGCAGTGCGCCGGATCGTCGGACCCGACATGGCGGTGGTGACGCCCGGCATCCGGCCGGCCGGCAGCGACCATGGCGACCAGAAACGCGTGGTGACACCGGCGCAGGCCATCCGCAACGGCTCCAGCCACCTCGTCGTCGGCCGGCCGATCGTCAAGGCGCCCGACCGGCGCGCGGCGGCCGAGGCGATCCTGGCCGAGATGCAGTCGGCCTGATTTTCAAACAGGAGAAAAAGAATGCCCAAGGGATATTGGATCGCTCGCGTCGATGTGCGCGACCCGGAAGGCTACAAGGATTATGTCGCCGCCGCCAAGCTCGCCTTCGATCGTTTCGGCGTGAAATTCCTGGCGCGCGGCGGCGAGCACGAGAAGGCCGAGGGACCCAGCCGTGCGCGCAACGTCATCATCGAGTTCGAATCGCTCGCCGCGGCGCATGAGTGCTACCACTCGCCGGAATATCAGCGCGCCGTCGCCATCCGCCAGAAGGTAGCTGACGGCGAGATCGTGCTGGTCGAGGGGGTTTAGTTGGTCGAGGCAAGGGGTGGCTGATTGGCTGCGTTGGCACGTTGCAGATTAGCCGAAACGCCCATCTTGTCGTCATCCACGGGCGGAGCAAGGAGCGTAGCGACGCAGCGCAGACCCGAGGATCCATTCCGTGACTTCAACGCGCCGCTACGGTCCAGAATTCTGCTCTGCTCCACTCCACGGCAGAGGTAACGGCATGGATTCCAGGGTCTGCGCGCGTCGCTTCGCTCCTTGCTTCGCCCTGGAATGACGAAGTTGTTAGGTCTCAGTCAGTCATGAAGGTCACGACGTCAGCCTGTTCGCCGCCGTCTCCGCCATCGCGTCGGCTAAACTCATGCCCCATTGCCTGCGGCAATAGTCGCGAAAATCGAAGCAGGGCAGACCGGGGCAGACTTCGAACTCGATCAGATGGATGGTGTCGTCGGCCTCGACCCTGAGGTCGATCGAGAAGACGTCCTTCAGGCCAAGCCCGGCGATCAGCTTTTGCGCCATGGCGCGGATCGCCCGATCGGCTATCGGCTGGCTGGCGGCGACCGGCTGAAGCTTCGGCTCCGCATAGGCGCCGGCGTCCCTGGCGGCCTGGCCGGTATCGCCGTAGAGCGCCTGGCTGTCGGCCATGGTCTGGAAGTCGCCGCCGGAATCCACAAAGGCGATGCCGAGCGCCTGGACACCCGTTTCCGGCCTCAACCCGAGGAAGCTCGCGCGCGCATTGCGGCCGGCGACGTAGGGCTGGACGACGACATCGTCGCGGTAATGGGCAAAGACGCGCCGGCTAAGCTCCAGCGCATGGCCAAGATCAGCCGCGCGCGAATCCGGCCAGATGCCGATCTTGGCGCCGAGCCGGTTGGGCTTGACGAACCAGCCGGCCGGCGAGGCCGGGGGCTCGACCAGCCACGCGCCGTTGCGCGCCAGACCAGCCGGCGGGACCGGCAGGCCGAGTGCGCCGAGCACGGCGCCGGAGCGGAACTTGTCCTGGCAGAGCGCGAACAACGAATCGTCGGCGCCGACGGTTTTCAGCCCGTTCAGCCTTGCCAGCGCGGGCGAAGCGCCGCCACGGAAATAGGCGATGCCGTCGGTCAGTGTCCAGACGAGCGTTTTGGCCGGATCGGCTTTCGCCAGTACGGCCGCCGCGTCGTCCAGTTCGACCGGCAAAAAGGCAAGACCGCGCTTTTCGCAAGCGGCGGCGAGCTGGCCGAATTCGCAGGCGAGATCGGTCGACTGCGCCAGATAGGACGATATCTCGATGGCGCGTTCCGCCGGGCAGCCGTCCGCGACGAGCCTGTCGAAACAGGCCTTCTCCGGCTCGTGGACAAGGATCAGCGTCGGCCCGTTGCGCGGCATGGAAGCTCCCGGCGAAATCAAGCTACCATCGCATGGCCGTTGCGATCGGCTTGCGGGAAACCGACCGGCCCGGACGGTTGCGTGACAGCAGTGCTAAACTGCTCAGGCGATCAGCACGCGTGGCTCGAAGCGGCCCCTGACGGGAATATCGAGAAGAAAGGTCATGCCGGCCTGCGGGTCGAGCGCGCGCTGCTTCTCGTCCTTGCCCTTCCAGGCCGACGTCACAGCGATGCGGTCGGCCTTCTGGCCGACGAAGGCCGAGCAGGAGGGTTGCGTCACCGGCATCGGGATTTCGCGCAGCAGCGCGCCGTCGGGCGAATACGCCTTCACCGCCTTGCCGCCCCAGACCGCGTTCCAGAGAACGCCGTCGCGGTCGACGACGGAGCCGTCGACATAGCCTTTCTGCGAGCGGTGGTCGACGAAGACTTTCGGCTCGCCTGTCGGCAGGCCGGTTGCCGGATCGCAGGCGACGCGCATCAGGAGGCCCGTCGCGGTGTCGGTGTAATAGGCGATCGTCCCGTCCTCGGAAAAGCAGATCGAGTTGGAGACGGTGATGTCGGCAAACAGCCGGCGCAGCTCGCCCTTGAAGAACCAGTAGATCGAGCCGGCGCCCTTCCCCTCGTCCTTGCCCATCGTGCCGACCCAGAAGGCGCCGCAAGGATGGACGCGGGAATCGTTGGAACGGGTCGCAGGATTGTCGGCCTCGATCGGCGTGTGCAGCGTCAGCTTGCCGGTCTTGACGTCGCGGACCTGCAGGCCGACCTCGGTGGCGATCAGCTGGCGGTCGTCGTCGATGACGGCAATGGCGCTGGCCATCAGGCCGAGGTCATGGACCTTCAGCGCGCCGGCGAGCGGCTTTTCCAGAAGCTTGCCGTTGACGATGTCGAACCAGAAGAGGGTGTCGGTGCCGGGATCGTAGCTCGGCCCCTCGCCAAGCTGGCAGATGTGATCGCTGAAGACCGAAACGCTGTCCATCATTTCCCTCCGAATGCCTCGTCCCAGACGGCGACCGCGGCGCGGGCGCGCTCAGCCACGTCCTCGACGCTGGCGCCCGGCTTGTAGAGGCTCGACCCCAGACCAAACACGCTGACGCCGACCGCCTTGTAGCCGGCAAAGTCCTTGTCGGAAACGCCACCGACGGCGCCGATCAGGGTCGATGCCGGCAACACGGCTCGAATTGCCGCGATGCCGGACGCGCCGAGCACACTCGCCGGAAAGAATTTCAGCGCCGACGCGCCGAGCCGGATCGCCTGGAAGGCTTCAGTGGGTGTGAACACGCCGGGCATCGTCACCATGCCGTAGTCCTTCGCGCGGCCCATGACCTCGGCGTCGATGTTGGGGCTGACCAGCAGCCGGCCGCCGGCCTCGCGCAAGGCGTCGACATCGGCGGCCGTCAGCACCGTGCCGGCACCGACCAGGGCCGTTTTCGGCAGGACCTCCACGATCCTGGCGATCGACGAAAACGGCTCAGGCGAGTTGAGCGGCACCTCGATCGCCTCGATGCCGGCGTCGAACAGTGCCTGGCCGATGGCAATCGCTTCGGTCGCCTGGAGGCCGCGCAGAATGGCGACCAGCCCGCGCTTGAGCTTGGGAAAGGGGGCTGTCTGACTCATCGGGCAACTCCGGTTCTGGCAATCATGCCGTTCTCGCGCGCGGCCTCGACAAGGCCGGCGCGCACCGCTTCATCCGCATCGACGATCCTGAAGGCAAGACCGGCGAGGCCCAGGGCGGCGCCGTAAAGCGAAGCCAGCGCGCCGGAGGCGATCAGCACAACCGGCGCTTCGCTGACACCATAGCGGCGTTTGGCCGAGGCGATCTCGCCGCCGATCAAGAGTCCGGACAGGCAGGCCGCCGCCTCGTCGGACTTCAGGTCCTGCAGCAGCCCTGCGGCGCGGATCGCGAACAGTTTCGAGGTGACGTCGCCGCCCTCGCCCAGCGCTTGGCTGCACCAGTGGCGGAAGAACGGGTTGTCCGCAGCGACCGGGGCCGGATGCTCGCCGAGCGAATGTTTCAAGATCGAGTGCGTGGCCAGCACGGAAAACAATTCGCCGGTCGGCCAGGTGCCGAAGCCGGCGACGGTGCCGTCCTCGACCGCGACCCACTTCGAATGCGTCCCGGGCATGCAGACCAGGTGGCGGCCCTTTGCCGGCAAACCGGCGCCGGCGAGCTGGGTTTCCTCTCCGCGCATGACATCCGGCGCATCGGCCAGGCGCTGGGCGAGGCCCGGAACGATGCGGATATCGCGGCGCTCGCCCTCTATGCGGGCGGCCTCGCCAAGGATGGCGCCGATCGGCGCCGGCACCGTGACATAAGGCGCCTCGATCCAGCCCTGGCGGGAGCCGGCCATGCCGCAGATGATGACGGGCAAGTCCTCCGGCGCGCCCATGGCGGCAAGGTGACCCTCCAGCACGTTGGCGAAGCCTTTTTCGCGCGCGGTGATCAGCCCGTCGTCGCCGCGCCGCTCGGCAAGCATCTGGCCTTCGCCGTCGAGCAGCCAGGCCCGAAGCCTTGTCGTGCCCCAATCGAGGGCGGCGACCGCGGGCGCGCCGCTCACAGCACGCCTCCGTCGACGATCAGCATCTGCGCCGTCAGCATGCGCGAAGCGTCCGACGCCAGGAACAGCACCGTGCCGACGATGTCGTCGGGCCGCATCACCTCCTTGATGCATTGCTTGGCGACATGAGCGGCGAGCGTCTCTTCGGTAACCCAGAGCTCCTTCTGGCGCTCGGTGATCACCCAGCCGGGCGCGACCGCGTTGACGCGGATGCCGTCGGCGCCGAGCTTGCCGGCAAGGCCCTTGGTGAGGCCGAGTATGCCGGCCTTGGCCGCGGTGTAGGCCGGCATGTCCGGATGGTTGATGAGATAGGAGGTGGAGGTGAAGTTGATGATCGAGCCGCCGCCGGCGCGCTTCATACCCGGCGCCACCGCCTGGGCGGTGAAGAAATGCGGCCGCAGGTTGATAGCGAGATTGTTGTCCCAGAACTCGACGGTGACGTCCTTGACCTCATGACGGTCATCGAGCGCGGCGTTGTTGACGAGCACCGTGACATCGCCATGCGCTTCCGCGGCCTTGGCCACAGCAGTGCGCAACGCCGCCACGTCGCGCAAATCGGTCTTGAGGTAGAGCGGACGCCGGCCAAGCTCCTTTTCCAGGCGGTCGGCGAGCACCGTGCTGGGCTTGTCGGCGATATCGATGAAGGCGACCTTGGCGCCTTGCCGCATGAAGCCTTCGGTCAGCGCCGCGCCGATGCCGGAGCCGCCGCCGGTGATCAGCACCGAGGCGCCGTCAAGGTCGGCGAAACGCGCCGATGGCATCATGATTTCTTTCTCCCTTTGGCCGGCGCGCATCCTAGCCACGCAGGTGCCAGGGGCAAGGGCGAAAAAGCGGATTTCAGCGCTTATGTCCGACAAATGAGGTCTGCTGCGCGGCAGGCTGTCGCGGCCAGACGGAAGCGCTTTACGAGTACCCCCACCCCTAACCCCTTCCCACAAGGGGGAGCGGAACTATGCCGACATTGTTTCGGCCGATGTCTTCGCGCACCTGTTCGCGATGTCCCCGGTCCAAACAGAGGGGAGGGGTTAGGGGTGGGGGTAGTCAGATCGCCTTGGCGTGCAGCGCGCCGCGATAGGAGTCGCGCAGGTAGCCCAGCGTGGCGTCGGCATCGGCCGGCTTGCCGAACAGATAGCCCTGGCCGCCGGCGCAGCCGAACTGGACGAGGCGGTCGGCCTGCGCTTCCTCTTCGATGCCTTCGGCGACCACATCCATGCCGAGCCCTTCGCACATGGCGAGAATGGCGCGGATGATGTGCTCCGACGGCCGGTCGTCGAGAATGGAGGAGACGAAGGCGCGGTCGATCTTCAGCTTGTCGAAATGGAATTCGCGCAGGCGTCCGAGCGACGACTGGCCGGTGCCGAAATCGTCGAGCGAGACGCGGATGCCGACGCGGCGCAGGTCTCCGACGATCTTTTCGGCCGAAGCCGGGTCGGTCATCAAGCCGGTTTCGGTGATCTCGATCTCAAGCCGGCTCGGATCGAAGCCGGTGCGGTCGAGGATCGCCAGGATATGCAGGCCGGTGTTCTGGTCGACGAGCTGCGACGGCGACAGATTGAAGGACAGGAACAGGTCCTTCGGCCAGTTGCGGGCAGCCTCGGTCGCCTTGCGCAGGACGAGCTGCGACAGCGGACCGATGATGCCGCGCTCCTCGGCGATGGGAATGAAGACGCTCGGCGGCACCGTGCCGAGATCGCGATCGGTCCAGCGGGCCAGCGTCTCGAAGCCGATGGTGCGGCGACTGTTGAGATCGACGATCGGCTGGAAATGCGGCTCGACCTCGCCGGCGGAGACGGCGCGGCGCAGCGCCTGCTCGATACGGGTGACGCGCTTGGCGGCCTCCTCCATCTCGCGGGTGTAGACCACGACGCGGCCGCGGCCCGAACGCTTGGCGTGGTAGAGCGCGGTCTCGGCCTTGTTGATCAGGATCTCGGTGGTCTCGTCGCCGGAATAGAACAGCGAGCAGCCGACCGAGGCCGACAATCTCGCGGTACGCTCGCCGACGTCGTAGGGCGCCGACAGGATCTCGATCAGCATGCGCGACTTCTCGGCCGCCTGCTCCTCGCTGAACACCATCGGATAGAGATAGGCGAACTCGTCGGCGCCGATACGGCAGACGGTGGAATAGCCGTCCATCGAGGCGCGCAGGCGCATCGCCACCTGGATCAGGATGTCGTCGCCGGCCTTGTGACCGAACAGGTCGTTGATCGGCTTGAAGCCGTCGAGATCGAGGATGCCGACGGTGAAGGGCGCGGGATCGTCGGCGCGATCGCTGATCAGGCGATCGACCTTGTCGAAGAAGCGACGATGGTTGCCAAGCCCGGTCAGCGGATCGGTGAAGGCCAGATCCGAGTTTTCCCTGCCTGGCTGCCCGGTGCCAAACGTCGTTTGCATCATGTCCCTGTTGTGATGGCGGTATTTATCTTCAGACTGGCAGCAAAGCGTTTAGGAAAGGTATCGGAAAAATCGATTTTTCAATGGCCTCAAAAGTCCGCACGGCGCTTAAAGCACGTGGCGCTGAAACGGATCAGGCGACGCGTTTTTAGTCTTTGTTTTGATGCATGTCGTTGTCCCAAAACCGCTGCGCAGTTTTGGGCGACATGCATTAGCCGGCTTGCCTGAGGCGATAGAGCTCGATCGGGCTGCCTTTCGTCTCGGCGACCGGCTCCAGCCAGTCCGGAACACTGCCCTCGAGCAGACCGGAAAGGAAGCCGCGCGGCGCCCTTTTGGCCAGCATGGCGCTTTCGCCGCTGCCGCGGCAGACCGCCACCAGGCCGACGCGATGCGCCTCCACGATTTTGCGTGCCGCGTCCGGCGTGCCGAGAAACGCGTCCAGCACCAGAAGATTGCCGGCGACATTGCGGTGGTAGGGACCGGCAAAGACCCGATGCCCCGAAAAGGCCAGGATCGGCGACCCCAGATTGGACGTCGCCAGCACGCTGGTTTCGGGCATGCGGCCGAACGCCGCGAAGCTGGCCGTCTTCTCGCAACCCTTGTCGGTGCTGCTTTCGTCCGCGGCAGAGGTGTTTTTTTCCAATGCTACCGAGGTCGCCGCGGCGGCGCCTATCCAAACCGGATTGATCGATACAAGCCAGACCGCACCAAGGCGCAAAGCCACTGCCAGCGAGGAATTGGTTTCGGCCCGCGCGCGCCATTTCGCGATCCAGGCGGACAGCGGGATCACGCCAAAGGCGATCGAGAATGTCGAGCCGCGCACCTGCCAGACCGCAACGCTGAAGGCGACGACGAGCAGCGCGCCGACAAGGCTGTCCTGCCGGCGCCACCCGCCACGGCCCAGACGCAGCGCCATCAGAAAAATCGCCACCAGCGGCGTCCCGTAGCGCGCCGCCACGAGCGCAGGCTTGTCGACAACCAGCGCAAACAGCGACTGGGCTTCCGTGATGTGATCCAGCCACAATTGCTTGAGACGCGGGTCGAGGCTGGCATAGGGCGCGGTCAGGCATTGCGGGAACAGCGCCAGCATGACCAGCCCGATGGCCGCCGCCAACACGGCGAGCGACGCCAGACGATGCCGCCGGCCGCGAGCGGCGAGCCCGCTCGCGGCAATAGCCGAGAGCCCGATACCGGCGACGGCGGCGGCGACGAACTGCACCGTCGAGAAGGCGTCGCATCGCGCCTCGCCCCATGCCGAGGCCGGGATGGTGGCCAGGAAGACAAGCGTCGAGACACCGGCGAAGCCCAGTCCGAAATCCCTGGCGATCGCGCGCTCGCCGCTCTCGTCGACAACAAAAAGCAGCGCCACGCAGACGCCGATGGTGGCGACATAGGGCACGGTTTCCATGCCGACGGCGAGCGTCAGCGCCGCGCAGAGGCCGGAAACAAACGCGGCTGCCCGATGCGCCGGGGCCTCGAGCAGCAATGCGAGGCTCGCCATGGTCAGCATCAGCTGGACATTGTGATGGTCGAGCGCGCCGGGCGAATAGATGCCGAGGAAATAATAGGCGGCGGCGCCGATCAGGATCGCGGGCACCACCGCGCTCCGGCCGGCGAACATGCGCGCCGCGCGGGCAGTGAAGAACAGCGTCGAGCAAAACAGCAGCGCCGGCCAGAGCACCTGCGCGATCTTCTCGGCAAGGGGCGTGCTGCCGGTCAGCGCCGAAGCGGCCAGAATGATGGCGGCGATCGGCGCGTCGACCAGCCGGGACCAGTGCACGACGAAGCCGCCTTCCAGGCCCATCCTGTACTGGTGCAGATCGAACCAGCCCTGGCCGTTGAGCAGATCGCGGACCTCGACCAGCCGCAGCAGATTGTCATTGTCGACATCGGCCAGCGCGCCGAAACCCATCCACGCGCTGAACGCGAACGCAGCCAGCGTTGCAAGCAACGCCAGCATGAAATCGTGCTTCCGGGTGGCGACGCCGTCCTTGGCTGTGCCCATCGTCGAAACCTTCGGAGGTAGAGGGCTTAAACCTAGCCTTAACGGCTTCAATAAATAGTAAAGCGGCCCGGAGACGCCGGCATCGGGGCCAGCATTGGCGCGACCGATGGGCTTGGGCCGGGCGCTGGAGACAGACATGCCGCATGAAGTCCGCAACGAGCCGGCGATTGCCGTGCTCCTGCCGTGCTACAATGAAGAGCTGACCATCGGCGAGGTCGTGCGGCGCTTCCGCGAAACGCTGCCTTCCGCGGCGATCTATGTCTACGACAACAATTCGAAGGATCTGACGGCGCTCAGGGCCCGCTCCGCCGGCGCGATCGTCGTGCGAGAACCGCGCCAGGGCAAGGGCAATGTGGTGCGCCGCATGTTCGCCGACATCGACGCCGACATCTATGTGATGGCCGACGGCGACGGCACCTATGCGCCGGAAGATGCGCCGCAGCTGATCAACACGCTTTTGACCGAGCGCTGCGACATGGTGGTCGGCACCAGGCGCGGCGTGACCGACGACGCCGGCCGCTCCGGCCATGCCTTCGGCAACCGCCTCTTCAACCGGCTCTACAAGGGCCTGTTCGGCGCCGACTTCACCGATATCTTTTCCGGTTACCGGGTCTTTTCGCGGCGCTTCGTCAAGAGTTTCCCGGCGGTTTCCGGCGGCTTCGAGATCGAGACCGAAATGTCGGTCCACGCCTCGCAGCTCAAGCTGCCGGTGAGCGAGATGGCGCTCGATTACGGCCGCCGCCCCGAAGGCTCGTCGTCGAAGCTGTCGACTTTCAGAGACGGCGCCAGGATCCTATGGATGTTCGCCATGCTGATGAAGGAAACGCAGCCGCTGCGTTTCTTCGGCACCTTTGCCCTGTTCTTCCTGGCGGCCAGCATCGGCCTGATGATACCGGTGCTGATCGAATTCGCCGAGACGGGACTGGTGCCGCGCTTGCCGACCTGGGTGCTGTCGGTCGGCCTGCTGCTGTTGTCCATGCTGGCGGCCGTAACCGGGCTGATCCTCGATTCGGTGTCGCGCGGCCGCGCCGAACAGAAGCGCATCTTCTATCTTTCGATCCCGTCCGGCCGCATCGAGCGCCGCGTCAACGGGCAGGCGCCCCTGAAGAGCGAACCGGGCAAGCCCTCGCGGGCGGCCTGATGGGCAGGCTTGCCCGCTTCGTCCTTGCCGGCGGCATCGGCTTCGTCGCCGACGCGGCCGCGCTCTGGCTGCTGCTTTCGGTCACGCCGCTTGGGCCGTTGATCGCGCGCGTGCTTTCGATCGGCTTCGCGCTCTGCGTCACCTGGCAGATCAACCGCCACCTGACCTTCTCGCCGTCGAGCCGGGGCATGGCGCGAGAGGGCGCGCGCTACGGCGGCGTCGGCATCGCCACCAGCATCGTCAACTATCTCGTCTATTGCGCCGCCCTGTTCGCGCTGCCGGGCCTGCCGCCGCTGGCGGCGCTGGTGATCGCCTCGCTAGTCGCGATGGCGCTGTCGTTCCTCGGCTATTCCCGCCTGGTCTTCGACCGCTGAGCTTCTGCACCAAGCAAGCACGATTGGCAGACGCCGCCGAGTTCCTTATATCGACGGCAGAGTTCGGAGAACGAAAATGCCGCTGAAAATCGCCGTCCAGATGGACCATGTCTCGACCGTGTCGATCGCCGGCGACACCTCTTTCGCGCTGTCGCTGGAGGCGCAGCGGCGCGGCCACAAGCTCTTCCACTACACGCCCGACCGGCTGTCGATGCGCGACGGCAAGGTGTTCGCGCGCGTCGAGGCGATGCAGGTGCGCGACGAGAAGGGCAACCACTATTCGCTGGGCGAGCCGGTGCGCACCGATCTGTCGGAGATGGACGTGGTGCTGCTCAGGCAGGACCCGCCCTTCGACATGAACTACATCACCACCACCCACATCCTCGAGCGCATCCATCCGAAGACGCTGGTGGTCAACGACCCGGCCTGGGTGCGCAACAGCCCGGAAAAGATCTTCGTCACCGAGTTTCCGGACCTGATGCCGGAGACGCTGATCACCAAGGATCCCCAAGAGGTTGCCGCCTTCCGCAGGGAGTTCGGCGACATCATCGTCAAGCCGCTCTACGGCAATGGCGGCGCCGGCATCTTCCATCTGCACGAGGCCGACCGGAATCTGGCCTCGCTGCTCGAGATGTTCGGCCAGCTTTTCCGCGAGCCCTATATCGTGCAGCGCTACCTCAAGGACGTGCGCAAGGGCGACAAGCGCATCATCCTGATCGGCGGCGAGCCGGTGGGCGCCATCAACCGCGTGCCGGCCGAGCACGATTCGCGCTCCAACATGCATGTCGGCGGCCGCGCCGAGAAGACCGAGCTGACGGAGCGCGAACGCGAGATCTGCGCCCGCATCGGACCGGCGCTGAGGGAACGCGGCTTCATCCTGGTCGGCATCGACGTGATCGGCGACTGGATGACCGAGATCAACGTGACCTCGCCGACCGGCATTCGCGAGGTGCAGCGCTTTGGCGGGGCGGATATTGCCGCCCTGTTCTGGGATTGCGTTGAGGGGAAGCGGGCCTAAGGCACCCGGATCGGTCCGCCAAGATCGCCTCGCCGCGCTTAGAGCAGCCCGCTTTGCTGGCCCAGATCGCGTAGCAACTTCTGGTCATCAGATCGCATTCTGTTTGCCCGAATGAACAACTCGTTTCCGTTTTCCGGGCTTTCACTGTTGACCAGTTGAGCCAATTGTTTCGCCTCTTCGGTCCGGCCGGCTGCGGTCAGCGCCAAGACCGCAACACGCCTCACATGGGCGTGAGCGTTGCGATGGAGCGTTGCGCGCAAGGCCCAGGCAGCAGCCTCATCGGCTCTTCCGAGTCGCAGCAGGGAAACGGCGCGCACCGCTTGGTTAGGAGCGAGGAAGGGGTCGAATGGCGAGAGTTCTCTTGCATGATCGGCTGCCTGAATGGCCGTCTCGGCATCCCCAGAGTGAGCTTGAATGAAGGCCCGCGAGTAATGCCCAAAAGCATATGAAGGACTGAGGACGGTCGCGTACTCCAGAGCCTCGATGGCTTCCTCGCGCGCACCGATGATCCAGAGGGCGCGCCCGAGAGCGCAATGTGCGGCGGGGTCGTGTGGATCGATCTCCACCGCGCGGGCCGCAAGATCGTCAGCGATCCGGCCTTCCTCGGAGAGATGCGACGGATCAAACAGATACGCTTTCAAAAAATGTGTGAACGAGAGACTCGCATAAGGAGGTGCAAAGTGCGGGTCGAGGTGGATCGCCGCCTTGAACAGATTCTCGGCGACCGTATTGTCCTGACCGGTGAACATGTGCATGTGCCACAGGCCGCGATGATAGGCCTGCCATGCGTCCAACTCATGAATAGGTCGCCGGACTGCTATATTGCGCTCAGCGAGATTGACCTCGCCAGCTACCAGCGTGGCGATCTCGTCAGCCATACTCTGTCCGAACTGCGAGATGGATGCGAGAGGCTTCGAGAATATTTCGGAAAAAAGCACATGGCCGTCGTCGGCCGCGATCAACTCGACATCGACCCGAAGGATCGATCCGTCGAGCGTGATGTTGCCGGCGCAGACATAGTCGCAGCGAAGCAGCCGGGCGGCCTCCAGCCTGCTCAGGCCGACCGCCGACAAAGCCTGCAGCGAGTTCGCGGCGATGACGAAGACGGTTCGCAGTCGGGCAACATCGCGGATGATGTCCCGCAGCAACCCGTCCCTCAAAACATATAGGTGCGGGGAAGCAATATCCTCGAGCGCGAACGGCAGCACCGCGACCGCGGGCCTGTCGCGCCCCGAGATGCGGGCCGACTGCGCTTCGGCTGATTGGGCCGACCCCACAAGAGGCACTGTCGATCTGCTTTCATCCACCAATAAGTCGAACGCGCGCCGCAACGATCGTTCACCGAGCAGATCCGCATCGACCTGGGGCGTTAGAAGCAAATCGAGCCGAGCTTCCGACGGGAGACCTTGTTCCCCGAAGTTTTGCGACCTTGCTAGAGGTTCTGCGCTGTCTCCATCATTACCGCGACCGTTCGCTTGGTCCTGCGATTGAAGCGTTAACATGTAGCCGCGCTTTGCGACCGTCTTGATGAGGGTTGCCCGCTCGTCGCCAAGAACGTTTCGAAGGTCGCGGATCGTCTGCGTCAATGCGTCGTCAGTTACGACAAGACCTTTCCACACGACCTCAAATATCTCATCTCGGCTGACCACGCGGTTTGCGTGCTCAACGAGAAAGACCAACAGCGAAAACGTCCTCGCGCGGACATCGACAGGCCTGCCGTCGTTCAAAATGAGACCCCGCTCCCGGTCGAGAGCATATGCGCCAAGCCGGATGACGGCCTTGTCCGGATGGTCGGCTTCTCTCAAACGGCGTCTCCCTAGAAGCGCGCCTTACAATAGCGTAGCCCCGCATATTAGGAAATTCGCAGCTACGGGCCGTCGAGATATTCGATCCAATTTCATCTCGATTTCGGAAATGTTTCGGCTGGATATCAGGCCTGGCGCCACAAGCTCGCCTAGTCTCCACCTGCCGCTCAGGAAAAGCGGCTTGAGAGGAGAGATAACCATGGCCACCATCGAATTTCCCTACAGTGCAGCGACCGGACGCAAGGAGAGCCGTGCTGTCCGTTGCCTTTTTGCGCTTCTGCACGGAACAATCGCCGCCGTTCTGTGGCTGCCGCGCTTCTGGGTACAACGAAAGCAGCTCGCTGTCCTCGCGTCGATGAGCACTCGCGAGCTCCTGGACATCGGCCTGAACACCTGCGACATCGCCAACGCCCTCGCGCAGAGAAACGAACAGGACCCGACAATGTACCTGGCAGATGTCGCCCGCGAGCGCAGGTTGCGCAGGCAGACTTAGGTCATTCTCGTCGGTTGTAGCCTGTCTGGTCACGCCTGGTCACGAAGCAATCCCGGACATTTGAGTTCACCGTTGATGATGCACATCGCAGCGACAGCAAGCACCTTTGCGCTTGCCTTGAAGGCATTCTATTTTGGAGCATGGTAGCCGCTAGTGGGCATAGAATGTCGGTACTGCGTTCCTTAAGAATCTACGCGCCGCCCAACGCGGTGCTGGCTGCGCCTGGGCTTCTGGCGGTGGCTGCGCTCACGATACCGGACATGTCCGAACGAAGCAGACTGGCTCTGGCTGCCGTGCTCGCGGTCATTTGGGGCGCCTATCTCCTGCAACTGGCCGCGACGCTGCTCAAGCGCCGGGCGGGAGACGTACGGAACAGGACGCCGGCAATCGCCATCGATGTGCTCGCGGTCTTGGTTCCACTCGCCGCATTTCTGCTCGTCGGCACGCCCGACCGGAGCCTCTACTGTGCTGTCTGGCTGCTGAAACCGCTGCGCGACTCGACTTTCTTCCCGGTGCTGGGCAGGGTGCTGGCCAACGAAGCGCGCAATCTGATCGGCGTCACCACGCTCTTCGGCGTCGTTCTGTTCGGTGTCGCGCTCGCGGCCTATGTCATCGAGCGCGACATCCAGCCGGAAAAGTTCGGCAGCATCCCCCTGGCAATGTGGTGGGCGGTGGCTACGCTGTCCACCACCGGCTATGGCGACGCTATTCCGCAAAGCTTCGCCGGCCGCGTCCTTGCCGGGGCGGTCATGATGAGTGGCATCGGCATCTTCGCGCTCTGGGCTGGCATTCTTGCCACCGGCTTCTATCAAGAAGTCCGTCGCGGGGATTTCGTCCGTAATTGGCAATTGGTCGCGGCCGTACCGTTGTTTCAGAAGCTCGGCCCGGCCGTGCTGGTCGAGATCGTGCGCGCGTTAAGACCTCGCACCGTGCCGGCGGGCGCCGTGATCTGCCGCAGTGGCGAGCCCGGTGATCAGATGTTCTTCGTTGTGGAGGGGCGCGTCAGCGTCGCGACGCCGAACCCGGTGGAGCTTGGCCCTGGCGCCTTCTTCGGCGAGATAGCGCTGATCAGCGGCGAACCGCGTATGGCGACCGTCAGCGCCGCAACGGCGGTCTCGCTCCTGTCGCTGCACTCGGCGGATTTCCAGATGCTGTGCGGCAGCAGCCCGGAGATCGCGGAAATCATCCGCAAGACCGCGCTCGAGCGGCGCGGCGCATCACCGACGGCCTGACCATACTAGATGCGCAGTTCCAGACCGCAATGGTGCATCATCGCGACCCAAGATCGTCGCCAGCCTGATCGCGACCTGCCGGACCTTGCCGACATCAAGGCCAGGAGAGCGCCAAGCGGGCGCTGGAGGTGGCGGCGGCCGGTGGGCACAATCTCCTGATGGTTTGCTACATTAATTTCCACCCGAAACCCACATCGTCTCTGGTCGTCGCCGGGTGCTGCCTGAAGGCGTAACAGTGACCCTATCCAGCCGTTGCAAGCACGCTGCCGGAAGGCCTTGATCGGGTGGAAAATCGCCGTACTGCGCGCCTGTCGGAAACCACGTGATTGCGGAGGGACGTCGCCTAGCCTATGCGCTGAGGCTGGCTCACTCTAGCATCCGCCCGTTGAATGGAACCGCTACGAAGCTTACGGGCAGACCCGGGCCGCCGCGCTTGAGCACCTTGATCATGGCCTCAAACCCATAGAATCGTTACAGGGCGCGGTCGTCGAGCGAATTTTTCGGCAGCCTATTGATGTGCGACTTGGGACGCTACCGATATCAGTTCCTCGGGCTTCGGCGCCCTGAACGTTTGGAGACCAACCTCCAGAACTTCAGTGAAGCTCCAGCGCACGATGCCCTCCCGGTCGATTAGGAACTGACCGACAAGCTGCCCCTGGCCGGAAGCCATCATCTGCTGATCGGCTTCCGTAATCTCATATCCTTCCTTCTTGTTGAGTAACTCGTTCATTGCCATCACGTCCATAGGTTCTGGCAACTCGCCCGGAAGGTCAATCCGTATCGCCGTGACCGTGTCCATCCCGACCTCGCGCAAGCCGAAAGCACGATGCGAGGCCCGCTCCGGGTCGGACGCGGCGAGAAGGTAGGGCATCGGGTGGTAGCGGAAATAGAGCCGTGCCCGTTCGACCGGCGTATTGACCACTGCCAGGCATTCGACGCCTTTCTCACGCAGAGCCGGATTGAGTTGCGCCATGGCCGCGACGTGACGGCGGCAGAACGGACAGTGCAGACCGCGAAACAAACCGATCAACAACGGGCTACGGCCTCGAAAATCATTGAGCGCAATCTTGCCTTCGCGCGAGATAGCATCGAGCACTATATTGGGCGCTGGGTCGCCCGGCTGCAGTGGGCGGTCAACACTACACATGGACATGGACAAACTCCTCGCCCAAGCTCAGTCGGCAAAAGGCAGCAACACTACATTTCGGGTTGGGCCCGTGCTGGGCGCAAACTCCCGCGCCAGAGCAAACAGCGTTCGGCCTCTGCCATATTGCCGAGGTCAAGATTGCAAGCCCATCATAGCACGGAAAAAGCATCTGCGGCTCACGCGTATCGCGAGCCGTCTCGGGCGCCGCGGCAAACAGTGGTCGTCTCATCCGTGCCATGGGACGACCACAGCGGCGAGACCGACAGGATCTTTCAGATGCGCGTTCTAACGGTGCTCAACGTCTTGAAACTTGGGCGGCTTCGATGTGGCCGGAGCCAATGTGGCGAATGAATTTCACTCCGTAGCACTCCCGAATTGTTGTTCTGAAGGTCAGGTTCCGAAGCTTGTTTTTTGACGCTGAAGTCTGCGGCGACTAGGGTCGTCAACGGATCGTATCACGACACTTGCGAGGCTGGCCGGCAATGTCGGGAGCTGGCGCGACCTGCTCGTTCTGGCAGATGAGCCAACGGCACCTTTCCCCCCACCCATTGCTGCCCTTCCTGGGCCGTTTCTCCTTCCCGAAACCCGACGTCGAGCGCAACCAGCGCTCCTGACCCGAACCGGTCATAGACTACGACGAGGGCGATCGAGACGCGGGGATTTGCCGCCCGCAGCTTAGCGATTGCATCGCGTGCGGTCGATCCCGACCGTCGGGAGGAACCGAGCGTCTTAGCGATGCTCGCGCCGCAACGACAGCTGCTATCTGCGAGCGACCAGGACGTGAGCCTCTTGGGGGAACGTCAACTCCCCTCCACTTGAATAGATTGCCAGCGAGGAACTTAGATCACCCGTGATCGCTGTGATTACTGCGTCGCGATGTCCGGCATCCATTCCGCTCACCAGTCCAGCCTGGGGAGTTGCTGCTAGCTGTAGTCGCACGTATTCCTTTGGCGAGGGGAATCGGATGTTCTGGGTAATCGTGTGGACGGTCACATGGCGAAAGCCCGTGCCAGCCACCAGTCGGTAAAGCTCGTCAGCATCGGCGAGTGAATGCTCGGACCGTTTGGTTGCCGAAGCGCCTGGACCGAGATGTCGGTCCAAGGCATCTGCCAGAGCCTTCGCCGCAGGAGTGTGGTCAATAGCGCTGAAAACGCTTAAGGCCAGTCGGCCGTTAGGCACCAGCACCCGGAACATTTCACGTAGCGCACCCGATCGGTCCGGGAAAAACTGCAGTCCGAGCTGGCAAAGAACGAGATCGAAGGTGGAGTCAGTGAACGGCATTTCGAGCGCGCTTCCTTCGCACCAGTCAATACGCGGTCCAGCGCCTGTCGGGAGCGATCGAGCAACGGCAAGCATGCCCGTATTGATGTCGAGGCCGACGACCTGCCCCCCTCCCATACGCTCGGCCGCGACGCGTGCCACCACGCCGGTGCCGCAGGCGAGGTCCAGAACCCGCTCACCAGATTGAGGCGCAGCACGATCCACTAGGTCGGCGGCCCACAGGGCGGTAATTGCCGGGACCAAGTAACGCTCGTAGAGTTCCGCGCCGCTGCCTTCCAGCTGCCACTGCTCCTGCTGGGCCATAGAGTCCCTCCCGCACAACCAGCCGCTCGGGCAACGGGCCCGACCAGAGCTTTAAACAGCAATCATAAAGCGCGTGTATGTCAACCAGCAACCAGTGTGGAAACAGAGCAGATCGATGGAAGGTCCGCTCCCCCACCCTAACGAGACCTCTACTCCTGTCTCAGCGAATGTCCCCCGGCGCCTTCTTCGGCGAGATAGCGCTGATCAGCGGCGAACCGCGTATCGCGACCGTCAGCGCCGCAACGGCGGTCTCACTCCTGTCGCTGCACTCGGCGGATTTCCAGATGCTGTGCGGCAGCAGCCCGGAGATCGCGGAAATCATCCGCAAGACCGCGCTCGAGCGGCGCGGCGCATCGCCGACGGCTTGACCGTACTGCAGTCCCGGACGGTAGTGGCGTATCATCGCGGCCCAGGATCGTCGCCAGACGGCGTTCCTCTGTTCCCGTAATGTTCTTGCCTAAATCCAAAATCTATGGTTGTCTGACCTGACCTTGCTCGCGGGCTGATCGCAAATCCGCGCGCGAGCCGGCATCCGGGGGCTTGAGAAACATGGTGGCGCGGGTTCGCACGGTGGCTTTCCAGGGCATCGAGGCCGTGCCGGTCGATGTCCAGGTGATGATCGCGCCGGGCAAGGTCGGCATGCAGATCGTCGGCCTGCCGGACAAGGCGGTGGCCGAAAGCCGCGAGCGCGTGCAGGCGGCACTCCATGCATCGGGCCTGTCGATGCCTTCGAAGAAGGTGACGGTGAACCTCGCGCCGGCCGACCTGCCTAAGGAAGGCAGCCACTACGACCTGCCGATCGCGCTCGGCCTGATGGCGGCGCTCGGCGCCGTTCCGGGCGACATGCTGGCCGGCTATGTCGTGCTCGGCGAACTTTCGCTCGACGGCACCATCGCGGCCGTGGCCGGCGCGCTGCCGGCGGCGATCGGCGCCAATGCCGAAGGCAAGGGGCTGATCTGCCCCTTCGCCTGCGGGCCGGAAGCGGCCTGGGCCGGCAAGGATTTTGACATCCTGGCGCCGCGCAGCCTGATCGCCATCGCCAATCATTTCCGCGGCACGCAGGTGCTGTCGCGCCCCGAGGCCGGCATCCAGCTCGCGGCGCGCGACCTGCCGGACCTCGCCGACATCAAGGGCCAGGAAAGCGCCAAGCGGGCACTCGAAGTGGCGGCCGCCGGCGGGCACAATCTTTTGATGGTCGGGCCGCCCGGCTCGGGCAAGTCGATGCTGGCGCAGCGGCTGCCCTCGATCCTGCCGCCGCTGGCGCCGAAGGAGCTGCTGGAAGTCTCGATGATCGCTTCCGTGGCCGGCGAGCTCGGCGAAGGCAAGCTCACCGACCGGCGGCCGTTCCGCGCTCCGCATCACTCCGCCTCGATGGCGGCGAGGGTCGGCGGCGGGTTAAGGGTCCGGCCAGGCGAGGTGTCGCTTGCCCATCACGGCGTGCTGTTCCTCGACGAATTCCCGGAATTCACGCCGCAGACGCTGGATGCGCTGCGCCAGCCGCTGGAGACCGGCGACTGCGTGATCGCACGCGCCAACCACCGCGTCACCTACCCGGCGCGCATCCAGCTGGTGGCGGCGATGAACCCGTGCCGCTGCGGCATGTCGGGCGAGCCCGGCTATCGCTGCCTGCGCGGCGAGCGCTGCCGCACCGAGTACCAGGCGCGCATCTCCGGCCCGCTGCTCGACCGCATCGACCTTCGGATTGAGGTGCCGGCGGTCTCCGCTAGCGACCTGATCCGGCCGGACAAGGCCGAAACGAGCGCCTCGGTGGCGCAGCGCGTGGCCCGCGCCCGCACCATCCAGCGCGAGCGCCTGGAAAGGCTGAGTGCTGCGGCCACCACCAACGCGCATTGCCCGCCTGCGATCATCGAGGAGATCGCCAGGCCCGATGGCGCCGGACTGGCGCTGCTTAAGGACGCCAGCGAGAAGCTCGCCTTTTCGGCGCGGGCCTATCACCGCGTGCTGAAGGTAGCACGTACGCTGGCCGACCTCGACGCCAGCGAAACGGTCGGCCGCATCCATCTCGCCGAAGCGATTTCCTACCGCATGAATGCGGAGCGGATGGCGCAGGCGGCGTAGATTTCAGCATTTTCCGTACAGCTTTTCGGCGCCACCCAAGCCATCGGAATACCTGAGCTATTCTCTGTTCGTCAGGATGGAATGAAATGCTTCTGGCATTCGGGACGAGTGTCTCTGGGAGCACATGGCCTCGGGCGGGGCTGCGGAACCTGCCTGAAATCATGCGGCTCGAATTTCACTGTTATTGTATTGCCAGTAGTACCCTTGAATTCACCGCCTGCGGTGAGAGCGATGGGAGCTAGACCCACACTCACCTTGCCATTGACATCCTTAACGACATTGATCGACATTTTGAACGTATTGGCGTCGGTAGATCCCTGCTTCAACTTCAGGCATACATCGCTGGCATCATCGCCACTCTGCAGAGCAGCGCTCCACAAGTTAACCATTGCTCTGGCTATCGGAGCCTTTTCGAGGGCGCCTGGTTGATAGTCCACCGGTTTGCTGCTGAGTGAGACCTCCTCTTGCACAAGGAGCGTTTGGCTGTCGGTTGTCACCTGGCTTGCCCCCAAATTACCTCCAACGGTTCCCCCACCTATTGGCATAGGGCTTACAACAGCACCGGCGCTTACAGTGCCCTCTGATGTTGAAAGCAATTCCATTTGACAGAAACTATATCAAATCCAATTAGGCCGTTGCCGCAAACCTTAGCTCGTGAGTTGGCTAGCACTGCAGGATACCCCAAAGACGACCTCTGGTATGCTGTATAAACTCCTATTTGACGTTTTACCTCGGCAACAACTTTATATACGTCAGACTGGCTGATTGGTTTTAACTTTTCAAACTGCGTTGAAACACAACCTTCTATAAACAAAAAAGCAACTACCGCAATTATGCCTAAGTTGCGCATAGCAATCCCCCTCGCTACAATTCCCCAATTGAAATTTCTGCTCCTCTTTCGTTAACTTATCAACTAAATAAGACTCAAAGTGCCCACGCTGGCCGACCTCGACGCCAGCGAAACGGTCGGCCGCATCCATCTCGCCGAAGCGATTTCCTACCGCATGAGCGCAGAGCGGATGGCGCAGGCGGCGTAGTCACAAGGAACCCGCAAGCGCGCCGGGTCCGTTTCTCCAAGCGGACCTTCCTTTGCCGGCGTCAAACGGCCTCTGGGATCAGCTTCTGCAATGTCGGCGTCATGATCGTGGCGAAAGCCGCAGTATCGCCATAGGTTCGCGCAGAAAGCATCGCCCCGTGCACGGTCGCCATGAAGGCCTCCGCCTCAACGCGCGGCGCAGCGGAAATTGTCAACGTGCTTTGCCGGGCGCCCCGCTCGATGACACCGGTCAGCCACCCCGAGAGAAACTGAAAATACGCCCGGACTTCCACGGCAACCTCTGGCGGAAGGGCCGGAAGCTCACTGGCGAGCAGTGCGCAGACGCAGAACGGCCGGCTCGCATCCTCAATGCAGCGAGCCCAAAAGCCGGCGTAGGTTCGAAGCAACTCAGGCGGCTCAGGCACATTGCGCTCAAGCTCCGCCATGCCCGTGACGGCATCCTCGAGGTAGCGCCTGACCAGGGTTTGCACCAGATCGACCTTGCTGGGGAAATGGTGGTGGATGCTGGCCTTGCGGATACCGATCACCTCGGCGATATCGGCGTAGCTGAACCCGTTGTAGCCGCCGGCGACGATGAAGCGTCGCGCGGCGGCCAGGATGTCATCGGCAGTGTTCGATGGCTTGTTCATAGACATGCCTAACGTCCAGCGGAGAAAACCTCAACTCACGGCCCGCGGCGACTTGCGAAGAGCGCCGCCGACCGACAGCCACACGGCGGACACGAGGAAGTAGAAGGCGCCGAAAGCGGCATAGGGCGCAACGTTGGCGATGCCAATGGCCTCCATGCCCCCGGCCATCTTTACGAAAAACAGGCCCGCCAGCGCCGATTGGGCGCCGCTCAGGATCATCGCCCACTGGGCGCCGTTGGTTTTCCAGCGACGCACCGCGGTCAGCAGCTGAAACACGCCGGAGCCAACGGCCCAGACGCCATAGACCGAGAGCACCGCGTTCATACTGTGACCAAGCGCGATCGTGACCGCGATCGCAGTGATGACGCTGACGACCAAATTGAGCAGCTGCGATTTGTTGCGGCTGAGCCCACCGGTGCGCCGCGCGTCAATGTAGTTGGCGAGCGCGTCCCATAGAGGGTAGGCCACCAGCATGACGGCGGCAAACGGTGGACTGTCTTTCGCGACCGTGAAAGCCAGCGCAACCCAGGCCGCCGATACGGCAAACCGCAGGAAATAATAGCTTTTGAGCCAGGCGTTTGAAGACAGGGCACGGCTTTGATCGTTCATTTGTGCAGACATGATGGGATCTCTCGTTTGACGAGCCTACCAACTAGTAGGTAGATTATGGATCGTCAAGGCATCGCCGATCACCTCGACATCTCATTTATGTGATCGGTCGTTCGCGTATAGCCGCGCATGGACCGCGCTGGCCGAAGATCTGTCGAAGCTGCGCGGGACGGGCCGAACTGAGGCTCCTGCTCAAATGGGCGCGCTACGTCCCTCTCCCCTTGAGGGGTGGGGCAATCGCATATGGCGCTCCCCCTCTCCGTCTCGGCTTCGCCGAGCCACCTCTCCCCCACTTTGTGGGGGAGAGGAACCCAAGCTTTTCAAGGCCGCGGCGTCAGCAGTTAGCGTTTCCTCGCCCCCATGAAATGGGGGAGAGGTGGCCGCGTAGCGGTCGGAGAGGGGAGCCAGCGCTGCCATATGCGATTGCCCTGCCCGTCGCCGCCTTTTTGAGCTGAACCGGACGGAGTGCGGTAGCGGTGACATCGCTTCGTGGCGTCGAAATGGGAGTCGGCGCGCACTTAACCCGGCCCTTCGGACCACCCCCCTCAAGGCAGGGCTATTGCATATGAGATTCTTGCGAAGAGAGACCCCCTCCCCCTGTGGGGAGGGGTTAGGGGTGGGGGTATTCGTAGGGCGCAAACCGTCGCTATCCATATGCGATAGCCCTGCCCCTCAAGAGGAGGGGCGCCGGCGCTACCGGCCTCAGGCTTGCTCCCGCGCCTTCAGCTCCAGCCGGCGCGCATGCAGCACCGGCTCCGTATAGCCGTTGGGTTGGACTGTGCCCTTGAAGACCAGGTCGCAGGCGGCCTGGAAGGCGATTGAGTTATCGAAGTCCGGCGCCATCGGCCGGTAGAGCGGGTCGCCGACATTCTGGCGGTCGACGATCGCCGCCATGCGCTGCAGCGAATCCCGCACCTGGATTTCCGAGCACACCTTGTGGCGCAGCCAGTTGGCGATGTGCTGCGAGGAAATTCGCAGCGTGGCGCGGTCCTCCATCAGGCCGACATCGTTGATATCGGGCACTTTCGAGCAGCCGACGCCCTGGTCGATCCAGCGCACGACATAGCCGAGGATGCCTTGCGCGTTGTTGTCGAGCTCACGCTGGATCTCGTCCGGCGTCCAGTTCGGCCGCACCGCCACCGGCACCGACAAAATATCGTCGAGCCTGGCCTTCGGCCGGCTCTTCAAGGTCGCCTGCACGGCGTGCACGTCGACCTTGTGGTAGTGCGTGGCGTGCAGGGTCGCCGCCGTCGGCGACGGCACCCAGGCGGTATTGGCGCCGGCCTTGGGATGCGCGATCTTCTGCTCCAGCATCGCCGCCATCAAATCGGGCATCGCCCACATGCCCTTGCCGATCTGGGCGTGGCCGGAAAGCCCGCATTCGAGACCGGTGTCGACATTCCAGGCCTCGTAGGCGGAAATCCAGGCGGCCTGCTTCATGTCGCCCTTGCGGATCATCGGGCCGGCTTCCATCGAGGTGTGGATCTCGTCGCCGGTGCGGTCGAGGAAGCCGGTGTTGATGAACACCACGCGTTCCCGTGCCGCGCGGATCGCTTCCTTGAGGTTGACGGTGGTGCGCCGCTCCTCGTCCATGATGCCCATCTTGATGGTGTTCTTCGCCATGCCGAGCAGCGCCTCGACGCGGTCGAAAATCTCGACGGCGAAGGCGACCTCGTCGGGCCCGTGCATCTTCGGCTTCACCACATACATCGAGCCCGCGCGGGAATTGGCGCACCGCCCGTTCGGCCCAACGTCATGCAGCGCGATCAGCGCGGTGAGCGCGGCATCCATGATGCCTTCCGGCACCTCTTGGCCCGCGCGGTCGAGGATCGCCTGATTGGTCATCAGGTGGCCGACATTGCGCACCAGCATCAGCGAGCGTCCGGGCAGCAGCAACTGGCCGCCATTCGGCGACGTGTAGCGGCGGTCCGGATTGAGCTTGCGGACAAAAGTCTTGCCGCCCTTGGTGATCTCTTCCGCCAGGTCGCCCTTCATCAGGCCGAGCCAGTTGCGGTAGACGACGACCTTGTCCTCGGCATCCACGGCGGCGACCGAATCCTCGCAGTCCTGGATGGTGGTCAAGGCCGATTCCAGGATGAGATCGGCAATGCCGGCCGGATCGGTCTTGCCGATCTGGTTGGCGCGGTCGATTGCAATCTCGATATGCAGGCCGTTCTTGACCAGAAGCACGGCCTCGGGATTCTCGGCATCGCCGCGATAGCCGGCGAACTGCTTCGGGTCGGCAAGCGTGGTGGCGCCGGCGCCTTCGCCGACCCTCAGTGCGCCGTTCGCCACCGAGAGCCCGTTGACGCCGGCCCATTTGCCCGTGGTCAGCGGCACGGACTGGTCGAGGAAATCCCTGGCCCAGGCGATGACCCTGGCGCCGCGCGTGGGATTAAACCCCTTGCCCTTCTCGGCGCCGCCCGTCTCGGGGATGGCATCCGTGCCGTAGAGCGCGTCATAGAGCGAGCCCCAGCGCGCATTGGCGGCATTGAGCGCATAGCGTGCGTTCATCACCGGCACGACGAGCTGCGGCCCGGCGACGACGGCGATCTCGGGGTCGACATTGTCGGTCGAGACACTGAAGATCGGACCTTCCGGCACCAGATAGCCGATCTCCTTGAGGAACCCCCTGTAGGCTTCCATGTCGACCGGCGCGCCGTTTTCGCGATACCAGCCGTCGAGCTTTTCCTGCATGGCGTCGCGTTTGGCGAGCAGCGCGCGGTTCTTCGGCGCCAGATCATGGACGATGGCTGAAAAGCCCTCCCAGAAGGCTTCCGGATCGATGCCGGTGCCGACTGCTGCCTCCTCGGCCACGAAGTCATGGAGCTCCCGGGCGATTTGCAACCCGGCGATCTCGATGCGGTCGGTCATCAGCACGTCTCCAGATGATAGGCTTTGCCGGGCCTTTGGCATGTTGGGGGTCAGGGGTCAATTCGGCTTAGGGTTAAGTAGGGCGGCGCGGCCTTCCCTTCTCCCCTTGTGGGAGAAGGTGGATCGGCGCGCAAGCGCCGAGACGGATGAGGGGTGTTCCAGCGGAGTGAGACGTCAGCTTTCCCTAGAGCACCCCTCATCCGTCGCCTTCGGCGACACCTTCTCCCACAAGGGGAGAAGGACGGGCGCCTACGCCGCGATCCGCGGCCGTCCCGACGCCACCGCCACGACATGCGCTTCGATGAACATGCGCTGGCCTTCGATGGTCGAGACCTTGAACTCGGTGGCGACGTCGATCTCGGCGCTGTCGGTGCCGGCATCCTTGGCGCGCTGGGCGGCGAGCGCCCGCACATCGGTTTCCGCCGCGGCGATCGCCTTCGCCTCGTCGGTGAAATCGCGCACCGTTTGCCCCGACGCGAGGCGGAAGAGACCTTCCCTGGGCTGGCTGACGCGGGCTTCGGCCAAGACGCGGACCTGGCCGACCACGGCGCCAAGCGCATTCGCGACGTCGGTGTCCTCCGGCACGATGCAGCCATTGCCGATCAGCGGCGGCAGCCCGGCATAATGCAGCGGCGCCGAGGCGCCGAGGCCGATGACCGGGCGGTCGAGCGCGACAGTGAAGCGGGCGATGCCGGGATGCGCGTCGACGGCGCGCTGCACCAGCGCATGGGCGACCGTCGCGGCACCGTCCAAACCGTCCTCGGCGAAGGCGGTTTCGAGGATGTATTCGGCCGACCAGCGCGTCAGCGTGGTGAGCACGCGCTCGGCGAGCGCTTCCGGCGTCGCCGCAATCGCCTGCCCGCGGCCGTCGCGGCGGCGGGCGAAGAGCTCGGCGCCGAGGCGGGCGGCGGCGGGATCCCAATTGGCCTGCCTGCCCAGCACATGGGCGGCGTCGGACGGCGTGAAGCCGCAAATATGTACGAGGCCCCGCGCCACCAGCCGGTTGAGCGTGGCGTTCTGGGCGTTGGAGGTAAGCAGTCTGTCGAGCGCGAGCGGGGTGGCGCCGATCGCCTCGTAGAGTTTTGCTTCCGGCGCGGTGAGGCCGGCGGAGAGCCGATCCGGCACACCGGTGCGCACGGCAAAGCGCCCGTCCATGCGGCCGGGATTCGGCGCGCGCAACTGCCGTTCCAGCTCGGCGGTGACCGCCTCGCCATGCACCATTCCCGCCAGCGCCAGCGGCACCAGGCGACGCGGCCCGAGCAGGATTTTCGGGGTGAGCGCGCCGTCTTCCAGCGCCACTTCCGAGTCGCCGCCAAGGCCGAAGGTGCGCATGGCCACCGCCTCCACCATTGTGCGGAAGCCGCCGACGGTGGCGCCTTCGGGATCGAGGCGAGGCCGGCCGCCGTCGAGCACCGCGACATCCGTCGTGGTGCCGCCGATGTCCGACACCATGGCGTCGTCGAGCCCAGTCATGTGGCGGGCGCCGACAAGGCTGGCGGCGGGGCCTGAGAGAATGGTTTCAATCGGCCGCTGGCGGGCGAAGGCCGCGGAGACCAGCGCGCCGTCGCCGCGCACCACCATCAGGGGTGCTGCGATGCCGCGTTTGGCAAGAAAGCCTTCGGTCGCCGCCACCAGCCGGTCGATCATCGAGATCAGGCGGGCGTTGAGCAGCGTGGTCAGCGCGCGGCGCGGCCCGCCGAGCTTGGCCGACAATTCATGGCTGGCGGTGACCGGCAGGCCGGTCTTCTCGCGGATCAGGTCGCGCGCCGCCAGCTCATGCGCCGGATTGCGGGTGGCGAAATAGGCGCAGACGGCGAAACCCGACACCGAACGCCCAAGCTCCGGCAGCGCCGCCTCGAGGTCGGAAAGGTCGAGTTTTGCCGCATTGCCGTGCACGTCATGGCCGCCGGGACAGAACACGACCGGATCGGTGCCTAAAGCCGTCTTCAGCCCGTCGCGGGCAAGGTCTGCCTCGGAAAAGCCGATCATGATGAGCGCCACGCGGCCGCCCTGGCCCTCGACCAGCGCGTTGGTGGCCAAAGTCGTCGACATCGAGACAAGCTTGATGGCCGCCGGGTCGGTGCCGGCCTTCTCCAGCACCGCGTCGACCGCGCCGGAAATGCCGACGGCGAGATCGTGCCTGGTGGTGAGCGCCTTGGCCTTGGCCAGCACCTTGCCCTTGTTTGGGTTATCCAGGGGCCCGCCCTCTTCCGACCACAGCACAGCATCGGTGTAGGTGCCGCCGGTGTCGATGCCGAGGAAGAGAGGGGATTGCTTGGCGATCATGGGCGGGGCGGCAGTCCGGGGAAACGAGATTTGGTGCCTGCCCCTTAGCCGATACGGGGTTGCGGATAAAGGCGGGAGAGATGGGCCAGGTAATCTCCCCCCTTGAGGGGGAGATGTCGCCGAAGGCGACAGAGGGGGTCGCTGCGCGTCGAGCGCCGACGCCTTCCGCCACGACGAGCAATGACGTCGGCGATTTATGTGAGACGACCCCCTCTGGCCGCTTTGCGGCCATCTCCCCCTCAAGGGGGGAGATTACTCAGCTACTTCGCCGTGACGGTGCCCTTCATCGAGCTGTGGATCGCACAGTGGAACGCATGCGCGCCGGCTTTGGCGATCTTGACCTTGGCGCTCTTGCCCTTGGCGAGCTGGCCGGTGTCGAAGGAGCCGTCCTCGGCCGTGGCGGTGTGCGTCATGGCGTCGGCATTGGTGAAGATGACGGTGTCGCCGACGGCGGCACTGATCTTGGCCGGGTGGAATTTCATGCCCTTGATCTGGACCGCGTGATTGGCGGCATAGGCGGGCATGGCGAAGGCGAGCAGAGCAAGAACGAGCATGGTTCGCATGATGGATTTCCTCCTGAAGCGCGAAACCTCATCCTAAACTAACGCCGGCGCACGGGTTTTCATGCCACGAACCCCACTCTTTTATGCGATCCGTCGCAGAACGGCTTGTTGGCCGAGTGGCCGCAGCGGCAGAGGAAGACCTTCGTCGTGCGGGCGACGGTGTGGCCGGTGCCGGTGACGATCTCGGCATTGCCTTCGAGCTTGAGCGGCCCGTTCGCGGTCGGCGTGACGTTCAGCGGGCCGTCCCGCGCCTCGAGCACCTGCGCCTCCTTCAGCGGCGGCTCGCCGGTGGCGGTGAAGCCGGCCTTGATGTGGCTGTTGTCGCAGAACGGCTTGTTCTGCGACTGGCCGCAGCGGCACAGCGTGGCGCGATGGAAAGTCTCGCCATTCAGTACGATTTGCGCATGCACCGCCAGGGGGCCGTTTTCCCTGACGCGCACGGTGTTGACCACCGGCGGCTTCTCCTGCGGCCCGCCATCCTTCCTGGCATAGGTGATGGCGCCCGACGGGCAGTTCTCGGCCAGCGCCACCACCTTCTCGACGCTCGCCGCATCGGGATGGATCCACTCGCCCTTGGCGTTTGGCACGAAGACATGCGGGTTGCCGAGCACGCAGTTGCGCGAATGGATGCAGCGCTTGCCGCTGAAGGAAACGTCGATCTTCTCGCCTTCGACCATGCCTGCCATTTGGGGGTCTCCTGTTGGTGGGTGGAGACGAGGCTAGGGCGGGGGCGCGAAGGGCGTCAAGCTGGCCGGATGCACGGCCTTATCTCCCCCCTCGAGGGGGAGATGGCCGCAAAGCGGCCAGAGGGGGTCGTCTCACGTAGATCGCCAGCGTCGTTTTCGTCGCGCAGGGCGCGTCGGCGCTCGATGCGCGGCGACCCCCTCTGTCACCTTCGGCGACATCTCCCCCTCAAGGGGGGAGATTTGGCGCCCTACTCCTCCAGATTGATCTCCTCCGTCTGGCCGCCGCTGCAGGTGTAGCAGCAGTCGTCGCAGCTTTCCTTGTTGCCCGGACCGACGCCCCAATAGGTCTCCTCGTCGCCGTCGACCCAGGCGCCGTAGCAGATCTTCTCGCCGTCCTCGCAGGAGATCGGCAGCTCCTTGGTCTCGCCGTCGTCGAGATAGAAATCCTTGCCATTGCCCGGCCAGACATAGTCGCGGTCCTGGCTGTAGAGTTCGACGCGCATGGCGTTGGGATGGCTGTTCCTGATCTGGAAGGTGACGTCGCCGGCCTGCGCGGCGGACGAGACGATGACGGCAAGCGAGAGCGCGGCGGCAACGCGGCGCGCAATGGCGAAAGACATGAAAACCCCCGAGGTCGAATCGGCCCCCACGGCCGATGGCGAATGATGGCATGCGAGGCTGGAACGAGGAAGGATTGATTCTCCCCGTGACGTTCGAGATTGGCGAAGGCGGAGTAGCGCGGCGCTAATCTCCCCCCTCGAGGGGGAGATGGCCGCGAAGCGGCCAGAGGGGGTCCTCGCGCGTGAAGCGCCAACGTCATTTCTTGTCGCGGACGGCGTCGGCGCTCGACGCGCAGCGACCCCCTCTGTCGCCTTCGGCGACATCTCCCCCTCGAGGGGGGAGATAGCCGCCGCTTACTCCGCCAGATCCACCGTTTCCGTCGAATGCTCCACGCAGATGAAGCAGCAGGTGTCGCAGGGCTGGTCGTTGTCGGGGCCGACGCCGGCTGATATCTGATCGTTGCCGACGACCCAGGCGCCCCAGCAGATGTGCTCGCCATTGTCGCAGGAGATCGGCACGGATTTCCGCGCCTGCGGGCGGATGAGGAAGACCTTGTCGTTGCCCGGCCAGACCTTGCCGCTGTCGCGGCTGAACAATTCCACCGCCACGTCCTGCTGCCGCTGGTTCCTGACGAAGACCGACATGTCGGCGGCGAGGGCCGGCGTGGAGAGGAGCAGAGCGGCGAGCGAGATGCGAATCATGGTGGGGTCCCCGAGAGGAGTAGAGCACGGGCGGGGGAAAGGCGCGACCTCCCCCTTCTCCCCTTGTGGGAGAAGGTGGCCGAGCGAAGCTCGGACGGATGAGGGGTGCTCCAGCTTGGCGACGACGTCCATTACCAATTGCGCTGGTGGAAATCGCCAGCGCCTCGTTTCTTCCAACACCCCTCATCCGTCTCGGCGCTGCGCGCCGATCCACCTTCCCCCACAAGGGGGGAAGGAAGGGTCAGCGCCTCACCTCCACATGCGGCGCGAATTTGCGCACCGCCTCCACCATGTCCTCGCCGCTCATGTCGAGCGAGGAGACCTCCATGTGCACGGTGGTCCTGCCGAAGGGCAGCAGGCCGAACAGGTTGGCGGGCGCGTATCTGATCTCGTCGGGCGGCACCTCGGTGAGATCGAAATTGAGCATCGCAGCGCCCCGGCCGGCGGCGAGGCGCACGCTCTCCACCTTCTGCCACGGCACCAGCACGTCGCCGGCGCGGCGGTCGCGGAAGCCGTTTTCGTCGAGCACGACCTGGACACGCGTGTCGAAGGCGCCGCGCGCGATGAAAAGCCCAAGCCCGGCAAAGCCGAGCGTCAGCAGCGCCACCATGAACACGCCCCCGCCCGGCGCCCCCATGGACAGCCCCTTGACCAGATAGAAGCCGAAGATCGCCGCCATCAGGAACGACCCGAGCGCCGGGACGATCTTTCCCGTGGCGCTGTTGCGGATTTCGAGCGGCGCGGCCATTTTTGCCCCGCTCACCGTTCCGATTTCATGAGCGTCCAGATCCAGCCGATGAAGGTGAGGACCACGAACGGATAGCCGGCGGCGGGCAGCGGCGAGGAGGTGGGCAGCAACGGCGCGCCCCACAGGATCATCGCCGCCGAGACGACGAAGAGCAGGGCCGACACGAAAGCGGTGAGCCGCATCCAGAGCGCGAAGGTGTTTTTCGCGCTGACCATGGCGAGCCCCGCCGCCCAGAGCGCAATGCCGCCGACATAGGAAGGCACGCTCGCCTGCAGGCCCGCCGCATTGCCGGCCAGAAGCAGGCTTTCGCCGGCCAGGAAGGTGAGGAAGCCGGCCGCGACAAGATCATTGCCCAGCCGCTGGTATTTCATCGTCAGCAGCGCGGCCGCGACGACGACGCCCACGCCGTCGATGGTCCAGAGCGTTTCGCGCAGCGCATCGCTCACAACGAAAGTGCCCGCCATGCCCAGCGCGCCGCCCACGGCGAGGCCGATCGCGGCGACGGTGTCCGAAGTGGAGCGCATGTGATGTCTCCCAAGCCGGGGAGAGGATACAACGAGGTGGGACGGCCCAAAAGGCCAAACAGGATAGATGTCAACTGTGGTAAGAGACCGCCCGAAGGCGGACGCTGCGGGACAGCCGAGAGGGGATTTGCGAACCCAGCAGCTTTAGGCTCGCCCGCCGGCTTTCTCATACGCGTTTGTTAGTTGACGCGCCAGCATCCCGGACAGCAATTCCTCCATACGAGAAAGATCAATACGTCCTTCCTTAGAGGCAGCATCCGCTGCGTCCAAAGCGTCGAAGTATGGATTTCTATTCTCTACGATCTGTTCTGGGATAGTTGGCGTTCCTGGGAACACGCTCTCCGCTTTGATACATAATACTACGTAAGACAATATGCGCGACGTCCGGCCGTTTCCATCCGCAAAAGGGTGTACCCAATTAAGCCGCCACATTATATAGGCAGCCAGATGGATAGCTGTTGCTTTCTCCCAATTGTCGTTGACGTAGTCACAGAGATCTTCAATCAATTCTGGAACGAGATGTGCTTCGGCCGGCTTGTGCTTACTTCCGACTATCTCCACGCCTGCGGGCCGAAAATTACCCGCGTACGCGCTGATTCCCGCTAAGGCCTCTCGCTGTAGAGCAAGTATCAAGGACGGCCTAAGCTTGAAGTTGCCGCGCTCCAACGCCTGATGAACGGTCTGAATACCATAGTCATACTGCTTCAGGCCGTTCCTGGCCTCTGCCTCTGCCTTAAGCTCCGGATCTGATATCAGATCAGCTTCAAATGCCCTGCTATGGCGTTGAGCGGAATCGGTCACTACAAATAGCCTTTGGACGCTAACTACCTTTTGACATTCTTGCTCAAAAGCTCAGCCTGCTTATCGATCATCTCACGAGTTATCCTCTCGTTTTCGAACTTGGTGTTCCCATAAGCAAAGCTTCGGCGTTGCTGTTCCTTGTCGATCTTTGACTGATCAAGCGTTTTGGTGGCTTCAATCAGTTTTTTCAGTGCTTCAGTCATAGATACCTCCTGCGCTTATCGCCCAACTGGCAAACGCAAATCACTCTGGCAAGCATGCGCGATGCCCGCCGGATTTGCCAATGAATTTGTTATGAAAGCCGTCACGCGTCTCGCGCTGCGAGACAACTCATTCCACAAGCCTGGCCACTAGCAACTGGGAGAGGCCTTACCTCTCAATCAAACAGTGGCAGTTCCGCGTCTCGAAGTGGTCTAATCCGTTTCACTTTCAGATCGCGCTTTTCGATCTCATCCATCGCGGACGCCACCATACCGAGTTGATCTCTAAGGCGTTCCTCTGACCACATGTCCAAACTCGCTGAAGAATACGTCTTACGATTTCGCGAGCCACCCTCTTCGCCCGACGAGCAGTCGACGTATTCGACGTCGCAGGTTTCGCCATAGAACTCTTGCTCTAGGAGGAACTTCCTGTGCACCGTAAGCATGCCACAGTAAACATCTTCCGAAAGCACAAAGGACTTTCTGTACTGAAGAAAATAGAGTTTAACGACGCCGCCCTCAGTGAAAAAGAACGGTATTCTATACGTCGCGAACCGATCCCGAGCGAAAGGAAAGCGGCGACCGTTTAGATCGAAAACTTGAGTCTTACGGCCGAACGCCAAGGGGCTTGCAAGAGCGATAACATCCTGATTGGCCTTGTAACCGACACGCTCTTGGACGGAGAGCGGCGCCGCTAAAAGTTGATCTATCTGATGAAGCCCTTTGTATGCTTTCCGCACGGCCTTCACAGCGCGCAAATAGTTGAATTTGCCGCCATCTACCGGGTTGTAAAACTCTAGCAGCGACCGCATTGCGGTCTGTACGTTCGTAGTGTCGGCTCGCAGGATTTCGACAAGCGGGGGATTGGTAAGAGGAATCACGTGTTCGCTCCTTGTTCACCCGAACGATAGAGCCTTCCTCCGGTTTTTTCAAACCATTCGAGGATGAGCTCGTCAGGGATCAACATCCCCGGAACAGCGTTTTTTTCAGCGGTGTTCCAGATGATATCCCAAGGCGTGCCCTTTTCGTGTGTCAAATCCGAGAGCTTGTACGGATGGAACTCCGAATAGTAGGCAAATACGTTTTGCAGAAATACGAGACGTTCTCCCCCAATTGCGGCTTGGGCGTCAACAAACGCACCAGTTGAAACATCTAACTTCTGCAAGCGCTCCGTGATTGGTCCGGCACCAAAGCGCTTCACTTGATCATAGACAACTCTATTTACCGGGCCGTGCTTCCAAGCCTCAAATTTCTGACCTATTAACGGCTCTTTATATTTCGCGAGATGCCACGCGTGCGCAAAATAGAGAATTTTCAGTAGCGCCATAGAGGTCAGTCGATGGCCTTTGGCATCGGCCATATCAAGGAACAGGTTGGAAATTTCCCGGGCGTCGTAACTCATTTCATTGAGAACATATCAGGAACATCCATACTTCTCAATCACCCATCTTCAGCGCCTGAATAAACGCCTCCTGCGGGATATCGACCTTGCCGAACTGGCGCATCCGCTTCTTGCCCTCTTTCTGCTTGTCGAGCAGCTTGCGCTTGCGGGTGACGTCGCCGCCGTAGCATTTGGCGGTGACGTCCTTCCTGAGCGCCGAGACGGTCTCGCGGGCGATGATGCGGCCGCCTATCGCCGCCTGGATCGGGATCTTGAACAGGTGCTGCGGGATCAGCTCCTTCAGCTTCTCGCACATGGCGCGGCCGCGCTTTTCGGCGGCCGAGCGGTGCACCAGCATGGACAAAGCGTCGACCGGCTCGTCATTGACCAGGATCGACATCTTCACCAGGTCGCCCTCGCGGTAGTTCGTCAGGTGATAGTCGAAGGAGGCGTAGCCCTTGGAGATCGACTTCAGGCGATCGTAGAAATCGAAGACGACCTCGTTGAGCGGCAGGTCGTAGGTCAGCATGGCGCGTTTTCCCACATAGGAGAGGTCGGCCTGGATGCCGCGCCTGTCCTGGCAGAGTTTCAGGATGCCGCCGAGATAGTCGTCCGGCGTGAGGATGGTGGCGCGGATCCACGGCTCCTCGATCGAGGCGATCTTGACCACGTCGGGCATGTCGGCCGGGTTGTGCAGTTCCTTGGTCGTGCCGTCGATGAGGTTCATGCGGTAGACGACGGAAGGCGCGGTGGCGATGAGGTCGAGGTTGAACTCGCGCTCCAGCCGCTCCTGGATGATCTCCAGATGCAGCAGGCCGAGGAAGCCGCAACGGAAGCCGAAGCCGAGCGCGGCGGAGGTCTCCATTTCGAAGGAGAAGGACGCGTCGTTGAGGCGCAGCTTGCCGACGGCGGCGCGCAGGTCCTCGAAATCGGCGGCGTCGACCGGGAACAGGCCGCAGAACACCACCGGCTGCGCCGGCTTGAAGCCGGGCAGCGCCTTTTGCGTCGGGCGGCGGTCCTCGGTGATGGTGTCGCCGACGCGGGTGTCGGCCACTTCCTTGATCGAGCCGGTGAAGAAGCCGAACTCGCCGGGGCCAAGCTCGTCGACATTGACGCGGGCCGGCTTGAACACGCCGGTGCGCTCGACGAGATATTTCGCGCCGGTGCCCATCATGCGGATGGTCTGGCCCTTCTTCATCACGCCGTCGATGATGCGCACCAGAACGATGACGCCGAGATAGGCGTCGTACCAGCTGTCGACCAGCATCGCCTTCAAGGGTGCTGCGATGTCGCCCTCGCGCGGCGGCGGGAGCTGGTGGACGATCGCCTCCAGCACGTCCGGCACGCCGAGGCCGGTCTTGGCCGAGATCAGCACCGCGTTGGAGGCGTCGAGGCCGATCACCTCCTCCACCTGCTCGCGGATGCGCTCGGGCTCGGCCGCCGGCAGGTCGACCTTGTTCAGCACCACGACGATCTCGTGGTTGTTGTCGATGGCCTGGTAGACATTGGCGAGCGTCTGCGCCTCGACGCCTTGGGAGGCGTCCACCACCAGCAGCGAGCCCTCGCAGGCGGCTAAAGAGCGCGACACCTCGTAGGCGAAGTCGACATGGCCGGGGGTGTCGATGAGGTTCAGGACATAGTCCTCGCCGTTCCTGGCTCGGTAGTTCAGCCTCACCGTCTGGGCCTTGATGGTGATGCCGCGCTCGCGCTCGATATCCATCGAGTCCAGCACCTGCTCCTTCATGTCGCGCTCCTCCAGCGCGCCGGTGAGCTGGATCAGCCGGTCGGCAAGCGTGGATTTGCCATGGTCGATATGGGCGACGATGGAGAAATTGCGGATGTGGTCGAGGGGCGTCGTCATGCGGCGCGCTTTAGCAGGGGCGGGGGTAGCGGGCAAGCCGGGCACCTTTCCTTCTCCCCTTGTAGGAGAAGGTGGATCGGCGCGTTGGCGCCGAGACGGATGAGGGGTGTCCCAGCGGAATGAGACGTCGGCATTCCCTGGAGCACCCCTCATCCGTCGCCTTCGGCGACACCTTCTCCCACAAGGGGAGAAGGGGAGGGCCGCGCCGCGCCGTACATTCAAAACCGCTTAAACAATTATGCACCCATTTAGGGCATAGCTCCGCCTTGGGTGGCTGCGCCACCGGTGTTGTTCGGGGGTTGGGGAATGTTCTCGTCGCCAAGAAATTTCGTTCGCTCGGAAAGCGGCTCGATGATGCCGATCATGATGATGATCACGATCCCATTGCTGCTGGCCGTCGGCTTTTCCGTCGACTACACCTCGGCGGTGACGACCAGGAGCAACATGCAGAACGCGCTGGACGCAGCGATCATCTCGATCACGACGCTGCCGACCACGACGTCGAAGGGCGACCGCCAGACGGCGCTGCAGCAGGCCTATGCGGCGAACAGCGGGCTTGGCACGGCGACGCTCACCGGTGTCGATATCGCCGCCGACGGCACGGCGACCTTCAGCGCCACGGCGGCCTATCCGATGCCGACCAATTTCATGCAGATCGCCCGGATCAACACGGTGGATGTCGGCGTCGGCTCCTCGGTGCGCAAGACGCCGGCGCTGGTGCAGTCCACCTTCAAGGTGACGAAAGTGTCCGGCTATTGGAACAAGACCATGACGCTCTACGGCACCAAGTTCGGCGAAACCACCCCCAAGCCGCTGATGACGATCACGTACACCTACAATGGCTATGGCGACCCGAAGGGCTACGGCACGACCACGGTGAGCACCATCAACGGCTCCACCAGCACGGTGGTCCAGCAGCAGGTTTGCACGACCAACACGGTCGGCAATTTCAACAACCTGGCCGCCGGCACGATCACCCAGACCGACAGCAGGGGAAAGAAGTACGCGACGACCTGCGCCGACACCTTCTACCCCGCCAACGGCTCCGGCGCGGTGATCGATGTCAGCCAGATGGACAAGCTTTATCTGGAGATGAAGGTACCTTCGGGCAATCCGACGACGCTGCGGTCGAACGATGCCACCACCTCGAACCGGCTCTATATCGGCACCAGCGCCACCAACATGCCCGAGGTCCCCACCGGGCAGGTCGTCGATATCTTCAGCGCCGTGCCCTGCGGCCAGGCCGGCTACCAGGCCTGGGAGGACGGCGGCAATCCGGTGCCGGCCGATGTCAGCAATGCCGACTTCTTCTACACCACCACCGGCAAGTGCGACTTCAACCAGAGGCAGTCGGAAACGGTGCTGACGCAGTAGGGCACCTCTCCTTCTCCCCTTGTGGGAGAAGGTGGATCGGCGCGAAGCGCCGAGACGGATGAGGGGTGTTGGACGGAGCGCAGTGGCTGGTTAATCTGGTACCATGCCGCATCGACCTGTCACACAGACCAAACGCAGCTTTGCCCGTTCGCTTCGGCGCGAAATGACGGAGGCGGAGAACAAGCTTTGGCAGGAATTGCGCGACCGCAGGCTCGATCGAATAAAGTTTCGACGCCAGGCGCCAATTGGGAAATACGTCGCCGATTTCGTTTGCCCCGAAGCACGCCTGATCATCGAGATCGATGGGAGCCAGCACGCGGATTCGGAGTCCGACCTAGCGCGCGGAGCTGAATTAAAGGCGAGAGGCTTTCGCGTCTTGCGCTTTTGGAACGACGATGTCCTGAAGGATCTGGACAGCGTCTGCGATACGATCATTGCGTATGTGAGGGATACCAGCCTGCAGCCGTGGCGGTGAGCTGGATAGGCGGCGTCGCCAAGCTGGAACACCCCTCATCCGTCTCGGCGCTCCGCGCCGATCCACCTTCTCCCACAAGGGGAGAAGGAAGAAGCGGCACCGCCCCAATCACAAACCGGTGAAGCTGTAACGAAGCCTTCGGCCGCGGCGAAATGGAAGCATCGCCGCAACGGAGACTGCTTCTCATGACCGGACCCAAGACAATGCTCGGCAAAGCGCTGCTCGCCGGCGCGGCGCTGATCGCGCTTGCCACTGGCGCGAGTGCCGCATCCGCGCAGCTGACCGTCGTGGAGCTGTTCACCAGCCAGGGCTGCTCGTCCTGCCCGCCGGCCAATGCCAACCTGATCAAGGTCAAGGACCGGCCGGGCGTGCTGGCGCTGTCCTTCAACGTCACCTATTGGGACTATCTCGGCTGGAAGGACATTTTCGGCCGGCAGGAGTTCACCCAGCGCCAGGTCAATTACGAGCCCTCACTCGGTCATGACGGGCCGTTCACGCCGCAGGTGGTGGTGAACGGCAGCGCCGACGCGGTCGGCGCCAGGACCGGCGAGATCGAACGGCTGATCTCGACGAGCCCGTCTGCTCAAGGCCCGGCGCTTTCGCTCGGGCAGGGCAAGGTCAGCATCGGCTCGGGCAAGGCGCCCGGCGGCAAGGCCGACATCTGGCTGGTGCGCTACGCCAAGGGCGTCGTCGAGGTGCCGGTGGCGCGCGGCGAAAACACCGGGCGCACGCTGCCGCACGGCAATGTCGTGCATTCGCTGCAGCGGCTTGGCGGCTGGAGCGGCCAGGCCACGACCCTGCCGCTGCCGGCCGCCGCCAACGGCCTCAGCACCGCGGTGCTGGTGCAGAGCCCCGGCGGCGGGCCGATCCTGGCCGCCGCCGCGGACTGATCATCGTTTTTCGCGCGGGGCCGCAGGAAGCGGCATCGCAACACCCGGCCCGCATTCGCGCGCCACAACCCAAGGAGACTAGCCATGACCAAATTCCTGACGGCGCTCACGCTTGCGCTCGCGACCACGGCCTTCGCCGCCAGCGCCCGCGCCGACGATGCGACCAATGCCATGAAGCCCGCCAACGCGATGGCGACGGATGCAATGAAGCCGGCGACGGACGCGATGAAACCGGCCGATACGATGAAGCCCGATGCGATGGCGACACAAGCGATGAAGCCCGCCACCGACGCGATGAAGCCTGCCGACGCCATGAAGCCGGTGACGGATGCCATGAAACCGGCGGACGCGATGGCCCCGGCCCAGTAAGGTCCCGGCCTCTCCTCGGCGAAGGCCGAACAATCGCGAAGGGCGCTCCCCCGCTCCGTCTCGGCGCTGCGCGCCGAGCCACCTCTCCCCCATTTCATGGGGGCGAGGAAATGCCTAACCGCCGAGGGCGCGGCCTTCGCAAGCCTGGGTTCCTCGCCCCCGCGAAGCGGGGGAGAGGTGGCTCGGCGAAGCCGAGACGGAGAGGGGGAGCGCCGACGCCGGCGATAAGCCGCCGCACGGCAAAGTGAGAACCTCTCGGCGGCTTCCTTCGTATATACTGGAACCAAGACAAGGAGATCCAACATGAACGGCATCGACAAAAAGCCCGCGCGGCGATCGCCATTCTTTACCCGCGGCGCGCTTGCGGCACTGGTGCTGACGGCGGCGGCGGCCGCGTTCTGGCAGACGCCGGCCCGTTCGGCCGAGGACGCGGTGGTGATCCCGCCGCCGGCTTTGGACGAGAAGGCCGCGAGCGGCACCGAGACGGCCGTGTTCGCCGGCGGCTGCTTCTGGGGCGTGCAGGGCGTGTTCCAGCACGTGAAGGGCGTCAGCAAGGCCGTTTCCGGCTATACCGGCGGCAGCGCCGAAAACGCCGTCTACGAGGTCGTCGGCACCGGCCGCACCGGCCATGCGGAATCGGTCGAGATCACCTACGATCCGTCGAAGGTCACCTACGGCCAGCTCCTGCAGGTCTATTTCTCGGTGGCGCACAACCCGACGCAGCTCAACTACCAGGGACCGGACCAGGGCACGCAGTATCGCTCGACGATCTTTGCCGGGAACGACGAGCAGAAGAAAGTCGCCGAGAGCTACATTGCCCAGCTCGACAGGGCCAAGGTGTTTGCGAAGCCGATCGTGACGACGCTCGAGACCGGCAAGACCTTCTATCCGGCCGAGGACTACCATCAGGACTTCCTGACGCTGAACCCGACCTACCCCTATATCGTCTACAACGACCTGCCCAAGATCGAGAACCTCAAGGCGCTGTTCCCGCAGCTCTACAGCGAAAAGCCGGTGCTGGTGCTGGCGTCGAGCAAGAGCTGACGGCGGCCGGCCGGTTCCGGAGCGCAGCGACAGGTTTGAAGCGGACGGGCCGCAAGGTCCGCCGCCTCTTTCTTTTGCCGGCAAATAGATCGGAATGTGAAGCTGTTCATAGAGTTATACTTCAAGTCCGCAAACATTGACAGTCAGTCTTCTGCCGCCACATAATCACCGCCGTCACTCTTTCTGACTTTCTGTTTCAACAGATCCGGAAACCTGCTTCCGGCGCGGATCTTGTCGGCGTCGCATCGGGGAGGAATGACACATGGCTGTCAGCATCGAGGTTTCCGTCTACACCAATGGCGACGACGCCTTCGTCGCCTGGGCGCCGAGCGAATTCATCCCGGGATGCCGCGGCTTCCTCCTGGAGCGCGGCCGCAAGGCCGGCGCGACGGAGAAGATCGAGCCGGTCGAGAACCGCGTCGGCTTCACCAAGGACAAGCCGAAATCGGGCGACCACCGGCCGTCCGACGTCTGGCCGTTCCAGCGCTTCAACTGGACCGACCATGCCGCCGATGTCGGCAATGTGGTGCGCTACCGGGTGACCGCGATGATGAGCGCCGGCGCCGGCAAGCCATTGACCAAGGGGGTTACGAGCGACTGGACGGACTGGAAGACGCTTTCCACCGATGCCGGCGGCGGCTTTTCCTGCTTCTTCAACCGCGGGCTGGTGCTGTCGCAATTCGTTGCGCGTTACATGGCCAAGAACAGGCTGACGCCGGCGGCGTTCAAGAAGAGCCTGCAGACCAATGGCGACGCCAAGTTCCGCGCCTTCCTCGAGGGCGATCTCGGTTTGCGCATGGTCGGGCTGACGCAGGTCGCCGGCGACGAGCTGCATGCCGCGCTCTACGAGCTCGGCGACGCGACGCTGGAGACGGCGCTGATCGGGCTCGGGCCGCGGCTCAACCTCATCCTCGCCAACGGCTCGGACAAGAAGGGCGACGGCAACGCGGCGGCGCGCAAGAACCTCAACGACCACGGCATTGCGACCATCGACCGGATGCTGAAGTCGAAGGGGCTCGGCCACAACAAATTCGTCGTGGTCTCGAAGGGCGGCGCGCCCACGATGGTGTGGACCGGGAGCACCAACTGGAGCACGACCGGGCTGTGCACGCAGGTCAACAACGGCCTGCTGATCGAAGACAAGGATGTGGCGGCGCATTTCCGCAAGCATTGGGACCTGTTGAAGGACGCCTCACCGCCGAAGACCGACCCGGCCAATTTCACGCCGGCGCTGATGGCCGACAACGACAAGCCGAAGACGTTTTCGGTCGGCACGGCCAAAGCGACGGTGTGGTTCACGCGCACCTCGGACGGGCGCGACATGGAGGCGCTGCGCGATGTCATCACCTCGGCCAAGCACGCGGTGCTTTTCCTGATGTTCACGCCCGGCAAGCAGGGCCTGCATACGCTGGCCGGCCAGCGCGCCAGAGAAAAGGGCATCTATGTGCGCGGCGTCGTCAGCACGCTCGGCCAAGACGAGGGCGGCACCGACCAGAATTTCCTCGACATCGACCTGGTGAGCAGCGACCGGACGTTCAAGCCGGACCGCTATTCGGTGGCGCAGCCGCAAGGCCTCGACGCGCCGCTCGGACCATGGATCGCCGAGGTCAACCGCCGCACCTTCCTGTCGCAGATCGGCCACGCCATCGTGCATTCGAAGATCCTGGTCACCGACCCGCATTCCGACGACTGCGTGGTAGTGACCGGCAGCCATAATTTCTCGGCACCGGCGAGCGGGAAGAACGACGAGAACCTGGTGATCGTGCGCGGCCACAAAAAGCTCGCCGCCGCCTACGCCACCTATGCGATGTCGGTCTACAGCCACTACCGCTACCGCTCCTACATCCGCGAGATGCGCGCGCAGGGCAAGACGCCGTGGAGCTATCTGGAAGACGACGATGCCTGGCTGAAGACGGAGCTGAGGACCAAGGCGCAGGAGATCGCCTTCTGGACTGCCTGAGGGTAGCTCCTTTCTCCCCGTATAGAGACGGGGAGAAAGACGCTCTCAGTCGTAGGTCAGATCCGTCGCCTTGCCGCCGAAGACCCGGTAGGCATAGAAGGAATAGAAGATGATGATCGGCAGCACGACCACGGTGCCAACCAGGATGAAGGCTAGGCTCTCCGGCGCCGACGCGGCCTGCCAGATCGTCAACTTGTCGGGCACGACATAGGGGTAGAACGACCAGGCCAGCCCGGCGAAGCCGAGCGCGAAGATGGCGGCCAAGGTCAGGAACGGCCGCAGCGCATGCCGGTCGTCGGGCCTCGGCAGATGGAAGGTCTGCCGCCACAGCCACAGGAACAGCAGCGCCGACACAATGGGCAGCGGCGACAGGTAGAGTATCTCCGGCCACAGGAACCATTTGTCGAAGATGCGCGGGCTGGCGAAAGGCGTCGCCAGCGACACCGCGACCATGCCGAGCGCCGTCAGCACCAGTGTGGTGCGCAGCCAGCGCACGGCTTTCCTCTGCAGGCCGCCCTCGGTCTTGTAGATCAGCCAGGCGGAACCCATGGCGGCGTAAGCCGCCGACAGGCAGAGCGCCACCAGCGCGCCGAACGCCATGCCGCCGAAGCCGACATCGAGACCCAGCACATAGACGCCCAGCATATAGCCCTGCGCCAGCGAGGCGGTTGCGGAACCCAAGAAGAAGATGCGGTTCCAGCGCTGCTTCTTGCCGGCCGGCACCTTGGCACGGAAATCGAAGGCGACGCCGCGCAGGATCAAGCCCACGAGGAGCAGGAAGACCGGAATGTAGAGCGCGGTGAGGATGGTGCCATGCGCCATCGGGAAGGCGACCAGCAAAAGGCCGACCGCCAGCACCAGCCAGGTCTCGTTGGCGTCCCAGAACGGGCCGATGGCTGCGATCATCGTATCCTGTTCGGCGTCGTCACCGGCGGCGAACAGGATGCCGATGCCGAGGTCGAAGCCGTCGAGGATGACGTAGATCAGGATGGCGAGGCCCATCAGGCCGGCGAAGATCAGTGGGAGTGCGGTTGGCCAGTCGAAGGTCATTGATCTCTCGTCCCAACAGTCACCGTTTCTGGCCCTTCGCTATGGCTCCGGGCGTTCGTCATTCGAAAAGCCAAACTGTTGGCTTTTCGTCCGCTTCGCGGACGATTCCTCACTCCCCCGCGGCCTGCTGTGAAAGGGCTGCGTTCATGGCGCCCGGCAGCGGCGAGGCGTCGCCATCCTTGGCCGCCTTCAGCGCCAGATGCACCAGCACACTCAGATAAGCGATGAGGAGCAGCACATAGAGGATAAGATAGACGGCTAAAGTCAGCGCCACATGGCTGCCGGCGACCGGGCCGACGGCGTCCGCCGTCTTCAGGACGCCGGTGACCAGCCAGGGCTGGCGGCCGATCTCGGTGGTGTACCAGCCGGCGAGCGTCGCCACCCAGCCGGAGATCGTCATCGGAACCATGATGAGCGCCAGCAGCTTCGGCAGGCTGTGACGGCGCTTGAGGAAAAAGGCCGCCGACCAGGAGACGATCAACATCAATATGCCGGTGCCGACCATGATGCGGAAACCCCAGAAGACCGGGAAGACCGGCGGATGGTTGCCCGGATAGTCGTTGAGGCCGGGCACGACGCCGCTCACGCTGTGGCGCAGCACGACGCTGGCGCCGTCGGGGATGGCCAGTTCGAATTTGTTTTCCTTCGCCGCCTCGTCCGGCAGCGCGAACAGCACCAGCGGCACGTTGGGGCCGGTGTTCCAGTTCGCTTCCATGGCGGCGATCTTCTGCGGCTGGTGCTCCAGCGTGTTCAACCCATGCTGGTCGCCGGCGAAGATCTGGATCGGGATCAGGATGGCGGCCGTGAAGACGCCGGTGCGCAGCGCCTTCCACATCGATTCCGAACGGTCGCCAGCAAGGTAACGCAGCGCCGACAGGCCGGCGATCAGGAAGGCGACGGTGAGGCCCGAGGCGAGCAGCATATGCACCAGCCGGTAGGGCATGGACGGGTTGAAGATCACCGCCCACCAGTCGAGCACATGCGCCTTGCCGTCGACCATCTCGAAACCGGCCGGCGTCTGCATCCAGGAGTTCAGCGCGATGATCCAGAAGGCCGAGACGGTGGTGCCGCCCGCCACCAGCACGGTCGCCAGCGTGTGGATGCGGTTGGAGACGCGGCGGAAGCCGAACAGCATGATGCCGAGGAAGGCGGCCTCGAGGAAGAAGGCGGTGAGGATCTCATAGGCAAGCAACGGGCCGGCGATGTTGCCGACCTTCTGCATGTAGCCCGGCCAATTGGTGCCGAACTGGAAGCTCATGGTGACGCCGGTAACCACGCCCATGGCGAAAGACAGAGCGAAAACCTTTACCCAGGTGAAATAAGCGCGCATCCAGGCGGAATCGCCCGTGGCGTTGTAGCGGAGCTTGAAGAACAGCAGCACCCAGCCAAGTGCAATGGTGATCGCCGGAAACAGGATATGAAACGAAATATTCGCGCCGAACTGGATACGCGACAGAATGAGCGGGTCCATGGGCGACTCCGGCTGCTGCTATTCTTCGAGAATAGGCTTCAAGCGCGCATCGGTCAAAGCGGCGCGGCGTCACGCGAGGCGCGTTGTCGCAGCGGCGAGCGGCGCCGCGCCGGCATGGATAGACATCCCGCGTGACAGCTTGCCGACGCCGCGAACGCTTCGTTCAGCGCCGTTCCACCGCCAGCCGGCGAGGGCGGCTGTTCAGAACTGTCAGGAGCAGCGTCGAATGCCGGTTTGCATAAAACGACATCCGACCTATATGAGGTCACGTTTTCCAGCCGGCCGTTTTTCAGCATGTCATCCATCATCTCGATTTCCGGTGTCACGAAAACCTATGCCACCGGCTTCAAGGCGCTGAAGGAAATCAACCTCGATATCGAGCGCGGCGAGATCTTCGCGCTGCTCGGGCCGAACGGCGCCGGCAAGACGACGCTGATCTCGATCGTCTGCGGCATCGTCAACCGCTCGTCGGGCACCGTCACCGTGGACGGCTACGATATCGGCAAGAACTATCGCGCGGCGCGCAGCCTGATCGGGCTGGTGCCGCAGGAATTGACGATCGACGCCTTCGAGACGGTCTGGGCGACGGTCAATTACAGCCGCGGCCTGTTCGGCAAGGCTCCCGACAAGGATTTCGTCGAGAAGGTGCTCAAGGACCTCTCGCTGTGGGACAAGAAGGACGCCAAGGCGATTACGCTTTCCGGCGGCATGAAGCGCCGGCTGATGATCGCCAAGGCGCTGTCGCACGAGCCGCGCGTGCTGTTCCTCGACGAGCCGACGGCCGGCGTCGACGTCGAATTGCGCCAGGACATGTGGGCCATGGTGCGGCGGCTGCGCGAGGACGGCGTCACCATCATCCTGACCACGCACTACATCGAGGAAGCCGAGGCGATGGCCGACCGCGTCGGCGTCATCAACCGCGGCGAGATCATCCTTGTCGAAGGCAAGGCCGAGCTGATGCGCAAGCTCGGGCGCAAGCAGATGACGCTCGAGCTGCGCGCCCCGATCGCCGCCATCCCCGACGGCCTGTCGCGCTATGCGCTGGAGCTCTCCGCGGACGGCAGCGAGCTCACCTACACCTATGACAACCAGAGCGACCGGCCGGGCGTCGCTTCGCTGATCCGCGACCTCGAGGCCGCCGGCCTCCAATTCCGCGACCTCGACACCAAGAACAGCTCGCTCGAAGAGATCTTCGTCAGTCTGCTGAGGCAAGAGCCATGAACCTGCGCGCAGTATGGGCGATCTACCGGGTGGAGATGGGGCGTGCGTTCCGCACCGTGCTGCAGAGCATCATCTCGCCGGTGATCTCGACCTCGCTCTATTTCGTCGTCTTCGGCTCGGCCATCGGCTCGCGCATCAACGAGATCGACGGCATCAGCTATGGCGCCTTCATCGTGCCGGGCCTGATGATGCTGTCGCTGTTGACACAGTCGATCTCGAACGCGTCCTTCGCCATCTATTTCCCGAAATTCGTCGGCTCGATCTACGAGCTCTTGTCGGCGCCGGTGTCCTATCTCGAGATCATCCTCGCCTATGTCGGGGGTGCCGCGACCAAGTCGATCCTGCTCGGGCTGATCATCTTAGGCACCGCATCGCTGTTCGTGCCGCTGAGGATCGAGCATCCGTTCTGGATGATCGCCTTCCTGGTGCTGACGGCGGTGACCTTCAGCCTGTTCGGCTTCATCATCGGCATCTGGGCAAAGACCTTCGAGCAGCTGCAGCTGGTGCCGCTCCTGATCGTCACGCCGCTCACCTTTCTCGGCGGCAGCTTCTACTCGATCCACATGCTGCCCGGCATCTGGCAGACGATCACGCTGTTCAACCCGGTCGTCTACCTGATCAGCGGGTTCCGCTGGAGCTTTTACGGCAAGGCGGATGTCTCGGTCGGCGTCAGCCTCGGCATGACGCTGGTGTTTTTGGCCGTCTGCATCGCGATCGTGGCGTGGATCTTCAGGACGGGGTATCGGTTGAGGAATTGAGCGGTCCGACGACGGGGCGGTTCCTCGCCCCACGAAGTGGGGAGAAGTGGCCCGGCGAAGCCGGGACGGAGAGGGGCCTGCGCCGGCGGTTGGAATCTCGCTGTTCGGTGACCCCTGTCCTCTCAAGGCCGACGTCGCGTCCTTTCCCCACCGGTTCTGGCTTCGCGAATGTCGTCCCCCTCTCCGTCCCGGCTTCGCCGGGCCACCTCTCCCCCGCTCGCGCGGGGGCGAGGAAATTAGATCGCCTTGATCAGCCGCAGTAGCCCCAGCATCTCCATCGGCGTGCCCTTGCGGAAGGCGATGTAGGTCGGCTCCTCCAGCCCATGGAAGCGGCGCTTGAAGGCCGCCTGGCCCTGCAGGTTGAAGCGTGAGCGGTTGACCCAGGGCGACTGGTAGGCGCGCTGGAACGCGCCGCGCCAGAAATTCGATTCGGCAAAGCCGCTCGGCTCGACATCGAGCAGCGGCGACAGGCCAAGCGTGACGACCGAAACGCCCTCCTCGCGAAAACGGTCGACGGCGAATTTGGTCAGGCCGATCTCGGCATGCGGCGTGGCGTCGACATGCTTGCGCTTGAAGGCGGTGGTGTAGCCGATGACCTTGCCGTCGCTGAACAGCGGATCGAAATCGAGGATGGCGACGAGCTCGCCCTCGGGGCCATGCAGGACGAAGCGGCGCATGTCGGCGCCGAGATGGTCGGCGAAGGGGCGGTTGAGGAAGCCCATTTCCCAGCGCTTGACGATGCGCTCGCCGCGCCAGTTCTCGGACAGCCGCGAGACCTCGTCGAGGAGCATGTTGGCCCTGTCCTCGGCGAAGCTGAAGCCCTTCTTCGCCAGCCAGCGCTCGGAATAGCGCACGGTTTCGTTGCGCTTGCCGGAGAAATCATGCGCCGGCAGGTGCAGCCTGGTGTCGACGCCAAGCCGGTTGACCCGGTAGCCGAGCCCGGCCAGCACCTTGGCCGTGGCGGCGCCGATCTGCACGAACCAGGGGCCGCCGGCGGCCTCGACGAAGCGCTTGATGTAGCCGGGCCTGTCCGCCGGATCGACCACCGGATCGCCGAGGGCGAAATGGTGCTTCATCTTGGTGCCGAAGGCGATGTAGCCGTCGCCGTCGCTGAAATAGGACAGTTTCTGCTGCACGGCGGTGGAATAGGCGAGCGAGAAGTCGCCATGCCGGCGAACCAGCGCCAGGCGCTCGAGATGCGTCAGCTCGCGGCGCGGCACCTTGGGCGCCGCGCCTTCAAGAAACCTGTCGATATGGATACGCAGGGAGGGCATGAGCTTCCGCGTGCCGATGAACAGAGACCCGCCGACCCGCGGGCCTCGAATCAGTCGCTTGACGCGACGGATTGTGTCGCCCCAGCGCCATATAGGATGCTATCGGCCTGGAATGAAGGGGAAATGTCCCGCGCATGGCGACCGGGTATCGAGCCTGTATCGGGGACCGTCGTCCGCCTGAAGCGGAGAGTCCTTGACTTTCCATATGTTGTTATATATCAAGTTATGGACTTGAAGCGAGACCAGCCATGGAAGACATCTTGCGATCCCTCGGCTTTCTCTGCCTCGGCAGCAGGCTGAAGCGCGTTGGCGAACAATTGCAGGCCGACACGCAGCGCGTGCTCGATCGCCTGGATGTGCGGATCCAGTCGAGCCAATACCCCCTGCTTGCCGCGCTCGACAGGCTGGGGCCGCTGCCGGTCGGCGAACTGGCGCAGTCGCTCGGCATCGCGCAGCCGGGCGTGACGCGCAGTGTCTCGTTGCTTACCGAGCTGGGCCTGGTCGAGGTCGCGCAATCGAACGACGACCAGCGGCGCAGGATCGTCTCCCTCTCGGCGAGCGGCCAACGGCTGATGGACACCGCGAAGCGCGACGTCTGGCCGCGCATCGAGGATGCTGTCGCGGAAGTATGCGCGGACCTCTCCGGGCCTCTTCTCGGCCAGCTCGCCGCCATCGAGGATCGGTTGGCCGAGATCCCTCTCGACCGCCGTGCGGAAAAAGCCGAGGCCGTCGCGCCCAAGGCCGTCGCGCGATGACACACGTTCTCGACCGTCCCATCTGGAGCGCGCTTGCGACGCGCCATCACGTCTTCGCGGAAGGCGACACCCTCGCCCGGCGCTACCGGCCGTCGATCGTTCCTTTCGCCGCCACCGCGGCGGACGATGCGCAAAGCCTGCGGGCTTTGGGCAAGCTTCTGCCGCCGCTTGAAAGCGCCATCCTGGTCCAGACGGATGAAATCACCCTGCCCGCGGAGATCGCCGCGGTTTCGACAGCATCCCTGGTGCAGATGATTGCCGAGCAGCCGGTGCAGGCCGTGTCCGACGAGCGCGTGCAACGACTGACACGCGACGATGCCGCCGAGATGCTCGCTCTCGCGTCGCTCACCAGGCCCGGTCCGTTCACGCTGGAGGCCTTGAGCCTCGGCGAGTTCTGGGGCGTGAAGATCGACGGCAGGCTCGCGGCGATGGCCGGCGAGCGCATGAAGCAGCCCGGCTATACCGAGCTCAGCGGCGTGTGCTCGCATCCGGACTTCCGCGGCGGCGGCCTTGCCAGGCTGCTGTCGCTGTTCGTGGCGAACCGGATCATGGCGCGGCGAGAGGTTCCTTATCTCCACGCCTATGCCAGCAACGTCGCGGCCGTCGGACTCTACCAGTCCATCGGCTTCCGGTTGAGAACCACCCTGAACATGGCCGTGATTCAACGCGCGGGGTGATGACATTTGGGGAGGCTTTCGGCCAATCCCCAACGTCCGCAATGTTGCCTCGTCGCAAAGCTTAGCGCTCAGACCGCGATCTTGCCGCCGCCCTGCCTGGTGATGGCGACGACCGCCGGACGCACCGGCATGTCCGGCTTGAAGTCCGGCCAGCGGGTCGACGGGTCCTCGTAATAGGAGGGACGGCCAAAGCCTTCCCAGTCCTCGCCGCCGTCGCCCGGATGCTGAACGGCGACGAAAGCGGTCTGGTCGTCCGGCGCAAACAGCGGGCCGCACATTTCGGCGCCGATCGGCACGCGGAAGAACAGCTTCGACGTCGCCCGCGCGGCACCCTCCGTGTCGACCGCCCACAAGCCGTCGGTGCGGCCGGTGGCCTTCGGGCCCTGACCGTCGGTGGCGACCCAGAGACGGCCGGCGGAATCGACGGCGCAATTGTCCGGCATGCCGAACCAGCCATGGGCGGTGGTCGCGGTCGAGAAGGTGGCGCCGACATCGGCCACTTTGGGATCGCCGCATTTCAAGAGCACTTCCCACTTGCCCTTGGTGGCGGCGAAATCGCCGCCGTCCTCGACGATCTCGATGATGTGGCCGAAGGCGTTTTCGGCGCGCGGGTTGGCGGCGTCGACCTGCTCGGCCTTGCGCTTCGAATTGTTGGTCAGCATGACATAGACCTTGCCGTTGCCGGCATTGGGCTGGATGTCTTCCGGCCGGTCCATCTTGGTGGCGCCGAGCAGGTCGGCGGCGCGTCGCGTCTCGATGAGAACGTCGGCCTGGCTGGCAAAACCGTTTTCCGCCGTCAGCGGCCCTTCCCCGAACACAATCGGCATCCACTCGACCGAACCGTTCTCGGCGAACTTCGCCACATGCAGCGTGCCGTCGTCGAGCAGGTCCGTGTTGGCCGCGAGGTCAATGGGATTGAACTTACCAGCGGTGACGAATTTGTAGACATAGTCGAAGCGCTCGTCGTCGCCGAGATAGAAGACGACGCGGCCGTCCTTGGCGACGATCGATTCGGCGCCCTCATGCTTGAAGCGGCCCATGGCGGTGCGCTTCCTCGGCACCGAATCCGGGTCGTTGACGTCGACCTCGACGATCCAGCCGAAGCGATTGGGCTCGTTCGGCTCCTTGGCGAGGTTGAAGCGGTCGTAATGCGCGCCCCATTCATAGGCGCCTTCCGGTATGCCGAGCCGCTTGTAGTTGGCGGCTTCCCTGTGGCCTTCCGGCAGATCGCCCGAGAAATAGCCGTGGATGTTTTCCTCGGCCATCACATAGGTGCCCCAGGGGGTGACGCCACCGGCGCAGTTGTTGAGCGTGCCGATGACCTTGGCGCCGGAGGGATCGGCATTGGTCTTGACGCGGTCATGACCGGCGACCGGGCCGGAGAGCGCCATCTCGGTGGTGGACATGATGCGGCGATTGAGCTTGCCGTCGCGCACCACCTGCCATTTGCCGCCTTGCTTGCGGATCTCGACGATGGTGCCGCCATGGGCGGCCATCTCGACATCGACCTGCTCCTTGCTGAGCGGCGCCACCTCGGCGGCCTTCTTGCCGTCCTTCTCGACGATCTTGACGATGCCGGGGAACATCAGATGCGGGTTGGTGTATTCGTGGTTGACGACCAGCAGGCCATGCTCGGCCGAGCCGTCGATCGGGATGTAGCCAACATAGTCGTTGTTGTAGCCGAACTGCCTAGCCTGCGCCTTGGCCGATTGTTTTACCGGGTCGAATTCCGGCGAATCGCCAAACAGCGGATCGCCCCAGCGCAACAGCACGTCGGCGTCGTAACCCGGCGCGACATGGTGCTTGTCGTCGATGCCGGCCTCGAGCTCGTCGAATTTGAAGGCCGAGGCCTCGGCGGCGCGCGCCTCGTCGGCGGCGACGAGCGCCAGCGGGCTGACCGTGGCGGCAATGGCCGAGACGGCCAGCGAACCCTTGAGGAATCCGCGGCGCGAAAAGCGCGCGGCGATGATCTCGCCCATGGTGCGGTTGTCGGCGGGATTGACGGGCGGACCGTCGTTCTCCTCGAGCAGGCTGGTGCGGAAGCGGGTCTCAGGGGATTGGGTCATGGGCTGTCCTCTGGCTTCTTGAGGTGGCTGGGGATTTTGACCTTTCGACCCCTAAAGCGGGCCGATCACATTTTCGTGACATGGCTTCGACGTACCCCTCGGCGATTGGCGAAGCCGTCGATGTCGGCCCCTTTCTCCCCGTCACTATACGGGGAGAAATGCCCGGCAGGGCAATGAGGGGCGGCGCCGACCTGGCAAACAGAGGCGCCGTGACGATCGCTTCAAGCAAAGACAGCCCCGGCGTGTAATGCTGATGGCCAATGCTGGCGCCGCCCCTCATCCGCCTGCCGGCACCTTCTCCCCGTATAGTGACGGGGAGAAGGGGCTTGCCGCGGCCTTCGCCTACTCCTCCACCGCCAGCTTGACGGCTTCACGCGCTTCGGAAACAAGAGTGGCGACGGGCGCGGCGAAGGCCGCTCAAGGGGGTAAAAACGTGGGTATCTGGGGATTGGCGCAGCTTGGCGTCTCAACGGTGATCTTCCTGCTGGCGGCGATGGCGGCCAAGCAGTGGGGGCTGGCGCCGAGCCTTGGCAAGATCCTGCTGACGCTGGCGCTCTATTCGGCCGGCAATCTGATTATGCTGAGGCTGATCCGCGAATTCGGCATGTCGGTGTCGTTCAGCCTGTCGGCGGTGATCCAGCTGGTGTCGGTGAACGTCGTGGCCTTGGTCTTTTTCGGCGAACGGCTCAATGCGTTGCAGGCCACGGGCGTCATGCTGGCGATCGCGGCCGTCGTCCTGATCACGCTCGGGCCCTATATGCAACGGCTGTAGCTGGACCCAAGGCCCCGAATGAAATCGACCGCCAACGCGCTGCTCAACAGAATAGAATTCCCGGTGCTCCTGGCCGGGCTGGTGATCGCCGGCGGGCTGTGGGGCCTGGTTGAACTGATGGAGGTGGCGCGCTCCACCACCCCGCACGCCTTCGACACTGAAATCCTGCTCGCCTTCCGCCAGGCCGGGCAGCCGAACAGCCCGATCGGTCCACCCTGGCTGGAAGGCGCGGTGCGCGACATCACCGCGCTTGGCAGCACCAGCGTGCTGGTGCTCATCACCAGCACGGTCATCATCTACCTTTTGCTGATCCGGCGGCCGGCGACGGCATTGTTCGTGTTCGTGGCCGTCGCCGGCGGACAGGTGCTGTCCAGCCTGCTCAAGTTCGAAGTCGACCGACCGCGACCCGATCTCGTGTCCCATCTCGTCAACGAGACCTCGTTCTCCTTCCCCAGCGGCCACGCGATGCTCTCGGCGATCACCTATCTTACCCTTGGCTCGCTGGCGGCCCGCTTCCTGCCGGACCGCGCGACCAAGGTCTTCCTGCTTGCGCTGGCCGTGCTCGTCACGGTGCTGGTCGGAACCAGCCGCGTCTATCTCGGCGTGCATTGGCCATCGGACGTGCTCGCCGGCTGGTGCGCCGGCTTCGCCTGGGCCATGTTGTGCTGGCTTGCAGCGCGGCTGCTGCAGCGGCACAAGGTGATGGCGGATAGCGAGTGACGGCGCCAAATTCGCTCCGAATGATGCTTGAGACATTGTAATATTTATATTAGATATCGATATTGCATATTCAGATATGGATTCCAGCCGATGATGACTGCCGCACAGATGCGCGCCGCGAGAGCCTTGGCCGGTATCGACCAGAGAACGCTCGCCGAGCGCGCCGGGGTTTCGCTTCCGACCATACAGCGCATGGAAGCGAGCGAAGGCGTCGTCAGGGGCGTGGTCGACTCGCTGATGAAGGTCACCCAGGCGCTCGACGAGATCGGGGTGGAGTTGATCGGCGAAAGCCAGGCGAGCGAGCGCGGCGGCAGAGGCGTGCGGTTCAAAGCCGTCACGGCACAGAGTCCGCAGGGCTGACCTCCCAGCTAACCGGGATCCCTCAAACCGCCGCTTCGATCGGCTCGGCAAGTTTCGGGTTTGCGCGCGCGGCGATCAGGCAGCCGGCGACGATCAGGCATGCCCCTGCCAGCGTGGTCCAGGCCACCTCCTCGCCGAAGAAGAACCAGCCAAGCGCGATCGCCCAGATGAAGGCCGAGTATTCCGTCGGGATCAGATATTGCGCTTCGGCGCGGGCGTAGGACCAACTCATCAGGAATTGGCCGGCGAGCGACAGCACCGCCACCCCGACGAGGTGAGGCCAGAGGTCTTTCGGCAGCGCGACGGCGAGCCATGGCGCGGCGAGACCGAGGATGATTGCGACGCAGAGGTTCTGGAACAGCATGATCTCGACCGGCTTGGCCAGCAGTGCCTGTTGCCGGGAGAGGATCAGATTGTAGGCATAGAACACCGTCGATACGAGCACCGCAGCCGTGCCGAACAGGGCATCTTGCGAATGGCTTGCCGCCCCAAACTGGCCGGCCAATATGATCGCGACGCCCGCGATACCGGCCAGCGACGCCCATACAGCCTGCCGCCTTATACGTTCGCCCAACAACAGCGCGGCGAGGAGCAGAGCAACCAGGGGCGCGACGAAGCTGAGCCCGATCGCCTCGGCGAGCGGCAATCTGGCGAGTCCCCAGAAGAACGAAAGCAGGACGATGCCGACAACCGCGGCGCGTAGCGCATGCACCCCCAGCACCGGAAGGGTGGGCTTCGAGCGCGGCCCCGCCGACCAGGCCGCGCCCGCGATCAAGGTCGCGACCATGCTGCGCCACAGCACCGTATTGTACACGCCTACCGCGATAACCAGCGACTTCATCGCCGCGTCCATCCCGGACAGCAGGAAGATCGCCAGCGCGCATACGAGCACCGGGATCATTGGGGAAACGGCGCCGGTCAGGCTGGATGTCTTCACGGCTTCGCTCATGTGACGGGAATTTGCTGCCGGATATCCCGGAGCGAGCGGCAGAACCAGATGGCAGCTGCGTCGATATGGCAGTCCAATCCGGATCGACGCCGTTCCCGCCGCCGCAGCGGCCCTCAGTCGATCTTCAGCGCCGCGACGGCGCCTTCGCCCATCAGCGGCACGAAGATCTTTTCACCGTCGGTGCCGATATCGGCGCTGCCCGGTTTGAAGGTGGCGATCGCCTCCGGCGCGCCGCCGGCACGGTAGCGATAGAGCGTGCCGGTCATGTAGGCGGTGGCGTAGATATCGTCGCCGATGGCGACGACGCCGTCGAGATCAGCGAATCTTTGGGCGCCAGGCAGCGGCGTCACCTTCCTGCCGGCGAGATCGACCGCGAGCAGGCCGCCCGGCTCCGCCGTGCTGAAATCGGGCCCGATGCCCTTGCCCCAGGACGCGACGATCAGCCGGTCGCCTTCGGCGAAGACGCCGTTGGGCGAAGCCAGCAGCGCATCCTTGACGAACAGCTCCGGCTTGTCGCCGTCGAGGCGATAGATCGTGTCGGCGAGCATGTCGCTGACATAGACGTTGCCCGAGGCATCGGCCGTCATGTCGTTGAGGAAAACCGCGCCCGGCACGTCGATGGTCGAGACCAGCTTGCCGCTGGCGATGTCGACGACGCGGACCTTGGTGATATCGGCGGCGTAAAGCCTGCCGCCCGAGATCGCCATGCCCTTGGGCGCGTCCATGCCGTCCACCCAGTGGCGGGTGATGACCTTGCCGTCCAGCGACAGCAGCGACAAATAGCCGTTGGCGTCGGCATCGCCGGGATTGCCGACGATGTTGGAGACGACGATGCGCTTGTTGGCGGCGTCGAACAACACCGATTCCGGCTGCTCGAAGCCGCCGGCGCGCCAGATCTCGCCGGCCTCAGCGACGGGAACCGTTGCTATGCCGACGACGGCGAGAAAAGTCGAAGCGATGAGGGTCTTCATGGTGCTCTCCTGTGGTGACGGCGGAGAGCTAGGTTTTTCGATACTTTTCTGGAAGACTGTTCGCACGTAGTATCGAAGTTCGATACGAATTCATGCAAACGAGGTGCATTCCATGAACGGTCCGATCTTCGAGGCGCTGAAACGGACGTTGAAGGCCAAAGGCCTGACCTACCGGACGCTGGCCGAGCGCATGGGCGTTTCCGAGCCGACGGTGAAGCGCATCTTCCATGAGCGGAACTGCAAGCTCGATCGGCTGATGGAGATCTGCGCCGCGGCGGAAGTGGAACTGGAGAATGTGCTGGGCTCGATGAGCCGGGGGCCGGGACCGGCCAACCACGTCGCGCCGGAGATCGAGCGCAGGCTTGCCGCACGGCCGGCGCTGCTCTTCGTCTTCATCATGCTGTCGGAAAAATTCACGCCCGAAGGCATCATGCGCTCGCAGGGCCTGAGCGAAGCCTCGATGTTCCTCTACCTGCGCGACCTGGAAGAACTCGGCCTGGTCGCGCTCGGGCGCGGCCTTTCGGCCAGGCTGCTGGTCGACACGCCCATTCAGTGGGATTTCGAGGGACCGCTGAAGCCGCATTTCGAGACGACCAACAAGAACTTCATCGGCTGGGCGATCGGTCATATGGATGGCCAAGCGACCTTCGTCAGCTTCTCCCGGCGGATGCGGCCGGAAACGGCGGAGATGGTACGGCGCGAGGCGGAGGACCTGGCGGAACGCGCAAGGCTGCTTGCCCATCACGACCAGCACACCACGCCGGAAGACCAGCTTGTCGGTTACAAATGGACCTTTGCCTTCGGCGCGACGCCGTTTCCGGCGATCATGCCGATCGGACCGCATCCGCGCGACGCCGGTGCGCGAATAGCTTCGGGAGCAAAAGGACGGCGGCCGCTGCCGGCCTAATGGTTGAAATTTGGCGCTTGGCACCCGCAGTCCCGGGGAGAGTATTGGATGACGTGGAAACTCGATGAGACCGTGCAAACATCCGCGGGCACAGTGGCAGCGGGTCGACTGGGCAGCGGGCCTGCACTCGTCCTGGCTCATGGTTGGCCGTGGTCCTCGTTCTCATGGCATCGGATTATCCCGGACCTTGCAGGGCGGTATCGCGTCCATTGGTATGATATGCCCGGATACGGGCAATCCGAGAAAGACGCGGGGCAGCGCACGTCACTCGATGTGCAAGGAAAGATATTCGCCGAGATGCTTGCGTCTTGGGATATCGAACGTCCGATCGTCATCGCCCACGATATGGGTGGAGCGACAACGCTACGGGCGCATTTGCTGCATGGCTGCGACTTCGACCGGTATCTTCTGATGAACGTTGTCGCGATGCGCCCTTGGGGATCGGAGTTCTTCGATCATGTCGGTCGCCATGTGGATGCCTTTCTGGGCCTGCCACCGCATATCCACAGAGCGGTCGTGGAGGCCTACATCAAGGGAGCCATCGTGAACGACATCGATTCCGGAGATTTCGAGAAGCTTGTCGAGCCGTGGCTTTCCGAGGACGGGCGCGCGAGCTTCTATAGCCAATTCGCGCAAGCCGATGAAAGATATACCGCCGAAATCGAGCCGATGTTCGGGGACATACGCTGTCCGGTAAAGATAATCTGGGGCGAGGACGACCCATGGATTCCGCTGACGCGAGGCAAAGCGCTTCATGCGCTGATCCCGCAGGCGTCGTTCGAAACACTGCCTGGCGTCGGCCACCTGCCTCAGCTTGAAGCTCCGGATCTGGTGCTGAGGCGGCTGAGGGCATTTTTAGGGGGATGACATCTCCGCGCGACGCCAGCGGCGCTCGGGCGCGGCCTCTCTGCAGGAATGGTGGGCGAGATCGCCTCGGGCAGGCCTACTCGGCGGCCTTTTCTTCCGAATCGGTCGCCGTGTCTCCCCACGCGACCGCCCGGTAGTCGAAGCCGTACTCCAGCGTCGGCTTGACGATACGGAAATAGGGCGACAGGTCGAAATCGCGCGGCGTGTAAAGCGAGTGATGGCGGATGTGCAGGATCTCCCGCCGCATATAGCTCGACTGCGCCGAGGCGCGGCCGAGCGCGCGGGTGATCTCGGGCAGGATCGGATAGCGGACCTGGCCATAGGCTTCGGCGATCAGCGTCGAGCAGATCGCCCGCGTCGGATCGCCGGAGCCGAACGCCAGCATGCGGCGGCGCCAGCGCACCGGCACCGGCGGCGTCGGCAGGAAGAAGCGCAGCATGTCGAAAATGTTCTTGAGATCGTATCTCAGGCCGAGCTTGCCGATCATGAAGGCAACGACCTTGTCGCGATCCTCCGGCGTCAGCCCGCTCGCCCGGCAGATGCGGGTATTGTAGGTGCGGTAGCGCGAGAGCGGCACGGCAACGCAGCCTTCGCCGAGGGTCACCTCGATCAGACGCGGCCGCTCCGAACCGTCCTCGGGCAGCGGCAAGGCATCACCGACATAGAAGGCCGAATGCGACCAGGTCGACTGGGTAAGGTACTTGATCGCCGCCGAGATCTTCTGGTTGCCCTCGACGAGCAGGACGTCGCCGGGCTGCAGCGTGCGGCGCAGCGTTTCGGCATCGGACGGCGTATAGGGTTCATAGCCAGAGGATTCATCCTGCAGCCGGCCGGCGAGCCAGCGGCCAAGTCGGTCCAGGAGGGTTTCGGCCGGCGCAGTCATCCCAGACGCCGATTAGCACAGGCCGGCCACTTAGACCATGATCAGGCAGCGTTCGCTTCCTCAAGCGGAACCGCGAGGTCGTCGCGCGCCTTGCGCGCGAGCCTTTTGGCGGAACGCCCGGGGCTGTCGCCGAACAGTTCGGCGGCCTCGGAGAGGCAAGCCTTGCCGAGGCTTTTTTCCGAACGCTTCAACAGCTTGCGCAGCAGTTTCGTGTCGTCGGGCGGGCCGAGCGGCTCGCCGTCGGCGGCGAGCAGCGCGCGCATGACAAAGACGTCATGCAGTTCGCCCAGCAACTCGCCAAGCTTGTCGACCGCCTTGCGGCGGGCCTTGATCGGCGTCGGCCACAGGCGGCCGAGCAGCGACAGATGCATCGAGTGCGTCTTGGCCGCCTTGCGCAGGTCGTGAAAGTCATCGGCCTCGCCGCGCGAGCCGGCCTTGTCGAGCGCCTTTTTCGCCCGCCGCAAGATGGCGCGGGCGCCCTCGGCGAGGATATCGGCCGCCTGTTCCGGCTGGTCGGGCAGGGACAGCCTGTCGATACGCTCCAGCCCTTCCCGGCAGGCGGCCATCGCCGCATTTATGGCGGCGTCGAGGCCGGGGCCGGCATGAAGCTCATGCTGGCGCAGCGCCAGCCGCTCGCGGACGGGATCGAGGCCGCCGCCGGCGGTTTGTTCCGGAAAGGCCTCCGCCAGACGGTCGATCGTTTCGATGAGGGCGGTCGCCTCGCGCGGGCCGGCAAGTAGCGCCGACACTTGCTTATAACATTCGTTTTCGGTCTGGCAGAACGGTTCGTCTCCGGACCGAACCAGGCGCAGCAAGGCACGGATGCTCTTCAGCCGCTTGCGGCATTTGTGCAGCCCCTGCTCCGGCTTGTCGCGCGCCGTCTCGAGATGGCCGAGCGCCTTGCCGATCTCGTCGGTCAATATGCGCCTGACCTCGCCGGTGAGCGGCAGGCGCGGATCGATGCGAAAGCTCATGCGGCGATCTCCGGTATCCCCCCGAGGGCCAGCGACGCGTTGTAAAATCTTGACTCGCCCGTGACCTCGCGACCGAGCCAGTCGGGCAGCATTTCGTCAGGTACGTCCTCCGGCGTCTCCAACTCCGCGACCACGAGCCCCGAGAGCACTTCGCCGAACACATCGACTTCATAGAGATAGCCGCGGTGTCTAACATGGTGGCGTGTCTTCTCGATGACACGCCCGATGGCGAACGCCATCATCTCCTCTGCCTCGGCGAGCGGGATCGGATATTCGAACTCGTCGCGCTCGCGCGCCCTGTCGCCGAACTTGAGTGTCAGTTCCGCCGAAGCACCGTCGCTGATGCGCACGCGCACCGTGCGGCCGGGCTGTGCGGCGACGTAGAATTGGCGGATGCGGATATCCGCCTCGACCAGATGACGCCAGGCATTGCCGGCGACCAGGAACTTGCGCTCAACTTCCTTGCCCATGGCCGCGCACTAAAGCGTGTGGGGACGGACATGGCAAGCCGAGGCGAAAATCAATTTGACTTTAATCAATCGATTGATTAAATCAATGTCATGAGCAAGGAAGCGAGCACCAAAAAGCCACAACGAGAAACCTCTACCGCCGATCAAACGCGCGCGGCGCTTGTCCATGCCGCTCTCAAACTGTTCGGGCGGCAAGGTTTCGACGGCACCTCGACACGGGAGATCGCCGCCGAGGCCAAGGCCAATATCGGCTCGATCGCCTATCATTTCGGCGGCAAGGAAGGCTTACGCGCCGCCGCCGCCGACTATATCGTCGAGACCATCCAGATGATTGCCGGACAAGCGCTCGGCGCAACCCAGGCGACCGCCCCTTCAAACCCGGAAGCCGCGCGGGCGCAGCTCTTTGCCGCGCTGGAGCGGATGGTCGGCTTTGTCGTGGCGAGCCCCCAGGCCGGCGAGATCGTACAATTCGTACTTAGGGAGCTCTCGCACCCGACGGCGGCGCTCGACCGCATCTATGCCGGCGTCTTCGAACCGACGCACCGCCGGCTGTGCCAGATCTGGGAGCAGGCGACCGGCGAGCCGGCCGAAAGCGAAGCCACCAAGCTCACCGTGTTCACGATGATCGGCCAGGTCATCTATTTCCGCATCGGACGCGAAGCGGTGCTGCGCAGGATGGGTTGGCGCGAGATCGGCGACAAAGAGGCCGCCAAGGTCGTGGCGGCCGCGACCGACAACCTCAGGGCAATGCTGGCGGCGCGCGATCCGGCCGCCCGCAAGAAGGGCAAATCATGAGTTTTCTCTGTTCGCTGCCGCTCGCGGCCCAGTTGTTCGGCGCTTGCGCGGCGGCCGCGCCGCTCGCCGTCGGCTATGTCGAGGGCGAGTATGTGCTGATGGCGCCGATCGAGGTGGCGCAGGTTGCGACGGTCAACGTCAAACGCGGAGACCGGGTGACACCGGGCATGCCAGTGGTGACGCTGGAAGATGCCGACGCCAAGATCGCCGTGGCGCAGGCGCAGGCCGCACTTGCGCAGGCCAAAGCGCAGCTTGCCGACCTTCAAGTGGGCAAGCGGCCGGAAGAGATCGCCGTGCTCAAGGCACAGGTCGATATGGCCAAGGCCCAGGCCGCCGACGCCAAGCGCAAATATGACCGCGCCAGCGACCTCTACAAGCGCGGCACCGGCACCCAGGCCGACTACGACACCGCCTCCGCCACGCTTGAGACCGCCAATGCGCAGGTCGGCCAGGCCGAGGCCAATCTCGCCGTCGGCGGCCTGCCGGGGCGGGCCGAGATGATCAAGGCGGCCGAGAACCAGGTCAAGCAGGCGCAATCGGAATTGGGGCAGGCCGAGTGGCGCCTTTCCAAGCGTGTGCTGGCAGCGCCCTCCGGCGGCCGCGTCAACGATGTCATCCGCAATCCCGGCGACACCGCCGGGCCGACCGCGCCGGTGGTCTCGATGCTGCCCGACGGCGCCATGAAGCTCAGCGTCTATGTGCCGGAGACCGCTTTCTCGTCGGTGAAGGTCGGCACGCTGCTCAGCGTGCGTTGCGACGGCTGCGGGCCGGATCTGAAGGCGCGCGTCAGCTATGTTTCGCCCGATCCGGAGTTCACTCCGCCGGTGATCTACTCGCTTCAGAACCGGCAGAAGCTGGTCTATCTCGTCGAGGCACGGCCGGAAGGCGATACCAGTGCGCTGCAGCCCGGCCAGATCGTCGACGTCGACCTGGCGGACCTCGCAAAATGAACGTCATCGACGTGCGCGGGCTGGTCAAGCGCTTCGGCGACAAAACCGTCGTCGACCATGTGACGATGACGGTGGCCGAGGGCGAGATCGTCGGCTTCCTCGGGCCGAACGGCTCGGGAAAGACGACGACCATCCGCATCATGTGCGGACTTTTGACGCCGGACGAGGGCGAAGGCACGGTGCTGGGTTTCGACATCCGGGCCGACACGCTCAGGATCAAGCGCGAGGTCGGCTATATGACGCAGAAATTCTCGTTCTACGAGGATCTGACGATCGGCGAGAACCTGGAATTCGTGGCACGGCTCTACCAGCTGAGACCGGTCGAGCACTATGTGTCGCGGACGCTGCAGGAGCTCGGCCTCGCCACGCGCCGCAACCAACTGGCCGGAACGCTTTCCGGCGGCTGGAAGCAACGGCTGGCGCTCGCTGCCTGCATCATGCACCAGCCGAAGCTGCTTCTGCTCGACGAGCCGACGGCGGGCGTCGACCCGAAGGCGCGGCGCGAGTTCTGGGACGAGATCCACAGGCTGGCGAGCGGCGGGCTGACGGTGCTGGTCTCCACCCATTACATGGACGAGGCCGAGCGCTGCCACCGCATCAGCTACATCTCCTACGGCAAGTTGCTGGCCACCGGCACGGTGGACGAGGTGGTCGAGAATGCCGGGCTCACCACCTTCGTGGTGCAGGGACCGCGGCTCGGCCGCGTGGCCGAGGCGCTGGAAGGGCGCCCCGGCGTCGACCAGGTGGCGCCGTTCGGCGCCACGCTGCATGTCGTCGGCTCCGACAAGGCAGCGCTGGAAAAGGCGCTTGCCGATGTCGAGAAGGAGCACAAGGGCGTGACGGTGACGCCCGGCGAGACCAGCCTGGAAGACGTGTTCATCCAGTTCATGGCCGGCTCGAAGGACAACATGACATGAAAGATGGCTTGAGAGCGGTCTTTTCCTTCGCGAGACTCGGCGCGCTCTTGATCAAGGAGTTCATCCAGATGCGGCGCGACCGCATCACCTTCGCCATGATGCTGGGCGTGCCTTTGCTACAGCTCGTGCTGTTCGGCTTTGCCATCAACAACGATCCGAAGAGCCTGCCGACGGCGCTGGTGGCGATGAGCAACGACCAGTATACGCGCGCCATGGTCTCCGCCCTGCAGATGACCGGCTACTACCGCTTCGACCATGTGTCCGAAAGCGCGGCCGAGGCCGAAATGCTGATGGCCAAGGGCGCCGTCTCCTTCGTCGTCACCATCCCGGCCGACTTTGCCCGGCGTGTCGAGCGCGGCGACAGCCCGCAGATCCTGATCGAGGCCGACGCGACGGATCCGTCGGCGGCGAGCGGCGCCATTTCGACGCTGAGCAGGGTGGCGAGCCAGGCGCTGCTGCGCGCCCAGGGCATGCAGGCGACCGCCACCGAGGCCGCCAAGCAGCAGCTGCAGGTGGTGGTGCACCAGCGCTACAATCCCGAAGGCATCTCGCAATACAACATCGTGCCCGGCCTGCTGGGCGTCATCCTGCAGATGACCATGGTGATGATGACGGCGATCGCGCTGACCCGCGAGACCGAGCGCGGGACGATGGAGAACCTGCTCGCCATGCCGTCAAGCCCGACCGAGATCATGCTGGGCAAGGTGCTGCCTTTCCTCGTCGTCGGCGCGGTGCAGGTGGCGGTGGTGCTGGTGGCGGCGAAGCTTTTGTTCGGCGTCCCCTTTGTCGGCAGCCTGACGCTGCTGCTATCATCGGTGCTGGTCTTCGTGCTTTCGCTGGTGCTGCTCGGCTATACGATCTCGACGATGGCTCGCTCCCAGATGCAGGCGATGCAGCTCACCTTCTTCTTTTTCCTGCCGTCGCTGCTGCTCTCGGGTTTCATGTTCCCCTATCGCGGCATGCCGGGCTGGGCCCAGATCTTGGGCGAGATCTTCCCATTGACGCATTTCCTGCGTATCACCCGCGCCGTCATGTTGAAGGGCGCCGACTTCAACGCGGTAGCCGCCGAGATCGGCTGGCTGGCGGTGTTCGTGGTGGCATTCGCCGGCGCCGCCCTGCTGCGCTTCCGGCGGACACTGGATTGAGCGAGGCACGGCGAAAAAGGTTTGACGCTGGAGGGACAGCACCCCCCTCTGCCCTGCCGGGCATCTCCCCCGCAAGGGGGGAGATTGGCAGCTCCGGCGTCGTCGCCCCTCCTGCAACGTTATTGATTGGCGAAAGCGGCGGCGACGGCTGATCTCCCCCCTTGCGGGGGAGATGGCCGGCAGGCCAGAGGGGGGTGTGACGGATCGCGGCCTGTGTGTGGAGTCGCAGCAGCACCGCCTAAGCTGCAGCCATGATCTCGGCATAGGTGCCGAAATCGACATTGCCGCCGGAAAGCACCACGGCGACGCATTTGCCGGCGAGGTCGATTTCGCCGGACGACAGCGCCGCGAGCGCGACGCAGCCGCCGGGCTCGACCACCAGCTTCAGGTAGGCCATGGCGTCGCGCATCGCCTGCGCGGCGGCCTTGTCGGAGACGGCGATGGCGCCGGCGAGGTTCCGGCGGTTGATCTCGAAGGTGATGGCGCCGGGCTCGGCGGTGAGGAGCGCATCGCAGATCGAGGTATGACCGGGTTGGTTCGAGACCCTTTCGCCTTTGGCCAGCGAGCGGCGCGTGTCGTCGAAATGCTCGGGCTCGACCGCCCAGACGGCGGTGCGCGGCGAGGCGTCCTTGACAGCGACGGAAATGCCGCTCGACAGGCCGCCTCCACCGCAGGGGATAACCACCGCGTCGAGGCTGACGCCGAGCGCCTTCGCTTGGCGCATCAGCTCCAGCCCGATCGTGCCCTGGCCGGCGATGATGGCCGGATCGTCGAAAGGCGGCACCAATGCCATGCCCATCTCGACATAGGGGCGAACGACCGTCATGCGGTCGTCCTTGAAACGGTCGAACGGCACCACCTCGGCGCCCATCCTGCGGACATTGCCGACCTTGAGCGCCGGTGCGTCCACGGGCATGGCGATGACCGCCTTGACACCGAACATCGCAGCCGAAGCGGCGACGCCCTGCGCGTGATTGCCGGAAGAAAAGGCAACGACGCCGTGACTGCGCTCTTCTTCGCTCAGCGACGACAATTTGTTGTAGGCGCCGCGGATCTTGAAGGAGCCGGTGCGCTGCAGCGTCTCGGGCTTGAACAGGATGCGGCCGCCATAGCGCCTGTTGAGCTCCGGCGATTCGATAAGCGGCGTCTCGACGATCAGGCCGGAGAGCCGCGCGGCGGCGGCGTGGATGTCGGAAATGCCGGGCAGGGCGGTCATGGCGTGGGCCTCGCGGAAGAACGGGACCGCCTATGGTGCACGGAAATTGTCCCGGCGCGCCAACGAAAAAATGTGATGGGTACAATGTTGGTGATGACGGACGGCGAAGCGCGTAATCTCCCCCCTTGCGGGGGAGATGGCCGGCAGGCCAGAGGGGGTGCTGTCCCGCCGACATCTCAGCCGATCAATGCTGAATACGCTCGCAAGTTGCCAGGGCTGCTCTACATTTGCCGGAAAGGACAGAGTTCCTTCACACCCCCTCTGTCCTGCCGGACATCTCCCCCGCAAGGGGGGAGATTGGCAGCTTCAACGCCGATGCCCTTCGTGACGAAGTAGGACGCCTCACCCTAGCAGCGTGCGCGTCCTTTTCTTCCCTCCGAGCTTGCGCCAGCTGTTGAAGCGATGCGTGGCGGCGGCAAACGAGATCTTCATCTGCTGGGCGACCGAATAGCGCGACTTGCCCTCGTCGAACATGCGGTAGCAGCATTCGACGCCTTCCTCGGTCAGCTTGCCCTCAGGCGTCTTGTTGTGCGGATTGGCGGGGTCGAATTTTTCGATCTGTTCCTCGACCAGACCCTTGAGGCGCTGCAGGTCCGCCTCGATGCCGGCGATGAGATCGAGAACGGGTTTCACATCGAATGCGTGCGGGAGCTTCTTTTCCGTCATCCTTGCTTCCTTCGATTTCAATTGGCGCGCCTCATATCGGTGAACATTCGGCAATAATGAAGGTGCGACGCTGGATCAACGAATTCCGCCTGTCCCGCCGTGTTCACGATTGACCCTCGGCGTCCAAGCTCCTAGTTTAGAACTATTCTAAATTAGGGTGATTTCCTCATGCTTTCCCGTGTTTTCGGCTTCGGCCGCCGCTCCTTCGATTCGTTGTCGGAGCAGGAGATCCTGGCGCTGGCGATCTCGTCGGAAGAGGACGACGGGCGCATCTACCGCGCCTATGCCGACGGGCTGGCGGAAGCCTTTCCGCAATCGGCCAAGGTGTTCGAGGCGATGGCGGAGGAGGAGGATGGCCATCGCGATTCCCTGATCGAGCTCCACCGCAGGCGCTTCGGCGAGCGCATTCCGCTGATCCGGCGCGAACATGTCAGGGGCTATTACGAGCGCAAGCCCGACTGGCTGGTGCGGCCGCTCGGCATCGAGCATGTGCGCCGGCAGGCCGAGGAGATGGAGCGGCAGGCCTACCGCTTCTATGTCGAAGCGGCCAAGCGGACCACCGACGCCTCGACGCGCAAACTGCTCGACGATCTGGCCGCGGCCGAGCTCGGCCATGAGAATTCCGCGCATGAGCTGGAGCAGACACATGTCCCGGGCGAGGTGAAGGAGGAGGAGGCGAGCGCCGAGCAGCGCCAGTTCATCCTCACCTATGTGCAGCCGGGGCTCGCCGGACTGATGGACGGATCGGTGTCGACGCTGGCGCCGATCTTCGCGGCCGCGTTCGCCACCCATCAAACGTTCCAGACTTTTCTCGTCGGTCTTGCCGCCTCGATCGGCGCCGGCATCTCGATGGGCTTCACCGAAGTCGCCTCCGATGACGGCAAGCTCTCCGGGCGCGGCTCGCCGCTGAAGCGGGGCCTCACCGTCGGCGTGATGACGACGCTGGGCGGGCTCGGCCACGCGCTGCCCTACCTCATCCCTTATTTCTGGACGGCCACGATCGTCGCCGCGATCGTGGTGTTCTTCGAGCTCTGGGCGATCGCCTTCGTCCAGAACCGCTACATGCAGACGCCATTCTGGCGCGCCGCCTTTCAGGTGGTGCTGGGCGGCGCGCTGGTGTTCGGCGCGGGCGTGCTGATCGGGAATGCCTGAGCGCTTTTTCCCTTCTCCCCTTGTGGGAGAAGGTGGATCGGCGCGTTAGCGCCGAGACGGATGAGGGGTGTTCCAGCGGAGTGAGACGTTGGCGACCTTGCAGTCTCCTCCGGCGCCGCCAAGCTGGAACACCCCTCATCCGTCGCCTTCGGCGACACCTTCTCCCACAAGGGGAGAAGGGGGAGCTTCATCCATTCACGGCGCGACTATCCTGCGGCGCCTCGGCCCTTTCATTGAGCCCATAATCACGCACGACATGGGCGATGCGCAGACGATAGCCGGCAAAGATTCCGCCGCGTCCCGCTTTCTGCGCCTGCCGATGCTCCTCGGTGTTGCGCCAGGCCTTCACCGCCTCCTCGTCGCGCCAGAACGACAGCGAGAGCACGCGCTTCGGATCGGTGAGGCTCTGGAAGCGCTCGACCGAGATGAAGCCGTCTATGCCTTCAAGCAAGGGCTTAAGCTCCGCGGCGATGCCGAGATAGGCATCGCGCTTGCCCTCCGCCGGCTCTACTTCGAAGATGACAGCGATCATGCCTCTATCCCTTCCTTCACGATTACATCGGTGTGAAACATCTGCCTCGGCCCGTGCGGGCCCGACACCAGTTTCAGGAAGATCCGGTCTTCCTTGAGGATGAACTTCTCGCGCCGTGCGAAGTCGTAGTTTGCCTTGCCGGCGGGGTCGGCGGCAAGCCGCGCGCGATAGGCCTCGTAAGCTGCGAGGTTCTCGATGCTGTAAGCGGCGTAGGCTGTGGTGGCCGAGCCCTCATGCGGCGCGAAATAGCCGATCAGGTCGGCGCCGCAGCGCGGGATGGCCTGGCCCCAGGCGCGCGCATATTGCTCGAAGGCAGCCTTGCCGAACGGATCGATCTCGTAGCGGATGAAGCAGGTGATGGTCATGGCGGTCTCCTCGTCGGTTGGCTTCACGGCGGCGATGGTTCGACCACGGTCGAAACATCGCTGGCGTCGGCGTGCTAGGCATTCTCCTGTCAGGAGCGTTTGCCTGGCGGCTTGAGCTGGCTCGAGAATAGTGCTCCCCTCGCGGGAATGCTTCGATGAGGATCGAACTATGCGTGAAGGACCAGACATCGCCCGTGTCGCCAGCCTGGTCGGCGACCCGGCCCGCGCCAACATGCTCAACGCGCTGATGGGCGGCACGGCGCTGACCGCATCGGAACTTGCGCTGGAAGCCGGCGTCTCGCTGCCCACCGCGTCCTCGCATCTGTCGAAGCTGATGGATGGCGGGCTGCTGACGCTCGCGAGCCAGGGCCGGCATCGCTATTACGGCCTCGCCAGCCCGCAGGTGGCGGGCATGATCGAAGCGATCATCGGCGTTGCGGAAGCCGTTGGCCCGAAGCGGGTTCGGCCCGGCCCGCGCGATGCGGCCATGCGCGTGGCGCGGGTGTGCTACGATCACCTCGCCGGCGAGCAGGCGGTGGCGATGCTCGACCGTCTCGTCGACAGACAAGTGCTGCTGCGCGAGGACAACGAGATCCGACTCTCACCGTCAGGTATTTCGCATTTCGCCGCGCTCGACATCGCGATCGACACCAAGGCCAGGCGGCCGGTCTGCCGCGCCTGCCTCGACTGGAGCGTGCGGCGATCGCACCTCGCCGGCGCGCTGGGCGCCGCCATCCTCGACAAGATCATCGCCGAGAAATGGGCGCGGCGCGAGAGGGACAGCCGCGCCGTGGTGTTCTCGCCGAAGGGCAGGCAGGAATTCGAGAGGGTGTTTCTGGCGTAGGGCTGCGCACAAACGATAGACTGGCAACCTCTGCGCGAGGCACCCCCCTCTGCCCTGCCGGGCATCTCCCCCGCAAGGGGGGAGATTAACGCTCAGCCGCTTTCGCCAACCTGCGACGTTGCAGGATAAGCGAGTCGCCAAAACTGCAATCTCCCCCCTTGCGGGGGAGATGCCCGGCAGGGCAGAGGGGGGCGCTGGCCCGCCGATCTTAAGAGATTCAACCCCGCTTCAACACCTTGCCCAGCTTGAAGAAATCCGCCCACGGGTCGGCCTTCTTCAGCTCACTCAGCGTCGTCGCGTCGCCGAGCGGGAAGGCGTTGGGAGCCAAGCCCTTTTCGAGCTCCGGCCAGGTCACCGGCATCGACACCGTCGCGCCCTTCTTGGCGCGCGACGAGTAGGGCGCGACCGTGGTCGAGCCTCTGCCGTTGCGCAGATAGTCAACGAAGATCTTGCCCGTGCGCGCCTTCTTCGACAGGGTCGCCGTGTAGCGGTCGGGCGAAGCCTGCTCCAGCGCCCGAGCGAAGTCATGAGCAAAATCCTTGACCTCGTCCCAGTCCGCCGACGGCTTCAACGGCACCAGCACGTGATAGCCCTTGCCGCCGGAGGTCTTGACCAAGTTCGGCAGCGACAGCTCGTCGAGCCGCTTATGGATGTCGAGCGCCGCCTCGCGCACGCGTTTGACGTCGACGCCTTCGTCCGGATCGAGGTCGAAGATGATCTGGTCCGGCTTTTCCAGCTCGTCGACGGTCGAGCCCCAGATATGGACCTCGACCACACCGTACTGGACGAGCGCGGCAAGCCCGTCGAAATCCCTGATGAACAGGATCTCCTCGCCGTCGGTCGGATCCTTCATCCTGGCGATCTTGTCGCTCATGCCGGGCGAGGCATGTTTCTGGAAGAAGCGCTGCCCGTGGATGCCATCCGGCGCCCGCACGAGAGCCAGCGGCCGGTCGACGACGAACGGCTCCATGCGCGTCCACACCAGAGCGTAATGGTCGAGCAGGTCCTGTTTGGAGACCTTCTCGTCGGGCCACAGCAGCTTGTCGGGATGCGAGAGTTTTATCGAGGTCATCGCCGTTCCTGCCGAGGGTTTTGGCGCGGTCTTGCCGCTACCCGACTTTGCTTCAGCCTTGCCGTCGGCCTGCTTCGGCTTTTCCTGCACGACTTCCTCCGCCGGCTTGTCCTCGCGCAGCCCCTGGAACGAGGCGTGGCGGATTATACGGTCGGATGTCCAGCTCCGGAACTCCACTTCGCCGACAAGTTCAGGCCTGACCCAGGTGAGCCCCTTGCCCTTCGGCACGGCCGCCGAGAACGGCGATTCCTTGGCCTCGAGGCTGTCGAGCTTCTTCTTGAGACCGGCCATTACCTTGCCGGAAAAGCCGGTGCCGACGCGGCCGGCATAGTGCAACTTGCCGCCTTCATGGTAGCCGACCAGCAGGGAGCGCAGGCCGCGTCCGGTCTTGTCCGAGGGCAGGTAGCCGCCAATGACGAATTCCTGGCGCAGCGTGCATTTCGACTTCACCCAGGTGAGGCCGCGCCCGCTGCGGTAGGGCGCGTCGGCGCGTTTCGACACCACGCCCTCGAGACCCATGCGGCAGACATGCTGCAGGATGACCTTGCCGGGTTCGGAAAAATGATCGCTGAAGCGCAGCGCCGAGTCCTCCGGCTGCTCGCCGAGCAGTTCGGCGAGCGCCTGCTTGCGCTCGACCAGCGGCTCGCGGCGCAAATCCTCGCCGTCGAGCCGCATCAGATCGAAGACATAGTAGATGAAGCGGTCGGCGCGGCGGGCCGAAAGGTCCGCCTGCAGCAGGGGGAAGGACGACACGCCGCTGTCGGCCAGCACGACGATCTCGCCGTCGATGATGGCATCCCGGCATTTGAGACCGGCGAGCGCTGCGGTGACCGGGCCTTCAAATTTCTTTGTCCAGTCGAGGCCGGCGCGCGTCAGCAGCCTGACGTCGCTGCCGGCGATTTGCGCCTGCATGCGGTAGCCATCGAACTTCACCTCATGCAGCCAGTCATCACCGGAAGGCGCGTTCTTTTCCAGCGTGGCGAGCTGCGGCTCGATGAATTCGAGGCGCTTGGCATGGCCGGCCTTGGCCTTGCCGGCAGCGGGCTTGTTCGAATGCCAGACCTTTGGCTTCTCGCCCTTGGCTGACTTGCCTTCGCCGACCTCCTCGATCGTGAGGCCGGACCTCACCGATTGCGGCTCGTCCTTGAGGACGTCCTCGCCAGGGCGGGCGGCGGCATCGTCGGACTTGATCAGCAGCCAGTTGTCGCGCTTTTCGTCAGGCCTGGGCTTCAGCCTGACCAGATGCCAGCGGCCATGCAATTTGTGGCCTTCGAGCTCGAAATCGATATGGCCTTTCTTCATGCCTTCGGCCGGATCGCCTTCCGGAACCCATCTGCCGTCATCCCAGACGATGACCGAGCCGCCGCCATATTCGCCCTTCGGAATGGTGCCTTCGAAGGAGGCGTAGTCGATCGGGTGGTCCTCGACATGCACGGCCAGCCGCTTCTCATGCGGATCGAGGCTCGGGCCGCGCGTCACCGCCCAGCTCCACAGCACGCCATCGTGCTCCAGCCGAAAATCATAGTGGAGCCGCGTGGCGGCGTGCTTCTGGACGACGAAAATGCCGCCGGCCCCACTTTTCTTGTGCCGGCCGACCTTGCCGGCCGGTTCGGCGGTTTTCCGGAAATCGCGCTTGGCGTGATATTGCTCGAGGCCGGCCATGGCGCCGTGCTCCTATGCGGATTTGCGTTTAGCCGCGGAGGCCTTCGCCCGCACCTTCGATGAAGATTTGCCGGCTTTGCCGCCGCCCTCTGCGTTCAGGCTCTTCTTCAGCGCGTCGAACAGGTTGACGACATTGGACGGCTTCGCCGGCGCTTTGACCTTGGGCGCCTTCTTGCCGGCCTTCTTGGCGCGGATCAGCTCGAGCAGCGCATCCCCGTAACGGTCGTCGAACTTCGAAGGGTCGAACTTCGTCCTCTTCTGGCTGATGATGTGCTCGGCGATATCGATCATCTCGTCATCCGTCCTGGTTGCCTCGATGTCGTCGAACACGGTGCCTGGCTGGCGCACCGTATCGTCGTAGCGCAGTGTCGTCAGCACCATACCCTTGCCGAGCGGCTCGATCACCACGGGGCGCTCGCGTTGGTAGAGCACGATGCGCGCGAGGCCGGCCATCTTCTTTGCCGCCATCGCGTCGCGGATGACGGCAAAAGCCTCTTGCGACACCTTGTCCGCCGGCGAGACATAGTAGGGTGTGTCGAGATAGATCTGCTCGATCGAGGATTTCTCGACGAAGCCGTCCAGGCTCATCGTGTGCGAGGACTCGATCTCAACCGCCTCGATCTCGTCTTCCTCGATATGGACGAAGTCGCCGTCGCTGACCTCGTAGCCCTTGATTTCGTCGCCTTCTTCCAGCGGCTTGCCGGTCTCGGCGTCGACATAGATGCGCTTGACGGTATTGCCGGTCTTGCGGTTGAGGATGCGGAACGAAACCTTCTCGGCATGGGTGACGACGTTGGTCAGCTCGATGCCGCAAGTGACCAGCGACAGTTTCAGATAGCCCTTCCAGGCGGGGCGCGGTGCCATGGCGAACTCCTGCGCGATGCGATCTCAGTCGCAACGGACAGGGGCTCGCTTGGGTTCCGGGCGTGCGCCTTGTCGTTGCATAGCCATCAGGCCGCCAGCAGGTTGATCCTGTTCTCGGCAATCTCGGTGAGCTTGCGGTCGGTGGCCTGCTCTTCCTTAAGGTTCTTGGCCAGCACATTGGCGCAGTCGCTGCGGCCGAGTTGCCTGGCCCAGGCGATCAGCGTGCCGTAGCGTGTGATCTCGTAGTGCTCGACCGCCTGCGCGGACGCGATCAGCGCGGCATCGAGAACCTCCTTGTCGCCGACGTCGCCGCTCACCTCGTCGGCTTCCTCGAGGATGCCGTCGATGGCCGGGCAGTTGATGGCCTTGGCCTTGACGCCATGCAGCTCGAACACCTGCTCGACGCGATCGATATGGCCCCTGGTCTGTTCGAGATGTTTTTCGAAACCGGCCTTCAGCTGCGGGTCGGTCGCCTCGCCGATCATCTTCGGCAGGGTCCGCTCGATCTGCTCTTCGGCATAGTAGATCTCGCGCAGCATATGGATGAAGAGGTCGTCCAGCGACTTGATGTCTTTCGAAAAGAAACCCATGGCTTTTGCCTTCCCTTGCTTGTGCCGGGTGGGGATTCGAACGGCGGCGCGGCCGCCTTCGTCGGAGCGATCCGCACGGTCGTGAAGGGTCAACGTGCCCCTCCCCGGGCGGGTTCCTGACGTTTTCCGGACGCGCAATGAAATTTCCGGGCGGCGGCCGAACGTGAAACAGAAGCGCGCCCAAGCGACATCGGGACGAAACATATGTGATGCAAAAGTCACACGATCCGAAATCGCGACAAAAGGCGTGGAAAGACCGCGAATCAGCCGCATTCCAGCCACGAAGCAACGACTTTCGGACCAGAAATTAACATGACGTTCACCGACTATTCACGCCTCGACGCTATGCTCTCGGACAATTCGGAAGGGACATCCGAAAACGGGACAGGGACAGGTAAAATGAACTTCTGGAACCACATCGCCGGCTATGCCGCCGCCATTCGCGAATTCGTCGCGCCGACCTATCGGCCCGAGCGCTATTATATGCGCGGCCCAGGTCCGGCCTGCGCGCGCCGCGGCAACACGCTCGGCGTCGGCACGAACTGATCACGATGCCCGACAGCCGCCACAACAGCCGGATCTGCAAGCCGGCCGCCGACAGCCGCGCCACGACCTATCGTGACGAGCGCCCCGCCGTCGCCGACGGCAGGCGTGCGACAACGCCGCGACTTTGACGCCGCCGCCGGCTGGCTTAGTGTCCCCCTGGTTTAGCGTAAGGGAGGCACAAGCAGCCGGGGCCAACATGACCGACCTGCCCGAACCGAAGCGTCCACTTCTCCCAGGCCAAGCTTACGACGCCCGCCAGCCGCTGATCGTCTTCGACGGCGTCTGCGTGTTCTGCTCGGGCTTCGTCCAAATGATCGTCAAGCTCGACCGCGACAAGCGCTTCCGCTTCGCCACGGCGCAATCGCCGTTCGGCGAGGCGTTGTTTCGCAAATACGGCCTGCCGACCGACAATTACGAAACCAACCTGGCCATCATCGACGGCGTGGCCTTCACGAAGCTCGACAGTTTCGTCGCCGTCATGGCGGCGCTCGGCTGGCCCTGGCGCGCGGCGAGGCTGCTGCTCGTCCTGCCGCAGCCGCTGCGCGACTGGCTCTATGACCGCGTCGCGAAAAACCGCTATGCGCTGTTCGGCAGGAAGGACAGCTGCGAGATCCCGTCCGCCGAACTGCGGCAGCGGCTGATCGGCTAAAGCATGTCTCGCGAAAGTGGGAACCGGTTTCGCGACAAAGACATGCATCAGGCCATCGGTGGCGGTTGTCGTCCGCTATCTCGACCGGTCATGGTCCGCAAGGTTCGAGCACGATCGCTGCCGCCGCCGCGCTGCCCAGCTCGCGACAGCCTTTGGCAGTGCACAGCGTCCAGCCTTCCCCGGTCGCGCCGGAGGCTGCCAGCACCAGGCGCGGCTGCGGCCCGATCCGCGGCGTATAGACCCACCAGCCGTCCCTCAGCACCGAGCCCTGTGGCGGCTCCATGCCGGCGCCGGAGCCCTTCACGCGAGCCTCAACGATCCGCAGCCCGGCAGGCGTCACTGTCCAGTCCTCCTGCCAGCGCGTGCGCTCCACCGAATGCGTCCAGGACAGCGTGAAGGCGGCCGTGGCCAGAACCACGGTTTTGCCGGCAGCAAGGATGCAAAGGCTCACGCAGCGTCCCTTGCCGAGGCCTGGCGCGCGCGCCAGCAGTGCCAGCCGATCCACGCAAACGACAACACCCAGCCGGTCTCGTCGGTAAGCGGCAGCGCCGCGACCAGGAGCACGCCGGCAACGAAAGCGACGATGCGCTCCCACCAGGCCATGCGGCGGGCGAGGAAGCCGACGGCGGCGGCGCCCCAGAGCACGATGCCCATGCAGGCCTTGACGACGATGTAGGCGACCTCGACCGGATAGCCGAACGAGGCGGCGATCGGGCCGGCATCCTGCAGCATCAGCGCCGGCGTGTAGACCGCCATGAACGGCACGACAAAACCGGCGATTGCGAGCTTGGTGGCCTGGATGCCGATCTTGAGGCCGCTTTCCCTGGCCATGGGAGCGGCGGCGAAGGCGGCGAGCGCCACCGGCGGGGTCAGATCGGCCATGATGCCGAAATAGAAGACGAACATGTGGCTGACCAGCAACGGCACGCCGAGCGACAGAAGCGCCGGGCCGGCGAGCGAGGAGGTGATGATGTAGTTGGGGATGGTCGGGATGCCCATGCCGAGCACAAGGCAGGTGAGCATGGTCAGCACCAGCGACAGGAATAGATTGTTCTCGCCGATGGAGATGATCCAGCCGATGAAGGTCGAAGCGATGCCGGTCAGCGTCAGCGTGCCGATGACGATGCCGACGATGGCGCAGGCGATGCCGACCGGCAGCGCGTTCTTGGCGCCTTCGGCAAGCGAGTCGACGCAGATGCGCAGCGTCTCGCGGCCGCCTTTGAAGGTGATGCAGGCGACGACGAGCGCCCCGATGACGAGGCCGAGACTATTGACGCCGAAGCGCATGAAGGAGGCGGCGGCAAGCCCGAGCGCCAGCCAGAAGACGACGCGGAACGCAAATGGCCCGATCAGCGCCGCCAGCGGCGCGCCGAGGATCAGCACGATGGTCAGCGCCAGGCCCATGGTGCCGGCGAAGATCGGCGTATAGCCGGCAAACAGGAGATAGACGAGCACGGCAAGCGGCAGCACCAGCGGCCAGTGCTGCCGCACCGCGTCCCAGGGATTGGGCAGGTCGCCCTTGGCCATGCCGTGCAAGCCGGCTTTGCCAGCCTCCAGATGCACCTGCCAGAAGCAGGCGCCGAAATAGAGCAGCGCCGGGATGATCGCCGCCTTCACCACCTCGGCATAGGCGATGTTCAGCGTCTCGGCCATGATGAAGGCGACCGCGCCCATCACCGGCGGCATGATCTGGCCGCCCATCGAGGAGGTCGCCTCGACGGCGCCGGCAAAGGCCGCGCGGAAGCCGAAGCGTTTCATCAGCGGAATGGTGAACTGGCCGCTGGCCACCACATTGGCAACGCCCGAACCGGAGATGGTGCCCATCAACGCCGAGGAGAGCACACAGACCTGGGCCGGGCCGCCGCGCCAGGAGCCGACCAGGCCAAGCGCGAAATCGTTGAACAGCGCGATCATGCCGGCGCGCTCGAGGAAGGCAGCGAAGACGACGAAGATGAAGATATAAGCGGCCGAAACATAGACCGGCGTGCCGTATATGCCTTCGGTGCCATAGGCGAAGGTGTCGACGAGCTGCGCAAAATCATAGCCGCGATGGATGAAGGGCGGCGGCAAGTGATTGCCGACGAAGCAATAGGCGAGGAAGATGAAGGCGATGATTGCGAGCGGCAGCCCCATCAGCCGCCGTGCCGCTTCGAAGACCAGCACCACCAGCACGGTGCCGACGATCAGGTCCGGCGTGGTGAGGAAGCCGGAACGGCGAATGAGATCGGTATAGAACACCCAGTTGTAGAGGCCGGTGCCGAAGCCCAGCACACCGAGCGTCCAGAATGCGGTTTTCGCCGGCATGCTCTGGGCGCGCAGATTGGCGATCAGGCCGAAGCCGAGCAGCAGCAGGAAGCCGACATGCATGGCCCGCACCACCTGGCTGGGCAGGCTGCCATAGGCGGCGATGTAGATCTGAAAGGCGGAAAAGGCGACGGCAATCAGGAAGGCCGCCTTGCCGGCGATGCCTTCGCCGAAGCCCGGCGGCAGGCCTTCGATAGGCTCTTCGACGGTCGGAGAAAGAACGGTGGGGGTTTTGGTCATTGGCGGGTTCCTGGGGATGCCCTCCCCCTTGAGGGGAGGGTGCCGAGCGAAGCGAGGCGGGTGGGGTCCTCTCGCGTCGAGCACTGCCGCGGCGACCCCACCCGTCCATCCGCCTCCGGCGGCTGTCCACCCTCCCCTCAAGGGGGAGGGGGAGGCTTACTTGATGAGCCCTTTTTCCCTGTAATATTTCTCCGCGCCGGGGTGCAGCGGCACGGGCATGCCGTCCAGCGCCTTGGCCGGATCGATCGCCTTGGCGGCGGCATGGGCGGCGGCGAGCTGGTCGAGATGCTCGAACAGCAGCTTGGTCATCTGATAGGCGGTGTCGTCGGAAACGTCGGCCCGGGTGACCAGGAAATTGCCGACCGCAGCGGTCGCGACATCCTCCGTCTGGCCCTCATAGGTCCCCTTCGGGATGACGACCGAAAGATAGGGCGAGCCGATCTTGGCGACGTCCTCGGCCGGCACGGCGACGACGTTGATCGGCACCGAGGTGGCGAGGTCGCGGATCGAGGCGACGCCGAGGCCCGCGGATTGCAGCGTGGCGTCGAGCTGCCGGTTCTTGATCAATTCGACCGATTCGGCGAAAGGCAGATATTCGACCCGTCCGAGATCCTCGTATTTCAACCCGGCGGCGGCGAAGATGGCGCGGGCATTGAGTTCCGTGCCGGAAGCAGGCGCACCAACCGACAGGCTCTTGCCCTTGAGATCGGCGAGCGTCTTGATGCCGGACTCCTTGCTGGCGACGATCTGGATGTAGTTGGGATAGATGGCGGCAATGCCGCGCAATTTGTCGAGCTTGCCCGGGAAGCCGGCCTCGGTGTTGCCTTCGGCGGCGAGTTTCACCGAATCGCCGAGCGCGAAGGCGATCTCGCCCTTGCCCTGCTGCAACAGGTTGAGGTTCTCGACCGAGGCCTTCGTCGCCTGCACCTGCGTGCGGGCGCCTTCGATGCCCTTGCCGTAAATCTCGGACAGCGCGACGCCGAGCGGATAATAGACGCCCGACGTGCCGCCGGTCAGCACGTTGATGAATTCCTGCGCCCCGGCCGACACGGCGCCGAGGCCGAGCGACAGCGCCAACGCGCCGGCGGCAATAAATTTCGTCCTGAAATCGAGCATATGGTTTCCTCCTCCTGAAACGATCGCGCCATGCCGCCTCCCCGGCGCGAACCTGGGAGTTTAGACGGGAGGCGGCAAATGCCAACCCGCAATTGCAGCCATTAGACGAACGGTTGAGTGCTGGCGAAAAGCGCCGGCTTGCGCTCGAATGCTTTGGGGACGAAAGATTTTCGGAGGCGCCTGTCGAAATCGGCCGCGGCCGCACGACATAGGTCGGCTAGCAACGACGCGGCCTGCAAAAACGGGAGAACACCATGCGATACATGCTTTTGATCTACAACGACGAAGCCGCGATGGCGAATGCGCCGCGCGACAAGACCGAGCAGACCTTGGCGGCCTATGGCGCCTATACCGAAGCCTTGAAGAAATCCGGCGCATACCTCGCCGGCGAAAGGCTGCGCCCGACCCAGGCGGCCACTTCGATACGGCTGGCCAACGGCAAGACCAACGTGCTCGACGGCCCCTATGCCGATACCAAGGAGCAGCTTGCCGGTTTCTACATGATCGAGGCGACGGACATCGATACGGCCATGGAATGGGGCGCGCGCTGTCCGGCAGCCAGCACCGGCACGGTCGAGGTGCGGCCGATCTGGGAAATGACCGACTACCTGTCCTAGCAGTATGGACGGTCGCCCGGAGATGGCGCGGGCGGCCGCCGAGGCGGCCGCCCGGCAGAGCTACGGCAAGCTGGTCGCCTGGCTCGCGGCCCGCATGCGCGACGTCGCCGGCGCCGAGGACGCGCTGGCCGACGCATTCGCCGCGGCGCTCGAGCGCTGGCCGAAGAGCGGCGTGCCCGAAAAACCGGAAGCCTGGCTGCTCGCAGTGGCGCGCCGGCGCGACGTCGACGCCGTGCGGCGACGGCTGACCGGCGAGGCGGCCCGCGACCACCTGCAGCTTATTGCCGAAGAGGCGGAGGCGCGGATGACGAATGACGAGTTGCCCGACGAGCGGCTCAGGCTGATGTTTGCCTGCGCCCATCCGGCGATCGAGGCCAGCGTACGCGCGCCGCTGATCCTGCAGACCGTGCTGGGCTTCGACGTCGCCGCAATAGCCTCGGCGTTCCTGGTTGCGCCGGCGACGATGGGCCAGCGGCTGGTGCGCGCCAAGACCCGCATCCGCGAGGCCGGCATTCCTTTCCGCGTGCCGGAACGGACCGAGCTCGGCGAGCGACTCGACGCGGTGCTGGAAGCGATCTACGCCACCTTCGCCGAAGGCTGGTCGGACCCTGCCGGCACCGAGACCAGACGGCGCAACCTCGCCAGCGAAGGCATCTGGCTCGGCCGGCTGGTCGCGTCGCTGATGCCGGAGGAACCGGAAACGCAGGGACTGCTGGCGCTGATGCTTTTCGCCGAGGCGCGGCGCGCGGCGCGGCGCAACGCTGATGGCGACTTTGTACCGCTTGCAAAGCAGGACATGGCGCTTTGGGACGAGAAGCTGATCGACGAGGCGGAGCGGCTGCTCAGGCGCGCCGCCGTCAAGGGTGCCATCGGCCGCTACCAATTGGAGGCGGCCGTACAATCGGCGCATACGGCGCGGCGGCTGAGCGGCCATACCGACTGGGCAGCGATCCGCCAGCTTTACGACGCGCTGATGGCCGTGGCCGGTTCGCCGGTGGTGGCGATCAATCGCGCGGTGGCGATCGCGGAGGACGAAGGGGCCCCCACGGGTCTTGCCGCGCTGGACGAGATCGGCGCCGAAAAGCGGCTTGCCGAATACCAGCCCTATTGGGCGGCGCGGGCCGAGCTCTCAGCCAGGCTCGACAAGACTGCCGAGGCCGCCGAAGCCTATGACCGGGCCATCGGCCTGGAGCGCGATCCGGCCCTGCGCCGTTTCCTGCAGGCGGAGCGGGGGAAGCTGGTGCGAAACTGAGGGCGAATCTCCCCCCTTGAGGGGGAGATGGCCGCGAAGCGGCCAGAGGGGGTCCTCTCACCTAGATCGCCGACGTTGTCTGTCGTCGCGGAAAAGTGCCGGCGCTTCACGCGCGGCGACCCCCTCTCTCGCCTTCGGCGACATCTCCCCCTCAAGGGGGGAGAATTTGGCGCGGCCAAATGAGGCGCGGCGTATCGCCCCTCGATCGGCTACGCGCCCAGCCCGTCGAACAGGATCGTCGAAAGATAGCGCTCGGCGAAGGACGGGATGACGACTACGAGGTTCTTGCCCTTGTTCTCCGGCCGCGAGCCGACGACGATCGCCGCCTGAAGTGCCGCGCCCGACGAGATGCCGACCGGCACGCCTTCGAGGCGGGCGACGAGGCGCGCATTGGCGACAGAATCCTCATTCGAGACCCTGACGATCTCGTCATAGACCGAGGTGTCGAGGATCTTGGGCGCGAAGCCGGCGCCGATGCCTTGAATCTTGTGCGGGCCGGGCTGGCCGCCGGAGAGCACGGGCGAGGCTTCCGGCTCGACCGCCACGACATGCAGCGAAGGCTTGCGCTTCTTCAGCACCTGGCCGACGCCGGTGATGGTGCCGCCGGTGCCGATGCCGGCGACGAAGATATCGACCTCGCCATTGGTGTCGTTCCAGATCTCCTCGGCCGTGGTGCGGCGGTGGATTTCCGGATTGGCAGGGTTCTCGAACTGCTGCGGGATGATGGCGTTGGGCAGCGTGGCGGCGAGCTCGTCGGCCTTGGCGATGGCGCCCTTCATACCTTTCGGCCCTTCGGTGAGCACCAGCTCGGCGCCGAGCAGCGCCAGCATCTTGCGCCGCTCGACCGACATGGTCTCCGGCATGGTGAGGATCAGCTTGTAGCCCTTGGCGGCGGCGGCGAAGGCCAGCGCGATGCCGGTGTTGCCGGAAGTCGGCTCGATCAGCGTGGTCTTGCCGGGCGAAATCTTGCCGGCCGCCTCCAGCGCTTCGATCATGGCGACGCCGATGCGGTCCTTGACCGAGGCGATCGGATTGAAGAATTCGAGCTTGGCCAGGAGGTTAGCGACGATGCCCTTCTCCTTCGCGAATTTATCCAGCCGCACCAGCGGGGTGTCTCCAATCGTCTCGGTGATCGAGTTGAAGATGCGGCCGCGGCCGGGTACGCGCGAGGAGGTGACGGGCTTGTTCATTGGTTTCGCTCCCAAGGCAAAGGCACAGGCAGACAGAATAGGACTTTCAGCCGCGCAAGATAGGCCGGCGGCCGAAAATATCCGAGTGGGGCGGTTGCTCAAAACCACCCCGCGCCGGAAATGCATTTTCCGGATCGGCCCGTTTTCGGAATGCTTTCGCCGAATCGGGACCGGTTGAGGTCTGAGGCTACTGACGCGCCGCGATAGCCGCTGCCGCTCCCATCATGAAGCCGGCGGCGGTGCGGTTCAGAACTTTCAAGGCGCGCGGCGATTTCAGGAACCAGCGCGCCTTGGCGGCCAGCGCCAGATAGGGCACCAGAACCACGAACAGCACGACGACGGTCAGCGCGACAAGGATGCCATAGTCGGCGAGCGTGATGGTCTTCAGGTCGACGATGGTCGGCGTGATGGCGAGATAGAAGATCATCGTCTTCGGGTTGCCGAGCGTCACCGTCAGCCCGGCGATGAAGCTCGACACCAGGCCGCCCTTGCCCTTCCGCGCCTCGACGGTTTCCGGCGAAATGCCGCTGGTCCAGAAGCGCCAGGCAAGGAAAGCGAGATAGGCGACGCCCGCCCATTTGATGGCGAGGAACACCATGCCGAAGGTCTGCGCGACGAAGGCGAGGCCGAGCACGACGGCGGTGAGATAGGTGAGGTCGCCGAGCATGAGGCCGAACGACATCGCCAGCGAGGAACGGAAGCCGGAGCCGAGCGCGCGGGCGACAAGCGCCGTGACGCCGGGGCCTGGAATGGCGGCGGCGACGCCGAGGGCGGCGCTGTAAGCGAGAAATCCGGTGAGTGTCATGGCTGCGGCCTGGCGTATGGTCCCCAAGGACCGGTGTGGAGCGCGGCTTCTATCATGATACCGGGTCGAGGGTAATTCCCCTCACGGCGGGATTCGTTGCGCCAGCTCGGCCGGGAGGTTCCCTAGCCTGGGCAATCGCTTCGATTTCGAACTCGCCCGTCACCTTTTTTCCGAGCGCTGGCGCTGCCCCTCACCTGCCTGCCGGCATCCTCTCCCCGTATAGTGACGGGGAGAGGGACCCTCTCATCGCCGGTTTCGCCAATCACCAGCGTCGCAGGAAAGACGCCGTCGTTGCGGCCAGCCGCTTCTCCCCGTCACTATACGGGGAGAAGTGCCCGGCAGAGCGATGAGGGCAGCGCCGACGTCGACAATCAGCGGTCTGAAACGGCGGAAATGAACGGTGAAAATCTCGCAAACGGCAGCCTTCCAAAACCCCCCGTGCCAACGAGCTAGCCGCCATAACTGATGCGCCAGATCGTGCCGTTGCCGTCCTCGGTCAGGATCAGCGCGCCGTCCTTCGCCACGGCCACGCCCACCGGCCGGCCCCAGACCGCGTCGTCCGCGATGACGAAGCCGGTGGCGAAATCCTCATACTCGCCGGTCGGCTTGCCGTCCTTGAACTTCAGCCGCACCACCTTGTAGCCGGTGCGGACATTGCGGTTCCATGAGCCGTGAAGGGTGACGAAGGCGTCGCCCTTGTAGTCGGCCGGAAAATCGCCGCCTTCATAGAAAGCGATGTTGAGCGGCGCCGAATGCGCCTGCATCAATACATCGGGCATGGTGACCTTGCCGGCGAGATCGGGGCGCGCACCCTTGTAGTTTGGATCTTCATTGTTGCCGATGTAGTACCAGGGCCAGCCATAGAAGGCGCCGTCCTTGACGGTGGTGGCATATTCGAAGGGCACGTTGTCGCCGAGCTCGTCGCGCTCGTTGACGACGCACCAGAGCGCGCCCGTCGCCGGCTGCACGGTCATGCCCGAGCAGTTGCGCAGGCCGGTGGCGACCATCCGGCGGTTCTTGCCGTCGGGATCGAAAGCGAGCACGTCGGCGCGGCCTTCCTCCGCGCCCCAGGTGGCGCCGAGCGGCTGAGACCTCGCCCATTCTTCGACGCCGCCTTTCGGGCTGGCGCCCATGTCCTCGGCGATGTTGGAGCCCGAGCCGACCGACAGATAGAGCGTCTTGCCGTCGGGCGAGAAGGTAATGTCCCTCGTCCAGTGATGACTGGCCGGGATCTTGGTGACGACGGTTTCCGGCTTGCCGGAGGCTTCGAGATCGCCATCGCGATAGGCAAAGCGCACGACGCTGTTGCTGTTGGCGACATAGACCCATTGCGGCTTGTCGCCCGGCGGATAGAAGGCGATGCCATAGGGCCGCGTCAGCCCCTTGGCGAAGACTGCTTTCTCGGCGGGTTTCGCGCTGCCCTCGGCAAGTCGGTAGACGCGGATCTGGTTCGCCCTGCTGTCGGCGACGAAGAGATCGCCGTTCGGCGCCACGCGCACGACACGCGGGCTGTCGATGCCGGACGCGACCAACTCGGCCGAAAAGCCGGGCGGGAGGATCGGCTTCGCATCCTCCGGGCGATCGGTGAGACCGCCGCCGTTCGACGCGGATTCGGCGACATTTGGCTGCTGGAGATCGTCCGGCTTGATGAGACGCCGCACCCCTGGACGGTCGGCCTTCCAGTCGCCGAAGGCCTTCCGGCCCGTCAGCAAGGGCTGGTCGGCCTGCTGCGCGAAGGCGCCAGAAGCCAGAAGCAGGGCCATGCCTGCAAGACCGGCGATCCGTATCATGCCGTTCTCCGTCATTCGATCAAGCGCAACAGACAGCAGATATCGGGCAGGCGTCCCGAAATAGAAGCGCGGGCACGCGGATTGACGGGAATTGCCGGCAGATCAGCTTTCCTCGACATCCAGATCGTCGTCGAGCCGCTTTTCCAGCGCGACCAGGTCGGCCGGCAGCGGCAGGCCCATGGCGCGCATCTCCCTGAGCTTCTCGCGCAGCTGCTCCTGCACTTCGTGCTCGTCCTCGGGCTGGTTCACCATCTGCTCGAGCAACAGGCTGATCTGGGCCTTGAACGATTCCAGCGCCATTTCCACCCTCCTTGCGGCGATCCCTGCTTGCGGGCTTCTACCTCAGCATCCGCGAAACCAATTGGGCCGTATAATCGACCATCGGCACGATGCGGGCATAGTTGAGCCGAGTCGGGCCGATGACGCCAAGCGCGCCGACGACGCGCGCGTCCTTGTCGCGATAGGGCGCGACCACGAGCGACGAGCCGGACAGCGAAAACAGCTTGTTCTCCGAGCCGATGAAGATGCGCACGCCAGGGCCTTCCTCGGCAAGGTCGAGAAGCTGCAGCAGCCCGTCCTGCGTCTCCAGATCCTCGAACAGATGGCGCAGCAGTTCGAGGTCGGCCTGGGCGGTGACGTTCTCCAGGAGGTTGGCGCGGCCGCGCACGATGAGACGCGCCGGCAGGCCGCTTTCCGCGCCGGCCCACACCGCGAGGCCCTTCTCGACAAGGTCCTGCGACAGCGTGTCGAGAGCCGCCCTGGTCTCGTCCTTGATGCGGGCGACCTCGATGCGCGCCTCGGCCAGCGTGCGGCCGCGTATATGGGCGTTGAGGAAGTTGGAGGCCTCGTGCAGCTGCGAGATGGTGATGCCGGCCGGCAGGTCGACGACCCGGTTCTCGACGTCGCCGTTCTGCGACACCAGGACGGCGAGCGCCTTCGTGGGTTCGAGCTGGATGAACTCGATATGCTTCAGCGCCACCTCGTTCTTGGCGGCGAGCACCAGGCCGGCGCCGCGCGACATGCCGGACAGCATCTGGCTGGCCTCGGTCAGCATATGCTCCAGCGTCGCGCCCGAGCCAGATGCGCGAACCTGCGCCTCGATGGCGCGGCGCTCCTCGTCGGACAGATCACCGAGCTCCATGAAGGCGTCGACGAAGAAGCGCAGACCGGTCTGGGTCGGCAGGCGGCCGGCCGAGATGTGCGGCGCATAGATGAGGCCGAGATGCTCGAGGTCGCTCATCACGTTGCGGATGGTGGCCGGCGACAGCGACGAGGGCAGGATGCGCGACAGGCTGCGCGAGCCGACCGGCTCGCCGTCGCGCAGATAGGAATCGACGATCCGCCTGAAGATGTCGCGCGAGCGCATGTCGAGTGACTGAAGCACGGGCGGCTGCGAAGCGGGATCCACTGCCTTGTTCATTCCGGCGAAAAACCTCCAACCGAAAGATATAGACCTAGCGGCTGCGGGTGCAACGGCCCATTTTCCTTTGCGCCATGCGCCGCATGCGTCTACAAGCCGCCGACGAATCCGGGAAAAGAACAGAAAGAGCCTCGATGCGCCCCTCCAAACGCCAATCCGACGAAATGCGCGCCATCTCCTTCGAGCGCGGCGTGTCCAAGCATGCCGAAGGCTCGTGCCTGGTGAAGTTCGGCGACACGCATGTGCTGTGCACGGCGAGCCTGGAAGAGAAGGTGCCGGCCTGGATGCGCAATTCCGGCAAGGGCTGGGTGACGGCCGAATACGGCATGCTGCCGCGCTCGACCGGCGAGCGCATGCGGCGCGAGGCGTCGACCGGCAAGCAGGGCGGCCGCACGCTGGAGATCCAGCGGCTGATCGGCCGCTCGCTGCGCGCCGTGGTCGACCTGCAGGCGCTGGGCGAACAGCAGATCACCGTCGACTGCGACGTCATCCAGGCCGATGGCGGCACCCGCACGGCCTCGATCACCGGCGGTTGGGTGGCGCTCTACGACTGCCTGCGCTGGATGGAAGCCCGCCAGATGGTCAGCGTCTCCAAGGTGCTGAGAGACCATGTCGCCGCGATTTCCTGCGGCATCCACGACGGCCAGCCGGTCATCGACCTCGACTATCTCGAAGATTCCTCGGCCGGCACCGACGCCAATTTCGTCATGACCGGCAAGGGCGGCATCGTCGAGATCCAGGGCACGGCGGAGGGCGAGCCCTTCTCCGAAGAGCAGTTTGCCGCGCTGATGACGCTGGCCAAGAAAGGCATTTCGCGGCTGGTGAGCCTGCAGCAGATGGCGGTGGCTTAGGGTTATTGATGAGGTTGGCGATCCTTCGCACCCCCCTCTGGCCTGCCGGCCATCTCCCCCGCAAGGGGGGAGATCGGGCGGCACTTCGGGTTTCGCCAATCTTCACCGTTGAGACGCCGACGGCGGAGCTGCCAATCTCCCCCCTTGCGGGGGGTGAGGAGTGGTCCGCGAAGCGGACGCAAAGCCAATTGCTTGGCTTTGCGAACGACGAACGCCCGAGGCCAGAGGGGGGTGCCTCGTGACGCCCTCTGCGATCCTGGAATCGGCTCTCTACGTCACAGATTTGCAGGCTGCCGAGCAATTCTACCGCGACATCATCGGCCTGGAGCCGCTGGGCAAGGTCGAGGGCCGCCACGTCTTCTTCCGCTGCGGCGACGGCGTGTTGCTGCTTTTCAACGCCGAGGCGACCAAGATCCCGCCGGCGCCTGACGCCAGGCTGAGGGTGCCGCCGCATGGCACGGCCGGAGAGGGCCATCTCTGCTTCACGGCGACGGCCGGTGAGATCGTCGAGTGGCGCAGGCATCTGGCAGCGAAGAACATCGCCATCGAAAGCGATTTCGAATGGCCGCAGGGCGGACATTCGATCTATATCCGCGACCCTTCAGGCAATTCGATCGAGTTCGCCGAGCCAAGGATCTGGGGCCTGTGATGCATTCTCTCAACGGACAGAAGATCGTCGTCGCCAGCCATAACGAAGGCAAGCTGCGCGAATTCGCCGACCTGATGGCGCCGTTCGGCTTCGAGGCGAAATCGGCCAAGGAATATGGCCTGCCGGAACCGGATGAGACCGGCACGACCTTCGAGGAGAACGCCTATATCAAGGCATATGCCGCGGCCAAGGCCACCGGGCTGCCGGCGCTGTCCGACGATTCCGGGCTTTGCGTCGACGCGCTCGACGGCGCGCCGGGAGTCTACACCGCCAACTGGGCCGAGACGCCGGATGGCACACGCGATTTCGGCATGGCCATGCAGCGCACCGAAGTGGCGCTGCAGGAGGTCGGCGCGACCGAGCCGGCGCAACGCACCGGCCGCTTCGTCGCCGTCATCTGCCTCGCCTTTCCGGACGGCGAAGCCGAGTATTACCGGGGCGAGGCGGAGGGCACGCTGGTCTGGCCGCCGCGCGGCACGCTAGGCTTCGGCTATGACCCGGTGTTCCTGCCCAACGGCTTCGACAAGACTTTCGGCGAGATGAGCGCGGAGCAAAAACACGGCTGGAAGCCCGGCCAGGCGACGGCGCTGTCGCACCGCGCCCGCGCCTTCCAGAAGTTTGCCCAAGCCCGCTTGGATTTGGCGCGCTTGGATCTGGCCAGGCTCGGCTCGGAATGATCGGGATCGGCCAAACCATGCCGCTCGACCGCAGCCCCGGCTTCGGCGTCTACATCCATTGGCCGTTCTGCGCGGCCAAATGCCCTTACTGCGACTTCAACAGTCATGTGCGCCACCAGCCGGTCGACCAGGAGCGGTTTGCACGCGCCTTCGCGACTGAGCTCGCAACGATGCGCGCCCGCACCGGGCCGCGCGAGGTGACCAGCATCTTCCTCGGCGGCGGCACGCCGTCGCTGATGAAGCCGGAGACCGTCGCGGCGGTGCTTGAGGCCGTGGCGAATAACTGGACGGTGCCGGCCGGCATCGAGGTGACGCTGGAGGCCAACCCGTCCTCGGTCGAGGCCGAGCGCTTCCGCGGCTATCGCGCGGCCGGTGTCAACCGCGTCTCGCTCGGCGTGCAGGCGCTGAACGACAAGGACCTGCGCTTCCTCGGCCGGCTGCACAATGTCGAGGAGGCGCTGCTGGCAATCGGGCTCGCGCGGGACATATTCCCCCGCCTCTCCTTTGATCTCATCTATGCGCGGCCGGGCCAGACGCCGGAGGCCTGGCGGGCGGAACTCGAAGAAGCGATCGGCCACGCCGCCGACCACCTCTCGCTCTACCAGCTCACCATCGAGGAAGGCACGCCCTTCCACGCGCTGCATGCGGCGCGGAAGTTCATCCTTCCCGACAACGATCATGCCGCCGACCTTTACGCGCTGACGCAGGAAGTCACGGCGGCGCATGGGCTGCCGGCCTACGAGATCTCCAACCACGCGCGGCCGGGCGCGGAAAGCCGGCACAACCTGACCTACTGGCGCTACGGCGAATATGTCGGCGTCGGGCCGGGCGCGCATGGCCGCTTCGTCGAAAACGGCCGCCGCACCGTGACCATCGCGGAAAAGATGCCGGAAACCTGGGCCAATCTGGTCGAGGCCAGGGGCCATGGCGTGACCGGCGGCGAGGTGCTGACGCGCTCGGAAGAGGCCGACGAGTTCCTGCTGATGGGGCTGAGGCTTGCCGAAGGCATCGACCTCGCGCGCTACGAGACGCTTGCCGGGCGCGGCCTTTCGACCGCGAGGCTTTCGGTGCTGCAGGAGGAGGGGCTGGTGGCGCCGGTCGGCAATGCCCGGCTCCGCGCCACGACCGCCGGCATGATCGTGCTCGATGCCGTGGTGGCGGATTTGGCGCGGTGATCTCGCGCCTTCGTCATTCTCGGGCTTGACCCGAGAATCCATGCCGTGACCTATGCGAAGGGCGCGGCGGAGCAGAATTCCGCACCGTTGGTGGCGCTTCGATGTAACGGCATGGATTCCAGGGTCTGCGCGCGTCGCTTCGCTCCTTGCTTCGCCCTGGAATGACGAGGCGCGAGGATCGCGAAGGTTGCTGGTTATCTTAAGCGTCGTGCTTCTGGCGGGGCTTGCCGCGGGTCTTTTCGCCATGCGCTTCGCCGTTGCGGGCGGGCTTCTCTTCGGCCTTGTCGCGGCGAGCCCCTTGCTGGGCGGCGATCGGATGTGGGGGAGTGCCCTCGCGGGCGGTTTTGCTTTCAAGTCGGCTGATGAAAATATCGAAGCGATTGGGCATCGTCCGGTCCTGCCTCCTCCGGGGAATCAGGGATTAAATCGACCGGTGCCGGTTTCGTTCCTCACTGTGGCGAAGGCATGGCGATTTCCTTACCCCGACTTCACGTTTTGCAACCGGCCGTGAGCCGTGCCAAACAAGGTGGGTAGAGAGGGGTATCCGGTGACCGGCGACAAACGCAGCTACCTGATCGGGCAGACCGAGATCGCGGCGCGGCCGCTCGCGCCGGCGCTCTATCTGGTGGCGACGCCGATCGGCAATCTGGCCGATATCACGCTGCGCGCGCTGGAGACGCTGGCCGCGGCCGATATCGTCGCCTGCGAGGATACCCGCGTCTCGCGCGTGCTGCTCGAACGCTACGGCATCCGCCGCCGCACCACGGCCTATCACGAGCACAATGCCGGCGAGGCCGGGCCAAAGCTGATCGAGGCCCTGGCGACCGGGCAGAGCGTGGCGCTGATCTCTGACGCCGGCACGCCGCTGGTCTCCGATCCCGGCTACCGGCTGGTCGGCGAAGCGCTGGAGCGCGGCATCCGCGTCGTGCCGGTGCCGGGGCCTTCGGCGGCACTTGCCGCGCTGACCGCGTCCGGCCTGCCGTCCGATGCCTTCCTGTTCGCCGGTTTCCTGCCTGCGAAAGCCGGTCAGCGGCTGACGAAGCTCGAAAGCTTCAGGCAGGTGCCGGCGACGCTGATCTTCTTCGAATCGCCGCGCCGGCTGGCCGAAACGCTTGCCGCGATGGTCGAGGCGCTCGGCGGCACGCGCAAGGCCGCGATCGGCCGCGAGCTGACCAAGACCTTCGAGGAGATGCGAACGGGCACGCTCAATGAGCTTGCCGAGCACTACGCGGCGGCCGACACGCCGAAGGGCGAAATCGTCGTCTGCGTCGGTCCGGCGGAAGCCACGGCGGACCAGCCAGCCGACATCGACCGGCTGCTGTTGTCTTTGGCCACCGAAATGCCGGCATCCAAGGCGGCGGCCGAAGCGGCGAAGATGACCGGCGGTCAGAAGCAGGCGCTCTACCGGCGGCTCCTGGAACTCAGGGACAGACCATGATCCCGAAAAGTGGGGACCGGTTTTTGCATTCGCTGACCTTCGGTTCGGAAAAGATCATGGTCAAACAAAGAGAAGACAACGGTGGCTGAGCGCAGCGTCGGCCATCGGCGCAAGGCCTATCGGCGCGGCCATCGCGGCGAATGGCTGGCGGCGCTGGCGCTGATGCTGAAAGGCTACCGGATTCTTGCCCGCCGCCATCGCACCAAGCTCGGCGAGATCGACCTGATCGCCAGGCGCGGCGACCTCGTGCTGTTCGTCGAGGTCAAGGCACGCCGAACGTTGATGGAGGCGATGGAAGCGATCGCTCACGCGTCGGAACGACGCATCGAGAGTGCGGCCGATCTCTGGCTGTCGCGCCAGCCGGATTATGGCCGGCTGTCGGTGCGATTCGACATGGTGGCTGTGCTGCCCTGGCGCTGGCCGGTGCACGTGGAGAATGCTTTTTATGGGAGGAATTGAGGGGCTCAGCCGGACCCTCGCGAAATGCTGGCGGGACAGCACCCCCCTCTGTCCTGCCGGACATCTCCCCGCAAGGGGGGAGATCGGACGTCACCGCGGCTCTCGCCAATTGTGGACATCGCAGAAGGGCGCGGCGCCTAAGCTGCCAATCTCCCCCCTTGCGGGGGAGATGGCCGGCAGGCCAGAGGGGGGTTGGCGGGAACTCGACGAAGTGGTGCGGGCGAAGCCCGCCCTCATCCCCATACCATCAGCGCGACCAGCCCGACCGCGCCAACCACAAGCCGCCACCAGCCGAACAGCGAGTAGCCCTTGCGCGAGACGAAATCGAGCAGGAAGCGCACGACGATCAGCGCGCTGACGAAGGCGGCGACGAAGCCGACGGTGATGATCGGCAGGTCGGCCGAGGTCAGCACGTTGCGGTTCTTGAACAGGTCGAAGGCGAAGGCGCCGACCATGGTCGGCATGGCGAGGAAGAAGGAAAACTCCGCCGCCGCGCGTTTCTCCACGCCGAGAAGCAGCGCGCCGACGATGGTGGAGCCGGAGCGCGAGGTGCCGGGGATCAGCGACAGGCACTGGAACAGGCCGATCTGCAGATAGAGCCGGGTCGGGAAGCGCTCGACGTCGCGATAGACCGGCTTGAGGTTCATGCGGTCGACGGCAAGCAGCACCACGCCGCCGATGATCAGCATGATGCAGATCAGCCGCGGCGATTCGAACAGGAAGGTCTTGATGAAATCATGCGCCAGCGCGCCGATGACCGCGGCCGGCAGGAAGGCAATCAGGATGCCGATGACGAAATGCCGGGTCAGGCGGTCATGCGGCAGGTCGAGCAGCATCTTCCAGAGGCGGTGGAAATAGACGCTCAAGATCGCGAGAATCGCGCCGAGCTGAATCAGGATCTCGAAAGCCTTGCCGGTGGAATGGAAGCCGAGGAAATGGCCGGCGAGCAGGATGTGGCCGGTCGACGACACCGGGATGAACTCGGTCAGGCCCTCCAGCAGCCCAAGCAGCAGCGCTTCGACGATGGTCTGGCTTTCCATGGCAACCTCAGGATTTCGGGGATAGCTGAAGACAACGGCTTGCTTGTCACGGCGCGGAAGTCCCCCTATAGGTCGCAACACCGTGACGGCCGCATGACGGGCCGCCAAGACTTACCGGCGCAGGAGGCGATTCGCCAGTGCGCCCTATCATCGCGGAACCATGCTGACGCTTTTCCACCATCCGATGTTCGCCACCTGCCGCTTCGTGCGCCTCGCCTTCGGCGAGTATGGCGAGGAGCTGGCGCTGATCGAGGAGAAGCCCTGGACGCGGCGCAAGGAGTTTCTGGCGCTGAACCCGGCGGGCACGCTGCCGATCCTGCTTGCCGAAGGCGACGTGCCGATCGTCGGCGCCATGGTGATCGCCGAATATCTCGACGAGACGCGCGGGGTGCTCAAGCGCGACAAGCGGCTGTTTGCCGAAGATCCGATGCAGCGCGCCGAAATCCGCCGGCTGACCGACTGGTATCTCGCGAAGGCCGAAAGCGAGGTCACCCGCCATCTGGTGCGTGAGCGCGTGCTGAAGCCGGTCATGCCGGAAACGGCGGGCGGCGGCTCGCCCGATTCGGCGGCGATCCGCGCCGCGCGCGCCAACATCCGCCAGCACATGAAATACACCAATTGGCTCGCCGGAACGCGCCATTGGCTGGCCGGCAACAAGGTGACCTATGCCGACCTCGCGGCGGCGGCGACGCTTTCGGTGCTCGACTATCTCGGCGAGATCGACTGGCGCGAGCATGCCGCCGCGCGCGAATGGTATACGCGGGTGAAATCAAGGCCGTCGTTCCGGCCGCTGCTCACCGACCGGGTGCGCGGCCTGTCGCCGGTATCGCATTATGCGGACCTCGACTTCTGACAGACTGCGCGCCCTGATCGACGCGGAGGCGCGCCGCGCCGGCTTCGATGCCGTCGCCGTCACCACGCCGGATGCGATCCCGGAGGCGCCCGCGCGCCTGGCGGAATTCGTCGCCGACGGTTTCCACGGCTCGATGGACTGGATCGCCGAGACGTTTCAACGCCGAGCCGAGCCCTCGGCGCTGTGGCCGGAAGTGCGCTCGATCATCGTTGTGGCGATGAATTACGGCCCGGACCGCGATCCGCGCGATGTGCTCCAAAAACGCGATCGCGGCGCCATCTCGGTCTATGCGCAAAACCGCGACTATCACGACGTGATGAAGGGCCGCCTGAAGGAGATCGCCGGCAAGATCGTCGCGCGTGCCGGCGGCGACGTGAAGGTGTTCGTCGACACGGCCCCGGTCATGGAAAAGCCGCTGGCGGAAGCCGCGGGCCTCGGCTGGCAGGGCAAGCATACCAATCTGGTCAGCCGCGCGCATGGCTCATGGCTCTTCCTCGGCACCATCTTCACGACGGCCGAGCTCGAACCGGACAAAGCGGAAATCGACCATTGCGGCTCCTGCCGCGCCTGCCTCGACGCCTGCCCGACCAATGCCTTTCCAGCGCCCTACCGGCTCGACGCGCGGCGCTGCATCTCCTACCTCACCATCGAGAACAAGGGGCCGATCCCACTCGAATTCCGCGAGAAGATCGGCAACCGCATCTATGGCTGCGACGACTGCCTGGCCGCCTGCCCCTGGAACAAATTCGCCAGTGTCGCTTCCGAGGCCAAGCTTGCCGCCCGCGCCGACCTGCGCGAGCCGCCGCTGTCGGAGCTCCTGCTTCTCGACGATGCGGCGTTCCGCTCCTTTTTCTCCGGTTCGCCGATCAAGCGCATCGGCCGCGATCGTTTTGTCCGCAACGTCTTGATCGCCGCCGGCAATTCCGGCGATGTCTCGCTGGCGCCGATCGTACGCGGCCTGCTCGACGACGGCTCGCCGCTGGTGCGGGGTGCGGCAGTATGGGCGCTATCGCTACTGATGCCGCGGCGCGATTTTGCCGAGTTTGCCGCATCGGCCTTGCAGACGGAAAACGAGGCGACGGTGCGCGACGAATGGCTTTCGGCGCTGCCGGATCCCGCAAAGGATCGTTGAAGGGGGGGTTCATTGATGAGCGGAAAACGCTTCTTCATTTTCGGCGCCGGCTATTCCGGCAAGGCCTTTGCCCGGGCCAACGAAAACGGCGCGCCGATCCTTGGGACGACGCGCTCGCCGGAAAAATTCGAGGCGCTGCGGCAGGCAGGGATCGAGCCGTTGCGCTTCGACGGTTCGCTGACGCCCAAGATCGGCGATGCGCTTCGGCAAACCACGCATCTCATCGTCTCGGTCGCGCCGGACGAAGCGGGAGATCCGGCGCTCAACGCCGCCGGCCAGACGATCCGGGCGAGCATGCCGGCGCTTGCATGGATCGGCTATCTTTCGACCGTCGGCGTCTATGGCGACCATGGTGGCGCCTGGGTGGACGAGACCACCGACTGCAAGCCGGTGTCGAAGCGCTCGACGATGCGGGTGGCGGCCGAACGGGAGTGGCTGAAACTCGGCCAAGAGATCGGAAAACCGGTGGCGATCCTGCGGCTGTCCGGCATCTATGGCCCGGGCCGCAACGCGCTGGCCAATCTCGAGGACGGCATCGCAAGGCGGCTGGTCAAGAAGGATCAGGTGTTCAACCGCATCCATTGCGACGACATCGCCGGCGCGCTTTGGCATCTGGCCGAACAGAATCTCGGCGGCATTTTCAACGTCACCGACGACGAGCCGGCACCGCCGCAGGATGTCGTCGCCTATGCCGCCGGATTGATGGGCGTGGAGGCACCGCCGGAAATTCCGTTCGAGACCGCCCAACTTTCGCCCATGGCGCGTTCTTTCTATGGCGAGAACAAGCGCGTCGCCAACAACGCGATCAAGGCGGCCGGCTATCGCTTCCGTTTCCCGAACTATCGGGTGGCGCTGGAGCGGATGTGGGCCGACGGCAACTGGCGGGATGGGGAACCGCGCAGCCCGATGAAACGCTCGTGATCGAAGCGAAGCGCATGGCATGATATGATTCGCGCCTGAAGCATGTCGCCGAGGATTGCGTCGCGCCACTGGAGAGGGGACCCGACCTGATGACGTTGCGATCGCTGCCCGACAGGAAGCCGTTCCTGACCGCCGCGCTTGCGCTGGTGACTTTAGCCGCGCTGGCGGCGGCCGCGATCTCGGCCGAACCCCGCGCCAAGGATCTGTTCGGCGCCGAAAAGCTGCCGGCGGTGGCGCCGGCGCAATCCTTCGGCTTCTACTCCAAGGGCTGTTTCACCGGCGGCGTCGCCTTGCCGATGGACGGGCCGAGCTGGGAAGTGATGCGCCCCTCGCGCAACCGCCGCTGGGGCCATCCGTCGATGATTGCGCTGATCGAGAAGCTCGCCCGTGATGCCCATGCGGATGGCTGGCCCGGCTTGCTGATCGGCGACATTTCGCAGCCGCGCGGCGGGCCGATGATGACCGGCCATGCCTCGCACCAGATCGGCCTCGACGCCGACATCTGGCTGACCCCGATGCCGAGCCGTCCGCTGACGATTGCGCAGCGCGAGACCATGAGCGCCAAGCTGATGGTCGACGAGAAAACGCATCTGGTGAAGGACGCGCTGTGGACGCCGGCGCATACGCGGCTTCTGAAGCGCGCGGCGAGCTACGCGGAAGTCGAGCGCATCCTGGTCAATCCGGGCATCAAGAAGAAGCTCTGCGACACCGTCACCGGCGACCGTTCCTGGCTGCGCAAGATCCGGCCGTTCTGGGGCCACGACTATCATTTCCACATGCGCATCGGCTGCCAGCCGGGCTCGCCCGGCTGCAAGGCGCAGGATGCGACGCCTGACGACGACGGCTGCGGCAAGCCGCTTGCCTGGTGGTTCACCGAGGAGCCCTGGCGGCCGAACAAGAACCCGGATGCGCCGAAGGCCCGCGACCTGATGACGATGGCCAACCTGCCCAGAGAATGCCGGGCGGTGCTCGCCGCGCCCGACGCGCCTTCGCTGGAGGCTGTCACCTATCAAGGCGGCGGCGCGACAGCGGTAGCGGCCGCCAAGCCGGAACCGGCCGAGCCGGCGCAGACGATCTCCAGCAGCGCCGCGGCACTCCCGGCCGAGGCCAGCGCCTTCGCGCCCACGCCCTCGATCGGCATTCCGCTGCCAAGGCCAAGGCCGGGGAACTGAGGCCCAGCCTGCGACCCCCCTTTGAGGGCAGGACAATCGCATAGGGCGCTCCCCCTCTCCGTCTCGGCTTCGCCGAGCCACCTCTCCCCCACTTTGTGGGGGCGAGGAACCCAAGCTTTTCAAGGCTGCGACATCAGCGGTTAGCGTTTCCTCGCCCCCATGAAATGGGGGAGAGGTGGCCGCGAAGCGGCCGGAGAGGGGGGCTGGCGCTGCCATATGCGATTGAGCTGGCCGCCAAGCGGTCAGAGGGGTTGCCTCCTGAAGCTAAGCCGCTTTCCCTTTGCCACCCCATGCGCTAGTTCAACGAACAGACAGGCGGCAGATGGTCAGAACGGGGACGAGCGAGAAAAAATGGCAGGCGAAGACGATACAGCGCTGCGGTTTCCGGTCCTGATCGGCGACATCGGCGGCACCAATGCGCGCTTTTCCATCGTGCTCGACGCCAATTCGGAAGCGACCGAGCCGCAGATCGTGCAGACGGCCAATTTCAAGACCATCGACGAGGCGATCCAGGCGGCGGTGCTCGACCGCTCGTCGATCCAACCGCATTCGGCGGTGCTGGCGGTCGCCGGCCCGGTCGACGGCGACGAGATCCGGCTCACCAACTGCCCCTGGGTGGTCAAGCCGCACCAGATGTTCGCCAATCTGGGCTTGAGCGAAATCGTCGTGCTCAACGATTTCGAGGCGCAGGCGCTGGCGGTCGTGGCGCTCGGCGAGGAGCATATGGAAAAGATCGGCGGCGGCACGCCGGAACCGAGCGCGGGGCGGGTCGTGCTCGGCCCCGGAACCGGGCTCGGCGTCGCCGGGTTGATCTACGCGCTGCGCCATTGGATACCGGTGCCGGGCGAGGGCGGGCATATGGACATCGGCCCGCGCACGCCGCGCGACTTCGAGGTGTTCCCGCATATCGAAAAGCTCGAGGGTCGCATTTCCGGCGAGCAGATCCTATGCGGCCGCGGGCTGGTCAACCTCTATCGCGCCGTGGCCAAGACGGATGCCAAACCGATGCCTTTCACCACCCCGGCGGAGGTCACCGCCGCGGCTTTGGCCAAATCCGACGCGGTGGCGCAGGAAGCGTTGGAACTGTTCGTCACCTGCCTCGGCCGCACCGCCGGGGACCTGGCGCTGGTGTTCAAGAGCCGCGGCGGCGTGTTCCTGACCGGGGGCATCGCGCAAAAGATCGTGCCGGCCCTGAAAGCCGGCAATTTCCGCGCCGCCTTCGAGGACAAGGCGCCGCACAGCGCGCTGATGCGTTCGATGCCGGTCTATGTCATCACGCACCCGCTCGCGGCGCTCCTCGGCCTCGCCGCCTATGCCAGGACCCCCTCGCTGTTCGGCGTCCAGACTGCGGGGCGGCACTGGCGGACGTGAGGCTGGCAGCGATCCAGCCCAGGGCGGAGTTTCGTCGCAGAGACTCCGGGACCCTGTCTGAGAGGCCTGTGCCAAGCACGCGCCGGCCTCTGGAATTAAAAACATCCTTCGCTGCTTTCGCGATGCCGCGACGAAGTTTCGCCATAGGCAAGCCGCCACTGGGGCGCTAAGAGGGGTGCCGAATTGCAGCCCGGCTGCGAGGCCAATCGAAAATCACGGAACAAACCCCGATTTGAACCAGTCGCTTCAACATCAAGCGAAGGCCCTGCCGGGCGAAACCTGGGCGATCCTGCGCCGCATCATCGCCGAGAACGGCCGCGAATACCGCTGGTCCTATGTTGTCGCCATCACCTGCTCGCTGGTCGTTTCGGCCACGACGGCCTTCGCCGCCTGGATCATGAGCCCGGTCGTCAACCAGATCTTCTACGAGCGGCGCGGCGATCTGATCCTTCTGATCTGCGCAGGCATCATGGGTTCCTTCGTGTTGCGAGGGCTTGCCACCTATGGCCAGGCGGTGACGCTGTCCAAGATCGGCAACAATCTGGTGGCGCGCTACCAGCGCCGCATCTTCGACCATCTGATGAAGCTCGGCGTCGGCTTCTTCACCGACACGCGTTCCGGGCAGCTCGCGGCGCGGGTCAACGAAAACATCAACGGCATCCGCGACCTTCTGTCGATGACGCTGACCTCGATCGCGCGCGATGCGGTGTCGCTGATCGGCCTGATCGGCGTCATGATCTACCAGGACCCGCTGTTGTCGCTTTCCTCGCTGCTGATCGGGCCGCCGCTGATCTGGGCCGTCGTCTATCTGCAGCGCCGCGTGCGCCGCATCTCGCGCGAGTCCGTGCAGATCAACTCGCGGCTGATCGGCGCCATGCAGGAAGCGACGCAAGGCATCGCCATCGTCAAAGCCTTCACGATGGAGGAGGAGCTCTCGCGCCGCATCGGCAAGCTTTCCGAGAGCGCCGAGCAGCGCGGCAACAAGATCGCGCGCGTGTCGGAGCGGCTGACGCCGATTTCCGACATGCTGGCCGGCCTCGCCGTCACCGGCGTCATCGCCTATTCCGGCTATAAGGCGCTGGTTCTCGGCGAGCCGCCGGGCGCGGTCTTCTCCTTCATCACCGCGCTGATCCTCGCTTACGATCCTGCCCGACGCCTGGCGCGCACGCAGGTCGGCATGGAGCGGGCCCTGGTCAACGCGCGCATGATCTACGAGCTGCTCGACCTCGAACCGCAACAGGGCGACGCACCGGACGCGGTCGAGGCCAGTATCGGCAATGGCGAGGTGCGCTTCGACAATGTCACCTTCGGTTACGCCGAAGATATGCCGGTGCTCAGGAACCTGAGCTTCACCGCCGCCGCCGGCAAGGTCACGGCGATCGTCGGCGCCTCCGGCGCCGGCAAGTCGACGCTGGTGGCGCTCTTGCAGCGCTTCCACGACGTCGATAGCGGCAGAATCGAAGTCGACGGGCAGGACATTTCCAAGCTGACGAAGCGTTCGCTTCGCAGCTCGATCGCCTATGTCGCGCAGGCGCCCTACCTGTTCGAGGGCACGATCCGCGATAACATCCGCTATGGCCGGCTTTCGGCCACCGACGCCGAGATCGAGCTGGCGGCTGCCCAAGCGGCGGCCGACGAGTTCATCCGCCAGCAGCCGCAGGGCTATGACACGCCGGTCGGCGAGAACGGCGTGACGCTGTCGGGCGGCCAGCGCCAGCGCGTCTCGATCGCCCGCGCCATCGTGCGCCAGGCGCCGATCCTTCTGCTCGACGAGGCGACCTCGGCGCTCGACAACGAGGCGGAAGCGCGCGTCCAGGAAGCGCTGACCCATGTCATGGAAGGGCGCACCACCATCGTCATCGCGCACCGGCTGTCGACGGTGGTCAATGCCGACCACATCATCGTGCTGGAGGAAGGCCGGCTGGTCGAGGAAGGCACGCATGCCTCGCTGATGGCCGACCCGCACAGCGTCTATGCCCGCTTCCACCGGGTTCAGGGCAACAAGGGCCTGGGGCTTGTCGACGACGCCAGGCCGATCCAAACTCCGTCGCCGCGCAGCCGCGCGAAGAAAGCCGTCAGGAGAAGCGCATGAGCGAAGCGGGCGATATGGGCCTGGTGGTGGTGGGTGCCGCCGGCCGGATGGGCCAGACGCTGGTCCGCGCCATCCACACGATTCCCGGCGCGCGCGTCGCCGGCGCGGTCGAACGGCAGGGCTCGCCCTATCTCGGCAAGGACGCAGGCGAGCTCGCCGGCATCGGCACCATCAACGTGCCGATCGTCGACGACCCGCTGCCGGCCTTCGCCAAGGCCGACGGCGTGCTCGATTTCACGGCCCCTAGCGCGAGCGTCGAATTCGCCGGCTATGCCGCGCAGGCGCGCATCGTCCATGTCATCGGCACCACCGGATGCTCGGCGGAGGACGACGCGAAGATCGCGGCGGCCGCGCGCCATGCCACGATCGTCAAATCCGGCAATATGAGCCTCGGCGTCAATCTTTTGGCGGTGCTGGTGGAGCAGGCGGCACGCGCGCTCGACCCGCAAGATTTCGACATCGAGATCCTGGAAATGCATCACAAGCACAAGGTCGACGCGCCGTCCGGCACGGCGCTGCTGCTCGGCGAGGCGGCGGCGAAGGGCAGGGAGATCGCTCTCAAGGACAACAGCGTGCGGGTGCGCGACGGCCACACCGGCGTTCGCAAGCCGGGCACGATCGGCTTCGCGACGCTGCGCGGCGGCTCGGTGGTCGGCGAGCACAGCGTGATCATCGCCGGCACCGGCGAGCGCATCACGCTCTCGCACCAGGCCGAGGACCGGGCGATCTTCGCCCGCGGCGCTGTAAAAGCCGCGCTTTGGGCGCGCGCGAAGAAACCCGGGCTCTATTCCATGCGGGACGTGCTCGGCCTGAGCTGAGGCGGCCTATTTTCCAACGCAATTCCGAACGGAAAGCCGCTACACACTTTTCCTGGAATTGCTCAAATCGAACCACTTATCAGGAGCAAACATGTCGGGAACTCTCGTGCTCGTGCGCCACGGCCAGAGCGAATGGAACCTGAAGAACCTGTTCACCGGCTGGCGCGACGTCGGCCTGACCGAGCAGGGCAACGCGGAAGCCCTTGCCGCCGGCGAGAAGCTCAAGGCGCGCGGCCTGAAATTCGACATCGCCTTCACCTCGGCGCTGAAGCGGGCGCAGAAGACCTGCCAGATCATTCTCGACGTGGTCGGCCAGAGCAGTCTCGAGACCATCCGCGACCAGGCGCTCAACGAGCGCGACTATGGCGACCTGTCGGGCCTCAACAAGGACGACGCGCGCAAGAAATGGGGCGAGGAGCAGGTGCATATCTGGCGCCGCTCCTACGACATCGCGCCGCCCGGCGGCGAAAGCCTGAAGGACACCGGCGCGCGCGTGTGGCCCTATTACCTGCACGACGTGCAGCCGCATGTGCTGCGCGGCGAAACGGTGCTGGTTGCCGCCCACGGCAACTCGCTGCGCGCGCTGATCATGGCGCTGGACGGCAAGAGCGGCGAGGAGATCGTCAAGCTCGAGCTCGGCACCGGCGTGCCGGTGATCTACAAGCTCAACGCCGATTCGACCGTGGCGAAGAAGGAAGTGCTGGAGGGGTGAGGGCTCTTTTGCCTCCTTGCGGCGGCGACTAGGCGCGCGGTTTCCAAGGCAAATCACTTCAGATTTCTGTTCCCGCGCTTACCCATCCGGCGTTTGCGCTGCCCCTCACCTGCCTGCCGGCATCCTCTCCCCGTATAGTGACGGGGAGAGGGAAGCTCTTGGCCGATTTCGCCAGTCGCCAGCGGTGCAGGAAGGGCGCCGAGGCCGAGGCCAGCCCCTTCTCCCCGTCACTATACGGGGAGAAGGGCCCGGCAGGGCGATGAGGGGCAGCGCCGACGCAGACGAAAAAAGCGCGTTGACACATATCGTTTGCCCGCTTACATGAGCCCGCACCAGCCCAGATGGCGGAATTGGTAGACGCGCACGGTTCAGGTCCGTGTTCCGCAAGGAGTGGAGGTTCGAGTCCTCTTCTGGGCACCATCTTTCCCGACTGCCAACGGGATAGCGCTTCCAGATTTACGACATTCGTGATTGGCCGTAGCCTCTGAGCTTCGCCATCCACCTCCCCTCCCGGCCAGTCCCCGAACAAACCGCTTCAAACCTAGCACCCCTGGCGTTACGGTCCGCCCCATGGCCCCTTCCGTCAGCCCGACCATCGCCGCCCGCCGCGACCAGATGTTTCCGATCCTGACCGATGCGGACATCGAGCGCATGCGCCGCTTCGGTGAAGCGCGCGCCTATGACGCCGCGGAGCCTATCGTCACGGCCGGCTCGGTCTCGCCCGGGCTGATCCTCATCCTGTCGGGCAGGGTCGACATCACGCAGGCCGGCGGCCTTGGCCGGCCCGAGGCGATCATCACCTACGGCTCCGGCAACTTCATCGGCGAGCTGGCGCAGCTTTCGAACCGGCCGTCGCTGGTCAATGCCGAAGCGGCCGAGCCGGTCGAGGCCATCGTCATCCCGTCGCAGCGCCTGCGCGACCTGATGGTGCAGGAGGCGAACCTTGGCGAACGCATCATGCGGGCGCTGATCCTGCGCCGCGTCGGTCTGCTCGAAAGCGGCGTCAGCGGACCGGTCGTCATCGGACCTCCCGGCAATGGCGACGTGCTGCGGCTGCAGGGTTTTCTCACCCGCAGCGGCCTGCCGCACCGCGCGCTCGATTCCGACACCGATCCCTGCGCCAAGACGCTGATCGAGCGCTTCCATGTCGATCCGCATCATCTGCCGATCGTGCTCTGTCCCAATGGCAAGCTGCTGCACAATCCGGGCGAGAGCGAGCTCGCGCGCTGCGTCGGCCTGCTGCGGCCGATCGATGCCGGCAAAGTCTATGACGTGGCCATTGTCGGTGCCGGGCCGGCGGGGCTGGCCGCGGCGGTCTATGCCGGCTCGGAAGGGCTGTCGACGATCGTGCTCGATTGCCGCGCCTTCGGCGGGCAGGCTGGCGCTTCCTCGCGCATCGAGAACTATCTCGGCTTCCCGACCGGCATTACGGGCATGGCGCTGATGGCGCGCGCCTACAACCAGGCGCAGAAGTTCGGCGTCGAGATGGTGATCCCGGACGAGGCGAAGCTGCTCGGCGCCGCCGACGACATGCCCGGCTACAGGCTCGATGTCGGCGACGGCGAAAGCGTACGTACGCGCACGGTGGTGATCGCCAGCGGGGCACGCTACCGCCGCCTCGATATCGCCAACCTCGCGCAGTTCGAGGGCACGTCGGTGCATTATTGGGCCTCGCCGATCGAGGCGCGGCTTTGCCGGGAGCAGGAGGTCGCGCTGGTCGGCGCCGGCAATTCGGCCGGCCAGGCGGCTGTCTACCTGGCCAGCCAGGTGCGGAAAGTGACGCTCCTGGCGCGCCGCGACAGCCTCGATGCCACAATGTCGCGCTATCTGGTCGAGCGCATCGAGGCGCAGCCGAACATCGAGGTGCTGACCGAGACCGAGATCGAGGCGCTCGACGGCCACGAAGGCAATCTCGACCAGGTGCGCTGGCGCAACCGGGTCACCGGCGTGGAGACGACGCGTGCCATCCGCCATGTCTTCCTGTTCATCGGCGCCGACCCGAACACCGACTGGCTGGCAAGCTGCAATGTGATGCTGGACGCCAAGGGTTTTGTGCGAACGGGGCCGGATGTGGCGCCGGGACACGGCCCGATGGAGACAAGCCGCGGCGGCGTGTTCGCCATCGGCGACGTTCGCTGCGGCTCGACGAAACGGGTCGCGGCGGCCGTCGGCGAAGGCGCCCAGGTGGTGTCGGCATTGCATGCCTATCTTGCGCAGAGCCGCGCCGCTCAGAGCAACTCCAGGAGATCGTGATGAACGAATGCAGGCATACGGAGGACATCCAGGACGTCACGCCGAGCGCGCTCGGCTGCGAGGAATGCCTGAAGAGCGGATCCTGGTGGGTGCATCTAAGGCTCTGCCGCACCTGCGGCCATGTCGGCTGCTGTGACGACTCGCCCAACCGCCACGCCACCAAGCATTTCCACGCCACAAGCCACCCGGTCATCGAGGGCTACGACCCGCCGGAGGGATGGGGCTGGTGCTATGTCGACGAGGTTTTCATCGACCTCGGCGGCCGCACCACGCCGCAGAACGGACCGATCCCACGCTTTGTTTGAGGCGGCCCTGACCTCTCGGCGCGCCACTTGCCTGCGCGGCGCAAAAAAAAGAGGTCGCCCGAAGGCGACCCCAAAAGCCCGTGCTGTAACACGTGGGCAGAAACTTATTTCGCACATCCAGACGCGTTCGGGTCCGCAACGCAGTCGGCTATGTGATTGAACTTTGTGTTCAACGCCCCGCCGAGCGAGCTTGCTCCGACCATGATCGCCAGTGCGATCAGCGCCGCGATCAGGCCGTATTCGATAGCCGTTGCACCGGATTCGTCGTTCTTGAAACGCTTGATTAGATTGAGCATTGGAGGATTCCCTTGTTGCCCCGTTGGTGACCTGCTCAACCTATAAAGAAACAATTTTGAAGACCTTAATCCAAACAGTTAAAATTCTGTTATTGCAGCCATATCTGGAATAGAGCTTGAAGGTTAGCTTGACATAATAGCACATCGTTATAAAGCTATACCTAATATATAGGGCAAGCGATGCCCAATCACGGTACTCGATGGGAAAATTAGCGTGGCTGACTGACTTTTGCGGTTTGCTCTGCGCTAGACTCTTGTCTATACCGCTCAACAAAAGCCTTTTATGGCATATGCATTCATCTCGATGTGAACAAAACCCGCTCTCACTATAATGACAACGTCATTACACGCTACTACTCTTGAACAATGAAGCACGAACCTCCAGACGCTTCCAAGAGAAGCACGCTGAACATGCGCATCAAGCCCGAGGAGCGCGGCTTGATCGACGAAGCCGCGCGGACGCTCGGCAAGACCCGGACGGATTTCATCCTCGACGCTGCCCGGCGTATGGCTGAGGACACGCTGCTCGAGCGCACGCTTATCAAGGTCTCGCCGGAAGCCTATGCCGAATTCCTTGCTCTGCTCGATGTGCCGGCCAAGTCGAACGAGCGACTGTCCAAACTGATGAACGCGCCACTGCCATGGGAAACTAAGTGACGCTCCAGGCGCCGGTACCGCTGGATCGTGGCCACGACCTTTCGTCTTTTTCATCCGGCATTCCGGCGTCGGATGACTGGGTCAAACGCCGAGCGCTCGCCAACCAGGACAGTGGCGCGACACGCACCTTCGTCACTTGCAAGGACGACAAGGTTGTCGCCTACTACGCGCTCGCTTCGGGCGGCGTCATTGCCAGCCATGTGCCAGGCCGGTTTCGGCGCAACATGCCCGATCCGATTCCGGTAGCAATTCTTGCTCGTCTCGCAATCGACACTTCCTGTCAGCGACAAGGAATCGGCAGGGCGCTCGTCCAGGATGCAGCGCGCAGGGTGATGAATGCTGCAGGGTCGCTCGGCATCCGCGGCATCTTGGTCCACGCCATCTCGGATGAAGCGCGAAGCTACTATACGGCGCTTGGGTTCGACCCCTCGCCTCGCGATCCCATGACGCTGGTGATCTCTCTCGCCGATCTGCGTGAGGCGATCAGACCAAAGGAACCAACCAGCAAAAGCGGATGAAGCGGATAGAGGCTAACGACCAGCGCCGCCTACTTCACCGAACTGGTAACAGTCCGGTCGATGCCATCGGGATCGTGGTCGTTGCCGGCCAGCACGCCGACGATCAGAAGGCTGACGATGATCGGCACAAACAGAATGGCGACGCGCGCCTGCACGTAGAAAATGGCGCGCCATTCGTTGCGCTTTTCGGGGCTGTCGTTCATCGCACTCACTCTGTCCTGCCTCCCGGCGGCGGACATAGTAGCGAACGGTTAAACAACCCCTTCCGATTCCGTTAACCGCGCGGAATTCGAACGCCGCCGAGGCCGCCCCGCCCGCCTTTGCCGATTTGCCGTGCCGAATAAAAGCGCGGCGATATTGACGAAAACCGGCCGGGCGCAATAGAAAACACCGGGCTTTCTGGGGTGGGGTGTAACAAATGCTTGGGGGGACACTCCGCGTGAAGTACGCGCGCGGAGAGGCGCGTTTTTACGACGTGCCCAATTGCTTTTTTGATCGGGGCGAAGAAACGGCAGGGTCATTTTCATGACCCGGCCCGAAGCTGTACCAGTTTCAGTGATCGTCTCCACTTACAACTGGCCGGAGGCGCTGCGGCTCAATCTGCAATCGCTCGCCGGCCAAACCGAGCGCTGCTTCGAGGTCATCGTCGCCGATGACGGATCGCGGCCCGATACGGCCGAGGTGATCGAAGCCTTTGCCTGCTCCGCGCCAATTCCCGTCAGGCATGTCTGGCATGAGGATGTCGGCTTTCGCAAATCCGCAATCCTGAACAAGGCTATAGGCGAGGCGCGAGGCGCCTATCTCATCTTCCTTGACGGCGACTGTATCCCGCAGCCCGACTTCGTCGCCCGGCATCGCGCGCTGGCCAGGCCGAACTACCTCATCACCGGCAGCCGCATCCTGCTCGGCCGGGAGTTCAGCAAGGCGCTGCTGGCGGGAGGAATCTGGGACTATCACACCTTCCGCCGGAACATCCTGCGCTATCGCCTCAAGAGCGACACCGCCAAAATCGCCTCGTTTTTCATGCGCGTGCCCTGGCAAAGGCTGTCGGACTACCGATCCTTCGTTTGGCGGCGCATCAAGGGATGCAATCTCGCCTGCTGGAAAAGCGATGCGGTTGCCGTCGGCGGCTTCGACGAGACCTTCACGGGCTGGGGCCACGAGGACGTCGACTTCGTCTTCCGATTGCAGGACAAGGGCGTCGTCCGCCGCGCCGGCACATGGGCGACCGAGGTGCTGCACATCTGGCACAAGCCCGCCGATCGCGGCCGCGCTGCCGCGAACGAGAAGATATTGCTCGACAGAATAGAGGCCGCTCGGCTGCGAAAGAAGCTGGTCAGGCGCCGAGTCTGAAATCAGCGGTGATCCAGCGGGCGACGCTTCGCTTCAACCGGGTTGCAATCCAAACAGCCTCCCGCCGGCCGGCACGACGTCGTCGATGCCGGCGAGGCGCAGGCAGTGCCAGGCCATGGCGTGGTTGGACGAGGTGACGGGTATGCCGATGCGCTTTTCCAGCCCGGCTACCGCCTCGGCGACGCGCAGGCTGGTGCAGGAGATGAAGATCGCGTCCACACCCGGCACCGCCGCCATGCGCTCGGCCGCCGCCTCGATCGAGGCGAGCGAGATGCGGGCCGCCTCGCGGTCGTCGCGACGGTCGAAACTGGCGACGGCGGCGATGTCCAGGCCGCGGCCGGTGAAATAGCGGACCAGGCCCTGATTGATCTCGGGCGCATAGGGCGTCAGCAGACCGATGCCCTTGGCGCCGAGCGCCTTGAAGGCGGCAAGCGCGCCGGTGACCGGCGTGGTGCAGGCGACGCCCGGCCGCGCCTTCCTGATCTCGGCGAACACGGCTTCCTCGCCGAGCGTCATCGTTGCCGAGGTGCAGCCGAAGCCGACGACATCGAGCGGAATGCTGGGCAGGATGAGGTCGACGGTCGGCGCGATCCGCGGCCCGATGGCGCGCAGCGTGTCCGGCGTGATGTCGTTGTCGTTGAAGAGGCGCGCCTCGTAGAAGGCGACGCCCGGAATGCGCACCAGCGCGCGGAACTCGTGCTCCAGCGTCTGGTCGGTGGCGAGGATCGCCAGCCCGATCGCCGCGCGCGCGGCGAGGCCGCCGTCGAGTTCGGACGGCAGCACGCCCAGGTCGACTGGCTCAGCAGATTGAGGGACAGAGGCAGCGAGTCCGGCAGACATGGCATTTCCCTTTCTTATCGATCGTGATTGCACCGGTCCCGCTCCCGGACCCTGCGTTCAATTCAAAAGTCCATCCATGGAAATGGCCGGCCGGCGGCCGGCGATGAGGTCGGCGGTGATGCGGGCCGATCCATGCGACATGGTCCAGCCGATATGGCCGTGCCCGGTGTTGAGATAGAGGTTGCCGAGGCGCCGCTGCCCGAACTCTGGCAGGTTGTTCGGCGTCATCGGCCTGAGGCCCGCCCACATCTCGGCGCGGTCATAATCGGCGCCCTCCGGATAAAGGTCCTGCGTCACGCCCTTCATGAAGGCGAAGTCGGCCGGCTTGTGGCTGGTGTCATAGCCGGCGAATTCGGCCGTGGCGGTGACGCGCAGCCGGTCGCCGAAGCGCGAGATGGCGACCAGATTGTGCTCGTCGACCGAAGCGATGGTCGGCGGATGCGGCCGGTTGCCGATCGGAATGGTCAGCGAATAGCCCTTGATCGGGTAGATCGGCAGGCCGATGCCGATCGTCTTCGCGATCAGCGGGCTGTAGGAGCCGAGCGCCAGAACATAGGCGTCGCCCTTGAAGTTCCCCTTGTCGGTCAGCACCTGGGTGACGCCGTCACCCGATGTCTCGATGCCGGTGATGGTGGTGCCGGTGTGGATTTCGCCGCCGCGCTCCACGACCTTCGCTGCCAGCGCCCGGGTGAACTTCGCCGGATCGCCGGTCTCGTCGGTCGGGCAATGGATGCCGCCGGCTATTCCGTCCTTCGCGGACGCCAGCGATGGGTCGAGCGCGACGACGCCGGCACGGTCGAGCACCCTGATCTCCTGCCCGTCGGATTCGAGCAGCTTCATGTGCTCGATGCCTTTGTCGAGCGCCTGCTGGCTGCGGTGGAAATAGAGGATGCCGCGATCGTTGCGGTCGTAGTCGATAGCCTCGTCGGCGATGACCTCGTGCAGGACCGATTGCGAATAGGCGGCGAGGCGATGCTTGAGCAGCGTGTTGCGCCTGGCCTTCTCGGCCGTGCATTCCATCAGGAACAGAAAGGACCAGCTATAGAGCCTCGGATCGGCCGACAGCTTGAAGCGCAGCGCCTGATCCTTCAACACCAGCGATTTCAAGAGGATCATCGGCGCCTTGGGCGACGACCAGACGAAGGAATGGCCGGGCGCGATCATGCCGGCATTGCCCCAACTGGTCTCGGCGGCGACTAGCGGCTGGCGCTCGAGGATGACGACCTCGTGCCCGTCCTTCTGCAGCTGATAGGCGGTGGTGACGCCGACAACCCCGCCACCCAACACGATCACGCGCATAGCGCCTCCGGAGATCGCAAAGTGAGTACACTTTAGAATGGAATTCGCGATCCGCAAGGGGCGGCACAGAAACGCTACAAATTACCTCCCTTGGCGATCCTTCGCGCCCCCCTCTGTCCTGCCCGTCCTCCGCAGCAGCTGCGCTGCAGCTGCGGAGGGTGGACCGGACATCTCCCCCTCAAGGGGGGAGATTGGCAGCTTCGGCGCTCCGCTCGTCCTGCAATGTCGGCGATTGGCGAAAGCGGAGTTGACGGCTGATCTCCCCCTTGAGGGCAATCGCATATGGCGCTCCCCCTCTCCGTCTCGGCTTCGCCGAGCCACCTCTCCCCCACGTTGTGGGGGCGAGGAACCCAAGCTCTTCAAGGTCAGCGGCTAGCGTTTCCTCGCCCCCGCAAGAGGCGGGGGAGAGGTGGCCGCGTAGCGGTCGGAGAGGGGGCCAGCGCTGCCATATGCGATTGCCCCGCCCCTTGAAGGGAGATGCCCGGTCCACCCTCCGCAGCTGCAGCGCAGCTGCTGCGGAGGACGGGCAGGGCAGAGGGGGGCGCGAAGGATCACCGCGAGAGGGTTTTGGGCGAAGGGCCGCTCAGGCGGCAGTGCCCATGAAAATCCGCGCCAGGCCGCGCGCGGCTACTTCGATGGCATGCGCGGAGCTCAGCGTGATGTGCTTTTCGAGCAGGCTTGCTCCACCGGCAGCATCGCGGCGACGCAAGGCGTCGATGATCGCCTCATGTTCGCGATAGGTGCGCTCACGGCGCGGCGCGGATTCCAGGTCGATGCGGCGGAAAAAGCGGATACGCGCGCAAAGGCCTTCGAGCGCGGCGATCATCTGCGCGTTCTTGGACAGTTGCGTCAGCGCCATGTGGAAGCTTTCGTCGGCCACGGCGATCTTCGCCCATGACCCTTCGTCCTTCAGGCTGCTGTGCTTTGTCCAGGCTTCGGCTGTCGCCTCGATCTCGGCATCGGCTGCCCGTTCGCAGGCAAGCACGAAGGCGGCCCGCTCGATCGCCGCGCGAAGCTCGTAGAGATCGCGCACCGCCTCCGGCGTCAGCTCACGGGCGTAGAATCCCTTGTTCGGCACGGAGGCGACGAAGCCGTCGCGCTCCAGCCTGTTCAAGGCGGCACGCACCGGCGTGCGGCTGACCGCCAGCTCGGCGGCGAGCTCGACCTCGTTGATCCTTTCGCCCGGCCGGAAGCGATAATCGATGGCGAAATCCTTGATCCGCGCATAGACGCGTTCGACGCTGTCGGCGGCGCGCACGGCCCGTGTGCGCACCGGTATAGACTTCTCCTCGCCGCTGCGTTTCCTTGCCATTCCGCCCTCGTACCAGCGCCGCCCAAGCGGCAAGCGCCGATATGATACGTTCCGGAATCGCAAAGTGCACTCAATTGGTTGTTTAGACCGCCAGCGCCTGCTCCAGATCCGCGATCAGATCGTCCCCATCCTCGATGCCGGCCGACAGCCGCACCAGCGAATCGGAGATGCCGATAGCCCCGCGCTTTTCGGCGGGGATCGAGCCGTGCGTCATCAGCGCCGGGTGCTCGATCAGGCTTTCGACACCGCCGAGGCTTTCAGCCAGGGTGAAGAGCTGGGTGCGTTCGAGGAAGCGTTTTGTCCCCGCGAGGTCGCGGTCGAGGTCGACCGAGATCATGCCGCCGAAGGCATGCATCTGGCGTTTTGCGATCTCGTGCTGCGGATGGCTGGCAAGCCCCGGATAGATGACGCGGCGCACATCCTTCCGGCCTTCCAGCCATTGCGCGATCTTCAGGCCGTTGGTGGAATGGCGCTCCATCCTCAGCGCCAAAGTCTTGATGCCGCGCAGCGCCAGAAAACTGTCGAACGGGCCGGAGATGGCGCCGATGGCGTTCTGCAGGAATTTCAAGCGGTCGGCGAGGTCCTTGTCGTCGCCGACCACCGCCACGCCGCCGACCATGTCGGAATGGCCGTTCAGATACTTCGTCGTCGAATGCACGACAATGTCGATGCCGAGTTCCAGCGGCCGCTGGATGTAGGGGCTGGCGAAGGTGTTGTCGGCGACGGTGAGCAGGCCCTTGCGCTTGGCCAAAGCGGCGACCGCTTCGAGATCGACGATGCGCAGCAGCGGGTTGGTCGGCGTCTCGACCCACAGAAGCTTCGTTTCAGGTTTGATCGCGGCTTCGACGGCGGCGAGGTCCGTGAAGTCGGCGAAGCTCACCTGCAGGCCCGCCGAGCGCTTGCGCACGCGTTCCATCAGCCTAAACGAGCCGCCATAGATGTCGTCGGTGGCGACGATATGGGCGCCGGCGTCGAGCAGCTCCAGCACGGTCGAGATCGAGGCCAGGCCGGAGGCGAAGGCGAAGGCCGCCGTGCCGCTTTCGAGATCGGCCACGGCGCGCTCGAAGGCAAAGCGCGTCGGGTTCTGGCTGCGGGCGTACTCGAAACCCTTGTGCACGCCGGGCGATTGCTGGCCATAGGTCGAGGTGGCGTAGATCGGCACCATCACCGCGCCGGTCAATGGGTCATGGCTCTGGCCGCCATGGATGGTGCGGGTGGAGAAGGCCAGGCGGTTCCTGCCGGTTGTGGTCATTTTGCGCGGCGCCTCAGATGGTTGATCAGGTCGATACGGGTTATCAGGCCGACGAATTCCTCGCCATCGAAGACGATGGCGACCTCGTTGCGGTCGAAAACGGGAAGCAGCGCATCGAGCGTCTGGCTGGCCTGGAGCGTGTGCAAGGTGGAGGTCATGGCCGTGCGCACCGGCGCGTTGAAGCGGTCCCAGCGGCCGTCATAGGGGCCATCGACCTTGGCCAATATATCGCTCTCGTCGACGATGCCGACCAGCTTGCCGTTGTCGAGCACCGGCAGTTGCGAGACATCGGAGCGGCGCATGCGGCCATAGGCGTTGAGCAGGCTTTCCTCCGGGCCGACCCAGACCGTGTCGCCGCTGCGGTGCGAGCGCATGACGAGGTCGCGCAGGTCGCCATGCTGCTCATGTTCGTCGAGGCCCTGCTCGGCAAGCCAGATGTCGTCGAACACCTTCGACAGATATTTGTTGCCGCTGTCGCAGACGAAGGTGACGACGCGCTTGGGCGTGGTCTGCTCGCGGCAATAGCGAAGTGCCGCCGACAGCAGCGTGCCGGAGGACGAGCCGGCAAGGATGCCTTCACGCGACAAGAGATCGCGCACCGCCAGCATGCTCTGCTTGTCGGGGATGGAATAGGCCTTTTTCACCAGCGAGAGATCGGCGTTGGGCGGCACGAAATCCTCGCCGATGCCTTCGACGGTCCAGCTTCCGGCCTCTTCCATCTTGCCGGTCTTGATCAGCGGCGCCAGCACCGAGCCGACCGGATCGGCGAGCACCATCTCGGTCTTCGGCGAATGTTTCGCGAAATAGCGGCCAAGGCCGGTGAGCGTGCCGCCGGAGCCGACGCCTACCACCACCGCGTCGACGTCGCCGTCGAGCTGGGCAAAGATCTCTGGGCCGGTGGTGGTTTCATGCGCCAGCGGATTGGCCGGGTTGGCGAACTGGTTGGCATAGAAGGCGCCGGGGATTTCGGCGGCGATCTTCTCGGCCATGTCCTGATAGTATTCGGGGTGGCCCTTGCCGACATCGGAGCGGGTCATGCGTACCTCGGCGCCCAAAGCGCGCAGATGCTGGATCTTTTCGCGCGACATCTTGTCGGGCACGACGAGGATGATGCGGTAGCCCTTGGGGATGCCGACCTGGGCGAGGCCGAGGCCGGTGTTGCCGGCGGTCGCTTCGACGATGGTGCCGCCGCGCTTCAACTTGCCCGCCTTCTCGGCGGCGGCGATCATCGACAGCGCGATGCGGTCCTTGATCGAGCCGCCGGGGTTCTGGCTTTCCAACTTGATGAACAGTCGGCATTTGCCGGTGTCGAATTTGGTCAGCTCGACGATCGGCGTCTGGCCGATCAGGTCGAGCACCGAGGCGTAAGGCGGGCGCAGCCGCGACAGATTGGTGTCCGCGCCCTCGGGCGCCGCTTTCCTGTGCACGCTCATCTCGGACCCTCCATGGCAGCAACCTCGACGCGGGTGACTGACAATCTCGCGCGTGATGGCGGCCGGAATCCATTCCGGCTTCACGCATCACACAGGAACGTCTTTTCCAGCCCTTTTCACTTGGAAAGAAGATAGATCGTGCCAATCCGGCGGCGAGTGGGGGAATGGAATTTCACCGGCGCGGTTAATCTCCCCCTTGAGGGGGAGATGTCGCCGAAGGCGACAGAGGGGGTCACCGCGCGTGAAGCGCTAACCTCCCTCTGCAGCAGGTAGGCCGAGCCCGGTCGAACCGACCCCCTCTGCCTGCCGGCCATCTCCCCCTCAAGGGGGGAGATTACGCTTCAATCGCCGCCTAGCCCCTCGATCCCAATCAAGAATCCGGATTGCCGAGGCTGGCGAGATGGCGGCACCTTGCCGACCGACCACCACAGCGGCCAACCACTGCGATGTTTCAACGAACCATGTCGTTCGTTGCCGCCGCCGATTTCGCCATGCTAGCCGAAGGCTGCGCGGGACCAATGCATGGAGCAGCCGATGAAGATTCTTGCCTATGACAATTTCAAGCCCGGCGTCACGCTTGACGACCTCAGGCCCTATCTGCGCGACGAGGTCTCGAATGTCTGGCGGCTCTGGAAGGCAGGCATCGTGCGCGAGAATTATGCGCGTGCCGATGTCGGCGGCGTCATCATCGTCTTCGAGCTCGACGGCGTCGAGGAGGCCAGGCGCTACACCGACGATTTCCCGCTGTCCAAGGCCGGGCTGCTGGAATGGCATTTCATCGCCTTCGATGCGCCGCTGCCGCTCGAGTTCCTGTTCGACCCGACCGTCGATATCGCCAAGCCCTGGGATCGGACGGCGGCATGATCCGGTCGAGCGAAGACATCAAGATCCCGACCAGCCTGGCCGAATGGTGCGATCCGCGCCGCATGGCGCTGGTCGTCTACGACATGCAGATCGGCATCTGCCGCCAAGTCGAGGGTGCGGCGACGATCATCGAGCGCACCGGCACGGCACTGGAAGCAGCGCGCTCGGCCGGTATGCGGGTGGCGTTCACGCGCCATCTGTCGCTGCCGAAGAAATGGATGGGCGCCACGCAGTTGCGGACAGCCATGGCCTGGCAGCGGCGCGGCGACCCCGACGCGGTCGAGCCCTGGTTCCTGCGCGACGCCGAAGCGACGCGGATCGTACCCGAGCTCGCGCCGCGCGCGGCCGAGGCGGTGTTCGACAAGCTGACCATGTCGGCCTTCGATTCCACCGCGCTCGGCTTTGCTCTGCGTGACTGCGGCGTGCGTGCTGTCGCGCTTGCCGGCATCGCCATGGAGATCGGCATCGAACCGACGGTGCGGCAGGCGACCGACAATGGCTTTGTGGCGGTGGTGATCGAGGACGCCTGCGGCTTCGGCAACGGGCAAGCGCGCGATCGCTCGATGACAACGCTGCGCTTTCTTGGCGAAGCCGTCATCACAGACGTCGCGGGCTTTTGCGGCGCGCTCGCCGATGCGGCTTGATGCTCGGCTAGGCAGCTGCGTCGATATCGGTGCGGAAGCGCACGCCTTCGGCCCGTCCATGCACGCTGCCCCAGTCGTAGAGCGCCTGGAGCGCGGCAGCGAGATCATGGCCCCGCTCGGTCAGGGTATAGCGTCCCTTGCCGTCGGGCGATGCCTCGAGCACGACAAAACCGATCTCGACGAGGTCGGCCAGGCGCTGCGTCAGCATCTTGTCGGAAAGCGAAGGGATCATCCGGCGCAATTCGGAATAGCGCAACGGCCGTTCCTTGATCCGCGCCAGGATCACCGTCTTCCATTTGCCGCCGAGCGCGTCGAGCGCGAACTCGACCGGACAGCCATACAGTCTACCGCGTCGGGTCATGCGCCGATCGTAGGCAAGGCACAGCCGCGACGAAAGCGAAATCTGCCCGGCCATGTGGCCAGATTGCAGCGTGCGGCTTTGTCGGCGAAAGCTTCGTGAAAGGAGTGCGACGATGAGTGTACGGGATGCCAATCCGGTCAATGCGCGAAAACCCAGACGCGTGGCGATCGTCATCGCCAATCCGGCTGTGTCGACCACCACCGGTTGGCCAGTCGGCTTCTGGTGGAGCGAGCTCACTCATCCCTGGTTCGCCTTCACGGAACGCGGCTATCAAGTGGAGATCTTCTCGCCCGACGGCGGCAGGTGCGAGGCCGATGCGCTGAGCGATCCGCGCGATCCATCGGGCTATTCGGAGACCGACCTCATCTCGCTCGGCTTCATTTCGAGCCCGAAACTCTCGGCCCTGGTCGACAACACGCGACCGGCGGCCGAGATCGATGTCGAGCGCTTCGACGCAATCGTCGTCGCCGGCGGCCAGTCGCCGATGTTCACCTACGAGCGAGCCACCGATTTGCAGCGGACATTCGTCGCCTTCCATGAAGCCGGCAAGGTGGCCGCCGCGCTCTGCCATGGCACCGCCATCCTCCGCTACGCAAGGCGCGACGACGGAACGCTGCTTGCCGCCGGCAAGACCGTCACCGGCTTTGCCAATGTCGAGGAGGACTTTGCCGACAACGCCACCTGGGAGATGGGCGCGCTCGAACGCGGCAAGCATCTGATGCCATGGCGGATCGAGGACGAGCTCAAGGCAATCGGCGCCAACTATGTCCAGGCGGGCTTGTGGCGCGGCTTTGCCGTGCGCGACGGCAATCTCGTCACCGGCCAGCAGAATTTCTCCGGCGCGGAAACCGCGCGGGTGGTGTGCGAGGCGCTTGGCGGCTGAAGGTCAACCTGGAACCTAGCCCAGCAATTGCTTGCTCAGCCTTGCGCACTGGACGCGGATGTCGGGAATGGCGTCGATCTCGAAGAAGGTGCCGCGCGTCAGCGGTCCGACGGCCAGCAGCTTCGACGACACCGTGCCGTCGGCCGCGATCAACTCGCATCTGGCGGTGACGTCGAGGCCAAGGCGCAGCGGGTCCGGGCGCGCCAGGCCGCGCTCGACCAGCGAGCGCACGAGGCCGTTCGACGTCGTCGAGATGTCGCGGGCAATGCCCATGCAGTCGTAGATGCGGGCGACGTCGAGCGTTTCCAGCGCCTGCGTGCCGCGCTGCTGGATCGTGACGGTGAAGCCATCGTTCGGCTCGATGTCCACGACCCGGCCAGCGACCAGGCGGATGCGGCCCGAGCCGACCGCTTCGGTGACGCGCTCATAGACCTCCGGCGCCATTCGGTGGCGATGGATGTCCCACCAGGCCTTGGTGTGCTCGACGAAGCGGCGCTTGGCCGAGGACGGCCAGTTCTGCCAGATCGTCTGGTTGAAGGGTCTCAGGCCGTCGACGACGTCGCGCCAGTCGCCGCCGGCCTTCTGGTTGTCGCGGATCAGGTTGCGGAACCAGCCGACGAAATAGGAAAGCTGGGTGCCGAGGGGAATGTCGGCGACATCGAGCTTGATCGGGTTGCCCTTGCGGTGCGGCGAGGGCAGCAGGCCGCGCCGCGACACCGCGATGATCTGGCCGCGATGGCCGCGCTGCTCAAGCGAAAGAAACGCATCGACCATGCTCAAGCCCGTGCCCAGCACCAGGACCGGGGCCTCCGGGTCGAGCGCTGTGTCGCCGTCGGAGCCCATCCGGATGGCGCGGCCCTGGAAGGCGCCCGGCTGCTCGTCATGGCCGGTGGCCAAAACGGCAAGATGGCCGACGACGCTGGTGCCGTTGGCCAGAGCCACCTCGACCCCCGCCGGTGTCGGCGAGATCGACAGGCTCTCCTCGCGGATCAGCCGCAGCCGGCCGTTCTCGCGCTCGCGTTGCTCGATATCGTCGAGCAACTCCTTCAGATAGCGGGCATAGAGGCTGCGCGGCGCATAGAACGGTCCCTGGTCCGGCCTGGCGAGGCCGCGCTCCAGCACCCAGCGCGCGAAATTGTCCGGGTCGTCGGCATAGGCGCTCATGCCGGAAGCCTTGACGTTCAGCACATGGGCGGAGAGCAGCGTCGAATAGGCCATGCCCTGGCCGAAATGCGGCCGCTTCTCGATCAGCGTGACGCGCAGATCGGGGTTCGGCGATTTGAGCAGATGCGCGGCCAGCACGACGCCGCTGGCGCCGCCGCCGACAATGATGATGGAGTTGCCGCGTCCAACCATGGCTGAAATTCAGGAGCTGTCGAGGGCCGCGATCGAGCCTAGGCAGCCCGCGCCGGCCGCCGTGAAGCAGCCGATGCCGCGGCTGTCAGGCTCACACCACGAACGACTGGCGGTATGCGGTTCAGGTGGTCGCGCATCGTTCTCTCTCCCTAATGTTGATAAGATTACTATACTAACCCGCCTGCACACGGAAGCTCGTTTCAATTCTACGGCTATTTGGGGCATGGATTTACCCGGAGAAGGTGACAGAGGGATTTTCGTTCGCTGGGGTTGCCTCAGACGCGGCGCCTGAGATTCAAACGCTGCCGTGCAGAAATCCAAACGCCGGCGGGAAAGCACCCCCCTCTGGCCTGCCGGCCATCTCCCCCGCAAGGGGGGAGATCGGATGTCGCCTTCGCTTTCGCCAATCGCCAACGCTGCAGGAAGAGCGCCGTCGCCGAGGCTGCCAATCTCCCCCCTTGCGGGGGAGATGTCCGGCAGGACAGAGGGGGTGTGAAGGAACGCGGCATGTAAAGAGCCTGGCATAGTCTCCGGCAGAACATCGCGACTGTCCTTTTGCGCCCCCGCCGCCGGTACCCGGCGACACTTTTCCAAGAAAGGCGCCCTGGTTGGAAGGATTTAACTCTACAAACCCGATAGAATTAACCGACGATAGAAAGGCAATCCGATTTTCTCAGGGTTTAGGGAGCCTTTCATGTCAATCATTTCCAGACGCATTCTCCTCCTGTCGTCCGCCGCGCTCGCGGGCGCCGCCTTTCTCGGTCCGGCCATGGCCGAGGATTTGAAGATCACCATCGGCTACCAGACAGTGGTCGAGCCTTCGAAAGTGCCGCAGGCCGACGGCGCCTATGAGAAGGCGACCAAGGCCGCGATCGACTGGCGCAAGTTCGATTCCGGCGCCGACGTGATCGCGGCGGTCGCCTCCGGCTCGGTCGATATCGGCTATGTCGGCTCGAGCCCGCTGGCCGCGGCCGCCAGCCGCGAGCTGCCGATCCAGACCATCTTCGTGGTCGGCCTGATCGGCCCGTCGGAGGCGCTGGTCGCCCGCAACGGCGCCGGCATCGAGAAGGTCGCCGACCTCGCCGGCAAGAAGGTGGCCGTGCCTTTCGTGTCGACCACGCATTACAGCCTGCTTGCGGCGCTGAAGCATGAAGGCGTCGATCCGAAGTCGGTCGAGATCCTCAATCTCCGGCCGCCGGAAATCGCCGCCGCCTTCGCGCGCGGCGACATCGACGCGGCCTATGTCTGGGATCCGGCGCTCGGCCAGATCAAGACCTCCGGCAAGGTGGTATTGGACTCCTCGCAGGTGGCGACCTGGGGCGCACCGACCTTCGACGCCTGGATCGTGCGCACCGATTTCGCCGACAAGCATCCGGAAGCCGTGCGCGATTTCGTCAAGGTGACGGGCGAAGCCTATGCCCGGTTCCTGGCCAAGCCCGAGGCCTGGTCGGTGTCCTCGCCGGAGGCCGGCAAGATCGCCAAGCTGACGGGCGCCAAGCTGGAAGAGGTGCCGGAACTGCTCAAGGGCTATGTCTTCCCGACGCTGGACGAGCAGGCTTCGGACAAGTTCCTCGGCGGCGGCACCGTCAAGGCGATTGCGGCGACCTCCGCCTTCCTCAAGGAGCAGGGCAAGATCGACGCGGTGCTGCCCGACTATTCGAAATACGTCACCCCGAAATACGCCAGCGAGGCGCTCGCCTCGAACTGATTTCGTTCCGCGATTCCGGGCGGGAACGACTTCCCGGAATTGCTGCTACAGCGCGGCCTCTTCTTCCCTGACCGCGCGCTGCCTGTCCCGGAGCCGCCGACGAGGGGCGGTTTCGGGGCAGGCACCCGATCTTTGGTTTGAGCAATTCCGGACGGAAGGCTACGGCCAAGTTGCCGAGCCCAACCGCTTCACACTTTTCCTGGAATTGCTTGGCAGCGGAGGCTTTGAGTCCAAATGCCGCATCTCGTTCTCGACAAGGTCACCGTCCACTATGACGGCCAGGCGGCGCCGGCGGTCGAACGCGTTTCGCTCGATATCGGCAAGGGCGACTTCGTCGTCCTCGTCGGCCGCTCCGGCTGCGGCAAGACCTCGCTGCTCAACGTCGCCGCCGGACTGGTGAAGCCAGCGCGCGGCCAGGCCACGATCGGCGGCCGGCCGATCACCGCGCCCGGACCTGACCGCGCCGTTGTCTTCCAGAACGATGCTCTCTTCCCCTGGCTGACGGCGCGCGAGAACGTCGCCTTCGCGCTTCGGCTGCGCGGCGTGTCTGCCAGCCAGCGGGCGCGGCGCGGCGATGAATTGTTGTCTCTGGTCAAGCTCAACGACGCCGGCGACAAGCGCATCTGGGAGCTCTCCGGCGGCATGCGCCAGCGTGTCGGCCTGGCGCGGGCTTTAGCCGCCGAGCCGGAATTCCTCCTCCTCGACGAGCCGCTCGGCGCGCTCGATGCGCTGACGCGCGAGCGCATGCAGACGACGCTGCTCGACCTCTGGGCGGCTGCCCAAGTCGGCGTGCTGATGGTCACGCATGGCATCGAGGAAGCGCTGGTGCTTGCCACCAAGATCGTCGTGCTGGCGCCGGGGCCCGGCCATGTGGTGCGGACCTTCGAGGCGCATTTCGGCCGGCGCTATGCCGCCGGCGAGCCGATCCGGGCGATCAAGGCGGATCCAGCCTTTGCCGCAGCCCGCGCGGACCTGACCGAGGCGATCTTCGAAGGAGAGGCGGCATGAGCGTCGGCAGCTACAGCGAACGGCCCGGAGCGAAAGCCGGTGAGAACGACGGCTTCTCGGTGCCGTGGTCACGGTCGCAGCCGAAGCGGCCGCGTATCTCGGCGCGGCCGATCAGCGCTATCACCATCCTCTTGCTGTTGGCCGCCTGGACATTGTCGGCCCGGTTACAGCTGGTCTCGCCGGTCTTCCTGCCCTCGCCCGCCGCAGTCTGGGCAAAGTTCGTCGTGGTTGCCCGCGACGGTTTCGTCGACGCGACACTGCTCCAGCACATCGCGGCCAGTCTAGGCCGTGTGTTCGCCGCGCTGATCGTGGCGATCGCCGTCGGCGTTCCGGTGGGGCTTGCCATCGGCATCAGCAGGATCGGGCGCGGCGTGTTCGATCCGCTGCTGGAATTCCTGAGGCCGATCCCGCCGCTGGCCTACCTGCCGCTGATCGTCATCTGGTTCGGCATCGGCGAGCCGTCGAAGATCCTGGTCATCGCCATCGCCATGCTGGCGCCGGTGGCGCTGTCGACCGCCGCCGGCGTGCGCGGCGTCTCGCGCGAGCGCATCGACGCGGCGCGTTCGCTGGGCGCGACGCGCGGACAGGTTATCCGCCATGTCGTGCTGCCCAGCGCGCTGCCCTCGATCCTCACCGGCCTGCGCATCGCGCTCGGCGCCGGCTGGTCGACGCTGGTGGCGGCCGAGCTGGTGGCGGCGACGCGCGGGCTGGGCTTCATGATCCAGTCGGCGGCGCAGTTCCTGGTCACCGACGTGGTGGTGATGGGCATCCTGGTGATCGCGACGATCGCCTTCGCGCTGGAGTTCGTCATCCGCAGGATCGAGCGCGCGCTGGTGCCCTGGGCGGGGCGGGAATGACCGGAACGAGGAGAATGACGATGACCCATTCCACCGCGGTGCTTTTCGCCCATCTCGGCACCTGGCTGTTGCGCCTGCCGCCGAGCGACAAGCAGTTGGAAGACAGGCGACCGGAGGACGAACCGAAATCGCCGACGCCGGTGCTGCTTGCCGGCGAACGCGATCGCCTGCCGCCGCGTGACGAAAGCTTCTATTGGGCCTGGCAGTACTGGTCCCAGTGATTGATCCCGCGGCCCGACCTTTCCCCAAGAGCAACCAAGGAGAGTCCCATGAGCAACCCAGTCCTTGTCGACCAGATCATTCCCGCGTCCGATGTCGTTCCGCTGACCGCGCGCGTGGGAGCGGAAATCAGGGGCATCCGCCTCGGCGGAAGCCTGCCGGATGCCACCATCGCGTCGATCAACCAGCTTCTTTTGCAGCACAAGGTCGTCTTCTTCCGCGGCCAGGAGCATCTCGACGATTCGGAGCATGAACTGTTCGCGCGGCGGCTCGGCGATCTCGTTCCTCACCCCACGCAGGGACCGGTGGCGGGTACCGCTTCGATTCTCAACCTGGATTCGAGCCGCGGCGGCGGCCGCGCCGACCAATGGCACACGGACGTCACATTCGTGGATGCCTATCCAAAATTCTCCGTGCTTCGCGGCGTCGTCATTCCCGCGGCCGGTGGTGACACCATCTGGTCCAACACGCACGCCGCGTATGAAAGCCTGCCGGCGCCGCTGAAACTGTTGGCGGACAACCTCTGGGCCATTCACAGCAATGCCTACGACTACGCCGCCGTGCGTCCCCGCGCCACCGCCGAGGAAAGGAAGCACTTCGAAGAGGTCTTCACCTCGACCGTCTACGAAACCGAACACCCGGTCGTGCGCGTGCATCCGGAAACCGGCGAGCGCTCGCTGCTGTTGGGCAACTTCGTCCAGCGCTTCGTCGGCCTGTCGAAGAGCGACTCCGCAAAACTCTACGAGCTGTTCCAGACCTATGTGACCACGCCCGAAAATACCGTGCGGTGGCACTGGCAGGCCGGCGACGTCGCGATCTGGGACAATCGAGCCACCCAGCATTATGCGGTGAACGACTATGGCGACCAGCACCGGATCGTGCGCCGCGCCACCGTCGACGGCGATGTGCCGATCAGCGTCGACGGACGCCGCAGCGTGACCCACGTCAAGTCGGCCAAACCGACGGCGAAGGCCGCTTGAAGGCAGGCGGAGCAACACCCCCTTCCCCCCTTGTGGGGGAAGGTGGATCGGCGCGTAGCGCCGAGACGGATGAGGGGTGCTCCAGCGGAGTGAGACGTCGGCTTTCCCTGGAACACCCCTCATCCGTCGCCTTCGGCGACACCTTCTCCCACAAGGGGAGAAGGGGCGCTGTCGCGCCGGCGTCGATTCTTGCTGCAGCAACCAGTCACACGCGCGAGCGGTTCGCCCAGCCGAGGCCGAGCAGGCCGACCAGCATGGTGACGAGCCCGATATAGAGCCATTCCCGCTGGCCGGTCATGAAGCTGCCCTGGACCAGACCGAGGCCCTGCAGCGACCATAGCACGCCGATGCCGAGCACGATCAGCGCCAGCACATTCCTGATCAGTCGCATGGGCGAGGCCCTCTCCGAAAGTTGATCCTGAACGGCAATGGGAACGCAATAAAAGACCCGAAGGAAGCGAAGACGTTTCGCTCCATTCTACTTGCATCTTGATGGCCGATCTTGCCCGAGACATCCCGGGAATCGACCTGATGTTCATCAAGAATACGCCCGCTCAGGGTCCAAAATATCATGACAAACTGTTTCGCGGCGACTCCAAACGTGTGCCTTTGCCATGGAACCGCCAGACGATTGCCGCATTTCCCGCCTCAATCGGTACTTACGGCGGGTTGTCTATCAACGGAGCCCACCCCTAAAAGATGAAGAAAACCAACCGCACCGCGCTTGTCGCGGCAACGGTCGCGGCTGGCCTGATGGCCGGCGCCTCGACCGCCTCCTCCGCCGCCGCGCAATGCGGCCGCGCCTCCTGGTACGCCCTGCATTCCAGAACCGCTTCCGGCGAGCGCATGAACCCCGCCGCACTGACCGCCGCGCACCGCAGCTTGCCGTTCGGCACCAAACTCAAGGTCACCAACAAGAACAACGGCCGCAGCGTCGTCGTGCGCATCAACGATCGCGGCCCGTTCATCAGGGGGCGCGTGCTCGACCTCTCCCGCGGCGCCGCAAGCCAGCTCGGCTTCATCGGCTCGGGCCATACCGCGGTGTGCATGGCGCGAGTCTGATATGTCTGACATGTCCGGCAAGAGGGGCCGGACATAATTCTTACACGGTTCGGCAACGCACATTGAGCCGGCTTGGCCGTTCGAGGCGGATTTCCAACGCTTTGGACGAAAGAAGCATTGATCACTCGACGTGACGTATTGCATCGCAACAATATCTTGCTAACCTCGCCGCTAGACATTTGAGGCTCGGCGCTGCACGTCGTTGGGTCGCATGCAGAGCGGGGTTTTGATGTTCTATCAGCTCTACGAATTGAACCATGCGGTGCTGCAGCCCGCCCGCCTCTACGCCGACGCGGTGCGGCTTTTCTACTCCAACCCGCTCAATCCGGTTTCGCATACGCCGCTCGGCCGCTCGGTCGCGGCTGCCGCGGAACTCTTCGAGCGCACGACGCGCCGCTACGGCAAGCCGCAATTCGGCCTGACCAAGACGATGGTCGACTGGAAGACCGTCGACGTCACCGAAAAGACCGTCTGGTCGAAGCCTTTCTGCAACCTGCAGCGCTTCGAACGCTCGCTGCCCGCCGATCGCAAGCCCGACCCGAAGCTCCTGATCGTGGCGCCGATGTCCGGCCACTATGCGACGCTGCTGCGCGGCACGGTCGAAGCGATGCTTCCTCACGCCGACGTGCACATCACCGACTGGGTCGATGCCCGCATGGTGCCGCTGTCGAAAGGCAGTTTCGATCTCGACGACTATGTCGACTACATCATCGACATGTTCCATGCGCTGGGTCCAGACACCCATGTCATGGCGGTGTGCCAGCCCTCGGTGCCGGTGCTGGCGGCGGTGGCGGTGATGGAAAAGCGCGGCGACCCCTTTGTACCTTCGACCATGACGCTGATGGGCGGGCCGATCGACACCCGCCGCAACCCGACCGCGGTCAATCTTCTGGCCGAGGAGAAGGGCATCGGCTGGTTCCGCGACAACGTCATCATGCAGGCGCCCTGGCCGGTGCCTGGCTTCGGCCGCGAGGTCTATCCCGGCTTCCTGCAGCTTTCAGGCTTCATGAGCATGAATCTCGACCGCCACATCATCGCCCACAAGGACTTCTTCATGCATCTCGTGAAGCATGACGGAGACAACGCCGAGAAGCATCGCGACTTCTACGACGAGTATCTGGCGGTGATGGACCTGACGGCGGAGTTCTATCTGCAGACCGTCGACACGGTGTTCGTGCGCCACGCTCTGCCGAAAGGCGAGATGACCCATCGCGGCGAGGCCGTCGACCCGAGCCTCATCCGCAACGTCGCCATGTTCACCGTCGAGGGCGAAAACGACGACATTTCCGGCCTCGGCCAGACCCAGGCCGCTCACGACCTGTGCGTGAACATCCCGGCCGACTGGCAAGCCCACTACGTGCAGCCGGCCGTCGGCCATTACGGCGTCTTCAACGGCTCGCGGTTCCGGTCGGAGATCGTGCCGCGCATCGTCGACTTCATCGGCAGTTACGGCCGCCGGACCCGGGTGGCGGCGAAGCCGAAGCTGGTCCGCTCCGCCAAGAGTTGAGCAAGCGGCGCGAACCCGGCTTCCACCAGGAAACGCTCGACGGCTTTTCCGTTCGAAGGCTTTCTAAAACAACTGCTTATGGCGGCTAGGCGGTCCTGTCGAAAGCCGCACCGCCGCGGGCGGCTTCTGGCCTTCGCCAGGGCCCCTGTTGCGCAAGTGCCGCTGTCCGGACCGCGCGGGTAACCATCCCGTCAAACTCATCGCTGTCTCTAATTGACACGGACTGTAAATCGCCTTTAACGTTTCGTTAATAAAAGAACAGGGCGGACCGGGGGACAATGAACTCCTCACCGATGGCGCGGATGCTGCGTTTGTGTGCAGTCGCAGGGATGGCGATCTCTGCCCATTGGGCGGTGCCCGCATGGGCGGCGGGCGCCATGACCACCGGCGGTCTGACCTCGCAGCCGATCGGACACTATGATTTCTGCAAGGCGCAGCCCAGCGAATGCAACATCCGCCCGGCCAATCTCGCGCCGGCCACGATGACCAACAGCCTCTGGCGCAAGCTGACCGGCGTGACCGCCAGGGTCAACGCCGCAGTCAAGCCGATGAGCGATCTCGACAATTACGGCAAGGACGAGGTCTGGACCTATCCGGACAACGGCTTCGGCGACTGCGAGGACTATGTGCTGGAGAAGCGGCGCGATCTCTATCGCATGGGCATGTCGCTCGCCGACCTCTTGATCACCGTCGTGCGCAAGCCCGATGGCGAAGGCCATTCCGTGCTGACGGTGCGCACCGACAAGGGCGACTACGTCCTCGACAATTTGACCGACAAGGTCAAAGCCTGGGACGAGACCGGCTACCGCTATCTCAAGCGGCAGGCGATCGACAACACCGGCCGCTGGGTTTCGATCCGCGATGGCCAGCAGGTGCTGGTCGGTTCGGTGCAGTAGGACTCGGACTCGACGCATCCGAAGCGCGCCGCGTTGAAGCGATGCGCCTTGGTTACTTTCACCAGATATCGTAGGTCAGCGCCGCCCCTCATTGCCCTGCCGGGCATTTCTCCCCGTACAGTGACGGGGAGAAAGACGCCGTCATCGATGGTTTCGCCAATCATTCAACGCTGAACAATGGGCGCCAACGTCGCGGCTATCTCCCTTCTCCCCGTCACTGTACGGGGAGAAGGTGCCGGCAGGCGGATGAGGGGCGGCGCGATGTTTGCAATTAATGCATGTCGCCCAGAAGTGTGCGCGGTTCTGGGACAACGACATGCATCAAAACAAGGACTTAAAGCGCGTCGCCTGAATCCGTTTCAGCGCGATGCGCTTTAATGCCTGTCAGCCGCGCCGGCCGAGCGCGACGCGGACCGAGGCGGTGATGCTCCGAAGCTCAGCCTCGTCCAGCTTCTCGATGCTCTCGGCCAGCAGATTGGCCAGCTCGGTCGCGGCGGGCGAGAGACCGGACGTGTCGATCCTGACCCTTGGATGCGAGGTTTCGGCGAGGCGGGCCAGGTCCTCGGCATCGTCCCAGATGATGTTGAAATAGCCGATGATCTTCTGGATCAGCGTCCAGGTCGGGGCACCGCGGCGGCCGTGTTCCAGCGCCGACAGATAGGCGGCGCTGACGCCGATGGCCTGAGCCATCGCCTTCTGGCTGACGCCGCGTTCGGCGCGCAGCGCCCGCAGCCTTTCGCCGAACGGGGTCATGCCATCCCCTTGCTCATGACCGCATCCTCATGCGCGCGTGCGCCTCAGCCGGACATAGAGCGCGCCCGAGCCGCCATGGTTGCGGGCGGCATGATCATGGCTGGAGACCAGGTGCCGGAAGGCCGGCGTCGACAACCAATGCGGCACCGAGCGCCGCAGGATGCCGTCGCCGCCCGAGGACGAGCCCTTGCCGGTGATGACCAGCACATAGCGGATGCCGCCGGCATGCGCGCGGTGCAGGAAGCTGAGCAGCAGCGAATAGGCCTCGTCCTGCGTCATGCCGTGCAGGTCGACGCGGCCCTCGATCGGCAGCCGGCCTTTCTTCAGTTTTTCATGCGTCTGGTCGTCCAGCACATGCGAGACGTGCTGTGTCTTCGGCTTAGCGGCAACGGCCGAGACGCCGTTGACCGGCGCCGATGCCGGCACCGGCTTGGGCTCGATGACATCTGGAATCTCGATGGCGGCCTTGCCTTTCAGCGGCCGGGTCGTCCGCGCCACCAGGTTCCAGAGGATGCGGTCGTCCTCGCTGAGCTTGTCGTCGCGGCGGGTCACATGCGCCCCCGGGTGACCAAGCCGCGCGGAACCAGCGCGTAGAAATCGGCGGCGTTGCGAACCACGCCGGCGATTTCGCCGGCGGCATCGCCTGAGCCGGCGAAGAGATCGCCGCGCGCCGGACCGGTGATGGCCGAGCCGGTGTCCTGCGCGATCATCAGCCGCCGGAACGGATTTCCGTCGAAAGCGGTGAGCGTCGGCGCGTCGATATAGAAGGGCGTGCCGAAGGTGTGCAGCAGCCGGTCGACCGCGACGGACCGGCCGGGTGTCAGCGGCACTTTGGCGGCGGCGATCGGGCCGAGCGCCGGATCCTCGACCGGCGCCTCGCGGAAGAAGATATAGGAGCGGTTCTGCCAGAGGATCTCGTCGACGCGATCCGGATGCGCTTTGAACCAGGCGCGGATCGACTGCATCGTAACTTTTTCCAGTGGGATTTCGCCGATCTCGCTCAGAATCCTGCCTGGACCGGTGAAGCGCTGGCCGGATTTGGCGGCATAAGTGACCCGGCACAGCCGGCCATCGGTCATCTTCAGCCGGGCCGCGCCCTGCACATGGATGAAGAAGGCGTCGACCTTGTCGGTAAGCCAGGCAATCTCGAGGTTCCTGCCGGAGAGCGCGCCGCGCTCGATTGCGCCGCGGTCGGGATATTCGACGGGGCCTGCCGGCGTGTCGCGCCCGAAGGCGAGATAAGGATCCATGCCGGCGGGCCGGTTTTTGTCGTCTATGTCGATGAGGTCGGCCGGGCGGGAAAGCAGCGGCACGACGAACCGCTCCGTCCTGACCGGCGAGGCCTCGACCTGCGGCTCGTAGAAGCCGGTGACGAGGCCGGCGTCGCCGTTGTCGGCCGGCACCAGCACCGGAACGAAATGACGCTCGAAGAAAGAGCGCGCCTGCGACCGATTCGCCGGCGAAACGGAACGCGCTTCGGCATAGGTCCCGGCAAAGGCGTTGAAATCGATGCCGAGCGAGCCGGTGCGGTAAGGCTTGGTCAGCACATGGAAAGCGGAACGTCTGAACGCGGCGAAGGCGGCGAGGTGATCGTCCTCGTCCCAACCGGGCAAGTCGCCGAAGGATTTTTCGCTGAACGTGGGAAAGAGCGGCACGACCGGGCCCCGCCGCTCTGTCTCAGTCTTCTTCTTCCGTGGCGACGAGCTTCCAGTTCGGGTCGCGCGAGCGGGTGTCGCGGAAGAAGGTCCAGACGTCCTTGACCTCGGCGACTTTCTCGGGATCGCCGTCGATGACGGCGCCGACCTTGTCCCGGGTCGCTGAAATCAGCTCGCTGACGATGCGCAGCGTGATATGCGCCTCGCTGCCCTTCATCTCGGCGGCGACGACATCGACCTTGTCGATGCCGACGAAGGAAGACTGGATCTTTTCCGATTTCGCCTCGCGTTCGCCGATCGCGGCGGCGAAGCTGTCATAGACTTCGCGCGACAGGAGGTTCTTCAGCGTCTTGCGGTCGCCATCGGCAAAGGCCATGACGATCATCTCGTAGGCCATCTTGGCGCCGTCGACGAAGGTTTTCGGATCGAAGGACGGATCGCTGTCCTTAATCGTGCGCAGGCCCTTGTTGAGATCGCTGTCAGGCTTGGCGAAGGCGTCGATCGCGGCATAGGTCTCGGCCGCCGTCTCGCCCGGCATGCGCTTGCGCGGCAGCGACACCACATTCTCGGATTTCTGCGCAGCGTCCTGATCGCGCGTGCGGCTCGCCGAATAGGGATCGAAGGGCGGGCGCTCGTTTCCGGTGCGGCGGCCCAGCACGTTGCGCAGTTGGAAGAAGATCACAACCGCCGCAATCAAGAAGAAAATCGTGCCGAAGTCGAAGAAACCCATATCTTCCGCCAATTCCATCCCTGTCCAGGCCGGACCACCAGAGCCTCGCCCGGAGGCTCACAAAGGCGGCGGTCGCATAGCATTCAACACCCAAAGCATATAGAACGGCAGGCGCAATCATTCAAATCAAAGGCAGCCATACCTATCTATTGGCCCCGGTGCCAGCGGCGATTGCCCGCGGGCCCGCAAAAGAGAAAGCGATCGGTCAAGACTTGCGCGTTTCACTCTTCCCGTTGTTCCTGCTCCTGCTGCCGCTGCTGGAGATCGCCGGCTTCGTCATCGTCGGCCGCGAAGTGGGCGCTTTGGCGACGGTTGCGCTGGTCGTGCTTTCCACGATTGCCGGCAGCCTGCTGCTTCGCCATCAGGGTTTTGGGGTGATGGCGCGGGTGCGGGCGGAAATGGATGCCGGACGCGACCCCAGCCGCCAGCTCGCGCATGGCGCGATGATCGTGCTGGCGGCGATCCTGCTGATCATTCCGGGCTTCATCACCGACATTTTCGCCATCCTGCTGCTCCTGCCGCCTGTGCGCGATCTCGCCTGGCGGCTGCTGAAGAGCCGCATCGTGATGGCGACGAGCTTCAGCAGCGGCTTTTCCGCCCGCGGCCGCGACAAGGTGATCGATCTCGACGACAGCGACTATTCGCGCGACGACTACAAGCGCGGGCCGGACCACAATTCCCCTTGGCGTCGGCTGAAAGACGACTAGGTCTGGATGTAGGCTCGTCTGCTATCTCGTGCACGTCATTGCCCGGAACCGCCGCGCAGTCTGGACGACCTGCAGTTTTTGCCTGACGCATGTCGTTACCCCAAAACCGCTACGCACTTTTGGGCGACATGCGGTTCTTGCATGACGCATGTCGTTATCCCAAAACCGCTACGCACTTTTGGGCGACATGCGTGACGGCGGCAAAACTTGTCTTGTCATGCCGACCATGGTAGCGAACCCCCGATTTCAATCCGGTCAGCAATGCTGCCCAGGCAAAAGGACAAAGGCTCATGGCCAGCAACGATGACGCCGCGGCAGGCGCCGCCAACGGCAACGGCAACCAGGCACAGCCCTCGCTCAACGTGCTTGCCCAGTATGTGAAGGACCTGTCCTTCGAAAGCCCCGGCGCGCCGAATTCGCTGCGCGGCCGCGACAAGGCGCCCGGCATCGCCATCAATGTCAACGTCAACGCCAACCCGCTTTCGGACAAGCAGTTCGATGTCAATCTCACGTTGAACGCCAAGGCCTCCTTCGACCAGGAAGTGCTGTTCAACGTCGAGCTGGTCTATGGCGGCGTCTTCGCCATCAGCGGTTTCCCGCAGGAGCACATGCTGCCGATCCTGTTCATCGAATGCCCGCGGCTGCTGTTCCCCTTCGCCCGCCAGATCATCGCCGACGCCACCCGCAACGGCGGCTTCCCGCCGCTGATGCTCGACCCGATCGATTTCGCGCAGATGTTCCAGCAGCGCATCGCCGAGGACCAGGCCGCGGCGAAGGTCCAGGTGAGCTGAGAAAGGCTCTGCCGCACCCCTTATCAGAAGCCCGGCCGCGTGCCGGGCTTTTTTGTTAGTCAGGCCCTGCGAGCAGTCGCCGACGCTCGCGATTGGCCGTGCCCGTCTTGCCGGTCGTCATTCTGGGGCGGAGCACGGAGCGGAGCGACGCGCGCAGACCCTAGAATCCATGCCGTTATGCTAAGGCGTTGCTGCGCTTACAGAATTCTGCACCGTTGCACTCTACGGCGAGGGTCACGGCATGGATACTCGGGTCAAGCCCGAGTATGACGAAGGGATGGGCGATTCGGCTGATCTCCAACGTCGGCGCCAGAGCGCCCGCTCAACCCGCGACCGCCACCTTCAACCACAGCGCCTTCTCGCCGAGCGTGCCGACAAGACCGGCATGAGCGGCCCGATCCGCCTCGGTCAGCCTCGGCGGCAGGGCGATCGGCCTTGCGCCGATCGAGATGTCGATGTCTGCCACCTCGCCGGCACCGTTCATCTGGATCGCGACGGCGTCGAGGACAAGAGCCGCCTGCTTGCCGCCGATGAGCTCGATATAGACCTCGGCCAGCAATTCGGAGTCGAGCAGCGCGCCGTGCTTGGTGCGTCGGGTGTTGTCGATGCCGTAGCGCCGGCAGAGCGCATCCAGCGAATTCGGGCCCATCGGATGCTTGCGGCGCGCGAGCGCCAGCGTGTCGACGACGCGGGCGCCGTCGATGGCCGGATGGCCGAGCCGGCCGAATTCGAGATTGAGGAAGCCGATGTCGAACGTGGCGTTGTGGGCGATCAGCTTGGCGCCGTCGGTGAAGGCCAGCCACTCCTCCACGACTTCCGTGAAGGTCGGCTTGCCGACCAGGTCGGCGGCGCTGATGCCGTGCACGGCCTGCGCCTCGGCATGAATCGCGCGCCCTTGCGGATTGATGAATTTGTGGAAGGTGCGGCCGGTCGGGAAGCGGTTGACCAGCTCGACGCCGCCGAGCTCGATAATGCGGTCGTCGCGCAAATCGAGGCCGGTGGTTTCCGTATCGAAGATGATCTCACGCATTCGAATCAGTCCGCTCCAAAGAGCAGAATCATAAACCAGAACAAAATGGCAATGGGGACTGCTGACAGCAAGAGTCAGGAGCGAGCCTTATCCCCTGTCAGTTCGCTGACGATCGCCTCGACCGCCCGGCGCGCCGCATCGAAGCCTTGCCCGGTGTCGACGATGAAATCGGCCTGGCGGCGCTTTTCCGTGTCCGGCACCTGCTTGGCGAGGATGGCTTCGAATTTAGCCGCGCTCATGCCGGGCCGCGCCAGCACCCGGGCACGCTGGATCTCGGCCGGCGCGGTGACGACCACGACCTTGTCGACGCGGTTGCGGCCGCCGGTCTCGAACAAAAGCGGGATGTCGAGCACAGCGATCGGCGCGCCGGCGGCGCGATGCAGGCCAAGAAACGCATCGGCGTCGGCGCGGACCAGCGGATGGATGATCGCCTCCAGCTTCTTCAGCGCGGCGGGATCGCCCAACACCTTTTCCGCCAGCCTGGCACGATCGACCACGCCCGCTTTCGTCGTGCCGGGGAACGCCGCTTCGACCAGCGGCGCGGCCTTGCCTGAGTAAAGACGATGCACGGTCTCGTCGGAATCGTGGACCGGCACGCCGGCATCGGCGAACATCTTCGCCGTGGTCGACTTGCCCATGCCGATCGATCCGGTGAGGCCGAGCACGATCATGGCTGCCATCTCAATGCGCTTCGATGTCGGCGACGATCATGCGCCGCAGCTCGGGCGTGACCTCCGGCCGCTTGCCGAACCAGCGCTCGAAACCGGGCACGGCCTGATGCAGCAGCATGCCGAGACCATCGACCGTCTTCAGGCCGCGAGCCCTGGCGGCGGCAAGCAACGGCGTTTCCAACGGCACATAGACGATGTCGGTGACGATGGCATGGCCGGGCAGACCCGCCGGATCGGCGGCGAGCGTCTCGTTGCCGTGCATGCCGAGGGCCGTGGTGTTGACGAGCAGGCCGGCATCGGCAAGCAGTTCGCCGACGGCGCCGGCGCCATGCGCGGAAACACCGGCGCCGAAGCGGTCGGAAAGTTCCCGCGCCCTCGCCAGCGTGCGGTTGACGATGCGGATGTCCTTCACGCCGCGGGCCTTCAGCGCGTGGATGACCGCCCGGGACGCGCCGCCTGCGCCCAGCACCACGGCCGGGCCATTGCCCGCCCAGCCCGGCGCGTAGTCATCGAGATTGCCGGCAAAGCCGAGACCATCGGTGTTGCCGCCCCACAAGACGCCATCTTCCAGCCACAGCGTGTTGACCGCGCCGATCGCTTCAGCCGCCTCGTCGCGGCGCTCGACCAAGGCAAAGGCGGCTTCCTTGTGCGGGATGGTGACGTTGCCGCCGCGGTAGCCATTCTCGCCGAGCGATTTCAGGAACGCCGCGAAATCCTCCGGCACGACATCGATCGCCCGATAGCTGCCGTCGATGCCGTATTTCGCCAGCCAGTAGCCGTGGATCTTCGGCGAACGCGAATGCGCGATCGGATGTCCGGTGACGAAGGCCTTTTTCTCAACCATCGATCGCCCCCAGCGCGCGCAGCTCCTTCAGCAGCGGCAGCAGCGGCAGCCCAACGATGGTGAAATAATCGCCTTCGATTTTTTCGAAGAGCTGGATGCCCTCGCTCTCGATCTGATAGGCGCCGACGCTTGCCAGCGCCTTGGCGCCGACGCGCGCCAGGTGCCGGCCGATAAAGGCGGGATCGAGCTTGCGCATGGTGAGGCTGACGACGCCGACATGCCGCCACAGCACCTCGCCGTCGCGGCAGAGCACCGCCGCGCTGTTCAGCTGATGCGTCTTGCCCGACAAAGCCAGGAGATGGCTGCGCGCTCCTTCCATGTCGGCCGGCTTGTGGAAGATTTCGTCGCCGAGCGACAGCGTCTGATCGCAGCCGAGCACCAGCGCGCCAGGCCTGCGTTCGCTGACTTCGGTCGCCTTGGCTTCGGCAAGGATCGAAGCGACATCTTCGGGAGACACGCCGCTGTCTTGCAAGGGCGCCTCGAGCGCGCGCTCGTCGACATCGGCCGGAACAGCCTCGATGTCGAGCCCGGCATTGACGAGCATCGCCTTACGGAACAGGCTGCCCGAAGCGAGGATGATTTTCTCGGCCATGCTGGTTCACCCAACGGTTGCGATCCGTCCAGCACCCCTCATCCGTCTCGGCGCTGTGCGCCGAGCCACCTTCTCCCACAAGGGGAGAAGGAAAGTCCTGCGCTGACGCCGCTGCAAATCGCCACCTGGCGGTATCTGCGGGACGCCGGCGCCACGTTCTTCCTTCTCCCCTTGTGGGAGAAGGTGGCCGAGCGAAGCTCGGTCGGATGAGGGGTGTTGGACGGGGTGCTCACTTATATCGCCTGCCCTAGCGCGTCTTCCCCCGCAGGGCAACGATGGCCGCGGCCGTTTCCTCGATCGAGCGCCGGCTGACGTCTATCATCGGCCAGCCATGTTTCGTGCAGAGCTGGCGCGCATAGGCGAGTTCTTCGTTGATCGCGGCGCGGTCGATATAGTCGGTCGACACATAGGGGGCGGTGTTGCCGAGGATGCGGTTCTGGCGCACATGCGAGATGCGCTCGGCGGTCGCGACCAGGCCGACGATCAGCGGCGTCTTGGCGGCGATCAGGCTTTCGGGCAGCGGCACCCCGAGCACGATCGGGATGTTGGCCGTCTTGATGCCGCGATTGGCGAGATAGATGCTGGTCGGCGTCTTCGAGGTGCGCGAGATGCCGATCAGCACGATATCGGCGTCGTCCATATTGGCCGGCAGTTGGCCGTCGTCATGCTCCATGGTGAAGTTCAGCGCATCGATGCGGCGGAAATATTCGGCGTCGAGGACATGCTGGGCGCCGACACGCCGGCCGGCCGGGGTGCCGAGATAGGACTGGAAGACGGCGAGCACGGGCTCCAGCACCGACACGCAAGGCAGGCCCATGGCCGCGCAGCGCTCGTCGATGCTGCGCGCGAGCTTCTGGTCGACGACGGTATAGAGAATGATGCCCGGCTCCTCCTCGATGTCCTCGAACACCTTGGCGACCTGCTTTTCCGTGCGGATCAGCGGATAGATGTGCTCGATGGCGCGCGCATCCTTGTACTGCGCGGACGCCGCGCGGCCGGCCGCCAGCAGCGTTTCGCCGGTGGCGTCGGAAATCAGGTGCAGATGAAAGAAGCTTTGGGGTTTGTTCACAAGGGTCGGTTCCGGGCTGTGGGTGATTGTGGACAAGGTCGGACAAGAACACAGGGGCGCTGAAGGCGACTGTATCAGATGGCACCTTGTCCACAATTCGCCCTGCTGTAGGCTTTGTCGGGGCGCTGGGGACAAAACTGGGGATCAACTTTTCTTGGTCCGCATCGTCCACAGTGCCGAATTCGGAACAAGGGCGCCAACCCGCTGACTCAAAAGCCTGAATCCGGTTCTTCCCCAGACCCCTCCAATGTGCGAATGAAGCCGCGCGACAATATGCTGACTGGCCTTTTCGAGCGGCAGGCGGGACAGGTCGCAACCACCACAACCAACAGACTCTTAGAATCAGAAGACTCTTCTAAAATAGATATTTGATTTAAGAGCCCCCAAGGATCGAACGCTGTATGGCTGGGAAACGGATCATGCTGGACGTCCTCAAGGGCGAGACGGTGTCTCCGCCGCCGCTCTGGATGATGCGTCAGGCTGGCCGCTATCTCCCCGAGTATCGGGAGACCCGGAAGCGGGCCGGATCCTTCCTCGACCTTTGCTACGATCCCGACCTTGCGGTCGAAGTGACCTTGCAGCCGATCGAGCGCTTCGGCTTCGATGCCTCGATCCTGTTCTCCGACATTCTTGTCGTGCCCGATGCGCTCGGGCGGGAGGTCCGTTTCGAGGAGGGGCACGGACCGATCCTGAAGCCGATCGCGGCGGCCGAGATTGCTGCGCTGAACGGCGAAACGTTTCACGTGAATCTCGAACCGGTCTACGAAACGGTCCGCCGGCTGCGCGCGAAACTGCCGGATGAGACGACGCTGATCGGCTTCTGCGGCGCGCCCTGGACGGTCGCGACCTATATGATCGCCGGCCATGGCACGCCGGACCAGGGGCCGGCGCGGCTCTTCGCCTATCGCGAGCCGGGGGCCTTCGCCCGGCTTCTGAAAATACTCGCCGATCATTCGGCGGCCTACCTGATCCGCCAGATCGAGGCCGGCGCCGATGTGGTGCAGATTTTCGATTCCTGGTCGGGCGTTCTCGATGAGGCATCCTTCGACGCGTTCTGCGTCGAGCCGGTGGCGGAGATCGTGCGGCAGGTGAAGGCGGCGCATCCGGATGTACCGGTGATCGGATTTCCAAAAGGCGCCGGCGAGCGCTATCGCGATTATCGGAAGAAGACCGGGATCACCGGTCTCGGCCTCGACTGGACCGTGCCGCTGTCGATGGCGCGTGAGTTGCAGGGCGAAGGCGCGGTGCAGGGCAATCTCGATCCGCTGCGGCTTGTGGCGGGCGGCAAGGCGCTGGCGGACGGTGTCGACGCTATCCTTCGTACTCTGGGTGATGGCCCCCTGATCTTCAATCTCGGCCATGGCATCACGCCGGAGACGCCGGTGGCGCATGTCGAGGCCATGGTGAAAATGGTGAGGCGCGCGTCATGACGATGATGGGCAAAGGAGAGCTGGGAGGCGGCGCCGGCGCAATGCGCCGGGCGGCGATCGCCATCGCCGTCTTCCTCGCGCTGGCCGGGCTTCTGTTCCTGCTCGGACCGGACGATTTCTATCCCTGGGCCAAGGCGATCCACGTAATTGCGGTGATTTCCTGGATGGCCGGCATGCTCTATCTGCCGCGGCTCTTCGTCTATCACGCCGACGCCGAGATGGGTTCGGTGCAGTCCGAGACTTTCAAGGTGATGGAGCGTCGCCTGTTGCGCGGCATCATCAACCCGGCGATGATCGTGACCTGGGCGTTCGGGCTTTGGCTGGCCTGGAAAGGTTTCGGCTTTCAGGGCGGCTGGCTGCACGCCAAGATCCTCGCTGTGCTCCTGCTTTCAGGCCTGCATGGCTACCTCGCCGGCGCGGTGAGAAAATTCGCCGGGGACAAGAACGAAAAGCCGGCGAGGCACTGGCGGATCGTCAACGAAATCCCCACATTGCTGATGGTCGTCATCGTCATCCTGGTCATCGTGAAGCCGTTCTGAGGCTTCCTGGGATTCGGCCAGGAGACCCCGCAAAAGGCGGCTTGCTCTTTTAGGCGACCGACGATACAAGACGGGTCTTCCTTCCCGTCATGCGCCGCCCTTTTTTCGCTTTCGGCCGCGCCCGGCATTTGTCGCATCCAGCCGATTTTCTCCCAAAAGCCTACCCAGAGTCTATCTAATGCAAGAAATGAAACTCACCGAGTTCAAGAACAAGAAGCCGCCAGAGCTGATCGCCTATGCCGAATCGCTCGAGGTCGAGAATGCCAGCGTCATGCGCAAGCAGGAGTTGATGTTCGCGATCCTGAAGAAACTGGCCGCCCAGGACATCGAGATCATCGGCGACGGCGTGGTCGAGGTTCTGCAGGATGGTTTCGGCTTCCTGCGCTCGGCCAATGCCAATTACCTGCCCGGTCCCGACGACATCTATATTTCGCCGTCGCAAATCAGGCGCTTTTCGCTCAAGACCGGCGATACGGTCGAAGGGCCGATCCGCAGCCCGAAAGAGGGCGAGCGCTATTTCGCGCTGCTCAAGGTCAACACCATCAATTTCGACGATCCCGAAAAGATTCGTCACAAGATCCACTTCGACAATCTGACGCCGCTCTACCCGACCAAGCGGCTGAAGATGGAGATCGAAAATCCGACCAGCAAGGACATCTCACCGCGCGTCATCGACCTGGTCGCGCCGATCGGAAAGGGACAGCGCGCGTTGATCAACGCGCAGCCGCGCACCGGCAAGACGGTTCTCATGCAGAACATTGCCCATTCGATCACCGCCAACCATCCGGAATGCTATCTGATCGTGCTTCTGATCGACGAGCGCCCGGAGGAAGTGACCGACATGCAGCGCTCGGTGAAGGGCGAGGTGATCTCCTCGACCTTCGACGAGCCCGCTGCCCGCCACGTGCAAGTGGCTGAAATGGTGATCGAGAAGGCCAAGCGCCTGGTCGAGCACGGCCGCGATGTCGTGATCCTGCTCGATTCGATCACCCGCCTCGGCCGCGCCTACAACACTGTCGTGCCGTCATCCGGCAAGGTGCTGACCGGCGGTGTCGACGCCAACGCGCTGCAACGGCCGAAGCGCTTCTTCGGCGCCGCCCGCAACATCGAGGAAGGCGGCTCGCTTACCATCATCGCCACGGCGCTGATCGATACCGGCAGCCGCATGGATGAAGTCATCTTCGAAGAGTTCAAGGGCACCGGCAACTGCGAAATCCAACTCGACCGTAAGGTAGCCGACAAGCGCATCTATCCGGCGATGGACATCCTCAAGTCCGGCACCCGCAAGGAAGACCTTTTGGTGCCGCGCGCGGATTTGCAGAAGATCTTCGTGCTGCGCCGCATCCTGGCGCCGATGGGAACGACCGACGCGATCGAGTTCCTCATCGACAAGCTCAAGCAGACCAAGACCAACGCCGACTTCTTCGATTCGATGAATACGTGATCGGGTGCGAAGCGCCCTCCTTCTCCCCTTGTGGGAGAAGGTGGATCGGCGCTTTAGCGCCGAGACGGATGAGGGGTGTTCCAGCGGAGTGAGGCGCTGGTGTTCCCTGGAGCACCCCTCATCCGTCGCCTTCTGCGACACCTTCTCCCACAAGGGGAGAAGGAGAAGGCACTATCGCCGCAACAGCTTCTCCAACTCCTCTGGACCCGTCACCGCCGGCAGGCACACCTGTCCGCTGCAGAACCAGGCGCCGGGCTTGTCCGTGGGCGGGAGCACGCCGCCGGGTAGAAGCGCTCGATTCGCTTCCGTACCGACCGGCACCACGATATCGACCCGGCGCGGGTCGGGATTTCGATTCGCGACCGGAACGAGCATTGAGGAATCTGCCTTGTCGATGATGACAAGCTTCAGCGGTTCGAGCGCCAGGGCGCAGGCGTTGACGATGCCCGCCTGGCCATAGGCCTGTTGCGCGGCGCGGCCCATGGCGTGCTCGGCGGTCGTCCAGGCTTTTTCCCAAAGATCGGGATCGCCGGTGAGGGAGGAGAGCCGCACCAGCGCTTCGACAACCTGGCTGGTGGCCGAGGGGATTGCCTCATCGACATCGCCGCGGATGCGGATCAGCACATCGCCGCTGTCGGATGCCGTCAGATAGTAGCCGGTCTTCTCGCTGTCCTGATGCCAGCGGTCGAGCTGATCGACGAATTGCCTGGCCTGCTCCGAATAGGCCGGATCGCTGGTTGCCTCGAACAGGGCGATCGCGGCATTGGTCATGGCGGCATAGTCGCTCGACAACGCCGGAAAGAGTTTTTTCGAGCCAAGCATTGAGTGCGGCAGGCGCCCGTGCTGGCCGGCCTCGACGATATGAGCGAAGGCCTTTGCCGCGGCCTCGATCCAATCAGCCCGTGCAAGCGAGCGCCCCGCTTCCGCGAGCGCCGCGATCATCAGGCCGTTCCAGTCGGTGAGCGCCTTGCCGTCGCGGCCTGGCCTGACGCGCTTTTCGCGGCGGGCAAGCAGTTTCGCTTTCAGGGGCGCAAGCCGCGCGCAGTCGGCTATGCCCAGGCGCTGCTGTTCCTCGGTCTGGCGGATGATCGGCTTGCCTTCCCAGCCATGCGGAGCGGCGAGTTCGAAATATCGGAAGAACAGAGCCGAATCGTCGACGAGCGCGGCTTCGATCTCCTCCTTGCTCCAGGTGTAGAAAAGCCCCTCCTCACCCTCGCTGTCGGCATCGAGGCTGGCGGCGAAGGCGCCGCCGTCGACCCGCATCTCGCGCAGCAGCCAGGCGACGGTCTCTTCGATTCGTATCCGGAACAAGTCATTGCCGGCAGCGGCAAAGGCCCAGTTGCACATGCGGATGAGCTGGGCGTTGTCGTAGAGCATCTTCTCGAAATGCGGCACCAGCCATTCGGCGTCAGTCGAATAGCGGCTGAGGCCGCCGCCGACGTGATCGTAGATGCCGCCGGCGAGCATCTTTTCCAGGCTGAGCAGCACGGCGTCGCGGTGCGCGGTCTGGCCGTCGCGCAGCCAGGACAGCCACAGGCTGTGCATGAAGGGCGCGTTAGGGAATTTCGGCGCGCCGCTTAAGCCCCCAAGATCGCGGTCGATCATGCCGCCGATGCGGTTGCCGAGATCGGCAAGCGTGTCGCGATCGAGCACCGCCTTGCCTTTCGCGCCGGCGAGCCGCTGCTCGACATGGGCCGTCAGCCCATCGGCGCTTTCGGCGAGGCTTTGCTGCTTTTCCCGCCAGGCCTTGTCGACGGCTTCCAGCACCTGGATAAAGCCCGGCCGCCCGTAGCGAGCCTCGCGCGGAAAATAGGTGCCGCCCCAGAAAGGTTTGCCGTCGGGCGTGAGAAACATGGTCAGCGGCCAGCCGCCCTGCTCGCCCATCGCATGGAGCGCCGCCATATAGATCTGATCGATGTCCGGGCGCTCCTCGCGATCGACCTTGATATTGACGAAGAGCCGGTTCATGACGGCGGCCACAGTGTCGTTCTCGAAGCTTTCATGCGCCATGACATGGCACCAGTGGCAGGCGGCGTAGCCGATGGAGAGCAGGATCGGCCGTCCTGATTCTTTGGCTTCGGCAAGCGCCGCCGGCGACCACGCCCGCCAATGCACAGGGTTGTCGCTGTGCTGCTGCAGATAGGGGCTGGCCTCTTCGGCAAGCATGTTTCGCGCGGGCAAGGTCACGATGGGCGGCTCGGCATGATGGGTTTACAAGGTAAAGGCTAGGGCGCTTCAGCAGGTCCGGCAAATGGTTTCCCAGATGACCTCGAAGGATTCAATCGTCGCGCTTTCGAGCGGCCGCTTGCCTGCGGGCATCGCCGTGATCCGCATTTCCGGTCCGCATACTCGATTCGTGGTCGAAACGATCGCCGGTCCTGTTAAGGATCGAGTTGCCATGTTGCGGAGCCTTAAAGCGGCCGACGCTTCGGTCATCGATCACGGCCTTGTCTTGTTCTTTCCTGGGCCTGGCAGTTTCACCGGTGAGGACGTGGCCGAGTTCCAGGTCCACGGCAGCCGCGCGGTGGCGGCGAAGATGCTGGAGACGATTACCGGCATCGAGGGCGTCAGGCACGCCGAACCCGGCGAATTCACCCGGCGCGCCTTTCTTAACGGCAAGCTCGACCTGGTCGAGACCGAGGCGCTGGCCGATCTCGTCAATGCCGAGACGGAGGCGCAGCGGCGTTTTGCCCTGCGCAATGCGGATGGAGCGCAAAGCGAAGTCTATTCGAGCTGGCGCCGCCGGCTGATCCATGCGCGGGCGATGATCGAAGCCGAGATCGACTTCGCCGACGAAGAGGATGTTCCCGGCTCTGTTTCGGAGGCGGTGTGGTCCGACGTGGCGAAGATGATCGATGAGGTCGGGCGTCACATCCAAGGGTTCAAGGCAGCGGAGATCATTCGCGACGGCTTTGAGGTCGTCATCCTCGGCGCGCCGAATGCCGGCAAGTCCAGCCTGTTCAACGCGCTGGCCCGGCGCGAGGCGGCGATCGTCACCGACGAGCCGGGCACCACGCGCGACCTGCTCGAGGTGGTGCTCGATCTCAACGGGATGCGAGTGCGGATTGTCGACACGGCCGGCCTGCGCGAGAGGGCCGGCAAGGTGGAGACGATCGGCATCGAAAGGGCGCGCGCCAAGGCCGGTGGGGCCGACCTCGTCCTGCTGTTGGAGGACATTGTGGATCCGCAGCCGGTGGGCGCGGTCCCGACAGGGGTTCCATTGCTGAAGATCGGGACGAAGGCCGATCTCAAGCACGCAAGCGAGGGTGCCTATGATTGGGTCATCTCGTCCAAGGACGGCACCGGACTTTCCGGGCTGCTGGATGAAATCGGCCGCCGCGCTGCGTTGGCGATCGGAGACGCGGGCGACGTCCTGCCTTCGAGGCTCCGTCATGTCGAGCTTTTGAAAGAGGCGAAGGAATTTCTCGCCGCGGCCCTGGCGGGACAAAGCCAAGAGCTGCGCGCCGAGGAATTGCGGCTGGCCACGGATCGGCTCGGGCGGATCGTCGGCGTGGTCGATGTCGAGGACATGCTCGACGTGATCTTCTCGCAGTTCTGCATCGGCAAGTGATTCACGTGAAACACGGAGGCGTTGCGCGGGTGCGATGAGTCACGTGAAACAGGTCGGGGCTGCGGATGTGGGCGTGAACGCCGCGTTCCTTCGAGCCCCCCTCTGCTCTGCCGGGCATCTCCCCCACAAGGGGGAGATCGGATATCGCCGCGGCTTTCGCTAGTCCCCAACGGCGCAGGAATGAGTGGAGCGCCAAGGCTGCCAATCTCCCCCCTTGTGGGGAGATGGCCGGCAGGCCAGAGGGGGGCGCTGTCCCGCCGGCTTCTCAAAGTTCCCCGCCGGGATGGCAATGCTCGCCATTCATTGTTTCACGTGAAACGAGTTCGCCTTGACACCGACCCGTCGTCGGGGACATGTGTCGGTCGATCTCTGAAAGCGGATTCTTGAAATGACCGATCACTATGATGTGGTGGTGGTGGGCGGCGGCCATGCCGGATGCGAAGCGGCAAGTGCTGCCGCGCGCGCCGGCGCCAGCACCGCGCTGGTGACGCTGCGTTTCGACACGATCGGCGTCATGTCGTGCAACCCGGCGATCGGCGGTCTGGGAAAAGGGCATCTCGTACGCGAGATCGACGCCATGGACGGATTGATGGGCCGCATGGCCGACGCCGCCGGCATCCAGTTCCGTTTGCTCAACCGCCGCAAGGGCCCGGCCGTACGCGGCCCCCGCACCCAAGCCGACCGCAAGCTCTACTGCCTCGCCATGCAGGCCGCGATCAGCGAGCAGGCTAATCTCGATGTGATCGAGGGAGAGGTTCTGGATCTCGAGATCGAAGACGGGCGGGTCGCGGCTGTGCTGGTTTCCGGCGGTCGCCGCCTTGCCTGCGGCGCCGTGGTGCTGACCACCGGCACGTTCCTGCGCGGGCTGATCCATATCGGCGAGAAGAAGATCGTCGCCGGCCGCATGAACGAACAGGCAAGCCACGGGCTGTCGGCCACCATGGCTCGTGCCGGTTTCAAGCTCGGCCGCTTGAAGACCGGGACGCCCCCTCGCCTCGATGGCCGCACGATCGACTGGGCTTCGCTGGAAAGTCAGGCGGCGGACGAGGATCCGGTGCCGTTCTCGCTGATGACTGACCGGATCGCGAACCCGCAGATCCATTGCGGCATCACCCGCACCACAGCGGCGACGCATGAGTTGATTCGCCTCAATTTGAAGCGGTCAGCGATGTATTCCGGCTCGATCGAAGGTGTGGGGCCGCGCTATTGCCCTTCGATCGAGGACAAGATCGTCAAGTTCGGCGACCGTGAAGGCCACCAGATTTTCCTCGAGCCGGAAGGGCTCGACGACGACACCGTCTATCCGAACGGCATCTCGACCTCGCTGCCGGAAGACGTGCAGCTCGACATTCTGAAGACGATCCCCGGGCTGGAAAAGGCGACGATGCTGCAGCCGGGCTATGCCATCGAATATGACCATGTCGATCCGCGCGAGTTGGCAACCACCTTGGAGACGAAGCGCGTCGCGGGCCTGTTCCTGGCCGGGCAGATCAATGGCACGACCGGCTATGAAGAGGCAGGCGCGCAAGGTTTGCTCGCCGGCATCAACGCGGCGCGCAAGGCATCGGCGAGCGACCAAATCGTGCTCAGCCGCACCGAGGCCTATATCGGCGTGATGGTCGACGACCTCACCAGCCGCGGCATCGCCGAGCCTTATCGGATGTTCACCTCGCGGGCGGAGTTCCGGCTTTCGCTGCGCGCCGACAATGCCGACGAGCGGCTGACGCCGCTGGCTGACCGGCTCGGGATCGCCTCGTCGGAGCGCATGCGGCGGTTCGATGATTTTGCCGGCAGGCTCGACCAAGCCCGCGCGCTGGCAAAGTCGATCACCTTGACGCCGAATGAAGCCGCGCGGCATGGCCTGGAGATCAACAAGGATGGCGTGCGCCGCTCGGCCTATGAGCTGCTCGCGCATCCGGGCGTCGACATGGCTTGGCTGGCCCGTGTCGAACCCCGCTTCGCCGCGCTTGACGCCAAGACCGCGGAGCGGCTCGAGACGGAAGCAAAGTATTCCGTCTATCTCGACCGGCAGCAGGCCGACGTCGCGCAAATAAGGCATGAAGAGTCGCGGCTCATTCCCGAGAGCATCGACTTCTCGGATGTGCCGGGCCTTTCCAACGAGCTGAAGCAGAAGATGAAGACGCGCCAGCCGCGCTCGGTCGCGGATGCGCAGCGCATGGAAGGCATGACGCCGGCGGCGCTCGCCATCATTGTCGCTCACGTCCGCAATGCCGAGCTCGCCGCGCGAAGGGACGTGGCGTGAGCGCCGATGACTTGGGCGCCAGTGCCTGGGCGGACCTGCAGAAAGCGGCGGGTCCGGTTTCACGTGAAACATTCGAGCGCCTGCAGGCCTTCGAACAGCTTTTCCTGAAATGGAACCGGAGCATCAATCTGGCGGCGCCGTCGACGTTGGACGACGTCTGGCGCCGGCACATCCTGGACAGCGCCCAGCTTGCCCGAATCGCTCCCGCCGCAATTCGCTGGGTCGACCTCGGCTCGGGTGGCGGCTTTCCCGGGCTGGTGCTCGGCTTCCTGCTGGCAGAGCGTCCAGGCGCCTCGATCGATCTGGTCGAGAGCAATCGCAAGAAAGCGTCCTTCCTGCAGTCGGTCATCGGCCAGTTCGATCTGCCGGCGCGTGTTCTGGCACGGCGCATCGATGACAGCTATCCATTTGTTTCCACGCCGGAAATCGTCACGGCACGCGCCTTGGCCGCGCTTCCGGATCTGCTCGATTTGTCCGCGCCCTGGCTGTCCAAAGGGGCGCGCGCGCTTTTTCACAAAGGCCGGGATTACCGGGCCGAAGTGGAAGAAAGCACTCACCGCTGGGCCTTCGATCTGGTAGAACATCCAAGCATGACCGACCCTCACGGCATCATCCTGGAAATCACCGATCTGCGTCCGGCGACCCCGCAATGAATTACTGGCATAAACCCATGAAAACTGGTCCGCGCATCATTACCGTCGCCAACCAAAAGGGCGGCGTCGGCAAGACCACTACGGCCATCAACCTGGCCACAGCGCTGGCCGCGATCGGCGAGCAGGTGCTGATCGTCGACCTCGATCCGCAGGGCAATGCCAGCACCGGGCTCGGTATCGACCGCAAGGACCGCACGGTCTCGTCCTACGACGTGCTGACCGGGGAGCTGGAGCTGGAGGCGGCAGCGGTGCCGACGGCGGTGCCGGGCTTGTCCATCGTTCCCTCGACGCTCGACCTGCTCGGCATCGAAATGGAGATCGCCTCGGCACCCGACCGCGTGCTCAGGCTGCGCAATGCGCTGCGCACCGCGGCCGAGCGCTCGGCGCCGTTCGGCTATGTGCTGATCGACTGTCCGCCTTCGCTCAATCTTTTGACCTTGAATTCAATGGCGGCGGCCGATTCGGTTCTCGTGCCGCTGCAATGCGAATTCTTCGCGCTGGAAGGTCTCAGCCAATTGCTCGAGACGGTCGAGCAGGTGCGCGGCGCCATCAACCCGGATCTCACCATCCAGGGCATCGTGCTCACCATGTATGACGGCCGCAACAACCTCGCCAACCAGGTGGTGCAGGATGTGCGCACGCATATGGGCGACAAGGTCTACGAGACCATCATCCCGCGCAATGTGCGCGTTTCCGAAGCGCCCTCCTACGGCAAGCCGGCGATCCTCTACGATCTCAAATGCTCCGGCAGCCAGGCCTATCTGCAGCTTGCTTCCGAAGTGATCCGCCGCGAGCGCAAGCTGCGCGCGGCCTGAGCGGCGCAACCAGCCATCCCCGTTAGGCAAATAGCCGATTCGATTCCGAAACGACCTGGACAGAATAATGAGCGAAGACCAATCAAGAAAAAGACTGGGCCGTGGCCTCGCGGCGCTGATCGGCGAGATCGACCGTCCGGCGGCACCCGAAAAGCCGAGCCCGGCGGCGGACGGCAAGGTGCCGATCGAGTTCGTCAGCCCGAACCCGAAGAACCCGCGCCGGCATTTCGGCGATGCCGAGCTCACCGATCTCGCGCAATCGATCCGCGAACATGGCGTGGTGCAGCCGGTGGTGGCGCGGCCCTCGCCGTCGCAGCCCGGCCGCTACGAGATCATCGCTGGCGAGCGGCGCTGGCGGGCGGCGCAGCGCGCCGGCCTCACCGAGATCCCGCTCATCGTGCGCGACGTCAACGACCGCACGGCGCTGGAGCTGGCGATCATCGAGAACGTGCAGCGCGCCGACCTCAATCCGGTCGAGGAGGCGCAAGGCTATCAGCAGCTGATCGACGAGCACGGCTACACGCAGGCCGATCTCGGCCAGGTGATCGGCAAGAGCCGCAGCCATGTCGCCAACACGCTGAGGCTTTTGAAGCTGCCCAATGTCATCCGCGACATGCTGGTCGACGGCGATTTGTCGGCCGGCCATGCCCGCACGCTGGTGACGGCCGAGGATCCGGCAGGGCTCGCCAAGCGCATCGTCAAGGAAGGGCTTTCCGTGCGCCAGGCCGAAGCGCTGGCGCAGATGCCCGCCGGCCCGACGCCGGCCAAGGTGAAGTCAGCGCCGAGCACGCCGGAGAAAGATCCCGACACGCTGGCGCTGGAGAAGCTGATGACCGACACGATCGGCATGATCGTGACCATCGAGCACAAGAGCCGAGGCGGCACGCTCAGGGTCAACTATCGCACGCTGGACCAGCTAGACGAGCTCTGCCGGCGATTGAAGGACGAGCGGTAGGGCGTTGAGGCGCAATGGTATTTTGCCGGCTAATGAAGTTTCGATTTAAGGCTGGATACGCCTGATATATTGGTGATAGCTGAGATAGGGCTGGCCGTTGGGTCGGCCTTTTCTTTGCAGTGATTGGCGAAAGAGCCGAAGCTGCAAATCTCCCCCCTTGAGGGGGAGATGGCCGGCAGGCCAGAGGGGGTTGTCTCACATCAAGCGCCGGCGTGCCTTGCCGGGCGAAGAAGAGGTCGGCGCTCCACGCGCGGCGACCCCCTCTGTCGCCTTCGGCGACATCTCCCCCTCGAGGGGGGAGATCATCCGCGCTGCCCCAGTCTCGCGCTCTCCACCGCGATGCCGAGCAATGCCTGGCGGGCCAGCGCCTCCGATAAATCCGGCCGTTTGCGCGTCTGCAGCACCGCTGTCTGCAAGCGGTTCAGCGCGCGGCCGAGCGCCTCGACATTCCAGCGCTCCAACGTCTTCTCCACCAGCTTGCGGCGCGAGAAGAAGACCGGCGGTCGGGCGCCCGCCACGACCGACGCGGCGTTTCGGCCGCCGGATTCCATCTGGCCGCGCATGACCTGGATCGCCTGCAAATGCCGCATCGCCGAGGACAGCACCAGGAACGGGTGGCCGCCCGACTGGCAGTGGCGGGTAAAGGCCACATCGAAATCGCCGACCTTGCCGTCGAGCATGGCGTCGATCGCATCGTCGAAGGAGGCGCCGGAGACGTCGCCCGACATGGCGCTCACGTCGTCGAGGGTGATTTCCTTCTGGCCGTGGGCGTAGAGCACCAGCTTCTCGATCTCGCCGCGCGAGGCCAGGCGGTCGCCGCCGAGATTGCGGCGCAGCGCCTGGCGGGCGTCCAGCGTCATCGTCATGCCGGCCTTGCGCAGCTCGTCGTCGATGACGGTGTCGAGGTCGCGGGCCTCGTCGGCATAGCACGGCAAGGCGATGGCGTTGGCGGCGGCCTCGACAATGGCTCGCAAGCCGGTGCCCTTCTTCAGGTCGCCGGCTTCGATGAGGATGATCGCATCCCGCGCCGGTTCGGCCGTCAGCGCCTTGATGTCGTCGGCCAGCGCCTTCTGGCCGCTGGCATTGCGCACCCAAAGCAGCCGCCGGTCGGAGAACATCGGCACGGTGCGCGCCTCGTCGAGCAAACGGCCCTCGTCGCGGTCGACTTCCGCGCCATCGAGCTTGACCACCGAGAACGGATCGTCGAGCGGCAGGCCGGTCTTGGCGGCGAAGGTCTTCGCCCGCTCGGCCACCAGGCCGCGATCGGGACCGTAAAGCAGGACGATTGCCATGGCCGGATCCGGCTTCGCGAGCCACGAATCGACCTCGTATCCCTTCTTCTGTGCCATGCGGGGTGAGTTAGCATGGCGATGAGTTGGGGTGAACCAGAGATCGGCGCCGGCGTCCTCACCTTCTCCCCCTCGTGGGAGAAGGTGTCGCCGCAGGCGACGGATGAGGGATGCTCCAGGGAACACCAGCGCCTCACTCCGCTGGAACATCCCTCATCCGTCTCGGCGCTATCGCGCCGATCCACCTTCTCCCACAAGGGGAGAAGGGAAAGTGGCGCTGGTGCCCGCGCCAACGCATGCCACCAATTGTCTTATCTGACTTAAAAGGCGCAAGAGTCTTCCGCCAAATTGCGCGGCGGGCGAAAACATCGACAAGAAATTTCGCCGCCATATCTGCATCTTGTCGGCCATGTGCCGCATCGGCTCCAGGGGCCGATGGCCGGGAGGACGGCCGCCATTTCGCCCGATGAATTGGCGGCGCGGATGTGCAAATATCGCACCGGCAACATTGGAGGACGTGAGCTCATGGCCGATGCTGGAATGTTGCGTTTTCATGTGCCCGAGCCCGAGGTCCGGCCCGGCGGGACGCCTGATTTCTCGAATGTGACCATTCCCAAGGCAGGCTCGGTGCCGCGCCCGGAGATCGACGTCGATCCGCGCACGATCCGCGACATGGCTTTCTCGATCATCCGGGTGCTCAACCGCGCGGGCGAGGCCGTCGGCCCATGGGCCGGGCTGCTCACCGACGAGGAGCTTCTGCAAGGCTTGCGCCACATGATGACGCTCAGGACTTTCGACGCGCGCATGCAGATGGCGCAGCGCCAGGGCAAGACCTCCTTCTACATGCAGCATCTCGGCGAGGAGGCGGTGAGCTGCGCCTTTCGCAAGGCGCTGCAGCCCGGCGACATGAATTTCCCGACTTATCGACAGGCAGGTTTGCTGATCGCCGACGGCTACCCGATGGTCATGATGATGAACCAGATCTATTCCAACGAGGCCGATCCGCTGAAGGGCCGGCAGCTGCCGATCATGTATTCGTCGAAGGAGCACGGCTTCTTCTCGATCTCCGGCAATCTGGCGACGCAGTACATCCAGGCGGTCGGCTGGGCGATGGCCTCGGCGATCTCCAAGGATTCGCGCATCGCCGCGGCCTGGATCGGCGACGGCTCGACGGCGGAATCCGATTTCCACGCGGCGCTGGTGTTCGCCTCCACCTATAAGGCGCCGGTCGTGCTCAACGTGGTCAACAATCAGTGGGCGATCTCGACCTTCCAGGGAATCGCCCGCGGCGGCTCCGGCACCTTCGCCGCGCGCGGCCTCGGCTTCGGCATCCCCGCGCTGCGCGTCGACGGCAATGACTATCTCGCCGTGCATGCGGTGGCCAAATGGGCGATCGAGCGGGCGCGGCGCAATCTCGGGCCGACGCTGGTCGAATACGTCACCTACCGCGTCGGCGCGCATTCGAGCTCGGACGATCCGTCCGCCTACCGGCCCAAGGCGGAGTCCGATGCCTGGCCGCTCGGCGATCCGGTCGTCAGGCTGAAGAACCATCTCATCCACAAGGGCGTCTGGTCGGAGGATCGTCACACCCAGGCGGAAGCCGAAATCCTCGCGACGGTGATCGCGGCGCAGAAGGAGGCCGAAAGCCACGGCACGCTGCATGCCGGCGGCAAGCCGTCGACGCGCGACATGTTCGAAGGCGTCTATGCCGAAATGCCGCCGCATCTCAGGCGCCAACGCCAGCAGGCAGGGGTCTGACCATGCCAAGACGGACCATGATCGAGGCGATCCGCGACGCCATGGACGTATCGATGGGGCGCGACGAGCGCGTCGTCGTGTTCGGTGAGGATGTCGGCTTCTTCGGCGGCGTCTTCCGCTGCACCCAGGGCCTGCAGGCCAAATACGGCAAGAGCCGCTGCTTCGATGCGCCGATCAGCGAATCCGGCATCGTCGGCGCGGCGATCGGCATGGCCGCTTATGGGCTGAAACCCTGCGTCGAGGTGCAGTTCGCCGATTATGTTTATCCGGCTTATGATCAGATCGTGTCGGAGGCAGCGCGGCTGCGCTACCGCTCGAACGGCGATTTCACCTGCCCGATCGTGGTGCGCATGCCGACCGGCGGCGGCATTTTCGGCGGCCAGACGCACAGCCAGAGCCCGGAAGCCCTGTTCACGCATGTGTCCGGCCTGAAGACGGTGGTGCCGTCCAACCCGCACGACGCCAAGGGGCTTTTGATCGCGGCAATCGAAGACCCGGACCCGGTGATCTTCCTCGAGCCGAAGCGGCTCTATAACGGCCCCTTCGACGGCCATCACGACCGGCCGGTGACGTCCTGGTCGAAGCATGAGCTCGGCGAGGTCGCCGACGGTCATTACACGATTCCGCTCGGCAAGGCGGCGATCCGCAGGCAGGGTTCGGCGGTCACCGTGCTCGCCTATGGCACCATGGTCTATGTCGCCGAGGCCGCGGCTGCGGAAACCGGCATCGACGCCGAAATCATCGACCTCAGGACGCTTTTGCCGCTCGACCTCGACACGATCGTCGCCTCGGTGAAGAAGACCGGGCGCTGCGTCGTCGTGCATGAGGCGACGCTCACCTCCGGTTTCGGCGCCGAGCTCGTCTCGCTGGTGCAGGAAAACTGCTTCTACCATCTGGAGGCCCCGGTGGCGCGGGTCGCCGGCTGGGATACGCCCTACCCGCATGCGCAGGAGTGGGAGTATTTCCCCGGCCCCGCGCGGGTCGGGCGCGCGCTCGTCGAGACGATTGAAGCTTGAAGAAGGGGGAAGCCTGAGGATGGGCGAATATGTGATCAAGCTTCCCGATGTCGGCGAAGGCGTCGCCGAGGCTGAGCTTGTCGAATGGCACGTCAAGATCGGCGACCTCGTGCGCGAGGATGCGGTCCTGGCCGCCGTCATGACCGACAAGGCCACCGTCGAGATCCCGTCGCCGGTCGATGGCGAGATCCTGTGGCTCGGCGCGGAGATCGGAGACACGGTCGCGATCGGCTCACCGATCGTGCGGCTGAAGGTTGCCGGCGAAGGCAATGTGAAGGCGGACAGCACCGCTAAGGCCGCGCCGAAGGCGCCGGCCAAGCCGGCCGAGGTGAAGGCCGAACCGGTCCCGAGCGCTCCGAAATCGGCGCCGAAGCCGGTGGAGCCGCCAGCGAGGGTGCCGCCTCCGGTCGTCGCGCCGAAGGCACGTCCACCTTCGGTCCCGGGCGCGCCGCGCGCCGAAGGCGAAAAGCCGCTGGCCTCACCCGCTGTGCGCTTGCGCGCCAGGGAAGCCGGCATCGATCTGCGCCAGGTTCCGGGCAGCGGGCCGGCCGGGCGCATCGGCCATGAGGACATCGAGGCCTTCCTGGCGCGGGGTCCGCAGCTTGCCCGCGCAACCGGCCTTGCCCGCAAGGACGGCGTCGAGGACATCAAGATCGTCGGCCTGCGGCGCAAGATCGCCGAGAAGATGGCGCTCGCCAAATCGCGCATCCCGCACATCACCTATGTCGAGGAGATCGACGTCACGGCGCTCGAGGAGCTGCGCGCCACCCTCAACAAGGAGAAGCGACCCGCCAAGGGGACGGAGAGGCCGAAGCTGACGCTGTTGCCTTTCCTGATGCGGGCCATGGTCAAGGCGATCTCCGACCAGCCGAACCTCAACGCCTTGTTCGACGACGAGGCCGGCATCGTCCATCAGCATGAAGGCATCCATATCGGCATTGCCGCGCAGACGCCCAACGGCCTCGTGGTGCCGGTGGTCAAGCATGCCGAGGCGCGCGACCTCTGGGACTGCGCCGCCGAGGTCAACCGTCTCGCGGACGCGGCCAAGTCCGGCACGGCAACGCGTGACGAGCTTTCCGGCTCGACCATCACCATCACCTCGCTCGGCGCCATGGGCGGCGTGGCGACGACGCCCGTCATCAACTATCCGGAAGTGGCGATCGTCGGCGTCAACAAGATGATGGTGCGGCCGGTGTGGGACGGCACGCAATTCATTCCCCGCAAGATGATGAACCTGTCGTCCAGCTTCGACCATCGCGTCATCGACGGCTGGGACGCCGCGGTGTTCGTGCAGCGCATCAAGACGCTGCTGGAAACGCCGGCGCTGATTTTCGTGGATTGAGGGGATGAGGTCGATCTTGAACGGCGCGGCGCCGGAATGTGGGCTCCCCCTTCTCCCCTTGTGGGAGAAGGTGTCGCCGAAGGCGACGGATGAGGGGTGCTCCAGGGAGAGCCAGCGTCTCACTCGGCTGGAACACCCCTCATCCGTCTCGGCGCTAACGCGCCGATCCACCTTCTCCCACAAGGGGAGAAGGAAAAGGCGCGCCGCCGCCCTCGCCGCAAAAAGGATGCAGCTGTCATGAAAGAGATCTCCTGCAAGCTGCTCGTCATCGGCGCCGGTCCCGGCGGCTATGTCTGCGCCATCCGCGCCGGCCAGCTCGGCGTCGACACGGTGATCGTCGAGGTCGGCAAGCCGGGCGGCACCTGCCTCAATGTCGGCTGCATCCCGTCCAAGGCGCTCATCCATGCCGCGGAGGAGTTCGACAAGGTCGCGCATATGGCCGGCGGCAAGGATCCGCTTGGCATCAAGGTCGGCGCGCCGACACTCGATCTGACCAGGACGGTCTTCTGGAAGGACGGTATTGTTAGCCGGCTGAACAGCGGGGTCGCCGGACTGCTCAAGAAGGCAGGGGTCAAGACAGTGCATGGCTGGGCGACGTTCCGCGACGGCAAGACCGTCGAGGTCGAGACCGAGACCGGAAGCCAGGTGATCCGCGCCGAGACGGTGGTGATCGCCACCGGCTCGGCGCCGGTCGAATTGCCGTTCCTGCCTTTCGGCGGCCCGGTGATCTCGTCGACCGAGGCGCTGGCGCTGAGCGAAGTGCCGAAGAAGCTCGCCGTCGTCGGCGGTGGCTATATCGGGCTGGAGCTTGGCATGGCGTTCGCCAAGATGGGCGCCAAGGTGACCGTGGTCGAAGCCCTGCCGCGCGTGCTTGCGCAATATGATGCAGAATTGACCCGGCCGGTGCTGAAGCGGCTCAGCGAGCTCGGCGTCGAAGTGATGACGGGCGCCAAGGCCAAGGGGCTGTCGACCCAGGGGCAGATGGGCAAGGGCGATGCGTTGCTGGTCGAGACGGCCGACGGCAAGAACGCCAAGGTCGCCGCCGACAGGATCCTGGTCACGGTCGGCCGCAAGCCGCTGACCGAAGGCTGGGGGCTGGAGCAGATCGACCTCGACAGGTCGGGAAAATTCATCCGCATCGACGATCAGTGCCGTACTTCGATGCGCGGCATCCATGCCATCGGCGACGTCACCGGCGAGCCGATGCTGGCGCATCGCGCGATGGCGCAGGGCGAGATGGTGGCCGAGATCGTGGCCGGCCACAAACGGAGCTGGGACAAGCGCGCGATCCCGGCGATCTGCTTCACCGATCCGGAACTGGTCACCGCCGGCCTGTCACCGGAGGAGGCGAAAGCGTTGGGCGGCGAGATCAAGATCGGTCAGTTTCCCTTTGCCGCCAACGGCCGCGCCATGACCAGGCAAGGCGAAGACGGCTTTGTGCGGGTTGTGGCTCGCGCGGACAATCATCTGGTGCTGGGCATCCAGGCGGTCGGGCAAGGCGTTTCGGAACTGTCGGCCGCGTTCGGCCTGGCGCTCGAAATGGGCGCGCGGCTGGAGGATATCGCAGGCACCATCCATGCGCATCCGACGCAAGGGGAAGGTTTCCAGGAAGCGGCGCTGAAGGCGCTGGGCCACGCGCTGCATATCTAAAGCTCCCCCTTCTCCCCTTGTGAGAGAAGGTGTCGCCGAAGGCGACGGATGAGGGGTGATCCAGGGAATACCGGCGTCTCACTCCGCTGGAGCACCCCTCATCCGTCTCGGCGCTGCGCGCCGATCCACCGCCCGGGGGCGAGCCACGGGTCTCGCCCCGTCCTTCGGACCCCACAAGGGGAGAAGGAGAGGATTCAGCTCGCCAGCCGGCTCACCATCTCGTGCTGCGCGTAGGCGCCGCCGAAGCGGTTGGCGAGGAAGGCGTCGAGGGCGATGTCTTCCTGGCGGACGAAGCCTTTCGCCGGCAGGCTGCCGTCGGCCAGCATGTCGAGCACGGCGCAGATGCCGGAAGCGGTGGTGATCTGGATGGCGCTGCGCACGACATTGCCGACGCGGTGCGAATAGATCTTGTTGGCGTAGGTCTCCTGCAGCAGGCGCCCGTTCCTGCGGCCCGAGACGGTGACGAAGACGATGACCACGTCCTGCAGCGTCGCCGGCAGGGCGCTTTCGAAAATGTCCTTCAGCACGTCGCGGCGGTGGCGCAGCCCAAGATCGTTGAGCAGCGCCTTCATGATCGCGGCATGGCCGGGGTAGCGGATGGTGCGGTAGTTCAGCGTGCGCACCTTGCCCTTCAGCGTCTCGGCCAGAGTGCCGAGACCACCGGAGGTGTTGAAGGCCTCATAGGTGACGCCGTCGAGCGAGAACTCCTCGCGCTCCTCCAGCGGCGGCACCTCGATCAGCTCGCCTTCGACGATCGCCTCGCAAGGCTCGCAATATTCGTTGATGACGCCGTCGGTGCTCCAGGTGAGGTTGTAGTTCAGCGCGTTCGACGGGTATTGCGGCAGCGCGCCGACGCGCATGCGCACGCTTTCCAGCGTGTCGAAGCGGCTGGCGAGGTCGTTGGCGACGATCGAGATGAAGCCCGGCGCCAGGCCGCATTGCGGGATGAAGGCGCTCCTGGCGTCACGCGCCAGCTCCTTCACCCGGCGGGTCGAGACGACGTCCTCGGTGAGGTCGAGATAATGGACGCCGGTGGCGGCGGCTGCTTCCGCGATGCGCGCGGTGAGGTGGAAGGGCGCGGCGCTCAGCACGGCGAACTTGCCGGCAAGGACTTTCTCCAGCGCGCCGTCTGCGGCGATGTCGAGCTCCTGCGTCGCGACGCCGGCCGGCAATTCGGCCGCGGCAAGCTGGTCGGCCGAGCGGTCGACGAGCGTGACGCGATAGGCGCCCGTGGCGCTAAGCATTTCGGCGATGGTCGAGCCGATCTTGCCGGCGCCGACGACAACGATGTTCTTCATGATCAATTACCCCTGCCAATTCGAGTTGGTCGAGATCATCGCAACTCGCCTGTCGAAAGGAAGCGTGAAATCTGGCAAAGTGAAACCAGACTTTAAGCGATCCGCCGAAGGAATTCGTCACAATGCTCAGCCAAGCCGAACAGGCCCTGCTCACCTTGCTGCGCGCCAACGCGCGCGCCTCGACCGCCGAGCTGGCGCGGCAGCTCGGCGTATCGCGCACGACGGTGCAGAGCCGGATCGAACGGTTGGAGCGACGCGGCATCATCACCGGCTACGGTGTGCGGCTGGCGCCCGACTATGAGCAGGGGCTGGTCAAGGCGCATGTGCTGCTCACCGTCACGCCCAAGCTCGCCGACAAGGTGGTGCGCAGCCTCGAGGCGATGCCCCCGGTCAGGACGGTGCATTCGGTGAGCGGCAATTTCGACATGATCGTCATCGTCGACGCGCCGTCGATCCGTGATCTCGACGCGCTGCTCGACCGGATAGGGGCGATGGATGGGGTCGAGCGGACGTCGTCGTCGATTATTCTGTCGACGCGGGTGGATCGGTGAGATCGGCGAGATGCTGGCGGGACAGCGCCCCCCTCTGGCCTGCCGGCCATCTCCCCCTCAAGGGGGGAGATTGGATGTCACGCGGGATTTCGCCAATCGCCAACGTTGTAGGAAGGGCGAGGCGACGAAGCTGTCAATCTCCCCCCTTGAGGGGGAGATGCCCGGCAGGGCAGAGGGGGGTATCGTAGAGCGCTGGCGTTTCCTCTTTCATACCTAGGGGCCTACGCCCTCCCTCTCTCCGGCCCATTGTCCAACCACGCCACATCCTCCGCCGTCAGTTCAATATCCAGCGCCTTGAGGCTGTCCTCCAGCTCGTCCAGCGTGCGGGGGCCGATCAAGGGCACCGACGGGAACGGCTGCGCCAGGACATAAGCCAACGCGACATGGATCGGGCTCTTGCCGAGCCGCTTGGCCAGTTCGATGGCGCGGTCGCGGCGGCCGAAGTTCTTTTCTGAATACCAGACCCGCACCAGCTCCTCGTTGTCGGTCCGGTCGCGGCCGGCGCGGTCGGTGAAGAAGCCGCGGCCCTGGCTCGACCAGGCGAAGTTCGGCATCTGCCGCGCCGTCAGCCAGGCTTTCCACGCATCGGTCGAGGAGGTGATGCAGCCGGCCCAGATCGGTTCCAGCATCTCGGCCAGGGAGAAGTTGTTGGAGAGCGCGCCGGGCTTCTGCTTGCCGGTGCGTTCGGCATAGGCGATCGCTTCATCCATGCGCTCCATCATCCAGTTCGAGCCGCCGAACAGGCCGCGGATGCGGCCGGCCTTCGCCTCCCGGTCCATGGCATCGACGAACTCGCCGACCGGCACGTCCGGATTGTCGCGATGCATGAAATAGATGTCGACATGGTCGGTCTGCAGCCGGTCGAGCGTCTGGGCGAGCTGCCTGGCGATCACATCGGGGTAGCAGAGCGGCGAATGCGCGCCCTTGGCGATGATCACCGACTGCTCGCGCACGCCGCGATTCCTCAGCCACTGGCCGAGCAGCGCTTCGGTGTAGCCGGCGCCGTAGACAAAGCCGGTGTCGAACAGGTTGCCGCCGGCCTCGAAATAGGCGTCGAGCAGGATCGATCCGGAGGAAAAGGTCCGGAAATCCTCGAAGCCGAGCGCCAGAAGCGAGGCCTGTCGCGGCAGACCCGGAATCGCGCGCTTGCCGATGGCGGTGCCGCTGGTGCGCAACGGCCGGCCGGCGATGGTGTTGATGCGTTTTGCCGGCTTTTCGATCTCGTATTCCAGCCCGACCGCGGCCCGCCATTTGTCGAGCACGCGCAGGGTCCCCAGGCTGTCGGCCCAAGACATGCCCGGCCAGGCGAATTCGTGGCGGCCGGCGAGGATCGCCTCGCCCGCGGCATCGACCTCGAAGGAATAAAGGTGGCGCTTTTCGTCGAGACTGATCGTCTCGCGCGTACCGCCGGACCGGACCACGTCGATCCGGCCCGGTCCGACATCGCGGTTGCCGCCGGCGAACCAGAAATTGGGCACCTCGATATGACCCTTGGTGCCGAAGATGCGCAGCACGTTGTCCTGGTTGAGCGAAATGCTGCAGGAGACCTCGGCGACGATGCCGCCGGGAAAGTGGAGCAATGCAGAGGCCCACTCGTCGACGCCGGACTGGCCGAGATGGGCGGCGCCCACGACCTTGTCCGGCTCGAGGAAGGGCTGACCCGCTGCGGCGCCTGCAATCAACCGCGCCATCGATACGGGATAGCCGCCGACATCGAGGATGCCGCCGCCGGCCAGCTCGTTGGCGTAGAGCCGGTGCTCGGGTAAGAAGCCTGGCATGGCGAAGCCGAAGCTCGACTTGATCATGCGGATGTCGCCGATGACGCCCGATTTGATCAGCTCGACCAATTGGAGTGTTTGCGGGTGCAGCCGGTACATGAAGGCTTCACCCAGAAAGGTGCCGGCCTTGCGCGCCGCATGCATCATGGCGTCGGCCTCGAAGGCGGTCAGCGCCAGCGGCTTCTCGCACAGCACATGTTTGCCGGCTTCGGCGGCCTTGATCGCCCATTCGGCGTGGCCGGGATGCGGTATCGAAATGTAGACGGCGTCGACGTTCTTGTCGGCAAGCAACGCGTCATAGCCATCGAGAATGCGCGTGCCGGGAAAGGCCTCTGCAAGCCCCGGCTTGCCGGGGTTGCGGGCGCCAAGAGCAACCAGCTCGCCGTTGCGCGACTGCGCCAGGCCGCCGGCAAAGGATTTTGCGATGCTGCCGGGTCCGAGGATGCCCCAGCGAATTTTTCCAGATGTCATGTCGAATTCTCCATGGGTCGCCGCCACGCCTGGCATGCCGGCAAAGAAAAACGGGTCAGCGGATCCTCGCGCCTGTCTTGTCGAAGAGCAGCGAGCGGTCCGCCTTGATCGATACGGTGAAATGGTCGCCGCTGGCGCGCTGGCGCGCGGCCTCGCGCTCGACGATCAGCTCCTCGGCCCCGGCATTGGCGTAGACGTAGCTCACCGAGCCCAGGTGCTCGGCGACATCGGCCTTGACCGGGATGTCGCAGTCGCCGTCGCCGGCCTCGAAGAAATGCTCCGGCCTGACGCCGAGCACGACCTCGGTGCCTACTGTCGGCAAAGCCTTGCAGAGCGCCTTGCGCAATCTGGCGCCGCCATGATGGGCGAGCTCGACCGTCGCGGCGCTGTTGGATGTCTCGACGACCTTGGCGCTGAGAAAATTCATTTTCGGCGAGCCGATGAAGCCGGCGACGAAACGGTTGGCCGGGTCGTCATAAAGGTCGAGCGGCGCGCCGATCTGTTCGACATTGCCACCTTTCAGCACAACGATGCGGTCGGCCAGCGTCATCGCCTCGGTCTGGTCGTGCGTCACATAGATCATGGTGACGCCAAGCTCCTTGTGCAGCCGCGAGATCTCGACCCGCATCTGGACCCTGAGCTCGGCGTCGAGGTTGCTCAGCGGCTCGTCGAACAAAAACACCTGCGGCTCGCGCACGATGGCGCGGCCGATGGCAACGCGCTGGCGCTGGCCGCCGGACAATTGCTTCGGCCGCCGCTGCATCAGCTCCTCGATGCACAGGATCTCGGCGGCACGCTTGACCCGACGGTCGGTGTCGGCCTTCGGGTTGCCGTTCATCCTCAGCCCGAAGCTCAAATTCTGCTCCACCGTCATGTGCGGATAGAGCGCGTAGGACTGGAACACCATGGCGATGCCGCGGTCGGCGGCCTCGACATCGTTCACCACCTTGCCGCCGATGGCGATCTTGCCGCCGCTGATGTCCTCCAGCCCGGCGATCATGCGCAGAAGCGTGGACTTGCCGCATCCCGACGGGCCGACGAAGACGACGAACTCGCCGTCGGCGATATCGATGTCGGCGCCATGGACGACCTCGAAGGTGCCGAAACGCTTGACGACATTGGTGAGTGTGACGGCGGCCATCTCGCTCCTATCCTACTTGACCGCGCCGGCGGCGATGCCGGCGATGAAATGGCGCTGCAGCAGCACGAAGACGATGAGCATCGGCACCGTCAGCATCACCGCGCCGGCCATCAAGCCGCCCCAGGAGACCTTGGTGAGGCCGATCAGCGTGCCGAGCGCCACCGGCGCCGTCATCGCGCCGGGCTGGCTGTTGATCAGCAGCGGCCAGAGATAATTGTTCCACGAGGCGAGGAAGAGGATGATGGCCAATGCCGCCAGCATCGGCCGCGCCAGCGGCAGCGCGACGAAGAGGAAGATGCGCCATTCCTTGACGCCCTCGACCCTGGCCGCGTCGAACAGTTCGGCCGGCATCATCGAAAAGGCCTGGCGCATGAAGAGCACGCCCAGCGAATTGAACAGCGGCGGCACGATCAGCGCGATCCAGGTGTTGGCGAGCTGGAAATCGCGCGCCACCATGATGAATTGCGGGATCAGCACCACCGCGTAGGGAAGCGTGATGGTGCCGAGGATGATCGCCACCACCAGCCGCTTGCCGAGGAACTCGTAGCGCGCCAGCGCCCAGCCGGCCATCGAGGTGAGCATCACCGACAGGAAGGTGTAGGTCACAGCAACGGAGACGGAGATTCCGATCGCGCCGATGAAATTGGTGTCGCGCTGCAGATTGTTGACATTGTCGAGGAAATTGTCGTGCGGCAGAAGCTCGATGCCGGGGCTGAAGATGCCGTAGTCGGGCATGGTGGAGAACACCACCATCATCCACAGCGGAAACAGCCAGACCAGCGCCAGCGGCGTCAGCACAAGATGCAGCAGAATGCTGCGTCCGAGCCGTCTTTGAGAGCGCGAGATCATTTCGGCTCCCCCCTCATTTCGGCTCCCCCGTCATTTCGGCTCCCCCGTCATTTCGGCTCCCCCGTCATTTCGGCTCCTTTGTCAGCCAGAGCTGCACCAAAGTGATCGCGATGGCGAGGCCCGCCATGGTGTAGGCGATGGCCGAGGCATAGCCGAAATTGAGCGAACGGAAGCCCTGCCGGTAAAGCAAGAGGCCAAGCGTCTCGGTGCCGCCGCCCGGTCCGCCGCGCTCGGTGATCAGGAAGGGTTCGGTGAAGAGCTGCATGGTGCCGATGATCGACAGCACGGCGCAGAAGACGATGACGGGCTTCAGCAGCGGCAAGGTGATGTGGAAGAACTGCTTCACCTTGCTGACGCGGTCGAGCGTCGCCGCCTCGTAGACGTCCTCCGGAATCGACTGCAGGCCGGCGAGAATGATGATGGCATTGTAGCCGGCCCAGCGCCATGTCACCGCGATCATGATCAGCGTCATGGCCGGCGTGACGTTGGAGAACCAGTCGACCTTGGGGATACCGACGCTGTTGAGCAGCTTGTTGATGATGCCGAAATCGAGGCTGAACATCAGCCGGAACACCGCCGAATAGGCCACCTCGCCGACCACGACCGGAGCGAAGAAGGCGAAGCGGTAGAGGCCGCGCGCCTTAAGCAGCGGCGAATTCAGAAGCACCGCCATGACGATCGCCAGCGAGATCATCACCGGCACCTGGATGACCAGGATCAGCAGCGTGTTCTTCAAGGCGTTGAAGAAGGCGGGATCGCCGATCAGGCGGCCCCAGTTGAAGGTCGGCGCGAAGCGCCACGGCACCGTGCGGGTCGCCTGGAAGGAGATCAGGAACGAGCTGATGATCGGCCAGATCCAGAAGATGGCGAAGATCAGCAGATAGGGCATGAGGAAGCGATACGCGGTGGCGTTGCGGTGGCGCATCGACTTCCTCCTTTCTCTGTCTTTCCCTTCTCCCCCTGTGGGAGAAGGTGGCCGCGAAGCGGCCGGATGAGGGGTGTTCCAGGGAACGCCAACGTCTCACTCCGCTGGAACACCCCTCATCCGTCTCGGCGCTACGCGCCGATCCACCTTCTCCCACAAGGGGAGAAGGAGAGCGGCGCCCCTCACTTCACCGGCAGGCCCGTCGCCGAGGCGATCTGGCTGGCGGCGTCGTCGAGCGCGGCTTTGGCATCCGCGTAGCCGCCGGCCAGGTATTTGGTCTGCACGGCGCGGACGATGATCTCGGCATCGCTCTGGAACTGCGTGCCGCGACTCGGCACGACCTTGGGCAGCGTGGCGAGGATGTCTTTCCACACGGCCTGGTCGCCCCAATAGGGCTGACCCTGCGCGACGTAAGGATCGTCGAGCGCCGAGATCAGCGACGGCACCAGGCCGAAATCCTTCAGCATGGTGATCTGGCCCTCATTCGTCTCGAGCGTGTATTTCAGGTAGGCGTAGGCCGCTTCCTTGTTCTTCGAAGACGAAGTGATGGCCAGCGAGGAGCCGCCGAGATTGGCGGCGCGCGGGCCGTCGGCGGTCAGGCTCGGCATCAGGTAGACGCCCCATTTGCCGCTTTCCTTCGGCGATTCGGTGCGGACCGTGCCTTCATACCAGCCGCCATAGACCTGGGTGGCGACTGTGCCGGCGGTGTTGTTGGTGATCTTGGTGCCCCAGTCGGCCGAGGACACGATGCCGGCGTCCTTCATCTCCTTGACCTTGGTCATGGCGTCGACGCATTTCGGCTGGTTGACCGTGATCGACTGGCCGTCCTCGGCGAAATAGGCGCAGCCCTGCTCGTTGGAGATCATGCGGAAGAATTCGGTGTCGCCGTTGAAATCGGCATTGGTCATGGTGACGCCGGGATTGGCGGCCTGGATCTTCTTGCCGGCGGCGATGAAATCGTCCCAGGTCTTGATCGAGGCGGGATCGACGCCGGCCTTCTCGTAGAAATCGCGGCGGTAGAAGACGGCGACCGGGCCGGAGTCCCACGGCATCGCATAGGCCTTGTCGCCGACCTCGAGCTCGGTGCGCTTGAAGTCGGGGAATTTCTTCTGGTCTTCCGCCGTGTAGCCCAGCGTGTGCAGGTCGACGAAGCAGTCCGGGAACTGGCTCCAGTAGTTCTCGGCCTCGCCGTTCTCGATCGAGACGATGTCGGGCAGGCCGACGCCGCCGGCGGCGCAGCCGGCGATCGACTTGTCATAGGTCGGCTGGTTGCCGAGGTCCTGAACCGTGACCTTGATGTCGGGGTATTTCTTGTTGAAGCCCTCGACCGTCGACTTCAGCGACGAAGCGGCGATGTTCCAGCTCCATATCGTCAGTTCGCCGGATTGCGCGAGGGCCGGGCCGGAGCCCAGGGCAAGCAAAAGCGTGGCGCAGGTCAGTGTGGTGCGCATTGAAATCCTCCCATTTCGTTTGCTCTCTCACCGTGAGCATGGGTAGATTATGCGGCGCGGTAGGCTTGTCCCCGACAAAGGGAATAAGAAGTTGGCGGAAAGTAAGATGCCCGGGCGTCCGTTCTATCAGCCAGGTGCCAGCAGCGTCGAAGGCCTGCCGCTGGCCTTGCAGATGTTCCATAACCACCCGCTGGTGATGCTGAAGCCGCATTGGCACGCCCAGGTCGAGGTGAACTTCATCGTGCGGGGCAGCGTGCACTACCGCATGGCGGAGCATGAGATCGCGCTGTCGGCCGGCGAGATGTGCCTGTTCTGGGGCGGCCTGCCGCACCAGATGGACGATCTGACGGACGATGCGATCTATGCCGGCGCGCATCTGCCGCTGGTGCATTTCTTCAGGCTGCACCTGCCGGCCGATGTCAGGCACCGGCTGATGACCGGCGCGACGCTGGTGACGAATGCCACCGATCAGTCCGACGACGACAATTTCAAACGCTGGAACGATTATGCGCGCTCGGGCGACGCGGCGAAGGCCGAGCATGCCGTCAACGAGCTGTTGTTGAGGCTCGAGCGGGTGCGTTTCGAACCTTACCGGCTGGTGCCGGGAACCACGGCCGGACAAGGGGCGGGCAGTCCCTTCGACCAGCAGTCCTCGCGCAATGTCGGGCGCATGTGCGATTTCATCGCCGAGAATTTCCTCTACGACATCGACTGCGTGAACATAGCGGCCGCCGCCGACATCCATCCGAAATACGCCATGAGCCTGTTCAAGAAATCGACCGGCATGACGCTCAACGAATATGTGAATCTTTTGCGGCTGAGCTACGCGCAGGCGCTTTTGATGCATGAGGGCGCCAACGTGCTGAAGGTCGCGATGGACTCGGGCTTCGGCTCGCTCAGCGCCTTCAACAAGTCGTTCCGCAAGCTTGCCGGCATGTCGCCCTCCGATTTCCGCAGGGCGGGCGTCCGGTAGCCGCAGACTATTGCGTCGATCAGGCGGCGGGTGCCTTCACCGCCGGAAAGCTGACGATCACAACAAGCCCCGGATTGTTGTCCGCCAACACGATGGTGGCGCCATGCAGGTCGGCCACCGCCTTGACGAGGCTGAGGCCAAGGCCGCTGCCGGGCGTCGTGCGGCTGGAATCCAGCCGGTAGAGCCGCTGGAAGACCTTCTCGCGCTCTTCGGGCGGAATGCCGGGGCCGTTGTCGCGGACATGGACGAGGATGCTGTCGTCCCGGCGGGACACCGCCAGCTCGATCGCCGTGCCCGGCGGGCAATGCCGCAGCGCGTTCTCGACCAGATTGGAGAGCATCTGCATGAGCAGGTCGCGATCGCCGTGGATATACCGTTTCGTATCCGGAACGAGCTTTGTGGCCAGGGATTTCCCGTCGTCCTCGGCGACATCGGCATAGACCTCGCCGATGGTCTCGACGATGCCGCCGACGTCGAGATCGACGAAGCGGGCCTTGCGCGCCCCGGCCTCGATCTGGGCGATGCGCAGCAAAGCGTCGAACGTCTGGTTGATCTGCAGGCTTTCGGCGCGCGCATCGGCCAGCTCGCCGGTGACATCCTCGCCCGATGCCGTCTTGTCGGCGGCCTGCTCCAGGATCATCTGCAGGCGGTTGAGCGGTGTCTTCAAGTCATGCGCGATGTTGGCGCTCACCTCCCGCATGCCGTCGACCAGCGCCGACAGCCGGTCGAGCGCGGCGTTCACCTGGGTGGACACCGCGTCGATGTCGTCGCCATTGCCGATCAGCGGGATGCGCGCGTCGAGCCGTCCGTGCGAGACGTCGACCATGGTGGCGGCAATGCCGTCGAGGCGCCGCTGGACACGCGAGGCAAGCAGGGCGCCGCCGGCGATCGCCAGGCCGGTGATGAACAGCGTGCCCCAGCCGAAGCTCATCAGTACGATGGTCTCCAGCTCGTCGGTCCCGGCGAGCGAGAAGGCGACCGTCAGATTGTTGCCGCCAACCTCGCCCGTATAGGCGCGGTACATCGTGTCGGGCGGCACGCCCGGCAATCTGACTGCGAACATCGAGAAACCGTCGGGCAGGCCGGAAGCGGTGAAGTTTCCGGCCAGATGGTTGCCGTCGGGATCGGTCAGCGAGAAAAGCTGGTCCTTGTCCGGGCTGAGGTCGGCATTGTTTTTGACCGAGGCGATAAGGTCGTCCCTGTCGTTCTCCGCATAGGTCAGGGCGACGACCGAATAGGTCTCCTTGATGGATTGATCCAGCCGTCTCGCCAGGTCGGCGCTCATCAATTGATAGACGATCGCGCCGGACAGGATGAAGGCAAGCACGAACAGGAAGGCGAAGGTCAGCGCCAGCCGGAACGGCGTGCTGCGCAACAGGCTGAGAGGGGTGTCTTTCATCGTGTCAGGCGGGCTTCGGCCAGAACAGCCAGAGCAGCGCCAGCGCCGCAACGATCCAGACCGCGATCATGAAGATCAGGCCGGCCCTGCTGCCCGGCCTGGCGCGGTGCGCGGCCTCGGCGCGGAATTCCTGCATGAGATCGGGCGGGACCAGCTTGACCGCCAGCATGATGCCGAGCGGGACGATCAAAAGGTCATCCAGGTAGCCGACGACCGGGATGAAGTCCGGGATGAGATCGATGGGGCTGAGGGCATAGGCCGCGACCGCCCCGGCGGTCGCCTTCGCATACCAAGGTACGCGGTGGTCGCGGGCGGCAAGCCACAATGCCACCGTGTCGCGCTTGATGGCGCGCGCCCATCGCTTTGCAGTATCCAGCATCGGCATGTCGCTTATATACGGACAGCCGGTCGGACGCGCGAGATGCGATCACGCATGGATCGTCAACCCGGTGCGTGCAGGCTGTAGCCGGTGTTGCGCACGGTATGGATGAGCGGCACGTCGAACGGCCTGTCGACCTTGGCTCTCAGCCGGCTGATATGGGTCTCGACGACACTGGTCTTGGGATCGAAATGGAAGTCCCAGACGCGCTCCAGCAGCATGGTGCGGGTGATGACGCGGCCCTCGCCGCGCATCAGCACTTCGAGCAGGCTGAATTCCCGGGGCTGCAGGTCGATCGCCTGGCCCTGCCTGGTCACGCGCCGCATGATCAGGTCCATTTCCAGATCGGCAACGCGCAGAGCCGTCTTCTGCTCCTGCGCCGCCGGCCGGCGGCCGAGCGCGTTGATGCGGGCAAGCAGCTCCGAAAAGGCGAACGGTTTGACGAGGTAGTCGTCGCCGCCGGCCTCCAATCCCTCGACCCGGTCGTCGACGCCGCCGATCGAGGTCAGGAATATGGCCGGCGTCTGGATGCCTGCGGCACGCACCGCCTTGATCAGGGAAAGACCGTCCAGGCCGGGGATCATGCGGTCGGCCACGATGACGTCATAGGCATCGCGGGTGGCCGCGATGAGCGCGTCATGGCCGTTGCGCAGGAGATCGCAGGCGTGTCCGGCCTCGGTCAGCCCCCTGACGATGTAGTCGGCGGTCCTTGGGTCATCCTCAACCAGCAGAAGTCGCATGTTGGCCTGTCGTCCGGAGTCCAGCGCAAGCGGCATGCTAGCATCGGCGACGGCCCATTCCCACAAGCCCGGCTTACGCGCGCCTGTACGGTTCCTTACAAATTCGTAAGGATGATCGAAAATACTGATGAGGCCTCGCAATGGGGCGGGAGAAAGGCTAGGGGATAAACGTCCTTGCCCGGGCCGGAGTGACTGATCCCGAATGGCTTACACATCACTCAAGTCAGCGCCAAAGGCGTTCGACCAGCACAAGCGCCTGATCGTCGTCCAGGCCGCCGCCGTGGTGGCCATCGTCCTGCTCCTGTTTTCCAGGCCGTTTCTCAGCGAGGGCTCGAACGGGCACGAGCTGATGGAGACCGCCGGCTTCGGCCTTGTGCTCGTCTGCTTTCTTGGCCGGCTGTGGAGCATCCTTTATGTCGGCGGCAGGAAGAATGACGAGCTGATCGTCTCGGGTCCGTTCTCGATGACCCGCAACCCCCTCTATTTCTTCTCGACCATCGGCGCGGTCGGCATCGGGCTGATGTTCGGATCGGTGCTGGCGGCAGCGGCGCTGGGGCTCGCAAGCTTCCTCGTTTTCCGGTTCACCGCCCGCATGGAGGCCGAGTTCCTGTCCGGCAAGTTCGGCGCCGCCTACGCCGCCTATGCCGAGCGGACGCCCCGGTTCTGGCCGAACCCGCTGCTTTACCAGGACCAGGATCAGTGGCTTTTTTCCACCGGCGCGCTGAAAAGCACGTTCCGGGACGGGCTTTATTTCCTGGCCTTGTTTCCGCTCATCGAAACGGTCGAGTATTTTCGCATGACGGGCGTGCTGCCGACCTTGTTTACCGTCTATTGATATTTCACCGCTCAACCCAAAGCGGATCGCGCCGAAACGAATTCAGGCGACGCGCTTCAAGTCTTTGTTTTGATGCATGTTATTGTCCCAAAACCGCTGCGCGCTTTTGGGCGACATGCATTGAGCCGATTTGCACCCAAAAGAAGTCAGCGGCAACGCCTTGATGGCCTGAGCCGATCGAACATAAAGGTCGGGTCTGAACCTTGGCTGGCGGTAACACGATGGACGCTCGCATATCGAAGCGCAAAATACCCGGACGGATGTCGGTTTTTGAGCTCGACGCCCTGCGGGAGGCTTTCAGGCGATCCGTTCGCGAGAACAACGTCACCGAAGTCGAGTGGGCCGAACACGCCAAGCTTTTCGTCAAAAGAGCGACCTATAGAGAAAGCCGCGCGATCAAGGCCTGACTGGCCTGACGCCCTGCGGTCGCGGGTGCCGCGCCTCCGTTTCCCCCGGCGTTACGCTGCCGTCTCCTGACGGTAGACGAGTCCAGCCTCCTTCAACGGATGACAAGGCGGCGAACATGTCTTTGACGGATCCGTACCGATTGACGGTCTGTATCCTTCGGTGTCCGTTGAATCGCGGTATTGCTCCAACTATTTGTTTTCACGCAATTCCGAGGTGAAAAGCCGTTTTACGCTGCCTTGGCATTGCGCTGGAGCAACAAATGAATTTGAGCGGCCGAGCGAGCCGATCTGAACCGGAACGGAGCACATGAAGAAGATCGGATTTTTGTCGTTCGGGCATTGGTCGCCCTCGCCGCAATCGGGCACGCGCTCGGGTGCCGACGCGCTGCTGCAGTCGATCGACCTTGCGGTGGCGGCCGAGGAGCTCGGCGCCGACGGCGCCTATTTCCGCGTCCATCATTTCGCCCGTCAGCTCGGCTCGCCCTTTCCACTGCTTGCCGCCGCCGGCGCCAAGACCAAGCGCATCGAGCTTGGCACCGCCGTCATCGACATGCGTTACGAGAACCCGCTTTATATGGCCGAGGATGCGGGTGCGGCCGACCTCATCGCCGGCGGCCGGCTGCAGCTCGGCATCAGCCGCGGCTCGCCCGAGCAGGTGATCGATGGCTGGCGCTATTTCGGCTACGTGCCGGAAGAGGGCAAGACCGACGCCGACATGGCGCGCCGCCACGCCGAGATTTTTCTCGACCTCTTGCGCGGCCAGGGTTTCGCCCAGCCCAATCCCAGGCCGATGTTTCCCAATCCGCCCGGTCTGCTCCGGCTCGAGCCGTTCTCCGAGGGCCTGCGCGAGCGCATCTGGTGGGGCGCGGCCACCAACGCCACCGCCGAATGGGCGGCCAAGCTCGGCATGAACCTGCAGAGCTCGACGCTCAAATTCGACGAGAGCGGTGAGCCGCTGCACATCCAGCAGGCCGAGCAAATAAGAGCCTACCGCGCCGCCTGGAAGGAGGCCGGCCATACCAGGGAACCGCGCGTCTCGGTCAGCCGCAGCATTTTCGCCCTGGTCAACGACATGGACCGCGCCTATTTCGGCGGCAGCGAGGGCGAGGACCATTTCGGCTATATCGAGCCGGAAAAGCGCGCCGTGTTCGGCCGAACCTATGCCGCCGAGCCGGACGTGCTCGTCGAGCAGCTCAGGCAAGACCAGGCGATCGCCGAGGCCGACACGCTGCTGCTCACCGTGCCCAACCAGCTCGGCGTCGCCTACAACGCCCATGTCATCGAGGCGATCCTGAAGCACGTCGCGCCGGCGCTGGGCTGGCGGTGATTTGGCGAAAACGGCGAGGCGCGTAATCTCCCCCCTTGCGGGGGAGATGGCCGACAGGCCAGAGGGGGTCGCCTCACGTAAATCGCCGACCTGATCTCTTGTCGCAGAAGGGCGCCGGCGCTTCACGCGCGGCGACCCCCTCTGTCGCCTTCGGCGACATCTCCCCCTCAAGGGGGGAGATTGGCGCCGGCGCCCTCCCGTCCGCCTTACCATCGATATTGACACCTGATAAAATGTCGCCCTAGTTTGCGTAATCGGTTACGTAACCGATTACGGCTCATCAAAAGTGGAGGAAAGCATGAGCAAGGTTTCAACTACCCATGGGCTCGATCTCGGCTCGTTCTCGCGCCGCCAGTTCCTCAAGACCAGCGCGCTGGCGGCCGGCGCGCTCGCCTTGCCGCTCGGTCCGGCGTTCGCCGCCGACAAGCCGAAGGTCGGCCTGGTGATGAAGTCGCTGGCCAACGAGTTCTTCAAGCAGATGCAGGCCGGCGCGGAGGAATACGCGGCCAAGAACAAGGACAAGTTCGATTTCGCCGCCGTCGGCATGAAGGACGAGCGCGATTTTGCCGCTCAGGTCGACGCCATCGAGAACTTCATCACCCAGAACTACAACATCATCGTCGTGGCGCCGGCCGATTCGAAGGCCATGGTCACGCCAATCGCCAAGGCGCTGAAGGCCGGCATCAAGGTCATCAACATCGACGTTGCGCTCGACGAGAAAGCCAAGAAGAAGGCCGGCGTCGACCTCGCCTTCTTCGGCCCGGACAACCGCGCCGGCGCCAAGCTCGCCGGCGATGCGCTCGGCAAGGCGCTGGGCAAGGGCGGCAAGGTCGTCATCCTCGAGGGCAATCCGGAGGCCGACAACGCCAAGCAGCGCAAGCTGGGCTTCGACGATTCGGTGAAGGAGTACAAGCTGAAGCTGCTCGACTCCAAGACGGCGCATTGGGAGACCGAGGAAGCCAACACGCTGATGACCAACTTCCTCACCCAGCATCCCGATATCCAGGGCGTGATGGCGGCGAACGATTCGATGGCGCTCGGCGTCGTCAAGGCGATCGACGCGGCCGGCAAGTCCGGCCAGATCAAGGTTGTCGGCTTCGACAACATCCCGGCCGTCGGCCCGCTGCTCAAGGAAGGCAAGATGCTCGCCACCGTCGAGCAGTATGGCGCGCAGATGGCGGCCATGGGCATCGATTACGGCCTGCGCGAGCTTGCCGGCGAGAAATTCTCCGGCTGGGTCAAGACCGACGTGAAGCTGATCACCGCTTGAGGCGAGCACGGGCGCCGGCACTCCCTCTGGCGCCATCCATTCGCTTGTCTCATCATCGCCGCCGGCAAACTGTCGGCGGCGATGACCGCGCGCTCATACCGGTTTGCGGCGGAAGAGCGCCATTCAGGATTGCTGCATGGACGATGTGATTCTTTCCCTTGAAGGGGTCGGAAAGATCTTTCCCGGCGTCGTCGCGCTGAGCGAGGTCTCGCTGTCGATCGCGCGCGGCGAAACCCATATCGTGCTCGGCGAGAACGGCGCCGGCAAGTCGACGCTGATCAAGCTCTTGGCCGGCATCTATCAGCCGGACAGCGGCACCATCGCTTTCAACGGCCAGCCCTACCAGCCGAAGACGCCGCACGATGCGCAGCAGAGCGGCATCCGCATCGTGCATCAGGAGCTGAACCTTCTGCCCTATCTCAGCATCGCCGAGAATCTGATGCTGGAAAACCTGCCGCGCCGCGCCTTCGGCATCGTCGACCGCAAGGCGCTCAACCGCCGCGCCGTCGCGCTGCTCAAGGAGGTCGGCCTCGACGTCGATCCGCGGACGCGGGTCGAGGCGCTCGGCGTCGCGCAGATGCAGCTCGTCGAGATCGCCAAGGCGCTGAGCTACGACAGCAAGCTTCTGGTGCTCGACGAGCCGACCGCGACGCTGACGCCGCCCGAGATCGCGCGGCTCTTTTCCATCATCAAGCAGCTCAAGGCCAAGGGCGTCACCATCATCTACATCTCGCACCGCCTGCACGAGGTGTTCGAGATCGGCGACCGGGTCACCATCTTGCGCAACGGCAGGCTGGTCGCGACCCGCGAGCTCCACGGCCTTAGCGTGCCGGATATCGTGCGGATGATGATCGGCAGAGACATCGCCGACGAATTTGGCTTCGATGCCTCGATCGCGCCGGGGAAGGTCGCGCTCAGCGTCGCCAATCTGAAGCGCAACGCCGCGACGCCGGAAATCTCCTTCTCGGTTCGGCATGGCGAGATCCTGGGCGTCGCCGGCCTGGTCGGCAGCGGCCGCACGGAAGCCATGCGAGCCCTGTTCGGCGCCGATCCCAAGCTCGACGGCGTCGTCGAGATCGACGGCAGGCCGGTGGCGATCACGGCGCCCAAGGATGCCGTGCGGCACGGACTGAGCCTGCTCACCGAGGACCGCAAGGGCCAGGGCCTGCTGCTCGACCTGGCCGTCGACAAGAACATCACCATCACCGATCTCGGCAAGGTCTCGCGCCACGGGCTGGTCAACCGCCGGGCCGAAGCCGCGGCCGCGAACGACCTGGTCGGGCAGCTGCGCGTCAAGGCGAGCTCGATCGAGCAGGCCGTGCGCAATCTTTCCGGCGGCAACCAGCAGAAGGTGGTTTTAGCCAAGTGGCTGTTCCGCGGCACCTCGACGCTGATCCTCGACGAGCCGACGCGCGGTGTCGACATCGGCGCGCGGCGCGAGATCTACCAGCTCCTGTGGATGCTGGCGGCGGCACAGAAGGGCATCATCATGGTGTCGTCCGACCTGCCGGAGCTGATGGGCATGTGCCACCGCATCATCGTCTTTTCCAAGAACAGAATTGTCGGCGAGGTGCCGCGAGCCGAATTCGACCAGGAGCGCATCCTGTCGCTCGCCTACCAGGAGTATGTGCGACCATGAGCGAGACGTCCGACGCAATCGTTTCGGCGCCTGTTTCCCCCGGAAGGGCGAAGTTCCTGCGTTTCCTGGTGCGCGATGCCGGCGTGCTGCTCGCGCTGGTGCTGATCACGCTGTTCTTCTCGGTCAGCGCGCCCTATTTCGCCACGCCCGGCAACGCGCTGAAGATCTTCGTCCAGATCGCCATCAACACGGTGCTCGCCGCCGGCATGACCTTTGTCATCCTCACCGGCGGCATCGACCTTTCGGTCGGCTCGGTGCTGGCGCTTTGCACCGTGGTGGGCGCCACCGTCATGATCGACGAGAGCCTGTCGCCGGCGGCGGCGATCACGCTGGCGCTATTGGCCTGCATGGCGACGGGTGCTGTCTGCGGCTTCCTCAACGGCTGGATCTCGACCCGCTGGAAGATCCCCTCCTTCATCGTCACGCTCGGCATGCTCAACATGGCGGCGGGCGCCGCGCGCGTGGTCAGTGACAATTCGACCATCACCGGCCTGCCGCAGAGCTTCGTCGATTTCGGCAACCTCATCATCGGCGGCTTCCTGCCGTCGATCTTCCTGGTTGCGGTGCTGGTGATCGCGGCCGGCTGGTTCGTGCTGCGCTTGACCGTCTTCGGTCGCATGATCTTCGCGGTCGGCACAAATGACGAGGCGGTGCGCCTCTCCGGCCACAATCCGGACTTCTACAAGGTCGCCGCCTTCACCATCAGCGGCCTGACGGCCGGCATCGCGGCCATGGTCTATCTGCTGCGCTTGAACATCGGCAGCCCGATCGCCGGCGTCGGCTACGAGCTCAACGCGATCGCCGCCGTCATCATCGGCGGCACCAGCCTCAGCGGCGGCAAGGGCTCGATCATCGGCACGCTGGTCGGCGCCTGCATCCTGCAGGTCTTGAGCACCGGGCTGCAGCTGCTCGGCGTCGGCGACAATTTCAAACCCATCGTGATTGGCCTTGTCATCGTGCTCGCCGTCATCCTAGACGCGTATCGGGAGAGGCTGTTGCGGAAAATCCGCTAGGGAGCCAGGGGAACCAGGGACCATGACGACGATTGCCGATGTCGCACGCTATGCGGGGGTGTCCGTCGCCACCGTCTCGCATGTGATGAACCGCACGCGCCATGTCGAGCCGGAGACGGCCGAGCGCGTGCGCGCGGCGATCACCGCGCTGCGCTACAGCCCGAACTCGCTGGCGCGGAGTCTGCGGCGCGGCGAGACCAAGACCATCGGCCTGCTCTTGCCCGACAATTCCAACCCGTTTTTCGCCAGCGTTGCGCGCCAGATCGAGGATGCCGGCTTCGTCGCCGGCTACACGGTGATCCTGTGCAACTCCGACGGCAACGCCGAGAAGGAAGAGCGCTATCTGTCGGTGCTGCTGGCAAAGCAGATCGACGGACTGATCTTCGCCGGCTCGTCCGACCATGCGAGGGTGTTCTCGCGCCTTTCCGCCGCCGTGCCGGCGGTGCTGCTCGACCGCGAGATCCACTCCGTCAATGTCGATACCGTGCTGGTCGATCACGATCACGGCGGCTATCTCGCCGGCCGTCATCTCGTCGGGCTCGGCCACAAAAGGATCGGCGTTATCGGCGGCCCGCGCGATTCGAGCTCCAGCCCTGCCCGCGTGCGCGGCTTTGTCCGGGCGCTCGAGGAAGCGGGGCTCGAACTGCCTGCATCATCGGTGGTCGATTCCGACTATCACTTCGCCGGCGGCCGTCTGGCGATGGAGCGGCTGATGGCGCAAGCGCCGGAGATCACGGCGGTGTTCGCCTGCAACGACCTGATGGCCATGGGCGCGATCACCGCGCTGCGCACGCGCGGACTGCGCGTCCCCGACGACATGTCGCTGGTCGGCTTCGACGACATACCCTACGCGGTCACCACATGGCCGCCGCTGACGACGATCGCGCAGCCGGTCGAGAAGATCGGAACGCGGGCGGTGAGCCTGCTGCTCGAGCGCCTCGGCGAGCCGGCGGCGCCCTCGCGCCGCGAGGTTCTGACGCCGGTCCTCATCGAACGCGAAAGCTGCGCGCCTTTGCGGCAGTAGGGCGTAATCTCCCCCCTTGAGGGGGAGATGTCGCCGAAGGCGACAGAGGGGGTCGCTGCGCATGAAGCGCCAACCTCCATCTGCACAAGCAAGCCGAGCCCAGTCGGACCGACCCCCTCTGGCCTGCCGGCCATCTCCCCCTCAAGGGGGGAGATTACGCGCTCATTCCCTCATCAAGCGGCCGGCTGCATCGCGGCCCTGAGCAGCATGCCGAACAGGTCGCGCGGCTCGTCGGGGTCGGCGAGCAGGTCGAGCTCCTCATAGAGGCCGGTGGCCTGGAGCTGGTCGCGGACGTAGCGGAGCGCGGAAAAATCCTCGATGGCGAAGCCGACAGAATCGAACAGCGTGATCTGCTCGGGCGTCTTGCGGCCTTCGGCCTGGCCGGTCATCACCTGCCACAGCTCCGTCACCGGATGGTTGGCGTCGAGCTGCTGGATCTCGCCCTCGATGCGCGTCTGCGGCGGGAACTCGACGAAGATGTCGGAGCGCAGAAGGATGTCGCGATGCAGCTCGGTCTTGCCGGGGCAGTCGCCGCCGACCGCGTTGATGTGGACGCCGGAGCCCACCATGTTGTCGGTGAGGATGGTGGCGTACTGCTTGTCGGCGGTCACCGTGGTGATGATGTCGACGCCTTCGACCGCATCCTGCCCGGTCGAGCAGATGGTGATGTCGAAGCCCTTGCCGGCAAGGTTGCGGGCGCATTTTTCCGAAGCCTTGCGGTCGATGTCGTAGAGCCGCAGCCGGTCGATGCCGAGCAGCGCCTTGAAGGCGATGGCCTGGAACTCGGACTGGGCGCCGTTGCCGATGATGGCCATGGCGCGCGAACCCTTCGGCGCCAGGTATTTGGCCGCGACCGCGGAAGTGGCGGCGGTGCGCAGCGCCGTCAGGATGGTCATCTCGGTCAACAGCATCGGATAGCCGGAGCCGACATCGGCGAGCACGCCGAAGGCGGTGACCGTCTGGCGGCCCTCGCGCATGTTCTTCGGGTGGCCGTTGACATATTTGAAGCCGTAGAGGCGGCCGTCGCTGGTCGGCATCAGCTCGATGACGCCGTCATGGCTATGCGAGGCGATGCGCGGCGTCTTGTCGAACAGCTCCCAGCGGCGGAAATCCTCCTCGATATAGGCGGCGAGCTCGGTGAGGAATCGCTCGACGCCGATGGCGAGCACCAGCTTCATCATGCGGTCGACGCTGACGAAGGGAACGATGGCGAGGCGGGAAGGCTGGGTCATGGTCAGAGGCTTCCGGAATGGCTGCGGGTCGGGCGGTCCATGATGCGACGGCCCATCAGGCTGGCGGTGAGGTCGACCATCAGCGTCGCCGTTCGGCCGCGCTCGTCGAGGAACGGGTTCAACTCGACCAGGTCGAGGCTGGAGACCAGGCCGCTGTCGGACAGCATCTCCATCACCAGATGCGCCTCGCGGAAGGTGGCGCCGCCGGGCACGGTGGTGCCGACGGCCGGGGCGATCGACGGGTCGAGGAAATCGACGTCGAGGCTGACATGCAAGAGCCCGTCTTCCTTCTCCACACGGGCGAGGAAGGCGCGCAGCAGCGGTGCGATGCCGTGCTCGTCGATGGCGCGCATGTCGTGCACGGTCACGCCTGCCTCCTTCAGCGCGCGGCGCTCGGCCGGATCGACGCTGCGCAGGCCCATGGTGCAGACGCGGGCAGGATCGACCGCGGCGGGCAGATCCGGGAAATAGCCGTTGAAGCCGGGCCGGCCGCTGGCATAGGCGAGCGGCACGCCGTGCAGGTTGCCGCTGGTGGTGGTGTCGAGCGTGTGGAAATCCGGATGCGCGTCGAGCCAAAGCACGAAGAGCGGCCGGCCGCGTTCGGCGGCACGGCGCGCCACGCCGGATACCGTGCCGGCCGAGATCGAGTGGTCGCCGCCGAGGAAGATCGGCATGGCCTCCCTGGAGGCGGCGTAGGCGGTCTCGGCGATCGCCGCCGTCCAGGCGGAAATCTCCGGCAGCGCCTTCAATACGAGATTGCCGTGGACGAGGGCGCGTACCTCGGCCGGCTGGATGGCACCCCAGTCCTCAACCTCGTGGCCGAGTTCCGACAGCACCGAGACGAGCCCAGCCGTGCGCAGCGCGCTCGGCCCCATCTCGCATCCCATCCTGCCCGCGCCGTCCTGCACCGGCGCGCCGACGATCCTGCAGCGCATGATTCTTTTTAGCCCTTGCGATTGACCAAGGGATTGAACCATCGCGGCCTGGCGGTTTGAACAAGGAAAATTGGCATTTCGAAAAGATCATTCTATCATATTGGTCAGGAAGTTTGATCGAAATGGATAGTCATGGATGCGCTCGACGAAAGACTGGTGACGCTGCTGAGGCATGATGCGCGGCGCAGCGTCTCCGACCTCGCGGTCGATCTCGGAGTCTCGCGCGCCACGGTCAGGGCGCGCATGGAGCGGCTGGAAAAATCCGGCGAGATCATCGGCTATACGGTGGTGCTGCGCGCCGACGCGGTCGACCAGCGCATACGCGGCGTCATGATGATCGAGATCGAGGGCCACGCCGCCGATCGCGTGATCAGGGCGCTCGGCGGCTTCCCCGAAGTCTCGACCATTCATACCACCAACGGCCGCTGGGACCTGGTGGTGGAGCTGGGCACCGCTTCGCTGACCGATTTCGATGCCGTGCTGCGGCGGATACGGCTGATCCCGGGGATAACGGGGAGCGAGACCAGCCTGTTGCTTGCGACGCCGAGGACGACCAGGGCACGGCTGGGGTAGTTGCGGCAGAGGGGGATGTCTACCAAACGCGAAAAAGCCGCGGAAAACCGCGGCTTTTCGTTTGCTTGATCCCTGGAGGGAAACTGGAACGGGTGAGGCGATTCGAACGCTCGACCCCGCTTGGGTCGTCGGGCCATAACCCCTTCACCAGATTAATTGATCAACTGATCCCCTTGCCATCAACCGCGACGGTGTTGTCCGACGGAAGTTTGTCGCCAGCTTGCGGTGATTGCGATGTCACCATGATCTTGCTGTCTGGAAACTGAAGCGTGTATCCATCCATTAGCGTTATCGCTGACAGTGACATTATCTTGTCACTATACCCCAGTGTCACGCCAAAACGTTCGGCAAGTTCGGTCGCCGCAGCTACTGTCATGCCCACGAAGTTCGGAGCCGCCAGTGGTATGGCCATTCCAGATTTCATTGTTGGTATAGGGGATGGGATCGACCCGAGCGGAAATGACTTGCCCTGCTGTTTAGCGAAGTCAGCCGGCATGACCGCCCTGGTAACGTCACGCATCGCCTGCGAAGCGCAGCCTGCTACGACGTCCAGATCAGATTCGTAGCCGTTCGACGCCTTGATGAAGTCTGCGGCAGATGTCCCATCGGCGAACTCGCAGCGGTAGGCATTTTCAGTGATGAAATTGACCAGATTCAAGCTATCGAGGATACGGCTTCGTGTTTTAGCACAGATAGCAAGCACATCTGACGCATGCTGAATATCCGCTTCGTTAGGGGCTGGCGGCGCTTTTGCAATCGTCATTGGTGCCAATGTGGCAGAGTAGGGTACCGAATTTGCGGTTGGGTCATCGCGAAACGATGTCAACCACTTGCGCAGCATATCATAAAGATCCGAAGTGGAATTTGGTGAGCTAATATCCAAATCGACCGGGCCGCCTTCATGATACGTTTCGACATGGAGTTCGCTTGCATACCTCTGATGCAATTCGTCGAGCTTCATTTTGCCTTCAGCGGAAAAGGCGGAATAAGAACCACCAAGGCTGGCGGCAATCGACATTGCGTCTTGTTTAGACAGAGCGTCAATACGCATTACGGCGAAAAACAAGCCGCCACGATCGACACCACGTACGAACATGTTGCCATAGCGGCCGTTAAAAGCCCTAGAGTCGGCGATCAATAGCTTCGCGGCATCTGTTAGCTCTGGCTCATCTATGGACAGATATTCCAACTTGACGAATGCGCTGAGCATCAAAAATAGGGAGCTGCTTTGAACTTTCGATCGCTTGGCGAAATCGAACCGGGCGCTTGCGCCCTGAAAGGCGGGAACTCCATAACTTGCCTCGGCACTGATGCCCAAAGCGCTCTCGAGCTCTTCAGTTGTGGTGATGCGAGTAATGGACCAGCTCGCAGTCGAGCCCCCGGCACTCTTAACGCCCGTTATCTCCCCCTGAACAGCTCTGTTCATGGGACTACCCGTCGAATAATCCACGCCAATGCCAAAGTCATAGCTCTTGATCATCGGCACGACGACTTGAGTCAAACCCATCGAACTCTCCAATTTGCTGGTATGGCAAGCAAGGTGTAGTACGACTACGAAGAGTCACCATCTGGTAGACGCGAATGTGTTTGTCGCGATGGAAATTGGCAATTCCGAAACCGACGAAATCTCGACCGCCAGGAAGGGTACACCTTGATCCTGCGCCCTAAGAATGAGGCGCTGGTCCTGAGCTATCGGGAAATTCCGACCGCCCTAAAATACCACGCAGTTGGGATAACGCGTGTGAAGTGCGTCACGCCGTATGGACTTTCAGCGCGCTCTCCCCAACGGTTTGGTCTTGTAGAATTCAGCGACGATCTTGGATCATCGCCGCCGAGTGTGGACGGTTTCGAGAACGCGTCCCAGCGATGGCCGGGCTGGTAACCCGCTCGGGGATCCCGGCTCTTTGATCTGGCTCTTGCCGTTCGGGTTCTTCGTGCGTTCAAACGCGAAAAAGCCGCGGAAAACCGCGGCTTTTCGTTTGCTTGATCCCGGAAGGGAAACTGGAGCGGGTGAGGCGATTCGAACGCCCGACCCCAACCTTGGCAAGGTTGTGCTCTACCCCTGAGCTACACCCGCTCGCGCGGCCTTGGGCCGCAAGCCGCGCCTATATGGCCGAAGAGCGCGCCGATTGCAACAGGGAAATGACGGTCTTTTTGGAGCTAGCTCTTCATGCATGGAAGGCTCGCTCCGAACGGGCGGATTTCCGTGGCCCACGCGGGCGATCTTGCCCCGAGGGTGCCGTTGGCCGTAAACGGCATGACACTTCCGGACGATGCGAGGACCCAATGCCGAAGACCGAAGCCGAGCTCTACGCCTTTCTTGCCGATCTCGGCATTTCCGTCTCGACGGTGCGCCACCCGCCACTGTTCACGGTCGCCGATTCGCAGGCGCTGCGCGGCGAGATCCCGGGCGGGCATACCAAGAACCTCTTCCTCAAGGACAAGAAGGACAATTTCTTTCTCGTCACCGTCGGCGAGGACGCGGAGGTCGATCTCAAGCAGATTCATCACCTGATCGGCGCCGCCGGCCGCGTTTCCTTCGGCAAGCCGGAAATGCTGATGGAGCTGCTCGGCGTCATCCCGGGCGCGGTCACCGTGTTCGGCCTGATCAACGATACGGCCGGACGGGTGAAGGTCGTCCTCGACCAGGAACTGATGAACCACGACGTCATCAACGGCCATCCGCTGACCAACGAGGCGACGACGACCATCGCGGCGGCCGATCTCGTCAGATTCGTCGAGGCAACCGGCCACGATCCTGTTATCTTGAAAGTGTCATTATCTTGAAAGTCAGGGCTTGATCGCCACATGGAGGGCGAACCGAAATCCGACAATGACGCGCCGCGCCTTCATGCCGGCGGCGGCGCGACCGAAAGGGCGACGACATGAGTGACAACAATCCGTTCAGCGGCTCATTTGGCGGCAATTCCGGCCAGTACGCCCAATCCGTCCAGTATGGCGGGGCCGACCGTGCCAAGGTGTCGCTCGGCGAGGCGCCGGCGACGGCCGAGCTGATCAAGGACACCACGACCGCGACATTCGCGGCCGACGTCATCCAGGAATCGCGCCGCCAGCCGGTGCTGGTCGACTTCTGGGCGCCCTGGTGCGGTCCCTGCAAGCAGTTGACGCCGCAGCTCGAAAAGGCGGTCAAGGCGGCCGGCGGCAAGGTCAAGCTGGTCAAGATGAACATCGACGACCATCCCTCGATTGCCGGCCAGCTCGGCATCCAGTCGATCCCCGCGGTCATCGCCTTCAAGGACGGCCAGCCGGTGGACGGCTTCATGGGCGCCATTCCCGAAAGCCAGATCACGCAGTTCATCCAGAAGGTCGGCGGCAAGGGCGGCGGCGGCGCGCCGCAAATTACCGACGCGCTGGCAGCGGCCGGCGAGGCGCGCGAGGCCGGCGACGTCCAGACCGCGGCCGACATCTATGACGCCATCCTCGAGCAGGCGCCCGAAACCGTCGAGGCGATCGCGGGTCTGGGTGAGATCCTGTTCGAGGCCGGCGATGCTCCAGGCGCCGAGGCGGTGCTTGCGAAGGCGCCGGAGGACAAGAAGGACGCGCCGGCGCTTGCGGCGCTGCGCGCCAAGATGACGCTTGCGGCGGAAGCGGCCGCGCTCGGCAATCCGGCCGAGTTCGAGCGCCGGCTCGCCGCCAATCCGAACGATCATCAGGCGCGCTTCGACCTGGCGATGGTGCAGAATGCGCGCGGCGAGAAGACGCAGGCCGCCGACAACCTTCTGGCGATCGTCAAGGCCGACCGGACATGGAACGACGACGGCGCCCGGGCGCAGCTCCTGAAGTTCTTCGAGGCATGGGGGATGACCGACGAGGCGACGCTTGCCGCGCGGCGCAAGCTGTCGTCGCTGCTGTTCTCCTGAGCCTTTTGCCGGCTCTCTTGCTGGCCCCTGCCAGGTAAGGGGGCTTGCGGCGGGCGGCAACTGCGCCAAATAGGGCAGTGGCTCGCCCTGTCGATGGGTTGGATAGACCGGGCTGCGTCAGAGAAGATCGCAGGTTTGACACGCTGGCCGGCGACGCTTTTGGAGGGTTGAGGTGCAGGTCGGAAACGCCCGCTATCGGCTCGCGAGGGATCTGCCATCGGCGATCCCGGTATTTCCGCTCGCCGGCGCCCTGCTCTTGCCGGGCGGCCGTATGCCGCTCAACATCTTCGAGCCGCGCTACCTGCAGATGATCGATGAGGCGATGGCCGGGGCCCGGCTGATCGGCATGATCCAGCCCAGCCTTGACGGCGCGCTGCGCGACGACGGCGAGCCGGAACTCTGCAGCGTCGGCTGCGCCGGGCGCATCATCTCGCTCGCCGAGACCGGCGACGGGCGCTACCTGATTTCGCTGCAGGGCGTCTGCCGCTTCCGGGTCACGCAGGAGCTGGCGGTGAAGACACCATTCCGGCAGTGCCGGATCGCGCCGTTCCTCGCCGATCTCGAGGAGGACCAGGCCGCCGCCGAGGTCGACCGGCCGGCGCTGCTCAAGGCGTTCCGCGCCTATCTGCAGGCCAATGATCTCGAAGCCGACTGGGAAAGCGTCAGCCGCGCCGAGAACGCCATGCTGGTCAATGCGCTGTCGATGATGGCGCCCTATGGGCCGGCCGAGAAGCAGGCGCTGCTCGAAGCGGCGGACCTGAAGACGCGCGCCGAGACGCTGATCGCCATCACCGAGATAACGCTGGCGCGCGAGGATGAGGATTTTGGCTCGAGCATCCAGTAAGATGCGTCGATATTCAGGTGATGCCGGCCTGCAAACGGCGGCTTTCTGCGCTTCCGGTGCTCACGTACGTTAAGTACGCTCCGCTCCGGTTCTCGAAAACCGCCGTTTTCGACTCAGCCTAACCTGAATCTCAACACATCTCGCGTGGCGGGAGGACAATGCTAGTGGCGGATGGACGTGACGGGCGGAAGGCCACGGTCGACCCTAAACTGCTGGAACTGCTCGCCTGCCCGCTGACCAAGGGGCCGCTGAGCTGGGATCCGGACCGCAGCGAGCTGATCTCGCGGGTGGCGAAGCTTGCCTATCCGGTGCGCGACGGCATTCCGATCATGCTGCCGTCGGAAGCGCGCACGATCTCGGCCGACGATATGCTGACGCCGCCGCCGCCGCGGCTGAGCGGGCCGTCGTGAATGTCTTCCGCTGACGGACGCTTCCGGAAGGACGCCGCAAGCCTTCGAGATTGGCAAAGGCGTCTGTGATTACACAACGCCGCTGCAGCGGAGGAATCCGAAACGCTGGCGGGACGGTACCCCCCTCTGCCCTGCCGGGCATCTCCCCCGCAAGGGGGGAGATTGGCAGCCTGGGCGCCGCGCCCTTCTTTCGACGTCGACAATTGGCGAAAGCCGCGCAACATGCGATCTCCCCCCTTGCGGGGGAGATGTCCGGCAGGACAGAGGGGGGTGTGAAGGAACGCAACCTTCGCCATCCCAGGGTCTTCGCTCCTTGCTCCGCTCGAGGCCAACGGCCTCTACGCCTCACTGAAAATTCCGTCCCCTTGGCATGACCTGCTGTGCGGTATCCGACAGCGCGGCGATGTCCTGACGGACCGGCAGGCCGCGGCTCGCGGAGCGCTCCGGTCCATTCGATGACTCGGCGGGCTGATGCTCGATGGTGAGCGCCTGCAGCAGTACGCTCAGCCAGGAGGTCAGGTCCTCGATCCTGTCGGCGACGATGTGGATGACGTCCGATTCATGCTGCAGCTTGCCGGTGACGCGGATGAAGCGCGCGCCCATGATGATAGAGCGGAAGCGGTCGAAGACGCGCGGCCAGATGATGACGTTGGCGATCGACTTTTCATCCTCCAGGGTGAGGAAGATCGCATTGCCCTTGCTGGGGCGCTGGCGCACCAGCACCAGGCCGGCGACGGAGACGCGGCGGCCGTCGCGCACCGACGGCAGGCGGGCATTGGGCGTGATGCCGGCGCGGTCGAGCCGCTCGCGCAGGAAGGCGACGGGGTGCTCCTTTAGCGACAGGCCGAGCGCACGGTAGTCGTGGACGACATGCTCGCCGAGCGGCATTTTCGGCAGCTTCGTTTCCGGCTCCAGCTCACGCAGGCGAAGCGTGGGCTGGTCGAACAGCGGCAGCTTTTCGGCAGCACTCCTGCCGTCGAGCGCGCGCACTTCCCAGAGCGCGGCGCGGCGGTCGAGGCCGAGCGAGCGGAAGGCGTCGGCCTCGGCCAGCCTTTCGATCTCCCCGACATCGAGGCCTGACCGCAGCCAGAGATCCCTGACCGATCGATAGCCTTTGCCGCGCCGGGCGACGGCGGCCTCCATCCGCTCCTCGGACAGGCCCTTGATCTGGCGGAAGCCAAGCCTGACCGCATGAGCCGCCTCGATGACGCCGCGCATCGAGGCATGACGCTCGAGGATGCGGGACGAATCGAAGGCGGCCTGTTCCAGCGTGCAGTCCCAGACGGAGTGGTTGACGTCGACCTCGCGCACCTCGACGCCATGGTCGCGCGCGTCGCGGACGAGCTGGGCCGGCTGATAGAAACCCATCGGCTGCGCGTTCAGGATCGCGGCGCAGAAGACGTCGGGATAGAAGGTCTTGAACCAGCAGGAGGCATAGACCAGCAACGCGAAGGACGCGGCATGGCTTTCGGGAAAGCCGTATTCGCCAAAGCCTTCGATCTGCTTGAAGCAGCGCTCGGCGAACTCCTTCTCGTAGCCCTTGGCGACCATGCCGTCGATCATCCGCTGGCGGTAGTTGCCGATCGTGCCGGTGCGCTTGAAGGTGGCCATGGCGCGGCGCAATTCGTCGGCCTCGCCCGGCCTGAAGCCGCCGGCGACGATGGCGATCTTCATCGCCTGTTCCTGGAACAGCGGCACGCCAAGCGTCTTGCCGAGGATCTCTTCCAGCTCGGGCTTCGGGTATTCGGGCTTCTCCTTGCCTTGCCGGCGGCGCAGATAAGGATGCACCATGTCGCCCTGGATCGGGCCGGGCCGCACGATCGCCACTTCGATGACGAGATCGTAGAAATTCTGCGGCCGCAGCCGCGGCAGCATCGACATCTGGGCGCGCGACTCGATCTGGAAGACGCCCAGCGTGTCGGCCCGGCAGATCATGGCGTAGACGCGATCGTCCTCCGGTGGCAGCGAGTTCAGATCATAGGGACGGCCGTATTCATCGCGCGCTTCCGGATAATGCCGCGTCAGCAAGGTCAGGGCGCGTTTCAGGCAAGTCAGCATGCCGAGCGCCAGCACATCCACCTTGAGGATCTTCACCGCGTCGAGGTCGTCCTTGTCCCATTCGACCATCTTGCGCTCGTCCATCGCCGTCTTGACGATGGGCACGACCTCGTCGAGCCGGTCGCGGGTGATGACGAAGCCGCCGACATGCTGCGAGAGGTGGCGGGGAAAGCCCATGATCTCGTTGGCGCGCTCCAGCACTTGGCTGGACAGCGGGTCGGCGCGGTCGAGGCCGCCGGCATCGGTCTCCCTTTCGCCGAGCTCCGAGGTCGACCAGCCCCAGATGGTGCTCGACAGAGCGCTGCGGACGTCCTCGGAGAGGCCCATGGCTTTCGCCACTTCGCGCAAGGCCGAACGGCCGCGATAGCTGATGACGGCGGCCGCGAGTGCGGTGCGCTTGGCGCTGTATTTGTCGTAGATGTAGGCGATGACTTCGTCACGCCTTTCATGCTCGAAGTCGACGTCGATGTCGGGCGGCTCGTTGCGCTCCTCGGAGATGAAGCGCTCGAAGAGCGCGTCGATCCGGTCGGGGCCGACTTCGGTGATGCCGATGCAGAAGCAGATGACCGAATTGGCGGCCGAACCGCGCCCCTGGCAAAGGATGCTCTGGCTGCGGGCGAACTTCACGATGTCGTGGACGGTCAGGAAATAGCGCGCGTAGTTCAGCCGCTCGATGAGCGCGAGCTCTTCCTCGATGCGCCGCGTGACATGGGCGGGAACACCGGCCGGGTATCGGACGGCAGCCCCTTCCCGCGCCAGCCGCTCGAGCTCGGCCTGCGGTCCGAGGCCGGATTCGGTCGGCTCGTCCGGATAATTATATTCGAGGTCGCTGAGCGAGAATGTGAGCTCGTCGGCGAAGCGCAGCGTTTCAGCCAGCGCCTGCGGGTGCCGGCGGAACAGACGCGCCATTTCCAGCGGCGGCTTCAGATGGCGCTCGGCATTCACCGTCAGCTCCAGTCCGACCTCGGAAACCGGCGTGTTGAGGCGGATCGCGGTGAGCACGTCCTGCAGCGGCCGGCGGTCGGCGGCATGATAGAGTACGTCATTGGTCGCCATCAGCGGAACCCGCGCATGATCGGCCATCGCCGCCGCCTGCTCGATGCGGAAGCGGTCATTGCCGCCATAATCCGGCGCCACGGCCAGCCGGAGCGCCGAGCCGAAGCGATCCTTAAGCCGGCTAATGAGCGACAGATCGTTTTCCGCGCTCGTCGACAGACTGGGCAGGACCGCCAGCGACATCCGATCGCCCCATTCGAGCAGGTCGCTCAATTCAAGCAGCGTCGCGCCCTTCTCGTTCTCGTCGCGCAGATTGGCTTGCGTCAGCATGCGGCAGAGATGTCCCCAGCCCTTGCGGTCGTGGGGGTAGGCGAGGACGTCCGGGGTGCCGTCGCGGAAAACCAGGCGGCAGCCGGGGTAATAGGCCAGCTTCTCGACCTTGGCCTGCTGCCAGGCGCGCACGACGCCGGCAACCGTGTTCCTGTCGGCAAGCCCGATCGAGGCAAAGCTGTAGAATTTCGCCGTGACCACCAGCTCCTCGGGCTTGGAGGCGCCGCGCAGGAAGGAGAAATTCGACTGGATGCCGAACTCGGCATAGGGGATGGCGGTCAGCGCGTTCATGCGAACACCCCGTGCATGAACCAGCGCGGCGAGGCCTGCGAGGCGCCGTAGAGGCCCTGGCGGTAGAGCCAGTAGCGACGCCCTTCGCTGTCCTCGATGCGGTAATAGTCGCGGGTCGGCGCTTCCTCCTCGCCGGGCAGTTTTCGCCACCATTCGGCGGCGATGCGCTCCGGCCCTTCGGCGCGGGCGACACGGTAAAGCGCGCGCCGCCAGCGGAAATTCATCGGCGGGCCCTCGGGCATTTCGGTCGCCGGCACCTCGATCGGCTCGGGTGAGCGGAACAGCCGCACCGGCCGCTCCGGCGGATAGATGGTCATCGGCGGCGCTGCCCGGCCGGTCGCCGGCATGCGCCTTTGCGGTGCTTCCGCGAAAGGAACCGTGGTCACGGCGCGCTCCGGCAGATGGCTTTCGACGACCACCGGCTTCAGCACGGCGGCGTCGCCGAGGCGGGCGCGGATGCGGTCGGCGAACAAAGCGATGTCGGCATCGTCGTCGACCATTTCGCCGGTAAGGTCGCCCTGCAGCATGTCGAAGGCGGCAACCGAAAGCACGGAGAGCCGCACGAGGTCGAAGCCGAAGCCGGCGTCGATGTCCTGTTCAAGCGCTGCAAGCCTTTCGTGGAAGAGCCGCCTGATCAGCGTCGGCTCGCGCAGCGGGCGTGAGGTGCCGACCGTGACGCGGCTGACGGCGCCGTCGACGCGGAAGAGGAGAAGGGCGAGCGCCCTGGCGCCCTCGCCGCGGCGTTCGAGGTCGGTTTTCAAGGCCACGGCAAGCCGGCTCACCAGCCGCTCGATGTCGTCGGTGAGCACGACCGGTTCGGCAAGATGGCGCTCGACCGAGAGCGGCGCCACCGGCAGGCGCGGCGACACGGCCTCGTCGATGCGGCCGAGTGCCTGGTCGAGGCGCAGAAGCAAGGTGGCGCCGAAGCGGCGGGCGAGCGGCGCGCGGGGCGCGGCCATCACGGCGCCCGCCGTGCGCAGGCCAACGCTTTCGAGGCTGGCGCGGGTTTCCGGCGCGATGCGCAGCGCCGAAAGCGGCAGGGGCGCAAGCAGCGCCTCCTCCTCGCCGAAGGCTACGATGCGGTCGCCATGGAAGCGCGCCGCCGCCCAGGCGGCCCCCGGCGTGGAAGCAAGGCCGGCGCGGACGTCGAAACCCTGCTGGAAGAAGCGGGTGAGGATCTCGTCCTGCATGGCGCGCTCGCCGCCGAACAGATGCGTGCAGCCGGTGACGTCGAGGAACAGCCCGTCCTCGCCGTCGATCGCCACCAGCGGCGTGTAGCGGTCGCACCAGTCGGCAAGGCCCTCGAGCAGGCGGCGGTCGGCCTCCGGGTCGGCCTCCACCACATCGATCGACGGGTGCATGGCGCGCGCGTCGGCAATGCCCATGCCGCGTTTCAGCTTCAGCGCCTCAGCCCGCTCGTCGAGGGCCGCGATGCGCTGGGCGTTGCTGTCGCGATGGCTGATCACCAGCGGTGGGTGAGGCGGGGGCAGGTGATGCGACGGCCGGGAACGCCAGGACCGCCCCAGACGCTGGCGCAGGATCCGCTCCGCGCAGAGGTAGGGGAACCACAGCGACAGGATTCTCTGCCCGCTCTTCCTGGGGCCTTCTTTCCGCAAAAGCGTGCTCATCGGGGTTCCACTCCAGTGTGAATTGTCCGGGCAGGGCCGTGCGGCTCTTGCCGATATCGACGGTGAAGGCGGGGCGGCCGATCGAGCCGGCGAGCGGGCCGGCGACCGTCTTGCGGCTCGCCGCCGGCGCTGCCGAGACGATGAGGCGCACCGGCGCGGCGGTGGGCTCGGCCTCGCCGGCCTGGCGCAAAAGCAGCACCGGCCTGCCGGCATTCTGAGCCCGGGCGTGCAGGCGGCGCGTGGCGGTGAGGTCGAGAAGCCGCGGGCTGCCGCGGATCTCGAGCATGACGGCGGCGAAGGCCGTCATGCGGGCGGCCTCCTCGGCGATCCACAGCGCGTCCAAGAGCTTCGGCGCTTCGGAAAACAGCAATTGCTCCGGCTCGATGCCGAAGAGGGCATGGAGCCCGCTCGCATAGGGAAAGCCGGCCTCGCGGAAGATCTCGGCGGTGCCGACCCAGAGGATCGGCAGGCCCTGCTTTTCTCTGAGGATCAGGCTGGCGAGCGACAGCGCAAAGCCGGCGACGGCGCCGGCATCGCGGGTCTCCAACCCATGGATTTCGCTGAGCGCCGCCTTGGGCAGGCCGCCGCCGAGGGCTGTGTCGAGGCGTTCGATGCCGGTGTGCAGGAAGGCATCCTGCGGCGCCACGGCGAGGCCGCGCCGGATGATGTTGGTCCCGGGGGTGATGTCCAATCCGGCGGCATCGATGGATGCGCTCCGCGCCGGCGCTTCCAGGCGCTCGGGCAGCGTTCCCTCGATCTTCGCGATCTGGCGGCGCAGGGCAAAAACAGTGTCCCGCGCCACGGCGCTCATCGCCATGACGTTCACTTCCGGCAGCAATTGTTCCTGTTATGTTCTTATAGATTCCAGAGGGCCTTGAAAGAGTCAAGCGGAGTCACAAGGAATTTATTCCTTTGCCCTTTGCCCTCCAAGTAGCCTGCCTGCCGGCTCATTTGCCTCAATCGGCGCGAAAGCCTATATGCCGGGATCAAAGGAAAACCTTATGGCCCGCATCTACAAGACCCGCACCTGGCACGATCAGCTCTCGCCATCGATGGAGGAAATGGAGCTTCTGGCGCTGGAGGCCTATGCCCATCTGCCGGAAGAGTTCCGCCAGCTCACCGGCGACATCGTCATCCAGATCGCCGATTTTCCGACGGACGAGATCATGGACGACCTGTCGCTGGAAACGCCCTTCGACCTGCTCGGCCTGTTCGAGGGGCGCGGCATCGCCGAGCGCTGGAACCCGCAGACCGGCGAGGGACCGAACCGCATCACGCTTTATCGCCGCGCCATCCTCGACTACTGGGCCGAGAATGACGAGACGCTGGGCGACATCGTCACCCATGTGCTGATCCACGAGATCGGCCACCATTTCGGCCTGTCGGACGACGACATGGAGCGGATCGAGGAAGCGGCCGAACAGACGGCGGCGGGGTGAGGGCTAAGCCATACAGGCTGGCGCCAAGCCACCCCCTCTGGCCTGCCGGCCATCTCCCCCTCAAGGGGGGAGATTGGCAGCTTCCCTCGACGGTGCTTTTCATTCAACGCTGGTAGTTGGCGAAATCAAAGGCGACGATCTGATCTCCCCCCTTGAGGGGGAGATGGCCGGCAGGCCAGAGGGGGGGTGTGAAGGAACGCGGCGTCACAGTTCCTTTTCTTATCGCCTAATCTCAAGGCTTTCGATCCTTGCTCCGCCTTAGGACGAAGTGAGAGGGGCGCCGCTCCATCCCTACCAATCGCCGAGCTTGGTGTCGGCGGTGTATTCCTGGCCTTCGACGTCCTTCACCACGGCCTGGCCGCAGCGCATCGACTTGGTCGTCTTGTCATAGGCATAGGTCGGCGAGCCGAACAGGTGCCAGCCCTTGTTAAGGGCCGCCGTCACCTTGTGGCAGAAGGTGGCGTCGTCCGGACCGGACAGAAAGCGGTAAAGTTTCATTTTTTCGACCCTGTCATGACCAATGTCTGTCTATGAACTATGAATGTCGCCCGCTGCACTTTTGGGCGACATTCTATTCCTTTGTTTTGACGCAATTCCGGACGGAAAACCGCTACGCACTTTTCCTGGAATTGCTCCAGCGCATCATGCGCCGATGATTGCGGCCTTCGCCAGAAGTTTCTCGGCCTCGGCCAGATGCAGCCGCTCGACCATGCGGCCGTCCAGCGCAATGACGCCCTTGCCGGCATTTTCGGGCCGCGAGAACGCATCCCGGATCGCGCGCGCCGCGGCCAGCGCCTCCGGCGCCGGCGAAAAGGCGCGGTTCGCCGGCTCGATCTGGGCGGGGTGGATCAGCGACTTGCCATCAAAACCCATGGCGGCGGCCTCGGCGCACTCTCGCGCCAGGGCGTCTAGGTCGCGAAAATCATTGGCGACGCCGTCGATCACGTCGAGGCCGCCGGCGCGGGCGGCGAGCACAAGCTGCATCAGCCAAGGCATGAGATAACGCCGGTCGGGCGTTGCCAAAATGCCCGTCGCTTTCACCAGGTCGTTCGTTCCGGCAACGAAACAAGCCAAGCGGGAAGCCGGGTCGCGACCAAGTTCGGCGATGGGGCCGATGTTGAGCAGCGCCTTGGGCGTTTCGATCATCGCCCACAGCTTCACCGTGTCGGGCGCGAAATTGTCGTCGAGCAGGTCGCCGGCCTCGAGGATGTCGCGCGGTGTGCCGATCTTGGGCAGGAGAATACCGTCCGGCCCGGCCTTGGCGACGGCCAGCAGGTCGTCGATGCCCCATTCGGATCCGAGCGGATTGATGCGAACCACAATCTCGCAGCGCCGCTGCGGACGCGCGGCCAAGACGCCTGCAAGTTTGTCGCGGGCTGAAACCTTGTCGGCGGGTGCCACGCCGTCCTCGAGGTCGATGATCACGGCGTCGCAGGCAAGCGAGGCGATCTTCGCCAGCGCCTTGTCGTTGGAGGCGGGCATGTAAAGCACCGAGCGGCGCGGGCGGTAGGGGTCACTGGTCATGATCGATCTATGCCGATTGGAGCGGGGCGAGGCAAGGCGCGGAGTAATCTCCCCCCTTGAGGGGGAGATGTCGCCGAAGGCGACAGAGGGGGTCCCCGCGCGTGAAGCGCCGGCGCCTTGCGCGACGAGAAATGACGCTGGCGATCTACGCGAGACGACCCCCTCTGGCCGCTTCGCGGCCATCTCCCCCTCGAGGGGGGAGATAGCGGCAGCGCCCTGCACGAAAACTGCAAATCCTTGCGGAAAACCTCCTCCGATCCGCCGTCAGCTTTCCGTTCCGGTCAGCCACACAGGGCGCCATGCGAACACATCACAAATCCCGCTGGTCCCTGCCCCGGCGCCTCCGCAACGAAGGCTGGTGGCTCGCCGAGCCGCAAAGGGTTCGCCCCACGGCGACGTTGCTGGCCTTTGTGCCGAGATCGCGGCGGATCGTTCGGAAGGCCAGGAAAGCCCGGCCATGACGGGCGCGCGCCGCCTGGGAAAACCGGTGCGCCTGGAATTTTCGCGACTGGCAATTGCGCCGCCGCACTCTCGACAAGCGCGGCGCGCTTGCTAATCCTGCCGTCACCAAACCCCATTCGCCGGACCTTTGATCCATGCCGCACAATATCCTCGTCGCCGACGACGATCCGCATATCCGCGAGATCATCTGCTTCGCGCTGGAAAAGGCCGGCATGAAGACGGCTGCCGTGGCCGACGGCGCAGCGGCGCTGCAGGCGGTCGAGCGCCGCGCGCCCGACCTCATCGTGCTCGACATCGGCATGCCGGAGATGGACGGGCTGGAAGTGTGCCGGCGGCTCCGGCAACGCTCCGACGTGCCGGTGCTGTTCCTGTCGGCGCGCGACGAAGAAATCGACCGCATCCTGGGGCTGGAGATGGGCGGCGACGACTATGTGACGAAGCCGTTCAGCCCGCGCGAGCTGGTCGCCCGCGTCAACGTCATCCTGCGGCGCGCCCGCCCAGTGGCGGTGGAGGAAGAAGCGGACGGCCGGCAGTTCGCGCATGGCAAGCTCATGCTGGTGCCGGCCAGCCATGCGGCGAGTTTTGAAGGCAAGCCGCTCACCTTGACGGCGATCGAGTTCGCAATTCTGAAAGGCTTCCTCGCCCGGCCGCAGCATGTGCTCGGCCGCGACGCGGTGATGGCCAATGCCTATGCCTCCAACATCCACGTCTCGGAACGCACCGTCGACAGCCATATCCGCAACATCCGCGCCAAGCTGGCGGCGGTCGGCTGCGTGGATGCGATCGCGACCGTGCATGGCGTCGGCTTCCGGCTCGGCCGATGCGGTGGTTGAGCAAGGAAAGCTGGCGGCCGCGGCTCGCCACCGTCGTCGTCGCCATCCTGATCGTGGTGATGGCGCTGCCGCTTGTCGGGCTGTTCTTCTTCCGGCTCTATGAGAACCAGCTGATCCGCCAGACCGAGGGCGAGCTCATCGCGCAGGGCGCGGTCGTCGCAGCAGTTTATGCCGACGCGGTGCGCGCGGCCGGCATTGCCCCGGAACGGTTGGGCGCGCCGATCTCGGCTGATCCTGCAAGGGACAGCAACTATCCCTACCAGCCGATCGAGCCGCAGCTCGATCTGGCTTCCGATGATGTCATGCCGTCGCGGCCGGCGGCGCTTCCCGCGACCGCCGATCCGGCCTTCGCGGCGATCGGCGCGCGGCTTAACGGCATCCTCGACGAGACGCAGAAGACGACGCTCGCCGGCTTCCGCCTGCTTGATCCGCATGGCGTGGTCATTGCCGGCGGCGACGAATTGGGCTTGTCGCTCGGCAAGGTCGAGGAGGTAGGGAGGGCGCTCTCCGGCGTCTATGCCAGCGAGCTCCGCTTAAGGATCCCCGACCAGCCGCCACCGCCGCTCTATTCGGTGAGCCGCGGCACCAAGGTACGCGTCTTCGTCGCCCTGCCGGTCGAGGTCGAAGGCCGAGTCGCCGGCGTGGTCTATCTGTCGCGGACGCCGAACAACATCGTCAAGCATCTCTACGGCGAGCGCGGCAAGGTCACGCTTGCGGCAATCGCGATTCTCGGCGGCACGTTGCTGATCGCGCTGGTGTTCATCCGCACCGTCAGCCGGCCGATCTATGCGCTGATCGAGCGGACAAAGCGCATCGCCGCCGGCGATCGCGAGGCGATCAGGCCGCTCGATCATCACGGCACGCGCGAGATGGCGGAACTGTCGGCCGCTTTCCTCGACATGGCGCAAAAACTGCAGGCGCGCTCCGACAGCATCCAGACCTTCGCCACCCATGTCTCGCACGAGCTGAAATCGCCGCTGACGGCGATCCAGGGCGCGGCGGAGCTTCTCAGGGATTCCGGCGGGACGATGGACGAGGCCGAGCGGCGGCGTTTCTCCAACAACATCGTTACCGATGCCGGCCGGCTCAATCTCCTGGTGCGGCGGCTGCTGGAGCTGGCGCGCGCCGAAAACCTCGCGCCGAGCGGCGAAAGCACGACGCTCAATGCCGCGCTGGCCCTGCTGCCGGTCGATGCCAGGCTGGAGGTGCGCACCGAGGGCGGCAATACCGGCCTTGGCATCTCGGGCGAGAATCTGGCGATCGTGCTCGCCAACCTCATCGACAATTCAGCCAGGCACGGCGCCAAGCAGGTTACGATCGGTGCCGAAAGCGCAGGCGAAAGGGCGGCCGTCCATTTCGGCGACGACGGCGACGGCATTTCGGTCAGCAACCGCGCAAAAGTGTTCGAGCCGTTCTTCACCACAAGGCGCGAGGCCGGCGGCACCGGCATGGGGCTGGGCATCGTGCTGGCCCTCCTGAAAGCCCATGATGGCACGATCAGGCTGGTTGACAGCGAGCGCGGCACGCGCTTCGAGATCAATTTGCCGGTCGCGTGAGGACCGGGTGGATCGGAGAGACAAGTGCGCTACGACATCGTCATCATCGGCGGAGCCATCGTCGGTTCCTCGGTCGCCTACTATCTGCGCGAAGAGGGCTTTACCGGCTCCATCGCGCTGATCGAGCGCGATCCGCAATTCTCCCATGCGGCGACGACGCTGTCCTGCGCCTCCATCCGCCAGCAATTCTCGATCCCGGAAAACATCCGCCTGTCGCAGTTCACGCTGAAACTGTTCCGGCGCCTGAAGGAGACTTTCGGCGCCGATGCCGACATCGGTTTTCGCGAAGGCGGTTATCTGATCCTCGCCGGCGAGGCGGGCCTGCCGATCCTCAAGGCCAATCACGAGGCGCAGATCGCCGAGGGCGCCGATATCGTGCTGGAGGACGCCGACCAACTCACGCGCCGCTTCCCCTGGCTGTCGGCCGAGGGTATTTCAGCCGGCGCCTATGGCCGCAGCGGCGAAGGCTGGTTCGACGCGCATGCGATGCTGATGCTGTTCCGCAAGGCGCTGCGCGAGAAGAACATCGACCTCATCACGGCCTCGGTCACGGGCATCGCGCGCCAGGGCAACCGCGTCGCGAGCGTGAGCCTCGACAATGGCGAGGCGCTTGAAGCCGGCATTATTGTCAACGCCGCCGGCCCGAACGCCGGCAAGGTCGCCGCTTTTGCCGGGCTCGAGCTGCCGGTCGAGCCGCGCAAGCGCAACGTCTTCGTCTTCGAGGCGCGCGAGAAATACGCCGACATGCCGCTGCTGGTCGATCCCTCCGGCATCTATGTGCGGCCGGAAGGCTCGGTCTACATCACCGGCGGCGCCGAACCAGAGGAAGGCGATCACGCACCCGATCCCAAGGATTTCGAGGTCAACTGGCCACTGTTCGAAGAGGTGATCTGGCCGGTACTCGCCACCCGCATCCCCGCCTTCGAGGCGATCAAGCCGACGCGCGCCTGGGTCGGGCATTACGACTACAACACGCTCGACCAGAACGCGGTGATCGGGCCGCATCCGGAGGTCGAAAACTTCCTCTTCGCCAACGGCTTCTCCGGCCACGGCCTGCAGCAGGCGCCGGCGGTCGGCAAGGCGCTCTCCGAGCTCATCGTGCATGGCGGGTATCGGACGGTGGATTGCACGGCGTTCGGGTATGGGCGCGTTGCGGAGGGCCGGGCGTTCCGGGAGCTGAATGTGATTTGAGGAGCGCCCCCTTCTCCCCTTGTGGGAGAAGGTGTCGCCGAAGGCGACGGATGAGGGGTGCTCCAGGGAACACCGGTCTCACTCCGCTGGAACACCCCTCATCCGTCTCGGCGCTGCGCGCCGATCCACCTTCTCCCACAAGGGGAGAAGGGGGAGGCGCTAAGCCGCCTGCTTTCCCTCGCCAAAATATCGTTGCAGCCACCCAAGCACTCTTGCCCAGCCTTCGGCATGCTCGGCCGCGGCGTCCGGGAAGCCGGCGAAACCGCCGTGGCAGATCGTGAGCTGCGTGCCGGCCACGGTCGGTTCCAGCAGATAGGCGACGGTGGTCTCGTGGCGGCCGAGCGTCGGATGGTCCCGCTCGTAGCGCCTCGTCTGCACGATGCGGCGCGGCATCTCGATCTCGACAAATCTCCCGCTGACGGGAAGATGCCCGCCGTCGGCAGTCTTCACGGTGACATTCCATCGGCCGCCGACGCGAAGATCGGCGGCCCAGCCAATCATCCGGTAGGTGTCCGCCGAGCCCCACCAGCGCCCGACCTCATCCGTGACGAGCGCGGCAAGAACTTGCTCGGGAGGGGCAAGGATTTCTGCCGAAGCCATGACCGTCTCGGTGTTCGCCATGGCCTGCGGCCAGGAATGCCCGAGCATCATCGCAACCTCCTTTCGTTTCGATTTCGAAACGATGCCTCAGCCCTTTGACGGCGGGCGCTCGAAACCCTTGCCGGTCTCGAGCAGGCTCTTCAGGCTCGCCAGGACCAGCGGCCAGCCCTTGGCGACGTTCTCGATCAGCCTGTGCGGTCCGTCGGCCTCGTGGGTGACGGCAAGCTTCATCAAATCGCCGTCCTGCTCGATGGTGAAGGTGCAGCGCGTGTAGCCGTCTTCCTTCAGCTCCGGCATCCATTCGTTGCGCCATTTGATGACGAGACGCCTGGGCGGGTCGATCTCGAGAATCTCGCCCGAGTCGGCGACGCGGCCGTCGGGGAAGATCAGCTTCCAGCTCGAGCCCACCTTCCAGTCGCTCTCCTGATAGGAGCAGAGGAAGAACTGCCGGTTGAACTCGGGGTCGGTCAATGCCGTCCAAAGCTTTTCGGGCGTGGTGCGGATATAGGTGACGTAGACGAAACTGTTGTCGCTCATGGCTCTTCCCTTTCAAGCCGCTTCTTCAGGTCGCTCAATGCATCCAGCCGATGGCGCTCGAACTTGCCGATCCAGCGCTCGGCGATCTCGTTGATCGGAACGGGGTTGAGGTAGTGCTCCTTCTCGCGGCCCCGGCGGACGGTGGTGACGAGGTTCGCTTCTTCCAGAATCGCCAGGTGCTTGGTCACCGCCTGGCGTGTCATGTCCATCCGTTCGCAGAGCGCATTCAGCGTCTGCCCGTTCCGGGCATAGAGGCTGTCCAGCAATTGCCGACGTGTCGGGTCGGCCAAGGCGCGAAAGACGGCATCCATGCTCATGGCCTTAATATGCAACCATTTGGTTGCATGTCAAGCGGCGTGACAAACCCAAGCAATCACTTGCCGGTGAATGGCGTCAGTGCTTGCGGGAGAACCAGAAAGCGTCGGTCATGCGTTTCATGCCGATGCGCTCGTAAAAACCGACGGCGTCGGGCAACGAGATCAGGCTGATGCCGACCGCAGGGCCGAGTTGCCGACGCGCCTCGTCCATCAGGCCCTTGCCGATGCCGAGCCCTTGCGCCGAGGCGGACACGGCGAGCTCGGAAATGTAGCAGACCCAGGAGAAGTCGGTGATGGCGCGCGCGAGGCCGACAAGCGGCCTGCCCTCGACATCGAGACGCGCGGTCAGCACCAGATTGGCATTGCCGAGCATCGTCTTCAGGCGGGCCTCGTCATCGACCGGCCGTGTTTCGCCGAGGCCGGATTCCACCAGCACGCGGCGGAATTCGGCAACATCGAGCGTGGGCTCGCTTGCGTAGAGGACCTTCGAAGTCGGCGCCATGCCGCCAAGGTGCCCGATCGATCGACGTTTTGAAAGCAGGCGATGCCGACCTTGTGTCCGATGGCCCAAACTCAACTGCCAACAGTTGCCTTTCATTTGCCGGCCGCTTTGTGTAAAGCGTGCGCCAGCAATTCCCGCAAAACCGAGACGGGCAAGGACCATGGACAAATTCACCAAGCTCACCGGCGTCGCCGCGCCCATGCCGATCGTCAATGTCGACACCGACATGATCATCCCGAAGGATTATCTGAAGACGATCAAGCGCACCGGACTTGGCACCGGCCTGTTCGCCGAAATGCGCTACAAGGACGACGGCTCGGAGAACCCGGATTTCGTGCTCAACAAGCCGGCCTACCGCAAGGCGCAGATCCTGGTCGCCGGCGACAATTTCGGCTGCGGCTCGAGCCGCGAGCATGCGCCCTGGGCGCTGCTCGATTTCGGCATTCGCTGCGTGATCTCGACCTCGTTCGCCGACATTTTCTACAACAACTGCTTCAAGAACGGCATCCTGCCGATCACGGTGAGCCCGGAAGATCTCGACAAGCTGATGGACGACGCCTCGCGCGGCTCCAATGCGACGCTGTCGATCGATCTCGAAGCGAAGGAAATCCGCGGGCCGGATGGCGGCGTGGTCAAGTTCGATCTCGACGACTTCAAGCGCCACTGCTTGCTGAACGGCCTCGACGACATCGGGCTGACCATGGAGAAGGCCGGCGCCATCGCTTCGTTCGAGAAGAAAAACGCTGAGCTGCGCCCCTGGGCCTGAAGCGTTGAACGGATAGACCCGGCCGCAAGCGGCCGGGTTCGTGGCGGCTGAATGGAGGGACAGTCATGACACACTCGCTTCTGGCTGGCGCTTGCGCGTTGGTGTGGGTGTTGATGCCGGTGGCCGGCGCCCATGCACAGACCGACAACGTGCTCGTACCGGCAGAGGATCCGTCCGGCGACGCCGCTGACCCCTCGAACACCGCCAATGCGACCCAGGCCGAGGACGACAAGCAGGCGCCGATCCCGTTCGAAGGCGGCCAGTTCACCATCACCCAGCAGGAACAGTATGGCGAGAAGGTGCTGGCCTATGACGGCAAGCAGCTCGCCAGCAATTACGACGTCTTCTTCGAGAAGATCGTCGAGGTCGGCGGGGTCAAGGTGGCGCTGTTCGATGTCGGCGATGGCGGCAACCAATGCGGCCCGGCCAGCGTCATCGCCTGGAAGACGGAGGGCGGCGAGATCCAGACCACCACGGTCGAGCAGGACGAGTGCGGCGCGCCGCCGGCCGCGGTTTCCGACAGCGACATCTATTACGTGCCCTATCTCCTGCCCGGCGAATCGCGGCCGGCGCTGCAATGGTCGCCGACCGGCGGACTGACGACGTCCGGCAACCTGACCTATACGCCGGAACCGGGCACCGACTGGAAGGATGTCGATCCGTCGAAATACGACAACATCATCGACGCCTTCCACAACGAGGCCGTCTACAAGGCCGGCGAGGCGCTGCTCGGAAAGGACATGCCCGACATGGCGACCAGCCTGCTGGTCGGCGGCGGCACCGAAAAGACCGCTTCCGGCGCTTTCTACGCCAGCGGTTGCGTGCCGCATGACTGCGGCGGCAATGACGGCTTCATGGCGGTCGACCCGGTCAAGCATCAGGTCTATTTCGCCCGCCGCGGCGACAATGGCGAACCGCAGGCCTGGCCCGACATGAAAAGCTGGCCGGCGGATATCAAGAAGGCGCTGGACGAGGCGCAGGGGTCGGGGAATTAGGGTTTTGGCAATGGTGCCGGCCGTGGGTCGCGTACCAGCGGGAAATGACCATCGCCGCGATCCTTCCCACCCCCTCTGCCCTACCGGGCATCTCCCCCGCAAGGGGGGAGATCGGTCGTCACCACGACTTTCGCTAATCTTCAATGTTGCAAGAATGGTGGCCTGCCGAAGCTGCTGATCTCCCCCCTTGCGGGGGAGATGGCCGGCAGGCCAGAGGGGGGTACTGTCCCGCCAGCATCAAAGAGATTTTTGCACCTCAAATCCGCATTGCTTGGCCTATGGCCAGATTGCCGCCGTCCCCGCAGAATGCCCGCAACAAAACGCGAGGCACCCCATGCGCAAGCTCATCTCCACCGGCTCCCCCTTCGAAAAAACCGCCGGCTATTCGCGCGCGGTGGTGCAGGGCGACTGGTGTTTCGTGTCGGGAACGACCGGCTACGACTATGCCACGATGACCATGCCCGAGACGGTCGAGGCGCAGACGCGCAACTGTCTCGCGACCATCGCAAAGGCATTGGCCGACGGCGGCTTCGACATGGCCGATGTCGTGCGGGCGCACTACTACATCACCGACCAGTCCTATGTTGACGTCGTCTTCCCGATCCTCGGCGAGGTGTTCGGCGACATCCGCCCGGCGGCGACGATGATCGTCTGCCAGCTCAACAAGCCGGAGATGAAGATCGAGATCGAGGTGACGGCGCTGCGGCGAACGGCCTGATACAGTCGCCCAAAATGCGGAGGGCTCCCGGACACGCATAAGGCAAGGAGTTGCTCATGGTGAAGGTCAGGCGCATTGTCGCCAATATCGAAACGCCCGACATCGCGGCGGCAAAGCGCTTCTATCAGGACGTCCTCGGCCTCGATCTGCTCATGGATATGGGCTGGATCGCCACTTACGGCTCGCAGGGCAGCATGACCATCCAAGTCAGCTTCATGGCGCAAGGCGGCTCTGGCACGCCGGTGCCCGACCTCTCGATCGAGGTCGACAATGTCGATGAGGCGCTCGATGCCATGAAGGCCGCCGGCTTCGCCATCGAATACGGGCCGGCCGACGAGCCCTGGGGCGTGCGGCGCTTCTATGTGCGCGACCCGTTCGGGCGCTTGGTGAATATTCTCTCGCACCGGTGAGGGCTTCTCTCGTTGGCGCTGCAGTTTGCGAGACGTCGGCGGGACAGCACCCCCCTCTGGCCTGCCGGCCATCTCCCCCGCAAGGGGGGAGATTGGACGCCATCTGCCTTTTCGCCAATTTTTGACGTCTGAAAGAGATGGCCGGCGGCGAAGCTGCCAATCTCCCCCCTTGCGGGGGAGATGCCCGGCAGGGCAGAGGGGGGTGCGAAGGATCGCCAAGTAACGAGGTTGTCCTCTTCCGGCTTGCGCGGCAAGCGCTAGCCGTTTAGCAAGGCCGCGGTTCAATTCTCTCTCTCCGGGACGTTTCTCCATGGCTTCCAAAAATCTCTTCCTGCTCGCCGGCGACGGCATCGGCCCCGAGGCCATGGCCGAGGTGAAGAAGTTGATTGGCGCCATGAACGCGAAGCTCGGCAGCGGTTTCGTCACCGACGAGGGGCTGGTCGGCGGCTGCGCCTACGACGCGCATGGCGCGGCGATCTCCGATGCCGATATGGCAAAGGCGATGGCGGCGGATGCAGTCCTGTTCGGCGCCGTCGGCGGGCCGAAATGGGACAAGGTGCCTTACGAGGTGCGGCCCGAGGCCGGGCTTTTGCGCCTGCGCAAGGACATGGAACTGTTCGCCAATCTTCGCCCGGCGATCTGCTATCCGGCGCTCGCGGCATCCTCCTCGCTCAAGCAGGACGTGGTCGAGGGCCTCGACATATTGATCGTGCGCGAGCTGACTGGCGGGGTCTATTTCGGCGAGCCGAAGCAGATCATCGATCTCGGCAACGGCCAGAAGCGCGGCATCGACACCCAGGTCTACGACACATTCGAGATCGAGCGCATCTCGGGCGTCGCCTTCGAATTGGCGCGCACGCGCAAGAACCACGTCACCTCGATGGAAAAGCGCAACGTCATGAAGTCGGGCGTGCTGTGGAACGAGGTGGTGAGCCAGACGCACAAGGCCAAATACAGCGACGTCAAGCTCGACCACATGCTGGCCGATGCCGGCGGCATGCAGCTTGTGCGCTGGCCGAAACAGTTCGACGTCATCGTCACCGACAATCTGTTCGGCGACATGCTCTCCGACATCGCCGCCATGCTCACCGGCTCGATCGGCATGCTGCCTTCGGCCTCGCTCGGCGCGCCGGACGTCAAGACCAAGAAGCGCAAGGCGCTCTACGAGCCGGTGCACGGCTCGGCGCCCGACATCGCCGGCAAGGGCATCGCCAACCCGATCGCGATGATCGCCTCCTTCGCCATGTGCCTGCGCTATTCCTTCGGCATGGTGGCGGAAGCCGACAAGCTCGAAGCGGCAATCGCCGCCGTGCTCGACGACGGCCTGCGCACCAAGGACATCATGTCCGAAGGCATGACCGAGGTAGGCACCGTTCAGATGGGCGACGCCATCATCGCCAAGTTCCTCGGCTGACAGCTTCGGCGCGGACGGCGCCCGCGCCTAGAACCTCACTCCGGCCGGCACCGGTCCCCATTTGTTGTCGCCGGCCTGGGTGGGGATCAGCGCGAAGACCAAGGTGGCGAGTCCACCGACATAGGGCAGGAGGCAGAGGATCACGAGCCAGCCGGTCAGGCCGAGATCGTGCAGGCGGCGCACGATGAGCGAGATCCACGGCAGGAACGTCAACAGGAAGAAGAGGCCGATAAGGCAGAGCATGACGATCGGCTCGTCGGCGCCGCCCTCGCCGCGCGACAGGTCCACGGTCAGCCCGACGCCGATGGCGACGACGAGGCCGATCGTCCAGAACAGGCAAAAGCCCCAGAACTCCTTGCGACGGGCACGGCCGGAGAAGTTGACGTAGTTCGTGGTCAGGCCGCGCCAGAAATAGCTCCACAGGCCGGTGGATTCCACCGCCCCGCTCTCGGCGTTGCGGCCAAAATGGGTAGGCGCTATGGGCGCGCTGCCCGGCAAGGGAACGGTGGCCGCCGCGATGGGAGCTGCGCTCTCCATCGGACCGGTCGCACGGGCGCGGACGGAAAAAACGTTGCTCGCCCGGTCGCCGTTCGGCTGGAATTCGACTTCGGCGCCTCTCGCCAGCGCCATCTCGCGGCGCAGGTCCTCGCGCGCGAAGCTATAGCGCTTGCCGTCGGCGCCGGCGATGAAACCAAAGCCTTGCTCCTGGTCGTAGTGAAGAACTTCGCCGCGCATCGCCGTGTCCCCCGCATCGCGTGGTCCAGACTGTCCAAAGTCGCGGCCGTTCGCAAGCGTCATACGCAGCAGCGCCACTTCGCGGGCACCACACCTTCGTCATTCCATGGCGGAGCAAGGAGCGAAGCGACGCAGCGCAGACCATAGAATCCATACCGTGACCTATGAGCGTTTCAGCGGTCCAGAACGACCTCTGTTCTGCGTCGTCTCTACTCTTCGCGCGAGGTCACGGAATGGATCCTCGGGTCTACGCGTCCGCTTCGCTCCCGCTCCGCCCGTGGATGACGAAGTTCAGCCGCTTCCGCCGATCTCGAAGGTCGCGATTTGCTGCCGAAGAAGGTTGCCGATGTTCCCGCCGGTCAGCTACCAACTTTAATTGCGAACCTACGCTGGTCGTTTCTTCGATTTCTTGTTCTTCGCCCGCCCTGGCTTGTCGAATTTCGGCTTGGCCGGTTTACCGGATTTGCTGGCCCACGGCTTTGCTTCGAATGGAGTGCGCTGATCGGCAGGCGCGCGCTTCTCGAACTTCGGCTTGTGAGCACCTTGGGCGGCGCCTTGGTCGAAAGCGCGCTTGCCGCGATGCGGCTTCTTCTCCGGCTTCGGCGGCTGGTAGCCGGCTCGCGACAGGTCCGGCGTGCCGTCCAGCCGCTTCACGGCGATGCTGCCCTGCAATTTGCGGTCGGGGCCGATCGCCGCAAGGAACCGGTCGGCCCAGTCGGCCGCGATCTGCACGAAGGTTTCCTCCGGCTGCATCTTGATGGCGCCGATCTCGCGCTTGGAGATGTTGCCGCTGCGGCACAGCATGGGGATCAGCCAGCGCGGCTCGGCATTCTGCCGGCGTCCCACCGACAGCGAGAACCAGACGCTGTCGCCGAACTCGTCGCGGCGGCCGGGCGCTTCGTCCCTGCGCGCGGCCTTCTCCTTTGACGGCGCGAACGGCGCGATCTCGAGCAGGTCCTCGGGCGCCGAGCGGCTGCCGCGGCAGAGCCGCACGAAAGCGGCGGCCACCAGCTCGGCGCCATGCCGCTCGAGAAGAGCGGCGGCGAAATCGCGCTCCTCGTCCTTGATCGGTTCGCCGAACGCCGGATCGGCCAGGATGCGCTCGTCGTCGCGGCGCAGCACCTCGTCGGCAGAGGGCGGGCGCGCCCAGGTTGCGGTCAGGCCGGCATTGGCAAGCAGCCGCTCGGTGCGCCGCCGGGCGTTGCCCGGCACGATCAGCGCGCTCACGCCTTTTCGCCCGGCCCGCCCGGTGCGCCCGCTGCGATGCAGCAGCGTTTCAGGATTGGTCGGCAGGTCGGCATGGATGACCAGGTCGAGATTGGGCAGGTCGATGCCGCGCGCCGCCACGTCGGTGGCGATGCAGACTTTTGCGCGGCCGTCGCGCATCGCCTGCAGCGCGTGGCTGCGCTCGTTCTGGCTGAGCTCGCCCGAAAGCGCCACGACCGAGAAATTGCGGTTGTTGAAGCGCGCGGTGAGATGGTTGACGGCGGCGCGGGTGTTGCAGAACACCATCGCGTTCTGTGCCTCGTAGTAGCGCAGCACGTTGATGATGGCGTTCTCGCGATCGGCCGGCGCCACGGAAAGCGCCCGGTACTCGATGTCGAGATGCTGCTTTGCCTCGCCGCCGGCCGAGATGCGCACGGCATTGCGTTGGTAGTTCTTCGCCAACGCGGCGATGGAGCGCGGCACGGTGGCGGAAAACATCAGCGTGCGCCGCTCGGCGGGCGCGGCGTCGAGGATGAATTCGAGGTCCTCACGGAAGCCGAGGTCGAGCATCTCGTCGGCCTCGTCCAGCACCACGGCCCTCAGCGCCGACATGTCGAGCGCGCCGCGACTGATGTGGTCGCGCAGCCGGCCGGGCGTGCCGACGACGATGTGGGCGCCACGCTCCAGCGCGCGCCGCTCGCTGCGCATATCCATGCCGCCGACGCAGGACGCCACAGTCGCGCCGGTCAGCGCGTAGAGCCATTCCAGCTCGCGCCGCACCTGCAGCGCCAGCTCGCGCGTCGGCGCCACCACCAGCCCCAGCGGCGCGCCGGCATCGGCGAAGCGTTCCGCGCCGCCGAGCAGGCTCGGTGCCAGGGCAAGACCGAAGGCGACGGTCTTGCCGGAGCCGGTCTGCGCGGAGACCAGCGCGTCGGCCACGCCAAGCTCGGGCGCCAGCACCGCTTTCTGCACTGCGGTCAGCTCGACATAGCCGCGGTTTTGCAACGCCTCTGCAAGCGCAGGCACGATGGTTTCGAAACTGGACATCTTGTTCTTTCGGGATTCGGGGTTCTGTGCTCGTCGCGGAGCACAAGGCCGGCACTGCGCCAGCCGAACGAATTTGGGCGTTCGTACTTCCTGCAGCCGCCATTGTACAGAGCAGGCGGCACCGACTTCCCCTTCTCCCCTTGTGGGAGAAGGTGTCGCCGAAGGCGACGGATGAGGGGTGTTCCAGGGAAAGCCAGCGCCTCACTCCGCTGGAACACCCCTCATCCGTCTCGGCGCTGCGCGCCGATCCACCTTCTCCCACAAGGGGAGAAGGGGAGCTGCGGCGCCGATTGACTCTTTTATCAAAGCGCGTAAAAGCCCGCAGCGAACGGGATCTTTTTCGATGCGCGGCCTTCTGATGGCTCTTCTTGCATTCGATGCCTCCAGCCACGATGCGCAGCATCGGGCCGGGCGCTTCGGCGCGTCCGTCCGTTCCAGCAAGATTCTGGGTTCCAGCAAAACTGTGGCCAAAACCACCACCAAAACGGTGTGATTCCCTTGGCCTAACCACCCTCTCCCGGGTTCGGCCCGGGGGACGGAACCCGCATGAGGCCGGCGGGTTTCTCCAACAACCAAGCGGAGAGGGACAGGAGATATCGATGAGTTTCAAGGTTGCGGTAGTCGGCGCCACGGGCAATGTGGGCCGCGAAATGCTCAGCATTCTGGACGAGCGCGGCTTCCCGGCGAGCGAGGTGGTGGCGCTGGCCTCGCGGCGCAGCCAGGGCACCGAGGTGTCCTTCGGCGACCGCACGCTGAAGGTCAAGGCGCTCGACACCTATGATTTTTCCGACACCGACATCTGCGTCATGTCGGCCGGCGGCAACGTGTCCAAGGAATGGTCGCCCAAGATCGGCAAGCAGGGCTGCGTGGTCATCGATAATTCCTCGGCCTTCCGCTACGATCCGGACGTGCCGCTGATCGTGCCGGAAGTGAATCCGGATGCGGTCGAGCTGTTCTCGCGCAAGAACATCATCGCCAATCCGAACTGCTCGACGGCGCAGCTCGTGGTGGCGCTGAAGCCGCTGCACGACGTCGCCACCATCAAGCGCGTCGTCGTCGCCACCTACCAGTCGGTCTCCGGCGCCGGCAAGGAAGGCATGGACGAGCTGTTCACGCAGACCCGCGCCGTCTTCGTCGCCGACCAGGTCGACGTCAAGAAGTTCACCAAGCGCATCGCCTTCAACGTCATCCCGCATATCGACGTCTTCCTCGACGACGGCTTCACCAAGGAAGAGTGGAAGATGGTGGCCGAGACCAAGAAGATGCTCGACCCCAAGATCAAGCTGACGGCGACCTGCGTGCGCGTGCCGGTGTTCATCGGCCATTCGGAAGCGGTCAACATCGAGTTCGAGAAGCCGATCACGGCGGACGAGGCGAGGGAAATTCTTCGAGACGCGCCCGGCTGCCAGGTTCTCGATAAGCGCGAGAACGGCGGCTACATCACGCCGCTCGAATCGGCCGGCGAAGACGCCACCTTCATCTCGCGCATCCGCGAGGATTCGACCGTCGACAACGGCCTGTCGATGTGGGTCGTTTCCGACAATCTGCGCAAGGGCGCGGCCCTCAACGCCGTCCAGATCGCCGAGCTGCTGGTCGCGCGGGGCTTGATCCAGCCGAAGAAGAAGGCGGCTTAATTTAGCTCACGGGCCGCACCGCCGCTGCCGCGGCTGGCCCTCCGCGGGGGCGCCGGACGACCGGCGGCCCGCGGTCGCGGGCTCGGCCTTCGGCCGGTTGGTTTCGCTCACGGGCCGCACCGCCGCTGCCGCGGCTGGCCCTCCGCGGGGGCGCCGGACGACCGGCGGCCCGCAGTCGCGGGCTCCGGCCTTCGGCCGTAATCGCGACCTCCCTTCTCCCCTTGTGGGAGAAGGTGGATCGGCGCGCAGCGCCGAGACGGATGAGGGGTGTTCCAGGGAACGCCGACGTCTCACTCCGCTGGAACACCCTCATCCGTCGCCTTCGGCGACACCTTCTCCCACAAGGGGAGAAGGGAAGGCTTGCGCCAATTCCTGCAATAGCTTCATCGCCTCCTCCGCCCGCTCCGCCGGCACGAACAGATGGTCATGATAGAACGCCGAAACCGGATTGACGCCCATGCCGGCCGTAGCCAGCCGTGTCGTGATGGCGGCCAGGAAGCCGACGGCTTCCAGCGAGGAATGGACGTTCAGCGTGATCATGCAACAGCGGAATGCGCCCATGAGGCCGGCCGCCTTTGCCTGGTCCTCCGGCAAGATAAGCGTCAGGCCTTCCCGCTCCCGAAACTGCATAACCGGCTCAAGTCCGTCCGGCACGGCCGCACCCGGCGCCAGCGTCGCGAAGACATAGACGCCGGGCAACAGGTGCGGCGTCATCGACGCCAACAGTCTTTGCAGGTCGGTCTCGCCGTTCATCTCTCCTCCCAAGCAACGCGTCGCTTCAACTAGCTGTTTTTACGCAATTGCGGACGGAAAACCGTTACACACTTTTCCTGGAATTGCTCTGGCGCGATAACAGCGTCATTAGACCGGCCGGTCGGTTGCCGAAAGCGCCAACGACACGGAAATGTCGCCGATGGCTGAGCTTACCCGGCTTGTGCGTTGCACAAGAACGCGTATCACGTTGGCTTGAGGGGTTTCGATGATCGTTCGCCCGCGTCCAGGGTTCCTGCACCTGTTCTTCATCATGCGTGGTTCTGTGGTGCCGCGCATCCTGCCGCAGATCTTCGGCTTCGCCGCCTATGGCGCGCTGGTGGTGGTCATCGTTCGGGCACTGAAGCTCGATTTCGGCAATGCCGGCACCGCGCCGTTCGCTTTGCTCGGCGTTGCGCTATCGATCTATCTCGGCTTCCGCAACAACGCCGCCTATGACCGCTGGTGGGAGGCACGCAAGCTGTGGGGCCAGCTCGTCTTCGACATCCGCAACCTGGCGCGCGCCTCGACCGGACTGATCGAGGATCGGACCGAATTGCGCGGCCTGTTGATGGACGCGATCGCCTTCTGCCATTTCCTGCGCGGCCTGATCAGGCGAGTCGATGCCCTCTCCGAAGCACGCGGCTTCATTGGCGACGAGGCCGAATCGGTCGCGCGCGCCTCCAACGCGCCCGACGCCATGGTGCGCCGGATGGGCGCGCGCGTCGCGGCGCTGCGCAAGGCCGGCGCGATCGACACGATCGGCTACCGCATCCTCGACGAGCGGCTGTCGGAAATCGCCGCCGCCCAGGCCGGCTGCGAGCGCATCATGGGCACGCCGCTGCCCTTCGCCTACACGCTGCTCCTGCAGCGGACGGCCTACATCTTCTGCCTGCTCCTGCCGTTCGGGCTGGCCTCGGCTGCTGGCTGGGCGACGCCCTTGTTCACAGCACTGATCGCCTACACTTTCTTCGGCCTCGACGCTTTATCGGAGGAACTCGAGGATCCGTTCGGTACCCAACCCAACGACCTTGCGCTGGACGGGCTCTGCCGCGTCTGCGAGATTTCGGTGTTCGAGGCGCTGGGCGAGACGCCGCCGAAGATGATCCCGGCCGACAAGTTCTATTTCTCCTGAGGCCACCGAAAGCCTTCCAACCTGGCCGTCCGGTTTGCGAGCCGGATAAGCGTTGCCATGGATTCGATCTTGGACCGTGCCGCTTGACTCGGTCGCCAGCGTCTCGTATAGAACCAAAAGGTTACATAACTACTTGGTTTAATAAATGACGTCGGATAGCCTCAGCCTGACTCTCGCGGCGCTTGCCGACCCGACTCGCCGCGCCATCCTGGCGCGGCTGGCGCTCGGCGAGGCCTCCGTCACGGAGCTGGCGGAGCCGTTTGCCATGAGCTTTCCGGCGGTGTCGAAGCACCTCAAGGTGCTCGAGCGCGCCGGCCTTGTGGCGCGCGGCCGCGACGCGCAGTTTCGGCCGCGCCGCCTGCAGCCGGAACCATTGCGTGAGATCGACGAATGGCTGGAGTCCTACCGCGCGCTATGGGACGCCCGCTTCGACCGGCTGGAAACCTATCTACAGGCCTTGCAGGCTGGTGATCCCGGCGGAAATCAAAATTGAAGGCGGCTAACTAATTTGTCGCCGATGCGAGGCAAGACGATCTAGAGAGGGGAAAATGACAGATCAGACCATCGACACGCCATCCGACGACCCGGTGATCATGATCACCCGGACCTTCGATGCGCCACGCGCGCTGATGTTCAAGCTTTTCACCGACCCATACCATCTGGTGCGGTTCTGGGGACCGGAAGGGTCGACCTATCCGGTCTGCGAGATGGATGTGAGGCCGGGCGGGCAATGGCGTTTGACCATGCGCTTTGCCGACGGCAGCGAATATCCGACCAACAGCGTCTATCTGGAAATCGCCCCGCCGGAGCGGATCGTCTATCGCGACGCGCCGCTCGATCGTAGCCAGTGGCAGGATACCCTGCCGCCGCCCAACATGGTGACGACCATCCTGTTCGAGGATGCCGGCGGCAAGACGCGGATAGTAGCCAACATCCGCGCCAACTCGATCGCTGCCCGCGACATGGCGGTGAAGATGGGCTTCGGCCAGATGGTGATGGCGAGCTACGGGCGGCTGGAAGCCTATCTCAAGACGCTCTGAGCGAGAGTTCGGTTCGGCGCGCGGGAATGAGCCGCGCGCATTTGCGAAAAATATTCCGGGACGTGTCGGACCGTGGACCCGTGCGGCGTCCTTGGTTCGAGCCTGGCAAGGATGGCCAGCGTCCGAACCAAAAATACCAGGAGGGAACGTCAATGAGCATTACTCAAGCCGCGCCCGTGTCGTCGGGCGCCCTGTGGGCCGGCCGCCTGCTCAGCACCGTCATCGTGCTGTTCATGATCTTCGATGGCACCATCAAGCTGCCGCCGCTCGACATCGTCACCCAGACGATGGTGCAGCTCGGCTGGCCGGCCGATCCCAATGTCGCGCGCATGCTCGGCATCATCGGACTGATTTCGACCGCACTCTACGCCGTGCCGCGCACCTCTGTGCTCGGCGCCATCCTGCTCACCGCCTATATGGGCGGCGCCATCGCCACCAAGGTGCGGGTCGACAGCCCGCTTTTCTCCCATACGCTGTTCGGCGTCTATCTCGGTATCATCCTATGGGCCGGCTTGTTCCTAAGGGACCCCAAGCTGCGCGCTCTGATCCCGTTCAGCCGATAAGTGGCCGAAAGGAGAAAAAGATGTTCACCACCATCCTCATCATCCTCGTCGTCATCATCGCCGCCGTGCTTGTCTATTGTCTATGCCGCGACTCGGCCGAACGACTTCGTCGTCAGCCGTTCGGCCAGCGTCAAGGCCCCTGCCGAGGCGATCTTCCCGCTGATCAACGATTTCAAGCGCTGGCCCGAATGGTCGCCCTATGAAAAGCTCGACCCGCAGATGAAGCGCACGCTTTCCGGCCCCGAGGGCGGCAAGGGCGCGGCCTACGGCTGGGAGAGCAACGGCAAGGCCGGCGTCGGCCGGATGGAGATCACCAACTCGGTTCCATCCTCGCTGGTGTCGCTGAAGCTCGATTTCGAGAAGCCGTTCAGGGCGAACAACACAGTGGACTTCACCTTGACGCTATCGGGCGAGGCCACGACGGTCACCTGGGCGATGCGTGGCGCCCGGCCGTTCATCGCCAAGTTGATGGGCCTGTTCATGAATTTCGACACGCTGATCGGCAAGGATTTCGAGGTCGGCCTCGCCAATTTGAAGCGCGCCACCGAACATAAAAGTTAGCAGTTTCAACGATGTAGCTTGGGCAGCGGCGTGCGCAGCGCCGGCAGTCTTCATGGTCCTCGGGATCAAATTAGCCGTCTGCGAGTTAAACACTTGGCGGCGCGGACGGCGATCCCGTGAGAGAGGAACTGAAATGAAGAAAGCGATTACCATTCTGGTGCTGACGGTGGCGCTGGGCGCCTGTTCGCAGACGGAAAAAGGTGCCGCGATCGGCGGCCTGGGCGGCGCGGCGGTCGGCGCTGCCGTCGCCAACAATCCGGTACAGGGCGCGGTGGTCGGCGGCGCCGTCGGCGCTGTCGCCGGCGCATTGATCGGCCATGCCAGCGAGGCCGGCCAGTGCCGCTATCGCGACCGTTACGGGCGCGTCTATGTCGCGCGCTGCCCGGAAGGCTATTGAGTCTATAGGCGGACCTAACGAAAACGGCGGGCATCTTGCCCGCCGTTCCCATTGAACGAAGTTGAACGCCGAATTACTCGGTGGTCGCGGCTTCCGCCTCGGCCGGCGCGGCGGATGCCGCGGCAACGGCAGCGGCGGCGTCTTCCTGGGCCTTCTTCAACAGGGCGGCGCGCTCCTGCGCCTTCTTGCCGGGCAGGGCCTTGCTCGGGTTCGAGCGGGCCTCACGCTTGGCGATGCCGGCCTCATCGAGGAAGCGCAGCACGCGGTCGGTCGGCTGGGCGCCGTGCGAGAGCCAGTGCTTGACGCGGTCGGCATCGACCTTGACGCGTTCGCCGTCCTTCGGCAGCAGCGGGTTCCACGAGCCGAGCGCCTCGATGAAACGGCCGTCGCGGGGCGAACGGGCGTCGGCGACGACGACGTGGTAGTAAGGACGCTTCTTCGAGCCCGCGCGGGCCAGTCTGATTTTCAGTGCCATTGTTATCTCCTAAAAAGCTCTGATTTCGTTGATCGGTGTGGTTGGGTTCTCAACCGGTTTTCGTCACGCCGTTGTTGGCGGCGATCTGTTCGTGATGACGGATCACTTCGCGGACCACGAAGTTCAGGAATTTCTCCGCGAAATCCGGATCGAGATGCGCATCCTTCGCCAGTTGGCGGAGGCGGGCGATCTGCTGCTGCTCGCGCGCCGGATCGGCGGGCGGCAGGCCATGCTCGGCCTTCAGCACGCCGACCGCCTTGGTGCAGCGGAAGCGCTCGGCCAGCATATGGATGAGGGCGGCGTCGATGTTGTCGATCGAAGCGCGGTAGCCCGCCAGAATGGCGCGTGCGTCGGCCATGTCCTTCTCCTCGTTCATCGCCCCCTCACTTCTTCTTCCCCAAGCCGGGCAGCCCACCGCCGCCGAGACCCGGAAGGCCAGGCAACTTCATGCCGCCGGGCAGGCCCGGCAGTCCGCCGCCGCCGGGAAGTCCGCCGGGCAATCCGCCCGGCAAGCCTTTGCCGAGGCCGGCAGCCTGGGCCTGCTTCTGCAGGGCCTCGAGCTGCTTCGGATCCATCTTGGAGAGATCGGGCATGCCGCCGCCGGGCATCATGCCGCCGAGGCCCATTTTCGAGGCCAGGCCGCCCATCATGCCGCGCATCAGGCCGCCGCCTTTGCCCTTGCCGCCCATCGCCTTCATCATGTCGGCCATGCCGCGATGCATCTTCAACAGCTTGTTGATCTCGGCCGCGTCGGTGCCGGAGCCGGAAGCGATGCGCTTCTTGCGCGAGTGCTTCAGAATGTCGGGGTTCGCCCGCTCCGCCTTGGTCATCGAGGAGATGATGGCGAGCTGGCGCCGGAACATCTTGTCATCGAAGCCGGCGGCGGCAAGCTGGTCCTTCATCTTGCCCATGCCGGGCATCATGCCCATGATGCCGCCCATGCCGCCCATCTTCGACATCTGCTGAAGCTGCGCGGCAAGGTCGTTCAGGTCGAACTTGCCCGACTGCATCTTCCTGGCCATCGCCGCCGCCTGCTCGGCGTCGATGGTCTCGGCGGCCTTCTCGACGAGCGAGACGATGTCGCCCATGCCGAGGATGCGGTCGGCGATGCGCTTGGGGTGGAATTCCTCCAGCCCGTCCATCTTTTCGCCGGTGCCGATCAGCTTGATCGGCTTGCCGGTTACGGCGCGCATCGAAAGCGCCGCGCCGCCGCGGCCGTCGCCGTCCATGCGGGTGAGCACCAGGCCGGTGATGCCGACGCGCTCGTCGAAGCTTTTCGCCAGGTTGACGGCGTCCTGACCGGTCAGCGAGTCGGCGACCAGCAGGATCTCGTGCGGCGACGACACCTTCTTGATGTCGGCCATTTCGACCATCAGCGGCTCGTCGATATGGGTGCGGCCGGCGGTGTCGAGGATGACGACGTCATGGCCGCCGAGCTTCGCCGCCTGGACGGCGCGCCTGGCGATGTCGACCGGGCTCTGGCCGGCGATGATCGGCAGCGTCGCGACCTTCACCTGCTCGCCGAGCTGGCGAAGCTGCTCCTGCGCGGCCGGACGCCGCGTGTCGAGCGAGGCCATCAGAACCTTCTTGTTCTGGCGCTCGGTCAGGCGCTTGGCGATCTTGGCCGAGGTCGTCGTCTTGCCGGAGCCCTGCAGGCCGACCATCATGACGACGACGGGCGCCGGCGCGTTGAGGTCGACGGCGACGCCTTCGGCGCCAAGCATGTCGACCAGCTCGTCATGGACGATCTTGACGACCATCTGTCCGGGCTTGATCGACTTCAGGACAGCCGCGCCGACCGCCTTCTCACGCACCTTGTCGGTGAAGGAACGCACCACCTCCAGCGCCACGTCCGCCTCGAGCAGCGCGCGGCGCACCTCGCGCAGCGCCGCCGAGACATCCGCCTCTGACAGCGCGCCGCGGCCGGTCAGGCCATTCAGGATGGAGCCAAGGCGCTCCTGAAGGGATTCAAACATTCTTCTTCCTTTTCTCTGGCACCCGGATGATGCCCGAGAGGTAGTGCGTTCGCGCCGGGTCGCCAAGCAAAAGCGCAAAGCCAAAAAGCACCCGGGGGCGCATCGCGCTGCCGGGTGTTGGCCTCCAGGATCTCTTTACAGCACTCGCCTCAAAGAGGCCTCGGCGTCCTGGTCGGCTTTCGCGAAGGTGTGCTCGTCGCGGAATTCGAGGGCGTCTAGACAGGAAATCGGCCGAAGAGTCAAGTGTGAGGCCGGGCGGGCTCCTCCTTCTCCCCTTGTGGGAGAAGGTGGCCGAGCGAAGCTCGGTCGGATGAGGGGTGTTCCAGGGAACGCCAGCGTCTCATTCCTTCCAGCACCCTCATCCGTCTCGGCGCTGCGCGCCGATCCACCGCCCGGCCCGTCGCAAGCTCCGGGCGTTCGAAGCTCGAAAAGCCAAGCAGTTGGCTTTTCGTCCGCTGTGCGGACCGCTTCTCACCCCACAAGGGGAGAAGGAGGAGCCCGCCCGGCTCAAGCCAGCCTCTCCCCCTCCAGAATGCGCCGGTAAAGCTCGAGATAGCCTTGTGCCGTCTTCGCCATGGGAAAACGGTCGGCGGCGGATTCCCGACACCGCTCGGGCGAAAGCGCGGCGATGTCGGCCAAGGCTTGCGCGAACTCGGCATCGGTGTCGAAGAAGCGTCCGGTGGCGTCGTCGACGATTTCCGGCAGCGCGCCGCGCGGCGTGGTCAGCACCGGCGTGCCGCACAGCATGGCCTCGACCGGCGCCATGCCGAACGGCTCTTCCCAGGCGATCGGGTTGAGGAAGGCCTTGGCCTCGCCGAGCAGGCGCAGCTTCTCATCGCCGTCGATGGTGCCGTGGAAACGGAAACGGCGGCCCAGGCTCTTGAAGAAGACGCCCTGGCGGCGAACCTTCGAGCGCAGCAGGAGCTGCCAGCGCGGGCCGCCGGCGATGTCGAGCTGGAAATCGAAAGCCCTGGCGAGATCGACGGCCCGGTTGAGGTTCTTGGCGGCGCGGGCGATGCCGGCCAGAAACAGCAGCCGGTTCGTCTTGGCGGCGGACAGCCGATAGGCATCGATCGGAAAGCCGTTGTAGACGAAGGTTTCCCGCCCGTGGTTGCGCGCATGGTTGGCGCTGACGAAGCTCCAGTTCTGCTCCCGCCGCGGGAATCCCGGGGCAAAGCCGTGCATCGTGTAGAGCGCCGGACGCGACGTATCGATGTACCAGCCATTGAAGTGCACGATGTCGGTATCGGCAGGGATCGCGGCGCGGCATTCGGCCGCCGAGGACGCATGCCGCACCTCGCAAAGCGGATGGCTCGAGCCGCGACCGGCGATCAGGACGACCCGGTGGCCGAGGCGAGAAAGTTCTTTGGCCAGCCAGTCGACCTGCCGCTCGGTGCCGCCATAGCCTTTGCAGGGAATGGCCTGTTCCGCCACCAGCGTGATGCGCATCAGGTGAGCCCATCGGCTTTTTGATCGACCGTGATCCTGTCTGGTCCGTCCGGCCCGATCTTCAGTGGCGAGCGGCGATGCAGAAACAGGAGCATCGTCAGCAAGGTGCTTGCGATGCCGATCGCGGCGATGAGAACGGCGTCCGAATTCGTCCAGCCCGGGCCCTCGAGCGGCTTGGCGTTGAACAGGGCGAAGGAGTTGTAGCTCTCCTGGTGCGAGATCAGCAGGAAGCCGGTCAGGTTGTTGCCGAGATGGGCGCCGAAGGCAGCGCTGAGATTGCCGGTCACATAGACCAAAAGGGTCAAAAGCAGCGCGAAGGTGGCGATCGAAACCAGCACGCAGGCATTGATGGCGAGCGTCGAGGCGGAGCTCCAATGCAGCGCGGTGAACAGAAGCCCCGGCAGCGCCGCCCAAATCAGCGGGCTGGCGAATCTGCTGGCGAGGCCGCGCAGCAGATAGCCGCGGAACAGCGCCTCCTCCGAGGACGTCTGCAGAAAGGTAAGCAGCACGATCGGGACGAGGAAGAGCAGCCAGGACGAGAACGCGATCGATCCGCGCGCGATCTCCGGCTGCAGCCAATAGAGCAGGACCTCCGAGAACAGCGAGGTGATCAGGACCGCGACCAGGCCTTTGAGGAAACCGCCGCGCGAGATGCGGCGGCTGGCGCCGATCAGCGCCGAGAGCGGCTCGCCATGCACGAATCGCATCGCCACCCAGAGACCGATCCAGATGCCGGCAAACGACCCCAGCGCGGTAAGAATGCCGATGGGCGAAGCGAGGAAATCCTGGATCGGCTGTCCGGTCGACGGACCGGGAAGACGCAGAACGAGGAAGGCGTAGGTGCCGGCGACGAGCACGACGAACGTCATGGCGAGCCAGAAGAAAACCACGATCGCCGTTCCCAGCAGAAGCCGGAGCGGAGTGGTTTTTTGGTTCGGCGAGCGGCGGTAGCGCTCGAAGGCGGCATTGTCGACGGTCACGCGGGTCCCCTGCCCCAACCCTTCCGGTCGCATGATCTAGGGGATTGGCGTTTTCGGCGCAATCGTCCTTGCGGATAGTGGAAAGGGTTACCGTTCCGAGTCGCTAAAAAAACGGCCGCTCATCAGGCGGCCGCTTTCCACCACAATCCACCTGATCAGCGCATCACATAGACGATGCGTCGCGTGCCCGGATCGACCAGCGCCGGCTGGTTGTTCACATAGACGTAGCGGTAGTTGTAGTCGGGGATCTCGCGCAACTCGACCGTGTCGGGCAGCGTGGCGCCCGTCACCACTTCGCCTTCGAGATAGACCGGGTCGACCCGATGCGTGGCGACGTAGGTGCCCACCTCGGCCGGCGGCCTGGCGATCGGCTCGATCGCATCCGCATCGCCCGAAACGATGCCGCCGGTATAGTCGTCCTGCGAATAGACGTCGTCGGCCGGCGGTGACACCACGGCGATGCCGGCATCGGCCGGCCGGCGCGTGAGCACCACGCGGCTGCCGCCGAAATCACCCGTCACATAGTCGGAATAGACCCAGCCATTGCCGCCAGCTTCGGCGATGGTGCACCATTTGCTGTTCGCGATGCAGCCGGTGAGCGTTGCCGACTGGCCGGCCGCGAGCACGCCGATCACAGGATATTGCGGGCCCGGGCCGGCGCGGACATTCAAATCGGCCACGGCCGAGACCGGCGTGTCGGCAAGGGCCGCGCCCGACATGGCGAGCAGCGCGCCGGCAAGCGCCGGAAACAATACGAGTTTCATGGTTTCTCTCCGTTTTCAACGCTCCCTCGGGCTCGAAAACGAAACCAGGCCTCATGCGTTCCGGCTAAAATGCCGTCGCCGGCTCACGAATTGTTCCACCTTCTTTCGGCAGCCCGGTCAAAAGCGCATGGACGAAGGCCAGTTTTTGCGCAGTCACGTCCGAAATGACGAAAGGATAGAGATCGGGCAGCCCCATGCAGCGGTTGATCGAATTGGAGGCCTCCGACAGCACCAGCCAGCGGGCCAGTACCTTCTCGAAGGGCTCGGGCGGTGGGGTTGGCTCGGCCGGAGCCGCCTGAAGCTTTCCACCCGTGTCACCGTGGGGCAGGGCGCCGGCCTCCACCGTCTCCAGCCGGCCGAGCGGGAAATTCAGCGCATGCACCATCTCCAGCGTGTCGGTGATATGCAGATAATGGGCCCAGGTTTCCGCCCAGTCCTCCCATGGATGGGACGTCGCGTAGGCCGAGATGTGCCGCTGCTCCCAGTCTGCCGGCGAGCCGTTGGCGTAGTAGGCCTTCAGCGCCTGCTCGTAGTCGGCCTGCTCGTCGCCGAAGAGGGCGCGGAAGGCCGAGAGCCGCCCGGGATCGTCGCGGATCAGCCGGTCCCAGTAATAATGGCCGAGCTCGTGGCGGAAATGGCCGAGCAAGGTGCGGTAATTCTCCCCCATCTCGACGCGCCTGCGTTCCCGCTCGGCGGAATCGGCTTCGGCGACATTGAGAGTGATCAGGCCGTTGTCGTGGCCGGTGAGGATGCGTTCGCCGCCCGGCCCGCCGCCGATCGGATCGGCAAGGAAATCGAAGGCGAGCCCGGCTTCGTCCTCGAGGCCGGTCTTGGGCGTGACCGGCAGCCCGAAGGCGAGCAGCGAATAGACGGCGCGTTTCTTCGCCGCCTCGACGCGGATCCAGCGCTGGCGGTTGCCGTCCACCGACAGGTCCGGGATCGTCTGGTTCAGTGCGCAGGCGCGGCAGAAGCCGTGGTCCGGCTCGGCCTGCCAGTTGCAGGCGCATTCGTCGGCATTGCCGCATGGAACGGCCTCGTCGGAAAGCACGAAATGCGCCCGCGCGGGGTCATAAAGCACGAGGCTGGAACAGTTCAGGCATTGGGCGTTCTCGAAATAAAGGCGGTGGCCGCAATGCGGGCAGTCGAACAGCTTCATCTGCTATCAACCCATGGGGACAAGGGCGGGCCTCGTGCAAACGCCGTGCGGCGCCCGGCGTTCCGATCCTATTTCGTCGCAAGGTCCGCGGAACCGGCGCCAATGATCACGACATCAACGTCTTCCATAAAGCCACCCCGCCATAATAAATGCTTGATCGTAGGCAAATTCCCCGGCAATCGCCAGCAGCGAGCGGCACGCAGCCCGTGTGGGCGGTGACAATCGGGCGTTTCACTGGCAGATTTGCAACCGGGACGTGATTCAGGCAACCAGGAGAACGATATGGCATTTTTTGCCAAGGGAAGGATTTTCGTGGCCGCGGCTGTGGCGGCACTTGGACTGGCGACGGGCGCGCAGGCGGCGGCCAGTTGCGGCAAGAACGGCGCTGGCTTCGATGCTTGGAAGCAGCAGTTCGCCGCCGAAGCGCAGGCTGAGGGCGTGGGTCAGCGGGGCCTGTCCGCGCTGGCTGGCGCGACTTATGCAACCAGGACGATCGCTGCCGACCGCGCCATCCACAAGGCGTTCAGCGGTTCGGTGGAAGCGTTCATGAAGCGCCGGGGCGGGGCCGCGATCATTTCCAGGGGCCGTGCGCTGAAGAAGCAGAACGCGGCGATGTTCGACAAGATCGAACAGAACTACGGCGTGCCGCCGGGCGTGCTGCTCGCCATCTGGGGCATGGAAACCGGCTTCGGCGCCTCGATGGGCAACCAGAACACGGTCTCGGCCATTTTGACGCTGGCCTATGATTGCCGCCGCCCGGATTACTTTACCCCGCATGCCATTGCGGCGCTCAAGCTGGTCGATCGCGGCGCGTTGAGCGCCTCGTCGGTCGGCGCCATGCATGGCGAGATCGGCCACACGCAGTTCCTTCCCGGAAATGTCCTGAAGTATGGCGTCGGCAGCGGGAACCTGCGCGACAGAAATACCGCGCTCGCTTCCACCGCCAATTTCCTCAAAGGTCACGGCTGGCACGCCGGCGCGAGCTATGAGGCGAATATGGGCGCCATCGCCGGCTGGAATTCGGCAAGCGTCTACCAGCAGGCCATCGCCCGCATCGCCGAGGCGATCGACGCCGACTGACACGGGCAGCGACCAAGCAACAAAAACCCGGCGGAAACGCCGGGTTTTTGTTTATTACACAGGAAGTTAGCGAAAGCCGGGAAAGCGGTAATCTCCCCCCTTGAGGGGGAGATGTCGCCGAAGGCGACAGAGGGGGTCGCCGCGCGTGGGGCGCCAGCGTCGTCTCTCATCGCGCGAAAAGCGTTGGTGTTCTGTGCGAGGCGACCCCCTCTGGCCTGCCGGCCATCTCCCCTCGAGGGGGGAGATTACCAGCCTCACCGGCGATTCCTTGCCGCAAGCGTGCGCAGCCGGAGCGCGTTGAGGCGGATGAAGCCGGCGGCGTCCTTCTGGTCGTAGGCGCCGCGGTCGTCCTCGAAGGTGACCAGCGCGTCGGAATAGAGCGTCTTCTTCGACTTGCGGCCGGTGACGATGACATTGCCCTTGTAAAGCTTCAGCCGCACCGAGCCTTCGACATCCTCCTGGCTCTTGTCGATCATCGCCTGCAGCATGACGCGCTCGGGCGAGAACCAGAAGCCGTTGTAGATGAGCTCGGCGTAGCGCGGCATGAACTCGTCCTTGAGATGCGCCGCGCCACGGTCGAGCGTGATCGATTCGATCGCGCGGTGGGCGGCGATCAGGATGGTGCCGCCGGGGGTTTCATAGACGCCGCGCGACTTCATGCCGACGAAGCGGTTCTCGACAAGGTCGAGGCGGCCGATGCCGTTGTCGCGGCCGAGGTCGTTGAGCGCCGCCAGCATGGTGGCCGGCGACAGCTTCTTGCCGTTGAGCGCGATCGGATCGCCCTTGAGGAACTCGATCTCGATTTCGGTGACGGCGTCCGGCGCGTCCATCGGCGAGACGGTGCGCTGGTGGACGAATTCCGGCGGCTCGCTCCACGGATCCTCCAGCACCTTGCCCTCGGAGGACGAGTGCAGAAGGTTGGCGTCGACCGAAAACGGCGCGTCGCCGCGCTTGTCCTTCGGCACCGGGATCTGGTGCTGCTCGGCGAAGTTGATCAGGTCGGTGCGCGACTTGAACGACCAGTCGCGCCACGGCGCGATGACCTTGATGTCGGGGTTCAGCGCATAGGCGGAGAGCTCGAAGCGGACCTGGTCGTTGCCCTTGCCGGTAGCACCGTGCGCAATTGCGTCGGCGCCGGTCTCCCTGGCGATCTCGACCAGATGCTTGGAAATCAGCGGCCGGGCGATCGAGGTGCCGAGCAGATAGGTGCCTTCGTAAACTGCATTGGCGCGGAACATCGGGAAGACGAAGTCGGAAACGAATTCCTCGCGCACGTCGACGATGCGGATATCCTTGATGCCCATCATCTCGGCCTTGCGGCGCGCCGGCTCCAGCTCGCCGCCCTGGCCGAGATCGGCAGTGAAGGTGACGACTTCGGCCCCGAGCTCGGTCTGCAGCCATTTCAGGATGATGGAGGTGTCGAGGCCGCCGGAATAGGCGAGCACGACTTTCTTGACGTCTTTGGTCTTGGACATTGTTGGCGGTTCCGCGGGTAAAAAGCTTTCGGGGGCGAGTATCACGGCGTTTCCGGCTCATGCAAGAGACGAAGGGGCGCAGGGCGAGGCAATCGCAGCACGTGATCTCCCCCCTTGAGGGGGAGATGGCCGCGAAGCGGCCAGAGGGGGTCGTCTCACATAGATCGCCGGCGCTGTTTTCGTCGCGGAAAAATGCCGGCGCTTCACGCGCGGCGACCCCCTCTGTCGCCTTTGGCGACATCTCCCCCTCAAGGGGGGAGATTGTGCCGCCGCCACGCCGGCAGTTGCTGGCGAAACGGACATGGCTGCGCTATAGGGTCTGCGATCCATCCCGCAGGGGCGAGCCATGTCCTTCATTCCCGACACCACGACGCTGATCCAGTTCGCCATCGCGACCGTCATCCTGGCGATCACGCCCGGACCGGACATGACGCTGTTCGTGTCGCGGACGCTGAGCCAGGGCCGCGCCACAGGCTTCGCCTCGATGACCGGCGCGCTGTGCGGCACGCTGATCCATACCACGCTGGTGGTGGTCGGCGTCTCGGCGCTGATCGTGGCTTCGCCGATGGCCTTTTTCGCGCTGAAGATCTTTGGCGCCGGCTATCTCGTCTTCCTGGCCTGGCAGGCGGTGACGAAGGGCTCGGCCTTTTCGCCGGAGAAGAAGGAGGGGCCGCGGATCTCGCTGTTCCGCAGTTGGGCGGCCGGGCTCGGCGTCAACCTGCTCAACCCGAAGATCATCCTGTTCTTCATGACCTTCCTGCCGCAATTCGTCTCCGCGCATGACCCGAACGCGCCGGGAAAACTGTTCTTCCTCGGCGTGATGTTCGTCGTGCTGGCGATTCCGGTGACGGCGCCGATGGTGCTGGCGGCGGAGAAATTCGCGGCGGCGATGAAGGCGAGCCCCCGCGTCACGCGCGTGGTCGACTATCTGTTCGGCGGCGTGTTCTCGGCCTTCGCGCTCAAGATCCTGACGGCGCAGGCAAAGTAAGCCTGCGCCGATCTCAGGCTTCCGGATCGAGCAACGGCTCGCGGCGCCAGCTGCCGGCCCAGCGGCCGGCGGAGAGCCAGTAGAAGATGCCGCCGACCATGCCGCTGCCGACCAGCGCGAGCCTGACATTGTTGTCGGTGACATCGAAGTCGGCATCGCCGATATTGTGCGCGAAGCCGAGGAAGACGACGGCGATGACGGCGCCGCCCAGCGCGTAGAACAGCCAGTCGCGACGGCCGAGCACTTCGGCGATCAGGATGACGATCGCCGCCGGCATGAAGCCGAAATAGGCGACGAACAGCGCCACGAAAGGCACCGAAAAATAAAGCGCGGGTGCGATCGTCGAATGCCCGGGCTCCGGCGCATAGGCGAAATAGCCGAGGAAGAGCAGATTGAGGAAGGCGCTGGCCGCCAGCGAGGCGACCGCATAGCCGATCAGGATGACGGCGAAGCGGACGAGATAGGCGATGATACGCCTCACGCCTCGCCGTGCCCCGCAATCATCATTGCCTCGAGCGCCAGCCGGTCGACCTTGCGCATGCGCTCCGATTCCGACTTCAACTGGCCGCAGGCGGCGAGGATGTCGCGGCCGCGCGGCGTGCGGATCGGCGAGGCATAGCCGGCATTGTTGATGTAGTCGGCGAACTTCTCGATCGTCTCCCAGTCCGAGCACTGGTAGTTGGTGCCGGGCCAGGGGTTGAACGGGATCAAATTGATCTTGGCCGGAATGCCCTTGAGCAGCTTCACCAGCGCCTTGGCGTCTTCGAGGGAATCGTTGACGTCTTTCAGCATCACATATTCGAAGGTGATGCGCTTGGCATTGGAGAGACCGGGATAGGCGCGGCAGGCGGCGATCAGCTCCTTCAGCGGGAACTTCTTGTTGATCGGCACCAGAAGGTCGCGCAGATCGTCATTGGTGGCGTGCAGCGAGATCGCCAGCATGACGCCTATCTCCTCGCCGGTGCGGGCGATCTCCGGCACGACGCCGGAGGTCGACAGCGTGATGCGGCGCTTGGACAGGGACAGCCCGTCGCCGTCGGAAGCGATCAGCAGCGCCTTCTTCACCGCCTCGAAATTGTAGAGCGGCTCGCCCATGCCCATCATGACGATGTTGGAGACCTTTCTGCCCTCGGCCGGCACGATGGCGCCGTCCGGCGTGTCGCGGTCGGGGAAATCGCCGAGCCGGTCGCGCGCGGTGAGCAACTGCGCCAGGATTTCTTCTGTCGTCAGATTGCGCACCAGCTTCTGCGTGCCGGTGTGGCAGAAGGAGCAGGTCAGCGTGCAGCCGACCTGCGAGGAGATGCAGAGCGTGCCGCGGCCTTCCTCGGGAATGTAGACGGTCTCGATCTCGACCGGCCTGCCGGCGCCGCGCGGCGGAAAGCGGAACAGCCATTTGCGCGTGCCGTCGGCGGAGATCTGCTCCTCGACGATCTCGGGCCGCGCGACGGTGAAATGCTTGTCGAGCTCGGCGCGCAATTCCTTGGAGATGTTGAACATATGGGCGAAGTCGGAGACGCCGCGCACATACATCCAGTGCCAGAGCTGCTGCGCGCGCATCCTGGCCTGGCGCTCAGGGACGATGCCGGCCGCGACGAGGGCGGCGCCAAGCTCGGCGCGGGTCAGGCCGATCAGCGACGGCTTTTCGGCCGCCGGGGTGCGGGCGCGCAAGGCGTCGCGTGCGCCTTCGGCGGTCAGATCGAATGAAAGGGTCATGGTTGCGCCAATATAAGCGGTTTGCGGCCGATTTCAGCATCGTGCCCGAAATGAAGCGAGGCGCATAGCACAGGTTGCAGGCGGAGTCATGGGGCCGGGCTTTCCTTCTCCCACAAGGGGAGAAGGGAGAGGCGCCGATCGGCAACGACGTTACTCTTGAGTATCCGCTCTTCGGCGGTGACCGCTGACCTGCGCGCCGTCCTCAGCCCGATCACATAGTCGTGTTGGTGTAACGCTTCGCCAACCCGCAGCGAACCCTGAAAGGGGCAATTGTGCCCCCCGCAAAACGGGAGTGAGCAGAATGCATTCGATCAAGCTTGTAGCGATTGCCGGCCTTGTCGGCCTGTCCGTCTCGCCGGCGCTTGCCGAGGACGCGATGGGAACGATGACCATGATGAAGGGCGGGCAAGTGACGGCGATCATGCCCGACGGGCATATGGGCACCATGACGCCTGACGCGAAGATGGGCGCCGAAATGATGAAGACGGCGAAGCCACTCAAGCATTGCATGATGATGATCACCGACGCCAAGGGCAAAGCCTACGTGATCGACACGTCGACCAAGAAGGCCCAGGCCGAATGTGAAAAAATGGCGATGTGAGCGAAACGGCGGCAAGCCGGTGGGATGAAAGCAAAAGGCCGGGCTTGGAGGCCCGGCCTAATCGTCAGATTGGCTTTTCGCTATTTACACTTGGCGATCGAGGACAGCGCCGCCGAAATGCCCTTCAGCGAAAAGACGTAAGAAGTGGGGTTGCCGCGGCCGGACTTCGCCTGCACCTTCATGTCGGTGCCGGTCTTCATGGCGGCGATCAGGACCGGTTCCTCTGCCGCGTTCTCGACCCAGGCCGACTTGCCGCGGGTGAACATCGAGAAGGTCTTCTTGTCGATGGTGACGGTGGCCTTGGAGCCTTCCTGGAAATTGTAGCCGGCGATGAATTGCGGCTCGTAGGAGACCTGCTGACCCGGGCGCTGGCTGACGAAGAAGAACATGTCGCCGTGATCGAGCGACGGCGGCTGCTTGTCGGTCGGAACCGTCAGCACGTAGCAGACTTTGCCGCCCGCCGACTGGTAGCTGTAGGTGCCCCAGGCGTTGTGCTGGCCGATCTTGGTCGCCTGCTGAGCCAGCGCCGGCCCCGCAAAAGCGGCCGCCAGGACCAGGCTCGAAACCGTAGCAATCAATCCGCGCATCGTTCTTCCCGTATTCCAACTGGTGCGGAGGCGGGCCGCCTGGCGTCCTGCCGTCGCTTCATTTTGATTTAATCAGGGTTACCAAACGGTGAATTGTCCTCAAGAAAAGGAACTCACCCCAGGAAACCGCCACCATTCGCGCCACCGCTGGAAATGCGGCGATCACGATGTCCCGGCGCGAACTTGGAGGCCACGAAAGCGGCAAGAGTTTGTCTTTTCGCGCGGGCGGTTTCGCGGTGTCGTTGTGCCAAAATGTCGGCCAGGGTCAACGCTTGTCAGCCAGTGCGTCCCTGGCGGCCTGCCGGTGCGCCGGCGTGATATGGGCGCTGACAGCGGTGATCGCGGCGGTCAGCACGGCAAGGTCGTCGGTGAAGCCGAGACCGAAAACGACGTCGGGAATGAAATCCACCGGCAGGACGAAATAGCCGAGCGCGGCGATGAGGATGCCCTTGGCGCGCAGCGGCGTATCCTTGTCCATGGCGCAATAATAGGCGGCGACCACCTCGTCCATGAACGGGATCTGCCGGGCAGCCTTCTTGGCGGTGCGCCAGAATTTCTCGCGCACCTCGCCTTCGCCGGCGAGCTTGTCGCCAAAGCCGAAGAAATCAAAACCGGATTCCTGCGCCATCAGTCTCTCCTTGGCCGCGCGTGTCCTTGCACGTCGGCCCGCCGCGGGAGATGTGGTGAAAGCGCTGCCTCGCTGCAAGAGTTCGGGTGGCTGTTGGCCCGGAAATCGCACTCCGTCCGGCAGGCCGCCTCTAACCGAAGTAGCGGTTCATCCGCTTCGCCAATTCGATATCGAGCGCGGTCACGCCGCCGGCATCGTGCGTGTTCAATGTCACGTCGACGGTCTTGTAGACGTTTGACCAGTCGGGGTGATGGTCCATCTTTTCGGCGGCCAAAGCCACGCGGGTCATGAAGGCGAAGGCCTCGGAAAAGTTCTTGAAGCTGAAGCTGCGCTTGATGGAGGCGCCGTCGGCGGCCAGCGACCAGCCTTCGAGTTCCGCCAAAGCGGCGGTGATCGCTTCCTTGCTGAGTTTCTCTCTGGTCATGTCGATTTCCTGTGCTATTCGGGAAAAATGACCCGCACCATAGCGCCGGATCGATGAGCGCAAAGCCCATAAATTCCGTTCTGTTCGTCTGCCTCGGCAACATCTGCCGGTCGCCTTTGGCCGAAGGCATCTTGCGCGCCGTCCTGGCGGAGCGCGGAGTGGGTCACGACATCGTGCTCGATTCGGCCGCGACCAGCGGCTGGGAGGTCGGCTCGGCCCCGGATCCGCGCTCGATCGCGGTCGCCATTCGCCACGGGATCGACATTTCCGGGCAAAGGGCCCGCAAGATAGCACCAGAGGATTTTTCGCGATTCGACCTGATCCTCGGCATGGACCGGTCGAATGTGCACGACCTCAAGGCGCTGGCACCGCAGGCCGCGCGCGACCGCGTCCATCTCTATCTGGACTTTGCGACCGGAAGCGGACGAGACGTGCCGGATCCCTATTATGACGGACCGGAAGAGTTCGCTTCGGTCTACCGCATGATCCGCGAGGCGTCGGAAGCGCTGGCGAAGCGGCTGGACGCGCGCGCGTCGGCGCCGACCAACGGCCAGGCTTCCTCGACGATGTAAGGGCCGCCGCCGACCGAATCGCGCGACGACATCAGGACGAAGCGGCCGACGCGGAAGGGCAGCGCGGAAAAATTGCCGCGCGCCGAAAGATATTGCGCGACGTCGAGCGGGCTCGCATTGCGCAGGCGCGCAAGCGTCACATGCGGCGTGAACTTGCGCGGATCGGCGGGCAGGCCGAGCCGCTGGCAGATGCGGTCGATCTCGCCCTGCAGCGCCACCAGGTCCTGCGATACGGACACGCCGGCCCACACAGCATGCGGCTTTTTTCCCCCGAAAGCACCGACACCCGAAAGCGTCAGGGGGAACGAGGGGCGGTTGACCCGGTCGAGTGCGTTGGCGATCTCGTCGGCGACATGGCCCTCGACATCGCCGATGAAGCGCAGCGTCAGGTGATAGTTTTCGACATCGATCCAGCGGGCTCCGGGCAGGCCGCCCCGGAGCAGGGACAGCGAAAGAGCAGCGTCACGCGGAATTTCGAGGGCGGTGAAAAGACGTGGCATGAAAAGCCTCCTGTCCTCGAATCGAAACTCTCACCCCTAGCGAATCATCGATATCCGCGCGGGGCAAGCGGTTTGTTGTCCACAAAGTTTCCCCAACGGAAACCGTGGCATTCCAGCCTCACGACGCCCCGCCATTGGCGGCGATCGCCTTTTCGACGGCGGGCAGAATGCGCTCGACGATCACATCGACGCCCCTGGGGTTGGGATGCAGGCCGTCGTCTAGCTGCAGGTCGGGATGGCCGGCGACGCCGTCGAGGAAGAACGGATAGAGCGGCACGTCGTATTTCGCGGTAAGCTTCGCATAGATGGCGTCGAAGGCTTTCTGGTATTCGGCGCCGAGATTTGGCGCGGCCCGCATGCCGGCCAGAAGCACCGGGATGTTGCGCTGCTTGAGCTTGGCCAGCATCGCGTCGAGGTTCTTTTCGGCAAGGTCGGGCGAAACGCCGCGCAGCATGTCGTTGGCGCCGAGCTCGAGGATGACGAGCCTGGTGCCGTCCGGCACCGACCAGTCGAGCCGTGCCAGTCCGCCGCTGGTGGTGTCGCCGGAGACGCCGGCATTGGCGACGGTGACGTCCAGGCCCTTCGCCTTCAGCGCCGCCTGCAGCCTGTCGGTGAAACCTGCCCCCGGGCCCAAGCCGAATCCCGCCGTCAGGCTGTCGCCGAAGCCGACGATCGTGAACGTGCCGGCATGCGCGGACGAAATGGCGCCGCAAACCGCAACGAAAAGGACGAGGGCTGCGGCAAATGTCTGTTTGAAAGCCATGCGGCGAGCCCCATATGACCGGAACATTCGCGGGGAAGTCGTCCCCCTTTCCACCATATAGGACGCTTTCATTGTGACAGAAGCCGTCATCGCACTGAGGGATGTCTCGCTGACGCTCGGCGAGGGCGCTTCCTCCGTCCACGTGCTGAAAGGCGTCAGCCTGGATGTGGCGGCGGGCGAGGCCACCGGCATCGTCGGCCCCTCGGGCTCCGGCAAGTCCACCCTGCTGATGGTCCTGGCCGGATTGGAAAGGGTCGACCAGGGTACGGTGCGAATCGCCGGCGAATTGCTCAACGGCAAAAGCGAGGACCAGATTGCATCGTTTCGGGGGCGAAACGTGGGCATTGTCTTCCAGTCCTTCCATCTCATCCCCAACATGACGGCGCTCGAAAACGTCGCGGTGCCGTTGGAGCTTGCCGGCCATGCCGATCCGTTCGGCGTGGCGGCGCGGGAGCTGGCGGCGGTGAGCCTGAGCGACCGTGTGACGCACTACCCTGGCGAGCTGTCCGGGGGCGAGCAGCAGCGCGTCGCGATCGCCAGGGCGCTGGCGCCCTCGCCGCGCATCCTCATTGCCGACGAGCCGACCGGCAATCTCGACCAGGCGACGGGAAAGCAGATCGCCGACCTTCTCTTCGCCAAGGCCGCCGAGCGCGCCATGACGCTGGTGCTGGTCACGCATGATCCGGCGCTCGCGGCCCGCTGCGCGCGCCAGGTGTCGATGCGCTCCGGCCGGATCGAGGATGCGCCAAGGTCCGTGAAGGTGCCGGCTTGATGCCGCGCACATTGAAGCTCGCCGTCCGCTTCTCGCTGCGCGAGATGCGCGGCGGCCTGTCCGGCTTCATGATCTTCCTCGCCTGCATCGCGCTCGGCGTCGCGGCGATCGGCGGGGTCAATTCGGTGGCGCAGGCGATCACCGCCGGCGTCGCCAATCAGGGCCAGACGCTGCTCGGCGGCGATCTGCGCTTCCAGATCAACCAGCGCAGCGCTTCCAATGCCGAGCTCGGCTTCCTCGACAGTCTGGGCACGGTGTCCCTGAATTCGGGCATGCGCTCGATGGCGCGGCTCGAGGACGGCTCGGACCAGGCGCTGGTCGAGGCCAAGGCGGTCGATGACGGCTATCCGCTTTACGGCACACTGGAGACAGACCCGCCGCTGCCGAGAAAAGAGCTGTTCGGCGAGAGGTCCGGCATCTTCGGCGCCGCCGCCCCCGATCTGTTGTTCGATCGCCTCAATCTCCATATCGGCGACCGGCTGAAGCTTGGCAGCGCCACTTTCGAGCTGAGGGCCAGGCTGGTCAACGAGCCTGACGCGATCTCGGACGGCTTTGGCTTCGCGCCGCGGCTGATGATCTCGAGCGAAGGGCTTGCCGCGTCCGGACTGGTTCAGCCCGGCAGCCTGGTCGAGAACGCCTACAAGGTGCGGCTGCCCGACGGCGCGTCAGAGGCGCGGATCAAGGAAATCCAGGCCGAGGCGGCAAAGGAATTTCCGCAGGCCGGCTGGTCGATCCGCACTCGCAGCAACGCCGCACCCGCGCTCTCGTCCAACATCGAGCGCTTCTCGCAGTTCCTGACCCTGGTCGGGCTGACCGCGCTGGTGGTCGGCGGCGTCGGCGTGGCGAATGCGGTGCGCGCCTATCTCGACGGCAAGCGCGGCGTCATCGCCACCTTCAAAAGCCTCGGCGCCTCCGGCGGTTTCGTCTTCACTGTCTATCTCGTGCAGATCCTCTTGATTGCCGGCCTCGGCATCGTGCTCGGCCTGATCCTGGGCGCCGCGATGCCGTTCGTGGCGAGCACTCTTTTGCAATCGGTCATTCCGGTGCCCGCGGAAGGCGGGTTCTACGCGAGCGCGCTCGCGCTCGCGGCGCTGTTCGGCCTGCTGGTGACGCTGGCCTTCGCGCTCCTGCCGCTCGGGCGAGCGCGCGACGTGCCGGCGACAGCGCTGTTTCGCGAGATGGGCTTTGAAAGCCGCGGCCTGCCACGTCTGCCTTATGCGGGCGCCGCACTCGCGATCGTGCTCGCGCTGGCGGCTTTGGCCATCCTTTCGGCCGACGATCGTCGCATCGCCTCGATCTTCGTCGGCGCCACGGTCTTCGCTTTCCTGGTGCTGCGGCTGGTGGCGGCGCTGGTGCAATGGGTAGCCAGCCGGAGCCCCCGCGTGCGGTTCGTGTCGCTTCGGCTCGCGCTTGGCAACATCCACCGTCCCGGCGCGCTGACGCCGTCGGTCGTGCTGTCGCTCGGGCTCGGCCTGACGCTGCTGGTGACGCTGGCGCTGATCGACGGGAATCTCAGACGGCAGATCTCAGGCAGCCTGCCGGAGCGGGCGCCCAACTTCTTCTTCGTCGACATCCAGGGCGGCGATGTCGATGCCTTCGCCGCCCTGGTCGGAAAGGAGGCGCCGCATGGGACGCTGGTCAAGGTTCCGATGCTGCGCGGCCGGATCATGGCGCTCAACGGCATCGACGTCGACAAGGTGACGATCCCGGCGGAAGGCGCCTGGGTGCTGCGCGGCGACCGAGGGCTGACCTATGACGCCAAGCAGCCGGAAAACGCCACGCTGACTGAAGGCGCGTGGTGGCCGCAGAACTATTCCGGCGAGCCGCTGGTGTCGTTCTCCGCGGAGGAAGGCAAGGCGATCGGGCTGAAGCTCGGCGACACGGTCACCGTCAATGTGCTCGGCCGCAACGTGACGGCGAAGATCGCCAGTTTCCGCCAGGTCGAGTGGGAAACCATGGGCATCAATTTCGTCATGGTGTTCTCGCCCAACACGTTCGCCGGCGCGCCGCATGGCTGGCTGGCGACGCTGACCGACAAAGGTGCCGCCACGGCCGACGATGCCCGGCTGCTCAACGCGGTCACCCGCGCCTTTCCGGCGGTGACGACGGTCCGGGTCAAGGACGCGCTCGACATCGTCAACCGGCTGGTCGCGCAGTTGGGCACGGCGATCCGCGCCGCCGCCGGCGTGGCGCTGATCGCCTCGGTGCTGGTGCTCTCCGGCGCTTTGGCCGCCGGCAACCGGGCGCGCATCCACGACGCCGTGGTGCTGAAGACGCTCGGCGCAACGCGGAAAACGCTGATCGCCGCCTTCTCGCTGGAATATATGCTGATCGGCCTTGCGACGGCGCTGTTCGCGCTGGCCGCCGGCGGCGTCGCGGCATGGTTCGTCGTCGCGCATATCATGACGCTGCCGTCGCACTTCATGCCGCAAGTGGCGGTGGCGACGATCCTCGTCTCGCTGGCGGTCACCGTCGGCATCGGCCTCGCCGGCACCTGGCGGGTGCTCGGCCACAAGGCGGCGCCGGTGTTGCGCAACCTCTGATACCGCGCCCTGAAGATCGACCCTCGCGTTAAATCTTCGTAACAATGCCGCGCGGAAGGGCCGGAAACCGGCCTTTTGCCTTCTCACGCGGCGTTGCACGCGGTTACCGTCTTGTTCTTGACGTCAAGAACCATCATATTTTGCGCAGGCATGCTGGAGCCCCTGCCAGCGGCGCCTGGTCCAAAGGGGTCACTTCCAAAGTGGTCATTCCAGGGGACCTGTCACCGGACGGGGCAGAAGCAACAGAGGATTTTCAATGGCTGATCCCATTCGCAACTACCAGACGTCCGCCGCCCCCGGCGCGCGCGTCGATATCGATCAGGGCCTCAGGGCCTATATGATCAAAGTCTACAACCTGATGGGGCTTGGCCTGCTCATCACCGGCCTTGCCGCCTGGGGCGCGTTCCAGCTCGCCGTCACGGGCGATGGCCAACTGACCGCCTTCGGCCAGCTCATCTACGCAAGTGCGTTCCGCTGGGTCGTCATCCTGGCGCCTCTGGCTGCCGTGATGTTCCTGTCGTTCAGGATCCAGTCGATGAGCGTGGCGGCGGCGCAGACCACGTTCTGGGTCTATGCCGGCCTTGTCGGCCTGTCGCTGTCGACGATCTTCCTCGTCTACACCGGCACCAGCATCACCCAGACCTTCTTCGCCACGGCCGCAGCCTTCGGCGCCCTGTCGCTCTATGGTTACACGACCAGGCGCGACCTGACGCCCGTCGGCTCGTTCCTGATCATGGGCGTGATCGGCCTGCTGATCGCCATGGTCATCAACATCTTCCTGGCGTCTTCGGCGCTTGCCTTCGCCATCTCGGCGATCGGCGTGCTGGTGTTCGCGGGCCTGACCGCCTACGACACGCAGAAGATCAAGGAGATGTATTTCGAGGGTGATGTCGCGGACGTTGCCGGCCGCAAGGCGATCATGGGCGCCCTGCAGCTCTATCTCGACTTCATCAACCTGTTCATGTTCCTGCTGCAGTTCATGGGCGACCGCCGCTAAGACGGGCTCACGGTCCGGCTGGACCATAGACTTCGGAAAGGGCGGCCCAACGGCCGCCCTTTCCTTTTGTGTGTTCCTCTGCTGTTATCGAGGCAGGAAAGTGATTTGCACAAATTATGAGCAGTATTTCAATCAGAGCCGCGACCGCGGCAGACCTCGACCGAATCACCGAAATCTATGCCGACGCGGTCTCTCACGGCACGGCGAGCTACGAACTGGAGCCGCCCAGCCGCGCCGAAATGGGCAATCGATTCGACAGCTTAGCGGCGGGCAGCTTTCCCTATCTCGCGGCGGAGAAGGATGGCTCGGTGCTCGGCTATGCCTATGCCGGACCGTTCCGGCCGCGGCCCGCCTATCGCTTTGTCGTCGAGGACTCGGTCTATGTCGCGCCCGAGGCCAAGGGGCAGGGTGTCGGCTTCCTGCTGATGCAGGCGCTGATCGAGGCGGCTCGCCTGGCCGGCTTTCGCCAGATCATCGCGGTGATCGGCGACGGCCATGCCGACAGCGCTTCCGTGCGGCTGCATGAGAAGCTTGGCTTCCGTCATTCCGGGCGCCTGGAAGGGTCGGGCTACAAGCACGGGCGCTGGCTGGACACGGTGTTCATGCAACTGCCGCTCAATGGCGGCGCAGAGCTGCCTCCGGATCCGGAGGCGCTGCCCGAGCGGAAATTCCGGGAGGGGCTCAAGGGGAACTGAAGAATTGAGGAATTGAGGAACTGAAGAACAAAAGAAGGCGACGGTTACACCGGGCGCGCCAAGCGCCTTATTCTTCAACTCGTCATTCCTCAGTTCTTCAATTCTTCAGTTCTTCAGTTCTTCAGTTCCTCAATTCCAGTTCTTCAATTCCCAACTCAGGCCTGCACCAGTTTCAGCTTGGGATCGAACACGCCGAGCACGCGGCCGAGTTCCTGGCCGCGCTTCAGGATGCGTCCGCCGGCGGCGATGACGGCGAAGGCGCCTTGCCGGCGCGCCAGCTTCGGGTCCTTGACGATCTGGAACAGCGGCACCTCGCTGGCGCGGCGGAAGACCGAAAACACAGCGCGATCAGAGAGATGATCGATCGCATAGTCGCGCCATTCGTTGGCCGCCACCATGCGTCCATAGAGCCTCAGGATCTGGTCGAGTTCGCGCCGGTCAAAGCGTACCGGCTGATCGAGGCGTTCGCGCCGCGCCTCGTGTAGCGGGATCAATATTCCGGATGCTTCCCCATCCTCCATCCCGCTGCTGTGATCGGTCATGCGTCAATCCTTCGATTGAATCGTGCGCCAGCCAAGGTTCGCGCTTTCGCGGTCGAATTGCAAGGGCCGGCGAAGCACGCGGAGCGTCGCGCGGTTTCCGAAAGGTCCAGTCACGTTTGCGAAACGTGTGTTGTCATTGGTGATGCTTCGCCACATTGTCGCCACAAATTATCCGCGCTCATGCCCCAATGTCCAACGAGTTTACCGGCGTTGCCTGAGACGGTTCGGTCCGGCACCGGCTCGTAAACCCCAAGCCCCCCGCCCACGGGTCAGCGTCGGATCGAACCAACCTCGGTTTTTCCTTGGAAAAATCAGGTGCGACGATCCCAAAACCTGAATGACCGGCGTCAGAAGCAAGCTGACGCCGGTTTTTTAATGGCTGGAGCGCCCCCTTCTCCCCTTGTGGGAGAAGGTGGATCGGCGCGCAGCGCCGAGACGGATGAGGGGTGCTCCAGGGAACGCCGACGTCTCACTCCGCTGGAACACCCCTCATCCGTCGCCTTCGGCGACACCTTCTCCCACAAGGGTGTTTGGACCGGGGACATCGCGAACAGGTGTGCGAAGACATCGCGAACAGTTTTGCGCGTTTTGCGCGAGGGGGTTCGGGATGCCATTCGAGGCCAGAAGCGTGATGAGCCAGAAAGAAGAGTTCGTGAGATTGGCGCTGGCGCCTGGCGCCAATGTGAGCGCGTTGTGCCGGCGCTTCGGCATTGGCCGGACCTGTGGCCACAAGTTGCTTTCGCGCTATCGGATGGAAGGGGCGGCCGGCCTGGCGGAGCAGTCTCGGCGACCACTGTCGAGCCCGGCACGCAGCGCGCCGGAGGTGGAGGCGGCAGCCGTTTCGGTGCGTGTGGCGCATCCAGCCTGGGGTGGGCGCAAGATCGCGCGGGTGCTTGCCCGCGAAGGCATCGGCACGCCGGCGGCCTCGACGGTCACCGGCATCCTGCGCCGCAACGGTATCGAGCTGGGGGCTTTGGGCGGCGGAGCCCAGCCTTTCATTCGCTTCGAGCATGCCGCCCCCAACCACCTGTGGCAGATGGACTTCAAGGGCCACGTTGCCTTGCGCGCCGGCCGGCTGCATCCGCTTACCGTGCTCGACGACCATTCGCGCTTCTCGATCGCGCTGTCGGCCTGCGCCGACCAGACCACCGAAACCGTAAAAGCCCGGCTGATCGCCGCCTTCCGTCGCTATGGCCTGCCGTGGCGCATCGCCACAGACAATGGTCCGCCTTGGGGCGATGGCGGCCGCAACGACTTCACCTTGCTCACCGTCTGGCTGATCGAGATTGGCATCGCCGTCAGCCACTCCAGGCCTTGCCATCCGCAGACGCTCGGCAAGGACGAGCGCTTCCATCGTTCGCTCAAGGCCGAGGCATTGCAGGGACCGCCCTTCGCCAATCTCGCCGAGGCTCAGGATGCATTCGACCAGTGGCGCCACGTCTACAACGCCCAGCGTCCCCACGATGCCTTGGGCGGCGGCGTGCCGCTCGATCGCTACCAGGCCTCGCCGCGCCAGTATCGCGAAACAGTCGAGCCGTTCGAATATGCCAAGGACGATCTCATCCGCCGCGTTCAGCAGCACGGCTTCGTCTCCATTCTCGGCCGAACCATACGCTTGTGCCGGGCCTTCGCCGGAAAGTCCGTCGCTTTCCGCCCCACCGCCACCGACGGCGTCTTCGACGCCTGGTTCAGACATCAGAAAATAGAAACCATCGACCTCAATGCCCTCGCCCGATAGCATGCAAAACTGTTCGCGATGTCTTCGCACACCTGTTCGCGATGTCCCCGGTCCAAACAAAGGGGAGAAGGGGGCAATCACGGCTTGCGGATGAAGGCGGCGCCGAGGATCGGGCCGGGCATGCCGTCCTTGCCGACGGACTGCAGCAGCACCGCGCAACCGCCCTTCTTGGCGATCTCGGTCATCGGCAATTCGTAACGCTGCGCCTTGCCGTGCCACATGCCGGCGGTCTGGATGTCGGAGACGGCGTTCCAGTAGGTCAGGCTGCGGCCGCTGTTCTCGCCCTGGCCGATCTTCACCATCTGCGGCGGATCGAAATAGACGATCACCACATGGGCGTCGCTCGGGCCGTTGCCGGCATCGCCGGCGTCGATCATGACGCGGTCGCTGGTGCGGCTCACCTTGATGCCGACCCGCATGCCCTCGCCCACCCTGTCCATCCGGGCCAACGCGCCGTCGACGTCCCTGCGGCTGGCGCCATTGACATGGCTGCGGCCGTTGATGACCGCCTGCGGCGTGTAGACGGAGCGGCTGCCGAAAGCGCGCATATAATCATACTGCCGGTCGGTGTTCTTCTTGTTGCTCAGCGTGTCCTGCCAGCCCAGATAGTCCCAGTAATTGACGTGGTAGGCGAGCGCGACGATGTTTTCCTTGGCGGCCAGCTCGGCGAAGAATTCATCGGCAGGCGGGCAGGAACTGCAGCCCTGGCTGGTGAACAGCTCAACCACGCCCAGCGGCTTTTCGGCCTGAACCTTATCGGCTTGAGGCTTCTCGGGCTCGCTTGCCAGCGCGGCGCCGACAAACGTTGAAAGGGCCAGCGCTATTGCCGCAAGCCGCAATGGTCCTCGAGATGCCATGACTGTTCCGATTCCCGCCGGTGACGCCGGCCTTGTTCTGATTGCTAAAATATGTGGCAGAACGGACAGTCAACGGGAAGTCACGTTGCGGTGAAATTTTGTCGCCGCGACCGCAGGTAAGGCGGCGGCAGGAGAGGCGGCTGCATTTTTCGACGCGGTTCGATTTCGAAGCCGCATCGCCGCCATGAGGTAAAGCCTGCTGATGCCGGACAATCTCTATTGCGAGCGAACCGGATCAGGACTTTCGGGTCGGCCGGCTAATGCTTGGTAGGCGGCGGTTTGATTAGGCAGTAGGCAGTAGGCAGGTAGGCAGTAGGGGGTCTTTCCCTACTGCCTAAGCCCTACTGCCTACTGCCTCGCTGCTAAGCAGCCAGATCGCGCAGCACGTATTGCAGGATGCCGCCGTTCTTGAAGTAGTCGAGCTCGTCCAGCGTATCGATGCGGCAGACGATCGGCAGGTTCTTCACGGTGCCGTCGCCGTAGGTGACCTTGGCGACCATCTTCTGGCGCGGCTTGATCGTGTCCAGCCCGTCGATCTCGACCAGCTCGTCGCCCTTGAGGTTGAGGGAAGCCCATGAGGTGCCTTCCTCGAAGACGAAGGGGATGACGCCCATGCCGACCAGGTTCGAGCGGTGGATACGTTCGAAGGACTGGGCGATGACCGCGCGGACACCAAGCAGGTTCGTTCCCTTGGCCGCCCAGTCGCGCGAGGAGCCGTTGCCGTATTCGACGCCGGCGAAGATGACCAGCGGCACGCCTTCCTTCCTGTATTCCATCGCGGCGTCGTAGATCGACATCTCCTCCTTCGAGGGATAGTGGATCGTGTAGCCGCCCTCGCGGCCGTTCTCGCCCAGCATGTGGTTGCGGATGCGGATGTTGGCGAAGGTGCCGCGCATCATCACCTCATGATTGCCGCGCCGCGTGCCGTACTGGTTGAAGTCGGCGACACCGACGCCGTGCTCGGTGAGGTACTTGCCGGCCGGCGATGCGGCCTTGATCGAACCGGCCGGCGAGATGTGGTCGGTGGTGATCTTGTCGCCGAACAGGCCGAGCACCCGCGCGCCCTTGATGTCGCCGATCTTGCCGAAGCTGCGGCCCATGCCGGCGAAATAAGGCGGGTTCTGCACATAGGTCGAATGATCGTCCCAGGCATAGGTCTGGCCTTCCGGCGCCTTGACCTTCTGCCAGTACGCGTCGCCCTTGAAGACATCGGCATATTTGCGGGCGAACAGTTCGCGCGTGACGTTCTTCTCGATGAACTCCTGGATCTCTGCCGAGGTCGGCCAGATGTCCTTGAGATAGACCGGCTTGCCGTCGCTGCCCTCGCCGAGCGGCTCGGTGGTGAGATCCTTGGTCACCGTGCCGGCCAGCGCATGCGCCACCACCAGCGGCGGCGAGGCGAGGTAGTTCGCCTGCACGTCGGGCGAGACGCGGCCTTCGAAGTTGCGGTTGCCGGAGAGCACCGCGGCAGCGATCAAACCTTTATCGTTGATGGTCTTGGAGATCGGGCCGGGCAGCGGGCCGGAATTGCCGATGCAGGTGGTGCAGCCGAAGCCGACCAGGTTGAAGCCGATCTGGTCGAGCTCCTTCTGCAGGCCAGACTTTTCAAGGTATTCGGCCACGACCTGGCTGCCGGGCGCCAGCGAGGTTTTCACCCACGGCTTCTGCTTCAGGCCGCGCCGGTTGGCGTTGCGCGCAAGCAGGCCGGCGCCGATCAGCACGCTCGGGTTCGAGGTGTTGGTGCAGGAAGTGATGGCGGCGATGACGACGTCGCCATGGCCGAGATCGTAGGAGGCGCCATCCACCGCATAGCGCTTGGAGATCTCGGCCGCCTTCTTGTATTCGGTCTCCATCGCCTTGGCGAAGCCGTCGGGAATGTCCTGCAGGGCGACGCGGCCCTCCGGGCGCTTCGGGCCGGCCATCGACGGCACGACATCGCCGAGGTCGAGCTCGAGCAGGTCGGTGAAGACCGGGTCGGCGGAACCCGCGTCGCGCCACATGCCCTGCGCCTTGGAATAGGCCTCGACCAGCGCGATACGGTTCTCCTCGCGGCCGGACATGGTGAGGTAGCGGATGGTCTCGCTGTCGACGGGGAAGAAGCCGCAGGTGGCGCCATATTCCGGCGCCATGTTGCCGATGGTGGCGCGGTCGGCCAGCGTCATGTTGGAAAGGCCGGGGCCGAAGAACTCGACGAACTTGCCGACGACGCCCTTCTTGCGCAGCATCTGGGTGACGGTGAGCACGAGGTCGGTGGCGGTGACGCCTTCCTTCAGCTTGCCGGTAAGGCGGAAGCCGATGACTTCCGGCAGGAGCATGGAGACCGGCTGGCCGAGCATCGCGGCCTCGGCCTCGATGCCGCCGACGCCCCAGCCGAGCACGCCGAGGCCGTTGATCATGGTGGTGTGCGAATCGGTGCCGACGCAGGTGTCGGGATAGGCGGTGGTCTCGCCGTCCTCGGCGTTGGTCCACACCACCTGTCCGAGATATTCAAGATTGACCTGGTGGCAGATGCCGGTGCCGGGCGGCACGACGCGGAAGTTGCGGAAGGCCTGCTGACCCCATTTCAGGAACTTGTAGCGCTCCTCGTTGCGCTCATATTCGAGCTCGACATTGCGGGCGAAGGCCATCGGCGTGCCGAACTCGTCGACGATGACGGAGTGGTCGATGACGAGGTCGACCGGCACCAGCGGATTGATCTTTTCCGGATCGCCGCCGAGCGCCTTGATGCCGTCGCGCATGGCCGCGAGATCGACCACCGCCGGGACGCCCGTAAAATCCTGCATCAGGACACGGGCCGGGCGATAGGCGATCTCGACGCCGGCGGTGCCTTTGTCGGTCAGCCATGCGGCGACTGCCTGGATGCTTTCCTTGGTGACGGAACGGCCGTCTTCGTTGCGGAGCAGGTTCTCCAGCAGCACCTTCATCGAATAGGGCAACTGGGCGATTCCGGTGAGGCCGTTCTTCTCGGCCTCGGTGAGGTCGAAGTAGACATAATCTGCGCCACCCGCGGTCAGGGTGCGGCGGCATTTGAAGCTGTCGAGGGATTTTGACACGTGCGATCCGTCCTTGTCTGTTCAGCCTGAAAGGGAACGGACGCCGATGGCAATCACGCGCAAAGGTGCGGGTACGGCCATTTCCGCTGTCCGCTCCCAAGCAACCCGAGCCGTTCAAGGCGGCGCGTGCGCTGGTTCGGCGCTAATTCTTCTCCCGCGCCGACCGCTGGCACGGATGAACCGCATATAGAGAATTTCCTGGAATAGTTCTAGACAGTCGAAAGACGAATTTGTGCGATGCGGCGGCGGCCGCGAAACGGTGCTTTCGGGACGGGCAAGGATGCGGCTGATCGCCGAAAATCTGGGCGGCGAGCGCGGCGGCGAGACGGTCTTTTCCGGCATCGGATTCGCGCTCGAAAAGGGCGAGGCGCTCGTCGTCACCGGGCCGAACGGCGCCGGCAAGTCGACGCTTCTGAGGGTCATCGCCGGCTTGCTGCCGGCAGCCGAGGGTTCGGTGCGGGTCGAGGCCGGCGGCGAAGCGTTTCCCACGGTCACTTCAGCCTCGCATTATCTCGGCCATCTCAACGCGATGAAGACGGCGCTCACGGTGGAAGAGAATCTGGGCTTCTGGCGCGCCTTCCAGGGTGAGCCGGCGATTGACGTGGAAGAGGCGCTGGAGACTGTCGGGCTCGGCGGCATCGGCCACCTGCCGTTCGGCTATCTCTCGACCGGGCAGCGACGGCGCGCGTCAATCGCCAAGCTTTTGGTCAGCCGGCGCCCGGTCTGGCTGCTCGATGAGCCGACGGCGGGGTTGGACAAGGCGTCGGAGGAGCGGTTTGCGGGGCTGATGAGGGGGCATCTGGAGGATGGAGGAATTGTGGTGGCGGCTACGCATCTGCCGCTGGGGCTGGAGGGGGCGAAGGGGTTGAGGATGGGGGAAGTTAGTTGATGTCGGCGCCAGGCACCCCCCTCTGCCCTGCCGGGCATCTCCCCCTCAAGGGGGGAGATCAGCAGATCGGACGCCCCGCCAGCCTTGCTACCCCGGAGATTGGCGAAGGTCGGGATGATATCCAATCTCCCCCCTTGAGGGGGAGATGGCCGGCAGGCCAGAGGGGGGTGCCTGGGCGAAGGCATCTCAAATCATGCTAGCCCTCTTCCTCCGAGACATCCGCCTGTCCATCCGCGCCGGCGGCGGGGCGCTGGTCGGCGTGATCTTCTTCCTGGCGGTGATCGCCACCATTCCGTTTGGCGTCGGGCCGGACCTCAACCTTTTGTCGCGCATCGGCCCCGCGATCCTGTGGATCGCCGCGCTGCTCGCCTGCCTGCTCGGGCTCGACCGGCTGTTCCAGGCCGACCGCGAGGACGGGTCGCTCGACCTGCTTGTGCTCAACTACGACCGCCAGATGCTGGCGCTGACGGTGCTGACCAAATGCGTGGCGCATTGGACAGGCAGCGTGCTGCCGCTGGTCATAGCCGCACCGCTGCTCGGCCTGTTCATGAACATGGAGCCGGTTGCGATCGGCGCCACGGCGCTGACGCTTCTCGTCGGCACGCCGGCCATCACCTTCATCGGCGCCGCCGGGGCGGCTGTGGCGGTTGCGCTGCCGCGCGGCGGATTGCTGATCTCCGTGCTGGTGCTGCCGCTCACCATTCCGGTGCTGATCTTCGGCGTCTCGGCCAGCTACGGCGCGGTGGCCGATCCGGCGCCGTTCCTGCCGCCCTTCCTCATTCTTGCCGCGCTGACGCTGTTTCTTGCCGTGATCGGGCCGCTGGCGGCGGCGCTGGCATTGCGTCACGGGACGGATTGAGGCCTGCGGAACGTTCTCAATCTGCGGCGCCGCGCCTGATTGCGCAGCCTGCGATGCAGGGCTAAGGGAAGGCATGATCGAACGGATTGGCAAGGCAGGCGCGGAAGGCGCGCGCAGGGAGCGGTGGGCGTGAGCGCGCATGCTCTGTATGTCACCGCGGCCTATGCCATCACGGCGATCGTGCTGGCCGGGCTGATCGGCTGGGTCCTCATCGACCAGCGGGCGCGCAGGCGCGATCTTGCAGCGCTCGAAGCCTCCGGCGTGCGGCGCCGCTCCGACAAGGCCGGGACCACGAAGCCGTGAGCGTCGAAACGAAAATGCCGTCGCCGCCGCGCCGCCGCCTGTTCGTGCTCTTGCCGCTGCTGGTCTTCTTGGGCCTGGCGGGGCTGTTTCTCTCACAGCTCCTGTCCGGCCGCGACGAGTCGGAAATCCCCTCGGCCCTGATCGGCCTGCCGGCGCCGCAGACGAATCTGCCGCCGCTGGAGGGGACGAGCCTGCCGGGTCTCGATTCGAAAGCCTTCGCCGGCAAGGTGACGCTGGTCAACGTCTTCGCGTCGTGGTGCGCGCCGTGCCGGGAAGAGCATCCGGTGCTGCTGGCGCTGTCTGAGGACAAGCGCTTCACGCTTGCCGCGCTGAATTACAAGGACGAGCCGGAAAACGCCCGCCGCTTCCTCGGCGATCTCGGCAATCCGTATCAGGCGATCGGGGTCGATCCGGCCGGCCGAGCCGCGATCGACTGGGGCGTCTATGGCGTGCCGGAGACCTTCGTCATCGGCAAGGACGGCAAGATCGCCTACAAGCATGTCGGGCCGCTGACACCGGAATCGGCGAGGGATCTGCTGCTGCCGCAGATCGAGAAAGCGCTGACGGCGCGTTGATATTCAGGTGAGGCCGGCCTGCAAATGGCGGCTTCCTGCGCTTCCGGTGCTCACGTACTTTAGAGTACGCTCCGCTCCGGTTCTCGGAAACCACCATTTTCGACTCGGCCTGACCTGAATCTCAACGCGCCGTCAGGCCCCGCGCCGGGTGGCTCAGCCGTAGATCTGCTTGTGGATCTGGTAGAGCATCTCGGAGCGGTCGGCGCGCAGATCGGCGAGATCACGGCTCGACAGGTTCTCAATTTCGGCGACGAGACGGTTGTACTGGCGGCGCTTGGCGATGTTGGTGCGAGCGCGGGAGACGATGTTGTCGAAGATCATGACGAGGTTCCTTTGCTGCCGCATTCCTGCGGCGGGTTTGTTCCTCCCTTGATCGATTGCGAGCATGACATAGGAATGGTGCATTGCAAAAGAAAGATGTTGCAATGCACCATTGCAACCAGCGCATAGCCGGTTAACCGGCCGTTACCCGCATGTCGGCCCCGCAGGTCGTCGTGACAAACACGAGATAGGGTGAAGTGTCATCGTCGATCTTGCCAGATTGCTCGCCGGCTGGCTTGATCGCCCCACAGCGTCGCGCGTCCTTCATGCGCACGTGAATGCCGGGAGGAAAAGCATGACGGCCGCCGACTATGAAGTTCTCGATCCGCGTTTCTCGCGGCTGGTCAACGCCAATGAGCGGGTGGAGAAGCTGTTCACCGGATGCCGCTGGGCGGAAGGCCCTGCCTGGTTCGCCGCCGGCCGCTACCTGGTCTGGTCCGACATCCCCAACAATCGCATGCTGCGCTATGACGAGACCGACGGCAGCGTCAGCGTCTTCCGCCAGCCCTCCGGCAATTCCAACGGCAACACCGTCGACCGGGAGGGCCGGCTTCTCACCTGCGAGCATTCGGGCCGGCGCGTCAGCCGCACCGAGCATGACGGTTCCATCATCACCATCGCTGACAAATGGCGCGGCAAGCGGCTCAACTCGCCCAACGACGTCGTGGTCCGCTCCGACGGTTCGATCTGGTTCACCGATCCGGCCTACGGCATCGACAGCGACTATGAGGGCGATCATGCCGAGAGCGAGATCGGCGCCTGCAATGTCTACCGCGTCGACCCCGGCACGGGCGAGATCGATGCCGTCATCACCGACATGGTCAGGCCCAACGGGCTCGCCTTCTCGCTCGATGAAAGCCTGCTCTATATCGCCGACACGGGCCGAACGCATGGCGCCAAGAACCCGGCGCATATCCGCGTCTTCAATGTCGGCAAGGCCGGCAAGAAGATCTCGGGCGGCAAGGTCTTCGCCGACTGCACGACCGGCCTGTTCGACGGTTTTCGGCTCGACGAAAGCGGGCGCATCTGGACGAGCGCCGCCGACGGCGTCCATTGCTACGATCCCGACGGCACGCTGATCGGCAAGGTCAAGGTGCCGGAAGTGGTCGCCAACTGCGTGTTCGGCGGCGCCAAGCGCAACCGCCTCTATATCTGTGGCACCACGTCGCTCTATGTGGTCTGGCTGATGGTGAACGGCGCCAAGACGTATTGAATGTGATCGTCGCATACCGCCACGCGGATCTCGGGGGCTGAGGCAAACCTGAAGATGTCGGATGTTGGCGGGACAGCACCCCCCTCTGCCTTGCCAGGCATCTCCCCCGCAAGGGGGGAGATTGGCAGCGTCGCCTGCGGCGCTTTTCCTGCGATGTTGGTGATTTGCGAAAGCAGAACTGACATCCAATCTCCCCCCTTGCGGGGGAGATGTCCGGCAGGACAGAGGGGGGTGCGAAGGAACGCAGAGGTAGCCGATGGCCGCCGCTCAGCGGGCGCGAATGAAGGCGGCGAAGCTCTGAACCGCCTCGCGCATCGCTTGCCGGTTGGCCGGCTCCGCCAGGATCGCCTCGATCTCCGGCGGCTTCTTGCCGAGCAGCGCGATCTCGAGCGCGGCGTCCTCGTAAAGCGCGAAAGACATGGTGCGCATGATCTCGGCGAGTGCCGCCCGGGCATAGAGCGAGCGCGGCGAGGCATGCACCAGCATCGCCGGCTTGCCGACCGCGGCATCGCGCGACACCAGCCAGTCGAGCGCGTTCTTCATGCCGCCCGGCACGCCATGCGCATATTCCGGACAGGAGACGATGACGCCGTCGGCGCGGGTGACGGCATCGATCAGGGCGGCTGCTTCGCACGGCGTGCGCTCGCCCTCATCGTCGGGATTGAAGATCCGCAGCCGGCCAAGACCGTCATAAACGGTGGCGCGGCAATCCGCCGGCGCATTGGCGGCTAAAGCCGCGACAAGGGCCGAATTGGTCGAGGCGGCGCGCAGGCTGCCGGAAATGGCGAGGATTTCGATCAAGGGGATGAGCCGGACGGAACGGGTGAGTCGTTCCGAATGCTACCACATGGTCTGCCTGTAATCGTCGTCCAGCTCGCGGTCGATCTCTCCGGCGCTCTCGGCCAGCGCGAGCTGGTCGCGGATGATCTGGCCGAGCGTCGGCAGCGTTGCGCGGTCGTACCAGGTCTCCGGCTTCCACAGCTCGGAGCGCATGAAGGCCTTGGCGCAATGCATGTAGGCGGCCTTGACCGTCACCACGATGACGCTCTGCGGCTCCTTGCCGTCGACGGCCAGACGCTCGCGCAGGCCGGCATCGATGGTGATGCGGGCGTCGCCGTTGACGCGCAGCGTCTCGTTCATGCCGGGAATGAGAAACAGCAGCCCGACGGACGGATTGCGGATGATGTTTTCCAGCGTGTCCAGCCGGTTGTTGCCTGGACGGTCGGGAATGGCGATGGTGTTCTGGTCGAGGATGGCGGTGAAGCCGGGCTTGTCGCCCTTCGGCGTCACATCGGCATTGCCGGCGCCGTCCGACGAGCCGATCAGCACGAAGGGGCTCTTGCCGATGAAGGAGCGGCAGTGGACGTCGAGCGCCTTGAGCTCCTTGCGGATCGAGCCGTCGGTCGGTCGGGGCGTCTTGTAGATCGTCCTCAGCTCGTCGCGCGTGGTGAGGAATTCCATCCCGTCCCCCCTGTCTTCACGCAATTCCGAACGGAAAACCGCTGTGCGCTTTTCCTGGAATTGCTCTTTATCCTGACGCAATTCCGAACGGAAAACCGTTAAACACTTTTCCTGGAATTGCTCTACTTGCCGGCGTTCTCTTCCTTGGCTTTTTCCTCCAGCGAATGGCGCATGATCAGCGGCATCTGGCTGAAGGTGAAGAGCAAGGTGATGGGAATCGTGCCCCAGACCTTGAAATATAGCCAGGTCGCTTCCGAGAAATTGCGCCAGACAACCTCATTGAGCACGGCCAGAAACAGGAAGAACAGCCCCCACCGGAAACTCAACTTGCGCCAGCCTTCGGCATCGAGCTGGAAGGCCGAATCGAACACATGGCCGAGCAGCGGCCTGCCGAAGGCCAGCCCGCCGAGCAGCGTGAAGCCGAACAGCGCGTTGATGATGGTCGGCTTCATGAAGGCGAAGGTCTTGTCCTGCAGGTACAGAGCGAGCGCGCCGAACACGAACACGATCACCGCCGAGGCGAGCGGCATCAGCGGCAGGCTGCGTGTCAGTGCCCATGACACGCTGAGCGAGAGCGCCGTCGCCACCATGAAAAACGCGGTGGCGATCAGGATCGGTTCGCCGAGATGGGTGAGGATCGGGAATTTTCCGGCCAGCCATTCGCCGCGGATCGTGGTGAAGAAGAACACCAGGCCGGGTCCCAGCTCGAGCAGGAACTTCAAGCCGGGCATGAGCGGCTTGCGGCGCGGATCGGACGGGTCGCGTTCGATGATGTTCATAAAAGTCCTTCTTGCGCATGATCTGGCCGAAAAGCAGGCGGCTCCGGGCAGATCACGCCTTGGTCAAGCCACGCCGGCGATCGCCCGGGCGAACTCGCTGGCGGAAAACGGTTCGAGGTCGTCGACCTGCTCGCCGACGCCGATGAAATAGACCGGCAATCTGTGCTTGGCGGCGATCGCCACCAGAATACCGCCGCGCGCCGTGCCGTCCAGCTTGGTCATCACCAGGCCGTTGACGCCGGCGACATTGCGGAAGATCTCGACCTGGCTCAGCGCATTCTGGCCGGTGGTGGCGTCGACCGTCTGCAGCACGGTGTGCGGCGCCTCCGGATCGAGCTTGCCCAGCACGCGCACGATCTTTTCCAGCTCCGCCATCAGCTCGGTCTTGTTCTGCAGCCGCCCGGCGGTGTCGATGATCAAAACGTCCGAGCCCGCCTCTTTCGCCTTCTCGAAGGCGTCATAGGCGAGGCCTGCGGCATCGGCGCCGAGCTTGGAGGCGACGACCGGCGACTTGGTGCGCTCGCCCCAGATTTTCAACTGCTCGATCGCCGCGGCGCGGAACGTGTCGCCGGCGGCGAGCATCACCGAAAGCCCGCCTTCGGTCAGCTTGGCCGCCAGCTTGCCGATGGTCGTGGTCTTGCCGGTACCGTTGACGCCGACGACCAGGATGACATGCGGCTTGTGGCTGAGGTCGAGCTCGAGCGGCTTGGCGACCGGAGTCAGCACCTTTTCCACTTCCGCCGCCATGACCGAGCGCACCTCGGCATCGGAAACATCCTTGCCGTAGCGGCTGGAGGCGAGCGAATCGGTGACACGCAGCGCCGTTTCGACGCCGAGATCGGCGCGGATCAGCACGTCCTCCAGGTCCTGCAGCGTGTCCTCGTCCAGCTTGCGCTTGGTGAAGACGCCGGCGATGTTGCCGGTGAGCTCGCGCGAGGAACGGGCGAGCCCGTCCCGCATGCGCTGGAACCAGGAGCGTCTCGCCGCCGGTTCCGCCGCCTTTTGCGTCTCGGCCTTCTGCTCGACCTTTTTGGCGACCGTCACCTTGCCGGCGGAGAGCGGAGGCGGTGCAGGCTGCGTTGAAGGCGAAGGAACTGGCGCCAGCGTTACCTCCCCCTCGATGGGGGAGGTCCCGAGCGCAGCTCGGGGATGGGAGTGACTGGCACCGGCGTCGGCGCTGTCACCCCGCCCCGCCACTTCGTGGCGACCCTCCCCATCGAGGGGAGGGTGGGGCGCTGGCGCGGCTTCGACCTCCGGCGCGATCTCGGCGCGCACCGGCTGCTGCTCGATGGGCGCAGGCCGGCGAATGGGGGGCAAAGCTTCCGCCGGCGGGATTTCGAGAGGTGTCGGCGTCTCGGCTGGAACCTCGCTCGGTGGCGTCGGCACTTCGACGGGCGCCGGTTCCGGCAGCCTTTCCGGTCGCGACGGCACGATGTCCGGCTCGGTCGGGGCGGGCGGCGGCACTTCCTGCGGTTTCGGCTCGGGCGCAGGGCCCGGTATGGGCTCGGCCGGCGGCACCGGCACTTCTTCCGGCGCCGGCGGCTCGGGTGTCTCCGGAGCCGGTTGCGGTTCTTCTTCCGGCTTGGGCTCGGGCAGCGGTTCCGGCTCGGACGGAATGACGGGCTCCGGCGCGGGCGGGATGGCCGGAGCAGGCTCGGGTTTCGGCTCCTCGGGCGCCGGTTGAGGCGTGGGTGCCGGTTCGAGCGCTGACCCTACCTCCCCCTCGATGGGGGAGGTCCCGAGCGCAGCTCGGGGGTGACTGGCGCCGGCGTCGGCGCTTTCACCCCGCCCCGCCACTTCGTGGCGACCCTCCCCATCGAGGGGAGGGTAGGGCGCAGGCTCCTGCTCCGGCGCAGCCTGCTCGGCTTCCGGTTTCAGCGCCTCCAGCGCGTCCCATTTGATCGGCGGCAGGGGCGCGGTCTCGTCGATACGCTCCTCGACGACCTCTTTCTTGCCGAACGAAAATATCTTCTTGAAGAAACCAGCCATGCTTCTCGCAGTCTCAGGCGGCTTGGGCGGCAAGCGGGGCCGCGATCAGGCGGGTGCCGTCATGGCCGGTGACAACAGCCTCGACGATCTCGCCCGGCTGGCCAGCGGCAATCGCGGCAAGCGTGAAGCCTTCGGTGCGACCGAGCCCGTCGCGCTCGACCAGGATTGACTGGCGGGTGCCGGCAAGGGACGCCAGATGACGGCGATAGGCGGCCTCGCCGGCGGCGCGCAGCCTTGCGGCGCGCTGCTTGACCACCTCGCGGCGGACCTGCGGCATGCGTGCGGCGGGCGTGCCCTCGCGCGGGCTGAACGGGAAGACGTGGAGGTGCGTGAGGCCGCACTCCTCGACAATCTTTTCCGAGTTCTCGAACATCGCCTCGGTCTCGGTCGGGAAGCCGGCGATGATGTCGGCGCCGAAGACGATGCCGGGGCGGAGCTTGCGCACGTCCTCGCAGAAGCGGATCGACTGGTCGCGCGAATGCCGGCGCTTCATGCGCTTCAGGATCATGTCGTCGCCCGACTGCAGCGACAGATGCAGATGCGGCATCAGCCTCGGCTCGGTGGCAATGGCGTCGAGCAGGTCGTCGTCGGCCTCGATGGAATCGATCGAGGAGAGCCTGAGCCGCTTCACCTGCGGCACCTGGCGCAGGATCGTCTTCACCAGCCTGCCGAGCTTCGGGCTGCTGGGCAGATCGGCGCCGAAACTGGTCATGTCGACGCCGGTGAGCACGATCTCGGCATAACCATTATCGGCCAGACGCTTCACCTGTTCGACCACGGCGCCCATCGGCACCGAGCGCGAATTGCCGCGGCCGTACGGGATGATGCAGAAGGTGCAGCGATGGTCGCAGCCGTTCTGCACCTGGACGAAAGCGCGCGCCCGGCCTTCGATAGCGTCGACCATGTGGCTCGCCGTCTCGCGCACCGAGAAGATGTCGTTGACGCGCGCCTTCTCGGTGTCGTTGACGCCGAAATCGGGCAGCGCGCGGTAGGAGTTCGCCTTGAGCTTCTCTTCATTGCCGAGCACGAGGTCGACCTCGTCCATGGCGGCGAAGTTCTGCGGCTCGGTCTGCGCCGCGCAGCCGGTGACGATGATGCGCGCCTCAGGGTTCTCGCGGCGGGCCTTGCGGATCGCCTGCTTGGCCTGGCGCACCGCTTCTGCGGTGACGGCGCAAGTGTTGAAGATGACGGCGCCGCCTGGGAGCGCTCCGAGGCCGGCGCTTTCGGCCTCGCGGCGCATCACTTCCGATTCATAGGTGTTGAGGCGGCAGCCGAACGTGACCACGTCAATGCCCGTGGCGATGGGCCCTTCGGCCGCCGGACCTTTGGCAAGAGCGGACATCACGCGGCGCTTTCGGTGTCGCGTGCCCAGGCGCCGGTCGAGGGGTCGAAGCTGCCGGAGAATTCCCATTCGGCGGCGCCCGTGAGGATGACGTGATCGTCGTCGCGCCACTCGACATTGAGCTCGCCGCCGCCGGGCGTCATCAGCGAGACGCTGCGGCCGGTGCGCTTGGTGCGGGCAGCCGCCACCACGGCGGCGCAGGCCGCCGAGCCGCAGGCCTTGGTGAGGCCGGCGCCGCGCTCCCAGGTGCGGATGATCATCGTCTCAGGCGAAGTCACCTGAGCGATGGTGATGTTGGCGCGCTCGGGAAAGATCGGATGGTTTTCGAGCAGCGGGCCGAAGCGGTCCAACTCGTAGGACCAGACGTCGCGGTCGACCCAGAAGATGGCGTGCGGGTTGCCCATCGACACGACCGAAGGCGAGTGCAGCACCGGCGCATCGATCGGGCCGATCTGCAATTCGATCATGCGCGTGTCGCGGAACTCTTCCGCCAGCGGGATCTCCTGCCAGCCGAAGCGCGGCTTGCCCATGTCGACCGAGATCGTCCCGTCTGCATGTTCCTTGGCGTTGAGGATGCCGGCGCGGGTCTCGAAGGTGAAGATCTTCTGTCCGGTCTCGGCGGCTAGAGCCTGCACCACGCAGCGCATGCCGTTGCCGCAGGCCTGCGCCCCGGTGCCGTCCGAATTCAAGATGTCGACATAGTAGGCGGTGCCAGCCGTCCGCGCATCGTGGATCGCCATGATCTGGTCGAACTTCGTCGCCGCATCGGCGTTGAGCGCGATGGCCGCGGCGGCCGTCACCCTGTCGGCACGGCCGCGCATGTCGGCAACGATGATCTCGTTGCCGATGCCGTTCATCTTGGCGAAGGGGGCAGTGCCTGCCATCTTTCCCGTCATTTCCGCGTCCGTTTGGCGCTATATGGCGGAAACGGGCGGGAATTACCAGTCCGGCGCGCCAGCGACGACCAAGAGGTCGCGCTGCGACGACCAAGAGGTCGCGCTTAGGTTACCGCGAAGACGCCGAGCACGATCAGCAGGAAGATGATCAGCACGATGCCGATCAGGATGCGCGCGCCCAAGGCGGCAGCGCCGGCCAGCGCCGGCATGCCGAGCAGGCTCGCGGCCGCGGCGACAATCAGAAGAATGATGATCCACTTGATCATGAGACGGGCTCCCTGCCGAATTGTGTCAAGGAAGCAACGCGGCTTTGCGCTTCAGGTTCCGCGACCTAGGCCGACGGCACGTCCCACACTTCGCCCGGACGCATGGCGCGGAAACGCTCGTGCGAAAAGCCTTCGGCCGCCAATGCCTCGGCCAGCCTTTGCGCCGGCTCGTCGATCGGCTCGTCGGTGAGCTGGAAGGTGCCCCAGTGGCAGCCGGCGGCGTGGGCGGCGTTGCACAGCTTCATGCCCTGCACGGCTTCCTCCGGGTTCTGATGCTGCGGCGCCATGAACCAGCGCGGCTCGTAGGCGCCGATCGGCAGGATGGCCAGCCGAAAGCCGCCGTGTTTTTCCGCCATCAGCCGGTAGTTGGTCCCGCCATGGAAGCCGGTGTCGCCGGCGAAATAGACCTTGCCGCCCGCCGTCTCGATCACGAAGCCCGCCCACAGCGCCATGCGGCGGTCGCGCGCCCCGCGCGCCGACCAGTGATGCGCCGGCTCGATATGGATGACGGCGCCGTTGCCGACCTCGATCCTGTCGCCCCAGTCATGCGCCGTGAGCCTGATGCCGGGCACGGCGCTGCCGATGATGGCGTCGTTGCCGAGCGGCGTGACCACCAATGGATCATGGCCGTGCTTCAACCGCCGCAGCGTGGCGAGGTCGAGATGGTCGTAGTGGTTGTGGCTGACCAATACGAGATCGAGCGGCGGCAGGTCGGAGAAGGCAATGCCTGGCGCATTGACCCGTTTCGGGCCGGCGAAGGCGAAGGGCGAGGCGCGCTCGGACCAGACCGGGTCGATCAGAATGTTCAATCCGGCGGTCTGGACGAGCAGCGAGGCGTGGCCGACCATGATGAGCCGCAGCATCTTGCCTTCGACGCGTCTGTCCGGCTTCGCTTGCGGATAAGGGCTTGGATGGGCCGCCGGCCATTTCGAGCGCCCGCCGTTCAATTGCCATTTGAGAAGATCGGCGAAGCGCCCGGGCGGCTTGCCGTCGGGATTGAAGAACAGGGCGCCGTCGAAATGGTCGCTGGGCGGGCCGCTGTAATAGCGGTTGGCTGCTCTCTTTCCGGCGGCCATCGTCTCTCCCGTCCGCTCTGTTCCACTTCCCAGAAATAAGGTCGCGGCCGACTGGCGCAAGCATTTCGCTGGCGAATGCCAAGGGCCGGGGGCCGGCCTCGTATAGGGTCGGTGGCGTGGAAGGGACAACGCCGTGGCAAAGAAACGAACCAAGACGCCGTGGATGAAGGCCGAGGATTTCGGCCGCTCGCTGCCGCGTGGGGTGGGCGTGAACCTCTTGGTCACCGACATGGCGGCGATGGAGGCCTTCTGCCGCGACGTGCTCGGCGCCGAAATCATCTATGCCGACGAGGATTTCGCGGCGATCGCGCTGCTGGGCTCGATCTTCATGCTGCATGCCGACCATAGCTTTCTCGACAATCCGATGACCGGCGTCATCGCCGGTGCCGAGACGCGCGGCGCCGGCATCGAATTGCGCCTTTATGGCGCCGATCCGGACGCGGTGGAGAAAAAGGCGGCGGCACTCGGCCACATCGTGCTTGCCGGCTCGATCGACAAGCCGCATGGCTTGCGCGAATGCCACATCGTCGGCCCGGACGGCTATGTCTTCGTGCCCTGCGCGCGCCTGCAAGCCTGAAATTTCAATATGTTACGACCCAGACTCCCGGCGTGACCCGGGCGCCCGACGCCTTGCGATAAATTTGCAACACCAGTTCCGAAAACCCTATTTTAACCATATCGGGTTGAAATTCTGCCACCTTCGCCATCTTGGTGAAGCAGGTGTTTTACGCGGACGGCGCCCCCCACCGGATCCGACGGAGGTTGGAATGACTTTTTCGATGACCCGCACTTTTTCGAAAACGGGCCTTTTGGCCGTATCGCTGGCCGCGCTCGTCGCGAGCGGCTGCTCGACCTCGCGGTTCTCGTCGATGGACGACCAGCAGCCGGCGCCGCTGACGCCGGCGCCCTCCGGCACGGTGACGCAGAACCAACTGCCACCACCGGCCGCCCCCGGCACCACCGATCCATCGCAGTTTCCGACGGCGCCGGCGAACAACCAGGTCGCCTCGCTGCCGCCGAATGGCGCGGCGCCCGCGGGCGCCGCGGACCTGACCGCGGCCAGCGTCGCCGGCGTCTGGAACGTCAACGTCTCCGGCCAGAGCTGCAAGGTGGCCACGCCGCAGACCAAGTTCGGCGCCGGCTATCGCGCCGGGCCGCTGCACTGCCCGGCTCCGGTCGACGGCATCAAGTCATGGAACGTCGCCGGCAAGCAGCTGACGCTCTATGACGAAAACGGCGGCGCGCTGGCCAGGCTCTATTCCTCCGGCGGCGAAAAGTTCGACGGCCAGACTTCCAATGGGCAGCCGATCTCGCTTACAAGGTAAGGGTGTGCTGATATTCAGGTGATGCCGGCCTGCGAACGGCGGCTTCCGGCCTTCGCCGGCCGAAGCACTTATGACTGGCGCGGAAGTCAAATTGAGGCTATGGCCGGCGTAGGCCGGTGCTCACGTACTTTAAGTACGCTCCGCTCCGGTTCTCGTAAGCCACCATTCTCGGCTCGGCCTGACCTGAATCTCAGCACACCTTGTCGCCCTCTTTAGAGCATTCTGCTCAATATAAATGACGTGACCTATGCATCTGCGTGACGGCCTCCAGACCCATGTGACCGTCAAGCAGCGCTACGACCATCTTGTCGAGACGGGCACGACCGAGCGCGACCCGGCGCAGGAGCGCATCGTCGCCGCGCTCGACCGCCTGACCGACGAGATTTCCGCGAAACGGCTGGCGCAGAAATCCAGCTCGCTGGGCTGGCTGTTCGCGCGCAAAAAGCAGCCGCGCGAGGTGGTGAAGGGCCTCTACATCTATGGCGGCGTCGGGCGTGGCAAGACCATGCTGATGGACATGTTCTTCGAGCTCTTGCCGGTCAGGCGCAAGCGCCGCGTCCATTTCAACGATTTCATGGCCGACGTGCAGGACCGCATCCAGAAGCACCGGGCGGCGCGCAAGAATGGCGACGTCAAGGAGGACGATCCGATCCCGCCGGTGGCGCGCGCGCTGGCCGACGAAGCCTGGGTGCTGTGCTTCGACGAGTTCTCCGTCACCGACATCGCCGACGCGATGATCCTGTCGCGGCTGTTCTCGGCGCTGTTTTCCAACGGCGTCGTGCTGGTCGCCACCTCCAACGTGGCGCCGGAGAACCTTTATCGCGACGGGCTGAACCGGCAGCTCTTCCTGCCTTTCATCGGCCTGCTCGAACGCAATACGCATGTGCTGACGCTCGATGCCGAGAAGGACTACCGGCAGGAAAAGCTCAGCCGCCTGCCGGTCTATGTCACGCCGGCCGATGAGGCGGCCGACCGCGCGCTCGACGAGGCCTGGGAGGCGATGACGCAAGGCATGCCGTCGGCAGAGGTGACGATCACGCTGAAAGGGCGGCACCTGGTCGTGCCGCGCGCCGCAGGCGATGCCGCCCGCTTTTCCTTTACCGACCTCTGCGAGAAGCCGCACGGCGCGCGCGACTATCTGGCGATCGCCGGCCGTTTCTCGACCGTCTTCATAGATCATGTGCCGGTGCTCGGCGAAGGCAAGCGCAACGAGGCCAAACGCTTCATCCTGCTCATCGACACGCTCTACGACCATCGCATGCGGCTGGTGATGAGCGCAGCCGCCCAGCCCTCCGAGCTCTACACCGCCAAGCGCGGCACGGAAGTGTTCGAATTCGAGCGCACCGCCTCGCGGCTGATCGAGATGCAGAGCCACGACTGGCTGGAAGGCTGGGCGGAGCGGCGGCAGGTCGAGGCGCCGGCAGAGGCTCGGCAGGCGAGAGGGTAGGGATATTGTTTCGCTACCCTCCTGCATCGCAGGAGATTGGCGAAACCCGGCGCGACGGCCGATCTCCCTCCTTGAGGGGGAGATGGCCGGCAGGCCAGAGGGGGTCGGTTCGACCGGGCTCGACGCAGACCGCGTCGGCGCTTCACGCGCGGTGACCCCCTCTGTCGCCTTTGGCGACATCTCCCCCTCGAGGGGGGAGATTTGGCGCCCGCATCACAAGGGCGTCATCGCCGGGATGAAGCCTTCTGATTTCGACGTCCATCTTGTAAGTTCTCCTCAGTCGGCTCAAAAACTTTGACGTTTACGTAATTCCCAAACCATCTAACCGATTGAAAACACTAGGGTCAAAATAATCGTTTGAATTTTTTGCACACCGGAGCTATTCGGTGCGGCGAAATCTCGCGGGTCCTCGCAGCATTCCAGCCTCCTCGACGCCGTCATCAAGTCTGCAAGGATTTGGGGCACGGTCACACACAAAGGGAAACCATCCTGACATGGCACGCAACAAGATAGCGCTCATCGGCTCGGGCATGATCGGCGGCACGCTCGCCCATATGATCGGCCTCAAGGATCTCGGCGACGTGGTGCTGTTCGATATCGCCGAGGGCATTCCGCAGGGCAAGGGCCTCGACATCGCCCAGTCCTCGCCGGTCGACGGGTTCGACGCCAGGCTGACCGGCGTCAACGACTATGCCGGCATCGAGGGCGCGGATGTGTGCATCGTCACCGCCGGCGTGCCGCGCAAGCCGGGCATGAGCCGCGACGACCTCTTGGGCATCAACCTCAAGGTCATGGAACAGGTCGGTGCGGGCCTGAAGAAATACGCGCCGAAGGCTTTCGTCATCTGCATAACCAATCCGCTCGACGCCATGGTCTGGGCGCTGCAGAAATTCTCCGGCCTGCCGACCAGCCATGTCGTCGGCATGGCCGGCGTGCTCGACAGCGCCCGCTTCCGCTATTTCCTGGCCGAAGAGTTCAAGGTCTCGGTCGAGGACGTCACCGCCTTCGTGCTCGGCGGCCACGGCGACAGCATGGTGCCTATGATCCGCTATTCGACGGTGGCGGGCATCCCGCTGCCTGACCTCGTCAAGATGGGCTGGACCTCGAAGGAGAAGCTCGACCAGATCGTGCAGCGCACCCGCGACGGCGGCGCCGAGATCGTCGGCCTCTTGAAGACCGGCTCGGCCTATTACGCGCCGGCGGCCTCGGCGATCGCCATGGCCGAATCCTATCTCAAGGACAAGAAGCGCGTGCTGCCCTGCGCGGCGCACCTTTCCGGCCAATATGGCGTCAAGAACACCTATGTCGGCGTTCCGGTGGTGATCGGCGCCGGCGGCGTCGAGCGCGTCATTGAGATCGACCTCGCCAAGGCCGAACAGAAGATGTTCGACAATTCGGTGGCGGCCGTGCAGGGCCTGACCGAGGCCTGCACCAAGATCGCCCCGCATCTCGCCGGCAAGTAATCGTCCTCCCCGGAGACCAAGCGCATGAACATTCATGAATATCAGGCCAAGGCGCTGCTGAAGTCGTTCGGCGCGCCGGTAGCGGACGGCGTTCCGGTGTTCAAGGCAAGCGAGGCGGAAGCCGCCGCCAAGGCGCTGCCCGGCCCGCTCTATGTGGTGAAGAGCCAGATCCATGCCGGCGGCCGCGGCAAGGGCAAGTTCAAGGAACTCGGCCCCGACGCCAAGGGCGGCGTGCGCCTGGCGAAGTCGGCGGCAGAGGTCGTCGCCAACGCCAACGAGATGCTCGGCCACACGCTGGTCACCAAGCAGACCGGACCGTCCGGCAAGCAGGTCAACCGCCTCTATATCGAAGACGGCGCCGACATCGAGCGCGAGCTCTATCTGTCGATCCTGGTCGACCGTTCGGTCGGCCGCATCGCCTTCGTCGTCTCGACCGAGGGCGGCATGGACATCGAGGCGGTCGCGCATGACACGCCGGAAAAGATCCTCACCGTCGCCATCGACCCGGAGAAGGGTGTCTCGGCGGATGACGTGAAGAAGCTCAACGCCGCGCTGAAGCTCGACGGCGATGCGGCACAAGACGGCGGCACGCTGTTCCCGATCCTCTACAAGGCCTTCGTCGAGAAGGACATGAGCCTGCTCGAGGTCAACCCGCTGATCGTCATGAAGAACGGCCATCTGCGCGTGCTCGACGCCAAAGTGTCGTTCGACAACAACGCGCTCTTCCGCCATCCGGACGTGATGGAGTTGCGCGACACCACCGAAGAGGACGAGAAGGAGATCGAGGCGTCGAAATACGACCTCGCCTATGTCGCGCTCGACGGCAATATCGGCTGCATGGTCAATGGCGCCGGCCTCGCCATGGCGACGATGGACATCATCAAGCTCTACGGCGCCGAGCCGGCCAACTTCCTTGATGTCGGCGGCGGCGCCTCCAAGGAGAAGGTCACGGCGGCGTTCAAGATCATCACCAAGGATCCGGCGGTCGAAGGCATCCTGATCAACATCTTCGGCGGCATCATGAAGTGCGACGTCATCGCTGAAGGCGTGATCGCCGCGGTCAAGGAAGTCGGGCTGAAGGTGCCGCTGGTCGTGCGGCTGGAAGGCACCAATGCCGAGCTCGGCAAGAAGATCATCAACGACAGCGGCCTCAACGTCGTGTCGGCCGACGACCTCGACGACGCGGCCAAGAAGATCGTCAAGGCGGTGAAGGGCTGAGCGGATGCCTCCGCGCAAGATAAACCTGGTCGAGGCGGCGGACGCGAAGATCGCCAAGGTCTTCGATCCGCACATTGCCGGCGATGTCAATGACAGCCAGGCCAAGGTCGCGAAGTTCGGCGAGGTGTTCGACTGGCACGCGCATGACAACGAGGACGAAGCCTTCCTCGTGCTGCGCGGCCGCATCGCCATCGACTTCCGCGACGGGCCGGTCGAGCTCGGCGAGGGCGATTTCATCGTCGTGCCGCGCGGCGTCGAGCACCGGCCGCGTTCACTCACTGCCGAGCCGGTGGTGCTGATGTTCGAGCCGGCGACGACGCTCAACACCGGCAACGCCAAGAGTGACCTCACCGTCACCGATCTGAAGCGGCTCTGACCATGAACGCGGCGCCTTTCTCCTCCCTCTCGGCCGATCACCAGCGCCTGCAGGCGCTGGTCGGCGCGTGGCGCGGCGAGGAAGAGGTGGCTGCCACGCAATGGACCGATGCCGGCGCGGCGACTTCGGAAGTGCTGGCGGAAGCGCAGTTCGGCGGCCTGTTCGTGGTGCAGCGCTATCGCCAGCGCCGCGACGGCACGGTTTCGTTCGGCGCGCACAATGTGTTCGGCTTCGACCAGCAGAACAGCCTCGTCACCATGCACCAGTTCGATTCCATGGGGTTTGTGCCGATGTTGCCGGCCACAGGCACGTGGAACGGGGGCGGGCTGGTTCTGGAACGGTCGTCGCCGCGCGGCGCCGCGCGCGTGACTTACAGTTTTGACGATACTGATACCTACCGCATGCGATTGCAGTTCAAGCCCGCCGGCAGCGATGCCTGGCAAGACATGGTGAGCGGGCTCTACCGGCGCGTTTCGCCTTCCTCGATCAACGGTTTTTAGAAAAGGGCCGCGATGTCCATTCTCGTCGACAAGAACACCAAGGTGCTGGTTCAAGGCCTGACCGGCAAGACCGGCACGTTCCACACCGAGCAGGCGCTGGCCTATCACGGCACCAAGATGGTTGGCGGCATCCATCCGAAGAAGGGCGGCGAGACCTGGACCGGCTCGAAGGGCGAGGGCCTGCCGATCTTCGCCACAGTCGCCGAGGGCAAGGAAAAGACCGGCGCCAACGCCTCCGTCGTCTATGTGCCGCCGGCGGGCGCGGCCGAAGCCATTCTCGAGGCGATCGAGGCCGAGATCCCGCTCATCGTCTGCATCACCGAGGGCATCCCGGTGATGGACATGGTCAAGGTCAAGGCGCGGCTCGACCGCTCGAAGTCGCGGCTGATCGGCCCGAACTGCCCGGGCGTGCTGACGCCCGACGAATGCAAGATCGGCATCATGCCCGGCAACATCTTCCGCAAGGGCTCGGTCGGCGTTGTTTCCCGCTCGGGAACGCTTACCTATGAGGCGGTCTTCCAGACCAGCAATGTCGGCCTCGGCCAGACCACCGCTGTCGGCATCGGCGGCGACCCGGTCAAGGGCACCGAGTTCATCGACGTGCTGGAGATGTTCCTCGCCGACGACGAGACCAAGTCGATCATCATGATCGGCGAGATCGGCGGCTCGGCCGAGGAAGACGCCGCGCAGTTCTTGAAGGACGAGGCCAAGCGCGGCCGCAAGAAACCGATGGCGGGCTTCATCGCCGGGCGCACGGCGCCGGCCGGCCGCACCATGGGCCATGCGGGTGCGGTGATCTCGGGCGGCAAGGGCGGCGCGGAAGACAAGATTGCGGCGATGGAATCGGCCGGCATCAAGGTCTCACCGTCGCCGGCTCGGCTGGGCACGACGCTGGTCGAGGCGATCAAGGGTTAAGGCAGTAGTGAGTAGGGCAGTAGTCAGTAGTGAAAAGGGACGAACGGGTGAGTAGCAGCTGAGCGGGGACTTCCACCTTCTACTCACTACTGACTACTCACTATTCCCCTCGAAAGGAGACGGAGCCAGGCTCCGCAGACGAAAATGGCAAGACAAGATCAGGCCAACGACCAATTCTCGCTCACCTCGTTCCTCTATGGCGGCAATGCCGATTACATCGACGCGCTCTATGCCGCCTATGAGGATAATCCGGCCTCCGTCGATCCGGAGTGGCAGGATTTCTTCGCGGCGCTGAAGGACGACGCCGGCGATGTGCGCAAGAACGCCAAGGGCGCTTCCTGGGCGAGGCCTTCCTGGCCGATGCAGGCCAATGGCGAGCTGGTCTCGGCGCTCGACGGCAATTGGGGCCTGATCGAGAAGCACATCGAAAAGAAGGTGAAGGACAAGGCGGTCGTCAACGGCGCGGTCCTTTCCGACGCCGACGTGCACCAGGCGACGCGCGATTCCGTGCGCGCCATCATGATGATCCGCGCCTTCCGCATGCGCGGCCATCTGCACGCCAATCTCGACCCGCTCGGCATCGCCAATCCGCTCGAGGATTATAACGAGCTGTCGCCGGAGAACTACGGCTTCACCGAAGCCGACTACGACCGGCCGATCTTCCTCGACAATGTGCTCGGGCTCGAGTTCGGCACCATCCGGCAGATGCTGGATATCCTCACCCGCACCTATTGCTCGACGCTCGGCGTCGAGTTCATGCACATCTCCGATCCGGAAGAGAAGGCCTGGATCCAGGCGCGCATCGAGGGCGCCGACAAGGAGATCACCTTCACCGCCACCGGCAAGAAGGCGATCCTGTCGAAGCTGGTCGAGGCGGAAGGCTTCGAACAGTATATCGACGTCAAGTACAAGGGCACCAAGCGCTTCGGCCTCGACGGCGGCGAGTCGCTGATCCCGGCGCTGGAGCAGATCATCAAGCGCGGCGGCCAGCTCGGCCTGAAGGAGGCCGTGCTCGGCATGGCGCATCGCGGGCGCCTCAACGTGCTTTCCCAGGTGATGGCCAAGCCGCACCGCGCCATCTTCCACGAGTTCAAGGGCGGCTCGGCCGCGCCCGACGACGTCGAGGGCTCGGGCGACGTGAAGTACCATCTCGGCGCCTCGTCGGACCGCGAGTTCGACGGCAACAAGGTGCACCTGTCGCTGACGGCCAACCCCTCGCATCTGGAAATCGTCGACCCTGTCGTGATGGGCAAGGCGCGCGCCAAGCAGGACCAGCTCGCCGGGCGCGAGCGCGGCGAGATCGTGCCGCTTTCCGAACGCGCCAAGGTGATGCCGCTGCTGCTCCACGGCGACGCTGCGTTTGCCGGCCAGGGCGTGATCGCGGAGATGTTCGGGCTGTCCGGCCTGCGCGGCCATCGCGTCGCCGGCACGCTGCATTTCATCATCAACAACCAGATCGGCTTCACCACCAATCCGCGCTTCTCGCGCTCGTCGCCCTATCCGTCGGATGTGGCCAAGATGATCGAGGCGCCGATCTTCCACGTCAACGGCGACGATCCGGAAGCGGTGGTGCATGCCGCGAAGGTCGCGACCGAGTTCCGCATGAAGTTCCACAAGCCGGTGGTGGTGGACATGTTCTGCTATCGCCGCTTCGGCCACAACGAGGGCGATGAACCGGCCTTCACGCAGCCGATCATGTACCGCAGCATCCGCACCCATAAGACGGTGGTGCAGGTCTACGCCGACAGGCTGATCGCCGAAGGCCACATCACCCAGGCCGAGGTCGACAAGATGCGGGCCGACTGGCGCGCGCATCTGGAGCAGGAATTTGAAGTCGGCCAGTCCTACAAGCCGAACAAGGCCGACTGGCTGGACGGTGCCTGGTCTGGCCTGCGCACCGCAGACAACCAGGACGAACAGCGGCGCGGCAAGACAGCCGTGCCGGTGCGCACGCTGAAGGAGATCGGCAAGAAGCTGACCGAGGTGCCGAAGGATTTCGAGGCGCACAAGACAATCCTGCGCTTCCTCGACAACCGCCGCCAGGCGATCGAATCCGGCGAAGGCATCGACTGGTCGACGGCCGAGGCGCTGGCCTTCGGCGCCATCCTGCTCGACGGCAATCCGATCCGGCTGTCCGGCCAGGATTCGGAGCGCGGCACCTTCTCGCAGCGCCATTCCGTGCTCTACGACCAGCGCGACGAAAACCGCTACATCCCGCTCAACAATCTGTCGGCGGCGCAAGCCGGCTACGAAGTCATCAACTCGATGCTGTCGGAAGAGGCGGTGCTCGGCTTCGAATATGGCTACAGCCTGGCCGAGCCGAAGGCGCTGACGCTCTGGGAAGCGCAGTTCGGCGATTTCGCCAACGGCGCCCAGGTGGTGTTCGACCAGTTCATCTCCTCTGGCGAGCGCAAGTGGCTGCGCATGTCGGGTCTGGTCTGCCTCTTGCCGCACGGCTATGAGGGCCAGGGGCCGGAACACTCATCGGCGCGCCTCGAGCGCTTCCTGCAGCTCTGCGCCGAGGACAACATGCAGGTGGCGAACGTCACCACGCCGGCCAACTATTTCCACATCCTGCGCCGGCAGTTGAAGCGCGACTTCCGCAAGCCGCTGATCCTGATGACGCCGAAGTCGCTGCTGCGCCACAAGCGGGCAGTGTCGACGCTTCCGGAAATGTCGGGCGAAAGCTCGTTCCACCGGCTTTTGTGGGACGATGCGCAGCTGTTGCCCAATCAGCCGATCAAGCTGGTGAAGGACTCAAAAATCCGCCGCGTCGTGCTCTGCTCGGGCAAGGTCTATTACGACCTCTACGAGGAGCGCGAGAAGCGCGGCATCAACGACATCTACCTGCTGCGCGTCGAACAGCTCTATCCGTTCCCGGCCAAGGCGCTGATCACGGAACTGTCGCGCTTCCGCAATGCCGAGATGGTGTGGTGCCAGGAGGAGCCCAAGAACATGGGCGCCTGGTCGTTCATCGACCCCTATCTCGAATGGGTGCTGGCGCATATCGACGCCAAGCATCAGCGGGTGCGCTACACCGGCCGGCCTGCCTCGGCCTCGCCGGCGACAGGGTTGATGTCGAAGCACCTCAGCCAACTCGCCGCCCTGCTCGACGACGCGCTGGGTGAATAGGCAGAGCGGACGAAACAGACCTCAAGAAGAGAAAAGAACGGACAGGCACAATGGCTACCGAAATCCGCGTCCCCGCACTCGGCGAATCCGTCACCGAGGCGACCGTCGGCAAGTGGTTCAAGAAGGTCGGCGACGCGATCGCCGCCGACGAGCCGCTGGTCGAGCTCGAAACCGACAAGGTGACGGTGGAGGTGCCTGCCGCGGGTGCCGGAACGCTTGCCGAGATTGCCGTCAAGGAAGGCGAGACGGTCAATGTCGGCGCGCTGCTCGGTTCGATTTCGGCTGGCGGCGGCGCCGCCGCGCCGGCAACCAAGCCGCAGGCGGTGGCGCAGGCCTCGAGCCCGGACGCCGCGTCCACGGTCAAGCAGGCCGTGGCCGAGACCGCCAAGATGGCCGGCGACGCCGGCCCGATCGAGCCGCGCACCATGCCGCCGGCGCCGGCCGCCGCCAAGCTGATCGCGGAGGCCAATCTCTCGGTCGACCAGCTCTCCGGCTCGGGCAAGCGCGGCCAGGTGCTGAAGGGCGACGTGCTCGACGCGATCGCCAAGGGCGCGCCGTCGCAGCCGGCCGAGGCGCCGAGAGCGGCGCCCGCGCCCGTCGCTGTCCGCGCCCCGTCCACGCCGGACGACGCCTCGCGCGAGGAGCGCGTGCGCATGACCAAGCTGCGCCAGACCATCGCGCGCCGCCTCAAGGAGGCGCAGTCCACCGCCGCTATGCTCACCACCTTCAACGAGGTGGACATGAGCGCGGTGATGGCGCTCAGGGCCAAGTACAAGGACGTGTTCGAGAAGAAGCATGGCGTGAAGCTCGGCTTCATGGGCTTCTTCACCAAGGCGGTGACGCATGCGCTGAAGGAGATCCCGGCCGTCAATGCCGAGATCGACGGCACCGACATCATCTACAAGAATTTTGCCCATGTCGGCGTCGCCGTCGGCACGGACAAGGGACTGGTGGTGCCGGTGGTGCGCAACGCCGACCAGATGTCGATTGCCGAGATCGAGAAGGAGATCGGCCGGCTGGGGCTCGCCGCGCGCGACGGCAAGCTCTCGGTTGCCGACATGCAAGGCGGCACCTTCACCATCTCCAATGGCGGCGTTTACGGGTCGCTGATGTCGACGCCGATCCTGAATGCGCCGCAGTCCGGCATCCTCGGCATGCACAAGATCCAGGAGCGGCCGATGGTGGTCGGCGGCCAGATCGTCATTCGCCCGATGATGTATCTGGCGCTCTCCTATGATCACCGCATCGTCGACGGCAAGGAAGCGGTGACCTTCCTCGTGCGCGTCAAGGAAAGCCTGGAGGATCCCGAGCGTCTGGTGCTCGATCTCTGAGTGGCCAGGGTGGCGGCGCGCGATCGGGGCGGCGAATGACAGCCCGTCTGCTTGGCGCCGCCAGACCGGTCGTGCTTGCGGCCAGCGCGGCTCTCGTGGCGGCCGATGCCCAGGCCGCATGCCCGATCCAGCTCGCCGTCTATGGCGAGGCGCAAAGCGGCGCCGAGATCGACTTCACCCCGACCGGCACCTCGGCGACGATCACCAACAGCTTCCGCATGATCCTCGACAACAATACCGTGCTCGACGGCATCGCCATGTGGACCGAGGGCTCCGCCTCGCGCCCGCACGGCTCGCTGATGTACAAGTGCCCGACCGGCGACGTCACCGGCGAGGAGCTTGCCGCCTGCACGGTCTGGGAAGGCGTCATCTACAGGGCGGATGAGAAGGGCGGCGTCGGCCTGCTGCCGGCCGAGGGCGCCGATGCGCCGAAAAGCCTGATCTTTCCCGATCTCGGGCCGTCATTGCAGATGTCGGCCGCTTACGGTCCAGCCGGCTTCTCCAAAGTGCCGTGGGACGTCTTTACCCTGAAGGGCTGCCAGGAATGAGCACGCACAAGAAGACGCTGCTGGTCACCGGCGGCAGCCGCGGCATCGGCGCCGCCATCTGCCGGCAGGCAAATCAGGCCGGCTATCGCGTTGCGGTCAACTATGTCTCCAACCAGCTTGCCGCCGATGCGCTCGTCGCCGAGCTCGAAGCCGCCGGCGGCGAGGCCTTCGCGGTCAGGGGCGACATCGGCGACGAAGCCGATGTGATCGCGATGTTCGAAACGGTGGACAAAGCCTTCGGCCGGCTCGACGCTTTCGTCAACAATGCCGGCATCGTCGACGTCAAGGCGCGTGTCGACGAGATGAGTGCCGAGCGGGTCGAGCGCATGATGCGCATCAACGTCGTCGGCTCCTTCCTCTGCGCCCGCGAGGCGGTGAAGCGCATGTCGACCCGCCACGGCGGCAAGGGCGGCGCTATCGTCAATCTGTCCTCGGCGGCGGCGAGACTCGGCTCGCCCGGCGAATATGTCGACTATGCCGCCTCCAAGGGCGCGATCGACACGCTGACGATCGGGCTGGCGCGTGAAGTCGCGCTGGAAGGCATCCGCGTCAACGCGGTCAGCCCCGGCATCACCGAGACCGAGATCCATGCCTCCGGCGGGCAGCCGGACCGCGTGGCGCGGATGCAGGACATGCTGCCGATGAAACGGGCGGGCACGGCCGATGAGGTCGCCAGCGCGGTTCTCTATCTTCTGTCGGACGCGGCCTCCTATGTAACGGGCGCGATCCTCAATGTGAGCGGCGGCCGCTGAAGGCCGGATAAGAAGGACAGTCTCATGGCTTATGACGTCGTAATCATCGGATCGGGACCGGGCGGCTATGTCTGCGCCATCAAGGCGGCGCAGCTCGGCCTGAAGACGGCGGTGGTCGAGAAGAACGCCACCTTCGGCGGCACCTGCCTCAACATCGGCTGCATCCCGTCGAAGGCGCTGCTCCACGCCTCCGAGATGTTCGCCGAGGCCGGCCATGCCTTCGATGCGCTCGGCGTCGAGGTCGGCGCGCCGAAGCTCAATCTGAAGAAGATGCTGGCGCACAAGGATGCGACGGTGGCGTCCAACGTCAACGGCGTCGCCTTCCTGTTCAAGAAGAACAAGATCGACAGCTTCCGCGGCACCGGCAAGGTGGTTTCCGCCGGCAAGGTGTCGGTGACCGGCGAGGACGGCAAGGTCGAGGAGCTCGAGACGAAGAACATTGTCATCGCCACCGGCTCCGACGTCGCCGGCATCCCGGGCGTCAAGGTCGACTTCGACGAGAAGGTGATCGTGTCTTCCACCGGCGCGCTGTCGCTGGCCAAGGTGCCCGGCCACCTCGTGGTGGTCGGCGGTGGCGTCATCGGGCTGGAGCTCGGCTCGGTCTGGGCCAGGATTGGCGCCAAGGTCACGGTCGTCGAGTTCCTCGACACCATCCTCGGCGGCATGGACGGCGAGGTGTCGAAGCAGTTCCAGCGCCTGCTGTCCAAGCAGGGTTTCGAGTTCAAATTAGGGGCCAAGGTCACCGATGTGGCCAAAACCAAGAAGGGCGCCAGCGTGACGTTCGAGCCGGTCAAGGGCGGCGCGGCCGAAACCATCGAGACCGACGTCGTGCTGGTCGCCACCGGACGTCGCCCCTATGCCGACAGCCTGGGGCTGAAGGAAGCGGGCGTCGATGTCGATGAGCGCGGCCGGGTCAAGACCGACGGGCATCTGAGGACCAACGTGCCCGGCATCTACGCCATCGGCGACGTCATCGCGGGGCCGATGCTGGCGCACAAGGCCGAGGACGAGGGCGTGGCGGTGGCCGAGACGATCGCCGGCCAGGCCGGCCATGTGAACTACGACGTCATCCCGAGCGTCGTTTACACCAGCCCGGAAATCGCCTCCGTCGGCAAGACCGAGGAGGAATTGAAGAAGGCCGGCATCGACTACAAGGCGGGCAAGTTCCCGTTCAGCGCCAACGGCCGCGCGCGCGCCATGCTGCACACCGACGGTTTCGTGAAGATCCTGGCCGACAAGGCCAGCGATCGCGTGCTCGGCGTCCATATCGTCGGCTTCGGCGCCGGCGAGATGATCCACGAGGCCGCGGTGCTGATGGAATTCGGCGGCTCCTCGGAAGACCTCGCCCGCACCTGCCACGCGCACCCGACGATGTCGGAAGCGGTGAAGGAAGCGGCGCTGGCGACGTTCTTCAAGCCGATCCATATTTAGCTGCGCGCCACGCGCCGGCGCCGAACGCCCATCGAAGGCGTGGTTCCACCAACCAAAACGGCCCGCCTTTCGGCGGGCCGTTTGTCGTTGAGCTTTGGCTTGATTACTGAGCCGGGGCAGGTGCCGGCGCTGGGGCCGGAGCGGGCGCTGGTGCCGGTGCGGGCGCCGGTTCAGGTGCAGGTGCAGGAGCAGGCGTTGCGGGCGCCGGCTCAGCCGGTGCGGGCGCCGGAGCCGGCGTCGTAGCTGCCGGCGGCTCGGCGGGTGCCGGGGCCTTCTCGCCGCCGCTTCTGCCAAAAACATAATACGCAACAATGGCCAGGATAATGACAACAAGGGCGATCAGCCACCCGCTGCCGCCGCCACCCGACGAGGGGGGCGTGCTCGGAGGGGTGAAGGGGTCGTTAGGGTTCGCCATGAAAGGTGTCCTCCTTGGAATGAAAGGCTTCAATCAACAGCCATCAACGCGCGATCCCGCAATCGGTTTCACGCAGGCGGACGGAAAGCGCTGAAAAAACGGCGTTTTCCGCTCCCCAGCCGCCAGACGACTCAGTTGACGGCGGTAACACTATACCCTGCCTTGCGGAAATCCTCGACCAGTCCTTCGGGCCCCGGCAGATGCATCGCGCCGACCGCCATGAAGACGTTGCCCTTGGCCAGAATCGGCTCGGCATGCTCCACCATCACCTTGTTGCGGCTGGTGATCATGGTCTGTTCGAAGGCGGCATAGCCGGCCTGGTCGTTTTCGGCATCGGGCAAGACGGTGCGAAACAGCGGCCAGAACATACCGACCTCGCCACGCTGGTAGAGCACGATCATGGTCTCGTTGAGGTCGTTGGCCTTGTCGCCGAGCCTCAGCGTGTCGACCAGCCCCTTCATGTGGAAGGCGAGCGGCAGCGAAGCCATGGCGCGGAGCTGACCGGCAACGGTTTCCAGACCTTCGACCGCCTTGCCGTTCGCCTTTGCGTCCGTGGCCAGCTTGACGTCGAGCACCGGTGCTCCCGCGGTCTGACGCGCCACTTCGCAGGCGGGAAGCGCCACCATGGCCGAAAGGATCCACGGCTTCATCTTGGCGACCGTCGCGGGCGGAATGCCGCGCGCATCGAGCCCCTTGTTCAGCACCGCCGCGTCCTCGGGCGACAGCAGCGAGGACAGCGTGGTGTCGTCGGTGAACATCATCAGGCCGGGCTCTGCGGCGATTGCCGCCATCATCTTGCTCTTGTCGAGCACTTCGGTGGTTTCGATGATGACGGTGTCGGCGCCGTCATAGGCTTTCTGCGCCGCGGCCGGCAGCGTGGTGACGCGCGCGTCGGTCATGTGCATGGTGCCGAAGAGATAGGACGGTTTTTCGCCTGATTTCTTCAGCTTCCACAGCAGACCCTTGCCGTTGGGAACGGCGGCCGCCTCGGCTTCGACCTTCTTGAAGGCAGCGGGATCGCTCTTTGCCAGACTTGCCAGCAGATCGGAGCCGCCGCAGGCGGGAGCCTCGGCATGCGCCCTGCCGGCCAGCAGCAGGACGATGAGAAACGACAGGAAAAACAGCACGTTGAGCGCTGCGAGCAGCTTCAACGAGACAAGAGCCGCGCGGTCGGCGATGGCGATGACGCGTTTCATGAGGAGCTTCTTAAGCTGAAAAAGCGGCAAAACGGTTAACCGGGCGACCGAAATTTTCGCTGCGGTTCCGCTCAGGCACGCGGATGCGCCCGTTCGTAGATATCGAGCAGCCTCGCCGTGTCGACGCCGGTATAGACCTGCGTGGTCGACAGGCTGGCGTGGCCGAGCAGCTCCTGGATGGTGCGCAGGTCGCCGCCGCGGCCAAGCAGATGCGTGGCGAAGGAATGGCGCAAGGCATGCGGCGTCGCCGTGTCCGGCAGGTTCAGTGCCGAGCGCAGCTTCGCCATCTCGCGCTGGACGATCGCCGGGTTCAGCGGCCCTCCGCGGGCGCCGCGGAACAGCAGGCCCTTGGGGTCGATATGGAAGGGACAGAGCCGCCGGTATTCGGCAACCGCTCGCTGCGCCACCGGCAGCACCGGCACCAATCTTGTCTTGCCGCCCTTGCCGGTGACGCGCAGCACGGTGTCGGCTTCCGTGGCCAGATCGGCGCCGGTGAGCCCAAGCGCTTCGGAGATGCGCAGTCCGGAGCCGTAGAGCAGCGTCAGCACGGCGGCGTTGCGTGAGGCGATCCATGGCTCTTCCGCCAGCTGCCCCTCCACGCCGACGACCTGCTTTGCATCACTCGCCGTCAGCGGCTTGGGCAGCGATTTCGGCTGGCGCGGCGCGCGCAGTGCTGCCGCACCCGCCGCGTTGACGAGGCCGCGCCGTTCGAGAAAGCGCAGCAGCGAGCGGATGCCGGCGAGGCCGCGTCCCAACGTGCGGGCGCCGGCGCCGCTATTGCGGCGCGCGGCGAGGAAGCCGCGCAGATCGGCCGGCCGCAGGTCGGCGATATCGGCGATGCCGGGCGGACCGCCGCAATGTCCGGTCAAAAAGTGCAGGAACTGGCGCGTGTCGCGCTCATAGGCTTCGACCGTCTCGGGCGACAGCCGGCGCTCGCGCGCCAGCATCTTCAGCCAGTTCTCGCGCGCCGCCTGGAGGTCGGGCTTTGCCGGGATGAGGAATTCCTGCATGGCGGCATTTTCCGGCGGGGAGGTTAGGAACCGGTGAAGAGCGCGTCATTGAAATGACAGCCATAGGGGGGTAGAGCAGGGCAAAGGAAGTGACGCCATGTCGAAGCTCGAGAACCCCGTCCAGATGGCCGTGATCGGCGCCGCGCATGGCATCAAGGGCGAATTGCGGGTGAAGACCTTCACCGGCGATCCGCTGGCGCTCGCCGACTACGGGCCGCTCCAGGCCAAGGACGGCCGAGCCTTCCAGATCCTCGACATCAGGCCGGCCGGCACGGTGGTGGTGGTGCGCTTCAAGGGCGTCAACGACCGCAACGCCGCCGAGGCGCTTGCCGGCACAGAACTCTTCGTCGACCGCTCGGTGCTGCCGGACGACGGCGAGGAGGACGAATTCTACCACGCCGACCTGATCGGCCTGGAGGTCAGGGACGAAACAGGCGCCATCGGCAGGGTTGTCGCCGTGCACAATTTCGGCGGCGGCGACATTCTCGACGTCACGCTCGCCGGCCGCAAGGGCGTGCTGATCCCGTTCACCCAGGCCGCGGTGCCGCATGTGTCGATCGCCGACGGCTTTGTTCAGGTCGATCCGCTGGCGGCGGGTCTGGTCGACGACGAGGATGGCGAGGCGCCAGGCCATTCCGGCTTCGATCCGAAAGGCCGGCCGCGCGGACCGAAGGATGCCGGGGGCAACCGTTGAGCTTTGCCGCCTCGGTGCTGACGCTCTATCCCGAAATGTTTCCGGGCGCGCTCGGCCTGTCGCTCGCGGGCCGCGCGCTTGAAGCCGGCACCTGGTCGCTGGAGGCGATCCAGATCCGCGATTTCGCCGCCGACAGGCATCGCACCGTCGACGACACGCCGGCCGGCGGCGGCGCCGGCATGGTGATGCGCGCGGACGTGCTGGCCAAGGCCATCGATCACGTTTCGCCGCAGGGCGACGAACGTCCAAGGCTGCTGATGAGCCCGCGCGGCAGGCCACTCACCCAGGCGCGCGTGCGCAAGCTCGCCGCGGGGCCTGGCGCGGTGATCCTGTGCGGCCGCTTCGAGGGCGTCGATCAGCGGCTGATCGAGGCGCGCGATTTGGAGGAAGTTTCGATCGGCGATTTCATCCTGTCGGGCGGCGAGCCGGCGGCGCTGGTGCTGCTCGACGCCGTCGTGCGGCTGCTGCCCGGCGTCATGGGCAACGCCGTCTCCGGCGAGGAAGAAAGTTTCGAGAACGGCCTGCTCGAGCATCCGCACTACACGCGGCCGCAGGAATTCGAGGGCAGGCCGATCCCCGACGTGCTGATCTCCGGCAACCACAGGAAGATCGCCGAATGGCGGCGCGCCGAGGCGATTAGGTTGACCAGGGAGCGGCGGCCGGATCTGCTGGCGGGCACTCAGCCCTTGGTGAAGTAGTAGAAGGCCAGGAGCAGGCCGACGGCGACGACGAAGCCGCGCACCACGCCTTGCGGCACGCGCTTGGCGATCCACACTCCGGCATAGCCGCCGAGCGCGACGCCCGGGATCATGACGATCGCCTGCGGCCAGGCCACGACGCCTCCGGAAACGAAGACCAGAATGGCGACGACCGCGATCACGATGGACAGCATGTTCTTCAAAGCGTTCAGGCGATGATAGTCGCCGGCTTGCGTCAGGCCGAGGGTCGCCAGCATCATGACGCCCATGCCGGCGCCGAAGAAGCCGCCATAGACCGCGGTCGCGAACTGCGCGAGCGAACCGGCAAGCGAGCCGACCGAGGCCTGGTGCTCCGGCCCGGCCGCCGGTTTCAGCCACGGCCCGGCGGCGAACAGGGCGGTGGCGGCAATTAGCAGCCACGGCACCAGCGCCCGGAACGACGGATTGGTGAGCGCCAGCAGTATGAGCGAGCCGGCCAGCGCGCCGAGGGCCGAGATCAGGCAAAGCAGCAGCGCGCCGCGCCAGAAATGCCGGATATCGGTCCAATAGGCGAGCGTCGAGGTGATGTAGCCTGGCAGCTGCGTCACCGAGGAGGTGGCGTTGGCGGCGATCGGCGGCAGTCCGACCAGCGTCATGGCGCCGAAGGTGAGGAAGGTGCCGCCGCCGGCTACCGCGTTGGCGGCGCCCGAAGCAAAACCCGCGACAAAGAGCAGGACGGCATCGAAGAATGTCATTGAGGAAACACCAAGGGAATGACCTTTCCCCGCTTAGGAAGCTTGCGCGGCTGACGCAACCGACACGGCGACAATAAGATGGTGCCATGCAGGCAAAAAATGTGCTTCAAAGACGTGACAAAGTGCCGAAATAGCGGTATGTGGCCGCCCGAACCGGAAGAACGATCTTCTGGACCCGTCAACAATGGCGGTGTAGCCGTCCCTGCCCAATGCTTTCGGCAAAGGGCATAGCCGAGCGGTCAATGGAACTGCAAGGCGAGTTGAGGACGCTCTGACTGTCGGAAGAACAAGAAGTGGATTTTTGAGATGGACCTCATCCGTCAGCTCGAGGCCGAACAGGCCGCCAAGATCGAAGCCAAGCGCAAGCTGCCCGAATTCCAGCCCGGCGACACCGTGCGCGTCCAGGTGCGCGTCACCGAAGGCAGCCGCACCCGCGTCCAGGCCTATGAGGGCGTCGTCATCGCCCGCTCAGGCTCCGGCTTCCAGGAGAATTTCACCGTCCGCAAGATTTCCTACGGCGAAGGCGTCGAGCGCGTTTTCCCGATCTATTCGCCGATGGTCGAGGGCGTCGAGATCGTGCGCCGCGGCAAGGTGCGCCGCGCCAAGCTCTATTACCTGCGTGACCGCCGCGGCAAGTCGGCCCGCATTTCGGAGAACACCGGCGTGCGCGCCCGCAAGCTGAACGACGAGGAGCGCGACGCTCTGAACGCCGAGCGCGCCCGCATCGAGGCCGAGAAGGTCGCCGCCGCCGAGGCGCTGGCCGTCGAGAAGGCAGCGCAGGACGCCGCCGAGAAGAAGGCTGCCGAGGCCGCTTCGGCCGAGTAAGGCTTTTCGATAGACGCGTTTCGGAAAGGCGGCTTCGGCCGCCTTTTTTCGTTTTGACCACGGGTCTGCTCGACCTCCCGGGCAAGCAGCGTCGCGTTCCTTCACACCCCCCTCTGTCCTGCCGGACATCTCCCCCGCAAGGGGGAGATTGGCAGCTTCGGCGCCGCGTCCTCCCGTGGAGGTCGACAATTGGCGAAAGTCGCGGAACATCCGATCTCCCCCCTTGCGGGGGAGATGGCCGGCAGGCCAGAGGGGGTGCTGTCCCGCCAGCGGTTCCGATTTCTGCCCCAAAGGATTCCAGCGCCGGCGCCCTTGACATCCTATTATCTTGTACACTAAATAATCGTGCACAAGATAAATGGAGACAAAGATGTCAGCACTCTACACCGCCCAGGCTCGCGTCGTCGGTGGCCGCGCGGGTCATGCCGAGACCAGCGACGGTCTGCTCAAACTCGATCTGGCGATGCCGAAGGAACTCGGCGGGCAGGGCGGCGCAACCAATCCGGAGCAGCTTTTCGCCGCCGGCTATGCCGCCTGCTTCGAAAGCGCGATCCGCTTCGTTGCGCGAAAGCAGAAGCTGCCGCTTCAGGATGCGGCGGTGACGGCAACGGTCAGCCTCTATCCGAACGACCAGGGAGGCTTCAGGCTCGGCGTCGCGCTGGCTGCCGAAACGAAAGGCCTTGATCAGGCGGGCGCGGAAGCGCTTGTATCGGAAGCGCACCAGGTCTGCCCCTATTCCAACGCCATCCGGGGCAATATCGATGTGGCGCTTTCCACGGTGGCGCTCGCGGCAAAGGCGGCATGACGACGAAGCTCGAAACCAGGCCCAGCGACGCCCCGGCGGATACCGCCGCCGGGGCGCTCGCCGTTCCGCGTCTCGACCAGCAGCTCTGCTTCGCGCTCTATTCGGCAAGCGGGCTGATGACGAAGCTCTACCGGCCGCTGCTCGATCCGCTCGGCCTCACCTATCCGCAATATCTGGCGATGCTGGCGCTGTGGCAGCGTTCGCCGATGACGGTGGGCGAGCTTGGCGAGGCGCTGGGGCTGGATTCCGCGACATTGACCCCGCTGATCAAGCGGATGGAGGCGGGCGGCCTCGTCACCCGCCGGCGCGACAGCGCCGACGAACGCCGGGTGCTGGTCGAGCCGACGGCAAAAGGCCAGGCGCTGCGCGCGAACATGAAGGATGTTCAGGCAGCGCTTGCCTGCAGCATGCCGTTGGAACGCGCCGAGCTCAAAGCCCTGCACGGCACACTGACCCGGCTGGTCGCCGGACTGCGCGAGGCCGCCGCCGATCAGGACTGATCGCAGCAACGTCCGTTCTAGAATTCATCTTTCGGAAGCAATGGAATCCATGTAGGCGCGGAACGTCGCAGCGGATCGGCTTGCAAGGCGCTTGCGGAAAGCTAAAGTCGGCGCCTTGTCCTGGCGCGCGAGGATTGCGCGGCCAATCACATTCGGGGAGTTTGTCATGACCAAGTCGAAACTGTTGCTGGCCGCCATGGTGGCCTGCCTTCTCGCGCCCGTCGCGGCGCTCGCCGATGCGCTGCCCGATCTCGGCGGCAAGAAGGTTGTGGTGGTGACCGAAAACGCCTATCCGCCGCTGCAGTTCATCGACAAGAAGACTGGCAAGCAGATCGGCTGGGAGTATGACGCGATGGACGAGATCGCCAAGCGGCTGAACTTCAAGGTCGAGTACCAGAACACCTCCTGGGACGCGATGATCCAGGCGGTTTCCGACAACCAGTACAACATCGGCATGACCGGCATCACCATCAAGGAAGACCGCAAGGAGAAGGTCGACTTCTCCGACCCCTATATGCGTTCGGAGCAGTTCATGCTGGTGCGCGGCGACGAGAACCGCTTCACCGACGCCAAGAGCTTCGGCGCCTTCAAGGACGGGCTGATCGGCGCCCAGCCCGGCACCACGCCCTTCTACACCGCCGTCTACAGCGTGCTCGACGGCAACGAGCAGAACCCGCGGATAAAACTGTTCGAGACTTTCGGCGCCACCGTGCAGGCGCTGAAGTCGGGCGACGTCGATGTCGTGCTCACCGACGGCACCGCCGGCAAGGGCTATGTCGATGCTTCGGAGGGCAAGCTCAAGCTGATCGGCGGGCCGCTCGGCACCGAGGATTTCGGCTTCATCTTCCCGAAGGGCTCCGACCTGGTGAAGCCGGTCAACGCCGCGATCGCCGCGCTTAAAGCCGACGGCACGCTCGATGCGCTGAACAAGAAGTGGTTCCTTGATTACAAGATGGGGCAGTAGCTCGTTTTGGCGCGGGCGGTGCGCAACGGCTACGGGCGGAAAGCCGCGAAAGCCTCATTCCTTCCCACCCCCCTCTGTCCTGCCGGACATCTCCCCCGCAAGGGGGGAGATTGGCAGCTTGATCCACGGCGCCTTTCCCTCAACGTCGGTTATTGGCGAAAGCCGCAGCGACATCTGATCTCCCCCCTTGCGGGGGAGATGCCCGTCAGGGCAGAGGGGGGTGTGCCGGAACGCGGCATTAACAATTATGCCGTCGACGCCGCCTGATGCCCGCCGCAACCTCCACCGCCAAATCCGAGTTCCCCTGGTGGCTGGCCGCCGCCCTTGTGCTCGCCTTGATCGCGGCGCTGGCGATCGCCGCGAGCGACCTCTACGCCCAGGTCTTCGCCACGGTCGCCAAGGGCATCGGCATCACCATCTTCGTCACGGTCGTCGCCTTCGCGCTGGCTTCGACGTTTGGCCTCGGCATCGCGCTGATGGCATTGTCCGGTTCGCAATGGCTGCGGCAGGTCGCGCGCTTCTATGTCGAGATCATCCGCGGCGTGCCGATCCTGGTGCTCCTGTTCTGGATCGCCTTTGCCGGGGCGCCGGCCTTCGTCGCGGCGTGGAACGCGCTGACGGCGCCGCTGCAGAGCGCCGGCTTGATGGGCGAACTCCTGGTGCGCGACGTCTCACTGCTCTGGCGCGCCATCATGGCGCTCACCATCGGCTATTCGGCCTTCATCTCGGAAGTGTTCCGGGCCGGCATCCAGTCGGTCGAGAAGGGTCAGATCGAAGCCGCCAAAGCGCTCGGCCTGACGCGCGTGCAGCGTTTCCGGCTGATCGTCTTCCCGCAGGCGATCCGCACCATCCTGCCGCCGCTCGGCAACGACTTCGTCGCCATGGTCAAGGATTCCTCGCTGGTCTCGGTGCTGGGCGTCGCCGACATCACCCAGATGGGCAAGGTCTACGCCGCCGGTTCCTTCCGCTTCTTCGAGACCTATTCGATCGTCGCCTACATCTATCTCATCCTGACCGTCGGCCTGTCGCTGGCGCTGCGAGCGCTGGAGCAGCGGCTGCGCCGGCAGAACGAGGCATAGCGGCCCGGCGAAGACCGCGCTACGATCCCGGTTTGTCGTTGCCGGACGCATGCCGTCTTCCCGCGCCGCCGCGCTTTTGCACGGCCTGCATCCGGTGAGGAGGAACCGATCCATGAATTTCGACAAGGCCGATGCGGCGCTGGACTCCGTCTATTCGGCCGAGACGCCGGAAGCGCTCGCCAAGGCCTATGCCGAATGGGCGGCGACCTATGACAGCGAAACCGCCTCGCTCGGCTATCTCTTGCCCTTCCTCATCGCCGCCTGGGTGGCTCGCCATGTGCCGACGGGCGATGGCCCACTGCTCGATGCAGGCTGCGGCACCGGCCTGTCGGGGCCGTCGCTGAAGGCGCTGGGCTATGGCGATATCGCCGGGCTCGACCTTTCCGACGACATGCTGAAGCTCGCCGGCAGCCGCCAGGCCTACAGCGAGCTGAAGAAGGCGATGCTCGGTGGTCCGCTGCCTTGGCCGGACAGGCATTTCCGCGCCTTCTTCTCGACCGGCGTCTTCACCATCGGCCACGCGCCTGCCTCCGGCCTGCACGAGCTGGTGCGCGTCACGAAGAGCGGCGGCCACGCCATCTTCACCGTGCGCGACCAGGTGTTCGAGAGCGGCGGATTTCAGGCTGTGTTCGACGATCTCACGCAGGCGAGGAAGTGGCGGCTGGTCGAGCAAAGCCCGTGGTTCCGCTGCTACGCGATCGGCGACCCGGAGGCGCTGGTGAAGACGCTTGTGTTCGAGGTGCTGTGAGCGCGGCCTTCCCTTCTCCCCTTGTGGGAGAAGGTGGATCGGCGCGATAGCGCCGAGACGGATGAGGGGTGTTCCAGCGGAGTGAGACGTTGGCGTTCCCTGGAACACCCCTCATCCGTCGCCTTCGGCGACACCTTCTCCCACAAGGGGAGAAGGGGGCGTCGCGCCAATTGCCGAAAAGCCAAAACATTGCTATTTACCCCGCCATGGAAGAGCTATTCGGCGATCCGGCCTACAAGGGTTTCGTGCTGCAGGACAGAAAGCGCCTGCCGTCGCGATTTGCCGCGCGCGTCTGCGGCGCGCTGACCAGCCGACTTAGCTGAGGCCGACTGACCCCAATCGCTTTGCCGGCTTCAAAGTCCCGGCCAGCTTTTCCCATTTTCGAAATCGACGGATTTACGCACATGAGCGCACCGCGCACCCTCTACGACAAGATTTTCGACGACCACGTCGTCGACCGCCAGGACGACGGCACCTGCCTGCTCTATATCGACCGCCACCTCGTCCACGAGGTCACCAGCCCGCAGGCCTTCGAAGGCCTGCGCATGAGCGGCAGAAAGGTCCGGCATCCCGAAAAGACGCTGGCCGTGGTCGATCACAATGTGCCGACCTCGCCCGAGCGCAAGTTCGGCATCAAGAACGAGGAAAGCCGCATCCAGGTCGAGGCGCTGGCCAAGAACGCCAAGGATTTCGGCATCGAATATTACTCCGAGAACGACGTCCGCCAGGGCATCGTCCACATCATCGGCCCGGAGCAGGGCTTTACGCTGCCCGGCATGACCATCGTCTGCGGCGACAGCCACACCTCGACGCACGGCGCTTTCGGTGCGCTGGCGCATGGTATCGGCACATCGGAAGTCGAGCATGTGCTGGCGACGCAGACGCTGATCCAGCGCAAGGCCAAGAACATGCTGGTGCGTGTCGACGGCCAGCTTCCGGAAGGCGTCACCGCCAAGGACATCATCCTTGCCATCATCGGCGAGATCGGCACCGCCGGCGGCACCGGCTACGTCATCGAATATGCCGGCGAAGCGATCCGCTCGCTGTCGATGGAAGGCCGCATGACGATCTGCAACATGTCGATCGAGGGCGGGGCGCGGGCCGGCCTGATCGCGCCGGACGAGACCACCTTCGCCTATGTCAAGGACAAGCCGCGCGCGCCGAAGGGCGCGGCATGGGATGCGGCACTCGCCTATTGGAAGACGCTGCATTCCGACGAAGGCGCGCATTTCGACAAGGTGGTCGTGCTCGACGCGCAAAAACTGCCGCCGATCGTCTCCTGGGGCTCCTCGCCCGAGGACGTCGTCTCGGTGCAGGGCTCCGTGCCCAATCCGGCCGATATCGCCGACGAGAACAAGCGCACGTCCAAGCTGCGCGCGCTCGACTATATGGGGCTGACGCCGGGAACCAAGATCACCGACATCGCGCTCGACCGCGTTTTCATCGGCTCCTGCACCAATGGCCGCATCGAGGACCTGCGCGCCGCCGCCAAGGTGGTCGAGGGCAAGAAGGTCAATCCGCGCGTCAACGCGATGATCGTGCCGGGCTCCGGACTGGTCAAGGAGCAGGCGGAAGCCGAGGGTCTCGACAAGATCTTCGTCGCCGCCGGCTTCGACTGGCGCGAGCCGGGCTGCTCGATGTGCCTGGCCATGAATGACGACCGGCTGAAGCCGCATGAGCGCTGCGCCTCGACCTCGAACCGCAATTTCGAGGGCCGGCAGGGCTTCAAGGGCCGTACCCATCTGGTGTCGCCGGCCATGGCGGCGGCGGCGGCGATCGCCGGCCACTTCGTCGACATCCGCGACTGGAAATAGGACACCGCGGCTATCCCGTCACCGAACCCCGGACCGCGTCGCGGTTCGGGGTTTTTCACGCTAAAGCGCGTCGCGATCTTTCAGATTCGCTCCGTGCGCTTTAGGTTTTTGATTTTACGCATGTCTTGGTCCCGAAACCGGCTCCCACTTTCGGGAGACATGCTTTAGGCCGAAGCAAGATTGCACCTGCGTCAGCTTCCGCTTAACTGCTTGTTTGCGCTTCCGGACTAGCATCTCCCCAGGGTAAGTTTGGGGAAAGTTACGGTCCGTTGGACACCGGTCTGCTCATAGCGCTGCTCAACCCGACGATAGCGCTGGCGCTTGGCGCCGCGTTCCTCGTGCTGTGGTTCTATCAGCGCCACCGCCCGTATCTGGCGGCGCTGGCGGCGAGCTATTGCCTGTCGGCCTCGGGCTTCCTGCTGCAATATTTCACGCTTCCGGTCGGCGTCGTGGCGACCAAGCTGATCTCCAACATATGCTTCACGATCGCCGCATGCTGCCTTTCCAGCGCCATCGTCGCGCGCTTCGGTCGGCGCGTGCCCTATATCGGCATCGGCATCATGACCGGCGGCGGGCTCGCCGCTTTCGCATGGTTCATGTTCGTCCAGCCCGATCTCACCTGGCGCGTGCTTGCCATGAATTTCGGTTTCGGCGCCTTGAGCCTGCTGGTCGCCGCCGAGCTCAGGGCCGTGCGCAACAATGGGCCGACCGAAAAAATCCTGTTCGTGCTGTCGCTGCTTTCCGGGCTGAACTTCATCGCCCGTACCCTGATCGTCGTCATCGCGCATGGTCCGTTCCCGAGCTATGATGGCTTCTACGGCTCGTCCTATTGGACGACGGCGCTGCTCTCGCATGCGCTTTTATCGCTCTTGACGGCGCTCTGCCTGTTCACGGCGGCGGCGCTCGACGTGATGAAGGCTTTGAAGGCCGAAACCCATACCGACCCGCTGTCGGGGCTGCTCAACCGCCGGGGCTTCGAGGAACGGGCAGCGTTGCTGCTTGATCAATGCGCCAAAACAGGATCCCCCGTCGCTCTGGTGCTTGCCGATCTCGATCACTTCAAGGCGCTCAACGACCGGCACGGACATGAGGCGGGCGACAGGGTGATCGTCGATTTCGCCGCCAAGCTGCGTTTTGCCACGGGCACGCGGGGCGCTGCCGGCCGCATCGGCGGCGAGGAGTTCGCCGTGCTCCTGCCGCTCAGCGATCTCGCCTCGGCGCGGTTGTTCGCGGAAGCGATCCGCGCCTATTATTCGGCGGGCGCGGTCGATGGGCTTCCCTCCGGCATCAGGCTGACCGCGAGCTTCGGCGTCGCCGCCCGCACCGGCAACGAAAGGCTGATGCCGCTGATGCGGCGCGCCGACGAGGCGCTCTACAAGGCCAAGAGGAACGGCCGCGACAGCGTCCGTCTCTCCTACGAGCGGCCTGAAACCGCCTTCGTGCCAGCAGCGGTCAGCGTCGGCTGAATCAGCGGCCTGCGTTAACGGCTTTTTCGCCCGTCGATGGTTTTCTGTCCGAGGGGCATCGAAGGAACATGGGCAGCGCTGATTTCATCCTGATGATCAATCTGTCCGTCGCCGGGCTGCTGGCGACGGCCTTCATGGCGATCGCCATCCATGACGTCGGGCGCGTGTCGGCGCGCTGGCTGGCCTTCAGCTATGGGCTCGGCATGGCCTATTTCGCCATCGAATTCAGCATCCCCGCCTTTGCCGACGCCCGGCTGCCGGTGGTCGTCGCCTTCGCCGTCTTCCTCGGCGCGACCATCGCCTTCAATGGCGGGCTTGCCTATAGATATGGCGTGACCCCACCCTGGGCGCCGATGCTGTTCTTCCTGGCTGTCGCCTCGGTCGCCGTCTATCTGGTGCAGGATCTGCCGCGCCACTCGCTCAACCGCATGATGGCCTATCAGCTTCCCTATGCCGCCATGCAGTTTGCCGCCCTCGGCATCGTTCTCTCTCGTCCAGGCAGAGGCTCGGGCGGCTCGATTACGCGCTGATGGCGGTGCTGGCGGCGAGCGCCGTGCAGTTCGCTTCGAAGCCGTTCATCGCCGGCGCGCTCGGAGGATGGGGCGCCGATCCGCAATCCTACGTGCAGACGGGCTATGCGCTGGTGTCGCAGTCGCTCGGCACCGTGTTCGGCCTGGCGTTGGCGCTGCTTGCGCTCGCCCTGCTGGTGCGCGACGTGCTGGCCGAGGCGACGTCGAAATCGGAGATCGACACGCTGTCACGGCTGCTCAATCGCGGCGGTTTCGAACGTCATGCCGAGCTCGCCTTGCGGGACGCCGTGCGCCAGGGTGTTCCGGTGGCGCTGGTCATTGCTGATCTGGACCACTTCAAGGCCATCAACGACAGCTACGGCCATGCCAGCGGCGATCGCGTCATCGAGACCTTTGCAGGCCTGCTGCGCGAGGCGGCGGCCGAACATCATGTCGCCGGCCGCATCGGCGGCGAGGAGTTCGCCATCATCCTGCCCGGCACCAATCTTGCCGCCGCACGCCTGTTCGCGGAGGGTACGCGCAGCGCGTTCGGCACTTTGCCGATCGACGGCCTGTCCGTCGATCGTCGCTGCAGCGCGAGCTTCGGCGTCGCCGAGCTTGCCGCGGACGAGGGCTTTTCAGATCTCCTGCGGCGCGCCGACGAGGCCCTTTACACGGCCAAGAATGCCGGCCGCGACTGCGTCCGCGTATCGCCCGGACTCGTGGTGCGGCAGGCCAAGGCGCTCAGCGGCAAGGGCTGAGGTTGGGCATCTCGCCGTCGGAAAGCCCGTACATATAGGAGCGGCCCTTCACGAACACCGGCGGCTGGTAGCAGCCCGGCGCGCCGGCATCGTCGGAGTCGTAGATGACGTCGGGCTGGCCGGCACCGGTAAAGTTCGAGAGCTCCTTGGCGTGCCTGCCCTCGCCGACGATGATGCGCTTGTAGCCGGCGGCGCTGTCGATGACGAGATTGCCGAAGGAATCGGCATAGACGCGGTCGTGGTGGCGCAAGCCGGCTTCCGACGGCGTGGCAAAAGCGACGGCCATCGCCGCAATCGCCGCAAGGCAAGCCAGCACTGAATTCGAACGCATTTTGTCCTCCGTTCACCGGCGCGACCTCAAGGCCACGGCCCGGACTTCGTCCGAATCAGAAATTAACCCTTTCTTAACCTTTGTTAAGAGGCGGACCGCCTTCGGTGCCGGATCTTAATGAATATGGTTAATTCTGGTGAGAAGGCCCAAGCCACGCAGGCATCAAGCGGCTCGCCTGCCCCGACCTGCTGACTCGGGGTGAACTTGATCTTGCCGTGCCGCGTGGCTAGCGTGCCGCGCACGAAAGGTGCAGCACATGACGTATGGCCACAGGGTTCGGGTGTTGCTCGGTATCCCGCTGTTTCTCGTTGCCGCAGGCTGCGTGTCCCAGGACGGCGCGCCGAAAGCGGCATCGACTGCGGTCCCGCCTGCTTCGGCTCAGCAGTCCACCGCACCCGCGGAGTCTCCGGCACCTGCACCGCCTGCAGCATCGGCAACGCCTGCGGCATCTGCGACCAAGATCACTACCGACCTTACCGTGCCGCGATCAAGTATCGGCATGGCCACCTACAAATGCGGCAATGGCGGCATGATCTCCATCCAGAATCTCGGCACGTCGCTGCGTGTGGCAGGACCGGATGGTTGGACCGAGGAGTTTGCGGCGTCGCCCGCCAACCAGAGCAGCCGCTACCAAGCGGCGACGCATGACGCAATCGTGATCGACGGGGGCGAAGCGCTGGTCATGAAGAAGGGTTCGAGGCCACTCACCTGCAGACGGTAACGAGGTCAATCTTCATCGGCATACCGCACTTCGCCGGCTTCGCATCGCGCGCTAATCGATTGAAGCGGAATCGCCGCCTTTTGTCAGACTAAATGATGTTTCCAAAACGATTTTCCGGCTTTGACGCGGTGCAAAAAGAGCATTAGAAACCGCCTATCCGAAGCCATATATGGAGACGGCAAAAGCCGCGCCCTTCGAGGCTCCGGGACGCCGAACTGGGGGAGCCATGAGCAAATCACCAGCCACCCACGCAGTCGCCAGACGTGAACGGCCGCTATCGCCGCATCTGACGATCTACCGGCCGCCGATCACGATGACGATGTCGATCATCCACCGCATCACCGGCGGCGCGCTGTATTTCGGCACGCTCTTGGTGGCGGCATGGCTGATCGCGGCGTCGAGCTCGCAGGCCGCGTTCGATTGGGTCGACTGGGCCTTCGGCTCCTGGCTCGGCCGGCTGGTCCTTTTCGGCTACACCTGGGCGCTGATGCACCACATGCTGGGCGGGCTGCGCCACCTTGTGTGGGACACCGGAGCGGGGCTCGAGAAACACACCGCCTCGAAGATCGCCTGGGCGACGCTCGCCGGCTCGATCGTGCTCACGCTTTTGATCTGGATCGCCGGCTATACGGCGCGGGGAGCTTTCTGATGAGCGCGAAGAACACCGACATGCGCACGCCGCTCGGCAAGGTGCGCGGCCTGGGCTCGGCCCGCGAAGGCACCGGCCATTTCTGGCGCCAGAGGCTGACCGCGATTGCCAATATCCCGCTCATCCTGTTCTTCGTCGGCTTTCTGATCGCGGTCAACGGCCACGGCTATGCGGACGTGCGGGCTTCGCTCGCCAATCCGTTCGTGGCGCTCGTGCTTGCGCTGGTGCTGATCTCCGGCCTCTATCACATGCGGCTCGGCATGCAGGTGATCATCGAGGACTACGTGCATGGCGAAGGCATGAAGCTGGCGCTGATCGCCCTCAACACATTCTTCTCAGCAGCAGTCGGCGTCGCCTCGCTCTTCGCCCTGCTCAAACTGGCATTCGGAGGCTGAAGTCTTGGCCAAGGACGCAAACAAAACGGCTTCCGCCTACACTTTTGTCGATCACAAATTCGATGTCGTGATCGTCGGCGCCGGCGGCGCCGGGCTGCGCGCCACGCTCGGCATGGCCGAGCAGGGCCTGCGCACGGCCTGCATCACCAAGGTGTTCCCGACCCGCTCGCACACGGTGGCGGCGCAGGGCGGCATCGCCGCCTCGCTCGCCAATATGGGCCCCGACAACTGGCAGTGGCATCTGTTCGATACCGTCAAGGGCTCGGACTGGCTGGGCGACATCGACGCCCAGGAATACATGGTCCAGCAGGCGCCGGCCGCCGTCTACGAGCTCGAGCATTACGGCGTGCCGTTCTCGCGCACCGAAGAGGGCAAGATCTACCAGCGGCCGTTCGGCGGCATGATGATGAATTTCGGCGAGGGTCCGCCGGTGCAGCGCACATGCGCGGCCGCCGACCGCACCGGCCATGCCATGCTGCACACGCTTTACGGCCAGTCGCTGAAGAACAACGCGCGGTTCTTCATCGAATATTTCGCGCTCGACCTGATCATGGAGCCGGACGGCACCTGCACCGGCGTCGTCGCCTGGAACCTGGACGACGGCACCATCCATCGCTTCTCGGCCAAGATGGTGGTGCTGGCGACCGGCGGCTATGGCCGCACCTATTTCTCCGCCACATCGGCGCACACCTGCACCGGTGACGGCGGCGGCATGGCCGCACGTGCCGGGCTTGCGCTGCAGGACATGGAGTTCGTGCAGTTCCATCCGACCGGCATCTACGGCGCCGGCTGCCTGATCACCGAAGGCGCGCGCGGCGAGGGCGGCTATCTCGTCAATTCCGAGGGCGAGCGTTTCATGGAACGCTATGCGCCGTCGGCCAAGGACCTTGCCTCCCGCGACGTGGTCTCGCGCTGCATGACGCTGGAGATCCGCGAAGGCCGCGGCGTCGGGCCGAAGAAGGACCACATCTTCCTGCATCTCGACCATCTCGACCCGGCCGTTCTGCACGAAAGGCTCCCGGGCATTTCGGAGTCGGCAAAGATCTTCGCCGGCGTCGACCTGACCAAGGAGCCGATCCCGGTGTTGCCGACGGTCCACTACAATATGGGCGGCGTGCCGACCAATTACTGGGGCGAAGTGCTCAACCCGGCGGCGAAGAGTCCGGATCGCGTATCGCCAGGGCTGATGGCAGTGGGCGAGGCCGCCTGCGCTTCGGTGCACGGCGCCAACCGGCTGGGCTCGAATTCGCTGATCGATCTGGTCGTCTTCGGCCGTGCCGCGGCGATAAGGGCCGGCGAGGTGATCGACCGCAATTCGCCGATCCCTTCGCCCAACGCGGCTTCGGTCGAAAAGATCATGGATCGCTTCGACCGGCTGCGTCATGCCAACGGCTCGACGCCAACGGCCGATGTGCGCGAAAAGATGCAGAAGGCGATGCAGGAGGACGCGGCGGTGTTCCGCACCCAGGACTCGCTGGACAATGGCTGCAAGCGCATTTCCGCGATCTGGGGTGAGCTCAAGGACATAAAAGTGTTCGACCGCTCGATGATCTGGAACTCCGACCTGGTCGAGACGCTGGAGCTGGAGAATTTGATGGCGAACGCCATCACCACGGTCCATGGCGCCGCGGCGCGCAAGGAGAGCCGCGGTGCGCACGCGCGGGAAGATTTCCCGGATCGCGACGACGCCAACTGGCGCAAGCATACGTTGGCCCGCGTCAGCGAGGACGGCAAGGTGACGCTCACCTACCGGCCGGTGCATACCGACACGCTGCTGCCGGAAAAAGACGGCGGCATCAACCCGGCCAAGATCGCGCCGAAGGCCAGGGTGTACTGACCATGGCATTGGCGGCCGCGGGATATTCCGGCACGTCCCTTCCGGCCAAGCTCGGCCTGAAGGACGGCATGGTCGCCGCCTTCATCGCGCTGCCGCCGGAGCTCGGCGACCTGGCCGAAGCCGTGGCGTTTGCCGGGGTCGATCGGCTTCCTGAATGGTCATCGATCTCAGGGAACCAGAAATACGATGCCGTGCATGCCTTCACCCGGCAGCGCGCCGAGATCGAGGACGGCCTTGCCGGCATCGAGACGGCGATCAAGCGCGACGGCATGGTCTGGGTTTCCTGGCCGAAGAAGGCATCGAAAGTGCCGACGGACGTCACCGAGGGCGTCATCCGCGCCGAGGCGCTCAAGCGCGACCTCGTCGACGTCAAGGTCGCGGCCGTCAGTGAAATCTGGTCCGGGCTGAAGCTCGTCATCCGAAAGGACCGCAGGTAATGGTCGAACTCACGCTTCCCAAGAATTCGAAAGTCCAGCAGGGCAAGACCTGGCCGAAGCCGGAGGGCGCCACCAACCTTCGCGAATACCGCATCTACCGCTGGTCGCCGGACGACGATGAGAATCCGCGCATGGACACCTATTTCGTCGACATGGACGATTGCGGGCCGATGGTTCTCGACGCGCTGCTCTGGATCAAGAACAAGATCGACCCGACGCTGACGCTGCGCCGCTCCTGCCGCGAAGGCATTTGCGGCTCCTGCGCCATGAACATCGACGGCTCGAACACGCTGGCCTGCACCAAAGGCTGCGACGACATTTCCGGCGCGGTGAAGGTCTATCCGCTGCCGCATATGCCGGTGATCAAGGACCTCGTGCCGGACCTCACCAATTTCTATGCCCAGCACGCCTCGATCGAACCGTGGCTGAAGACGGTCTCGCCGACGCCCGCGACGGAATGGCTGCAGAGCCATGAGGACCGCGAAAAGCTCGACGGGCTCTACGAGTGCATCCTGTGCGCCTGCTGCTCGACATCATGCCCGAGCTACTGGTGGAACGGCGAGCGCTATCTTGGCCCGGCGACGCTGCTGCAGGCCTATCGCTGGCTGATCGACAGCCGCGACGAGGCCAAGGGCGAGCGGCTCGACAATCTGGAAGACCCGTTCCGGCTCTATCGCTGCCACACCATCATGAACTGCGCGCAGACCTGCCCGAAGGGGCTCAACCCGGCCAAGGCGATCGCCGAGATCAAGAAGATGATGGTGGAGAGAAGGATTTAGCGGCAAATTGTTGCTGTCGCGACCCTTCGCACCCCCTCTGGCCTGCCGGACATCTCCCCCGCAAGGGGGGAGATTGGCGGTCTTTCCCGCTTTCGCTAATCTTCAACGTTGCAAGAATGGACGAACGGCGCTGAAGCTGCCGATCCCCCCTTGCGGGGGAGATGTCCGGCAGGACAGAGGGGGGTGCTGTCCCTCCGGACTCAAAAGGATAGCTCACATGACCGACCTCCCCGTCCTCTCTGCCACCGAAGCGCGCGTGCTCGGCTCTCTGATCGAGAAGAAGGAACTGACGCCGGACGTCTATCCGCTGACGCTCAACGGAGCGCATCAAGCCGCCAACCAGAAGACGGCGCGCGAGCCGGTGATGGCGCTGGAGCTGACGGAGATCAGGCGGGCGCTGAGCACGCTCGAGCAGAAGGGCCTGGTGCGCCAGGCCTTCGCTTCCCGCGTCGAGCGCTACGAGCATCTGATGGCGCAGCGTTTTTCGCTGACGACGCCGCAGATCGCCATCGTCGGTTTGCTGCTGTTGCGCGGCGCGCAGACGGCGCATGAATTGCTGGCGCGCGCGGAGCGCATGGCGCGCTTTGCCTCGATCGAGGAGCTTCGCGACAATCTCGACCTGATGATCGGCCGCCGGCCGCCGCTGGTGCAACTGCTCGAACGCGCGCCCGGGCAGCGCGAGGAGCGCTATGTGCATCTGCTGAGTGGACCGGTGGAAATGACGGCGGCAGCGGTTGCGGCGCCGTGGCAACCGTCGTCATCGGATTCCGATCTCGAAGCGCGAGTGAAGGCGCTCGAGGAAGAGGTCGCGTCGCTGCGCGCAAAGATCGAGGCGCTGGGCGGTAGCTGACCAGAAATGCTGGCGGGACAGCGCGAAGGATCGCTGCCGCTCAGATAAATACGCCAGTCACCCCAGCCTTGCGTCGAGCGAGACCTTGATGGCGCCGAGCGCTTTCGACACCGGGCATTCGGCCTTGGCCTTTTCGGCGAGTTCCTTGAACTTCGCCGCGTCGATGCCCGGCACCTTGCCGACCAGGGTGATGGCGCTGCCGGTGATGCCGGTGCCGGGCACCAGCGTCACCACCGCCTTGGCGTCGAGCTCGGCCGCCGGCGTGCCGTTCTCGGCCAGGAAGTGCGAGAGCTGCATGGCGTAGCAGCCGGCATGCGCCGCCGCGATCAGCTCTTCCGGATTGGTGCCCGATTTGCCGCTCTCGTCCTCGAAGCGCGCCTTGAAGGAATAGGGCGTGCCTTTCAAGGTCCCGCTCTGCGTATCCAGCGTGCCCTTGCCCTCTTTCAGATTGCCTTTCCAGACGGCGTTTGCGGTGCGGTCCATGAAATCCTCCTCGGTTGAGCGTGATCAAAGCCCGGCCAACTATAGCGCGCGCCGGCGTGAAGGCCACCGCGCTTTCACACCGGCGCGCGGTATCGCCATCGGACGACAAAAAAATGCATGTGCAAAAATGTCGACTTGCCCGGGGTCCGGCCGTCCTGTGGGCGGCCACGCAAATGATGGCCGGATGGAGGCTCAAAATGGATACGCTGTTTTCCGCTCGCAAAAGAATGTTCCGACAAGAAACCGACTGGGCCGAGGTGCCGCCTTCGGGCTTTGGCCGCCTGCTCGTGGCTGTCGCCGTCATCGGGCTCGCCATCGGCCTGCTCGACCATGCCGCAGCGCAAGCGAGCCTGGCTGGCAGCAGCTTGATCGCGTCGTCCTATGATCCGGCCCAGCAGAGGAGATAGAGATGCAATATGTTTGCCTTGTCTACGGTGAGGAAGCCGAACTTCATGCGCTTGGCAGCGGAGGGCTGGCGAAGCTCGACGCCAGAGCGATCGCCTACAACAAGGGGCTGGAGAAAAGCGGGCGCCTCATCATCGCGCAAGCGCTGCAATCGGCAACAACATCGAAGACCGTGCGCCGGCGCAAGGGCAAGACGCTCGTCACCGATGGTCCCTTCGCCGAGACCAAGGAGCAATTGCTCGGCTTCGTCATGATCGAGGCCTGCGACCTCGACGAGGCCATCGAGATCGCCTCGACCAGCCCGCTTGCCGAAATCGGCATGCTGGAAGTGCGCGCCGTCTACCACATACCGGGCTCGTAGCCCGGTTCAGCTTTTCATGGAATCGCCGGCTCAGCTTAAGCCTTTGTTTTTACGCAATTCCGGACGGAAAACCGTTACACACTTTTCCTGGAATTGCTCTGGGCCGGATCGCCGGCGGGCAGCCGGCTGCCGCCGTTGCCCGGCGAATGTCATTATCGCAATCACGGGAAGAACACGATGAAATATCTTTGTCTCGTCTATCACGAGGAAGAAAAGCTCCACGCCCTGTCGCGCGGCGAGGCGGCAAAGCTCGACGCCGATTCGCTCGCCTACGACAGAGAACTGGAAAAGAAGGGCTACCTGATCGCGGCGCAGGCGCTGCAATCGGTAAAGACGGCCAAGACCGTGCGCCGGCGCAAGGGCAGGAAGCTCGTCACCGACGGGCCGTTCGCCGAGACCAAGGAACAGTTGCTCGGCTTCGTCATGATCGAAGCGGCGGACCTCGACGAGGCGCTGGACATCGCCGCCGGGATTCCGCTCGCCGAGCTCGGCACCGTCGAAGTCAGGGCCATCTACGACATACCGGGGTCATGATGCCAGCGTGTGGCGATTGCGCAGGCCTTTGTCCTGCTGGATGCCGGCCGAAACCGCTGCACGCTTTTGGCCGACATGCATTAGGAGTTTCTTCATCGCCGCAACTGTCGCGTGTTGAAGCGATGCCACACTTCTCCTATCGTTGCCGGGTTTTCGGGGGAATTCGGCATGCCTTTCCTGATCGCTATCCTTGGCGTGCTCGGCGCCGCGGCCATCTGGTGGTACCGGATGAAGGCCATGAACGAGGCCGCGCGCGAGGTCGCTGACGTCGTCGGGCGCGTGCAGGGCAACATCCGCCGCAAGAAGCTGCGCAAGCAGGCAGCACTCTCGCCGCTGACGGCGATCGACGACCCCGTCGTGGCGGCCGCGACGCTGATCACCGCGATCGTTTCGGAACATGGTCCGATCCTGCCGGGGCGCGAGGCCGCGCTGCGGGAGGTGATTGCTGGAATTGCGGACAGCCGGAAAAAGACCGACGAGGCCGTCGTCTACGCCAAATGGGCCGCCGCGCAGATCGACGACACGACGATCGTCATCGACAAGCTGGCGCCGTTCCTGCGCGAGCGCCTCGATCCGCATGAGCGGAACGATCTGCTCAGGATGCTGAACCGCGTGGCGCAGGGTGGCGAGCAACGGCTGCGGATCGCCGACCAGCGGATGCTGAGGTTGCGGCAGAAGCTGGGTTTCGAGGTGAATTGAGCTGAAGCTGTGGCGGCCGGATCGCCTGCCTTCGTGATTGGCCGAAACGCCCCTCACGTCGTCATTCTATGGCGGAGCAAGGAGCGAAGCGACGTGGCGCAGACCATAGAATCCATTCCGTTACCTATAGGCGTTGCAGCGATGCAGAATTCTGCTCCGCTGCACCCTACGATCAAAGTCACGGAATGGATCCTCGGGTCTTCGCGTCCGCTTCGCTCCCGCTCCGCCCGTGGATGACGACGCCGTGTTAGGCCTCGGCCAATTGTGAGACGCTAGATCGCTTCGCCCTTGAGCAGCCTTGGCGTGTCGCCCGACAGGCCCGAGGCTTGGCGGATGAAGAAATCCTTGAGCCCGGGCATCCGTTCGACAAGGCCGAGGCCGATGTCGCGCACGGCGCGCAGCGGGCCGATGTCGTTGGAGAACAGCCGGTTCAGCACGTCGGTGGTGATGCCCATCTGCAGCGTGTCGAAGCGGCGCCACTGCTGGTAGCGCTCGAGCACGTCGAGCGCGCCGATGTCCTGGCCTAGCCGGTCGGCCTCGACCACCACTTCGGCAAGTGCCGCGACATCCTTGAAGCCGAGATTGAGGCCCTGGCCGGCGATCGGATGGATGCCGTGGGCGGCGTCGCCGGCCAGCGCGATGCGCGGCGCCACGAAGGCGCGGGCAAGGGTCAACCCGAGCGGCCAGGCGCGGGGCTTGTCGGCGACGCGGATCTCGCCGAGCTTCAAGCTGAAGCGCTGTTCCAGCTCGTGCTCGAAGACGAACTCTTCACCATCGACGAGTTTTTGCGCGTCTTCCGTGCGCTCGGTCCAGACGATCGACGAGCGGTTCGTCCCGTCCTTGCCGGGTTTCAGCGGCAGCGTGGCGAAGGGGCCGGCCGGCAGAAAATGTTCCTCGGCGCGGCCATTGTGAGGACGCTCGTGCGCCACCGTGCAGACGATGCCGGACTGGCCGTATTCCCATTTCACCGTCTTGATGCCGGCCATGTCGCGCAGCTTCGAGTTGACGCCGTCGGCGGCAATCAGCAGCCGCGCCTTCAGCGCGGCGCCATCGGCCAGATGCACGGTGACGCCGGTGCCGCTGGTGTCGAAACCGCTGACGGCCATGCCCTCGATGATGTCGATGCCGAGCTTTTCGGCGCGCCGCCGCAGCGCCCCGTTGAGCTCCCGGTTGGCGACCATATGCGCGAAGGGCTCGCCGGGCGCCACCTCGCCGTCGAAGGTCAAAAACACCGGGCGCACCGGATCGGCGGCGCGCGAATCGGTGATGATCATCTCGGTGATCGCCTGCGCCTCCGGCGCGATCTCTTCCCAGACGCCGAGCTGTTCCAGCATGCGGCAGGCCGCGGCGGCGATGGCCGAGGCGCGGCCGTCCTTCTGCCAGACGTCGGCGGGAGCGGCGTCGACAACGGCGACGGCAAGGCTCGGGCGCGCCTGCTTCATCGACACGGCGGTGGCCAGGCCGACATAGCCGGCGCCCGCCACCAGCACGTCCAGCGAGGCTTCGCCTGCTTCATCCGCCTTGACCATGCCACTTTCCTTTCGCGGCTTGCGGCCGCAGCGGCGGCCATAGCAGCTTGACTGCCTGCCTGTCCTGTCCGAAACCGGCCATGTCACATCTTTGAAGGACGTGGAACATGACGGCGGCCATGGACGAACTCCTCGACATTCTCGACCTCGAGCAGCTCGAACACAACCTGTATCGTGGTCGCAGCCCAAAGCTGGACTGGCAGCGGGTGTTCGGCGGCCAGACCATCGCCCAGGCGCTGGTCGCCGCCCAGCGCACGGTCGAGCCCGAGCGCCACGTGCACTCGCTGCACGGCTATTTCATGCGGCCGGGCGATACCAAGGTGCCGATCGTCTACGAGGTCGACCGCATCCGCGACGGCGGCTCCTTCACCACGCGCCGGGTGGTGGCGATCCAGCATGGCCAGGCGATCTTCTCGCTGGAGGCCTCGTTCCAGCAGGACGAAGTGGGGCTGGAGCATCAACTGCCGATGCCGCGCGACGTGCCGGCGCCCGACACGCTTTTGTCGCAGCGCGAGCTTTTGGGCAAATTCGGCGGGGCTGTGCCGGAAGGCATCAAGCGCTATTGGGAGCGCGACCGGCCGATCGAGATGAAGCCGGTGATGCTGAAGCACTATACCAGCCGCGAGAAGCTGGAGCCGGAGCAGAACATCTGGATCCGCACCACCGGTCCGGTGCCGGAGGACCGCGCCACGCAGGCGGCCGTGCTCGCCTATCTCTCCGACATGACGCTGCTCGATACCTCGACTTTCGCGCATGGTCGCGCCATTTTCGATCGCGACATCCAGGCGGCCAGCCTCGACCATGCGATGTGGTTCCACCGCAGCCATTCGCTGGACGACTGGATCCTCTACACGCAGGACAGCCCCTCGACGCAAGGCTCGCGCGGTTTCACCCGCGGATCGCTGTTCGCGCGCGACGGGACCCTGATCGCCTCGGTCGCCCAGGAAGGCCTCATCCGGCTGCGGCGCTGAACAGGCCAAACTCTCTTCCGCCGTGGGCGCGCCCTTCGTCGCGCAAAAGAAATCCGCCTGGCCTGATTTTACGCGGAATTCTTGCGTCAACCCACTGCCGCTGCCCACAGTTGCGCCATAGGCTTGCGAAATAGGCATTTTTGAAAATTTGCCTATTTTTTAATCAGGCAGCCAACCGTCGCTTTGGGCAGTCACTGGTTCCGGCAGCGCCGTTCCCTTTGTTTACAACAGGTTAACGCCCTGCTTCGGCAATTGGCATGAAGTTTGAATCCTGTTCGGCACTCTCCGGCTCTCCTCGGGATCGGTGAAGGTGTGCAAACGCGGGGGACCGCAACAGCAAAGGGTGAAACCTTATGAAAATCGTGATGGCAATCATCAAGCCGTTCAAGCTCGACGAGGTGCGCGAAGCGCTCACCGCCGTTGGCATCCAGGGCCTGACCGTCACCGAAGTCAAAGGCTACGGGCGTCAGAAGGGACATACGGAAATCTATCGCGGCGCGGAATACGCGGTCAGCTTCCTGCCCAAGATCAAGATCGAGGTCGCCGTCGGCGCCGACATGGTCGACAAGGCCGTCGAAGCCATCACCGCGGCCGCCAAGACCGGCCAGATCGGCGACGGCAAGATCTTCGTCTTCGGCATCGACCAGGCGGTGCGCATCCGCACCGGCGAAACAGACACCGACGCGCTCTGAGCGGCGACCAGCTATTCCAACGGAGAGTTCAATGAACATACCTTCCACCTTGAAGACGACGGGACGCGCGGCCGCGCTCGGTGCGCTCGCTCTCGCAGTATTCGGCACCGTCGCCGCCTTCGCGCAGGAAGCGGCTCCGGCAGCGCCGGCCGCACCTGCCGCGCCGACCCCGGTCCTCGACACCGGCAACACCGCCTGGATGCTGACCTCGACGGCGCTGGTGCTGATGATGACCATTCCGGGCCTGGCGCTGTTCTACGGCGGCATGGTGCGCAAGAAGAACGTGCTCGCCACCATCATGCAGAGCTTTGCCATCACCTGCCTGGTGACGGTGCTGTGGTTCATGTTCGGCTATTCGCTGGCCTTCTCCGACGGCGGCGCCACGAACGCCTATCTCGGCGGCTTCTCGAAATTCTTCCATCACGGCATCACCACCTCGACGCTGTGGCTGCCGGGCGTGGCGAACATTCCCGAATTCGTCTTCTCGATGTTCCAGTTGACCTTCGCCATCATCACGCCGGCGCTGATCGCCGGCGCCTTCGCCGAGCGCATGAAGTTCTCGGCGCTGCTGATCTTCATGGGCCTGTGGCTGGTCTTCGTCTATGCGCCGATCGCGCACTGGGTGTGGGGCGGCGGCTTCCTCGGTTCGGCCGGCGTTCTCGACTTTGCCGGCGGCACGGTCGTCCACATCAACGCCGGTGTCGCGGGCCTGGTCTGCGCGCTCGTCCTCGGCAAGCGCGAGGGCTACGGCACCACCAACATGGCACCGCATAACCTCGTCTATTCGGTGATCGGCGCCTCGCTGCTGTGGGTCGGCTGGTTCGGCTTCAACGCGGGTTCCGAGCTCGCCGCCGACGGCCTCGCGGGTGCGGCGATGATGAACACGCAGGTTGCCACCGCCGCCGCGGCGCTGGCCTGGATGTTCGCCGAATGGATCGTCGCCAAGAAGCCCTCGGTGCTCGGCATCATCTCGGGCGCCGTCGCCGGCCTGGTCGCGGTGACGCCGGCTTCCGGCTTCGTCAACCCGACCGGCGCGTTCATCATCGGCATCGTCGCCGGCGTGCTCTGCTACATCTCGGCCGTCAAGGTGAAGCACATGTTCGGCTATGACGACTCGCTCGATGCCTTCGGCGTGCACGGCGTCGGCGGCGTCATCGGTGCGCTGCTCACCGGCGCGCTCGCCGATCCGGAGATCAACGCGCTCGGCAAGGGCGCTTCGGTCGTCACGCAGGTCTACGGCATCGTCTTCACCATCCTGTGGACGGCGATCGCCACCTTCGTGATCCTCTTCATCGTCAAGGCGCTGGTCGGCCTGCGTCCGAGCAGCCAGGAAGAGGTCGAGGGTCTCGACGTCACCCAGCACGGCGAAGTGGTGCCGTAAGGCCGGCTTTGCCAAAGGGCCGGCGGATCCTCCTCCCGCCGGCCCGAATATCAACGAAAGCCGTGCAGCGGTTTTCTGGAGTTACTCCAAGATCCCGTCGTGACGCTCTCGAAAGGGGCTCACGCCTTGAGGCCCGGAAGATCTTCCGGGCCTCCTTTTTTTGCGTGGCGTCAGGCGGATTTCAATCACATTCACTTGATCGCGCCGGTATGAAACGTTGGGCTTTGTGGTTCCGTACTGAGAGAACGACCGCCAAGGAGGCGCTCGCCAAACAAGAGGGAAGGAACCAACCAATGAAATTCAAGACTATCTTCCTGGGAGCAATGGCTCTGTCGATGGTCAGCGGAGTGGCACTTGCTGGCGCGCTCGACGAGCCTGACAACATGGCGCCGTTCTTCACCGATTCCAGCATGAAGACCATGAAATCCGAAGCCGACTTCAAGGCGGCCTGGGCCTCGACGGCGAAGGACAAACAGGACGCCATGATGAAGGAGTGCCAGGACGCGGCGATGAGCAAGCCCCACGCCGAATTCTGCGCCAACCTGATGATGTACGCCGGTCACAAGTAGTTCTGCGGGAGATCGGGTCCTGACGGGCCTGATCGTTTCGTCATTCAAGCAGAAAAATGGCGGGCCGCCAGGCCCGCCATCCTTGTCTCTACCTATTTGACTGTGCGCCATCGTCGGTAAAAAGCCATGGTTAATGCGGCCTTAACCTTCCCCCCGATAGTCTGGCAGCCGAATCTCCCGGCATGCGCCACGCATCCGGCCAGGCACTGACTTACGGGGAAGAGGCATGCGTTCAGGCGCTTCAGCACCGCTCGCGCTGACCGATACGGGGCACGGCATCCAGGCATTCGCACGGCGCCAGGTCGGGCGGCTGGTCGGCGCCGGCCTGTTCGTGTTCACCGCTTTCGGCGTCGCCAGCCTCGCCACCTGGAACGTCGCCGATCCGAGCTTCTCGCACGCCACCAACAACATCGTCACCAACGCCATGGGCTATGCCGGCGCGGTGTTTTCCGACCTCGCCATGCAGTTCTTCGGCCTTGCCGCCGTCGCCGGCCTGGTACCGGCGGTGGTCTGGGGTTTTCTTCTCTTTTCCGCGCGCGGCGTCGACAGGCTGCCGAAACGCGGGCTTGCCTGGTTCGGCTATGCGCTGCTCGCGGCGGCCATCGCCGGTTGCGTGACGCCGCCCAACACCTGGCCGCTGCCCACCGGCCTTGGCGGCGTGTTCGGCGACATGGTGCTGAAGATCCCGGGGATCGCCGTCGGCGGCTATCCGAAGGGCCTTTTCGCCACCATGATCGCCGTCGTGCTTGCCGCGCCGGCGCTCTGGCTGTTCGCCTATGGCTCGGCGCTGATTTCGCGCAAGAACGGCTTTGCGGTCATGGAGCGGGCCGCCCAGCCCGATCCGCGCGAGCAGGACGACCTGCTGTTCAGCGAGGATGACGACGAAGGCGACGAAGGCATATTGGCGCTCGGCGCCATCACCCATTGGTGGCTGTCGTTCCGCGCCTTCCTGCACCGCCGCGCCGCGCGCCGCAGGCAGGAGCGCGACGAGTTCGAGCCGCAGATGGAACCGCGGGCCAGTGCCTGGCGCCGCGCCGCCGAACGGGTCGAATCGGCCGAGTTCGCCGAGGCCCGGATGAGCCCCGGCGGCCGCGCCCGCGTCGAGCCGGAATTCTTCGCCGCCATGGTCAACGACCGCAGCGCCTCGGTCGATCCGGTCGACGACGATGACTTCGCCGACGAAGAGGAAGAGGCCGACCTCGACGATTTCGACGACGAGCAGCCTGTGCAGCGCCGCGCCAACGTGCGCAACTTCCGCTCGGACGCGGCGACCCGCGTACAGGCGCCGGCGCCCCGCCCGGCTCCGGGTGCGCGCGTCCAGCGCGAAGCGCAGACGTCATTGATCGGCTCGGATAAATTCGAGATGCCGTCGCTGCATTTCCTGTCCGAGCCGAAGAATGTCGCGCGCGACCCGAGCCTGTCGAAGGACGCGCTCGAGCAGAATGCGCGCCTGCTCGAAGGCGTGCTCGAGGATTTCGGCGTCAAGGGCGAGATCATCCATGTCCGCCCCGGCCCGGTCGTCACGCTCTACGAGCTCGAGCCCGCGCCCGGCATCAAATCCTCGCGCGTCATCGGTCTCTCCGACGACATCGCCCGCTCGATGAGCGCGATCGCCTGCCGCGTCGCCGTCGTGCCCGGCCGCAACGCGATCGGCATCGAATTGCCGAACGCCAAGCGCGAGACGGTGTATCTGCGGGAAATCATGGCAAGCCGCGACTTCGAGACGACGAAGGCCAAGCTGGCGCTGGCGCTCGGCAAGACGATCAATGGCGAGGCGGTCATCGTCGACATCGCCAAGATGCCGCACGTGCTGGTCGCCGGCACCACCGGCTCGGGCAAGTCGGTCGCCATCAACACCATGATCCTGTCGCTGCTCTACCGGCTGACGCCGCAGGAATGCCGGCTGATCATGATCGACCCGAAGATGCTCGAACTCTCGGTCTATGACGGCATCCCGCACCTTCTGACGCCGGTGGTCACCGATCCGAAGAAGGCGGTGGTGGCGCTGAAGTGGACCGTGCGCGAGATGGAGGACCGCTACCGCAAGATGTCCAAGGTCGGCGTGCGCAACATCGACGGCTTCAACGCGCGCGTCCAACAGGCCGAGAAGAAGGGCGAAAAAATCTCGCGGACGGTGCAGACCGGCTTCGACCGCCAGACCGGCGAGGCGATCTACGAGACGGAGGATCTCGATCTCGAGCCGATGCCTTATATCGTCGTCATCATCGACGAGATGGCCGACCTGATGATGGTGGCCGGCAAGGATATCGAAGGCGCGGTGCAGCGCCTGGCGCAGATGGCGCGCGCCGCCGGCATCCATGTCATAATGGCGACGCAACGTCCCTCGGTCGACGTCATCACCGGCACCATCAAGGCCAATTTCCCGACCCGCATCTCCTTCCAGGTGACGTCGAAGATCGACAGCCGCACGATCCTGGGCGAGCAGGGCGCGGAGCAACTGCTCGGCATGGGCGACATGCTCTACATGGCCGGCGGCGGCCGCATCCAGCGCGTCCACGGCCCCTTCGTCTCGGACGACGAGGTCGAGCGGATCGTCGGACATCTCAAGCTGCAGGGCGTGCCCGAATATCTCGACGCCATCACCGAGGACGATGAGGAAGACGATGAGGACGGCGCCTCGGGCAGGGGCGGCGGTGGTGGCGGCAATTTCGAGGATTCCGACGATCCCTATGACCAGGCGGTGGCGGTGGTGCTGCGCGACGGCAAGGCCTCGACCAGCTACATCCAGCGCCGGCTCGGCATCGGCTACAATCGCGCCGCCTCGATCATCGAGAAGATGGAGAAAGAAGGCATTGTCGGCCCGGCCAACCATGCCGGCAAACGCGAGATCCTGGTGCCGACTGACGAGGATAAGTTCTAGCGCGGCTTGCCGGCAACTTTGAACCTTCCGGCGCGTTCATGCGACGGAGCCGTCGCGACCCGCCAAACTTAGGCCCAACTGGGGGTCCAGAGACTGCGACGACACGAATCACAGGAAGTGACCGGCATGAAGACCCAGATAGATTTCGCTCCGACCCGCCGGCAGGTGCTCGGCCTTGGCCTTGTGCTCGCGGGCGCGGCCGCCATCAACGTCGTGCCGGGCTTCCAGCTTCTGGCCCATGCGCAGGCGGCCGTGCCGCCGGCGGCGCAAAAGATCGCCGACCACTTCTCCTCGGTCAAATCGATGAGCGGCGAGTTCGTGCAGTTCGGACCGAAGGGCGAGCAGACCGGCGGCAAGTTCTTCCTCGAACGCCCCGGCAAGATCCGCTTCAACTATGACGGATCGTCGAATTTCCGGGTGATCTCCGACGGCAAGTCGGTGGTCATCCTCAACAAGAAGCTCAACACCTCCGACCTCTATCCGCTGTCGAAGACGCCTTTGAAGCTGCTGCTCGACGACAGGATCGATCTTTCGGGCGGGCGCGTGAAGGCCGTCAAGGAAGAGGATGACCTCACCACCATTCAGCTTTCCGACAAGTCGGTGTTCGGCAACGCCCGGATCACCATGATGTTCGATCCGAAGAGCTACGAGCTGCGTCAATGGACGATCACCGACGCGCAGGGCAAGGACACGACGGTGATGATCTTCAACGTCAAGGAAGGTGTCTCCATCCCTGACGACACCTTCGCCATCGACTATACGGCGAACAGAGAGCTGAATACCAAGACGCGGTAGATTCAACTGTTGTGAAGGTTTCCCGGCGTCAGCGCAGCCCCTCACCCTTACCCTCTCCCCGTGAAGAACGGGGAGAGGGGGACGCCAGCGCCGGAGCTTATCCCTTCTCCCCGTCACTATACGGGGAGAAGGTGCCGGCAGGCGGATGAGGGGCAGCGCCGACGCCGGCGATTGTTGCCCAGCTTGTTTTTGCCGCGCGCGGCTGGCAGTAGTTCGGCGATCTTTCGCCGGACCCTGCCTGAATGCCTTTCACCGTCGCCACCTGGAACATCAACTCCGTGCGCCTGCGCATGCCGATCGTCGAGCGGCTGCTCAAGGAGCATGCGCCGGACGTGCTCTGCCTGCAGGAAACCAAGGTTCCGGACGAGCTGTTTCCCGAAAAGGCCTTTCGCAGGGCGGGCTACGAGCACATCCTTTTCCACGGCCAGAAGGGCTATCACGGCGTCGCGACCGTGGCGCGCCGGCCGATCGAGCTGGTCGAGAAGCGCCGCTTCTGCGAGATCGACGACAGCCGGCATCTGTCGGTCAAAGTGAAGGTCGGCGCCAGGTCGATCCTGCTGCATAATTTCTACGTTCCGGCCGGCGGCGACGAGCCGGATCCGGAGATCAACCGGAAGTTCCGGCACAAGCTCGATTTCGTCCATGAGATGAACGGCGTGCCGGCGAGCCAGGACGAAGTGTCCGCGTCGATCCTGGTCGGCGACCTCAACATCGCGCCGCAGGAGCATGACGTCTGGTCGCACAAGCAACTGCTCAACGTCGTCAGCCACACGCCGGTCGAGACGGAGAACTTCGAGGCGATGCGTCAGGCCGGCGGCTGGGTCGACCTGATGCGGCTCAACGTGCCCGCCGAGCAGAAGCTCTATACTTGGTGGAGCTATCGCGCCAAGGATTGGGAGGCATCGAACCGCGGCCGCCGGCTCGACCACGTCTGGTCTTCGGCCAATCTGGTGCCGAGTTTCTCCGGCTACGAGATACTCCAGGCGGCGCGCGGCTGGGAGAAGCCGTCGGACCATGTGCCGGTTATTGCGAAGTTCGATCTGGATTAGCGCAGGGCGGCGGCCTCTCTGCGCGTCGTCTTACTCCGTAAATCTCGGCGCCAGCGCCTCGATGCGGGCGATCATCTGTTGGAATTCCTCTAGGATGCGCTCGTGCAGCAGCGCCGCCAGTTCCGGATACTCCTCCAGGATGCGGTGGAACATCTTGCGGCTGAGCCGGATGACTTCCGAATCGGCCGCCGCCGAGGCGCTGGTCAGCCGGTTGGTGTCGGCGATCAGGGCGAGCTCGCTCAGCATGGCGCCTGGGCCGGCCGTGCCGATCGGGATGCGCTTGCCGCCCTGCTCGCGATAGAGCGCGATCAAGCCGCTGACCACGATATAGGCCGAGTCGGCCTCGTCATCCTCGCGGTAGAGCTTGTGGTCGGCCTGCAGGAAGGTGTTTTCCGCGCCGAAGGCGAGCAGGCGCAATTGTTCCTGTGTGAAGCCCTGAAAAAGCTTCACGCCGGACAGGATGCGGATGTCGTCATCCAGCGCCATCCTAGCTGTGTCCCCGAGCGGTCAGTCCAGTCCCTCCTTTGGAGCGTCGCGTCCTTCCGGACGCAGCGAACGCCCCAACACTTCCAATCACGCAGCGAGCCGATCCATCACCCTCCAGCACCAGGATCGTACCCGAAGCGGTCCCGCCCGACCGCTCTCTTTGCTTTGACGCAATTCCGGACGGAAAACCGTCTCACACTTTTCCTGGAATTGCTCTAGATCATGAAATGTTTAAGGAACCAGCTTGTAGCCGCCGCTTTCTGTCACAAGAATTTCGGCATTGGAAGGATCGCGCTCGATCTTCTGACGCAGCCGGTAGACATGGGTCTCCAGCGTGTGCGTGGTGACGCCGGAATTGTAGCCCCACACCTCTTCCAGGAGAACGTCGCGGGTCACCACTTTCTGGTCGGCGCGGTAGAGATATTTGATGATCGAGGCCTCCTTTTCGGTCAGCCGCACCTTGGCGCCGCGCGGATCGATCAACAGCTTCTGGCTGGGCTTGAACGTGTAGGGGCCGACCGAGAAGGTGGCGTCCTCGCTCTGCTCGTGCTGGCGCAGCTGCGCGCGGATGCGCGCCAAGAGCACGGCAAAGCGGAAGGGCTTGGTGACATAGTCGTTGGCGCCGGCCTCGAGACCCAGGATCGTGTCGGAATCGGTGTCGTGCCCGGTCAGCATGATGATCGGCGCCTTGTAGCCGCCCTTGCGCAGGATCTTCACCGCCTCGCGGCCGTCCATGTCGGGCAGGCCGACATCCATGATGAGCAGATCGACAAGGCCGCCGCGCGCCGCGGCCACGCCTTTTGCGGCGGTGGATTCCTGCTGAACGTCAAATTCTTCGTAAAGCGCCAATTGCTCGACGAGCGTGGCTCGCAGGTCGTCGTCGTCGTCAACGATCAGAATGGTGCGTGATGTCATGGATCAATCCGTTGTTTTAAAAAGAATATTCAGTTGACCTCCCCCCATTTATGCGGAAGCTCACCGGCGCAACAGCCGATCACAGTGATTTGTTCCGTGAGACAATCATACAAGAAAAAACGCGCGCGCAATGAGGCGGACGCATTTTTGCCGAAAGGCCTGCGTGTCCTGGTTGTGCGCGCGAGGCCGGGCAACCCTGCGCAAGGGTTGCTGCAAGCCGGCAAAGCGGTGTTTCCCTGCGCGCTTGGGCGCGGCGGCATTTCCGCCGGCAAGCGCGAGGGCGATGGCGCCACGCCGCTGGCCGCGATGCGGATATTGTCGGGCTATTTTCGCAACGACCAGTTTCCCGGCGGGCGCAGGACGAGGCTTTCCATGGCGCCGATCGGCCCGGATCTCGGCTGGTGCGAGGTGCCCGACGACCGCAACTACAACCGGCCGGTGAAGATCCCTTATGGCGCAAGCCACGAGCGGATGCGGCGCGGCGATCGCCTCTACGATGTGTGCCTGGTGCTCGACTGGAACATCGCGCCGCGCCGGCGCGGGCGCGGCAGCGCGATCTTCTTCCATCTGGCGCGTCCCGGCTTCACGCCGACGCAAGGCTGCGTGGCGGTTACGGCGCGCACCATGGCGAGGCTGCTGCCGCTGCTGTCGGAGCGGACGGTGGTGAAGGTGGTGAGGCAGTAGGCAGTAGGCAGTAGGCAGTAGGTGTCTCTTTTCCTATTGCCTACTGCCTATTCCCTATCGCCGCGGCTTCTGCCAGCCCGTGTCCAGCAATCCGATCCGGCCGAGCTCACGGTCCACGGCTCTTGCCACGTCCCGGCGCTCGGCACCGATATCACGCAGCAGATCGTCGGAGAGATCCTCGATGGACTCGTTGGGAAGCCGAGCGGCGACCCGCGCCTGGCGCAGCCAATCGAGTGCGGAGTGCAGCCAAAGGGCGACGCTGGAGCGGGATTTCAGGGCGGTGTGGGACTTGAGAGCGATCTCGGTCATGGCTTTATCCGTGTTCTCCGGACATCAAATCCGGTTTGATAGTGTTTCGATGTTGCAATCATGCCGGATTGAAAAATAAACGGGAAACGAGTAGTTCTTGTTCGATCGTCAAGTTTTATTTGGAGATCGGATGGCCCGCCTGCTGCCCGGGACGCGCGCGTTGAGGACCTTCGAGGCCGCGGCCAGGCGTCTCAATTTCACCCGCGCCGCCGATGAGCTTGGCCTGACGCCGGCTGCGGTCAGCCATCAGATCAAGGAAATCGAGGAACAGCTCGACCTGGTGCTGTTCACGCGCACCAGCCGCACCATCCGGCTGACGGAGGCGGGCAACGTTCTTCATGAGGCTTCGATCGACGCGCTCGACCTGCTCAATCGGGCGGTGTCGCGGGCGCGCAAGATGACGCGGGGCACCTCGCTGCTGAAGGTGACGCTCGACGCGCAGTTCGCGACAAAGTGGCTGATGCGCCGCGTCGACAGTTTCCGCCGGCAGAAGCCGGGCATCGAGCTGCGCTTCGATATCACCTATGAAGTCAGGGACTTCGAACGGGACGATGTCGATATCGGCATCCGCTTCGGCAGCGGCAAATATCCGGGGCTTTGCGCGCACCGGCTGTTCGAGAACATCATCATCCCGGTGTGCAGCCCGGCGCTGCTCGCGTCAGGCCCGCCGCTGAAGGAGCCGCGCGACCTCTTCCACCATACGCTGGCGCATATCGAATGGTCGCGGCAGGGCGTGACATGGCCGAACTGGCGCATGTGGATGCAGGCGGCCGGCGTCGACGACTTCGACGACAGCCGCACCCTCGTTTTCGGATCGGCGACCGACGCCACGCAGGCCGCGCTCGATGGCCATGCCGTGGCGCTGGCCGACTTCGCGATGGTGGCCAACGATCTTTCGCAGGGGCGGCTGATCCGGCCCTTCGAACTCGGCATCAAGGTCGCGCCGGAATTCGCCTATTTCCTGGTTTACCCCGAAGTCATGAAGGACGACGCACGGATCGTCGCCTTTCGCGAATGGCTTCTCGACGAGGTGGCGAAAGACGGAGAGGCGGGGTAGCGATACCCCGGACCGCCGCGCGGCGCGGTTGTTGCTCTAGCCGGCGGGCGCCGCCGGCGCCCCGAACCAGCCGATCACCAAGCCGATGATGATGAGCACGCCCAGCCAATGGCCGGCATCGATCAGCGTCAGGCCCCAGCCGAAGCCTTGATAGCGGTGGTTGACCGAAAGCGTGGTGGCGACGAAGCCCAGCCAGAGCACGAAGCCGAAGATCACCCCGGCGAGCGGGTTGGGCTCGCCGCCGGTCAGCGCGCCGATAACCAGCGTCATGACCAGCGCCATGATGAGCTCAGCGATGAAGCTGACGATGAACGGAACGACAGAGCGCTTCATGGTCGCCGGGTCAAGCTTTGCCGCCTTCAGCCAGGGCTTGCTCAAGCCCATGTACCAGGCGGCGCCGAACAGCCACGCCACGACGGCGGCGACGATCACCGCCAGCCAGTTCACCGTTGAAAAATCCATGTTCCCCCTCCGAATGCGTGTCGCCCAAAAATATGGCTGAATGGAATCCCGGTTCGCCGGCGGCGTCAAGCGGGAGCGGCAGAACCCCATCGCCAGACGGTCGTGCGCTTGACCTCCGCATCCTCCAGCGCGCGCGTCACCGGCACCTGGTAGACGGCCAGCGATTGCAGTCCCTTCTTCGGCAGATAGGCGCGGCCGGGATCCCCAACCAGGATATCGGCGCCGCGCGCCTTGAGTGCCGTGAACCACGGCATCAGCCGATCGGCCAACGGTTTGTCGTAGAAGACATCGCCGGCGAGCACGACGTCCCAGCCGTCATCCGTATCGATGCAGTCCGCATCCAGGAATTCGGCCTTCACGCCGTTGGCTTCCAGGTTGAGCGTGATCACCGTCTTGCAAAAGGGGTCGATATCGGCGGCAACCACTGCGGTAGCTCCGGCCTTCAAGGCAGCGATGGCGACAAGGCCAGAGCCGGAGGCGAAATCGAGCACGCGCTTGCCGCGCACGGCGGCCGGATGATCGAGCACGTAGCGGGCAAGGCCCTGGCCGCCGGCCCAGGCGAAAGCCCAGAATGGCGGCGGCAGGCCAATCTCGGCCAGCTCCTCCTCGGTGCGCAGCCACAGATCATGCGCCTCGTCGGCCAAGTGCAGCAGCACTTCCGGCACGTGCGGCGGCGCCATCAGCGCCGTGTTGTCGAGGATGAATGTCTTGGCGTTTTTCGGGGTGAGCCTGGTCACGGCGCCGGGTCGAGGCCGGCCATGCGGCAGACCTCTTTCCATTCGGCCGGCGTCACCGGCTGCACGGAAAGCCGGCCGAGCCGGACCAGCGCCATCTCGGCAAGCTTCGGATTGGCCTTGACCTGTTCCAGCGTCACCGGCTTCGGCACGTCCTTCCAGGCGCGGATGTCGACGCATTCCCAGCGCGGATCGTCGGTCGTGGTGTCGGGGTGGGCAAGCGCGCAGACCTCGGCGATGCCGACGATGTCGAGGCCCTCGTTGGAATGATAGAAGAAGCCGAGATCGCCGATCTTCATGGCCTTCATGTTGTTGCGCGCCGCGTAATTGCGCACGCCGTCCCACTGCGTGCCGGCCTTGCCCTTGGCCTTCAGCGCCTCGAAGGAAAAGACCGAGGGTTCGGATTTGAACAGCCAGTAGTTCATCTCAGTTGTCCCATTGCCATTGTCGGTTGGCCATTATTCAGCGTTGGCGCTGCCCCTCACCCTATCCTCTCCCCGTAAGGACGGGGAGAGGGGTCGCCAGCGTTGGAGCTTCTCCCTTCTCCCCGTTCTTACGGGGAGAAGGTGCCGGCAGGCGGATGAGGGGCAGCGCAAGCGAACCTCATTCGGTCGCAGGCTTCTGGAAGACCCAGTTCCACGCACGGATCTCGACGCTTTCGAACAGGCCGGCCTTGGCGTAAGGGTCGGCTGCGGCCAAGGCTTGCGCGCCGGCCATGTCGGGCGCTTCGATCATCACCAGGCTGCCTTCGGGCTTCCCATCGGCGTCGAGGAACGGGCCTGCAAAGGCAAGTTTGCCTTCGCTGATCAGGCCTTCGAGGAAGGCCGCATGCGCCGGCCGCGTGTCGGCGCGCAGCTGCAGGCTGCCGGGTTTATCCTTGCAAATCAACGCAAACAGCATGTTCAAAACTCCAAGGGTCAGATGTCGGTTTCGGTTTTGAGCGGCCGCGTCATCAGCGCCGTCACGGCTTGGCCGATGGTCACCTTGCCGTCGAGGATGGCGGCGACGGCGGAAATGATCGGCGCATCGATGCCGCGCTCGGCGGCGATGCGGGCGGCAATGCCCGCCGTCGGCACGCCTTCGGCGAGTGGCAGGCCGGCAAGCGGCTTGCCCTGGCCGAGCGCCAGGCCGTAGGCGAAATTGCGCGACTGCGCCGACGAGCAGGTGAGCAGAAGGTCGCCGAGGCCGGAAAGCCCCATCAGCGTCTCCGGCCTGGCGCCGAAGGCGGCGCCGATGCGGCGCAGCTCGACGAAGCCGCGCGTCACCATGGCGGCCTGGGCGCTGGCGCCGAGCCCGGCTCCGGTGACCGCGCCGGCGGCGATGGCGAAGACATTCTTCAGCGCGCCGCCGATCTCGACGCCGATGAGATCGTCGCTGGAATAGCAGCGCAGGTTCTCGGCCGAAAAGCGGGCGGCGAGATCGGCTGCCAATTCGCCATCGCGGGCGGCGACCACAACGGCCGTCGGCAGGCCGCGCGCGACATCAGTGGCAAAGCTCGGGCCGGAAAGTGCCGCGACCGGGTTGTCCGGCAGGATCTCCTCGACGATCGCCGACAGCAGCGCGCCGGTGTCGCGCTCGATGCCCTTGGCGCAGAGAACCAGCGGCACGCCCTTCGGCACATGGTCCGCGGCGGTGGCCAGCACCGCGCGCAGCGACTGCGCCGGCGTCACCACCAGCACGCAATCGGTGCCGCCGAGCGCCGCGGCGATATCGCTGGTGGCGACGATGCCGGGCTCGATCGCGATGCCGGGCAGGTAGCGCGCATTCTCGCCGCGATCGATGGCCGCCACGGTCTCGCCGTCGCGCGCGTAAAGCCGCACGAAATGGCCGGCGCGCAGCATGGCCAGCGCCAGCGCCGTGCCCCAGGCGCCGCCGCCCAGCACCGCGACGCGCCAGCCGCTGGGCGGCTTTCTGCCGCTTTTAGTCTTCTTGGTCATGCCTTGGCACCGCGCCGGCCCGAGCCGACCAAAGGAGCGGAAACACTGTCCAGCGGCCAGCGCGAGCGCGGCACGAAGTCCGCGGCATTCTCGCCCACTATCCCGGCGCGCAGCCGCTCGATGCCGGCCCAGGCGATCATCGCCGCATTGTCGGTACAGAGTTTCTGCGGCGGCGCGAGGAATGTGAAGCCGGCTTTGGAACAAAGCGCCTCAAGTGTGCCCTTGATCGTCCGGTTGGCGGCGACGCCGCCGGCAACGACCAGCGCGGGGTTCGCCTTGTCCGGGAATTCCAGGCGGAAGCGGGCGAGCGCTCGCGCGACACGGTCGCCCAGCGCATCCGCAACCGCAGCCTGGAAAGAGGCGCAGATGTCGGCGACGTCCTGGTCGCTGAGCGGCGCGATCGCCGTCGCGGCCTGGCGGACGGCCGTCTTCAGGCCCGAGAAGGAGAAATCGGGCTGCGCCGAGCCTTTCATCGGGCGCGGGAAGGCAAAGCGGCCCGCATCGCCGCTGGCCGCCGCCTTCTCAACATTCGGCCCGCCGGGATAGGGCAGGCCGAGCATCTTGGCCGTCTTGTCGAAGGCTTCGCCCAATGCATCGTCGATGGTGGTGGCCCAGCGCTGGTAGTCGCCTATGCCGCGCACCGCGACGATCTGGGTGTGGCCGCCGGAGACGAGCAACAGCAGATAGGGGAAGTCGAGCCCGTCGGTCAGCCTTGCGGTCAGCGCGTGGCCTTCGAGATGGTTGATGGCAATCAGCGGCTTGTTGGCGGCGGCCGCGATCGCCTTGGCCGTCATCAGTCCGACGATCAGCCCGCCGACCAGACCGGGCCCAGCGGTGGCGGCGACGGCGTCGACCTCGTCGAGGGATATGGCCGAATCGGTCAGCGCTGCCTCGATGATCCCGTCCAGCGCCTCGACATGGGCGCGCGCCGCGATCTCGGGCACGACGCCGCCGAAGGCGGCATGCTCCTCGATCTGGCTGAGCACGACATTGGACAGGATTTCGGGCGCCGAGCCGTCGTCCAGCGCCACAACGCTGGCAGCCGTCTCGTCGCAACTCGTCTCAATGCCCAGAACGCGGATCAATTGGTCGCTGTCCTCGAAGATTGTGTCGCCGGCCTTTCCTATATAGGACAAGGCCGGTCAGGCTTTGCCTGCCGGGGGTTATCACGGACCGCGCGCCATGCAAACAACCTTGAAAATCGGAACACGCGGCAGCCCGCTGGCGCTGGCCCAGGCGCATGAGACGCGGTCGCGGCTGATGAAGGCGCACGACCTTCCCGAACAGGCGTTCGAGGTGGTCGTCATCTCGACCAGCGGCGACCGCATCCAGGACCGGCCGCTATCGGAAGCCGGCGGCAAAGGCCTGTTCACCAAGGAAATCGAGGAAGCGCTGCTAGATCGTCGCATCGACATCGCGGTGCATTCGTCGAAGGACATGCCGACCGTGCTTCCCGACGGGCTGGAGCTCTCCGCCTTCCTGCCGCGCGAGGATGCGCGCGACGCCTTCATCGGCAAGACGGCGAAGCGGATCACCGATCTGCCGCAAGGCGCCAGGGTCGGGTCGTCGTCGCTCAGGCGCCAGGCGCTGATCCGCCGGATGCGGCCGGATCTCGAGGTGGTGATGTTCCGCGGCAATGTGCAGACCCGGCTGCGCAAGCTGGAAGAAGGCGTCGGCGACGGCACCATCCTCGCCTATGCCGGGCTGAAGCGGCTTGGACTCGAGAGCGTCATCACCGACCTGATGCCGTTGGATTTATTCCCGCCGGCGCCGGGGCAGGGCGCGATCGGTATCGAAAGCCGCATCGGCGACGGCCCGGTGGAAAAAATGCTGGCGGTCATCCGCGATGTGCCGACCGGGCAGGCGCTTGCCTGCGAGCGCGCGTTTCTCGCCGCGCTCGACGGCTCCTGCCGCACGCCGATCGCCGGCCATGCGACGATATCGGGCGAAAAACTGTCCTTTGCCGGGCTGATCATCTCGCCGGACGGGACCGAGTCGCACGAGGTCAAATTGGACGGCTCGGCCCAGGATGCGGCGGCAATCGGCGCGGAGGCCGCTCGGAGCGTGCGGGCCAAGGCCGGCGCCAAATTCTTCGAAGGCTGGGCCTGATATGGCCCGCGTCCTGGTGACGAGGCCGGAACCGGGCGCTTCCCGCACGGCGCGGCGGCTCGAAGCCCAGGGATTTCAACCCATTGTGCTGCCGCTGACCGAGACGGCGGCGCTGCCGGTCGAGGCAAGTTTCTTCCCCACTGCCGCCGCGGTCGCCGTCACCAGCGCCAATGCGGTTCGTCATGCGCCCAGGGAACTTGTCGCGGCGCTTGCCGCCTTGCCCTGCCATGCGGTCGGGAAAAGGACGGCCGAGGCCTGCCGCGCGGCCGGTTTTCTCTCTGTCGCTGAAGGCCCGGGCGATGCAGGAGCGTTGGCCGATGCGATCAATAGTGATCTCGCAGGCCAAGAAATCGTCTATCTTTGCGGCCGCGTGCGCTTTCGGATCTTCGAGGAGCGGCTCGCTGCGGCCGGCGTGCGGGTTGACGCGATCGAGACATACGACACCGTTCGGCTGAACCGCGACGATGCGGAGGTCGTGGCGCATCTTTCGAATAAGCCCGTCGACGCGGTGCTGCTCTATTCCGCCAAGGCTGCCGAGGCGCTGAACCCACTGATCCGCCGGGCCACCTTGCGCGGCCTGTTCGAAAGGGCGGAGCTGCTGGCGCTGTCCGCGCGCGTCGCCGATGCATTGGACGGCGGCGCCGGGCAAAAGGTTCGGATTGCGTCCCAACCCGACGAAGACGCGCTGCTGGCGCTTTTGTCGCTGCCGCGCTGAGCCGCGTCATCACACCGCCCCTTTTCACCGCTTGGTGATGTGCTAGAGCATCCCCTAGACCCTTCGAACCATCCTCAAGCCAATTTGCGGAGCCCAAGCATGGTCAAGACGCCTAAGGTGCGACATTCGAAGAGCCACCGCGAGCCGGTGACCATCGAGCTCGAGCCCGGCGCCGTCTCGCGAATCACCGAGGAGGATGCCGCCAAGGCCGAGGCCAATCCGGAACAGACCGACGAGGCGAAGGCGGAGGAAGCGGCCGCCGCTTCGCAGCCGGAAGCTCCGGAGGAACCGATCCATGCGGAGCAGGCCGACATCGAACCGTGGGAACACGCCGATGCGGCGCAGGCCGGGGTCGATGGACCCGAGGCCAAGACCAAGGATGAGGCGGAAGCGCCCTATCCGGGCGGCGAAGAGGCTCCGAAAAGCGAGCCGAATAACTTCGGCTACAATTTCGAGGATGCGTCGGCGGCCAAGACCAGTTCCGCCGGCTCTGCGGCGAAACCAAGCGAGACCCGGGACGACGGTCACGGCTCGCCGGCCGCCAGGCGCTCTGGCGTCAACATGATTGCGGCCGGCCTCATCGGCGGCGTGGTCGCGCTTGCCGGCGCCGGCCTGCTGCAGGCGGTCGGTCTGCTCGGCTCGCCTGCCTCGGGCGGAGCGGCGCTCGACGGCGTCAATGGCGAGATCGCCTCGCTCAAGGGTGAAATCGCGGCGCTCAAGGAATCGGGCGATACCGGTGCTTCGGCCAAGATCGACGGCCTGTCCTCGGCGCTCGATCAGGTGAAGTCGGATGTCGCGGCGCTGAAATCCTCGGCCGGGCAGAGCGGCGACGGCACGGCGCTCAAGGCGCTCAACGACAAGGTCGGACAGGTCGAGACGGCTGTCGCCGACCTGCAGAAAGCCGGCAGCGCGGCACCGGTTGATCTTGGCCCGCTCAACGAAAAACTCGCCGGGCTCGATGCGCTGGTGAAATCGGCCGGCGACGCGGCAAAGGCCGAGGACGGCCGGATCGCGGCGCTGGAACAGTCGGTGTCGCAGCTCTCCGGCAAGGTCGACGCGCAGGCCTCGCAGCCGAAGATCGCGCTGGCGATTGCCGCTTCGGCGCTGAAGGCGGCGCTCGACCGCGGCGCGCCATTCGCGACCGAGCTCGACACCTTCGCCGCGATCGCGCCGGACGCGCCGGAGATCACGGTGCTGCGGTCCTATGCCGAAAAGGGCGTACCGACCCGCGCCACAATCGCTTCGGAGGTCGAGGCCGCCGCCAACGCCATGGTCGAGGCGGCAACGCCGGTCGACCAGAATGCCGGCTTCTTCCAGAGCCTGGTGTCGAGCGCCGAGTCGCTGGTTAAGGTGCGGCCGGTCGGCACGGTCGAAGGCAAGGGCGCGCCGGAGACCGTGGCGCGCCTGGAGGTGGCGGTCAATCAGGGCGACTATGCCAAGGCACTCAGCGAATACGATACGCTGCCCGATGCGGCAAAGTCGGCGGGCGCCGATTTTGCCGGCAAACTGAAGGCGCGGCTCGAGGTCGAAAAGCAGATCGACGCGCTGATTGCCGGCGCGACGAAGGCGTGAGGACCGTCCGATGATCCGCATCCTCATCTTCCTCGCCGTCGTCTTCGCGCTAGGGCTCGGCTTTGCCTGGCTGGCCGACCGTCCGGGCGAGATGCTCGTCACCTTCAACGGCTACCAGTACCAGGTCTCGCTGATGGTGGCGGCGGTGGCGATCGTCGCCGTGGTCGCAGCGGTGATGATTTTGTGGTGGCTGGTCAAGTCGCTGTGGAACAGCCCCTATACGATCTCGCGCTATTTCCGGGTGCGCCGCCGCGACCGCGGCTACCAGGCGCTGTCGAGCGGCATGATCGCGGCCGGCGCCGGCGACGGCGCGCTGGCGCGCAAGAAGACCAAGGAAGCGGCGAAGCTGATCAGCTCCGACCAGGAGCCGCTGATCAACCTGCTCGACGCGCAGGCCTCGCTGCTCGAAGGCGACCATGAGGGCGCACGGGAAAAGTTCGAGCGCATGCTCGACGACCCGGAAATGCGGCTGCTCGGGTTGCGTGGGCTCTATCTCGAAGCCGAGCGGCTGGGCGACCGCAATGCGGCGCGCCACTATGCCGGTCGCGCGGCGGCGGTGGCGCCGCAGCTCGCCTGGGCGGCGGAATCGACACTCGAGGAGCTGACCGAGCGCGGCGACTGGGATGGCGCGCTGAAGCTCGTCGAATCGCAGAAGTCGACAAGGCAGATCGAGCGCGACGCCGCCAACCGGCGCCGCGCGGTGCTGCTCACCGCCAAGGCGCAGGCGCTGGTCGACAGCGATCCGAATACCGCCCGGAATGCCGCCGTCGAAGCCAACAAGCTGGCGCCCGATTTCTCGCCAGCGGCGGTCATCGCCGCCAATCTGCTGATCCGGCAAAACGACGTGCGCAAAGGCTCCAAGATCCTGGAGACGGCCTGGCGGGCCGAGCCGCATCCGGACATCGCCGAGCTCTACACCCATGCAAGGCCGGGCGATGCCGTGCTCGACCGCCTCAACCGGGCGAAGAAGCTGCAGGAGATGAAGAAGAACCACGCCGAATCGTCGATGGCCGTGGCGCGCGCCGCGCTCGATGCGCAGGATTTCGCCACCGCGCGGCGCGAGGCGGAGGCCGCTATCCGCATGGATCGCCGCGAGGGCGCCTATCTGCTTCTGGCCGACATCGAGGAGGCCGAAACCGGCGACCAGGGGAAGGTGCGGCAACTGCTTTCGAAGGCAGTGCGCGCACCGCGCGACCCGGCCTGGGTCGCCGACGGCGTCGTCTCCGAGCGCTGGGCGCCGGTGTCGCCGGTCACCGGCAAGTTGGACGCCTTCATCTGGCGCGCGCCGATGGAGAGGCTCGGGCAGTTGATCGAGAGCGACGCGGACGTGGCGGTGCCGGCAATTCCCGCCGCGCCGGCCGTGCCGGCCGAGAAAGCGATCGACATCGTCCCCGATGCTTCGGCGGCGAAGCCGGCCGCCGAAGCGCCGAACGGCATGGAGAAGGAGACCGCGGCCGCGTCGGGCGATGGCGAGGCCTTCGAGCAGGCATCGGAGCCGCCGCGATTGCCGGACGATCCGGGCGTCGCGCCGGAAGACGAGGCGGAAAAATCGCCGCGCCGGTTTCGTTTGTTTTGAGGCCGGTTTTGGCGGACAGGGAAAAGGTGTCGATGTTCGAACGCGTATTGTCGTTCCTGAGGGATTTGCCGGCTGCCGGCGCGGCGAAGCCGAGCGCCGACGATCCGCGCGTCGCGGCCTCGGCCCTGCTCTACCATGTGATGAACGCCGACGGCGTGCGCCAGGATGTCGAATGGGAGCGCTTCAAGGAAATTCTGGCGGAAACCTACTCGATCAGCGGCGACGAGCTCGATGCGCTGGCGGCCGCCGGCGAGCACGCCGACAATGAGGCGATCGACCTCTACGCCTTCACCAGCGTGCTCAAGCGCCATCTCGACGCCGAGGCGCGCAAGGCCTTCATCGGCTTGATGTGGGAAATCGTCTACGCCGACGGCGAGCTGCACGAGCTCGAGGACAACACCGTCTGGCGCGTCGCCGAATTGATCGGCGTCGAGCGCCAGGACCGCATCGAGGCGCGCCGCAAGGCGGCGGCCGAGGCGCCCGGCGCGCGCGGGACGTCGAGCGACGAATAGAGGATCCTTCGCCTTCCATGCCACCCAGACCGAGGCCGAGACCAAAAATCCTGATCGTGCTGCATCAGGAGACTTCGAGCCCCGGCCGCGTAGGTCATATGCTGCTGGAAGAAGGTTTCGATCTCGACATCCGCCGGCCGCCGCTTGGCGATGGATTGCCCCGCACGCTGGATGATCATGCCGGCGCGGTTATCTTCGGCGGGCCGATGAGCGCCAATGACGGGGACGAGTTCGTCCGCCGCGAGACCGACTGGCTCGAAGTCCCGCTCAAGGAGAACCGGCCCTTCCTCGGCATCTGCCTCGGCGCGCAGATGCTCGCCAACCATCTCGGCGGCAAGGTCGAGGGTCATGGCGAGGGACTGGTCGAGATCGGCTGGTATCCACTGAAGGCGACCGAGGCGGGGAAGAATCTGCTGCACTGGCCGGAGATGGTTTACCAGTTCCACCGCGAGGGCTTTTCGCTGCCGAAGGAGGCAACGCTGCTCGCGACGGCGGAAACCTATCCCAACCAGGCTTTTCGTTATGGCGAGAATGCCTGGGGCATCCAGTTCCATGGCGAGCTGACCCGCGTGATGATGCATCGCTGGGTGGTGCGCGGCGCGCATCGCTTCGAATTGCCCGGCGCCCAGCCCGGCCGCGATCACCTCGGCGGCCGGCTGATCTGGGACATGCATCTGAAACGCTGGCTGGGCGAATTTTTGGGCCTGATCTTCGGCAAACCGGCTGTGGGATAGAGTAAAAGCCAATTGCCCCGAGTGGCTGAGCTTGACCGGAAGACGACCTACGTCCTGTCGAGACGTGGACGACCGCTCTGCGCTGCAGAGTCGGCCATCCGGACCGCTGTGCCCGGTGCCCGGAAGCGGCCGTAAGCTCAGGGCGAACGTTCACGTCCGCTGCGCTGCGAGATTAAAGCGCGTCGCGCTGAAGAGGAGCCAGGCGACGCGCTTTAAGTCTTTGTTTTGATGCATGTCGTTCCCCCAAAACCGCTGCGCACTTTTGGGCGACATGCGTTAGGTGAACCACATCGATTGTTGGTACACCGGCTTTAGCGCTATGGTGACGGACACCCTGCACCATGGCAGAATATGAAAATCCGGCCTTTTTCGATCCACATCCCCAACGAAGCGCTGGCTGACTTGCGACATCGCCTGCGTGCGACGCGTTGGCCGAGTTCACTTGATGACGAGAGTTGGGCCGACGGCGCGAACCTGCTGTTCATGCAGCGGCTTTCTCACCATTGGCTCCACAACTTTGACTGGCGCGCGCAAGAGGAGCGGCTGAACCGACTACCACAATTCATCGCCACTATTGATAACGCGGACGTCCACTTCGTCCATCAGCGCGGGGCAGGGCCATCACCCATGCCTATTGTCCTGACGCACGGCTGGCCAGGCTCTTTCGCCGAGATGGAACACATCATTCCGTTGCTGGCCGACCCCGGAGCTCACGGCGGCGATCCCGCCGATGCTTTTCACGTCGTCGTGCCCTCCCTTCCCGGCTATGGCTTCTCGCCTGCGCCCTCCTACCCTGGTATCAACGCACGAACGATTGCCCAACTGTGGCATCGATTGATGGAAGGTCTTGGTTACAACCGGTTTGCAGCTCAAGGGGGCGATATCGGCGCCGGTGTCTCGGCTTGGCTCGCGCGGCAGTTCCCAGACAGCTTGGCAGGCGTTCATGTCAACTATATTCCCGGCAGCTTCCGCCCGACCCTGGGACCGGCATCACCGCCCGTGACAAATGAGGAGCAAGAGTTTCTTAAACGGGTTTCGTCCTGGGCGGCAGATGAAGGAGCCTATGCGGCTTTGCAAGGCACCAAGCCACAGACGCTGGCCTTCTCGCTGACTGATTCTCCCGTGGGTCTCGCTGCCTGGATTGTCGAGAAATTCAGATCCTGGAGCGATTGCGATGGTGATATCCAGCGCGTTTTCTCCCTGGATACGCTGCTTACCGATATTTCTATCTACTGGTTCGGCGACAGCCTCAGCGCCTCCTTGCGGCTGTACAAGGAGAATCGCCTTTGCCCACTCTCGTTCGACCTTGATGAGCGCGTGACGCCGCCATTTGGCGTCGCGCTCTTTCCCCACGAACTGCCGATGCCGCCACGGTCTTGGGTCGAGCGCGTTTTCGATGTCGCCCGCTGGACTGAGATGCCGGCGGGGGGCCATTTCGCGGCACTTGAGCAGCCAGAGTTGCTGGCGCATGAAATTCGCGCCTTTTTTCGGCCGCGTCGTCAGCCTTAGAGACCGTCACCTCTTGCGGTAGAGGATCATTCCTGCGTGATGGAGCACGCCGTCGACGACCTTCCCGCCGGCGGTGAAGCCGGTATCGTCCCAATAGAAGATGTCATCGCCTCGCAATCGCTTGGGACAGCAGCCTCGACGGCAGCTTTCTGATGCCGCGCCACAGAGCGGACCGGCTCCTTAACGGCCCCATCTCGGCCGTTGTCGGCGCAAGCTTGGCGCTTGCTCAGTTCCGGCTGTTCAGATGCCGCACCTGCCGCAGCGCCGGGAACAGCCAGGCCCACAATCCGACGACCGCGATGGCGCCGATGCCGCCGACCACCACCGCCGGCACGGTGCCGATCAGTGCCGCCATGGTGCCGGCGCGGAATTCGCCGAGTTCGTTGGAGGCGCCGACGAAGACCTGGTTGACCGCATTGACGCGGCCGCGCACCTCGTCCGGCGTCCAGAGCTGGATCAGCGTCTCGCGGATATAGACGCTGAACATATCGGTGGCGCCGAGCAAGACGAGCGCCGCGATCGACAGCCAGGTGATGGTCGACAGGCCGAACAGCACCGTGCAGACGCCGAACGACGCTGCGGCGCCGAGCATGACCACGCCGCCGTGGTCGCGGATCGGATGGCCGGCGAGCCAGACCGCGACGCAGATGGCACCGATGCTCGGCGCCGAGCGCAGCAGGCCGAGGCCCCAGGGGCCGAGCTCCAAAATGTCGCGCGCATAGACCGGCAGCAGCGCCGAGGCACCGGAGAGAAGCACCGCGAAGAGGTCGAGCGAGATCGCGCCGAGCACGATCTTCTCGCTCCAGATATAGCCGAAGCCGGCAAACAGCGTCTGCATCGTCGGCTTGTCGGTGGCGGTCTGCTGAGCGGGCTTGGGGATGGTGAAGACGAGCAGCGCGGCGGCAAGCAGCAGGATCGCCGCAGTGGCGTAGGCGATTTCCGCCGAGAGCCCGTAGAGCAGGCCGCCGGCGACCGGGCCGACGATCGTCGCGGTCTGCCAGGCCGACGAGTTCCAGGCGATCGCGTTGGCGAAATCCTCCTGCGGCACCAGATTGGCGAACAGCGAGGACGAGGCCGGTCCGTAGAAAGCGCGGGCTACGCCGAACAGAGCGAGCACGACGAAGATCGGCAGCGGACCGGTCAGGCCGCGCAGCGTCAGGAATAGGATAGCGAGCGCGCAGCCGCCTTCCACCAACGACGCCAAGGTCATGATCAGGCGGCGGCCGAAGCGGTCGGCGACGACGCCGGTGACGAGCACCAACAGCAGCGAGGGCAGGAACTGGACGATGCCGACGATGCCGAGGTCGAAGGGATTGCGCGTCAGGTCGTAGATCTGCCAGCCGACGGCGACTGAGACGATCTGGGTGGCGAAGGTGGTGAGGAAGCGCGCCGTCCAGTAGCTGAGGAACGGCCGGTGCCGGAAAGCGGCATAGCGCTGGTCAGGTGAAGCTGCTTCGGCGGTCATGGTTCAAGGGCCCCGTTGTGGCATTGGCCGGCGGGGCACTTCCACGGCGGGCGCTGGTCCGGCCAGAACCCTTTAGCCCAGTTCGTTTCGCCGCGCGCGCAAAAAAATCGGCGCTGGCTGAAGAAATCTGGAACGGTCGTTCGCGATGGGAAGGGGCTCAATCCCTCAACGCGGCGGAGATGGCTTCCAGACCGCCGCGCAATTCCGCCTCTTTCGGCCAGCCGAAGCCGACACGGAAGAAGCGCTTCGGCATCTCGAACCAGTGGCCTGGGCCGACATAGGTGCCGTGCTCCTCGAGAAGCCTGGTGTAGAACCGGTCGAGGTCGAAGCCGGTATCGACGTTCAGCCGCGGAAAGCCGACGACGCCGCCTTGCGGCCGCACCCAGTCGACAAGCGGCTCGCCGTCGATCCAGGCCTGGACGATGTCGCGCCGCCTCGCCATCTGGGGCAGCAGCGATGCCAGGAAGGCATCACGGCGCTCGAGCATGGCGCGGGCGATCGCCTCGTCGACGACGCTGCCGCAGATGCCGATCTGCTCCTTGGCGGCAAGGAATGTCTCCCGCACCGCCTTGTCCCTGGCGACCAGCCAGCCGATGCGGATGCCCGGAATGCCGAAGGCCTTGGAAAGCGACGAGACGCTGATGGCGCTCGCACTCAGCGATGCCGCCGAGGGCAACCGCTCGCCATAGGACAGATCGCGATAGGTCTCGTCGACCAGCAGCCGGCAACGCCGGCGCTCAGTGAGCGCGACCAGCGCGTCGAGATCGGCGCGGGTCATCATCGTGCCGGTCGGGTTGTGCGGGCAGGTGACGCTGATCAGCTTCGTGTTCGGCCGCACGGCGGCCGCGACGCGCTCGACGTCGATCGCGAACCCGTTTTCGAAATCGAGATCGACATAGGAGATGGCGCAGCCGATCGCCTTGGGGGTCTCGATGTTGGTGGCGTAGTTCGGCCGCACGACCACGAGATGGTCGCTCGGCGACAGCAGCGAGGTGGCGATGATGAACAGCGCGCCGGCGGCGCCCGCGGTCACCAGCACGTCGTCAGCGGAGAGCCCTTCGTTTTGTGCTGCGATCAGCGTGCGCAACTCCTTGTCGCCACGATGCTCGCCGTAGAACAAAGTGAGGTCGGGCAGCGAGAGGCCGATGTCGGAGAGCTTCTGGTCGGCGATCGAGCTTTCGGAGAGATTACAGCGGATGCGGTCGTAGCCGTATTCTTCCGGCGCCTCCTTCTCGATCACCATCCTTGCGTAGTTCATGGCCAGGCTCCCCCGAGGTTCAGCCTATCCAAGCCATAAAAGCAGGAAGCCTGCCAAGGCGGATTCGCCGGCAGGCTTCTCAAACTGTTGGTACAGGCAGGTGACGTCTCAGGCGGAAGCCTTGGCCCTTCTGCCTCTCGCAGGCTTGACCGGCTCGGCTTCCGCCTTGCGCCCAAGGCCGATCGACTTGGCGAGCTCGGAGCGCGACGCGGCATAATTGGGCGCGACCATCGGGTAGTCCGCCGGCAGGCCCCATTTGGTGCGGTAGGCTTCCGGCGTCAGCCCGAAATGCACGCCGATATGGCGCTTCAGCGATTTGAACTTCTTCCCGTCCTCGAGGCAGATGATGTAGTCCGGCGTCACCGAGCGCCGCGGATTGACGGCTGGCGTGGGCGGGGGCGCCGGCGGCGCCGGCGGCTGGTTGAGTTCGCCGATCGAGGAGGCGACGCTGGCGATGAGCTCGCCCAGGCCCGAAGCGGGCAACCGGTTCTTGGCGACATAGGCCGACACGATGTGAGCGGTGAGCTCGAGCAGGTCGACTTCCTTGGCTGTGTTGGTGTCCTCGTCCACGTCATTCCTCCGTCTGTGCCGCATGGCCGCGAAAATCGGGATGTAAATCAGAGCGCTGCCGCGTTCTCCACAAGGCCGGCGAATTCCTAGTCGGCAAATCTGCACAGCGCAACGACCAGTCGCGCGGTTACACGCTATTTTGAACAACTATACTGAAATGTAACAATATCAGACGATCAGCGCCTTGTCGCGCCACAGTCGAAATCCGCCTTCGAAGGCGCGAGTGTTGTCGCCGCGCCTGGATTTCTCGGGCAATTCATCAAGCTTGTCGACATTGCCGCCGCCGATGACCACATAGTCCGGCTGCAAGGCGGCGCGAAGCCTGTTTACGACATCAAAAACGTATCTGCGCCATTTTTTCTTGCCGTGCTTTACCAGGCCGCGCTCGCCGACATAGTCTTCGAAGCTGCAGCCCTTCTTATAGGGAAGATGGGCAAGCTCCATCGGCTGCCCGACGTGATCGAGGATCATCGCGGCGCCGAGGCCGGTGCCCAGGCCGAGGAATAGCATGCGGCCGCCCTCATAGCTGCCGATCGCCTGCATCAATGCGTCGTTAACGAGCTTGACCGGCTTGCCGAAGGCGGCGGCGAAATCATAGCCGTTCCAGCCCTTGCCGAGATTGAAGGGGTCGAGCGAAGGCTTGTTGTCCCGCACCGGGCCCGGGTAGCCCATCGAGATGACGTCATAGCTCAGCCCCTCGGCAAGCTTCTTCACCGAGGCGACAACCTGCTCAGGCGTCAAGCCCGGCCCGGATTCGGCGCGACTCACTTCGCCGCCGGCGCTGGTGAGGATCTTCACGCGCGAGCCGCCGACGTCGATGGTGAGCACGATCTGGTCGCCCTTCGCCGCCGCCGGCTTTGCCGATTTCGCCATCCCGTTGCCTCCAAACTATTTCGTCGGGTTGATCCAGCCATTGGGCGGGCCGAAGCCGTCCATGGCATCGGCCGGTCCCCAGGTCTTGGGGGCATAGATAGGGGGAGGCGTCATGTCGCCAAGCACCGGGCCGACAATGCGCCAGGCAAGCTCGGCCGCATCCTGCCGCGTGAAGAGCTGGCCGTTGCCGTTCATGGCGTCGCCGATCAGCCTTTCATAGGGCGGCATGTCGCCCTTGGTGTCGTCGAGCGCGGTCAGCTCCACCTGCTCGCCGATCATGTCGTCGCCTGGCACCTTGCGCTGAGCGCCGATCGAGATCGCCACCTGCGGGTCGATGCGGAAGCGGACATGGTTGGCGTCGTCCGGCTTGATCGGGTCGAAGACATCGAGCGGGGGCCGCTTCATCCGCACGATCACCTCGGTGGCGTGCACCGGCATGTTCTTGCCGGCGCGGATGAAGAAGGGCACGTCCCGCCAGCGCCAGGTGTCGACGAAGAAGCGCACCGCGGCGAAGGTCTCGACGGGGGAGTTCGGCCGCACGCCCGGCTCCGCCAGATAGCCGTCGAACTGGCCGCGCACGACATCGTCCTTGTTCAGGGTGCGAATCGCCCTGAGCACCTGCACCTTCTCGTCGATCAGGTCATCGGCCGAGCGGCCGACGGGCGGCTCCATGGCTAAAAGCAGCAGGATGTTGAGCAGATGGTTCTCGATGACGTCGCGGATGCAGCCGACATCGTCATAGAAACGGCCGCGGCCCTCGACGCCGAAATCCTCGGCCATGGTGATCTGGACGCTCTCGACGAAATTGCGGTTCCAGATCGGTTCGAGGAAGGAGTTGGCGAAGCGGAAATAGAGCAGGTTCTGGATCGCTTCCTTGCCGAGATAGTGGTCGATGCGGAAGATCGATCGTTCGTCGAACACCAGATGCAGCACGCGGTTCAGCCAGCGCGCCGACTGCAGGTCGTGGCCGAAGGGTTTTTCCACCATCAGCCGCGCGCCGCGCGCGGTGCCGGACTGTTCCAGGCCTTGCACGACGATCTCGAACATCGTGGGCGGCACGGCCATGTAATGCAGTGGCCGCTGCGCCGAGCCCAGCGCCGTCTTCAGCTTCTCGAAGGTCGCCGGGTCGCGGTAGTCGCCGCTGACATAGCGCAGCAGCGAGGCGAGCTTGCCGAACACCTTGTCGTCGACGGCGCCCAGCGCATTGACGATGCCGTCGCGGGCGCGGTCCACCAGCTTGCCGATGTCCCAGGGCTCGAAGGCGACGCCGATCACCGGCTCGGCGAGCGTCTCCTTGGCGACCATGTGATAGAGCGCCGGAAATATCTTCTTGTGCGCAAGGTCGCCGGTCGCCCCGAAAAGCACCAGCGTGTCGGACCTCTCCTGGCTCATGCCGCCTCTCCCTTCACGCGCCGGTCTTCGGCTTCTCGACATGGCCGCCGAAGGCATAGCGCATGGCGGACAGAAGCTTGTCGGCGAATGCGGATTCGCCTTGCGAGGAGAAGCGGTCGAACAGTGCCGCGGAGAGCACCGGCGCCGGAACGCCTGTGTCGATCGCCGCCTTCAGCGTCCAGCGGCCTTCGCCGGAATCGGAGACGCGGCCGCCGAACTGGGCGAGCGACGGATCATTCTTCAGCGCGCCGGCGGTAAGGTCGAGCAGCCAGGAGCCGATGACGCTGCCATGCCGCCACACCTCGGCCACCTGGGCGAGGTCGATATCGAACTGGTAATATTGCGGGTTTTCCAGCGGACTGGTCTCGGCGTCCGCCGTCCGCTGCCGTTTGCCCGCATTGGCCGACTTCAGGATGTTGATGCCCTCGGCATAGGCGGCCATGACGCCGTATTCGATGCCGTTATGCACCATCTTGACGAAATGGCCGGCGCCGCTCGGCCCGCAATGCAGATAGCCGTGGGGGGCGCTTCCGGCATCCTTCGGCGGATTGGAGCCCGGGTCGGCGCCCGGCGCCAGCGTGGCGAAAACCGGATCGAGATGCTGCACGGCTTCATCGGGGCCGCCGATCATCAGGCAGTAGCCGCGCTCCAGGCCCCAGACGCCGCCGCTGGTGCCGACATCGACAAAGCTGATGCCCTTGGTCGCCAGCTTCGCCGCCTGGTCGACGGCATCGTGATAGTAGGAATTGCCGCCGTCGACGATGATGTCGCCCGGCTCCATCAGCGCCGCCACCTGGTCGGCGATCCTGCCGGTGATCGCCGCCGGCAGCATCAGCCAGGCGCAGCGCGGCTTGGCGAGCTTGGCGACGAACTCCTCCAGCGAGGCGGCGCCAATGGCGCCGTCCTTGACCATGCCGGCGACGCTTGCCGAGTTGATGTCGTAGACGACGCATTCGTGGCCGTCCCGCACCAGGCGGCGCACCATATTGGCGCCCATCCTGCCCAGTCCCATCATTCCGATCTGCATGGTGTCGTCCCAATAGCTTGAGGAAAGAAGAAATCTTACTGGCTATCCGAAGGATCAATGCCGACGGTGAAGTCGACATTCTCCCAACGGCCGGCTTCGGGCCAGAAAAAAGTGAAGACGATCGTGCTGCCCGGCGGCAGGTCGGCGACATCGAGGTCAACAAGATGGACACCGAAGGCGTTTTCGGCCGTCTTGTCGTCACGCACCGTCAGCCATTTGTCGCTGCTCCAGTGGACAACGCCACGGGCTGAAAGCTCGACGCGCAGGGCCTTGCCGGCGGGAATGGAGCGGATCTTGTTGTTGAAGCGCCAGGTCCGGAAGGGCGAGACGGTCTTGCGCTTGATGTAGCGATCGACACCTTGCGGCGGCATGTCGAAGACGGTTCCGTCGCGCAGCGAGCGCAAGAGCTTGATGTGCTCGGCATGCGCCCAGACCAGCGGCATGGCGCTGCCCGACGGTGCGCCGAGCCGCAATTCGCGCTCCGGCATGTCGGGTCTGTCCCAGACCTGTTCCGGCAGGAGGCCGCCTACACCGGCCGAGCGCTCGAAGGTTTCGAGCAGTTCGGCCGCCGTGCCGTGCCGTCCGGCCGCCAGCTCGTAATGCGCGCGCTCGCCTGTGAGCAGCGGCCAAGGCCGGCCCTGGCCGGTGCCGTCGAAAGGCGAGCCGTCCTCGTGCTCGCCGTAGCCGTCGCAGGTGTAGCGGTACCAGACCGGGCCTTGCGGCAGATCGCAGCGCAACTCGGCATCGATGGCTTTGATCGTGTTCAGGATGCGCGGATCGTCCGTTGCCCTGAGGCCAAAACGTACCAGCGCAAGGGCGTCAGGGCTGACGATCGCTTCGGCCGGGCGGTCGGTCTCGGCGGGCGGCCGGTTCTTGATCGGCACGAAGCCGTCCTTCGGCGAAGCGGCGCCGCCATCGTCAGGCGGCGCGATGCGGACATAGTAGCCGTCGATGCTCTCCCTGGCGCAGAGTTCGGTACCGGTGACATAGGTCCAGCGCTCGATCTCTCCGTTCCAGCAGTCGGCGGTCTCGCGTAGATATTTTGCCGGCTCATTTTTGTCGCAGGCGTCCAGCATATCCGCCGCCGCAAGCAGCGCCGCGATCTCGACCGCCAGCGTGAACGGGCTGTAGCCGGCGTCTTCCTCCCAGCGATCCTCGCCGGTGACCGGGCCGTTGCGCACGACATAGGAAGCAGCGCTCTCGATCATGGCCAGGAAATCGTCGAGTTTCGCGCGCGGCAGATGGCCGGCGCGGCGCAAGGCGTCGGCGAGCAGCAGCGGAAAGGCGCATTCGTCCATCTGGATGCCCGGCCAATAGGGCTCTCCGCTCGACCAGCAATTTTGCGGCCAATGGCCGTCCGGCCGCTGGATCGAGCGCAGATAGGTGAGGATCTGCAGCGCCTGCCTGGCGTCGCCGGCGGCGAGGAAGCCGCCCGCCGTCTCGACCAGGTCGCGCGGCCAGACCAGATGGTAGCCGCCGAGATCGTCGTCGCCCTTGTTGAAGCCCCAGGGGATCGAAAGACTGGCGACGGCGGCCCCGGGCCTGGCGATCGACAGATGCGAGGCAAGCACCGCGGTGCTGACGCGGTAAGTGTTCAGGCCGGAGGCAGCGTGCCGGTCGGGCTTTTCCAGCCCGGCCTGGAATTTCCGCCAGTTGCCGGCATAGGTCTCGGCAGCCGCGTCGAAACCGTCCCTCAGGCTGGCCAGCGCGATCTCCGCCGCCTGTTGCGGCCAGGCACCGAAGCCGAGCGCCAGCAAGGCCGTGCCCTCGCCTGCCGCGAAGCCGATCTCGCCGGTCAGCGCCACATTGCCGTCCTCCGCCCGCTGACAGGCAGGATCGAGCGCGCCGCCATCGCGGAGCTGCTGCCAGCCATCGGAGAAGCCGACATAACCGGCCGAACAGGCGCCCCAGGGCAGTGAAGAAGCAAACGCGATCGAGACGCCTCGTCCCGATGCAAAGAGCATTCGCTCTCCCTTATGCTCGCCGACCCAGGCCGTGTTACCCATGCCGGCATTGACGAGGTGCGGCGCAAGCAGCGCGTAGACGCGATAGTCCGAAGCCGAGCCTTTAAGCGCCGCGAATGTGATTTCCTGCAGCAGCGCTGGCCGTTTCGGATCCGTGATGATGCGCTTTTCCAACCGGTAGGCGCCATCGGTCGCCGTATTGACCATGCGGTAGGCCGGCACGCCGTCCTCGAACGGCTCGACAAGGTGGACGGCATCGCGTTTCTCCTCCGAGAAATAGCCGCCGGGGCCGGTTATCATCAGCCCCATGTCGCGCGTGCAGGCGCTGTCGAGGCGCGGATAGTAGATCTCGTTCAATATGCCGTGGCTGATGGTGAACCAGAGCGGGCTTTTCGCTGAAAGCGCGGTGCCGACGCCGCTCTTGGCGCTTGACGTCCAGCGTGCGGGAATTCCCGGGGCGCCCCGAGCAACAGTCGGCGTCGCTGCCATGCCATGCGATCTCCTCGGCCATCCCTAAACCAGGAGCCGCAGGCTTTTCAATCGTCGCACCTGAAGTTGATCGCCTGCCGCCGCAGGAGCCATCGTTGACAGCGGCACCGTCAAGCGCTCACTATTTCGCAAGCAGGGAGGAATGCGGGAAACAGCGCTTGCAGCCGTGCCATATGGCTCGGCATTGCTCGTTTTTGCGCGGCATTCGTCCAGCGGCAAGGGAGGAGACGATGTCGGAAGTATCTCCCCAACTGATCGACCGGTTGCTCGCGATTTCGCGGGCTTTAGCCGGCCACATCGATCCGGGCTCGGCATTCCGTGCGACGGCGATCGAGATCGGCACGCTCATACCGCATGACCACATCGACCTGGCGGTGCTTTCGCTCGATGGCCGCATGCATGCCTGCTACGAGGCCGGGTTCCACACAAGCTGGAGCGAGCTTGCGCAGCATCCGATCGAGGGCAGCCCGATCCGTCGCGTGCTGCGGGGCGAGACGCCTTATCTTCTGTCCGACAATGCGCTCGTCGACGACCGCTTTCATTTCGACGGAGCTTTCGACGGCCCGATCTTCGCCGCCAAGCTGCGCAGCCGCATCATCGTGCCGCTCAGGGCGCGCGGCAGCGTGATCGGCGCGCTCAATATCAGCCGGCACGAGGCCGGGTGCTACACGCAGGCCGACGTCGACGTCGCCCAGCAATGCGCCGATCTCATCGGGCCCTATATCTTCGCGCTGATCCAGACCGAGGAAGCGCGCCGCGCCATGCTCGCCGAAAGCGAGGCGCGCAACCGGGCGGAGCTGCTGCGGGTCGGCGCCTCGCAACTGACCGCCGGCATGGAACGCGAGCGCCGCCGCATGGCGATGGACCTGCACGACCAGACGCTCGCCGACCTCGCCCGCATCGCGCGCCAGGTCTCGGCCTTCCGCAGCCGGGGCGTGGCACGGACGGCCCAGCTTGCCGATCTCGAGCAGGAGGTCGCGGGCTGTCTGGCGGAACTGCGCCACATCGTCGACGACATGCGGCCGAGCGTGCTGGAATTGTTCGGCCTGCGCGATGCCGTCGAGGCGCATCTCAACCGCAGCGTCGCCAGGGCCAAGCCGCCGATCGCGGTGCGCATAGCCGACACCAGCGACGGCAGCGCCGACAACCTGTCGGAAACGCTGCGCACGGCGCTCTACAGGATCGTGCAGGAAGCGATCAACAACGCGGTGCGCCATGCCGGGCCGAGCCGCATCGAGGTGCAACTGGCCTCGACGCCAAATACGTTCAGCGTGACCGTCACCGACGACGGCCATGGCTGCGGCGCGGTCGACCCCGCCGCCCAAGGCGGCATCGGCCACATGCATACGCGGGCGGCCCTTGTCGGGGCGCGGCTGCGTTTCGAGCCGGCCAACCGCAAGGGCGGCACGCGGGTCGTCATCGAGATCGACCGCGAGCCGGCGGCCGACAAGGTTTTGGCACGTGGCGCTGCGGCAACCGAGGGTAAGCCGGTGGCGGAGGTGGTGTGATGCTGGTCATGATCGCGGAAAATGACGGCCTGCACCGCACCTTCGCGCGGCGCACCGTCGAGCAACTATGGCCGGGCGACGTCGAGGTGATCGAAGCCGGCGACGGCGAGGATGCCATCAACCTCGCGGCCGAGCGGCAGCCGCCGCATGTCGTGCTCGACCTGCAGCTTCCCAAGGCGACCGGCATCGAGGTGGCCCGCGCCATCTGGAGCCGGCGCGCCGGCACGCATATCCTGTTCTGGTCGAATTTTGCCGACGAGGCCTATGTGCGGGGCGTGGCGCGCATCGTGCCGCCGGGATCGGTCTATGGCTATGTGCTGAAGTCGGCCACCGAAGAAGGCATGCGCTCGGCGCTGCGCGGCGTGTTCCGCGAGGGGCATTGCATCATCGACCGCGAGATCCGCGGCATCCAGCATCGCGTTCAGGACCGCTTCGAGGGCATCACCGACGGCGAATATGAAAGCCTGATCGACATCGCGCTCGGCCTGACAGATAGGGCGATCGCGGCGCGGCGCGGCCTGTCGATCCGTGGCGCGCAGAGCCGCATCAAGCATGTCTACGACAAGCTGGGCATCGTGCCGCCCGAGGAGGGGGCCGGCGAAGCGTCGGTGTTCAACTCGCGCACGCGGGCGATCTACCTCGCCATGGCGCGCGGGTTGATCAACATAGACGCGTTGCGGCGCGAGCAGGAACAGCTCGACGCCTGGCTCGCGCAGGCGACGCCATTGCAGGAGTAGCGACCTTGAACGCCGCGACTGTGCAAAACCACAGTCGGTGCTGCGCATAGGCCGCTATCGCCCGATCCCCATCCCGACTAGGCTTTTGTCTGACAAGAATAAAAGACAAGAATCCCGGGGAAGCGCCATGCCGTTCGTCAGCATACGGATACTCGAGGGCCATTCGCAAAAGCGCAAGGACGAGATCTCGCGCCGCGTCACCGAGGCGATCAGCGAGATCGCCGAACTGCCCAAGGAAGCCATCTGGGTGGTGATCGAGGATGTGCCAGGCAGCGACTGGTTCGTCGGCGGCAAGCCGGTGCGGGAACCGAAGGGCTCGTAATGTCGATGCCCGCACACGCCCGTCATTCCGGCTTCGACGATGTCGTCGGCAATGCGGCGATGGAGCGGCTGGCCACAGGGTATTCCTTCATCGAAGGGCCGGTGTGGCACCCTTACGAGAAATGGCTGGTCTTTTCCGACATTCCGCAAAGCCGCATGTACCGGCTCGGCAATTCGGGCGAGATCGAGCTTTTCCGCGAGCCGAGCCAGATGGCCAACGGCAACACGCTCGACCGGCAGGGGCGGCTGGTGACCTGCGAACACGCGACCAGCCGGGTCACCCGCGCCGAGCCGAGCGGCGCGAAGACGGTGCTCGCCACCCACTATCAGGGCAAGCAGCTCAACAGCCCGAACGATATCGTCGTCGCCACCGGCGGCTCGATCTATTTCACCGATCCGACCTACGGGCGGGCGGAGTTCTACGGCGTGCCGAGGTCGCAGGAATTGCCGCACCAGGGCGTCTACCGGATCGACGGCGACGGCGCCCGGCTGACGCTCGTCGCCGATGACTTCACGCAGCCCAACGGGCTCTGCTTCTCGCTCGATGAATCGCGGCTCTTCATCAACGATACCGAGCGCGGCCATATCAGGGTGTTCGGCGTGGAAGCGAACGGCGATCTCAACGGCGGCGCCGTGTGGGCGGTGACGGAAGGCGATGAGCCGGGCTCGCCGGACGGGATGAAGATCGACAGCCGGGGCAATCTCTATTGCACCGGGCCCGGCGGTATCCATGTCTTCGATGCCTCGGGCGATTTGATCGGCGTCATTGCGACACCGGAATTTTGTGCCAATTTCACCTTCGGCGACGATGATCTCAGGAGCCTCTACATTGCCGCCTCGACATCGCTCTACCGGTTGAGGGTCCGCGTGCCGGGGCTGAGGTTGTTTTGAGCGAACGGGCTCGGATTTGATTGGAGTGAAGCCGGCCCGGAAGGCCGATGGAAGTGCAGCAGTCAACACATCTGGGAGGATAATGACATGAAGAAACTACTGGTCTTGAGCGCTCTTGCAGCCATGCTCGCCTCGGGCACGGCGCTTGCCGGCACGAGCGGCAAGAAGATCGCCTTCTCCAACAACTACGCCGGCAATTCGTGGCGGCAGGCGATGCTCGACAGCTACGGCATCGTCACCAAGAAAGCGGTCGAGGACAAGGTGGTCGCGGCGGCGGATGTCTTCACCACCGCCGACAAGGAAGTGCCGACCCAGGCCGCGCAGGTGCAGAACCTGATCCTGCAGGGCTATGACGCCATCGTCATCAACGCCGCCTCGCCGGATGCGTTGAACGGCGCCATCAAGCAGGCTTGCGACGCCAACATCGTCGTCGTCTCCTTCGATGGCATCGTCACCGAGCCTTGCGCCTATCGCGTCGTCGTCGACTTCAAGGATATGGGCAAGCAGGAAGTCGAGCAGATGGCCAAGTTCCAGCCGAAAGGCGGCAATCTGCTGGAAATCCGCGGCCTTGCCGGCACTTCGATCGACGATGCCATCCATGCCGGCATTCTCGAAGGCGTCGCCGCCCATCCCGAGTTCAAGATCGTCGGCTCGGTGACCGGCGACTGGGACCAGACGACGGCGCAGAAGGCGGTGGCGACCATCCTGCCGTCGCTCCCCGACGTCGTCGGCATCGTCGACCAGGGCGGCGACGGCTATGGCGCCGCGCAAGCCTTCGCCGCCGCAGGCAAGCCGCGACCGACCATCATCATGGGCAACCGTCAGGACGAGCTGAAGTGGTGGAAGGAGCAGAAGGAGAAGGACGGCTACACGACCTGGTCGGCCTCGATCGCGCCCGGCGTGTCGACGCTCGCCTTCTGGGTGGCGCAGCAGGTGCTCGACGGTCGTAAGGACATTCCGCACGACCTGCTGGTGCCCTATCTTGCCTTCACCCAGGACGATTTCGAAGCCGCGCTGCCGAAGATCAAGGAGGGCGGCGTCGCCACCCACGAATACACGCAGGAAGAAGCCGTTGCGGCCATCAAGGCCAACATCAAGCAATAGTGGCCAACGTTGCCAGCCGCATCGGCAACCGGATAAAAGTTGAGGATGCTCCAGGCTATTGCAGACATCGTCAGGCTGGACGGCGCCGAAAAACATTTCGGCGCCGTCCGGGCGCTCAACGGCGTCGATTTTCATGTCGGCGCCGGCGAATGCGTCGGGCTGGTCGGGCACAATGGCGCAGGCAAGTCGACGCTCATGCATATGGTGGCGGGCACGCTGCGGCCCGACGGCGGGCAGATCGCCGTGCGCGGCAATCAGGAAGCCGCCTATTCCGTGGCGCGCGCTCTCGAGCTCGGCATACGCTGCGTCTTCCAGGAGCTGTCGCTCTGCCCCAACCTCAGCGTCGCCGAGAACACGCGCATCAACCATCCCTCGCTCGCCGGTTTCGGCTGGCGGCGCAAGGCCGCCGACCTCATTCAGGCCAAGCTCGATGAGATCTTTCCCGACCACGGCATCGCGGCGGACGATATAGCCGGCGACCTCTCGATCGGGCGGCGGCAGATGGTCGAGGTGGCGCGCGCCTTTACATTGACCCGCGAGCCGCTGCACCTGGTCATCCTCGACGAGCCGACCTCGTCGCTCGACGCGCATACGGCAGGCCAGTTGCTCGCTTTCGTGCGCCGCTTCGTCGGGGCGGGCGGCAGCTGCATCCTGATCTCGCATGTGCTGGGCGAGGTGCTGCAGAATGCCGACCGCATCGTGGTGATGCGAGACGGCAAGGTGGTCGCGGCCGATGCCGCCAGCGCTTTCGACCGTGACAAGCTGGTCGCCGCCATGGGTGGCGCCGAGGGCCATCAGCGGACCGCTAAAGAGACGCGGAAGGCCGAGGCCGGTGCGCTCAGAGTGCGGGCGCGTCCGGCACGGCAGCAGGATGGCAAGGAACTTGTCGCCCGCGCGGGCGAGATCATCGGCCTTGCCGGTCTTGCCGGCCATGGTCAGACGGACCTTTTGCTCGCAATTTTCTCGGCGGCCTCGCGCGCCAAGGCCGGCATCGAGGTGACGGCGCCGGTCGCGCTGGTCGCCGGCGACCGTCAGTCGGACGGTATCTTTGCGCAATGGTCGATCGCGCAGAACATCGGCATCCGCTCACTGGCTCGGCTGCGCAACGGGCTGCTGATCTCGCCGCAGCGCGAGGCGGAATTGGCCGAGTTCTGGAAGAAGAAGATCGGCATCCGCACGCCGGACATGAGCAACAACATCTATTCCCTGTCGGGCGGCAACCAGCAGAAGGCGCTGTTTGCCCGCGCGCTCGGCTCCGATGCCGAGATCGTGCTGATGGACGACCCGATGCGCGGTGTCGATGTCGGCACCAAGCTCGAAGTCTACGACCTTGTGCGCGAGGAGGCCGCCAAGGGCCGCACCTTCCTCTGGTACACCACCGAAACCGAAGAGCTCGACAATTGCGACCATGTCTATGTCTTCAAGAACGGCAGGATCGTCGCCAATCTGCGGCGCGACGAGCTGACGGAGGAAAAGATCATCCAGTCCTCCTTCGGCGATGCGGCTTGAGATGACGGCGCTCGCTCCCGGCACGGTCCCGAAATCCTCACCACGCGGCAACGCGGCCCGGGCACGCATGCTGCGCGGCCTTTTGCCGGCGCTGTCGCTGGCGCTGGTGCTGATGGCGATCGCCTGGCTGAACCCGCGCGCCATCAGCTATTTCGGCTTCAACCTGATGCTGAACCTGGCGATCCCGATCGCGCTGGCGACGATCGCGCAGATGTTCGTCATCGCCGGCAACGAGCTCGACCTGTCGATCGGCACCTTCGTCGGCTTTGTCGGCTGCGTCACCGCGACGTGGCTGCGCGACGCGCCGCTCATCGGCATCGCGGTGCTTCTGGGATCGATCGGCGTCTACGCGCTGCTCGGCGCGCTGATCCATTTGCGCAACCTGCCTTCGATCGTGGTGACGCTCGGCATGAGCTTCGTCTGGCAGGGGCTCGCCATCCTCATCCTGCCGAAGCCCGGCGGCAAGGCGCCGGACTGGCTGCTGGCGATCCTGGCGTTCAAGCCGCCCTACATACCGTTCCCGATCCTTGCGGCGCTGCTGATTGCGGCGGTCGTGCATTTCGGCCTGATGCGCACCTCCTATGGCGTCATCTTGCGCGGCTCCGGCGGCAATGCCGCGGCGCTGAGGCGCGCCGGATGGTCGCTGCTCAGGACCAAGATCGGGCTGTTCGCGCTGACCGGGCTGTTCGGCGTGCTCTCCGGCATGGCGCTGATCGGCATCACCACCTCGGCCGACGCCAATATCGGCAACGGCTACACGCTGCTTTCGATCGCCGGCGTCATTCTGGGCGGCGGCGAATTCGTCGGCGGCCGGGTGTCGCCGATCGGCGCGGTCCTCGGCGCGCTGACGCTGGCTTTGGCCGCCTCGCCGCTGCTCACCTTCATGCATATCCCGCCCGACTGGCAGGTCGCCGCCAATGGCGCAATCCTGATCATCGTGCTGGCGGCGCGGGTGCTGATCAGCCGCAGGGAGAGGTGAGAAGATGGCCTCTGTGCGGATGCTGCTCGAAAAACCCTGGCTCTGGTCCTTCGTGGGCGCTCTCTTCGTATGGCTGGCGACGGTTGCCTTCACCGGCGGCTACGGCGCCGGCGGCATGGTCACGGCAGCACTTTCGCTGGCCGTCTTCACCGTCATCGTCGGCGTCGGCCAGATGTTCGTGATCACGCTGGGACCAGGCAATGTCGACCTGTCGCTGCCGGCCAATATCGGGCTGGCCAGCGCGGTGGCGATGAAGGTGATGGGCGGCAGCGACTCCATGATCATCGTGGGACTGCTTGCGGCGCTTGCCTGCGGGGCGGCCATCGGCATCATCAACTACCTGCTGATCTGGGCGCTGCGCATCCCGCCGATCATCGCCACGCTGTCGGCGAGCTTCATCATCCAGTCGGTCGACATCAGCTATGGCCGCGGCCTGCAGATCAAGCCGCCGCCGGGCTTCGCCGATTTCACCAACTGGCAGGTCCTCGGCATCCCGGTGCTGGCGATGCTGACGGTGGTCTTCACCGTCGGCGCGGCGCTGGCGCTGCAGCGCATGATCTATGGCCGCTCGGTGCTGGCGATCGGGCAGAACATCCGCGCCGCCTGGCTCGCCGGCGTCAATGTCGGGCGAATCCGCTTCCTTACCTATACGCTGTGCGGCGCGCTCGGCGGCATCGACGGGGCGCTGCTCGCCGGCTATTTCCGCGGCGCCAATGTCGATATCGGCAACGAGTATCTGCTCGCCTCGATCGCGGTCGTGGTCATCGGCGGCACCTCGGTCGCCGGCGGCAAGGCCAACGTGCCCGGCGTCTGGGGCGCTGGCCTGTTCCTGGTGCTGTTGCTCACCATGCTCAACACATTCGGCGTCAGCGCCGGCGTGCGGCTGGTGCTGACCGGGCTGATCATCGTCGGGGTGATCACGGCAGCGGGTGGGGAGAAGGCCGTGCGATAGTCGCGTTGGCGCAGGGCTGCGAGAGGTTGGCGGGACAGCCCTCTGGCCTGCCGGCTTTCGTCGCTCGGAAAGCCAAGCAATTGGCTTTCCGTCCGCTGCGCGGACCGCTCCTCAACCGCCGCAAGAGGGGGGATTGGACGTCGCTTTGGCTTTCGCCAATCTCAAACATCGCAGGAATGAGCGGAGCGCTCAAGCTTCCGATCTCCCCCCTTGCGGGCCTTGCGGGGGAGATGCCCGGCAGGGCAGAGGGGGGTGTGAAGGAACGCAACGCTTCCGGCTAAGCTTTCCGACAAGCATTGTGCCAGCACGGCATCCGGTTTCAATTCGCGACGCGGCGTAATAAACCCGTCCTGGTCGCAGCCGGGTCTCGGGAGGTTCCGCTTGTCCAATTTCGTCGACGTCGCGAACGAGAACGGCGTGGCGGTGGTCATAATCGACAATCCACCGGTCAATGCGCTGAGTTTTCATGTCCGCAAGCCGCTCCATGCGGCGCTCGCCGCGCTGCGTGACGATCCTGCCGCCAGGGCCATCGTCATCGCCTGCGCCGGGCGCACCTTTGTCGCCGGCGCCGACATCACCGAATTCGGCAAGCCGGTCGAGCAGCCGGAGCTGCGCGCCATCATCGCCTTGCTGGAAACCATCGCCAAGCCGACCGTCGCCGCCATCCACGGCACGGCGCTGGGAGGCGGGCTGGAACTGGCGCTCGGCTGCCATTTCCGCATTGCCGATCAAGGCGCAAAGCTCGGCCTGCCGGAAGTGAAGCTCGGCCTGCTGCCGGGCGGCGGCGGCACGGTGCGCCTGCCGCGCCTGGTGGGTGCCGCGAAAGCGCTCGGCATGATCGTTTCGGGCACGCCGATTTCGGCCGGTGAAGCCAAGGCGGCGGGTCTTGTCGACGCGGTGTTTGATGGCGATCTGTTGGCAGAAGCAATTCGTTTCGCTAGCGAAATGGCTGACCGAGGCGGAGCGTTCATCGCTGTCCGAGACCGCAACGACCGTCTGGCTGAAGCCGATCTTGCCGCTTTCGACGCCCGGGCGGCTGAACTCGCCAAGAAAGCGCGCGGGCTCGAGGCGCCGCTTGCCTGCACCGAGGCCGTGCGCAACGCGATCACCTTGCCTTTCGACGAAGCTCTGGCTGCCGAGCGCCAGCTCTTCCTGCAACTCGTTTCCGGCGACCAGTCGCGGGCGCAGCGGCATCTGTTCTTCGCCGAGCGCGAGGCCGCGAAGGTGCCGGGCAAGGATCTGCAGCGACGCAATATTGCCCGCGTCGGCATCATCGGCGCCGGCACGATGGGCGGTGGCATCGCCATGGCCTTCGTCAATGGCGGTTTCCCGGTGACCTTGCTGGAGACGAGCGAGGAAGCGCTGCAACGTGGGCTGACGACGATCGACAAGAACTATGCCGTCTCGGTCAGCCGTGGCTCGCTGACGGAGGAGGCGAAACAGCAGCGTCTCGGCCTGTTCAAGGGCAGCACCGACTATGCCGACCTTGCCGATTGCGACCTGATCATCGAGGCCGTGTTCGAGGACATGGCGGTGAAGAGGGAGGTGTTCGGCCGGCTCGACGCAGTCGCCGGGCCCGGCGCCATCCTCGCCACCAACACCTCCTATCTCGACGTCAACGCAATCGCCGCCTCGACCTCGCGGCCGCAGGACGTGCTCGGCATGCATTTCTTCTCGCCGGCCAATGTCATGAAGCTGCTTGAGATCGTGCGGGCCGAGAAAACCGCGCCGGATGCGCTGGCGACGGTCACCGATCTGGCGCGGCGCGTCGGCAAGGTGGCGGTCGTCGTCGGCGTTTGCCACGGCTTCGTCGGCAACCGTATGCTGTCCGCGCGAGGTGCAGAGAACGAAGCGCTATTGCTCGAAGGCGCGACGCCAAGTCAGGTCGACAAGGCGTTCACCGATTTCGGCTGGCCGATGGGGCCGTTCCAGATGGGCGATCTCGCCGGCCTTGATATCGGCTGGCGCAACCGCAAGGCGCGCGGCCAGACGGCGGTCATTGCCGATACGCTGTGCGAGCAGGGCCGCTTCGGCCAGAAGACCGGGCGCGGCTGGTACCGCTATGACGGCGGCTCGCGGGAGCCGGTTGCGGACCCGGACGTCGAGGCGCTGATCCGCGCCAAGGTGGCGGAACTGGGTATCGCGCCGCGCGCGATCGACGCGGAGGAGATCATCGAGCGCACGCTCTATCCACTGGTCAACGAGGGCGCGAAGATCCTCGAGGAGGGGATCGCTGCGCGGGCGTCAGATATCGATGTCGTCTGGGCCAATGGTTACGGCTTTCCGGTCGGCAAGGGCGGGCCGATGTTCTGGGCCGGGCTCGAAGGGGCCGGCAAGATCGTCGAGCGGCTGGAGTATTGGCACGCAAGGACAGGGCGGCTGATCTTCGAGCCGGCGCCGCTGCTGAGAAGGTTTGCGGAGACGGGGCGCTGGGAGGGATAGTACAGCCATCCGGAACAAGCGCCGGAGTTCCTTCGCACCCCCCTCTGTCCTGCCGGACATCTCCCCCGCAAAGGGGGGAGATTGGCAGTTCTGGCGCCTCGCTGCTCTTGCGAAGCCCGAGATTGGCGAAGGCCGTCATGACTGCTGATCTCCCCCCTTGCGGGGGAGATGGCCGGCAGGCCAGAGGGGGGTGCTGTCCCGCCGATCTTCTCGGCTTACACACAACGATCGACGGCCAAATTTGACCATGTGGACAAAACTCAGGCGGCGTTCCATAGTCTTGGCGTCTGACATTTTTTGAACGGCCGGCTCGACACGGCTGTCGAACAGAGGGGCACTTCAATGGAAAACGATCATAGCAAATCGCAACGCGCCGGCCTGTCGCGGCGCAACGTGCTGGAACTCGGCGCGCTCGGTCTCGCGGCGGCCGCGCTGCCCGGTATGGCTTTCGCCAAGGACAAGAAGCTGAAGGTGGCGGCGATCTTCGCCACGCCGATCGAGGAGCCGTGGGACAACCAGATCCATGTCGCCCTGCAGAAGGCCCAGAAGGAGCTGGGCATCGAATACAAATGGTCGGAAAAGGTGCAGACCGCCGACTTCAGCCGTGTGATGCGCGAATATGCGCAGGGCGGCTACCAACTGGTGCTGGGCGATGCCTTCGCCGCCGAGCGCGAATCGCGAAAGACCGCCAAGCAGTTCCCGAAGACCGCCTGGCTGTTCGGCTCCGGCGCCGGTCCGGCCGAACCCAATTTCGGCGTCTTCGACAACTGGATCCATGAGCCGGCCTATCTGTCCGGCATGATCGCCGGCAAGATGTCGAAGTCGGGCACGGTCGGCGCTGTCGCGGCGATGGGCATTCCGGAAGTGAACCGGCTGGTCAACGCCTTCTTCGCCGGCGCCAAGGAGGTCAACCCGAATGTCAAGAAGAAGGTCGCCTTCATCGGCTCCTTCTTCGATCCGCCGAAGGCCAAGGAAGCGGCGGTGGCGCAGATCGATGCCGGCGTCGACGTCATCTATGCCGAGCGCTTCGGCGTCATCGAGGCGGCGGTGGAGAAGAAGATTCTCGCCATCTCCAACATGTCCGACCAGTCGAGCCTCGGCCCCGACACGGTCATCACCGGCCCGGTGTGGGACATGTATCCGACGGTCGAGCAGGCGATCAAGCTGGTCAAGGCCGGCGTCTTCACCGCGCAGGACTATGGCGACTTCTCGCGCATGGCCAAGGGCGGCTCCTATCTGGCGCCCTACCACAAGTTCGACAAGACGCTGCCGGCGGAGGTCAAGGACCTGGTCGAGAAGAAGAAGGCCGAGATCCTCGAAGGCAATTTCCGCGTCGACGTCGACGAGAACACGCCGGTTTCGGATTGAGGCTTGCGCTCCCCTCCCCCTTGAGGGGAGGGTGGCCCGCAGGGCCGGGAGGGGTCGCCCGCGACGCACTCCATCCTTCAATCAACGTCGAGGCGGTTGAGGCGACCCCTCCCGCCTCGCTTCGCTCGGCACCCTCCCCTCGAGGGGGAGGGGTATCAGTGCAGGAGCACCCTTGTCCGCCCCTCTCATCGAAATGCGCGGCATCACCAAGAGCTTCGGCGCCGTCAAGGCGAACGAGGCGGTCGATCTCAGCGTCGCGCCGGGCGAAATCCTCGGCCTGCTCGGCGAGAACGGCGCCGGCAAGACGACGCTGATGAATGTGCTGTTTGGCGCCTATGCGTCGGACGCCGGCGAGATTCTGGTCGAGGGCAGATCGGTCGCCATCCACGATTCGGCCGATGCCTTGGCCGCCGGCATCGGCATGGTGCATCAGCATTTCCATCTGGCGCCACGGCTCACGGTGCTGGAGAACCTGCTGATCGGCATCCCCGGCAGATCCGGCGGCATCGACCGCGCCGGCGGGCTGGCGCGGCTGAAGGAAATCGGCAGCCGGCATGGCTTGAGCCTCGATCCCAACCTGCCGGTCTCGGCGCTCTCGGTCGGCGAGCAGCAGCGGCTGGAAATCATCAAGGCGCTGTTTCGCGGCGCGAAGCTTTTGATCCTCGACGAGCCGACGGCGGTGCTGGCGCCGAGTGAAGTGGACGGCCTGTTCGCCGCTTTGCGCTCCATGGCAGCCCAAGGGCTCGGCATCATCTTCATCTCGCACAAGCTCAACGAGGTCAGAGCGCTCACGCATCGCTGCGTGGTGCTGCGCCACGGCAAGGTCGCCGGCCGCGTCGATCATCCGGCCAGCACGACCTCGGCCGAGATGGCCAAGCTGATGTGCGGCCACGAGATCGTACCGCCGACCAAAGAGGCTACGACGCCCGGTGCCTCGGTGCTGACGCTCGACGCTATTTCCACTACCGGCCATGCCGGCATGCCGCTGCGCGAGGTGTCGCTTTTCGTCCGCGCCGGGGAGATCCTGGGTATCGCCGGCGTTTCCGGCAACGGCCAGCGGGCGCTCGCCGACGTCATCTCCGGCATGTTGCAGCCTCAAGCCGGCACGATGACGATAGCCGGCAAAAAGGTGACGCAATTCTCGCCGCGCGCACTGCAGGCGCTCGGGCTCGGCCGTATTCCGGAAGACCGGATGACGACCGGGCTGGTCACAAACCTGCCGCTCGCCGATTCCATGGTGCTGCCGCGCGTCGGCACCGAGGCCTTCAGCCGCAAGGGACTGCTCAATCCGGCCGCGATCCGCGCCTTCGCCGAGGCGCAGATCAAGGCCTACGACATACGCTGTCCCGGGCCGATGGTGCGCGCCGGCGCGCTTTCCGGCGGCAATCTGCAGAAGGCGCTTTTGGCGCGCGAGCTCGCCTTCGATCCGAAGGTGCTGATCGTCTCGCAGCCGACGCGCGGCCTCGACATAGGCGCTGCCCGCTTCATCCACGAGAAGTTCCTCGCCATGCGCGCCAAGGGCTGCGGCATCATCGTCATCGGCGAGGACCTCGAGGAACTGCTGATGCTCTCGGACCGCATCGCGGTGATGTATGAGGGCCGCATCGCCGGCACGCTTTCCGGCGCGGACGCCACGGTCACGCGGCTCGGGCTGATGATGACCGGCGCGGAGGGGCACGCCTGATGTTTCGTCTCGAAGCCCGCACGTCGACGCCCGCCTGGTTCAATCTCGCGCTGCCGTTCCTCGCGATTGTCGTCACACTCATCCTTTGCAGCGGCCTGATCGCAGTCGCCGGCGCCGGGGTCACCGAGGCCTATGGCGTGATGCTCTCGGCCTCGCTCGGCGACAGCTACGCCATCACCGAGACGCTGGTGCGCGCAGCACCCATGATCTTCACCGGCCTTGCGGTGGCGATCGCCTTCCGGGCAAAATTCTGGAACATCGGCGCCGAGGGCCAGTTGCTGGCCGGCGCGGTGGCGAGCTGCGCCGTCGGCGCCATCCCGATGCCGGGTTACCTCGCCATGCTTCTGATGGCGCTGGCGGGCGCGGCGGCCGGCGCCATCGTCGCGCTGGTGCCGGCGACGCTCCGGGTCAAGTTCAAGGTCGATGATGTGGTGAGCTCGCTGCTCCTCAACTCGGTCATTTATTACGCGCTGATGGCGCTGATCGAGGGGCCGTGGAAGGATACGTTCAGCGGCTACCCGATCTCGCCGCCGATCGAGGATTCGGCCAATTTCCCTGTGCTGATCGAAGGCACGCGGCTGCATCTCGGCGTGATCGTGGCGCTGATCGCGGCACCGCTTTGCTGGTTCCTGATCGCGCGCACCACGCTCGGCTTCCGCATCCGCGTTACCGGCGAGAATGCCGAAGCGGCACGCTATGGCGGCATCAGCGTGCAGCGCGTGCTGCTTTCCACCGCGCTGCTCTCCGGCGCGCTCGCCGGACTCGCCGGCGTCGGCGAGGTGGGTGGCGTGCACTTCCAGGTGATGAGCGACATCTCGCCGGGCTATGGCTATTCCGGCATCGTCGTCGCCATGCTGGCAAGGCTCAATCCGCTCGGCGTGGTGCCCGCGGCGCTCTTCCTCGCCGCCGTCATGACCGGCGCCGAGGCGATGTCGCGCGCGACCGGCGTGCCGGCTTTCCTCAGCGACGTCATCCAGGGCACGGCGCTGCTTGCCATGCTGGTGGCGCTGCTCTTCACCGCCTACCGCATCCGCCGCGTGGGAGCATCCGCATGAGCGCGGTATTCGAGCAGATTTTTCAGGTCGGCTTCCTCGCCGCCATCATCCGCATTGCCACGCCGCTCGCTTTCGCCACGCTCGGCGAAATGTTTTCCGAGCGCGCCGGCGTGCTCAATCTCGGCATCGAAGGCATCATGCTGTTGTCGGCGATGGCTGGCTTCACCGCCGCCAGCCTCAGCGGCAGCCTGTGGCTCGGCGTGCTGGTGGCCGTGCTTGTCGGCGCGCTGATGGGCGCGCTGCATGCGCTGTTCACCGTGGCGCTGGGCTTGAGCCAGCATGTCTGCGGCATCGGCGTGACGCTGTTCTCATCCGGCCTTGCCTATTTCCTTTACCGCCTGATCTTCGGCCAGCAATCGGTGCCGCCCAGCATCGACGGCTTCAAGCCGGTGGCGATCCCGTTGCTTTCGGGCATTCCGATCCTCGGCCCGGCCGTGTTCAACCAGTTCACGCTGGTTTATCTCGCGATCCTTGCCGTACCGCTCGCCGCCTTCGTGCTCTACCGCACGCCATGGGGACTGTCGGTGCGCATGGTCGGCGAGAACCCACGCGCTGCGGATTCCGCCGGCGTCAGCGTGATCGCCACGCGCTTCCAGGCGGTCATCCTCGGCGGCGCGCTGATGGGTTTGGCCGGCGCCTTCCTCACCATGGCGCAGTTCAACGCCTTCACCTTCGGCGTGGTGTCGGGCCGCGGCTGGGTGGCGATCGCTTTGGTCGTGTTCGGCCGCTGGGACCCATGGCGCTCGGCGGGAGCCGCGCTGCTCTTTGCCTTCGTCGACGCGCTACAGCTCAGGATGCAGGCAAGCGGACTCGGTCACATCCCCTACGAAGCGTTCCTGATGCTGCCGTTCATCTTCACCATCGTCGCGATGGCCTTCATGTCGCGCAATGCGGTCGCGCCGTCGGCGCTGCTGAAGCCGTTTCGCAGGGAGGAGCGGTAGGACTCGGCTCCCTTTCCTCTCCCTCCGGAGGGGGGAGAGGTGGCGCTGCGAAGCAGCGACGGAGTGGGGGAACCACCTGGCAACCGCTGCCGCCGAACATTGAAAAAAAGACCAAGGCGCAAGAATCTTCCTGCGCCACGCCAAGGGTCGACCCCCCACTCCGTCGAGCTACGCTCGACACCTCTCCCCCGATCGACGGGGGAGAGGAAGGGTGCCAGGCTGGCCTCAGATTGCCGTAAACGCGTTGTCGACGAACAGATGCGCGCCGTTGACGAAGCTCGATTCGTCGCTGGCGAGGAACAGCGCGGCCTTCGCTACCTCTTCCGGCTCGCCGATGCGGCCCTGCTGTGCGGCCATGGCGGCGTCGGAAACGTCGACGCCGAGCTTGCCGAGATCGGCCACCTCGCGCAGCCCGTGCGGGGTGCGGATGAAGCCGGGGCAGACGGCGTTGCAGCGGATGTTGCGGTCGCGGAACTCGACCGCGATGGCGCGGGCGAACATATGGCAGGCGCCCTTGGTGGTGTCGTAGAGCACTTCGTTCGGCGTCGCCGCCACCGCCGAGATCGACGAGGTGCAGACGATCGAGCCGCCGCCGGCTGCGATCATGCCGGGCAGCACCGCGCGCGTCATCAGGAACATCGAGCGCACGTTGACGGCGTGCAGCCAGTCCCATTCCTGCAGGCTCGTCTCCAGGAAGGGTTTGATGACGATGGTGCCGGCGTGGTTGAACAGCACGGTGACCGGCCCGAATTTCTCCGCCGCCGCCCTTGCCGCCGCTTCGACCTGCGCTTCATCCGAAACGTCGGCCACGAAATGCTCGGCGATGTGGCCGCGCGCGCGGATAGCCGCGGCGGTTTTGCCGGCCGCCTCGCCGTTGCGGTCGATGATCGCCACCTTGGCGCCTTCGGCCGCGAACAGCTCGGAAGCCGCTCGGCCAATGCCCGTCGCGCCGCCCGAAATGATGGCGACCTTGCCCGCCAGCCTTCCACCCATGTCGTTTCTCCGTGAGGGCCTTTGTTTGTCGGCCGATGCTATCCCCGACATTCGGGATGGCCAAGCTCTGTCGAATAAAGGGCTTTTTGGCTTCGGAAGGCGGCTCCGACCGACCAACTCCAGGTCAGCCAGAGGCCGGCGTGGCACGCGCCGACGATCGAATACTCCTTTTACGAGAGGTAATAACAACCATCTTTGGCCTGAATTTGAGAACGTTGTTCCAAAAATCTCTCAAAAATAGCAATCGACAAAGTCTACTAATTTTATAGATTAATGGCCGAGACGGAGGCTCGACCATGTCCTACATCCAGAATGCTCAGCGCAAGGGCCAAAGGCTGACCGCCGGTGAGAGCTGGAGGCCCGCCTATGGCGGCACCTTCGCCTATCTCGTCTTCGCGCTTGCGTTCGTGTTCACCGGCGCGGTGGTGCTGGGGCTGATCCCCTAATAATCGGGCATAGGGGCCAAGGCCCCTCCGTCAAACAATCTGAGTTGAGTAGCCGAGTAGAACTGGCCGTGCGCCAGAGCGCCGTCGCGCGCCTGTGCGTGGATTTCAATGCGAGGGCATAAAGCGGGGCAACCCAACGTGATGGAGGAGATGGCAATGCCGATCGAGTTCACGCATGTTCCCGGTAAGCCTGCCAACGGCAGCTTCTTCTATGATTTCGCCGAGACGGCGACCAAGCTGTCGCTGATCGAGGATGCCGGTTTCAACAAGCTGGTCGTCGACGATCCGGCCGGCCTGCTCACCAATATGGACATCGCCGCCCAGACGCTCGAACGCACGGCATCGCTCGAGGTGGTTCTGACGCACTGGGCCGGCGTGATCGAGCCGACGGTGGCGGCAAGGCAACTCGCGGCGCTCGACCGCAGAAGCGGCGGCCGCCTGTCGCTCAGGATGCTGAGCGAGCCGCTGGAGGACAGCGACGCCGAGGCGCGGCCGGTCGGCCACAGCGTGGTCTGGCAGCGCATCGACGAATATCTGGTGCTCTTGAAGCGTCTGTGGTCGAACGACAAGCCTTTCGATCACGAGGGCGCCTTCTACAGCGTCAGAGGCGGCTACGTTCCGCGCAAGGGTCCGCATGGCGCGGACCTCGCCATCCGTCTCGGCGGGCAATCCGGCACGGCGCTGAAGGTCGCGGGACGGCACGCCGATGTCTTCGAGCTGGCCGCCGGCTCGCCGGACGAGGTCGCGCAGTTGATGCAGCGCGTGCGCAGCGCCGCCGCCGAACACGGTCGCGCCGGCAAGCTGCATTTCGCGCTTCCCGTCCGCATTCGCTCCGAAGACTGGTCCGGCGCCTCCGACCACAAGGCGGTCGATGTCGTGGGGCCGCCGGCGCGGCTTGCGCTTTCGCTGTTGCCTTATGCCGCGCTCGGTATCGAGGAATTCATGATCGGCGGCATCGACCGTCCGAGCGAGATTGCCCGGATCGGGCGCGAGACGGTCACGCTGATCGCGAATTCGCTGGCGCGCCGCGAAGCGGAGATCCCGCAGCCGGGAGCTTTCGCCGCGCGCCGGCCGCCGGCCGTGCGCTCGCCGTTGTGAGAAGAAGGCCCGCGGCTGCTCAGTTCGCCGCGGTCACGAGCCGGGACAGCGCGGCGATGACGACTTCCGACTCCGCCAGCGCGCCGAAGACGCCGTCCTCGACCGTGACCATGTGGAGCGCGGCTTCGTGCGCCTTTTGGTCGCCGCTGGCGCAGGCGTCCGCGATCGTCAGGCACTGGAAATTGCGGTCGCAGGCCTCGCGCAGCGTTGTGTGCACGCAGACATCCGTCGTGCATCCGGCGAACAGGAGATGGGTGATGCTGCGCGCCCTGAGCACCAGCTCCAGATCGGTATAGGTGAAGGCGCCGTTGCAGGTCTTGTCGACGACGATGTCCTCAGGCGCCACCTCGATGTCGGACACGATCTGGAAGCCTGGGCTGGAGCGCAGCAGGATGTCGGTGCCGTCGAGGCCAGCCCGCTTGCGGCGCCATTTCTCGTAGGGCGTCATGTCGGCCATGTCGGCGCGATAGCCTTGCCTGGTGTGGACGATGGTCAGGCCCGCTGCGCGGGCGGCGGCAATCAGCCGGTTCACGGCGGGCAGGATGGCTCTGAGCGGCGACGGATCATAACCTTTCCTGGCGAAGTAACCTGTCGGCGACAGGAAATCCTCCTGCAGGTCGATGACCAGCAGCGCGGTGTGCTGCGGCACCAGCCGGCCGTCATAGGGGAAGTCGAATGGTGTCGCCTTGATCATCGCCTGCTGCCTCGGTTGCCGCCTGCATCGTGGCGCAGCGATGGCGTCGCCGTCCAGACCTCATAGCGCTCAGGCTGCCGGTCGAAGCGACGCAGCAATTTGTTGATCAAAAAAATCACCTTTAGAGTTGACTAGTAAACTCATGTTTCCTAGTCAGCCAACGTTGGCCGCATGGCGACAGCCTAGGCAGCGGCCGCTTGGAGACGGATGTTGACCGAAGCAGGTGCCCAGACTGCCTTTCATGTCGAAGCGGTGCGCTTTGCCGTCGGCGAGCGCACACTGCTCGGGCCGGTTTCGCTCGAGCTTCAACGCTCGCGCGTCTACGGGCTGATCGGCCATAACGGTTCGGGCAAGTCGACACTGGTCAAGCTTCTGGCGCGGCAGCAGCCGGCAAGCTCCGGCGATATCCGCTTCGCCGAACGTCCGCTCACCGGCTGGGGCGCGCGCGAGTTGGCGCGGGCGCTCGCCTATCTGCCGCAGACGACGCCGGCGGCCACGGGCTTGACCGTGCGCGAGCTGGCGGCACTCGGGCGCTATCCTTGGCATGGCGCGCTCGGCCGTTTCGGGTCGGAGGACCGAAGCCATGTCGAGGAAGCGCTGGCGCTGACCGACATGAGCGCTTTCGCCGACCGCCTGGTGGACGAGCTTTCCGGCGGCGAGCGCCAGCGCGCCTGGCTCGCCATGCTGGTGGCGCAGAATGCCGGCGTCATGCTGCTCGACGAGCCGATCTCGGCGCTCGACATCGCGCATCAGGTCGAGGTGCTGGCGCTGGTCAAGGACCTGAGCCGCAAGCGCGATCTTTGCGTCGTCGTGGTGCTGCACGATCCCAACATGGCGGCGCGCTATTGCGACGAATTGATCGCGCTGAAGCAAGGCCGGCTGCTCACGCGCGGCACGCCGGCCGAAATCATGCGGGGCGAGGTGCTCAAGGACATTTTCGGCGTCGAGATGGGCGTGCTCGAGCACCCCGTCACCGGCCGGCCTATCGGCTACGTGCAATGATGAAGCGAGGACGAACCTTGTCCCGGAACAGCTTTCTTCCTGCGGCGCTGGCCGCATCGGTCATTCTCTCAGCCGGCGTGGCCACGGCGCAAGAACAGCCGTCGGCGCCGGTGCCGGCCGCGCAGGCACCTGCGGCGCAACCACCGGCGGCGGGTGCCGCGCCGACTGTAGCCCAGCCGGCGGAGCCGAGTCCCCAGCCGACCCAGAGCGTCGGCGCCGATCGTGAGCAGCCGGCCGCAATCCCGCTGACGCTGCCGCATGATCTGTCGCCCTGGGGCATGTTCATGAATGCCGACATCGTGGTGAAGGCGGTCATGGTCGGACTTGCTTTCGCTTCTCTGGTCACCTGGACGATCTGGCTCGCCAAGTCGCTGGAGATCTTAGGCGGCAAGCTCAGGGCCCGCCGCGCGGTGACGGCGATCGGCAATGCGGCGACGCTGATGCAGGCCGGCCGCGCGCTTGGCCACAGCGGGGGGCCGGGCGCGCTGCTGGTGCGCGCGGCCGAGGAAGAGCGCGCGCTTTCGGTCGGCGCGCTGGATCATGCCTCGGGCGACGGTCTGAAGGAGCGCGTCAACTCAAGGCTCTCGCGCATCGAGGCTGCCGCGGCGCGGCGCATGTCGCGCGGTACCGGCCTGCTTGCGACAATCGGCTCGACGGCGCCCTTCGTCGGCCTGTTCGGCACCGTCTGGGGCATCGTGAACGCCTTCATCGGCATCTCGCAGGCGCAGACCACCAATCTGGCGGTGGTGGCGCCGGGCATCGCCGAGGCGCTGCTCGCCACCGCCATGGGCCTGGTCGCGGCGATCCCGGCGGTGGTGATCTACAACGTCTTCGCGCGTTCGATAGCCGGCTACAGGCAGATCCTTGCCGACGCTTCCGCGGGCGTCGAGCGGCTGGTGAGCCGCGACCTCGATTTCCGCACGGTGCCGCCGGCAACCGCGATGGCGGCGGAGTGAGCGGCGATGGCGGCGCGGATCCGCGAGACGGCCAGCGACGATCTCGAGGAAAGCCACGAGATCAACGTCACGCCGTTCATCGACGTCATCCTGGTGCTGCTGATCATCTTCATGGTCGCGGCACCATTGGCGACCGTCGACGTCAATGTCGACCTGCCGGGCTCGACGGCGACGCCCGCGCCGCGCCCGGAGACGCCGCTGTTCCTGACGCTGAAAAGCGACCTGACGCTGGCGATCGGCAATGACAGCGTGCCGCGCTCCGCCTTCGCCGCGGTGCTCGACAGCCGCAGCAAAGGCGACAAGCAGACGCGCATCTTCCTGCGCGCCGACAAGACGGTGGGCTATGGCGAACTGATGGAGGTGATGAACCTTTTGCGCGCCGCCGGCTATCTCAAGGTCGCGCTGGTCGGCCTCGAGACGGCATCGGGCGCCGGTGGCGCGGTTCCAGGCGGAAGCCCCGCGCCGGCGACAAGCGGAAGTCCCGGGCCATGACACCTGCGGTCGCCTCCTTGTCCGTTCGGCCGCGCTTGCACGTGCGCGAAGCCGGCCTGTGGACAAGCGCGGCCGCGATCACTCTCGCCGCGCATGTCGCCGTCGCCTGTGCGGTACAGAATCTGAGCTTTGCCGAGGCGCCGGACGGCGGCCCGCCACCGGCGCTGGCGGTCGAAATGGCGCCGCTGGTGGTTGCGCCTGCGGTGCCGGAAGACGTGGCGACGCTGAACGCGGTGACGCCGGATCCGCCCGATGCGGCGGAGGAGACGCCGACGGTCAGCGAAGTGAAACCCGCGACCGATCCGATACCGGAACCGGTCGCGGAAGCGCCCGAGCCGGCCACCGAACAGCCCGTCGACGCTGACAAGGCGGAAGAGGCCGAAGCAGCGGAGCAGGCTGTTGCGGCGCTCAGCGAGCAGCAACCTTTGGAAGAGGTTATTCCCGATCCTGTCGAAGCGATCGCGCCTGACGTGGTCATTCCGCTGCCGCAGCCGAAGCCGGTCGAGGCGGAAATCAAGGCAAGCAAACCCGTCGAGGCGAAGAAAAAAGCGGAAAAGAAGCCGGTCGAAAAGCCGAAGCACCGGCCGAAGAAGGAAAAGGCCGAGCCGCCCAAGGCGGTGACGACGGCCAGCATCGGCGCCAAGGCAGGAGCGAAGGCCGCCGCGCCGCAATCCTCCGATGCGGCGCCGCGGTCCAGCGTCAGCCCATCGCGGTGGAATGCCAACCTGGCGGCGTGGATCAGGCGGCACACGCGCTACCCGAGCGCTGCGCGATCGAGAAAGGCCGAAGGCAGCCCCAACGTCACCTTCACGGTGGACAGCTCCGGCAGGGTGGTCTCGGCCCGGCTGGCGCGCTCGTCGGGCGATGCGGATCTGGATCGCGCGGCGCTCGGCGCGCTGCAGGGCGCGACGGTGCCCACGCCGCCGGAGGAGCTCGGCGCGCGTGTCACGCGCACGGCGCCATTCGTGTTCAGTTTGCGGGACTAGAGCAATTCCAGGAAAAGTGTGAAACGGTTTTCCGTCCGGAATTGCGTCAAAACAAAGCGCTCTAGGCTGTGAAGATGGATAGTGACAGGGGCCTGAGCGGTTCAGCCCAATCGTGGACTGCCCGGGATACTGCCTTTCGGAAAGCCATATGACGGTATTTACGCGACGCAATCTTCTCAAAGCCACCGCCGCGGCCGGCCTCGCCGGCATTGGCGCCTCGACTATCGGCAGGTTGACCGGGCTCGCGGCGGCGAGACCTGAGCCGGTTATTCTGAAGACTTCAAACATCGAGGCGAAGCTGATGGAGGCCGGTCCGACCAGGAACGTGCTCACCTATGGCCAGGCAGGCCCACCGCCGGTCGTCAGGATGAGGAAGGGCAAGCCGTTCGCCGCGCGGCTCATCAATGGCATCGACGACCCGACGACGATCCATTGGCACGGCATCCGCGTTCCGAACAAGATGGACGGCGTGCCGTTCATGATCCAGCCTTATGTCTATCAAGGCGATCATTTCGACTATGCCTTCACGCCACCCGACGCCGGCACATTCTGGTACCACCCGCATTGCAACACGCTGACCCAGACAGGCCACGGGCTGACCGGCGTGATCGTGGTAGAAAATCCCAACGATCCGGAATTCGATTCCGAGGTGGTGATCAATCTGCGCGACTGGCGCCTCGGCGACGACGGCCAGTTCATCGAGCAGTTCCGGCCGCGCGATGCGGCAAGGGCGGGCACCTATGGAACCGTGCGCACCGCCAACTGGCTCGACCAGCCGCAATATGACGCGCCGGCAGGCGGCCTGGTGCGGCTGCGGGCCGCCATCACCGACGTCACCCGCATCTACGCCTTCCGTGTCGACGGCGCGGAAGCGGAGGTCATCGCGCTCGACGGCAATCCGGTGCCGCTACGCTTCGCGCCCGACGCCCTGCAGCTCGGACCTGGCCAGCGGCTGGAGCTTGCCATCCGCATGCCCGACGACGAAGGCGCGATCGTCAGCCTGCGGGACGTCAGGGGCACCAAGCCGAAGATTCTGGCGACGCTGCGTTCAGTCGGGAAGTCGCTCAAGCGCGACCTGCGCGATCTTGGCCCTTTGGAGGCCAATCCGGTGGCGGAAGTGGACCTCGCCGGCGCCGGGCGCATTCCGCTGGCGCTCAGCGCCACGGCGGAAAACGTCTCGGCCGACAGCATCTGCGGCTCGATCGGCTACAGTTTCTGGGCGATCAACAAGGTTCCGTGGCCGGGCGACACGCCGGATCCGACCGCGCCGCTGGCCGAGCTGAGGCTCGGCAAGAGCTACATCATCGACATGGAGAACCTCACGCCGCATTCGCATCCGATCCACCTGCACGGCATGAGTTTCAAGGTGCTGTCGTCCTCGACCCGACAAGTGCAACCGCTCGTCTCCGACACCTATCTCATCCAGCCCGACGAGAAGGTGCAGCTTGGCTTCGTCGCCGACAACCCCGGCGTCTGGCTGCTCCACTGCCACATCATCGAGCACCAGAAGACCGGCATGACGAGCTATTTCCGGGTGGTGTGAGCGCACGTGGCGAAAGGTGCTCTCGCCTTCGACCGGAATTCGCGGATTTCCTCGGGTTGACGCTCTTGCCAGATTGCCTAGGTAGGCAGGAGGGCGCTGGGGCGGCACGCAATTCCGACCGACGGCATGACATCTTCTCGCATTCGAAAACTTGCCCTTGTTGCGGCAGGCATCTCGATCCAGTCTTCCTGCGTCATCCCCAACGACACATCGAGCATCGCCAAGGTCGACGCCACCACGGCCGCCGCCCGCAAGGAGATGATCGGTCTCAGCGAGGCCGACGTTCGCATGTGCGCCGGCTTTCCGACAGCTACCGCCGATGTGGGAGCTTCCGGCCGGATCTGGACCTATCAGCGCACCGTTCAGCGCGGCAATCTCAGCATCGCAATGCCGACCATGGCCGTGGGCGCGATCCCGGCGGTTGGAGGGTCCGTCAACGTCGCTCCCGGCGGCTATTGCAACACGCAGATCCGGATGCTCAACGGCCACGTCGCCGAGGTGGCCTATGCCGGCGACAACAATCTGCCGAACAGCCGCGACGCGCTCTGCGTCAGCACGGTGGACGCCTGTGTGGCTTACGCGCGCCAGCGCAATCGCAGAGCGACGGCGGTCTCCAGGTGAGTGGGGCCAGCCGAGGCCGCACGGGAGCACCCATATTTTTGGCGGCCATTGGAAGCCCGCGAAGAATGGCCTGCGGTCTCATGCGCCGTCTGTTTCGAGGGGATGGCGCGGAAAACTTCAGGCCTGAAGGGCAAGGCTTTGAGCACGCCGCCATGCGAACATGATCTAACGCTTATATGTGCGGCGGAAAATCAAAGTGATCACCGGCCGCCCCAAATCGTCCCCAATCAGGGGGTTCTTCCGGCCCGAACCTGGAGACGATGGAGAGGTCGATGAAATTGTCTGTTCTTGCCCTTGCCGGGGCTATGCTGGCGCCGACGTTCGCGCTGCAGGCGGCGCCAATGATCGCGGCGCCGGACAGAGACAGTCTGGTCCAAGAGCGCATGTGACATGCGCGTACCTGACCGAGGACGGCTACTGCGTGCGGCCGCACAAGAAGCATATGTATTGGAAGCCCAAGCACCACTACCGGCAGATCTACCGCACCTATGAGCCGCAGCCGGACGAGTATTACTGGCGCTATCAGCGTCCGCGGCCGGTCATCCGGGTCATTCCCAACGATCCGCCGCAGGATGAAGACAATTGGGATGATTGGGACAATTGAGGCTCTCTGAGGCCGAAAGCTGCCCTGCGTTTTACAGGGGCCGCTTGCAGGCCTCGCGGGCTGTAACCGATCATCGGGTTGCGGATGCATAGCCGGACAGTCGTCCACGCATCCGCAATCCGCGGCTTCTCGCCTACCAGCCGAACAGCACGGCTGCCCCGCTCTGGCCGTTGCCGGCCTGCGCGGCGTTGGCGTCGGTGTTTCTGCCGAACTGGAAAATGCCGTAGGAATTGTCGTTGCCGTCCTGCCGCAAGACAGCGGAATGCCCGCTGCCCTCCTGTCGAATTATGCCGAGGTTGCCCGCACCGTCCTGACCTAGGCCGGCACGGTTGTTCCGTCCGAACTGCCTGATATGGGCGCCGCTGCGCAGCCCGTTGTAGATCGAATAGGCGCGCAGGCCGAGGTCCAGCGCCCGCGCGTCGCGGGCAGCGCGAGGCGAGTAGTAAAATCCGATCGAACCGCCCGCCTTTGCCGGAGCGGCGACAAGGGGCAGGCCGATGGCCGCGGCGAGCGCGGCGGCGTGGACGAGCTTCGTGATCTGGCGGTTCATGTTACGTCTCCTGGCGGGTTCGACCGTTGATGAGGAACAGTCGCATAGCCAAGCTGAACCGTGACGGAAGGGATCGTTCAGCAGCCGTTCAAGACCTGGAGCGATTCAGCCTTTGAAAGAATCGCTGACGCTCCAAGTATTTGTTTTCACGCAATTACGGATGGAGAATCGCTGCTCACTTTCCAGGAATTGTTCCTGGCCTGATGGAAATGGCGAAGGGCTCCGGTTGCCCGAAGCCCTCCTTCGATCAATCGAGAGAACTGGCGCTCAGGTCGCGCCGGACACCTGCTTGACGCAGCTGATGCTCGCTCCGCCTGCGGTCACTTTCAGCTTGACGTCGTAGGCAGCGCCGTTTGCCCCGACGCTCATCCGGCCGAGCGATGCGCGACTGCCCGGTCCGGCTTCGAAGGCGCCGCCTTGCCGGATGTTGGCGGAGCCGTAGGTGCCGCCGCCGGAGACGCTGACCGTGTAGATGCCGTTGATGCTCCTGTCGGCATAAACCAGGGGCTCCAGCAGGATTGCGTCGCCTTGAACCGTATCTCGTATCTCGCATCGCAGCAGCCCGGAATTCGCGCCATCCTTACCGGCCGCCGCACCGGCCGCGCCGGCGGCGATCACGGCCAGGAGCGCCGCCGATGCCGCTGCTGTTCGGTTGTCCAGTCTGGTCATGGATGATCTCCTCGCCATCTCAGGATGACGGCCGGCAACACCGTTGCCGGCCGTCCATATTGTTCAGGGGCAGTCCTGGACGAAGGCGGCGACATTGCCGCTGCCGCCCTGGCCGACGTCGGCATTGCACCCGTGGCCGACTTGAACGCCGGCGGCGATGTTGCCGTTGCCGTCCTGCGTCAGGATCGCGGTGTGGTTCGAGCCGAACTGGGCAATGCCCGCGGCGTTCCGGCTGCCGTACTGATAGGTCGCGCCGTAGTTGTTGACGCCCTGCTGCCCGATCACCGACCGGTTGCGATGACCATATTGCTGGCCGATGGCGGTGTTGAAGCGGCCATCCTGGTAGACGTGTATGCGGTTGCGGTAGCCGTGCTGGGCGCCGCCGGCGGAATTGCGCCAGCCATATTGTTCGATGTTGACATCATTGGCCATGGCGGGCGCGACGGCGGAAAAGCCGACGACGGCTGCAAGAGCTGTGGCGATGATTGACGTACGGGTCATGGGACCTCTCCTTCGATGCGGCAGGGGACCGCGGGTTGAACGGCCCCTTTGTAGGAGGTTGGCCCGGAACGGAGGCTGAAGGCTCCATTCAGCGAAAATTCATGACCGCTTCGGTTGGACGTTTCAGGGCTGCAGCAGCCATCCGATCCGGCGAGATCACAATTCAGGACGTCTTGCCGCCGCGGCGTTTGACCGAAAATCAGCGCTGGGAGATGGCGCCGCCGGCGCACCGAACTCATGCGGCGGAAAACAAAAGTGATTTCCGGGCCGATCTAAAAGAGGTTGTTCGGTTGGCTCTGGGGTTTGCGGTGGCGTGCAAGGCCGGCACCGTGGCTCGCAAAATCCCGCTGGTGGAGCTGAGGGGGATCGAACCCCTGACCTCATCATTGCGAACGATGCGCTCTCCCAGCTGAGCTACAGCCCCGTTCCAGCGGATGGGCTTGTATCGGTCGCGGCGGTTTGATGTCAAGGCGAAACGGATCGCCTGACGTCGAGGCGTCGATGCCGGCGGGCCTTGCCGGTTCGCCAAGCAATGGCTACATGTCGGCGACAATTTGGAGACCGGCATGATCGCCCTCATTCAAACCATCGTCATGGCGCTCGACCTCTATTGGTGGGTCATCATCGCCTCGGCGATCTTTTCCTGGCTCTATGCCTTCAACGTCGTCAACTCGCGCAACCAGTTCGTCGGCACCGTCGCCAACATGCTCTACCGGCTGACCGAGCCGGCGCTGCGGCCGATCCGCCGTTTCATGCCCGATCTCGGCGGCATCGACATCTCGCCGATCATCCTGCTGTTGATCATCTTCTTCATACGGCAGTTCCTGCTTACCACTGTCCTGTCCCTGGTCGTCTGAGGCCGGTCCCGCCATGAGCGCGCCGTTCCGCCCGCGCGACGATGGCATCGACCTTTTCGTGCGGCTGACGCCAAAGGCGGCGCTGGACCGGATCGAAGGTGTCGAGACGGCGGCCGACGGGCGCAGCCATTTCAAGGCTCGCGTTCGTGCCGTGCCGGAGAATGGGGCGGCCAATGCGGCGCTGGAGCGGATGATGGCCAAGGCGCTGCGTGTTCCGGCGTCAGCCGTTTCGGTGGTTGCCGGGGGGACCGCGCGGTTGAAAACACTGCGTATCCGCGGCGATGCGCGTGAGCTGGCGAAAAGCGTCGAGGCACTTTCCGGCAGCTGAGATCGTATCGATCAGAATATCGCCAGCTCACCTCCCCCGTTTGCGGGGAGGGGACTATTTGACAAACCCGGCGATGGCACGGTGACGGGTCGGGCCGCAAAATGACCACGTCCGCCGGAGGGGCGGCGGGCACTGACCAGATGGAAAACCGCCAGGTCCGGCTGGCTACAGCAGCCAGTCTGTCACGAAGCTCGGAACATGTGTGCCGTGCTGGTCAAGCGCGTCAGCCGCATCGACCGGCAGAGTGACGTCCGCATGAGGCGCGAAGTGATCGCCGGCGGAGGGGTGATCCGGAACCACCGCCGCGAGGGCGGCATCGAAAGTGGCTGGCGGCAGATGGCTTTTAGCCTGGTCAGGCAGCGCGCTGAACACGTCATCAGGCATTTGGAATGCGGCTGGTTTACCCGACATGATCGTCCTCCAATCAATCCCAATTCACATTAGACCTGGCTAATGTTGAAAGGCAAGATGGTCGGCGGAGTCGGCTGGCGCCGGGCATGGGGGCGCGAAATCCATACCTCAATCGCCCAGCGGCAATCTTGGATCGTCAACCTTCAGCGTGTTCACGCTCTGCTTGATGCGGCGCAGGTTCTCCAGCACCTTCGGCCCGCGCGATTCCGCCACCGTGGTGGCGATCATGTCGACGATTGCCAGAAGCGCGTAGCGCGACGAGGTCGGCTTGTAGATGTTGCCGTCCTCGAATGACTGCAGCAGGATCACCGTGTCGGCGACCTTGGCCAAAGCCGAATCCGGCGCGGTTACGGCGACGGTGGCGGCGCCATATTGCTGCGCGACCTCGACGGCCTCGATCACCGAGCGCGCATAGCCAGAAACCGAGAAGGCAACCAGCGTCGTCTCAGGCGTCGCGACGGCGGCATACATGCGCTGCAGCTGGCCGTCGACCTGGGCGAGCGCCGACAGGCCGAGCCGGAACAGCCGGTTCTGCATCTCGGTCGCCATCATCGAGGAGATGCCGCCCGAGCCGATGCACAGCACATTGCCGGAACTGGCGATCCTCGCGGCCACGCTCACCAACACGCTCATGTCGAGATTCTCGCTGGCGCGCTGGATAGCGGCGATCGCGGCCTCGGTGATGGCGGAAGCGATGCGCTGCTCGCGAGCGTCGCGGCTGAGCGGCTCCGGCGACAGATACTGGCCGCCGATGGCGATCGCCTGCGCCAGGTAGAACTTGAAATCGCGCAAGCCTTCGCAGCCGAGTTTGCGGCAGAAGCGGGTGACGGTCGGCTCGCTGACGCCGACGCGCGCGGCGATCTCCGAGATCGCCGCCTTGGAGGCGAAATCGAGATCGGAAAGCACGAGGCCGGCCAGCCGGCGGTCCGACTTGGTGCCGTCCTGCGACATCAATTGCAGGCGGGTGATGATGTCGGCCGGTGTCTTCATCTTGTTGTCTTCAAAATCGTCTTGTCCTTACAGCGGCAGGCCCGTCGCCTTGTCGAAGAGATGGACGTTGCGCGGGTCGACGCTCACCGGCAGCCTGTCCCCAGGCTTCACCTGCAGCCGGTCGCGGAACACGGCGCGCACCGTGTCGTCGCCGATCGAGCCATAGACATGGGTTTCCGAGCCGGTCGGCTCGACGACGTCGACATCGATCGCGATGGCGTCTTCGGCGGCGCCGATGACGAAATGCTCGGGGCGGATGCCGGCCTCGACAGTGTCGCTGCCGGATGCTGCCTTGCCGGCAAGCGCCAGGCGACCGCCGCTGCTGGTCTCGAACCAGGATTTGCTGTTAGCGGTCTTCAGCGCGCCGGAAACAAAGCTCATCGATGGCGAGCCGATGAAGCCGGCGACGAACTTGTTGGCCGGGCGGTCATAGAGCTCCAGCGGCTGCCCGACCTGCTGGATGCGGCCGCGGTCCATCACCACGATGCGATCGGCCATGGTCATCGCCTCGATCTGGTCGTGGGTGACATAGACGATGGTCGATTTCAGCCGCTGGTGCAGCGCCTTGATCTCGGTGCGCATCTGCACGCGCAACTGCGCGTCGAGGTTGGAAAGCGGCTCGTCGAACAGGAACACCGAAGGCTCGCGCACGATGGCGCGGCCCATGGCGACGCGCTGGCGCTGGCCGCCCGACAATTGTCGTGGATAGCGGTCGAGATAGGAGAAGAGGTTCAGCACCCCTGAAGCCTTCTTCACCTTGTCGTCGATCGCGGCGCGCGTCTCGCCGCGGATCTTGGGGCCAAAGCCGATATTGTCCGCGGCTTTCAGATGCGGGAACAGGGCGTAGGACTGGAAGACCATGGCGATGTTGCGCTTCTGCGGCGGCAGCTCGTTGGCGCGTACGCCGCCGATGATGAGGTCGCCGGAGGTGATCGTCTCCAGTCCCGCCAGCATGCGCAGCAGGGTCGACTTGCCGCAGCCGGACGGGCCGACCAGCACGACGAACTCGCCGCTTTTGATCTCGAGGTTGATGTCCTCGAGGATTTTGTGCTGGCCGAAGGCTTTCGACAGGTTGCGAAACTGGACGTCGGTCATGGTCACGCTCCCAAAATGTCGTCGATGAAAGGCAGGTAGCCGGCTGTCAGTCCGGCGTCGACCGGCACAATCGCGCCAGTTATGCCGGATGCACGGTCGGAGGCAAGGAAAGCCACTGCTTCGGCGACTTCCGACGCATTGACGATGCGGCCGAGTGGATAGAGCCGCTTCAGCCGGCCGAGGATTTCAGGGTTCTTGGCAAGGCGATGATCCCAGGCGGCCGTTCGGATCGATCCCGGGCAGACGACATTGGCGCGCACGCCGCTGCGGCCGAGCTCGACGGCGATCGACTTGGCATAGGCGTTGATGCCGGCCTTGGCAGCCGCATAGGCCGGATTGCCGAAATGCGAAATCGCGTTGACCGAGGAGATGAAGACGACGCTGCCCGCGCCGCTTGCCGCCATCGCCTTGATGATCGGGTCGGCGAAATTCATCACGCCGGTCAGGTTGAGGTCGAGCTCCTGCTCTATCTTGTCGGCCGTCAGCGCCGTCAACGTCTCGGCGCGCGTCCAGCCGGCGTTGTTGATCAGGACGTCGGGGACGCCGTCCTTGTCGAGCAGGGTGGGAATCGCGGCTTCGATCGAGGCGCGGTCGAGCAGGTTGAAGACGTGGCGCGAGGCGATATGGGGGCTGGCCAGCGCTTCCGCCGACTGGTCGCAGCCGACGATGCGCGCGCCACGCTCGGCAAGCAGCGCCACGATCGCCGAGCCGAGGCCGCCGCCGGCGCCGGTGACGACAACGGTCTTACCCTCGAAATCGGCCTTCGACACCACGATGCGCGCGCTCCTCCGCAAGCCAGATGGAGGACCAACGCTACTCAACGAAATGTAATTTAGCAACATGATAAACTGCTTGCATGGCGACAAATGATCGATAATGTAGGAAAGTCACATAAATCCTGAGCCCGACAGGGCCAGGCGCGAATGCGCATCAATGGGAGAGATCAGATGAGCCTTGCGAAATGGACTGTCGGCCTGTTGGCCGGAATGAGCATGCTGGCGCTTGCAGCGCCGGCGGATGCGGGCGAGGTGCGCGTCACCGTCGCCGAATACAGCGCCAAGACCGGCCCCTATTTCGAAGCGGTGAAGAAGGAATTCGAGGCGGCCAATCCCGGCATCACCATCAAATACGAGGTGGTGCCGTGGGACGTGCTTTTGCAGAAGCTCACCACCGACATCACCGCCGGCACCAATGCGGATCTCTCGATCATCGGAACACGCTGGCTGATCGACTTCGTGCAGCAGGATGTCGCCGAGCCGCTCGACAGCTACATCACGCCCGAGTTCAAGGACCGCTTCATCGACACTTTCCTTCAGCCCTCGATCATGGAGGGCAAGACCTATGGCCTGCCGATCGCGGCTTCGGCGCGCGCCATGTATTACAACAAGGAGCTTTTCGAGAAGGCCGGCATCGCCAAGCCGCCGGCGACCTGGACCGAGCTGCAGGAGGATGCGCGCAAGATCAAGGGGGTCGGCGCCTTCGGCTTCGGCCTGCAGGGCAAGGAGATCGAGACCGACGTCTATTACTACTACGCGATGTGGTCGCAGGGCACCGAGATCCTCAACAAGGACGGCACGTCCGGCTTGAGCACGCCGGGCGCGCTCGAGGCCGCCAAGCTCTATAAGTCGATGATCGACGAGGGCCTGACCGAGCCGGGCGTCACCTCCAACAACCGCGAGGATGTGCAGAACCTGTTCAAGCAGGGCAAGGTCGGCATGATGATCACCGCGCCCTTCCTGTCCAACCAGATCAAGGAAGAAGCGCCGAAGCTGAAATACGGCGTCGCCGCCATTCCGGCCGGTCCGACCGGCGCGCGCGGCACCTATGGCGTCACCGACTCCATCATCATGTTCAAGAATTCCAAGAACAAGGACGAGGCCTGGAAGCTGCTCGACTTCCTGTTCACCAAGGAGCAGCGCGCCAAGTTCACGCAAGGCGAAGGCTTCCTGCCGGTGAACAAGGAAGAGGCGAAGATGGACTATTACGTCAACAACGCCGACCTTGCCGCCTTCACCGCTCTGCTGCCCGACGCCCGCTTCGCGCCGGTCATCCCGGGCTGGGAAGAGATCGCCCAGATCACTTCCGACGCCATGCAGAAGATCTATCTCGGCAGCGCCGAGCCGGAAGCCGCCTTGAAGGAGGCCGCCGCCAAGGCCAATGGCGTGCTGAAGAAATAGGGCGTATCTCCCTGCGCCCCGTGGCGCGCCCCACCCCGTCGGGGCGCGCCACATCCTTTCCGGTCTTCAGCAGAAAGACAGAATCGTCGATGTCAGCGCCGCCCCAGCCAGCCTCCTTCCTCTCCCTCCGGAGGGGGGAGAGGTGGCTCGGCGAAGCCCAGACGGAGTGGGGGAACCACCTGGCAACCGCCGCGAACGGACATACGAGGGACGCAAGGCGCAAGCATCGCTTCGCCTTGCGCCCAAGGATCGACCCCCGCTCCGTCGAGCTTCGCTCGACACCTCTCCCCCGATCGACGGGGGAGAGGAAGGGCCCTCTTCCGCAACTGCCGCAGAGGACAGGCAGGCAGGTGAGGGGCAGCGCCAACGCTGGCCTGGAATTCAAATGCGGGGACGTGCCTTGAGCACCAATGCCACTGCTGTCTACTCCCAAAGCGGTACAAGCCAGCCGATGCAAAGCCGGATCCTGCCTTACCTGCTGACTTTGCCCAGCCTGCTCTTGGCAGCAGTGGTTATCTTCTGGCCGGTCTGGGACCTGGTGCAGATCTCGACGCATGAGGTGAATCGCTTCGGCCAGTTGCGCGACTTCAGCGGCCTGGCCAATTTCTCGGCGCTTGCCGCCGATCCCGACTTTGTCGCGGCGCTCTGGCGCACCGGCCTATGGACCGTGCTTGTGGTCGGCGGCGCGCTGCTGTTGTCGATCCCCGTGGCGATCATCCTCAATACCGACTTCTACGGGCGCGGCCTCGCCCGCGTCATCATCATGCTGCCCTGGGCGGTGTCGCTCACCATGACGGCAGTGGTCTGGCGCTGGGCGCTCAACGGCGAGAGCGGCATGCTCAACTCGGCGCTGATGAAGCTCGGCATCATCAGCCAGAACATCCAGTGGCTGGCGAGCGCCGAGACCGCATTCCCGATGCAGGTGCTGATCGGCATCCTGGTGACGGTGCCGTTCACCACCACGATCTTCCTCGGCGGCCTGTCCTCGATCCCCGACGATCTCTATGAGGCCGCCGCGCTGGAAGGCGCAACGCCCTTCCAGCAGTTTTGCGAGATCACCTTTCCGCTCCTGAAACCCTTCATAAACATCGCGATCGTGCTCAACACCATCTACGTGTTCAACTCCTTCCCGATCATCTGGGTGATGACACAGGGCGGGCCGGCGAACTCCACCGATATCCTGGTCACGCATCTCTACAAGCTCGCCTTCCGCATCGGCAAACTGGGCGAAGCGTCAGCGGTGTCGCTGGTGATGTTCATCATCCTGCTCGTCTTCACAATGATCTATGTGCGGCTGGCCATGCGGGAGCAGCGGGCATGAGGAACGGCAAGCTCAAACGAACGATCATCGCCTGGCTGCTGCTTGCGCCACTGATCGTGGTGACGATCTTTCCCTTCGCGGTGATGTTCCTGACAGCGGTCAAGCCGCGGCCGGAAGTGCTTTCGCCCACCTGGTGGCCGAGCGAGTTCCGCTGGTCGAATTTCGCCGACATGTGGGTGGCGACCGGCTTCGGCCAGGCGCTCCTCAACTCGCTCTATGTCTCGGCGCTGGCGACAATCGGCGCTATCCTGATCTCCGTGCCGGCGGCCTACGCCATGTCGCGGTTTCGTTTTGCCGGCTACGGCGCCTTCCGCCAGTTCCTTCTGATCTCCCAGATGATCTCGCCGATCGTGCTGGTGCTCGGCCTGTTCCGGCTGATGGCCGCCTGGGGTCTGGTCGAGAGCACGACCGCGCTCGGCTTCATCTACATGGCCTTCAACGTCGCCTTCACCGTGTGGATGCTGCAGAGCTATTTCGACACCATCCCGCGCGACCTCGAGGAAGCGGCCTGGATGGAAGGCGCAGGTCGCTGGCTGACCCTGCGAAAAGTGTTCCTGCCGCTCTGCCTGCCGGCGATCGCGGTGACGGCGATCTTCACCTTTATCAACGCCTGGAACGAGTTCGTCGTGGCGCTCACCATGCTGCGCAGCCAGGAAAGCTATACGCTGCCGATCCAGGTGTTCTCGCTGGTCGCCGGCCGCTACACGATCGAATGGCACCATGTCATGGCGGCCACGCTGCTGGCCACCTTGCCGGTGGCGATCCTGTTCATCTGGCTGCAACGCTATCTCGTCCGGGGCTTGGCGCTCGGGGCCGTAAAATAGCTGTCATTGTCCATGGAGTTTTGATGCGCATCTTCACCGCCTCGCTGGCGACGGAAACCAACACCTTCTCGCCGGTGCCGACCGACCGGGCCTCGTTCGAGATGGCCTTCTACGCTGGTCCGGGCAAGCATCCGGAGACGCCGACGCTCTGCTCCTCGCCGATCGTCGCGCTGCGCCGCCGCGCGGCAGGCGAGGGCCTGACCGTCATCGAGGGCACCGCCACCTGGGCGGAGCCCGGCGGTCTGGTGCAGCGGCAGACTTTCGAGGCGCTGCGCGACGAGATCCTCGATCAGTTGAAGGCGGCCCTTCCGGTCGACGCGGTGATCCTCGGCCTGCACGGCGCTATGGTGGCGCAAGGCTATGACGACTGCGAGGGCGATCTGCTGGAGCGCGTGCGCGCGATCGTCGGCCCGAAGGTGGTGATCGCCTCGGAGTTCGATCCGCACAGCCATTTGACGCCGAAGCGCGTCGCGGCATCCGACATCATGGCCTATTTCCTCGAATTCCCGCACACCGATTTCTACGAGCGCGGCGAGCATGTCGTCGAGCTCGGCCTGGCGGCGGCGCGCGGCGAGATCAAGCCGGTGATCTCGACCTTCGACTGCCGCATGATCCAGGTGCTGCCGACGAGCCGCGAGCCGATGCGTTCGTTCGTCGACAAAATCAAGGCGCTGCACGGCAAGGACGGCGTGCTGTCGGTCTCGGTCATCCATGGCTTCATGGCCGCCGACGTGCCGGAGATGGGAACGCGCATCCTGGTCGTCACCGACAACGACAAGGCAAAGGGCGACCGTCTCGCGGAGACGCTGGGGCGCGAGCTCTACACCCTGCGCGAGAAGACCGCGATGACGATGCTTTCCGCCGCCGCCGGCATCGAGCGGGCGCTTGCCGTGCGCGCTGAAAGACAAGACAAGCCGGCGGTCATCGCCGACATATGGGACAACCCCGGCGGCGGCGTGCCGGGCGACGGCACCATCGTGCTGCGCGAATTGTTGGCGCGCGGCGTCGACAAGGTCGGCGTCGCGACGATCTGGGACCCCATCGCGGTGACTTTCTGCCATGCCGCGGGTGAGGGCGCGGTCATCGACCTGCGTTTCGGCGGCAAGGCCGGTCCCCAGGCCGGCGAGCCCATAGACGCGCGCGTCACAGTGTTGAAGGCCGTCGGCGAAGGCTGGCAGAGTTTCGGGCCGAGCCGGGTGACGCTGGGGCCGTCAGCGGTGGTTCGCATCGAAGGCACCGAGGTCGACGTCATCCTCAACACCAACCGCACCCAGACCTTCGAGCCGGATATTTTTTCCAACATCGGCATCGATCCGCTGTCGAAAGACATCCTGCTGGTCAAGTCGACCAACCATTTCTACGCCGGCTTCGCGCCGATCGCCGCCGAGATCATCTATGTCACGGCGCCGAGCTCCTATCCGAGCAATCCGGCGAAGACGGATTATAAGAAGCTGAAGCGGCCGATCTGGCCGAGAGTGGCGGATCCGTGGAGCTGATAAGTCTCCCCCCTTGAGGGGGAGATGTCGCCGAAGGCGACAGAGGGGGTCGCCTCAACTGCCGCGACGCCCCGCAGTGGCGAGGGAGGAGGTCGGCACTCTACGCGCAGCGACCCCCTCTGGCCGCTTCGCGGCCATCTCCCCCTCAAGGGGGGAGATTTGCAGGCGCTACACCAACCCTCTTTTCACCATCATCGCCTCGGGCGACGGCATCTTTCCGCGAAACGCCGTGTAGAGCTCTTCGGGATCCTTCGAACCGCCGGCGGCGTAGATGTTCTTCCTCAGCCGCTCAGCGAGTTCGGGATTGAAGGCATCGCCGGTTTCCTCGAAGGCCGAGAAGGCGTCGGCGTCGAGCACTTCCGACCACATGTAGGAATAGTAGCCGGCTGAATAACCATCGCCCGAAAAGACATGGCCGAAATGCGGGGTGCGGTGGCGCATCGCGATGGTGTCGGGCATGGCGAGCTTCTCGAGCGTTTCGGCCTCGTATCGAAGCGGCTCAGCCGGCGCGTCCGGACACGCGTGGTAAGCCATGTCGATCAGAGCCGAGGCGGTGAATTCGACCGTGGCGAAGCCGGCGCCGAAAGTGCGGGCGGCAAGCATCTTGTCGAGCAGGTCTTTCGGCATCGGCTTGCCGGTCTTGACGTGCAGCGCGTGCTTTTCCAGCACCGCCGGCACCGTCAGCCAATGCTCGTAAAGCTGTGAGGGGAGTTCGACAAAGTCGCGGCTCACCGAGGTTCCGGAGACTGATGGCCAGGTGACGTCGGTCAGCATGCCGTGCAGCGCATGGCCGAATTCGTGGAACAGCGTCTTTGCCTCGTCGACCGACAGCAGCGCCGCCTCGCCGGCCGGCGGCTTGGCGAAGTTCATGATGTTGTAGATCACCGGCTTGGCGCCCGGCCCAAGCTTGTAGCCGGATTTCAGCGCGCTCATCCAGGCGCCGGAGCGCTTTGACGGCCGCGCGAAATAGTCGGCCAGGAACAGGCCGCGCTCGCCGCCGTCGGCATTCTTCACCACAAAGACGCGCGCGTCGGGATGCCAGGCCGCGATGCCCTTCTTCTCCTCGAAGCTGATGCCGAACAGGCGCGTGGCGACGTCGAAGCAGGCGTCGATGACGCGATCGAGCTGCAAATAGGGCTTCAATTCGGCCTCGTCGAAGGCGAATTTCTCGGCGCGCAGCTTCTCCTGATAGAAGCGCCAGTCCCACGCCGCGAATGTCTCGTTGCTGCCGGCTTCCGTTGCCAGCCGCTCCAGCTCCTTCTGGTCGGTCGCTGCCTTTTTCAGCGCCTTTTCCCAGACAGGGTCGAGTAGGTCGTGCACCGCCTTCGGCGTCTTCGCCATCGTGTCATCGAGCTTCAGCGCCGCGAAAGACTCGTAGCCGAGCAATTTGGCCTTCTCGGCGCGCAGTGTCAGCATGTCGCGCACCACATCCGTGTTGTCGGTGGCGCCGCCATTCTGACCGCGCATCGTGAAGGCGCGGAAGGCTGTCTCGCGCAGGTCGCGGCGCTCGGAAAAGGTCGAGAACGGCTCGTAGATCGAGCGCGACAGCGTCACCGCATAGCGGCCCTTCTGGCCGCGCATCTCGGCGGCTTCCGCCATGGCGCTCTTCAGGAAATCCGGCAGGCCGGCGAGATCGGCCTCGTCGAGGAACAGCGCCCAGTCGCGCTCGTCGGCCAGCACGTTCTGGCCGAATTTGGTGCCGAGCGAGGACAGCTCCTCGTTGATGGCGGCGAGCCGCTTCTTGCCCTCGGCGTCCAGTTTCGCGCCCGACCGGACAAAGCCCTTCCAGGTCTTTTCCAAGACGCGCAGCGTTTCCGGATCGAGCTCCAGGCTCTCGCGGCGCTGGTAGAGGTCGTCGATGCGGGCGAACAGCTTCTCGTTCATCGAGATCGCCGAGAAATGCCGCGACATCTTTGGCGAAACCTCGCGCTCCATCGCCTGGATGGTGTCGTTGGTGTGGGCGCCGGCGCGGCACCAGAAGATCGACGAGACATGGTCCAGCGGCTCGCCGGCAAGCTCAAGTGCTGCCAGCGTGTTGTCGACGGTCGGCGTCTCGCCGTTGCCGGCGATGGCGTCGATCTCGGCCTGATGCGCCTCCAGCGCCGCGTCGAAGACCAAGCCAAAATCATTGTCGCCGATGCGGGAGAAATCCGGCAGGCCGAGTGGCCCTTGCCAAAATGTCAGCGGATGGGCGGCGAGGTCGACGGTCTTTGAAGATGACATGAGCAATTCCGGAGGGCTGAATGAGGCGAGGTGCCTCGGATGTAGGGCGATGCTTCCTGTCGCGCAACAAACTGATTGCGCAATTCCGGACGGAAACCGCTATGCGCTTTTCCTGGAATTGCTTTGTGCTTAGTAAGCGCTGCAGTCCTGCGCGATCGCCGTCTGGGTGCTGGCGGTGATGCGGCCGGCAAGGACGGTGAAGGTCTCGCGCATCAGCGTGTCGTTTTCCGGGAAGTCGTAGCAGGCGAGCACGGTGGTCTCACCGTTCTCGCTTTTCTCGATTCGGTGGCGGATCGCGGCGCCCGCGACCGCGTCTTGCCACTGGTCGATCGAGTCGATGAATTCCTGCTTGTTCTGAACGACGCCAAGGTCCTCGAGCGTCATGCGCGCGTCGTCGGCAAGCAGGGCCGACAATTCGGCGCGGTCGGCGGCGAGCAGCGCCGCATACCAGCGGTCGATGACGGCGCTGTCATCGGCGCGAGCGGCAAGGAGAGAGAACAGCAGCGCGACGGTGGCAAAGACGGCATGGCGAAAATGACGATGCATCCTAGCCTCACTCCATTTCCAGCCGCTCGAAATCGCCGGTTTCCTTGTTCATCACCCAGAGCTCGCCGGTCGAGATGTCGAACCAGGCGCCGTGCAGCGTGAGCCTGCCCTTGCCCTCGAGGATCGAAACGCAGGGAAAGGTCCTGAGATTGGCGATCGAATAGCGGATCGAGATGCGCTCCAGCGCGGTCTGGCGCTCCGTCGCCGTCATGAAGGTGCTCGCCGTGACGGTTTCGGCAGCCGGCGCGATCAGGCTCATCCATTTGCCGATGAAATCGCCGGGCGACAGCGGCGCCGAATTGGTGTCGAGCGCGGCGCGGATGCCGCCGCAGCGGCCATGTCCCATCACCACGATGTTCTTCACCTTCAGGCTCTGCACGGCGAATTCGAGCGCGGCCGAGGTCGAGTGGTACTCGCCGTCCGGCTCGTAAGGCGGCACCAGGTTGCCAACATTGCGCAGCACGAAGAGCTCGCCGGGGCCGGCATCGAAGATCGCTTCCGGCGCCGAGCGGGAATCGCAGCAGGCGACGATCATCGTTTCGGGCGCCTGGCCGTCGCGCGCCAACGAGCGGTAGCGTCCGCTTTCGGCGGGATAGCGGCCGTTCATGAAGTTGCGGTAGCCGGTCAGCAGGTGCTCGGGGAGGTGAGGCATGGGCAGCTAGAGCCTTTCCGGGGGGTTGGAGGCGGCAGCTCGTTGCGATCGAAAAAAGGCTCTAACGGCAAAAGCCGGTCGCGAGCAATGCCGAATTGCGGATGGCAGCGTCGCAAACGCATGCCGCCAAAGCCGCGCAGCCGATCTTGCCTCAAGCCCAGATGGCGACGGGAATGCCGAAACGGTCGGTCAGCGGCGGGTCGGGCGACGGCCGCGCCTCGCCGCTGGCGATCCGTCCGGCAATCAGCATCATGGCCGCCGCGTCGAGGAAGTCGTCGCTTGCCGCACCTTTCGGCGGCGGCTGGTCGAGAAAGGCTTTCTCGTAGCCGTGCCGGCAGAGCAGCGCCTTGCGCTCGTCCATGCCGGCCGGGTTGACCGCGCCCTTGATCTTCTTCGGCAGCGCCATCGCCGCGCCGCCGTTCAGTCGGCAGAAGGCCACTTCAGGGTGCGATTCGAAGATGCGACCCCGCAGATCCGACCGCTCGATCAAAAGCGCGTCGATCTCGCGGATCTTCGCAAAGATGCCGAAAGCCTGGATGGAAACGCCGCGCGGCGGATCGGAGGTGGCCATCGCCACCGCGCTCGCCCGCCGGTGCGCCGCGTACCAAGCCTCGACCGTGGTGAAGTCGCTGGTGTCGGCATAGAGCGCCGCGCGCGAAGGGATGGCAAAGACGCTCGACTGCCGTGCTCCGAGCAGCGGCCGCACCAGCGCCTCCGGCCCGCGGCCGCCCCGGCGGGAAAGATCCGGCAGGCCGATCGGCATGTCGACGGCGATCGTGGCATCGGGCAGGGCGTCAAGCAGCGCCTGGAAGCGCGGGAAGACCGAGACCAATGGCGCGGCATCAGCAGCGCGGTGGACGGCGATCCAGCCGGCCTTGCAGCCGTCGACGCCGGCCAGAGCGGGATGCAGGTCTGCATCCCGCTCTGTCTGTTTGTTTAGCCGCATTTCTGCGACGCCGAGTGATTCCACTTGGCTGCAAAATGCTTTGGCGCCGCCGCCTGGCGTCACGCCCGCTTGTCCCGTCCGGGATGGAGGAGATGGCGAAGCTGCACCATGGCCATCGGATGCGACAGGCTCTGCGCGTCGGTCTCGAGCTGCAGCTCGTCGCCGCCGCGTTTTGCGGTGCGCGCCAGGATTTCGTAGACGGCGGCCGTGGTCGACTGCAGGGCCTTCAGAGGCGGCTGGCCGGAGAGGATACGGGCGAGATAGATGGCGGCCGTCAGGTCGCCCAGTCCGTTCGGCGGCTTCTCGATCACGCGGTGCTCTGCAAGCAGCGCCTGGCTGCCGTCGAGCAGGAAATTGCCGGTACCGCCAGCCATCATCGACGGCGCCGAGGTGACCAGCATGGTGGAAGGGCCGGCGTGAAGCGCGGCCGCCATCACCGACTTGATGTCGGGCAGCGGCGCGCCGGCCATCCATTCGAGCTCGTAGCGGTTGGGCGTGGCGATGTCGGCGATCGACATCAGTCTGTCACGGAGCGCTGCGGCCGTCGATTCCGGCACGTAGAGCCCGCCCGAATCGCCCATGACAGGATCGCAGACATAAAGGGCGCCTGGCGTCTTCGTCTTGACGGCGGCGACCAGCGAGGCGACGGCCTCGGCCTGGCCGGCCTCGCCGAGATAGCCCGAGAGCACCGCCGTGACCTCGCCCAACCAAGGCGCGCGCTCGAGATCGGCCATCAGCGCCTTGAACTGGTCAAGCGGCGGCACAATGCGGGTGGCGCGGCTGTGGCCCGGGTGCCAGGGCAGGATGACGGTGGGTACCGCCCAGACCGGAAAGCCCAGTGTCTCGAGCGCGAAGACCGCGGCGCGGTTGCCGACCGAGCCGCGGGCGACATGGCTGGAGATGACGATGACCGCACGCGGCGCGCCGGTTTTTTCTGCATTCATGGAAGTCGATTCCTAACCGCCCCGCGTGGCGACATACACCAGCCAGGCCAACAGCCCAATGGCGATGATGAGGCCGAGCGTTCGGCCAATGCGGGTGCCCCAAACTTCGATCGGATCGGATCGGTCGGCATCCGCGGCGGTCACGTGGTCGCGCGCGCCCTTCGCGGTGCGGGTGATGAACGATGCGCCGCCCGGCGCCGTCTCGCGCGCCACGCGCTCGAGGATGCGGCGCGATTCGCTTTCGTCGTCCCGGCGCTCGGTCATGGCAAATGTCCTTTCCTGTCGGGAGCTTAGCGTGTTCGTGCAAGCATTCACAGGGGTTCACGGCCGGCCAGAAGCAACATCACGGCCGGGTCATTTTCTTGCGCGCGGATTGTGCTATTGCTTCGCATGCAACTTTGACCCGAGGGACCAATCATGTTTGCCCAGCGCCTTTCCTTACCCTCCGCTTTTCGTAGCTTGCCTGCCTTGCTGATGATGGCTTTCGTGCTGCCGCTGCTTGCCGGCTGCGGCTACAACACCATCCCGACGGCGGAGGAGAACGCCAAGGCGGCCTGGAGCGAGGTGCTGAACCAGTATCAGCGCCGCGCCGATCTGATCCCGAACCTTGTCGAGACGGTCAAAGGCTATGCGTCGCATGAGAAGGACACGCTCGACGCGGTCGTCGAGGCGCGCGCCAAGGCAACGCAGATCACGGTGACGCCGGATACGCTGAAGGATCCGGAAGCCCTCAAGAAGTTCCAGGATGCCCAGGCTGGGCTGACGGGCGCGCTGTCGCGGCTGATCGCGGTGTCGGAAAACTATCCCGACCTCAAGGCCAACCAGAATTTCCTGGCGCTGCAGGCGCAGCTCGAAGGCACGGAAAACCGCATCGCGGTGGCGCGCCGCGACTACATCCAGGCGGTCAAGGACTACAATCTGACGCTGAGGACCTTCCCCTCGGTGCTGTGGGCGACCTTCTGGTTCCGCGGCAACGAGCCGTTCGCCAACTTCACCGTCGAGGAAGACAAGATGCAGGTGCCGAAGGTGAATTTCGGCACGAGCACGAAGCAGGGCGGGTGAACTGACCTAATAGATCGAGCCTGCTGGCCTTGCGCTCCGTCCCACCCCCCTCTGTCCTGCCGGACATCTCCCCCGCAAGGGGGGAGATTGGCCGTCATCTGTCCTTTCGCCAATTTCCGTCGTCTGAGGGAGATGGCCGGCGGCGAAGCTGCCAATCTCCCCCCTTGCGGGGGAGATGGCCGGCAGGCCAGAGGGGGGTGCGCAGGAACACCTTCATTGGCGGCTTGCTTAGCCTCCTCTTCTTCCTCCTCCCGCTCGCAGCCCTTGCCGCCGACCTCCCCGCCCTTACCGGCCGCGTCGTCGACAATGCCGGCATCATCGATGCCGGCACACGCGCGGCGCTGACCCAGAAACTCGCCGATTTCGAGAAGAAAGGCTCCGACCAGATCGTCGTCGCCACCATCCCCAGCCTCGGCGGCGAGGAGATCGAGCCCTACGCCAACCGGCTGTTCCGGTTCTGGAAGCTCGGCCAGGCCAAGGAGAACAACGGCGTTCTGCTTATCGTGGCGCCGAACGACCGCAAGATGCGCATCGAGGTCGGCTATGGGCTGGAAGGCACGCTGACCGACCTGCACACCAAGCTGATCATCGAGAACGACATGGTGCCGGCCTTCCGCGCCGGCGACTTCTCCGGCGGCATTTCAAAGGCCGTCGACGACATGATCATGGTGCTGGAGGGCAATCCGGAGGAGCTGGAAGCGCGCGGCAAGCGCAACGAGCAGGCACCGTTCAATTCCGACGATCTGTTCTTCGCCATCTTCATCACCATCTGGGCGCTGATCTTTTTCGGCAGCATCGCGCTGACGGTGCTGCCGCCGATCTTCGGCCAGAAGATCGGACCGGGCCGCTATCGCTGGCTCGGCATGACCTTCGAGCCGGGACGGCGATCCTCCGGAGGTGGCGGCGGCTGGTCGTCGGGCGGCGGAGGCTGGTCCTCTGGCGGCGGTGGCGGCGGGTTTTCCGGCGGCGGCGGCTCGTCGGGCGGCGGCGGTTCTTCGGGGAGCTGGTGAGGACCATGGCAACGCGACCGATCAGCCCTGAGGACCATGACCGCATCGCCGGCGCGATCCGCGCCGCCGAGGCGAGGACGGACGGCGAGATCTACTGCGTCGTTGCGCAAACCAGCGACGGCTATTTCTTTCCGGCCGCGTTCGCGGCGGCTATAGCCACGCTCATCGTCAGTCTCGCGGTGGCCTATGGGCTGGAAGCCTGGTGGTTGACCATCCGCCTGCCGCATTTCGTGCTTGCCCAGCTTCTGTCGCTGGGCTGCATGCTCGCGCTTCTATGGGCGCTGCCTGGCTGGCGCATCCATCTTGTGCCGAGGCGGCTGCGCTACCAGGCGGCGCATGCCAACGCGATGAAGCAGTTCCTGGCCCGCAACGTCCACCGCACGAGCGCGCGCACCGGCGTGCTGATCTTCGTCTCGATCGCCGAGCGCTATGCCGAAATTGTCGCCGACAGCGGCATCGATGCCAAGGTCGGCCAGCATGTCTGGGATGGCGTTGTGCGGGACCTCACAAGGCACGCCGGCGACGACCGGCTCGCCGATGGTTTCGTCAAGGCGATCGAATCAGTAGGCGCGGTGCTTGCCGAGCATTTCCCGGTCACCGCCGGCGACGCCAACGAGCTTGACGACCACCTCGTCGAAATCTGACAGGGCCTAGGCTGCAAACCCTGGCTTTGACGGCGGCGCGAGGCGGTTTTCAGCGCTTCCGGCGCCGACAAGTTGGCCTGTGCGAAAGCGCGGGCGCGACGGAGCGGACTCTTTGCAATCGGGCGACGCGGGTTTATGGTTAACCAATCATGAACACGCTGACGATCGATATCAGGAAAGCCGACCCTCGCGATGCAGCCGCCATCGCCGAAGTGCATCAGGAGGCATGGCGCGGCGCCTATTCCGGTATCATCCCGCATCGCACGTTGACCGCCATGATCAACCGCCGCGGCCCCGACTGGTGGGCGAACGCGATTCGCAAGGCGGCAACGGTGCTGGTCGTCGAAATCGGCGGCACGATCGCCGGCTATGCCACGATCGGCAAGAACCGCGCCCGCGAGCTGAGGCAGCAGGGCGAGATCTACGAGCTTTACCTGCGCCCGGAATATCAGGGCATCGGGCTCGGCAGCCGGCTGTTCAAGGCGGCGCGGACGCGCCTGGCCGACCACGGCCTCAGAGGCCTGGTGGTGTGGGCGCTGGAAGACAATTACAACGCTTTAGCCTTCTATGCCGGCAATGGCGGCCGCGATATCGCCGAAGGCGTCGAGGTCTTCGAGCAGAAGGCGCTGAAGAAGGTGGCTTTCGTCTGGGAATGACGGGCGCCGCCTGATAAGCGTCGTTCTTCCAAGACCGCTGCGCACGTCGGGTGACACGCATCAGGTTACAATCCATCACAAAGTGTGCGCTTCCATCAGCGTTCAGCACCATTCGCCGCATTGCACCATGACGCGTGTCCCGCTATCGGTCTGACAAGATCGAGAGGGATTTTGAGCCATGCGTATCGCAGCGATTTCCACCGGAAAGAACCCGCCTGAAGACGTCAACGTCATCATCGAGGTGCCGATCGGCGGCGAGCCGATCAAATATGAGATGGACAAGGAGGCCGGCACGCTGTTCGTCGACCGCTTCCTGCACACCTCGATGCGCTATCCCGGCAATTACGGTTTCGTGCCGCACACGCTTTCCGGCGACGGCGACCCGATCGACGTCCTGGTCTGCAACACGCGCGCGCTAGTGCCGGGCTGTGTCATCAATGTGCGGCCGATCGGCGTGCTGATCATGGAAGACAATGCCGGCCAGGACGAGAAGGTGATCGCGGTTCCCTCGCCCAAGCTCACGCTGCGCTACGAGAACGTCACCGAATACACCCACCTGCCTGACATCACGCGCCAGCAGGTGCAGCACTTCTTCGAGCACTACAAGGACCTCGAGCCCGGTAAATGGGTCAAGATCGAGGGCTGGCACGATTCCAAATACGCCAAGAAGATGATCGTCGACGCGATCGAGCGGGCGAAGGCGGCGAAGTAGGCGATCTCATTTTGAGCTTGATCTTGCCCAAAAACCGGTTCCCACTTTTTGGGATCAAGCTCTAATTATCCACCCGGCCGAAGTCCGGCACTTTGCCGATCACTTCGCGCTTGTCCTTGCCGCAGGCAAAGCCCTTCGCCTTTTCGTCGGCGAGCTTGCGCGCCTGGTCGTTGGCTTGGGGGTTGCCGGTGGCGAGCACCAGGCCGACCGTGCAGCCCTCGTGCTCTTCCGGCTGCGCCACCTTGGCGACGACCAGCACCTCGGTCGGCTTGTTCTCGGCGTCGGGACTGCTGATCTCGCGACGGTGAATGACGGCGAAGGGCACCGCCTTGTCGCCGTTGGTTTCGATCCGCCACTCGACCTTCGGACCGGAGGTGTTGAGCCCGGAAAAACTCTCCCAGACGGCGGTCATGTCGTCGGAGGGAAAGCCGTAATAAACGGACTCGCGGGCATCGTCATAGCCGATCAGCACCGGATAGCCGCGATAGCCGGCACAGGCGAGGCTCGCCCAGTCGCCGTCGCCTTCCTCCGACTGCGCATAGGTCACGCAGTCCTTCTTCCAGTCGAGATCGGTATAGGCGCTGGAAATGTCGCCGGCATGCGCCGCCTGGCAGAAACCGGCGAGGGCAAGCGGGATCAGAAGCGCACGCATGGCGAGGTGTCTCCGATGGAGGTACGTGAGCGTAGCGTCAAAACTGACGCGGGCCTAGGGCGCGGCGGCTGCCAAGCGCCCGTTGTCGGCGTCTGCGCCGCCCCTCATCCGCCTGCCGGCACCTTCTCCCCGTATAGTGACGGGGAGAAGGGAGCTGGGGCGGCCTCGGCACCCTTCCTTCAACGCTGGCGATTGGCGAAATCGCCGGCGGGAGCGCCCCTCTCCCCGTGACTATACGGGGAGAGGATGCCGGCAGGCAGGTGAGGGGCAGCGCCCAAGCTCGAGATTGTTATTTCTTCAGACTGGCTTCGATCAGGAGATCGGCGTTGCGGGCGACCGATGCCGCCGGTCCGCCGAGCCCGAAAAGCTGGCCGCTGATATAGGCGCCCTCGATCAGCAGCAGCAGCCCGTCGCCGAGCGTGTCGGAATCGCTGGCGCCCATCGCCGCCGCCATGGCGCGCAGGCGCCGGCGCAGCTCCATTTTGTTGTTCTCGCTCACCACCCGCGCAGGATGCCCGTGCTCGGGATATTCGACCGCCGCGTTGGTCATGCCGCAGCCGCGATAGTCCGGTTTCTGCGTGCGTTTGCCGACGCGGGTCAGGAAAGCGATGATCTGGGCGCGCGGGTTGCCCGGATGCGCGTCGACGGCCTCGTCGAAGCGCTCCCAGAATTCGAGGTCGTACTTGCGCAGATAGGAGGCCGCGAGCTCGTCCTTGGACGGAAAGCTGCGGTAGAGGCTGGGCTTGGTGACGCCGGCGCGCCTGACGATCTCGTCGACGCCGATCGCCCGGATGCCCTCGCGATAAAAAAGATCGCGCGCCACGTCGAGGATCTTGTCGGCGGCCTTCGGCGCCGGCGCGGCACGGGCCTCATTCACCGACGCTTCAATTTTATTGTCCGATGGCATTCAACAAACTCGCTTGACAATGTTACTGACCGGTACGTATGTATGGCGCCATCCCATTGCAACGTACCGGTCAGTAACATGATAGCTCAGTCCCGTCCGTTTGGCCAGCGCTACGCCTTTGTCGTCGTCGCCGTCATTTTCCTCTGCCTGCTGATCGCCGCCGGGCTTCGCTCGGCACCTTCCGTGATGATGCTGCCGCTGGAGGCGAGCTTCGGCTGGCGGCGCGATGTCATCTCGTTGTCCGCCGGCGTCGGCATTCTGCTTTACGGCCTGACCGGTCCTTTCGCCGCGGCACTGATGGAGCGCATCGGCTTGCGCCGCACGTTGCTTGCCTCGCTGCTGATCATGTCGGGCTCGACGGCGCTCAGCCTGTTGATGACCGAGCCATGGCATCTCTTCATCACCTGGGGCGTGTTTTCCGGCATCGGCTCGGGCGCGGTGGCGAGCGTGCTCGGCGCCACCATCGTCAATCGCTGGTTCAAGACCAATCGCGGCCTGATGATGGGCCTGATGTCGGCTTCGAGCGCCACCGGCATGCTGGTGTTCCTGCCGCTGATCGCCTCGCTGGCGCAGGCCGGCGGCTGGAAGCCGGTGGCGATCGCCGTTGCCATTGCCACTGCTGCGCTTGTGCCCATCGTCTTCCTGCTGGTGCCGGAACGCCCGGCCTCGATTGGCCAGGTGCGTTTCGGCGCCGACGCTGACGATGTGCCGCCGGTATCGCCGGCCTCGCAGGGCAATTTCCTGACGCATACGCTCTCCACGCTGCGCCGTGCCGCGGGTACCAGGGTGTTCTGGTATTTGTTCGCCACTTTCTTCGTGTGCGGCTTCACCACCAACGGCCTCGTCGGCACGCATCTCATCGCCTTCTGCGGCGACATGGGCATCGGCGAAGTGCAGGCTGCCGGGCTGCTGTCGATGATGGGCATCTTCGACCTGATCGGCACGACGCTGTCCGGCTGGCTCACCGACCGCTTCGATCCGCGCAAGCTGCTCGGCGTCTATTATGCGGTGCGCGGCCTGTCGCTGATCTATCTGCCCTATTCCGGCTTCTCGGCAGTCAGCTTGATCATCTTCGCCGTGCTCTACGGGCTCGACTGGATCGCCACCGTGCCGCCGACGCTCAGGCTCGCCAACGAAGCCTTCGGCGACCGCAGCGGACCGATCGTCTTCGGCTGGATCGTCGCCGGCCACCAGGTGGGCGCGGCAGCGGCCGCCGCTTTCGGCGGCACGATGCGTGAACTGCAGGGCAATTACGAGCTCGCCTTCATGATCGCCGGCATGACGGGCATCGCCGCGGCGTGTATTTCGCTGTTGATCAATACGAGCAAGCCGGCGTTCGAGCCGGAGCCGCAGGCGGCTTGAGGCACGGCTTCCCCTTCTCCCCTTGTGGGAGAAGGTGTCGCCGCAGGCGACGGATGAGGGGTGTTCCAGGGAAAGCCGACGTCTCACTCCGCTGGAACACCCCTCATCCGTCTCGGCGCTGCGCGCCGATCCACCTTCTCCCACAAGGGGAGAAGGGTATGCCTGTTCACTGTTATCAAAACTTCATGGTTCCGATATGCGCCTGAAACATTGAGGCGTGAGCTTGGCGGTCCCGTTCAACGCCATCCGGAGACCGCCATGAACAAGATCTCGTTGACCCGCCGCGCTTTCATCACCTCAGCCAGCGCCTTCGGCCTTGTCGGCGCCTCCGGGCTCGCGCTGCCCTACTATTCCCGCGCCAGTCAGCGCCCGGCCTTCACCCACGGCGTCCAGTCCGGCGATGTCGACGCCACCTCGGGCATGGTCTGGACCCGCACGGACCGCCCGGCGCGCGTCATGTACGAAGTGTCGACGACTGAGAGCTTCGCCGATGCGACGAGGCTTGCGCCGCTCGATACCTCGCCGGCCAGCGACTATACGGTGAAACGGCTGCTCACCGACCTAGCCTCCGACCAGGACATCTTCTACCGCATGACTGCGGCCGACCTTTCCGACATCAACGCCGTCTCCGAGCCGATCGTCGGCCGCTTCCGCACCGCGCCGGCCTCCAAGCGCGACGTGCGCTTCGCCTGGTCGGGCGACACCGCCGGCCAGGGCTGGGGCATCGACGAGACCGGCATGAAGACCTACTCGACCATCGCCAAACACACGCCGGACTTCTTCCTGCATTCCGGCGACACGATCTATGCCGACGGCGCCATGAAGGACGAGGTCGACCTGCCCAGCGGCGGCAAGTGGAAGAACGTCGTCATGATCGACGGCAAGCGCAAGGTGGCCGAGACGCTGGACGAGTACCGCGACCAGTGGAAATACAACATGATGGACAAGCACGTGCTGGGCCTCTCCGCCATCTGCCCGACCTTCTATCAGTGGGACGATCACGAGGTGCTGAACAACTGGTCGGATTCGAAGAACCTGACGGCCGACAACCGCTACACGGAAAAATCCATCCATGTGCTCTCGGCTCGCGCGGCGCGCGCCTTCCACGAGATGACCACCATCCGCTACGAGCCGTCGGAGCCGGGCCGCGTCTACCGCAGAATAGCTTACGGCCCGCTGCTCGATGTCTTCTTCCTCGACATGCGTTCCTATCGCGGCCCGAACGGCCCGGACATGGAGGAAACGCTGACGCCGAAGTCGCGCATGCTCGGCGAGCAGCAGACCAAGTGGCTGAAGCGGGAACTGGCGAATTCCAAGGCGACGTGGAAGATCATCGCCGCCGACATGCCGCTCGGCCTCATCGTCTGGGACGACGCGGCCAAGAAGGCCGGCGCCGAGGCGGTCAGCAACGGCGACAATGGCGCGCCGAAGGGGCGCGAGCTCGAATTCGCGGACCTGCTGCGCTACATCAAGAACGCCGGCATCACCAACACGGTGTGGCTCACCGCCGACGTGCACTACACGGCGGCGCACTACTACAATCCGGACAAGGCCAAGTTCCAGGATTTCAATCCGTTCTGGGAGTTCGTCTCCGGCCCGATCCACGCCGGCACGTTCGGCCCCAACGATTTCGACATGACCTTCGGTCCGGAGCTGAAATTCATCAAGGCGCCGACCGCCGAGCAGGGCCAGAACCTGCCGCCGTCGGCCGGGCTGCAGTTCTTCGGTCTGGTCGATATTTCCGGCGCCACCGAGCAGCTCACCGTGCGGCTGATGGATCGCGACGACAACGAGCTTTATAAGGTCACGCTCGACCCGGTGCGGTCGGCATAGGAGATTCTACACTTCGGAGCGTTGCGGCGATGCAGAATTTTGACGTTGGAGGGACAGCACCCCCCTCTGTCCTGCCGGACATCTCCCCCGCAAGGGGGGAGATTGGCAGCTCCGCCGCCGGAGCGTTTTCTGCAACGTTGGCGATTGGCGAAAGCCGGGGCGACATCTGATCTCCCCTCTTGCGGGGGAGATGCCCGGCAGGGCAGAGGGGGGTGTGCCGGAGTGCTACCCTTGCCAGATAGCCGTCGCGAAGATCAATCCGGATAGCAGGTCGCGGGAATGTTCGGCCAGACGGCAGTGTCGCAGTTGGCCGCCTTCTGACGCTGCTTGAAAGCGGCGCTGACCGGGCCGGTGACGATCGGGTCGACGCCGTCAGGGGCGTCGGCGAACATCTGCTGCGCGGTCCTGGCGTCGGGCGGCTGGATGGAACCGGTCTCTCTCAGAGCCGTGGCCGACTGCGCCACACCGGCCGCAAGCAGCACGCCAAGCGCCGCCCATGCGAAAACCGGACGCAATCTGGACATCTGATCGGTCATGAACATCGAACTGCCCGGCCCCTCAAAGGTTCCGCCTTGGTTAACAGAATCATTTCACACCAAGACGTTTAAGAATCAGTGACCATGTATTTGGGGCGGGGCCTCCCCTTTCGCAATTGCGAAAAACCTTGTATGAGCCGCGCAACCGAAAAAGGCGGCGCTTTTGGGCCTGCTGCCTGCAACGCTCCCGAGACCAGACAAATGAACCTCCGCAATATCGCGATCATCGCGCATGTCGACCATGGGAAAACCACCCTCGTCGACCAGCTTCTCAAACAGTCCGGCGCCTTCCGCGACAACCAGCGCGTCGCCGAACGCGCCATGGATTCCAACGACCTCGAAAAGGAACGCGGCATCACCATCCTGGCGAAGGCGACCTCGGTCGACTGGAAGGGCACCCGCATCAACATCGTCGACACGCCCGGACACGCCGACTTCGGCGGCGAGGTCGAGCGCATCCTGTCGATGGTGGATTCAGCGATCGTGCTGGTCGACGCCGCCGAAGGGCCGATGCCGCAGACCAAATTCGTCGTCGGCAAGGCGCTCAAGGTGGGCTTGAGGCCGATCGTCGTCATCAACAAGATCGACCGCCCCGATGCCCGCCATATCGAGGTGGTCAACGAGGTGTTCGACCTGTTCGCCGCGCTCGACGCCACCGACGAGCAGCTCGATTTCCCGATCCTCTACGGTTCGGGCCGCGACGGCTGGGTGTCGGAAAACCCGGAAGGCCCGAAGGACCAGGGACTGGCGCCGCTGTTCGACCTCGTCGTCAAGCATGTGCCGGCGCCGACCGTGCATCCCGGTCCATTCCGCATGATCGGCACCATCCTGGAAGCCAATCCGTTCCTCGGCCGCATCATCACCGGACGCATCGAGTCCGGCACGCTGAAGCCCAATCAGGCGGTCAAGGTGCTGCACCACGACGGCACGCAGATCGAGACCGGACGTATCTCGAAAATCCTCGCCTTCCGCGGCCTCGAGCGCCAGCCGATCGAGGAAGCGCAGGCGGGCGACATCGTGGCGATCGCCGGCCTCTCCAAAGGCACGGTCGCCGATACGTTCTGCGACCCGACGGTGACCGAGCCGCTGCACGCGCAGCCGATCGATCCGCCGACGGTGACGATGTCCTTCCTGGTCAACGACAGCCCGCTTGCCGGCACCGAGGGCGACAAGGTGACCAGCCGCGTCATCCGCGACCGGCTGCTGCGCGAGGCCGAAGGCAATGTCGCGCTGAAGATCGAGGAATCGCCGGAGAAGGATTCCTTCTTTGTCTCCGGCCGCGGCGAATTGCAGCTTGCGGTGCTGATCGAGACGATGCGTCGCGAGGGCTTCGAGATCGCCGTGTCGCGGCCGCGCGTCGTCATGCAGAAGGGCGATGACGGCCAGTTGCTGGAGCCGGTCGAAGAAGTCGTCATCGACGTCGACGAGGAGCATGCCGGCGTCGTCGTGCAGAAGATGTCGGAGCGCAAGGCCGAGATGGTCGAGCTGCGCCCCTCCGGCGGCAACCGCCAGCGCCTCGTCTTCCACGCGCCGACGCGCGGCCTGATCGGCTACCAGTCGGAGCTGTTGACCGACACGCGCGGCACCGCCGTGATGAACCGGCTGTTCCACGCGTATCAGCCGTACAAGGGTGAATTGCCCGGCCGCACCAACGGCGTGCTGATCTCCAACGAACAGGGCGAGTCGGTCGCCTACGCGATGTGGAACCTGGAAGACCGCGGTCCGATGATCATCGATCCGGGCGTCAAGGTGTATCAGGGCATGATCATCGGTATCCATAGCCGCGACAACGACCTGGAAGTGAACGTGCTGAAGGGCAAGAAGCTCACCAACATCCGTGCCGCCGGCAAGGACGAGGCGGTGAAGCTGACGCCGCCGGTGCGCATGACGCTGGAGCGCGCGCTGGCCTGGATCCAGGACGACGAGCTTGTCGAGGTGACGCCGAAGACCATCCGGCTCAGGAAGCTCTATCTCGATCCGAACGAGCGCAAGCGCTTCGAGAAGTCGGCCAAGGTGTTGGGCGCAGCGTAAGCCTTTTTCGCAAGCGGTCATTTGAGGGAGGGGGCATTGCTCCCTCCCTTTTCGTTTCATCCGCATGCGGCCGAGACGATGGCGTCGCGGTCGGCTTCGCTGGAAAGATCGATGCGGACCGCCATGCCGTCGCGCGGCGGCCTGCGCAAGGCCCTGGCGCCGTCAGGTTCGACAGCGAGCGTGCGCCGCTCTTCCCAATTCTGCAGTCTCGACCGCGAGATGCCGAGTTCGCCGGCAAGCAGACGGTCGAGGCGCAAAGGCGTCGCGGCGTCGAGCCGAAGTGCGAGCCAAAGCGCGACAGCGCTTTCCGGCCTGCCATTCAGAAGCTCCTTTCGGATCGAGACATCCGGAAATTCCTCGATCCGTCCGATCCGGCTCCGTAGTGCCGTGGCATTGAAAGCATGGCTGCGCACGAGCGCCGGATCGTTGCTCTCGAGCGCCGCCAGCAGCGCCGGTTCGATGTTGCGGCGGTTGCAGCGCTCAAAAATGGTGCGGTTCCAGGAATTGTCGCAGTCCGTGCAGCGGTAGATCAGCCAGGCATCGATGCGCTTGCCGTTGGCGTTGACGCGGAATCTGCCGCTGCATCGATAGGGTCTGATACCGCCGCAGCGGTTGCAGTTGATGAGAGGTCGAGGCGCGATTTTCGGCGCGATCGCCCAGCGGATACGCAACAGTCCAGACATGCCGGTAGGCCCTTCCCGTCGGGAAGTCCGTCAGGCCGGCGATGTCCGAGATGCCCGCGCGGGCACGGTGTGGCGAAAGGCTGTTTTGTTGGATGTCAGGCGTCGGCGCGGATTGCGCGACAGCGGCTCAGCAATGCCAAACCGGTCTCGAAACCGCCCGCCTGAAGAACACATGAAAATGATACAGGTGCCGCCAAAGCTGCGCCTGCGGTGCTTTCGGGGAGTAGACGAGACCGGCGATTACTGAGGCAAAGTGAAGCTCGAAATGGATGTCGGGACGGTTCTTCTAGCCGCGCGATGGCGGAGGAGCAAGAGTCCGCTTGGCTGGGGGCGATGGCTCAGAGCCAGCTACTTCGGATGCTTGCGCTGCCCCTCATCCGCCTGCCGGCACCTTCTCCCCGTCACTAATACGGGGAGAGGATGCCGGCAGGCAGGTGAGGGGCAGCGCCGACACTGCTTCATAGGGGCGAACCCCATCGGTGGTCGCACCGCCTCTTCGTTGGCTACCGGCTCACCCGGCACGCGGCATTCATGGGCGCCCCTCGACCATCACATCATCTCGATGATCGGCGCGATCTCGACGGTGAAGGCCGGGTTCGTCAGGATCGGGCAATCCTTGGCCTTGGCGACGGCATCGTCGATGTCCTTCGCCTCGACGATCGTGTAGCCGGCGGTCGGATTGCTGCCGCCATTGTTCTCGACCTTGCCGCCGGGCAACACCGTTCTCGACATGCCGACCGGATTGCCGCCGTCGACCACGGCCTGGCCGAGCTTGCCGTACCAGCCGGTCCAGGCATCCATCGCTGCTTTGCGTTCGGCCTCATCGGTCGGCATCTTGCCGGAGCCATGATAGACATAGAGAAATTTCGCCATGTTCTCCTCCCTTGTCTGCGGCGTTGAACCGGCATGCGGCCACGCCGCGCTATTTCTGTTTTGGCGCAATTCCGGGCGGGAAACCGTTTCTCACTTTTCCTGGAATTGCTTTAGCGACATGCGGCCATGCCGCAATCCGATATGCGGCCATGCCGCAATCGTTGATCATCGGACCAAACGGCGGGGCGGGCAAATCAAAATTCGCAGATGCTAATATGAGGCTGATAAGCCTCACCTTGCCATGGCATGGTATTCGGGGTTCGGCCGCATGTCGACGGCAGCCGCCACCCGGTTCGACATGTTGAAGAAGGCGGCGGTCGAAGCGATGTCCCAGATATCGCGGTCGGTAAAGCCGGCCTGGCGCAAGGTGGCTCGGTCGGCCTCGACGATCTTGGCCGGCTCTTCCGTCAGCTTGACCGCGAACTCCAGCATCGCGCGCTGGCGAAGGGGCAGGTCCGCGGCGCGGAAATTCATCACCATCATCTCGCCAAGCGCCGGGTGACCGGAAAGCTGGCGCACCGCCGCGCCATGCGCGGTCAGGCAGTAGAAGCAGTGGTTGATCGATGAGACGACCACCGCGATCATCTCGCGCTCCAGCTTCGACAGGCCGGAATCGCCGAGCATCAGGTCGTTGTACATGTCGGTGAAGGCGCGCAGCTTCTTCTCGTCGAAGGCGTAAGCCAGAAGCACGTTGGGAACGAGGCCGAGCTTCTCCTCGCATTTGGCGAAATAGGCCTTTGTCGCCTCGCCGAGCTCCGCCTGGACCAGGTCGAGCGCGGTAATCCTGTTGGTCATGGTCGTTCTCCTTGCAGGGCGATGGCGTTGGTTCGAATTTTTTAAAACGTCGTCAAACCTTTGTCGCCAAACGGCAGTCATCTGGCTACCATAGTCGCAAAAGCATGCCACGGGAGGGAATTGGCGTCATGGCCAGCGTGAAATCCAAGCCGAAGAAGAGAGCCGCAGCCGCCGTGAAAGCGGAAGAGAAGCCAGCGAGGCTTGCCGACCACCTGCTTGCTCGTGCGCCGGCCGAGGATGTCGCGGCCTATGACGTGGCCGACCTGGAGCGCGCTGCCGACCTCGCGAGCCGGGCGGTGGCCAGCCACAAGAAGGGCGAGAGCGTCGTCGCGATCGAAGCCGATTCAGGCGTTTCCTGCGGCGGCAGGCCGGTCACGGTCATCACCGTCGTCAACGACAACATGCCGTTCCTGTTCGATTCCATCCTCGGCGAGATCGCCGAGACCGCCGGCGAGCCGACGCTGGTGACCCACCCGATCATGACGGTTCGGCACGGTAAGAACGGCGTCGTCGAGATCCTGGGCGACGGCGGCAGGGACGTCGACGATCATGACCGGCTGAGCGTCGTTCATGTCCATATCCCGCGGCTCACCGCGGAGCAGGCGCGCGCGCTCGCCGAGCGGCTGCGCAAGATACTCAACCAGGTCCGCGGCGCCGTCACCGACTGGAAACGGATGCTCGCCCGCCTCGACCAGGCCATTTCCGAATTCCGCTATTCGGCCGTGCCGCTCGACAAGAACAGCGTCGCCGAAGCGATCGCCTTCCTCGAATGGCTGCGCGACGATAATTTCACCTTTCTCGGCATGCGTGAGTTCAAATATGTCGGTGGCGAAGAGAGCGGCACGCTTGAGCGCGCCGACAAGCCAGGTCTCGGCATCCTGTCCGATCCCGATGTGCTGGTGTTGCGGCGCGGCACCGAGGCGGTGACGACGACGCCGGAAATCCGTGCCTTCCTGCACGGGCCTGAACCGCTGATCGTCACCAAGGCGAATGCCAAGTCCTCCGTGCATCGCCGCATCTACCTCGATTACATCGGCATCAAGACCTATACGGCCAAGGGCGCGCTTGCCGGTGAACTGCGCATCGTCGGCATGTTCACCTCGACCGCCTATACCCGCTCGGTGATGAAGATCCCCTATCTGCGCTCGAAGGCCGAAACGATCATCGCCAAGTCCGGCTTCAATCCGAGCGACCATTCCGGCAAGGCGCTCATCAACGTGCTGGAGAGCTATCCGCGCGATGAGCTCTTCCAGGTCCCGGTGCCTATCTTGAGGAAGCACGCCAGCGCCATTCTCGGCCTGATCGAGCGTCCGCGCGTGCGGGCGCTGATCCGTCTCGACCAGTTCGACCGCTTCGTGTCCGTCCTCGTGTTCGTGCCGCGCGACCGCTACGATAGCGTCGTGCGCGAGAAGATCGGCACCTATCTCAAGACCGTGTTCGAGGGCCGGCTGTCGGCCTACTACCCGGCCTTCCCCGAGGGCGGGCTGGCGCGCGTGCATTTCATCATCGGCCGTTCCGGCGGCAAAACCCCGAAGATCGATCAGGCCGCCGTCGAGGCGGCTATCCGCGACATCGTGCGAACCTGGGAAGACGCGCTTTCCGAGGCGGCGGAGGCGGCCGGCAGCGATCCGATGCTGAAGGGCATCGCAGCGCGGTTCCCGGAAAGCTACCGCGATACCTTTTCGGCTTCGGTGGCGCTGGCCGATGCCGGACGCATCGCCGCAATCGGCCCCGACCATCCGATCGCCATCGACTATTACCGCCGCGCCGACCGGAAGCCGCACCAGGCGGCGCTGAAGATCTACCATTACGGCAGTCCGGTGGCGCTGTCGCGTCGCGTTCCGGTGCTGGAAAACATCGGCTTCCGCGTCATCAGCGAGCGCACCTTCGAGATCGCCGATGAAGGTTCCGGCAGGGTCTTCATCCACGACATGGAACTCGAGAACAGCTACGGCAAGGCAATCGATCTGTCCGACGGCGGCGCGCTGTTCGAGGATGCCTTCCTGGCGGTCTGGCGCGGCGATGTCGACAATGACGGCTATAACGGGCTTGCCCAGACCGCCGGGCTGTGGTCGAGCGAGATCGCCATCTTGCGCGCCTATGGCCGTTACCTGCAGCAGGCGGGCATTCCGCAGAGCCAGGATTTCATCGCCGCCGCGCTCAACCGCTATCCGGAGATCGCGCGCGGCCTGCATCAGCTGTTTGTCGCACGCCTCGGGCCGACGGCCGAAACCGAAGGCGTGGTCGCCGCCAAGCACCTCAAGGCCAAGATCAAGGACGCGCTGGAAGAGGTGCCCAACATCGACGACGACACCATCATCCGCCGCTACCTCAACCTCATCGAAGCCTCGCTGCGCACCAATCATTTCGTAGCCGATACGAAGGAGAAGGGGCAGTCGCTGGCGATCAAGCTCGACTCGCAGGCGGTCGACGGCCTGCCGGCTCCGCGGCCATGGCGCGAGATCTTCGTCTATGGCTCCGAGGTCGAGGGCGTGCATCTGCGCTTCGGCCCGGTGGCGCGCGGCGGCCTGCGCTGGTCGGATCGCGCCCAGGACTACCGCACCGAGGTGCTCGGCCTGGTCAAGGCGCAGCAGGTCAAGAACGCGGTCATCGTGCCGGTCGGCGCCAAGGGCGGCTTCTATCCGAAGAAGCTGCCAATGAGCGCCGGGCGCGACGCAATCTTCGAGGCCGGCACCTCGGCCTACAAGAACTTCGTCTCCAGCCTGCTTTCGATCACCGACAATATTGGCGTCGACGGCGTCATCCCGCCGGCCGGCGTGGTGCGTCGCGATCCTGACGATCCCTATTTCGTCGTCGCCGCCGACAAGGGCACGGCGACCTTCTCCGACACCGCCAACGCCATCTCCGAGAAGCACGGCTTCTGGCTGGACGATGCCTTCGCCAGCGGCGGCTCGGCCGGCTACGACCACAAGAAGATGGGCATCACCGCCAAGGGCGCGTGGGAAGCGGTCAAGCGGCATTTCCGCGAGATGAACCGCGACATTCAGGCCTCGCCCTTCACCGTGGTCGGCGTCGGCGACATGTCGGGCGACGTGTTCGGCAACGGCATGCTGTTGTCGCCGCAGACCAGGCTGATCGCCGCCTTCGATCATCGCGACATCTTCATCGATCCCGATCCGGATGTCGCGGCTTCGCTTGCCGAGCGCCAGCGCATGTTCGCGCTGCCGCGCTCGTCCTGGCAGGACTACGACAAGTCGAAACTGTCGGAAGGCGGCGTCATCGTCTCGCGCAGCCAGAAGTCGATCACGCTGCCGCCGGCGGCGGCCGCCGCGATCGGCCTTGGCAAGACCACCGCGACGCCGGTGGAGATCATCAACACCATCCTCAAGGCGCCGGTCGACCTTTTGTGGTTCGGCGGCATCGGCACTTATGTCAGGGCCTCCGGCGAAACCAACCAGGATGTCGGCGACCGCGCCAACGACGCCATCCGCGTCACCGCGCTCGACGTGCGCGCCAAGGTCATCGGCGAGGGCGCCAATCTCGGCGTCACGCAGCGGGCGCGCATCGAGTTCGGCATGAATGGCGGCCGCTGCAACTCCGACGCCATCGACAATTCGGGCGGCGTCAATTGCTCGGACGTCGAGGTCAACATCAAGATCGCGCTGGCATCCGCCATGCGCAAAGGCTCGCTGGCCCGGCCCGCGCGCAACAAGCTGCTCGCCGAGATGACCGACGAGGTGAGCGGGCTGGTGCTCTCCAACAACTACCAGCAGACGCTGGCGCTCTCGATGGCGCGCAAGCGCGGGCTGGCCGACATCGCGCACCAGGCCCGCTTCATGACGGCACTGGAAGCGCGCGGCCTGCTCGACCGAGCGGTCGAGACGCTGCCTTCGCCCGCAGCCCTTGCCGAGCGCGAGGCGCGCGGGGAGCCGCTGACCAGGGCCGAGCTCGGCGTGCTGCTTGCCTATGCCAAGATCGTGCTGTTCTCCGACATCGTCGCCAGCGACGTGCCGGACGATCCGCATTTCGACCGCGACCTGATGGGCTATTTCCCGGAGCGCATGGCAAAGAAATTCGCCGGCGAAATCCGCGACCACCGGCTGCGGCGCGAAATCATCGCGCGCGTCGTCGCCAACGACCTCGTCAACCGCGGCGGGCCTTCCTTCGTCAACCGGCTGCAGGAAGCCACGGGCCGCACCGCGGCCGACGTGGTGCGGACCTTCGCCGTGGTCCGCGACGGCTTCGCGCTGCCTGCGCTCTACAGGGAGATCGACGCGCTCGACAGCCAGGTCGACGGCCAGATCCAGCTCGATTTCTATCAGGCGGTCAGCCGGCTTATCTTCATGACCAGCGGCTGGTACCTGAAGAACGAGGCAGGCGCCGCCCCGCTCAGCCAGCGCATCGGCGAACTGCATGACGCGCGCAAGGCGTTGGAGCCGAAACTGGCGTCGCTGCTGCCGGCCTTCTCGCGCGAGCGGATCGAGGAGCGGCGGCACGGCCTGTTCAAGAGCGGCGCGCCCGAGAAGCTGGCTGGACAACTGGCGCTCGCCGAAGTGGCGGAACTCATCCCGGACATCGCGCTCACCGCGCGCACGGCCGGCGCCGACATCGTCGGCGCGGCCAAGGCCTTCTTCGCCGTCAGCGATGCCTTCCGCATCCCACGGGTCGAGGAGGCCGCGCGCTCGATCACGCCGCCGGACTATTACGATCAACTGGCGCTGTCGCGCGCGATGGACACGATCGGCGCGGCAAGGCGCGGCATTGCGGTCGCGGCGCTCACCGGCCATGGCAAGGCGGCGGATCCGGTCGCGGCCTGGCTGGAGGCCGGCGGCGAGCGTGTCGCGCGCATTCGCGAGCGGCTGCAGGCACTCACCGAAGGCGGCGACATCACCGTGTCGCGGCTGTCGGTGGCGTCGGGCCTGATGACCGATCTGACGGGGATGTGAGCTTTGAAGGCCTGGGTTCCTCGCCCCCGCCAAAGCGGGGGAGAGGTGGCCGCGAAGCGGCCGGAGAGGGGGCTTCGTAGGGCGGAGACCACCCTTAAAGCGCGTCGCGCTGAAGCGGATTCAGGCGACGCGCTTTAGGTCTTTGTTTTGATGCATGTCGTTCTCCCAAAACCGCTGCGCACTTTTGGGCGACATGCATTAAGCGGTCAACCTGACCGTAGGCCGGCGCATTTCCCCCTCTCCGTCTCGGCTTCGCCGAGCCACCTCTCCCCCACTTCGTGGGGGCGAGGAAATCTGGGCAATAGCTGGCGGCCGCTTGTTCGTTTGCATCGCTGTCCGAAAACATGCAGACATGGCGCCGCCGACAAATAGAAGGCGAGTGGAGGGGACATGGCCGAAGTAGCAGTGCAGCGGGCGACGGGGCGCGGCATCTGGGGCTGGATGTTCTTCGACTGGGCGGCGCAGCCCTTCTTCACCGTCGTCACCACCTTCATCTTCGGGCCATACTTCGCCTCGCGCATGGTCAGCGATCCGGTCGTGGGTCAGGCCGCCTGGGCCTGGGGCATCGCCGCCGCCGGCCTGGTCATCGCCGTGCTTTCGCCCGTATTGGGCTCGATCGCCGACCAGACGGGACCGCGCAAGCCGTGGATCGCCTTCTTCGCGGCCATCAAGATCACCAGCCTCACGCTGCTTTGGCTCGCGGCGCCCGGGTCGAATGTGTTCCTGATCGTGCTGTTGTTCTCGCTGGCCTCGGTGGCCGCGGAATTCTCGACCGTGTTCAACGATTCGATGATGCCGCGGCTGGTGCCGAAAAGCGAAATCGGGCGCATCTCCAACATCGCCTGGGGTCTCGGCTATCTCGGCGGGATGATCGCGCTGATTTTTGTCATTCTGTTCATGGCCGGCAATCTGGAAACCGGCAAAACGGTCATCGGCCTCGACCCGATCCTGGGACTCGATCCGAAGCTCGGCGAAGATGCCCGCGCCACCGGGCCAATGTCGGCCGGCTGGTACTTTCTCTTCATCCTGCCGATGTTCTTCTTCACCCCGGACGCCGCCAAGGGCATTCCGATCGGACCGGCAGTGCGCGAGGGTCTTTCGGAGCTGAAGTCGACGCTGACAGAGGCGCGCAAGCGCGTCGGTATCTTCCGCTTCCTTGTCGCCCGCATGATCTACCAGGACGGCGTCAACGCGCTGCTCACGCAGGGCGGTGTGTTCGCTGCCGCGATGTTCCACTGGTCGATCACCGAGATCGGCATCTTCGGCATCATTCTCAACGTCGTCGCCATCTTCGGCTGCTGGATCGCCGCTCGCCTTGACACCGCGCTTGGTTCCAAAGCGGTGGTGATGATCGCGCTGATGATGCTGACCGTGGCCACCGCCGGAATCATCTCGACCGGGCCGGGCTTCACGCTGCTCGGCCTGATACCGCTCCCCCTGGCTGATTCCGGCGGCCTGTTCGGCACCGCCGCCGAGAAGGCCTATATCCTCTACGGGCTGCTGATCGGCCTTGCCTTCGGGCCGGTGCAGGCTTCATCGCGCTCCTATATGGCGCGGAGCGTCACCGCCGCCGAATCGGGCCGTTATTTCGGCATCTACGCGCTGTCCGGACGGGCGACCAGTTTCCTGGCGCCGTTCCTGCTCGCGACGATCAGCTACCTGAGCGACTCGGCGCGGCTCGGCATGGCGGTGATCATCCTCTTTCTCGGTATCGGCATGGCGATCCTGGTCAGGACGCCCTACCCGGCGGACAAGCCGGTGGAGTGAGCCTCTTCCTTCTCCCCTTGTGGGAGAAGGTGGATCGGCGCGCAGCGCCGAGACGGATGAGGGGTGTTCCAGCTTGGCGAACGCGCTCGTCCAAACGACACATGGCGACCGGACCGCCAACGCCTCACTCCGTCCAGCACCCTTCATCCGTCGCCTTCGGCGACACCTTCTCCCACAAGGGGAGAAGGAGAGGGCGCGCTCAATGCCTGAAATGCCGCACGCCCGTGAACACCATGGCGATGCCGTGCTCGTCGGCGGCGGCAATCACGTCGTCGTCGCGCATCGAGCCGCCGGGCTGGATCACGGCGCTAGCGCCGGCCTCGATCGCCGACAGCAAGCCGTCGGCGAAGGGGAAGAAGGCGTCGGAGGCGACGACGGAACCCTTGGTCAGCGGTTCGGTCAGGCCGGCGGCTTCGGCCGCGTCGAGCGCCTTGCGGGCGGCGATGCGCGAGGAATCGACGCGGCTCATCTGGCCGGCGCCGATGCCGACGGTGGCGCCATCCTTCGCATAGACGATGGCGTTCGACTTGACGTGTTTGGCGACGCGGAAAGCGAATTTGAGGTCGGCCATCTCGGCCGGCGTCGGCGCGCGCTTCGTCACCACCGACAATGCGAGGTCGTCGACCACCGCATTGTCGCGGCTTTGCACCAAGAGCCCGCCGGCCACCGATTTCACGAGCGTGCCGGCGGCGCGCGGGTCGGGCAGGTCGCCGGCGACCAGAAGGCGCAAATTCTTCTTCGCGGCGACGATCGCTGCCGCCTCGTCGGTGGCGTCCGGCGCGATGATCACCTCGGTGAAGGTTTTCACGATCTCTTCCGCCGCCTCGGCATCGAGGATGCGGTTCATGGCGACGATGCCGCCGAAAGCCGAGACCGGATCGCAGGCAAGCGCCCTGGCATAAGCCGCCTTCAGCGTCGCCCCTTCGGCGACGCCGCAGGGATTGGCGTGCTTGATGATGGCGATCGCCGCAGAACGGGCCGGATCGAACTCGCCGACCAGCTCGAAGGCGGCGTCGGTGTCGTTGATGTTGTTGTAGGAGAGCTGCTTGCCCTGCAGCTGCCTGGCGGTGGCGACACCCGGCCGCTTGTCGCCGGAGAGATAGAAGCCGGCGCTCTGGTGCGGGTTCTCGCCATAGCGCATCACCTGGTCGAGGCGGCCGCCGAAGGCGCGCCAGGTCGGATGCTCGACCTCGAGCGCCTCGGCGAACCAGCCGGAGATCGCCGCGTCATAGGTGGCCGTGCGGGCAAAGGCCTTGGCGGCCAGCTTCTTGCGGAAATCGAGCGACAGCGAGCCGAGGTTCATCTCCAGCGCGTTGAGCACCGAGGCGTAGTCGGCGGGATCGGTGACGATGGCGACATAGGCATGGTTCTTGGCCGAGGCGCGGATCATCGCCGGACCGCCGATGTCGATGTTCTCTACGATCGAAGCGTAGCCGGCGCCGGAGCGGCGGACTTCCTCGAACGGGTAGAGGTTGGAGACGACGAGGTCGATCGGAAGGATATGGTGGTCGTGCATCGCCTTCACATGCTCGGGGTCGTCACGCACGCCGAGCAGCGCGCCATGCACCGACGGGTGCAAGGTCTTGACGCGGCCGTCCATGATCTCGGGAAAGCCGGTCAGTTCCGAAACATCGCGGACCGCCAGGCCGGCCTCGGCGATCGCCTTCGCCGTGCCGCCGGTGGAGACCAGCTCGACGCCAGCGGCGGCAAGCGCCCTGGCGAAATCGATCAGGCCGGTTTTATCGAAGACTGAAAGCAACGCGCGGCGAACCGGAACGAGGTCCGGTGCCGGAATGTTCTTGGCGGGGACGGCCATGGCAGGCGGCCTTTCAAGGCTGGTTGGGAAACGTTCGCGGGCCGTAGCATATGAGCCCCGGAAATCAAGCGCGCAGCTTGGGTTCCATCGCTGAGGCTCAGTTGTTTTCGGGATAGCCGGCGATGTGGGTGCGCGTCAGCTGCCAGTGCACCTCGGCGATCTCCGAGGCCTTGAAGGCAAGCACGATCTGCCGGCTGCGGCGCGGCCCGCCGAGTCCGGCGAAATAGATCGATTCCTCAACCTCCGGCGCCACTTCCGCGCAGGTGAAAACCCAAGTGTCTCCTTGTGCGGCGGCGAGCGTCAAGCGGTCCCGCTCGTCCTGAAGCAGGCCGATGTCGGGATGGATGTGGAAGCGCACTGTGACGAAGTCGCGGCCATTGTTGCGGACCGTCGCGCCCCCGGGGCGCAGGAAACGGTCGCGGCCGGTCAGCACATTGCCGTTCTCCGTCAGCTTCAATTCACGCTCGTGCAGGAAGCCGAAGCGCGCGGCATAGCCGTCGTGGCGGGCGACGAAACCGTGCACGCCTTTCTGGTCGATGCGCTTGCAGGGCACGCGCTGCGGGCCGGCGATCAGCGGCGAGCCGAGCAGGTCGCTGACCCGCAGCGAATGGCTGAAGCGCGCCGAGGAGGTGTCGTTGACGGTGGCGGTCGAGTGCGCGGCGGTGGCGCGGGCAAGCGGGCGGAACTCGGCGGCGCCATAGGTATCGATGCCGGCATTGACGATGAAGTGCTGGCGTCCGGAAGAAAGCTCGAAGGCGAGGCACCCGGCATGCGCGGCGTTGGAAACGTCGATGGGCGGCGGCAGGCCGGTGTCGGCGATCACCGTCACGCCGCCCATCGACAGGCGCTCGTAGCCGGAATGCGGCGCGTGCAGCAGCGGCGCGCCGACCGTGTCGTCATGACGCAGGATGGTGGCGATGCGGTCGTGGATCGTGGCGCCCATGCCGTTGAAGCGGGCGAGGCTGCCGTCCTGGTGGCGGAAGAAACGCAGGGCCGGCAGCATGCGGTCGATGGCGCCGATCAACGCCGGCGGCGGCGCCTCGGCCTGGTTGGCATAGGTCTGGCGCAGAGGCAAAAGGTCGGCCAGCAATTCCAGCACCGTCATCGGGTTGCGCGAGATGTGGCCGCCATCGGGAAGGATCTGGCGGTCGAGCTCCTCGGCAAGGTTGCGGGTGGCGGCGCGCAGCGCCGAGGGCGGCGCCGGCAGCGACAGGGCGGCGAAGGCAAGCGCGATGCGGGCGCGCAGCCTGTCCTTGCCGTCCGGCATCTCGCGTGCCATCGACCGCAGATAGCGGATCTGCATGGCGAGCGATTTGAGGAAGGCGCGGTAGAAGGGAAATTCGGCGCCCTGCAGCACGACGGAGGAATGCTGCAGCCAGGCGATCACCCGCTTGGCCGTCGTGCGCGGCTCCCAGGCGACGCCGGATATCTGGTTGCCGTGCATGGCGATCCAGTCGGAGACCAGGGCCCGTGCGTTGGCGGCGGCAAGCTCGGTGCCCGCGGCCCGCATATGGCGCAGCCAGCGGAAGCCGTGCAGCGTCTTTTGCCAGCCGTGGTTGGGCACATTGATCTGAAAGGGCGATTTGCCGCCGGTTTCCACCATGTGGCCGGACAACGGATAGCGCCCATAATAGATTTCGAGCGCGATCTGCGGATCGGCGAGCCTGAGATCCGGCGGCGCGATGAGCACGCGCTCGGGCGTGCGGCCGGAATAGCGCCAGCGATAGACGGGACCGGCGCGAAGACGCCGGCGCGTCTTGCGCCAAAACTCCCTCGCGACAAGCGTCCAAAGACGCGTCGTGTTGCCGGCAACAAGTGCCAAATCCCCTCCTGATCGACCGCTACCCAAGCACAAGCTTATATGATTCAAGAACTTATGCGAAGGCGGATTTCGCCGGCGTGAAGCGCTTCACGCGGTGCCGCCGGGACCGTCCCTAAAAAAGTCAGCAAGTTTGATGTAATAACGTTTTAAGCGGCCCTTCGCATCCGCGCGGCAAAAAAGCCGTCCAGGCCGGAAATCCCCGGTGAGTCGAGCGCCATGTCGGCGGGTGTCGTGCGCAGGGTGCCCTCTGGCGTCAGGAACGGGTCGACGCCGGCGAAATCGCCTGCTTGGATCGGATCGGCGGCCACACTGGGCGTCTCGGCAAGGAAAGCGTGGTAGAGATCTTCGCCCTCGATCGGGTCGAGCGAACAGTTGGAAAAGACGATCCGGCCACCGGGTCTGACGAGAGTAACGGCGTGAGCGAGGAGCTTCCGTTGGAGCGCGGCGAGTTTCTCGACATCGGCCATGGTTTTTGTCCACGGCACGTCGGGATGGCGACGGACGGTGCCGGTCGAGGAGCAGGGGGCGTCGAGAAGCACGGCGTCGAACGGCTCCGCCGGCCGGTAGTCGAGCAGGTCGGTCTGCACCAGCTCCGCCGACAGGCCGAGGCGCTCGAGATTCTGCGCCAGACGCGCCAGCCGGTTCTTCGAGGTGTCGACGGCGGTGACATTGGCGCCGGCGAGGATGAGCTGTGCCGTCTTGCCGCCGGGCGCGGCGCAAAGGTCGGCAACGCGCTGCCCTTCGATGTCGCCGAACAGGCGCGCGGGGAGGCTTGCCGCCGCATTCTGCACCCACCAGGCGCCGTCGGTGAAGCCGGGCAAGTCGGTGACCGCAGCCTGCAGTTTTTCTATCCGCACGGTGCCGGTCGGCAGCACGATGCCGCCGAGCCGCTCGCCCCAGAGCGCCGGGTCGGACTTGACGGTGAAATCGACCGGCGCTTCGTGGCGGTGGGCGGCAAGGATGGTCCGCGCCTTGTCGGCGCCGTAGGCGGCGGTCAGCCGGTCGGCAAACCATTGCGGCGCTTCGCTGGTCGCAGCAAGCGTTGGCGCCAGCTCGGCCTCCTTGGCGCGCGCCAGCGAGCGCAGCACGCCGTTGACGAGGCCGGAAAAGCGCAGCGTGCGCGGATCGGACTTGGCATGGGTGACGGCAAGATCGACTGCGGCGCTGTCGGGGATATCGAGGAACAGGATCTGCGCGCCGGCCACGTGCAGGATGTGCGAGAGCGCGGTCGCGTTGGCCGGCAGCGGCCTCTCCAGACGCTTCGCCAGCAGGCCGGCAATGGTCATGCGGTAGCGCAGCGCCGTGACCAGGATGGCGCGCACCAGCGCGCGGTCGCGGGCATCAAGCGCCCTGTATTGCGGATGGCCGTGCTCGTTGTCGGTCAGGCCGTCGAGCGGTGTGCGGGCATCAATGACGGCGGCAAGCAGCCGAGCGGCAGCCTTGCGCGCGGCAAGCCCGGCAATCGCCTCGCCTGCATCACGTCTGCCAGGGGTTTGCGGTCGGCGCTTCGCTCCGCTCACGACCAAGGACCTTTGGGTCCTGCGCCGCGGGGTCCAGTCGGGTTGCGGCCCCATGGATTGGGTTTTGGCCGCGCCGGCTCGATTGGCGGCACGGGTTCGGCCGGCTTGCCCCACGGCCCGGCCGGCGGCTCATCGGCCGCCATCGGCGCTTCGCGCCGCGTGGCCCGAGAGGCGCTGCCCATCTCGCTCGCCATCTGCTGCAGGGCGGCGATACGGTTCTCGGTGCTCGGATGGGTCGAGAACAGATTGTCCATGCGCTCGCCCGAGAGCGGGTTGATGATGAAAAGATGGGCCATCGCCGGATTGCGCTCGGCATCCAGGTTGGGGATGCGTTCGGCGCCGCGCGCGATCTTGTCGAGCGCCGAGGCCAGCCACAGCGGCCGGCCGCAGATCTCCGCGCCGCGCCGGTCGGCCTCGTATTCGCGGGTGCGGCTCACCGCCATCTGCACGATCATGGCGGCGAAGGGCGCGACCAGCATGGCCACCAGCACGCCGACGAAGCCGAACGGGTTGTTGTTGTCGCGGCTTCCGCCGAAGAAGAAGGCGAAATTGCCGAGCATCGAGATCGCGCCGGCAAGCGTCGCGACGATCGTCATGGTAAGCGTGTCGCGATGCTGCACATGGGCAAGCTCATGCGCCATGACCGCCGCGACTTCTTCGTCCGAAAGCTGCTGCAGCAGGCCGGTCGAGGCAGCCACGGCGGCATTCTCGGGATTGCGGCCGGTGGCAAAGGCGTTGGGCTGTGGGGTGTCGATCTTGTACACTTTCGGCATGGGCAGGCCGGCTCGCCGGGCGAGGCCCTGCACTATCCTGTAGTATCTGGGGTCGCTTCTTTCGTCGACCTCGAAGGCGCCGTTCATCGACAGCACCATCTTGTCGGCATTCCAGTAGCTGAACAGGTTCATGCCGGCGGCGATCAAAAGCGCGATCATCATGCCGCCCGTGCCGCCGATCAGAAAGCCGACGCCCATGAACAGCGCCGTCATCGCGGCGAGAAGCATAGCGGTGCGAAGCGTGTTCATCTTCTAGTCCGTTTGGCGTGGTGGCGAATAGGAGTCGATCCGTCTTGCATCATGGCTATATGATGGGAAAGGCCGGTCTCTGTTTCAATCGGCCCTCTGTTTCAATCGGCCCCCTGTTTCAATCGGCAAGGCATATCGCATGACCGAACACCCCAGCAAAACCGAAACCGCCGCCGCGGCCGAAAAGCCGCGAAAGACGCTGACCCCGGCGGCGGAGCGCGCGCTTGCCGAGGCCGAGGCGAGGCGAAAGGCCTATCGCGAGGCGGAAGCCCGCCTGCCGAAGGAGATCGGCGGCCGCGGCAGCAACGAACCGGGGCGCTACGGCGACTGGGAAGTGAAGGGTCTGACCAGCGACTTCTAGCCGGATATGCTGATATTCAGGTGAGGCCGGCCTGCGGATGGCGACTTCCTGCGCTTCCGGCCTTCGCCGGCCGAAGCATTCATGAGAGTGGCGCGGCAGATAAGGCTACGGCCGGCGCAGGCCGGTACTCACGGGCCCATAGGTCCGCTCCGTTCTGGTTCTCGGAATTCACCATCCCCGACTCGGCCTGACCTGAATCTCAGCATATCCTAAGCCGCGTCACGCTGCCTATCGATGACCATCCAGCCGCTGTCGTCCGTGGCGATGCCGAGCGCATCGTAGGAAGCAATGCTGGCGTGTGGCGTCCGCATCGGATGGACATGCGTGGCGCTGATCACCATCACCGAGGCGCCGGAAGCTTCGCCCGCCGCGATACCCGCGGGCGCATCCTCGAAGACGAGGCAGTCGCGCGCCTCTACGCCGAGGCGCTTTGCCGCCAGCAGGAAGCAGTCGGGCGCCGGCTTGCCGCGGGTGACGTCCTCGGCCGACACCATCATGGCGGGAAGCGGAATGCCTGCTGCCTCGATGCGCAGCAGCGCCAGCTCGCGCGGCGCCGAGGTCACGATCGCCCACCGCTCGGGCGGCAGCGATTGCAGAAACGCCACCGCGCCCGCGATCGGCACGATGCCTTCAAGGTCGTCGGCCTCGGCCTTGAGCAGCGCGTCGGCTTCCGCAACAGGATCGACGCCCGGAAGCTCGAGCGCGGCGATCGTCTCTCTCGCGCGCCTGCCATGGATCGTCGGCAGGAAACTTGCCACGTCGAGACCATGGCGATTTGCCCAGTGGGTCCACACGCGTTCCGCCGCCGCGATCGAGTTGAGCACCGTGCCGTCCATGTCGAAAAGGAAGGCGGCGAACTTTCTGCCTACGAACATCGGATTTCCTGGAGAATCGTTTTCGGGGAGGGGCGAAACGCTCCTTACTTTAATGCCGTCAGCGCTGCCTGAGAAGTCGCGCCGGCGATTTCCATCCGCAGCAGGAACAACCTCCCGGTTGCCGCGTTCTTCTTCGCGATCGTCAAAAAAGGGGGGAATGCGATGCTGATCCGGCTCGGCTACGAAATCGCTATCGAATGCGTCGCGGCGACGCCGATCGTCTCGCTCCTCGACATCCACCCCGATCGCCATGCCGATATCAAACGGCAGACGCGGGTGCTCACTTCGCCTTCCGTGCCGACCCGGACCTATCGCGACCGCTACGGCAACATCTGCCGCCGCTTCACCGCGCCGGCCGGCGGCTTCCGTATCCTCTATGACGCAGCGGTCGAGGACAGCGGCGAATGCGACGAAGTCAACAGGCTGGCGCACGAAACGCCGGTGGCGGACCTGCCGGACGACGTGCTCGTCTACCTGCTCGGCAGCCGCTATTGCGAAACCGATCACCTCGGCGGCCTCGCCTGGCAGCTTTTCGGCCGTCTCCCGCCCGGGTGGGCGCGCGTGCAAGCGATCGTCGATTATGTCCACAGCCGGCTTTCCTTCGGCTACGGCTATGCCCGCGCCACGCGCACCGCGGCGCAGGCGCATGAAGAGCGCGTCGGCGTGTGCCGCGATTTCGCGCATCTCGCGATCACGCTTTGCCGCTCGATGAACATTCCGGCGCGCTATGTGAACGGCTATCTCGGCGATATCGGCGTGCCGGCCGATCCCGCGCCGATGGATTTCTCGGCCTGGATGGAAGCATTCCTTGACGGCAAATGGTACACGTTCGATCCGCGCCACAATTGCCCCAGGATAGGCCGCGTCGTGATTGCGCGCGGCCGCGACGCCACGGACGTGCCGCTGCTGCACAGTTTCGGGCCGCACCGGCTCGGCCTGTTCAAGGTCTGGACCTATGAGCAGGTAAGCAACCGGTTCAATCCGCCGCAGCACGGCATCGACCGCACGGTAAGCGCGCAGATGCTGGCATAGGCAGGCGGCTGTTAAAGCGCGTCGCGCTGAAACGGATCCAAGCGACGTGCTTTAGGTTCTTGTTTTGATGCATGTCGTTCTCCCAAAACCGCTGCACACTTTTGGGCGACATGCATTAAACGACGGCTCCAGCACCGCCGCTGACCCGCTTCGATGCTGGAGCGGTTCATCGTTTCCCGGAAACGCCGTTCACCCCTTCCTCGATCGCTATTGGTCCAAAAGGAAAAGGCCGCCGCTTCTTGACGAAGCCGGCGGCCTTCCGTGTTTCCGTCCATGACGCGGCTCATGGCGGCGACCCCATCGGGTCACCTGCCGCGCGTCTCGCGCCTTAACGGGAAGACTGCTTCCCGGAAGTGCAATCCGCTGAGCTCACGTTATGGAAAACGAAATCACTCGACATCGGATCACCTCCTTTCGATTGGTTGAACACGGCCCAAAGAATGGGGTGTGTCGCGGCAAATGACAAGGTGCCGCAACGGAATGGCCAGACGGGAAATCCTCGAGTAGTGCATTTGCGCAACAGATCGGGATTGCGGTCCCAAGGCGAATTGGACGACAGTGGCTCAAGCCAGCGGGCGTATTCGACGTATCGGGAGGTGGGAATGAATGCCGCCGACAGGGCCGCGCGGATCGTGCGAACGGTCGTCGAGACTCTGAAGCCCGGCTTTGCGGTCAGGCTGTGGACCGGCGAGCGGATCGGCCCCGCCGGCGGTCCGGTGCTCGCCATCAACGACCAGGACATCGTCTGGCAACTGGTGCGGCGGCCGGCCTTCTCGACGCTGGTCGAGATGTGGATATCCAAGACCGTCGACATCGAAGAAGGCACGCTGTTCGATTTCTACGCCCTGCCTTCGCAAGGCAAGCTCAAGACGAAGCTCAAGTCCCTGCCGAAGCTGGCAATCCTGCGCGACCTGCCGGCTGTCTTGTTTTCGCGAAGGCAGATGACGGCGCGCACCGACCTCTCCGGGCGCAATCCCTATGTCAGCGGGTCGAACAAGGCGGCGATCCAGCATCACTACGACATCTCGAATGCCTTCTACCGGCTCTTCCTCGACGAGCGCATGGTCTATAGCTGCGGTTACTTCCAGGATTTCGCCAATGGCATCGACCAGGCGCAGGTCGACAAGCTCGATCACATCTGCCGCAAGCTCAGGCTGAAGCCAGGCGAAAGTCTGCTGGACATCGGCTGCGGCTGGGGCGCGATGCTCATCCATGCGGCGAAGAACTACGGCGTCGTCGGCCACGGCGTCTCGCTGTCGCAAGCCCAGACGGAGCTTGCCCGCGAGCGCATTCGCGCCGAGGGGCTGGAGGATCGCATCACCATCGAGATAAAGTCGTATGCCGAGCTCTCCGGCACGTTCGACAAGATATCGTCGATCGGCATGTTCGAGCATCTGGGGCTCGCCAACCACGACGCCTACTTCTCGGCCGTCAATCGCCTGCTCAAGCCCGGCGGCATCTATCTGCACCACGCCATCACCAGGCGCAGCAAAGGCGACATCCGCAAGACGCTGCGCAAGGGCCCGGAATACAAGGCGCTGATCAAATACATCTTTCCCGGCGGCGAGCTCGACACGATCGGCATGACGCTCGGCAATCTCGAGGCGCATGGCTTCCTGGTCCATGACGTCGAGAACTTGCGTGAGCACTACGCGCGCACCTGCAGGCTCTGGGCGGAGCGTCTGCACGCGCGCTTCGATGAGGCGATCGCCGAGGTCGGCGAGGCGAAGGCGCGGCTCTGGCTGCTCTATCTCTCCGGCTGCTCGATTGCCTTCGAGCGGGCCTCGGCGCAGATTTTCCAGACCGTCGCCACCAGGCGCGCGCGGGGGCCAAGCGGCCTGCCGCCAACCCGTGTGGATTTGTATCGATAAGCCTACACGAAGCGCATCGGCGCGCCGACCTCGATCCGCGCGGGCCGGTCGACGGTGCAGTAGACGCCGAGATTGTGGGCGTTGTGGCGCACCAGGTTGCGCAGGATGCCTGGATCGTTGTCGAAGCCGTCCTGGGCAATGATGGTGAAGCCGCAGCGGCGGCAGGGTTCCGAGATGGTGAGCAGCAGATCGCCGACCGCAAGCTTGCGGCCGATCCATTCCGTCTCCGGGAAAGAGCCTTCGACCGGCTCCATGTCGACGACGATGTTGGGGCGGAAGCGGCGCGGATCGGCCGCCCCTTCCGGATGCAGCGTCTTCAACCGCGCCAGCGAGGCGGTGGTCAGCAGATGGATCGGCGCCTTGCGATAGCGCGCCTGCGTCAGCGGACCGGCATAGGCCGGCGGCGCGTTCTCCCGGCCGAACGGCCGGATCGAGGCAGTGAAGCCGAGATAGGCAGACACGGCATGATCGCATTCGGTGCCGGGCGCGCTCAGCCAGTCGCCGCCGGGGACGGCCACCTCAAGTTCGCGATCGTTGGTCAGCCGGGTGCGGATACGCGGCACCTTGTGCCATTTGGCGTCGCGGTCGGGCCGGGCAATCTCGTTGTCCGCGGCATCCACGAGGCCGAACAGACGGTCGCCGTCGATGGTTTCGCGGCCGACCGAGATCGCGTCCTGGCGCTCGCCGGCGAGCGAGCTCGCCGGATAGCGCCAGAGCTGGCTGACGGTTCCGAGCACCGCCTTGTCTGTCATCAGGCCCTTTTGTTCTGCCGGTTGGCGACCAGGTCGTCGACGACCGCCGGATCTGCGAGCGTCGAGGTGTCGCCGAGCGCGCCGTAATCGTCCTCGGCGATCTTGCGCAGGATGCGCCGCATGATCTTGCCCGAGCGGGTCTTGGGCAGGCCCGGAGCGAACTGGATCTTGTCTGGTGTCGCGATGGCGCCGATCTCCTTGCGGACATGGGTGACGAGTTCCTTGCGGAGGTCTTCGCTCGATGTCGTGCCGGCCATCAGCGTGACGTAGCAGTAAATCCCTTGCCCCTTGATGTCGTGCGGATAGCCGACGACGGCGGCTTCCGAGACCATGTCGTGGCTGACCAGCGCCGACTCCACTTCGGCCGTGCCCATGCGGTGGCCGGAAACGTTGATGACGTCGTCGACGCGGCCGGTGATCCAGTAGTAGCCGTCGGCGTCGCGGCGGCAGCCGTCGCCGGTGAAGTACTTGCCCTTGTAGGTCGAGAAATAGGTCTGCACGAAGCGGTCGTGATCGCCATAGACCGTGCGCATCATGCCGGGCCATGCATCGATGATGCAGAGATTGCCGTCGGCCGCTCCTTCGAGCACCTTGCCCTCGCCGTCGACCAACTGCGGCCTGACGCCGAAGAAGGGCCGCGTAGCCGAACCCGGCTTGAGGTCGGTGGCGCCTGGCAGAGGCGTGATCAGGATGCCGCCGGTCTCGGTCTGCCACCAGGTGTCGACAATCGGCAGTTTGGCGTTGCCGACGACGTTGTAGTACCACTCCCAGGCTTCCGGATTGATCGGCTCGCCGACGGTACCAAGCACGCGCAACGACTTGCGCGAGGTCTTCTTCACATGGCTGTCGCCGGCGCCCATCAGCGCGCGCAACGCCGTCGGCGCGGTGTAGAAGATGTTGACCTGGTGCTTGTCGATGACTTCCCAGAAGCGCGACTGCGACGGGTAGTTCGGCACGCCTTCGAACATCAGCGTCGTGGCGCCGTTGGCTAATGGCCCGTAGACGATGTAGCTGTGACCGGTGACCCAGCCGACATCGGCGGTGCACCAGTAGACGTCGCCGTCATGATAGTCGAAGACATATTGGTGCGTCATCGAGGCATAGACGAGATAGCCGGCCGTGGTGTGCAGCACGCCCTTCGGCTTGCCCGTCGAGCCCGAGGTGTAGAGGATGAACAGCGGGTCCTCCGCCTTCATCTTCTCCGGCTTGCAGTCGGCCTTAACGGTCGCTGCCTCGTCGTGGTACCAGACGTCGCGACCCGGCACCCAGCCGGTCTTGCCGCCGGTGCGCCGCACGACCACCACCTTCTCGACCTTCGTGCCGGCCTTGGCTGCGATGTCGATCGCCTTGTCGGCGTTGTCCTTCAGCGGGATCGGCTTGCCGCCGCGCAGGCCCTCGTCCGTAGTGACGACGACGGTCGACTTGCAGTCGTCGATGCGCCCGGCGAGAGCGTCGGGCGAGAAGCCGCCGAAGACGACCGAGTGGATGGCGCCGATGCGGGTGCAGGCCAGCATCGCATAGGCCGTCTCCGGGATCATCGGCATGTAGATGGTGACGCGGTCGCCTTTCTTGACGCCGTGCTTCTTCAGCACGTTGGCGAAGCGGCAGACATGCGCGTAAAGCTCGTTGTAGGTGATCTTCCTGTCATCGTAGGGGTTGTCGCCCTCCCAGATGATGGCGGTCTGGCCGCCGCGCTTCTTCAGATGCCGGTCGATGCAGTTGTAGGAAACATTGGTCTGCCCGTCCTCGAACCACTTGATCGAAACCTTGCCGTCGAAGGAGGTGTTCTTGACCTTGGTGAACGGCTTGAACCAGTCGATACGCTTGCCGTGCTTGCCCCAGAACTTGTCCGGGTTCTTCACACTGTCGGCGTACCATTTGAGATAGGTTTCGTTGTCGATCAGCGCGTTCTTCTTCCACGCCGGCTGGACGCGGTGCACATGAACATCGGACATTTCTTTGCCTTCCTCCCAAACCGTTCCGCCGGCTTAGATCGCCGGCGGTATCGCGGCGACGCAGCCGCGAATTCGCGGGCATTATTAACAGTTCCGTCGTGACGGCAATATTAGACGTTGGATTCGCGCGGCGGGATGACGCAGGGGAAACGCCGAAACGCTGTCAGCACTCGTTACCCATCGCTGCTAACCAACTGTTTTGGCGAAGGAAAAGCCGGTTGCGATCAGCAAAATTCAATAGACAGTTAAGCAACTGAGCGCAGAATCGAACATTGGGAGGAAAGGAGATCGAGCCTTAAGGGGGCTGCCATGCACGACCACTCCGAAATGGACCTGATGCTCAGGGGCTATGGGTTGACCACGGCCAAAATCCTCTACCACTTCCCCGACCACCCGCATTTGCTGCAAAGCTTCATCTGGCAGGATTACGACGTCGCGCCGAAGTTTCCGGTGCTGATCCGCTTCATCGAATTCTGGAAGACGAAGCTCGACGGACCGCTGCATTCGGTCACCTACACGCATCAGAAGCTGATCGCGCCGAACGAGTGGCGGAAGGTGGATGGGGAGTTTTTATTGCATTGAGGCGTCGCCCATAATCTCCCCCCTTGAGGGGGAGATGTCGCCGAAGGCGACAGAGGGGGTCGCCGCGCGTGGAGCGCCAATGCCCTCCATGACGAGAGACGATGCTGGCGCTCTACGTGAGACGACCCCCTCTGGCCTGCCGGCCATCTCCCCCGCAAGGAGGGAGATTGGCAGCTTCGGCGCCAGCACTCACACCGCCGGCGGGTCGAGCCGGGCGAAACCTTCCTGACGGCGATAGGGAAAGTAAGGGTAGGGCGCCGTCACCGCGCTTGCTTCATCGAGGGCCTTCATCTGCTTCGGCGTCAATGCCCAGCCGACGGCGCCGAGGTTCTGGCGCAACTGCTCCTCGTTGCGCGCGCCGATGATCACGGATGACACTGTCGGACGTTGCAGCAGCCAGTTGATGGCGACCTGCGGCACGGTCTTGCCGGTTTCGGCCGCCACAGCGTCCAGAGCATCGACCACCTTGAAGAGATGCTCGTCCTCGACCGGCGGGCCGAAGCTCGCCGTGTCGTGCAGGCGGCTCTTTTGCGGCAGCGGCTGGCCGCGGCGGATCTTGCCGGTCAGCCGGCCCCAGCCGAGCGGGCTCCACACCAGGGCGCCGACACCCTGGTCGAGGCCGAGCGGCATCAATTCCCATTCATAGTCGCGGCCGACCAGCGAGTAATAGACCTGATGCGCGACGTAACGCGGGTAGCCATGCATCTCGGCCAGGCCGAGCGATTTCATCACCTGCCAGCCGGAGAAGTTGGAGACGCCGACATAGAGCAGCTTGCCCGAACGCACGAGGTCGTCCAGCGTCGAGAGCACTTCCTCGATCGGCGTGGAAGCGTCAAAGGCGTGAAGCTGGAGCAGGTCGATATAGTCTGTGCCGAGCCGCTTCAGCGCCTGGTCCACAGACCGGATCAATCGTGCGCGGGACGAGCCCCAGTCGGCCGGACCGTCGCCCATCGGCAGCGAGGTCTTGGTCGAGATCAGCACCGCGTCGCGGCGGCCCTTGATCGCTTCGCCCAGCACCTCCTCCGAAGCGCCGTTCGAATAGACGTCGGCCGTGTCGAAGAGATTGACGCCGGCCTCCAGGCAGATGTCGACAAGCCGGCGCGCCTCCTTGGCGTCGCTGTTGCCCCAGGCGCCGAACAGCGGTCCTGAACCGCCGAAGGTTCCGGCGCCGAAAGACAGCGCCGGCACTTTCAGGCCGGAGGCGCCGAGACGTCGATATTCCATGATTTCGCTCCTTGTGATGCCGAAGGTGAAAGGGAGCCGATCAGCACTGTGCCGCGGCAGGCTCGCCAAGCGGGCGGCCGCGCTCCAGGCGCTGCGCCAGGAACACCACGGCCAACGCCGCGAGCGGCACCAGGCCGGCGACAGGTGGGACGGCGCCGAGGCCCGGTCCGTGATCGATGACGAAGCCGCCGAGCCAGGCGCCGATCGCGTTGCCGAGATTGAAGGCGGCGATGTTGAAGGAGGAGGCAAGACCCTGGCCGGCGCCCTTGGCCTTCTCCAGCACCCACATCTGCAGAGGGGCGACGGTGGCGAAGGCGGCCGCGCCCAGCAGGCCGACGGCGATGATTGCCGCTATCGGTTGATGCATGGCGGCGGTCATGACGAACAGCGCGGCCGACAGCGCGACGAGCGTGCCGATGACCGTCGGCACCAGATGCCTGTCGGCGAGGCGTCCGCCGAGCAGGTTGCCGGCGACCAGACCGGCACCGAAGACGAGCAGGATCGGTGACACGGCGGCTTCGGAAAAGCCGCTGATCCGGGTGAGGATCGGCGCCAAGTAGGTGAAGGCGGCAAAGACGCCGACCCAGCTCAGCACCGTGGTCAGCAGGCCGAGCAGCACCGGCCGGCGGCCAAGCACGGCAAGCGCGCCTTCGGAGCTTTCCTCCTCGGCGGCCGCTGCCGGCTCGTCGCGCGGCACCAGCAGCGCGATCACGGCAAAGGCGATGACGCCGACCAGCGTTACGGCAAGGAAGGTCGAGCGCCAGCCATAGGCCTGGCCGAGCCAGGTGCCGAAGGGCACGCCGAGGATATTGGCGACGGTGAGGCCGGTGAACATCAGCGCGATAGCCGACGCCTTCCGGTTGGGCGCGACAAGGCTGGTGGCGACGACCGAGCCGACGCCGAAGAAGGAAGCGTGCGCGAAGGCGGTGAGCACGCGCGCCGCCATCAGCGTCCAGTAGTCGGGCGCCAGCGCGCAGGCGAGGTTGCCGATGGTGAAGACCACCATCAGGGCAAGCAGAAGCGTCTTCTTCGCTAGGCGGCCGGTGAGCGCGCCAAGCAGCGGCGCGCCGACAACGACGCCCAGCGCATAGCCGGAAATGAGCAGGCCCGCGGCCGAGATCGAGACGCCGAGATCGGCGCTGACATCGAGCAGCAGGCCCATGATGACGAATTCGGTGACGCCGATGCCGAAGGCGCCGGCGGTGAGGGCATAGAGAGCAAGAGGCATGGCAATGGTCCGGTTGGTCAGGAAAGGACGCCCAGTCCCGCGCCCCCGACCGGGAAGATCGTGATCCGTCGAGCTGTGAACCAGCCTTGCGCCAAGCATATTTTCTGTGAAATAGATTCACGAATGGCGAGACCCGAAATCAACCGCTCCGGCGAGATCGAGGTGTTCGTCCGCGTCGTCGAGGCCGGCAGTTTTTCCGCTGCGGCGCGGGCGTTGCGCATGACACCCTCGGCAGTGAGCAAGCTGATCGCGCGCTTGGAGGCGCGGCTCGGCGCGCGACTTCTCAGCCGCTCGACGCGGCGGCTGCAGCTGACCCCGGAAGGTGTCGCTTTCCACGACAGCGGCATCCGCATTCTCGCCGACCTCGACGCGGCCGAGCGCGAAGCGGCGGCGGGTGCCGCGCCTCGCGGCAGGCTCAGGGTCAACAGCTATGTGCCCTTCGGCCAGCACCGGCTGATGGAATTGCTGCCGCGCTTCCTGGAACGCTACCCGGAGATCAGCGTCGAGGCGGTGCTGACCGACAATGTCATCGACCTTCTGGAGGAGCGAGCCGACATCGCCATACGCGCCGGGCCACTGCGCGAATCTCGGCTGGTGGCGCGCAAGCTCGGCCAGAGCCGGATGGTGCTGGTAGCGTCCCCTGCCTACCTCGAAGCCCGCGGCACGCCGCAGACACTGTCCGACCTAGGACGCCACAATATGCTGGCCTTCGGCTTCGCCAGGCATATCGAAGGATGGCCTTTCGTCGATGCGGCAGGCAAATCGATCATCCTTCCGATCGTCGGAAACATGACGCTGACCGACGGCGAGGCGATGCGGCGGACGGGGCTGGCGGGAGCCGGCATCGCCCGGCTGGCACGCTGGCATGTTCAGCCGGACATCGACGCCGGAGGATTCGTGCCGCTGCTGGAGGAATTCAATCCCGGCGACGAGGAGCCGACGCACGCGGTCTATGTCGGCCAGGGCAAGCATCTGCCGGCCAGGGTGCGGGCCTTTCTCGATTTCCTTGCGGAGACCGTGCGTCTCTGAACGAAAAGCCGCACGCCCCGAAGGACGCGCGGCTTTCGAAGCATCGGCTCGGATCGAGTGATCAGGCCTTCGGCACGAAAGGCGCCGGGCGCCGGCCGGCGCCCTGCCGTTCCAGCATCCAGCCGGGATATTCGGCAGGCAGCGCGCTCATCTCATCGAGCTTGGCAAGATCGTCGGCGTCGAGCTTCAATCCGGTGGCGGCGAGGTTCTGCTCGAGCTGGTCCATGCGGCTGGCTCCGATGAGGACGCTCATCACGAAGGGCTTCGCCAGCACATAGCCAAGCGCCACCGTGGCGACGCTGACACCATGCTTCCTGGCGATCTCGCGCATGACGGCGACCGCCGCCCAGGCGCGGTCCTCGTTGACCGGCGGGAAGTTGAAGTTGGCGCGGCGGCCTTCGCCATTGCCCGGCGCACCCGGGCCGTATTTGCCCGACAGCAGCCCGCCGGCCATCGGCGACCAGACCATCAGGCCGAGCTTCTCCTCGTTGATCAAAGGCACGATTTCGCGCTCGAGATCGCGGCCGGCGATCGAGTAGTAGGACTGCACCGTCTCGAAGCGCGCATAGCCCTTGCGCTCGGCGATGCCCAGCGCCTTGGCGATGCGCCAGGCCTGCCAGTTGGAGACGCCGACATAGCGGACCTTGCCGCTGGAGACGAGGTCGTCGAGCGCCCGCAGCGTCTCGTCGATCGGCGTCACCGTGTCGGTGCCGTGCAACAGGTAGAGATCGATGTGGTCGGTCTGCAGCCGCTCCAGGCTGCCGTCGATCGAATCCATTATATGGCCGCGCGAGGAACCGCGCTGGTTAGGACCCTCGCCCATGACGCCGTGCACCTTGGTGGCGATGATCACGTCCGAGCGCTTTACGCCCAGATCCTTGAGCGACTGGCCGAGCAGGTGTTCCGACGCGCCGAAGGAATAGACGTCGGCGGTGTCGAAGAAGTTGACGCCGGCGGCGATGGAGCGGCCGACGATCTCGTTGACGCCTTTCTGGTCGAGGCTGGCGATGAGACCCCATTGGGCATTCTCGCCGGCGGCGCCGAAGGTCATGGTGCCGAGGCAGAGTTCGGAGACGAACATGCCGGTATTGCCGAGTTGGTTGTAGCGCATGGTGATATTTCCCGAGAAGGATTGGGTGACGCGTCTGAATGACAGGAGGGAAATAGGAACGGCCCGTTTCGTTTCAAGTGCTGGCGCAAACGCGGCGGCCAACTGGCTCAAGGGAACCGTTGAGCAGCGATCCGGCAGGGGCGCAGAGGTCAGGCTTCCCAGGGATTAAGCGCGGTGACGCCGATGTCTTCGAAGGCAGCGACATTGCGCGTAACCACGATGAGGTCGTGGACGAGAGCTGTCGCTGCTATGAGCGTGTCTGCGCTGCCTCGCGTACGGGCTGCCGTGATGCGGCCCCACGCCAACGCAATCTCTTCGGTGATTGGAAGAATGCGGTCCCGATTGTCTCTTCGTAACTCTCTCAACCAAATATCGAGCCGGGCCGCTCTTTCGAGGTCTACATTGCGTTGCTTGACGATTCCTCGCTCGATTTCGCCGAGGGTAATGACGCTAAGGCTGATCGACGCCGGATCGATCGAAGCCACCCAGGCGGTCGGCTTCGGCAGGCGCCTTTGCACATCCGAAACAATGTTTGTGTCGAGCAGGTACATCAGAGGTCGACGTCCCGGATCATGTTATCCGGGCGACGGGTGATTTCCTTGTCAAACGCATCGTCCCAGCCGGGGCCGGTCAGAAGATATTCGGCAAGAGATTTCTTCATCCCAGCCAAGCGATCGTAGTCCTCCACGGACAGCACGACCGCAGCCCGTTCCCCACGAAGTGTCACCGTTTGCGGGCCCTCGGTTCTTGCGCGTTGGACCACTTTCGAAAAATTGTTCTTCGCGTCCTGAAGATGCCAGTTCATGCTAACGCTCCTAGCTAGCTTGGCTAGATATAAAGCGGCCGCCCCCAATTGTCAATCGAGACGAACGAGTACTGACAGGCTACCGGCTGCCGAAGATCGCCGAGCCGACCCTGACGCTGGTCGCGCCGAAAGCGATCGCCGTCTCGTAGTCGGCGGACATGCCCATCGAGAGTTTTGCGACGCCGGCTTCCTTGGCGAGCTTCTCCAGCAGCGCGAAATGCGGACCGGGGTTCTCGTCGGCAGGCGGAATGCACATCAGGCCTTCGATGGCGAGGCCGTGCGCCTCGCGGCAACGCTTGACGAAGCGAACCGCCTCACGCGGCTCGATGCCGGCCTTCTGTGGCTCGGACCCAGTGTTGACCTGGACATAGAGTTTTGGCGAACGGCCTTGCCTGGCGATCTCCTTGGCAAGCTCGGCGGCGATCTTGTCGCGGTCGACCGTCTCGACGACGTCGAAAAGCGCTACCGCCTCCTTGGCCTTGTTGGACTGCAGCGGGCCGATGAGGTGGAGCTCGATGTCGGGGAATGCAAGCCTGAGCGCCGGCCATTTGCCTTGAGCTTCCTGCACGCGGTTCTCGCCGAAAACGCGCTGGCCGGCTTCCAGAACGGGCCGGATCTCGTCGGCCGAAAAGGTCTTGGACACAGCGACCAGCGTGACGGCGCCAGGCTCGCGCTTTGCTTCGCCTTCGGCGCCCGCAATCCTCGCCTTGACCGCAAGAAGCTGTTCGACGGCACTCGTCATGCCCATATCCTGCCTATAGTTTTAGCGCCGACGCCGGATCGCCACAGTTGACGGGTCCGGCAATCCATGGTGAACACCGCGACGACATTGTCTCGGCTGCCGGCCTTGTCCGGCGCCGCGTATCCGCTTTTAAGTGAAAAACATCCGATGGCAACCGAACGTTACAATCCGCGCACGTCAGAGCCCAAATGGCAGAAGGCCTGGGCCGAAAAGAAGCTGTTCGAGGCCAGGAACGACGACCCGAAGCCGAAATACTACGTGCTTGAGATGTTCCCCTATCCGTCGGGCAAGATCCATATCGGCCACACCCGCAACTACACGATGGGCGATGTCGTGGCGCGCTACAAGCGCGCCAAGGGCTTCAACGTGCTGCATCCGATGGGCTGGGACGCCTTCGGCATGCCGGCCGAGAACGCGGCTATGCAGAACAAGGTCCACCCCAAGGACTGGACCTATGAGAACATCGCCGTCATGCGCGAGCAGCTCAAGGTCATGGGCCTGTCGCTCGACTGGGCGCGCGAGTTCGCCACTTGCGACGTCGACTACTACCATCGCCAGCAGATGCTGTTCCTCGACTTCGTCGAGAAGGGCCTGGTGACGCGCAAATCCTCCAAGGTCAATTGGGACCCGGAGGACATGACGGTGCTCGCCAACGAACAGGTCATCGACGGCCGCGGCTGGCGCTCGGGCGCGCTGGTCGAGCAGCGCGAGCTGACACAGTGGTTCTTCAAGATCACCGACTACGCGCAGGACCTGTTGGACGCGCTCAACTGCCTCGACGAATGGCCGGAAAAGGTCAAGCTGATGCAGCACAACTGGATCGGCCGCTCGGAAGGGCTGCTGATCCGCTGGCCGCTGGCCAAGCCGGTCGGCGGCGAGCATGAGCTGGAAGTCTACACGACCAGGCCGGACACCATCTTCGGCGCCTCCTTCATGGCGGTCGCGGCCGATCATCCGCTGGCCAGGAAGGCCGCGGAGAGCAATGTCGAGCTGGCCAAGTTCATCGACGAGGTCCGCCATATGGGCACCTCGGTGGCCGCACTTGAGACGGCCGAGAAGAAAGGCTTCGACACCGGCATCCGCGTCGTCCATCCGTTCGACGACAGTTGGACGCTGCCCGTCTATGTCGCCAATTTCGTGCTGATGGAATACGGCACCGGCGCCATCTTCGGCTGCCCGTCGGGCGACCAGCGAGACCTCGACTTCGCCAACAAATACGGCCTGCCGGTGATCCCGGTGGTGATGCCGGGGGATGCGGACGCCAAGACCTTCCAGATCATCGAGGAGGCCTATGACGGCGATGGCGTGATGATCAATTCGCGCTTCCTCGACGGCATGAAGCCCGAGAGGGCGTTCGACGAAGTGGCGAAGCTGCTCGAACAGAAGATGATCGGCGGCCGGCCGATGGCGGAGCGCAAGGTAAACTTCCGCCTGCGCGACTGGGGCATCTCGCGCCAGCGCTACTGGGGCTGCCCGATCCCGATGATCCACTGCGAAGCCTGCGGGGTGGTGCCGGTGCCGAAGGCCGACCTGCCGGTCAGGCTGCCCGACGACATCGAGTTCGACCGTCCGGGCAACCCGCTCGACCGACACCCGACATGGCGGCATGTGAAGTGCCCGCAATGCGGCCGCGACGCGCGGCGCGAGACCGACACGATGGATACCTTCGTCGACTCGTCGTGGTATTTCGCGCGCTTCACCGCGCCCTGGGCGAACGAGCCGACAGAGCCGAAGGCTGCCGACGAATGGCTGGCGGTCGACCAGTATATCGGCGGCATCGAGCACGCGATCCTGCATCTGCTCTATTCGCGCTTCTTCACCCGCGCCATGCGCGAGACCGGCCATCTCAATCTCGCCGAGCCGTTCAAGGGCCTGTTCACGCAAGGCATGGTGGTGCACGAGACCTACCGCGTCGGCGGCCCGTCGACCAATGGGCGCTGGCTGTCGCCGGGCGAAGTCAGGATCGAGGATGCGGACGGCAAGCGCCGCGCCATCGAGATCGCGACCGGCGAAGAGGCGACGATCGGCGCGCTCGAGAAGATGTCGAAGTCGAAGAAGAACACGGTGAGCCCGGAAGAGATCACCGACGGCTACGGCGCCGACACCGCACGCTGGTTCATGCTGTCGGATTCGCCGCCCGAGCGCGACGTCGAGTGGACGGACGAAGGTGCCGCCGGCGCGCATCGCTTCGTGCAGCGCGTCTGGCGCCTGGTGCAGATCGCGGCGGAGCAGCTCTCCGGCGTGAAGCCCGCGGCGGCCAAGGAAAGCGAGGCGGGTGCCGTCTCGAAGGCGGCGCACAAGATCCTGAAGGCCATCGGCGAGGATATCGAGAAGCTCGGTTTCAACCGGGCGATCGCGCGCATCTACGAGCTTGCCAACGCGCTGACCACGCCGCTCAACGATGTCGCCGAAGGCAAGGCGGACGCGGCGCTGAAAGGCGCTTGCCGCGAGGCCGTCGAGATCCTGGTGCATGTGATCGCGCCGGTGATGCCGCATCTGGCCGAGGAATGCTGGGAGACGCTGGGCGGCACCGAACTCGTCGCCGAACGGCCGTGGCCGGTCTTCGATCCGGCTCTCGTCGTCGACAACGAGATCGTGCTGCCGGTGCAGGTCAACGGCAAGAAACGCGGGGATTTGACAATTGCCCGCGACGCGGATCAAGGTGCCGTCGAAAAAGCGGTGCTGGCACTCGACTTCGTGCAAAAAGCGCTCGATGGCAAGGCCCCGCGCAAGGTGATCATCGTCCCGCAGAGGATCGTCAATGTTGTTGCCTGATCCGGAAAAGTCAGAAGCGGGACGCCACTTCGGCCGCGTTACGGTCTGGGGCCTGGTCGCCTCGCTGGCGCTGGTCTCGGCCTGCACGGTACGGCCGCTCTACTCCAGCGCGCCGCTCACCGTCGGCTCGCAGGTCGGCGCCGCCGCCGAACTGGCATCGATCTCGATCAAGCCGGTCGGCACGCGCTACGGCCAGCAGGTGCGCAACAATCTGATCTTCGCGTTCGGCCAGGGCTCCGGTGAGCCGGCCTCGCCGGCCTACACGCTCGACCTCGGCGTCAGCGAGCTGGTCGAATCGGCCGCCATCGTCCAGGTGCAGACCGAAGAGGACGAGCCGACGGCGGGCACGGTGACGCTCACCGCCAATTATGTGCTGCGAGATGCGACCGGCGCGGTGGTAGCCGTCGGCAAGCGCTCGATCCCGTCGTCCTTCGACCGGCCGCGCCAGGAGTTCGCCGCCTACCGGGCGCAGATCGACGCCGAGAACCGCGCCGCCCGCGAACTCGCCGATCTGCTCAGGCTGGCGATCGCCCAGGACCTGGCCAAGCACGGCAAGAAGGCCTGAGGCGTATTGATATTCAAGTGAGGCCGGCCTGCAAATGCCGGCTTCTCGCGCTTCCGGCCTTCGCCGACCGAAGCGCTCATGAGTGGCGTGGCAGTTAAATCAAGGCTACGGCCGGCGTAGGCCGCTTCTCGGAAACCGTCCAGTTTGGTCGCTTCGCGCCCGTCTTCGACTCCGGCTCGGCCTGACCAGATTGTCGGATGCAGAAGCTCCAACCGATCCAGTCATGGTCTTGGTGGTTGCTCTCCGACGTTCAGGCATCATCTCGCAAACGGAAGCCACGAACCTTTGGCGCTCATGTCATGGAACACTACCGTGTAGGAGCCGGAGTTGCGCGCCCCCTTGACTTAGAGCGCACTCTAACCTGTAGCTTCCCGTGCGTCGTGACGAAAGAAGGGCGTTCATGAAGATTGGTGAACTGGCGAAGCGTTCGGGATTATCGACCCACACCATCCGTTACTATGAGCGGATCGGGCTGCTTCCCTATGCCGACAGGGACCAATCGGGCCAGCGTGACTACGACGCATCAATCCTCAGCTGGATAGAATTTCTCGACCGTCTCAAAGCGACCGGGATGCCTATCCGGGAAATGCTGCGCTACGAGGCCTTGCGGGAACGTGGCGTCGGCACGGAAGCGGAGCGCGGCGCGTTGCTTGAACAGCACCGCGAGCGTGTCCGAGCACATGTGGCCGAATTGCAAGCCTGCCTTCTCGTCCTCGACACCAAGATTGCCGGATATGCAGGCAATGAACAGAGGATGAAAGAATATGACGCAACAATCCCCGAACGCCGGCGAAAGCCGGCTGGAACGCGGCAAGCGGGCGCTCGCTGAAATCGACGGCGAAGCCGGCCACAATGTCATTGCCGCTCTGGCGGACATTGCCCCCGACTTCGCAAACTACGTGTTCGAGTTCTCGTTTGGCGACATTTACAGCCGCCCCGGCCTCGATCTGCGCGCTCGGGAAATCGCCACTGTCGCGGCGCTGACCGCGATGGGGACAGCGACTCCGCAATTGAAGGTTCACATTGAGGCGGGCCTGAATGTCGGGCTGACCAAGGACGAAATCATCGAGATCATCATGCAGATGGCGGTCTATGCGGGCTTTCCTGCGGCTCTCAACGGCCTGTTCGCAGCCAAGGAAGTATTCGCCCGATTTCCCGTCCAGAAGGCGGAGGCGAGCGTGTAGGAGCCCGGTTCACGGCGAGGGACCACGAGATGGCGCAGGTGGCTTAGGAGCCTTCGGATCCGGGTTTCGTGCGTCACGCGGCCAAAGGCTATTCACCCGCTCCCGGAAACCGCTCTAACACCTGAAGCGCGTCGCGCTGAAGCGGATTCGGGCGACGCGCTTTAAGTCTTTGTCATGCATTAAGCCGGGAACAGCTCCCGAAGGGTCTCGCGAACCAGCTCAAGAAACCCCTGAATCGCAACACACCTTCGCCTACCGCTTGTATCTACAAAAAAGGCCGGTTGCCCGGCCTCTTTTTTGTCTGATCTCCAGCCTCAGCCGATCTTCTGGCCGGTCTTTGCCCAGTCGGCGAGGAACATCTCCAGGCCCTTGTCGGTCAGCGGGTGCTTGACCAGCGCCTTGAGTGTCGCCGGCGGAGCGGTGATGACATGCGCCCCGATCAGTGCGGCCTGCTTGACGTGATTCACGGTGCGGGCCGAAGCGGTCAGGATCTCGGTCGAGAAATCGTAATTATCGTAGATCTGCTTGATGTCGGCGATCAGGTCCATGCCGTCCCAGCCGGTGTCGTCGATGCGGCCGACGAAGGGCGAGATGAAGGAGGCGCCGGCCTTGGCGGCAAGCAGCGCCTGATTGGCCGAGAAGCACAGCGTGACATTGACCATGCGGTTCATCTCGGTGCGGATCGTCTTGCAGGCCTTCAGCCCGTCCAGCGTCAGCGGCACCTTGATGCAGACATTCGGCGCGATCTTGGCCAGCACCTCGGCCTCGCCCATCATGTCCTTGAACTCGGTGGCCACCACCTCGGCCGAGACCGGGCCTTCGACGATGTCGCAGATCTGCTTCGTGACCTCGGCGATCTTGCCGCCCGATTTCAGGATGAGAGACGGGTTGGTGGTGACGCCGTCGAGCAGCCCCAGATCGTTCAGTTCCTTGATCTCCTTGATGTCGGCGGTGTCGACAAAAAACTTCATAGCGGTCTCCTGAGGATTTTCATGTGCATGGCATGCACCTTGGGGGGTCACCCTTTGATCTAGACCAAAGTCAGGGCAAGGTCACGCCTGATGACGGAAGATTCGCCCTTTGTCGCGGCCGCACCCGTGCTGGTGCCGATGCCTGCCGAACGGCCCTACACCTATGCCGTGCCGCCCGGCATGCGCGTGGTGCCGGGCTCGATCGTGCGCGTGCCGCTGGGGCCGCGCCAGGTCGCTGGCATCGTCTGGGACGGCGCCGTCGAAACGGTCGATCCGAAGAAGCTGCGGCCGATCGAGGAAGTCTTCGATTGCCCGCCGATCGACCGGGCGATGCGCCGCTTCGTCGACTGGATCGCGCACTATACGCTGTCGGCTCCCGGCATGGTGGCGCGCATGCTGCTCAGGGCACCGGAAGCGTTCGATCCGGAGCCCTGGATCGAGGGGCTGCAGCGTACCCTCGCGGAACCCGATCGATTGACCGATGCCCGGCGGCGCGTGCTGGAGACGGCCGAGGGCGGGCTTGCCTGGACGCGCTCCGGTCTCGCCCATGCGGCGGGCGTCTCCTCGACCGTCATCGATGGCTTGAGGGCTCAAGGCGTGTTCGAGACGGTGATGATCCCGCCAAGGCCGGTGGTGGCGGCGCCCGATCCGGGCCATGCCGCGCCGGAATTGATGCCGGACCAGAAGGCGGCGGCCGAGAAGCTGCGAGCCGCCATCGCGGCCGACGCCTTCAACGTCACCCTGCTCGACGGCGTCACCGGATCGGGCAAAACGGAAGTCTATTTCGAGGCGGTGGCGGCGGCGCTCGACAAAGGCCAGCAGGTGCTGATCCTGCTGCCGGAGATCGCGCTCACCCATGCCTTTCTGGAACGTTTCCAGGACCGGTTCGGCGCCAAGCCGGCGGAGTGGCACTCGGACCTGCCGCCCAGGATGCGCGAACGCGTCTGGCGGCAGGTGGCCGAAGGCGGCGTGCGCGTCGTCGCCGGGGCGCGCTCGGCGCTGTTCCTGCCGTTCAAGAACCTCGGCCTGATCGTCGTCGACGAGGAGCACGACCCCGCCTACAAGCAGGAGGACCGCGTCTTCTACAATGCGCGCGACATGGCGGTGGTGCGCGGCCATATCGGGGCCTTCCCGGTCGTGCTCGCCTCGGCGACACCGTCGGTGGAAAGCCGGGTCAATGCCAGCCAGGGTCGATACGACAGGGCCGTGCTGTCGTCGCGCTTCGCCGAGGCCGCGCTTCCCGACCTGAAGTCGATCGACATGCGCCGCGCGCCGCCGGCGCGCGGCGGCTTCCTGTCGCCTCTCCTGCTGGAGCAGATGCAGCGCACGCTGGAGAAAGAAGAGCAGTCCCTGCTCTTCCTCAACCGGCGCGGCTATGCGCCGCTGACGCTCTGCCGCGTCTGCGGCCATCGCTTCGGCTGCCCGGTGTGCTCGGCCTGGCTGGTCGAGCACCGCTTTCGCGGCCAGCTTGTCTGCCATCATTGCGGGCACAACGAGCGGCGGCCGGAAGCCTGCCCGGAATGCGGCACGCTCGACCATCTCGTGGCCTGCGGGCCGGGCGTCGAGCGCATCGCCGAGGAGGTGGTGGCGCATTTCCCGGAGGCGCGCACCATCGTGCTCTCGTCCGATCTGCTCGGCGGCGTGCGCCGGCTGCGGCTCGAACTGGAGGCCGTCGCCAATGGCGAGGCCGACATCGTCATCGGCACGCAGCTCGTCGCCAAGGGCCACAATTTTCCCGGTATGACGCTGGTCGGCGTGGTCGATGCCGATCTCGGCCTTGCCAATGGCGACCCGCGCGCCGCCGAGCGCACTTTCCAGCTGCTCAGCCAGGTGACGGGCCGCGCCGGCCGCACCGGCAAGAAGAGCCTCGGCCTCTTACAGACCTACCAGCCGGACCATCCGGTGATGCGGGCGATCGTCTCTGGCGATTCGGAGGCTTTTTACGAGCGCGAGATCGCCGAGCGCGAGCGGGCGGCGCTGCCGCCTTTCGGCCGGCTCGCCGGCATCATCGTCAGTGCCGCGACGCGAGGCGAGGCCGAAACCCATGCACGGGGCTTGCGGCGCGCCGCGCCCAATGCGTCCGATATCTTCGTGCTCGGGCCTGCCGAGGCGCCACTGTCGCTGATCGGCGGCCGCCACCGCTTCCGCCTCTTGGTGCAGGGCGAGCGGCGCGCCGACATGCAGGGTTTTATTCGCGCCATGCTGGCGGATGGGCCGAAACTGAGGGGCTCGGTCAGGGTGCAGGTCGACATCGACCCGCAGAGCTTTCTATAAGCTCAAGAGACTGTCCCACCGGAGCGCTCACACATGAAGACCCTTGGCCTCATCGGCGGCATGAGCTGGGATTCGACGGCGATCTATTATCGCCTGCTCAACGAGATCGTGCGCGAGCGGCTGGGCGGGCTGCATTCGGCGAAGCTTTTGCTGTGGTCGTTCGATTTTGCCGAGATCGCCGAACGCCAGCATGCGGGCGACTGGCAAGGCGCGGGCACTCTTCTCGTGGAGGCCGCGCGCGGGCTGGAGGCAGCCGGCGCGCATGGCCTGGTGATCTGCACCAACACCATGCACAAGCTCGCCGACCAGGTGCAGGCAGCGGTGTCGATCCCGTTGATCCACATCGCCGATGCCACGGCGCACGCCGTCGTCGAAGCGGGCGTCAAGCGCCCGGCGCTGCTCGCAACACGCTTCACCATGGAGCAGGATTTCTACAAGGGGCGGCTCGCCGACAAATACGGCCTGCAGCCCGTGGTGCCGGACCGGACCGGCCGCGACATGGTGCATCGGGTGATCTACGACGAGCTCTGCCAGGGCGTCGTCAGCAGCGGTTCGAAAGCGGCCTATGTCGAAGAAGTCGGCCGCCTGCGGCGCGATGAAAAGATCGACGGCCTCATCATGGGCTGCACCGAGATCACGATGCTGATCGGCCAGGGCGATTTCGACATTCCGGTGTTCGACACCACGCGCATTCATGCCGAGGCGGCGGTCGAATTCGCGCTGTCTTGATACGTTCTTTCTAAAGTACCGGCCGCCATCTGGCGTGCGATTTTTCCTCCGCTAGAATGCCGGCAATTTCAAACAAGAATTTACGAGGGGGAAAGATGGAATTCGCGTTTCCGTGGCCCGCGAGCCAGGGCGAGTGGCTGGCATGGTCGAGCGCCGTTGTCACCTTGCTCATCGGCCTGTTGCTGTTCCTGGCGCCGAATCTCGCCTTCCGCATCCTGCGCCTGCAGGCGAAGCCCGAGAAAGCGGCGGCGATCGCCGAAGGGCGCGGCCGCATGTCGGGCTTCTATCTCGGCGTCAGCCTGTGCTGCATCCTGTTGGCGCAGCCGCTGCTTTACATGGCGCTCGGCTTCTCCTGGCTGTTCACGGCCTTCGGCCGGCTCTTGTCGATGATGTCGGACGGCGCCAACACCCCTTTCAACTGGGCTTCCATCGTGGTTGAATTGGCGCTGGCGGCCCTGCCGCTGGCCTTCGCCTTCGGCTTCGTGCCGTGAATTCGTGACTAAAGCGCGTCGCGCCGAAGCGGATTCAAGCGACGCGCTTTGGGTCCTTGTTTTGATGCATGTCGTTTTCCCAAAACCGCTGCACACTTTTGGGCGACATGCATTAATCCGGCGCTTGAGCTTGGCCTTCGCCGCCTGATGCGACAAAAGTGCCTGAAAACCATGCCGGACGATGCATTGCGGTCTTAAAAGGCCTGTGCTAGACGGCAATCGACTTTCGGCCGGGGATAGCGGAAGCCGCGCCTCCGTGCTTGGAAAAATGCAGTAAGGTCAAAGATTTAGCCAGAGTTTTTGCTCGCGCCAACAATCTGCGGCCTGTCAGACAAGAGAAAAGACGGTCCGTGGCCCAATCGTCATCGCCAATCTCAGCTGTCGCAGAACGCTATGCAAGCTCGCTGTTCGAGCTCGCGCTGCAGGAAAATTCGGTCGCCAAGGTCGAGGCCGACCTCAACGACTTCGAGGCGATGCTCAACGGCAGCGCCGATCTTACCCGGCTGATCAACAGCCCGGTGTTCTCCAGCGAGGATCAGGCCAAGGCGATCGGCGCGATCGTCGGCAAGGCCAAGATCACCGGCCTGGTCGGCAATTTCCTGCGCGTCGTCGCCAAGAACCGCCGCCTGTTCGCCGTGCCCGGCATGATCAAGGCGTTCCGCCAGATCGCCGCCGATCATCGCGGCGAGGCGTCGGCCGAGGTCACCTCGGCGCATGCGCTGACGGATGCGCAGCAGACCGAGCTCAAGGCGACGCTGAAGAGCATCGCCGGCAAGGACGTGGCCATCGCCATGACCGTCGACCCGTCGCTGCTCGGCGGCCTGATCGTCAAGATGGGCTCGCGCCAGATCGATACGTCGCTCAAAACCAAACTCAATTCGCTCAAGCTTGCACTGAAAGAGGTCGGCTGATGGACATCCGCGCCGCGGAAATTTCCGCAATTCTGAAAGACCAGATCAAGAATTTCGGCAAGGAGGCCGAGGTCTCCGAAGTCGGCCAGGTTCTGTCCGTCGGTGACGGCATCGCCCGCGTCTACGGCCTCGACAACGTCCAGGCCGGTGAGATGGTCGAATTCCCCGGCGGCATCCGCGGCATGGCGCTGAACCTCGAAGCCGACAATGTCGGCGTCGTCATCTTCGGCAACGACCGCGACATCAAGGAAGGCGACACCGTCAAGCGCACCGGCGCCATCGTCGACGTTCCGGTCGGCCCCGGCCTGCTCGGCCGCGTCGTCGACGCGCTCGGCAATCCGATCGACGGCAAGGGTCCGATCAAGGCGACCGAACGCAAGCGCGTCGACGTCAAGGCGCCCGGCATCATTCCGCGCAAGTCGGTGCACGAGCCGATGTCGACCGGCCTCAAGGCCATCGACGCGCTGATCCCGGTCGGCCGCGGCCAGCGCGAACTGGTCATCGGCGACCGCCAGACCGGCAAGACTGCCATCATCCTCGACACGATGCTGAACCAAAAGTCGGTGCACGACAACGGTCCGGAGAAGGAGAAGCTCTACTGCGTCTACGTCGCCGTCGGCCAGAAGCGCTCGACCGTCGCGCAGTTCGTCAAGGTGCTGGAAGAGCGCGGCGCGCTCGACTACTCCATCATCATCGCCGCCACCGCGTCCGACCCGGCGCCGATGCAGTTCCTGGCGCCATTCGCCGGTTGCACGATGGGCGAATATTTCCGCGACAACGGCATGCATGCCCTCATCAGCTATGACGACCTGTCGAAGCAGGCCGTCGCCTATCGCCAGATGTCGCTTCTGCTGCGCCGCCCGCCGGGCCGCGAAGCCTATCCAGGCGACGTGTTCTATCTGCACTCGCGTCTCCTGGAGCGCGCCGCCAAGCTCAATGACGACAACGGCAACGGCTCGCTGACCGCGCTGCCCATCATCGAAACGCAGGCCAACGACGTGTCGGCCTACATTCCGACCAACGTGATCTCGATCACCGACGGCCAGATCTTCCTCGAGACCAACCTGTTCTTCCAGGGCATCCGCCCGGCGGTGAACGTCGGCCTGTCGGTGTCGCGCGTCGGCTCCTCGGCGCAGATCAAGGCGATGAAGCAGGTCGCCGGCTCGATCAAGGGCGAGCTCGCGCAGTACCGCGAAATGGCGGCCTTCGCGCAGTTTGGCTCGGATCTCGACGCCGCTACGCAGCGCCTGCTCAACCGCGGCTCACGCCTGACGGAGTTGCTCAAGCAGCCGCAGTTCTCGCCGCTCAAGGTCGAGGAGCAAGTCGCGGTGATCTTCGCCGGCGTCAACGGCTATCTCGACAAGCTGGCGCTCAACCAGGTCGGCAAGTTCGAGCATGGCCTGCTCAGCCACATGCGCTCGGCCGGCAAGGACGTGCTCGACGGCATCCGCGAGGAGAAGGCGCTGTCGGACGACCTGCGCGCCAAGCTGAAGGCGGAAATCGACGCCTTCGCCAAGACCTTTGCTTGAACGAAGCCGGACGGGATCGGGTTGAAGCATGGCTTCGTTAAAAGACCTTCGTAACCGTATCGCCTCGGTCAAGGCGACGCAGAAGATCACCAAGGCGATGCAGATGGTCGCCGCGGCGAAGCTGCGTCGCGCGCAGGACGCAGCGGAAGCGGCCAGGCCCTATTCCGAGCGGATGGGCGCGGTGCTGGCCAACATCACCCAGGCGATCGGCGGCGGCGGCGATGCCCCTGCGCTGATGACCGGCACCGGCAGGGACGATGTGCATCTGCTCATCGTCTGCACCGCCGAGCGCGGCCTGTGCGGCGGCTTCAACTCGCAGATCGCGCGTCTTGCCCGCGACCACATCCGCCGGCTTCTCGCCGATGGCAAGCAGGTCAAGATCATCTGCGTCGGCAAGAAGGGTTTTGACATCCTGCGCCGTGAGTACAGCTCGCTGATCCTCGAGCGCGTCGATCTGCGCGAGGTCAAGACGCTCGGCTTCGTCAACGCCGACGCGATCGCGCGCAAGGTGATCAACCTGTTCAACCAGAATGGCTTCGACGTCTGCACGCTGTTCTATTCGCAGTTCAAGTCGGTGATCAGCCAGATCCCGACGGCGCAGCAGATCATCCCGGCGGCCCAGGCTTCCGCCGCCGCCGAAACGGGCAACGGCGCCACCGCCGTCTACGAATACGAGCCGGAGCCGGGCGAAATCCTTTCCGACCTCATCCCGCGCAACATCGCCGTGCAGATCTTCCGGGCGCTGCTCGAGAACGCGGCCGGCGAGATGGGCGCCAAGATGAGCGCGATGGACAATGCGACGCGCAATGCCGGCGACATGATCAACAGGCTGTCGATCACCTACAACCGCCAACGGCAGGCGCAGATCACCAAGGAATTGATCGAAATCATTTCGGGCGCCGAGGCGCTCTAGGCACGCCCCGCCGCCGAGGTCCTCGACCTCACAGCGGACGGCGTGAGCAACGGATAGACGAAAAGGGCAAAGACGATGGCGAAAGCAGCTACCCCGAAGACCGCCAAGGCGGCACCGGCCCCCAAGGAAGCGGCAAAGGCTCCGGCCGCCGCCGCGAAGGCCGCTCCGGCGAAGAAGGCGGCCGCTCCGGCCAAGGCAGCAGCCCCCGCCAAGGCGGCAACGACTGCCAAGGCGGCGAGCGTCGCGGCGAAGAGGGTCGGCGCCGCCGGCAAGGTCCGCCAGGTCATCGGCGCCGTCGTCGACGTGCAGTTCGAGGATCATCTGCCGGCCATTCTGAACGCGCTGGAAACCAACAATGTCGGCAACCGCCTGGTGCTCGAGGTCGCCCAGCATCTCGGCGAGAACACCGTGCGCTGCATCGCCATGGACTCCAGCGAAGGCCTGGTCCGCGGCCAGGACGTCTTCGACACCGGCGGGCCGATCTCGGTGCCGGTCGGCCCGGGCATGCTCGGCCGCATCATCAACGTCATCGGCGAGCCGGTCGACGAAGCCGGACCGGTCGACGCCGTCGAGCTGCGCGCCATCCACCAGCCGGCTCCGGCCTATGTCGACCAGTCGACCGAAGCGCAGATCCTGGTCACCGGCATCAAGGTTCTCGACCTGCTGGCGCCTTACGCCCGCGGCGGCAAGATCGGCCTGTTCGGCGGCGCCGGCGTCGGCAAGACCGTGCTGATCCAGGAACTGATCAACAACGTGGCCAAGGCCCACGGCGGCTTCTCGGTGTTCGCCGGTGTCGGCGAGCGCACCCGCGAAGGCAACGACCTCTATCACGAGTTCATCGAATCGGGCGTCAACAAGAAGGGCGGCGGCCAGGGCTCGAAGGCGGCACTGGTCTACGGCCAGATGAACGAGCCGCCGGGCGCGCGCGCCCGTGTCGGCCTGACCGGCCTCACCGTCGCCGAATATTTCCGCGACCAGGGCCAGGACGTGCTGTTCTTCGTCGACAACATCTTCCGCTTCACTCAGGCGGGCTCGGAAGTGTCGGCGCTGCTCGGCCGCATCCCGTCGGCGGTGGGTTACCAGCCGACGCTGGCCACCGACATGGGCGCGCTGCAGGAGCGCATCACGACGACGACCAAGGGCTCGATCACCTCGGTGCAGGCGATCTACGTTCCGGCTGACGACCTGACCGACCCGGCGCCGGCGACGTCCTTCGCCCACCTTGACGCCACCACCGTGCTCAACCGCGCCATCTCGGAAAAGGGCATCTATCCGGCCGTCGATCCGCTGGACTCCACCTCGCGCATGCTCGACCCGATGGTCGTCGGCGAGGAGCACTACCAGGTCGCCCGCCAGGTGCAGTCGATCCTGCAGCGCTACAAGTCGCTGCAGGACATCATCGCGATCCTGGGCATGGACGAGCTGTCGGAAGAGGACAAGCAGACGGTTGCCCGCGCCCGCAAGATCGAGCGCTTCCTGTCGCAGCCGTTCTTCGTCGCCGAAGTGTTCACCGGCTCGCCGGGCAAGCTGGTCGACCTCGCCGACACCATCAAGGGCTTCAAGGGCCTCTGCGCCGGCGACTACGACCACCTGCCGGAAGCCGCCTTCTACATGGTCGGCGGCATCGAGGAAGCGGTCGAGAAGGCGCAGCGCCTGGCGGCTGAAGCAGCGTAAAAAAGCGAATAGCGAATAGGGAGTAGCGAATAGGGATCAGTGGGCCGGCCGAGTTTCTTCACTACTCGCTACTCGCTATTCACTACTCGCTAGATTGGCATGGCTGAAGCTTTCAAGTTCGAACTGGTCTCGCCGGAGCGGCTTCTCGTTTCCGAGCAGGTCGAGTTCGTCGTCATCCCGGGTGTCGACGGCGAAATGACCGTGCTTGCGCAGCACGCTCCGGTCATGACCATGATCAAGCCCGGCGTCGTCACGGTGAAGACCGCGGCCGGCGCCGAAGAGCGCTATGTCGTGTTCGGCGGCTTCGCCGACATCCTGCCTTCCGGCTGCACGCTACTCGCCGAGTCGGCGACGCATGTGAACGACATCGACCGTGCCGACATTGCCCGCCGCATCCAGGAGGCCCGGGAAGACGCCGCCGACGCCAAGGACGACGAGGCTCGCGCCAAGGCCGAGCAGTTCCTCAGCCAGCTCACGACGCTGGAAGGCGCGCTGTTGCCGGCCTGACGCAGCTCATGACAATGGATCGAAGGAGCGGGGCTTGCCCCGCTTTTTTGTTTGATGGACAGTCCGCCTGCTTGTCAGCAAGCGGTCGATGTCCAGCGAAGATATCTGGACCCGGTCACCCGCAGGCGAATCAACGGCTGTCTATGCCGAGCGCGGCGAATGCCAGCACCGGACCCTCTCGCCGCAAGTGGACGAGATGCACGGCCACGAGTTCGATCAACGTGCGGCGTTCGGCGTGATCCTTGGCGAAACCGGCAAGGTCGAACACTGCCGTGACTGTTTCGTTCGCCGGCAATTGTTGGTCCAGAAGTGCCGTCAATGCCGCATCGAGCGGATCGGTGAAATGGCCCTCCGGCAAGGTCTTTCCCCGCGCCGCGCAGGCGGCGATCCAAGCGGCTACCACCAGCGTCAGATGAACCAGCTCGGTGCCGGCTTCCAGGCACTCCAGGGCCGATGCAATGATGCGCTGCGGCAGTTTCTGGCTGCCGTCATTGGCGATCTGCGCCGTGCGATGGGCGAGCGCCGTGTTGGAAAAGCGCTCGGCGAGCTCGGCCGTATAGGCGGCCGTATCGAGCCCGGCGCCCTCCGGCAGCGTCGGGATCGCTTCTGCCCACAGCGCATCGACGAATTGCCGGATCGCCGGATCGGCGAATGCGCGATCGACGGTGGCATGGCCGGTGAGCAGGCCGAGATAGGCGATGCCCGAATGGGCGCCGTTGAGCAGCCTCAGCTTCATGTCCTCGAAGGGACCGACGTCCTCGACCATGGTGACGCCGAATTTTTCCCAGGCCGGTCGTCCAGCGGGGAAACGATCCTCGACCACCCATTGGCGGAACGGTTCGGTCATCACCGGCCAGGCGTCCTCGAGGCCGAGCTCTTGCGCAATACGCGTCCGGTCGGCATCCGTGGTCGCCGGCACGATGCGGTCGACCATGCTCGACGGGAAAGCCACATCGTCAGCGACATAGCCGGCTAACGGCCGATCGCCTGCGCTGCCACGGGCGGCATCGCCCTGGCGGGCGGCCTCGGCATCGCCCTGGCGGGCGAGCCGTGAATCGCGCAGCTTTGCGAACTCGATCAGCAGGCGGTGGAGCGTGGCGCCGTTGGCGGGAAGGTTGTCGCAGCAGAGCACGGTGAAGGGCGGTATGCCGGCGGCGCGGCGGCGGGCGAGCGCCTCGGCCAGGAAGCCGTGCGTGGTTCTCGGCGATCCAGGGTTTGCCAGATCGTGCACGATGTCGGGATGGTTCTCGTCGAGGCTGCCGTCGGCCGCCCTCAGATAGGCCTTTTCGGTGATGGTCAGCGTGACGATGCGGATGCGTGGATCGGTCAGCGCGGCGAGCACCGCGCCGGGGTCTTCCGGCGCCACCAGCAGCGACAGGATCGAGCCGATCACCTCAAGCCGCTCGCCGGCGCTGTCTCTTACCGCCAGCGTGTAGAGCCCGTCCTGCGGCGACAGCGCATCGCGCGTGTCGGGGCTGCGCAGCGAGACGCCGATGATGCCCCAGCCCGTCTCGCCATCCGCCAGGCAGGCGTCGACATAGGCCGCCTGATGGGCACGATGGAAGGCGCCGACACCGAGATGGACAATGCCCGGCGTCACTGCACCGCGATCGTAGCGCGGTATGACAATGGCACCCGGCAGGTTCGCGATCGTGGCGTTCGAAAGACGGCTGTTCATTGGCTTGAAGTCTCCGATCCGGCGCGTCGAGCCGCTCGCCTGGCAGCAATGGACGGCTGCGACGTAGCACCCGTCGCTGCCCCGCACAATGGCCGTACTTCATGCAAAAGTCATCATACAACTTAATGATTTTTGTATGTTGACATTATCTCCGACCGATCTACCAATAGGCCAGCCTGGGAGGAGAAAGTGGCTGCACTGACCGATCCGGATCTGCTTTTCGCGCCGGAAACGCGAACGTTGGCTCGCACCCTTTATGCCGGGGTCAAAGACCTGCCGATCATCAGTCCGCATGGCCACACCGATCCGCGTTGGTATGCGCTCAACGAGCCGTTCCCCGATCCGGCGCAACTGCTGATCGTGCCGGATCACTACATTTTCCGCATGCTGTTCAGTCAGGGCGTGCGCCTTGAAGATCTCGGCGTGCAGACGCTCGACTTCCCGATGCTCAATGGGGCCCCGGTCGAGACCGACGGCAGAGCGATCTGGCGGCGCTTTGCCGAGCACTATTATCTGTTCCGCGGCACGCCGACCCGGCTCTGGCTCGACCATGTGCTCGAGCATCTGTTCGGTATCGAAGAGCCGCTCAATGCGAGCACCGCCGACCGCCATTACGACACGATCGCCGCGCTGCTCAGCCAAGACGACTATCGCCCTCGGGCGCTGTTCGAGCGCTTCAAAATCGAGGTGATCGCCACGACCGAAGGCGCGCTCGACGACCTCAAATGGCATCGGATGATCCGCGACAGCGGCTGGCAAGGTCGCGTCGTCACCGCCTACCGGCCCGACGCGGTGGTCGATCCCGACTTCGAAGGATTCTCAGGCAATCTCGACCGGCTGGGCGAGATCACCGGCTGCGACACCGGTACCTGGGCCGGTTATCTCGAAGCGCATCGAGAGCGCCGCGCCTATTTCAAGGAATTCGGCGCCACCTCTTCCGATCACGGTCACCCGACCGCTGAGACCGCCAATCTTTCCGATCACTCTGCGGAAGAATTGTTCAACCGCATCCGCCGCGGCTCGGACGACGAGCGCGAACGGCGGCTGTTCCGCGCCCAGATGCTGACCGAGATGGCCAAGATGAGCCGTGACGACGGCCTGGTGCTGCAGATCCATCCGGGATCATGGCGCAATCATTCGCCGGCTATTTTTCAGAAATTCGGCCGCGACAAGGGTTTCGATATCCCGACCAGGACCGACTATGTGACGGCGCTGAAGCCGCTGCTCGACTGCGTCGGGCTGGAGCGCGACCTGACAATCATCCTGTTCACGCTCGACGAGACGAGCTACGCGCGCGAGCTGGCGCCGCTCGCCGGCGTCTATCCGGCGCTCAGGCTCGGACCGGCATGGTGGTTCCACGACAGCCCGGAAGGCATGCGCCGCTTCCGCGAAATGACCACCGAGACGGCCGGCTTCTACAACACCGTCGGCTTCAACGACGACACGCGCGCCTTTCCGTCGATCCCGGCGCGTCACGATATCGCCCGCCGCGTCGACTGCGCATTCCTGGCGCGGCTGGTCGCCGAATACCGGTTGCGCGAGGAGGAAGCGCATGAGCTGGCGCGGGAGCTTGCCTACACGCTTGCCAAGAGAGCGTACCGGCTCTGAGCGGTACGTCAGGGTTTCAAAGGGAGGAAGTCATGTTGCATTTTTCGAAATTGACGGCGGCCACATTGGCCTTCGGCTCGCTGCTGATCGGCATCGCCAATGCCGAGACCGTGCTGCGGTCGTCGGACACGCATCCCGACGGCTACCCGACCGTCGAGGCGGTCAAATATATGGGCGAGCTGATCAAGCAGCGGACGAATGACCGCTATTCGATCGAGGTTTACCACTCGGCGCAGCTCGGCGAGGAGAAGGACACGATCGAGCAGACGCAATCGGGTGTGATCGACCTCGACCGCGTGTCGATGGGGCCGTTCAACGGAATCGTTCCGGAAACCGCGGTGCCGTCGCTGCCTTACATGTTCCGCTCGGTCGAGCATATGCGCCATGTCATGGACGGGCCGATCGGCGACCAGATCCTGAAAGCGTTCGAGGCGCATGATCTCGTTGGCCTCGCCTTCTACGATTCCGGCGCGCGCTCCTTCTACAACACCAAGAAGGACATCAGCTCGATTGCCGACCTGAAGGGCATGAAGTTCCGCGTCATCCAGTCGGACGTGTTCGTCGACATGGTCAACGCGCTCGGCGCCAACGCCACGCCGATGGCCTATGGCGAGGTCTATTCGGCGCTGCAGACGGGTGTCATCGACGGGGCCGAGAACAACTGGCCGAGCTTCGAATCCGCCAAGCACTACGAGGTCGCCAAGCATTACACGCTGGATCAGCACCAGATCGTGCCGGAAGTGCTGGTGATGTCGAAGGCGAGCTGGGACAAGCTCTCGCCGGAAGACCAGGCGATCGTCAGGCAGGCGGCCAAGGACAGCGTCGTCAAGATGCGCGAGCTCTGGGACGCGCAGGAGAAGAAGTCGCGCGATATCGTCGAGAAGGCCGGCGTCAAGGTCGCCGAGATCGACAAGCAGCCGCTGATCGACGCCATGAAACCCGTCTACGACAAATATCTCTCGACGCCCGCGCTCAAGGATCTCGCCGCCCGCATCCAGGCTGCGAAATGACCAGAACCGACAATAGACCGAGCGGCGCGAACACCTCCGCGCCGCCAGTGGCGAAGCCGGAAACGAACGCATTCTGGCTGCGCGCCGAGCGCCTGCTGTCGGGCCTGGCGACGCTGGCGCTGTGGGTCAGCGGCGCCGGGCTGACCTTGATGACGATCATCATCGCCTGGCAGGTCTTCTCGCGCTATGTGCTCAACCGCTCGCCGAGCTGGACCGAGGCCTCCTCGGTGCTGCTGATGGGCTGGTTCATCTTTCTCGGGGCTGCGGTCGGCGTGCGCGAACGCACACATCTCGGCTTCGACGTGCTGCTCTATTTTCTGCCGGCGCCGGCAAAGGCGGTGCTTCGCACCATTTCCGACATCGTCGTGCTGGCGTTCGGCGGCGGCATGATCATCTACGGCATCCAACTTGCCAGGCTGACCTGGGGCACGATCATGCCGTCGCTCGCCCTGCCCGGAGGCGTCGGCTTCCTGCCGGTCATCCTAGGCGGCGCGCTGGTCTGCCTGTTCTCGCTCGAACGGCTTGCCGGGCGCTTTGCCGGCCTGCCTGTCGATACCGACATCCACGCCACCGGCGAGGAGATGTGAGCCATGGCCTTGACCGTGCTTTTCGGCACCTTCGTCTTCCTGCTGATCATCGGCACGCCGATCGCCTTCTGCCTCGGCGTGGCGAGCTTCGCAGGCATCATCGCGCTCGGCCTCCCTCCGGTGGTAGTGTTCCAACGGCTGAACTCGGGTGTCAGCGTCTTCTCGCTGATGGCCATTCCGTTCTTCATCTTCGCCGGCGACCTGATGGTACGCGGCGGCATCGCCGCCCGCCTGGTGGCGCTGGCCGGATCTGTTGTCGGCCATCTGCGCGGCGGCTTGGGCCAAGTCAACATCGCCGCATCGACCATGTTCGGCGGCATCTCTGGTTCGGCCGTGGCCGACGCGTCCGCGGTCGGCGGGCTGATGATCCCGCAGATGAAGGCGCGCGGCTACGGCATCGACTACGCCGTCAACATCACCTCTGTCGGGGCCATCATTGCCCTTTTGATCCCGCCGTCGCACAACATGATCATCTACTCCATCTCGGCCGGCGGCCGCATCTCGATCGCCGACCTGTTCACCGCCGGCGTCATCCCGGGCCTGCTTCTGGCGCTCGCGCTGATGATCACGGCCTATCTGGTCGCCAGCCGGCGCGGCTATCCGACCGAGCCTTTCGCCGGTTTCGGCCGGGCGCTCCAGTTGCTCTTCGGCGCCATTCCGGGCCTCATCCTGATCGGCATCATCTTCGGCGGCGTCCGCTCCGGCATTTTCACAGCAACGGAAAGCTCCTGCATCGCCATCGTCTATGCCTTCCTGGTCACACTCATCATCTACCGCTCGATGAGCTGGAACGATTTCGTCTCGGCGACCACCGCGGCGGTGCGCACGACGGCCATGGTCCTGATGATCATAGGCTGCGCCGCGGCCTTCGGCTGGCTGCTCGCCTATCTGCGCGTGCCGGCGGCGCTGGTCGCCTTCCTGCAGGAGATCTCCAGCGACAAGCTGGTCATCCTGCTGTTGATCAACGTCGTGCTTTTGATCCTCGGCACGTTCATGGACATGTCGCCGCTGATCATCATCACCACGCCGATCTTCCTGCCGGTGGTCATGGCTTACGGCGTCGACCCGGTACATTTCGGCGTCATCCTCATCCTTAATCTCGGCATCGGCCTCTGCACGCCGCCAGTCGGGGCCGTGCTCTTCGTCAGTTGCGCCATAGGCCGCATTCCGATCTGGACGGCCATGCGGTCGATCTGGCCCTTCTATGGCGCGGCCTTCGCAGTGTTGATGCTTGTCACCTATGTGCCGGCAATATCATTGTGGCTGCCCAATCTTTTCCACTAAGGGGTCTTTTCCACTAAGGGGCCTTTTCCATTAGGAGTGATCGAGGTGGCCGATAGCACAACCGACCTCAGGGTCGAACGGAAGCCGAAGCTGTCGGAAACGGTGGTCGCGGCGATCCGTAAGCAGCTTTTGGCGGGCGAGATCCCGCCCGGGCACAAGCTGCCGACCGAGGGGCAGCTCACTGAGACCTTCGGCGTCAGCCGCACCGTTATCCGCGAGGCCTTGGCCAAGCTTGCCGCCGACGGCCTTGTCGAGCCGCGCCAGGGCGCCGGCGTCTTCGTCACCGAGCACATCTCCACCACCCTCGGCGTTTTAGCCGCCGACATGGGGGCCAAGGATTCCATCGCGCTCAACGTGCTCGAGGTGCGGCTGGCGATCGAGATCGAATCGGCCGGACTTGCCGCCATCCGCCGCAACGCGGCGCAGGAAGCGGCGATCCAGGAGGCCTTCTTCGAGTTCGAGCGGCTGCTGCTCGACGGCCAGCCGACCGGCCCGGCCGACCTCGCCTTCCACCGCGCGATCGCCAGCGCCACCAACAATCCGTTCTATGTCGAGATGCTCGACGTGCTCGGCCGCCGCGCCATTCCCTGCGACGTCACCTCGCCCTGGTCGACGGAGCTCGTCCAGTCCGACGAGTACCAGCGCGGCCTGCAGCGCGAGCATCTGGTGATCCTCAACGCGATTTCGGCGGGCGACGCCAATGCCGCGCGCGAGGCGATGCGGACGCATCTCGCCGCCAGCCAGCAGCGCTACCGCGAGCGTCTGCAGGCGCGGCAGGCCTATTACGCAAAGTCGGTGGCGGCCGCGTCGACCGGATGATCATTCGAGCAGGACAGATGGATCAAAAACACACTGAATTCTCCTCCCGCTTCGCCATCGACCCCGTTGCGGCGTCGGCGATGGGAACCGACGCGCTGCGCCATAATTTCCACGTCGAGGGGCTGTTCCAGCCCGGCCTCGTCAGGCTCACTTACACCCATTACGACCGCATGATCGTCGGCGGCGCCATGCCGGTGGATTCGACCCTGCCGCTGGAAGCGATCAAGCCGACCGGCACCAGGGCATTCCTCGACCGCCGCGAAATGATCGCCGTCAATATCGGCGGCGCCGGTACGGTGACGGCCGATGGCCTGCCCTTTGAGATGGCAACGCGCGACATGGTCTATCTCGGCATGGGCACGCAGGAAGTTTCGTTCGCTTCGGCCGAGCCGGACAAGCCGGCCAAGTTCTATCTGCTGAGCGCGCCGGCGCACCAAGCCTATCCCAGCCAGTTGATCCGCGTCAGCGACGCGAAGCGGCTCGACTTCGGCAGCCAGGCGACCAGCAACGAGCGTTCGATCTTCCAGTTCATCCATGCCGATGGGGTAAAGACCTGCCAGTTGGTCGTCGGCATGACGCAGCTCGCGCCGGGCTCGGTGTGGAACACCATGCCATGCCATGTGCATGACCGACGCATGGAGGCCTATCTCTATTTCGACCTGGCCGAAGGCGCGCGCGTCTTCCACTTCATGGGCGAGCCGGACGAGACGCGCCACATCGTCATGCGCAATGAAGAGGCGGTGCTGTCGCCGGGCTGGTCGATCCATTCTGGAGCCGGCACCTCGAACTATGCCTTCATCTGGGCCATGGCCGGCGACAATGTCGACTATACCGACGTCGACCAGGTGACGATGGATCAGCTCAGGTGAGCGATCTTTCTGCCTTCAGCCTCGCGGGAAAACGCATCCTCGTCACCGGCGCCAACACCGGCATCGGCCAGGGCATCGCCGTGTCGGTCGCGCGCGCCGGCGCCGCCGTGATAGGCGTCGGCCGCTCGGCGATGGATGAGACGGCGCAGAAGGTCGCGGCTGTCAAGGGACGGTTCGAAGCTGTGGCCACCGATCTCGGCGATCCCGCCAAGGCGGCCGACATGCTCGACCGGGTCTGGGACGAAATCGGGCCGCTCGACGGCCTTGTCAACAATGCAGGCATCATCCGACGCGCCGACGCGGTCGAGCTGACCGAGGCGGACTGGGACGAGGTGATGGACATCAACCTGAAAACGGTCTTTCGACTTAGCCAGAGTTTTGCCAGGCGGGTGCTTGCGCAACCCGGGCGACGCGGCAAGATCGTCAACATCGCCTCGGTGCTGAGTTTTCAGGGCGGCATCCGCGTCGCTTCCTACACGGCCTCGAAACATGGCGTGCTCGGACTGACCAGGCTGCTTGCCTGCGAATGGGCGTCGAAAGGCATCAACGTCAACGGCATCGCGCCGGGCTATATCGAGACCAACAACACCGAAGCCCTGCGCGCCGATCCCGACCGCAGCGCCGCCATCCTCGGGCGCATTCCCGCGGCGCGCTGGGGCCTGCCCGGCGATATCGGCGATGCCGCCGTTTTCCTGCTGGCGCCGGCGTCGGATTACATGCATGGCGCGGTGATGCCGGTGGATGGCGGCTGGCTGGCGCGATGACCATTTCAATTTCTGGACGGAAGCTCGCGATGACCGATATCTTTTCTCATGCCGACGAGAAGACCCGGATACCGACGCCGGACGGCAACAGGCGGCGCGTGCTGGTGCATACCGACGAACTGATGCTGGTCGAGTTCGCCTTCGACAAGGGCGGCGTCGGCGCGCTGCACTCGCATCCGCATGTCCAGGCAAGCTATGTCGCCGAAGGCCGTTTCGAAGTCACCATCGATGGCCGCTCGGAAATCCTGGAAGCGGGGAGCAGCTTCATCGTTCCGTCGAACCTTGTGCATGGCGTCAAGGCGCTGGAAGCGGGGCGGCTGGTCGACAGTTTTGCACCCTATAGGGCCGACTTCCTCTAGGTCCTTCCTATGGTCCAAAAGGAAAACCCGCGCCGTGAGGCGCGGGTTTGTTGCCTGGGCGCTTGTGGCGCCGCCGCGGTACTCAAACATTGCCGCAGGACGATAACGGTGCCGCAACATAGTGAAGATAGGTTTAACGAAGAAGACTGGAACTGTGCCGGCATATCGGCCAAAGAAACGATGGGCCGCAGATCGTCATTCGGCGGATGAGCAAAGCCGGCGGGAGAGAAAGTCTGGAATGGACGTCGTACGAAAATCAGAAGCCCTTTTACGCGAGGCCACCAGGCGACCGGTCAGGGAGGTCCGGCGCCTTGCGCTGGATTTGAAGCGGCTGTGGCGGGTTTGGGTAGAGGCGGACACGGCGCGCTACAACAAGATATTCATCGCCGGCTGCGCGCGCAGCGGAACGACGCTTACGCAGCGCCTGATGGGATGTTTCGAAGACACTTTCGTCCATCGGGCCGAAGCGAAATACACCCAGTTGGACATGCTGGACCGCCCGGAAGCCAACCTTGTCGTCAAGCGCACCGAGCGGGGCCATGTGCACCTGGCTAAATTGCCAAGCGCCGTTGGCCTGATCTATTGCGTTCGCCATCCGCTTGACGTGCTTACAAGCTCGCATCCGGAGAGCAGGGCGCAGCGCCGGTTCCACGTCACGCCCGAACGCTGGCTGGCGGAATATGATGCCTTGCTGCGGCTGAGGAAGACCCAGCCCCGCCGCGCGATCACCTATATCCGTTATGAAGACATGATCGCTCAGCCGGATGCCATGCAGGAGCGGATCGCGAGGGCATTCGACCTCAAACCGCGCATCCGGTTCAGCGAGGATCCCGGCAACCCGATACGCGCAACCTCGCTGCAGAAATGGGAGCGAAACGAAGAGTTCCGGACCTATCTGCGCGCCCTGCCGCCGGCCTTTCTCGCGCGCCTGAAGGAGTTCTGCGACGAGTTCGGCTACGATATGCCGGACTGGGCCCGCGGATGACGGCAACGGTTGGCCTTCTCGCCAAGCGGCACGGACCTTTGATCACACCCGGCATGCTGCCCGGCGACGACGGCGCCAACATAAACGGTCCTTCGCTGGTCAGGATGCCCGATTGGGCGAAGGGCCGGCTCGGGGCCTATCATCTCTATTTCGCGCATCATCATGGCAGCTATATCCGGCTTGCCTATTCCGATGCGATAGAGGGTCCCTGGCGGATCCATCCAGGGGGCGTGCTGTCGCTCGCCGAGTGCCCATTCCTCCAGGGGCACATCGCGTCTCCCGACGTGCATGTCGATGAGCGGAATCAGCGAATCGTCATGTATTTCCATGGTCCGGCCTTGAATGGCCAGGGCCAGACGACCTTTGCGGCCACCTCCGCCGACGGTCTGCGTTTCAGGCCCAATGCCGAGCCGCTCGGACCATTCTACGCTCGGATCTTTCGCCATGACGGCTGGTGGTATGGGCTCTTCGGCACGGGCAATGTGAGGCTCCGCCGATCGAGCGACGGTCTGTCCGGTTTCGAAGAGGGACCGGTCGTTTTGCCCGGCTCACGGTGGGCAAGGCCCAGGCACGTCGCGGCGCAGAAAAGCGGCCGGTCGCTGATCGTCTATTATACGCGCAAGGACGACGCCCCCGAGCGCATCGTTTACGGCAGCATGGATCTTTCCAGTGACTGGCAGCGCTGGAAAGTGCGCGGCAAGACCGAATTGCTGAGGCCGGAGACGGACGACGAAGGCGCGGATCTTCCAGTTAGCCGCGGCCGCAGGGGCGCGGCTAGGGGCAGGCAGAATGCGCTCCGCGATCCGGCGATTTTCGAGGAGAATGGCCGGACATGGCTGCTCTATGCTGTCGCCGGCGAAAGCGGCATAGCGCTGGCCGAAATCCGGCCCGGCGAACCGAAGGCCGCAGGTTTGCGAAGATCGATCGCGGACCTGTGGAACCAGCTACGGATCTAATGCTTCGTCACTTTGGCGAATGCGGGGCTCAGCGCTGCTGCAGCGCAAGCCTCACGCCGAGCGCGCAGTAGATGCCGCCGACCACCTTGCCCTGCCACCTCAGCACGGCCGGCTTGCGGCGCAGGAAAGAGCCCAGACCTCCGGCCGAGACGGCGAAGACCACGGTGCTGAAGAGGCCGAGCAGAACAAAGACGGCGCCAAGGATCGCCAGTTGAAGCACGACCGATCCGTTTTCGGGGCGCATGAACTGGGGCAGGAAGGCAAGGAAGAACAACGCCGTCTTCGGGTTCAGCACCTCGGTCAATACGGCCTGCCGGAACGCCTTGCCCGCCGGCACGGCCAAGACGCTCCCGGCGAGATCGACCGGCGCCTTCTCGAGGATGGCGCGGATGCCGAGGTAAACGAGATAGGCCGCGCCGATATATTTGATGATGGAAAACAGCATCGCCGAGGTGGCGATGATGGCCGAGATGCCGAAGATCGCCATGACGGTGTGGACGACGTCGCCCGCCGCGACGCCGGCGCCGGTGGCGATGCCGACCTTGGTTCCCGAGCTGGTCGCCCGCGCCACGGTAAGCAGCGTGGCAGGCCCCGGAATAAAGACGAAGCCAAGCACGATCGCGACATAGGTCGCCAATGTGGCCAAATCGATCATTGCCGGGTTCCTCCGCTGCAGGCCGGACAGGAAGCCATCCTTTGCGTGGAAAGGCAATGCGGATGGCGGCGACGCTTGTTTGCAATTATACCATAGAGTGGTACTATCGCCCACTAAGGGTGAAGGATGATCGCTGGCTTTCGGGACGAGTGGTTGCGAGCCTTCTTCGTTGACGACGTGCGCTCAAGGAATATCCCGCCCGATCTCGAACTGCGGCTGTTCCGCAAGCTCCAGATGATCGATGATGCGACGACCGATCTGGATTTGCGCGTGCCGCCCAGTAATCATTTCGAGAAATTGCGCGGCAACCTCGAAGGGTTCCATTCGATCCGCGTCAACAAGCAATGGCGGCTGGTATTCCGGTGGGACGGTCGCCGCGGTGAAGCGTCGGGCGTCTATCTTGACGACCATAGCTACAGATAGGTGGATTATGCTGACGACCAAGCGCAGACCGGTGAGGATCGGCGAGATCCTGGTGGAGGAGTTCATGCGGCCGATGGGTCTCACGCAAGCCGCCTTGGCCGAGGCAATGGGCGTGCAACGCAAGCATGTCAATGAGCTCTGCAACAATCGTCGCAACGTCACGGCGCCGACCGCGCTTATCCTTGCGCGTGTGTTCGGCAACAGCCCCGAGTTCTGGCTCAATGTGCAGCGGCGCAGTGATCTGTGGGAGGCGATGCACAACCCGAAGGAGCGTGAGAGGATCGAGCGCGCGCGTCCGTTGCCGAACGCGGCCTGATCCGGGCTTGATAGGATGCTCGAGGGCAGCGTACCGGCACCCCTCGGTCTACCTGGATAGCCTTCCTGTGATCGTCACTCTAAGAAGCGGCCTCAGCCGAAATCCGGGAATCACTCTCAATGCGGACATCGATAGCTGGCATTCCGGCGGAGGGACGCGATCCGAAGCGGCGAGTGCTGCAGGACGTGTTCGGCTTCGACGATTTTCGCCCCGGGCAGGCCGACGTGATGGAGGCGCTGCTGGCGGGACGCCACGTGCTGGCCGTGATGCCGACCGGCGCCGGCAAGTCGCTCTGCTATCAGGTTCCGGCGCTTGTCTTGGGCGGGCTCACCATCGTCGTCTCGCCGCTGGTGGCGCTGATGCAGGACCAGGTCTCGGCGCTGCGGCTCGCCGGCGTCGCCGCCGACACGATCAATTCCTCGCTCGACCGCGATGCCAATGTCGCGGCGTGGCGCCGGGTCGCGTCGGGCCAGACGCGGCTGCTCTATCTCGCGCCGGAGCGGCTGATGACCGACCGGATGCTCGACGCGCTCGCCAGGCTCGATATCCGCCTGATCGCCGTCGACGAGGCGCATTGCATCTCGCAATGGGGGCCGGCGTTCCGGCGCGAATATGAGGATCTCGCGCAGTTGCGCGACATCTTTCCGAAAGTGCCGATCATCGCGCTGACGGCGACCGCGGACGAGACGACGCGCACCGACATTTCGGCGCGGCTGTTCGCCGACCGCGTCGACACGCTGGTGCTGGGCTTCGACCGGCCGAACATCAAACTCGCCATCGAGCCGAAGCAGGACAGCAAGCGCCAGCTGCTGCGCTTCGTCGAGCGCCATCCCGGGCGCAGCGGCATCGTCTACTGCCTGTCGCGCCGGAAGACGGAGGAGATGGCGGCCTTCCTCGAAAAGAACAGCGTCACGGCGCTCGCCTATCATGCCGGCATGAGCAAGGAGGCGCGGGAAGCGAACCAGAACGCCTTCATGACGCTGTCGGGCGTCGTCATGGTGGCGACCATCGCCTTCGGCATGGGCATCGACAAGCCGGACGTGGCCTATGTGTTCCACACCGACCTGCCGGCGAGCCTCGAGGCCTATTACCAGGAGATCGGCCGCGCCGGCCGCGACGGGCGGTCGGCGGAGGCGCATATGCTGTACGGCCTCGGCGACATCCGCACGCGCCGCCTGTTCATCGACGACGAGGATGCCTCGTCCGAGCACAAGCGGCGCTCGCACGGCCGGCTGGACACCCTGATCGGCTATTGCGAGACGGCGCAGTGCCGCCGCCAGGTGCTGCTTGGCTATTTCGGCGAGGAAGCGCAGCCTTGCGGTAATTGCGACAACTGCCTCAGCCAGGCGCCGCGCGCGGACGGCAGTGCCGAAGCGCGCATCATCCTTTCGGCCGTCGCGCAAACCGGCGAGCGGTTCGGCGCCGCCCATGTCATCGATGTCCTGCTCGGCCACGAGACCGAGAAAGTGCTGGCCAGGGGCCATCAAAGGCTTGCCAGCTTCGGCACCGGCGCGGCGCACAAGAGACCTGCGTGGCTGTCGCTGATCCGTCAACTCGTGGCGGGCGGGTTTCTGATGCCGGATCCGGACGGCTATGGCGGCCTTGCCATTTCGGAAAGCGGCCGCGCGCTCGGCCGCGGCGAAACCGCGTTCGAGTATCGCGTCGAGACGCGGCACCGTTCCTTGCGCAACAAGGCGCGTTCAGCCCAGGCTGCCGCCGGCACGGACGATCTGGACGCCGCGCTCCTCGCCGCGCTCAAGGCGCTGCGGCTGCGCCTCGCCAAGGAACGCCAGGTGCCGGCCTATGTCGTCTTCTCCGACCGCACGCTGATCGACATGGCCGAGCGCCGCCCACGCGACCTCGACGCCTTCGCCGAGGTGAACGGCGTCGGCGAGGCCAAGCTCAGGGAATTCGGCGAGATTTTCTTGAGCGCGATCGCGGCGCATCAGGCGGGCGCTTAGCTCGTTACCATTCGCCGCTGAGACGTTGCCGCCTGCAGGGAAGCACCTTGCTCTCCCCTGCAGGTGGACCCCGGCGACAGTTCAGGCCGCTACGGGCAGCGCCTCGATCCCGTGGCGCTGCATGGCTGCGCCGATGCGGGCGAAGTCGGGCTGGGCCTGCGGCTCGGCGGTGCCGATGTCGCGGAAGAAAGCGATCATGGACGGCTCGACGAGCACCAGCATCCGCACCGGGCGGCCGCTGTCGTTGGAGTAATTGTGCGGCGCCCTCGGGCCGATGCGCACCGAGGTACCGGGACCTGCGACGGTCACTTCGGGCGGGCCGCCGGCGCCAAAGTGACGGACGGTGAGCGCGCCTTCCAGCACATAGAACAATTCGGGCGAGGCGTGGCTGTGCGGCGGAGTGCCGGAACCTGGCGGGACCTCGACCTCGATAAGTTCAAGGCTGGAACCCACGATGCCGCCGAGCAGGCGGATGCGGTCGGCGACGACCCAGAGCGTCTGGGCGGCCTCGGGAGTGGTGACGTTGAAGTTCATGGCTTGTCTCTTTGGTTGGTGACTTCCGCCGGTGAATGACCCGGGGTGACCGCGGACAGGATCACCTCGAGTGCCCAGGATGCGGTCTCGCCGGCCTGGGCGCCGGTGAGACCGCCATAGTCCTTCAGGATCTCCCATGCGGAGGCCGAGAAGAGCAGATGAGCCAGCGCCTCGACCTTCTCGGCCTCGGCGGGCTGAAGAGAGGAAATGGCGGGAGCCAGCGCGCGCCTGAAATTGGCGCGGCGGCTTGCCACCGTGCCCATGCGCATCTCACGGCCGGTCCGCGAATGGAGCGACGAGCGGATCGCAGCGTCGTGCATATCAAACCGCGGGAAGGCCTGGCGGGGACCGTCGACAACGTCCTCAGGGGTCCTTGGGGTCGTAGAGGCTCTGATCCGGGCATTCAACCAGGGCCAAAAGGCAGCCAGCAGGTCGTCCTTGGTGGCGAAGTGGCGGAACACCGTGCGGCGCTGCACGCCAGCCTTCCGGGCGATCGCCTCCATGCTGATCTCGTCGGCGGCGGTGGCCGAATCCATGAGCTCAAACAGGGCGCAGAGGATATCCTCATGCGTTTCACGCGCTTTCTCTTCGCGCATGGGGCTGTTGTAGGTGCGGACTTGCGACACGCGGGTGCTCCTAATTGATGGCACTGTTTGTGTCATGAAAATCGACGACTGTCAATTGGTGTCACTGATGGTGTCGTTAATTGAAGTTGATAGGGTCGCTTTTCGCTCGGTCGGACTTGGTCGCCGACGGTTACTAATGACGGAATGAGCGCTGCGGCCCAAGGAGCGGCAGGCCAGCGCACGGCCGGCCGGACGTCGATTCGGGCCGATCAACCTCGATCCTTCGCCGAGGTGAACGGCGTCGGCGAGGCCAAGCGCAGGGAGTTCGGCGAGATGTGAGCTGAATCCACAGGTAACTCTTCAGGTACACCCAGGGTGGCGCATGACGCGGTGTGCGACGGCAGGGGCGAACATTTGACAAACTTTGTCAAAATATGCCATACACTGGACATTATATGGAGGCCGATATGGCGACGATGAACGTATCCTTGCCCGATCCCATGAAGGCGTGGGTGGAGGCGCAGACTGAAACGGGGCGTTACGCCAATGCGAGCGATTACGTGCGTGATCTGATCCGCAAAGATCAGGAGCGCAACGACAAGATTGCGGCCATGCAGAGCTTTGTCGATGACGGCCTGAAGAGCGGTATCGGCAGGCGCTCCAAGGACGAGCTTTTCGCAGAGGCGGTCAACCGGGCAGAGGCGCCACGCGGCAAGCGATAATGGGTTTCCGCCTATCGATAGCGGCGGAAGAGGACATTATCGGCATTGCCGAGCAGGGTGTCCGCGTGTCTGGCCCCGTGCAAGCCAGACAATATCATGACGAGTTGTTCGCGATCTTCGATCTGATCGTCGCCAATCCGCGCATCGCGCGGGAGCGACTTGAGTTATCACCGCCGATGCGAATCCATCCGTTCAAGGCCCATCTAGTCGTTTACCGGATCGAGGGAGACGGCGACATCCTCATTGTCCGAGTGCGTCACGGGCACGAGGATTGGGCGAGAAGCTGATTCCTGACGTCGGCGAACGCCTGACCCCGGACAAAACACCTTTTCGTCCCATCGACAACATTCAATAATGCGCGTAACCGCTCAACGGACATCTCTGGGATGCCGGAACCTCGAATGTGCCGTCAATGCCGCTGCAGGTGCGGAACCCGGACTTTCGTCCCGCCGCCTTCGATTTCGGCGCCGGTCTTGGATTGGCTGCTTCGCGCTGCCGGTCGCGTCTCGGCTTCGCACGGACGACCGGCTGCGGTTTCTCGGTCTTTTGCGGTGCGGCGCTTTCCTGTTTTCTAGCTTCCGCTTCCGACGCCCGCTGGGCTCGGTAGCTCTTCAGGGCATCGTCCGTATCGAGTTTCAGGCGGGCATATTGCTTTGAGGTAAGAAAGGTGGTCGGGGGCAGCTTGTTCTCTTCCTGCCATTGGCCGATGGCGCGGCGCGTCTTGAGGCCGAAGTCGCCGTCGGCTTCGTCCAGGTCGTAACCGATCGCCAGCAGCCTTTCCTGCAGGTCGATCTTTTCCTGACGATCGAGCCCGATCGCGCTTTCCGTCAGTTCGGTCCCGGTGTCGGTTTCGGGATTGGCGGCCGCGGCCGGTGCCGCCGCCGTGGCGGATCGCGACGCGGCGCTCTCGGTATTGGCGACAACAGTCGGTGCATTGCCGACAGTGACCGGCGACTTCTTGAGCTGATCGATGTTGAGACGGGCGAGATCGGCGAACGCCCCCTTGGGGAATTGCTGCAGATAGGCTTCGTAATGCGCCAGCGTGTTGCGCTTGGAGGCCTCGTCCCACACGCGCTGCTCGATTTCCCATCCGCGCGCGTCGGTGCCTGCGGGTTGGGCCGGAGTCTCGGTGGCGGACGGCTGCGGAGCCGGGGCGGCGGGTGGCGGCGTTTGCGGACCGATAAAGACCTCGCGGCCGAGCGAGGCATTGTGCCAGGGCCGCTGGCGCCCATCGGTCTCGGCCGTCACCTCGCCGCGAACGCGGGTCAACGCGCTCTGGATCTCCACGCCCGGCTCGGCCAGATGCCTGGCCAGCGAGGTCGTGTAAGGGCTGTTGGCGCCGTTGCCGTCATAGGACACGGAACCGGGATCGGTCGCAAAGGCGATCAGCACGCCGCCGGTGCCAACGTCCGAGCCGCTGACATCGATGGGCGCCAGGCCCGGCGCGGTGGTCGAGCGGCTCTTCGGCAAGGAAGCCGCGAGTGTCCTTGCCAAAGGATTGTCGCGGCAGGCGTCCAGGATGACGATGCCGACGGCGGGGTCCGGCGGGAGAGCGTCGAGCAACTCGTCGATCTGGATGGTGCGGGTCTTGAGATGCGCCGGAGCCGTAAGCTCGGCATCGACCGGGATCAGGTAGTTCTTGCCGTTCACCTGCATGCCGTGGCCGGCGTAGTAGATCAGCGCCGTATCCGCCTCGTACGAGGCTTCGGTGAACTTGTTCAGCCGGTCACGCATTCCGGCGTAGTCGAGGTCGACGCCTTCGATGACGTTGAACCCCGCCTTGCGCAGGACTTCGGCCATCAGGCGCGCGTCGCCGGCAGGATTGGGAAGCGCCGGCGCGTAGACATATTTGCTGTTGCCGATGACCAGGGCGACCCGGTTGCCGCCGGCGGCAAGGGCGGGTGCCTCCAGCAGATTGCCTGCAACCAGGAAAAACAAACCAACAACAGCTGCCCAGAACCTCATCGCGCGCACTCTCAATCAAGTTGCGGCTTTGCCTGCTCGTTCCAGTCGCATTTCACGCGGGGGACGCCCCTTCCATGAAATACATAACACATCAGCGGGGTTTAATGTGGCTCTCTTCGCTTCAAGGGCGGCTGGCTGAACGATGCGAATTTCGGCTGATACTGCCTTGTCGATATCGGTCCGTGCCTCCAGCGATGCCGCACAAATCGGACGCGCGTGTTTTTGAGGTTGCCTTGGAGGTGCCCTTGAGCTGGAGTCGATCGGATTTGACGCACGTCAAAGCGCATTTGGACCGAGCAGGCGATCCTGCGGAATGTGACGAGCCTGGAAGCCGTGCTGTGCTTGGACGATCTTGTCAGATCTGGCAGCGAGACGATCGGACCGCAAGCGGTACCTTCGGTGCGATCATGCTTGCGTTCGGGCTTGCCCTTTTCCTGTTGCTGACGCCTTCAGCCCAGGCGCACGAGTTCAGCGCTTCACAGGGCGTTTCGCTAGCCAAGGTCGTTCCATCAATTGGCGACTGCAAAGCCGATCAGGCGACATCGATGGCGACCGTCCTGTTCGCATCCGCTCCGGATGATTCAGGTTGTCATGACGGCGCAGCCCACGCCAATTGCGGTTTGTGCGTGAGTGGGCATTGTTTCGCTTGTTCGGCTGCGGTTCTTGCGGCTGCTTCGGACATCGGCCTTGTACCGGTGCGCTGCGCCCCAGTTTTCATCGACCAATCAGGCGCCGCGCTGACAAAGCCTGACGAGACCTTTCGACCTCCTCGTTCCGTTCTCTGACGACCTGTTCGGCAGGCAAATCTCACGCTTGCCGACCCGCGCCGCTTTCGTCTTCGTGACCAACATCGCCTACGGCACCGTGTCACTGATCTCGGTCAAGGATCAGTCGGTCGTGAAGTCCTATGCAGTCGGCAAGGGGCCAAACGGGATCACGTTCCAGGTGCCGCAGCCGACTCTTGGCAGCGCCGGGTGACTGGCGCGGAACCCTGAACCCGAAATCCAGGAGAACCAGACAATGAAAATGCTAAGCAAAACCGTCCTCGCCGCAGCCATGCTCTTCTCATCTGCGGCCTTCGCCAACGACGCCCACCATCCCCCTGGCAGTGCGGGAACCGCGCCTGCCGCTGCGCCGGCCCCGGTGTCCGGCGACAGCGCCGGGACGATGCCCCAGGGCGGCGCGACGCCACAGGGCGGAACGATGCCGCAGGGCGGAATGATGCCCCAGGCCGGCATGATGCCTCAGGGCGGAATGATGCCGCAGGGTGGAATGATGTGCGGGATGATGCCGCAGGGTGGGATGATGCCCCAAGGTGGGATGATGCCCCAAGGCGGGATGACGCCCCAAGGCGGAACGATGCCCCAAGGCGGGATGATGCCGCAGGGTGGGATGATGTCCCAGGGTGGAATGATGCCCCAGGGCGGAACGATGCCCCAAGGCGGGATGATGCCGCAGGGTGGAATGATGTCCCAGGGCGGGATGATGCCGCAGGGTGGAATGATGCCGCAGGGTGGGATGATGCCGCAGGGTGGAATGATGCCCCAGGGCGGGATGATGTCCGGCGAGATGATGCGGATGATGATGGGCATGATGTCTGCGAAGGACGGATCGGCTGAACAGATGATGTCTCCGGACCACGTCGAAGGGCGCATCGCGTTCCTGCAGGCCGAGCTCAAGCTGACCGATGCGCAACAGCCGCAATGGAAGGCTGTGGCCGATGCAATGCGTGCCAATGCCAAGCTCGCAAAAGAGGCGATGGCCGGGATGGGCGGCGCGATGATGTCCGCTGGCTCTGCCGCGATGACGCCTCTGAAGAGGATCGATCAAGTCGAGCAGATGCTCTCTGCACGGCTCGAAGGCCTGCGCCAGTTGAAAGCGGCAATGGAGCCCTTTTACGCAACGTTGAGCGAAGCGCAAAAGGCGGTGGCCGACAAGCTGCTCATGCCGGCGCCGATGGGCATGATGTGAGCTCGGAGGGGCCGTTGAGGCAGACCGCGACGGCCCCACGCGACCAAGACGAGATCTCCTGGTGAGGCCATGAAGATGAAGCGGAGCATTGGCACGGAAGAGCTGCTGCAGCTTCAGCGGGAGACGTTCGACTACTTCCTGGACGAGGTGAATCCTGCCAATGGCCTCATCCGCGACAAGACTGCTGCGAATTGGCCGGCAAGCATCGCTGCGACGGGCCTCGCTCTCGCCTGCTATCCCGTCGCCGTCGAGCGCGGGTTCATAGCGCGTCAAGCTGCGGTGGCACGAACGCTGGCCACGCTGCGCTTCTTCTGGGCAAGCCCGCACGGACCGGAGCCGGACGCCACCGGGCACCGTGGCTTTTATTATCATTTCCTCGACATGCAGACGGGACAGCGAGCCTGGCAATGTGAGCTGTCGACGATTGACAGCGCGCTGTTGCTGGCCGGCGCCCTGTCGGCGGCCGCCTATTTCGATGCGGATGCAGCCGACGAGAGGGAACTGCGCACGCTCGCCGACGCGCTCTATCGCCGTGCCGATTGGCAGTGGGCGCAAGACCAGGGCGCGACAGTGACGCACGGCTGGACCCCGGAAAACGGGTTCATCAAATATCGCTGGGAAGGCTACGACGAGGCCCTCCTGCTCTACGTTCTGGCACTCGGCTCGCCGACCTTTCCGCTTCCCGAAAGCAGCTACGCCGCCTGGACTTCGACCTATCGCTGGGAGAGCTGCTACGGCTACGACTATCTGTACGCTGGGCCGCTGTTCACGCATCAGCTCTCGCATGTCTGGATCGACTTTCGCGGGATCCAGGATGCCTTCATGCGGGAAAAGGGCATCGACTATTTCGAGAACAGCCGCCGAGCGACCTACCTCCAGCAATGCTATGCCATCATGAACCCGCGCAGGTTCGACGGTTACCGAGAGTGCTGTTGGGGCATCACGGCAAGCGAAGGACCAGGCCCCGCCACGCTCAAGCTGAACGGCATCCAGCGGGAGTTCTACGACTATGTCGGGCGCGGCGTCCCCTACGGACCGGATGACGGCACGCTCGCGCCCTGGGCAGTCGTCGCCTCATTGCCATTCGCTCCTGAAATCGTCCTGCAGGCGATCCACTTCTGTATCCACCAGGCCAAGCTTAAGCAGTTCAATCGATACGGCTTCAAGGCCGCCTTCAATCCCACTCATCCAGGGGGGCCCGGTAACCCCTACGGTTGGTGGGTGTCGCCCTGGCATTTCGGCATCAACCAGGGCCCCATCGTGCTGATGATCGAGAACCATCTGACTGGCCTGTTGTGGCGCCTGATGCGCGGTTGCCCGCACATCGTGACTGGGTTGCGCCGTGCCGGGTTCGCTGGCGGTTGGCTGAACGAGCTCGGTCCTGGACAGCTTTATGAGCGTCCATCGGTTGGCGCCTCGAGCGCCCCTATTCTGGACCAGCATTCGTCGTCGCACGCTGATGGGAAGTCAGAAGCGCGCCCTGAGAGGAGCGCTCGAACGTAAGCGGGAGAAAGACCATGTTGGACAAAAGGCGAACCTCGGATACGAAGTGGATTGCTCGACAGGTGCCGGCTCTGAAAAGCAGATTCGGATGGCGGCAACGTTCCCTTGCGCTTTTGATCGGCCTGATTGTTTCAGTCTTGGCCACCGGGCGAGCTGCTTGGGCTGACGAGAACTTCCAGGCTGTTCAGGGAATTGGCGTCTATTTCGGCGTCCTGCCGGCCGCCATCGTCGGAGGTCACCAAGAGTGGCACGTTGAAGGTGCCATGCACGGGGGCGCGCCTTCGGGTGCGCATCAGTATCATATTGTGGTCGCGATCTTCGATGCGAAGACCGGCGCGCGGATCGAGAACGCGCGAGTGAGGGCGAACATATCCGGGCTTGCTCAGGTCGGTGCGCAGAACGTCGCGCTGGAGCCGATGCTGATCGCAGGGACCGTCACGTACGGCAATTTCGTCGAACTGCGAGGCAGCGACCGATACGACATCAAGCTCGACATAACAGTGCCCGGGCACGAATCTCCCGTGCGGGTCAACTTCAAATACCAGCACCTATAGTGACCCGACGAAGCTGGATCGGACCGGATGTTAAAAGGCCGGGCCCTGCCAAGTTGGGCAGAGGTTCGACGTGCGGCCACCCGGTCGGGGTGCCTGCGTGGTGCGGGGCCTTGCCTGGAACGGATTTGACGCACATCAAAGCGCATTTTGACTAAGCCGGCGATCATGAAGGATGTGAAGAGCTTGGAAGCCGTGCTGTGCTTGGGCGATATTGTCAGATCTGGCAGCGAGACCATCGGACCGCAAGCGGTGCTTTCGGAGCGATCATGCTTGCGCTTGGGCTTGCTCTTTTCCTGTCGCTGACGCCTTCGGGTCAGGCGCAAGGGCATGAGTTCGGTGCCTTGCAAGGTGTTTCGTCAGTCAAGGTCGTTTCATCAATTGCCGAGTACAAAGCCGATCGGGCGGCCTTTACGACGAGCGTTCTGGCGGTATTTGCCGAACCCGGCTGTCACGACGGCGCGGTCCATGCCAATTGCGGCCTGTGCGCGGGCGGGCACTGTTTCGGTTCGGCGGCCATTCTGGCGGCAACGCCAGGAATTGGCTTTGTAACGGAGCCCGATGCCCCGGCTTTCCTCGTCCAATCAAGCTTCTCGCTGACAAAGCCTGACGAAGCTTTTCGGCCTCCTCGTTCCGCTCCCTGACAACCTGCTCGGCGGGCAAACCTCACGCTTGCCGACCGGGTCGCTCTTTGTGCTGGGCCAACGCCGGCTCCCGGTCAGGAACGCCTTTCGAGGAGAAAAATCATGAACATTCGGACAGAAACCACAATCCACCCCCCTCCAGGTGGCCTGGCTAACGGGCGCGAGTCGCTCACCCTGCGCATTGGAGGAATGACCTGCGCCCACTGCCCGCCGGCCATCGAGACGGCTATTCGCGCGGTCAAAGGGGTGCAGGCCGCCTCGGTCAATCTCGCCACGCAGACGGCGAAGGTCGACTATGACCCAGCCCAGGCGAAGGTCGCGGAAATCCTGCGCACCATCCGCTCCGTCGGCTACGCCGCCGGTACGGCAACGATGCGCATTCCCATCAAGAACATGCATTGCACCTCATGCGCCATACGTGTCGAGCTGGCGCTGAAGATGACCCCTGGCGTGATCGCCGCCCGCGCCAGCCTCGCACCCAACGCTGTCGACATAGAGTATCAGCCGGAACGGACCGATTTCCAGGAGTTGAGGCAGTCGATCGAGTCCTCCGGCTATCGTGTGGCCGAGCCGAAAATCAAGCCGGCGGACGCGACGCTGGACCCGGCCGAGGCAGCGAACGAACAGGAGTATCGCGGCCTGATGCGCAGGTTCTGGCTCGCCGCCGTCATCTCCCTCCCGGTAATGGCGCTCAGCTACCCCGATTTCATTCCGGGACTGCGAGATTGGATGCCCATGGGCAGCGGCACGCGTCGGATGGTTTGGGCGCTGCTCGGCGTGCTGAGCCTGCCCGTCCTGCTCTGGTCGGGATCCCAGTTCTTCGTAGGCATGTGGGACGCGCTGAAGCACCGCGCGGCCAACATGCACACGCTGATCGCGATCGGCATCACGGCGGCGTTCCTCTATTCGGTCGTGGCGGTCGCATGGCCAGGGATCTTTCCCGACATGGCGCTGGCCGAAGTCTTCTGGGACGTGACCGACGTCGTCGTCGCGCTCGTCGTGCTGGGTCTCGCCCTGGAGATCAAGGCAAAGGGCAGGACCTCACAGGCGATCAAGAAGTTGATCGGGCTGCAGGCGAAGACGGCAAGAGTCGCGCGCAACGGCAAGGAAATCGACCTGCCCGTGGAGGAAGTGCTGGTCAGCGACACGGTGATCGTCCGTCCGGGTGAAAAAATCCCGGTCGATGGCAAGGTGAGTGCGGGATCGAGCGCTGTCGACGAGTCGATGATCACGGGCGAATCCATGCCGGTCGAAAAGCAGGTCGGCGACGAGGTCATCGGCGGCACGCTCAACAAGACAGGCAGCTTCCGCTTCGCCGCGACGAAGGTCGGCAAGGATACCGCCCTCGCAAGCATCATCCGCATGGTGAAGGACGCGCAGGGGTCGAAGGCGCCGATCCAGCGCGTGGTCGATACCGTGTCGGGCTACTTCGTGCCGGCGGTCATGATCGTGGCGATCCTGGCGGCCGTGGTCTGGTACGATTTCGGGCCCGAACCGCGGCTGATCTATGCCACGGTCATCCTGGTCACCACGCTGATCATCGCCTGTCCCTGCGCCCTCGGCCTTGCGACGCCGACCTCGCTCACGGTCGGCATCGGCAAGGGAGCTGAAAACGGCATCCTGATCCGCTCCGGCGACGCGCTGCAGGCGGCCGAAAAACTCGACGCGATCATCCTCGACAAGACGGGCACGATCACCAGGGGCGAACCGGCGCTGACCGACGTCGTCGTCACGCCGGGCCACGAAGAGAGCGCCGTGCTGCGGCTCACCGCGTCCCTTGAGCGCGGCTCCGAGCACCCGCTGGCCTCGGCCATCGTCAAGGGCGCCGAGGCGCGCAAGATCGAGCTGGTCGACGCTGAAGGTTTCGCGGCCATCCCGGGTCACGGCGTCGGTGGTCGGATCGACGGCCATGACGTGCTGTTCGGCAACGCCAAGCTCATGCGCGACCGGGGTGTTCCCGCGGACGCGCTGCTGCCGCAATGGGAGCGTCTCGCCAACGAAGGCAAGACGCCGATGTACGTTGCGGTCGACGGGCAGGCGGCCGGGCTGATCGCGGTCGCCGACACCGTGAAGCCGGACTCCAGGGCGGCGATCGAAATCCTGAAAGGATTGGGCATCGAGGTCGTGATGCTGACCGGCGACAACGAGCGCACAGGTCGGGCGATCGCCCGCGAAGTCGGCATCGATCGGGTGCTGGCGGAAGTGCTTCCGGACGACAAGGCGCACGAGGTGCAGAAGCTGCAGCTCGAGGGCAAGTCTGTCGGGATGGTCGGCGACGGCGTCAACGACGCGCCGGCGCTCGCCCAGGCCGATGTCGGCTTCGCCATCGGCACCGGAACCGACGTCGCCATCGAGGCGAGCGACGTGACGCTTATCAGGGGCAGCCTGATGGGCGTCGTCACGGCGATCGAGATCAGCCGGGCGACGATGCGCAACGTCCGGCAGAACCTCGTAGGGGCCTTCGGCTACAACGCGCTGGGCATCCCGGTCGCGACGGGCGTGCTCTACCCGTTCATCGGGCTTCTGCTCTCGCCCCTGATCGCCGCCGCCGCCATGGCCTTCAGTTCGGCGACCGTCGTCACCAACGCCAACCGTTTGCGCTTCTTTCAACCGAGGAGGACAGGCCAATGACACCCGACCGCTGGATAGTGACCGTCGCCGGAATCGGCCTGGTCGCGTTCATCATCTGGTTCTTCTGGCTCAAGCGTTCGAAGGGCATCCGCGCCGCGGAAACGAGCGGCGGCTACCAGGAGGCGATGATCCTCGTGAAGGGCGGCTACACGCCCGATACGATCGTCGTCCGCAGCGGCCGCCCGGTCCGGCTGAACTTCCGTCGTGAGGAGACCGCCTCCTGCTCGGACAAGGTGATTTTCCCCGATTTCCAGAAGAGCGCCGACCTGCCGACGGGGGAGACCGTCGCCGTCGAGCTGATGCCCAAGGAACCGGGCGAGTTCGGATTCTCATGCCCCATGGGCATGTTCCGCGGCCGCCTCGTCGTCGAATAGGAGACCCGCAATGTCGACACATGACCACTCAGACCACGACCATCCGCAAGGCCCCTTTCTGGCTTCACGAGCCGGACTTGTCCTGCTCGGCTTCCTTGCGATCGGCGGGTTCCTGCTTTTCACCGAGCACCGCGCCCATGTCCTTGGCGCGCTGTTCTACCTGCTGCCGTTAGGCTGCGTCTTCATGCACTTCTTCATGCATGGGGGACATGGCCATGGCGGACACGGCGGCCACCGCAACCGGTCCGACGAAAGGAATCCGTCATGAGCGCCGAGACCCAAGCCTACGGCCTTTGGAGCCTGGTGATCGTCAACTCCGCGGTCTTCATCCTGTTTGCCTACAGCTTCTTCAAGCCGCAGACCGGGCGGGACTGGCGTTCGTTCGGGGCCTTCAGCGCGTTCCTGGTCGCGCTGTTCGCGGAGATGTACGGCTTTCCGCTCACCATCTATTTTCTGTCCGGCTGGCTGCAGGCCCGCTATCCGGGGATCGACTGGTTCTCGCACGATGCCGGCCACTTGCTGGAAATGATGTTCGGCTGGCGGGTCAATCCGCATTTCGGACCGTTCCACCTGCTGAGCTTCGTCCTGATCGGCGGCGGGTTCTGGCTGATCGCGGCTGCGTGGCGCGTTCTCTACGACACCCAGCAGCACCGCTCTCTCGCAACGGGCGGACCGTACAGCTATGTCCGCCACCCGCAATATGTCGGCTTCATCCTGGTCATGCTCGGCTTCCTCGTTCAGTGGCCTACGCTGCTCACGCTCGCGATGTTCCCGGTGCTGGTCGTCATGTATGTGAGGCTCGCACAAGCCGAGGAGCGCGAAGCGGCTGCCGAATTCGGCGATGCGTATCGCGCGTACATGAAACATGTCCCCGGATTCCTGCCGCGGCTGGATCGCGTCCTTGCCAGATTGAGCGGCCAGTCCGGTGAAGGCAAGCCGTCATGACCAGCCGCTTGTAATCGGATGCGCAGCCATGTCGCTCCCTGAAGCCTCGTCAACACCAGAGCTGCTGCTCACGGCATATGACGTTCCCGATGACCCGGTCGAAGTCGTCGAGCGTAAGGGATTGGGGCACCCGGACACCATCTGCGATGCCCTTGCTGAAACATTCTCGCGCAATCTGTGCCTGGAGTATTCTCGACGCTTCGATCGCATCCTTCACCACAACGTGGACAAGGCGCTTCTGCTGGGCGGTCGCTCCGTGCCCGCTTTCGGGGGCGGCTCTCTCACCAGTCCGATAAACATCTATCTGGCGGGTAGGGCCACGACGGAAACCGGCGGCGAAAATATCCCGGTCGAAGAGATAGCGATCGAGGGGTCCCGGTCTTGGCTGAAATCCAACCTGCACGCGCTCGATGCGGAACGCGACGTCCGGTTTCACGTGCTGACTCGACCCGGCTCGCAGGACCTGCAGGAGCTGTTTTCGCGCACGTCCGAAGCTCCCTTGGCCAATGATACTTCGATTGGCGTTGGCTACGCGCCGATGAGCGCCCTCGAGACTCTGGTGCTTGACGTCGAACGGCACATCAACGGAAGAGACCGAATTCGCGTACATCCCGCATGGGGCGAGGATGTAAAGGTGATGGGTGTTCGACAAGGCAGGTCGGTTCGCCTGACCGTCGCCTGCGCCATGATCGGACGTTATCTCGCTCACAGCGACGATTATCTTGCCGAGAGATCCGAGCTTCGGACACTCGTGGCAGAACTTGCCCGACAGCATGGGTTCACAGAGTCCGAAGTGGACGTCAATGCCGCCGATGGAGCGTCCCAGGGCGCGCTCTACCTCACCGTCACCGGGACATCGGCCGAGGCTGGGGATGACGGCCAGGTAGGCCGCGGCAACAGGGTCAATGGCTTGATTACGCCCTGTCGGCCAATGAGCCTTGAAGCGGCCGCGGGCAAGAACCCGGTGTCGCATGTCGGGAAGATCTACAACATCGCGGCGCGTGATATCGCCGAGGCGATCTGCGCTGCCCTGTCCGAGGTCGCGGCTGCCGAGTGCATGCTGGTGAGCCGGATCGGCGACCCGGTAACCCGACCCGCCCTCGTTCAGTTGAAAGTCGCGACGCGAGACGGCCTGCCAATCGCGAAGGTCAGGCGATCCGCAGAGGCAATCACAGCAGATCGCCTGGGCCGAATTCCGAGGCTCATCGAAGATTTCGTCGCTGGCACAATAGCCACGTTTTGAGGAGCGGCCGAGGCAAGGTTCAAGAAGCATGGCTGAAAGAGTTTTTGCCGCTCAGCATCTGACCAAGACCTATGTCTCGGGCGAGACGCAGGTGCACGCGCTGCGAGGCGTGGATCTCGACATTTCCGCAGGCGAGGTGGTGGTGATGCTGGGCCCGTCGGGCAGCGGGAAATCGACGCTGCTCAACATCATGGGCGGGCTCGATCACGCGACCAGCGGCGAGCTTTCCTTCAAGGATTTGCGGCTGACAGACCTCGATGACCGGGGACTGACATCCTATCGCCGCCGGTACGTCGGCTTCGTGTTCCAGTTCTACAATCTGATCCCCAGCCTGACGGCCTACGAGAATGTCGCGCTGGTCACCGAGATCTCCGACGATCCGATGCGTCCCGAGGAAGCTCTCGCCCTCGTCGGGCTGGAGCCGCGCATGCATCACTTCCCGGCGCAGCTGTCCGGCGGCGAGCAGCAGCGCGTCGCCATCGCCCGCGCGATCGCCAAGCGTCCGGAGGTGCTGCTCTGCGATGAACCGACAGGCGCGCTCGACTCCAGGACGGGCGTTCGGGTGATCGATGCGCTGATGAAGGTCAACGCCGAACTCGGCACGACCACCGTGATCATCACCCACAACGCCGTCATCCAGGAAGTCGCGCATCGTGTCCTGTTCTTCAGCGATGGGCAGATATCCAAAGCCGTCACCAACGAGGCCCGGCGCGCGGTCGCCGAGTTGCACTGGTGAAGACATGCGCGCCCTGGACATAAAGCTGTTTCGCGATCTCGTCCGCCTTTGGGCACAGGTGCTGGCCATTGCGCTGGTCGTTGGCGGCGGGGTGGCGACGCTGCTCCTCGCGGTCGGCTCCTACCGCTCTCTCGACGAGACGAGGATCGCCTATTACGAGCGCTACGGTTTCGGCGATGTCTTCGCCACGGTGCGACGGGCGCCAAAGGCCCTCATCGCCCGGATCGCCGAAATTCCGGGGGTGGTGGCCGTCGATGCACGCATCGCAAAGTTCGCGCTGCTCGACATACCGGGTTTTTCCGAGCCGGCCACCGGTATGGTCATCTCGCTGCCGGAAATCGGCGAGCCGCCGCTCAACCGGCTTTACATGCGCGTCGGCCGCACACCGGACCCGAGCCGGGAAGATGAGGTCGTCGTCAACGAAAACTTTGCCGAAGCGCATCGTTTCACGCTGGGGTCAAGCTTCGCGGCAATCCTAAACGGCCGCAAGCGCGACCTGACGATCGTCGGAGTCGCCCTTTCGCCTGAATATATCTACGCAGTCGGTCCAGGCGACATTATCCCCGACGGTCGCCGCTTCGGCATCGTCTGGATGTCGGAGCGCGCCCTGGCCAGCGCCTACGACCTGAAGAACGCATTTTCGTCCGTGTCGCTCAAACTTCTTCCGGGGACATCGGAGCGCGAGACGACGACGCGTCTCGATGCGCTGCTCGACCGCTATGGCGGGCGCGCCGCCCATGGACGCAAGGACCAGATATCGCACGCCTGGCTCGATCACGAGCTCGACATGCTGAACAATATGAGCCGCACGCTGCCACCGATCTTCCTGTTGGTCTCCGCATTCCTGGTGAACCTCACCCTCAGCCGTCTGGTTTCGCTCGAGCGCGAACAGATCGGCCTGCTGAAAGCCCTGGGTTATCGCAACGCCAGCATCGTCCTGCACTACCTGAAATTCGTCGGCATCATCGCTTTGATCGGCATCGCCATCGGCAGCGCCGTTGGCACCTGGCTCGGCGCCTACATGACCAATCTGTTGGCCGGCTTCTTCCGCTTTCCGTTTCTCGTCTTCGTCAAGAATCCCGATCTCTACGTGATCGCGGGTGCGCTGAGCCTGTCCGCCGCCATGGTTGGGGCACTGCGCGCCCTGCGCGAGGTCGTCGCTCTGGCTCCGGCGGTGGCGATGCAGCCAACCGCGCCGCCAAGCTTCCGCAGCGTGCTGCCCGCAAGCGTCAGCATGGCCGGCTTCGTTTCGCAGCCGACCACGATGATGCTGCGCAACATCACCAGCCATCCGATCCGTTCGCTCTTCACCACGCTCGGCATGGCGCTGGCGACAGCGATCCTGATCGTGTCGCTCTTTCTCGGCGGCACGATGGAGCAGCTCATTGATGTCACCTACTTCCTGGCGGATCGTCAGGATGCGACCGTCAGCTTCTTCGAAAAGCGTTCGCGGGAAGTCGCCTTTCAGATCGCAAGGCTTCCAGGCGTGCTGACCGCAGAGCCCTATCGGGAAGTCCCGGTCCGCATCCGCAACGGCCATATCGAGCGCCGGATCACGATCCGCGCCCGGCCTCGCGACGCCGAGCTCAACCGCATCATCGACGCTGACCTGCGGCCGGTCGTGCTGCCGGAATCGGGCCTCGCGATCTCAGCAATGCTTGCACGGATCCTGAAGGTTCAGATCGGCGACACCGTCGAGGTCGATCTGCTGGACGGCGAGCGGCGGACGGTTGTGCTTCCCGTTGCGGCGTTGGTCGAGGACTATCTCGGCATCCGCGGGATGATGAATCAGGAGGCGCTCACCAAGCTGCTGCGCGAAGTCCCCGCGGCAAATGGTGTCAATGTCAGCCTGGACGAGAGCAGGCAGGATGAGTTCTACGCCGCCCTCAAGGCCATGCCCGTCGTGAGCAGCCTGTCCCTCCATGCATCCTCCCTCGCCAACTTCCGCAATGTCACTGCGCTGATCATCACGACGATGGCCAGCATCTATACCGGGCTGGCCGCCGTCATCGCCTTCGGGGTGGTCTATAACAGCGCGCGCGTGTCCCTGTCCGAGCGCGCCCGCGAACTGGCAAGCCTGCGCGTGCTTGGCTTCACGCGCGCCGAAGTGCTGCGCATCCTCCTGCTCGAACTCGCCTTGCTGACCTTGATCGCGCAGCCGCCAGGCTGGGCCATGGGCTACGGTCTTGCCTGGATCATGAGGACGAACCTGGCCGGCGAGCTGATGCGGGTGCGCGCCGTGGTCGAGCCCGCCACCTTCGCTTTCGCCAGCGCGATCGTCATCGCCGCAGCGGTGCTTTCTGCTTGGGTCGTCCGCAGGCGGGTCAATCGATTGGACCTTGTTGCCGTTCTCAAGACACGGGATTGAAGACGATGCGCATCAATTGGACGAAAAGGATAACCGGCGCCGCAGTTGTCGCCATGATCGTTGCGGCAGGACTCTGGTTCGCCTGGCCCCAGCCCATCCTCGTCGATTTGGCGGCGGTGGCCAGGGGCCCGATGGAGGCCACTGTCGATGACGAGGCCAAGACCGAGGTGCGCCACGTCTATACGGTATCCGCGCCGATCGCCGGCAAGGTTCTCAGAATCTCGCCGCCGCGCCATGTCGGCGACCAGGTCACCAAGGACGAAACCGTGGTGGCGGTGATGCAGGCCGCTACCCCCAGCTTTCATGATGTCCGCACACATGAGGAGTTGCTGGCGGCGCTCGGCGCGGCCGAGGCGGCCGTGACGTTCGCGCAAGCGGAAGTAAAGCGGCTCGAAGCGGCGCTCGGGTATTCTCGCACGGAACTCGAGCGGGCCGAAAAGCTCGCCAAGACCGGGGCGATATCGCAGGGGGCTCTCGATAAGGCGAGGTTCGAAGTCGACACCAACGAGGCGGCCTTGGCGAGCGCGAAGGCGCAGGTCGAAGTCCGGGGCAACGAGCAGGCGATGATCCAGACGCGGCTCGGCCAGCCTGCCGAGGATGCCACACAATCAGATCCGGCCTGCTGCATCCAACTTCATGCTCCAGTGAGCGGCCGCATCCTGAAGATCGTTCAGGAGAGCGAGGGCATGGTCCAGCCGGGCGCGCCGCTTGTCGAGATCGGCGACCCGCTCGACCTGCAGGTGGTGGCGGACCTGCTTTCGACCGATGCAGTGCAGATAAGACCCGGTGCGGCGGTCCGGATCGACGGCTGGGGAGGGTCTGCGCTTCGAGGCAAGGTGACACGAGTCGATCCAGCCGGCTTCCTCAAGGTCTCAGCGCTTGGGATCGAGGAGCAGCGTGTCCGCACCGAGATCGACTTCGTCGATCCTCCCGAAACATGGTCGCAGCTAGGACACGACTACCGTGTGATCGTGCACGTGGAGAGTTGGCGGGACGATAATGTCCTCAGCGTGCCGGTGGCGGCACTGTTTCGAAAGGGCGACGACTGGGCCGTGTATCTCGCCAAGAACGGACGGGCGCGTACGACCGTGGTCAAGATCGGTCACCGGAACAGCAGGGTGGCCGAGGTCGAGTCCGGCCTGTCGGAAGGCGATGAGGTCGTGCTGCACCCGAGCGACCGGGTGGGCGACGGCATAGCTGTGCGCGAGCGGAACGTTCGATAGGGCTTCGAGACGTCCGAGGGTATTCTGCTCAGTTCGAGCTTGCGCTTAAGCGTGCGAAGCCCGTACCGACCGGGAGAAAGACCACCCGAGTCAACCGGGCGGCGACCAGCTTGCCACCAATCGATTTGCTTGAACTCAACCCTGCAATCGCCTTGGGCCGGCTAACGCCAAAGGCACACCCGGACGTCCTTCCCAACATAGCACGCGCCTGCACGGCGAAGTTCTCCCCAATCTCCTGCCTCTCCGTGAGTTTCGCGAATATCCGAGTTCCCATAGCCTGCCCAAAGATCACCGTCCTTGTAGACGACGGCCCAGTAATCTTTTGACATTTCGCCAGCGCCACTATTCGTGTCGGGATAGTCGATGCCCGCAAAAACCTGCCGGGGGCCCTGGATATTGAAATCGCCGCCCCTCTCGATTTGATAGGAGCACCTTCCGGATATGCGGGTCTGGCCGTGAACAACAAGCAGGCAGCGGCCCCATTTGTAACCGCTCGGCAGACGATGCTGTGCTGCGTGCGAAGGCGAAAAGGAAAAAGCAATTGCAAGGGCAACCGCTATGGTCCGCCCGATCAGCCAATCCAAAGAGCGACCAAACACCGTTGGATTCCGCCCAGAGCGCATGTCGAACGGTCCTCCGTAGGATGATCCCCTGAGATCACGTCACTATCTATCGGCCATGGTCGGATTTTTGTCACGTGACATGTGCGTTGCTGCACGCCCTCCTTCGCCGAGGCTCCGGGGGGCATCCTGCTTCGCGCGGAAGGTTGGACTTGTCCTGCGAAGCTCGGAGAGCGAAGCAGGATGGCGGAGAGGGAGGGATTCGAACCCCCGATACCCTTGCGAGTATGCCGCATTTCGAGTGCGGTGCATTCGACCACTCTGCCACCTCTCCGCGAGGTCATGGTCGGCCGTTGCCGGCGCGGCGCACTAGATAACGGCTGACCGCTGCAGTTACAAGGCCCTATTCGACCGATTTCCCGCTTCTTCGGGAAGCGACCGCCGACGCGGCAGACCAGCCTTGCCGGCGATGTCGCTCCGGGTCGGCGAGGGCAAGGCCCGCTCGCCTTGACTTCCGCGCAACCTTCGGTTAGGGACAGCCCGCATTCGGCGTGGGGGTTTCTCCGCGCCGCTTGTTTTTTGAACCCGCAGACTGACAAAAAGACGGCCGAACCGCTCGAGGCGGTTCATCAAGGCCGACCGAACAGCGAAAGGCAAAAAATGTTCGCAGTCATCAAAACGGGCGGCAAGCAGTATCGCGTCGCCGCCAACGATCTCTTGAAGATCGAGAAAGTCGAAGCCAAGGTCGGCGATATCGTCGAGATCGGCAATGTGCTCGCGCATGGCGAGGGCGAGAATGTCACCTTCGGCGCGCCGTTCGTCGACGGCGCCATGGTCACGGCGGAAGTCGTCGAGCAGGGCAAGAACCGCACGGTCATCGCTTTCAAGAAGCGCCGCCGCCAGAATTCGCGCCGCAAGATCGGCCACCGCCAGCTTCTGACCACCGTGCGGATCTCCGAGATCCTGCTGGGCGGCGCCAAGCCGGCGAAGAAGGCCGCCGCGAAGCCGGAGGCCAAGGCGCCGGAAGCCAAGGCTGAAGTCGCCGCCGAGGCGAAGGCTGAAGCCGCGCCGAAGGAGGCCAAGGCCAAGAAGGAAGCCAAGGCAGAGGCTGCTTCCGGCGAAGAGGCCAAGGCCGCGCCGCTGTTCAAGGCGCCGAAGGGCGAGCCGGATGACCTCACCGTCATCAAGGGCATCGGCCCGGTCGCGGCGAAGGACCTCGCCGAGCAGGGCATCGTCACCTTCGCGCAGCTCGCCAAGCTGACCGACAAGGATGTCGCCAAGATCGACGAGCACATGCCGTTCAGCGCCGACCAGATCAAGGACTGGCGCGAGCAGGCCAAGGAGCTGGCGAAGAAGTAAGACGACCGGCGACAATCGTCGCCGGCACGACTTGAAACGGAACGCGAACGCGTTCATAAGACAATTCAAGCGCCTCACGGCGCATCGGAGTTAGTTAGATGGCACACAAGAAAGCTGGCGGTTCGTCGCGCAACGGTCGCGACTCGCACTCCAAGCGGCTCGGCGTGAAGAAGTTCGGCGGCGAAGCCGTCGTTGCCGGCAACATCATCATTCGTCAGCGCGGCACGCAATGGCATCCGGGCACCAACGTCGGCATGGGCACGGACCACACCCTTTTCGCACTCGAAGCAGGCGCAGTCGCCTTCAACAAGAAAGCCAACGGCCGAACCTACGTCTCGGTAAACCCGATCACCAAAGCAGCGGAGTAGCCGGTTCCGCACCATAACACCGGCGCCCATCTCGGGAACCGGTGTCTGGCCAGGCCAGGAAAAGGATCAGGAGAGATGGGCTTCCATCTCTCCTTTTTATTTTTCTTATGCCCTGGAGGACTAAAATGGTTGCCGAAGCGGAAGACACCGACGACGAAAGTTACGCGATAGACTGCCCGGTGCTCACCACCGAGCGCCTGGTCATGCGCGCGCCGCGCGAGAACGATCTCGAGCAATTGATGGCGCTCGCCGACAACCGCCACGTCGCCGAAATGCTGGCCCGTATGCCGCATCCTTACGGCGAGGCCGAAGCCAGAGCCTTCCTTGCCATGGCTTCGTCACGCCGCGCCGGCATCGTCTATGCGCTGACGCTGGCCGGAACCGGAACCTTCGTCGGCTGCGCGGGGCTCAACACCACCGATCGCGGGCTGGAGCTCGGCTACTGGATCGGCGAGCCCTACTGGAAGCGCGGCTATGCGACGGAAGCCGCGCACGCGCTGGTCGATCTCGCCTTCCAGAGAACCTCGATCCAGGTCCTGCATGCCTCGACCAGGGTCATCAATCCGGCCTCGCGCCGGGTCATCCACAAGTGCGGTTTCCAGTATGCCGGCCAGGGGATGCTGAATTCGATCGTCGCCGGCCAGGTGCCTGTCGAGCGCTACCGGCTGGATCGCAAGACGTGGACGAGCCTACGCAACTGGGTGCATTTCTAGGCGCCGGGCCTCGAACCAAGGTCAAAGGTCAGCCCATTTCGACCCAGACCGGCAGATGATCGGAGCCGACCGCCTGCCGGTCGACCCAGAGGCGCTTCAGCGATTTGGCCAGCGAAGCGCTGGTGAAGACGTAGTCGATGCATTTGTAGCGGCTGGCATCGTCGGGCCGCTTTGGATCGACAGAGGTGACGAGGCCGGAAGCGCCAAGGCGCTGGGCGGCGTCGACGGCGAGATCGGCGGTCAGCGGCATGCCGAATTCATGGTCCGCGCGGCCGGCGAGTTCGACATATTCGGGCGATCCGGGCAGCATGTTGAAGTCTCCCATGACGATGAAGGCCTCCGGATAGGGCAGGTCCGGCAGGCCGATCTCGGGAATGCCGGAAAGGCCGCCGCCTTCCAGCGCGTAGTTCAACAGGCGCTGGCGCAGGAAGCGGATCTGGCTCTGGCGCTCGACCGGGCTGCGGTGGTCGAGATGGGTGGAATAGAAGCGGACGAAGCCGAGCGGCGTCTCGATCAGCGCCTCGAGCGCGCCGCGCTGGAAGTTCATCGCCTCGAGGCTGCGGCTGCGCGGCAAAAGGAGATTGCGCGACAGATGAATGGGCGTCTTCGACAGCACCATGTTGCCGAGCTGGAAGGTGCGGGTGACGGCGCGGCCGGTGTCGAGGCGCGAGCCGACATTGACCTCGAAATTGCTGCCGTAGGCAGCGAAGTAATCCGGCAGTGCCTCGCCGATCTCGGCCACCATGTCGCGATCGCCGTTGCGCGGGTTGTTGCGGGTCACCTCCTGCAGGGCGATGACATCGGCGCCGCGCACGGCGTCGGCAATGCGGCCGACATCGTATTTGCCGTCAAGGCCGATGCCGTACTGGATGTTGTAGGTGACGAGCTGCATTCCGGTACTCCAACACCAACGCGGAACCGCGAAAACCGGAAGCGATCGTCGCGCGGGATCAATCGCAAGCGGGCAGTGCCAACGCGTTCGTGGTGCGTGCAAAAGCTTGTGCCGGCGCTTTCGTCACAAAACAGCCTCGCCCTTGGCCCCGCCTTGGTTTAGAGCAATCGCGCAAGGCAATCAGCAGAAACCTGAAAAATTCCGATGAAATTCCTCGATCAAGCCCGAGTTTACATCCGTTCCGGCGACGGCGGCGCCGGTTCGGTGTCGTTCCGCCGCGAGAAATTCATCGAGTTCGGCGGTCCGGACGGCGGCGACGGCGGCCGCGGCGGCGATGTATGGGCCGAGGCGGTCGACGGGCTGAACACGCTGATCGACTATCGCTACCAGCAGCATTTCAAAGCCAAGACCGGCATGCACGGCATGGGCCGCAACATGACCGGCGCCAAGGGCGCCGACGTGACGCTCAAGGTACCGGCCGGCACCCAGGTGTTTGCCGAGGACAACGAGACGCTGATCTGCGACCTGACCGAGGTCGGCCAGCGCTTCCTGCTCGCCAAGGGCGGCAATGGCGGCTTCGGCAACCAGCATTTCAAGACCTCGACCAACCAGGCGCCGCGCCGCGCCAATCCGGGACAGCCGGGCGAGGAGCTCAGCATCTGGCTTCGGCTGAAGCTGATCGCCGACGCCGGCCTCGTCGGCATGCCCAATGCCGGCAAGTCGACCTTCCTCGCCGCCGTCACCGCGGCCAAGCCGAAGATCGCCGATTATCCGTTCACCACGCTCTATCCCGGCCTCGGCGTCGCCCGCATCGACGGCCGCGAATTCGTGCTGGCCGACATTCCAGGCCTGATCGAGGGCGCGCATGAGGGCGTCGGCATCGGCGACCGCTTCCTCGGCCATGTCGAGCGCACGCGCGTGCTTCTCCACCTCGTCTCGGCGCTGGAGGAGAATCCAGGCAAAGCCTACAAGACCGTGCGCGGCGAGCTGGAGGCCTATGGTCATGAGCTGACCGACAAGGTCGAGATCGTCGCGCTTTCCCAGGTCGATATCCTCGACGCGGATGCCCGCAAGAAGAAGGCGGCGTCGCTGAAGCGCGCCGCCGGCCGCGCGCCGATGCTGTTGTCGGCCGTCACCGGCGAAGGCGTCGAGGCGGTTCAGCGCGCACTGATGGCCGTGGTCGCCAAAGCACGCGACGCCGTTCCCGCTCCCGTCGACACGCGCTGGCAGCAAAACCCATGAAATCGCTGAAATCATATCGGCGCATCACCGTGAAGATTGGCTCGGCACTGCTGGTCGACCGCACGAGCGGGCTGAAGCGCGACTGGCTGACCTCTTTGGCCGACGACATCGCGGCGCTAGCCAAAGCCGGCGCGGAGGTGCTCGTCGTCTCCTCGGGCGCCATCGCGCTCGGCCGCACCATCCTGGGCCTCGGCAAGCGCGCGCTGAAGCTCGAGGAGAGCCAGGCCGCCGCCGCCGTGGGCCAGATCGCGCTCGCCGGCGCCTGGTCGGACGCGCTCGGTAGGAACGGGCTGAAATCGGGCCAGATCCTGCTCACGCTCGGCGACACCGAGGAGCGCCGGCGCTACCTCAACGCGCGCGCCACGATCTCGACCTTGCTCAAGATGAAGGCGGTGCCGGTCATCAACGAGAACGACACGGTGGCGACCTCGGAAATCCGCTATGGCGACAATGACCGGCTGGCCGCGCGGGTCGCCACCATGATGGGCGCCGATCTCCTGGTGCTGCTCTCCGACATCGATGGGCTTTATACGGCGCCGCCGGCCAAGGATCCGCAGGCCAGGTTCATCCCGATGGTCGACCGCATCACGCCGGACATCGAGGCGATGGCGGGAGCAGCCGCTTCCGAGCTATCGCGCGGCGGCATGCGGACGAAACTCGACGCCGGCAAGATCGCCAACGCCGCCGGCACGGCGATGATCATCACCGCCGGCACGCGGCTGTCGCCGCTGATGGCGATCGAACGCGGCGAGCGCGCCACCTTCTTCCGGCCGAGCGCCAATCCGGTGAAGGGTTACAAGACCTGGATCGCCGGGCAGCTCGAGCCGGCCGGCCGGCTCACCGTCGATGCCGGCGCCGTCGGCGCGCTGAAGTCGGGCAAGTCGCTGCTGCCCGCCGGCGTCAAGCTGGTCAGCGGCAATTTCTCGCGCGGCGACACGGTGGCGATCCTGTCGCCCGAGGGCCGCGAGATCGCGCGCGGGCTGGTTGCCTATGATGCCGCCGATGCCGTAAGGATCGCGGGTTTGAAGACGGCCGAGATCGAAAATGTGCTCGGCTACGAGGCCCGCTCGGCGATGATCCATCGCGACGACCTTGTGGTAAGCGTCGCCGGCGACCAAGTATTGGCCAGCGAATGACCCAGCGGAGGATGAACCATGCTGAAGCTGCATGAAAAATCCGGGGAAGACACCGTGGCAACAATGGCCGACATCGGCCGCCGCGCCCGGACTGCCGCCCGACCGTTGGCCGTCGCCACGACCGCGGCCAAGAATGCTGCTTTAGCCGCCATGGCCGACGCCATCCTGCGCAACGAGCAGGCGATCCTCGAGGCCAACGCCATCGACATGTCGAATGGCCAGGAAGCGGGGCTGTCGGCATCCTTCATGGACCGGCTGAAGCTGACGCCACCGCGCATCAAGGCCATGGCCGACGGCATCCGCGAGATCGCCGCGCTCAAGGATCCGGTCGGCGACGTCATTGCCGAATGGGATCGGCCGAACGGCCTCCACATCGAGCGCGTTCGCACGCCGCTCGGCGTTATCGGCGTCATCTATGAAAGCCGGCCGAACGTGACGGCCGATGCAGGCGCGCTCTGCCTGAAGGCGGGCAATCCGGTGATCCTGCGCGGCGGATCGGATTCGATCAATTCGTCGGTCGCCATCCATGCCTGCATGGCCGAAGGGCTGAAGGCCGCCGGTCTGCCGGAAGATGCCATCCAACTGGTGGCGACCACCGACCGCGCCGCCGTCGGCGAGATGCTCAAAGGCTTGAGCGGCAATCTCGACGTCATCATCCCGCGCGGCGGAAAGAGCCTTGTCGCGCGTGTGCAGAACGAGGCGCGGGTGCCGGTCTTCGCCCATCTCGAAGGCATCTGCCATCTCTATGTCGACCGCTCGGCAAAGCTCGACATGGCGGTGAAGATCGCCGTCAACGCCAAGATGCGGCGCACCGGCGTCTGCGGTGCGGCCGAGACGCTGCTGGTCGACCGCGCGGTGGCGCCCACCCATCTGGTGCCGATCCTCGAAGCGCTGCGCGCCGCCGGCTGCGATATCCATGCGGACGTCGAGGTGATGCAGGCTTTCTCCGACGCCAGCCCGGCGACCGATGCCGACTGGGTGACGGAATATCTCGACGCCATCATCGCGGTGAAGCTGGTCGACGGCGTCGCCGGCGCGATCGACCATATCGAGACTTTCTCCTCGCACCACACCGAGGCGATCATCGCCGAGGATACGCAAGCGGTCGAAAGATTCTTCAACGAGATCGACTCGGCGATCCTGCTGCACAACGCCTCGACACAATTCGCCGACGGCGGCGAGTTCGGCATGGGCGCCGAAATCGGCATCGCCACCGGCAAGATGCATGCGCGCGGGCCGGTCGGCGTCGAGCAGCTGACCTCGTTCAAATACCGCGTGCGCGGGTCGGGACAGGTGAGGCCGTGATCTTTTTCGCTCCAAAGGCCTGACGCTTGCGCCCAGCCACCCCCCTCTGCCCTGCCGGGCATCTCCCCCGCAAGGGGGGAGATCGACTGCCACAATTCCCTTCGCCAATCGCCGGCGCTGCAAAATTCGTGCCTTCACAGAAGCTGCTGATCTCCCCCCTTGCGGGGGAGATGTCCGGCAGGACAGAGGGGGGTGCCTAGCGCCATGCTTTACCAGCCCGAGCAACCTGTCCCCGCTCCCTACTTGCGCATGCCCCACGCCGGGCGCGGCCTCGCCGTCGGCCTGTTCGGCGGCTCGTTCAACCCGCCGCATGCCGGCCATGCGCTGGTCGCGGAAATTGCGCTGAGGCGGCTGGCGCTCGACCAGCTCTGGTGGATCGTGACGCCCGGCAATCCGTTGAAAAGCGCGCGCGAACTCGCCCCGCTCGCCGAACGCGTCGTGCGGTCCGAGAAGATCGCCAGGAATCCGAAGATCAAGGTCACCGCCTTCGAGGCGGCGCATCATGTCCGCTATACCGCCGACACCCTGGCGCTGATCAAGGCGCGCAATCCGGGCGTCGATTTCGTCTGGATCATGGGCGCGGACAGTTTGCGCGACTTCCACCACTGGCAGCGCTGGCGCGAGATCGTGCTGACCTTCCCGATCGCGGTCATCGATCGCCCGGGGGCGACGCTCTCCTTCCTGTCTTCGGTCGTCGCCAAGACCTTCGACTATGCCCGCATCGACGAAGGCGACGCACCGCTGCTTGCCCGCATGCGGGCGCCAGCCTGGACCTTCATCCATGGTCCGCGCTCGTCGCTGTCCTCCACCGCGATCCGCAACGCGGCGAAGGGGTAGGCGAGTTCCCCCTTCTCCCCTTGTGGGAGAAGGTGTCGCCGAAGGCGACGGATGAGGGGTGTTCCAGGGAACGCCAGCGTCTCACTCCGCTGGAGCACCCCTCATCCGTCTTGCCGCTTTGCGGCAATCCACCTTCTCCCACAAGGGGAGAAGGAGAAGGCGCGCCATGTCGCTTTTACAGCGGCTTTCCGGTTTCCGCTGAGCGATGCTGCAAAGCATGCTGGAAAAGAGTCGCACCACCGCTGATCCGGGCGCGCAATCGGCGCCGCTGATTGCCATTGCCAGCGTCATTCTGTCGATGGCGCTGATCGCGATCGGCAACGGGCTGATGTTCGCCTTCATTCCCGTGCGGCTCGGCGCCGATGGCTTCGACCCGACCTGGGCCGGGCTGATCGTCACCGGCCTTTCGGCCGGCGGGCTTGCCGGCTGCATCCTGACCGGACCATTGGTGCGCAGGGTCGGCCATGCGCGCGCGTTCATGGTGCTTTCGGCGCTGATCGCCCTCTCCAACGTCGCGATCGGCGCCGGACCGATCCCGCTGCTGTGGATCGCGGCGCGGGCGCTCTACGGCTTTGCCATCTGCGGCCTCTTCATCGTCGCGCAGAGCTGGCTCAACGATGCCTTGCCGAATGCCATACGCGGCCGGGTCATGGCGGTATTCTACGTCGCCTATATTGGCGGGCTGGGCGTCGGTTATGCAACGCTGGCCGCGGTCGATATCCATACGGCGGCGGTGCCGCTGATCGGCATCGCCTTTACCGCGCTGTCGATCCTGCCGGTCGGCATGACGCGGCTTGCCCAGCCACCCGCGCCGCAGGCCGCTTCGGTGGCGCTCGGCCAGGCCTGGCGAATTTCGCCGGTCGGCGTCGTCGGCATGCTGGCCGTCGGCGGCCTGTCGATGATCATTTCCGGTTTCGCGCCGATCCACGCCACCGCCAGGGGTTACAGCCAGGCGGATGTGGCGCTGCTTTTGTCGGCGATGCCGGTCGGCACGCTGATCCTGCAGATACCGCTCGGCTGGCTCTCGGACCGCACCGACCGTCGCTACGTGCTGGCGGGCGCGGCGGCGCTCGCGGTGGCGGCGAGCCTGCTCGCCATTGTCTTCGACGGCGGAGCGCTGATGGCGCTGGTGGTGATCTACCTCATCTGGGACGGAGCATCGGAATCGATCTATTCGCTCTCCAGCGCGCATGCCGCCGACCGCGCCAGGAAGGACGAGCTGCTGGCGCTGTCGAGCTCGCTGCTGTTTGCCTGGTCGCTGTCCGGCTTCATCGTGCCCGGCCTCGTGACGGCGCTTTCGGCCATCTTCGGCACCGAGACCTTCATCTATGTCGGCATCTTCATCGCTTCGGCGTTCTGCCTGTTCGTGCTGTGGCGGGTGTTTGCGGCGCGGCCAACGCCCGCTGCCGTCACCGGCAGCTTCGCGCCGATGTCGGCGCAGACGCCCCTGCCGGTGGAACTCGCCTTCGCGCCGGACGATGAGCCACGGCGGACCAACGACTGAAAAATTCTGACTGCTCTAATGCTTGCTAGCCTCCGGCGACGGCGCCTCGGGCGGCGGCAACGGGATCGAAATGCCCTCGTTGTCGAAGGCCTGCTTGGCGCGCTTGGTCATGTCGGCCTGGGTGGCGAAGTAGTCGGCCGCCGACGTCCAATAGCGCAAGGTGAGCGAAACCGTATTCTCACCGAGGCTCGCCACGAAGGCGATCGGCGCCGGCTCGCGCCGGATGCGCTTTTCGGCGCCGGCGATGCCAAGCAGCGCCTTCTGTCCGCGGTCGATGTCGTTCCACGAACCGATGCTCAAGCTGATGTCGGTGCGGCGGACGCCGTTGCGGGTGAAGTTTCGCACCGGCTGGTTCCACAGCGTCGAGTTGGGCGCCAGGATGTAGACGCCTTCGACGGTGCGCAGCTTGGTCGCGAACAGACCGATCTCCTCGACCGTGCCGGCGACCGAGCCGACCTCGACGGATTCGCCGATGCGGAAGGGTCGCAGCGCAAGCAGCATGATGCCGGCGGCGATGTTCTGCAGCGTGCCCTGCAGCGCCAGTCCGATGGCCAGGCCGATGGCGCCGATGGCGGCGATGATGGACGCCGTCTGCACACCGAACTGGCCGAGCACCATGATGACGACAAGGATCAGGATGGCGTAGCGGACGATCTTCGAGAAGAAATGGCGAAGCGTCGCGTCGAAGCCGTGGATGTGGCTGAGGCCCGCGAAGATCGAGCGCTCGGCAAGGCCGGCGACGAAATAGCCGACCACCAGGAGGATGACCGCGCCGATTGCCGAGAAGGAATAGGAAACGATGAGTGTAGAGAGCTGCGCAAGCCCGGCCTGGACGATGAGAAGTGCGTCTTGCGGGTCTGTCGGCATGGTGAAGTCCCCATTGGTCTTTGAGCCGATAACCCGTGCCAGGCGCAAAGGGTTCCGATTTTTTCGAGACTGCGGAACCTGTCGAAGGGTGCTGCGTTGGCGCCGGCAGAGGCGTCCGTCTTGAAACTGCAACGGAACTCTGCCTATCTAAGTGGTGTCACCTGATTTGCCGGGTGATTTGGTTGTTCTTGTTGGGAAAGGAAACACACTGAGAACAGCGCTGCGGAAGAAGGCCGATATCGTGCCTTCGCCGGCCGGGATCAGCGGAAGCGATGCTGCGTCCCTCGCCATCAAGACAGTCCTTGCCAGTCTGGAAGACTCCAAGGCCGAAAACATCGTCTCAATCGACATCCAGGGTAAATCGAGCCTCGGCGACTATATGGTCATCGCCTCGGGCCGATCGCACCGTCATGTCTCGGCTGTCGCCGATCATCTCCTCAAGGCGCTCAAGGATGCCGGTCTCGGCATGGCGCGCGTCGAGGGGCTGGCCAGCGCCGACTGGGTCCTGATCGATTCGGGCGACATCATCGTCCACGTCTTCCGTCCCGAAGTCCGCGAATTCTACAATCTCGAAAAGATGTGGCAGGCGCCGGACCTCGAGGAAGAGACCTTGCACTGAGCCATGTCCCGTGCCGTGACCGTTCCGGTCCGGCGCCGATCGAGGGCTCGCCGAGGCGAGGATGAAGGTTACCGTTCATGCCGTGGGCCGGATGAAGACCGGCCCCGAGAGAGAGCTGGCCGGCCGCTATTTCGAGCGCTTCGCCAAGAGCGGGCCTGCGGTCGGGCTGGAATTCGCGGGCATCGTCGAGACCTCCGAGAGCCGCGGCCAGAGCGCCGACGAGCGCCGCCGCGAGGAGGGCCAGAAGCTGCAGGCCCAGTTGCAGCCGGGCGCCGTGCTCATCCTGCTCGACGAACGCGGCAAGTCGTTGACCTCCGAGGATCTGGCTGCCCGCATCGGCCAGTTGCGCGACGGCGGCCGCAAGGCGCTGGTCATTGCGATCGGCGGCGCCGACGGCCACGACAAATCCTTGCGCGAGCAGGCCGATCTGGTGCTGTCTTTCGGGGCCTTGACCTGGCCGCACCAGCTGGTGCGCGTCATGCTCGGCGAGCAACTGTACCGGATCGCCACGATCCTTTCCGGACACCCCTATCACCGCTCTTGAGTCGTCGTCCGCGATATCACCCCCCCGAAAGCTGGGGATCACCTCCGTCTGCCCGGATTTCCGCCTCAATGGCCCGGCATCACATTGTTGCGGTTGCTTCCAACATGGTTGATGGTTCGTTAACGAAGCGGGCGATAGAGTCGAGGCCTGATGTCTGAAGGCTGGAATTCGAGAACGCGCGCCTGGCGCAGCCGCTGCGGCCTGACCCTCGTCGCCGCCGTGCTTGCGCTTGGGCCGGCCCGGGCGGCGGAAAACACGCTGGCTCTCGCGCCGGATCCCGACCAGAACCGCGCCGAGTACGAGCAGGTTTCGAAGGAAATCACGCTCTCTTCCGAGCGGCTGGCCAAGCTCGCCGCCGATGTCGCGACGGTCAAGAAGGACCATGCCTCGATCAGCGCCGCGCTCATCCAGTCGGCGATGACCGAGCAGAAGCTCGGCCAGGACATCGAGGATATCGGCGCCAGGCTGGAAGGGCTGAAGGCCGAGGAAGAGAAGCTGCACGCCTCGTTGGTCGCGCGCCGCGACGTGCTGGCCGAAGTTCTCGGCGCGCTGCAGCGCATGGGGCTCAATCCGCCGCCGGCGATCCTGGTCAAGCCGGAGGACGCGCTCTCGTCGGTGCGCAGCGCCATCCTGCTCGGCGCCGTGGTGCCTGAACTGCGCCAGCAGACCGATAAGCTGCTGTCCGACCTCAAGGAACAGACGCGGGTGACGGCCTCGATCGAAGCCGAACGGGCGCGGCTCACCGCCGCCGTCACCGAGCAGACGGCGGAAAAGAAGCGGCTCACCATGCTGCTCGAAGCCAAGAAAAAGCTGCAGGCCGACACGGAGACGGCTTTGGCCGCCGAACAGCAGCATTCGCAGCAACTGGCGGCCAGGGCCGGCAGCCTCAAGGATCTCATCGCCTCGCTCGAAGCCGACAAGGCGCGCAAGGCGGCCGACCAGGCCAAGGCGGCGGAGCGGAAATCGACGGACAGCGATACGACGGCGTCCACGACCGAGCCTGCCCCGCCGCTGGTGCCGGAGGGCAACCGTTTGACCGCTTCGGCTCCGTTCGCGGCGCTCCAGGGCCAGATTGCGCTGCCGGTCATCGGCAAGATCAAACGGCGCTTCGGGACCGACGACGGCAATGGCGCGATGATGCAGGGCGACATGGTTGCGACACAATCGGGGGCCATCGTCACCGCGCCGGCGGATGGAAACGTGCTTTATGCGGGGCCGTTTCGCTCGTATGGTCAACTCTTGATCCTCAATGCGGGCGATGGGTATCATGTCGTCCTGGCAGGGATGAGCAGAATCAGCGTCGCGACTGGCCAGTCGGTGCTCGCAGGAGAACCGGTCGGCGCGATGGGAGAGGCCCGGGTGGCAAGCACTTCGGCCTCGCAGAATGGAAATGCCACGCTGGAGCTCTATGTCGAGTTCCGCAAGGATGGAAAACCCGTCGATCCGGCCCCTTGGTGGGCGGACCGATTTTCTGGAAGGACGTGAAATGATGCGGAAATTGTCGCTTCTGTTTGCCGGCGCGCTGATAGGCGCATCGGCAATGAGCCTGGTCTACGGCGCACCCGGCTCGGCGGCGAACGCTGCGGGCTCCGAGACATACAAGCAACTGGCGATCTTCGGCGATATCTTCGAGCGCGTGCGCGCGCAGTATGTGACGCCGCCGGATGACAAATCGCTGGTCGAGAACGCCATCAACGGCATGCTCGCCTCGCTCGATCCGCACTCCTCCTACATGAACGCGGAGCAGGCGCAGGACATGCGCGTGCAGACCAAGGGCGAGTTCGGCGGCCTCGGCATCGAGGTCACCATGGAAAATGACCTCGTCAAGGTGATCACGCCGATCGACGACACGCCGGCCGCCAAGGCGGGCGTGCTTGCCGGCGACTACATCGCCAAGATCGACGGCGAGGAGGTGCGCGGCCTCACCCTCAACGACGCCGTCGAGAAGATGCGCGGTCCGGTCAACACGCCGATCAAGCTCACCATCCTGCGCCAGGGCGCCGACAAGCCGATCGAGCTGACGGTCGTGCGCGACATCATCAAGGTCAAGGCGGTGAAGTACCGGGTCGAGAACGACGTCGGCTACATGAAGATCACCTCCTTCACCGAAAAGACCTATGACGATCTCGAGAACGCCATCGAGAACATCAAGAAGCAGGTGCCGAACGACAAGCTGAAGGGTTATGTGCTCGATCTGCGCCTCAATCCGGGCGGCCTGCTCGACCAGGCGGTAAGCGTGTCGGACGCCTTCCTGAAGCGCGGCGAGATCGTTTCGACCCGCGGCCGCGACCCGAAGGACGTCACCCGCTTCGACGCCAAGCCGAAGCAGAACGACGACATCGGCGGCAAGCCGCTGATCGTGCTGGTCAATGGCGGCTCGGCGAGCGCGTCCGAGATCGTCGCCGGCGCGCTGCAGGATCTGCGCCGCGCCACCGTCGTCGGTACGCAGTCCTTCGGCAAGGGCTCGGTGCAGACCATCATCCCGCTCGGCGAGAATGGCGCGCTCAGGCTGACTACGGCGCTCTATTACACGCCGTCGGGCAAGTCGATCCAGGGCAAGGGCATCACGCCCGACATCAAGGTCGACCAGCCGCTGCCGCCGGACCTGCAGGGCAGGGACCTGACCCGCGGCGAATCCGACCTCAAGGGCCACATCAAGGGTGCCGACGAGAGCTCCACCGGCTCGGGCTCTGCCGCCTATGTGCCGCCGGAACCGAAGGACGACCTGCAGCTGATCTATGCCGAGCAGCTTCTGCGCGGCCAAAAGACCGATCCGTCGTTCCCGCCGAACCCGGACAAGGCCGTGCTGAACCAGTAATTGGCGGCGCGGCCGGAGGAAGACTCTGGCCGACCGACCGAAGCGATGCGATGCTGCCGGAACCGCGAGGTTCCGGCAGTTTGATTCGGGGACAAGTTGATTCGGGAACAGGCGCTGGGGCGCCGAGGGTTTTTTCGCACGTGACGGCTGAGGATTCGATCGGCTGGATTGCGGGCTTGGGGATGCGGCTTGGCTGACACCGGCAAGGACATCGAACGCCCGCTCGGGCAGACGCTCCGGCCTCAGCGCCCTGCCCCGCGCGGCCTCGGCGCCGGCACGCTTGGCGCGGCGGTCGCCATCCTCGCCGTGATCGGCGTTTCAGGTGCGATCGCGTTGCGTGAAAAACCGTTCCGCAAGCCGGAAGAGATAGCCGTTTCGACGCCGAAGGTGGCCGTGGCGCCAACCCCCGCGCCGACACCGGCGCCGGCGCCGGCCGAGGTGGCGACGGCGAACCCCACGGCGAGCACACCGATGAACAGCGGCGGCCCGCAGATCATCCATGTCCAGACCGAGGAGGGTGATGGTCCCCCCAAGGCGGGGATCATCATCCGCGATCCTTCGACGCTCGGCCAGAATCTCAAAGTCGCGCATCTTCCCGACAGGGCGCTGATCGAGCCCAGCGACAGCGGTCCGCTGCCGATCCGTTCAGCCGACGGCAGGCGGCCGTTCGACGTCTATGCGCGGCCGTGGTCCGGCGCGCGCGGCGCTCGCGTGGCGATCGTCATCGGCGGGCTCGCGGTATCGCAGACCGGCACGCAGGCGGCGATCGCCAAGCTGCCGGCCGAGGTGACGCTTGCCTTCGCGCCGCAGGGCAACAGCATCGGCCGCTGGATGCAGGCGGCGCGGCAGAGCGGGCATGAGATCGTCATGCAGATACCGCTCGAGCCGTTCGACTATCCGAGCGTCAATCCGGGGCGCAACACGCTGACGGTCTCGGCGAGCCCGGACGAGAACCTGAATAGCCTGCGCTGGGCGCTGTCGCGGACGACCAACTACACCGGCGTCATGAACTATATGGGCGCGCGCTTTTCGGCCGATGCAAACGCGATGGGACCGTTCATGGCCGAACTCGGCAAGCGAGGGCTTGCCTATGTCGACGACGGCTCGTCCGCGCGGAGCCTGGCGCCCGACCTTGCGCTCAAGGACGGCGTGCCTTTCGTGGCCGGCGACATGGCGATCGACGCGGTGCAGGATCGCGGCGAGATCCTCAAGAAGCTGGACAGTCTGGAAGCGACTGCCCGCGCCAAGGGCACCGCCGTGGGCATCGGCTCGGCTTTCGATATCACCGTCGACACGGTGACGTCCTGGGTGGCCGAGGCGAAGAAGCGCGGCATCGAGATCGTGCCGATCTCGGCTGTCGCCATCGATCCGCAAAAAGGCTAGTCATCGGGCTCTCGCCGATGCTGGAATCCAGGAAATGTCCAAGAAAATGATCGATCCCGAGACGCTGCCTTATCGTCCCTGTGTAGGACTGATGATCCTCAACCGCGCCGGGCTGGTCTGGGTCGGACACCGCATCGCCGAGCCGGACAGCGAGTTTTCCGGCACCACGAAACTCTGGCAGATGCCGCAAGGCGGCATCGACAAGGGCGAGGAGCCGCTTACCGCGGCCGAGCGGGAGCTTCATGAGGAGACCGGCATGCGCAGCGTGTCGCTGCTTGCTGAGGCGCCGCACTGGATCAACTACGACCTGCCGCCGCATCTGGTCGGCGTCGCCTTCAAGGGGCGCTATCGCGGCCAGACGCAGAAATGGTTCGCCTACCGCTTCGAGGGCGACGAGAGCGAGATCCGGATCAACCCGCCGCCGGGCGGCCACAAGGCCGAATTCGATCAATGGTCATGGCGGCCGATGCAGGAATTGCCCGACCTGATCGTGCCGTTCAAGCGCCAGGTCTACGAGCAGGTGGTGGCCGCATTTCAGCACCTGGCCTCATAGTGGCGAGTTTGCGGGTGCCGGAGGCGTCCCGATCAGGACAGCTGAAAAAGGGTTCGCACTGTTCGGGATCAGGCTCTATTGATGTTGATGCCGATGCGCCGCAAATAAGAGGCAGACATGAACAACGCATGGCAAGCGCACCTTAGCCGAGCGTCAGCGCCCGCCCCTCACCTGCCTGCCGGCATCCTCTCCCCGTATAGTGACGGGGAGAGGGGCGCTCTCATCGCCGGTTTCGCCAATCACCCGCGTTGCAAAAAAGAGGCGCGGAAGTTGGGGTCAGCCCCTTCTCCCCGTCACTATACGGGGAGAAGTGCCCGGCAGGGCGATGAGGGGCAGCGCCGGCGTCGACAGCCACGCGCCTCCGCAACAAGTGCAACCCGTCTTTGTTTGACGCAATTGCCTCGATGAGCGACGCCAAAGTGCCTTTGCCGCAAACGCCCGCCACCGGTAGCTCGACGGTCAGCGAAGCGGCGGCCGGCGCGGTCCTGACCATCGATCTCGGCGCCATCCGCGAGAATTACCGGCGGCTCAAGGCGCGGCTGGCGGGCGTGCGCTGCGCTGGCGTGCTCAAAGCCGACGGCTATGGTCTCGGCGCCGCGCCAGTGGCATCGGCGCTGATCAAGGAAGGCTGCGACATCTTCTTCGTCGCGCTGCTCGGCGAGGGCATCGCGCTGCGTGAGGCGCTCGGGCCGGGACATGACATCTTTGTCCTCAACGGTCTGCCGCCGGGCTCGGAATCGGAAGCACTCGCGGCCGGACTTCATCCCGTCATCAACAGCGCAGCCCAACTGACGGCGTGGCGCGAAGTGGCGCGGGCCACTGAGCGAAGGCTGCCCGCCGCGATCCAGGTCGACAGCGGCATGTCGCGGCTCGGCATGCCGCCGGCTGAAGTCGAGGCGCTGGCGAAGGACGCCTTCGACGGCATCGACATCCGGCTCATCATGAGTCACCTCGCCTGCGCCGACGAGCCGCGCAATCCGGCGAACGAACAACAATGGCTGGCATTCGAACGACTACGGAAGGTGCTGCCCGAGGCCCCTGCCTCGCTCGCCAATTCGTCCGGCATCTTTCTCGGATCCTCCTACCACTTCGATCTCGCCCGTCCGGGCGCCGCGCTCTACGGCGTCAACCCGACGCCGGGCAAGCCCAACCCGATGCTGCCGGTGGTGCGGCTGCAAGCGAAGGTGGCGCAGACGCGCGGCGTCGAGGAAGGCGCCGGCGTCGGCTACGGCCACACCTACCATGCGAGCGGGCCGCTCAGGCTGGCGACGATCTCGCTCGGCTATGCCGATGGCTGGCACCGGCGAGCCGCTTCGGCCGCCTGGTTCGAGGGCGTGCGGCTGCCCTTCGTCGGCCGGGTATCGATGGATTCGATCATCCTCGACATCTCCGCGCTTCCGGCCGGCAGCCTCGGCGAGGGCGACCTCGTCGAGCTCGTCGGTCCGTCGCAAAGCGTCGATGATGTGGCCGGCCAAGCCGGCACCATCGGCTACGAGGTGCTGACCAGCCTGGGTGCGCGCTTTCACCGCCGCTATATCGGCGAATAACCGGCAACCCCTTGGCGGGCGCTGTAAAATCCGGCAGACAGGTTGAACGGCCGGACGCTGCTGCGTCACGATCGACTTTGAGGGAGCATAGAATGAAAGTCCTGGTGCTGGGCGGCGGCGTGATCGGGATCACCACCGCTTACTTCCTTGCCGAGGCCGGCCACGAAGTCACGGTGATCGACCGGCAGCAGGGGCCGGCGCTGGAGACCAGCTTCGCCAATGCCGGCGAAGTGTCGCCCGGCTACGCCTCGCCATGGGCCGGGCCCGGCATCCCGGTGAAAGCGGTCAAATGGTTGCTGATGAAATATGGCCCGCTTGTCGTGCGGCCGGCCTTCGATCCGCATATGTGGACGTGGCTCATCAAGATGCTGCGCAACTGCACGGCCGAGCGCTATGCGCTCAACAAATCGCGCATGGTGCCGGTCGCCGAATACAGCCGCGACACGCTGAAGGCGCTGCGGGCCGCGACGGGCATCACCTATGACGAGCGATCCAAGGGCACGCTGCAGCTCTTCCGCAAGCAGAAGCAGCTCGACGGTACGGGCGGCGATGTCGAGGTGCTGAAGAAATACGGCGTTCCCTACGAGGTCCTCGACCGGGACGGCTGCATCGCGGCCGAGCCGGGGCTGGCCGGCGTGCGCGAAAAGTTCGTCGGCGGTCTCAGGCTGCCGGGCGACGAGACCGGCGACTGCAAGATGTTCACCGAGAAGCTGGCCGAGCTCTGCGTGGCGCGCGGCGTCAGCTTCGAATACGGCACGACCATCCGGCGCGTCGTCAGGAACCGCAACCGAGTCGTCCAGGTCGGCACCGACAAGGGCTGGCGGACGGCGGAGGCCTATGTGATGGCGCTGGGCAGCTACTCGGCCCCTTTCATGCGCAAGATGAAGCGGCCGATCCCGGTCTATCCGGTCAAGGGTTATTCGATCACCGTGCCGATCACGGATGCCGAGGCGGCGCCGGTGTCGACCGTCATGGACGAGACCTACAAGGTGGCGATCACCAGGCTCGGCGACCGCATCCGCGTCGGCGGCACCGCGGAGATTTCTGGCTTCGACCTTCGCCTGCACGAATCGCGCCGCCGTACGCTCGAGCACTCGGTCGGCGACCTGTTTCCGGGCGGCGGCGACCTCAAGGCGGCGAGTTTCTGGTGCGGCTTGCGGCCGATGACGCCGGATGGGCCGCCTCTGGTCGGGCGCAGCGAATTGTCCAATCTCTATCTCAACACCGGCCACGGCACGCTGGGCTGGACCATGGCCTGCGGCTCCGCCAGGGTGCTTTCCGACATCATCTCCAACCGGGTGCCGGAGATCAACGCGCTCGACCTTAGCCCGGACCGGTATCTCAAGGCTTGAAGCGCGTCGCGTCGAAACGACTTCGAGCGTCGCTTGGAACGCCTGCCTGCCCCTCGCGTCGGAACGCGTTGCAGCCACACTCGCCGACTTTGTGGCGAGGGAATGGCGGGACGGCACGCCGGTTGCTATCGTTGGCCATGGTGGGGGTTGTGATGCGCTCATTTCTCTGGGTTGCGGCGACCGGATGCATGATCTGTACCTCGGCGGCGTTCGCGGCGGACAAGACGGTGCATGACAATGACTACGGTTTTTCGCTCACCTATCCCGAGGGATGGACGAGCCAAGCCCTGTCCGGCAACAGCATACGGCTTAAGGTCAAATCCGCGGAAGGCTTGACCTGCATGGTTTCGGAGAACCCCTACGATCCGTCCGCTCCGGACAGCCCGCGCGATCCCGAGGCGTTCATGGACAAGGACTGGTCGCTGAGCAACTGGCGGACAATGGTCGGTGCCGCCTTTGGTTCGGCCAGCTTCAGCAAGGACAGATTGGCGCGATTTCCCGACGGCTATCCTGTGCGGCTGGCCGACATGGATTTCTACTATGCCGACGACAATGTCAGCTTCCACGGTCATGGCAGCGTTGCGCTCTCGCTGCGTCGCGCGCATTTCGGCTTCGTCAGCTGCGGCGTCGCGGGCGACACTCCCGAAGAGGTAGAGCGGAAGTGGGCGCCGCTGGCGAGCGAAGCCGAAAAGGTGGTGAGCTCGTTCGTGCTCGACGCGGACTAACTGTTTGTTTTCACGCAATTCCGGACGGAAAACCGCCAAGCACTTTTCCTGGAATTGCTCTAGACGAAAAGCCCGCGCTCCCGTTCGACGGCCCTCGTGATGAAATTGGCGACGAGCTGGACGCGGCGCAGCGGTCTCACCGATTCGTGGTAGACCAGCCAGTAGGCGCGACGGATCGGCCTGACGATGTCGACCGGCACGAGCTCCGGCATCGAACGGGCCACAAAGGTGTGCAGGATGCCGATGCCGGCGCCGGAGCGCACGGCTTCCGCCTGGCCAAGTGCCGATGAGATGGCAAAGCTCGAGCGCCAGTCCGGGCTGAACTCGGCCGCATAGTCGAGCGAGGGGCTGACGATGAGGTCGGGCACATAGCCGATCAGCGTGTGCCGGCCGAGTTCGGCCGCCGTCTTCGGCAGGCCATTGGCTTGCGTATAGGCGCGGGAGGCGAACAAACCCAGCGTGTAGTCGACCAGCTTTCCCGCCACCAGCCGGCCCTCGGTCGGGCGCTCGACGGTGATGGCGATATCGGCTTCGCGCCTGGACAGCGAGAAGGAGCGCGGCACCGGCACAAGCTGGATGGTAAGTTCGCGGTGAAGCGCGGTGAGCTCGCCCAGGCGCTTGGCGAGGAAGGCGACACCAAAACCGTCGGGGGCGCCGATGCGCACCGTGCCGGAGACATCGTCGCCCTCGCCGGCAATCGTCGCGCGCGCGGCGATCATGTCGCCTTCCATGCGTTCGGCGATGTCGAGGAAACGCTCGCCGGCGGGCGTCAGCTCGCTGCCTGTGGTCAGGCGGCGGAAGAGTTTCGTGCGCAACGCCTCCTCCAGCGCCGCGATGCGGCGCGACACGGTGGCGTGGTTCAGCTCCAGGCGCTTCGCCGCGCCGAGGATCTGGCCGGCGCGCGCCACGGCGAGAAAGATGCGGACGTCATCCCAGTTCATGGATGTAGTCCAGCCTAATGGTGAGTGCCGCGTTCCCGCCCACCCCCCTCTGGCCTGCCGGCCATCTCCCCCGCAAGGGGGGAGATTGGCAGCTTCCTTGACGGCGACTCTCCTCAAGCGTTGGTGATTGGCGAAAGCTGACGTGACGGCTGATCTCCCCCCTTGCGGGGGAGATGTCCGGCAGGACAGAGGGGGGTGTGAAGGAACTCAACCTTCAATCCTTTCAACGAACGACCAATGCCGCCATTTGCGGCAATTAATGCACATCGGACTGCTGTTGTCTATTTTTCGCACAACGGTTGCGTTTTGGCTCGCGTTGCCATTGCCGCCGCAAAGGCGGACAATGCACCATCACCAAAACAGGGAGAGAAACCATGATCGAATACGGTCATTTCATCGGCGGCAAGCGTGTCGCCGGCACCAGCGGCCGCAAGCAGGACGTCATGCAGCCGATGGACGGCTCCGTGCGAGGCACCGTGGCTCTGGCCTCGCAGGCGGAACTGCGCGCGGCTGTCGAGAACGCCAAGGCGGCGCAGCCGAAGTGGGCCGCCACCAACCCGCAGCGCCGCGTGCGCGTGCTGATGAAGTTCCTCGAGCTGGTCCAGCGCGACTATGACGAGCTGGCCGACATCCTGGCGCGTGAACACGGCAAGACGATCGCTGACGCCAAGGGCGACATCCAGCGCGGCCTCGAAGTCGTCGAGGTCTGCATCGGCGCGCCGCACATGATGAAGGGCGAGTTCACCGACGGCGCCGGCCCCGGCATCGACGTCTATTCGATGCGCCAGCCGCTCGGCGTCGTCGCCGGCATCACGCCGTTCAATTTCCCGGCGATGATTCCGCTGTGGAAGATCGCGCCGGCGATCGCCTGCGGCAACGCCTTCATCCTGAAGCCCTCGGAACGTGATCCGGGCGTGCCGATCCGCATCGCGGAGCTGTTCATCGAGGCCGGTCTGCCGGCCGGCATCCTCAACGTCGTCAACGGCGACAAGGAAGTGGTCGACGCCATCCTCGACGATCCGGACATCAAGGCCATCGGCTTTGTCGGGTCGACGCCGATCGCCCACTATATCTACTCGCGAGGCACCGCCTCTGGTAAGCGCGTGCAGTGCTTCGGCGGCGCCAAGAACCACATGATCATCATGCCCGACGCCGACATGGACCAGACCGTCGACGCCCTGATCGGCGCCGGCTACGGCTCGGCCGGCGAGCGCTGCATGGCGATCTCGGTGGCCGTGCCGGTCGGCAACGACACCGCCAACCGGCTGATGGAAAAGCTGGTGCCGCGCGTCGAAAGCCTCAAGGTCGGTCCGTCGACGGATTCCTCCGCCGATTTCGGCCCGCTGGTGACGGCGCAGGCGCTGGAGCGCGTCAAGGGCTATGTCGACCTCGGCGTTAAGGAAGGCGCCAAGCTCGTCGTCGACGGCCGCGGCTTCAAGATGCAGGGCTATGAGAACGGCTACTATATGGGTGGCTGCCTGTTCGACAACGTGACGGCCGACATGCGCATCTACAAGGAGGAGATCTTCGGGCCGGTGCTCTCGGTGGTGCGCGCGCCGCGTTACGAGGATGCGATCAAGCTTGCCAACGACCATGAGATGGGCAATGGCGTCGCCATCTTCACCCGCGACGGCGACGCCGCGCGTGACTTTGCTTCCAGGGTCCAGGTCGGCATGGTCGGTGTCAACGTGCCGATCCCGGTGCCGATCGCCTACTACACCTTCGGCGGCTGGAAGGCGTCGTCCTTCGGCGACCTCAACCAGCATGGCCCCGACGCGTTCCGCTTCTACACCAAGACCAAGACGGTCACCTCGCGCTGGCCGTCCGGCATCAAGGACGGAGCCGAGTTCGTCATCCCGACGATGAACTGACCGGACAATCAGTTCTGGGAAAGCGCGGTGCAAACCGCGCTTTCTTTTTGTGGACCTTCGGAGGAAGGCCATGTGGCCTTCTCATCCACATAACGCGCAAATTTGTTGTGATGGCCGGTCGACAGTCCCGGCGAGGCGCAGCTTTAAGCACATGGATTCCGGCGCGGCACAGCCAGGAAGCATCCGCACATCCTAATAATTCCGTCGCCGTGTGATGGAACCAACAGACCACCATCCGCCTTAGGCTGTATTCCTGCCATGCGTGCAGGCCAATCAAACAGCGCCGGTGGCAGCCGGGGTTCTCGTCTGGCGCGAGGAGGTGTCAGATGACACGATTTCTTATGGCGACGATATGCCTTGCGGCGGTTGCGATGCCTGGCGGGGCCGTTCAGGCCGATGCGGCCGCGCAATGCGCACCACGGGCCGACATCATCAAGGCGCTCGGCGACAAGTTCCACGAGAGCGAGGCCGGGCGTGGGCTGATCAATCCGAACGTCGTGCTCGAGATTTTCGTATCCGACCAGGGCAGCTGGACCGTGCTGGCCTCCGATACCAAGGGCCAGAGCTGCATCCTGTCCGTCGGCGAAGGCTGGGACAGCCCGACGATCAACGCGGCATTGCCAGGCGCCTGAGTGAAGCCGACAAGATGCCCTCCAGAAGCGCCGCTTGTTTACGGGGCGCGGCTTCACCATATCGAATCCAGGGAGCGATAAATCTCCCTGCGACAGACCGGAAACCAGAAGGAGTGACGTGATGAAGACGTCGGACCCGGCCTGGAGCGTTCCGGCACGCTGAGGCGGCCAAATGTGCCTCCCTTGCCGGAATGCGAAGGCGAAGGAGGTGCCCCATGGCACGCGAATTTTCGTTTCGATGGGTCAAGCTGGCGGCAGTCGGCGCCATGTTGGCGCTGTCCGCATTCCCGGCGCAGGCGCAAGTCATCTGTGGCGGCCATACCTATCTGGTCGCCAGGCTGGCAGAAGCATTCGAGGAGAAGCGGCTCGGCTATGGCGTAGCCGGAGAGGTCGCCGTCTTCGAGTTGTTTGTGTCAGAGAGCGGAACCTGGACCATCCTGATGACCGACGTTAAGGGCCAGAGCTGCATCCTGGCCGCGGGCGAGGGATGGGAAGACACGCTGGCCACCCCGGTCAGACAGCCGGGCGGCTGAGCCGCCCGGAGCAAGTCCAGAACCATTCTGCTTATCGCGTAGCCGCCACCTCGGCATGACCGCGCAGCAGCGCCATCAGCTTCTCGGCGTCCCTGGCGGCGGCTTCCTCGTCGCCATCGAGGATCGAGCGGATCAGCGCGACATGGTGCTCGGCCGATTCAGCGAGGCCGGTATCCGCCTTGTAGCGGAACCAGAAGCGGCGGCTGTGCGTCTGCAGGGGGGCCGCCACACGAGCCGCGAACGGATTGTCGGCGGCGATCGCCAGCGCCTCGTCGAGCTGCTTGTCGGCCTGGATGAAGGCAAGCACGTTGCCGGAGATCACAGCCTTCTGCATGGCAAGGGCCGCCTCGTGAAAAAGGTCGGCAGCCTCGCGGGTGACGAAGCGGGCGGCGGAGCGGGCAAGCACCACCTCGACGCCGCGCCGGGCGTCAAGCACGCGCAGCCAGTCGCCGGGGTGAAGCGGCGCGACCGCGATGCCGGCGCGGGGCCTGACGTCGAGCAAGCCCTCCCAGGCCAGCCGCTGGATCGCCTCGCGAACGGGAGTGCGGCCGAAGCCCAGCCGCTCGATCAACGCTCCCTCGGTGACGAAGCTTGCGGGGGCCAGTTCGAGGGTCACGATCATGTGCTCCAGCGCACGGTAGGCCTTGGTCGCAACCGGCTCGAAGGCCGCGCTGGTCTCGATGGATATCAAAGGGGATATCAATGGGCAGCTCCTGATATATTTTTTATATATCATAATGGAATCCGTGTTGACAGCCTGTTTCTTAATAAATATACCGCTGATATATCAGATGGAGAACTAACCATGTGGGCCGGAGTCTTCCCCGCAGTCACGACCAAATTCACCGCCGACGACCGTCTCGACCACGCCGAGATGGAGCGCTGCTTTGGCCTGCAGATTGAGGCCGGCTGCGACGGCATCATCGTCTGCGGTTCGCTCGGCGAAGGGCCGATGCTGTCGCATGACGAGAAGATCGAGGTGCTGAAGACGGCGCAGAAGGTCGCCGGCAAGAAGCCCGTGCTTTTGACCGTCAACGAGCCCGGCACGCGCGAGGCGGCCAGCATCGCGCGCCGCGCCGCCAGGGAAGGCGCCAACGGCCTGATGGTGGTTCCTAGTCCGATCTACCACACCGACCGCCAAGAGACGGTAGCTGCCCTTCGCGCGGTCGCCGAAGCCGGCGACCTGCCGGTCATGATCTATTCCAACCGGCTCGCCTATCGCGTCGACGTAACCGTCGACCTGATGGAGGAACTGGCGTCGGACAAACGCTTCGTCGCCATCAAGGAATCCTCCGACGACATCCGCCGCTCGACCGAGATCATCAACCGCCTCGGCGACCGCTACGATCTCTTCACCGGCGTCGACAACCTCGCTTTCGAGGCGCTGTCGGTCGGCGCCATCGGCTGGGTTGCCGGTCTGGTCACCGCCTTCCCGCGCGAGACCGTTGCCATCTACCGGCTGATGAGAAAAGGCCGCCGCGAGGAGGCGCTGAAGATCTATCGCTGGTTCCGCCCGCTGCTCGACCTCGATGTCTCGACCTATCTGGTCCAAAACATCAAGCTTGCCGAAGTGCTGGCGATCGATACCAATGACCGCGTTCGCATGCCGCGCCAGCCGCTGTCGGGCGAGCGCCGCAAGGCGGTGGAAAAGATCGTCAGGGATGCGCTGGCCGTGCGGCCGGAACTGCCGGCGTTTTGATTGGCTTTCTTCTCCCCGTTCACGGGGAGAAGACGGCGGAAGGCGGATGAGGGGCAGCGCCAACGTGCAGGGGAATTCCAAATCTTCAGAAGAGGGGCGCCACCCCTCATCCGCCCCGCGGGCGCCTTCTCCCCGAGAACGGGGAGAAGGCGAAGACGTCGCCATTGTCGGCGGCGGCATTATCGGCATCTGCGTGGCGACCTTGCTTGCCGAGGCCGGTCGCCGCGTCACCATTTTTGACCGCACCGGCATCTGCGAGGAGACGAGCTCCGGCAACGCCGCCGCCTTCGCCTTCTCCGACGTGCTGCCGCTGGCGCATAAGGGGATGATCAGGCAACTGCCGAAATGGCTTGCCGACCCGCTCGGGCCGCTCTCCATCCCGCCCGCCTATCTGCCCAAGCTCCTTCCCTGGCTGATCCGCTTCTGGCGCGCGGGCAACTCCAGACACTATGAGACGAGCCTCGCGGCGCAGGCCGGCATGATGAAGCTCGCCGAAGCCGAATGGATGGGCCTGCTCGACCGCTCCGGCACGAGGCCGATGCTGCGCGAGGACGGCTCGCTCGAACTCTACGAAAGCGAAGCTGAGTTTCGCGCCTCATTGTTGGGTTGGGCGGCGCGGGAGCGCTTCGACATCGGCTTCCGCCATGTCGAGGGGGAAGAGATGGCCGCGCTTCAGCCGGGCCTCGCGCCACGCTTCGTCAAGGGCACTTTCGTGCCGAGCTGGAAGACGGTCGCCGATCCGAAGCTGCTCGGCAAGGCGGTGTGGGCCTATGCGGAGCGGCTCGGCGCCCGTCTCGAGCATGCGCGTATCGATCGCGTCGAAGCCGGCGCGGATGGCGCCGCGGTCATGCTTGCCGACGGCACGACCCGCAAGGCGAAGCAACTCGTCATCGCGGCCGGAGCGTGGTCGCATCTCTTGGCCAGAAATCTCGGCGACCGCATCCCGCTGGAGACCGAGCGCGGCTACAACACGACGCTGCCGGTGTCGGCCTTCGACGTGAAGCGGCAATTGATCTTTTCCGGACACGGCTTCGTCATCACGCCGCTGGAAACGGGCGTGCGCGTCGGCGGCGCCGTCGAGCTCGGCGGCATCGAGCGGCCGCCGAATTACGCGCGCTCGAAGGCGATGCTGGAAAAAGCAAAGCGCTTTCTGCCGGGCCTCGATCCGTCGGGCGGCATCGAGTGGATGGGTTTTCGCCCGTCGCTGCCGGATTCGCTGCCGGTCATCGGGCGGGCACGGACACCGAATGTCTTCTATGCTTTCGGCCACGGCCATCTCGGCCTGACCCAGGCGGTGGCGACCGGCCGCTTGATCCGCGATCTCGTTCTCGGGCAAACTCCACCGCTCGATCTCAAGCCTTTCCGCCCGCAGCGGTTCTGACAGTACAAGAGAGCACCATGGCCAGGAAATCCTTCTTCTGCATCGACGGCCACACCTGCGGCAATCCGGTGCGGCTGGTCGCAGGTGGCGGACCGCTGCTTGAAGGCGCGACGATGATGGAGCGGCGCGCGCATTTCCTTGCCGAGTACGACTGGATCCGCACCGGCCTGATGTTCGAGCCGCGCGGCCATGACGTGATGTCGGGCTCGATCCTCTATCCGCCGACACGCGAGGACTGCGACATCGCCATCCTTTTCATCGAGACGTCGGGTTGCCTGCCGATGTGCGGCCACGGCACGATCGGCACTGTGACTTTTGCCATCGAGCATGGGCTGGTGAAGCCCAAGACGCCGGGTGTGCTCAGGCTCGACACGCCGGCCGGTCTCGTCGTCGCCGAATACAAACAGGTCGGCGAATATGTCGAGGAGGTGCGCATTACCAATGTGCCGTCCTTCCTCTACGCCGAAGGATTGACGGTGGAATGCCCGGTGCTTGGCGAGATCAGCGTTGACGTCGCCTATGGCGGCAATTTCTACGCCATCGTCGAACCGCAGAAGAACTACCGCGACATGGCCGAGCATTCGGCCGGCGATCTCATCGCCTGGAGCCCCGTGGTGCGCCAGCGCCTCAACGAGAAGTATTCCTTCGTGCACCCGGAAAACCCGGGCATCAACCGGTTGTCGCACATGCTGTGGACCGGCAAGCCGAAGCACGCCGAGGCCGATGCGCGCAACGCCGTCTTCTATGGCGACAAGGCGATCGACCGCTCGCCTTGCGGCACAGGCACCTCGGCGCGCATGGCGCAACTCCACGCCAAGGGCAAGCTGAAAGCGGGCGAAAGCTTCGTGCATGAATCGATCATCGGCTCGCTGTTCAGAGGCCGGGTCGAAAAGGAGGTCAGCGTGGCCGGCAAGCCGGCGATCGTCCCCTCGATCGGCGGCTGGGCTCGCATGACCGGATTGAACACCATCTTCATCGACGACCGTGATCCGTTCGCGCACGGATTCGTCGTCACGTGATGTAGTGGCCGACGGCGCCGTCAGACGCCGGCATCCCCTCCTGTCGAGACCTGATCGCGGAACCAGTCCGCGAACTTGATCTCGGCAGCGGAAGGTTGCGCCGACATCGTCAGAAAGTAGCCCTTGTCGGCATCGGTCGCGATGTCGGAAAGAACGACGAGGTCGCCGCGCATCAACTCCTCGCGGAAAACCTCGATCGGACAAAGCGCGACGCCGTGGCCGGCGATGACGGCTGTTGCCAGGATGTTGAAGTCGGCAAAAACAGGCCCGTTGCCGAGGCTCGTGCCTGCCATGCCCGCCCGGGAAAACCAATCCCGCCAGCCCAACGGTGTCTCGTCATGCAGCAGGTCCGCCGCTGCGATCTCCGCCGGTGTGCCCAGCCGGCCCTTGCGCGCCAGGTAATGCGGGCTGCATGCGGGCCGGCTTATCCGGGAGAAAAGCTTGAGGCTCGTCACATGCGGGGAAGGGTCGGCGCCCAGCGTGATCAGAATGTCGTTGTCCTCGTCGTCAAGCCTGTCCTCCGCCTTTGCATAGGTGACGCGGATCGCGATCTCAGGATGACGGGCAGTGAAGTCCGTCAGGCGCGGCACCAGCCAACGGCTGGCGATGGAGGGAATGCAGCCTACTGACAGCGACTGCGCGCCGGCGCTCCTTCGTATGCGCCGGCAGGCGGCGTTGAGTTCGGCGAGCGCGGCGCCCGCGGACGCCTGAAGCGCCAGTCCCGCCTCGGTCAGACGAACCTTGCGAGCCCCCCTATCGAACAGCGGCACGCCCAACCACTCCTCCAGCCGCCTTATCTGATGGCTGATCGCCGGATGGGTCACATGGAGCTCTTCGCCGGCGGCCGAAAAGCTGAGATGGCGGGCGGCGGCCTCGAAAGCCCGAATGGCATTCAACGGAAGGTAATCCATCTGTAAGTATTCCTAATGGATTGCGCGAAAATCGGTCATTTGAAATCGGGCTCAAACCGAGACATTTTCGGGAATGTCAGTTTTGGCGGTCGCGTGAAGATACCAGAAAAAGCCGCTTAAACTATCGATCCGGAGGCGTGAACCGCTTCCCGCAATCTGTCACAGATAGAGCGCTCATGTTCATCAGGCAATTGGCTGATGTAGAAAAAACTGACTTCTTCGTCGATTGGGGCAACGGCACCAGCCACCGGCTGCTGACCCAGCGGGACGGCATGGGGTTCACGGTCTGCCACACCGTCGTGCGCGCAGGCAGTGAATCGCGCCTTCAATACCGGCGGCATCTGGAAGCCTGCTACTGCATCTCCGGCAGCGGTGAAGTCGAGGACATGGAGGGCACGATACATCGTATCGAGCCGGGCACGATCTATGTGCTCGATGCCCATGACGACCATTTTCTGCGTGCGGACGCCACAGGCGACATGGTGCTGGTCAGCGTCTTCAATCCGCCTCTCAACGGCACCGAGAAGCACAGCCTCAACGGAGCCGGAGGTTCTGCTTACTGAACTTCGCGGGTACTTTCTCGCGACAGCGGCTTCCGGCGGCTGATTCGCTCGACGCAAGGATCGGCGCCCAGTTGGCGCCGGCCTCCGAGGGCGCGGTCACGCCGAGGTTCTGAGAGAGCAGGAAGGGCGGCCGCCCTTCTTTCGATCTTCGAGAAAGGACATTCGATGCTTTCCGGCCCCAAACCCGAGTGGCTCACCTTCGACTGCTATGGCACCTTGATCCAGTGGGACGAAGGCTTGCTCGCCGCCGTAGAGACGATCCTTGCCAATCATCCAGGCTCCAACATTGAGCCCCCGACACTGATCCGCGTCTACGACAAGCACGAACACGCGCTGGAGGCCGAGCGGCCGCATAAATCCTTCTGTGCCGTGGCCGGCGAAGCGCTGCGCCTGGCGATGGAGGAGCTGAAGCTTAGCTACGCGCCGGACGACATCGAGGTGCTGACCGGCAGCATTTCCCGAATGCCGCCATTCCCCGAAGTCGTGTCCGCGCTCGGCCTGCTGAAAGCGCAGGGATTCAAGCTCTGCATCATCTCCAACACCGACGACGACATCATCGCCGGCAATGTCGCGCAGCTCGACGGCCATATCGACCGCGTCATTACCGCGCAGCAGGCCGGCGCCTACAAGCCGGCCCAGCAGATCTTCGATTTCGCCCACAATGCGCTCGGCCTCGATCGCGGCGATATCGTGCATATCTGCGCCAGCCCGCACCTCGATCTCGCGGCCGCCCGCGATCTCGGATTCCGATGCATCTGGATCGACAGGGGCACCGGCCGCAAACCGTTGCCCGACTATGCCCCGAACGCGGTTTTTCGGACCCTCGACCGCGTGCCGCCTTTTCTCGCATCGACCATCTGGGACTGAGGCGGTCGGCGGTGTCGCCTCGCTGTCGCATGACTGTCACACCTCGCGGAATCCTGACCCGGCGGAGGGGGCGGGACTGCAAAACCGACCACGTTGGTCGACGCAAGGAATCATCTCATCAACTTATTTTGACGGCGATTTCTTCGAAACGGTGCGCATGATACGGCTGAATCGTCAAAGACATTGCGTTGTGCCAATGATAGGGTCCGCGATAGTCCAGGGGCCGGGTGCGAAAAAACGGGCAATCGGGTGGCGTGCTTCCAAAACACGCCCGGCGATTGAAAAATCACGTTGCAATCCGGGCTCGAAACTTTACGACTAGGGGAAATACGAAAAGGAATGCGTCCTCGAAGGCGACATTCCAGGGGAGCCGCATAAATATGCAGTACTTCGTCCAGCAGCTTATCAATGGGCTGACGCTGGGATCTATCTATGGGCTGATCGCGATCGGCTATACGATGGTCTACGGCATCATCGGCATGATCAATTTCGCCCATGGCGACATCTTCATGGTCGGCGCCTTCACGGCCCTCATCGTCTTCCTCATCCTCGGCGCGCTGTTCTATTCCGTGCCTGTGGTGGTGGCGCTTCTGATCATGATGATCGTCGGCATGCTGCTCACCAGCCTCTACAATTGGACGATCGAGAAGGTGGCCTACCGGCCGTTGCGCGGATCGTTCCGGCTGGCGCCGCTGATCACCGCCATCGGCATGTCGATCGCGCTGTCCAACTTCGTGCAGGTCACGCAAGGGCCGCGCAACAAGCCGATCCCGCCGCTGGTCAGCCAAGTCTACACGATCGACGGCATCAGCGTCTCGCTGAAGCAGATCATCATCGTTCTGGTGACCGCGGTGCTGCTGGTCATCTTCTGGTATCTCGTCAACAGGACGGCGCTCGGACGTGCTCAGCGCGCCTGCGAGCAGGACCGCAAGATGGCGGCGCTGCTCGGCATCGACGTCGACCGCACCATCTCCATCACCTTCATTATGGGCGCGGCCCTTGCCGCAGTCGCCGGCACGCTGTTTCTGATGTATTACGGCGTGGTGGTGTTCTCCGACGGCTTCGTGCCGGGCGTGAAGGCTTTTACCGCGGCGGTGCTCGGCGGCATCGGCTCGCTGCCGGGCGCGGTGCTCGGCGGGCTGCTGATCGGCTTCATCGAGAGCATGTGGTCAGCCTATTTCTCGATCGACTACAAGGACGTCGCCGCCTTCTCGATCCTGGCGATCGTGCTCATCTTCCTGCCCTCCGGCATCCTGGGCCGGCCTGAAGTCGAAAAGGTCTGATCCTCATGGCCGTTACCGTGTCTCCGGAGCGCGACGTCGTCGTCCCTCCCATCCAACGCGCTTTCCGTGAAGCGCTCTATGCCGGCGCCATCGCGCTCGGCCTGTTCGTGCTGTTCATCGGCCTCAGGACCGACCAGAACATCTCCAACGAACTGATCCTGGTGCAGCGCTGGGGCCTGCTTGCCCTGGTGGTCATTGCCACCGCCGTCGGCCGCTTCCTCTATGTCGGATACGCGCAGCCGGCGATGGAGCGGGCCAAGGCGGAAAAGGCCAAGGCGCCCGCAGCCATCGCGGCCGAACCGGGCTTTGTGCGGCGCAACTTCAACAAGATTGGCGTCGCGGTGCTGATCGCCTATCCAGTCGTGATGGTCTTGGCGTTCGGCTTTCAGGGTTCGCTGAAATGGGTCGACAATTTCGGCATCCAGATCCTGATCTATGTGATGCTGGCCTGGGGCCTCAACATCGTCGTCGGGCTGGCCGGCCTGCTCGACCTCGGTTACGTCGCCTTCTATGCGGTCGGCGCCTATGCCTATGCGCTGCTCGGCACGCATTTCGGCCTGTCGTTCTGGATCCTGCTGCCCGCCGCTGGCGCCATGGCCGCCTTCTGGGGCGTCATGCTCGGCTTCCCGGTGCTGCGGCTGCGCGGCGACTATCTGGCGATCGTGACGCTCGCCTTTGGCGAGATCATCCGGCTGGTGATCATCAACTGGCGCGAGGTCACCAACGGTTCGGCCGGGGTTTCCGGCATTCCGAAGGTGTCGTTCTTCGGCCTGGTGTCGTTCAACGTCTCGGACCCGAATTATATCGCCAAGGTGCTGCACATCGCCCAGTCGGGCGCCTACTACAAGATCTTCCTCTACTACCTGATCCTGGGCCTGTGCTTCTTCACCGCCTTCGTCACCATCAGGCTTCGCCGGTTGCCCGTCGGCCGCGCCTGGGAAGCCCTGCGCGAGGACGAGATCGCCTGCCGCTCGCTCGGCATCAACACCACCACCACCAAGCTGACGGCATTCGCCACCGGCGCCATGTTCGGCGGCTTCGCCGGCTCGTTCTTCGCCGCCCGACAGGGCTTCGTCAGCCCTGAATCCTTCGTCTTCCTGGAATCGGCGATCATCCTCGCCATCGTTGTGCTGGGCGGCATGGGTTCGCTGGGCGGCATCGCGGTGGCGGCGCTGGTCATGATCGGCGGCACCGAGATCCTGCGCGAGCTCGGCTTCCTCAAGGCGGTGTTCGGCCCCGATTTCACGCCGGAACTCTACCGCATGCTGCTGTTCGGCATGGCCATGGTCATCGTCATGCTGTGGAAGCCGCGCGGCTTCGTCGGCAGCCGTGAGCCGACCGCCTTCCTCAAGGAACGAAGAGCGGTCTCAGGCTCCTTCACCAAGGAGGGCCACGGCTGATGGACGTGCAAGCTTCCCAGAGTGATTTCATCCTGCAGGTCCAGCACCTGTCGATGAAGTTCGGCGGCCTGGTCGCCATCGGCGACCTGTCGTTCCAAGCCAAGCGCGGCGAGATCACCGCGCTGATCGGACCGAACGGTGCCGGCAAGACGACGGTGTTCAACTGCATCACCGGCTTCTACAAGCCCACCGAGGGCATGATCACGCTGAACAAGCGCGACGGCTCGACGTATCTGCTCGAGCGCCTGCCCAACCACGAGATCCCGGCGCGCGCCAATGTGGCGCGCACCTTCCAGAACATCCGCCTGTTCTCGGGCATGACGCTGCTGGAAAACCTTTTGGTCGCCCAGCACAACAAGCTGATGAAGGCCTCGGGCTACACCTTCCTCGGCCTGTTCGGCTTCCCGAGCTACCGCCAGGCCTCGGCCGAGTCGATCGAGCTCGCCAGGCACTGGCTGAAGAAGGCCGATCTCGTCGAGCGCGCCGACGATCCGGCCGGCGACCTGCCCTATGGCGCGCAGCGGCGGCTGGAGATCGCGCGCGCCATGTGCACCGGGCCTGAGCTGCTGTGCCTCGACGAGCCGGCCGCCGGCCTCAACCCGAAGGAATCGGCCTCGCTCAACGAGCTCCTGATCGACATCAAGGACAACACCGGCACCTCGATCCTGCTGATCGAGCACGACATGTCGGTGGTCATGCAGATCTCCGATCATGTCGTGGTGCTGGAATATGGCCGCAAGATCTCCGACGGCAATCCGCAGTCGGTCAGGACCGACCCGCGCGTCATCGCCGCCTATCTCGGCGTCGACGATCAGGAGGTGGAAGAAGTGCTCACCGAAGTCGGCGACGAGGACGTCATCGAACAGCTCGATACCGGGCCCGACTCCGCGCACGGGCCGGGCAATTCCGCTTCTATGATGGCCGGACCGGTTTCCGATACCGTCGAACACGCGGACGAGGGCGAGCGCGTCACGGTCTCGAAGGGCGCCTCGAAAGCGGCTCAGGTCGATGCGCGCGCGAACTCAACAAGAAGCAAGCCGGCCTCGCAGGCCGGAAAGCCCGCAGCGAAGGCGAAGCCCTCGGCCAAAAAGTCCACCTCGCCGGCCAAGCCGGCCGCGAAATCCTCGACAGCCAAGCCGCGCGGAGGGCGTAAATAATGGCCGGCACAACGCTGCTCGATATCAAGGGCGTGCAGACCTATTACGGCAACATCCGGGCGCTGAACGGCGTCGACGTCAACGTCAACCAGGGTGAGATCGTGGCGCTGATCGGCGCCAACGGCGCCGGCAAGTCGACGCTGATGATGACCATCTTCGGCGCGCCGCGTGCCCGCGCCGGCACCATCACCTTCGCCGGCACCGACATCACGCAGATGCCGACGCACGAGATCGCGCGGCTGCGCATCGCCCAATCGCCGGAAGGGCGCCGCATCTTCCCGCGCATGACGGTGATGGAAAACCTGCAGATGGGCGCCAGCATCGACAACCTTAAGCATTTTGACGAGGATGCCGAGAAGGTGTTCGCGCTGTTCCCGAGGCTTAAGGAGCGCATCAACCAGCGCGGCGGCACGCTGTCGGGCGGCGAGCAGCAAATGCTGTCCATCGGGCGCGCGCTGATGGGGAGGCCGAAGCTGCTCCTGCTCGACGAGCCGTCGCTGGGTCTGGCGCCGCTGATCGTCAAGCAGATCTTCGACGCCATTCGCGAGCTCAACAGGTCGCAGGGGTTGACCGTGTTCCTGGTCGAGCAGAACGCTTTCGGCGCGCTCAAGCTCGCCAATCGCGGCTACGTCATGGTCAACGGCAATGTGACGATGAGCGGCACCGGCAAGGAGCTGCTCGCCAATCCGGAAGTGCGCGCCGCATATCTCGAAGGCGGGCATCACTAGGGCAGTTTTGATGCAATTCCGGACGGAAAACCGTTTCACACTTTTCCTGGAATTGCTCTAGGGTTGGGAGACATCAATCATGCAGGGCGTTCTCTACGAAGAAGCCTCGATCTGGCACTTCTTGTTCGTCACGGGCCTGCTCGGCGGCGGGGCGGCTTGGATGACCGGCAAAGCCGTGGCCCAGACCTGGGGCACCCACGTCCGCCTGTTCATTTACATGCTTGGCCTCGGCATCGGGGTAAGGTTCATCCATCATGCCCTGTTCGGAGGCACGATGTTCTCGCTGCATTATTACATCGTCGATACCGTTGTGCTGATGATATTCGGCTTCCTCGGTTATCAGTACACGCGCACGAACCAGATGGTCACTCAGTATAATTGGCTCTACGAAAGAGCTTCCTTATTGAGCTGGAAGCCGAAAGGTTGAGGTTCATGATTAACGTCGTTTCAGGGATGAATCGGCGTGACAAGTGCCTGAAAATCGGCATTCTATGCTTTCTGCGATAAGGGTGGGCATCGCATGAAAGTATCATCCACGCCCACTCCGTAAATGGGAGCGTTTCAATGAAAAAATCACTCTTGTCCGCCGTGGCGCTGACCGCGTTCATCGCGTTCAGCGGCAGCGCGTGGGCCGACATCCTGATCGGCGTCGCCGGTCCGATCACCGGTCCGAACGCCGCTTTCGGCGCGCAGCTGCAGAAGGGCGCGGAACAGGCGGTCGCCGACATCAACGCGGCGGGCGGCATCAATGGCCAGCAGCTCAAGCTCGAGATCGGTGACGACGTCTCCGATCCCAAGCAGGGCATCTCGGTCGCCAACAAGTTCGTCGCCGACGGCGTCAAGTTCGTCGACGGCCACTTCAACTCGGGCGTGACCATTCCCGCGTCGGAAGTCTATGCGGAAAACGGCATCCTGGTTATGACGCCGGCAGCGACCAATCCGAAGCTCACCGAGCGCGGCCTGTGGAACACCTTCCGCACCTGCGGTCGCGATGACCAGCAGGGCAAGGTGGCGGGCGACTACATCGCCAAGAACTTCAAGGACGCCAAGATCGCCATCATCCACGACAAGACGCCTTACGGCCAGGGCCTCGCCGACGAGACCAAGAAGAACCTGAACGCCGGCGGCATCACGGAAGTGATGTATGAAGGCGTGAATGTCGGCGACAAGGACTTCTCGGCCCTCATCGCCAAGATGAAGGAAAATGGCGTCACCCTGATCTACTGGGGCGGCCTGCACACCGAAGCCGGCCTGATCATCCGTCAGTCGGCCGACCAGGGCCTGAAGGCGCCGCTGTTCTCCGGCGACGGCATCGTCTCCAACGAACTGGCCTCGATCGCCGGCGATGCCGTTGCCGGCACGCTCAACACCTTCGCTCCGGATCCGCGCAAGAATCCGGCCGCCAAGGAAGTGGTCGAGAAGTTCCGCGCCGCCGGTTTCGAGCCGGAAGCCTATACGCTCTACTCCTATGCCGCCATCCAGATCATCTCGCAGGCCATCGCCAAGGTCGGCTCCGCCGACGACGCGCAGAAGGTTGCCGACACGATCAAGTCCGGCGGTCCGTGGAAGACGGCCATCGGCGAGATCGGTTACGATGCCAAGGGCGACATCACCCGTCCGGACTATGTCATCTACGAGTGGAAGAAGGGCGAGGACGGCAAGTACAGCTACTTCGAGAAATAAGCCGGCAAACTGTAGCCGACTTTTCGAGATGCCCGGCGCTCAGCGCCGGGCATTTTTGTTGTCGGGTGTTTTTCCATCAACCGATCCTCACGAGAGCGCCTACAAAGCGCTCCTTGAACCGCCGGACGGGAGACAAGCGGCCGTTTGGCGCAAACGAGCGATTTAAATCGTTTTAGTTGTCGCGCGATTTTGTTTGCGCTGCAGCATTTTCACGCTAATCATTGCCCTTCACCTCACTTTCCGCTGCTGGAGCCCATTCCTTGGCAATCACGAAGATCCTCGTCGCCAACCGGTCCGAAATCGCCATCCGCGTCTTCCGCGCGGCCAATGAACTGGGCCTCAAAACCGTGGCCATCTGGGCGGAAGAGGACAAATATTCGCTGCACCGCTTCAAGGCCGACGAAAGCTACCAGGTCGGTCGCGGGCCGCATCTCGCCAAGGATATGGGTCCGATCGAAAGTTATCTTTCGATCGACGAGGTAATCCGCGTCGCCAGACTGTCGGGCGCAGACGCGATCCATCCGGGTTACGGCCTGCTGTCGGAGAGCCCGGAATTCGCCGAGGCATGCGCCGCCGCCGGCATCACCTTCATCGGGCCGAAGCCGGAGACGATGCGCCGGCTCGGCAACAAGGTCGCTGCGCGCAACCTGGCGATCGAGGTCGGCGTGCCGGTCGTGCCCGCCACCGATCCGCTCCCGGACGACATGGAAGCGGTGAAGAAGCTCGCCGCGGGAATCGGCTATCCGGTGATGTTGAAGGCCTCGTGGGGCGGCGGCGGCCGCGGCATGCGCGCCATCCGTGCCGAAGCCGATCTCGCCCGCGAGGTGATGGAGGGCAAACGCGAGGCCAAGGCCGCCTTCGGCAAGGACGAGGTCTATCTCGAGAAGCTGATCGAGCGCGCCCGCCATGTCGAGGTCCAGGTGCTCGGCGACACGCATGGCAACGCCGTCCATCTGTTCGAGCGCGACTGTTCGATCCAGCGCCGCAACCAGAAGGTCGTCGAGCGCGCGCCGGCGCCATATCTCAGCGAGGAACTGCGCCAGGAACTCTGCGGCTACGCGCTGAAGATCGCGCAAGAGACCAGCTATATCGGCGCCGGCACGGTCGAGTTCCTGCAGGACGCCGACACCGGCAAATTCTATTTCATCGAAGTCAATCCGCGTATCCAAGTCGAGCATACCGTCACCGAGATGGTGACCGGCATCGACATCGTGAAGGCGCAGATACATATCCTCGACGGCTTCTCCATCGGCACGCCGGAATCCGGCGTACCGGCGCAGAAGGACATCAAGCTCAACGGTCACGCGCTGCAGTGCCGCATCACCACCGAGGATCCGGAGCAGAATTTCATTCCCGACTACGGCCGCATCACCGCCTATCGCGGCGCGACCGGTTTCGGCATCCGCCTCGACGGCGGCACCGCCTATTCGGGCGCGGTCATCACCCGCTTCTACGATCCGCTGCTGGAGAAGATCACCGCCTGGGCGCCGACGCCGGCCGAGGCGATCGCGCGCATGAACCGGGCGCTGCGCGAATTCCGCATCCGCGGCGTCGCGACCAACCTCACCTTCCTCGAAGCGATCATCAACCACCCGAGCTTCGCCGACAATTCCTATACGACGAAGTTCATCGACACGACGCCGGAACTGTTCCAGCAGGTGAAGCGGCAGGACCGCGCCACCAAGCTGCTCAACTACCTGGCCGACGTCAGCGTCAACGGCCATCCGGAGACGCGCGGCCGGCCGATGCCCAAAGCCGATGCCGCGGCGCCTGTCGTGCCCTATCTCAACGGCAAGCTTCCGGACGGCAGCAAGCAGCGGTTCGATGCGCTCGGCCCGGAGAAGTTCGCGGCCTGGATGCGCGGGCAAGCCCAAGTGCTGGTCACCGACACGACGATGCGCGACGGCCACCAGTCGCTGCTCGCCACCCGCATGCGCACCTATGACATCGCAGGTATCGCCGGCACCTATGCGCGGGCGCTGCCGCAGATCCTGTCGCTCGAATGCTGGGGCGGCGCGACCTTCGACGTCGCCATGCGCTTCCTGACCGAGGATCCGTGGGAGCGGCTGTCACGGGTGCGCGAAGCAGCGCCTAACCTTCTGCTGCAGATGCTTCTGCGCGGCGCCAACGGCGTCGGCTACACCAACTATCCCGACAATGTCGTGCAGCATTTCGTCAAACAGGCGGCCGCCGGCGGCGTCGACCTGTTCCGCGTCTTCGACTGCCTGAACTGGGTCGAGAACATGCGCGTCGCCATGGACGCGGTGGGCGCCGAGGGCAAGCTGATCGAAGCGGCGATGTGCTACACCGGCGACATCCTCGACCCGGCTCGGGCCAAATACGATCTCAAATATTATGTCGCGCTGGCGAAGGAACTGGAAGCCGCCGGCGCGCATATCATCGCCGTCAAGGACATGGCCGGGCTTTTGAAGCCGTCGGCGGCGCGCGCGCTGTTCAAGGCGCTGCGCGAAGAGACCGACCTGCCGATCCATTTCCACACGCATGACACGTCCGGCCTGTCCGCCGCCACGGTGCTGGCGGCGGTCGAGACCGGCGTCGACGCCATCGATGCGGCGATGGATTCCTTCTCCGGCAACACCTCGCAGCCCTGCCTCGGCTCGATCGTCGAGGCGCTCAAGGGAACCGAGCGCGATCCCGGCCTCGATCCGCAGTGGATCCGGCACATCTCCTTCTACTGGGAAGCGGTGCGCAACCAGTATGCCGCCTTCGAAAGCGACCTCAAGGGACCGGCTTCCGAGGTTTATCTCCACGAAATGCCGGGCGGCCAGTTCACCAACCTCAAGGAGCAGGCCCGCTCGCTCGGGCTGGAAACACGCTGGCACGAGGTGGCGCAGGCCTATCACGACGTCAACCTGATGTTCGGCGACATCGTCAAGGTGACGCCGTCGTCGAAGGTGGTCGGCGACATGGCGCTGATGATGGTGAGCCAGGATCTCACCGTCGCCGATGTCGAAAACCCGGCGAAGGACATCGCCTTCCCGGATTCGGTCGTCTCGATGCTGCGCGGCGATCTCGGCCAGTCGCCCGGCGGATGGCCGCAAGCGCTGCAGAAGAAGGTGCTGAAGGGCGAGAAGCCGATCACTGTGCGGCCGGGCTCGCTGCTCAAGCCGGCGAACCTCAAGGCCAGCCGCAAGGAGATCGAGGAGAAGCTGGAGCGCAAGCTCAGCGAGTTCGAGTTCGCCTCCTGGCTGATGTATCCGAAGGTCTTCACCGACTTCGCCGCCGCGCAGGAAACCTATGGCCCCGTCAGCGTGCTGCCGACGCCGACCTATTTCTACGGCATGAAGTCGGAAGACGAGATCTTCGTCGACATCGAGAAGGGCAAGACGCTGGTCGTACGCTGCCAGGCGTTCGGCGACGTCGACGAAAAGGGCATGGTCACCGTCTTTTTCGAGCTCAACGGCCAGCCACGCCGCGTGAAGGTGCCGGACCGCGCGCATGGCGCCTCGGCCGCCAAGGCGCGGCGCAAGGCGGAGCCCGGCAACGAGGCGCATATCGGCGCGCCGATGCCGGGGGTGGTCTCCGCGCTCGCGGTTGCCGCCGGGCAGGCCGTCAAGGCCGGCGATGTGCTGCTCTCGATCGAGGCGATGAAGATGGAGACGGCGCTGCATGCCGAGCGCGACGGCGTGGTCGCCGAAGTGCTGGTCAAGGCCGGCGACCAGATCGACGCCAAGGATTTGCTGATCGCATTCGGTTGAGACAAAGCTGTTTGAAGGCAGGCAGCTTAACGGAACTTCTTGACACAACGAGACTGTGCGTTGGTCGAGGGCTAGCTGTCGATGTCGGCGCTGCCCCTCATTTGCCCTGCCGGGCATTTCTCCCCGTAAAACGGGGAGAAAGTGGCTGGCCGCAACTTTGGCGCGCTTTCCTTCAACGCCAGTGATTGGCGAAGCCGGCGATGACAGTGTCTTTCTCCCCGTCACTATACGGGGAGAAATGTCCGGCAGGACAATGAGGGGCAGCGCCGGCCTCTGAAGCAGCAAGCCTTTCATGCCACAGCAATAACGGCTTGACCAGCAGCGTCCGCTCGGGCATCGAACCCGCTCGAAATTGCCGGCCTCCCTTGCGAGTCGCCGGTGAGAAAACGACGCGGAGAAAAAAATGGCCGACGAGATCACCGAGACCAGCCAGACTGTAGCCGCCGGCCAGCTGCGCGCCATCATCGAGCGCATCGAGCGCCTCGAGGAGGAGAAGAAGACGATTTCCGACGACATCAAGGACGTCTATGCCGAGGCCAAGGGCACCGGCTTCGACACCAAGGCGATCCGCACCATCGTCCGGCTGCGCAAGAAGGACCAGGCCGAGCGCCAGGAGGAGGAGTCCATCCTCGATCTGTACAAGGCCGCGCTCGGGATGGTCTAAGCCTCATGGCCGGGGCCGGCCATGAGTGAGTTCGACTTCGGCGGCCATCGCGCTTCGGAGTTCCGCCATCGCGGCTTCTGGACGCTGTTCGCCGAGCGGCATCCGGAAGAGAGAGCCCGCCTGGCGAGACGCGGGCCGTGGTTCTGGCAGCGCGGGCTGCCGGAGTTCGGCCTGGTTCTTTCCATGTATGTCGCGCCGAGCGAGAATGTGGTCGGCGTCTTCTTCGGCCGCAACGAAAAGCTCGGCGCAACGGAAGTCTGGACAAGGCTGAAGCCTTTCCAGCCGGCAATCGAGGCCCGACTGAAGCTCAGGCCGGAGCAGAGCGCGCAAAACCTTGGCATCAACTCGCAGTGGCGGGTCAACTGCTTCGCCGAGGACAACTGGCCGGCCATGGCCGACTGGCTGGCGACGGAATGCTCGCGTTTCGAGCGCGCCGTGACTGAAGTGCTGAGGCAGGACTAGCTGGCCTATGGCGGCGGACTTCTTCAAATCCCGCTGGCAAGGCAAAACGCCGCTCGACCGGTTGTTCTGGCGCGACATGCTGCTCATCGGCACGGCGATCAACATCGCCTCGTCGGCGGTGGCGCTCGTCCTGCTCGGGCTGAAGCTGCCGCTCTGGCTGGTTCTTACGGTGCATCTCCTGCCGGTGCCCTACAACATCTTTCTCGCCCTGGCAGTCTGGCGAACGGCGGAGAAGGCCGGCGGCACGAAGGCAACGCTGATGATGCTGGGCTCGGCGCTCTGGCTGATCGCGACAGTTATTGCCTGACGGGCGCCCGATGCCGCTCAGACAAAAAGGGCGGCCGAAGCCGCCCTTGGAAATGCTGGTCAGGCGCCGGTCAGGCCGCCGGCTCGAAGCGCAGCGCCACGCCGTTGATGCAGTAGCGCAGGCCGGTCGGCGGCGGGCCGTCCTCGAAGACATGGCCGAGATGGCTGCCGCAGCGCGAGCAGTGGCACTCGGTGCGGACCATGCCGTAGCTGCGGTCGACGGTGGTCTCGATCGAGCCCGGGACCGGATCGTTGAAGCTCGGCCAGCCGGTGCCGCTCTCGAATTTCAGCTTGGATTCGAACAGCGGCTGGTCGCAGCCGACGCAAAAGAACGTGCCGGCGCGCTTCTCATAAAGCAGGGCGCAGCTTCCGGGACGCTCGGTGCCGTGGTTGCGCATGACGGCATATTGCTCCGGCGTCAGCCGTGCGCGCCATTCGGCATCGCTGCGGGTGACGGGAAAGGCGTGGGTGTCCATGAAATCTCCTCGGCCTTGGCGGCTCGTTGTTGGTGCAACCGATATTCGCCCCAACATAGGCATTTGTTACAGGCCTGCCCAGTACCGGGACTGACCGGGCAATCGCCGCTGGTTTCGAATTAGCCCGTGCCTATTATCGTTGGCGCTGCCCCTCACCTGTCTGCCGGCATCCTCTCCCCGTATAGTGACGGGGAGAAGGGCGCTCTCATTGATGGTTTCGCTAATCGCCAGCATTGCAGGAAGGACGCCGAGGTTGCGGCCAGCCCCCTTCTCCCCGTCACTATACGGGGAGAAGGTCCCGGCAGGGGGATGAGGGGCGGCGCCGACTTTGGCGATTTGTAGTTGCCACCACGCTCAATGCTTCCTCGAGAGCTGTTTCGTAGCGGCCTCAAGCCCGGCGAGCGTCAGCGGGAACATGCGGCCGCCGAAGATGTCGCGGATCATGGCGATCGAGTGGGTGTAGCGCCAGTTCTTTTCAGCTTCCGGATTCAGCCACACCGCATTCGGCCATTGCTGCAGCAGCCGCCCGAGCCAGACACCGCCGGCCTCCGGGTTCCAGTGCTCGACCGAGCCGCCGGGATGCACGATCTCGTAAGGGCTCATCGAGGCATCGCCGACCACGATCACCTTGTAGTCAGGCCCGTATTTGTGGATGAGGTCGAAGGTCGGGATCGTCTCGGCAAGCCGCCGTCGATTGTCCTTCCAGACGCGCTCGTAAAGGCAGTTGTGGAAGTAGAAATATTCGAGCTGGCGGAACTCGGCGCGGGCGGCGGAGAACAGTTCCTCGACGCCCTTGATATGATCGTCCATCGAGCCGCCGACGTCGAAGAACATCAGAAGCTTCACCGCGTTGCGCCGCTCGGGCCGGGTTTTCACGTCGAGATAGCCATGTTCGGCGGTGGCATGGATGGTGCCGGGCAGGTCGAATTCTTCCTCGGCGCCCTCGCGCACCCAGCGGCGCAGCCGCTTCAGCGCCACCTTGATGTTGCGCTTGCCGAGCTCGACGGCGTCATCGAAATTCCTGAACTCGCGCTTGTCCCAGACCTTTACCGCGCGGCGATGCCGGCTCTCGTGCTGGCCGATGCGCACGCCTTCCGGATTGTAGCCATAGGCGCCGAAAGGCGAGGTGCCGCCGGTGCCGATCCATTTCGAGCCGCCCTGGTGCCGGCCCTTCTGCTCCTCCAGCCGCTGCTTCAGGGTTTCCATCAGCTTGTCGAAACCGCCCAGCGCCTCGACCAACTTCTTCTCCTCGTCGGTCAGGTGCTTTTCGGCGAGCCGGCGCAGCCATTCCTCGGGGATATTGGCGACATCGACGGCGTCGGGACCGGAAAGCGCCTCGACGCCCTTGAAGACATGCGTGAACACCTGGTCGAAACGGTCGATGTGGCGCTCGTCCTTCACCAGGGCCGAGCGCGCCAGGTAGTAAAAGCCCTCGACGTCGTAGTCGACCAGCCCGGCCTCCAAGCCTTCCAGCAGCGACAGATACTCCCGGAGCGAAACGGGAACCCGCGCGGCCTTCAGTTCGAGGAAAAAGGGGATGAACATCGGCCCCTTATAGCAGATCGTATTCGATGAAGCCGGTGCGCCGCGCCACATGGTCGTAGAGCCGGCGCGCGGTGGCGTTGGTCTCGTGCGTCATCCAGTAGACGTTCTTCACGCCGATCTTGCCGGCCTCGTCCTGCACGGCTTTGATCAGTGCCGCGCCGACGCCTTTGCCACGCACGTCCGGGTCGGCGAACAGGTCCTGCAGATAGCAGTTGTTTTTTTCCGACCAGCAGGAGCGGTGGTAGAGATAGTGGGTCAGGCCCACCGCCTTGCCATCGAGCGTGGCGATAAAACCCTTCGGCTCGAACTCGCCCGGCGTGAACAGCCGCTTCCAGGTGACGTCGTAGACCTCGTCCGGCAGCTTGGTCTCGTAGAAGGTGAGGTAGGCGGTCCACAGGCGCCGCCAGTCGGCGTGGTCGGTCTGCGCGAGCGGGCGGGTGGTGATCTCGGACATTTTTCTCCTCCAATGCCTGGTCCGAAGCTGCGGCAGCGGCCGAATGCCGGCAACGGTCCAGAGGCCAGGAAAGCGCTGTTGCTGCCTGCCTATTGCTGCCAGCTATTGTTGGCGCCTGGCCATGAAGGCAAGCCGCTCGAACAGATGCACGTCCTGCTCGTTCTTCAACAGCGCGCCATGCAGTTTCGGCAGCGCGTTCTTGGGGTCGGCGCGCAGGTCCTCCGGCGCGATGTCGTCGGCGACGAGCAGGCGGATCCAGTCGAGCGCTTCGGAGGTCGACGGCTTCTTCTTGAGCCCCGGTACCTCGCGGATCTCGTAGAACTGGGTGAGCGCGGCACGCACCAGGTTCTGCTTGATGCCCGGATAGTGCACGTCGACGATGCGATGCAGCGTCTCGATGTCGGGGAAGCGGATGTAGTGGAAGAAGCAGCGGCGCAGGAAAGCGTCCGGCAGTTCCTTCTCGTTGTTCGAGGTGATGATGACGATCGGCCTGAAATCGGCGCGGATGGTCTCGCCGGTCTCGTAGACGAAGAACTCCATCCGGTCGAGTTCCTGCAAGAGGTCGTTCGGGAACTCGATGTCGGCCTTGTCGATCTCGTCGATCAGCAGAACCACTTTCTTCCGGGCCGCGAAAGCGTCCCAAAGCTTGCCGCGCTTGATGTAGTTCCTGATGTCGCTGAAACGGTCGTCGCCGAGCTGGCTGTCGCGCAGCCGCGAGACGGCGTCGTATTCGTAGAGACCCTGCTGCGCCTTGGTGGTCGACTTGACGTTCCATTCGATGAAATCCAGCCCGAGCGCTGACGCCACCTGACGGGCGAGCTCCGTCTTGCCGGTGCCCGGCTCGCCCTTGACCAGCAAGGGCCGCTCAAGCGCGATCGCGGCGTTGACCGCAACCATCAGATCCTTGTCGGCGACGTAAGCCGCGGTGCCTTCGAAGCGCATTTTTTCTCCCGATCGTCTGGCCGCGACCGTAAGGACGCTGCCCCGGCTGTGCAAGGCGCAGCAGCGCCGCAAGGTGCACGGCACATTTTTGCCGGCCCTTGGACGGCCGTCCTTCTGGCGCTCGGCTAACCATCGGCCTATATTGGCGCTGGCGGTCTGCGCTTCCCGGCAGGAGAAACTTATCCCCGGGGCCTTATCGATCCTTAGGGAGCTGTCCCTGGGAAGACCCGTGGGTTTTCTCACACGGCGCCCACCTACTTTGTAGGCACCCGGGATCGACCTCTCCACCGGTTGTGTGGATCGTCACTTTCCCGATTTGGGATTGGCGCGGTAGAAAACGTCGCTCCTGAAACTCCATCCAGATCCGGCCTTTTCTAGCGTCTGCGCATGACACATTCCAAAGACCTGAAAAGACATCTCCGCAAGGAAGCGCTGGCGCGGCGCGATGCGCTCGACGAGTTCTGGCGGGTGGAAATCGCGCTCGAAATGGCCGAAACCGCGAAGGAGCAAATCGCGGTCGAACCGGGCCAGGTTGTTTCCGGCTTCTGGCCGATGCGCTCCGAGGTCGATGTGCGGCCGCTGATGTTCGCGCTACGCGAAAAGGGCGCCAGGCTCTGCCTGCCGGCGATCCTCGACAAGACCACGATCGTCTTCCGCGAATTGGTGCGTGGCGCGCCGATGGTCGAGATGGGCTTCGGCACGGTCGGGCCGCATGAGGAGGCTGAAGTGCTCGACCCCTCCCTCATGCTGGTGCCGCTTGCCGCCTTCGACGCGCGCGGCCACCGTATCGGCTACGGCGCCGGCTATTACGACCGGGCGATCGCCCGGCTGGCCGACAAGGGGTTGACACCCAGGATGATCGGTATCGCCTTCGACTGCCAGGAAGTTCCGATGGTGCCGGATGAGAACCACGACGTGATCATCCCGGAAATACTCACCGAGAGCGGGTTGCGCCGGTTCACGCCGCAATTGTAGAAATGCGTTTGAAAAACGCATGATCTTTTGCGGAAAGTCATGCAGCTTTTACTTGGCGGGCTTTCGGCGCAGGATCGTATGAGACTTCTCTTCCTCGGCGACATGGTCGGAAAAACTGGGCGCACGGCGGTGTGGGAACAACTGCCGGGGCTGATTTCCGACTTCAAGCTCGACTTCGTCATCGTCAATGGCGAAAATGCCGCCGGCGGCTTCGGCATCACCGAGGAGATTTTTCGCGAAACGCTCGCGGCCGGCGCGGATGTCGTCACCACCGGCAACCATGTCTGGGACCAGCGCGACGCGCTGATCTTCGCGCCGCGCGAGGAGCGGTTCCTGCGCCCGTCCAATTTCCCGAAGGGCACACCGGGGCGCGGCTCGGGTGTCTACATCGCCAGGAACGGCGCGCGGGTGCTGGTTGCCAACATCATGGGCCGCGTCTTCATGCATCCTGAGCTCGACGATCCGTTCCAGGCCGGCGAGCGCGAGCTTGCCGCCTGTCCGCTCGGCGAGCAGGCGGATGCGGCGGTGATCGATTTCCACGCCGAGGCGACGTCGGAAAAAATGTGCTTCGCGCATTTCGTCGACGGCCGCGCCAGCCTGGTGGTCGGCACCCACACGCACCAGCCGACCGCCGACCACCAGATCCTCAACGGCGGCACCGCCTATATCTCGGACGCCGGCATGTGCGGCGACTACGATTCCTCGCTCGGCATGGACAAGGAGGAGCCACTCAACCGCTTCCTGTCGAAAGTGCCAAAGGGCCGTTTCGAGGCAGCGAATGGACCCGCGACCTTGTGCGGCATCGGTGTCGATATTTCCGACCGCACGGGGCTTGCCGAGAAGATCGCGCCGTTTCGTCGCGGGCCGCGGCTGGAGGAAACGGCGCCATCCTTCTGGTCGTGACATTGATATGAGCGAGGCCAGTACCTAACTGGCGACGAAACCCGCGAAAAACTGCTCCAAACATTTGTTTCTACGCAATTCCAGACGGAAAGCCGCTACGCACTTTTCCTGGAATTGCTCCGGATCGTAGAGGGGACGACCTCCATGCAGCTTGTCGAATTCCTGGCGCCGCACTTCGCCTTCGTCTCCAATCCGACCGCGTGGATCGCGCTGCTGACGTTGGTGGTGCTGGAGATCGTGCTCGGCATCGACAATCTGATCTTCATCTCGATCCTGACCAACAAGCTGCCCGAAGCGCAGCGCGCCCGCGCCCGCAGGCTCGGCATCTCGGCGGCGCTGGTCATGCGCCTCATCCTGCTCGCCACCATCTCGATCATCGTGCAGTTGACGGCGCCGGTGTTCACGGCGCTCGGGCATGGCTTTTCCTGGCGCGACCTGATCCTGATCGCCGGCGGCCTGTTCCTGGTCTGGAAGGCGACCAAGGAAATACACCACACGGTCGACCCGCAGGACCATCAGGATACGATGGTGGGCACGCTGCAGTTGAGCCTTGCCGGCGCGATCTTCCAGATTCTCTTGCTCGACCTCGTCTTCTCGATCGATTCCATCATCACCGCCGTCGGTATGACCGACGAGATCGCCATCATGTATATCGCGGTGATCGTGGCGGTGAGCGTGATGATGCTGGCGGCGACGCCGCTCGCCAATTTCATCGCCAGGAATCCCACAATCGTCATGCTGGCGCTCGGCTTCCTGCTGATGATCGGCATGACGCTGATCGCCGACGGCATGGGCTACCATGTGCCCAAGGGCTACATCTATACGGCGATGGGATTTTCGGCGCTGGTCGAGGGGCTCAACATGCTGGCGCGGAACCGCAAGAAGCAGAGGTCCGGCGAAGGGCATTGAGGCCGCAGCCACAGCGGCCGGCCTCTACCCGGCCGAGAGGCCCTTGGGGTAACGGTCGCCGATCAGGCCGAGCGTCAGCCCCTGTTCCAGCCACGCCTTGGCTCCGGCCAGCACAAGCGTGAAGCCGCCGGTTGAATCGATCGCCTGGCTGACCTGCTCGTCGCCGGAGCCGGCGAAGCCGAAATTGCGGACTTCGAGGAAGGTCGCATCGCCAGGCATCTGGGTGAAGGTCCAGACCACCATGGTCGGCGGCTCGCTCCACTGCATGACGATCTTTTCGTTGGGAACGATCTCGCTGACCTCGACCCTGGTCGAGACGCCGTACATGCGCCATTCCCACTCGACCGGCTTGCCGCCATCCAGCCTTCCGCTTGAATGCGTGAACCAGAATTTCGTGGTGATCGCCGGGTCGACGATGGCCTCGAAGACCTCGGCAACCGGCCGGCGGATCAGCATTGCGGTTTCAGCGGTCGGGGCTTCTTTGAGTTCCACTGGATCCTCCTGAAATTGGTCAGGGCAGGTTGATCTGCCAGGAGACGCCGGACCGGTCGTTGAGCCAGGCGAAACGGCGGCTGAAGCCGTAATTGCCGGGCGGCATCAGGAACGAACCGTCCTTGGACAGAACGTCGATAATGCGCTCGTGTTCCTGGTCGGACGAACAGTCGACAAAGAACGAGAATGACGGCGTGAAGGCGAAAGCGTGATGCACCGGGCTGTTGAAGATCATCACCTCCGTGCCTCCTATCGAGGCGCGTGCCAGCTTGACGCTTCCCTCGGGTCCATCCTCGCCTGCACCGTAGCGCGTGACGTCGAGGATGCTGCTTTCCGGAATGGTCTCGCAATAGAGGGTCATGGCCTCCTCGGCCCGGCCTTCGAACATCAGGAACGGGGTTACTTTCACAGCAATCCTCCCTGGCTCCGAGATTGGGCTCAGATGTTGGTTTCGTTGGCGGGCTCGCCCTTCAACTCGGCGCGATAGTAGCCGTCGCGCAAATTGATGCCGTATTCGAGATAGGCCTTCATGCAGGCCAGCATCTGCGACCAGCCCTCGCAATTGAGGTAGGATTTCTTAAGGCCAACCTCGCCTTCGCGCCAGCCGCTCTCGGCGATGGTGACGAAGGTGCCGCCGTCATCCAGCCGTTCGAAATTCATCTCGATCCGGGTCTTGTAGGCTGGTTTGCCCTCGGCGTCGGTCGCGTCCCAGCGCAGCACGATGCGCTTGTCTTTCGTCACTTCGTCCACTTCGACAGGCACCGTCTTCCACCAGGTCACGGTGGTGCCGGCGACCAGTGGGGCGGAGGCGCCGCCGATGGTGGTGAAGTAGCCGCTGAGCTTCGTCGGATTGACCACCGCGTCGAAGACCTCGGCGACCGGTTTGCCGATGCGCCCGGAAATCCTGAATCCAAGGGACATATCCACAGCTCCTTCCTTGATCGTCCAAACGATATGTTATAGAAATATAACATGTCAAGTCAAACCGCGGACGACCATGTTTTCAAGGCTTTGGCGCATCCGCGCCGGCGCGAGCTGCTGGACCGCCTGAAGGATCAGCCGAGGACCACGGGCGCGCTCTGCGAGGCTTTTCCGGACATGGACCGCTGCACAGTGATGATGCATCTGAAGGTGCTCGAAGAGGCCGATCTGGTCGTGGCGCGGCGCGAGGGGCGCGAACGCTGGAACCATCTCAACGCTTTGCCGATCAAGCAGATCCACGACCGCTGGATCAGCCAGTATGCCGGCCACGCGATCACCATCCTCGACCGGCTCAAATCCGATCTGGAGGGTTGATCCGGTCCGCGCCAGACATATGCCAGGCTGCCTTGACACCGGGCCGACGGCGCGGCTGGACGAATTGAGCCGATTTATCTATAAGCCGGCCATTCCGACAGAGAGCGCCGCATGCCTTCGCAGGCATGGCCCAGACGTTCTGGAAATTTGAATTCGAGCATTTTGCCGATGCCGGGTCATCGCGCCCGGTCGAAAAATGCTCTAGCCGAACACGACAGGGGTGCCATGGCTGGCCATTCACAGTTCAAGAACATCATGCACCGCAAGGGCCGTCAGGACGCGGTGCGGTCGAAAATGTTTTCCAAGCTGGCGCGCGAAATCACCGTCGCCGCCAAGACCGGCACGCCGGACCCGGCGATGAACCCGCGGCTGCGTCTTGCCGTGCAGAACGCCAAGGCTGTCTCGATGCCGAAGGACAACATCCAGCGCGCCATCAACAAGGCTTCCGCCGGCGACGGCGAAAACTACGAAGCCGTGCGCTACGAGGGCTACGGCCCGGGCGGCGTGGCACTGATCGTCGAGGCGCTGACCGACAACCGCAACCGCTCGGCCTCGAACGTACGCGCCGCCTTCACCAAGGCCGGCGGGGCGCTCGGCGAAACCGGATCGGTGTCGTTCATGTGGAACCGGGTTGGCGAGATCTACTATCCGGCCTCGGCCGGTGACGCCGACAAGGTGATGGAAGCCGCGATCGAAGCCGGCGCGGACGACGTGGAGTCGGACGAGGAAGGCCACACCATCTACTGCAGCTTCGAGAATCTCGGCGACGTGTCGAAGTCGCTCGAAGCCGCGCTTGGCGAAGCGGAATCGGTGAAGCCGATCTGGCAGCCGCAGAACAATGTCCCGGTCGATGAAGAGCGGGCGCAGTCGCTGATGAAGCTCGTCGCCACCCTCGAGGACGACGACGACGTACAGAGCGTCTACGCCAATTTCGAGGTCGACGACGAGACGATGGCCAAGCTCAGCGCGGCCTGACCGGCTGCGCGATCCGATATGAACGAGAAGCCGCTTCCGACCATCCGCATCACCTACTGCACGCAATGCCTGTGGCTGTTGCGTGCAGGCTGGATGGCGCAGGAACTGCTGTCGACCTTCGGCACCGATCTCGGCGAGGTGACGCTGGTGCCGGGCACCGGCGGCATCTTCACCATTGCTTGCAACGATCAGCTTATATGGGAGCGCAAGCGCGACGGCGGCTTTCCGGACGCGGCGAAACTCAAGCAGCTGGTCCGCGACGTCATCGACCCGGATCGCGATCTCGGTCATGCCGACCGCAAAACGCACAAGAAGACAGACCCCGCCTGAGGCGGGGTTTTTGCATGGCGGAGTGCTGTCTTCAGATCAAAGCCATGATGAAGCATGCCATCGCCACGATCGCGGTGATGGTGCGGACATGGTTCCACATCACCCATTCGCTCAGATAGTTTGTCCATACCGTGGCGCCGTTCGCGCTCGCCGGATCGACGGCAGCGAGCGCGTCGTTGAGCGGCACGTTGAAGACCATGGTCACGATCGGGTTGCCGATCAGGTAGATCACAGCGCCGGCAAGCAGCCAGAACGAGCCCGGCTGGCTCCAGCCCATGATGGCGGCCGCGATCAGCGCCAGGCAGATCAGGCCGGTGCCGAAGAGCGCCGTCATGAAGGTCGGCGTGATCACGGTGACGTTGATCGAATTCATTGCGGCGATGCCGCCCGCCGCCGGCAGCCGGGCAAATGCCGGCATGACGAAGTTCGAGAAGGCGAAAAAGACGCCGCCGACGACGCCGGAGCCGATCGCGGCGATGAAAATGACGGTAGGAAGAAGTTTCATCATGTCGGTTGCTCCCGTTTCGGTTAGCGCGAAGTGGTTTTTCAAAACATGAGGAACACTCACATTTGCAGAACGTGATAAACCCTCATATCTTGCGAGTCAAGCCGTTCGAAGAACCGAATTAGAGCTGGCCATGAAAGACAAAGCAGCCGGGAGTGCCGATCAGGCCGCGATTGCTTCGCCGCGGCGGGCGCCGACCCAGCAGCGCAGCCGCGAACGGGTCGAGCGCATGCTTGCGGCGGCCTCGGCTTTGATTGCCGAGCAGGGCAGCGACGCCATGCGCATGGGAGAAGTGGCGGAGCGGGCGGGTGTGTCGATCGGCTCGCTCTACCAGTTCTTCCCGGACAAGCGGGCGATCGTCTGGGCGCTTGCCGAGCGCTACACCGCCGAAAGCCAGGCCTGCATTGCGGCGGCGCTGAAGGATGTCAGCGATGCCGAAGGCCTCAGCCAAGCGTTTTCGGAACTGGTCGACATCTACTACCGGCTGTTCCTGGCCGAGCCGGTGATACGCGACATCTGGTCGGGCACGCAGGCCGACAAGGCGCTGCGCGAACTTGAGCTCGCCGACAGCCGCGCCAATGCCGAATTCCTCGTCGCGGTGCTGAAGCGGCTGCGTCCCGATGCCGATCCAGTCGCACTGGAGACGACGGCATTCCTCGTCTGGCAGATGGGCGAGGCCGCCATGCGGCTGGCGATCTCCGTCGATCGCGAGGAAGGCGACAGGCTGGTCGCAGCCTATAAGCGCATGGCGCTGAGGGAATTGGTGGGTGGGTAGGATGCTCCCACCCTCGACCTGGTGGGTGGGGTCACTGCGAAGCAGCGGGGAGGGGGCGGCGCCGGCCCCCCACCCGGACCTTCGGTCCGACCTCCCCACAAGGGGGAGGTAGGGGCAGGCGCTGCCAACAAAAAACCCGCCTCGAGGGCGGGTTTTTCAAATTCTGGAGGCGTATCCGGCTTAGAGGCCGAAACCTTCGAAGCGCTTCTTGAACTTGGACAGGCGGCCGCCGCGGTCGAGCAGGGTCTGCTGGCCGCCGGTCCAGGCCGGGTGCGTGGTCGGGTCGATGTCGAGGTTCATCGTGTCGCCTTCCTTGCCCCAGGTGGAGCGGGTCAGGTACTCGGTGCCGTCGGTCATGACGACCTTGATGGTGTGGTAGTCGGGATGGATATCGGCCTTCATTGTCGTGTTCCTGGCTTGCCGGCGCTGGTGACGGGCCCATGGCCTGCGTCGATGCGCCCCTTTTTAAAACTCGAAGCCGCAGCTAATGAAAAGCCACGGCTTCTAAAACGGTCGGCGAGCCTATACATCAGCCGGAATTGAATCACAAGGCCGCGGCAGGCGCATATTGTAGCGCATGACCGGCAAGCGGCCAGAGGAAACGCTCATGGCGGATATCGGTGTCAGTGCAGACGAGCGCAGACGCTCGGTCCGGCCGCTCAGAAACCTTTTCCCCTATATCACCCGCTACCGGAAACTGGCGGTCGGCGCCATCATCTCGCTGATCGTGGCGGCAGTGACCACGCTGGCGTTGCCGATGGCCGTGCGGCGCATGATCGACCATGGCTTCCAGGCGGCGGGCTCCACCTTCATTGCCGAGTATTTCGCGGCGCTGGTTCTGATGGCGGCTCTGCTGGCGGCGGCCTCGGCCAGCCGCTACTACTTTGTCATCACGCTCGGCGAGCGGGTCGTCGCCGATATCCGCCGCGACGTCTTTTCTCATGTGACGACGCTCTCGCCGGCCTTCTTCGATCGCGCGCAGTCGGGCGAGATCGTGTCGCGCCTCGCCGCCGACACCACGCAGGTGAAATCGGCGGTCGGCGCCACCGCATCGGTCGCGCTGCGCAATCTCATTCTCGGCCTCGGCGCCGTGGCGATGATGATCTTCACCAGCCCAAAACTCTCCGGTCTGGTCATCGCCGCTATCCCGCTGATCGTGCTGCCGCTGGTCGCTTTCGGACGCTCGGTGCGCCGCAAATCGCGCCTGGCGCAGGACACGCTTGCGGAGGCCACCGCCTATGCCAGCGAGCAAATCGGCGCCGTGCGCACGCTGCAGGCCTTCACCAACGAGAAGCTGGTCACTGGGCGCTTCTCGGCCGCCGTCGAAGCCGCCTTCGAGGCGGCGCGCATGTCGGTCTTTGCCCGCTCCTTCCTCACCTTCTTCGCCATCTTCATGATCTTTTCCTCGGTGGTGGCGGTGCTCTGGTTCGGCTCGCGCGACGTGCTTGCCGGCACGATGTCGGCCGGAACGCTCGGCCAGTTCCTGCTCTATTCGGTGTTCGCCGCCGGTGCGCTCGGCGCGCTGTCGGAAGTATGGAGCGAGCTGTCGCAGGCGGCGGGCGCCGCCGAGCGGCTGACCGAGATCCTGGCCGAGAAGCCCGCCATCCTGCCGCCTGTCGATCCGCAGCCGCTGCCGGCCAAGGCCAAGGGCGCGATCAGCTTCGATGATGTCTCCTTCTCCTATCCGGCCCGGCCGGACCGCGCCGCCGTGCACGGCCTGAGCTTCCAGGTGAAGCCCGGCGAGACGGTGGCGATCGTCGGTCCTTCGGGCGCGGGGAAAAGCACCGTCTTCTCGCTGATCCTGCGCTTTTACGATCCGGAAAGCGGCCGCATCGTCATCGACGGCGTCAACGTACGCGAAGCCGATCCGGCCGCGGTCCGCGAACGCATCGCCATCGTGCCGCAGGACGTCACCATCTTCGCCGCAAGCGCGCGCGACAATATCGCGTTCGGCCGGCCGGGCGCCACAAATGCCGAGATCGAGGCGGCGGCGAAGGCGGCGCTCGCCGACGAGTTCATCACCAAGCTCGAAAAGGGCTATGACAGCCAGGTCGGCGAGCGCGGCGTGACGCTCTCAGGCGGCCAGCGCCAGCGCGTGGCGATCGCCCGCGCCATTCTGCGCGACGCGCCGATCCTGTTGCTCGACGAGGCGACCTCGGCGCTCGACGCCGAAAGCGAAACACTTGTGCAGACGGCGCTCGAGCACCTGATGCGCGGCCGCACCACCATCGTCATCGCCCACCGGCTGGCGACGGTGCTCAAGGCCGACCGGATCCTCGTCATGGAGGGCGGACGCATCGTCGAGGAAGGCACGCACAAAAGCCTGGTCGCCAAGGGCGGCACCTATGCGCGGCTCGCCAAGCTGCAGTTCGAGACGGGAGCCAGCGCCTTCAAGGGCGCCGCGGAGTAGCCACGCCACAAAGTCGCCGGTTCCAGGCTGCTCCGCGTCAGTCGCCGTAGCGCCTGCGCAAATGCTCGGTGAAGTAGGCGGCGTTGAGCCTTTCGCCGGTGGCGCGTTCGAGCAGATCCGGCGTCGACCAGCGCGAGCCCTGGGACCAGATCCTTTTGCGGCGCCAGTCATTGATGGCGCTGAAATCGCCCTCGGCGAGATCCTCGTCCGCGGACGGGTGCTCCCTGGTGAGCGCCGCCCATTGCTGCGCCGCCATCATGGCGCCCAGCGTATAGGACGGGAAGTAGCCGAAAGCGGCACCCGGCCAATGCACGTCCTGCATCGGCCCGTCGGCCGGGTCGTCGATGGTCGACAGGCCGAGATAGTCGCGCATCTTGGCGTCCCACGCCTCGGGCAGGTCGGCGGCCTCCAGCCGGCCGGAGACGAGTTCCTGCTCGAGCTCGTAGCGCAGGATGACATGCAGCGGATAGGTGACCTCGTCGGCGTCGACGCGGATCAGGCCACGCTCGATATGGTGGACATGCGGCAGGATGTCGTCGATCGACCATTCTTCGCAGAGATGCTTTTCGACCACCGGCAGCGCCCAGCGCCAGAAGGCGGGGTTGCGGCCGATCTGCTTCTCGACGAAGAGGCTCTGGCTCTCATGCACGGCCATGCCGCGCGCCTTGCCGAGCGGCCAGTGCGACCAGGCTTTCGGCAGGTTCTGCTCGTAGAGCGCATGCCCGGTCTCGTGCAGCACGCCCATCAGCGCCGACAGGAAATCGGAGGTCTTGTAGCGGGTGGTGATGCGCACGTCGGTCGGTACGCCGCCGCAGAAGGGATGGTGCGACACCGACAGCGAGCCGTGCGTGAGGTCGAAGCCGACGGCCGCCATCATGGCAAGGCCGAGTTCGCGCTGACGGTCGATGGCGTAGCTGCCGGAGAGCGGCTTCAGGGGGTGTTTTGCTAGCCGCGCATCCTGCACCGCCAATGCGTGCGGCAGGAAATCACCAAGGAAGGCCTTCAGTTCGGCAAATACCGGCGTGATGTCGGCGGCACGGTTGCCTGGATCGTATTGTTCCATCAGCGCGTCATAGGGATCGAGGCCGAGCGCGTCGGCGCGCAGCGCAGCCTCCTCCCGCACCAGTGCCACGACGCCTTCCAGCGCCGGCAGGAAGCCCGCCCAGTCGTTCTTGGCGCGCAGGTCGCGCCAAAGCTGCTCCGAGCGCATGCGCGCCGTCGTCTGGCGCTCGACGAATTCGACCGGCAGGCAGGTGAGATTGGTGTATTGCCGGCGCAGCTCCCTGACCGCGGCCTGCTGCTCGTCGCCGAGTGGCTCGGCTTCGGCGGCTGCGATCCAGTCGCCGATCTCGGGTGCGGTCGCCTGGGCGTGCAGCATGCCGGCAAGCACCGACGTCGCTTCGGCGCGCTTCTCGCCGCCGCCAACCGCCATATGGGTCGCCTCGTCAGCGCCGAGGATGGCCAGCGCATGTTCCAGCGCTTCGAGCTTGTGGCCGAGTTCATCGAGTTTTTGGAAGGACATGTCGGATCTCAACTGGAAATTGGCTGGCGGGAAAAGATACCAACGCGCAGGGCTTGGCAACCCTGATCCAGCCGGTTCGGGGCAGGCCATCTTGCCTATCGATGGCGGCGCGTGATCAATGTCCGAATCGAACGGGCGGAGGGGACAATGGTCGGCAATATCCTGGTCGGGCTGGTGGCGCTGATCCACTGCTACATCGTCTATCTGGAAATGGTGCTGTGGGACACGCCGCGCGGCCACAAGGCGTTCAACCTCAAGCCGGATTTCGCCAGCGCTTCAAAAGTGCTTGCCGCCAACCAGGGGCTCTATAACGGCTTCCTTGCCGCCGGCCTGATCTGGGGGCTTTTTCTCGGCGCGAGCGGGTTTCCGATCAAGATCTTCTTCCTGCTTTGCGTCGCCGTCGCCGGCCTTTACGGCGCGGCGACCGTCGGCCGGAAGATCCTGTTCATCCAGACGGTGCCGGCGGTGCTCGCCATCGTCGCGCTCTGGCTCGGCTGGTGATCGAAAAAGGACGCCCTTGAGACCAGGTCTCGCGGGCGCCAGATAGTCCCTTCTTCGGAGGACCTTCAGCCGTTCGGATAGTGGCCACGATCGGCGCCCGCCCATAAGGAAGCCGCTGCCGGTATCGGCCGGCACATCACTGTCGATCAGGATTTTCGCTGTCGGGGCCGCGGGCCGAAAATCCAGCGGCGTTGAGCGCATTTTCCCGATTAAGAGGTTTGCGCGACAGCGCCCCGCGCGCCGAAAGGCGCGCAGGCTGTCGTCAAGGGACTCGCTGCGATGGCAGAATTCACCCGTTCGGATAATATCCGCCGTCCGCGCCATCGCCGATGAGCGGGCTGCTGCCCGTGGCGTTGCGCAGGCTCTGGCTCACGTCATCGAGCTGCGCCACCAACTGCTGATACCGCGAGGCCGGTATCGAGCCATGCCCCGCCGCAGCTTCCCTTTGGGCGACGCGGCTGATACGGGCGGCCTGCCTGTGAAGGTCGCGCGCTTCGTCCGGCTTGATCTTATCCATCTGCCGTGCGGCCGTGATGCCTTGATCAACGCTCTGCGCCTGGTCGATCAGGCCTGCCGTGCGCGGGGTGTAGAAGCCGGCCGATGCGGCATAGGCGCCGGCAAACGGAACGGCGGCGACAAGTGCGGCAAGTGCCGCAGTCCTAGGTAGCTTGAAAGAGCGCATGGTTGCGTCTCCTTGTTGCTGAGGAAGGCGGCGCCGGAAACGACCTGCCTTCCGGCCTGGGCCGTCAGGTTCCGTCGCGTCGCGATGTGGGAGGCACCGCCGGCGGTCCTCGGCCCTATAGGGAAACTTAGGAGCGGCACCTGCCAAAGTGGAATTAAAAAACGGTAATCTTTTGCGGCCTTGTCGCGCGCGCACTCTGCCCTAAAAGCCGCGTTTCGGCTGCAAACTTCTCGCTCGAACAGGGCTCCAGCGACCGCTCAGCGCTCGGTGAGCTTCAGTTCGATACGGCGGTTCTTGCTGCGCGCCTCATCCGTATCTGCCGGATCGAGCGGCTGGAACTCGCCGAAGCCGGCGGCGACCAGCCGGTTGGCCGGCACGCCGTTCTCTATCAAAAACTTCACCACCGAGGTCGCGCGCGCCGTCGAAAGTTCCCAGTTGTCGCGATAGCGTCCGGTACCGGACAGCGGCTTGTTGTCGGTGTGGCCGTCGACGCGCAGCACCCAGCTGATCTCCGGCGGGATTTCCTTCTGCAATTCGATGATGGCGTCGGCGAGCTTCTTCATCTCGACCTTGCCGGCATCGTTGATCACCTCGGAGCCGGTCGGAAACAGCACCTCCGACTGGAAGACGAAGCGGTCGCCGACGATGCGGATGTTCTCGCGGTCGGCGAGGATCTCGCGCAGCCGGCCGAAGAAATCGGAGCGGTAGCGGTTGAGCTCCTGGACGCGCTGCGCAAGCGCTACGTTCAGGCGGCGGCCGAGGTCGGCGATCTTGGTGTTGGAGTCGCGATCGCGCTGCTCGGAGACGTTGAGCGCGTCCTCGAGCGCGCCGATCTGCTTGCGCAGCGCCGCGATCTGCTGGTTGAGGATCTCGACCTGGCTCAGCGCCTGCTGGCTGATCTGCCGCTGGTTGCTGAGCTCGCCGGACAGCGCTTCGGCGCGCTTGTTGGCCGCATCGCCGGCGCCGGCGCCTTGGTCAAGCAATTGCTGCAGACGGCTCTTTTCCGCTTCCGCCGCCGACAGCGAAGCCTGCAGGTTGGCGAGCGTATCCTCCTTGTCCTGGCTGTTCGAGCGCTCCAGCGCGAGCAACTGGGTCAGTTCGTTGATCTGCGAGTTGAGGCGGTTGAGCACCGTGTCCTTGCCGGAAATTTCGCGGCTGAGCAGGAACTGCGCCAGCACGAAGACGGTGAGCAGGAACATGATCGCCAAAAGCAGCGTCGACAGCGCGTCGACGAAGCCCGGCCAGTAGTCGATGCGGCGGTCGGCGCGCCGTCTTGCCAGCGCCACGTCAGTGGACCCCTTGCTTCTTCAGCGCGTCGGCGATCTTTTCCAGGGTGTTGCGCATGGCCTTCTGCTCGTCGGACTGCGCCTCGACCCAGTCGCGCATGATCTGCTGCTCGGAGCGCATGTTCTTGACCAGGCCGGAGATGCCGTCGGCGAGGTTGGCCATGGCGGTGGCGACGCGCGGATTGGAGCCGCCGCCATTCTCCTGCAGGCTGCGCAGCCGCTCCGACAGCAGGCGGATCTCCTCCGACGGTTCGGCGCGGGCCGAATCCGAGACGACGATGTCGGACGATAGGTCGGTGACCGAGGACAGCCAGTTCTCGAGCTCGGTGTAGAAGCGGGTCTGGGCGCGGCCGGCCTGCAGATCGAGGAAGCCGAGCACCAGCGAGCCGGAGAGACCGAACAGAGAGGACGAGAAGGCCGTGCCCATGCCGGCGAGCGGCGCCGAAAGGCCCTGCTTCAGCGCCTCGAGCACGGCTGCGGCGTCGCCGCTGCCGGGATCGAGCGCCTCGATGGTCTCGCGGATCGAGGCGATGGTGTTGAGCAGGCCCCAGAAGGTGCCGAGCAAGCCGAGGAAGATCAGGAGGCCGACGAGATAGCGCGAGGTGTCGCGGGTTTCATCGAGGCGGGTGGCGATGGAATCGAGCATGGTGCGCATCGACGAGGTCGAGAACGCGATCGTCGACGAGCGGCCGATCATCGCCTTCATCGGCGCCAGCAGCACCGGCTCGGTGGTCTCGGAGCCGGCACGGAAGGAATTGACCCAACGCACCTCGCGGAACAGCCGGCCGACCTGGACGAAGGCGAGCAGGATGCCGACCGCGAGCACGCCGATGATCAGCCCGTTGAGGCCGGGATTGCTGGAGAAGGCTCTCGAGATCTGGCGGGTGAGGATGGCGGCGATGAAAGCGACGATGACCAGGAAGATCACCATGGTGAGCAGGAAGACCTGCGGGCTCGACAGCTTGTGCGGATCGTAGACCAGGACATCCGAGCGCCTGCCGAAGGATCTGAGAAAAGCCATCCGTGCCCCGTTTCCGATGCCACCGCCGCGAATTTGTCGCAACTCTAAACGGAATTGTGACCAAATTGAATGGCGCTTGGCAATATCGCCGCAGCCTAAAGCGCGTCGCGCCGAAAGGTATTCGGGCGACGCGCTTTAAATCTTTGTTTGATGCATGTCGTTCTCCCAAAACCGCTGCGCACTTTGGGCGACATGCATTGGCGCTCAGAACCGGCTGATCACCAGGCAGTCGACCATGGCGGCCAGATGCAGCCCGGCGCCGGTGACGACGAAACCGTGCCAGACGGCATTGTGGAAGCGCAGGCCTTTCCAGGCGAAGAAGATGACACCCAAGGAATAGACGATGCCGCCGGCGACGAGCAGCACGATCGAAGCTGTCGGCAGGGTCTCGACCAGCGGTCCGGCCAGTGCGATGCCGCTCCAGCCGATGGCGAGGTAGAAGACGATCGCCAGGCGGTCGTAGCGCCCGGGCAGGAACATCTTGATTGCGATCCCCATCACTGCCGCCGTCCAAACGACGATGATCATGGGCACGGTCAGCGGCGAGCCGTGGAGTTGGGCGAGGAAAGGCGTATAGGTGGCGGCGATCAGAAGATAGATCGCAGCGTGGTCGAAGCGGCGCAATATCCATTTCGCCGGCCACGATATCGGCCACAGATTGTAGGCCAGCGACACCGACAGCACGGTGAGCAGCGCCACGACGTAGAAGACCGCGGCGACATATTCACCGGGACCGGAATGGAAGGCGGCTAAAGCCAGGAAGGCCGAGCCGGCCGCGATCGCCAGCACGATGCCCACGGCATGGACAATGCCGTCGGCGATCATCTCGGCGCGCGAGTAATGCCAGCGACCCACGAAGGGGATTTCAATCTGGGTCCCGATTTTGATCTGGGAGTCTGGCCGCGCGTCGCTCATGAATGATCCTGCAAGCCCCCTATCTGGGCAGTCGCGGACCAGTATTTCAAGCTTCGGTTGCGGTTTTGCGACTACAGCCGCGCGGCCTTTCGACGCGCAAAGGGGCGCTTCAACGCGCCGTGCCCGTCGACACGAATTGCCTGTCAGCGGGATGCGAGCGGCTTCTTCACGGTCTTGAGCAGAGCGCGCTGGATGCCCTCGTTGCCGGCGACGACAGAGCCGCGCTCCAGCATATCCTGTCCGCCTTCGAAGTCGGAGACGAAGCCGCCCGCCTCCCGGATCAGGAGCAGGCCGGCGGCGATATCCCAGGCGGACAGGCCCACTTCCCAGAACCCGTCCATGCGGCCGGCGGCGACGTAGGCGAGATCGAGGGAGGCGGAGCCGAGGCGGCGAACGCCGGAGACCTCGGCCATGACATTGCGCAATTCGATCAGGAAATTGCCGTGCTGGCCGCGCCCGAGATGCGGCACGCCGCAGCCGATTACGGCATCGGTAAGCTTGGCGCGGCCGGCGACCCGCAGCCGGCGGTCGTTCATGAACGCGCCGCCACCGCGCTCGGCGGTGTAGAGCTCGTCCATCGCCGGATTGTAGACGACGCCGGCGACGATCTGCCCCTGGCGCTCGAGTGCGATCGATACCGCGAAGAGCGGGATGCCGTGCAGGAAGTTGGTGGTGCCGTCGAGCGGGTCGACGATCCAGCGATGCTGGTCATCCTCGCCCGCGACGGCGCCGCGCTCCTCCATCAGGAAAGCGTAGCCGGGGCGGGCCTTGGACAGTTCGGCAAAGACGATTTCCTCCGCCTTGCGGTCGGCCTGGCTGACATAGTCGCCCGGTCCCTTCATCGAGACCTGCAGGTTCTGCACCTCGCCGAAATCGCGCGACAGCGAGCGGCCGGCCTTCATCGCGGCCTGGACCATGACATTGAGGATCGCGGAGCGTGCCATTACTTTTTCTTCCTGTTGCTGGCCGTCTACTCGGCGCGCCGCACGTAAGTGATCTCGTTGGTGTCGACGATGATGCGCTCGCCGGCCGAGATGAAGGGCGGCACCAGCACGCGGACGCCGTTTTCCAGCACCGCCGGCTTGTAGGAGGAGGCCGCCGTCTGACCCTTCACCACCGGATCGGCCTCGGTGATGGTCAGCGTCACCTGATCGGGCAGCGAAATGCCGATCGGCCGTTCCTCATAGAGCTGCACCGTCACCATCATGCCGTCCTGAAGGAAAGCGGCGCGTTCGTCGACAAAATCCTTCGGCAGTTCGAGCTGCTCGTAGCTTTCGGTATCCATGAACACCAGCGCGTCGCCCTGCTCGTAGAGGAAGGAGAAGTCCTTCAGATCGAGCCGGATCTGCTCGACGGTCTCGGCCGAGCGGAAGCGCTCGTTGAGCTTGGTGCCGTTGATCAGGTTCTTCAGCTCGACCTGGTTGTAGGCGCCGCCCTTGCCGGGCTTGACGGTGTTGGTCTTGACGGCCACCCACAGGCCGCCATCGTGCTCGATGACATAGCCGGGACGGATTTCGCTGCCACTGATCTTGGCCATGATGAACTGATCCGGAATGAGATTTTTCCGCGCAGATCGCGCTTTGGCGCCTCCAAGACCACAAATTGTCCGGAGAGGCAAGGGAGGGTGGCGGTCACGGAGTCGGCCGCCGCGGCGAGGCGCCCTCAGGGCAGCCGGTTCGCCTTCTGCAACGCCTGCTTGGTCTGGCCGTCGTCGAGGCCTTGCAGGAAATCGTCCATCTCAGGATCGATCAGCCCGGCGCGGCGGGCGACGATGTACCAGGCGCCGGCCAGGATCAGGTCCGGGTCGGTGCCGATGCCGCCCATATAGAGCTTGGCGAGGCGGTTCTGGGCGGCGACATTGCCGCCTTCGGCCGCGCGCCTCATCCAGGCAAAGCCCGACTTCAGGTCGCGCCCGCCGCCGCGCCCCTCGATCATCCAGGCGGCGAGATCAAGTTGCGCGGTGTCGTAGTTCTGCCGGGCCGCCTGCGCCAGAAGCACGCGTGCCTTGGCGTCGTCGCGCGGTTTGCCGCCGGCGCCGTTGGCGTAGATTTGCGCCATCGCGTATTCGGCGTCGGCAAGGCCGGTGTCGGCGGCACGCTGGTAATACGCGGCGGCCTTGGCAATGCCGGCGACGCCTGGATCCTGCTGGACGAGCAATTGCGCGAAATTGAACTGCGCCAGGCGGTTGCCGGCCTCGGCGGCGGCCTGCATCAGCGCATAGGCTTCCTTGTCGTCCTTCTTCACATAGCGCCCGTCGAGCAGCATCAGCGCATACTGGAACTGCGCCTCCGGCACGCCCTGCTCGGCGGCAAGTCCATACCATTTCGCGGCCTCGGCCGCGTTGAGCGGCACGCCCAATCCGCGCGACAGGATTTCGGCGACCAGCGTCTGGGCCGCGGGGTCGCCGTTCTTGGCCCGGACCATGGCGAGGTTGTAGGCGGTCTTGTAGAGCCCGCGCTGGAAGGCGCCGTAGGCGGCGTCCGCCGGCTTGGCGCCGAAGCGGTCGGGATTGACGGTGTCGGCGGATGGCGGCGCGAGCGTCGCCGGCTGCGGCAGCGGTGTCTCGATCGGCTTGCCAATATGCGCCGCGCCAGGACTCGGGACGCTTGTGCTGGGCGCGCCAGTATTCGGGGCGCGAATATTGGGGGCGCTTGTATCCGGCGCGCTCGTGTCCGGCCTGGGCTGCGGCAGCGGCACGGTCTCCGCGCCCGCCGCCGCGGCCGTCTGGATCGTCAAGGCAGCGGCCAATGCCGCGAAGAAAAGCCGGGGGCAGCCCACGTCAGTCCTCGAAGCGCGGCGCGGTTTCGTCGAGCAGCGCGTTGGCGGCGGCGACCGCCGCGCGCGGATCGGTGCCGTCGGCGAAAACGGCGCTGGAGAGCGCCACGAACTCGGCCCCGGTGGCCGCTACCGTTTCCACCGAGGCGAGCTCGGAGCCGGCCATGACGATGCAGGGAATCTGGATCATCTGCGCCCACCACTCGCCGAGCGAGAGGTTGCGCGGATGCGGCTCCGGCTTGTTGTCGTAGCCGAAGCGGCCGAAGAACATATAGTCGGGCCGCTCCTCGCCGAGCTGCAGCGCGTCGTCGCGTGTCTTGGCGCCGCCGGCGCCGACCATCATCTTGTCCGCCAAGCGCTCGATCGTCTCGGCGAGTTCCCGGCGGTTTGCCTCGACATGGATGCCGTCGGCGGGCGATGCGGCGCGCCGGCGATGATGACGGCGATGCCGGCACCTTGCGCGACCGGCACGATCTTCTCGGCGAAAGCCTGGAAGGCGGCATCGTCCATGCCGTTGTCAGGCAGGATCAGCGAAGCGACGTCGCCGCCCTCGAACGCCGCGCAGATGTGTTCGGCCGTCGCAAGCGGCGGCGCGATCAGCACGATGCGGCAGCGATTGGGCGGCGTTGCTTCATTCATTGGTCTTCGATCCCGGTTTTCGCCTATGCCGGGCGAAGATGGTTGCATTGCGGCATAGAACAAAGCGTTCGGCTTGAACAGGCGGGCGAAGCAGGATCATTGGGGGCGCTCCTGGTATAGACGGGGGGATCACCCGTCCGATAGGCCGAAGACGGCGCACGATCTGGCGATTCCGCGCAATTGGTGTTCGCCCAGCGGGACCAGGGGCGTTGATATTTCCGCCGCGACAGCGCCGGAGATCAGCACAGTCCGTCCAAGCGGCCGGCACAGGCCTTCGAGCCTGCTGACGAGATTCACGGCCGGGCCGATCGCGGTGAAATCGAGCCGGTCGGCTGTGCCGACATTGCCCCACACCATGTCGCCCAGATGCAGCGCCATGCCGAACTGCAGCTCGGGCATGCCCTGTCTGGTACGAACCTGATTGAGCTGCGCCATTCCCGCCCGCGCCGCTCCGATCGCGCGCAACGCGGCCTCGCAAGCCTCGGAAGCCGAGCGCTCGCCGACAGGAAAGATCGCCAGCACCCCGTCGCCGATGAATTTCAGCACCTCGCCGCCAAAAGCGTGAACGGCGCCGGCGATGCGATCGAAGCTAGCGTTGAGCGCTGCCACGACCTGTTCGGCTTCCGTCTTCTCCGACAGGGCGGTAAAGTCGCGCAAATCGCTGTAGAGCAGGACGGCGCGGATCGTCTCACCAACCTCGCGCCGAGAACGGCCGGCCAACACCTGCGCCGCGCTGCGCTGCCCGAGATAGGCCTGAAGCAGGGCCGACAGTGCCGACTTGGCGGCGAGAGCGGCAAGTGGCGCGGCGGCGAAGCGCGCCACCTGGTCCAGTGTGTTCGATTCGTGCTCCGCGAGAGGACGGGTTGCGACCCAATTCAGTTTTGGATTCTCGGATTGCGCATCCTCACGTTCGGGCCCAACCGTGTAATCGTGCACAACACCGGTTCCCAGTCCCGCCAGCCATTCGCGTCCGAGATCGCCCTCCCCGGCACCAGGCATCGCGCCGGCGCCAAAACCCAGCGCCTCCATGACGACGCCTGTCTCGGCACGCCACAGCCAGGCGCGGCGCGTTATGATCGGATGCGGCGCGGCGAGCGTCAGGGCCCCACCGGCGAGCGGCAGCCCATCGTCAACCAGCCGCGCGCCGAGCGTAGCCAGAAAATCATCCGGTTGGACGGCGCCGCCGGCGCTGTCGACCAGCCAGGCGAGAGTTGAAGAAAGCCGCATCGACACGATCATGCGTCGGTGTTCCGTCGCTGTCACCAGCGCGAATCGACCCAAGGAGATTTTTGTTGAACGAAAGGGCGATTTAGCTTCGAATCGAAAACGCTGGTCCGGCACCGCCTGTCGGGCGAGCCAAGTTGCCGCGCGCGCACCCGGGAGATTTTCGATGGCTGAACCCTTGATCGTTCGTCGCGAGGTGCAGATCGCGGCGCCGCCGGCGACGGTCTTCGCCTTCCTGACAGATCCCGACAAGATCGTGCGCTGGATGGGAACGGAGGCAACGGCAGAACCGCTAAAGCGCGTCGCGCTGAAAACGGATTCAGGCGACGCGCTTTAAGTCCTTGTTTTGATGTCGTTGTCCCAGAACCGCGCACACTTCTGGGCGACATGCATTAGAGTTCGAGCTTGTAGCCGATGTGGCTGGCCTTGAAGCCGAGCCGTTCGTAGAAGCGGTGCGCGTCGAGCCGGCTCTTGTTGGTGGTCAGCTGGACGACCCTGCAGCCGCGCTCGCGGCATTTTTCGATCGCCCATTCCAGCAGGCGCTGCCCTAATCTTTCGCCGCGCCGGTTCGCCGCGATGCGCACCGCCTCGATCTGGCCGCGCCAGGCGCCCCGCGACGACAGCCCGGCGAGGAAGCTGATCTGCAGCGTGCCGATGACATCGGCGCCGTCCGTCATCACCGCCAGCAACTGGTTTGGGTCGCTGTCGACCGCAGCGAAGGCATCCAGATAGGCTTGCGCCAGCGGCTGCCTGGTGTCCTCGCGGGCGCGGCCAAGCGCGTCGTCGGCAAGCATCGCGACGATCGCCGAAAGATCGGCTTGCCGCGCGCGGCGGATCTGGATTTCGCTCATCGTCAACCTCATGCTGGACCGGCGTTCTTATGCATGGCCCCGGTGCTTGCCGCAAACCGGAAAGGCCAGGTTACGGACAGTTGATCGCGCCGGCCGGCTGACGGGGCGCGTCGGCTATCGCGGTGTCCGGCTTTGTGGTCTATTGGAAATCTCCCGCTTTCCTCCAGCCGCCCCACTTCCCAGCCGTTTCCAGATAATGTCAGGCCTGCTCAGCGATCCCTGGTTCTATGCCGCCGCCATTCCGGCGGTCATCCTCGTCGGCCTGTCGAAGGGCGGCTTCGGCGGCGCCGTCGGCTTTGTCGGCGTACCGCTGATGGCGCTGACCATTCCGCCGGTGCAGGCCGCCGCCATCCTGTTGCCGATTCTCTGCCTGATGGACATCGTCTCGGTTTGGACGTGGTGGGGCATCTACGACCGCAAGATGCTGGTCGACATGATGCCGGGCGCCGTCATCGGCATCGGCCTCGGCTGGCTGACGGCGGCCCTGGTGACCGAGGAGATGGTGCGGCTGATCGTCGGCGCCGTCGCGCTGATCTTCGTGCTGCGCTGGATCTATCTGCAGTTCCGCCATGGCGCCGATCACGCGGTGCAGCCGAACCGGATCGCGGCGGCTTTCTGGGGCACGGTTGCCGGTTTCACCAGCTTCGTCGCCCATGTCGGCGGCCCGCCTTTCCAGGTCTATGCGCTGCCCATCCGGCTCGACCCGAAGGTGCTGTCGGGGACGGCCGCGATCTTCTTCGCCGCCACCAATGCGCTGAAGCTCATCCCCTATTTCGCGCTCGGCCAGTTCGACACCACCAACCTGATAGCTTCCGGTGCGCTCATGCCGCTGGCGCCGCTCGCCACCGTGGCAGGCGCCTGGCTGGTGCGTCGCATGCGGCCGGAGGTGTTTTATCCATTCACCTACGCCACTGTCGCGGTGGTGGCGGTCAAGCTGCTCTGGGACGGTATCGCGGGCCTGATGTGAGGGCGGCTGCCAGGCCGCCCACACCAACAAATGCTCAGACGGCGCTCGGCACCATCTGGCGGCTGCCGCCAAGGGCGAGCGCCGCGCCGGCCGCCACCACCAGCGCCATGCCGGCGAGGATGCCGATATCGTGCAGGGTGGGCTTCAGCACCATGTCGGCGAGGATCACCAGCATCACCGCGTAGTCGAGGCGCGCCCAGCTCATCATGCGCTGGCCGATGGCAAGAACGGCGGGCGTGATCCGTTCCTTGGCGACCATGGCGCCCATTCGCTCGCCGGTCGGCTTGAAGACGAGCATGCCGATCGAAAACGTCGTGGCGTAGCCGACAAGGCCGATGACGATCCACAGCTCGGCAAAGCCGACCCAGAAGGCACACATGACGATGCCGAAGATCAGGGTGAGCATCGACATCGGCGCGAAGAAGCGGCCGCCGAGCTCGCCGCTGGCGCGCATCGCCTGCAGCTTGTCCTCGATGTTGCCGGCGCGCTCGGCAAGCGCGCCGAGCAGGAACAGCACGAAACCGCCGCCGACCCACAGAACGGCCGAGACGACGTGAAGGAATTTGACGATCGAGTACCAGTCCATGGTGCGCTCCTGGATGTCTTTCTTGATTTGCGGCGGCGCGGATTTGCGCCAGCCATTGAGAGGAGCGGCGTTTTGCGCGGCACGTGTTTCGGAACGATGTCGCCGCGGCGGCCGGCATGTTTCTGCGCCGCGATCGGCATCCGAAAATCCGGTTCTCCGCGAGCCGGGAAGGCGAAACCGGTCTGTCCCGTTCCGGCACAGGAAAGTCCGTTCGGTCAAAAATTCCGCCCGGCGTTAAGGCTTCATTAAGCTTTACGGGCGTTTACTATGCGCATCCAGTTTTTCTGGATTCTTACCGAGTGGTTGGAGCCACTTTGTTTGACGCCTCCCTGTTAAACTCCTGAGAGCCGCCTTATCCGCGGCTCTTTTTTTTGTCCGCCGCCGGCCGGGGAGAGCGCGGCCCGGCGTTAACCGTTTGTTAAACATGCGCTTGCCTTCATGGGCGTCGAAGCGCATTTTCAAGCCTCAGTCATTTAAGGGTGCAGGACGTATCGGCAAGGATAGCCGAATCGGCTTGCGGCAGTGCAGGGGCGTATCAATGACCGAGCCTTCGACGGGCAGCGCGAAAACCATAAAGCTCGCGGAACGCAGGGTTTTCTCCCAATCCTTCAAGCCGCTCTACCAGGAGGGCATGGGCCTGGTCGAACAGGCGGCCGAATATCTCGACGGCAAGGGCAGGCTCGAAGCCAAGAAGCTGTCGCGCACGGCGGCGACGCTCTATGCGGCCGAATCGATGCGGCTGACCACCAGGCTGATGCAGGTCGCGTCGTGGCTGCTGCTGCAGCGGGCGGCGAATTCCGGCGAAATGACCCGAGACCAGGTCGCTTCTGAAAAATCCAAGGTGCGGCTCGACACCGCTTCCGCGCATGACGAGGTGCTGGGCTGGAACGAATTGCCGAAGGAATTTCTGGACCTTGTGAGCCGGTCGCTGCGCCTGCAGGCGCTGGTGCGTCGCATGGACGAAGAGATCTATGGCGGTGCCAAGAACGAGACGCCCAGCTCCGCCCGCCGCGCCAATCCGGTTTCCGACCAGATATCGCTGCTCAACACGGCGTTCGCACGCGGCTAGCCCGACCGCTGCCTGTTTCTGCTTTGTTCACATTTTGCTGGCATCCCCAAGCGCGGCGGCTAGACTTGGCGCATGGGGGAAGCGATTCGCATCATCGGCATCGATCCGGGACTGAGGCGCACCGGCTGGGGCATCGTCGAGAGCCTCGGCAACTCGCTGCGCTTCGTCGCTTCCGGCACCGTGCGCTCCGACGACAAGGCGCCGCTCGCGGCAAGGCTCTGCCAGTTGCATGACGGGCTGGCGGAGGTGTTGCATCAGGCCATGCCGCACGAGGCGGCCATCGAACAGACTTTCGTCAACAAGGATGCGACGGCGACGCTGAAGCTCGGCCAGGCGCGCGGCATCGCCATGCTGGTGCCGGCGCGCGCCGGGCTGGTGGTCGCCGAATATGCCCCCAATGCGGTCAAGAAAGCGGTCATCGGCGTCGGCCACGGCGAAAAGAAGCAGATCCACATGATGGTGAAGGTGCTGATGCCGAAGGCGGTCTTCGACACCGATGACGCTGCCGATGCTTTGGCCATCGCCATCTGCCACGCGCATCACCGCCAGAGCGTCGCCTACCGGATGACGGCGCTGGCGTGAGGGGAAAATCATGATCGGCAAGCTGAAGGGCACGTTGGACGAGATCGATGAGGACTCCTGCCTGGTCGATGTGCACGGCGTCGGCTATGTCGCCTATTGCTCGGCGCGCACGCTGGCAGCGCTGCCAGGGCCCGGCGAGGCGGTGGTACTGTTCATCGAGACCTATGTTCGCGAGGACATGATCCGGCTCTACGGCTTCCAGAGCGCGCTCGAGCGCGAATGGTTCCGGCTGTTGATGAACAATGTGCAGGGCGTCGGCGCCAAGGTGGCGCTGGCGGTGCTGTCGACGCTGGCGCCGGCCGACCTCGCCAATGCCATTGCTTTGCGCGACATCGCCATGGTCTCCCGCGCGCCCGGCGTCGGCAAGAAGGTGGCCGAGCGCATCGTGACAGAGTTGAAGAACAAGGCGCCGGCCTATGCCGGCTCCGCCAACGGCACGATCGGCCTCAAGCAGGAGCTTGGCGAGGGCGTGGCAGCAGCGCCGATCACCGATGCGGTCTCGGCTCTGGTCAATCTCGGCTATTCGCGCGACATCGCGGCGAATGCGGTAGCGGCAGCGCTGAAGTCGGCCGGCGAAGGGGCGGATGCCTCGAAGCTGATCCGCTTCGGACTGAAGGAACTGGCGCGGTGAGGCGCTTGTCCTGGCCCTTGGCGTATGCGAGGAACGCCGCATGAGCCTTTCGCCCCGCCTCATTGCCCCCGACAAGCGCGGCGAGGACGCCGACCAGAGCCTGCGGCCGCAGTCGCTCGACGAGTTCGTCGGCCAGGCGGCGGTGCGCGCCAATCTCAAGGTCTTCGTCGACGCCGCCAAGAGCCGCGGCGAGGCGCTTGACCATGTGCTGTTCGTCGGCCCGCCAGGGTTAGGCAAGACGACGCTGGCGCAGATCATGGCGCGCGAGCTCGGCGTCAATTTCCGCTCGACCTCGGGGCCGGTCATCGCCAAGGCCGGCGACCTCGCGGCGCTGCTCACCAATCTCGAGGAGCGCGACGTGCTCTTCATCGACGAGATCCACCGGCTCAATCCGGCGGTGGAGGAAATCCTCTATCCGGCGATGGAGGATTTCCAGCTCGACCTGATCATCGGCGAAGGGCCGGCCGCGCGCTCGGTCAAGATCGACCTCGCCCGCTTCACGCTGGTCGCCGCAACAACCCGGCTCGGGCTCTTGACCAACCCGCTGCGCGACCGTTTCGGCATCCCGGTCAGGCTCAATTTCTACACGGTCGAGGAGCTGGAGCAGATCGTGCGCCGCGGCGCCCGCATCCTCTCGATGCCGCTCGGCGATGATGGCGCGCTGGAGATCGCGCGCCGCGCCCGCGGCACGCCGCGCATCGCCGGACGGCTCTTGCGCCGCGTGCGTGACTTCGCTTCCGTCGCCGGAAACGGCCATGTCGACAAGCGCATTGCCGACGAGGCGCTGACCAGGCTCGAAGTCGACGGGCTCGGGCTCGACGCGCTCGACCGCCGGTACCTCTCGATGATCGCTCGCAATTTCGGCGGCGGGCCGGTCGGCATCGAGACGATCGCCGCGGGGCTGTCGGAACCGCGCGACGCCATAGAGGACATCATCGAGCCCTATCTCATCCAACAGGGCTTCATCCAGCGCACGCCGCGCGGCCGCGTGCTGACCGCCAATGCCTGGCGGCATCTCGGGCTCGACCCGCCAAAGGACCTCGCGCAGCAGCAGATCAGCCTGTTCCAGGAAGAGTAACGGATATTTGTTCTCCCTGTCGGGCAGGGAACGGCTTGTCTGCGCAGAATCTGCTCGCCTCGGCCCAGGTGAGGGCACAATTGCCGCCTTTAAGGCAAGGCTCGCTTACTTGAATCCCAAGGGCTTGGGCTGACAGATGATCACCAGACGTGGCTTCCTGCGCCTCATCGGCGGCTCGTTCTTGTCGATGGTGTCGCTCAGCGCCTATGCCGTCGGCATCGAGCCGATGCTCTTGACGCATGTGAAGCGCTACAGCCTGACGCCGCCGCATTGGCCGGCTGGCCTCAAGCTCCGCGTCGTGGCTCTTGCCGACATCCATGCCTGCAAGCCTTGGATGACAGCCGGGCACATCGCTTCGCTCGTCGAGCGGGCCAACGCCCTGCAGCCGGACCTCGTGGCCCTGCTCGGCGACTATATCGCCGGCATGCGACTGGTGACGGACGAGGTGCCCGTCCCGGAATGGGCCGCGGCTCTGTCGGGGCTGAAGGCGCCGCTCGGGGTGCTCTCGATCCTCGGCAATCACGACTGGTGGCACGATATCATGGCGCAACGGGCCCGTTCGGGACCGACCGTGGCGCGCAAGGCGCTGGAGGATGTCGGCATCCCGGTGCTGGAGAACGATGTGGTGCGCCTCGAAAAGGATGGGCACGCCTTCTGGATCGCCGGGCTGGCGGACCAGCTCGCCCTGCTGCCAGGCCCGGATCGCGAACAATCCAGAGGATTGGATGATCTCGACGGCACGCTCGCCAAGGTGAGCGACGGCGCGCCCGTCATCCTCCTCGCGCATGAGCCCGACATTTTCCCGAAAGTCCCTTGGCGGGTGTCGCTGACGCTTTCCGGCCACACCCATGGCGGGCAGGTGCGGCTGTTCGGCTATTCGCCGGTCGTGCCGTCCGAGTTCGGCAACCGCTACGCCTATGGCCATGTCGTGGAAAACGACCGCAACCTGATCGTATCCGGCGGGCTTGGCTTCAGCATCATGCCAGTGCGTTTCGGCATGCCGCCGGAGATTTTGCAGATCGATTTGGGTTAGTTCCCCAGCACGGGGATTTTGACTGGTCGGCTCTGTTTGCGTTGGCAGGTGGCATGCCTTGGAGATTGGCCGAAACGCCCACCCCGTCGTCATCCACGGGCGGAGCAGGAGGGAAGCTCCGTCGCGAAGACCCTAGAATGACGACGTTTGGGCGGCTTCAACCAATCCCCGGCGGTTGCGCTGATTTCACGGAGATGAACGGAGAATCCTGCACCAAGGCAAACGGCAACCTTTCAAAAATCCCTATGTCGGGGACTGGTTCGCCCCCAAGCGCCTCAGCGTAGCGACCTGATCGCGTCCATCACGTTGGGCTCCGCCTTGTCGCCGTCGAAGGCATCGACGATGCCGAAGGCGCCGCCATAGCCCCATACCGACCAGGAAAAGCCATGCGCCTCGGCGCGCGCGATCATGTCCTTGACATAGGCGGCGCGGTACTCGGCGGGCATCACATAGGCGTTGCCGTATTCCTGGCGGATCATGCCGAATTCGCCGAGCGTGATGTCTTGCGGCTTGATGCCGTTGGCCTTCGCCCAGCCCTCGACGGTCTTGAAAGGCGCGTCCATCAGGCCAACGAGCTTGTCGGGGCTGTCCATGCCGGCAACCTGCTCGTCCAGATAGGCAAGCATGCCGCTGCGGCGCGTCCATGGCGCTTCGGCCCTGATCCTGTCGCGGATCGTCTCCAGCGCCACGTCGAGCCGGGCGCGCGGCACCGCGGTCAGCGGATAGGGCAGGCCGGTGACATAGCGGATGAAGTCGCCGGCCCAGGTCGCGCCCTGATGCGTCAGAAGAAACGGATCGTAGGAATGGAAAGTCCAGATGATGTTGTCGTCGGGGATCGCCTTCGGATCGATCTTCGCCAGCGAGGCCGCATTGGAATAGCAGCCGCCGGTGAGGATGAGCGTCAGCCTGGTGGCGGAAGACCGCGCGGCCGCGAACAATTTCTTCTGGCGGTCGGGCCACAGGTTCGTGCCGTTCCCGTCGCAGTCGACGATCGGCTCGTTCATCAGCTCGAAGGCAACCCGGCCTGGGTCCTCGGCGGCGAGCGTATGCGCCATCTTGCGCACGACCTCGACATAGGCGTCGAAAGTGGCCGGATCGTCCATCACCTCGCTCATGCCGATCTTGCGGTTGCCTCCGGCCGGGATGAGATGCAGGTCGACGATCACTTTCAGCCCGGCGCGGTTGATCATGCGCGCCGAGTCCAGCACGCTGGCGTAGAGGTCGTCGCGCAGCGAAAGCGTCTCGTCGGACAGGAAGGGCGAGGGATCGACCGGCATGCGCAGGAAATCGAAACCGGCATCCTTCAACGCCTTGAGGTCATCCTCCTTCAGGAATTTGCGCCATTCCGGATAGGGCAGGATGGCCTTCGGGTCGTTCCATTTCTCCTCGCCGGTCCAGGTCGTCCACTGGTCGAGATTGAGGCCGCGCTTCATCGAGAACGTCGCTGCCTGACCCGGCAGCGTCAGCGCGGCCAGCGTCAGCAGCGCCGCCGTCAAGGTCTTGATCATCGCGCCCAACAGTGCCATCCGGTTCCCGCGCCATGCGCACCGCCCCGAGCCGTCCAGCGGTCCGGAGGGCGCGCGAACGAACAGGTGCCCGTTCGGGCCTGAAAAGGAAAGCGCGATGGACGATCATGGTGAATCGGCGCTCTGCGCCGGGCTTTCCGGGGCGCTGACGGAGTTCGGCCACCGGCTGATGGCCAGGGTCTACTATGCCGACACCGATTTCTCGGGCGTCGTCTACCATGCGCGCTACCTCGAATTCTTCGAGCGTGGCCGCTCCGACTATCTGCGGCTCGCCGGCGTCCATCATACCGAGCTTTTGGACGGCAAGCATGGCGAGCGCATCGTCTGGGTGGTGCGGCGCATGGAGATCGACTTCCGCGCGCCGGCCCGCATGGATGATATTCTGACCATCGACACGCGCACCGAGGACATCTCGGGCGCCCGTATCTTCATGGCGCAGCAACTGAAGCGCGGCGACGAGGTGCTGGTCGAGGCAAAGGTCGAGGCGGCGATCATCGGCGATAACGGGAGGCCGAGGCGGTTTCCTAAAGAGTGGATCGCCGCTTTCATGCCTCGGGTGTCCTGATATTCAGGTGATGCCGGCCTGCGAACGACGGCTCGGCCTGACCTGAAATCTCAACGCACCTCGACCCCAGTCGGCCAATGAGTATCCGTGCGAGGCGCGGCAATGCGCCGCGCTTCATATCCTAACCCATCCTTAACCATAACGGTTCATGAAGGAATTGGTGAAGATTGGCGCAATTCGTGCCGCCTTCCTTTCACCAAGATTTGCCCCGAAAAGGCCGCGAAACGGTGCATTCGGGGGCTTGTCCCGCAAGCTTCAAGCTTCGCGCGATCGGACCAAAGGGATGCCCATGGGCCAGCCGCCAGCGATGCCCGGAAAATTCTTAAGGACTTAAGTCATGGAAAACATCGCACTCGCCGACCCGGGCGCGCATTTGTCGATATGGGCCCTGTTCATGCAGGCCGGCTGGGTGGTCAAGCTGGTCATGATCGGCCTGCTCTGCGCCTCGATCTGGACCTGGGCGATCATCATCGACAAGCTTGTCGCCTACAGCCGCATGCGCCTCGCCCTCAACCGCTTCGAGCAGGTGTTCTGGTCGGGACAGTCGCTCGAGGACCTCTACCGGACGCTCGCCGACCGCAAGACCACCGGCATGGGCGCGATCTTCGTCGCCGCCATGCGCGAATGGAAGAAGAGCTTCGAGAAGGGCGCGAAATCGCCGCTGGCGCTGCAGACCCGCATCGACAAGGCGATGGACCTGGCGCTGACCCGCGAGATGGAAAGGCTGGAGGGCCGCCTCGGCTTTCTCGCCACGACCGGCTCGGCCGCGCCCTTCATCGGCCTGTTCGGCACGGTCATCGGCATCATGACGTCCTTCCAGGCGATCGCCGCCTCGAAGAATACCAGCCTGTCGGTCGTGGCACCCGGCATCGCCGAGGCGCTGCTGGCGACGGCCATCGGCCTGCTCGCGGCCATCCCCGCGGTCATCGCCTACAACAAGCTGTCATCGGATGCGAACAAACTCGCCATGCGCATGGAAGGGTTTGCGGATGAGTTCTCCGCCATACTCTCGCGCCAAATCGATGAAAAAGTGGCGCAGAAGGCCTGAGGTACGATCATGGGGATGTCTGCTGCTAGCGCAGGTGGCATAGGGCGAGGCGGACGCGGCCACAGGCGGCGCGGGCGCCATCATAGCCTGATGTCGGAAATCAACGTCACGCCGATGGTCGACGTGATGCTGGTGCTTTTGATCATCTTCATGGTCGCGGCGCCGCTCCTGACGGTCGGCGTTCCGATCGACCTGCCGGATACGCAGGCCAAGGCGATGAATGTCGACACGCAGCCGATCACGGTGTCGATCAATTCGACCGGCCAGATCTATCTGCAGGAAACCGAGATCCCGATCGAGGAGCTGGTGGCGAAGCTGCAGGCGATCTCCAAGACCGGCTACGACGAGCGCATCTTCATCCGCGGCGACAAGTCGACGGACTACGGCACCGCCATGAAGGTCATGGCCCGCATTTCAGCGGCCGGCTACAAGAACATCGGCCTGGTTTCGCTGCAGGAACAGGACCAGTAGACACGAAGATGAGGACCGGCCTCACCACATCGGTGATCTTGCATGCGGTGGCGCTGGCCTTCGGGCTGTTCACGCTATCCTCGCCGCCGGCCATGCCAGCCAGCGACGTGGAGTCGGTGGCGGTCGACATCGTGCCGATGGAAGCGGTTGCGCAGACGCTGCAGGGCGACAAGAAAGCCGTGATGCACGACAAGCCGGCGCCGCTGCCGACAAAGCGCCCGGATATCGTTCCCGATGCGCAGAAGGTCGGCGAGAACAGCGTCGACACCGACAAGCCGGTGACGGACGAAGCCAAGCCGAAGCCGGTCGACAAGACGTCCGCGCCGCCGCCTGCGCCGACGCCGACCGAGAAGCCGGCCGCCGAAGACGTGCCGAAGCCGCAGGAAAAGCCGAAGCCGGTGCCTGCGACCGAAGTGGCGCCGACGCCGGCGCCGAAGGAAGAGGTCAAACCCGAGCCGGTCAAGCAGGCGGATCCCAAGCCGACGCCAGCCAAGGAGCCGACGCCAACGCCGCCGAAGGAAACGACCGCCGCCATCCAGAAGGAGGAGGTCAAGCCTGACGCCGTCGCGGAGGCGATCGCCAAGGAGCAGCCGACCGACGAGGCCAAGCTTCCGGACTCCGCGCCGGCGCCGGAGGCGCGGCCGAAGCCGCAGCCTGCTCCCGCCGAGAGCGCCAAGGCGCCGGAACGCAAGGATGCGGAAAAGCCGGTCAAGGAAGCCTCCTCGAAGCCGAAGTCGGATGACAAGCAGTTCAACGCCGACGAGATTTCCGCGCTGCTCGACAAGCAGAAGCCATCCGGCGGCGGCGCCAAGCGCTCGACACAGCAGTCATCGCTGGGTGGTGAAAAGGACCAGGGCCAGAAGCTCTCCAAGTCGGAGCAGGGGGCTCTGGAATCTCAGCTCGGCGGCTGCTGGACATTGCCTGTCGGGTTGGAGGGCTCGGAGAACTTCGTCGTCGTGGTGCGGTTCAATCTCGACACAAATGGCAAGCTCGACGGCCGCCCATCGGTCGAGCAGTCGAGCGGCAACCGGCAGTTCGACGAAAGCGCCGTGCGCGCGGTTCAAAAATGCGACGTGGCCGGCCTGCAGGTTCCCGCCGGCAAGCAGGACATCTGGAACGACATCCGGGTCACCTTCGATCCAAGGGAGATGCTTGGCCTCTAGGCCCGGCGTCTGAACCATCAAAGAAGAGAAGCGAGAAGACATGAGATCTTTCCTCAAGCCGCTCCTGATGATTGCCGCCATGGCGCTGGGCATGACGGCCGGCGCCACCTTGCCGGCCTGGGCCCTCGTCGAGCTCAACGTCAACAAGGGCAATGTCGAGCCGCTGCCGATCGCCATCACGGACTTCCAGTCCAGCGATGCGCTCGGCGCGCAGATCACGGAGATCGTCACCGCCGATCTGAAGCGTTCCGGACTGTTCGCGCCGATCGACAAGAGCGCCTTTATCGAGAAGATCTCGGGCCCGGACGCCACGCCGCGCTTCGACGACTGGAAGGTGATCAACGCGCAGGCGCTGGTCACGGGCAGCGTCGGCAAGGAGGCCGACGGCCGCATCCGCGCCCAGTACCGTCTGTGGGACACGTTTGCGGGGCAGCAGATGGCCGGCGAACAGTTCTTCGCCAATGACGCCAACACCAGGCGCGTCGCCCATATCATCGCCGACGCCATCTATGAGCGGCTGACCGGCGAAAAGGGCTATTTCGATACGCGCGTCGTCTTCGTCGATGAATCCGGCGCCAAGAACGCACGCAAGAAGCGCCTCGCCATCATGGACCAGGACGGCGCCAATGTGCGCTATCTGTCGGACGGCCGCTCGATCGTGCTGACGCCGCGCTTCTCGCCGAACCGGCAGGAAATCACCTATATGTCTTATGAGAGCGGGCAGCCGAAGGTCTATCTCCTGCAGATCGAGACCGGACAGCGCGAGCTGGTCGGCAACTTCCCGGGCATGACGTTTGCGCCGCGCTTCTCGCCCGACGGCCAGAAGGTGATCATGAGCCTGCTGCGCGACGACGGCAATTCCAACATCTTCGCCATGGATTTGAGGAGCCGCTCGACCACCCGGCTGACCAATTCTACCTCCATCGACACCTCGCCGTCCTATTCTCCCGACGGCAGCAAGGTGGTGTTCACGTCGGACCGCGGCGGCCGCGCGCAGATCTATGTGATGGGCGCCGACGGCTCGGGTCAGACCCGCATCTCCTTCGGCGACGGCGTCTATTCGACACCGGTCTGGTCGCCGCGCGGCGATCTCATCGCCTTCACCAAGCAGACCGGCGGCGAGTTCCAGATCGGCGTCATGAAGACCGACGGTTCCGGCGAGCGCATCCTTTCCTCCGGCTTCCAGCAGGAGGGTCCGACCTGGGCGCCGAACGGCCGCGTGCTGATGTTCTTCCGTGACTCGGCCGGCGGGCCGAAGCTGGTCACGGTCGATCTCACCGGCCGCAACGAGCAGCCGATCCCGACCTCGAACTTCGCCTCGGATCCAGCGTGGTCGCCGCTGCTGGAGTGAGGAGAGGAACTGGGGAACTGACGAATTGAAGAACTGAGGAAAGGCGGATTCCTCAACGCTTCATTTCCCCCTTTTTTCATGTTTTGGCCGCATTTCCGCCTACGGTCCGCGCCCAGTGGTTCCGGGCAAGAAGGCCGAGGACGGCGGCCGAAACCAAAAATTAACCCTGTTTCTTGAATGCCGGTTAACCCAAACGTGGTTACTGGGTGATCAACGAAATCACTCGAATGCGAAGGAGAGGCGGCATGAGCCGTATCGCAGCACTTACCAGGAATCCGGCGATGATCGCGCTGGTGGCAGCGCTTGCCATCACGGGTTGCGCCTCCAAGAAGACGCCGAACAGCGCGGCCGATCTCGGCCTCAACGGCGCCGGCGCCGCCACGCCGGGCTCCGCGCAGGACTTCACCGTCAATATCGGCGACCGCATCTTCTTCGATACCGACTCCTCCTCGATCCGCGCCGACGCGCAGACGACGCTGGGGCGCCAGGCGCAGTGGCTCAACCAGTACAGGCAGTATGCCATCGTCATCGAGGGCCATGCCGACGAGCGCGGCACGCGTGAATACAATCTGGCGCTGGGCGCCCGCCGCGCCGCCGCCACCCGCGATTTCCTGGTCTCCAAGGGCGTTGCGGCCAACCGCCTGAAGACGATCTCCTACGGCAAGGAACGCCCGGTCGCGGTCTGCGACGACATCTCGTGCTGGTCGCAGAACCGCCGCGCCGTCACCACGCTCTCCGGCGCCGGCTCCTGACGGCTCCGCGCCGAAAATCGATATCGATTTTTGCTTCGCTGACCTTCGGTTCGGAAGGGATCACAAGCGCCACAGCGTCCTTTGGGCGTCTGACGACGCGCGGCGCTGTGGACGGCAAAAATACAACATGGCGAAATGAAAGGCGGCCTCAGGGCTGCCTTTTTCGTATGCGACGGGCTGAAACAAAATTTGGCCGAAGTCTCGCGTCCTGCTATGAGCGCGAGGGCGCTTCCTCCCTTCCGATTTGGAAAGGCGCATCAGGCCAACAGATTTCACGGCGAGAGACATAATGCATTTCAGAACGGTCCTGAGCGGCACGCTTGCGCTGCTGCTCGTATCAAGCATCCCAGGCGTCGCCGCCCCGGCAGGCAGCACCGGGCAGTCCTCGGACAGCGGGTTCACTTTCCACCTGCCGACGCTCGGCATCTTCGGCGACAAGACGAAGTCGCAGCAGGCCCAGATGGCGCAGCAGGACAGCGCCGGCGCGACCGGTCTGGAAGATCAGCTCCGCCAGATGAATGGCAAGATCGAGGAGCTCAACTTCCAAATCCTGCAGATGCAGGAGCAGATGCGCAAGCAGCAGGAAGACAACGAATTCCGCTTCCAGCAGCTCGAGGGCGGCTCGCAAGGTGCGAAGCCGACCGGCCAGAAAAAGTCCGAGGCCGCGCCCCCGAACGGCGATACGAACAATGCAAGCAACGGCGATGCGGGCGCCGGCGATGCCGGCACCGATACCGGCGTCGCGCAGGCCCCGGCGACGCAAGCTCCGGCCGATGCGGGAGCGCAGGACGGCGGCGGCAAGAGCGTCGGCGACGTCATCGTCGAGTCGCAGACCGGCGACCCGGGTAAGCTGATCACCGGCGCGCCGCCGAAGACCTTCGGCACCATCACGGTCGACAAGAACGGCAATGTCGTCAATGCCGAGACCGATCCCCAGGCGGGCGCGCCGGCGCAGGCTCCGGCGGCCACGGCGAACGCGCCCGCCGCCGAAACCGGCAACAACAGCGGCAAGAGCAAGTCCGGCGGCACGGTGATGGCTTCATTGCCCTCGACCAACAATCCCGATGAGCTTTACCGCAACTCCTACCAGTTCATTCTGTCGGGCGACTATCCCACCGCCGAACAGGGTTTCCGCGATCATATCTCGCGCTTCCCCAAGGACGCGAAGGCGGCGGATGCGCATTACTGGCTGGGCGAGTCCCTGCTTGGCCAGCAGAAATACCGCGACGCGGCGGAGGTGTTCCTTGGCGCCAGCAAGGAGTATCCGAAGGCCAAGAAGGCGCCCGACATGCTGCTCAAGCTCGGCGTGTCGCTGGTCGGCCTCAAGCAGAACGACGTGGCCTGCGCCACCTTCAACGAGATCGGCAAGCGCTATCCGGATGTTTCCGGCACGTTGAAGGAACGTATCAAGCAGGAAAAGGCGCTGGCGTCGTGCTAGCTTGCATGTCGCTGTCCCAGAACCGGGACCAAGTTTGGGCGACATGCACTGATGCTCGATACCGAGCCTGACCTTTCGGACCGAATTTTTTCAGACTTCGACTTTTCCAGCGGCGCCGTTGCAGCCGTATCCGGCGGCAGCGACTCGACCGCCCTTCTCTTTCTCCTCAAGGACCATCTCGACCGAACCCAGTCCGCGGCAAAGCTGCTTGCGGTGACGATCGATCACGGCCTGAGACCAGGCTCGGCGGCGGAAGCGCGAGCCGTGGCCCAGCTCTGCGCCGAGCGCGGCATCGCGCATCGCACGCTCACCTGGTCCGGCCGCAAGCCGTCGACGGGCCTGCCCGCCGCCGCGCGCGAGGCGCGCTACCGGCTGCTGGCGGAGGCTGCCGAAGCGGAAGGCACCCGCCTGATCCTGACCGGCCACACCGCCGACGATCAGGCGGAGACGGTGCTGATGCGGCAAGCTCGCGACGAAGGGGCACGCGACGAGGGAACTCGCGCCGAGGACGCGCGCGACGGGGGCCGCGGCCTCGCCGGCATGGCGCCCGCCACGCTTTACGATTGGCGGGCATGGATCGCCCGGCCGCTGCTCGGCACGCGCCGCGCTGTATTGCGCGAGATGCTCAAGCGCCGCGGCATCGGCTGGATCGAGGATCCGACCAATGTCGACCAGCGTTTCGAGCGGCCGCGCGTGCGGGCATCCCTTGCATCAGATGACGGCGAACGGCGTTTCGAGGCGGCAATCGCGCGAACCAGGCAAGCCGCGGCCGAACGTGAGGCGCTCGGCCGGCGGGCGGCCATGCAGATCGGTGCTTTTGCCCGCCAACCGTCTCCCGGTCTCATCCGCCTCGACCGCGCTTTCGCCGCCAGCGACGACGGTGAAGGCGCCACCTATGCGTTGCGCATGCTGCTCGCCACGGTCGGCGGCGTCTCCTTCCTTGCGGACGAAGCGCGCTCCCGCGCCCTGTTCGAGCGACTGCGGATCGGGCCGCTTTGCGCCACATTGTCGCGGACGGTGGTCGACGCGCGCCGCACCGGCATCTTCCTTTATCGCGAGGCCCGCAATCTGCCTGCCGCCGCTCCGGCGGTGGATGGCATGCTTTGGGACGGCCGGCGGCGGATCACATTGAGCGACAGATCGGGCGGGTTGGTGATCGCGCCCCTCGGGCCGGCCGCGGCCAAACGCGTCGCCGAGGGTGGTGCTCCGGCAAACCTGCGCCGCATGGCGCTGGCCGCCGAACCCGCGCTGTGGCGCGGCGGCGAATGCCTTGATTTTGCTGGCGGCGATGCCTTGCCGCCGCCGATCCCGATCGCACCTGTTGTGGCGCCCTTTGCCCGCTTCCTGCCGTCCTTCGATCTCAAGCCCGCCGCCGCCGTCGCCACGCTGATCGGCGCACCGCCGCTGCCGCCATCGCCTTTTCTCAGCCATGATCGCGGCGGAGCATGGGCGAAAGCTTAACCGAGGCATGCTGTTATGCTTGGCAAGGGGAGGCGCTCTCCCTATGTTAGGCCCAAGCTTCCATCACCATCGTGGGTCCGCATGCGGACGCCAACAGGACAATAGATGAATCCGAATTATCGCAATCTTGCGCTCTGGGCGATCATAGCGGTCCTGCTCATCGCTTTGTTCAATCTTTTCCAGACGCCGCAGACGCGCGGTGCGACTACCGATATTCCCTATTCGCAGTTCCTGCAGGATGTCGGCTCGGGCCGAGTCAAAAGCGTGACCATCACCGGCCCCCGTATCTTTGGCAACTACACGGACAACGCCAACGGCTTCCAGACCTATTCGCCCGGCGATCCGTCGCTGGTCTCCAGGCTGCAGGACAAGAACGTCACCATCAACGCCAAGCCTGAAAACGACGGCTCCGGCTCGCTGTTCTCGATGCTGATCTCGTGGCTGCCGATGATCCTGATCCTCGGCGTGTGGATATTCTTCATGCGCCAGATGCAGTCCGGCTCCGGCCGCGCCATGGGCTTCGGCAAGTCGAAAGCCAAGCTTCTGACCGAGGCGCATGGCCGCGTCACTTTCCAGGATGTCGCTGGCGTCGACGAGGCCAAGGAAGACCTGGAGGAGATCGTCGAGTTCCTGCGCGATCCGCAGAAGTTCCAGCGGCTCGGCGGCAAGATCCCGCGCGGCGTGCTGCTCGTCGGCCCGCCCGGAACCGGCAAGACGCTGCTCGCCCGCTCCGTCGCAGGCGAGGCCAATGTGCCGTTCTTCACCATCTCCGGCTCAGACTTCGTCGAAATGTTCGTCGGCGTCGGCGCATCCCGTGTGCGCGACATGTTCGACCAGGCCAAGAAGAACGCGCCCTGCATCATCTTCATCGACGAAATCGACGCTGTCGGCCGTCATCGCGGCGCCGGCCTCGGCGGCGGCAATGACGAGCGCGAGCAGACGCTGAACCAGTTGCTGGTCGAGATGGACGGCTTCGAGTCCAACGAAAGCATCATCCTGATCGCCGCCACCAACCGGCCCGACGTGCTCGACCCGGCGCTGCTGAGGCCCGGCCGTTTCGACCGTCAGGTCGTGGTGCCGAACCCCGACATCGTCGGCCGCGAGAAGATCCTCAAGGTGCATGTGCGCAACGTGCCGCTGGCGCCCAATGTCGATCTCAAGGTCATCGCGCGCGGCACGCCCGGCTTCTCCGGCGCCGACCTGATGAACCTCGTCAACGAATCCGCGCTGATGGCGGCGCGCCGCAACAAGCGGCTCGTCACCATGGCCGAGTTCGAGGACGCCAAGGACAAGATCATGATGGGCGCCGAGCGCCGCTCCTCGGCGATGACGCAGGCCGAGAAGGAACTGACCGCCTATCACGAGGCCGGCCACGCCATCCTGGCGCTCAACGTGCCGACGGCCGATCCGCTGCACAAGGCGACCATCATTCCGCGCGGCCGCGCGCTCGGCATGGTCATGCAGTTGCCGGAAGGCGACCGCTATTCGATGAGCTACAAATACATGATCTCGCGGCTCGCGATCATGATGGGTGGCCGCGTCGCCGAGGAGTTCAAGTTCGGCAAGGAGAACATCACCTCCGGCGCCTCCTCCGACATCGAGCAGGCGACCAAGCTGGCGCGGGCCATGGTCACGCGCTGGGGCTTCTCCGACAAGCTCGGCCATGTCGCATATGGCGACAACCAGGAAGAGGTCTTCCTCGGCCATTCGGTGGCGCGCCAGCAGAACATCTCGGAAGAGACGGCGCAGATCATCGACGCCGAGGTGCGCCGGCTGATCGACGACGCCTACTCCACCGCGAAAACCGTGCTGACCAAGAAGAAGAAGGACTGGATCGCGCTCGCCGAAGGGCTGCTCGAATACGAGACGCTGACCGGCGACGAGATCAAGCAACTGATCGCCGGCCATAAGCCCGCCCGCGACCTCGGCGACGACACGCCGCCGAGCCGTGGCTCGGCCGTGCCGAAGGCCGGCACCGGCGGCCGCCGCAAGAAGGGCCCCGAGCCCGAAGGCGGCATGGAACCGCAGCCGCAGGGCTAGTTCGAAGAGAACAAAGGAACTTTGAAACGCCGCGGATCAAACCGCGGCGTTTTGCTTTGAAATTCAGTGTTGACCAGCGGCGGTCTCTCGGCCGTTTCGTCTGCGTGCCCATTCTTCGAAGCCGGCGCTGCCCCTCATCCGCCTGCCGGCACCTTCTCCCCGTATAGTGACGGGGAGAAGGGGCACCGCGGCTGCGCTGGCTCTCTTCCTGCAACGCTGGCGATTGGCGAAACCGCCGATGAGAGCGCCCCTCTCCCCGTCACTATACGGGGAGAGGATGCCGGCAGGCAGGTGAGGGGCAGCACAACCCTTCGCGAACTACCCACCCGCCGATCCGCGTGTTTCGATCAGCGCGATGCGCAACAAAAAGGCCCGCGAACCTTGCGGCTCGCGGGCCTTCTTTCTTCGAATAGCTTACGGGATCAGCTCTTCAGCTTGGCGTTGCAGAGGCTGTAGAAGCCGCCGCCTTTCTGGATCCACTTGAGGCCGTTCAGCGTGTTGGCGTCCTTGTTGGCATAATACTGCTCGAGGCAGGTATGCATGCGGCCCTTGGCCGGGGTCTCGGTGGCGAATTTCGGCGAGATGGCGGTCGGGAAGGTCACGCCCTTCGGAGCGGTCACGGTCGGCTTCGCCGGTTCCTTTGTGAAAGTCGCTTCCGTCGGAGCCGGCACGGTGTCGTCGTCGGCAGCGCCGGCGCCGCACTCGGCCTTGCGGAAGTCGTTCCACTTCATGCCGTTCAGCTTGTTGGCGGTCTTGGCAGCCTGATACTTGGTGCTGCATTCGGCCATGCTCAGGCCCTTGCCGCTGTCGGCGGCCTCGGTCGAGGTCTTGGTCGCCTTGGCAGGCTTCGTGTCGGTCGCCGCCGCGGCGGCGCCGGCCGCGCATTCGGTCTTGCGGAAGTCGTTCCACTTCATGCCGTTCAGCGTGCCGGCGGCTTTCGCGGCCTGGTACTTGGCGCTGCATTCCTTGGCGGTCAGGCCCTTTGCCGAACTGTCGGCGGTCGCGGCCGTGGTTTCCTTGGCCTTCTTGGCCGGCTTGGTCTCAGCAGCCTTGGTGTCGGTCGCCGCCTTGGTGTCGGTCGCGGCCGAAGCGTCGCTGCCGCACTGGGCCTTGCGGAACTGGTTCCAGGTCTGGCCGGCGAGCGTTCCGGCGTCCTTGGCCGCGTTGTACTTGGTGCTGCACTCGGCCATGGTCAGGGCGTTGGCCGGCGCCGCCACGAAGAAGGCTGCGACGGCGAGGCCCGTCAATGTTGCAAGTCTATGAATAAGCATGGCGTTTTCTCCCTTGCTGCCGCCAGGTGGTGTCCCTATACCAAATCAATAGCTCTCAACTTCGGATTGCGCCAGATGCTTCCAGCGTGGACGCCGTCACAAAGTGTGTTGCTCCCGACAAGGTGATGAATTGCTTGCGGTTGGTCGCGCAAACAAGGTTCTTCCGGGCGGCTTTGGATAGAAAAGCTCGCCTCGGCTGGTATATTGCCGCTACAGTGAGAGGTCGTGGTAGGCTGTCGAATCACTTGAACCGCCAGCGACAATGATTTTCTAAGGAAGGGTAATATATAATCACGAAATGTGATGATCGGATGCGGCCCAATTGTGGCACTACGGGCGGCTGAAACCGACGGGGACATTGGCAGGCATGGCAGGGCAGTATTTCGGCACCGACGGCATCCGCGGACGCGCCAACAAGTTTCCGATGACGGCCGAGGTCGCCATGCGGGTCGGCATGGCTGCCGGGCTTTCGTTCCAGCGCGGCAATCACCGGCACCGCGTCGTGCTCGGCAAGGACACGCGGCTTTCCGGCTACATGATCGAGAATGCGATGGTGTCGGGCCTGTGCGCCGCCGGCATGGACGTGTTCCTGCTCGGACCCATTCCGACACCGGCGGTCGCCATGCTGGTGCGCTCGCTGCGCGCCGATATCGGCGTGATGATCTCGGCTTCGCACAATCCCTACTACGACAACGGCATCAAGCTGTTCGGCCCCGACGGCTACAAGCTCTCCGACGAGATCGAGGAGCGCATCGAAGGCATGCTCGACAAGGATATCGAGCTTGCGCTTGCCGATTCCGATGGGCTGGGCCGCGCCAAGCGTGTCGACGGCGTCCACGACCGCTATATCGAATTCGCCAAGCGCACGCTGCCGCGCTCGATGTCGCTTTCCGGCCTTCGGATCGTCGTCGACTGCGCAAACGGCGCCGCCTACAAGGTGGCGCCCGAGGCGCTGTGGGAACTCGGCGCCGAGGTGGTGGCCATCAATGTCGAACCCAACGGCTTCAACATCAACAAGGAGTGCGGCTCGACCCATCCGGCCGGCCTGCAGAAGAAGGTGCATGAGGTGCGCGCCGATATTGGTATCGCGCTTGACGGCGACGCCGACCGCGTGGTCATCGTCGACGAGAACGGCGCGATCGTCGATGGCGACCAGATCATGGCGCTGATCGCCGAATCCTGGCACCAGAGCGGGCGGCTGGCCGGCGGCGGCGTGGTCTCAACCGTGATGTCCAATCTCGGTCTCGAGCGCTTCCTCGGCGACATGAAGCTGCAACTGCATCGCACCAAGGTCGGCGACCGCTACGTGGTCGAGCATATGCGCGCGCACGGCCTCAATGTCGGCGGCGAGCAGTCCGGCCATATCGTGCTCTCCGATTTCTCGACCACCGGCGACGGTCTGGTCTCGGCGCTGCAGGTGCTGGCCTGCATCAAGCGGCAGAACCGGCCGGTCAGCGAGCTGTCGAAGAAGTTCGAACCAGTTCCGCAGGTTCTGAAGAATGTCCGCATCTCCGGCGGCAAGCCGCTGGAGGAGGCGCCGGTCAAGGCAGCCATCGAGGATGCGCGCAACCGGCTCGGCAAGGCCGGCCGGCTCGTCATCCGGCCTTCCGGCACCGAGCCGCTCATCCGCGTCATGGCCGAAGGCGACGATCCGCAACTGGTCGAGACCGTCGTCAACGACATCGTCGGCATCCTTTCGGAAACCCGCAGCGCCGCCTAACTATTTGCTTTTACGCAATTCCGGACGGAAGGCCACGGCGAAGTCGCCGAACCTCACCGCTACGCAGTTTTCCTGAAACTGCCCTGACAGCCGGCGCCAGCCGAGCCCGCCGCATCCACAAGCCCGCCGCCCGGCGGGCTTTCGTGCGCGCCCGCAGCGGCCCGGGGACAACGGCATTCCCTCTAAAATTGTATAGATTCGTGGTTAATCGGTACGGTTAAACGGCTTTTAACTTTTGCACTTCATTATCCACGCCGAGGTTCAACTTCGGGCGATGTCGTCCCGAGGCTTCTTAGGGGTGACAGCATGTTGAATACAGCAAGAATGGCATTGTTTGCCGCGCTGTTCGCGGGTGTGGCCGGGCCGGCGCTTGCCGCCGACCTCGCGGAACCGCCTCCGGTCGAAGAGGCGCCGCCGCCAGTCGTCGAGGCCCAGCCGGTCGATGTCGGCGGCTGGTACATCCGCGGCGATATCGACTACCACTGGTCGCGCTTCGGCGGCGGCGACTACATCACCTACGGCGCGGCGCCCCAGACCCAGGGCAGCTTCGCCAGCGGCAAGCTGAAAGGCGCCTTCTCCGCCGGCGCCGGCGTCGGTTACCAGGTCAATCAGTATTTCCGCACCGACCTCACCGCCGACTGGCTGGCCAAGTCCAATTTCAGCGGTTCGACCGATGGCTTCTGCGCCGGCGGGGTGCCCTGTACCTCCGTCGACACCTCGTCCTATTCGGCGCTGCTGCTTCTGGCCAATGCCTATGTCGACATCGGCACCTGGCATGGTGTCACGCCCTATGTCGGCGCCGGCATCGGCGGCGCCTGGGTCAAGTGGGACACGCTGCACAACACAGATCTCGACGGCTCGTTCGAGCATGCCGGCGGCAAGGGCTGGCGCTTTGCCTACGCGCTCATGGCCGGCGCCTCCTACTGCCTGACCGATCGCGTCAAGCTCGACGTCGGCTACCGCTACAGCCATATCAATGGCGGCAAGATGTTCGAATACGCTTCCGACAGCAATGTCGGCCCGGGTTACGATCGCGGCATCAACGTGCATGAAGTTCGCGGTGGCCTGCGCTATCAGTTCGGCAGGTCCGACTGCGCCCCGCCGCCGGAACCCTACGTACCGGAGCCGGAGCCGATCTACACCAAGTAATCGCTTCGAAGACCGGAAATTTTCCAACCGCCCGGCGCCAGCCGGGCGGTTTTCGTTTGCGCGCGGTTGGTAAAATGTCATCGAAATCAATTCGGTAACCGGCTGTTATCCTTAACCGCCACTTAACCAGTATGGTTAACAATGCATCCTGGAAACGGCAGCTGTGCTCGCGTTCGCGACTGGCGCCAACTTCAGGAGCCGGGGACCATGACATCAAAATCGCGTATCGCACTGGCGCTCGCCGCAATCGTGCTGATGCCGGCGACACAGGCGCTGTCGGCCGATTACGATCCGCCGATCTATGTCGACCAGGCGCCGGATTATCAGCCGGTCGAGGTCGGCTCGGGCTGGTACCTGCGCGGCGATGTCGGCTACGCCTTCAGCCATCCGTTTGAGCATCAGATATCGGCAAGCGGGTCTACGAGTTTCACCAACGATAGCAGCCTGTTCACGGGCAGCATCGGCATGGGCTACCACCTGAACGACTTTCTCAGGGTCGAGCTCAATGGCGGCATCCTGCCCACCAATAAGTTCGGCGACCACGCCCTGGTGCCGAATGGCTGCGCCGGTCACACGAACAACCTGGTTATCGTCGGCGGCACAGCGATCATCCAGTCAGTTGCCGCCACGGAAGACTGCGAAGCCACCAACCGGGCCACCAACAAGGGCTACAGCGTGATGGCCAATGGCTATGTGGACCTGGGCACCTATGTCGGGCTCACGCCCTATATCGGTGGCGGCGTCGGCATCGCCTACAACAAGTATTTCAAGACCCAGGGCGAACGGAAATGCGTGGAAGTTGATCCGGATTCGAGCGGTGCTGGCGGATTCACCTGTGACGATCCCGCGGGCTATGGTGGCTCCGAGGACTCAGAGGCGAAGTTCAACCTGGCCTATTCGATCGGCGCGGGTCTGTCCTATCAGGTCAGCAAAAATCTCTCCGTCGACCTCGGTTACGAGTATTTCTCGATCCCAAGCGGCAAATATGTCGCCTATGACAACGGCGCCTTCAATGTTCACAAGGGCATCGATTATCAGACGGTCAAGCTGGGTTTGCGCTACGACCTTTGGTGAGCGACAAAGCCTGGAAAATTGCCGACGGCGGATCACCGGTCCGCCGTTTTTGCTTCAGGGCGCGTAGTCGGGGCTATGCAAGTATCCCGCCAGCGACAAAAACTTTGCTCTTGACGCCGACAGCCTGAACGCATATCGCCGTCCGTGGGCCACCCCTCCCCAACGAGGGGCCACTATCTGGAAGGATAGACTCACGATGACGACGCTTACCAAGCCCGGATTCCGTCCGGCAAATCCCAATTTCTCCTCAGGTCCCTGCGCAAAACGTCCCGGCTGGTCGGCCGAGGCGCTGAAGGCTGCCGCGCTCGGGCGCTCCCACCGCGCCAAGATCGGCAAGGGCAAGCTCGAGCAGGCGATCGAGCTGACGCGCGAAATCCTCAAGGTTCCGGCCGGCTACCGGATCGGCATCGTGCCGGCATCCGACACCGGCGCGGTGGAGATGGCGCTGTGGTCGCTGCTCGGCGAGCGCGGCGTCGACATGGTCGCCTGGGAAAGCTTCGGTTCCGGCTGGGTGACCGATGTGGTCAAGCAGCTCAGGCTCGCCGACGTGCGCCGCTTCGAAGCGGGCTATGGCGAACTACCGGACCTCACCAAGATCGATTTCGACCGCGACGTGGTCTTCACTTGGAACGGAACGACCTCGGGCGTGCGGGTGCCGAACGGCGATTTCATTCCAACCGATCGCAAGGGTCTGACTATCTGCGACGCCACCTCGGCTGCCTTCGCCCAGAGGCTCGACTTCGAAAAACTCGATGTCGTGACCTTCTCCTGGCAGAAGGTGCTGGGAGGCGAGGGCGCGCACGGCATGCTGATCCTGTCGCCCCGCGCCGTCGAACGGCTGGAAACCTACAAGCCGGCCTGGCCGCTGCCGAAGATCTTCCGCCTGACCTCGGGCGGCAAGCTGATCGAAGGCATCTTCAAGGGCGAAACCATCAACACGCCATCGATGCTGTGCGTCGAGGACTATCTGGATGCGCTTCAATGGGCGAGGTCGATCGGCGGCCTGGACGCGCTGATTGCCCGCGCCGACGCCAATGCCGCGGTGCTCGATCGGTTCGTCGACAAGTCGCCATGGCTCGGCCACCTGGCCTCCGATCCGGCGACACGCTCGAATACCTCGGTCTGCCTCTCCTTTACCGACGTGCAAGTGGCGGCGCTCGATGCCGACGGTCAGGCGGCGTTCGCCAAGGGCATCGTCTCGGCGCTCGACACGGAAGGCGTCGCCTACGACATCGGCTCCTATCGCGACGCGCCGCCCGGCCTGCGCATCTGGTGTGGCGCGACCGTCGAGACGTCCGACCTCGAGGCGCTGCTGCCATGGCTCGACTGGGCCTTCGCCACGCAGAAGGCGTCGCTCAAGGCGGCGGCCTGAGATCATTGCACGGCGGCCTTCGGGCCGCCGATCCCCACACGGATCAATCCCATTTTGAAGGAGGCCGCCATGGCGCCCCGCGTTCTCGTATCGGATAAGCTTTCAACCACCGCCGTGCAGATCTTCAAGGATCGCGGCATCGAGGTCGACTACCTGCCCGATCTCGGCAAGGACAAGGAAAAACTGCTCGAAGTGATCGGCCAATATGATGGCTTGGCCATCCGCTCGGCAACCAAGGTCACCGAGAAGCTGATCAATGCCGCAACCAGGCTCAAGGTCGTCGGCCGCGCCGGCATCGGCGTCGACAATGTCGACATCCCGGCGGCAAGCCGCAGGGGCATCATCGTGATGAACACGCCCTTCGGCAATTCGATCACCACGGCGGAACACGCCGTTGCGATGATCTTCGCGCTGGCGCGCCAGATCCCGGAGGCCAACGCCTCGACGCATGCCGGCAGGTGGGAAAAGAACCGCTTCATGGGCATCGAGATCACCAGCAAGACGCTGGGCGTGATCGGCTGCGGCAATATCGGCTCGATCGTCGCCACCCGCGGCGTCGGCCTGAAGATGCATGTCGTGGCTTTCGATCCGTTCCTGTCGGACAGCCGCGCCGAGGAGCTCGGCGTCGAGAAAGTCGAGCTCGACGAGCTTTTCGCCCGCGCCGACTTCATCACCTTGCACACGCCGCTGACCGACAAGACGCGCAACATCATCGACGCGGCTGCGATCGCCAAGATGAAGGACGGCGTGCGCATCATCAATTGCGCGCGCGGCGGCCTGGTCGTCGAGGCCGACCTGGTTGCCGCGCTGAAGAGCGGCAAGGTGGCCGGCGCCGGTATCGACGTGTTCGAAGTCGAGCCGGCGGAGAACAATCCGCTGTTCGGCATGGAGAATGTCGTGGCGACCCCGCATCTCGGCGCCTCGACCACCGAGGCGCAGGAGAATGTCGCGCTGCAGGTTGCCGAGCAGATGTCGGACTACCTGATCAAGGGCGCCGTCTCCAACGCCATCAACATGCCTTCGATCACCGCCGAGGAAGCACCGCGGCTAAAACCCTTCGTCAAGCTCGCCGAGGTGCTCGGCGCCTTTGTCGGCCAAGTCACCGAGGATCCGATCAAGGAGGTCGAGATCCTGTTCGACGGCTCGACCGCGACGATGAACACGCGCGCGCTGGTGAGCGCCGCCCTTGCCGGCCTGATCCGGCCGCAGGTCTCGGACGTCAACATGGTGTCGGCGCCGATCATGGTGAAGGAGCGCGGCATCATCGTCGCCGAGGTCAAGCGAGACAAGTCGGGTGTCTTCGACGGCTATATCAAGCTAACCGTCACCACCGAGCATATGACGCGCTCGATCGCCGGCACCTGCTTCTCGGACCACAAGCCGCGCTTCATCCAGATCAAGGGCATCAACCTCGACGCCGAGGTCGGCCAGCATATGCTCTACACGACCAATGCCGACGCGCCCGGCATCATCGGCCTGCTCGGCACCGTCTGCGGCGAGAACGGCGTCAACATCGCCAACTTCCAGCTCGGCCGCAACCGGCCGGGCGGCGATGCGATCGCGCTGCTCTATCTCGACGCGCCGTTTCCGGAAAAGGTGCTGGATCAGCTGCGGGCGCACGAGTCGATCGACTCGGCCAAGCCGCTCCGGTTCGACGTCGGGAGCGAGTGAACGCGCCAATCGCCTGAAATGGAAACGCCCCGCCTGTGGCAGCAAGCGGGGCGTTTCCATAATATCAGGCCTTGTCAGATCTCACTCGTAGGGGAAGCGGGCTCGATCATGCATCGTCATTGTCAATCGCTGCCTTGCGTATTCAGCAAGGGAGATCGCAGCATCCGCAAGGTAGCCCTTCTGCCGCTGTATTCGGCCAGCGCGATGCCTCCGAGCACGAGCGCGAGCGCAAGACCCTGATAGAGCTCAAACCGCTCGCCGACGATCAGCACCGAAAGCAGCGTGCCGAAGATCGGCACCAGATTGATGAACAGCCCGGCTCGGTTGGCGCCGATCAGCTCATTGCCCCGAATGTAGAAGATCTGCGAGACGACGGAAGCGCCGAGTGCGGTGTAGAACGCGATCGTCCATCCTCTCGCGTCCGGGACGATGACGCGGCCCGCCGCCACTTCCCAGACAAAGAAGGGCAATGAGGTCAAAAGCGCGGCGAACGACAAAGCCAGCATCAGGCTTTGCCAGCGGATGGCGGGCTTCAGACGCAGCCCCACCGAATAGAGGCTGTAGCAGAGAACCGCGACCAGCATGATGGCGTCGCCGAAATTGAGCTCGAGCTTCAGCAACTGGCTGAGATCGCCATGGCTCGCGGTGAGGGCGACGCCGACGATGGTCAGCGCCACGCCGACGATCTGCAGGCGCTGCACATGCAGGCGGAACAGCACGAAATTGGCAAGGATGATGACGATCGGTATGGCGGCCTGCTCGATCGAGACGTTGATGGCGGTCGTGTAGTTCAGCGCCGTGTAGAAGATGACGTTGAAGATCGTGAAGCCGCAGGCGCCGAGGCCGGCGAGCAGCAGCCAATGCCGGCGCAATTCGGGCCAGTCCTCGCGAAACGCCCGCCAGCCGACGGGCAGCAGGATCAGCACTGCCAATACCCAGCGCAGGAAGACCAGCGTCATCGGCGACACGTGATCGACGGCAAGCTTGCCGGCCACGGAATTGCCGCCCCATAGCAGCGTGGTGGAGAGAAGGAACAGATAGGCGGCTCGATGCATTGCTCAATCCGGTGCGGGGACGCGTTTGAGGAGCTAATCCGACCTATTGCGACGGCCGGGCCAAGTAAATGATGCGAAAGCCGGAATTTGTTGTGCCTGGATCAGGATGACGGTTGGAGCATGATCTCTTCCGAAAAACCGGCTTCCACTTTTCGGCACCATGCTCTGGGGTTTTCGGCGGCAAAGAAAGGGTCGCATCGGCCGGCACATGAGTCTATAGAGGCCTGTCGTTTCAGCCGCTAAGGCGGCATCTCAAGGGAAAAGAACATGGCCAATGTGGTGGTCGTCGGCTCGCAGTGGGGCGACGAAGGCAAGGGCAAGATCGTCGACTGGCTGTCGGAACGTGCCGACGTGGTCGTGCGCTTCCAGGGCGGCCACAATGCAGGTCATACGCTGGTCGTCGACGGCAAGGTCTACAAGCTGTCGCTCCTGCCGTCCGGCGTGGTCAGGCAGGGCAAGCTGTCGATCATCGGCAATGGCGTGGTGTTCGATCCGCATGCCTTCGTCGCGGAAGTGGCGAAGCTCAAGGAGCAGGGCGTGGACGTGACGCCAGAGCGCCTGAAAATAGCCGAAAACACCGCGCTTATCCTGTCGCTGCACCGGGAGCTGGACGGATTCCGCGAAGACGCCGCCTCGAATTCCGGAACCAAGATTGGCACGACCCGCCGCGGCATCGGTCCCGCTTACGAGGACAAGGTGGGCCGGCGCGCCGTCCGGGTGATGGATTTGGCGGATTTGGAAACGCTTCCCCTGAAGGTCGACAGGCTGCTGACGCATCACAATGCGCTGCGCCGCGGGCTCGGCCATGCCGAGGCGACGCATGAGGCGATCATGCAGGAACTGACCTCGGTGGCCGGCGACATCCTGCCCTACATGGACCGCGTCTGGAAAGTGCTCGACGATAAGCGGCGCGCGGGCGAGCGCATCCTGTTCGAGGGCGCGCAGGGCACGCTGCTCGACATCGACCACGGCACCTATCCCTTCGTCACCTCGTCCAACACGGTGGCTGGACAGGCGGCGGCCGGCTCAGGCACCGGGCCCGGCGCGATCGGCTACGTGCTCGGCATCACCAAGGCTTATACGACGCGCGTCGGCGAAGGTCCGTTCCCGACCGAGCAGAAGAACGAGATCGGCGAGTTCCTCGGCACGCGCGGCCACGAATTCGGCGTCGTCACCGGCCGCAAGCGCCGCTGCGGCTGGTTCGACGCCGTGCTGGTGCGCCAGGCTGTCGCCGTCAACGGCATCAAGGGCATCGCGCTCACCAAGCTCGACGTGCTCGACGGGCTGGACGAGATCAAGGTCTGCACCGGCTACCGCCTCGATGGCGAGCTGATCGACTATCTGCCGGCAAGCCAGGGTGCGCAGGCGCGCGTCGAACCCGTCTATGAGACGCTCGAAGGCTGGAAGGGGACGACGGCGGGCGCCAGGAGCTGGAACGATCTGCCGGCGCAAGCGGTCAAATATGTCCGCTACATCGAAGAGCTGATCGGCGCCCCGGTTGCGCTGCTTTCCACCAGCCCGGAGCGGGACGACACGATACTTGTGACCGACCCGTTTCAAGACTAGTTTCACAGCCCTTCCCGGCGCTACGACTGATTTGCGGCCCGGGGAAAGAATGCAGGTCGACTGACGCATGGCGGATTTCGTTAGTGTTCTGAAAAAGCAGCTTGAGAAGCACGGCGAGCCCTCGCCCGAGCTGCGCAAGCGGATCTACGAGAATGCTCGTGGGGCACTGGCGAAGAAGCTCGCGGACTATTCTCCTCCTTTGTCCGCCGATGTCATCGCCAAGCAGAAGCGTTCGCTGGAAGATGCCATTTCCAGCGTCGAACGGGAGTATACAGCGCCGGCTCCGGCGCCCAAGCCGGCACCGGCGGAAGATCCGCTGGCGGAGCTGGAACATATCTTCTCGTCGATCGACCGCAACAAGAACCAGCCAAGCCATGTGCGGCAGCCGCCGGTGGCGAAGCCCGAACCGGCCAAGCCGGAGCCTTTCAAGCCGGCGCCGGCACCGGTGAAGGCGGAACCGAGCTGGCAAGGTGCAGCAAAGACGGAACCAAGCTGGCAAGGGGCAACGAAGACGGAACCCGGCGGTTGGCACAAAGTGCCTTCGGCACAGCCGCCGATGCCCTCGCCGCGCGAGGACGACGTCGGCCTGCCCGGCACGAACGCCGCCGAGCCGGACGACGGCAGCGATGTCTTCGCCAATGACGAGCAGCCGGCCGATACTTTCCAGCGGCTGCGGCCGGCGCCGCGCAGACGCAGCTATGGCGGGCTGATCGCGGCCGTTGTCGCATTGCTGGTGCTGGCCGGTGGCGGTTATGGCGTCTGGCTGAACAAGGATGCGTTCCGCTCGATGCTCGGCCTGAACGGCGGCGGCAGCAAGACGGTCTCGACCGAGCCTTTGGTCAAGCCCGCCCCGGCAAAGCCGGCCACCGAGACGGCGGCCACGCCGCCCGCCGCGGGCAACAACGCGGCCGCTGCCAATGAGCCGACCGAGACGGCCAAGTTCACCCAGCGCCTGACGTCTGATGGCAAAGAGGTCGATCCCGGCCCCGCCGGCGGGCAGGCTACGATCGGCGAAGGCGAATCGGTCGCTGCGCTGACCACGCCGCCGCCGGCCGCAACCGTGCCGCCGCCCGCGCCTGCGACGACGACCCCGCCCGCTGCCGGCACGCCGCCGGGCGCGGCCGCTCAAACGCCGGGCGCAACGCCGCCGGCGCCGGCCGATGCCGCGGCCAATCCGCCCGCGCCGGCTGCCGGCGCTACGCCTCCTGCCGCGGGGACGACACCGCCGGCGGCCGGCACCACGCCACCCGCGTCTGGGACCACGCCCGCGCCCGCGACGGCCGAAGCGACGGTGCCGGTCGGCCAGAAGGCGATCTTCTATGAGGAGCGCACCAGCACGCAGCAGGGCACGGCCGAGCCCGGCAGCATCGTCTGGTCGCTGGTGCAGGAATCGCCGGGCGGCGACCTGCCGCCGGAGCCGGCGATCCGCGCCGAGGCGACGATACCGGGCAAGGACATCCAGCTCAGGATGACCATCCGGCGCAATACCGACCAGACCCTGCCTGCGAGCCACATCATCGAGATGATCTTCCTGACGCCGGAAGGGTTTGACGGCGGCGGCGTCGACAACATCCTGCGCATCGCCATGAAGAGTTCGGAACAGGATGCCGGCAGCCCGCTGATCGGCATCCCGGCCAAGATCGCCGACGGCTTCTTCCTCGTCGCGCTCAACGACACCAAGGCCGACGAGGACGCGAACCTGACGCTGCTCAGGGGACAGGATTGGATCGACGTGCCGGTGGTCTACAAGACCGGACGCCGTGCGCTGCTCACCATGGAAAAGGGCATCCCCGGCGGGAAGGTTTTTGATGAGGCGCTGAAGGCCTGGGCGACGAAGACGTCGGGTTGAGGTGGGGGGCGATCCTCGGATTTTTCCGGAGGATCGCAAAACCTGCTACGGGATCAAAACAGGCGGTACTTGGCCAAGGGCAGGCCGTGGCGCCTGACGTAATCATTCCAGCTATCGATGGCTTCCCTATTCTCATCTTGCCATCGACGTGTCTTTTCAGCTGACACCGCCGCCGCGATAGCCGCTTCGGCGATGCTGGAAATGTCTATGCCCAATGCCTTGACGTCCTCGATCAGCCGAGAGTCAATAGAGAGTCTGACTGATTTTCGCTCAGATCTGGAACCGGGCCGAAGCATGTTGGAGCCTCCGATCGTGCGTATCGTAAAACGCCACGAAGCTCGCAAGCAAGCGCGTCACCCTTCCATCTCCTCCCGCAGCATCTCCAGCTCCAGCCACTCTTCCTCAAGTGCGGCGAGCGTCGTGCGCTCCTTGTCGAGGGCGGCAATGGTCTTCTGGAACGAGACCGGATCGCGCTCGTAGAAGGAGGGGTCGGCGATGTTGTTCTCCAGCCGCGAGATCGAGGCCGTCACCGCCTCGATCTTCTTCGGCAGGGATTCCAGCGCGAATTTCTGCTTGAACGAAAGCTTCTTCGCCGGGCCTTTCGCGGTCGCCTGCTCGCCTTTCGGCGCAGAGCTTGCGTCGGTGGTTTCGGCCTTCGGCCTTGCTCTGCGTTCCTCGAGCCTCGAGCCGCCGCGCTGCGCCAGCATGTCGGAGTAGCCGCCGGCGTACTCGATCCAGCGGCCGCTGCCGTCGGGCGCGATCACGCTGGTGACGGTGCGGTCGAGGAAATCGCGGTCGTGGCTGACAAGGATCACCGTTCCGGCAAAGCCGGCGACCAGTTCCTGCAGCAGTTCCAGCGTCTCCATGTCGAGATCGTTGGTCGGCTCGTCGAGCACCAGGAGGTTCGCCGGCCGCACCAGCACGCGGGCGAGCAGCAGGCGCGCCCGCTCGCCACCCGAAAGCTCGCGCACCGGCGTGCGCGCCTGCTCCGGCTTGAACAGAAAATCCTTCATGTAGGAGACGACATGGCGCTGCTCGCCATTGACCACAAGGTTCTCGCCGCGCCCGTCGGTCAGGTAGTGCGCCAGCGTCTCCTGCGGATCGACGGCCTCGCGCTTCTGGTCGAGCGTCGCGATCTCCAGATTGACGCCGAGCCGCACGGAGCCGGCATCCGGCGTCAGCTCGCCGGTCAGCATCTTGAGCAGCGTCGTCTTGCCGGCGCCGTTCGGCCCGACCAGGCCGACACGGTCACCGCGCTGGATGCGGGTCGAGAAACCCTTGACCACGGTGAGGTCGCCGAAGCTTTTGTCGATGGCCTTGGCCTCGATCACCAGCTTGCCGGATTCGGCGGCATCGCTCGCCACCATGGTCGCCGTGCCCTCGGCGCCGCGATGGCTGCGGAAACGCTGGCGCATGGCCTGCAGCTCGCCGAGCCGGCGCATGTTGCGCTTGCGCCTGGCGGTCACGCCATAGCGCAGCCAATGCTCCTCGCGCACGATCTGGCGGCCGAGCTTGTGCTGCTCGCGCTCTTCCTCCTCAAGCACCTGGTCGCGCCATTCCTCGAAATGCGCAAAGCCCCTGTCCAGCCGCCGCGTCTGGCCGCGGTCGAGCCAGACGGTGGCGCGCGAGACGCGTTCGAGAAAGCGGCGGTCGTGCGAGATCAGGATGACGGCCGAGGAGGTGCGGGCAAGCTCCTCTTCCAGCCATTCGATGACCGACAGGTCGAGATGGTTGGTCGGCTCGTCGAGCAGAAGGATGTCGGGTTCCGGCGCCATGACGCGGGCAAGGGCTGCGCGGCGCGCCTCGCCGCCGGAAAGGTCGTCCGGCCGTTCCTCGCCGGTCAGGCCGAGATGGTCCATGAGATAGGTGGCGCGATGCGGATCGTCGGCCGGGCCCAGCCCCGCCTCGACATAGGCGCGCACGCTGGCGAAGCCGTCCATGTCGGGCATTTGCGGCAAATAGCGAACCGTCGCCGAAGGCTGGCGGAAGACCTCGCCGTCCTGCGGCTCGATCAGCCCGGCAGCGATCTTGAGCAGCGTCGACTTGCCCGAGCCGTTGCGGCCGACCAGCGCGATCTTCTCGCTGGCGGAGGCGCTGAGCGCCGCGCCGTCGAGCAGCGGCGTGCCGCCGAAGGTCAGTTTTATGCCGTCGAGATTGAGAAGAGGCGGAGCCATGTCAGCTTTCGGGAAGAGGATAAGGGTGGGCCAGAAGCAGCGCCCGGCCGCGCTCGAGCGCGATCTCGAGCCGTCCCTTGACCTCGTTCGATATAGTGAGCGAGGAGCCGAACGCCACCTTGACGCGATCGAGCGGCCATTTTGCGCCGGTGACCGTCAGGCCGGTGAGATCGGAGAAGCCCTGCACCGAAAACAGCGTGCCGTCGGCATAGTCGAAGCCGGCTGGTTTCCCCGGCAGGATGGGGACACCTTCCTGTGCGCCGCTGGTCAGCAGAATATTGGTGCCGGCCTCGGCCAGCCGAAGCCCAAGCGCCAGATGCAGAAAGGCATGGTCCGCGCGCCTGCCGCCGAAGGCGCCGGCCAGCACCAGGCTGGTGGCGCCGCGCGCGAGCGCTTCGGCGATTGCGAGCTCGCCGTCAGTCATGTCCTTCTCGGCCGGGAAGATCTTGCGCGGCACGGCGGCCAGATCCTCCGGCAGGTCCGCGGGCACCGAATCGAAATCGCCGACCCAGAGCTCCGGCACGAGGCCAAGCATGCGGGCATGGCCGATGCCGCCGTCGGCGGCGATGACGCGCGAGCCTTCGATCTGGCGATCGAGCCGAGGCGTGCGGACGAGTTCGCCGCCAAGCAGGATGGTGAATGTGCCCATGGCCGTCGCCCTTACCAGCCCCGCCCGCGAAACGGAAGCCGGGCGCATCCAAACGGAACGGCGCTCGTTACGGAGTAAGCCGTGATGCATTGGATGCCCGGCAACTTCCGCTTGCGCGCCGCTTCGGCCGGGCCTATGTCTCGAAGCGCTCTAACGGGGTGCCGGACGCTGACTTTCGCGAACCGGCTGAGAGGCAACAAAGCCAACCCGCTGAACCTGATCCGGTTTGTACCGGCGGAGGGATTAGACGTCTCGGACCATCCGACGCCTCAATTCCTTTAACACGAACGAAGGAGGCGCCGATGCGCTCACTATGGTCCCAGCTTATTCTCGCAACCGGCTTGGTTTCGCTGCTGGCGGGTCTCGGGCCCGCCGAGGCGAAGGACAAGCTCGCTGTCTATACCTATGAAAGCTTCACCGCCGACTGGGGTCCTGGACCCGCGGTGAAGAAGGAATTCGAGGCCGAATGCGGCTGCGACCTCGAATTCGTCTCGGTCGCCGACGGCGTGGCATTGCTCAATCGCGTCAAGCTGGAAGGCGCCGGCACCAAGGCCGATGTCGTGCTCGGCCTCGACACCAACCTGACGGCGGACGCCAAGGCGAGCGGCCTGTTCGTGCCGCATGGCGAAGTGTCCGGCATCAACGTGCCCGGCGGCTGGAGCGACGATACCTTCGTGCCCTTCGACTACGGCTATTTCGCCGTCGTCTACGACACTGAGAAGCTGAAGAGCCCGCCGAAAAGCCTGAAGGAGCTAGTCGAGGGCAGCGCCTCCGACAAGATCGTCATCCAGGATCCGCGCACCTCGACGCCGGGCCTCGGCCTGCTTCTCTGGGTGAAGTCGGTCTATGGCGACAAGGCGCCGGAAGCCTGGGCGAAGCTGAAGCAGAAGGTGCTGACCGTGACGCCGGGCTGGAGCGAGGCCTACGGCCTGTTCACCAAGGGTGAGGCGCCGATGGTGCTCTCCTACACCACCTCGCCGGCCTATCACATGGTGGCGGAGAACACCGAACGCTACCAGGCGGCGTCCTTCGAGGAAGGAGAATACCTGCAAATCGAAGTCGCCGGCGTCACCAAGACGGGCGCGAAGAACCCGCTGGCGGAAAAGTTCATCGCTTTCATGACCGGGCCGAAATTCCAGGACGTCATCCCGGAGACCAACTGGATGTTCCCGGCCGGCAAGACCGACAAGCCGCTCAATCCGGCCTTCGACAAGCTGGTGAAGCCGACCAAGACCTTGCTGTTCAGTCCCGAGGAGGTCGCGGCCAACCGCAAAGCCTGGGTGGATGAGTGGCTGGCGGCGATGAGCAAGTAGAGTCCGGCTAGTTCTCGAAAGATGGTTGCTCTACGGCGCCCCCCTCTGTCCTGCCGGACATCTCCCCCTCAAGGGGGGAGATTGGCTGTCACCTCGACTTTCGCCAATCTCAAACGTTGCAGGACCGAGCGGGGCGTTCGAACTTCCAATCTCCCCCCTAGAGGGGGAGATGTCCGGCAGGACAGAGGGGGGCGCGAAGGAACGCGGCGTCGGCTAGCTCACGCCCAGATGGTGCCGCGTGCAGCCCGCGCGCTCTGACTCCCGCATCAGCGCTGGCGTCATCGCCCTCGCGGCAATCGCCTTGCTCATCGGCGGCGCCTTCGCCGGCCTCGCGCTGGAAGGCGCGCACGATCCATCCGGCGCTGTCGCTGCCTTCGACGGCTATCTCCTGCGCGTCGCCCGCTTCACGCTTTGGCAGGCGCTGCTGTCGACACTGCTGTCGGTCGCGCCGGCGCTGCTGGTGGCACGCGCCCTGTCCAGGCATCCGGGCTTTCCGGGGCGTCGCCTGATCCTGCAGCTCTTCACCGTGCCGCTGGCGCTGCCGGCCATCGTCGCCGCCCTTGGTGTGCTGGCGCTCTACGGCCATGCCGGCTATTTTGCCGGCGTTCTCGTCAGGTTCGGCAGCGGTGAATGGCCTGGCATTTACGGCCTGTCCGGCATTCTGATCGCGCATGTCTTCTTCAACCTGCCCTTGGCCACGCGCCTGTTCCTCGAGGCGTTGGGCACGGTGCCCGCCGACCAGTGGCGGCTGGCGAGCCAGCTCGGCATGGGCGCCTGTCCGGCATTGCGGTTGATCGAATGGCCGGCGTTGCGCACGGCCTTGCCGGGCGTCGCCGGGCTGGTGTTCATGCTCTGCATCACTTCCTTCACCATCGTGCTGACGCTCGGCGGCGGACCTGCCGCCACGACTTTGGAAGTCGCCATCTATCAGGCGCTGCGCTTCGATTTCGATCCGGCCCGGGCGGTGGTGCTGACGCTGCTGCAGATCGGCCTGACCTTCGTCATCGTCGCTCTGCTCACGCGGCTCGGCGCCAATACGGTCGGCGATGCCAATCTGCCGGTAGCGCCGCGCCGCTATCTTGCGACAGGCAAGGCTGAAACGGTGATGAACGCCGGCCTGATCGTACTTGCCTTGCTGTTCGTCGCCGGACCGATGGCGGCGACCGTGCTGGCTGGATTGGACGCAGACCTTGGCCGGCTGGCCGACGAGGAGGCCGTGCGCCGTGCGACGCTCACCAGCGCCACGCTCTCTTTCCTCTCGGCGCTGCTTTCGGTGACGCTGTCGCTCTCGCTCATCGCGGCCCGGCGCGCGCTGGCCTTGCGGCGCCGCGAGGGCAGCGCCATGTCGCTGCTCGAACATGCCACCGACACCGGCGCCGGTTTCGTGCTCGTCGTGCCGCCGATCGTGGTCGGCGCCGGCTGGTTCCTGGCCTTGCGCGGCTTCACGGACGTGTTCGCCGTCGCACCCGTCATGGTCGTCGCCGTCAATGCGGTGATGGCGATGCCTTTCGCCATCCGCGCCGTTCGCCCCGCTTACGACGCGGCGAGCGAGCGCCATGAGCGGCTTTGCCTGGCGCTCGGCATTTCCGGCTGGAGCCGGCTGAGCCTGGTCGATTGGCCGTCGCTCAGGCGGCCCTTGGCGACCGGCTTTGCCTTCGCCATGGCGCTTTCGCTTGGCGATCTCGGCGTGATTGCGCTGTTCGGCAGCGATTCGGTGCAGACCTTGCCCTATCTTCTGCTGGCGCGCATGGGCAGCTACCGGACCGCCGATGCCGCGGGGCTGGCCTTGCTGCTCGGCCTCGTCTGCCTGATGCTGGTGGTCGCCGCCGACTGGCTGGGGCGGGAAGCAAAGGCATGACAACGGCGAACATTGGCATTGCGGCGCAGAAGGGACTGGCTGTCGCGCTGGATGGCGTCTCGTTCAGCTATGGCGAGGCATCCTTCCGCTTCGATGCCGAATTCGCCGCCGGCAGGATCACCGCCATCATGGGGCCGAGCGGGTCGGGCAAGTCGACGCTGCTCAATCTGATCGCCGGGTTCGAAGCGCCGAACGCGGGCAAGGTGCTGATCGGCGGGGCCGATGTCGGCAACACGCCGCCTTCGGCGCGGCCGGTATCGATGGTGTTCCAGGAAAACAATTTGTTTGCCCACCTTTCGGTCGAAAGCAATGTCGGGCTCGGTCGCTCGCCGTCGCTCAAGCTCACCTCCGCCGACCACCGCGCGGTCGCGGAAGCGCTGGCGCGCGTCGGCCTTGCCGGCAAGGAAAAGCGGCTGCCACGCGAACTTTCCGGCGGCGAGCGGCAGCGCGTCTCGCTGGCGAGGGTGCTCTTACGCGACCGGCCCGTGCTTCTGCTCGACGAGCCCTTTGCCTCGCTCGGACCGGCACTGCGCGACGACATGCTCGATCTCGTGGCCGGCATCCATGCCGAGCGGCACATGACCGTGCTTTTCGTCACGCACCAGCCGGACGATGCCCGCCGCATCGGCGAGAACATGGCATTTCTGGACGAAGGAAGGATCGCCGCGACCGGACCGGCCGCGGATTTCTTCGGCCGGTCTGGACCGGACGCCTTCCGGCGCTATATCGGCGATCGAGGCGGCAGCGTTGCCGGATCACAACATATTGCCCGGAAGCGGACATAATTTACGCTCAAACCGGCAGCGGGCGATCCGGCGTTTGCTTGCCTTGTCCGGGGGAGTGTGGCTAGGTCCGGCCATACCGGCCCGGGGGCCGGGCTGATTTGCCGAGAAATTTGGAAAGGAAGCCGATCTGCCGAGCGGCGCGGAGAGAGTTTGGATGAGGCCGCTGACGCGATTCTTCGCGTTGGCCAGCTTTGCCGTGACGCTGGCGAGCTGCCAGATGTTCACGCCGCCGGATGTGCAGGAATCCGGCTTCCAGCCCTCCGACAAGCCGATCACGGTCGACAATGTCGTCGCCAATGCCAAGCTCGCCGACATGGCGAAGGCGCAGCATCCGCGGATTCTTGCCACCTATGGCGGCGAATATTCCGATCCCAAGCTCGAGCGCATGGTCGCCAAGGTCGTCGGCAATTTGACGGTGGTGTCGGCCAACCCGACGCAGACCTATCGCATCACCATCCTCAATTCGCCCAACGTCAACGCCTTCGCGCTGCCGGGCGGCTATCTCTACGTCACGCGCGGGCTGCTGGCTCTGGCCAACGACTCCTCCGAGCTTGCCGCCGTCATCGCGCATGAGATGGGCCACGTCACCGCGAATCACGGCCTGCAGCGGCAACAGCTCGAGGCCGAGGAAGGCCTGGCGACCAAGGTTGTCTCCGATGTGCTCGGCGACAGCCCGACCGCCAAGGCGGCGCTGATCCGCGGCAAGCTGAAGCTCGCGCAATTCTCGCGCAATCAGGAACTGCAGGCCGACGCCATCGGCATCAAGTCGATCGGCGAGGCAGGCTATGATCCGTACGCGGCCGGCCGCTTCCTGCAGTCGATGTCCGCCTATACCGATTTCCGCTCGGTCAGCGGCGCCACCGATGCCAGCCTCGACTTCCTGGCGACGCACCCCAACACGCCGCAGCGTATCGATCTGGCGCAGCGGCTTGCCCGCAACTTTGGCCCGCCTGGCGTCGGCACGCGCGACCGCGATGCCTTCCTCGCCGGCATAGACGGGTTGCTCTACGGCGATACGCCGGAAGAGGGCTATGTGCGCGGCCAGACCTTCATGCATCCCGGCCTTGGCGTCTCGTTCTCGGTGCCGGACGGCTTCGTCATCGACAATTCGGCGGCCGCGGTGACCGCGACCGGACCTGGCGATATCGCCATCCGCTTCGACGGCGTGGCGATCGACAAGTCGGTGTCGCTGACCGATTACATCCGCAGCGGCTGGGTCGCCGGACTGGACGACACCAGCGTGCGCCAGGAAACGGTCAACGGCAACGAAGCCGCGATGGCGCATGCCAGCGCGCAAGGGTGGCAGTTCGATATCGCAGTCATCCGCGCCGGCGGGCAGGTCTATCGCTTGCTGACTGCGGCACCTTCGGCCAGCACCGCGCTGGAGCCGGTCGCGCGTTCGGTCAGCGGTTCGTTCCGTACATTGAGCGCGGCCGAGAAGGCGGCGCTGAAGCCGCTGCACATCAGGGTGGTCACCGTGCAGCCGGGCCAGAACATGGGCACGCTCGCGGCGCAAATGGTCGGCGTCGACCGCAAGCTCGACCTCTTCCGCGTACTGAACGCGATGTCGCCGGGCGCGACGGTGTCGGCCGGCGACAAGGTCAAGATCGTCACCGACAGGTAAGCCCGCGACTGCGGTTCATATTTCAGGCTGCTTCCGCCAGGAATTCGGGGTTCTGCTTGACCAGCGCCACTTTCAGCTTTTCCATGGCGCGCGCTTCGATCTGGCGGACGCGCTCCTTGGAGATGCCGAGCGCCTCGCCGAGCGATTCCAGGGTGGCGCCGTCGTCGCTCAGCCGGCGCTCCTCGATGATCCGGAGCTCGCGGGCATTGAGCGCGCCGAGCGCGCTCCTCAGCCAGACCGCACGGCGCTCGACGTCGATCGTCTCGCCGACCACCTCGTCCGGAAGCGGATCCTCGGAAACCAGGAAATCCATCCGCTCGGCCGCGCCGTTCTCGTCGGCCAAAGGGGTGTTGAGCGAGCTGTCGGGAGCCGAAAGGCGCGAATCCATCATCGCCACGTCGGCTTCCGGCACGCCGAGCGCGGCCGAGACCTCGCGGTAGAGCGAGGCATTGGAGATCGGCTCGGCGCCGTTGGCGAGCCGCGCGCGCAGCCGTCTCAGATTGAAGAATAGCGCCTTCTGCGCCGAGCTCGTCCCGCCGCGCACGATCGACCAGTTGCGCAGGATATAGTCCTGCATCGAGGCGCGGATCCACCAGGTGGCGTAGGTCGAGAAGCGCACCTCGCGGGCAGGCTCGAAGCGGGCCGCGGCTTCCAACAGGCCGACATGGCCTTCCTGGATCAGATCGCCGAGCGGCAGGCCGTAATGGCGGAATTTCGACGCCATGGAAATCACCAGGCGCATATGGGCGACGGTGATCAGATGCAGCGCGTCCTGGTCGTTCTTTTCCTTCCAGCGTATGGCCAGGAGGTGCTCCTCGTCGCGCTCGAGATAGGGAGCCTTCATTGCCGCCCGGACCAGTGTCCGTCCTGCCACGTCCTCGATCATGCCGGCTCCTCTTGGCGGTCGTTCGCGCTGATGACGGTTGAAAAGACGCTGCCGCGCCCTACAACAGCCTGCAACGTGCCAGGAGCATGGATGGTTCCGTAGCTGCGGCGGCGCGCATCCAGTGCGCCAGGCACGGCTTTGTTATCGATCCGGGACGTTCGCCCGCCGTGATTTGCGCTGATTTTGAGGACCAGATTTCTGGCTGAGCCAATTTTTGAAATCTGGTTCCTTATTTCGTGAGCTTCTATCTGCCAGTTTGCGGCCCTCACACTGCGCCGGGGCACCGGTCAAAACGGGATCACAGAAAAATGAAATGGCTCAAATCGCTCCTCGTCGCCGGAACCCTGCAGGTTCTGGCGGTCACCGCCGGACATGCCGGCGCCAATCTCGACCAGATCAAGCAGACCGGCGTCCTGAAGGTCGGCACGGAAGGCACCTACGCGCCTTTCACCTATCATGACGAATCCGGAGCGCTGGTCGGCTTCGATGTCGAGATCGCCAAGGCGATCGCCGAGAAGCTCGGCGTCAAGGTCCAGTTCCTCGAAGGCAAGTGGGACGGCCTGATCGCCGGCCTCGACGCCAATCGCTACGACGCCGTCATCAACGAGGTCGGCATCACCGATGCGCGCAAGGCCAAGTATGATTTCTCCGATCCCTACATCGCTTCCAAGGCGGTGCTGATCGTTCGCGGCGACGACACCAACATCAAGACCTTTGCCGATCTCAAGGGCAAGAAGGCGGCGCAATCGCTGACTTCCAATTTCGGCAAGCTCGCAGAGAAGAATGGCGCCGAGCTGGTCGGCACCGATGGTTTCGACCAGTCGATCCAATTGCTGCTGACCGGCCGCGCCGACGCCACCATCAACGACAGCCTGTCCTTCCTCGACTTCAAGAAGCACAAGCCCGACGCCAATGTGAAGATCGCCGCGCAGGAAGAGAACGCCGACTATTCCGGCGTCATCGTGCGCAAGGGCGATCCTGAACTGGTCGCCGCGATCAACAAGGCGCTGACCGACATCAAGGCCGACGGCAGCTACAAGAAGATCGCCGATACTTATTTCGGCCAGGACGTCTCGCAGTAAGCCCTAATGCATGTGGCCCAAAAGTGTGCAGCGGTTTTGGGAGAACGACATGCATCAAAACAAAGACCTAAAGCGCGTCGCCTGAATCCGCTTCAGCGCGACGCGCTTTAATCGTCCTTTGCTTGAATTCCGGCGGGCCGTCTTTGACGGCCCGCCGGTTTTTGCATGATAGTCGTTGGAGCCAGGACGGTCTGGCAAGGAGGGTTTCGTGGCGCATTGGCTGCAATTGATGCTGGAATCATTGCCGACATTGCTGTGGGCGGCGCTGATCTTCACCGTGCCGCTGACGCTGCTGTCCTTCGCCCTCGGGCTCATCGCCGGGCTGGTCACGGCGCTGATCCGGCTGTTCGGCCCGAAGCCGCTGGTGGCGCTCGTCCGCTTCTATGTTTGGATTTTTCGCGGGACGCCGCTTCTGGTCCAGCTTTTCCTGATCTTCTACGGCCTGCCGTCGGTCGGCATCCTGCTCGATGCCTTTCCCGCCGCGCTGATCGGCTTCACGCTCAACATCGGCGCCTACAGCTCGGAGATCATCCGCGCCGTCATCGGCTCGGTGCCGAAGGGGCAATGGGAGGCTTCCTACTCGATCGGCATGACCTGGAGCCAGGCGATGCGGCGCACGATCCTCCCGCAAGCGGGCCGCGTCGCGGTGCCGCCGCTTTCCAACACCTTCATCTCGCTGGTCAAGGACACCTCGTTGGCGGCGGCAATAACGGTGCCCGAAATGTTCCAAGCGGCGCAGCGCATCGTCGCCACCACCTATGAGCCGCTGATCCTTTATGTCGAGGCGGCGGCGCTCTACCTGGCGATGAGCTCCGTGCTGTCGGCGCTGCAGGCGCGGCTTGAGGTGCGGCTCAACCGCTATGGCGGCTTCCTGGAGGCCAATGCATGATCGGCCTCACCGACATCGAAAAGCGCTTCGGCGACAACCTCGTCCTGAAGGGCGTCACCGTCAGCATCGACGAGGGCAGCGTCACGGCGCTGGTCGGGCCTTCGGGCGGCGGAAAGAGCACGCTTCTGCGCTGCATCAATCTCCTGGAAATCCCGACCGCCGGCACCTTGCGCATCGGCGATGAGACGCTTGCGTTCCACCCCGGCGCCAAGGTGCCTTCAAGAGATATCCAGCGGGTGCGCCTGCAGACCGGCATGGTGTTCCAGAACTTCCAGCTCTTTCCGCATCGCACCGCGATCGAGAATGTCATGGAAGGGCTGGTCACAGTGCTGAAATGGCCGCAGCCACGGGCGCTCGAGCGGGCAACGGCGCTGCTCGAGAAGGTCGGCATGGCACACAAGGCCGATGCCTGGCCGGCAACGCTGTCCGGCGGCCAGCAGCAGCGCGTGGCGATTGCCCGGGCGCTGGCGCCGTCGCCGCGCGTGCTGCTTTGCGATGAGCCGACCTCGGCGCTCGATCCGGAACTGGCGCAGGAAGTGGTCGATGTGCTGGGCCAACTGGCGCGCGAAGGCACGACCATGGTGATGGCCACGCATGATCTCAGGCTTGCTTCCAAGATCGCGCAGGAAGTGGTGTTCCTCGATGCCGGTGTCGTCGTCGAGAAAGGTCCGGCCTCGGTCGTGTTCGACCGGCCAGAGCGTGAGCGGACCAAGCGCTTCATCGCCTCGCTACGGCAGGAAGAGGCGCAGAGGGAGGCCGGCGGCGAGGGATCAGGTACGATTTCTTCGTAGGTCTGCGCTGCCCCTCATTGCCCTGCCGGGCATTTCTCCCCGTATAGTGACGGGGAGAAATGATGCTTTCATCAAAGCTTCGCCAATTTTCACCGTTGCAAGACCTGCACCGAGGTTGCGGCCATCTGCCTTCTCCCCGTCACTATACGGGGAGAAGGTGCCGGCAGGCGGATGAGGGGCGGCGCAGACGCTCGATAGAACGCGCCTCATCCCCGCGTCCCACCCACAAAACCGGCCCAGAAACAAAAAACCCGGCGCGGAGCCGGGTTTTTTGAGTTCGGGTGAGTGATCAGCTCAGGCAGCTTCTTCCTGCTCGGCTTCCTCGTTGTCGGCCTTGGCGCCGCGCTTCGGGCCCTTGTTGAGGTTGACCTCGATGAGGCGCACGGCTTCCGTCTCCGACATGCGGTTGACGGCCGCGATCTCGCGGGCCATGCGGTCGAGCGCGGCTTCGTAGAGCTGGCGCTCGGAATAGGACTGCTCCGGCTGGTTGTCGGCGCGGTAGAGGTCGCGCACCACTTCCGAGATCGAGATCAGGTCGCCGGAATTGATCTTGGCATCATATTCCTGCGCGCGGCGCGACCACATGGTGCGCTTGATACGGGCGCGGCCCTGCACGACCTTCAGCGCGCGATCGACATAGTCCTCTTCCGACAGCTTGCGCATGCCGATCGAGGTCGCCTTGGCGACCGGCACCTTGAGCCGCATCTTGTCCTTCTGGAAATCGATGACGAACAGTTCCAGCTTGTGACCCGCGACTTCCTGCTCGTCGATCGCCACGATCTGACCGACGCCATGCGCCGGATAGACGATGAATTCGCCGGTCTTGAACCCGTGACGGGCCGCGGTAGACTTCTTCTGCGGGGTGATCGTTGCCATTACGCCCTGAACTCCTTAGTTGTAGCGCCGGCATGGCGGCGCCGGCTGAAACTCAGACGATCGGCGGAAGCCGACCTTTAGCCGCACAACATGTGAACCACCGGAATAAGCCGGGACCGACAAAGCGCACGAATGCCACCTGCCTGCCCCAGATCGCTCTGGTCCGGATTGAGAAGCTCACCTTTCAGTGATTTGGGGCGTTAGCGCCATAAATCGACGTTGTGTCACCGGCATGTTCCGCTCATGTAACACAAAAAGTCGGAAGAATCAAGGTTTTGCTGCATTCGCTAAGGCCGAGCTTCATCACTGCCTGTCAAGACAGCAATTGTATCGGGGCCGTTACGTCGGGTCATGCCGGCGGTGCCGGCAGCCAAATCAGTCGCCTTCGCCGGGCTCGGGCGAGAAATATTTCTCGAACTTACCGGTCTCGCCGTCGAAGGCCTTGGCGTCCGCCGGCGGCTCTTTCTTGGCGGTGATGTTGGGCCATTTCTCGGCGTATTCGGAATTGACCTGCAACCATTTGTCGAGGCCGGGCTCGGTGTCCGGCTTGATCGCGTCGGCCGGGCATTCGGGCTCGCAGACGCCGCAGTCGATGCACTCGTCAGGATGGATGACGAGCATGTTCTCGCCTTCGTAGAAACAGTCGACCGGACAGACCTCGATGCAGTCCATGTATTTGCATTTTATGCAATTATCGGTCACGACATAGGTCATCGCAGGCTCCGGGACGTCCCGTATTTGCTGGGCTTTTTTGGTGAGGTAACGCCTTTGCCCGTCGCTTGCAAGGGCAGGGCCTGCGTGTCTGAGCCGGCTTCGCGGAACAGAATTCCAGCCGTTTGCCGCGACGAGGTTCGGTTATGTCTTCAGTCCTCGCCGAGCAGCCGGTCGGTGTGTCGGCGTTCCCGCTTGGTCGGGCGGCCGCTGCCGGCCTCGCGCAAGGCCGGAATGGCGTCGGGAACGGCCTCGCCCTTCGGTGTCGGGAGCGGAGACATGTCCTCGTAAAGCAGGCGCGCTTCCTCGGCCGGGCCACGCCGGGTTCCGGGGTTGAGCACTTTCCAGACCATGATACGGCGGTCGAGCGTGATGGTCAGCACATCGCCGGCCTTGACCAGATCCGAGGCCTGCGCTGCTTTGTCGCGATTGATGCGGACCCGTCCGGCGACGACGAGCTTGGCCGCCAGCGACCGCGATTTCACCGCTCGCGAGAAGAACAGCCATTTGTCGATGCGCTGGCGGCCTTCTCCAACCATCGGAACCGGCCGAGGCTATTTCTTCAGCTGGTCGCGCAAGGCGGCGAGCTTGGCGAAGGGCGAATCCGGGTCGAAGCGCTGCGGGCGCTCCTCGCGCGGCTTGCTTTGGAAGACCGGCTTGCCGGCGTTGCCCTTACCGCCCTGCCTGTCGCCTTTCCAGTCCGGTCGGCCCTCGCGGCGGTCGGGACGCTCGCCCTGCGGCCTGGCGTCCCGCTTCTCGCCGGCTTCGCGCCGATCGCCGGCTTCCGGCCGCGGCTTGAACTTCGAGCGGTCGAAGCGCGGCTTGTCGGCACCGTCGCGTTGGTCGCGGCGGCCCTCATGCGTCGGCCGATCGCCGGGCTGGCCGGCTGCGGCGCCTGCCTGGCCGCGCGGGCGATTATCCCGGCGGTTGTCGTGGCGATGGCGCGGGCGCTGATGATCGAAGCGCGCCTGCCGCCACAGCAGGATCGGCTTCGGTTCTTCCTGCTCGGCAGAGGCTTCACCGGCGGCGGCGCTACCCTCCCCCTCGTGGGGAGGGTGGGCGCGCAGCGCCGGGGCGGGGGGAGCGCCGGCGCCGTCAGCACTATCTGCATCGCCGGCGCTTTCACCCCCACCCGCGTCGCTTCGCGCCGCGACCTCCCCCATCGAGGGGGAGGTGGGAGCCTCAGCCGCCATCGGCTCTGTCGCGGTTACGGCTTCTTCGACAGTCTCGGTTTGAGGCTGCTCTTCCGACACCGGCTCTACGCCAATCTCTGCGGCGGGCTCTGTCCCGGCGTCTGCCACCGCTTCCGTGGTTTGCGCTTCGTCTGCCGTTTCCGAAACCTCGGCAGTCGATGCTTCGGCAACGGCATCGGCGGTTGCCTTCGCCGCCTGAGCCGCCTCGTCCGCCGCCAGCTTCGCTGCGGCGGCCTCACGGACGGCGTTGTCCTGCGCCTCGAGCTTGGCCTTCACCTCGGCGGCCGGCTTTGGCTCGGCGCGATAGCCGAGGCCTTTGAGGATCTCTTCCATGTCGTCGGCGGTGGCGCCGAGGATCGACATCATCGGCGGCGTCACCATGAAGGCGTGGCCGTCATAGGCGCCGTCCGGGCGCTGGCCGAGGCCGGGCTTCCAGTTGGTCGCCGGGCGGATGAGGTCGGCCAGCCGCTCCAGTATGTCGACGCGCACGGCGCGGCGCCCCAGATTGCGATAGCCGGCGAGCTTGTAGAAGGTCTTGTCGAAGGCCACGTCGATGACCACCGAGGTGCGGCCCGAAGCCAACGCGTGGACCACGTCGCCGAAGCCGGGCTTGTCCTTGCCGTCGTTCTTCAGCGCCCAGAGCAACGTCACCAGCCCGGCCGGCGCCGGCTTGATCAACGCCGGCACAAAGACATGGTAGGCGCCGAAGCGCACACCGAGGCGACGCAGCGCTGCGCGGCCTTCCTGGTCGAGCGACTTCATTTCCTCGGCGATGTCGCGGCGGTTGATGAGGCCGAAATGCTCGACGAGCTGGAAGGCGATGCCGCGGGCGATGCCTGCGAGCTGCTCGGCATTCTTCAGATCGACCAACGGCTTCAGCAGCGTTTCGATCTGGAAGTTGACGAAACGCTCGGCGCGGGCCGCGACCTTGTCGCGTGCCGGTCCGGTGAGCTGCTCGTCGGCAAGCAGCACAAGGCGCGGCTTCAATGCCTCGTCGCCGGCCACCAGCGTCCCGATCGGGGCACCGATCCAGCGCAGGATGCCGTCCGAGCCCAACGCCAGATCGCCGTTGGAGCAGGCGGCGAAGCGTTCGGCGCGTGCCTCGAACTCCGCGCTGAGCGCCTTCTGGGCAGCAGTGCGCACCGCCTTGGCGTCTTCGCCGCCGGCGCTCTGGTCGGCGGTGAAGCGGAAACCCTGCAACTCGCCGACATGATGGCCTTCGACGAGGACGGTTCCGGTAGGGCTGATTTCGGCTTCAGGCATGGTATTTTCTCTAAGGCGCCGCATGAGGACGGAAGTCCTGCGGTCTACGAAGCGTTTCGTCAACCGCTCATGCAGCGCATCCGACAATCTGTCTTCGATTTCGCGCGTCTTTTCCTGCCAGTGTGCCTGATCGGCCAGCCAGCCCGGTCGGTTGGAGACGAAGGTCCAGGTGCGGATCTGGGCAATCCGGTGCGACAACGTGTCGATGTCGCCATCCGTCGTGTCGGCCCGCCGCACCTGCTCGGCCATGTAATTTTCGTCGACATGGCCATGGCGCGCAAGGTCCAGGTAGATCGAGGCGACAAGGTCGGCATGCTGGGCGGGCGCGATCTTGCGATAGTCCGGCAGCGCGCAGGCTTCCCAGAGCAGCGCCACGCGCTCCCTGCCGGTGGCGAGCGCCCTGATGCCCTCGTCGCGCGACAGATGCTCAAGCGCCTGGGCATCGACCGCCGGCAATGCCCGGGTCAGCCCTTCGACCGGCGCGTTGGTTTCGATCGAGCGCTTCAACGCGTCCAGGCCGGAGAAATCGAAATCGGCGGTGCGCCACTGCAGCACCTTCACCGGGTCGAAATCGTGCCCCTCGATCTTCTCGACCAGACCCTCGTCGAGCGGATCGACCTGGCCGGTGACGCCGAAGGTACCGTCGCGCAGATGCCGGCCGGCGCGGCCGGCGATCTGGCCGAGCTCGGCGGCGGTCAAATTGCGGTACTGGTAGCCGTCGAACTTGCGGTTCTGGGCGAAGGCGACGTGCTCGAGGTCGAGGTTCAGCCCCATGCCTATGGCGTCGGTGGCAACGAGATAGTCGACGTCACCCGACTGGAAGATCTCCACCTGGGCATTGCGGGTGCGGGGCGAGAGAGCGCCGAGCACGACGGCAGCACCGCCCTGCTGGCGGCGGATCAGCTCGGCGATCGCGTAGACCTCGTCGGCGGAGAAAGCGACGATCGCCGTGCGTCGCGGCAGGCGGGTGAGCTTCTTCGATCCGGCATAGGCAAGGTGCGACAGCCGCGGCCGCGTCACAACCGACACGCCCTTCAGCAGCTTCTGGAGGATGCCGTGCATGGTGGCGGCGCCCAAAAGCAGCGTCTCCTGGCGGCCGCGCAGATGCAGGATCCGGTCGGTGAAGATATGGCCGCGCTCGAGATCGCCGGCGAGCTGCACCTCGTCGATGGCGACGAAGGCCGCATCGGTCTCGCGCGGCATCGCCTCGACGGTGCAGACCGAATATTTCGCGCCCGCGGGGACGATCTTCTCCTCGCCGGTGACCAGCGCCACCTTGTTGGCGCCGACCTTCTCGCAGACGCGGCCATAGACCTCGCGGGCAAGCAGTCTGAGCGGCAGGCCGATGACGCCGGTCTCGTGCGCCACCATGCGCTCGATGGCGAGATGGGTCTTGCCGGTGTTGGTAGGCCCAAGCACAGCCGTCACGTCGCGGCCCGAAAGGATCAACGGCTGGGTGTGTTTGGGCTGGATATTCATCGGCTCGGAAATTTAAGTCTTTCTGCCGCTTGTTGTCGGGAACGCAGCGATGCCGCCGCGTGTGACAGGCGACACATAGGGATTTCAGGCGCGAAGCGAAAGTGGAATGTTTCCCTTACAGACCACACTCCGACAGGCAGGGGTCAAAATCCGCTGTCGATTAACCGTTGGAACGAGTCTGGAACGAATCGGCGACGAATCGCTGACTCGTCCTGATTCAGGTTTTGTTCACGGCTATATGTGGATTTTTTGACGATGAGTCTCACCACATGCTGAATCCCGGAGTTGGCCCGTTTCATGCTTGCCTCAGCCGTGCCTTGAAGGGTCGTTAACCTTTGCCGGCGAACGGTCAGGACTATCTGAATGCGGTCGCCAAGATTATGAAATTGTTGATCTTTCCTAATCGGCGTTAATCACTTCCGAACCGTTTCCGGCTCTTCGCGTTAACTTTTCGACCAAAGCCGGAACGAATCGGCGACGAATCAGCGATCTGCGAGTTTTCCCGGTTTGTTCACGCCTAGATATGGTGTCGTCCACAGCTTGCGCACCGAAAATTCACAGCTTGTGAACGAGGTTTCGCACAGGGCACGGCGAGGCCGTTAACCTTTGCGTGCCGAATTGAGGCAAGGTGTCGTGTCGGCGATGGACGACGCAGAAAGAAAAAGGCGGCCCGAGCGTTCAGGCCGCCCCGCAACCGGGACAAGCCTCAGGCGAAATACTGCCCGCCATTGGCGGTGATCGTCGAGCCGGTGATGAAGCCGGCCTCGTCCGAGGCCAGGAAGACGACGCAGCGCGCGATTTCTTCCGGCTCGCCGAGGCGACCGACCGGGATCTGCGGGATGATGCGTTCGTTGAGCACCTTCTCGTCGATGGCCTTGACCATCTCCGTGGCGATGTAGCCGGGGCAGATGACGTTGACGGTAATGCCCGCGCGCGCGCCTTCCTGGGCCAGCGCTTTCGAGAAGCCGATGTCGCCGGCCTTCGACGCCGAATAGTTGGCCTGGCCGGCCTGACCCTTCTGGCCGTTGATCGAGGAGATGGTGATGATGCGGCCGAACTTGCGGTCGCGCATGCCGCCCCACAGCGGATGCGTCATGTTGAAGACGCCGGAGAGGTTGGTATCGATGACTTCCTTCCACTGCTCGCGCGTCATCTTGTGGAACATGGCGTCGCGGGTGATGCCGGCATTGTTGACCAGCACTGACACCGGGCCGAGATCGGCCTCCACCTTTGCGATGCCGGCGGCGCAGGCGTCGTAGTCGGCGACCGACCATTTGTAGACCGGGATGCCGGTCTCTGCCTTGAACTTCGCGGCGGCCTCGTCATTGCCGGCATAGTTGGCGGCCACCGAATAGCCGGCACTCTTCAGCGCCACCGATATCGCCGCACCGATGCCGCGCGATCCGCCCGTGACGATTGCTACCTTGGACATGAGGTTCCTCCCTTTTTGTCGCTGAAGCGAATAGAGAGTAGCGAATAGGGATTTGGTGTCCCATCGCGCCGACGCCGTTCTTCTCTATTCGCTACTCCCTATTCGCTATTCGCTCAGAGCGCTTCGACGCACAGGGCGACGCCCATGCCGCCGCCGATGCAAAGCGTCGCGAGACCCTTCTTTGCGCCGCGCCGGCGCATTTCATGGACCAGCGTGTTGAAGATGCGGGCGCCTGAGGCGCCGATCGGATGGCCGATGGCGATGGCGCCGCCATTGACGTTGACGATCGACGGATCCCAGCCCATGCCCTTGTTGACGGCGCAGGCCTGCGCGGCGAAGGCCTCATTGGCCTCCACGAGGTCGAGATCCTTGACCGACCAGCCGGCCTTCTCCAGCGCCCTCTTCGAGGCCGGGATCGGGCCCGTGCCCATGATCGCCGGATCGACGCCTGCTGTCGCCCAGGAAGCAATGCGGACGAGCGGGGTGATGCCACGCCTGGCGGCCTCAGCCTCCGTCATCAGCAGCGCCCCGGCGGCGCCGTCATTGATGCCGGATGCGTTGGCGGCGGTGACCGTGCCGTCCTTGTCGAAGGCCGGCTTCAGCTTGGTCATGGCGTCAAGTGTGGCGCCGTGACGGATATATTCGTCCTGGTCGACGATGGTGTCGCCCTTCTTGCCCTTGATGGTGAAGGCGACGATCTCGTCCTTGAACTTGCCGGCCTTCTGCGCGGCTTCGGCCTTGTTTTGCGAGGCAAGCGCGAACTCATCCTGGTCTTCGCGGGTGATCTGGAACTGACGGGCGACGTTCTCGGCTGTGTTACCCATGTGGTAGCCGTTGAAGGCATCCCACAAGCCATCCTTGATCATGGTGTCGATCATCTTGTAGTCGCCCATCTTGACGCCGGCGCGCAGGTGCTGGGCGTGCGGTGAGAGCGACATCGATTCCTGGCCGCCGGCAACGATCACCTTGGCGTCGCCCGTGGCGATCTGCTGCATGCCGAGCGCGATCGCCCTGAGGCCCGAGCCGCAAACCTGGTTGAGGCCCCAGGCGGTGGTCTCCTTCGGCAGGCCGGCATTGATCGAAGCCTGGCGGGCCGGGTTCTGTCCCTGGGCCGCGGTCAGCACCTGGCCGAGGATGACCTCGTCGACCTCCGAGGGCGCGACTTTGGCCCGCGTGAGCAGTTCCTTGATGACCACGGCGCCGAGCTCGTGCGCAGGCGTTGCGGCGAAACTGCCGTTGAAGGAGCCGACCGCGGTGCGGGCGGCGCTGGCGACGACGATTGAATTGGAAGCGGACATTTTCTTCTCCAGACTTCGAGCTGTCGTGTTTTAGGTATTGTTAAAGACTTTTCTTGCCCGTTCGAACCCTCAAGTCAAACCGGAAATGGGCATGGCGGCCATGCGCGGCAAGCACACCGCGGGCGGATCGTCACCGCATTGCGTTCGCTGCGCAGCATAATTTGCCACGGCCATCAGACACTAAATGATGCCGCACTGCACAAAGCGCTTGGAATTGTGACGCTTTTGCGCATATCCTCGATACATGGCGCAATCGTTACCGGCCGCTTGCTCAGAACGCGCCGGTATCCTGGGGAGGATACGGATGGCCGCAAAAGACGACCCGATCGTCATCAAGAAATATGCCAACCGCCGGCTCTACAACACCGGCACCAGCACCTATGTGACGCTCGAGGACTTGGCCGATATGGTCAAGAAAGGCGAGGAGTTCACGGTTCAGGACGCCAAGACCGGCGACGACATCACGCATCCGGTGCTCACCCAGATCATCTTCGAGCTGGAGAACAAGGACGGGCAGAACATGCTGCCGATCCCGTTCCTGCGCCAGCTTATCGCCTTCTACGGCGATCAGATGCAGATGATCGTGCCGAGCTTCCTCGAGCAATCGATGATCGCCTTCTCCAAGGAGCAGGAGCGGTTTCGCGAGCAGATGAAGGGCGCTTTCGGCAAGGCGCCGATGGACATGATGAAGACGCCGATGAAGGCGCTGGAAGAGCAGACGCGCCGCAACGTCGAGATGTTCCAGAACGCGATGCGCATGTTCACGCCGTTCCCAACGGCCGGCTCCAATTCCGCGGCGCCCACCGAGCCGCCGAAGAAGGAAGAGAAATCCGACGATCTGCAGGAATTGAAGGCGCAGATCGCCGCCATGCAGCGCAAGCTCGACACCATGTCGTAGGTTGCGTTGATATTCAGGTGAGGCCGGTCTGCAAATAGCGGCTTTCTGCGCTTCCGGCCTTCGCCGGCCGAAGCATTCATGAGAGTGGCGTGGTAGTTAAGGCTACGGCCGGCGTAGGCCGGTTCTCGAAAGCCACTATTTTCGACTCGGCCTGACCTGAATCTCAACACAACCTGGCGCGCTTCATCCTGACGGTGAGGCGCTAAATGTTGCCATCGGTCCCCTTCATCCCCGCAGGCCCGTTATAGCGGGCGCGGGGCCTGATCGGCCTGTTGCTCGTCACCTGCTCGATGGCATGTGCCGTCCAGCCGACGCTGCGCCCGAGCGCGAACAGGCGGAAGGGTGCGTCGGCAGGTAGCCGAAGGCCTCGCGTCAGCGCAGCCAGGGCAAAATCGATGTTCGGAGGCATGCCGGTCGCGGCCAAGGCAGCATCGCGCAAACGCAACAGCCCGGCGTCGATCTTGAACCCGGAAAACATAGCTTCGGCGCGCGGATCGCCTTCGGGATAGAGCTGGTGGCCGAAGCCGGGCAGCGGCCGGTCGTGGGCGAGCCAGCGCGAAATCGCCTCGTCCGGGCCCAGCCGCTCGGCATCCTCGACAAGGGCGATCGCCGCGGCGCCCGCGCTGCCATGGCGCGGGCCGGTAAGGGTGGCGAGGCCGGCAAGCAGGCAGGCCGCGATCGGCGCGCCGGTGGAGGCCGCGACGCGCGCGGCGAAGGTCGAGGCGTTGAGCTCGTGATCGGCGAGCAGCACCAGCGCCTTGCGGATGAGATCGGCGCCGGCGTCGTTGACCGACCAGCCGCGGGCAAGCCTTTCGTGTACAGGTTCCGAACCCGGGGCTGCACCGAGCGCCGTCGCAAGGACGCTGGTGGCGCTTGTGCCGTCCTGCTGCAGCATGGCCGGCCTGCGGCCGAGCGAGGGCCGGCCTTCGGCCGCAAGCGCCGAGAGCCTCGCAAAAGCCGTCGGGGTGCCGCTCTGCCGAGCGGTCGAAGGGGTCAACGAAGCGAAGGAGACCGAAGCGTCGGAGGCCCAAAGCAGGCCAGCGGTTTCCTCCAGCGTCGCCGTCGCCGCAAGCGCTGCGGCATCCTTGCCGCGATAGACGAGGCGGCCATGCAGAACCGTCGAGATTGCGGTGGTGATGGCGGGTTCGCCCCAGGCGATGGCGCTCTCGGCGATCGCCTGCGGGCTGCGTCCGCGCGCCCGGCGGGTGGCGAGCGCCGCGATGTCGTCGGCGCGGTACTGGCTGCGGCGCGGGTCGGCCCCGTCCGGCCGCATGCCGATGCGGCCGCGGCTGACATAGGCGTAGAGCGTCTGCGGCCGGACGTTGAGCCGCGCCAGCGCCTCCTCCCGCGTCAGCCATTCGGACATATCGCTCCGCGCCTATATTGATTCAGTTGATCAAGATTGATGCATTGATTGCGCAGCATTAATTGCAATGCACAAAAGGTCAAGGAGACAGTCATGGCGAACGGGCTCGATGATGTTGTGGCGGCGGACACGGTTCTTTCTGATGTCGACGGCGCCGGCGGACATCTCACCATCCGAGGCCACTCGCTGACGGAGCTGGCCGGTCGCTGGCGCTTCGGCCAGGTGGTCCGGCTGCTGTTCGACGGCTTTTTCGACCGGCTTCCCGGCGACAACGAACTGGAGAAGGCGATCGGCAAAGCGCGCGTCGAGGTTTTCGAACGGCTGCAGCCGATGCTTGGCCAGCTCGCGCCGCTCGACATCTACAGCGCCATGCGCGCCGGCATCGCCCTGCTGCCGGATGGCGAGGAGCTTGCCGATGCGCTCAGGCTGGCCGCGGCGCCGGCGGTGCTGACGCCGGCCCTGATGCGGATCGCACGCGGGGAGAAACCAATCGCTCCGGACGGACGTGCCGATCATGCCGCCGATATGCTGCGGATGCTCGGCGGCGGCGCATCGCCGGCGCTCGCCAAGGCGCTCGACACCTATCTGGTGACGGTCTGCGACCATGGGCTCAATGCCTCGACCTTCGCGACGCGGGTGGTGGCGTCGACGCAGGCGGGGTTGACCTCGGCGATCCTCGCCGGGCTCGGCGCGCTCAAGGGTCCGCTGCATGGCGGCGCGCCGGGACCGGTGATCGAGATGCTCGATGCGATCGAGGCGAGCGGCGACGCCGCAGCCTGGCTGCGCGGCGAGATCGCGCGCGGCGGGCGCATCATGGGCTTCGGCCATCGCATCTACCGCGTGCGCGATCCGCGCGCCGACGTGCTGAAGGCGGTCGTGCGGCAACTCGGCGCCCGCGACAGCCGGGAGACGGGCAGCCGGCTGGCCTTCGCCGAAACGGTGGAGCAGGTGGCGCTCGACGTGCTCAAGGTCGCAAAGCCGCAGCGCTCGATCCAGACCAATGTCGAATTCTATACGGCGCTGCTGCTCGAAGCCGCCGGCTTCCCGAAGGAGGCGTTCTCCAACGTCTTTGCCGCCGGCCGCGTCGCCGGCTGGATTGCGCACGCACGCGAGCAGCAGGCGACCGGCCGGCTCATCCGCCCGCAGTCGCGCTATGTCGGGCCGGTGCCGGATCTGGTGGCTTGAACCTGGTTCCTCGCCCCACTTCGACTGCGGCATGCACACATTTCCAAGCGGCTGGTCTTAGGCGATAGCGTGCATGGCAGCTTGGCGCATGCATTGTCTAGTAGCGGGGTCGACCCCCACTCCGTCTCGGCCACGCCGAGCCACCTCTCCCCCGATCGACGGGGTAGAGGAAAGGCGCCAAGCTTTTTGCCGTCGACGCTCGTCCAGCAACGCTCCCTTCCTTTCCCTCCGGAGGGGGAAAGGTGGCGCTGCGAAGCAGCGACGGATTGGGGGAACCACGTGGCAATCAAGCCTCGGCCTTATCAGTCACGCCAGTCACAGAAGTTGTGTGCATCCCCGGCCACTTTCGTGGGGCGAGGAAAGAGTCCCATGGACATAATTTCATCCGGTCACGCTTGTGTGTTCGTGTTCTTGCCTTGGTTCGTCCTTATATGCTGCACTGCAACATAAGCTGATAGCAGCGGCTCCGCCCAAATGACGCAAGGGCAGCCCACAGCGTCGAGACAAGGAACGGCATGGCGAAGAACGGCAAGGCGGAGGACAAGAAGAAGATCAACATCGCTCTCCAGGGCGGCGGCTCGCACGGCGCCTTCTCCTGGGGCGTGCTCGACCGGCTGCTCGAGGATGGCAGGCTGGAAATCGCGGCCGTGTCGGGTACCAGCGCCGGCGCCATGAACGCGGTGGCGCTGGCCGATGGGTTCGTGCGCGGCGGCGTCGAGGGCGCGCGCAAGAAGCTCGACGATTTCTGGCGCGCCGTGGCCTCGAAGGGCCGCTTCAGCCCGGTGCAGCGCATGCCGTGGGATGTCGTGTGGGGCAACTGGTCGATCGAGAACACGCCGGGCTACCTCTTCTTCGACACCATGTCGCGGGTGTTTTCGCCTTACGTCGCCAACCCGCTCGGCCTCAACCCGCTGCGCGACGTGGTCGAGAAGGAGATCGACTTCCGCAATGTGCGCGCCTGCAAGTCGATGGAACTCTTCATCTCGGCGACCAATGTCGAGACCGGGCAGCTGCGCGTCTTCTCCGACGGCGAGATCGACCTCGACACGGTGATGGCCTCGGCCTGCCTGCCGCAGTTGTTCCGTGCCGTCGAGATCAAGGGCGTGCCCTACTGGGATGGCGGCTATGGCGGCAATCCGGCGCTCTATCCCTTCTTCAAGACGGCGGCGACCGAGGACGTGCTCCTAGTGCAGATCAACCCGGTGGTGCGCGAAGGCACGCCGAAAAGCGCCAACGAGATCCAGAACCGCATCGACGAGATCACCTTCAACGCCGGACTCTTGCGCGAATTCCGCTCGATCGCCTTCGTCAAGGAACTGATAGCGGCCGGCCGCCTGCCGCATGGCGAATACCGCGATATCCGCATGCACCGTATCGATGCCGACGAGGCGTTCAAGGATCTCTCGGCCTCGTCGAAGGTCAATGCAGAATGGGCCTTCCTCGCCTATCTGCGCGACCTTGGCCGAAATGCGGCCAGTGACTGGCTGGAGGAGAACTACGATGCCGTCGGCAGCCAAGCGACGCTCGACCTGTCGGGCGAGCTCGACGACGGCTTCAAGCCGGTGCATGGTCCGGCGCCGGGCCGGCGGGTCAAGGAATTCCTCGCCGCACACCTGAAGCCGGAGGCGGCGCGCCGCCGGGCGTAGAACCGCCTCCAGACCCCTTGCGTGCATTTTAGGCTACGCTGAAACTTACCCAGCGGAACCGGCGGCGCGCTGGATTCACCTGCGCTGCGCGAGTAGTTTACCTCTACGTAAACGGGAGGTGGCGATGCTGCAGACCAGACAGAACGCTCTCGGGATCAGGTTTGAAGCGCAGTGCAGGGCCTTCGAGGCGGAACCCTTCCCCAGCCTCGAGGTGCGGAAGGATCGGCTGAAGCGGCTGCTGGCACTGACCGAAAGGCATGAAGCCGAGATCTGTGCTGCGATCGACAGCGATTTCACTGGACGGGCGGCGCAGGAAACGCGGCTTGCGGAACTTTTCGTCGTCCGCGCGGGGATCAGGCATGCCGTTCGGCATCTGCGCGGCTGGATGCGCGAGCGCCGTGTCGCCACCAGCCTGCCGTTCCTGCCGGGGCGCAATCGCCTTTTGCCGCAGCCGCTTGGCGTCGTCGGCATCGTGTCGCCCTGGAACTATCCCTTCCAGCTCGCCATGGCGCCTGCGACCGCGGCACTTGCCGCCGGCAACCGCGTGCTGATCAAGCCGTCCGAGCTGACACCGAAATTTTCGGACCTGCTCGCCCGTCTCGTCGAAGAGCATTTCTCTGCCGACGAGATGAGCGTGGTGGCCGGCGATGCCGAGGTCGGCAAGGCATTCGTGTCGATGCCTTTCGACCATCTCCTGTTCACCGGCTCTACCGCCGTCGGCCGGCAGGTGGCGCTGGCCGCGGCCGTCAATCTGACGCCGGTGACGCTCGAGCTCGGCGGCAAGTCGCCGGCGATCTTCGATCAGTCCTGCGATCTCGACGCCGCTGTCGCAAGCGTCGCCTACGGCAAGCTTTTGAATGCCGGCCAGACCTGCATCGCGCCGGACTATCTGATGGTCCCGCAAGGGCAAGGTGCCGCGATCGCCGCGAAGCTCGCCGCCGCGATGGGGCGGCTCTATCCGCGCCTGCGCGACAATCCCGACTACACGGCAATCGTCAGCGAGCGGCACCATCAGCGTTTGAGCGATATGATCGCCGAGGCCCGCGACAGCGGCGCCGATATCACCGAGGTCAATCCGGCTAAGGAAAAGCTTGGCGTGAGTGATCGCAAAATGGCGCCCGTGCTGGTCAGGAATGCCGGCGAGAATTTGCGGCTGATGCGCGAGGAAATCTTCGGGCCGGTGCTGCCGATCCTCGAATATGGCACGGTCGACGACGCCATCGAGCACGTCAACCGGGGCGAGCGGCCGCTGGCACTCTACTGGTTCGGCAAGGACAGCGCCAATCGCCGAAGGGTGATGCGGGAAACCGTGGCCGGCGGCGTGACGGTCAACGACTGCATGATGCATCTGGTGCAGGAGAGGCAGCCATTCGGTGGCGTCGGCGAGAGCGGCATGGGCGCCTATCACGGCGAATGGGGTTTCCGGACCTTCAGCAAGGAAAAGCCGATCTTCGTCCAGTCCAGGCTGAGCGCCGGCGGCTTGCTCAGACCGCCCTATGGCGGAACATTCGAGCGGCTGTTCCGGTTGCTGAACCTCATCACCTGACAGCATTATTTTCGAAGTGGGCGCGTCCTTCACATTGTCTCGTGCCAATGCAGCAAGTCATTACGCGAAAAATTTCCGCATCATACTGACACCTACTGCCATTGAACGGTTGGACGAGCGAAAAATCTGCCCGGACGGGGAAAAGCCGGGCAGTCGAGTGTCGAAAAAATAGAATAGAGCCTGTCCGCCACGGCTGGAGGCGCAATGATGCTGCAATTTTTCTCACTATATTGCGCCGCAACTTTGAGGTAGAAGCGCCCTTCGCCGATCACGGCAAATTGAAGATGGCTTTGCGCGCACCCATATCGGCCGCGCGCCCGGGAGTCGAAGGCGCCGACCTCGCCAAGCCAGCAACGGAAAAATGACGATGCCGAAAATCAGGTTTCACAAGCTTGCAGCCATTGCTGTGCTCATCGGATTTGCTGCCTGGATGGCAACGGGCGAGTTCTCGTCCGTGGGCAGCGCCGCCGACCACCAGAAGGCAGGAGAGGCAGGCAAAGCCACGCAATCCGGGGCCGACAAGCCCAAGACGGCGGAGGTCGAGCCGAAGGCCGCGCCCCGCACCGTCGCGGTGGTGACGCCGCCGCGCAAGACCTTTGCGCGCGCCATCCGCATTTCCGGGCTGACCGAAGCCGACAAGCGGGCGGTGCTTGCCACGCGCGTCGGCGGCGTCATCGACAAGCTGCCGGTCAAGCAGGGCGACCATGTCAAGACGGGCGACCTGGTGCTGATGCTGGCCGCCGAGGAGAAGATCTCGAACGTCGACAACGCCAGGCAGCTTCTGGTGCAGCGCAAGGCCGAGCTCGATGCCGCCGAGCGGCTGGCCAAGACCGGCAACCTGCCCAAGCTGCAGCTCGACACCGCCCGCTCGAACCTGACGGCGGCGCAGTCGATGCTGGAGACCGCGCAGGCCGAACTCGACCGCAACGAAGTGAAGGCGCCGTTCGACGGCGTCATCGACCGGGTGCCGGTCGAGCTTGGCAGCTCGGTCATGCAGGGCGGCGAGGTGGCCACCATCCTGAAGCTCGATCCGGTGATCGCGCGCGGCGAGATCAGCGAACGCGACCTGCGCTACATCAAGATCGGCGACGAGGCCAATGTGCGCCTGGTCAACGACCAGAAGGTCACCGGCACGGTGCGCTATATCAGCCGCGATGCCTCATCGCAGACCCGCACCTTCCGTGTCGAGGTGGCGATCCCCAACGGGGATGGCTCGATCCCCGCCGGCATGACGGCCGAGATCGCGCTCAGCGCCGAGCCGACCGACGCGGTGCTGCTGCCGCGCTCGGTAGTCACTCTGGGCGACAAGGGCGACCTCGGCATCCGCGCCGTCGGCAAGGACGACAAGGTGGCGTTCTTCCCGATCGACCTCGTCGACGACACCCCGACGGGACTGGTGCTCGGCGGCATTCCGCAGGACGCGCGCATCATCGTTGCCGGCCAGGAGCTGGTGAAGGAAGGCGATCTGGTGAAGCCCGTCGAGGCCGACCAGGCGACCATCAACAAGCTGATCAGCGAAGCTGCCGCCGGCACGCAGTAGCGCGACCGCCAGGCGCGCCGGGCTTGTCCCGGCGCCGCCGGTCAACGTCGCCGCTCACATGGAAACAGCAGGCATAGGTCATGGATATCGTCAGACTCGCCATCCACAACGCCCGCCTCACAATATCGGCGCTGATGTTCCTGCTTGCCGCCGGCTGGGTCGCCTATCAGTCGACGCCGAAGGAAGCGGAACCCGACGTTCCGATTCCGATGATGTATGTCAGCCTGATCTATCAGGGCATCTCGCCGGAGGACTCCGAACGCCTGCTGCTGAGGCCGATGGAGAGCAAGCTCAAGAGCCTCAAGGGGCTGAAGGAGATGCGCTCGGCCGCCTTCCAGGGCGGCGGCTATGTGCTGGTCGAATTCCAGCCGCAGACCGATCTGGCGACGGCGCTGCAGGATACGCGCAGCAAGGTGCAGGATGCCAAGGCCGACCTGCCGCAGGCGGCCGAGGAGCCGACGGTCAACGAAGTCAACGTCTCGGAATTCCCGGTTCTCGTCGTGACACTTTCCGGCGACGTGCCGGAGCGCGTGCTGACGGCCGCGGCGCGTGAATTGCGCGACCGCATCGAGGAAGTGCCGGGCGTGCTGGAAGGTTCGCTGCAGGGCGCGCGCGACGATTTGGTCGAAGTCGTCGTCGACCCGGTCAAGCTCTCCTCCTACGGGCTGCAACTCGACCAGGTGATGCAGGGCGTCGGCGCCTCCAACAGCCTGGTCGCGGCCGGCAACCTCGAAGGATCCGAAGGCAAATACGCGGTCAAGGTGCCGTCGCTGATCGAGACGCCCGAGGATGTCGCCAACCTGCCGGTCGTCGCCACGCCGAACGCTGTGGTGCAGGCCAAGGATATCGCCACCATCCGCTCGACCTTCAAGGACGCCGAGACGGTGACCCGCCTCGACGGCAAGCCGGCGATCGCCATCGAGGTGAAGAAGCGCATCGGCGCCAACCTGATCGACACGCTGAACCATGTCAGGGAGGTGTCGGACAATTTCATCAAGACAATGCCCGAGGGCATGCACGTCACCTACACGCAGGACAAGTCGGTCTTCGTCAACCAGCTGCTCGGCGACCTGCAGAACCATGTGATGATCGCGGTCATCCTGGTGTTCATCGTCATCCTCTATGCGCTATCGGGGCGGGCCTCCCTGCTGATCGGCCTCGCCATCCCCTCCTCGTTCCTGATCGGCATCCTGCTGCTGGCGATGATGGGCTACACGATCAACATGATCGTGCTGTTCAGCCTCATCCTGGCGGTCGGCATGCTGGTGGACGATGCCATCATCGTCACCGAATTCGCGGAACGGCGCATGACCGAAGGCATGCCGAAGGCGGACGCCTTCGCGCTTGCAGCCAAGCGCATGGCCGGCCCGGTGATCGCGGCGACGATGACGCGCATCGCCGCCTTCTCGCCGCTACTCTTCTGGCCCGGCATCATCGGCGACTTCATGAAGTACATGCCGATCACGCTGATCGTGACGCTGTCTGCCTCGATGCTCTATGCGCTGGTCTTCGCGCCGACGCTCGGCGCCATCTTCGCCAAGGCGCCGGCGCATCATGAGGAGAGCAATCGCGACGGCTGGTACATGGCGCTGGTCAAGCAGGCGGTGCGCTTCCCGATCACCGTCATCCTGCTCACCGTCGGCCTGCTGGTCGGCGTCGGCTTCGCCTATTCGAAATACGGCGCCGGCGTCGAGTTCTTCCCCAATGTCGAGCCGGATTACGGCCTGCTCTACGTGCATGCCCGCGGCAACCTTTCGCTGGCCGAAATGGACGCCGCCACCAGGACCGCCGAAAGCCGGCTGCTCGGCTGGCCGGGGGTGAAATCGGTCTATACGCGCGTCGGCAAGACGCAAGGCGGCGGCCAGGACATTCCGGAAGATGTCGTCGGCGTCATCCAGTACGAATTCGTCGACTGGCGCCAGCGCAAGTCCGCCAACCAGATCCTCAACGATCTGCGCGGCGTCATGGCCGGCATTCCGGGCGTCGATGTCGAGGTGCGCGTGCCCGAAGCCGGTCCGCCGACCGGCAAGCCGGTCCAGATCAGGCTTTCGGCCGCGGATCCTGCCGGGCTCGACGACAAGGCGCGCGCCGTCGCCGCGCGCATCGCCAAGATACCCAACGTCATCGATGTTTCGGACGGCCTGCCGCCGCCCGGCGTCGACTGGGCGCTCGATGTCGATCGCGCCAAGGCGGCGCAGTACGGCATCAGCCCGACCTCCGTGGGCACGGTGGTGCAACTGGTGACGAATGGCCTCAAGCTGTCGGAATACCGGCCGGCCGGCGCCGACGACGCGGTCGATATCCGGCTGCGCCTGCCGGAGGACCGGCGCACGCTGTCGACGCTGGACGAGCTTCGGGTGCAGACCTCGCAAGGATCGGTGCCGATCTCGAATTTCGTCGTCAGGAAGCCCGAGCCGACGGTCGGCATCCTCAACCGCATCGACGGCGCGCGAACCGTGGTAGTGCAGGCCAATGTCAGCGCCGGCGCGCAGGTGGCGGCGGTGCAGCAGGAGGTTACCAAGGCCGTCGCCGACATGGATCTCGGCAGCGGTATCCGCTGGAAGCTCGCCGGCTCCAACGAGGACAGCGCGGAAGCCAGCGCCTTCCTCAGCAAGGCCTTCGGCGCGGCGATCTTCCTGATCTTCCTGGTGCTGCTTGCGCAGTTCAACAAGTTCACCAGCGTATGGCTCGTGCTGTCCTGCGTGGTCATGGCGACGATCGGCGTGTTCCTCGGGTTGCTTCTGACAGGCGAGGCGTTCGGCATCGTCATGTCGGGCATCGGCGTCATCGCGCTCGCCGGCGTGGTGGTGAACAACAACATCGTTCTCATCGACACCTATGACCGGCTGCGCGAGGAAGGCTGGGACAAGATGGACGCGGTGCTGCAGACCTGCCGCGAGCGCGCGCGGCCGGTGGTGCTGACGGCGGTTTCGGCCATCCTCGGCGTGCTGCCGATCGCCTTCGGCCTCGGCCTCGAAATCTTCCATCACGAGACGACGATCAACGCGCCGTCGACGCAATGGTGGATTTCGCTGTCCTCGGCGATCGTGTTCGGCCTGTCCTTCGCCACCTTGCTCACGCTGGTGGTGACGCCTTCGATGCTGATGGTGTTCACCCGCGCCAAGGTGAAGCCCGGCGCGCGGCGCGGCTGGTTCAGCGGCCTGTTCCGCCTCGGCAAGGGCAAGGTCGTGACCGACGAACCGGCCAAGGAAGCCAACGCCGAGCCGGACGTCGCCTTCCCGAAAGCCGCGGAATAGCGGGATTTCGAAGCCCGAATGCGAAGAGCCGTCCGGGAACAACCGGGCGGCTTTTTGCATTGTTCCCTTGAAGTTCAACCAGACGGCGAGGGCTTTTCATGACGATCGGTACACTTCTTGTAATAATCCTGATCCTGATCCTGATCGGCGCAGTGCCTGCTTGGCCGCATTCGCGGGCCTGGGGCTACGGCCCATCGGGGATCGTCGGCGTCATCCTGGTCATTCTGCTGATCATGTTGCTGTTGGGCCGGGTCTGATCGATTTGCGGCCGGGCTTCAGAGCCCGGCCGTTTCATTTCCAGGACGCTCCTTGCCTTGATCAGGCGGCCTCGCGCGAGGGCGCGACGGCGATGCCGATATCCTGGATGGCTTCCGCCACCGCCCGGTCGAGCGGCGTGTGCGGGATTTCGCCGATGATTTCTTCGAGCCGCGTCGAGGTCAGCCGGTGCGCCTCGAAGCGCAGATAGGACATCGACACGATCTCGCGCCACATGGCCACGAACGGACTGCCGGCGCGCAGCACCCACCAGGGCATGAAAGAGAGCTTGAGCTTGCGTCCCAGCGCCTTTTCGGCCGCAGCCTTGATGTCGAGGTCGGTGACGGCGTGGCCCGGGAAGTTGATGGCTTCGTAGGAGCCGAGCTTGTCGAGGTTGCGCGCCAGTCCGACAAAGGCGACCGCAAAGTCCGGCAGATAGGCCCATTCGTGCACGAGGTCGGCCGGGCCGGGCGCGGTGTAGACGCCCTTCTCCATCTTGGCGGCGACGACGAGGTCGAACCAGGAACCGGTGCCGGTGCCGCCGAAGAAGTCGCCGGCCCGCAGGACAATGGTGCGCACGCGGCCGGCATCGGCCTCGCGGCGGAACAGATCTTCCATGGCGCAGCGGATACGGCCCTTCTCGGTGGTCGGATGGAACGGCGTCTCCTCCGTGACCACCTGCGGCATCGGCGAGCCGTAATTGTAGACGGTACCGGGGAAGAGGTGCAGCGCGCCATTCGCGCGGCAGGCGGCCATGACGTTCTCGGCCATCGGCAGGCATTTGCCCCAGTCGGTGTAGATCGGGTTGAGGCCGTTGAAGATGATGTCGACGCCTTGCGTTGCCCGGATCAGGGACTCGCGGTCGAAAGCATCGCCGGCGACAGCGGTTGCGCCCTTGATCTCGGCCGGCACCTTGCCGGTGCGGGTGACGGCGCGGACGTCGAAACCGGCGTCGATGAAGGCCTTGCCAACCACGCGGCCGAGCCGGCCATTGGCGCCCAGAATTGCGATCTTGGTCATTGTTTGTCTCCGTTGCTTGCGTTTTGCCCGCCTAATCTGGACACTCCGGAAACGAATGGAAATTGACTGAATCTGGCGATCTGATATTCAAAAATGAATGAATGAATTCGACTGGAACCTGATCAAGAGCTTCGTGGCGGTCGCCGAGACCGGCAGCCTTTCGGCGGCCGCGCGCAGCCTTGAAGCCAGCCAGCCGACGCTCGGCCGCCACATCGGCGAATTGGAGCAGGCGCTCGGCGTCACGCTGTTCCGGCGCGGGCGGCGCGGCTACGAGCTGACGGAAGCCGGCAGCGTGCTCTATGAGCGCGGCCGGGCGGTCAGCGAGCAGGCCAATGCCTTCTCGCTGCTGGCGCTGGGATCGGTCGAGGCGATCGAAGGCACGGTGCGGATTGCCGCCTCGGAGGTGGTCGCGGCCTATGTGCTGCCGCGGTTGACGGCGCGCCTTGGCGAGGAGGAGCCGGGCATCGAGGTCGAGATCGTCGCCTCCAACCAGGTCGAGAACCTGCTGCGCCGCGATGCCGACATCGCCATCCGCATGGTCAGGCCGGCGCAGAACGAATTGGTGGCGCGCAAGGTCACCGACATTCGGCTCTGCCTGTGTGCAGCCCAATCCTATCTCGAGCGACACGGCCGGCCGGAAAAACCAGCAGACCTCGCCGATCATGCCCTGGTGGGGTTCGACCGCAGCGACGAGATCATTCGCGGCTTCGCCGCCTTCGGCGTTCCGGTCGGCCGCAGCCACTTCCGCTTCAGGACCGACAACCAGATCGTGCTCTGGGAGGCGGTGCGGACGGGCAATGGCATCGGCCTTGGCCAGAAGCCGCTGGCAGACCGCGACCCGGATGTGGAGACGCTGTTGCCGGAGGTTCCCTTGCCCGTGTTGCCGGTGTGGCTCGCCATGCACCGCGACGTGCGCACCAGCATGCGCATCCGCCGCGTGGCGGATTTCCTGCATGAGGAGCTGAAGCGCTATTCGGCCGGCGCTGGAGCGGGGGCGAACTCGGCCCGGTGAGCGAGGCTCGCCATCAACAGCACGACGACCAGCAGGCCGGAGAGCGCGACGAAGATCGGGCCGAAGCTCGATCGCTCGGCGACGAAGCCGATCGCCGACGGCGCCACCAGAATGCCCGAATAGCCCATGGTGGTGACGACGCTCATGCCGGTGCCGGAGGACATGCCTTCCTGGTTGCCGCCGGCCGAAAACAGGATCGGCACCATGTTGGCGATGCCGAAGCCGCAGAAGGCGAAAGCGGCAATGGCAAGATAAGGCGAGGGCGAGAGGCCCCCCACCAGCATGCCGGCGGCGGCGACAAGGGCCGAGCCGCGCAGCGTCGCCACGGCGCCGAAGCGGTTGCGCACGCCGTCGCCCAGGAAGCGCATCAGCGCCATGACGCCGGAGAAAGCGGCGTAGGCTAGACCTGCAATCGCAAGATCGGCGCCGAGCTCCTGATGGAGGTAGAGCGCCGCCCAGTCGAGCACCGCACCCTCGGAGACCATGGTGAGCAGCGCCATCAGCCCGACCAGATAGACGATTGGGTGGCGCGGCAGCGCGAATTTCTGGTGCTCGGCGACCCGAGGCCTGTCCTCGGCGACGAGGTAACGAATGGCAAGGGCGATGATGGCGAAGGCGATCACGGTCACCACGATGGCGTGGGCGAGATGGCCGTAATTCTGGATGGAGTAGCCGCCGAGCGCGCCGCCGGCGAAGCCGCCCAGGCTCCAGAAGCCATGCGAGGACGACATGATCGCGCGGGAAAGCCGGCGCTCGACGATAACGGCGTTGGAGTTCATGGCGACGTCCATGCCGCCGATCGAGCCGCCGAAGACAAGCATGGCGATTGCCGCCAGCGGCACGTTGGGCGCCAGCGCCACGACCAGCAGGCCGAAGCTGCCGCAGAGGCCGAACCAGCGCAGCACTGTGCGCGAGCCGTGCCTGGAAATGAGATGGCCGCACCAGGTCATCGCCATGACCGCGCCGACGCCGAACAAAAGAATCAGCAGACCGAGCGTGAATTTCGAAATGTCCAGACGGGTGAGGAACACCGGGATCTGCGGCGCCCAACTGCCGGTGAGGAAGCCATTGGCAAGGAAAATCCCGGCAACTGCCCAGCGGCCGCGCGTCGCGGATTGCATTGTGGTTTGCAGGCTCATGCTCTGAAATCCGGTGCGCCGCCCGATTTTTGCGGCAAATTAGATCGATTCAATCTTCAGTCAAGCGCTGCCGGCCGAAAGCGCTTGGGCCAAGCGCGTCGGCAATCCGGCGCTTCCCGCCCGCACCGGAACGCGGCACAGTCGCGGTGTCCATTCCCAAGACATCACAGGACCGCCGCATGACCGCTCTGTTTCCCGCCGAACTCGCCTGGTACGCCACCGGCCGCTTCTATCGCGCCAAGGATGGCGCAGTGGCCGACTACGGATATTTCCTGCATCTGCCTTTCCCCGACGTGCCGCTGTTCGACGGCAAGCGCGCCGAGACGGCAGCGCATTTCACTTTCGCCGCAAGGCCGTTCAAGGCACCGGGGATCGACAACGGCGCGCTGTCGCTCGGGCTCGATCCGGTGGGAGAGTTCTCGCTCTATCTGCAGCGCCGGCCGATGGGGACCTTCGACGATCCAGCTTCGTTCGAGCAAGGCGAATGCATCGCCACCTTCCGCCGCACCAGCCTGGTGGCGGGCACGACGGTCGCGGTCTCCGCCGGCACGACGATGGTGCAACTGATCGGCACCAACGTGTTCTCCGCGCGCCTGCTCGCCAGCACTGCGTTTGAGTTCGGCGGCGGCCGCCATGATCTGGCGAGCCATCTCGGCGAGGGCGTCACCCAGTTCGGCACCTCCGCGGCAACGCCGATCGTGCCGCCGCCGGCCGGTTATGATCTGGTGCTGCCGTTCACGGGGTCGGCCATAGCGTTGGGCCGAGCCGGTTAGGGGCCTCAACGCAGGATCGAGGGCTCCGCTAGAGCAGTTCACCGTTTCATGGAAACGGCGACCCGCTCTATCTCTTTGTTTTGACGCAATTCCGGACGGAAAACCGCTCACACTTTTCCTGGAATTGCTCTAGGAGCAGTTGACCGTTTCACGGAAACGGCGACCCGCTCTATCTCTTTGTTTTGACGCAATTCCGGACGGAAAGCCGTTTCACACCTTTCCTGGAATTGCTCTAGTGATCCTTGGGGCGCTTGGCCTCGAACTCCGCCTTCTTGGCGTCCGACGCCTCGGTCTGGTTGAGCGCCTGCCATTCGGCATAAGGCATGCCGTAGATGATCTCGCGCGATTCATCCTTCGACAATGCAACGCCATCGGCCTCGGCGGCCTCGCGATACCAGTTCGACAGGCAATTGCGGCAGAAGCCGGCGAGGTTCATCAGGTCGATATTCTGGACGTCGCCGCGCTGGCGCAGGTGATCGACCAGCCGGCGGAAGGCTGCGGCCTCGAAATCGCGTTTCTGCTCGTCGCTGAGTTCGGTCATTTGTCTGTTCCCGGCCTGACGGCCTTCATGCTGGCCCGGTGCGCGAGCCGAACATCTTCACCTGGTGTATATCGGCACGGCGGTCGATGGCGTCAACGATCGGCGCCAGCCGTTCGGCCCAGGCAAGAGCGCCGGCGCGGTCGGCGATCAGGTCCTGGCGGATTTCGATCAGCGCGTGGGCGTAGCCGTTGACGATGGCGTGGCGGAACATGGTGTCGCCGCGCAAGGCGCCGTCATAGGGTTCGTTGTCGCCGACGACGAGGTTTTCGTCCTCAGCCAGCATGTCGATCAGCGGCCGCGCCACGCGGTCGTCGAGGTCCCACAGGATGCCGACATGCCAGGGCCGGATGAAGCCTTGCATGCGCGGGGTGAAGGAATGCACCGAGAAGATGAACGGCGCTTTCCCCGAGGCGTGCGCCACGGAAGCGATCATGGCGCCGACGGCGTCGTGATAGGGCCGGTAGAAGCGGTCGAGACGCCGCTCCCGCTCCTCGGCGGCCATCGGATAGTTGCCCGGCACGATGGTGCCGTCATAGAGCTGACGGATCAGCGTCGGGTCGTCCTCGCCCCGGTTGGGATCGATCAACAGCCGCGAGAAGCCGGCAAGCACCGCCGGCGCGTCGAGCGCCCCCGCCAGCTCGCGCGTCACCGTCTCGACCCCGATGTCATAGGCGATGTGGCGCTCGAACTCGGCAGCCGGTAGGCCGAGGCTGCCATACTCCTCCGGCAGGTCGCGGCGGGCGTGATCGGCCAGAAGCACGATGCCTTTCTTGCGGTCGCCCTCGACGATATCGAAAGGCGCGAAAACTGTGGATCGGGTCATCGGCTGAAAATGGGTCGGTCGCTGGCATCCGGGCAGGGTGGTATCGTCATTCCACGAAGAGGACTGAGGCGCAATGCCGTTGTTTGGCCACGGTTTCTGCAAAAAATCCCGAATGGGGACGACTTACCACGCGCCGGGCCTCTCTAAATCGATTGGAATTGAACAAAACGGCGCGTTGACATGCGCCCGGAGTTTGCTGAAAAGGGGCTTCGAGAGATGCCGATGTGGTTCGTGAGGGGATTTGGAATGGTTTTCGCCGGCAGGCTGCGCAAGCGCCTGGCCCTGCCGCTCCTGATCGTTGGCGCGGGTCTCAGCGCGCTTTGCACGACCTCGCCTGCCCGCGCCGACTTCCGCGTCTGCAACGCGACACAAAACCTGGTCGGCGTCGGCATCGGCTATCGTGCCAAGGCCGGCTGGATCACCGAGGGCTGGTGGCACATCGAAGGATCGACCTGCAAGACGCTGATCGAGGGACCGCTGTCATCAAGGTTTTACTATCTTTATGCAGAAGACGCCGAGCGCGGCGGGCGTTGGGACGGCCCGATCAACATGTGCGTCGCCGAAAAAGAGTTCAAGATTGCCGGCGTGAATGATTGCGTCGCCCGGGGCTTCCAGCGCGCCGGATTTCAGGAATATGACACGGGCGAGCAGGCAAGCTGGATGGTCCAGCTGACCGACGAGCCCGCAACGGGAGGCGCGCCAGCGACCCCTGCTCCGGGAACAAACAGTCAATGAGACGTATCCGCAAGGTCAAGATCCTCGCCACCATCGGTCCGGCTTCCTCGTCCGAGGAGATGCTGCGAAAGCTGTTCGAAGCTGGGGCCGATGTCTTCCGCATCAATATGAGCCATACGGACCACGAGCTGATGCGCACGCTGGTCGGCCGCATCCGCGCCGTCGAGGCGGCCGTCGGCCGACCGATCGGCATTCTCGCCGACCTGCAGGGACCGAAGCTCAGGGTCGGCAAGTTCGCCAACGGCAAGGAAGCGCTGACCGTCGGCCAGACCTTCACGCTCGACGACAATCCGGAACCCGGCACGTCCAGCCGGGTCTACCTGCCGCATCCGGAAATCCTGAGCTCGGTCGAGCCCGGTCACCGGCTTTTGATCGACGACGGCAAGCTGGAGCTCAAGGCGGTGAAGAGCGACGGCAAGTCAATCACCTGCACGGTCGTCGCCGGCACCGGCATTTCCGACAAGAAGGGCGTCAGCCTGCCCGACACCGACCTGCCGGTTGGCGCGCTGACCGAGAAGGATCGCGCCGATCTCGACGCGGTGCTTGCGGCGAGCGTCGACTGGGTGGCGCTGTCCTTCGTGCAGCGGCCGGAGGATCTGGCGGAAGCCCGCAAGATCGCGCGCGGCCGCGCGCTGATCATGGCCAAGATCGAGAAGCCGCAGGCGGTCGCCCGTCTGCCGGAGATCATCGAGCTGTCCGACGCGCTGATGGTTGCGCGCGGCGATCTCGGCGTCGAGATGCCGCTCGAAGCCGTGCCCGGCATCCAGAAGCAGATCACGCGCGCCGCGCGCCGCGCCGGCAAGCCGGTGGTGATCGCTACCCAGATGCTGGAATCGATGATCACCGCGCCGGTGCCGACCCGCGCCGAAGTGTCGGATGTGTCGATCGCCGTGTTCGAAGGCGCGGACGCGATCATGCTTTCGGCCGAATCCGCGGCCGGCGCCTATCCGGTCGAGGCGGTCGCCATGATGAACCGCATCGCCACCAAGGTCGAAACCGACCCGACCTATGCCGGCATCATCAACGCGCAGCGCTCGGAGCCGGAAGCGACCGGCGCGGACGCGATCTCGCTCGCCGCGCGCGAGATCGCCGAGACGCTGAAATTGTCGGCGATCATTACCTACACCGCCTCCGGCACCACTGGGCTCCGCGCCGCGCGCGAGCGTCCGCAGGTGCCGATCGTGGCGCTGTCGCCGATCGTCAACACGGCGCGGCGGCTGTCGCTCCTATGGGGCACGCATTGCGTGGTTTCGGAGGATGCCATCGACCTCGACGACATGGTCGACCGGGCCTGCCGCATCGCCCTCGACGAAGGCTTCGGCAAGCCGGGCGATCGCGTCATCATCACCGCCGGCGTGCCGCTGAGGACGCCCGGCTCGACCAACATGCTGCGTATTGCCTATGTGGGGTCGGAGACGCATTAGCCGTAAGAGCTGGTCTGCTGTGACCGCCGTTTGAAACCTTTTCAAGGTCGGCGCCGCCCCTCATCCGCCTGCCGGCACCTTCTCGCCGTATAGTGACGGGGAGAAGGGAGAAGCTTTGGCGTCAGCGCCATTGCTCCCACGTTGGCGATTGGCGAAATCGGCGATGACAGCGTTCTTCTCCCCGTCACTATCCGGGGAGAAGTGCCCGGCAGGGCGATGAGGGGCAGCGCTGCATTGAGGTCTTTCAAGCACGGCGGTGAAACTGCTCAGCCCAGCGCCAGCTCGGCGTCTGGAGCCCTGAGTTCCGGAAATCTGCCGGCGCCCTGCGTGTCGCCGGCTATCCGGCCTTCCACCATTCTTGCCATGGCTTGCAGGTCGACAGGCATGCCTGCGATCTTCTCGATGGCGCCGACGACAAGGTCGGGCGCGGTCCAGTCGGGCTTGTGGCCGAGATTACGGACCCAGACCAGTTCGGCGCCGGGAATATCGCGCTCGAGACCGACGGAATGGATGGTGGCGTAGACCACCTTGTCGCGGTCGCCGGAGATGACGACAGTCGCCGCCTTGATTTCACAGTAGTCCGGCGAGGCCTGGCGCACATAATCGTAGAGCTGAGCCATATCCCGGGCGTTGGCGCGGAAGGCAGGCGGCCGCAGCACCAGCGGGATCGAGGCCTTGCCGATGTAGTCGTCCGGCAGGTTGTTGGGTGAAAAGACGCAGGCCGTCGCGTTGCCGATCTGCAGCATGCCGGCGGGGTAGGCGAGCGTCTCGGAAAACAGCCAGCCGACGGCCGGAGTGGCCGTCAGTTTGTAATACCAGGCGGTCGCGCCGCCTGGCCAAGGATGGCTGACAGGCGCCAGGAAAACGAGGCCGAGCGTCTTTTCCGGATGCGCTTGGGCAAAGGCGGTGGCGGCCGCGCCGCCGAAAGAATGGCCGACGATGATCGCTTTTTCGATACCGAGGCGGTCCATCAGCGTGGCGATCGTGTCGGCCTGCGCCGCCAGCGTTTCGTTGTTGCCCGGCCCACGCTCGGACCAGCCGAAGCCGGGGCGGTCGAGGAACAGCATCTCGGCGCGGCCTTCGAGCAGCGGCCTCATCGGCAGCATCTGGTCCTTGAGGTTGGCGCTGGCGCCATGGATGAAGACGATCGGGGGCAAATCGGCGCCGGCCGGCGCCGGGATATGGACGTAGTGGATGCGGGCGCCATCGATGTCGATGAATGCGCCGGCCGGCGGGTTGCGACGCTCGATCAGCCAAGCGCCGGCGCGGGTGACGACGGCAAGGGCGAAGATGAGCGCAATGAGGAAGAGAAACGCGGCGCAGATGAGGTTCATGCGGAGGAGATACGGAAGTGGCGGGAAGTTAGTTTAGGGGAGTAGGGGAGTAGGGGAGTAGGGGAGTAGGGGAGTAGGGGAGTAGGGGAGTAGGGGAGCTGTTTCCTGGCCAATCTCTACCCTACTCCCTTATTGCCCTACTCCCCTACTGCCTTAAAGGAATCAAATACCCTCGCCGGCCAGCTCTTCCGACAGTGTCGAGACCTGGTCCTGAGCGCTGCGCATCATCGGATAGATGGTGAGCACCTTCTGCCAGGCTTCCAGCGCCGACTGCTTGTGGCCGGTTTCGGCCATGATCTGCGCCAGGCCGGAGAGCGCGCCGAAATGGCGGGGTTCGAGCTGCAAGGTGTGGTCAATGTCGGCCATCGACTTCCCGTAATTCTTCATCAGGAAATGCACGGTGGCGCGGCGGTTCCAGCCTTCGGCATAGCCCGGCTGCAAGGTCACCACCTGATCGAGGAAGTCGAGTGCGACGTCGAATTTCTGGTCTTCCGTCGCCTTCTGCGCCCATTGCATCATCAGGTCGATCGAGGCGCTGCCGGACTGGTTCCATTCATTCCAGATGCGGCCGGCGATCCGTTCGGCCGCCTTTTCGTTGCGCTCACGCTTCAGGTCGGTGAAGAGCTGATCAAGGCGGCCCTGCCTGGTCGAGGCGACCGGCGGCGGCGTGAGGGCGGGCGGCGGCGTGGCGGCGGGCGGCGAGGCAGGCTCCTCCGCCGACGCGGGCAGGCCGAAAAGGAGCAGAGCGGCGAAAGAAGCAAAAAGAATCCGCATCGCCGGAATCTAATGCCGGACGGCGGATCGTCAAAATGATTTTAGCGTGAGAGGGCCGGCGAACCGGCAATCGACATCAAACGGGCGCGGCGCTTGGTTCGTTTGTGGCGCCGCGCGCAAGTCTCAGCCCTGGCGCGCCTTGTAGCGCGGAGCAGTCTTGTTGATGATGTAGATGCGTCCCTTGCGGCGAACCAGCCGGTTGTCGCGGTGACGCGCCTTGAGCGCCTTGAGCGAATTCTTGATCTTCATGGTCTTGCCTATCCGGTCGGGGCCCGGTTCCGGGCCGAATTTTAAAGGCGCGCCCGGAAAAAGCGCGCCTTTGAACTTGCGTGGCTCATAAACGAGGAGCCTTGCTCCTGTCAACCGCAAGCGCGCCGTATAACCGGCGCAGGAGCCCACATCATCAAATATTCGCCATCGCGGCGACCTGGCATTGCGCGACTCAAGGCCGGCTGGAAAGGTGCCGCAACGCGAAGCGATTGGGAGATCCGGCATGCGCCGCCTGTTTTTGTCAGCCTGCCTTATGCTCGTGGCAACCGCTCCGGCGGCCTGGGGGCAGGAGTGCGACCGCAACGACGACAGCCAGCAGATGATGAATATCTGCGCCAACGCCGACTATGAGGCGGCCGACGCCAAGCTCAACGCCGCCTACAAGGATATCGTCAGCGGAAATGACGAGAAAGCCAACAAATTGCTGCAGACGGCGCAGCGCGCCTGGATCGCGTTCCGCGACGCCGAATGCGCTTATTCGGCCGCCGACAGCGAGGGCGGCTCCATCTATCCGATGGAGGTTTCGCAATGCCTGACGGAGCTGACCAACGAGCGCACCAAGCAGCTCACCTCCGGTGCCAATTGCAAGGACGGCGATCCGAGCTGCGCCAGCCCGGACGAGGACGAAGATCAGGATATGCAGTAACCAACGCTGGTCAGTTTTTATGGCTGATCCGGGTGAAATGACCCATCTTGCGGCCGGGGCGTGACTCGGCCTTGCCGTAGAGATGCAGCATCAGGTCGGGTTCGGCGAGCAGCGCCGGCACCTTCAGCATGTCGTCGCCGATCAGGTTTTCCATCACGCAATCGGAATGTCGGGCCGGTGAGCCCAGCGGCAGGCCGGCGACGGCGCGGATATGCTGCTCGAACTGCGAGACGAGGCAGGCGGCCTCCGTCCAGTGGCCGGAATTGTGGACGCGGGGCGCCAGCTCGTTGGCCAGCAGCGAGCCGTCGGCGAGGACGAAGAATTCGATGCCGATGACGCCGACATAGCCGAGCGCCGAGAGGATTTTCGCCGCCGCCTCCTTCGCCGCCGCGGCAGTTTCCGGCCCGATCGTGGCCGGTACCGTCGAGCTGCGCAGGATGCCCTCGCGGTGGATATTCTCGGCCGGATCGTAGGCGGCAACGCTCCCGTCAAGTCCGCGCGCGGCGATCACCGAAATCTCGTGCTCGAAGGCGACGAACGATTCGAGGATCAGCGGCACATTGCCCATCGCCTCGCAGGCGCCGGCAAAGCCGCCGGTTTCCATGTTGCGGAAGACGCGCTGGCCCTTGCCGTCATAACCCATGCGCCGCGTCTTCAAAACGCCGCTGCCGCCGAATTTCCTCAGCGCCACCGTCAGCTGGTCGTCATTGTCGACGGGGCAGAATTCCGCCGTCGGGATGCCGATGCCGTTCAGGAAACTCTTCTCGGTCACGCGATCCTGCGCGACTTCAAGGGCGCGGGCCGGCGGATAGACCGGAACGCGTGCGGCAAGCGTCTCCGCCGCCGCAACCGGGACGTTCTCGAATTCATAGGTGACGACGGCGCTGGCGACAGCGAGTTCGGCAAGCGCTCCCGGATCGTCATAGGCGGCGACGATCTGCCGGTTGGCGACCTGCGCCGCCGGACAATCGGCCTGCGGCTCCAGCACGATTGTGCGGTAGCCGAGGCGCGCCGCTGCCATCGCCAGCATGCGGCCGAGCTGGCCGCCGCCGATGATGCCGATGGTCGATCCCGGCGCCAGGCTCACGGCGTGTCCGCCGGCTCGCTGGCGACCTTGGCAGTTTGGGCCGCGCGCCAGGCGTCGAGTCGGGCGGCGAGTTTTTCGTCGTTCAGCGCAAGCACGGCTGCGGCGAGAAGCGCCGCATTGGCCGCGCCCGCCTTGCCGATGGCTAAAGTGCCGACCGGAATGCCGGCCGGCATCTGCACGATGGAGAGCAGCGAATCCTGGCCCGACAGCGCCTTGGATTCGACAGGAACGCCGAAGACCGGCAGCGGCGTCATAGCCGCCGTCATGCCGGGCAGATGCGCCGCGCCCCCGGCGCCGGCGATGATCACCTTGTAGCCGGCCGCCTTGGCGCCCTTGGCGAATTCATAGAGGCGGTCGGGCGTGCGGTGCGCCGAGACGATCAGCCTTTTGTGCGGAATGCCCAGCGCATCCAGCGTTTCCGCCGCCTGGCGCATCGTCGCCCAGTCGGACTGGCTGCCCATGATGATGGCGACGTCGGCACGCTGATCGGTCAAGGGTATCGCTCCCGGCGGCAAAGGCGCGCCTTAGCGGAATTCGCTACGAGCCGCAAGGATTCGGACGCGTTTGCGCACGATCGATGCTCCGGCCGACGCCTATCGCCAGCCACCAGAGGCGGCAATGCGCTCACCGGTTAGCCAAGACGCCTCATCGGAAGCGAGAAAGACCGCAACTCGGGCGACGTCCTCGGGCTGGCCGAAACGGCCGAGCGGGGTCTTCGCAATGATTTCCTTTTCGAACTCGCTGCCTACGACGCCTACCCGTTTCAGCCCCTCGGTGTCGACGCCGCCCGGAGCTATTGCGTTGACGCGGATGTTGCGAGCCCCGAGTTCCCGGGACATTGACAGCGTGATCGAATCCACCGCGCTCTTGGTTGCGGCATAGATGAGCGAATTGGGTTGCGGGTTCAGGCTGGCTATCGAGCTGATGTTGATGACACTGCCGCCCGCTGGGCCGAAATGTTTCGCCGCTTCCTGGATGGTCAGGATCGTGCCCAGCACGTTGGTGTCAAACTGGCGATGGAACTCGGCCTCGGTTACGGCTTCCAGCGGCTCGAATTCGAACACGCCTGCATTGTTGACCAGAATGTCGATGGTGCCGAAGGACGACTTCGCCGCCTCAAACAGACGGCGCACGTCGTCGCCCAGCGAGACGTCGCCCTGGATGGCTATCGCCCGGCCGCCACCTTCCTTGATCTCCGCAACGATGCGGTCAGCACCTTCCTTGGAAGTGGCGTAGTTGACGACCACGGCAGCGCCGGCTGCCGCCAATCCTCTGGCGATGGCGGCGCCGATGCCTTTCGAAGCGCCGGTGACGATAGCGACCTTTTCGGCCAGTCTGCTCATCAAATCTCTCCTTGTGTTGATGATGAGCCGTATCTGGTGATGATCGGAAGGCGTATTAGGATCAGCCTGATCATTTCTTTGGTGCCTGAATTCTGGAATGACGACAATCCTCGAAAAGACCGCCGGTCTTGTCGCCTTCGTTCGCACCGTCGATGCCGGTTCGTTTCACGCAGCCAGCCGTCTGCTCGGCTCCAGCCCGTCGGCGGTATCGAAAAGCGTGGCGCGGCTGGAACGGCGGCTGGGCGTGCGATTGATCCAACGTTCGACGCGCCACCTCGGCCTGACCAGCGAAGGCATCGCCTATTACGAGCGGGTCGCGCCGCTGCTGAGGGCGCTCGACGACGCTGAAGATATCGTCCAGATGGCCGATACGGCGCGGGGCCTGTTGCGAGTCACCGCACCCATCGAGCTCGGGCGCGGCCTGATCGCCTCGTGGGCGGAGCTCTTCCTTTCGCAACATGGCGAACTGAAACTGGAGCTCAGCGTCACCGACCGCCATGCCGACCTGATTCGTGAGGGCTACGACATGGCAGTGCGCCTAGGCGACCTGTCCGACACCGGTCTCGTCGCCCGCAAGATCGGCAATCTTCCGATCGTGCTGGTCGCCGCGCCCGTCTATATCGAGCGGCGGGGCCACCCGGCCTCGATAGACGCGCTGCAGGACCACGACTTCATCCGCCACCAGATGGCAGGGCGGCCCTATCCCGTCACTTTTGCGAACGGCACACAGATCGTGCCGAACGGGCGCCTCGACACCGACGACGGGGGCGCCATCCGGCAGGCGGCGCTTGCTGGAGCCGGTATCGCTCATCTGATGCAGTTTGCGGTGCAGAACGATCTCGATGCTGGTCGCCTGGTTCGCATCCTGCCCGGGGTGGCGATGCCTACCATGCCGGTCCATATCGTGCACGCGTTCGGGCGGCAGCTGCCGGTCCGGGCCCGCCTGTTCGTTGATTTCCTCGCAGGCCGGATGGCCGCCCTGTCAAGGTAGTTGCAGGCCGGTGCTAGTCCGGCCAGCGCAGCGCGCTGGCCGGATCCTTGCGCGCCGCTTTCATCGCATCCGCAGGACGCTCCTTCGCCGTCAGCACGGCGCGCAGGCGCTCGGCGACGATCTCCGCCTCGCCGGAGTGAAGGTTGCAGGGGTCGAGAAAAAAGTGACCGCGCTCGACCTCGTGGTTGCGCACGATGACCGGCGGCGAACCGGCGGCTAAAGCCGAGGCGAGGCCGGCGGCGGTGAAGCGGCTTTCCGGGCGCACGAAGACCTGCAGGCGGTCGAGTGGATTGGCCGTCGGATCCGGAATGATCTCAGCGCCGATGCCGGGAATGCCCTGGAGTGCGTCCTTCCACAGATTGAGCGCCGCCTCCTCGCGGCGACGGATCCCGGCATGGTCGCGCTTCTCCCAGGCCTCGAGCGCGGCCATGGTGCCGGCGATGCTTTCCTTGCCGACCTTCATGGCCCGCGCGACGCCGCGATTCTGCAGATAGGCGGCGCGCACCAGGTCCTTGCGGCCGGTGACGATGCCGCTGGTCGGGCCGCTCAGGAATTTGTGGCCGCTGTAGACGACGATATCGGCGCCGCGCGCGAGGAAGCTCCGCAAATCGTATTCCGAGGCCGCGTCGACGATCACCGGAATATTCTTGGCATGACAAATCTCGCAGAACTCCTCCAGCGAAAGCATGCCGTATTGCACGGTGTGGTGCGCGACGACGTAGAGTGCGGCCGCCGTGCGCTCGTTGATTGCCTCGCGCACGTGATAGTCCTGGGTGACGCTGACGGTGCCCGCCGGCACGACCTTGGCGCCGGCGACACGGATCGACTGGTCGATCGGCGCGCCGTAATTGACGATATGGCCGAGCTGGATGACGACCTCCGACTTCAGCCCTTCGTTGTCGTCCGGCAGCCGTTCGATGGCGAGCAGATTGGTGCCGGTCATCGCGCCGGCGATCGCCATGGTGATTCCGCTGGCGCAGCAGGCGGTGATAAAGCCGGTCTCGCCGCCGGTAAGGCGCGCGACGACGGTGCTCGCGGCGCGCTGCAGATCGTCCATCTCCACCCATTGCGAGGCGATCTCGGCCATGGCGGATATCGCCTCGGGAACGATGATCGAGGCGCCGAGCGTCGTCATCGTGCCGGAGACGTTGATGATCGGACGCAGCCCCAGCCGCTCGCGGATCGTGGTGTTGGAGCCGGTGTCGGAATAGGTTTTCATTGCAGTGGACTCCATGAAGGTCAGGCCGCGATCTCGACGACCGCTTCGATTTCGACGGTGATGTTACCAGGCAGCGAGCCGACGCCGATCGCCGAGCGCGCATGGCCGCCGATCCTGTCGAAGACTTCGGCGAAGAGGTCGGAGCAGCCATTGACGACTTTTGGGTGGTCGCTGAAGGTCGGTGTCGCGTTGACGAAGCCGAGCAGTTTCACCACGCGCACGATGCGGCCGAGATCGCCCGCCGCCGCATGCATGACGGCAAGCAGGTTGAGGCCGGTGAGGCGGGCATGCTCATAGGCTTCTTCGACGGTCACGTCCTCGCCGACCTTGCCGGTGCAGAGCGTGCCGTCGGCGCGCAGCGGCCCCTGGCCGGACAGGAAGATCAGCCGGCCGCTTTCGGCATGGGTGACGAAGTTGGCGATGGGCGTCGGCGGCTCGGGCAGCGTCAGGCCGAGTTCGGCGAGCCGGGTGTAAGGCGTCATGGAAGAATGCTCCTTGGACGGCGAAGGCCGTCCGATTTCAGAATTGCGAGGCGCGAAAGCGCGCCAGAAACGTGCGAAGACGCTCATTAGTCGTCTCCGCGGCGAGAACCTCTTTCGGCGGCCCGACGGCGCTGACGCCGCCATCGGCCATGAAGACGATGCGGCTGGAGGCATCGCGGGCGAAGGCCATTTCGTGCGTCACCATCACCATGGTCATGCCGTCCTCGGCGAGGCTCTTCACCACGGCCAGCACCTCGCCGACGAGTTCCGGATCGAGCGCCGAGGTGATCTCGTCGAGCAGGAGGATCTTTGGTTCCATGGCGACCGCGCGGGCGATGCCGACGCGCTGCTGTTGGCCGCCGGAAAGCTCCGCCGGCAGGCTGTCGGCCTTGTGGGCGAGGCCGACGCGGCCCAGCCAATGCTCGGCGATCGAGCGCGCCTCGACCTTGCTCTTGCCGCGCACCTTGGTGAGGCCGAGCATGATGTTGCCGGCCGCCGTCAGATGCGGGAACAGGTTGAAGCCCTGGAACACCATGCCGGTCTCGGCGCGCATGGCGGCCAAGTCGCGCTCGCTGCGCCGCTGGCGCGCGCCGCCGTCGCGGAAACCGACCTCCTTGCCGTCGATGCGGATCGAGCCGCTGTCGTAGCTTTCGAGGAAGTTGACGCAGCGCAGCAGCGTGGTCTTGCCACTGCCGGACGGGCCGATGACGGTGACCACCTCGCCCTTCGCCACCTTGAGGCTGACCGAGCGCAGCACCTCGACCGAGCCGAAGGATTTCGAGACCTCGGCAATGTCGAGAAGCGCTGCGCTGTCGTTGGAACTGGTGGCCATCGTGCTATTCCCGGATGAAGGCGAAGCGCTGCTCCAGCCGCCGGCTGGCGTATGAAAGCGCGTAGTTGACGGCGAAATAGAGCAGGGCGCCGAGGATATAGAGCGGCATCGCCTCATAGGTGCGGCCGATGACCTGGTTGATGGCCTGCATCAGATCGGTGATGCCGAGCAGCGAGACCAGCGCGCTGCCCTTCACCGCGTCGGTGACGCCATTGATCCAGGGTGGCAGGAAGCGGCGGAAAGCCTGCGGGAAGATGACGTAGGCAAGCCGCTGGCGGAAGGTCAGGCCGATCGCCATCGCCGCTTCCGATTGGCCCTTCGGGATCGAGGCGACCGCGCCGCGCAGATATTCGACGACCTGGGCGGTCTTGAACAGGGTCAGCGCCAGCACCGCCGCCCAGAAGGACTGGAGATGCACGCCGACGGCCGGCAGGCCGTAATAGACGAAGAAGATCAGCACCAGGATCGGAATGCCGCGAATGGTGTCGCTGAAGATGCGCACCGCCCAGCGCAGCGGCGCCGGCCCGTAAACGAGGCCGACGCCGAGAATGACGCCGGCAATCAGCGACAGCACCACAACGAGCAAGGACACCCAGAGCGTCAGCGCGAAGCCTTCGGCGAGGAACGGCAGGGCATAGGCGATCTGGCTCAACATCAGCGCGCCGTCCTGTACCAGCGCTCGACCAGCCGCAGGGCGAAGAGCAGGGCGTAGCCCGTCACCAGATACATCGCCGTGACCACGAGATAGACCTCGACGATGCGGAAGGTGTTGAAGTTGATCCACTGCGCTCCGTAGGTCAGCTCCGGCACCGAGATGACGGATGCGACGGACGTGTCCTTGAACAGCGAGATGAAGGTGTTGGACAGCGCCGGCAGCGTGATGCGCATCATCGTCGGCAGGCGCACATGCAGCAGCCGCTGCCAGGGCGTCAGGCCGATCGCCTTGCCGGCGTCGATCTGGCCGCGCGGCACGGCCTCCAGGCCGGAGCGGAACACCTCGACCAGATAGGCGCCGCTATAGAGGGCCAGGGTCGCCACGAAGGAGGTCTGCGCGCTGTAGGCGATGTCGATGACGGTCGGCAGACCATAGAAGACCAGATAGACCAAGAGGATCAGCGGCACGTTGCGGATGAATTCCACGTAAGCCGCAATGATGCCGCGCACGATGCGTCCGGCCGAGACATACCAGACCGCCAGCACCAGCCCGATGACGATGCCGATGGCGATCGAGATCACGGCAAGCTCGAGGCTGAGCAGTAGGCCGCCCGAGAGCTTGTCGAAATGCCGCCAGATCAGATTGAAATTGAGCGTATAGCCCATGCGTCCGTCTCAATGGCCTGCGATGGCGAACCTAGGATTCATTGTCGCACGGCCCGTGTCGAGGAGAAACAGGCGGAAGGACATCGCCTTCCGCCGGCTTGTGAAATGGGCCTTTTCAGATGACCGGGAAGCCAGGGTGGCGCGGCGGCGGCTCCTGGCCAAAATATTCCTTGAAGGCGGCATCGTAGAGCGCCGTCTCATGGCCGAACATGGCGATGGTGAAGGTCTGGTCGACGAAGGTCAGCCAGTCGAGATCGCCCTGTCTCAGCGCCGCGCCGTAAAGCATCGAGTACCAGCTCTTGCCGGCATCGAAATACTTGTCCGGATTGCGCGAGGCGAGCCAGCGCACGGTGGAGAGGTCGACCGCCGCGGCGTCGACGCGCTTGGATTCCAGCGCCTGCAGCACGTTGGCCTGGGTGTCGATCTGCATCACCTGCGCCTGCGGCAAGGCGTAATGCACCGAGGTCTCGGCATCGACATTCTGCAGGATCGAGACGCGGGTGGCTGAGCCTCCGGCCAGCAGCTTGTCGAAGGTCTTGTTCTCGGACGAAGGCAGCGTCAGCAGCGCGACGCCCTCGACATAGTAAGGCCTGGAGAAGTTGATGAGCTGCGAGCGCTGCGCGCTCATGGTCATGAACTGGATGGTGATGTCGACCTTGTTGGTGGTCACGTTCGGGATGCGCTGCGCCGGATCCTGCATGACGAACTCGACCTTGGTCGGATCGTCGAAGAGGCCCTTGGCGAGGATGCGCCCCATGGTGATGTCCATGCCGACCAGCTCGCCGGCATCATTCTCGAAATGCCAGGGCGCATTGGTGCTGCCGGTGCCGACGATCAGCTTGCCGCGGTCGAGCGCGGTGCGCAGCACGCTGTCGGATGCGGCTTGCGCGGCTGCCTTTTCGGCGCTGACCGCGGTGAGCGCGCCGGCGGCGGCAAGTCCCGCCATTCCCAATTTCAGAAAATCACGTCTGCCGGATGTGTCGTTCACGGCGACCTCCTTTGATGGTGTGTTCCCCAATGAAGCAGCGATGCATGCGCCGGTGATCGATAGGTATTGTCTCTTACAAGAGACGCATGTATCCTGTACAAGACAGATACTAGCATTAGGAATCGACAATGCAAGATGGCAAGACGCAGAGCGAATGGCAGGCCGCCGGCGTGGATGAAGAGAAGCCTGCCAATTCACGCGAGAAGGGCCTGAACCGGGTGCTTCACATTCTGGAGTTCCTGCACGCCAACCAGCGCGCGATCGGTATCGGCGAGCTGGCGAAAGGGCTCAACGCGCCGCGTTCGACGACCTATACGCTGGTGCGCGAGCTGGTCGATGCCGGGCTGCTGGAGATGGCCGGCGACGGCAATCGCGTCTATTTCGGCAAGAAGCTCTACCTCTATGGAATGGCCTATATGCGCGGCAACGATCTGCTCAGGCGCGGGCGGCAGGAGGTCGACACGCTGTCGCGCGAGACGGGGGAGACCTCGGAGCTCTGCATGCTGCAGAGCGGCCGCTACACGATCGTCCATTCGAGCCCCGGTACCCGGCCGTTCCGCATCAGCTCGGCCACCGGGCTGCAGATACCGCTTCCCTGGACCGCTTCCGGCCGGCTGCTGCTCGCCGGCCTCGAACGGAACCGTATCGAGGCGATGATCTCGGAAGAGGATCTCGTGCTGCCGGACGGCCGCAAGATCGAGCTCGATGATTTTGTCGATGATATCGGAAAAGCCCGCGTCACCGGCTATTGCGTGACGTCAGGCCTTGTCGACGCCTACACCAAATGCCTCGCGGCGCCGGTCTTCTCGTCGCCCGGCAAGATCGAGGCGACGATGTGCCTGGTGGTCCCGATCGATACGTCAGAGGAGCGGACAGGCGAACTGGTCGCGCTGCTGCGCGAGCGCGCGGCACGGCTCTCGATCTCGTAGCCTTCGAGCGAAGGAAAGCTCCGGTCAGGCGATGATGTCGGGGATGATGCGGTCTTCCAGCGCCATCAGCCGGTCCTTCAGAAGGAGCTTCTTCTTCTTCATGCGCTGGACCTGGAGCGGGTCGCAGCCCATGGCGATCATCGCGTTGATGGCGGCGTCGAAATCGGCGTGTTCCTGTTTGAGCCGGGAATATTCTAGGCGTATCTCAGCCTGTTCCTGTTCGGACATTATCTACCGTCTGCGTATGCGTCGCCCAAGGATGGGCCTGTCTGGGCGGGGCCGGTGGGGTTTGTGACCGGCGGGCAGCCCATATCACATTTCACATTGTCGTGGAATGCTACCACGCGGCATTCGACATCGAGATTGGTTGGTGGCAAAGTGTCACCGTGCCGTCACAGTAGCGACCTGCGGTGGAACGTGGCTGCGACGGCTGCAATCGAGGAAACCATGAAAGGGAGAACCAATCATGTCTCTTGCATCCCATCTTGATGAGCTGCAGCGGAAGCACGGCGACATCGAGCGCGAAATCACCGATGCGATGATGCATCCTTCGGTAGACGACCTCGAGATCGCCAATCTCAAGCGGCGCAAGTTGGCAATCAAGGACGAGATTGAAAAGCTGAAGGCGAAACCGACGGCACACTGAAGCTCCTCTAGGCAACATAGCCGCCATTGCGGCGCAATCATCCACCCGGTGGCTGTCATGCCACCGGCGTCTGGGTCTTACTCCGGATTTTGACCAGTTTCGGCAGCGGCGGCGCAGCTTGGACACCTTCGCCGCCGGAGTAGGGACTTGTGGTTTCGGCAATCAGTCAGGCAACCGATTTGACCGGCTGCCTGCCGCTTGCCATTGACAAGCCATCTTTGCTCCTCCACCTCATGCCCGGACCCTTGAGCATCCCTGCTCCAAGCAAAAGGCGGCCGGCATGACCGGATATTTTTCTTCTCCTTTCCCGCGCCGGACATCGATTGGTGTTTCGGTCGGCGACGTGATGGTCGGCGGCGGCGCGCCGGTCGTCGTGCAGTCGATGACCAACACCGACACGGCCGATGTCGACCAGACCGTCGCGCAGGTCGCGGCGCTCAATCGCGCCGGCTCGGAGATCGTGCGCATCACCGTCGATCGCGACGAGAGCGCCGCGGCCGTGCCGCGCATCCAGGAAAGGCTGTTGAGGCTCGGCGTCAATGTGCCGCTGGTCGGCGATTTCCACTATATCGGCCACAAGCTGCTCGCCGACCACCCGGCCTGCGCCGAGGCGCTGGCGAAATACCGCATCAATCCCGGCAATGTCGGCTTCAAGGAGAAGAAGGACCGGCAGTTCGCGGCGATCGTCGAAATGGCGATCAGATACGACAAGCCGGTACGCATCGGCGTCAACTGGGGCTCGCTCGACCAGGATCTGTTGACCCGGCTGATGGACGACAACCAGGCCCAGGGCTCGCCGCTCACCGCGCAGGAGGTCACCCGCGAGGCGATCGTGCAGTCGGCGATCCTGTCGGCCGAGCTGGCCGAAGAGATCGGGCTTGGGCGCGACAAGATCATCCTGTCGGCCAAGGTGAGCGGCGTGCAGGACCTGATCGCCGTCTATACCGAACTTGCGACGCGCTCCAACCATGCGCTGCATCTTGGCCTGACCGAGGCCGGCATGGGCACCAAGGGCATCGTGGCCTCATCCGCGGCGATGGGCATCCTCCTGCAGCAAGGCATTGGCGACACGATCCGCATCTCGCTGACACCGGAGCCGAATGGCGACCGCACCCGCGAGGTGCAGGTCTCGCAGGAACTCTTGCAGACCATGGGGTTCCGGCAGTTCGTGCCGATCGTCGCGGCCTGCCCGGGCTGCGGCCGCACGACGTCCACGGTGTTCCAGGAACTGGCCCAGAGCATCCAGGCCGACATCCGCAAGAACATGCCGGTATGGCGCGAGAAATATCCCGGTGTCGAGAACCTCAAGGTCGCGGTGATGGGCTGCATCGTCAACGGCCCCGGTGAGTCCAAGCATGCCGATATCGGCATATCTTTGCCCGGCACCGGCGAGACGCCGACGGCGCCGGTGTTCATCGACGGCAAGAAGGCGGCGACGCTGCGCGGCCCCTCGATCGCGCAGGATTTCGAGAAGATGGTCGCCGACTATATCGAGCAGCGGTACGGACACGGCAAAGCCGCTGCGGAATGAGCCCATGCGTCGTTTATGGAAGGCGACGCTTTTCCTGGTTTTGGGGTTGTGCTGGACCGGCGAAGCATTGGCCGATCCGCCGCAATCGGCCGCCAAACGGCTGATCGGCCGTGTCTGCGACCTGATCGAGACGCAGGCCGAACAAAACGCCCTGCCCAAGGATTTCTTCGCCCGACTGATCTGGAAGGAGAGTCGTTTCGACCCCAATGCGGTGAGCCCGGTCGGCGCGGAAGGCATCGCCCAGTTCATGCCGGGCACGGCCAAGCTGCGCGGGCTTGCCGATCCCTTCGACATCGAGCAGGCCATCCCGGCTTCAGCGAAATATCTCGCCGAGATGAAGGTGGGTTACGGCAATCTCGGCCTCGCCGCCGCTGCCTACAATGCCGGCGAGAACCGCGTGTCGCGCTGGCTGGATTCCGGCGGCTTCCTGCCGATGGAGACCGAAAGCTACGTCTTCGACGTCATGGGCGAACCGGTCGACAAGTTCTCCGACACCGCTTACGCCGGGACCATCCAGCCGCTCGATCCGAAGACCAGCTTCGCAGTCGCCTGCCGCCGGCTGCCGGTGATCATGTCGCAGACAGTCGCCATGGCCTCGATCAACGTCAAGCCGTGGGGCGTCCAGGTGGCGGGCAATTTCCGCCGCTCCGCGGCGATCGGCCAGTGGTTGAGGGTGCGCGGCCGGTTCCCGGCCTTGCTCGCCAGCCACGATCCGGTGGTGAGTCGCGTGCGAACGCCGATCGGCCGGCGCGGCATCTATGCGGTCAGAATCGGCGCCGACTCGCGCGCCGAGGCCAACGGTATCTGCAACAAGCTGCACAGCGTCGGCGGGGCGTGCGTGGTTATGCGCAATCGGTAGCTTTACGCATCGCAACGAAATTGGAGATGCTGGCGGGACAGAGGGGGGGTTGGCGGGAACTCGGCAGTCTTTGTAGAGACCCGTCTTTAGTCAATGGATGCTCAAGCCGTCTTCGCCGCCACGGTTTCGCTCAGCCAGGTGCCGATCTTGGCGCCGAGGCGGTCGGGGGAAACCGGCTTCGGCAGATAGTCGTCCATGCCGGCTTCGACGCATTTCTCGCGGTCGCCCTTCAGCGCATGCGCGGTGACGCCGATGATCGGCGTGTGGCTGCCGTTCTGCTCCTCGATCGCGCGGATGGCGCGCGTCGCCTCGTAGCCGTTCATCTCCGGCATGGAGACGTCCATCAGCACCAGCCGCGGCCGCAGCGAACGATACATTTCGACCGCGGTGCGTCCATTGCCGGCGATGCGGTAACTCAAGCCGAGGCCGCTGAGGATCTGGCCGAAGACCAACTGGTTCACGTCATTGTCCTCGGCGATCAGGATGTCGATCGGGCCGCTCGGCGCGGCGGTCGATTCCGGCGCGGCCGGGACAGGAACGACCGGGCCGCGGATGACGGTGAAGGCCGGCGCGGCCGGCTGGGCCACGACCGGCTCGCGCACGAAATGCGCCTTGGCGCCCTGCGTGCGCGCCTTCTGAATGGCGGAAATGACCGTGCCGAGCAGCACCGCCGAACGCGCCGGCTTGGTGAGATGCGCGACGATGCCGAAATCGATCACCATCCTGCCGAAATCGACCTGGTCGACCGAGGTGAGCAGCACGACAGGAATGGAGGAAAGGCGGCTGTCGGCGGCGATCGACCTGGCGACGTCGGCGCCGTTCATGCCGGGCATCTGGTAATCGAGGATGATGCAGTCGACCGATGCGCCGAGCTGGCAGGCGCGGTCGAGGAAGGCAAGGCCGACGGCGCCGCTCTCGGCCGCGGCGCAATCGAAGCTCCAGCTTCTTAACTGCTCCAGCAGAATCTCGCGATTGACGGGATTGTCGTCGATGACCAGCACGCGGGCGCCAGTGACGTCGACCGGCACGATCTCGTCACGCGCTGCCTGGCTGTGCGCCGGCAGCGGCACCGCGAACCAGAAGACCGAGCCGCGGCCGATCTCGCTTTCGACGCCGATCTTGCCACCCATCAGGTCGACGAGGCGGGCGGAGATGGCGAGGCCGAGGCCGGTGCCTTCGTGACGGCGGGTCGACGAGCCGTCGACCTGGGCGAATTTCTCGAACACGCTCTGCAGCTTCTCGGCGGGAATGCCGATGCCGGTGTCCTCGACGCGGACCTTGAGCTGGACCACGCCGTCGACAACATCGCCGCCGACATCGATCAGCACATGCCCCTTCTCGGTGAACTTCACCGCGTTGCCGAGCAGGTTGGTGACGATCTGGCGGAAGCGCCCGGCGTCCCCGACGACGAAGGCCGGCAAGCGCGGATCGACGCGCACGATGAGCTCGAGGTTCTTTTCGGCAACCCGGGCCGAAACCAGGGTGGCCACGTCCTCGACCGCCTCGGCCAGGCGGAAGGGCGCGGGGTCGAGCGTCAACTGGCCGGCATTGATCTTCGAGAAATCGAGGATGTCGTTGATGATGGTGAGCAGCGCGTTGCCGGATTTGACGATCACGTCGGTGAAGGTCTTCTGGCGTGGCGTCAGCTCGGTCTTGGCGAGAAGCTCGGCCATGCCGAGCACGCCGTTCATCGGCGTGCGGATCTCATGGCTCATATTGGCCAGGAATTCCGACTTGGCGCGGTCGGCCGCTTCCGCCTTGAACAGCGATGCGGCGGTTTCGGCGAAGGCGCGGCGGATCGCGTTCTCCATCGGCCGGAAGATCAGAATCGCCGCGATGGCGATCACGGCGATCAGCAGGCCGCTCGCCCACAAGAGCAGCCGGTCGCTGGAAGCGTCGGCGAGGTGCCGCTCGTCGTCGAGCGCGGTGCGCACGCGCACCAGCATCGGCTGGGCGAAAAGATCGTTCTGGTTGCGGATCTCGCGATAGCTCCATTCGTCGACTTTCTGGGCCACCGACATCAGGTTGAAGTTGCGTACCATGTCGCGCGCCGACCAGAACAGATCGCCGTTCACCGAAGCGGATTCCAGCGCGTTGAGGGTGTTGTTCGACAGGCGCGGCCTGATCGCCGCAAGCTGCGCGTTCAGGATCTCGATCTCGCCCGTCAGCCGTTCGGAATGGCCGCGCGCGGCGGTGGTCAGCGCCTCGCGCGTCTCGGCCCGCCAGGCCGTTCCGGTCGTCTCGGCGAAATTGGTGGCGTTGCGCAGGTCGCGGGAGAAGATGACGAAGTTGCCGCTCAGCGCGTCGACCTCGTGACGGTATGAATTCACGCGGTTGAGCGCGAACATGACGGCGGCCGAAGCCAGCGCGAAGACGAGCAATCCCGAAATATAGCGAATCCGGATCGACCGGATGAAGGAGGAGTACTCCGGCATGCGCAACCCCAAACCCGTACGCACAATTTTAACGGTCGGGATTACGCTTGATTTACATTAAGATTTCGTTGGTGCGCGGCCAGACATCGCCGGCGACGACACCAACGGTCGTAGTTGTTCCAGAACGGCCTTGCCAATCACGCCTCCGGGAAGGACCGAGTTCCTCGATGACTGTCGCATCAGGATAGGTGCTTCAAGCCCGATGTGACCAGATCTGTAACCAGCGGGTGCTTGGCCACGTAGTGCACCCCACAAGCAGCTACCTGACGTATATGAAACGCGCTTTGCAATTAGTTAATTAAGTGCTAATATAATCCGTCTTGTTACCGGTTGATTGACACACCAACTTAAAGAACTGGAGGGTGCGTTGCTGCGCGCCGCGATCCAGTTGTCGGATCGGCGCCGCGTTTGCGCATGGGTAAAATGTCCGCATCCAGAAGAGTGTCAGGAGGCGCGGCGGTCTAGCTGCCGCCGTTAGTGCCTCCTCCCCGAACATGCCTTGAAGACAGACCGCTCCGGTCAAGACCGGAGTGTATCGCTTTTCTTTTGTCTGCAGGTCACTGCCAGAGGTGACCTGCGATGAGGGAGATGGTGACTCTGGCCAACAAGGGAGTAACACATGTGTAGACAGTTGTTTTTGGCGGTTGCAACCGCCGTTTCCCTGGGCGGCGCGCTCATGCTTGGCACAGGCAACGCGGGAGCGCAGAATCTGTGCCCCGGCGTCTCGGCCACACAGTGCACAGACCTATGCGGCGATGCCGGGGTGGCTTCCTGCACGAAGACAGGGTCGACGCCCGATTGCGTCTGCAACACGACGACAAAGGACGTGAACGGCAACGCGTTCGGCACGGCGACGACGGATACTTCAAGCGGCCAAGGCAATTTGGGCAACAAGACCGAGACGAGCTGCACCGGCAATCCGGGGCATTGCAAGTAATGGCCGGAATGTCTCGCCTCGGGTATCTGCATTTGATGCGGCGTGGTCATTGCCTGACGCGAAGCTATGGGTAGTTGAAGTCCCGCCCGCTCACGAGCCAGGGCGAACAGCCGGGAGAGCCCCGCCCTCCCGGCGATATGGATTAGGTCGCACATGATGATGCGCAGTGTCCTGTTTGCGGCGGTGATCGTCGGCGCGGCAACGATGCCGGAGGCTTCGCTCGCACCGTCGCTGACGTCGGGGGCCGAGCAGATTTCATCAGCTTTCCGGCAGCTGCTGATGCAGGTGAAGCCTACGCACTCCGAAGCGCTGAAGAGGCCGGCATACCAAACCGAAGTTGTGGAGCGGGGCGACATCGTTACGACCGTGCAAGCCGCCGGTACGCTCAATGCACTGGTGGTCGTGGAAGTCGGGTCTCAGCTTTCCGGCCGGATCAAGGAGCTTTACGCCGATTTCAATTCCAAGGTGACCTTGGGCCAGGTCATCGCGCGTGTCGAACCGGAAATGTATGAGGCCCGGGTGGCCCAGGCCGAAGCCGAACTGGAGATGGCGCAGACGCAGGTCTTGGTGCAGCAGGCGCAGATCGAACGAGTCCGGGCCGAACTGGAGACCGCTGAAGCCAAGCATGAAGCGGCGGTGGGTCAGAACAGGCGTGCGCAAATAGGGCTTGCCGAGGCGCTCCAGGACATGGAACGCAAGCGACCGTTGGCACAGCGCAATGTCATTACGGCAGGCGAATGGGAGCGCACCCAGAACGCGCACGAATCGGCTGAAGCACAGGCCACATCCATCGGCGCGGAGGAGTTGTCGCAACTGGCCGCCGTCCGCGCCGCCCAATCAAGCGTCAGCATGGCTGATGCGGAGCTTGCCAACATGCTGGCCCAGGTCAAGCAGAGGGAAGCCATGCTTCGGCAGGCCCGGATCGATCTTGAGCGGACGTATATCCGAGCGCCGGTCACCGGCACAGTGGTCAATCGTGCGGTGAGCGGCGGTCAGACACTGGCGGCGGGCTTGCAGACGCCGATCCTGTTCACCATAGCCAAAGACCTGACGCAGATGCAGGTCGAAGCAACGGTGGTCGAAGCCGATATCAGTCGTTTTGCCGTAGGACAGCCAGTCACTTTCACTGTTGATGCCTATCCCGATCGCGTTTTCGGCGGCTCGGTGAAGCAGATCCGCAAGGCGCCGCAAATCGTGCAGAATGTCGTCGCCTATGTCGTTGTGGTGGCTGCCGAAAACCCGGAAGAGCTTCTGCTGCCGGGGATGACCGCCAATCTCGAAGTGGTGGTGGCAAGACGGGAACATGTTCTCAAAGTGCCCAATGCCGCCCTGCGTTTCCGCCCGAAGGATACCAGGCCGGACGGGCGTCGCCTCGCAGTTATCCCTTCATCCAAGCTCGCAGCGGACCGCGGCATAGAGCCTGGATCGGCCGGCCAGGTGTTCGTGTTGGGACCGCATGATGAACCAAGGCCGGTACCGCTTCGTCTCGGGATCACTGACGGCCGAACGACGGAGGTTGTGGCTGGCGATCTCACCGAGACGCAGCCGGTGATCGTTGGGCCCGCCGCACCCGGCCCGGAGGACGAGGCGTCTTCCGTGCTGATCAGGTTCCGCTTTCAGTGAGAGAGCTCGCCGTGGCCCTGATCGAAGTCGAGGACGTACACCGCAGCTACCGCATCGGCGGCTCATGGATCAGAGCGCTCGACGGCGTGAGCCTGACAATCCAGCAGGGTGAATTCGTCGCCGTGAAGGGACCGTCGGGTTCGGGCAAATCCACCTTCATGAACATCCTGGGCTGCCTCGACCGGCCGACCAAAGGCAGATACCGGCTGGATGGGATCGATGTCGGCCGCCTTCATCACGATGCGCTCGCGGCTATCCGCAACCGCAGCGTCGGCTTCGTGTTTCAGTCATTCAATCTGCTGCCACGTGCCAGCGCCCTGGAAAATGTCGAGCTGCCGCTCCTCTATCGTCGTATGTGGCCGGGCGAGCGCCGCCGGCGCGCGCTTGCGATGCTCGAAAAGTTCGGTCTGGCGAACCGGGCGAGTCACAAGCCGGCCGAGCTGTCGGGCGGTCAGCAGCAGCGCGTCGCCATTGCCCGCGCTCTGGTCACCGGGCCCTTGGTTCTGCTTGCCGACGAGCCGACCGGTGCGCTCGACAGCCAGACCGGGCAGGAGATCATGAGTATCTTCCGCGATCTGAATGGTGAAAGCCTGACGGTCGTTGTGGTTACGCACGAGACAGAGGTTGCCGCCAATGCCGATCGCATCGTGACCTTCCGAGATGGCCGCGTGGTGCCTGAGGATTCCGAGACGCGGAGCGGCTTGAATTCGGGCGACACCTGCCATCTGTCGCTGGTTCGCAGCAATGCCCGGTAGCGTCAGAACAGCTCTGCGGTCGCTTCGCGCTCACCATCTGCGCAGCACGCTCACCATGCTGGGCATCGTCATCGGTGTTGCCGCCGTCGTCGTGATGATCGCGGTGGGGATCGGCGCTCGCGACCGAATCGCGGCCCAGATCCGCAGCCTCGGCGCGAACCTTATCGTGGTGACGCCAGGCAGTGTGCGCATGGGCAGCGTGCGTTTGGGCAGCGGCGCCGCGCCGCAGCTGAGCGAAGACGACGCGCTAGCGATCCAATCGGAGATCCCCGGTGTGGTCGTGGCGGCACCACTACTGCATGCCCGCGAGCAGCTCACCGTCGGATCGCTGAACTGGCAAGGCGTGCTTCGCGGCGTGACGCCCGGCTATTTTACGGCGCGGGAATGGCGCGTGATCGCGGGTCGGGAGATGACCTCGGACGACGACCGACGCGCCGCCAACGTGGTGCTCCTCGGCACGACGATGCGCGAGAAGCTGTTTGGCGAGACCGATCCTGTCGGCTCTGCTATCCGCATTCGTGGCGTGCCGTTCACGGTCATAGGCCTGCTGGAGCGGAAGGGGCAAAGCGTTTGGGGTGAGGACCAAGACGATGTGGCGCTGGTACCGCTGAGAACGGCACGACGCCAATTTGTCGGCACGAGCCGGGCCAATCCCGCCCTCGTGCACAATATCACCGTCAAGTTCGCCGACTGGTTATCGGCCGATGATGCGATGGCAGCCATCCGCGATCTCCTGTGGCAACGTCACCGGTTGCGGGCAGGTCAGGAAGACAGCTTCATGATCAGCAACCTTGCGGAAGCCGCCGATCTCGAGGGTTCGACTACGCGAGTCGTGTCGCTGCTGCTTTCCGCCGTCGCCTCGGTCTCGCTCGTGGTGGGCGGCATCGGCATTATGAACATCATGCTGGTGACGGTGACGGAGCGCACCCGCGAGATCGGGCTCCGGCTGGCGGTCGGTGCGCGTCGACGCGACATCCTTGTCCAGTTTGTCGTCGAGGCAATGACGCTCGCCTCGCTGGGTGGAATGCTAGGCGCGCTTGTCGGCATCGCCGCCGCAACCGGCATCGGCGCCTTTGCCCGATGGCCGGTGGTCATCGACATCAGCGCGGTGCTGCTGGCCGTCAGTTTCGCCGCCTGCGTGGGTGTTTTCTTCGGCTATTATCCCGCCCGCAAGGCGGCACGGCTTCAGCCTATCGACGCCTTGCGCGCTGAGTGACCTTCCGGGTCGGCCGCGGTCGGAGCATCGAAGCTACCGCAGTTATTCGAGACCTGGCGGCGAGCAGTCGCTCCTGGAGCATGGCTGACAAAGCCGAAAGGGCGTTAATCGCTCGCGCTTCAGCTATTGCGTGTCGCGACGCGCATCGCCGCCTCGCCATCGGCGGAAAAGAGCGCCGCCGATGGATCAACTTGAAACGAGCCGCTCGGCAAGCGGCTCGCCCGGTTCAAATCAAGCAATATCCTTGGCCCGGTAGGCATCGGGAAGAATGAAGACTTCGTCGGCGCGGCCATAGCCTCCATCGGGAATTTCTTCGATCAGCACCATGGTGTAGGGACGCACATCCTCGCCGAAATATTCGACAAACATCTGCGTGGTCTTGTGGACGAGGTCTTCCTTCTGCGCTATTGTGAGGGCGGCTTCGGGCATCTTGAAGTTGGCAAATGGCATTTCCAGGTTCCTTCGGGTTGGATTTCACAGCGCTGGATGGAGAAGGTCGGCGAGGCCGATGCGCTCCAGAAGCTGCGTCCGGACGCGATCGGCGACGCCGTTGACGATGGTCGCGCCGTCATCGGACGGATCGATATGGACACGGAACGGCCGGCGGCCATGCGGCATCTCCACGAGATCGACGATGGCCTGCGCGACCTTTGAGGGATCGGCATCGGCGGGTTCCAAGCCGGCAAGGCCCTTGAGCGCCTTGTCGTCCGCGCCGGCATACGGTCCCGACCAATAGGCGGCGGCGCGTTCGGTGTCGTCCGGTTTGCCGGAATGGGCGAAATGTTCCGTGCCCTTTGTGAAGGCGCCCGGCACCACGATGGTCGTCTCGATGCCGAAACGGGCGAGTTCCAGCGCGTAGCTCTGCGCCAGCGCATCCATGCCCGCCTTGGCGGCAAAGTATGGTGCAAGGAAGGGCGGCGTGCCGCCGCGGGTGCTGCTCGATCCGACCCATATCATCAGAGCTTGGCCGAGCGAGCGCATATGCGGCAGGACCGCACGGTTGACGCGCTGGGTGCCCAGCACATTGACGTCATAGAGCGCAGCCAATTGCTCGGGCGTGAAGGCTTCGGTCGGTCCGAAAACCATATGCCCGGCATTGTGGATGACGACGTCGATCCGGCCGGCTTCGGCGAGGATGGTTTTGACGGCCACATCGATCGACGGTTCGGAGAGCACGTCGAGTTGGATGGCGCTGAGCGCGAGCTTTTCCTCACGCACCAGCCTTTCGATTGCGGCGGCCGCCGCGCCTCCGCGCGCTTGCGGATCCCGCATCGAGGCGTAGACCCGGTGGCCGGCTCTGGCGAGCGCCTCCGCTGTCATTGCGCCGAAGCCGCTGGACGCGCCTGTGATGAGAATTGTCTGCTGCATGATCGTGTACCTTCTTTTTTACGCAGTTCCGGACGCGAAACCGCTGCGAAGTCTTGCCGATTGCCCTTAGATCGCGCCGCCATTGGCGCGGATGACCTGGCCGTTGACCCATTGGCTGTCGGAACCGGCAAGGAAGGCGACGAGCCTGGCGATGTCGTCCGGCTGGCCAAGTCTGCCGAGCGGAATGAGTTTGGTGATTGCCTCGATCTGCGCGGCGCTCTTGCCGTCGGTGAAGAGGTCGGTACCGACCGGGCCGGGGGCGACGGCATTGACAGTGATACGGCGCGGGCCAAGTTCCTTGGCCAGGATGTGCGTCATGGCTTCGACGCCGGCCTTGGTTGCGGCATAGACGCCATAGTTCGGCTGGTAGAAGCCCACCACGCTCGAGGAAAAGTTGATGATGCGTCCGCCGTCGTTCAGCCGCCGCGCGCCTTCGCGCATACCGCGGAATGATCCGCCGAGATTGATCGCAAGCTGGCGTTCGAACTCACCATCTCCGGTCTCCGCGATTGACGACAGCCTCATCATGCCAGCGTTGTTGACGAGGATGTCGGTGCCGCCGAATGCCTTTTCGGCCGCATCGAACAAAGCGGTCATACCGGTCGGTTCACCAATATCGGCCTGCACCGCGAGAGCGGTACCGCCGGCAGCCTCGATCGCCGAAACGACTTCGTCGGCGGCGTCCTTTCCGCGCGCATAGTTTACGATGACGGCAATGCCCTCTTGGGCGAGTCGCTTGGCGATCGCCGCGCCAATGCCTCTCGACGCGCCTGTCACGATCGCGGCTCTTGTCTTCTGCATGATCGATCTCCGTTCGTTTGTTGTGGAACGGATATAGACTGTACCCTCTGCCGGATAATCGGCCCGCTATTGACAGCAGTATTCGGATGGGGCGAACAATCTAACATGGATCGACTCGACAGGATGCGGCTGTTCGTTCGCGTGGTGGAGCGGCGCAATTTCACCGCGGCGGCCGCCGATCTCGGCTTGCCGCGCTCGACCGCCACCGAGGCGATCAAGCAGCTGGAGGATCATCTGGGCACGCGTCTGCTGGACAGGACGACCCGCCATGTCGCCACGACGCTCGACGGGCAGGCCTATTACGAGCGCTGCCTTTTTATCCTTGGAGAGGTGGAGGATGCCGAAGCCGGGTTCCGCAGCGCCGAACCGCGGGGCCTGTTGCGCATCGACGCGCATCCGCTGCTCACGCAGCGATTCCTGCTGCCGGGGTTGCCCGTCTTCCTCGAACGCTATCCCGAGATCGATCTGCATATAGGCCAGGGCGACCGGCTGGTCGACCTGGTGCGCGAAGGCGTCGACTGCGTCATCCGCGCCGGTGAACCGCAGGACAGCGGCATGATCATGCGACGGTTGGCGACGATCAGCGAAATCACCTGCGCCAGCCCTGGCTATCTGGAGAGGCACGGCGTGCCGGCGTCGCCTGATGCGCTGGACGGCCACCAGGCCATCGGTTTCGTCTCCTCGCGCACCGGCGAAGTGCTGCCGCTGGAGTTCACCGTCGGCACAAAGGTGCATCGGGCAACGCTGCCGGGGCGGGTAAGGGTCAACAATTCGGACACCGCCGCCGCGCTGGCGCGCCTCGGCTTCGGCTTGCTGCAAGCACCGCGCTACCGGCTGGAAAAGGATCTGGCCGACGGGACGCTGATCGAGGTGCTGGAGGATTTTCCGCCGACGCCGACGCCGTTGTTCGCACTTTATCCGCAAAACCGGCAGCTCGCGCCGCGGCTGCGCGCCTTTCTGGAGTGGGCATCGCGCATTTTCGCCGAGGCAAGGCTGTGACGATCGGATCGGTGCCCGGCTGGCGTGGTCTGCCGGCACCGCAGTTCAGCTGTTGCGCGTCGCCACGAAAGTCGCCGCGGCCTTGAGCAGGGCCGCCTCCTCGCCATAGGGATCGAGCAGTGCATGCGCCTGGTCGATCAGGCCGTGGAGCTGCTCGCGCGCCCAGTCGGGGCCGTGCAGCGCGGCGAGCGTCGCCTTGCCGGCGGCGGCGTCTTTCTTCGTCGCCTTGCCCATCTGCTCGGCGTCCGCAGTGAGGTCGAGCAGGTCGTCGGCGAGCTGGAAGGCAAGGCCGATGGCCGATCCGAACTCCGCCAGTCTTTCACGATCGGCGGCGGGCGCGCCGGCGACGATGGCTCCGGCCTCGCAGGCGAAGCGGATCAGCGCGCCGGTCTTCATCGCCTGCAGCCTGATGATGCCGGCTTCGTCCGGGCGCCTGCGCTCGGCCTCGAGGTCGAGCATCTGACCGCCGACCATGCCGCCGGCTCCGGCGGCACGCGCAAGCGCCAGCACGAGCGCTGTCCGGCGCTCGGCCGGCAGAGCGGTCGCCTCGTCGGCGATGATGTCGAAGGCCAAAGTCAGCAGCGCGTCGCCGGCGAGGATGGCGGTCGCCTCGTCGAAGGCCTTGTGCACGGTCGGCTGGCCGCGGCGCAGGTCATCATTGTCCATCGACGGCAGATCGTCATGGATCAACGAATAGCAGTGCACGCATTCGAGCGCCGCAGCAATGCGCATCGCCGCCTCGCCATCGGCGGAAAAGAGAGCGGCACTTTCCATGACCAGAAAAGGGCGGAGCCGCTTGCCTCCGTTGAGCACGCCATGGCGCATCGCCGCCATCAAGCGTTCAGGCCGGGCGATCTCGCCGGAAAGCAGAGGCGCGTCGAGGATCTGCCGGAGCAGGACCTCGATTGCGGCGGCGCGCGCAAAAAACGCGGTTTCGAAGGCCATATGGTCGTCTTTCGTCATGGCCGGGACCGGTAGCCGACACTCAGACATTGCGCAAGAAGCCTGGCAGCTTTATGCCGATTGGGCGCGTGGCACGGGTGGGGCGGCTTGTCGGAACCGATCGTCGAACATGAAATCGAAGGGCTGGACATGGCGCGACCACGGCGCCTGAACCGCGCCGGTCTCAAGCGCCTTGGCCGGCGCTGCCTGGTCGTGGCCATCATTTTGGCGGCGATACCGGTCGTGCTCACCTTCCTCTATTTGCCGTCCTTCGTGCATCCTGTCTCGACGCTGATGCTGAAGGATCTCGCGACTTTCTCCGGCTACGACCGGCGCTGGGTGTCGATCGACGACGTGGCGCCGGTGCTGGCGCATTCGGTGATCATGTCGGAGGATGGGCAATTCTGCTTCCATCGCGGCGTCGATCTCGGCGAATTGCGCGGCGTGGTCGACGATGCGCTTGCCGGCGAGGCAACGCGCGGCGCCTCCACCATCACCATGCAGACGGTGAAGAATCTCTTCTTGTGGTCGCGGCCGCTGGGCAGCGTGCGCAAGGTGGTCGAGCTGCCTTTGGCCGTCTATTTCGACGCGGTGATGTCGAAGCGGCGGATCATGGAGATCTATCTCAACATCGCGGAGTGGGGGCCTGGCATCTACGGCATCGAGGCCGCCGCGCGGCACCATTTCGGCGTCTCGGCCAAGCAATTGTCGCGCCGGCAGGCCGCACTTCTCGCCGTCAGCCTGCCCAACCCGATCGCCCGCAACCCGGCCAAGCCGGGGCCGGGGCTCAGACGGCTCGCCAATCTGATCGAGCGGCGCGCCGGCAGGTCCGGCGCCTATGTCGGCTGCCTGGACTAGGTGTGCCGATATTCAGGTGAGGCCGGCCTGCGAACGGCGGCTTCCTCCGCTTCCGGCCTTCGCCGGCCGAAGCATTCACGAATGGCGTGGCAGCTAAATTAAGGCTCCGGCCGGCGTAGGCCGGTTCTCGGAAGCCACCGTTCTCGGCTCGGCCTGACCTGAATCTCGACACACCTAGCTCTTTTGCTGGTTCGGCAAAAATTTTTGCCACAGCGCTGGCCAAAACGGCGCTAGGCGTGTATAGGCACCCGACTTTCTCAGATTATGGCCTCGATGCGGCCCTTTCGCGAGGGTTCACGGGGCATTTTGACCATGTAGTGGAGCATATCCATGGCCGTTCCAAAAAGAAAAACCTCTCCGTCGAAGCGCGGAATGCGCCGCTCGGCCGACGCCATCAAGGCCCCGACCTATGTCGAGGACAAGAATTCCGGCGAAATGCGCCGCCCGCATCACATCGACCTGAAGACCGGCATGTATCGCGGCCGCCAGGTCCTGGAGCCGAAGGAAAGCTGAGAAGCTTCCACGGTTTGTGACGTTTTCAAAAGACCGGCCTCTGGCCGGTCTTTTTGCGTTCGACAGATGGTTGATGAATTTCGGAGTGGATCGCGCAGGCTGCGGCAAGGCAAGGGCAACCGGCTGACATCCTTATTTCATTAGGTCTTAGAGCGTGTTCGACGCCGGCCGCGAAAGACCTTGACGGCGTCTCTGCCGCGGATTTTACAAAAGGGTGCCCCATTGGAGACGCCCAGATGTTCGGTGCCATCCCGCTGCTCATCGTGCCTTTCGTCCTCTACAATCTCGGACTGCTCGGGCTGTTCGGCGGCGGCGACGATCCGTGGATGACCGAAATGTTCTCGTTCCGCATGATGTCGGGCGGCGTCTTCTCGATGACGCTCGGCGACCTGATGGTGCTGATCGGACTGATCTTCCTGTTCATCGAGATCTCAAAATCGGTGCGCACCACCAATGCATCGATCCTGGATCATCTGTTGTCGACGCTGGTCTTCATCGCGTTCCTGGTCGAGTTCCTGCTGGTGAAGGGTGCGGCGCATTCGGTGTTCTTCACGCTGATGATCATCGCGCTGTTCGATGTGCTCGCCGGCTTCTCGGTGTCGATGCGGTCGGCCAGCCGTGACATCAATCTGAACTAAGGCATCCGGCGACCTGCGGCGCTAAAGCGCGTCGCGATCTTTCAGATTCGCTCCGTGCGCTTTAGGTTTTTGATTCTACGCATGTCTTTGTCCCGAAACCGGTTCCCACTTTCGGGAGACATGCTTTAGGCGCGGTCAGCCTGCAGCGGCCTCGGCCTTGCGGGCGACCGCCGCTTCATAGGCAGCCTGCAGTTTCTGGCGCACGGTCGGCGTGCCCGGCGGCGTCTTCACCGGCGCGCCGAGATGCTCGTGGCGCAGTTCGTCCATGAACTGCTCCCACAGCGGCGGGCCGCCCTTTTCGAGCAGCTCGGCGCGGATCGAAAGCTCCTCGCTGACCGGCAGCCATACCCGTCCCCAGGCGCCGAGATGCGCCATGATCGGCACCAGGGTGATCGCCATCTCGGTCAGGCTGTAGATCGCCTTCTGCTTGTGGCTGGGATCGTCGGCCTTGGTCAAAAGGCCCAGTTCCATCAGCCGCTTCAGCCGGTCGGCCAGGATGTTGGAGGCGATGCCTTCCAGCGATCCGTTGAGCAGCTCGCGGAAATGGCGCCTGCCGCCGAAGATCATGTCGCGCAGGATGATCAGGCTCCAGCGGTCGCCAAAAACCTCGAGCGACAGATTGATCGGGCAGCCGGACCGGCGGTCAATGCTCATGACAGTCTCCAAGAAAACCGGTTGCATTATGATATCGGTCTGATTATCATGCAACTGATTGCAAAATGCAATCAGATTAGGAGAAGAGAACGATGACCGCTTTGCCGCGCCCTGAAATCGTCTCGGAGACCTTCGGCGATCCGGCCGATCCAGCGATCCTTTTGATCATGGGCGCCATGGCCTCGATGCTGTGGTGGCCGGAAGCCTTCTGCCGGCAGCTCGCCGGGCACGGCCGCTTCGTCGTCCGCTACGACAATCGCGATACCGGCCAGTCGACCAAATACAAGCCGGGCACGCCGCCCTATACGTTCGAGGACATGGTCGACGATGCCATCCGCGTGCTCGACGACCACAATATCGGTAGGGCGCATGTCGTCGGCATGTCGATGGGCGGCACGATCGCGCAGATCGTGGCGCTGAAATATCCGGCGCGCGTCAGCGCGCTCACTGTCATCTCCAGCTCGCCGCTCGGCGTCGATACGTCTGGTTTGCCCGGCACAAGCCAAGCCTACAAGGAGCACTCGGCGGAAGGCGCCGATGTCGATTGGTCGGATCGGGAGCAGGTGCTTCGTTACATGGTGAAGGACGCGCGGGCGCTGGCGAGCAGCCGGCATTCGTTCGATGAGGAACGCGCACGCGCGGCGATCGAGGAGGACTGCGATCGCTCCGGGGGCCTCGGCAGCGCCACCAATCATTTCCTGCTCAAGGGTGGCGGTCCGGAGCGGCGGATAAAGGATTTGACGGTGCCGTTGCTCGTTATCCACGGCGTCACCGATCCGATCTTCCCGATCGAACATGGCGAGGCGCTTGCCGATGCGGTTCCCGGCGCCAGGCTGGTGCGGATCGAAGGCGGCGGCCACGAGCTGCACCGCAACGACTGGCCGCAAATCATCGAAGCCATCGCGGCGCATCGCTAACCGCGAGGATCAACCTTGACTCTGGTGGTCTGTGAAAATAGTTAAGTGATCACTTCAGTATTAAGCGCGCCCGACGACAGGAGAAAAAATGTCCCTGACGCTGCATTTCCATCCGCTTGCTTCCTTCTGCTGGAAGCCGCTGATCGCGTTCTACGAGAACGACACGCCCTTTACGCCGGTGATCGTCGATCTCGGCGACGAGCAATCGCGCGCGGCTTTCCTGAAGGTTTCGCCGGCAGGCAAGATGCCGGCCCTGCGCGACGATGCGCGCGACCGCACGGTACTGGAATCGACCATCGTCATCGAATATCTCGCCGCTTACTATCCCGGGCCGGTCGAGCTTATCCCCGCCGACATCGACCTCGCCATCAAGGTTCGCCAGTCCGACCGCTTCTACGACTTCTACGTGCAGGAGCCGATGCAGAAGATCGTCGGCGACCGGCTGCGGCCGCAAGACAAGACCGATCCGTTCGGGGTCGAGCAGGCGCGTGAGCAGCTCCGCAATTCCTACGCCATCATCGAACAGGAAATGCAGGGAAAGACTTGGGCGGTCGGCGAGACCTTCACCATGGCCGACTGCGCGGCCTCGCCGGCGCTGTTCTATGCCAACAAGGTCGAGCCGTTCGGCGACAGATTCCCCACCGTGAAACGCTATCATGATCGTCTGCTCGAGCGCCCCACCTTCGCCCGCGTGATCGAGGAGGCGCAGCCCTATTTCAAGTTCTTCCCCTACAACAACGGTTAGAGCGAGATGCTGCACGATCCCGCCCAGCTCGACCTGATGTTCCAGGCGCTCGCGGATCCCGCGCGGCGCCAGATGGTGGAACGGCTGTCACGCGGACCGGCCTCGGTCAGTCAGCTGGCGGAGCCGCTGGCGATGTCGCTGTCGGCCGTCGTCCAGCATCTCAACGTCCTCGAGGCGAGCGGCCTGGTGAGCACCGAGAAGCTTGGCCGGGTGCGCACCTGCCGGATCGAGCCGAAGGCGCTCAGGGCCGCCGAGCACTGGATCAACGAGCGGCGTCTCGCCTGGGAGCGCCGGCTCGACCGGCTTGGCGAATATCTTTCGGAAACCAAGCTAGAAACCTGAGGGATATGTCATGACCGAACGATCCGTCGTCCACTCCACCTTTGTCATCGAGCGCGTCTATCCGGCGGCGCCCGAAAAGGTCTATTTCGCGCTGAGCGATCCGGCGGCCAAGAAGCGCTGGTTTGTCGATCCGGACAATCCGCAGCCCAACCGGCATGAGATGGACTTCCGCGTTGGCGGCAAGGAGGTGAATGCCGGCTGCCCGAGCGACGGGCAGATGCATTTCTACAACGCGGTCTACCAGGACATCGTGCCGAACCGGCGCATCGTCTACAGCTACGAGCTGTTGTTCGGCAAAACCCGGGTCTCGGTGTCGCTTGCGACGATCGAGCTCATCGCGGAAGGCAAGGGTATGCGACTTATCCTGACAGAGCAGGGAGCCTTCTTCGACGGCCACGATAAGCCGGGCACACGCGAGCATGGCACGGGCGAACTGCTCGACGCGCTTGGGGCGGCGCTGCAGGCAGCGAACTGAGGCCTCCGGCTGGTGGCCAGCGATCACTCTCCAGGCGACAGTTCCCAGAACTGGTCGAGCCAGACGTTGAGCCTGAGGAAGCCGGCGCTGCTGACGGCGTAGACGCGTCTGGTGCCCTCCGCCCTGGCCTTGACCAGGCCGGCGTCGAGCAGGACCTTCAGATGCTGGGAAACGGCCGGGCGTGAAACGGGCAACCCGGCCGCCAATTCGTTCACCGTCTTGGGACCGCGCCGGAGCTCTTCCAAGAGATAGCGCCGGTTGGGATCGGCTATCGCCACGAAGGCGTCGGAAAACATCATGCCTTATTTGTGGGGCAAAGTTCTCCAAATCTCAACTGTCGGTTTCAACCTTTGTGCGCGGATCGAGCCGCAAGGCTTCCGGTGTGACCGCACGATCGGCCGGTTGCGTCTTGAAGGCATCGCGGTTTTCGATCGGAACCGGCGCGCGGGCGCGGATGCGCAGCAGCGTGTAGCCGGTGAGAGCGAGATGGGCGAGCGCGGTTGCAAGGAAGAGGCCTTCCGGCCGCAGCCAGCCCATCAGGGCGGCCGCAAGCAGCGGTCCGATCATCGTGCCGAAGCCGTAGAGCAGAAGCAGGCCACCCGAAACCTTGACGAAATCCTCCGACCGCGCGTGGTCATTGGCATGCGCGACGGCGATCGAGTAGAGCGTGTAGGCGAAGGCGCCATAGGAGGCGGTCAGCACGATGACGAAGACGCCCGAATGCGGCTCGATCAGGAAGATCAGCACCGCGAAGAGCGCCGCGCCGAAGGCGGCGCCGGCGAGCACGAAGCGGCGGTCCGTCGTGTCGGAAAGCCGCCCCGCGGGAAGCTGCATGGCCGCGCCGGCGACAACCACCAGGCTCATCATCAGCGCGATCTCGGCGGTGGAGATGCCGATACGGGCGCCATAGACGGCGCCGAGCGTACCCCAGGCGCCATTGGCGATGCCGATCAGAAGGCAGGCCACCGCCGAGACCGGCGAATTGGCATAGAGTCCTTTGACGTCGAGCTTGACGTCCTGCAGCGGCTTCGGATGCGACTGCGTCGAGACGGCGGTCGGAATGAGCGACAGGCAGAACAGGATGCCGGTGATCATGAACAGCGAGGCCGATTTCACGTCGCCGCCGGCGACGATCATCTGGCCGCCCATGATCGAGGCATAGGTGACCATCATATAGAGGCCGAAGACGGTGCCGCGGTTCTCGTTGGTGGCCTTTTCGTTGAGCCAGCTTTCGATGACCATGAAGGCGCCGGCCATGGTGAAGCCGGTGAAGGCGCGCAGCAGGATCCAGAAATACTCGTCGATGATGAGACCGGTAAGCAGCGCGATGATCGCCCCCGAGGCGGCAAAGGCGCCGAACGCCCTGACATGGCCGGCGCGGCGAACAAGGCGCGGCGCGAAGAAGCAGCCGGTGACGAAGCCGCCGGCCCAGGCCGTGCCCATCAGGCCGAGCGAGGCGGTCGAGAATCCCTCCACTTGCCCGCGCAGCGGCAGCAGCAGGCCGTGCAGGCCCGACGCCGCCAGCAGGAACGCGGTGCCGCGCAGCAACGAGAGGATCGGTCGGTAGGTTGCGAACATGGGCTGATCCGGCTGGAAATTTCGAAGCGCAGGTCTGTTTCGGAGCGAAGGTCTGGCAGTCGCTTTCAGGCTTTTCCGGGGCAGACGGGCACGACGCCGGGATTATCCGCGGCGAAACAGCGCCTCGGCAGCTGATTTGGTAGTGCCCTTGGCTGTCCGCTCGGCTTCCAGCCTGGCGATTTCATCGCGCAGCAGGGCAATGCGCTCGGACAATTCGTCGACGGACAGCAGCGAGAGATCCTGGCCGATCTCGTGCGGGCGCGGCTTCTTCTTGGGTTCGTCGTCGAAGATCGCCATCGTCGCTCCTCCCTCACTTGGCCATTTGCCTGATTTGGCAATCAGCATACATAGGGCAAGGGCGCCGATGCAAATAGCCGGCCAACGGCACAAGGAGACGGGACACCATGGCAAGCGGACAGAAGATTCCGGCGAAGATGACGGCCATCGCGATCTCGCAGCCGGGCGGCCCCAGGGTGCTGAAGCCCGAGACGCGCGACGTGCCCACGCCAGGTCCCGGCGAAATCCTCATTCGCGTGCACGCCGCCGGCGTCAACCGGCCGGACGTGCAGCAGCGCAAGGGCGTCTATCCGCCGCCGCCTGGCGCCTCGGACCTGCCGGGTCTCGAGGTGGCCGGCGAAGTGGCCGTGCTCGGCGACGAGATATCGCGCTGGCGCATCGGCGACCGGGTCTGCGCGCTGACGCCCGGCGGCGGCTATGCCGAATATGTCAAGGTCCACGCCGGCAGCGTGCTGCCGATCCCGGCCGGCTTCACCTATTCGGAAGCCGCCGCCGTGCCGGAGAACTACTTCACCGTCTGGCACAATGTGTTCGAGCGCGGCGGGTTGAAGAAGGGCGAGACGCTGCTCGTCCATGGCGGCTCGTCCGGCATCGGCACCACGGCCATCCAACTGGCCTCGGCGTTCGGCGCCTATGTCGTCACCACGGCCGGCAGCAAGGAGAAGTGCGACGCCTGCCTGAAGCTCGGCGCCGACCGGGCGATCAACTACCGGGAGCAGGACTTCGTCGCCGAAGTCAAGGACGCAACCGGGGGCAAGGGCGCCGACGTCATCCTCGACATGGTGGGCGGCGACTATGTGGCGCGCAACTACGATGCGGCGGCGATCGAAGGGCGCATCGTCCAGATCGCGGTGCAGGCCGGCGCTGTCGCAAGCGCCGACTTCGCAAAGCTCATGGTCAAACGCCTTGTCCATACCGGTTCGACGCTGCGCCCGCGCACCGTCGAATTCAAGGCGGCCATCGCGGCCGCGCTCGAGGCTCAGGTCTGGCCATTGCTCGGCACCCGTAAGGTTGCTCCGGTCATGGACATGATCTTCCCGCTGACGGAAGCCTGGCGAGCGCATGAGCGGATGGAGGAGGGCGAGCATATCGGCAAGATCGTGCTCGATGTGGGGGAGTAGGGCAGTAGGGGAGTAGGGGAGTAGCGGAGTAGGGGGTAGGGGGTAGGGAGTAGGGTGAGGCGGGGCCAGTGGCCCCACTATCCTACTCCCTTACTGCCCTACTCCCCTACTCCCTTTACTAATGCTGCATTGCAACAAATGCATTGCCGCCATGCAAAAGCGTCCGTTCAATTTCTGGGCAGCGATGCCTATCTACGCGGCATCGAAACAACTGACCCCACGAATGGAGGACTGAAATGAACCCGATCCGCGCTTTCCGCAACTGGCGCCTGTACAACGAAACCGTGCGTGAGCTGAACAAGCTGAACGCCCGCCAGTTGAACGACCTCGGCATCAACCGCGCCGACATCGAGCGTATCGCCCGCCAGGCTCTTTGATTTCAAGCGCGACCCGGCGCAAGCCGGGCTGCGACCTCGAAGCCAGAGCCGTCGCAGACGCTTGCTCGTCTCCGGTTCCGAACCCGCTGGACCTCGTCCAGCGGGTTTTGTCTTTTGGAGCCCACAGCGCGCCGCTCGAAACGAATTCGAGCGACGCGCTGTGGGTTTTTTGTTTTGTGCATGTCGTTCTCCCAAAACCGCTGCACACTTTTGGGCGACATGCACCACAGCGCCGCGCGTCCTTTCGGACGCGCAAAGGACGCTGTAGCACTTTTGATCTTGCGCATGATCCTTTCCGAAAATCGATTCCGATTTTCGGGGTCATGCGCTAGGCCGCTCCTCCCCAAAAACATTGCGAAATCGTGACGGAGCGTTTATACAGGCCGCGAATTTCCCATTTTGGTGGCTCTAAAACCACCGCCCGCGCGGGAACGCGGGCGAACGAGAAGGATTTTTAACATGGCCAATACGCTGCTGATGCCCAAGGCGACCGCCGTCTGGCTGGTCGACAACACCGCGCTCTCCTTCGAGCAGATCGCGCAGTTCTGCGGGCTGCATCCGCTGGAGGTCAAAGCGATCGCCGACGGCGAGTCGGCGCAGGGGATCAAGGGCATGGACCCGATCATGACCGGCCAGCTCACCCGCGACGAGATCGCGCGCGGCGAGAAGGACCCGAACCACCGGCTGAAGCTGTCCGACCCCAAGGTGCGGGTGCCGGAAACGAAGCGCAAGGGTCCCCGCTACACGCCGCTGTCGAAGCGGCAGGACCGTCCGAACGCAATCCTGTGGCTGGTGCGCAACCATCCCGAGCTCAAGGACGCGCAGATTGCCCGTCTCGTGGGCACCACCAAATCGACGATCGAGCAGATCCGCGAGCGCAAGCACTGGAACTCGGCCAATCTGCAGCCGATGGATCCGGTGACCCTCGGCCTGACCTCGCAGATCGACCTCGACCTCGAAGTCAACCGCGCCTCGCGCGGCCGCGAGCAGGCGCAGCCGGTTGCCGGCGATACGTTGCTGCCGGCGGCGCTGACCGAGCGGCTGGTGCCGGCCCCGGAAAAGCCGAAGGACGAGGACCAGGAACTGGATGCCAATGCCGTGTTCGCCAAGCTTTCGGCGCTGAAGTCGAAGGACAAGAAAGAAGACGAGGAAGAGGAGTAAGGGCGCTGCCTTACCTTCTCCCCTTGTGGGAGAAGGTGTCGCCGCAGGCGACGGATGAGGGGTGCTCCAGGGAAAGCCAGCGTCTCACTCCGCTGGAACACCCCTCATCCGTCTCGGCGCTAAAGCGCCGATCCACCTTCTCCCACAAGGGGAGAAGGAGAAAGCGGAAGTCACGTCCGTGCCGCGCGGTCGGGCGCCATGCCGTAGTCCTCGCTGCGCTCCACGGCGCGGTAGAAGTCGGCGAGCTGCTTGCCGCGCTCCGGCTTGTAGATGCGACCGGCGATGACAACCGAGGCGATGCGGTCGATGCGGAAGGCGCGAAAATCGTCGCGCATCTCGCACCAGGCGACCAGAGTCCACACCTTGCCCCAGAACCAAAGTCCCAATGGCCTGATGTCGCGGGCGGTGCCGCGGCCGGCCTCATCCGAATAGTCGATGGTCAGAACCTGCCGCTTCTCGATGGCGCGTTCGATCAGGTCGATCGCTTCCCGCGCCGCGTCGCTCACCACCCACATCGGCGTGTGGATCTCGGTGCGTGCTATGCGGTCCTTTTCCGTATCGGGCAGCACGGCGCCGATCTTGACCAGCGCTTCGTCGGCGGCCCTCGCCATAGCAGCGCCGCCGAAGGCGCGCACCATGCGGGCGCCGGCGACCAGCGCCACGATCTCGTCACGCGTGAACATCAGCGGCGGAAGGTCGAAACCCTCCCTCATCATGTAGCCGACACCCGCCTCGCCGTCGATCGGCACGCCGGTCGATTGCAAGTCGGCTATGTCGCGGTAGATGGTCCGCTCGGAAACCTCGAGCCACGTGCCGAGCTTCTGCGCCGTGACCAACCGGCCGCCGCGCAAATGCTGTACGATCTGGAATAGCCTGTCGGCGCGGCGCATCGTGTGACCCCTTGATCTCGGTTCTATGCATGCCGCGGTCCCCAAACCGGTTCCCGCAGGTTCGAGGCTGCTTCAATAACGCAGGCCTCCTGACAACATACTGTCAGGAGGCTGACAGGAATCCGCCACGGAACAACGGCTTCTTTCCTGAAACCCGGTAATTCAACCGACATTACATCTGGGCGCGACACGGCCGCTATCCAAGTCGTACGCCGAAAAATTTCAGTTCTTACGCATGCGGCCGTCATAAAGGTCCGGCCAGCCGATGTCCTTGCGGATATCCGCCGGCAAAGTGTTCAGGAAACGCTGGGTGCGGATCTCGTTCCGCACGGTGCGGATCTTGCCGACATAGTTCTGTACACTGCGCAGGATGGTAAAACCGTTCATGGCCAGGCTCCTCTTTTTCGATGAGAGGAGTATCTCACACCCCTGCTGACAGCAGTCTGTCAGGAGCTTGGCAGGCCGTCGGAGCAGGCGTCGGAAAGATTGGCGCAGCCTTGGGTTACCGGTTGTCTGTCAGGAGCAATGCGGCTGTCGGAAGCGTCAAGAACCGCTTTGACAGCCGCCGCCGATGCTGGTCAAAGGCGGCATGACGAAACTTCTTGCCCTTGTCATCATCGGCATCATGCTCATCCAGATCATCAAGCCGCTGGGCTGGCCCGGGCTGAAGCGTCGGGGCGACTTCTGGAAGCTGGCGCTGCTTGCCATGGCCGCGATCTCGCTTGCCGCTGTGCTGGGCCATTGGGCCTGAGGATCCTCAAACCGGACTGAGGTTCTGGTCGTCGAGCACCAAATCCGCCAGATGCTCCGCCCAGGCGCGATAGCCCGCTTCCGAGGCATGGAAGCCATCGGACGCAAAGCCGGCTTCGGGATTGGTGATCGGCAGGCGCGCGGCGGGAACGGCGCCGCGTTCGTTGCAGAGGCGCACGCCCATCCGGTTCATCGCGATAGCGCGGATTTCGAGGATCTTGCCGAGCAGCGGCGGCATTGCCGGGGCACGGGTGAATTCGAGCACCGGCGACCAGACCACACGCGCTTCCGGCCATTTGGCGCGCAACGCGTAAAGCAGGCCGCCGAACTCCTTCTTGAAGCGCGGCACGGAATGGAAGTTCTTGGTGTCGTTGGTGCCGACGGCAAGCACGATATGCGTCCAGGGATTCGCCGACAGGTTGGGCAGGACATAATCCCGGATCTGCCCCGACGTCGCCGAGTTGAAGCCGGCGGCGCGCCAGCGCACGGCATGGCCGGTGCGCTCCGCAATCAGGCCGGCAAGCTGCGCGGCGAGCCCGTATTCCGATTGCTCGATGCCCACGGATGCCGCGGAAGAATCGCCCAAGACCAGCAATGCGATTGCCGGCGCCTTGCCGGCGATCTCGTGCAGGACTGGCCCGCGCGCCGGCAGCATGCGGCTGGTGCGGCGGCGCACGCCAAGGCCCTGCCAGACATAGACCGGGAAGGCGAGCCAGGTGAGGAGAGCTAGCAGTCGCTGCATGGCAAATCCATTGAATGGCGGAAAGCCATAGAGCGGTTCGCCGTTTCATGGAACGGCAAACCGCTCTATCTCTTTATTTTGACGCAAGCCCGGACGGAAGGCTGCGGCGAGGGCGCCGAGCGCAACCGTTTCACACTTTTCCTGGAATTGCTCTGGCGCATGTTTCGGCCGAGGTGAACGAGCCGGTCACTCGCAGCAGTCCGGCCGATCCTTGATCCTGTCCTGATATTCGTCGTGCAGCCGCACCCAGTCCATAAGGCCGTGATAAGGGCCGGCCTCGTCGCGGCCCTTCGGCGTCATGTCGAGATAGTGGTAGGCGCCGATCAGCGCATCGCCGCCGCGGGCGCGCGACATGAAGGTGAGAAAGATGTCGCCGTTTTCGTCGCGATAGAAGACGCTGGTGCCGGGAAGGTCCTTCGATCGCAGCGGACGTTTCTCGAAATTGTAGATCGTCTCGCCCGCCGCGATCTGCCTGTCGGTGAAGGAGACCTGCAGGTCGAAGTTGAAGTCCGACGCATAGGACGACACCCAGTCGAATTTCCAGCCCATGCGCTGCTTGTAGGGCAGGAGTTCGGCCAGCGGCGCCCGCGAAACGACGACCAGCGACACGTCGTGGTGCCTGAGATGCTGGTCGGCGCCGTCGATGTGGTCGGCCAGGAACGAGCAGCCCTCGCAGCGATGATCGGACCCCGGCGTCATCATGAAATGGTAGACGATCAGCTGGCTCTTGCCGGCGAACAGTTCTCCAAATCGTTTCGGTCCCTGCTCGCTTTCGAAGACATAGTCCTTGCGCAGCTTGAGCCAGGGCAGTTGCCGCCGCTCGGCGGCGATGCGGTCGCGAAACCGCGTCAGCTCCTTTTCGCGCTCGAGGTGCTTTCTGTGCGCCTCGAACCAGTCCTCCCGCGAAACGACGGCATTGCGATGCATGACTATCTCCTGTCCTCTCCTGCCAAGGACGTTCGACATCGGCGCGATCCGACATGGCCGGCGTCGTTTTCCGACGCAGCCTCAAAGTGGGGATGGCGGCCGCGAAAAACAAAACCCGGGCTGGGGGCCCGGGTTTTCGTCGCTACTGAAGAAACCGTGTCAGGCGGCCTTTTCCAGCGCCGGCTTCCATTTCCCGAGCGCCGCCAGATGGTTCATGTGGGCGCGGTGGATGAAGGCTGCCTGGCCGGCGGCGACGTTCGACGCCTTGCCGCTCCAGGCCTTCTGCGCGGCCGCCTGCAAGGCCCGGCCGTAGGAGAAGGAGAGCTTCCACGGGTGCGGGCCGATGGCGTTGATGGCGTTGAGGTTGGCCGTCGCCTCTTCGTCGTCCTGGCCACCGGACAGGAAGGCGATGCCGGGCACGGCCGCCGGCACGGTCTCGCGGAACAATTTAATCGTCTTCTCGGCTACCTCTTCAGGGCTGTCGGTCTTGCCCGATTTCTTGCCGGAGAGGACCATGTTCGGCTTGAGGATGGTGCCTTCCAGCACGACGCGCGCCGCATAAAGCTCGCTATAGAGCTTCAGCAGCATCGACTTGCTGATCTTGTAGCAGGTGTCGATGTCGTGGGCGCCGTCCATCAGGACTTCCGGCTCGACGATCGGCACGATGCCGGCCTCCTGGCAGAGCGCTGCATAGCGGGCTAAAGCATGCGCGTTCGAACCGATCGACGTCATCGAAGGCACGCCCTTGGCGGTGTCGATGTCGATCACCGCGCGCCATTTGGCGAAACGGGCGCCGAGCTTGCAATAGTCCGCCAGCCGCTCGCGCAGGCCGTCGAGGCCCTCGGTGACGGTGTCGCCGGGAAAGCCGGCGAGAGGCTTGGCGCCGAGATCGACCTTGATGCCCGGAATGGCGCCCGAGGCTTTGATGATGTCGACCAGCGGCGTGCCGTCGGCTGCCTTCTGGCGGATGGTCTCGTCATAGAGGATGACACCGGAAATGTACTTGGTCATCGCCTCCTTGGCGCGGAACATCATCTCGCGGTAATCGCGCCGGCTGTCGGCTGTCGATTCCACGCCGATGACGTCGAAGCGCTTCTTGATGGTGCCGGAGCTCTCATCGGCGGCCAAAAGGCCCTTGCCATCGGCTACGATCGCGGCGGCAATGTCTTCGAGACGTTCGCTCATGGTGCTCTCCTTGACGGTTGTATTCCGCGCCTAGCAGAACACTACCGCCAAAGGAATGACACCGGAAAGCTCGAATCGATTGAAAGTCTTAGTTCTCGAGCACGGGAAATTTGATCGGTCGGCTATGTCCGCGTTAGCATGCGGCATGCCTTGGTGATTGGCTGAAAAGTCCTCCGTCGTCATCCACGGGCGGAGCAAGGAGCGCAGCGACGCAGCGCAGACCCGAGGATCCATGCCGTGACTTTGGAGCGCTGCTGCGGTGCAGAATTCTGCTCCGCTGCAGCCTTCGATCAAGGTCTCGGCATGGATCCCATGGTCTCCGCGACGCCGCTTCGCGGCTGCTTCGCCCTGGGATGACGAGGCTGCGGGGGCTTCAGCCAATCCCCAGCGTTTGCGCTGATTTCACGGAAATGAACGGTGAAAATCTTGCCCACCGACAAACGGCAATCTTTCAGTGTCCTGTGTCGAGGAAACTAGGCCGTGAACCCATAAATCAGCCGGGCGGACGACTTGCCGGCGTCCGCTATGCACCGAAAGCGACCAACGTTTGCAGCGCAGCTGAAAGAAGCAATGGGCCACAAGCAGAAGTTAACTCAACTTGCTCGTAAGGGGCGCACATACTGCTCCGGCAGCCCCGCCTTCCGCAGGGCATCAATCAAGTGTTGCTGAGCTTCAGGGCGTGCGTAGTGCAGTACCTGGATCACATTCCGAAGCGATAAATCCGGTTTCACCAGCTTCACCTCGGCGATCACCTCACGTGCACCAGTTAAGTCGCCTAATTGCGCGCGCGCAGCGGCTAGGTACAATAAGCCACTGGAGCGTTGTACAGGGACACTCTCGAGCGCTTCGACTGCGTCAGCATATCGACCGAGGTCAAAGAGCGTCAGGCCGCGAACCGCTGCAAACCAATCGGGCACGAAGGGACCCAAGCCTATGGCGGCATCGATTGTGGCCAACGCATCGGCCGGCCTGCCACTGGCGCGCTGCCAGTTCGCGTAGTCGCCCTTAATCTGTATATCGGCCGGATTGAGTGTCAGCGCCCTGTCAAAATGGAAGCGTGAACGGTCATGGTCGCCTGTCCAAAGGTAGTAGAGCGCTCTTGCCCAATGAGACGTGGCGTCGTTGGTATCTAGTTCCAGCGCTTGTTTCGAAGCGCTCTCAGCCTTGGCCATCTGATCGTCATCGAGCAGAATGACATTGCTCATGGTAAGAGCTATCGCCAGCCAGGCATGGGCAAGTGCAAAATGCGGATCGACGGCAATTGCGCGCTCAAGTAGGGGTACGGCTTCGGCATCACGCTGATGGTCACATAGATCGCGGCCTTGTAACAGACAGTCATAAGCCGACCAGTTAGTAGTTGGTTTTGCACGGGCTTTTGCTGCTTCTGCAGCGTGCATACGGCCCTCCAGCATTGTTACGATTGCGGCCACAACAAGGTCCTGGATAGCGAAGATATCCTGCGCATCGCGATCGTAGCGGTCGGCCCAGATGTGATTGCCGGTTCTGGCATCAACCAGTTGGGCTGTGATGCGTATTCGGCCGCCCAATTTGCGTAGACTACCCTCAACTACATAGGCAACGCCCAGTTCCCGCGCTACTTCGATAGGACTTTTTCCTTTGTTGGCAAAATGAAACGACGCGTGGCGAGCTACTACGGACAGGCCGTGAAAGCGGGCGAGTTCGGTAATGATATCCTCGGTGATCCCGTCGGAAATGTACTGTTGCCCGGGATCACCACTCATGTTGGTAAATGGCAGTACTGCTATGGACGGTTTGATTCGTTCTACCGCTGTTGGTCGCACCGATGTTCCTGAGGGAGCTCCCAGACGATAGACCCGGACCGGCTGGGCGATATTCTTGAGTTGCTGCTCACCCATGTCTTCAAACGAGAGATCAAGGCGACTTCCTACGTTGTCATGAACCATGCCGGTGACTGCAATGCCGCCCGCCGGGGCAAGTCCCTCGATCCGCGCAGCGACGTTCACGCCTTCACCGAAAACATCGCCATCCTCAGCAATCACATCCCCCAAGTTGACGCCAATGCGGAGTTGGATGGCTCGGTCCTCTGGCAGCTCTGCGTTCCGTGCTGCCATATCCTTCTGTAATGCAACTGCGCAGGCCACGGCCTTCACGACGCTGGGGAATTCCGCGAGAAAGCCATCCCCCATAGACTTAAACAGCCGACCTTGGTGCTCGGCGATCCTAGTTTCGATCACTTCGGCGCGGAGGTTCCTCACGACCGTCAGAGTGCCGTCCTCGTCCACGCCCATGAGGCGACTGTAACCGACTACATCGGCTGCAAGGATGGCAGCCAGACGGCGCTGAACGGAGTTCTCCACCACTCGATAGTGCCCCAGTTGGTCACCGGGGCTCCCTTGCAGAGCCTGGTTGATGACAAGATAGCACTGCCGCGCCTGGCCGCAACCAGTGGTCCCAGAGCGAAGTCAGGCTGCTACGCGTCATGTCTGCTAGGGGTCATTCGCGACCGGGTCGAGCCAGTGGCAAGTCCGGCCAAGTCCGCTATGCCGCCGAAAGCGGAAGTAAATTCAAAGCATTAGCGGCAAGGCTATAAGTCTTGGCGGGTTGATGGCGCTGCCCGAGACGTGATTCAAGCTCCAAAACCGGAGCTTCGAATCACGCGCTACGAACTCAGCGATTGCGAATGGACCGCCATCAGACCGTTGCTGCCGAACAAGCCGCGCGGCGTTCGGCGCGTAAATGACCGTCGCGTGCTCAATGGCATCTTTTGGGTCCTGCGTTCAGGTGCCCCTTGGCGCGACCTGCCGGAGAACTACGGTCCCCGCACGACTTGTTACAATCGCTTCGTTCGGTGGCGGCGGGCTGGCGTCTGGGACCGGATCATGGATGCACTGGCGGCCGGTCGTGACGCGGCGGTGCAGATGATCGATACCTCCGTCGTGCGCGTGCACCAGCACGGAGCCTGTATCGCAGACAACACTCAGCAAGATATGGGTCGCTCACGCGGTGGCCTCACCAGCAAGATTCATGCGGTCGTTAACTCCAATGGTCTGCCGGTCCACCTCGCCCTCACGCCGGGTGAGGCGCATGACAATCGGCTGTGTTCGGTCCTTCTCAGCCCCTTGCTTCCAGGAACGATGCTGCTCACGGATCGGGGATACGACGCGGACTGGATCAGGGAGCTTGCCCGTCAGCAAGGCGCATGGGCGAACCTTCCGCCGAAACGCAATCGCAAAGACCCGATTTGCTTCAGCTCGTATCTGTATCGCGCGCGCAACCTGATCGAACGGTTCTTCAACAAGATCAAGCAATGTCGGTGTGTTGCGACCCGATACGACAAACTCGCGGCCAACTACCTGGCCTTCGTCAAGCTCGCATCAATCCGCGTCTGGTTGCGTGCTAATGAGCCCGTGCCCTAGATTCCTGCGCCCACTCGCCGAGTCTTGAACGACTCAGCGCTTCAGCACCTCGACGCCGGGCAGCGGCTTGCCTTCCATCCATTCGAGGAAGGCGCCGCCGGCGGTAGAGACATAGGTAAAATCGTCGGCGACGCCGGCATGGTTGAGCGCCGCCACCGTGTCGCCGCCGCCGGCGACCGAAACCAGCTTGCCTTCCCTGGTGCGGGCAGCGGCGTGCTTCGCCGCCGCTACCGTGGCATGGTCGAAGGGCTCGATCTCGAAGGCGCCGAGCGGGCCGTTCCACACCAGAGTCGCGGCGCGGTCGATCCAGTCGGTGACGCTCTTGACGGTCTTTGCGCCGACATCGAGGATCATGCCATCGGCCGGCACGGCCTCGATAGCGACGGTTTCACTCGCAGCACCCGCCTTGAATTCTTTCGCGACGACGCCGTCGGCGGGCAGGATGATGGCGCAGCCGGCTTCGGCCGCCTCGATCATGATCTGCTTGGCGGTGCCGGCAAGGTCATGCTCGCACAGCGATTTGCCGACATCGGTGCCACGCGCGGCGAGGAAGGTATTGGCCATGCCGCCGCCGATGACCAGCGCATCGACCTTCTTCACCAGATTCATCAGGAGATCGATCTTGGTCGAGACCTTGGCGCCGCCGACAATGGCGACGACCGGCCGCACCGGATTGCCGAGGCCCTTTTCCAGCGCATCGAGCTCGGCCTGCATGGTGCGTCCGGCATAGGCGGGCAGCCGGTGCGCCAGACCTTCGGTCGATGCATGCGCCCGGTGCGCGGCGGAAAAGGCGTCGTTGACATAGATGTCGCCATTGGCGGCGAGCTTTTCGGTGAAGGCCGGCTCGTTCTTCTCCTCGGCCTTGTAGAAGCGGGTGTTTTCCAGGAGCAGCACATCGCCGTCCTTCATGGCCGCGACCGCTTCCGCGGCCTTGTCGCCGATACAGTCGGAGGCGAAACCGACCGGGCGGCCGAGCACCTCGGCCGTCGCCCGGGCGATCGGCTCCAGCGAGAATTCGGCCGACGGGCCGTCCTTGGGCCGGCCGAAATGCGCGAGCAGGATGACCCTGGCGCCTTTGCCGGAGAGCTCGGAAATGGTCGGCGCGATGCGCTCGATGCGCGTGGCGTCGGTCACCTTGCCGTCGGCTACCGGCACATTGAGGTCGACGCGCACCAGGACGCGCTTGCCGCTGACGGCGCCGATATCGTCGAGTGTCTTGAAGCCGGCCATGGTCGTTCCTTTCCCTCGAAAAAACGCGGCGACCTTACCCGGCAGCGGGGACGATGCAAGGTCTGCGTTAGGGCGTGCGCGCAAAAATAATGTCGCAGTGAGACATCAGCTTTCGCTGGTTGCCTTTTGTCCATCTGGTTCGGGCGCCGCCGTGTCGTTTGGCGCGTCCCCGGCGGCCTGCTTTTCCGCCGGTTTGCGCCAGTTGCGAATGAAGGCGGCGACGCGGTCGGCGATCTCGCCGGCGCTCAGGAAAACCGGCACGCGCGCCACCGGCGCGGTCGGCTCGAAGGACAGGCCAAGGCCAGTGATCCTGCCCTTCTCGTCGACATCGCGCACGATCAGCTCGATCGGACCGATCATCACGCGGTCGGCATATTCGGCGTGGCCGCCGAGCCGCTCCGTGACCAGTGCTGCGACGGTGAGCTTCTGCTCGGCCTCGGTGAGACCCGGCGCGTAGGCGGCTTCCAGCTCTCCCGCGGAGCGGGCCGGATCGAGGGCGAATGCGCCGAAGAAGTCCGCATCCTCGGGGTCGACCACGGCGCGGCTGGCGAAGAGCTTGTCGAGCAGGCGCGGATAGCGGTCCGGCACGAAGATGTAGACCTGATCGCCGGCGGTCAGCCGGCCCATGTCCTGGAAGCGCATGGAGCGGCCGTCGCGCAGCACCAGCGACGGCCTCGCCCAGCGCGGGATGCGCTCGCCGCGCGCCACCGGGCTGCCGGGCGCCACGCGATAGGCGAGCAGCTCATGATGCGCTGAGCCCGGAAGTTCGAGCTCGACCTTGTCGAGCGGTCCGAGCCGCGCCGGCACGATCAGGCCGAGGCGGCGCGCCAGCGGACCGACGGTCCAGCCCTGGACCACCAGCGACACAAGCACGATGATGAAGGCGACATTGAAGATCAGACGTCCTTGCTCGAGACCGCCGAGCAGCGGCGTGATGGCAAGCAGGATCGAGACCGCGCCGCGCAGGCCGACCCAGGAGACGAAGGCGACCTCCGGGCGCGGCAGGCGGAACGGGATAAGGCACAGCCAGACGGCTAAAGGCCGCGCCACGAAGATCAGGAACAGGCCCAGCATGATCGCCGGCGCCAGGATCGCCGGGAACTGCGACGGCGTGGCGAACAGGCCGAGGATGAGGAACATGATGATCTGCGCCAGCCACGACATGCCGTCCTGGAAGCGCTTGAGGATGGTGACGGCGCGGATGTCGGAATTGCCGGCGACGAGGCCGGCGAGGTAGACCGCGAGGAAGCCCGAGCCGCCGACGGCGCCGGCTGCGGCGAAGACCATCAGCGAGAGCGTCAGCACGAAGATCGGCAGCAGCCCGTGGTCGAGGTTCAGTCGCTCGACGAGGCGCACGATTGCCATGCCGCCGAGCACGCCGATGACGGCGCCAAGCCCCATATTGATGAGGAAGCCGACTGCCAGATTGATGGCGAGAACGTTCGCCTCCGGGTTGGCGTGAGCCGCAATGATCTCGACCAGAGTGATGGTCAGGAAGATGGCGATCGGGTCGTTGGTGCCGGATTCGACCTCGAGGGTGGAGCGCACGCGCTCGCGCAAATGGATTTCGCCGGCGCGCAGCAGGAAGAACACCGCCGCCGCGTCGGTCGAGGCGACGGCGGCGCCAAGCAGCGAGGATTCCAGCGAGCTGAGATTGAGCAGATAGTAGGCCGCGACGCCGAAAATACCCGTGGTCAGGACCACGCCGACAGTGGCCAGCGACAGCGCCGGTCCGGCAGCCTGGCGCAAGGCGTTGAGCGGCGTGCCGAAACCGGAATCGAACAGGATGACGGCCAGCGCCAGTGAGCCGGCAAAATAAGCCAGGCGCGCATTGTCGAATTCGATGCCCAGCCCATCGACGCCGGTGGCAAGGCCGATGCAGAGAAAGAGGAGCAGCAGGGGCGCGCCGAAGCGAAAGGCGATCAGGCTCGAAAACGCGGCGGCAACGACGAGCGCCGTGCCGACCAGCGTCACAAGATAGATCGCATGCTCCATCCGGAATTGCCCCTCAAATCCGCTCCCTCCCGCTTTACGGCAGAGTGGGGCGAAGACATGACCAGTGCAAGGCGGCGGCGTGGTTTTTTGCCCCATGCCGCTGATATGGAACGAAAACGCCCGGCCGAAGCCGGGCGTTTCACGCGATCAAAAGAAAGCCCGCGTTCAGGCGATGGTCTTGCCGAAGGCGACAGCCGTGTCGCCCATGCGGTTGGAGAAGCCCCATTCGTTGTCGTACCAGGAGAGCACCGAGACGAAGTTGCCGTCCATGACCTTGGTCTGGTCGAGCGCCGCGATCGAGGAGTGCGGATCGTGGTTGAAGTCGATCGACACGTTCGGGTGATGGGTGACCGAGAGCACGCCCTTCAGCTTGCCCTGGGAGGCGGCGATCAGCGCCTCGTTGATCTCCTGCACGGTGGTCGAGCGCTTGGCGATGAACTTGAAGTCGACCACCGAGACGTTCGGGGTCGGCACGCGGATCGAGATGCCGTCGAGCTTGCCCTTGAGGTCGGGCAGCACCAGGCCGATCGCCTTGGCAGCACCGGTCGAGGTCGGGATCTGCGACAGCGCCGCCGCGCGGGCGCGGTAGAGGTCCTTGTGCATGGTGTCCAGCGTCGGCTGGTCGCCGGTGTAGGAGTGGATCGTCGTCATCATGCCCTTTTCGATGCCGACGGTCTCGTGCAGCACGGCGGCCAGCGGCGCCAGGCAGTTGGTGGTGCAGGACGCGTTCGAGATGACGACGTGGTCCTTGGTCAGCTTGTCGTGGTTGATGCCGTAGACGACCGTCAGGTCGGCGCCGTCGGACGGAGCCGAGACGATGACGCGCTTGGCGCCGGCGGTCAGATGCGCGGCGGCCTTGTCGCGGGCGGTGAAGATGCCGGTGCATTCGAGCGCGATGTCGACGCCGAGCTCCTTCCAGGGCAGCTGGGTCGGATCCTTGATGGCGGTGACCTTGAACTTCTCCGCGCCGACGGAGATCTGGTCGCCATCGACCGTCACCTCATGCGGGAAGCGGCCATGCACGCTGTCGTAGCGCAAAAGGTGCGCATTGGTCTCGACCGGGCCGAGGTCATTGACGGCGACGACGTCGATGTCCTTGCGGCCGGATTCGTGGATCGCGCGCAGGATGTTGCGGCCGATGCGGCCAAATCCGTTGATGGCAACTCTGACGGTCATTTTTCTCTCCCTAGGGGGCCGGAAAGCGGATGGGTCCGCAGCTTCATAACGGGGGACGGACAAAGAATCCAGCCGAGGATACCCGAATTTAAATCGATTAGGTTAGCCCAGCTCGACACAACCCATTGAATGATTTCGCCGGACCGGGGCCTTCCTGCTTCCATATGTCGCTCAAAACCGCTGTGCTTTCCAGCGACATGCAGTGACTCACTTGCCGTGCAGGCGCGCTTCCACTGCTTTCGCCGCAGCTTCCGCCGTAATGCCGAAATGCGGATAGAGCTGCTCGATGGTGCCCGAGGCGCCGAAGCCGGTCATGCCGATGAAGATGCCGTCGCTGCCGATGATATGGTCCCAGCCCTGGCGGATGCCGGCCTCGATGGCGACCTTGATCCTGGCGTTGCCGATCGTCTTCCTGCGGTAGTCCTCGCTCTGCTGGTCGAACAGCTCGAAGCAGGGCACCGAGACGACGCGGGTCGGGTGACCGTGCTTCTCGAGCAACTCGCGGGCGCCGAGGGCGACCTCGACCTCAGAACCCGTGGCGAAGATCGTCACAGCCGCCTCGCCGTTTGCCGCGGCGAGCTCATAGGCGCCGGAGGCGCTGAGGTTCTTCTCGTTGAATTCGGTGCGCACGGTCGGCAGGTTCTGGCGGGTCAGCGCCAGGGTCGAGGGCGTCTTTTTGGATTCCAGCGCGAGCTGCCAGCATTCCGCCGTCTCCACCGCGTCGGCCGGGCGGAACACGTTGTGGTTCGGAATGGCGCGCAGCGCCGCCAGATGCTCAACCGGCTGATGGGTCGGGCCGTCCTCGCCGAGGCCGATCGAGTCGTGCGTCATGACGAAGATCGAGCGGATGCCCATCAGCGAGGCAAGGCGCATCGAGGGGCGGGCATAATCGGAAAAGCAGAGGAAGGTGCCGCCATAGGCGATCAGGCCGCCATGCAGCGTCAGGCCGTTGATCGCCGCGGCCATGCCATGCTCGCGGATGCCGTAGTGGACATAGCGCTGGCCGTAGTCGTCGGGCGTGATGTTCTTGGTCTGGCTGGTCTTGGTGTTGTTGGAGCCGGTGAGGTCGGCCGAGCCGCCGATGGTTTCCGGCACCGCGCCGTTGATGACTTCCAGCGCCATTTCCGAGGATTTGCGGGTGGCCACCTTCGGCTTGTCGGCCGAGAGCTTCTTTTTGTAGTCGGCGATCACGGCGTCAAAATTGCCCGGCAGCTTGCCGGCAAGGCGGCGCTCGAATTCGCCCTGCAGCTTGGCGTCGGCCTTGGCGAGCCGGCCTTCCCAGTCGGCGCGTGCCTTGGCGCCGGCCTTGCCGACCGCGCGCCAGGCGTCGAGGATGTCGGCCGGCACCTCGAAGGGCGGCGACTCCCAGTTGAAGAATTTGCGGGCGCCGGCGATTTCCTCGGCGCCGAGCGGCGAGCCATGCGCCTTGTTGGTGCCGGCCTTGGTCGGGGCACCGAAGCCGATGGTCGTCTTGCAGGCGATCATCGTCGGCTTGTCGGAATGGCGGGCGGCTTCGATGGCATAGGCGATCGCTTCCGGATCGGTGCCGTCGATGTGGCTTGCATTCCAGCCGCTGGCCTGGAAGCGGGCGACCTGATCGGTGTTGTCGGCGAGCGAGACCGGACCGTCGATCGAGATGTTGTTGTTGTCCCAGAAGACGATCAGCTTGTTGAGCTTGAGATGACCGGCAAGGGCGATGGCTTCCTGGCTGATGCCTTCCATCAGGCAGCCGTCGCCGGCCAGCACATAGGTGTAATGGTCGACGAGGTCGTTGCCGAACGCAGCATTCATGATGCGCTCGCCGAGCGCGAAGCCGACCGAATTGGCAAGGCCCTGGCCGAGCGGGCCGGTGGTCGTCTCGATGCCGGCGGCATGGCCGTATTCGGGATGGCCCGCGGTCTTCGATCCGAGCTGCCGGAAGTTCTTGATCTGGTCGATCGTCATGTCCTCGTAACCGGTGAGGTAGAGGAGCGAGTAGAGCAGCATCGAGCCGTGGCCGGCCGACAGGATGAAGCGGTCGCGGTCGGCCCAGTGCGGGGCCCTGGCGTCGAATTTCAGGAAGCGGGTGAACAGCACCGTGGCGATGTCGGCGCAGCCCATGGGCAGGCCCGGATGGCCGGAATTCGCCTTCTCGACGGCGTCCATGGAAAGGAAACGGATAGCATTGGCCATCCGGTCATGTTGTTCACGCGAGGTCATGCTTCCTCCGGAAGTGGGTTGGAGCCTTGGGTGAGCCCTTGGGGGAGAGCCCTTGGAAAGGATGCCGCGACACATAGCAGGCGCGGCCCTTGAGTCAACAAATCGGTCGACTTTTGCCGGGCTTGTGAAGGGGTCGGATGCGCTACATTAGCGTTAGCGGGGGACAGTCGCGAGAGCTTTATTGACGCGCGCTTCACCCGGCGCCTAATCTTTCCGACATAACGCGTTCTGAACGCGAGCGATTCGGTGACGGGCAGGGCATAGGACGAAGGCCATGACCGGGGAAACGACCCTTAAAGAAGTCATCGCCAGGCTCGGCAAGGCCATGGAAGGGCTGGAAAGCGCCGTGGCGGCGCGGCTCGAGCATGAGCGCGACTATTCCGAGGCCGAGGCCGAGGTGCAGCGCATGAATGCCGACCGCTCGCGGCTGGCGCAGGAGCTCGACAATTCCGAAGCCCGCGCCGAACGGCTGGAAGATGCCAACAAGGAAGTGTCGCGCCGGCTGGTGACCGCCATGGAAACCATCCGCGCTGTACTCGACAGGTAGTCCAATGGCACAGGTGACGGTTTCCATCGACGGCAAGCAGTACCGGATGGCTTGTGACGAAGGCCAGGAAGAGCATCTGATCGATCTCGCCGAGCGCTTCGACCGCTACGTCATGCACTTGAAGGATTCCTTCGGTGAGATCGGCGACCAGCGGCTGACCGTGATGGCCGGCATCATGGTGATGGACGAGCTCTCGGAGCTCAACAAGCGGGTCAAGGGCATGGAGAGCGAAGTGCTCACGCTGCGCAAGACGCGCGACGAGGCGCTGACCAAGGCCGACAAGAGCGACAGCGTGCTGACCACCGCGCTCGGCGCATTGGCGCAGCGCATGGAAGATCTCGCGACGACGCTGGCGGTGAAGAAGGCTTAAGCCGCTTCGTCCAGTCCCCCACGGAAATTCCTGCTGTCTTTTCCAGGAAAAGACGAAATTTTTCCGCCGCTTCGGTCACGCTTGCAGGCATAAGCCTTTTGAACACAGCCGTCCGGCGGTATAGAAGGCGTAGCCAGGCCGATGGGGTTGGCCCGTCGGCGACATGTCACAGGGTAGGGAGCACGTCATGAGCCTTCGTATCAACGATATCGCGCCGGACTTCACGGCCGAAACCACGCAAGGAACGGTGAATTTCCATCAGTGGATCGGTGACGGCTGGGCGGTGCTTTTCAGCCATCCGAAAGACTTCACGCCGGTCTGCACGACCGAGCTCGGCACGATGGCCGGGCTGGAAGGCGAGTTCAGGAAGCGGAACGTCAAGATCATCGGCATTTCGGTCGATCCGGTATCGAGCCACGAAAAGTGGCATGCCGACATCAAGACCGCGACCGGCCAAACGGTGAACTATCCGCTCATCGGCGACAAGGACCTCAAGGTCGCCAAGCTTTACGAGATGCTGCCGGCGGGCGCCGGCGAGACCTCGGAAGGCCGCACGCCGGCCGATAACGCCACCGTGCGCTCGGTCTACGTCATCGGCCCCGACAAGAAGATCAAGCTGGTGCTGACCTATCCGATGACCACGGGCCGCAACTTCGATGAGATCCTGCGCGTCATCGATTCCGTTCAACTAACGGCCAAGCACCAGGTCGCGACGCCGGCCAACTGGAAACAGGGCGAGGACGTCATCATCACCGCCGCGGTCTCCAACGAGGATGCGATCAAGCGCTTCGGTGCCTATGAGACGGTGCTGCCGTATCTGAGGAAGACCAAGCAGCCTTCGGCAGGCTGATGTTCAGGTGGTCCCGGCCTGCAAATGGCGGCTTCCTGCGCTTCCGGTGCTCACGTACTTTAAGTGCGCTCCGCTCCGGCCTACGCCGGCCGAAGCCCTTATAAGTGTCTCCGCTCTATGAAGGCTACGGCCGGCGTAGGCCGGTTCTCGGAAGCCACCATTTTCGGCTCGGGCTGACCTGAATCTCAACCCGCCATACCAGCCAGTTACGACAACAAAAAAGGCGGCGCTGAAGCGCCGCCTTTTCATATTTCATTTCTGCCTAGCCTTAAGCCGCCGGCTGCGCTTCGATGGTGCGCAGAGCCTGGCTCTGGCGCTTGGCGGCGGCCTTGACCGCGTCCTGCACCTTCTCGAAGGCGCGCACCTCGATCTGGCGCACGCGCTCGCGGCTGATGTCGAACTCGGCCGACAGCTCTTCCAGCGTCAGCGGCTCTTCGGCCAGGCGACGCGCCTCGAAGATGCGCCGCTCGCGCTCGTTGAGCACCGACAGGGCGCCCGACAGCATGGCGCGCCGGCTTTCCAGCTCGTCCTGCTCGATCAGCATTTCTTCCTGGCTTTCGTGGTCGTCGACCAGCCAGTCCTGCCATTCGCCGGACTCACCCTCGCTCGCCCTGATCGGGGCGTTGAGCGAAGCGTCGCCCGACAGGCGGCGGTTCATCGACACCACTTCGGCCTCGGACACGTTGAGGCGCGTGGCGATCTCAGCGATCTGGTCGGGCTTGAGGTCGCCGTCGTCGAGCGCCTGGATTCTGCCCTTCACCTTGCGCAGGTTGAAGAACAGGCGCTTCTGGTTGGCGGTGGTGCCCATTTTGACCAGGCTCCACGAGCGCAGGATGTATTCCTGGATCGAGGCCTTGATCCACCACATGGCATAGGTAGCGAGCCGGAAGCCGCGCTCCGGTTCGAATTTCTTCACAGCCTGCATGAGGCCGACATTGCCTTCCGAGATCACTTCGCCGATCGGCAGGCCGTAGCCGCGATAGCCCATGGCAATCTTGGCGACGAGCCTCAGATGGCTGGTGACGAGCTTGTGCGCAGCCGAAGTGTCCTCATGCTCGGCATAACGCTTGGCGAGCATGTACTCTTCCTGCGGCTGCAGCATCGGAAAGCGGCGGATTTCTTCCAGATAACGGGCGAGACCGCCTTCACCGGAAACGATACTGGGTAATGACTGGGCCATGATAGCGCCCCCTCTCTATTAGAGTGGTGCCCCCTTAACGCGGCGGGCATGTGACGCGAATGCCTAAGGCTCATTCGCGGCAAGCGGTATATATAGGAACAAAACCAGAAAGGACAGCTTTTGTTCAACACGAAACAGTGTGTCACGTTGAAGTGAACAACGCCAGTCAGGTTTTTTGATGGCTGGTTTGAAGCGTCTTGATGACCGGTTCAGAGCTTGCGGAAACCGCAGACGAGTTCCTCCATATCCCTCGGCATCGGCGCCTCGAACCTCATCGTTACATGGGTGGTCGGATGCCGAAATTCAAGGAGCCAGGCGTGGAGCGCCTGCCTGGAAAATGCATTGACCTCTCTTTTCAGCGGTTCCGGCAGCCGGTTGGCCTTGGTCCGGAAGGCCTGGCCGTAGTCCGGATCGCCGATCACGGGATGGCCGATATGCGCCATGTGGACCCTGATCTGGTGGGTGCGGCCGGTCTCCAGCCGGCATTCGACCAGGCTGGCGGTGGTGAAGGCCTTCTGGCCCTCGCCGAAGCGCTCGACCACGGTGAAATGGGTGACGGCGTGGCGGGCGTCGTCGCGGCCTTCGGGAACCACGGCGCGGCGGACCCGGTCAGCGGCGCGGCCGAGCGGGGCGTCGACGGTGCCGGCCGGCCGCTGCGGAATGCCCCAGACCAGCGCCAGATAGGCGCGTTGGAGGTCACCGGTCAGGCCATGGTCGGCGAAGGCCTCCGACAGCGCCTTGTGGGCGCGGTCGGTCTTGGCCGCGACCATGACGCCGCTGGTTTCCTTGTCCAGCCGGTGCACGATGCCCGGCCGCTTGACGCCGCCGATGCCGGAAAGGCTGTCGCCGCAATGATGGATCAACGCGTTGACCAGCGTGCCGGTCCAGTTGCCGGCGCCGGGGTGGACGACCAGCCCCGCCGGCTTGTTGATGACGATCAGCTCGTCGTCCTCGTAAAGGATGTCGAGCTGGATCGCCTCGCCCTGCGGCTCGGCCGGCTCCGGCTCCGGCATGACGACCGAGACACGCTCGCCGGCGGCCATCTTGCGTTTGGTCTCCTCGACCGGTCTGCCGGCGATCGAGACCGCGCCCTGTTTGATCAGCATCTGCACGCGGCTGCGTGAAATGTCGGGACCGAGCTTCGCGGCCAGCCACTGGTCGAGGCGCTGCCCTGCGGCTTCCGCGCCGGCTTCCAATTCCATGGCTTCGCCGCTCGCCAATTCATCCGGTATCAAAATCGAGGCCCTATCAAAATCGGGGTCTCTTCGTTATGAGCGCTCATCGAAACCCGTTGCGGATTGTTTAGCCATGGCCCGGCCCATCGCCGAAGAAGATGAGGAAAAGCCGCTCGATCCCGCGGCCGAGAAAGTGCGCAGGAAGCTCATCCGCTTCATGATCGTCAATCTCGGCCTTCTCTTCCTCGCCCTTATGGTGGTGATCGGGGCGCTTGTCTACAAAGCCCGCAATGCGCCTGGCGCGGGTTCGGCGCCTGCCGGCGACGTCCAGGCTCCGGCCGGGGCGCCGCTCGGCGGCGATATCGTGCTGCCGGTCGGCGCCAAGGTGGTCAGCCAGTCGCTCTCCGGCAACCGACTGTCGATCGATGCCGAGCTCGCCGACGGCAGCCGCGCCATCTTCGTCTACGACATCGCCGAGCGCCGCATGATCGGCCAGTTCGCGATCCGCAACAAATGAGCCCGCAACAAATGAGCGGCTTTGCCGATAACCGCCGCATTGCGACCGTGGCGCTCGTCGTCGGGAACTATGACGAGGCGATCGCCTGGTATGTCGAGCGGCTCGGCTTTGCGCTGACCGACGATGTCGACCTCGGCGGCGGCAAGCGCTGGGTGACGGTCACGCCGGCAGACGGGCAGGGCGCGCGGCTGCTCTTGGCGGAAGCGTCAGACGAAATGCAGGCGAGCCGCATCGGCGACCAGACCGGCGGCCGGGTGTTTCTCTTCCTCGAAACGGACGACTTCGCGCGCGACCACGAGGCGATGCTTGGCAGGGGTGTCGAGTTCCGCGAGGCGCCGCGCCATGAGGCCTATGGCACGGTGGCGGTGTTCGCCGACCTCTACGGCAATCTCTGGGACCTGATCGAGCCGAAACGGCGAGGTTGATTGGGCCATTCGGCATAGTCCGCGAACAAGCTGAAACCCCAGTTGCTTTTTCGCGGCCGTCATCCTATGTAGCCGGTTCTTGAGCGCGCCCATCGTCTAGCGGTCAGGACACCGCCCTCTCACGGCGGTAACAGGGGTTCGATTCCCCTTGGGCGTACCAAGTCTCCCCGTCACTCGGCCTTGCACTGCGTCGCGCATCTCTTCTGGCGTGGCGTTGCCGATTGAATTAGCATTGCGTGATTGTCCTTGGCCAAAGCACCAAGGGTTCCGGCTTCGAACTTGCCCAGCAAAAGAGGCAAGCGAGGCGGCGGGAGGAGCCAATGCAAAAACTGCAATCGCAATGCGTCCATCACATCACGCTGGTCGGCGCCGATCGTCAGACCTCGATCGATTTCTGGGAGGGCGTGCTCGGCATGCCCTTCATCTTCGAGCAACCCAATCTCGATAAGGCGAGCGAAAGCCATCTCTATTTCGATCCCGGCGACGGCCGGCTGATCACCGTCTTCACCGACGAGAGCCGAACGCCGGTCAAGCGGCGGACGCCGACCGATATCGGCTGCGTCCACCACATCGCGTTCTCGGTGTCGCGGGTGACGTTCCTGCAGGCCGTCGCCCGGCTCGACGAGCGCGGCATCAAGCACAGCGGCGTCAAGGACCGCGGCTTCATGGATTCGATCTATTTCGAGGATCCGCTTGGCCTGCTGATCGAGCTTGCCTCCTACCGCTTCGAGCCGCCGGCCGGCTTCGGCCATGCCGACGTGCTGATGGAGGCGCATAAGATCCGCGTCGCGCGCGGCGACTATGCAATCGCCGAAGTGCACCTTGCCGACGCCATCCAGGCGCTGATCGAGCGGTCGCGCGAGACCTTGTCCGAGAACCGGGCGGCGAAAAATCCGTACTGAACAGGTCAGAGGGAGGACCAAGATGGCAAAGGCAGCCACAAAAGGAACCAAGAAGGCCGCGGCCAAGCCGGCGGCGAAGGCAGCCAAGCCGGCGGCGAAGGCCGCGGCAAAGGCGACAACCGCCGCCAAGGTGTCGGCCAAGCCCGCGCCCAAAGCGACGGCAAAGGCCGCGCCTAAGGCAAAGGCCAAGCCTGCCAAGAAACCTGGGATAAAGCTCAGTATGCTGCGGCCCAGCGTCAACAACATGACGGTCCGGGTTTTCGCGCGGGCGGCCGGGCTAGATCCCGCGGAGACCGACGCCTGGGGTCTGACGCGCACGCCAGAATTCCTGGCGCGGAACCCGGCGCATCTGACGCCGATGATCGAGGACAAAGGGCTGCCGCGCGGCGTGCTTTGGGAAAGCTGCGCCATCATGCAGTACCTCTCCAACAAGCACGGGCTGGACAAATTCTATCCAAAGGCGCCGGCCAAGCGGGCAATGGTCGACAGCGCCATGTTCTACCTGATCGGCACGCTCTATCCCTATGTGGCCAGAGCCACCTATCCGGCGCTCGGCTTTCCGCAATATGCCGGCGAGGTCGGCCACAGCGATGCCCACCCCGACAGGAAATCGGAGGCGCAGAAGGCGGCTGCCGCGGCGATCGCCGAACCGCTCGAGGTCTTTCACAGCTTCTTCAGGGACGGCAAGCCGTTCATCGGCGGCAACAATCCGTCGATCGCCGACATCCGCCTGGCGGCAACGCTCGAGTTCCTGGCCGTCATCGACTACGCGCTGCCCGAATGGGCGAAGGACTACATGGCTGCGATCGAAAAGAAGCTCGGCAAGGCCTATGCCGAGCCGGCCGGCGACGTGCGTGGCTACATCGCCCATGTGAAGGCACAGGCCGCGAGCTAGAGAGGTCGCGGGGTTAGGGGTTCGTTAACCAAAGCGCTGTCTAGAGCGTCGGACGTTCAGGTTGAATCGTGAAGGATTGAACGAAGCCGCTAACGCGGCATTTGGCGGATCGGTTTGCGGGTGACGCTTCTGTTTTGAAGGATTGTGGCTGTTGAAGCGCAATCTCGAGAACAGGAGCAATGAGATGGTCGAGTTGAGCCCTCTTCGCCGGCGCATGATCGAGGACATGACGATCCGCAATTTGTCGCCGGCCACCCAGCGATCCTACGTGCATGCGGTGGCGAAGTTTTCGCGCTACTTTGGCCGCTCCCCTGACCGGCTTGGCCTTGAGGACGTGCGCGCCTTCCAGGTGCATCTGGTTCAACGGGGATTTCGTGGCCGGCGCTGAACCAGACGGTGTGCGCACTGCGGTTCTTCTACGGCGTGACGTTGGGCCATGCCGAGATCCCGGAGCGCATTGTCTACGCCCGCTTACCACGCACGCTGCCAGTGGTGTTGAGCGCCGACGAGGTGGTCAGGTTCCTGGAAGCGGTCCCGAGCCTGAAGACGCGCACGGCCCTGACCACAGCCTACGCTGCTGGACTTCGCGCCTCGGAGACCGTCGGCCTAAAGGTCGGCGACATCGACAGCGGTCGCGGCGTCATCCGGATCGAGCATGGCAAGGGCGGCAAGGACCGCACCGTGATGCTGTCGGCGCAGCTTCTGCGCATCCTGCGGATCTACTGGCGGCTGGCGAAGCCGCAGGACTGGCTGTTTCCCGGGCGCGGCGCCGATCGCCCTATCGATGTGCAGGTGCTGTATTCCGCCTGTCGCTCGGCGCGTGCGGCCGCCGGCATCGACAAGCGGGTGACGGTCCACACGCTCAGGCACTCTTTCGCCACGCATCTTCTGGAGAACGGCACCGACATCCGTATCATCCAGGTTCTCCTCGGCCACAACAACCTGTCGAGCACGGCGCGCTACACCAGGGTCTCGAACGGCCTAATCCGGCGCACGACGAGCCCGCTCGACCGGCTGAACGTCGAGGTCGTGCCGCCGGGTTGATCCGGTCCCGCCCATGCCGGCGAGACTGGAGGTGGCGGATATCTTCCGCCGCCATGGCGAGGCGTATCGGCAGGCCCATGACGGCCATCTCGGGCGCGTCGAGCGCCGCACGATGAGCGCGATCGAGCTATGCCGGACCGCCGAACTGGGCGGTCATGTCGAGGGCTGCCGCTCCTGCGGGTCGATTCGCGTGGCCTACAATTCCTGCCGCAACCGGCATTGCCCCAAGTGCCAGAGCCAGGCCTGCCGGGACTGGCTCGCCGCGCGGCAGGACGAGCTGCTGCCGGTGCCCTACTTCCATGTGGTGTTCACGCTGCCGGCCGAGGTCGCCGCGATCGCCTTCCACAACAAGACGGCGCTCTACACGATCCTGTTCAAGGCGGCGGCCGAGACGCTGCGCACGATCGCCGCCGATCCCAGACATCTGGGCGCCGAGATCGGCCTCATCGCAGTGCTGCACAGCTGGGGCCAGACTCTCACCTACCATCCCCATCTGCATTGCATCGTGCCGGGCGGCGGCGTCTCGCCCGACGGCGCACGCTGGATCTCGTGCAGGCCGGGATTCTTTTTACCCGTGCGCGTGCTGTCGCGCCTGTTTCGCCGCCGCTTCCTGGAGGAACTGCGAGTGGCCCATGATGCGGGCCGGCTGGGCTTCTTCGGCGATCTCGCCCACCTGGCAAAGCCCGATGCCTTCGCCCGTTTGCTCGCCGAAGTCCGTCACCTCGAATGGGTCGTCTACGCCAAGCCGCCCTTCGGCGGCCCGCAACAGGTACTGGCTTATCTCGGCCGCTACACCCATCGCGTCGCCATCGCCAATTCCCGGCTGGTCAGCATGGCCGACGATCGCGTCGCGTTCCGCTGGCGGGATTATCGTCATGGCGGCAGGACGAAGGTCATGACGCTCGATGCCGATGAGTTCATCCGCCGCTTCCTCCTGCACACGCTGCCCGACGGCTTCCACCGCATCCGTCATTACGGCTTCCTCGCCAACGGTCATCGCGCCGCCAAGCTCGGCCTGTGCCGCCGACTGCTGGCCAGCCAACAGCAGAACAATCTCGAACCGAGTGCCGAAAGCGCCGCTGTCGCCGCCGGGCGCCTGGCGTTGACGCATCGCTGCCCATGCTGCGGAGGGGCGATGGTCACGCTCGCCACCTGGCGATGCGGGCAGGCGCCGACCCCCTTCTGGAATGACACCTCATGATCACGCCGAGTGCGTCCACATCGTCTGGTTCGGCACCCGTCGCCTTGCGCGCCGGCACCCAGACCTTTGCCCCATCGCACAAAGCCGCAAGCAGCCAGACCAGCGGTAGAGGCCACTGCTACCTGTCTGACGGTTCACGCCATCACGGTTTTGCCTTCCGCCATGCTCTCCATCGCCGTGGTCGAACCGCGAACGCCGTTCATCGGCCTGGCAAAGACAATCCCCACCGCTCCGCAGGGCTACAATCCCCATAGCGCCAGACCGACCCGCGGCTCCGTTCAATCCGGCTTGCAATGAGGTCCGACGTCGTGCCAAGCGGCTCCGTCGAGCCAACGGACCTCACAGAAGCCTCCAGATTGAACGAAGCCGCTAACGCGGCATTTGGCGGATCGGTTTGCGGGTGACGCTTCTGTTTTGAAGGATTGTGGCTGTTGAAGCGCAATCTCGAGAACAGGAGCAATGAGATGGTCGAGTTGAGCCCTCTTCGCCGGCGCATGATCGAGGACATGACGATCCGCAATTTGTCGCCGGCCACCCAGCGATCCTACGTGCATGCGGTGGCGAAGTTTTCGCGCTACTTTGGCCGCTCCCCTGACCGGCTTGGCCTTGAGGACGTGCGCGCCTTCCAGGTGCATCTGGTTTCAACGGGGATTTCGTGGCCGGCGCTGAACCAGACGGTGTGCGCACTGCGGTTCTTCTACGGCGTGACGTTGGGCCATGCCGAGATCCCGGAGCGCATTGTCTACGCCCGCTTACCACGCACGCTGCCAGTGGTGTTGAGCGCCGACGAGGTGGTCAGGTTCCTGGAAGCGGTCCCGAGCCTGAAGACGCGCACGGCCCTGACCACAGCCTACGCTGCTGGACTTCGCGCCTCGGAGACCGTCGGCCTAAAGGTCGGCGACATCGACAGCGGTCGCGGCGTCATCCGGATCGAGCATGGCAAGGGCGGCAAGGACCGCACCGTGATGCTGTCGGCGCAGCTTCTGCGCATCCTGCGGATCTACTGGCGGCTGGCGAAGCCGCAGGACTGGCTGTTTCCCGGGCGCGGCGCCGATCGCCCTATCGATGTGCAGGTGCTGTATTCCGCCTGTCGCTCGGCGCGTGCGGCCGCCGGCATCGACAAGCGGGTGACGGTCCACACGCTCAGGCACTCTTTCGCCACGCATCTTCTGGAGAACGGCACCGACATCCGTATCATCCAGGTTCTCCTCGGCCACAACAACCTGTCGAGCACGGCGCGCTACACCAGGGTCTCGAACGGCCTAATCCGGCGCACGACGAGCCCGCTCGACCGGCTGAACGTCGAGGTCGTGCCGCCGGGTTGATCCGGTCCCGCCCATGCCGGCGAGACTGGAGGTGGCGGATATCTTCCGCCGCCATGGCGAGGCGTATCGGCAGGCCCATGACGGCCATCTCGGGCGCGTCGAGCGCCGCACGATGAGCGCGATCGAGCTATGCCGGACCGCCGAACTGGGCGGTCATGTCGAGGGCTGCCGCTCCTGCGGGTCGATTCGCGTGGCCTACAATTCCTGCCGCAACCGGCATTGCCCCAAGTGCCAGAGCCAGGCCTGCCGGGACTGGCTCGCCGCGCGGCAGGACGAGCTGCTGCCGGTGCCCTACTTCCATGTGGTGTTCACGCTGCCGGCCGAGGTCGCCGCGATCGCCTTCCACAACAAGACGGCGCTCTACACGATCCTGTTCAAGGCGGCGGCCGAGACGCTGCGCACGATCGCCGCCGATCCCAGACATCTGGGCGCCGAGATCGGCCTCATCGCAGTGCTGCACAGCTGGGGCCAGACTCTCACCTACCATCCCCATCTGCATTGCATCGTGCCGGGCGGTGGCGTCTCGCCCGACGGCGCACGCTGGATCTCGTGCAGGCCGGGATTCTTTTTACCCGTGCGCGTGCTGTCGCGCCTGTTTCGCCGCCGCTTCCTGGAGGAACTGCGAGTGGCCCATGATGCGGGCCGGCTGGGCTTCTTCGGCGATCTCGCCCACCTGGCAAAGCCCGATGCCTTCGCCCGTTTGCTCGCCGAAGTCCGTCACCTCGAATGGGTCGTCTACGCCAAGCCGCCCTTCGGCGGCCCGCAACAGGTACTGGCTTATCTCGGCCGCTACACCCATCGCGTCGCCATCGCCAATTCCCGGCTGGTCAGCATGGCCGACGATCGCGTCGCGTTCCGCTGGCGGGATTATCGTCATGGCGGCAGGACGAAGGTCATGACGCTCGATGCCGATGAGTTCATCCGCCGCTTCCTCCTGCACACGCTGCCCGACGGCTTCCACCGCATCCGTCATTACGGCTTCCTCGCCAACGGTCATCGCGCCGCCAAGCTCGGCCTGTGCCGCCGACTGCTGGCCAGCCAACAGCAGAACAATCTCGAACCGAGTGCCGAAAGCGCCGCTGTCGCCGCCGGGCGCCTGGCGTTGACGCATCGCTGCCCATGCTGCGGAGGGGCGATGGTCACGCTCGCCACCTGGCGATGCGGGCAGGCGCCGACCCCCTTCTGGAATGACACCTCATGATCACGCCGAGTGCGTCCACATCGTCTGGTTCGGCACCCGTCGCCTTGCGCGCCGGCACCCAGACCTTTGCCCCATCGCACAAAGCCGCAAGCAGCCAGACCAGCGGTAGAGGCCACTGCTACCTGTCTGACGGTTCACGCCATCACGGTTTTGCCTTCCGCCATGCTCTCCATCGCCGTGGTCGAACCGCGAACGCCGTTCATCGGCCTGGCAAAGACAATCCCCACCGCTCCGCAGGGCTACAATCCCCATAGCGCCAGACCGACCCGCGGCTCCGTTCAATCCGGCTTGCAATGAGGTCCGACGTCGTGCCAAGCGGCTCCGTCGAGCCAACGGACCTCACAGAAGCCTCCAGATTCCACTGATGTTGGGTTTGTGATTCACTTCCTTATGGAGGTGATTTGTCATGCCCAAGCCTTATTCGCTCGATTTGCGTGAACGCGTTGTGCGGTTTGTCGAGGCTGGCCATTCGCGGCGTGCGGCGGCGGCCCATTTTGGGGTGTCGGTTTCGTTCGTCGTGATCCTGATGAGGAACTATCGAAAGACCGAGAGCCTGGCGCCCAAAGCCAGCGGGGGCCGCCGCCATTCCAAGCTCGACCCGCATCGTGCGTTCCTGCTTGGTTGTGTGGCCGAGAAGGACGACATCACCATGCCGGAGCTTGCCGCCGAACTGGTTACTGCTGCAGGCGTCCAGGTCGCTCCCGCCTCGATCTCGCGTTGGCTCATCAGGAACGGCTACCGCTTCAAAAAAAACGCTGCTGGCCAGCGAGCAAGATCGACCCGACATCAGCAAGGCGCGCCAGGAGTGGCGGGCCAAACGCCAGCCGCGGATGCGGCTTGAGCCGCATCGGCTGGTGTTCATTGACGAGACCGGAACCACGACGAAGATGACGCGCCCGCGCGGTCGCTGCCTGAAGGGTCGGCGGTTGCGCTCAAAGGCACCGTTCGGACATTGGAAGACGCAGACCTTCATCGCCGGGCTGCGCTGCCATGGGCTCACCGCCCCTTTCGTCGTCGACACGCCAATGAACCGCCGCATCTTCGAGACCTACGTCGAAACGCAGCTCGCTCCGACGCTGGCAAAGGGCGATGTCGTCATCCTCGACAATCTCGCTGCCCACAAGAGCCCCACCGCCGAGGCAGCCATCCGGGCCAGAGGCGCATGGCTGCTCTTCCTGCCGCCCTACAGCCCCGATCTCAACCCGATCGAAATGGCCTTCGCCAAGCTCAAGGCGCATCTGCGCGCAAGGGCCATCAGAACCATCGACGCCCTGTGGCAGGCCATCGGCGATATCTGCAATCTCTTCTCTCCAACAGAATGCAGAAACTACTTCACTGCCGCAGGCTATGGACTCACATGAAAGTCCGCCGCTCTAGTGGTACGGTCCTCGCCGTGACCACGGATGTACTGGCGCGATGCCGAGGCGAGGAAAGGTCGGCTCAGCGCCGGCCTTTTGCTTTTTGCTTTTCCGCGACGCCCATGCCAGCATCACGACGGCATAATTTTGCCGGCTCCAGCCCGGTTGAAATCCTATTGTCATCCTCCTGGTTGATCGTACCATGCCACCAGGCGAGCGGGCGATGATGACGAGGACCCGCCATGAGAAGCACGGCAAGATTTTCGGCGATCGTTGGGGCTCTGCTGGCAGCGCCTTTTCCGGCGAGCGCCGCATCGCTCAATACCATGAACGAGGTCGGCGCCGCTCTGCAGGCGTGCTGGACACCGCCCGCCAATTCCGGGAACGCCTCGGTCACCTTGAGCTTCAGCTTCAAGCGCGACGGCACGCTGATCGGCCCGCCGAAGCCAACAGCGATCAAGGTCGGCGGCGATGACAAGGCGCGGCAGGCCTATGTCGACGCGGCGACCGCCGCCCTGCGAAACTGCCTGCCGCTCAGCTTTTCGCCTGCACTGGCGCAAGGAATTGCCGGCAACGTCTTCACGCTTCAGTTCAATTCGCCAAAGCAATAGCGAGCACCTGCATCGTCGCTACGCGGACCGCCGTCAGCGTGCGGCTTGCCTTGCGGTGACGTGCTTTTCCAGTTCCGGCATCTCGAAGACATAGTCGTTCCAGGCCGATTCCGGAATCTGTCCGGCCAGGTAGCATTCCAGCAGCAGATTCTGCTCCGGTGTCAGATGCCTCGGCGCCCGCTCGTGATCCAGTCCAAGCGAGTGGATCAGGTTCCGGGTCAGGCCAGAGACGGTGAAGTGAATGGACATCCTCAGTCTCCCTCGCGCTGGACAGATAACGTGAAATGCCGGTCAGAGTTTCATCAGCAGTCCGTGATCGCAGGCGCGGTGCGACCGACACCGGGCATCGGCTGGAGCGGTTCAGCTTTTCACAGAATTGCTGACCCGCTCTAAAGCGCGTCGCGATCTTTCAGATTCGCTTCTGCGCTTTAGGTCTTTTTTTGCGCATGTCTTTTCCCGAAACCGGTCCCACTTTCGGGAGGCATGCTTTAAATATTTGTTTTTAAGCAATTCCGAACGGAAACCGCTGCGCACTCCTGGAATTGCTCCAGCTGCGGAAAAGTCTTTCGGCTACTGTCTCAATCTTGAAATGAAAATGTAATATTCATTTTACAGCACTGAGCATAACACCTATACAGTAAGGTCAACTGAGGTGTTTTACCATACTAATATCGCAATAAACTCATTTAGTCAAAGCTTGTATTAGGTTAGAGCTTGAGATGGGTTTGAGGTGGCAATCAATGGCACGTCTGCGATTCCTCACGACCTCCCTCCTGGCTGTTACTGCGTTGGTGGCATTTGCAGCGGTTTCTCACGCTGATCCTTGCGGCGTACTCAGAAGCCAGATGCTTACCGGACGCGGCACGGCCAATCCCGAGCTTGCCCAGCTGCGGCGTCAGCTTGCCGCGATCCAGGGCATCGAAAGGCAGCGCCGCTGCACCGCCAGCAGCGCGATGGGCGGCTTCTTCAACGCCTGCGCCGACCTTGCCAGGAGCAGGGCCGAGGTGCAGCGACGGATCGCCGGCATCGGCAATTCGGGCCGCGACGATCCGCAGGCGAGATATGCCGCGCTCGGCTGCCAGTCGGCGCCCAAACGGCAGCCCGCGGCCAAGCCGCAATCTTCCGACACGACGTTCGGCAGCAATGCGATGCTGTTTTGCGTGCGCCTTTCGGACGGCTACTTCTTCCCGGCGCCGAACTCGCAATTCACGCAAGGCGCCGATCTCAAGGACACGGTCGATCAGTGTCGCTATATCTGCGACGATCCCAGCGTCGATCTCTATACGCTGGGCGATCCGAACCTCGAGACCGACCAGATGGTCGCGGTCGACACGCGCAAGCCATATAAGGAGCTTCCAACGGCTTTCCGGTATCGCGACGACGCCAGCTTCAAGGCTTGCGACCTCAAGCGCTACCATCAGCGCGTGGCCGAGCTCAGGGCGCGCACCGTGACGCCGGGCAACATGCAGAACGCCATCATCCCGTTGCCGACGGCAAAGCCCGATCTCGGGACGGTTTCGGATATTCCGTCACCCGCGGCAGCGGATGCAAAGGTCCGTGCGACCGCAGCCGAAACCGGGGCGGCGGAAGACCAGGCGCCGACCATGCCGGCCGGATCGCGGCCGGTGCGGATGATCGGCCCTGCCTTTTTCCCGGCGGATTGATCCCGGCCGGCGGCTTCGACCGCCAGTGCTGGGGAACTAGTCGCATACGACGCGAAAGCGTTTGCCGGGCTCGCTGACATTGTGGCAGGCCAGCGCCTTCTCCGGGCCGGAAGATGCATCCGGCAACTGCGTATCCACTGGCCGCATTGCCGGCGGTGGCTTCCGATATCTGCGCGGCGCCGATCTTGCCGGCTCGGGAGGCGCCGGAAAGACGCCGGCTGCCACCGGCGGCGGGCTCACTTGCGCCTGCTGCGGAGGCTTGTCCCAGACACGCCTGACGTCGAGCTGTCGCGGAATGATCACCGTACCGTCGTCGCTGCGCGCGCAGCCGGTGGCCGCAAGCAGCACCGGGCAGAGAACGAGAGATAGAATTCGACCGAACATCAGCAGCACCCCCGGCTAATTTATAACCCGGCAGCGGCTGGATCGCCAACGGACGGATTACCGCAGCGAGCATCGGACCAGCGTCTGACTAGAGCCGCGAAACGGATTCGGGCAACGCGCTTTGGTTCTGCTTTACGCATGTCGTTTCCCCCAAACCGCTGCACGCTTTTGGGCGACATGCGTTAACGGCGTCGGATGCGTTCGGTTGCGAATCGTTAAGGTTAGCGGATCGTTAATGCTTGTCGGGCACATTCCGCCGACGAACTGGCGAGGTTCGGCCTGGGGGTAGGAATGGCTGATACGGACGGGACGGTCGGTGCGCGCGGCCCGCGCGATTTCGAAGGCGCGGTTGGGCGCGGCGAGGCAGCGGTCGCCGGCGCCCAGGATCAGCATGCGGCCGCGACTTCGGAGGCGCTCGTCAATCTTCGCCGGATGGTCGATTCGATGCCGATCGGCGTCGTCGTCCTCGACGCCGACCTCAAGGCGGAGATCATCAACCGCGCCTTCTACGACTTCTGGAAGATCGATCCGCGTCGCGCCACGGTCGGCTGCGGTTTTCGCGAGCTGATGGAAGCAAGCCGCGACGCCGATCCCTATGGCGTCGACGAGGCGGAATGGCAGCGCCACATCGCTCAGCGCGAGGCGGAAATCCGGGCGGGCCTTGCCGGCTCCCGGCAGTTGCCGCGCAACGACGGCCGCACGCTGATCGCCTCGCTGGCGCCGCTTGCCGGGGGCAAGCGGCTGATCTCCTATGTCGACATCACCGACATGAAGCATCGCGAAACCGAGGCCGACGATGCACGCAAGAACCTCGCAACGGTGCTCGAATCGCTGCCGGCGGGCGTCATCATCTATGATCGGGACGATAAATTCGTCTTCGCCAACCGCAAGCTGCAGGATACGTTGCCGGCGCTGAAACCGGTCTGGCAGCCAGGCCGCACCTTTCGCGAGGCGCTCGCTCTCGGCCATTCCGTCGGCTATTTCCGGTCGAGCGGCGACGTCGAGATCGACAACCTCTACAGCGTCGACAAAGAACGCTGGCTCGACGCCATACTCGGGCGTTACCACTTGCCCAATTCACACTATGAGCGGCTCAATCCCGACGGGCGCTGGTACCAGGTCTACGACATGCGCACCGACGACGGCACGTTCATCGGCGTGCGTGTCGACATCTCCGACATCAAGGCGCGCGAGAAGGCGCTGCGCGATTCGATGCGCCAGATCGACCTTTACCGGCATGTCATGGACGAATTGCCGGTGGCCGCCTTCATCAAGGCCGAGGATCTGAGCATCGAGTTCGTCAACAAGGCCTGGTGCGCGCTGACCGGCCTTCCAAAGGAAGACGTCATAGGCAAGACGGACCGCCAGCTTTTCGCTGCCGGGGACGCCCAAAGCTACAGCCAGGACGACACCGAGGTCATTGCGACCGGCAAGGGGCGCGAAGTCGAGGAACCCGTCACCCATCGCGACGGCACGGTGCGGCAATTGATGACGCGCAAGAGCCGGCTGGTGGCCCTCGACGGATCGGTGCACCTGGTCGGTTCCAGCACCGACATCACCGATGTCAAGGCGCGAGAGCGGGCGCTCAAGGAAAGCATGAGCGAGAACGAGGTTTTCCGCAGCCTCATCGACAACGTGCCGGTGTCGATCTACGCCAAGCGCTCGGATCTGAGGCAATTCTACGTCAACAAGGGCTGGTGCGACCTCACCGGCTTCAGCAAGGAAGAGGCGATCGGCAAGACCGACGTCGAGATCTTCGGCGCGGACGGCGAAGCCTTCGTGGCGGGCGACCTCGCGGTGCTGCGCACCGGCGAGACGCAGGAGGTCGAGGAGAAGGTGACGCTGTCCGACGGCAGTGTGCGCCATCAGTTCGCGCGCAAGGGCGCAATGATCGCCTCCGACGGCTCGCTCTACCTGATCGGGTCGACCACGGATATAACAGAGCTGAAACAGCGCGAGGTCGAGCTCAGCGAGGCACGCCAGCGCGCCGTGCTGGCCGACCGCGCCAAGTCGGAATTCCTGGCCAATATGAGCCACGAAATCCGCACACCGATGAACGGCGTGCTCGGCATGGCCGAGCTGCTCGCCAAATCCGCTCTCGATTCGAAGCAGAAGACGTTCACCGACATCATCGTCAAATCCGGCAACGCCCTGCTCACCATCATCAACGACATCCTCGACTTCTCCAAGATCGACGCCGGCCAGCTCGTGCTCGACCCGGCGCCCTTTAATCTCGCCGAGGCGATCGAGGATGTGGCGACGCTGGTCTCGACGCGCGCCAAGGAGAAGGACCTCGAGCTCATCGTCCGCGTCCAGCCCGGGCTCGACGGGCAGTTCGTCGGCGATGTCGGCCGCCTCAGGCAGATCGTCACCAACCTGCTCGGCAATGCGGTGAAGTTCACCGACGAAGGCCACGTGCTGGTCGACGTCACCGGCGAGCGGGTTCCGGCCGGCACCAGGCTCACCATCTCGATCACCGACACGGGCATCGGCATTCCCGAGGACAAGCTGAAGCTGGTGTTCGAGAAGTTCAGCCAGGTCGACACCTCCTCGACCAGGCGGCACGAGGGCACCGGGCTCGGCCTTGCCATCACCTCGCGGCTGGTCGAGATGATGGGCGGCGAGATCAGCGTCGACAGCGCCGAGGGCAAAGGCTCGACATTCTGGTTCACCGTCACGCTGCCGCGGGCCGCGCAGGGCGGGCAGCGCATCATGCCGGTCGACGTCACCGGGGCGCGTGTGCTGATCGTCGACGACAATGCCGTCAACCGCTCGATCCTCAGCGAGCAGATGGCGTCGTGGACCTTCGATTCCTGCGCGGCCGAAAGCGGCGCCGAGGGACTGAAGGTGCTGATTGCCGCCGCCGCTTACGGCGTGCCTGTCGATTGCGTCGTGCTCGACTACCAGATGCCGGGCATGACCGGCGCCGAAATGGCGCGCATCGTGCGCAACACCGCCGGCCTCGCGCATACGCCGATCATCATGCTGACCTCGGTCGACCAGTCGCTGGCCAATGCCACCTATCGCGATCTCGGCATCGACGCGCAGCTGATCAAGCCGGCGCGCTCCTCCATCCTCTTGGAGACGCTGGTCGCCACCATCCAGCGTCATCGCCACGGCACGACGGCCGCCCAGCCGCCGCTAATAGCGGGCGCCGGTCCCGCGCATGGCGCGCCGCAGGCATCGCAGGCGCAGGCGCCCGCGGCGGCGTCGGATCGTGCCCTGCTGCAGCCGCCGCCCGTCCGCGCGCGACCGCGTCCGGCCGGCGTGGAGCGTGGGCTCGACATCCTCGTCGCTGAGGACAATGAGGTGAACCAACTGGTGTTCACGCAGATCCTCGGCGAGACCCGCTATCATTTCGAGATCGTCGGCAACGGCCGCAAGGCGCTCGATGCTTTCGGCAAGCTCAATCCGCGCATGATCCTGATGGATGTGTCGATGCCGGAGATGAACGGACTGGAGGCGACCGCGGCCATCCGCCGGCTCGAAGCGGAGATAGGGACGCATGTGCCGATCGTCGGCGTCACCGCGCACGCGCTGAAAGGGGACCGCGAGCGCTGCCTGGAAGCCGGCATGGACGATTACCTGCCGAAGCCGATCAGCCCGAAGGCGCTGCTCGAGAAGCTCGAAAGATGGCTCGGCCCGGACGCGGAGGTCCGACGTAGCGCCAGCTAAAGCGCGTCGCGACGAGGCGGATTCAGGCGACGCGCTTTAAGTCTTTGTTTGATGCATGTCGTTCTCCCAAAACCGCTGCGCACTTTTGGGCGACATGCATTAAGCAATTCCAGGAAAAGTGTGTAACGGTTTTCCGTCCGGAATTGCGCAAAATCAAACATTTAGAGCGGATCAGCGATTCTGTGAAAAGCTGAGCCGCTCTAAGCAATTCCAGGAAAAGTGTGTAACGGTTTTCCGTCCGGAATTGCGTAAAAACAGATAGCTCCCTTCCGCAGTAGCCCGCCGTCAGCCGGCAGACGTATGGTGTGATCGCACCATACCAAAGCGAAGCCAAGCAAGGACAATAGGAGCTGTCGATTCCGCCCCTCGGTTACGGGCGGGAGCAGCGACCGCCGGCATAGAAACAGCGTCGACTCTACCCCAACGGACCCTGTTTTCGGCGATGGCTAGGCCATGATCCGCTCTGGCATTCGGGCAACGCGCTCTCGTCCGGATTTTATTTCCCGGCGGCCGAGATCCGGCCGCCGGGACAAATTTTCAATTTGAAAGTCAGACAAGTTACTGATTCCCGCGGCAAACTCCCGGCTGCTCGGCGGAGCCGGCCGCAGACCCCTTCCAGACAACCCCGTCCAGACGTTACCGGGCTGACACGAAACTGTCATGCGACTGTAATAATCGGGAGCTATTGCGCTCACCGGGCGCCGGTAGACCGGGTGCCAAAAGACCATATTCCGAACAGGAGCAGGCCACATGAGACATTTCATCCGCTCGGCGGCCGTTGCGATTGCAATGGCTGCGGCATCCACCCTTTCGATCTCCGCCGCGATGGCCGCCGACATCTCCGGCGCCGGCGCCACCTTCCCCTATCCGATCTATGCCAAGTGGGCCGACGCCTACAAAAAGGAGACCGGCACCGGCCTCAACTACCAGTCGATCGGCTCCGGCGGCGGCATCAAGCAGATCAAGGCCAAGACCGTGACCTTCGGCGCTTCCGATGCGCCGCTGAAGGGCGACGAGCTCGACTCCACCGGGCTGGCACAATTCCCGATGGTGATGGGCGGCATCGTTCCGGTCGTCAACCTCGAAGGTGTCAAGCCGGGCGAGCTCGTGCTCGACGGTCCGACGCTGGCCGACATCTTCATCGGCAAGATCACCAACTGGAATGACGAGGCGATCAAGAAGCTCAACCCCGACGTCAAGCTGCCCGACCAGGCGATTGCGGTCGTCCACCGTTCGGACGGCTCGGGCACCACGTTCAACTTCAGCTACTATCTCGGCGACGTCAGCGCCGATTGGAAGTCGAAGGTCGGCGTCGACAAGGCGCTCGAGTGGCCGGTGGGCATCGGCGCCAAGGGCAATGAGGGCGTCGCCAACAACGTGTCGCAGACCGGCGGCGCCATCGGCTATGTCGAATACGCCTATGCCAAGCAGAACAAGCTCACCTATACCGACTTGATCAACAAGGATGGCAAGAAGGTCGAGCCGACCGCCGCGGCGTTCTCGGCCGCCGCGGCCAATGCCGACTGGAGCTCGCAGCCGGGCTACGGCGTCATCCTGGCCAACCAGGCTGGCGCCGAATCCTGGCCGATGACCTCCGCCACCTGGATCCTCGTCTACAAGAAGCCCGACGATGCAGCGGCCACCGGCGAAGCGCTCAAGTTCTTCGCCTGGTCCTACGCCAAGGGCGACGACATGGCTGCCGAGCTCGACTATGTTCCGATGCCCGACGCGGTCGTGAAGAGCGTCGAGGATATGTGGGGCAAGGATATCGTCGACAGCAACGGCAAGCCGATCTTCTCCGGCATGTAATTCTTACGGAATGAGGAGGGCGCTTGCGGCGCCCTCCTGTCTCTCTTCCGAAATGCGAGGGGCTAAATGACTGCCGTTTCCGAAGCCGTGACGTCGTCCGCCATGCGGACCAGAGAAGCGACGGTGCGCCGCTTCGCCTTCACCGACATGGCCTTCCGGGCGGCCACGCGCGCTTCCGCCATCCTCGTGCTGGTGCTGCTTGGCGGGGTCGCCATCTCGCTGATCGCCGGCTCGTGGGAGGCGCTGTCGAAGTTCGGCGTATCCTTCCTGACGACCGAATCCTGGAATCCGGTCACCGAGAACTTCGGCGCGCTGGCCCCGATCTACGGCACCATAGTCACTTCGGCCATCGCCATCATCATCGCCGTGCCGATCGGCATCGGCATCGCCGTCTTCCTGACCGAGCTCTGCCCGCGGCCGCTCCGGCGCCCGATCGGCATTGCGGTCGAGCTGCTCGCCGGCATCCCCTCGATCATCTACGGCATCTGGGGCCTGTTCGTCTTCGCGCCGTTCCTGCAGACGACGGTGCAGCCCTTCATCATCAGTCTTTTCCACGGCATACCGGGCCTCTCCAGCTTGTTCGCCGGTCCGCCCTACGGCATCGGCCTGCTCACGTCGTCGTTGATCCTCGCCATCATGGTGCTGCCCTTCATCACCTCGATCACCAAGGACGTGTTCGACACGGTGCCGGCGGTGCTGAAGGAATCGGCCTGCGGCATAGGCTGCACGACCTGGGAGGTGACCCGGCGCGTGGTCATCCCCTATACCCGCGTCGGCATCATGGGCGGCGTCATGCTCGGTCTCGGCCGCGCGCTCGGCGAGACGATGGCCGTCACCTTCGTGATCGGCAATGCGCACCGCATCAGCGCCTCGCTATTCGCGCCGGGCACGACGATCTCGGCGACCATCGCCAACGAATTCACCGAGGCCGACGGCGCGCTTTACACCTCCTCGCTGGTGGCGCTCGGCCTGATCCTGTTCATCATCACCTTCATCATCCTCGCGCTCGCACGCTACATGCTGTTGCGCATCGATAGCCGCACGGGAGCCTGACCGATGTCGACCGCCACGTCGCTCTACCGAAGCCGCAAGCGCAAGAACGCCGTGATGATGGCGCTGTGCGTCATCGCTGCCGGAATCGGCCTCGCCTGGCTGGCGCTGATCCTCGGCGCGCTGCTCTACAAGGGGCTCTCCGGCGTCTCGCTGGCCGTGTTCACCGAAATGACGCCGCCGCCCGGCGACGCCGGCGGCCTGCTCAACGCCATCTACGGCAGCATCGTGATGACCATCATCGGCATCATCGTCGGCACGCCGATCGGCGTGCTCGCCGGAACCTATATGGCCGAGTACGGGCGCTTCTCGCGGCTGACCACGGTGGTGCGCTTCATCAACGACATCCTCTTGTCGGCGCCGTCGATCATCGTCGGCCTGTTCGTCTATGAGCTGCTGGTGCGGCCGATGGGCCACTTCTCGGCGATCGCCGGCGCGGTCGCGCTGTCCATCCTGGTGATCCCCGTCGTGGTGCGCACCACCGAGGACATGCTCAACCTTGTGCCCAACGCTCTGCGCGAAGCCGGCACTGCCATCGGCGCGCCGCGCTGGGTGGTGATCCGCTCGGTCGCCTATCGCGCGGCGCTTTCCGGCATCGTCACCGGCATCCTGCTGGCGATCGCCCGCATTTCCGGCGAGACGGCGCCGCTGCTCTTCACCGCGCTCAACAACCAGTTCTGGTCGAGCAATCTCAATGCGCCGATGGCCAGCCTGCCGGTGACCATCTTCCAGTTCGCGCTGAGCCCCTATGAGGAGTGGCAGCAACTGGCCTGGACGGGCGCACTCATAATCACCCTGACGGTTCTCGGGCTGAGCATCTTCGCCCGCAGCCTTACCGGACGCAGAGAGGACAGATGAAACCGATGTTGTCCACCGACCTGAACGTAGCCGACACCGTCGTCGAGAAGGCCAAGATCGAGGTCAAGAACCTCAACTTCTACTATGGCCAGTCGAAGGCGCTGAAGGACATCAACCTGTCCTTGCCCGAACGCAGCGTCACCGCCTTCATCGGCCCGTCGGGTTGCGGGAAGTCGACGCTGCTGCGCGTGCTGAACCGCATCTACGAGCTCTATCCGAAGCAGAACGCCGAAGGCCAGGTGCTGCTCGACGGCAAGAACATCCTCGACCGTTCGCAGGACCTCAACCTGCTCAGGACCAAGATCGGCATGGTGTTCCAGAAGCCGACGCCGTTCCCGATGTCGATTTACGAGAACATCGCCTTCGGCGTCAGGCTGTATGAGAAGATCAGCAAGACCGAGATGGACAACCGCGTCGAGCAGGCACTGAAGCGCGCGGCGCTGTGGAGCGAGGTCAAGGACAAGCTCAACGCCAGCGGCCAGAGCCTTTCCGGCGGTCAGCAGCAGCGGCTTTGCATCGCCCGCACTGTGGCGGTGAAGCCGGAAGTCATCCTGCTAGACGAACCGTGCTCGGCGCTCGATCCGCTGTCGACGGCCAAGATCGAGGAACTGATCGACGAATTGCAGGCCGACTACACGATCGTGATCGTCACCCACAACATGCAGCAGGCGGCGCGCGTGTCGCGGCAGACGGCGTTCATGTATCTCGGCGAGCTGGTCGAGTTCGACCGGACCGAGAAGATCTTCACCTCGCCCCGCGAGAAGCGCACGCAGGACTACATCACCGGCCGCTTCGGCTGAGTTCATACGAGGATACCATCATGGCCGAACACACCGTCGCTTCCTTCGACGAGGATCTGAGGCAGATCAGCCAGCTCATCATCGACATGGGCGATCTCGCCGGCTCCATGGTCGGCGCTTCGACCAAGGCTCTGCTCAATTCCGACAACGCGATGGCGCAGCGCGTCGTCTCCGACGACGCCATCATGGATGCGCGCCAGCGCGAGCTCGACGACCGCGCCATCACGCTCATCGCCAAACGGCAACCCATGGCCGACGACCTGCGCAGCGTGGTCGGCGCGATCCGCATGGCCGGCGACCTCGAGCGCATCGGCGACCTCGCCAAGAACATCGCCAAGCGCGTCGGCTCGGTCGGCATCAGCGCCGCGCCGCGCGACCTGTCGCACTCCATCGACTCGATGGCGCAGCTGGTGCTGATCCAGGTCCAGGGCGTGATCGAGGAGTACACCGCGGGCGACGCCACGGCGCTTGCCAAGCTCAGGAACGACGACGAGCGCGTCGACGTCAAATACACCTCCGTCTTCCGCGAGCTCCTGACCTACATGATGGAGGATCCGCGCAACATCACGGCCTGCACGCATTTATTGTTCTGCGCCAAGAATCTTGAGCGCATCGGCGACCATGTGACCAACATCGCCGAGAACGCCTACTATGTGCTGACCGGCACGCAATTGCCCGCGAACCGTCCGAAGCAGGACGAGACGGCGATGCCGGCGCCGGCGGCCTGACAACGAAGGTACCTGCTGAATGATCGCGCCACGCATCATGGTGGTGGAGGACGAGGAGCCGCTGGGGGTGCTGCTCCGCTACAACCTCGAATCCGAAGGCTATCAGGTCGAGGTGGTGACACGCGGCGACGAGGCCGAGATCCGCCTGCAGGAAAACGTGCCCGACCTGCTCGTGCTCGACTGGATGGTGCCGGCGGTTTCCGGCATCGAGCTCTGCCGGCGCCTGAGGATGCGGCCAGAGACCGAACGGCTGCCGATCATCATGCTGACCGCGCGCGGCGAGGAGAGCGACAGAGTGCGCGGCCTCTCGACGGGCGCCGACGATTATCTGGTCAAGCCGTTCTCGACGCCGGAATTCATGGCCAGGATCAAGGCGCTGCTGCGCCGCGCCAAGCCGGAGGTGCTGTCCAGCGTGCTCAAGGTCGGCGACATCGTGCTCGACCGTGAATCGCACCGCGTCTACCGCAAGAAGAGCGAGATCAGGCTCGGCCCGACCGAGTTCCGGCTGCTCGAATTCATGATGCGGCATCCCGGCCGCGTGTTCTCGCGCAGCCAGCTGCTCGACAATGTCTGGGGCGAGACGATCTATATCGACGAGCGCACGGTGGACGTGCATGTCGGACGCCTGCGCAAGGCGGTCAACAATGGCCGCATGCCCGACGTCATCCGCACCATCCGCGGTGCGGGCTACGCGATCAGGGAAGACTAGGGCGGTTCACCGTTTCACGGAAACGGCGAGCCACTCCATCTCTTTGTTTTCACGCAATTGCGGACGGAAACCGCGCTTCACACTTTTCCTGGAATTGCTCTGGAGTCCCGCCCTCCCGATGGATCGAAATCATGTTTCAGGGGCAGAACTCAATAGCAGGCGGTTGCCGATGGCCGCGAAGGGGCCACAGGCAATGTCGGCTTCTGACCCAAACCTGTCGTTCGTTTCCGCTCACCCCCAACGGCAGCTGATGTGAGGCCATTCCAACTGCTGTCGCGGCTGCGTCCCAATGTCATTCTGCTCAAATGAGCAGTTGTTTGTTGGGTGGCGACCGATCTTCTCGTGGGGTTGATCTGGAGCAAGTCGCTCCATCCCAGCGCGCGCTACCTTTCCACTAGAGTTTGCCTCAGTGGAGGAGTCCAATTTGGACCGAGGTTGCCATGAAGTCTCTGCGCGTCGTTGTTCGCCACCATGGCGGACCTGAAGTTCTGGAGATCGTGGAGGAGGACGCGCCCCATCCGGCATCAGGTGAACTGCGTGTGCAAACAATCGCCGCCGGCGTCTCCTTCGCAGAGCTATTGATGCGGGAGGGGATTCATCCCGAGAAAACGACCCTGCCATTCACGCCAGGATGGGACATTGTCGGCATCGTCGATGAGGCCGGAGAGGGAGTGTCCCATGCCATGATTGGTAAAATGGTTGCGGCGCTTCCCATTCATGGTGGTTACGCCCAGTTCATTTGCCTGCCGGCAGATGAACTCACTCTGGTTCCAACTGGTGTCGATCCCGCCGAGGCAGTCAGCCTCGTGCTGAACTACGTTACGGCCTATCAGATGATGCATCGCCTTGGGCATGCCTCTCCGGGTCAACGGGTCCTCATTCATGGCGCCGCCGGCGGAGTCGGCACGGCTCTGCTGCAACTTGGCCGCCTGGCAGGTCTGGAGATGTATGGGACTGCATCTCTTGCAGCCCATCAGATCGTATCCGATCTCGGGGCCACGCCGATCGACTACGAGCGAGTTGACTTTGTCGAAGAGATTCATCGTCTGACAAACGACGGCGTGGATGTCGTCTTCGATGGGGTCGGCGAAGCCAATGTCTGGCGTTCGTTTCGTACTCTGAGGCCTGGTGGCCGCGTCATAGCCTATGGCTTCACTTCATTTCTGCAGAAGGGCCAACTGGCAGGGGGCTTGCGTTACCGTCTTCGCGGGATATTGCGACCTGCGTGGTACGCGGTCCGCGCTTTCGTTTCACCAGGCCGACGACGCATACTCCCCTACAGCATACAATATCTGAAACGGTGGAAGCTCGCTTGGTTCCGCGAAGATCTCGGCGTCTTGCTCGATCTGCTTCGCGACGGGAAGATCAAGCCGATGGTGGCCGACCGGATGCCATTGATTGAGGCTCGTCGCGCCCAGGAGCTGCTCGGTCAGGGAGGTGTCAAGGGCAAGCTCGTGTTGATCTGCAATTGACTGGCCACCCGACAAGGATCGCCGAGCCAGAGCAGAGCCTTTGAAACGCAAGTCGCCTCCGGCGTCGGCTTTGATCGTTTCAATGACTGCCTATGGCGCTGCGCTAAGCAGACACCCCGTCACGCCGTCTTCTGCGCCACCAGCCCCAGTTCTTCGACCATCGCCTGGCGCATCAAGAACTTCTGCGGCTTGTCGGTCACCGTCATCGGCCGGCGATCCAGCCTTCGCCTCGCCGCCGGTGCCGCCGGAAAGCCCGGCGCTGGAGCGGCTGATGCTTCTCGAGGAAGGCCACTGCCTGCGCGAGCAGGCGCTGGCGGTCTGCGGCAGCGTGCGGCCGGTGGCGATGGCAAGCTACGGCGCGACCAGCCTGACGATCCTTTTGCAGATGGTGGCGCATGGGCTGGGCGTGACGCTGGTTCCGGAAATGGCGGCAAGCGCCGCCAGCGTCATGCCGGACTTGAGGATCGTGCCATTCCAGGGAGCCGATGCCGCAGCGCATGATCTGCATGGCCTGGCGGAAGAACAAGGTGCGGCAGGACGAATGCATGGAATTGGCCAAGATCATCCGTGGACTGGACCAGACGGTTCTGGGGGTTGACTTGGCGGCGCTGGCGGGGCGTGAGCTTGGCGGCGCCGATCAAAGGTCAGCCGTTGACCCTAAGTGGTCATTCAAGCGGACTGCGGATTAGCCCGGAAGCTCCAGCCGTGCTAGAGTTCGGTGATCGCATCGCCGGAGTGGAGCGCATTTGGCGCGACACCCTTGGCCATGAAGCACACACCGTGGTGCTATGGAACGCAAGCTTGCGGCCATTCTTGCCGCCGACGTCGTAGCTTACTCGGCCCTGATGGAGGCGGACGAGGGAGGGACCTTCGAGCGGCTTAGGGCCAGCCGTAAGGAGCTGTTCCAGCCGGAGATCAGCAAGCATCACGGGCGCATCTTCAAACTGATGGGCGACGGTTTGCTGGCTGAATTCGGCAGTGCAGTCGATGCTGTCGAGTGCGCGGTAACCCTTCAACGCGGCATGGTGGAGCGCAACGCAAGTGTCCCCGAAAGCGAGCGCTTCGAGGTCCGCCTCGGGATCAATCTGGGAGAAGTGATCGTCGAAGGGGACGATCGCTACGGCGAGGGTGTCAATGTCGCCGCTCGCCTGCAGCAGCTCGCTGATCCCGGCGGCGTCTGCGTTTCAGAGAAGGTGTCCAAGGAGGTCGAGAAGAAGCTGGCGTTTGAGTTCGAACCCATGGGCGGCCAGCGGGTGAAGAATATAGCCGAGCCGATATACTGCTATCGCGTAAACTTGCAGTCTGTCAGAGCCTCTTCGGCCGGTCGACCGGTATCGCTGGAATTGCCCGACAGGGCGGCCGTCGCCGTCTTGCCTTTCGCCAACATGAGCAGCGATCCGGAGCAGGAGTTCTTCGCCGAGGGATTGGCTGAAGACCTGATCACGGACCTGGCAAAGGTCCCCGGCCTTCTTGTGATCGCTCGCAACTCCTCGTTTGTCTACAAGGGAAGGTCGGTCGATGTCCGATCGATCGCGAGGGATCTCGGCGTCCGATATGTTGTCGAAGGCAGTGTGCAGAAAGCGGCGGCGCGCGTGCGGATCAACGCACAGCTTATCGACGCGCGCGAGAATACGCATATCTGGGCCGACCGCTTCGACGGCGAACTTGCCGATGTCTTCGCCTTGCAGGACGAGGTTGTCGGTAAGATCGTTGGTGCACTCTCCGGCTCGTTTCCTTCCGCCTGCTCGCTGCCCCGGCAGAGGACGTCGAATTTCGAAGCTTACGAGCTTCTGGTGCGCGGGCGGTCGCTGGTGACCCAGTCGCAAGAGGCGAACAAGACCGCACGTCCGCTCCTCGAAAGAGCGATCCAGCTGGATCCAGGCTTCGCGGAGGCGCATGCCTGGCTCGCGATGTCGCACCTGCTTGGTTGGATGTTCTGGGGAGAGCCTGAGGAGTACCGTTCACTCGGGCGGGCTGAGGCCGAGCGCGCGGTATCGCTCGATCCAGGGAACGCAGGCGCGCATTCAATCCTGGGTTATGTTTTGCAATTCGACTTTAGGGCGGATGAGGCAGCGGCGGAATTTGCGACAGCGTTGAGGATCGATCCCAACCACGCCGACACTTGGATCTTCCTGGGCGAATCGAAAGCGCATCTGGGTAACGCCGTCGAGGGGATCGAGTGCATTCAAAATGCCTTCCGGCTGGATCCTTACCCACCCGGACGATGCTATTGGCTGCGCGGGTACGTAGAATATGCTGCGCGCCGCTACGAGGATGCGGTCGACACCCTTCGGCATGAAACAACCTACCGGACAGGGTCGCGGCGGATTTTGGCTGCCGCCCTTGCACAGCTTGGTCGGATCGAAGAGGCCAAGGAGGAAGCACGACAATTCCTCGCCGCCAACCCGCATTTTTCCGCTCGGCAATGGGCGAGCACGCAGCCGTTCCGCCGCGACGCGGATCGCCAGCATTTCGTTGATGGCTATCTAATGGCGGGTCTACCCGAATGACTCGCTAAAGCGCGTCGCGATCATTCAGATTCGCTCCGTACGCTTTAGGTTTTTGATTTTACGCATGTCTTTGTCCCGAAACCGGTTACCACTTTCGGGAGACATGCTTTAGGTGCCCGTGCGAATGACCGTTTCTGGCGCACAGCGGTCGGAGGCCAACGTTCCCAATTGGGTCGGAAATTCGGTCGCTTAGAGATGATTGGTTTCACCCCATCGTCAGGCGACGTTTTTCCCGGTTGCGCCGGACCTCGCCTGCACGCCCGGCGCAAAGATCTCCTGGTCGACGAAGGTCAGCGCGCGCATGGCGCAGCCTTCGCGGATGAGCGGCAATTCGTTCGGCTCGGTGTCGAAGGAGATCGATTTGGAGTGCTGGCCGCCAGCGGTCTGAGCAATGGCCTCGCGCAGCGCCGGCTCTATCAGGTCGAAAGCCGCGGCGCTGACGCCGACCACGGCGACCGGCGCCGGGTCGATCAGCGCGAACAGGTTGCCGAGGCCGAAGCCCAGCGCCTCGCCCGCCCTGCGATAGGCCTCGCGTTCCGGGCCGTCCTTCTCGCGCGCCTTGGCGGCAAGCGCCCGCATGTCGGCATCGCTGACATCGACCGGCTCGGAGTCCTCGCTCATCCCTTTGGCATTGCGCCAGATGGCGTAGTTGCCGGCATAGGCCTCGACGCAGCCGCGGCGTCCGCAACGGCAGAGCGCGCCGCCCGGGCGGTGAATCATGTGGCCGAACTCGCCTCCGGAAGAATGCGTGCCGGTGAACAGCTCGCCCTTCAGCACAAGACCCATGCCGATGCCGTGCGAGAGCAGGATGGCGATGAAATTGTCGTGGTAGCGGTCGGGGTCGCGCCACTGCAGCGCCACCGCCATCATGTTGCAGTCGTTCTCCATGGTGGCCGGAATGCCGAATTCATGCTCCAGGATGTCGGCGAAAGGAATGTCGGTCAGTGGCGTGATCGGCGACCACAGCATGGCGCGGGCATGGGAATCGGTGATGCCCTGAATGCCCATGGCGATGCGCGCAACGCTGCCGACATCGAGGTCGGGGTCCTCCAGGCGGCGCCTGACGATCGCCATGCATTCGCCGATCAGCTCGTCGCGCGGCATGGTCAGCGTGTCGAGGCGCCGCTGTTCCTCGGCAATGACCTGACCGGCATAGTCGATGACGGCGACGGAGAGGAAATTCAGCGACAGCACCACCGTCACCACGGCGGCCGCTTCGGGATTGAGGGCGAGGCCGACCTGCGGCCGTCCACGCTTCAATGACGCGGTCTCGCTCGGCTTGCCCTCGGTCAGGATGCCTTCCTGGATCAGGTCCGAGGAGATTGCCGAAATCGTCGAGTGGCTGAGCCCGGTCGTCGCGGCGATCTCGGTTCGCGACGGCTGGCCGGCCCGGCGCACCGCCGAGAGCACCATGGCGCGGTTGCGCCGGCGCAGGTCGTCGTGGCGGATTCCGACCGACATTCTTTCCTTCCTCCCCGGTCAGCGCGGCCTCTTGACAATGCATGGGCCGTCGGCGACGCGCCAGACCGGTTCAGTTCCTTGATACAGCCACCGAACCGCCCTGGATTTGTTGTTCAGTCCGGTGGAAGCGGTTCTGCTCTTCTTCCGAAACTGTTCCGGGATAGTGGCAGAAGCGGCGGAGGCTGTCATTATTTATTGCGGGTCTCGAAAAAAAGTTCACGACACGTCAAAAACCATCAGAATCGCTGTTGACAGCGCTTCGGCGTTGGACCACTATTTTTTCGAGGCTCGAAAAAAAGAGCCTCAGTGCCGGCCTTCGGGCCAGTCTGGGTCGCGCCGCAAGGGCGCAGGGAGGAAATCATGAAGAGATTCGCAGCCGCCATGCTGGCGGGTGTCGCCATGTCGCTGACGCTGGCGTCGGCCGCAGAGGCGAAGGACAAGGTGATCGGCGTTTCGTGGTCGAATTTCCAGGAAGAACGCTGGAAGACCGACGAAGCGGCGATGAAGGCGGCCATCGAGGCGGCCGGCGACAAATATATCTCCGCCGACGCGCAGTCCAATCCGGGCAAGCAGCTCACCGACGTCGAAAGCCTGATCTCGCAGGGTGCCAATTCGCTGATCATCCTGGCGCAGGACGCCTCGGCGATCGGGCCGGCGGTGCAGAAGGCGCTCGACGAGGGCATTCCGGTGGTTGGCTACGACCGCCTGATCGAGAACAAGGACGTGTTCTACCTGACCTTCGACAACAAGGAAGTCGGCCGCATGCAGGCCCGCGAGGTGTTCAAGGCCAAGCCCGAAGGCAACTATGTCTTCATCAAGGGCTCGGGCTCCGATCCGAACGCCGATTTCCTGTTCTCGGGCTCGATGGAAGTGCTGAAGGAAGCCATCGACAGCGGCAAGGTCAAGAATGTCGGCGAGGCCTATACGGATGGCTGGCTGCCCGCCAACGCCCAGAAGAACATGGAGCAGTTCCTGACCGCCAACGACAACAAGGTCGACGCCGTCGTGGCCGCCAATGACGGCACTGCCGGCGGCGTCGTCGCGGCGCTGACGGCCCAGGGGTTGGCCGGCACCGTTCCGGTCTCCGGCCAGGACGGCGACCATGCCGCGCTCAACCGCATCGCGCTCGGCACGCAGACCGTGTCGGTGTGGAAGGACGCGCGCGAGCTCGGCAAGAACGCCGCCGAGATCGCCTCGCAGCTCGCCGACGGCAAGAAGATGACCGACATCGCCGGCGTCAAGGACTTCACCACACCTGGCGGCAACACCGTCAAGTCGCTGTTCCTGACGCCGGTCGCGATCACCAAGGACAATCTCAACGTCGTCATCGATGCGGGCTGGATCAAGAAGGACGAAGTCTGCGCCGGCGTTGCCGCCGGCAGCGTCGCGGTCTGCAACTGATCCGACTGCAAGCTATCAAACGCAGCGCCGCGGCCCAAAACCGCGGCGTTTCTCCAAAGGCTCCCGGCTTCGACGAAGCCGGGAGCCACCGGAGCAGTTCACCGCCTGGCAAAATCGCCGAACTGCCCCGACCGTTTGTTTCCACGCAATTCCGCGCGGAAGTCCGTTACGTGCTTCCTGGAATTGCCCTAGCATCGTGGCCCGGCATCCGCGCCAGACGGCAGGCCGGTGGGAGGAGATCATGACCGATACGACCTCTGAAACGCCGGCCAACCCGGCCGCGGATCGCGCGCGGGCATCTGAACTCAGCGCCATCGGGCGCTTTCTCAAGGCGACCGAGCTCGACACGCGCATGCTCGGCATGGTCGGCGCGCTGCTGATCATCTGGATCGGCCTGCACGTCATTTCGAGCCTGCGGCTCGGCGTCAATCCGCTCGATTTCGACAGCCGCACGTTTCTCACACCGCGCAATCTCTGGAACCTGTCGGTGCAGACCTCGGCCGTGGCCATCATGGCCTCCGGCATGGTGCTGGTCATCGTCATGCGCAATATCGACCTCTCCGTCGGCTCGGCCGAGGGATTGATCGGCATGGTCATGGGCTTTGCCCAGGTGCATTTCCTGGTGCGGATGGTCGGGCTCGAGCTCGGCAATCCGTGGATCTGGGTGCTGGCGCTGGCCATCGGCCTGGCGCTCGGCCTGCTGATCGGCGCCTTCCAGGGCTTCGTCATCGCCTATCTCGAAGTGCCGGCCTTCATCGTGACGCTGGGTGGGCTGTTGGTATGGCGCGGCGCCGCCTGGTGGGTCACCAGCGGCCAGACGGTCGCGCCGCTCGACGCCACCTTCCAGCTGATGGGCGGCGGGCCGGCGGGCTCGATCGGCGCCAAATGGAGCTGGGCCGTCGGCGTCGTCGCCTGCCTGGCGGTGGTGTTTGCGCTGTTCCATGGCCGCGTACAGCGCAAGCGCTTCCGCTTCCCGCTGCGCCCGATCTGGGCCGAGACGCTGCTCGGCGCGGTCACCTGCGCGGTCATCATGGGCGCGGTGTGGCTGGCCAATTCCTATCCATGGCCGGTCGGTATCGTGAACCGATACGCCGCCGCCAACAACATTACCGTTCCCGAGGGCGGGCTGTTCATCGCTCACGGCATCGCCATTCCGGTGCTGATGGCGGTGGCGGTCGGCCTGATCATGACCTTCATCACCAAGCGCACCCGCTTCGGCCGCTATGTCTTCGCCATCGGCGGCAATCCGGAGGCGGCGAACCTTGCCGGCATCAACACGCGCTGGATCACCATGAAGGTGTTCATGATCATGGGCGTGCTGGCGACGATCGCCGCGGCGATCTCGTCGGCCAGGCAGAATTCATCGACCAACGCGCTCGGCACGCTGGACGAGCTCCTGGTCATCGCCGCGGCGGTGATCGGCGGCACTTCGCTTGCCGGCGGTTCGGGAACCGTGCTCGGCGCCATGCTGGGCGCGCTTTTGATGCAGTCGCTGCAGTCCGGCATGGTGCTGCTCGGCGTCGACTCACCACTGCAGAGCATCGTCGTCGGCGCCGTGCTGGTCATCGCCGTCTGGCTCGACACCATCTACCGCAAACGGGTCTGAGCATGATCCCGCAAAGTGGAAACCGGTTTGCGGAAAAGATCATGCCCGAAGTCAGGCATTAGGGAGGAGGAGAAAATGGCAGAGAACGCTTCCACCGGTGATCCGCTGGTCGACATGCGCAACATCTCGATCGCCTTCGGCGGCATCCGCGCCGTCGACGACGCGTCCATCGATCTCTTTCCAGGCGAAGTGGTGGCGCTGCTTGGCCATAACGGTGCGGGCAAGTCGACGCTGATCAAGATCCTGTCCGGCGCCTACAAGCGCGATGCGGGTACGATCTTCGTCAACGGCGAGGAAGCATCGATCTCCAACCCGCGCGATGCCAAGAAATACGGCATCGAGACGATCTACCAGACGCTGGCGCTTGCCGACAATGTCGACGCCGCCGCCAATCTTTTCCTCGGTCGCGAATTGATGACCGCCTGGGGCACGCTAGACGACGTCGCCATGGAGGCCGAGGCGCGCAAGGTGATGGGCCGGCTCAATCCGCGTTTCCAGCGCTTCAAGGAGCCGGTGATCAAGCTGTCGGGCGGACAAAGGCAGTCGGTGGCGATCGCCCGCGCGATCCTGTTCAATGCCCGCATCCTGATCATGGACGAACCGACCGCGGCGCTCGGTCCCCAGGAGACGGCCCAGGTCGGCGAACTGGTGCGGCAGCTCAAGGCCGACGGCATCGGCATTTTCCTGATCAGCCACGATATCCATGATGTATTCGAGCTCGCCGACAGGGTCTGTGTGATGAAGAACGGCCAGGTCGTCGGCACGGCGCGCACCGGCGACGTGACCCAGGACGAGGTGCTCGGCATGATCATCCTCGGCAAATGTCCGCCGGGCGCTATTCCGGGTCCAGGAGCGTTGAAAATCGCGGCTTGACGCTGAAAATTAGCCGGCAAATAGACCGTTGGTCGATGCGCCGACAGCCGCGATGGCTTGGCCCCGCCATTGTATTAGTCCGGCGACTTGCCCATAAAGATGGTCAAGCATCCATGGGCCGCACCCTGCATTGAAAAAGCTTTTTCCGATCGTCGCTTTCATCGCCGTCGCGCTGATCAGCCTGACGATGGCGGGGTTCGCCTATTTCGCGACCCAGGAGGCGGCGCGCATCAAGTTCGAAGGGACGGCCGACGATGCTCTCAACCGCATCGAGAGCCGCATCGACCTGCATCTGTCGCTGCTGCGCTCGACACGGGCACTGTTCGATGCCCGCAACGGCGACATCAAGCGCGGCGAGTTCAACGCCTTCTTCACCGCGCTCGACATCAGCGATAATTTCGCCGGCCTGCGCGGCGTCGGCTTCCTGAGGCTGGCCAAGACCGGCGACGGGGCCGCCGTCGAACGCGACATCCTGCGCGATCACGGTTCGGCCCATCCGATCTATCCAGCCACCACGCAGCAGCAATGGCGCGCACCCATCGTGCTTTTCGAGCCGCTCGATACATCCAATCAGTCGATCCTCGGCTTCGACATGTTCAGCGAGCCGGTAAGGCGGGCGGCGATCGAGAAGGCGATGGCGGACGACCAGCAGCATGCCAGCGGCCTTGTCCAACTCGGCCAGGGCGCCGACGTGACGCAGACCTTCCCCGGATTCCTGGTGTTCGTGCGGCTGAACGTGGAAACGGCGCCGGACGTCATCAATGCCAGCCGCTCCTCGACCGCGGGCTTTCTTTACGCCGCCTTCCGCGCGCGCGACCTGTTCCAAGTGGCGCTCAGCAAGACACCGCTGCTGCCGGTCAACGTCGAGATCTATGACGGCAAGCCGAACGCCGACAATCTTCTGTTCCGCTCAGAGGCTCCGCCGGCCGAATCGCTTGGCGAGAAGCTTGTCGCGCGCCGGGATATCGTCGTGGCCGGCCGCCCCTGGACTATTCTGTTTCGGCCGACGAGCGCTTTTTCGCTGCCTTCCTCGCGCGCCATTCCGGTGATGCTCGGGCTGTTCGGCCTGCTGCTTGCCGGGGCGATCGCCTTGGTGGCCCGCTATCAGGAGCGCGCCTATGAGGCAAAGTCGCTGCTGCATGAGGCGACGGAGAAGAGCCTGCTGGAAAAGGACCTCATCCTGCAGGAGATGAAGCACCGCATCAAGAATTCGATCACAAGGGTTCTGGCGATCGCGCGGCAGACTGCTTCCCAGGCCACCGACGTGAAGGAATTTTCGGCATCGTTTTCGGCGCGGCTGCAGGCGATGGCGGCTTCACAGGACATGCTGACACGCTCGCGCTGGCAGAAGGCGGACCTTGGCGATCTTCTGCGCATCGAACTCGGGCAGGTGTTCGGCAAGGAGCTTCCCGAAGGCATCTTGTCGGGACCGGAAGTGCTGCTCGACGAGACGACGACGCAGGCGCTTGGCCTGACCTTTCACGAGCTTGCCACCAACGCGCTGAAGTATGGCGAGGCCGGCAGTTCGGCCAATTCGCTGAAGGGACAATGGGCGCTGAAAGTCGATTGGGCGGTCGAACGACGTAACCGAGAGCAGACCCTGGTGCTCAACTGGCGCGAGGCGGGGCATAAAAAGCTGGAGGCGCCGGCAAAGACCGGCTTCGGCACCAAGCTGATCGATCTCAATGTCACGCGCGAATTGCGCGGCACGATCAAGCGCGATTTCCAGGCCGACGGCCTGAAGGTGGAAATAAGGATTCCGCTGACCGCGTGAACAGCCAATGCCTGCCGGATCTCCGGTCAGGCGCAAAGAAAGGGAGGCCGCAAGGATCGGCCTCCCTTCAAGTCTTCGAAAAATCGCGAAATCAGTTGCAGCGGGCGGTGTAGATCCGGCCGCGATGATCGCGATATTGGCAATAACCGTTGCGCAGGTTGCGGACCAGCAGGCCGGATCCGGCGCCGACAGCCGCGCCGATCAGCGCGCCCTTGCCGCCGCCGACCAAGCCGCCCACGCCGGCGCCGATCAAGCCGCCGCCAACCACATCCTGCTCGGTTGTGGTGCAGCCGCTGACAGCGACCACGGCAACCATGGCAATGATCATCTTCCGCATAAAATTGCTCCTCACTTTTGTCCTCACTTTCGGCAGTGCCGTCCGCCATTTAGCATGAAAAAACCGGATTTGCCTGCCCGATCTTACTGTTAGTGAAGATAGTCTTTTTCGGGGCGCGCGCCGTTAGACGCGACAAGCGTGCCGGAGACCTCCAGCGACGCCACAAGCGTGCCGTCGGGACGCACGCTCCAGAGGAGCTGATCGTAATCGTCCTCGAGCGCCGGATCGACGGCTAGGCACTCGCCCATTATACGCGGCATCCGACCTCGCAGGTCGCCCAGCGCGAAGGGCCGTTCGGCGGTGCAAGCCTCAAAAGTCTCGAAGACGCTGACCGGCACCGGCAGTTCGCGGCATTCGGTCATGGTGTCCGAGCAGCCGATGACGAGGAGCAATGCGGCGATGTGTTCCACGGGTGAATCCCCCCTGCCGCAAAGAACGATTCTCGCCGCTCAAAAGTTCCTGCACCGATGTGGCCGCGATGCGCGAACCCTTGGCGCTCTTGATCGGAATATCCGGCGGATCAGCTCAACTGCCACGCCGCCGCCAGCACCAAGGCGGCAAGGAGCGCGACGGCGCCGAGGCGAAGCGTAAGATGCGAGGAGCGGGGCGAGGGCGGTGCCTCGGCGTCCTGAAAGCCGCTCATCGAGACGCGGGCGGCCTGCTCCAATCTGTTCATATCGGCGACCATCATTTCAATCCTCCCAAATCGCGTGCCAGATCATCTGACTGGGCGCGGCTGGGCTTCCGACACACTTGGGCGGTTCAGCGCTTGACGTCGCCGACCCGCTCCAAGTGCTTGTTTTTACGCAGGCTCCGGATGGAAAGCCGCTGTGCGCCTTTCCTCGAGTTGCTTTTAGCCGGGAACAGAATCGGACTTTATGGTGAACAGCGGGTTAAGGGCCGCTGCCGGCGGACGGTCGCAGCCGCAATGGCGGCGGTCAGTCCGTCTCGAAGTTGCCGCGCGGGATCGTGAGGCGATATTCGAGATTGCCCTTATCGATCTCGAGCGTGGCGGAGCCGTTGAGCGAGGTCGGAACCACGCGTTCGAGAGCGACGCTGCCGAAGCGCTTTTCGTTGCGCCGGCCGGCGCCGATCCGCTCCGTCCATACCAGCAAAAGGTCAGGCGAAGTCTCGCTGCCGGCCGCTATCCTGGCGCTTACCTTGACCTGACCGTCAGGCTGCGACAGGGCGCCATAACTTACCGAGTTCACGGCGAGTTCATGCATGGCCAGCCCGATATGCAGTGCGGCGTTTGGGTTGAGGTAGGGGTTTTCGCCGTCGAAACGCAGGCTGCGCTTGGGATCGGCGCTGTAGCGGCCGACCTGACCGAATACGAGTTCCTGAAGCGCCGCTCCCCGCCAGTTGGAGGACGTCACCAGATCCTGAGACGAGGCGAGCGACTGAAGGCGGCCGCGAAAGCGCGTCAGGAAGTCGGCAAGCGTCTCCGAGTAGCGCCCGGTCTGGGTGGCGATGCTCTGGATGATGGCCAGAAGGTTCTTCGAGCGATGGCTGACTTCCCGCAGCAGCGTCTTCAGCGTCTGTTCGCGGCGTTTCTGCTCCGTCGTCTCGACCATGGTGGTGACAACACCCTGGACTTCGCCGGAGTCGCTGCGATCGGCATCGATCCAGATATGGAACCAGCGCACGCCGTCACTGTCGGGGATGCCGAGCTCGAGGCGGTCCGCGTTGCCGGTTTCAACCACTTTGCGTTTGGCCGCGCCTATCCGCTCGGCCTGCGCGGGGGAGAGCAAATTCTTGCCGTCGGCCGTCTCGGATGCCCACGGAGCTCGCATGTTGCGGGCCCAGACGGTCCTCATTTCGCGATCCTGATAGAGGACCGAAATTCCAGCATTGTGAAGCGCGTGGAGCAGGGCGCGTCCAACCTGCATCCCGCTTTCCGCCGGATGCATCGCTATCACCTCGTCATTGCGCTTGTCGGCGTTCTTGTCTGAAGCCTTGGACCGCATGCGATACTTCCCGCACCCAGGCTGAAAGGTTCTTGCGACTGGCTACCAGGCTGGACGCGCGAGCCTCAGATAGCGGTCCGCCGGACGACGTCCTTTTGGGGACACCGCCCGGCGGTGGCTGGAAACCGTTTGAGGGGTGCGGCTTCCAGTGTTCGAAAACTCCCCGCGTCAGGTTCTCCTGACGAGGCCGGCGATCAGCGAAATCACCAGGAAGGCAAGGAAGATGAAGAACAATATCTGCGCGATGCCTGCCGATGTGCCGGCAATGCCGCCGAACCCAAGCGCGCCGGCGATGATCGCAACCACAAGAAAAACGAGCGCCCAGTACAGCATGATACGTCTCCTTCTATCGACCTGAAAACGTGGCCGAATGGCGTTTGTTCCACCAATCGCAGAAAAAGACGATCCCCCCGGAAGCGCTTTTTCGCCCAAAGCTTCGCCAGCGATCGGACGAGCTTCCGCGCGCGGTTTATGCAAGGCACAGGCCTTACGCAAAGCCTTGATCGTCAGGGCCTGCAGGCGGTCAGGCCGCGGCCTTTGCCTGCCGGTCAAAGAAGAGCGCCTGGCTGATCAGGGCCTTGACCATATCGGGATTGAACGGCTTGGTCACCAGGAACGCCGGTTCCGGACGCTCGCCAGTGAGCAGGCGTTCCGGGAAGGCGGTGATGAAGATCACCGGCACCGGCGTTGAAGACAGGATCTCGTTTACGGCCTCGATGCCCGAGCTGCCGTCGGCTAGCTGGATGTCGGCCAGAACCATTTTCGGACGCGTCCTGCCAAATATGGCCACCGCCTCGGCATGCGTGCGCGCAGTGCCGACAACGCGGTGCCCGAGGCTTTCGACCATCTCCTCGATGTCCATGGCTATCAGCGGCTCGTCCTCGATGATCAGCACATCGGTCGCGACCTGGCGGGAAATCTCGCTGCTTGCCTGGGCAAGCAATTCGGAGAACTCCTGCTCGTCGGCATCGAGGATTTCCGCCGCTTCGTCCTCGCTGAAACCCTCCACGGCAACCAGCAGGAACGCCTGCCTCGGCCGCGGCGCGATCGCGTTCAGATTGGCGGCGGCCCGCTGCTCCCAGGCGGTCTGCGCATGCTCCTGCGGCACGCGAATGGCAATCGAGGTGAAGAGCCTGGCAAAAACCTTGTAGAGCGCGATGCGGTCGCTCGATGCCTTTGGGAAAACCTCGGTGTCGGCGATGATGGCTTCCAGCAACGCGGCGACCAGCGCATCACCGCTTTCCTGCGATCCCGAGACGGCGCGCGAGAAACGGCGCAGGAACGGGAGGTGAGGAGCGATGGTTGCGGATAGGCTCATATTCGACGTCTCCCTCAGATGTCGCGGTGCGTTGTAGGCCAGACTCGTCGCAAGCCCCGACAAACCAACGTGGGCTTTCTGAAAAAGTTCCGCTGGAGGTGGAACTAAATTAGGAAGCGGGCGTTTGGGCTTTTCGGGATGGGCAACCAGACAAACGTGCCGCTTGCGTTATGGTCTACGATTCTAGAGCGGTTCGAGTGCTGGAATTAGGGCGAATATGAAAGAAATGTCAAAGAATTCAAGAGCTGGCGCCGCGAGCAGGCACCGGAACGGGGGTGGCAATCCACTCGGGCCGAACTCCGAAATTGCCCGCAAACTCAAACAATATTACGACGAGCTGGTTTCCGATCAGGTGCCGGATCGATTCGCTCAGTTGCTCAGTCAACTGGAAAAGGCCGAACCCGCCGAGGAAAAGGATTGAGGCATGGCGGCGGTCTCCCAGAGCTTCAAGACCGAGCTGCTCGGTGCGATACCGAGCCTGCGCGCCTTTGCGGTGTCGCTGACGCAGAATGCCGACAAGGCCGATGACCTCGTCCAGGAAACCCTGGTCAAGGCGTGGGACAAGCATGAGAGCTTCCAGCCCGGCACCAACCTCAAGGCCTGGCTTTTCACCATCCTGCGCAACGAGTTCTATTCGCAGATGCGCAAGCGTGGCCGCGAGGTGCAGGACAGCGACGGCATCATGACCGCCAGGCTTGCCGTTCACCCGGCGCAGCACGGCCAACTCGACCTCAAGGACTTTCGCGGCGCGCTGGAACAGCTGCCGGAGGATCAGCGCGAAGCCATCATCCTGATCGGCGCGTCCGGCTTCTCCTACGAGGAGGCGGCCGAGATCTGCGGCTGCGCGGTCGGCACGATCAAGAGCCGGGTCAGCAGGGCTCGCGCGAGACTGCAGGAAATTCTGAAGATCTCCGGCGAGGACGAATATGGTCCCGATGCGATTTCGGCGCAGGTGACCGGCTCAAACGCAGCCTGACAGTGACGCCCGGCAGCATGCTCAACCGCTCCAACTATTTATTTTTAAGCCATTCCGGACGGAAAACCGTTACACACTTTTCCTGAAATTGCTCTAGCCGGCGATGTCGTCAAGCCGCCTTCGTGCGTCCGCAAGCGAGCGCCACGGCCTCGATCAGATCGTCCCCCGAATAGGGTTTGGCGACCAGCCGGATTTCCGGAAAGGAGCTCTCGATCTCGTCCGCGTCCGAATGACCGGAGGCAAAAACGAACGGAACGCCCCCGCCACGCAGTCGCGCGGCGAAGCCGAGTGTCGAGACACCTCCAAGCATCAGGTCGACGATGGCCGCGTCAAACCACGACAGCCCATCCCGCTGGTCGATTTCGGCCAGATCGCGGACAACCACAACGTCGGCCGCCCCATGGTCACGGCATAGCTGTTCGACATCCATTGCGATAAGAAACTCATCCTCCAGGACCAGAATACGCAATCCGTCTAGCAATGAAGGCACGTAGCGGCGACTCCTACAATCGCCAGCAGTCATGCGCGGTATTTGCCGGTATGTCATTTAAAAAAGACATGACCGGGAGTGCATCTTCGTGATCGGCGGAACCTCGATCCGCCTGGAACGTTTTCAACTGCCCAATCAGGGCAGGGGTTTCGGAGAGGGGTCGAAATGCCCAGCAGAGCACACGTTCCGTTCCCGACCGCCAATATCCCTGCGAGAAATGTCCGCTGCGGCCGCTGCCGGCCTTTCGCCCGTTCGAAAGCCAGGAACGGTTGTCCGACGTGCGGCGGCAAATCCTCGACTATTCCATGCCGGGCGATCTCATCGGTCTGCAGGGGAGGGCATTTTGACTGCTGTCAATGCCCCCGCCGCCCGGTCTTGGTAAGGAGCGGTCCAAGTTCGGAACTCTTGATGTATATCGAGCGTTGAAAGTTAGAAAACACAAGGAGTTAAGCAATGGCGCCCGCCGCAGGCAAAACCGCAACAGACGCTCCCTCCAACTCCGATCTCGAAGCCGATATTCGGCAGTTGCGCGCCGATATCGAGGAGCTCACCAGGCAATTGGCCAAGACCGGGGAGCACGGCTATGGCGCGGCGCGCCATGCCGCCTCCGAGGGGGTCGAACACCTGCGTGCCCAGGGTGAAGCGGCATTCGAAAGCGTGCGCGGCAGCGCCCAGGATATCGAAGCGCAGCTCATCGCCACCGTTCGCGAAAAGCCGGTGACGTCGCTGGCGATTGCCGCCGGCGTCGGCTTTCTGTTCGCACTGCTCTCCCGCCGCTAGCCGCAGATGGGGACGCTGATTTCCCTGATCTCGGCCATTGCCTCGGGTGAGGCGACGGCCGCCTTGCAGAGAGCGCGTGTGGCGGCAATCCTCTATGGGATTGCCGCCATTCTTGCCCTGTGCGGCATCGGCTTCCTTGTCGGCGCCGCCTATATCTGGCTGGCCGCGCGCTACGGACCATTGGCGACCAGCCTCGGCTTCGGCATCGGCTTCCTGCTGATTGCCGGGCTCATTCTGGTGATCCACAAGATGACGACCGGCATGCGAGCCAAGCGTCGCGCGCGCCGGCGCAAGGCCGACATGACGGCGGTTGGGCTCACCGCGGCGCTTGCGCTGCTCCCGGCGCTTGCCAAGAGCAAGAGTGGCCTGGGCACCATTGTCGCGCCCGCGATCGCGCTCGTCGCCTACGCCATCTACCGCGAGAATGTGAAGGTCAAGCCTCAAGACCCGGATCCCGGCGAAGCGCCGTAGGCCGGAGCATTGCGGGAAAAGCGCGGGTCCGGCAACTTGACCGCGTTGCTGCCCGCCAATCCCCACGCCTGACAGGCGGCGGCGGCCTACCGTTGCCGAATCGCGTCATTGGACAGGGAACCTTCGCGGAAAGGGCCCGTTACCCGATCATGCCGTACCCGAAGCGCCCGCCGCCATACGATATGAAGGCCAACAATGACCAAGATCGTTCCTGAAGACAAAGCCCGCCAGGGGCACTGGGGCTGGCACGCGCTCAGGATCCTCGTCGCCGGGCTGTTGCTGGCCTTGATCGCCTGGGGTGCGGCCGAGATCTATGGCGAGTTGATCAAGAGCCCGATGACCGATCAGAGCGCGCCTCAGGCGCCGGCGGCCGGGCAGAAACCCATGCAGGGCGGCTGAGCGCCCCATCACGCCGCCTTGGCCCGCGCATTGCTTGCCGGAACCAATACGTTCAACGCGCCGGGAAGAATCTCGACCACCGTCTCGCGCTCCAGCCTGACCAACTCGCCATCCACGACCGCGCTGAACTTCTTCGTTGGTGAATGGATCTTGAGGATGGCTCTGTCGGCCTGGTGGATTTCGATATGTTCGCTGTCGCGCCATCGGCCGCGCAGCATGTCGAGCAGCAGTTTCGCCAGATGGTAACGTCTGCGCGCGACGCTGACATAGATGCCAAGCACGCCACCCGCCGGATTGTCCGCATAAGGCAGATGGCCCTCGCCGAACAGATTGTTGCTGATGCCGATGCCGGTCGTGCGGGTGACGATCTCAGCGTTGCCGATGCTCAAGGTCACTTTGAGCGTGCGTGGGTTCTTGATCGTTGCCCATCCCGCGCGAACGGAGGCCCGCATCTTTCCCAGCCGCGAGCCGAAATCCATGGTCTCCCGAAGCTGCACCATCCTGACATGCATGCCGATCGAAAACTGATGCACGAAGGGCCGGCCATTGACGCTGGCCATGTCGACGGCCGTCACCTCGCCCGTGGCAAAGGATTGCAGCGCCGCATCCAGCGTCTGCGGGATGCCAAGGCCACGCGCGAAGAGATTCATCGTGCCGGCCGGCAATATGGCCAAAGCTTTCTTCTTGTTCATGAGAAGGGATGCCGCCCGCGACACGGTGCCGTCGCCGCCTCCGGCGATCACGACGTCGACGTTCCGCTTCGCTACGGCCTTTTCCAAGGCCGCGCCGATTTCGCGGCCGGCAACGATATCGACCTGAACCGAATGGCCTGCCGCTTCCAGCGTCCGTCGCAGGCGATCGGCAAAGGCTGGAACATCGGCCGTGCGCAGCGTGCCGCTGTCCTGGTTCAGCACCGCAGCAAACCGCATGCCCCGCTCCGTTCTTGGGCCGGAAATGAGCCCAGCCGCAGGCTGAACGGAAAGGATCGCCAAAGGTTCCGCGTACCGGGAAGCGCGGGCCGCGCTGTTGGAACAACGCTCCGCTCACGACGTTGTGAAGTTGTGGAATACTGCCGCATCTGACTTGCCTGGCAGAGCCGGTGGCGGATGCGGCGCATACCAAATCAGGCACGAGGAGAGACGATCATGATCCGCACTCTTTTTGCGACGACCGCGCTTGCAACGCTGGTTGCAACCGGTGCCTTCGCCCAGACAGCAACGCCGGCACAGCCGCCTGCCGCCGAAAACCCGGCTCCCGTGATCCGCTCGGATGGCGCCTTGATGACCAACATTATCGGCGAATCCGTCTATAACGGCACCGGTGACGACGCCCAAGACATCGGCAAGGTCGATGATGTCGTCTTCGACGCAAGCGGCAAAGTGAAGTCCGCGATCATCGGTGTCGGCGGCTTCCTTGGCGTCGGCACCAAGGACGTGGCGTTCGACTACAGCAAGATGGAATGGGCCGAGAAGAACGGCGACCGCTGGCTGGTGGCCAAGACAACCAAGGACGAGCTCAATGCCCAGCCGGCATTCGACCGCAAGCCCTACGATCCGGCCCCGGCACCGTCGGCCGACGCCACGCAGCCTTCAACCACGGACACGGGTGGAGCCCAGAAGCCGGTGGACCTCAACGCCAAGCCGGCTGAGCCGGTGAAGAAGGCGGAAGGCAATCTCGCCACCAACATCATGGGCGAGTCCGTCTATAACGGCACCGCGGACGACGCCCAGAAGATCGGCGACGTGAAAGACATCGTGCTCGCCAAGGACGGCAAGGCCGAGTCGCTCGTGATCGGCGTCGGCGGCTTCCTCGGCATCGGCACGAAGAACGTCACCTTCGATTTCGCCAAGGCAAAGTGGGCGGAGAAGAACGGGGACCGCTGGCTGGTTGCCGAGACGACGAAGGAGGAGCTCCAGGCGCAGCCGGACTTCAACCGCAAGGCTTACGATCCGGCACCGGCGCCGGCCACCGCGGCGTCGAACAATGCTCCGGCGACGACCACGCCCGCCGTGGCATCGTCCGACACAACGGCCGGCAAGGAAGCCAAGCCTGCGCAGACAACCGCTGAAAACAAGGCGCCCGCACCTGCGGCGAGCACCGCGGAGAACAAGCCGGCGGACTCCGGCACGTCCGCAACCGACACCACGCAGACAGCCTCGATCGACAAATCGACGCTGACTGAGATGCCGATGGGCAACATCCGGGGTGACGACCTGAAGGGCGCGACCGTCTATGGCGCCAACGACGCCAAGATCGGTACGATCGGCGATGTCGTGCTGACGCCGGACAACAAGCCGGATGCGGTGATCGTCGACGTCGGCGGCTTCCTCGGCATCGGCGCCAAGGAAGTGGCGGTCGGCATGGACAAGCTCAAATTCATGACCGACAAGGACGGCAAGAAATATCTCTACACCAACTTCACCAAGGAAGAGCTGCAGGCGCAGGCGGCCTATGACAAGAGCAGTTATGCCGCCAACCGTGATAAGCAGCGGATGATATTGAAGTAGGCAGTAGGCAGTAGGCAGTAGGGGTACGCTTCTCAACAGCTTCCCCTATTGCCTATTCCCTACTGCCCAACTCACGTGGCCGACCACGCCATCTTCCGTCAGCTCCGCCAGCGCCAGCGACTGGTCGAGATGCCTGGCGCGCCAGGCGAGCAACTTCTCGGCGAATTCCAGGCGCGCCGGCAGGTAGGCGGGATCGTCCGCGACGTTGCTCAGCTCGCCTGGATCCTTCGTGAGATCGAACAGTAGTGGCGGCAGGCCGCCGCCGAAATGGACATATTTGAAGCCGCTCGTGCGCAGGACGGCCAGATTGCAATCGCGCGAGCCGATGCCGAAATGCCGCTCGGCTTCGCCGCCGAAGACCGAGCGGAAATCGAACTCCCAATGCGCGGCGTCGCGCCAGTCCGCCGGCTGCTTGCCGTCGAGCCAGGGCGCCAGCGACCTGCCGTCGAGCTGCGGCTCCGGTCCGGCGCCGATCAATTCGAGCAAGGTCGGAAAGATGTCGACGGCCTCGGTGAACCGGTCGACGACCGAACCGGCCACTGCTCTCTTGTGTGGGTCGCGGATGATCAGCGGAATGTGGTAGCTGGCGTCGAAATAGCCGCCTTTGCCGAGCATGAAATGGTCGCCCATCATCTCGGCGTGGTCGGAGGTGAGCACGATGATTGTGTCGTCCCAGGCGCCGGCCGCTTTCACGGCCTGCCAGATGCGGCCGAGCTGCGCATCGACCTCCGAGACCATGCCGTAGTAGATCGCGCGGATGCGGCGGAAGTTTTCGTCACCCCAATCCGCCACCTTGCCCTGGGCGCCGGGAATGAATTTTGTCCGCATCTGGCAATCGAGATCGTAGGCGAGATAGGGATGGCTTCCCGCTTCGGCCTGCCAATCCGCCGCCCGCCGGAAAGCGGGCCCGTCGGCCGGATCGTACATGGCGTTATACGGTTCCGGGACGATGAAGGGCGGGTGCGGGCTGATGAAGGAGATATGCGCGAACCATAGCGCGCCCTGCTCCTGCTCGCCAAGCCAGCGGATGAATTCGCCAGCGAGGAAAGCGGTCGGCGTCTGGTCCTTCGAATAGACCGGCGGCGCGTTGGTCACATCGCCACTGGCCTCGCCTTGCTCGCCCGCCGGGCGATGGATGCCAGGGCTGCCGACGCTGGCGTCGATGCCTTGCGCGCTGAGCCAGGACAGCCACTGCTTCTGGTGCTCGGGCAGGAACTGCCGCACGGTGAAGCCGGGCAGCACACCTTCATAGCTGCGCAGGCGAGGATCGCCTGCGGAGAGCTGGCGAGGATCGGGCGAGACATCCGTGTAGCCGAACAGCGCCGGATCATAACCAGCCGTGCGGGCCGAGAGCGCGATATTGCCGTGCCGGGTATCGAGCGGCGAGCCGTTGCGGCAGACGCGGTTGTTCATCTGGTAGAGGCCGGTGTAGAGGCAGGCGCGCGCCGGCGAGCAGGGCGCCGCGCCGCCATAGTGGCGCCGGAACAGAACGCCCTCGGCGGCAAGCGCGTCCGCGTTCGGCGTTTTCACCACCGTGTGGCCGGCGGCCGACAGGCAATCGCCGCGCCACTGGTCGCAGGTGATGAGGAGAACATTCGGGCGGCTCACTCGGTTGTTCAAAAATCTTCTCCTCAGGCAGGCTGCCGCTCATGGAGCCGAAATTTGCGAGTGTTGCAAGCTGCGGCAGTTCATGGAACGTGAACGCATACGAGATGATCGTTCATCTTTATGATACAGTCCATTCTGTGTTTGGCCGCTTTGCCGTTGGCGGGGCTATCCTCATATTGGCGTGGACAGCGGCGAGGGCCGCAAAAGGACAAGGGAAGGAGCAACACCATGCTCAATCAGATCAAGGGCCTGCATCACGTCACCTCGATGGCGAGCGATGCGCGCCGGAACAATGAATTCTTCACCAAGAAGCTCGGCCTGCGCCGGGTCAAGAAGACGGTCAATTTCGACGCGCCCGACGTCTATCACCTCTACTATGCCGACGAAGTCGGCACGCCGGGCTCGGTGATGACCTATTTCCCGTTCCCCGATATCGGCAAGGGCCGGCACGGCGTCGGCGAGGTCGGCACCACCGTCTTCTCGGTGCCGGAAGGCACGCTCGCCTATTGGGAAAAGCGCTTCGCCGACGAAGGCGTGGGCAACGTCGCCCGCACGGAAAGCTTCGGCGAGAAGCGTCTCGCCTTCACCGGCCCTGACGGCGACAGTTTCGCGCTGGTCGAGGACAAGGCCGACAGCCGCGCGCCCTGGGTGAAGGGCGGCGTTCCCGGCGATGAAGCGATCCGCGGCTTCCACTCGGTCGCGCTCAGGCTGAAGGACGGCGGCGCCACCGAGGAGCTGTTGAAGTTCATGGGCTATGAGGAGGTCGACAAGTCCGGCAACATCCGCCGGCTGGCGATCAAGAACGGCAACGGTGCCGACATCGTCGACATCGAATCGCTGCCGGGCGCGGGCTTTGCCAATCTCGGCGCCGGCTCGGTGCATCATGTCGCCTTCGCGGTCGAGGATCGCGCCAAACAGCTCGAAGTGCGCAAGGCGCTGGTCGACACGGGTTATGGCGTGACGCCGGTCATCGATCGCGATTACTTCTGGGCGATCTATTTCCGTACCCCGGGCGGCGTGCTGTTCGAGGTGTCCACCAACGAGCCGGGCTTCGACCGCGACGAGGACACCGCGCATCTCGGCGAGGCGCTGAAGCTGCCGATGCAGCATCGGCATCTGAGATCCTATCTCGAGCAGCACCTGCAGAAGCTGGAAGACTGAAAGCCATGAGCAAGGACGCTTACATCCACAAAATGCTGCCCGGTTCGCCGGGCAGTCCGCTGCTCTTCGTCCTCCACGGAACCGGGGCCGACGAGAACCAGCTTCTGTCCTTCGGCCGTGAGCTGCTGCCTTCGGCGACCGTCGTGTCGCCGCGCGGCGACGTGTCGGAACAGGGCGCTGCCCGCTTCTTCCGCCGCACCGGCGAGGGCGTCTACGACATGGACGATCTCGCGCGGGCGACGGCCAAGATGGCGGGCTTCGTCAAGGCGCATGTCGAGGCGGCAAAGCCCTCGGCGGTGTTCGGGCTCGGCTATTCCAACGGCGCCAACATCCTGGCCTCGCTGGTGTTCGCCGAGCCGACCCTGTTCGATGCCACGGCGCTGATGCATCCGCTCATCCCGTTCGAGCCTCAGGTGAAGGGCAGCCTTGCCGGCCGCCGCATCCTGATCACGGCCGGCAGGCGCGATCCGATCTGTCCGCCGAACCTGACCACGCGGCTGGAGGCCTATTTGCGCGCCGACGGGGCCGATGTCACAGTGGAATGGCACGACGGCGGGCACGAGGTGCGGCCGAATGAAAGCGAAGCGGCGCGGCGGCTCTTCGGCTTCGCGCCGGCCGCCGAAGGAGGCAAGAACAATGGCTGACCAATTGCCCGAGATCGAACTCGAGGACCATGGCTCCAAGGGGCGCTACGTGCTGCGCGGTCCCGGCGGCGCCGAGGCCGAGATGACCTTCACCAAGATCGGCGAGCACCAGCTCATCATCGATCACACCGAGGTGCCGGACGTCTTCCGCGGCCAGGGCGCCGGGCTTCGGCTCGTCACCCGCGCCGTCGAGGACGCGCGCGCCGCCGGCAAGAAGATCATCCCGCTCTGCCCCTTCGCCAACGCCCAGTTCCGCCGCCATCCGGAATGGGCGGACGTGCTGAAGCAGTAAGCGCGGCGTTCCCTTCTCCCCTTGTGGGGTGAGCAGCCGGTTCGTCGAAGACGAATTCATCGTGCCAGTGGCACGATGAAAGGCCGGCGAACGCCGGGACGCTGCGAAGCAGCGGGGACCCGGCAGGGTGGATCGGCCACCCCCGGCCCTTCGCAGGCTCAGGGCGTTCGAAGCTCGAAAAGCCAAGCAATTGGCTTTTCGTCCGCTAACGCGGACCGCTTCTCACCCCACGAGGGGAGAAGGAAGAGGCCCAGCCACAAACGCGAACACGCCTCTGGCATTTGCGCAGTTCGGCCATCTTGCCTAAGTAGACAGTTCGTTCGGACGAAACCTCCGTCCCGCCTGTCACCGAATTGAATGGCTTCCCTGATGACCGAAACCGACCTCATCCCCGTTTTCGACGGCCACAACGACACGCTGCTTCGGCTCTACCAGTCGAAGGAAGCGGATGTCGAAAAGCTGTTCATCGAAGGGACGCCGGGCGGCCATATCGACCTGCCGCGCGCCAACAAAGGCGGCTTTGCCGGCGGCATGTTCGCGATCTTTCCGCCGCCGGTCGAAAAGACCAAGCGCAGCGCCGTGCCGCCGGCGCCGAGCGACGACGAACCTCTGCCGCCGGAACTGCCGCGCGCCGAGGCGATCACCTCCACCATCGGCATGGCCTCGATCCTGTTCAGGCTGGAGCGCGCCGGCGCGCTGACCGTCTGCCGCAGCGCCGGCGATATCCGCGAGGCGATGGCGAAGGGCTCGATCGCGGCGGTCTTCCATATCGAAGGCGTCGAGGCGATCGACCCGGAGCTCACCATGCTCGACGTGTTGCACGCCGCCGGCCTGCGCTCGCTGGGCATCGTCTGGAGCCGTCCTAACGCTTTCGGCAATGGCGTGCCGTTCCGCTTCCCCTCCTCGCCCGATACCGGGCCTGGCCTCACCGATGCCGGCAAGGCGCTGGTCAAGGCCTGCAACCAGCTCAGGATCATGATCGACCTCTCGCATCTTAACGAGAAGGGTTTTCGTGACGTGGCGGCGCTCAGCGATGCGCCGCTGGTCGCGACCCATTCCAACGTGCATGCGATCTGCGGCCATTCGCGCAACCTGACCGACTGGCAGCTCGGCGCGATCCGCGAGTCGGGCGGCATGGTGGGCCTGAACTTTGCGACCGGCTTCCTGCGCGAGGACGGCCGCATGAATGCCGACACCGGCCTCGACATCATGGTGCGCCACATCGATTCGCTGCTGCAGGCGCTCGGCGAGGACGGCGTCGGCCTTGGCTCCGATTTCGACGGCGCGATGATCCCGGCGGTGATCGGCGACGTTGCCGGCCTGCCCAAGCTCATCGGCGCGCTCGCCGCGCGCGGCTTCGGACGCGCGCTGATCGAGAAGATCGCCTATCGCAACTGGTTGAATGTGCTCGAGAGAACCATAGGGTAGGACTACGCCTACTGCGCGTAGCCGATGCGCTTCAGCCATTCCTTGTCGACGCCGCGGTCGCGGATGATCGGCAAGGGGTCCTCGTGGTCGAGCCTCGCGCAGATGCGGTAGACCTCGAGCGTCTCGGCGTTCATCTCGCCGCGTTTGAAGAAATACATCGCCGCCGCGTAGCGGGTGCGGCCGGACCCCATCTCGCCGAGCGGCGTGTTGACCAGCTCCCACTGCTCGGCGGCTTCCGCCTCCGCCTCGTCCGCTTCGCTTGCCATTTTAGAAATCCGCCGGCGGGTTGGCGGTGCGGCGGTCGAGCCTGATGAAGGGCCGCGGCACGATCTTCGCCCGCTTCATCAGCTTCTGGTACTGCAATTCGCGCATGGCATAGATCTCGACCCAGAGGTCGTCGACGATCGTGTCGCCATAGGGCCTCTGCAACGAGGCGATGGCGATGTTGCGCTTGGCCATGGGCGACCACATCGCCGCGCTCACCAGCCCGACCTCCTGGCTTTTGCGATAGTAGACGATGGCATGCTCGGCCGGGATGTTGCCTTCGATCTCCAGCCCGACCAGCACGTGACGCAGCCTGCGCTTGGCCCTTGCTTCCAGGATGGCGCGGCGGCCGTTGAAGTGCCTCATCTCCGGATCGACCATGAAGCCGAGGCCGATCTCGTCCGGCATGCGCAGCCGGTCGGCGCGGATGGCATGCTCGGCGGTGGTGAAGTCGGCATTGGCGACGATCAGCCCGGCTTCGAGCCGGGCGCGGTTCAGCGCCGTGTAGCCGATGGCGCGGATGCCGCGCAGCTCGCCGGCCGCCATCAGCCGGTCCCACAGGCTCAGCGCCTTGCCGGCAGGCACGAACAGCTCATAGCCGAGGTCGCCGGTGAAGCCGGTGCGCGAGATGGTGACGGCTGCGCCGTCATGCGCGAACTCGGCGAGGTCGAAGACCTTCAGCCGTTCGACGCCGGCGAAGCCCGCATCGCGCAGGATGGCGAAGGAGGTGGGACCCTGCAGCGCCAGCCCGGCGACGGCCTCGGTCTCTTCCTCGACGATGACGTCGTAGCCTATTGCGCTGTCGAGCAGCCAGGGCAAATGCCGCTCCTGCGAGCACAGCCGGAAGCGCGTCGGCGACAGCCGGAACAAGGTGCCGTCGTCGAGCACGAAACCCTCGTCGTCGCACCAGGCGGTGTAATGGACACGGCTGGGCTTCAGCCTGGTCACGTCGCGCAGCGTGACGCGGTCGAGATAAGCTTCGGCGTCGGGGCCCTCGATCCGGTATTTGGTCATCGGCGAGATGTCGAACAGTGCTGCCTGGCTGCGGATGGCGAAATATTCGAGCTCCTCGTCCCACAGCGAATGCGGCGCGCGGTAGCCGGCCCAGTTGTACCAGTCGTTCTTCAGTGCCAACGCGTCGATGCGTGGCTGGAAGGGCGTGTCGTGCCGGAGCGTGCGGAAGTGGGATTGTGCCAGGGTGCGGGCGGTCGATGGCTTGATGGAGGAATGATGATTCATGATGGCGTTCCTTCGCGCCCCCCTCTGTCCTGCCCTTCCTCCGCAGCAGCTGCGCTGCAGCTTCGGAGGGTGGACCGGACATCTCCCCCACAAGGGGGGAGATCAGCCGTGCCAATCTCGAACGTTGGAAAAGGGGGCGCCGCCGGGCGAAGCTGCCAATCTCCCCCCAAGTGGGGGAGATGTCCGGCAGGACAGAGGGGGGCGCCGTAGAGTGCGACTTCAGCGATTTGCAAAAACATCCCTAGGCCCTCATCGCGATGATGCGGCGCGCGGCGTTGAGGCCGGGCGCGCCGGAGATGCCGCCGCCCGGATGCGAGCCGGCGCCGGCAAGGAACAGGCCTTCGAGCGGCGTGTCGTAGCCCGACCAGCCAGAGACGGGCCGCGACATCAGCATCTGGTCGGCCTGCAATTCGCCGTGGTGCCAGTGGCCGCCGGGCATGCGGTAGCGCGCCTCGAGGTCGGCCGGCGTCAAAAGCTCGGCATGGCGCACCGTCGCGCCGATCCCCGGAGCATAGGCTTCGAGCTGCGCCATGATCGCCTTGAGGAATTGCGGCTTGCCGGCGGTCCAGCCCTCTCTCAGCGCATAGGGCGCGTATTGCACCGCGGCCGAGAGCACGCAGGCGCCGGATGGCGCCAGCGTGGGATCGGCGAGGCTCGGCAGCGTGATCTCCATCACCGGCTCGGGTGAGAACTCGCCATATTTGGACGGGTTGAAGGCGCGCTCGACATGGTCGGGCGAAGGGGCGATGACCAGCCGGCCCTTGGGGCCAGCGGCGTCGACGCCGGTGAATTGCGGCGGCCGGTCGAGCGCCAGATGGAGCTTTGCCGCGTCGCCCTTCATGCGGATGTTCCTCACCTTGCGAACAAAGCCGGTGTCGACCTCGCGCGGCCCGACGAGATCGAGGATCGTCGTTGCCGGGTTGATTGCGGAGACGACCGTCTTGGCCCGCAGCGTCTCGCCGCCTTGCGTGACGACGCCGACGGCGCGGCCCTTTTCGACGATGACCTTGGCGACCGGCGAGGTTTGGCGGATCGAGACGCCAGCCTTTTCTGCGGCCGAGCGGATGGCGGCGACGACGGCGCCCATGCCGCCTTTCGGTAGTATCTGCGCGCCGGCAAGGCCGCCGATCTCGCCGCCCAGCCGGTAGTAGAGGCCGAGCAGCGAGGTCGGCGAGCGCGGACCGAGATGGCTGCCGAGCGTCGCATCGAAGGCGAGCAGACCCTTCAGCCTGTCGTCCGAAAGCTGCTCGTCGAGCAGGTCGCAGACGTTCATCAAGAGCACGCGCAGGAAGTCGCGCATATCTTCCTTGCCGAGCCGCTTCAGCGCCAGCGCGGTCTGGCCGAGCCCGGTCATCTCGGCGAGCGACATGCCGGCAGGGTCCGGCGGCCGGCGCGACAGGAAAGGCTTCAGCACACCGGCATAGCGCAGCAACTGCGCGCGCAGATCCCTCCAGGCGGACTGCTCCGACGGGGTGGCGCCGGTCAGCACCTCGCCATAGGCGCCGTGCAGCACCAGCGGGCCGTCCTTCGACAGCGCGACCGAGGGTACGAAATCGCCGCGCTCAACCTTCAGCCCATGGCGTTCCAGCTCCAGTGTCTTCACCACATCGGGATGCAGCCGATTGAGCAGATGGGCGACCGCGGAGACGCGGAAGCCGGGCGCGAATTCCTCGGTGCGCGCCGCGCCGCCGACATCGTTGCCGGCCTCGAGCAGCAGCACCTTGCGGCCCGACTTTGCCAGCATGGCGGCGGCGACAAGGCCGTTGTGGCCGCCGCCGATGACGATGGCGTTCCAATTCACTTCAGATGACGTCATGGGCCGGGCTCATATGCAGGGTTGGCTTGGCAAGATCGCGCAGGATCTCGGTGGCGGCGTTGCGTCCGGGCGCGCCCATGACGCCGCCGCCCGGATGGGTGGAGGAGCCGCACATGTAGAGTCCGCCAACGGGGGAGCGGTATTGCGCGTAGCCCGGCACCGGGCGGTTGAAGAGCAACTGGTCGAAGGTGAGCTCGCCCTGAAAAATGTTGCCTTCGGTGAGGCCGACCTCGGCCTCGATCTCGCGCGGCGTGCGCACTTCCATATGGACGATGCGGTCACGGAAGCCGGGCGAATATTGTGCGATCTGCGCAATCACGCTCTCGGCGAAGCCGCCGCGGTCGGCGTCCGTCCAGTCGCGGCCGTCTATCCTGGGCGGCGCATATTGGACGAAGCAACTCATGAAATGCTTGCCGGGCGGTGCCATGGTCGGGTCGAGCGTGGTCGGGATCACCATGTCGAGGAAGGGATCGACCGACCAGCGTCCGGCCTTCCAGTCGTCATAGGCGCGCTCCATGCGCTCGATGGAATCGGTGAAATGCATGTCGGCGCGATAGACCGGCGAATCCTTGGGCAAGGCCGGGAATTCGGGCAGCGAATCCAGCGCGATGTTGACCTTGCCGGACGAGCCGCGGATTTTGAAATTCCGGACACGGCGCAGGAAGATGTCGGGCAGCTCCTTTTCCTCGACCAGCTTCAGGAAGGTGCGCTTGACGTCGGCGTTGGAGACGACGAGCTTCCCGTAAATCTCCTCGCCGCCGGCAAGCACGACGCCCTTTGCCTTGCCGTTCCTGATCAGCACATGGTCGACTTCGGCGCCGGTGCGGATGGAGCCGCCGGAGGCCTTGAAGGAGGCGGCGAGCGCCTTGGTGACGGCGCCCATGCCGCCGCGCGCATAGCCCCAGGCGCCGACCGAGCCATCGACCTCGCCCATATAGTGGTGGAGGAGCACATAGGCCGTGCCGGGCGACATCGGCCCGAGCGCGGTGCCGATGATGCCGGAGAGCGCGAAGTTCGCCTTGATGACGTCGGTCTCGAAATATTCGTCGAGGAAGTCGGAGATCGACATCGTCCAGAAGCGCAAGGTCAGCGCCATCTCCTCGGCGGTGAGACCGGCGAATTTCTTGCCGAGATAGAGCAGCTCGCCGAGGTCGCGCGGCTTGAAGCTGGTCGGGTCCGGGGCGGTGCGCATCAAAAGCGGCTGAATGAACCGGCACTGCCGCGTCACGTCGCGCGAGTAGCGGTCATAGGCCTCGGCGTCGTGCCTGGAAAAACGGGCGAACTCCCGGCGGTGCGCGTCATGATCGCGGTAGTTGGCGAGGTAGTCGCCGTCGCGCGTGAACACGGCGCCGCCCTCATAGGAGATCACCTGCAGGCCGAAGCGCGGCAGCTCCAGGTCGCGCATGATCTCGGGCCGGAACAGCGAGCAGACATAGGAGCAGTTGGAATAGAGAAAGCCCGGCGTCAGCTCGCGACTGGTGGCTGCACCTCCGACCCAGTCGTTCTTCTCGACCACCAGTACATCGAGCCCGGCGCGCTGCAGGTAGCAAGCGTTGACCAGCCCGTTATGGCCACCGCCGATGACGATCGCGTCCCATGTCTTCATGCGCGCTCACCCTCTATCCGGCCGCCCCTTCATTTTTTGATGATCTTGGCCCTGATTGCCCGAATTTGGCACGGCTAACGGCTTTTTGTCCAGCTATATTGAATGAATGTTCAACAAATTGTGTTGCTTTTTCCCCTTGATGGGCTAGGCTTTCCACGCATTTCTGGGCCTGCATGACCGAAAGGGCCAAAATCGGCTTTGGGGCTAAAAGATCGATGATCGAAACGGCTGACGCCGAGCCGGAATATGACGATACCGCCATCCGCTTCCTCGAAGCGCTCTGGGGCGACGGCTATCTGTCGCCGGGTGGTCCCGAAGAAGTCGACCGCGTGGTCGAAGGCCTGGCGCTCAAGGATAAGACGATCCTCGATATCGGCTGTGGCGCCGGCGGCATCACGCTGCATCTGGTCGCGCGCCATGGCGCGGCGCATGCGACCGGTTTCGATGTCGAGAGGCCGGTGATCGAGACGGCAAGGCGGCGCGCCGCCACGCAAGGTCTCGAAGACCGCGTCCGCTTCGTCCAGGCGCCGCCGGGGCCGCTGCCTTTTGCGGACACTTCCTTCGATGTCGTCTTCTCCAAGGACGCGCTGTTGCATGTGCCGGATAAAGACGCGCTATTCGCAGAAATCTTCCGCGTGCTGAAGCCGGGCGGCGTGTTCGCCGCGTCGAACTGGATGATCGGCCATGACGGCGAGCCGTCGCCTGAGATGAAGGCCTATGTCGCAGCCGAGGGGCTCTCCTTCGCCATGGCTTCGCCGGCGCGCTACGCCGAAGCGATGCGGCGCGCCGGCTTTACCGACATCAACATACGCGACCGCAATCCATGGTACCGCGAGGTCGCGCGAGACGAATTGGCGCGCCTGAAGGGGCCGCTTTATCAACCCGTCGCCGCTGCGGTCGGCGCGGCCTATGTCGACAAGAACATCCGGACCTGGGAGGCGATGCAGAAGGTGCTTGACAGTGGCGAGCACCGCCCCACTCATCTGCGCGGTTGGAAGCCGGTTGGATAGCCGGCGATGCTGGAGACCGTCACGCTCATGAAGACTGCAGAGGCCACCGACAACGCCGCTGAATCCCTGCGCAAAGGCGATGCCGAAAAGCGCGGCCGCAAGGCCTCGAAAGAGGTCCGGCAGCTGCAACTGATCGAGGCGACGATCGATTCACTGGCCAAGCGCGGCTATGCCGAAACGACGATGGCCAATGTCGCGGATGGCGCAGGCCTGTCGCGCGGCATCGTCAACTTCCATTTCGAGAGCAAGGAAAAGCTCCTGATCGCCACGCTGCAGCACATGTATGACGAGTATTCGGCGCATTGGCGCACAGCCTTGCAGAAGGCGGGCGACGATCCGGCGCGACAATTGCAGCATCTGGTGTGGGCCGATTTCGATCGATCGATCTGCAACAAGCGCAAGCTCGCGGCTTGGCTCGCCTTCTGGGGCGAAGCCAAGTCGCGGCCGATCTACCAGGCGCTGAGCAGCTCGCGCGACAATCACTACCAGCAGGTCTTCATCGATCTCTGCACGACGCTCAAACAGAGCGGCGGCTATGCCTATGAGCCCCAGGCCATCGCGCTGGCGCTCAGCGCCATGCTCGAGGGCCTGTGGCTGCGGCTGATGATGGGGACGGAGGACACCACGCGCGAGACCGCACTGCAGGCGACGAACGCTTTTTTGGCCGCCGCCTTCCCGAAACACTATGGCTAGCAAAAGCCGGGGGTTCGCAACAGCCGGCCTACAAGACCGGCAAGACCAAAAGAGGATGGAACAGCATGAAGAATCTTAGCCGACGTCTGACTTTGACCTTGGCGCTTGGGAGCGCGATCGCGGCTTCGGCGGCGGCGTTCGCCGTCGCCGCCGACAAGGACCTGACAGTGTTCGACTGGTCCGGCTACGAGGACCCGAGCTTCCACGGCAAATATATCGAGAAGAACGGCGACTCGCCGACCTTCGCCTTTTTTGGCGACGAGGATGAGGCTTTCGAAAAGATCCGCTCCGGGTTCAAGTCCGATCTAGGCCATCCCTGCTCGCAAAGCGTGGTGAAGTGGCGCGAAGCGGGACTGCTGCAGCCGCTCGACACTTCGAAGATCACCGGCTGGAAGGACCTCAATCCCGGCATCATGGCGATGAAGGCCCTCGCCACCACGCCCGACGGCAAGGCCTGGTTCATGCCCTGGGACTGGGGCGACACCCAGCTCACCTACAATTCCGATAAGATCGCCGAAAAGGACGTGCAGTCGCTGAAGACCTTCGCCGATCCGAAATACAAGGGCCGGGTCTCGATCCCCGACAATGTCGACGACGCCTATGCGCTGGCCAGTCTCGCCATCGGGTTGAAAGATTGGACCAAGATGACGGACGCTGAGTTCAGCCAAGCGTCCGACTTCCTGCGCCAGGTGCACAAGAATGTCCGCTCCTACTGGACCGACACCACCGACATCGTGCAGCTGCTCTCGGGCGGCGAAGTCGACCTCGCCTGGGCCTGGAACGATGCGACGGTGCAGTCGGTCAAGGCCGGCGTGCCGATCAAGTCCAAGAAGGACACCGACGAGGGCATTTCGACCTGGGTGTGCGGCTACGTGCTGTTCAAGGACGCGCCCGGCAACGTCGACAAGGCCTACGACTATCTCAACGCCGTCAACAATCCGGACGTCGCCAAGGTGCTGGTCAAGGACTGGGGCTACGGCCAGGCCAACGCCAAGGGCATGGCCGGTGTCGACCAGGCGGTGCTGAAGGAAAAGGGCTACGACAACGTGGAAAAGTGGGTCGACAAGACGCTGTTCCAGCAGCCGCTGCCTTCCGAGCTCAAGCTGAAGATGATCGCCGAGTTCGAGAAGATCAAAGCCGGCTATTGAGCCCAGTTTCGGTCGCTGCCTGTTCCGTCTGCACAGTGGAGCAGGCAGGCTCGCCAAAGCCTGGGAATTCTCCTAACCTCGTTCGCAATGTTCGCGATGGGGGAGTTCTTGCGCCATGATATCCATGCTTCGCAGCCTTGCCTTGGCCGCCGTCGTTACCGTTGGCGCGGGGGCCGCCTATGCGCTCGCCGAGGGCGGCGGCGATCTCGTCGTCTTCGACTGGTCGGGTTATGAGGATCCGCTGCTGCATCCGGCCTATACCGCCAAATACGGCGCCGAGCCGAGCTTCTCCTTCTTCGGCGACGAGGACGAGGCGTTCGAGAAGATGCGCGCCGGCTTCAAGGCCGACATCGCCCATCCCTGTTCGCAGAGCGTGGTGAAGTGGCGCGAGGCCGGACTGCTGCAGCCGCTCGACACATCGAAGATCGCCGGCTGGAAGGACCTCAATCCCGGCATCATGGCGATGAAGGATCTGGCGACCACCGCCGACGACAAGGCCTGGTTCATGCCCTTCGACTGGGGCAACACCTCGCTGCTCTACCGCACCGACAAGGTGACGGCGGACGAGGCGCAATCGCTGAAAGTCTTCGCCGACCCAAAGTTCAGGGGCCGCGTCACCATCGGTGACAATGTCGATGACGCCTATGCGCTGGCAAGCCTGGTCATCGGGCTGAAGGACTGGACCAAGATGACCGACGAGCAGTTCAGCCAAGCTTCCGCCTTCCTGCGCGACGTGCACAAGAACATCCGCTTCTATTGGACCGACGACACCGACCTCAACCAGGCCTTCACCGGCAACGAGGTCGATCTGGTCTGGGGCTGGAACGAGACCTATGTGACGCTGAAAGGACAAGGACTGCCGATCGAGATGAACCGCAACACCAAGGAAGGCCTGTCGACCTGGGTGTGCGGCTATGTGCTGATGAAGGACGCGCCGGGCAAGCTCGACCAGGCCTATGATTTTCTGAACGCCGTCAATGCGCCCGACGTTTCGGAGTATATGGTGAAAACCTTCGGCTACGGCCACGGCAACAATGCCGGCATGGCGGCGATGGACCGGAAGCTGCTTACCGACCGCGGTTTCGACAATCTCGACAAGTTCCTCGACAAGACACTGTTCCAGCAGCCGCTCGCGCCGGAGCTCAAGCAGCGGATGGTTGCCGAGTTCGAGAAGATCAAGGCCGGCTATTGAGCAGTAAGATCGAAAGGACCGACGTCATAGTCGTCGGCGCCGGCTTCACCGGCCTGTCGGCTGCGCTCGAATTGAAGCGCGCCGGCGTCGATTTCCTCGTCCTGGAAGCACGCGACCGCGTCGGCGGCCGTGTGGAAGCCACGCGAAACGGGCTCGGTGAGCTGATCGACAGCGGCGGCCAGTTCCTGTGCGAGGACATGCCGGAACTGATGGCGTTGGCCAAGGCGCGCGGCAAGACATTCGTCGAGACCTATGTCGATGGCGAATTCATTACCCACCCATCGATGTCCGTCGAGGAAGCCGAGCGGACCTACCGGATCGCGATGGCGATCCGCGAGCGCATGAACGGGATCGAGCCGGACGATCCCTCGATCACCGGGCTGACCGTCGCGACGTGGCTCGAACGCCAGAAGGACATGGCCGACGCCAAGACCGCCTTCCGTTCGATGATCGAGGGCCTGTGGTGCCTGGCGCTGGACAAGGTGCCGTTATGGTACCTGATCGACAACGATCGCCGCATCACCAACGAGGTGTTCGAGCTGCAGTATTTCTTGCGCGAGACCATGCAGTCGCTGGCCGACGATCTGGCAGGTGACCTCGGCGACCGGCTGCGGCTGGGCGAACCGGCGACACGGATCGAGCACGGGCAGCAAGGCGTTCGTATCGTCTCGGCCCGCGGTGTGATCGAAGCACGCAAGGCGCTGATCGCTCTGCCGCCGGCGACGGCGGCGAAGCTCGAATTCGCGCCCGCCTTGCCGGCGGAGCTTGCAAAGGCTCTGGGCGTCTGGGAAAGCGGCGCGGTGATTAAGATCCTGGTGCGCTATGCCAGACCATTCTGGCGCGAGCGGGGTCTGCGCGGCATGGTCATGTGGCGCGACCAGCCGGGGCTGTTTGCCTGCGATGGCAGCAAGGATCTCGACCATGCCGCGCTTATCGTCTTTGTCGGCGGGCCGCTCGCGCTGCGCTGGCACGAACTGGGCCAGCCGGCGCTGCGCGCCGAGGTGACGGCGAGGCTGGTGAAAGCGCTCGGCCCGGAAGCGGCGGACATCGTCGATTTCAACCTGCGCGACTGGACGCATGACCGTTGGAGCGGCGGCGCCTACAGCGACCTCATCATCGACGCCACGGCGAGAAACGCCGAACGCACCATCCTTGCCGGCGCGCCGCCGGTGCATTTCGCGTCGTCGGAAGTGTCGCCGTCCTTCCCCGCCTATGTCGAGGGCGCGATCGTGGCCGGGCGCATCGCCGCCGGGAAGATCTTGGCTGATCTTCAGTCCGCCATCGCCACCAGCGCTTCGGGATCGTAAGCGAGGCGGATCGGCGCGCCGACCGGAATGTCGTCGGCGCCGAAATCATTGGTCTCGGTCACTGAGAGCGGTTTTTCCAATCCCGGAATCTCGACGATCAGATGCGTGATCTCGCCGAAATAGTGGCGCTCGACCACTTTGCCGGCGACCTCGAACTTTGCTGTCGCATTGTCCCACAAAACACGCAGCCGCTCCGGCCGGATGCCGAGCGTCGCCGCGCCGCCGTTGCGTATGAAGGCTTTCGGCTTGTCGGTTTTCACGCGGCCGAAGCCAAGCGTGTCGACAACCAGCGAAGCGCCGTTCTCCTCAACGATCTGAGCTTTCACGAAATTCATGCCGCCGAGGAAGTCGGCGACCTGGCGGTTGACGGGACGCTGGTAGATTTCCTTCGGCGAAGCGACCTGGGCGATGCGGCCGCCGAACATGACGGCGATGCGGTCCGACATCGCCAAAGCCTCATACTGGTCGTGAGTGACAAGCACGAAGGTGATGCCGACGGCCTGCTGCAGGCGGCGCAGCTCGACCTGCATCTGCTCGCGCAGCTTCTTGTCGAGCGCCGAGAGCGGCTCGTCCAGCAGCAGCACCTTGGGGCGCATGACCAGCGCGCGGGCAAGCGCGACGCGCTGACGCTGGCCGCCGGAGAGTTCGGTGGCGCGGCGCTTGCCGAGGCCGGTCAGCGACACCTGCGCCAGCGCCTCCTCGACGCGGCGTTTTTCTTCGCCGGCATGCAGCTTCAGGCGCTTCAGCCCATAAGCGACATTCTGCTCGACATTGAGGTGCGGGAAGATCGCGTAGCTCTGGAATACCATGTTGGTCGGCCGCCGGTTGGCGGGGATGCCGTCCATCGGCTGGCCGTCGACGGCGATCGAGCCGCTGGTCGGCGTGTCGAAGCCGGCGATCATGCGCAAAAGCGTGGTCTTGCCGCAGCCGGAAGGCCCGAGCAGCGAGAAGAACTCGCCTTCCCGGATGTTGAGCGAGGCATCGTCCAGCGCCTTGAAGGTGCCGTAGCTGCGCGTGACGTCGCGGATCTCGATCATGGTGCGTTCCGATTGGGTGCGCTCGGATTGGACCCGCTCAAGCATAGAGGCCTCCCTCGCTCTGGGTGCGTCTGGCCGCCCGGCGGCGCAGGATTTCGGCAAAGGTCATCAGCACGAAGGACGCCACCAGCAGCAAGGTACCGAGCGCCAGAACGCCGGGCAGCTTGGCCGCGAAGCGCAGCTGGCCCCAGATGTAGATCGGCAGCGTCGCCTCGGTGCCGGTCAGGAAGAAGGCGATGATGAACTCGTCGAGCGAGATGGTGAAGCAGACGAGCAGGCTGGAAATGATGGCCGGCGCCACCATCGGCAGCGTCACCCGCCGGAAGGTGCCGAAGGCGCTTTCGCCGAGATCGGCGGAGGCTTCCTCGAGGCTGCGGTCGAAACCTTCGAAACCGGAGGTCAGCACCGTCATCGAATAGGGGATGCAGACCAGCACATGGCCGAGCACCACGGTGAAAAGCGACAGGCTGAGGCCGAGCTGCAGCATCACCAAGAGCATCGAAATGGCGACGATCACCTCGGGCAGCACCAGCGGCGCCATGATCAGGCCGTTGATGGTGCGGCGGCCGGGATAGCGGTAGCGTGTGATCGAACGGGCGGCGAGGATGCCGAGCACGGTCGACAGGATCGAGGCCGAGACGCCGACCAGAAGACTGTTCCAGGTGGCGTCGATCAGCGCCGGCGTGCGCGGCAGGTCCTCATACCAATGAAGCGTGACGCCGGAGAGCGGGAATTTCGGCGTCGCCGCGGTGTTGATCGAGAAGATCGGCAGGAAGATCACCGGCAAATAGAGAAAGGCGACGTGGAGGATGGCGTAACTCGTGAGCCAGCTTGGCAGGAAACGTCGCATCGCCGTCATCGCGCCAGCCTCTGGATAGCGCGGATGATCAGCACGGTGGCGCCGGCCATCAGCGAGACGATGACCATGGTGGTGACGGAGAGCGCAGCACCCAGCGGCCAGTTCGACGCCTTGCCGAACTGCGCCTGGATAGCGTTGGCGATCATGACGCCGTCCTTGCCGCCGACCAGCTTCGGCGTGACGTAGTCGCCGACGGTCGGTATCATGACGATCAGCGCCGCCGAGATGACGCCGGGCGCCGACAGAGGCAAGGTCACGCGCAGGAAGGAGCGCAGCGGCCCGTCGCCGAGGTCGGTCGCCGCTTCGACAAGCGTGCGGTCGACCTTCTCCAGCGAAACGAAGATCGGCAGGATGGCGAAGGTCGCCCAGGCATGGGTGAGCGTGATGATGACGGCGCTGGAATTGTAGAGCAGCGCCGTCGACGGCTCGTCGATGATGCCGAGCCCCATCAGTCCGGAATTGAGCACGCCGTTATAGCCGAGGATCACCTTCCACGACATCACGCGCAAAAGGTAGCTGGTCCAGAACGGGATGGTGATGAGGAAAAGCCAGAGGCTCTTGTGGCGGCCGCCATGGAAGGAAATGAAATAGGCGATCGGATAGGCAAGAGCCACGGTGAGCAGGCTGACCGTCAGCGAGATGTAGAGCGAGCGCCAGAGCAGGTCGCGATAGATCGGCTCGGTGAGCGCGATCCGGTAATTCTCCAGCGTGAATGTGTGATCGATGGTGAGATAGTCCTGCGTCCAGAAGGAATGGGCGATAACGACCAGGATCGGCAGGACGAGAAGGATGAGCGCGTAGAGGAAGGTCGGGCTGATCAGCGCAAAGCCCTGGACGGCTTCCGATTGCAGAAGGGGGCTTCGTCTGGCTCCCGCCACGCGGAGCGGGGGCGACCCTTCCGCGGCAACCGTCATTGCAGCGCTCCGGGCGTGATTTCGGTAGCTGGCTCGGACTGTCCCGCCATGCGGCCTTCCCATTCGTAGCGCCGGCCGCCCGTTCCCGATTTATGCTTGGAGCGCGATGGCTCCGTGGCTTGCCGGCTTTCTTTCATCATGAGCGTATCCACCGATTGAAATCAAGCGCTATTTCTGTAATATTGATTGAACGAACATTCAAAATGAAGTGATGAAAAGCCGAATTTCCCTGGTTTTCCGCGCTGTTTGATGTGCGACGAAATTTCTGCAACCCGATGATGTGAGGCGAAGATGGCGGCTCAAAGCAAGATCAAGGCAAGCGAACTCATCGGGCCTGGCGATGACGATGCGGTCGAGCTCGCCAAGCGCCATCTCGTCCAGCCCTGGCCCTATGCCGGCTCGGTCGGCGCCGAGGCGCGCACGCTGATCGGCGAGGGCGACGGCATCTACATCACCGACGCCTCCGGCAGGCGCCTGATCGACGGCCCGGCCGGCATGTGGTGCATCAATGTCGGGCATCGCCGCGAGGAGCTGGCGAGGGTGATGCTCGACCAGGCGATGGCGCTCTCCTACAACACGCCCTGGTATACGATGAACGCGCCCTCGGCCGAGCTTGCGCGCCGCATCGCCGATGCGGCGCCGGGCGACCTCAGCCACACCTTCTTCACCACCGGCGGTTCCTCGGCGGTCGAGACGGCGCTGCGCTTCATGCAGTTCTACAACAATGTGCGCGGACGGCCGGAAAAGAAGCTGATCCTCAGCCGCGGCGGCGCCTATCACGGCTCGACCTATCTGTCGGCTTCGCTCAACGGCCGCCCGCGCGATCACGACTGGATGGACGGCGCAAGCGATCTCGTGATCAAGCTTTCCTCGCCCGATCCGTTCCGCCGGCCCAAGGGCATGAGCGTTGCCGCCTTCACCGACTTCCTGGTCGATCAGTTCCGGGACACGATCGCGCGCGTCGGCGCCGACCGCATCGGCGCCTTTGTCGGCGAGCCGGTTCAGGCCTCGGGCGGCGTCATCGTGCCGCCGGACGGGTATCTCAAGCGCATCTGCGAGATCTGCCGCGAGAACGACATCCTCTATGTCTCGGACGAGGTGGTGACCGGTTTCGGACGGCTCGGCCATGTCTTCGCCTCCGGCGACGTGTTCGGCATCGACCCGGACATGATCACCTTCGCCAAGGGCGTGACATCAGGGTATTTCCCGCTCGGGGGCGTCATCATCTCAGAACGGCTGCTGGAAGAACTGCGCCGCTCCAATCATCCCGACGCGTTGTTCGGCCATGGCCTCACCTACACCAGCCATCCGATCGGCTGCGCGGTGGCGCTGAAGAATCTCGACCTGCTGGAGGACGGTGTGCTCGCCCACACGCGCGAGATCGCGCCCTATTTCCAGGCGCGACTGAAGACGCTGGAAGAGCTGCCGCTGGTCGGCGAGGTGCGCGGCGTCGGCCTGATGGCTTGCGTCGAATGCGTGGCCGATCGCGAAAGCAAGGATCCGCTGCAGCTCGACAAGGATGTCGGCAAACGCATCGATGCGCATTGCCACGAGCTCGGCTTGCTGGTGCGGCCGCTCATCAACATGTGCGTGATGTCGCCGCCGCTCATCATCAGCCGCGAGCAGGTCGACGACATGGTCGCCATCCTGCGCGAGGGTATTTCGCGGACTATGGATGATTTGCGTAAAGAGGGGGTGTGGCGGGGGTGATTGGCCAATCTCCCCTCTTGAGGGGGAGATGTCGCCGAAGGCGACAGAGGGGGTCGTCTCACGTAGAGTGCCTGCGCCTTCCGCGACGACAGAGGGCGTCGGCGTTCTACGCGCAGCGACCCCTCTGCCCTGCCGGGCATCTCCCCTCAAGGGGGAGATTAGCAGCTTCTACCCCCTGGACCGCAGCGCGTCGTTCAATCCCCACATGTCCTTTTCCTCGGGCGCCGTCTCCAGATTGAGCACCGGAACCTGCCTGCGCAGGTGGTCGTGATGGGTGCGCACACCGTATTCGAGGTCGGAGAGGTAGAAGCCTTCGAAGGCTTCGGACAGCATGGATTCGTTCGACCACACCGAAAGCTGCACATCCTCGTTCATCGTGTCGCGGTCGATGCGGTAGGCGAGGTAACGCGCCGCCGCCTGCTCCCTGGTCTCGTCCGGATAGCGATAGACCGCGCCGCGCAGCAGCGTCTCGCCGGTAGACAGCGGGAACTCCTGATAGAACTGCACCGATTCCGGCATGATCGACAGCGCATTGTTGGGGAAGATGCCGTAATAGATCCAGGCCCGGTGCAGGTGCTCCGGCAAGTGCGCCGGCTCGGGCGCGATCTTGATGTACTGGCCGACGCTCCAGCGCCGTCCGGCATGCGGGTTGTAGGTGGCGAAGGACCGCGACACGCCATTGACGAAGGGTTCGTCGAAATAGGTCGCGCCATAGAGGTCCTGCAGCGCCGGATGCGCCATGGCGACGTGGTAGCCTTCATTGTCGACGTCGCGCACCGACTTCCAGTTGACCGGCGATTTCTGCGTCCAGATTCCCCAGGACGGCACCATGTCGGCAACGCGGTAGTGAGCGATCTCCGCCTCGATCGGCTTCAAGAGCTCGGCTACCGAAGGCTGCGGGCCACCCTTGCGGAAACGAATGAAGATGAAGCCCATCCAGATTTCGAGGTCGAGCGGCATCAGGCCGAACTCGGTCTTGTCGAGCTCGGGGAAAGAGCGCGGGCGTGCCGCGCCGCGCAGCGTGCCGTCGAGATTATAGACCCAGCCGTGGAACGGGCAGACCAACGCGTTCTTGCAGGTGCCCCGGCTGTCGGCGACGACGCGACTGCCGCGATGACGGCACATGTTGTTGAAGGCACGCACGACGCCGTCCTTGCCGCGCACGATCAGCGCGCGCTCGCCGATAACGTCCATGGTCAGATAATCGCCTGCATTCGGCACGTCGGAGACGTGGCCGGCGATCTGCCAGTGATTGCGGAAGACGTATTCCTTCTCGAGTTCGAGAAGCGCGTTGGAATGATAACTCCACCCCGGCAAGCCCCGCCGGTCCCAATCGTTGGGGATCGCCACGTCACGGAGGTGCGGGTTCATCAAAATGCTCTTCTTTTGTTGAATGATCATTCAATAAAAGCATATTTTATATTGAAATGCAATGGCTTGTGGAAATATGGAAAATCAATGGCGATGGGTTTTGCCCCGCCTGGGCCGAGAAGCCCCGGAAAATCCGGGCCTTAGTCAGGGATGTGGAACAGCGGTTCCGGCCGCGGATTCGGGCGTTGCGAGAGGGTTCGTTTCGGCACCTCCCGCGCTCCGGATGACCGCGACGGCCATAGCAATTCGGCGCCTGTGTGAGGTCGCTTACAGTCCGCCGCATCCGACAGGCGCATGTGTTTCTTTCGTGAACCAGAGGCGGCTCGCCGGTCCCAAGCAGGAACAAAGGCGGCGGCCCTGTTTCAATCCTGTTACACGGCCGATCGCACCCAATCATTCGGCTGTTACCTGGCGCGATTATGTTCGTTTCATAAGGAAAAGAAAGATAACGAAGGGAACAGCCGATGTTTGCGAAAGTCCAGACCACCGACGCCAGCCGCCGCATTTACGGCCCGGAGCGCAATGATCGCCGGCCGAAGCTCGCGCTGCGCCAGCGCGCCAGCGATCATCCGATGGCGATGTTCACGCTGCTCGGCGCCACCGCCTTTGCCGGCATGGTGCTTGCGCCGGCCGCGGGTCCCGCTTTCGCTTCGATCAATCCCCCGGCCAACGTCGTGGAGGGCGCGCCGACCACGCTCAAGACCGCGCGCCTGCCGCAGCCGCAGATCGAGTTCGCCTGCAAAGGCCAGAACTGGGGCGCCGAAAGCCCCGAGTGCCTGCGCGCCATCGCCGAGCAGTCAGGCCAGCACAGAGCCCGCGCGGTGCGCATGATCGCCAACGCGGCGCCGCTCACCAACACACCGAACGTTTTTTAAGGCTCCCCTGAGCGCACCCTCCGCGCTCCAGTCAGGCTCCCGCCGCAATGTCGGTCGGGAGCCTCTTTTTTTGGAATATGTGGCGATTCAGGTGAGGCCGGCCTGCGAATGGCGGCTTCCTGCGCTCCCGGCCCTCGCCGGCCGAAGCCGAAGCACTCACGAGTCGCCGCGCAGTCGAGGCTATGGCCGGCGTAGGCCGGTACTCGCGTACTTGAATGTAAGCTCCGTTTCGGTTCTCGGAAGCCATCGTTCTCCACTCGGCCTGACTTGAATCGCCACATATCCCTGGCACGCCGGATTCAGCCTTCCACGGCCGCCGCCTGATCGGCGATAGCGGAGAGGACTCCGCGGACGTCTAGTGTGGAGAATGGCTTCTCCAGGATCTGCGGGCGCTGGTGCGGCGGCAGCGCCTCGATCTCAGCCTTGGCGCCGATAAGGTCGCCGGTGACCAGCACGAAGCGTTGCGCCAGTCCCGGCCGTTCGGCCAGCAGTTCGCGATAGATCGATATGCCGCTGGTGCCCGGCATGCGCAGGTCGGAAAAGACGATGTCCGGCGGCATCTGCCCGCTCAGCACCTCACCGGCCGACGTCCAGCTTGCGACGACGCGCGATTTCACCGCCATGAGCTCCAGTATGTCGGAGAGAGAAGCGGCGACGTCGGGCTCGTCGTCGATGATCAGCGCATGGCGCAGCCCGCTCGAGCGTGCCGGACCTTCGCCGGTCTTTGCCGTATCGCCGGCGATCGCCGGCAGTTGGACGACGAAGCGCGCGCCGTGCGGCTCAACCTCCTCGAACCAGATGTTGCCGTTGTGGCGCTCGACGATCGATTTCGAGATCGAAAGGCCGATGCCGGTACCGACGCCGACGGGCTTGGTGGTGAAGTAGGATTCGAAGATGCGTGAGCGGATCGCCTCGGGAATGCCGGGCCCGTTGTCCTCGACGGAGAATCCGGGATTGCCGCGCTCGCTGCGAAAGGTCCGCACCTTGATGTGCCGCTCGCCGGTGGCTCCAGCCAGCGCATGCTGGCTGTTGATGAGGAAGTTGGCCGCGACCTGCGTGACATGGTCGGCGTCCGCCATGGCGAGCAGCGGGCCGTTGGCGAAGTCGGTGTCGATGATGATGCCGCTGGAGCGCGCGCCATAGGCGGTAACCTCGAGCGCCGAGCGCATCACCTGGTTGAGGTCGGTTTCGGCCTGCTCGGTCGGATGCAGGCGCACCATCGACAGGAAGCTCTTGACGATGCGGCCGCAGCGTTCGGCGGCCGCGCGCACCTTTTCGGCGCGCACCTTGGTCTGCGGGTCGGTCGCGAATTCATGCAGCAGGGTCGATTGCGCGACCACCACCGCCAGCGGGTTGTTGAGCTCGTGCGAGACGCCGGCGAGCAGCGAGCCCATCGCCGCCATCTTTTCGTTCTGGTGCAGCTTCTCGCGCTGGCGGTTGATCTCTTCTTCGGCGTGCAGCTTCTCGCGCAGGTCGCGGATCGAGCCGAAGATCAGGCGGCGATCGGCAACCCGCATCTCAGTCGCGGTCAGTTCGATCGGGAAAATCTCGCCGGCCGCGTTCTGGGTCACGGTCTCGAGCCGTTGGCCGACCATCGGCGCGCCGCGGCCCGCCATATACTCGGCGCCCGACGCATAGCCCTTGCGGTAGTAGTGCGGAACGATGGTGTCGAGCAGGTCCTTGCCGAGGATATCGCTGCGCGGGAAGCCGAACATCTTCTCGGCGGCCGGGTTGAATTCGATGATGAAGCCCGCCTCGTCGATGACGATGATGGCGTCGAGCGAGGCCTGCAGCATGGTGCGGCGGATGACTTCGCTGGCATGCGCCTCGGAGGGCGAGTGCTCGATGGCGTCGCCGATAGCGAGCGCGATGATGTGCAGCGTCGCCTCTTCCTCGTCGGTCCATTCGCGTTCGGCGACGCAGTCGTTGACCGCCAGCGTGCCCCAGAGATGGCCGTGGGCGAAGACCGACACGGAAATGAAGGATTTTATGTTCTGCTTCTCGAAATCGGCCCTCAGGAAACCATCCAGATTGCGGGTGTGACCGGCAAAGACCTTGCCCTGGCGCTCGTCCTCCTGCAGCCGCTCCAGCAGCGGATCGGAGTTGATGATCGACTGCATGATGACGGTGGGCGATGCCAGCTCGCCGCCGAATTCAGGGTCGATCCAGTAAGCCGAGACGGATTGCGCAAAGCCCTGGCCGGGCAGTTCGCGCAGACGAAACAGAATGCCGCGCTGGCAATCCATGGCCCGGCAGAGCGTTTCCAGCATGCCGTCCATCTCGCGCTGCCAATCGCCCGCCTCGCGCAAACGGCGAACGACGTGGACGGCCGCCATCGCGGCACCCTGGCGGGAGCCGTGCATGTCCATCCGTGCGGCCTCAGCTGTCATCGTCGAACGTCATCCCGGAGCCATATCGGTAAACCATGAAATCCGGCACACAAGCCCCGAAAATCGATCACGGTTTTGCGGGGGCGTGCGCTCAATCGGAATGCTACAGCGTCTTTCACGTATCCGGAAGGATGCGCGGGCCGGAGTCAATTGCCGTCGCTTGTCGGCAGCGAGAAGATATAGCCTTCGCCGCGTACGGTGCGCAGGAATTTCGGGTTGGCCGGATCGGTTTCGATCTTTTTCCTGAGACGCATGATGCGGATATCGACCGCGCGCGACGATTCGGGATCTTCCACGAAGCCGATCGCCTCCGAGATCGCCGCCCGCGTCAGGAGCCGGTTGGCGCGGGTGAGGAAAACCTCCAGCACGTCGAACTCGCTCTTGGCCATCTCGATGACCGCGCCGTTGGCGCCGGTGACCAGCCTGCCGTCGAAATCGGCCTGGAAGCCGCCGAAGTTCATGAAGCGGCGCGTGCCGGCCTCGGCCTTCGCGGCCTTAGGTGCTGCCGGCTGCGGCACGCGGCGCAGCACGCTGCGGACCCTCGCCAGCACTTCGCGCAATTCGTAGGGCTTGACGATGTAGTCGTCGGCGCCGAGTTCCAGGCCGACGATGCGGTCGAGCGCGGTGCCGGCGGCGGTGGCATAGATGATGCCGATCTGGGTCTTCGAACGCAGCCAGCGGCCGAGCGACAGGCCATCCTCGCCGGGCATGGCGATGTCGAGTATGGCAAGGTGGAAGGACTGCGCCTCGAGCAGGCCGCGCGCCGCCGCGGCATTCTCGGCCGTGGCAACGTCATAGCCGTTTGCCCCAAGATATTCGGCAACCGCCTCCCTCAGGTCCGGCTCGTCCTCGACGACGATGATGCGTGCCTTCACAATGGTCTCGCTCCCGCTTTCAGCGGAAAGTAGATTGGGTATAAACATGATGTCCAGCGCTCATCTCGAGTTGTCTGTGGCGGGGTGAAGAAAATGGCAGCACGATCTGTCGTCGCGCTTGTGTCCGTTGCCGAAGTGGTGGCCGGCGACCTTGCCGACCATCTCGAACGGCGCGGGCACGATGTGCGCCAGGCACGCCAGCCCTGGGAGGCGGAGTCGCTGCTCTCCGCGGGGGGCATCGATGTCGTCGTCGTCGGTGACGATGTGACCCAGGCGGACGGTCGCGAGCTGCTCAAGCGTTATGGCGGCGAGAGCGGCTCCGACTTCATCCTGATCTGCCGGCCACGCGACCTTGTCGACAAGGTGCTGGCGCTGGAGCTCGGCGCCGCAGACGTGGTGGAAAGTCCGCTCAATGTGCGCGAGCTCGCTGCGCGCATCGGCGGCCTGCTGATGCGACGCGGCCGCAACACCCAGGAACTGATCGTGCTGGAGAACGCCACCGTCGACCTGAGGTCGGCCATGGTCATGCATCGCTCCGGTGCCGAGGATCAACTGTCGCCGGGCCAGGTTGCGCTGCTCAGGCTCTTCCTGGCAAGCCCGCGAAAGGTGCTGACGCGCGACGACATCATCGCCGCCGCGCCGGCCGAGAACGCGGACGCTTTCGACCGCTCGATCGATTCGCGGATCGTGAGGTTGCGCCGCAAGCTCGATACCGAGACCATCACCACGATCAGGGGCGCCGGCTATCGCTTCGATCCGCCGACGCCGCGCACCGACTGAGGCGAGGGCGGCCGGGTCATTTCCTTGATCTGGCATCGGATCCCCCAAAACCGATGCTTCGTGCTCAGCGCGCCACAAGGACCGAGGGACCTGAGGGCAAGTCGGCGCTGGCGGTGATTTCGACATGGGCGCGCTCCTTCAGGAGCACCGTTGCCAGCGCGGCAAAGCCGAGCAGCCCTTGCGCGTAGAGCAATGCGGAAAGCACGGAAGCTGCAAACCTGGTGTTCATGTCATTACCCCTAAATCGATATGTATCGGTGCTTCAGGAAACTCCCGAAGCGCCCGCGCCGCTAACGGAGCCCCCCGCTGCGGCGCGGGCCTTCGGTCCTCTCGGCAGCAAGTAGCCGGAGGGGCCGCGCGTCCTCATCAGCCGAAGGCCGACCCGCCAGAGGGCCCTCAGCCGGTGGACGCGCAGGCTGGAAACGATCCAGACCGTGGCGATGAACAGTGCAGTGTGCAGCGTCGAAACCTCGCCCGAATTCATGGCGCCGAGCGTTGCCACGGGGTTGCCGGCGACAGAGCCGGCGCCACCGAGGATGACGGCCGCGACGCCGATCCTGAGAAGCCAGGAGCGTAGGTTCGATTTCCTGCCCATTTTCGTTTGCTGATGTCTGTTCCCGTTGCATCCACATTGCCGCCGGCCTGTATCCGCATCATGCCGCGCAGGCCGCGTTTTGTTGCAATTCGGTTTCGAGATTAGCGAAATAGCTTTCATATCAGAGCCATGCGCACTTTCGTTTGTCGGTTTCCCCTCTGTCGTCGGTAACCATGACAGGCTCACGAGCAGCGTTCTTCCGGGCTGGGGCGTTAATTTTGGGAAACAGATTCGAAACAATAACGAGCATCAAGCGAAATAGGCTTGAAACAGGTGACCTCGATAAAGCGACACATCGAAATGAAGCCGGCCGGACCGGCATAAAGAGAGGGATCGTCATGCATACCGCCATTTCCGCCAAGCTCATCAATGTCACCGCCGCCGCGCTCACCGGCGCGGCATTGCTTTTCGGCAGCAACGCCGCCCACGCCAATCAGATCGTCGCCCGGGTTTCGCTGTCGCAGCAGATCATGGAAGTCACGGTCGACGGCCGTCCGACCTACACCTGGAAGGTGTCGACGGGTGACAGGAGGCACATCACGCCGACGGGATCCTTCAGGCCGACCCGCCTGCACGAGATGTGGTATTCGAAGAAGTACGACAATGCGCCGATGCCGCATTCGGTGTTCTTCAGCGGCGGCTACGCGGTGCACGCCACCTACGCCATCAACCGTCTCGGCCGGCCTGCCTCGCATGGCTGCGTGCGCCTGCATCCCGATGCCGCGGCCGATTTCTACCAGCTTGTCGAGGTTTTCGGCCCGGCCAACACCAGCATCGTCATTGTTAAATAACGGGCTGGGTCAAGTAGCAGGCGGATTGCCGCCTTCGGCGTAGTCTATTAGGCGCAATTTCGGACGGAAAAGCGTTACACACTTTTCCTGAAATTGCTCAGCGCCGAAGCCGTGAGGCCACCGCCAAAAAAGAGGCCGGAATTTTCCGGCCTCTTTTCATTATGGAGCGAATAGGAAGTAGCGAATAGAGATGCCCCGGCGCGCGAACGCCATTCTCCCCTATTCGCTATTGCCTCCGCTTCAGGTCGGCAGCGCCGGCATCAGCTTCGGATCGGGCTTCTCGGCAAGATGCGGCAGATCCTTGCTGGCGATGAAGGTGTAGAACATGGGCACGACGAACAGCGTGAACATCGTGCCGACCAGGATGCCTGTGAAGATGACGAGGCCCATCGAGTAACGGGCCGCGGCGCCGGCGCCGCTGGAGATGATCAGCGGCACGACGCCGAGCGCCATCGCCGCCGTCGTCATCAGGATCGGCCGCAGGCGCACCTTGGCCGAGGCAATGATGGCGTCGCGCCGCCGCATGCCGTGGATTTCGCGCTGCTGGTTGGCGAACTCCACCAGAAGGATGCCGTGCTTGGTGATGAGGCCGATCAGCGTGATCAGTCCGACCTGGGTGTAGATGTTGAGCGTGCCCAGGCCGATGTTGAGCGGCACGATGGCGCCGAAGATCGACAACGGCACCGCCATCATGATGATCAGCGGGTCGCGGAAGCTCTCGAACTGCGCGGCCAGCACCAGGTAGATGACGATCACCGCCGCGGTGAAGGCGATCAGGATGGTGTTGCCCTGCTCCTTTTCCTGCCGAGACTGGCCGGAATAGTCGATGAAGAAAGTGTCGGGCAGCGTCTCCTTGGCAAGATCCTCCAACACCTTCAACCCGTCCCCGGTGGTGACGCCCGGCAGCGGCAAGGCCGAGATCGTCGAGGAATTCAGCTGGTTGAACTGCTCGATCGCCGCCGGCGATGCGTTGGTCGAAATCTTCACCACCGCCGACAGAGGCACCATTTTGCCGTCCTCGCTGCGAATGAAGTATTCGCCCAGCCTCTCCGGATTGTCGCGGAACTCCTGCGGCACCTGCGGGATGATGTCGTAACTGTGGGAGTCGCGGTCGAATTGCGCCACCTCGGCGCCGCCGACCAGCAGAGTCAGCGTGCGGCCGACATCGGCGATCGGCAGGTTCAGCGCCGCGGCGCGCTCGCGGTCGATGGTGACGGTCACCTGTGGCGCGTCATAGGCCATCGAGTTCTGCACGACGATGAAGCGGCCGGAAGCCTGCGCCTTGTTCTTGATCTTCTCGGCCTCGTCGAAGACCTCGGAGGGATCGCCGGTCGAGCGCACCACCATCGAGATGGGCAGGCCACCGCCTGAGCCGGGCAGCGTCGGCGGCGCGAAGACGAAGGCCTCGACGCCCGCCACCTTGGCGAGGCGGCCCTGGATGTCGGCCTGAAGCTCCTTGGAGCCGCGCTTGCGATCCGCCCAGTCCTTGAAGGCGAAGCCGACGAAGGCGCTGTTGGTCGCGCCGCCGAAAGCGACGGCCGAGAACTGCGCCCTGGTCTCCGGGATGTCCTTCACCAGGCCGAGCATCTGGTTGACGTAGGTTTCGGTGTAGTCCGACGTCGCATAGCGCGGCGCGGTCACCAGCGACAGCAGGAAGCCCTGATCTTCCTCCGGCGCCAGCTCGCTGGAGGTCTTGGTGAACATGAAGCCGGTGAGCGCGACCAGCGCGACGACGATGATCAGCGTCACCGGCCGGTTCCTGAGCGAAGCGGTGACCGCCCGCTCGTAGACGCGCTCGACGCGGCTGAAGGTGCCGTCGACGATGCGCTGGAAGCGGCTATGCGCGCCGGCCTTCAGGAGGCGCGCAGACATCATCGGCGTGATGGTCACGGCGATCAGGCCGGACAGCACCACGGAGCCGGCCAGCGTCACCGCGAATTCGCGGAACAATGCGCCGGTCAGGCCGCCGGTGAAGGCTAGCGGCGCGAACACGGCGGCGAGCGTGATGGTCATTGCGACGATGGCCGAGAAGATTTCGCGCATGCCGTTGAAGGCCGCCTGCATCGGCGACATGTGGTCCTCCTCCATGTGGCGATGGATGTTCTCCACCACCACGATGGCGTCGTCGACGACGAGGCCGATCGCCAGCACCATGGCAAGCAGCGACAAGAGATTGATCGAGTAACCGACCGAAAACAGGATGAAGCAGACGCCGATCAGCGACAGCGGGATGGTCACGATCGGCATCATCACCGATCGGAACGATCCGAGGAACAACAGGATGACCACGATGACGATGGCGACCGCCTCGCCGATGGTCTTGAACACCTCCTCGATCGAGGCGCTGATCTGCCCGGTGGCGTCGTAGACGACCTCGATCGTCATGCCTTTCGGCAGCGTCTCCTGAATCTGCGGCACGAGCTTGGTGATCGCCGCCGCGGTCGTCAACGGGTTGGCCGCCGGTGTCGGGAAGATGGCGAGGAAGGTGCCGGGTTTGCCGTTGAAGCTCACCCTGGTGTCGGTGCTTGCGGCGCCGAGCTCGACGCGCGCGACGTCGCGCAGACGCACGACCTGGCCGTCCGTCGAGCGGATCGGGAGCTGCGAGAACGCTTCCGGCGTCTGCAAGGTCGAGTGAACCGTGATCGACGAGACCACATACTCGTTCTGAGTGTTGCCGGGCGCGGACAGGAAGTTGGAGTTGTTGATCGCAGTCAGCACGTCGGCGGCGGTGGCACCGCGGGCGGCAAGCCTGACCGGGTCGATCCAGACGCGCATGGAATATTCCTCGGCGCCGAAGATCTGAACGTCGGCGACGCCTTCCACCGTCGAGATGCGAGGCCGGATGACGCGCTCGATATACTCGGTGAGCTGCTCCTTGGTCATGTTCGGATTCTGCATCGAGATATACATCATCGCGAACTGCTGGCCGGTGCCCTTGACGATCACCGGATCCTTGGAGGCGTCCGGCAGGGTGCCGCGCACGCCCTGGACCTTGGAGAGCACCTCGGTCAGCGCCACGTCGGGATTGGAGCCGAGCTTCATCTGCACGGTCACGGTGCTGGAGGACGGGCGGCTCGATGAGGTCACGTAGTCGATGTTCTCGGTCGAGGCGACGGCGCGCGCGATCGGCGCGGAGATGAAGCCCTGGATCAGGTCGGCGCTGGCGCCGGGATAGGCCGTGGTGATGGTGATCGCCGTCTCGTCGACCTTCGGATACTGGCGGATCGACAGGTTGAAGATGGCCTGGAAGCCCAGGAGCAGGATCATGCAGGCCAGCACCGTCGAGAGGACGGGCCGGCGAATGAAGATGTCGGAAAAGCTCATTGCTGAACCTGCTTGTTCGCCGATTTGCTGGGATCGATGGTGTTGTCGACGGCAACGGACATGCCGTTGAAGAGCCGGTTCTGACCGGCGGTGACGACCTGATCGCCAGCCTTCAGGCCCTCGACGATCTCGACCATGCCGTTGTTGCGGCGGCCGAGCTTGATGAACACCTGCGACAGAACGAGCGCCGGCTGCTGCCCGGCTTCGGGCTTCTGAGCGTTATCAGCGGGCTTTGCGGCGTTGTCGGCGGACTTTGCCGTGTCGGAGGCAGGCTTCGAGGCATCGGCCTGCGGTTTGGTTGCGTCGCTGGCCGGCCTTTCGATGCCGCCGGTCTTCTGGTCATCCGGTTTGGCCGGCGCCGCAGCGCCACCGTCGGCAGGCTTTGCCGGCACGACAACGAAAACAAAGTCGCCGTAAAGGCTGGACGTCACCGCCGTCTGCGGCACCGAGATGACGTTGTTTTCCTCCGGCAGCTCGACGCGGATCTGCACGAACTGGCCAGGCGTCAGCTTGCCCTCCGGGTTGGCGACCTCGCCGCGGATCGATACCAGGCGGCTCGCCGGGTCGATCTTGGGATCGATGCCGCGAATGGAGCCGGCAAAGGGCATGTCCGCCACGCTGCCGCCGATCCGCACCGTCTGGCCGATCTTCAGCAGCCGCAGCTGCTGTTCCGGCACCGTGAAGTCGACCCGCATCGTATCCAGGTCCTGCAGCGTCACAACCGAGTTGCCCGGGGCCAGATACTGGCCGATGTCGATCTTGGGAATGCCGACGGTGCCGTTGAAGGGGGCGGACAATTGCTTCTGGTCGAGCACGGCCTGCAGCTTGTTCACCTGCGCGGCCGAAGCGTCCGCCGCCGCGCGCGCGGCATCGAGCGTCGCGTCGGTCCCGACGCCGCGCCGCTGCAATTCGAGCGCGCGGGTCAGCGCCGCCTGGTCGGACGCGGCCTGCGCCTTCTGCGCCACCAGATCGGCCTTCTCGACGGCGTCGTCGAGCTGCAGGAGCACGGCGTCGGCCGCGACCTTCTGGTTGGCGTGGAACAGGATGTCCTTGACGATGCCTGCCGTCTCGACGGTCAGGTCGACGCCGCGCACGGCGTTGACGGTGCCGATCGCCTCGACGCCCGGCGTCCAGTTCGAGGGTTTCGCGACGACGGTCGAGACGGTCGCGGCCGGCGGCTTCATGGTGGCGAAAAATTGCTTGATGCCGTTGTCGCGCAGGATGTTGAAGCCGACGATACCGACGCACACCAGAGCGAGCAGAAGCAGAAATACGGTGATGATGATAAAGCGCTTCACGGAAAAGTCCCCTCGAGCCGAAACCGGCATAACGGTCGATGCCAGGACACATACTGGCGACGGGTCCCGATTTCAATTTTCGGCGTCTTACTGTACCGTCTGGACGGTCTTGTCAATTCCGCATAAGCTAATGTAAGGGGGAGGCGTGATGAAAGCTCGCAGGGCAAATTCGCGCGACAGGATACTTGCAGCGGCCGCCGACGTGGCGCGCGAGGCGGGTCCCGGAAGCCTGTCGCTCGACGCCGTCGCCAGCCGGGCCGGCGTGTCGAAGGGCGGACTGCTCTATAATTTTCCGACCAAGGCCAAGCTGATGCAGGGGCTGGTGGAAAATTACCTCAATGCTTTCGAAGAGGCGCTCGAGGAACGCACGGCCGAGGCCAGCGATGAAAGCGTGCTCGCGGCCTACATACGGCTTTCGGCCGATGATTGCGAGAAGCCGAAACCATCGGCTTCCTGGATGTTCTCCGCGATCGCGGAGGATCCGGATTTCCTGACGCCGATAAAGGCGTTCAAGCGGCAGCTCTTCGAACGGCTGAAAGACGAGACCGACGACCTCGGCTCGCTGCTGGTCTGCTTCCTCGCCATCGAGGGACTGCGCAGCATGAACCTTTTCGATTCCGACGTGCTCTCGCCGGAGGAGCACAAGCTCCTGGTTTCCTCGCTGCTCAAGATAGCCGCATAGGTTGCAGGGCGTCACACCAGCTTCATCCTGGAGACATAGCGTTCTCCCGGTTCTTTGCTGCAATGCAAAAGGAGTGGGACGATGGTGGACGTGGTTTCCAGTGAGGCGGGGATTCCGAGACCGGATCACCCGTTGGAACAATCGAGCGGCGCGAAGTGGTTCCTGCCTGCCTTCGGCGTGCTGGTTCTGGCCGGCATCATCTATGTCGGCTATGCACTGAGCCAGGACTTGGCAGTCGCCAAGACAGTGCCCTGGATCCTGCTCGGCATCGCCCTGCTGATCGCGCTCGGCTTCGAATTCGTCAACGGCTTCCACGATACCGCCAATGCGGTGGCGACGGTCATCTACACCCGATCGCTCCCGGCGGAATTCGCCGTCATGTGGTCGGGTGTCTTCAATTTCCTCGGCGTCTTGACCTCGAGCGGCGCGGTCGCCTTCGGCATCCTGTCGCTGCTGCCGGTCGAGCTCATCCTGCAGGTCGGCTCGTCCTCCGGCTTCGCCATGGTGTTCGCCTTGCTGGTCGCGGCGATCCTGTGGAATCTGGGCACCTGGTTCCTCGGCCTGCCGGCGTCGAGCTCGCACACGATGGTCGGCTCGATCATCGGCGTCGGCCTCGCCAACCAGTTCATGGCGCCGGCCGGAAGCGCCACCAGCGGCGTCGAATGGGGACAGGCGACCAATGTCGGCATGTCCCTGCTGGTCTCGCCTCTCGTCGGTTTTTTCGCGGCGGCCGTTCTGCTCTATGTGATGAAGATCCTTGTGCGCAATCCGGCGCTCTATGAGGCGCCGAAAGGCAAAACCCCGCCGCCGTGGTGGATCCGCGCGCTGCTCATCTTCACCTGCACCGGCGTCAGTTTCGCGCATGGCTCCAATGACGGCCAGAAGGGCATGGGCCTGATTATGCTGATCCTGATCGGCGTGGTGCCGACCGCCTATGCGCTTAACCGTACCCCCGACATCAACTACCTCGAGGCCTACAAGTCGGCTTCCGCCGCCGTCGAGCAGTCGCTGGGCAAATACGTCAAGCCGGGCGTCACTGTCGCGGACCCCAAGGCCGCGGTTCAAGAGGCTGTCCGCTCCAAGACCTGGAGCGATCAGACGACGCCCGCGCTGCAGACCTACATCCACAATACGACCGCCGGGCTGCAGCCCTACGCGACCGTCGACAAGGTCCCGACCGACCTGGTCAGCAACGCCCGCAACGACATCTATCTGATCGGCGAAGCGCTGAAGCTGATCGACAAGAAGAAGCTGTTGCCGATGCAGGACGCTGACCTGCAGGCGGTGACGAACTACCATAAGGCGGTCGACAACGCGACGAAGTTCATCCCGCTCTGGGTCAAGATCGCCGTGGCGCTGGCGCTCGGCCTCGGCACCATGGTCGGTTGGAAGCGCATCGTCGTCACCGTCGGCGAGAAGATCGGCAAGAGCCACCTGACCTATGGCCAGGGCGCCGCCGCCGAGCTGGTCGCGATGGTTACGATCGGCATGGCCGACCGTCTCGGCCTGCCAGTGTCGACCACCCACGTGCTGTCGTCGGGCGTTGCTGGCACGATGGCGGCGAACGGCTCCGGTCTGCAGTGGGCGACCGTGCGCAACCTTTTGCTCGCCTAGGTGCTGACACTGCCCGCTCGATCGCGCTGGCCTTCGTGCTCTTCGTGGTCTTCCGCCAGGTGTTCTGAGATAGCCGCAAGAACTCAAAAGAAAAGGCAGCGCCGGCCAGGCGCTGCCTTTCTTTTTTGCTTGATAGCTACCCTCGAAACGTTGGCGGGACAGCACCCCCCTCTGTCCTGCCGGACATCTCCCCCGCAAGGGGGAGATTGGCAGCTTGGGCGCCGCGCGCTTCTTTCGACCCCGACAATTGGCGAAAGCCGCGCAACATCCGATCTCCCCCCTTGCGGGGGAGATGTCCGGCAGGACAGAGGGGGGTGTGACGGAACTCGACGAGGGTGCTTGTTAGCGGAGCAACCCGTCGAGTCTTCCTACCGGACCTTACGTCGGGTCTTCGCGGTGAAGGTCGTGGATAGCCACGCCTTCGACATTGGTCGGCAGCAACAGCCACTGCTTGTGGCGCAGCGTGCGCTCGGTGTCCTCGAGGCCCATTTCCCAGTGCTCGCGCATCGAGGTGCCCGAGAACTCGTAGTCCTTGGCGTGGCCCTCATAGCCTTTGTGCTGGTAGATCAGGTGAACGATGTTGACCACGCCGGCATCGGAATAGTCGGCGATCAGTTCCCTCTCGCCGTCCCTGAGCTCATCTGGCGGAACGCGCTTCAGCGCATCGAGCAGCTTCATCTTTAGCGCGTGGATGCGCTGGAAATTGTCGGTGTTCTGGCGCGTGCGGCTCGAATACATGATGTCCTTGTGGCGCGACAGCACGTCGGCCATGCTGCGCGGCAGGGCGCCGCGGGCGCTGAACAGATCGACCTGGAACACCAGCGAGGAGCGATCCTCTTCCTGGTCGAGCAGGTATTGCAGCGGCGTATTGGAGACGATGCCGCCGTCCCAATAATACTCGCCCTCGATGCGGACCGAGGGGAAGGCCGGCGGCAGCGCGCCGCTCGCCATGATGTGCTCCGGCCCGATGCGGACCTTCTCGGTGTCGAAATAGACGAAGTTGCCGGTCCTGACGTTGACCGCGCCGACGCTCAAGCGCTTCCTGCCGTCGTTGAGCACATCGAAGTCGATCAGGCTCTCCAGCGTGTCCTTCAGCTCGGCGGTGTCGTAGAAGCTGGTGGCGCCCTCGGCACCCGACAGCTCGAACCATGGATTGGGATTGCGCGGCTTGAAGAAGCCGGGCTGGCCCATCATCATCGTCATCCACGACGAGGTGCGGTTGCGGATGTCGCGATAGATGTCGCCTTCGGGCGTGTAGGCCCAGATCTTGCGGCCGGAGATCGTCTGCCAGAACTGCTCCAGGCGCTGCAGGCGCCGGCTCGGCTCGTTGCCGGCGATGATCGAGGCGTTGATGGCGCCGATCGAAACGCCGGAGAGCCAGGTCGGCTCGCAGCCGGCATCGGAAAGCGCCTGATAGACGCCGGCCTGATAGGCGCCGAGCGCGCCGCCCCCTGGAAGACCAGGGCGATGCGGTCATACTGCGCCGTTATTTCCTCGATGGTGGCGGCGACCGCCTTGTTTCGGGTCCGTTCAAGCACGAGCCTTCTCCGGCTGGATTGCGCTGGCGGCGGACGGGTTGCGGTCGGCGAGATAGTCGTGGACGACTTCGCCGAGCCCGAGCGTCAGATCAGCGGTGAAATGAACGGCCGAGACGACCTCGAGCACCGGCAGCTTCGCCACGTCGGCCATGACATGGGGCCGAAGGTCGAGCGCGGCCGGCGCGGTCCAGGCTTCCTTCAGCGTCACATCGGTCAGGTAGTAGCGCACCAGCTCGCAAATGCGCGGGCTTCCGTCGACATGCGGGATGATCTTGATCAGGAAGTTGGGCGCCGCCAGCGAGGCGAGCACGGAATCGTGGTCGGCCTCGCGGTGCTTGTAGCCCATGGTGCCGGTGGCGCAGAGCACGCTGCCGTAGTGCAGCGTGCCGACCACCACTTCGCCCTCATGCACGATCTTGGGGCTGGCGAGCTTTTTCGGGAAGCCCCACAGCTCGCGGCCGCCGGCGATTGGTGCGTCGTCGTCGAGATACATGGAGTGGACATAGCCGCCATGCTGCCCGCCATAGCGCACGGGGATGACCTGGCCGGTCTCGGTATAGTCGCCGAAGCCGGTCGAATCCGGCATGCGGATGAACTCGTACTTGACCAGCGGCTCATCGATCTCGAGCGGCTTCGGCACGACGGCTTCCAGCGCCTCGCGTGTCGTGCGGTAGGTGATGATGATGTATTCGCGGTCGAAGAAACGGTAGGGACCGGGCGGAAACGAAGGATTGGTGAGCGGCATCTCATAGGCGCGCTTAACGACATCGTCGATTTCCAAGCTATTCACCCGTCGGTTCAGGAATGACACACGCGAGACGCGCAGGGGGAGTATGTTGCACGGCACCATGACAGTGCCATGTCATGGTGCTCGGGCGCCAGCTTCATGGCTATCGGGCGGCATCACAACATTGTAATCGCAACGACATATGGCCATGGCATTGTCATGCTGCGGCGCACAAACTATGTGCCCTAAGTCCACTCCACCTCTAGCGAGATTTTTCATGGGTTCCCTGTCTTCGAAGAATGCGCTGGTCACCGGCTCGACCAGCGGCATCGGGCTTGCAATCGCCCGCGCCTTTGCCGCCGAGGGCGCCAATGTCACCATCAACGGCCTGGGCGACGCCGCGGCCATCGAGCAGGAGCGGGCCGGCATCGAGAAGGATTTCGGCGTCAAGTGCCGCTATTCGGGCGCCAACATGATGGACGGCGCCGCGGTCACCGCCATGATCCACGAGGCCGAAGAGGCGTTCGGCAGCCTCGACATCCTGGTCAACAATGCCGGCATCCAGCATGTCGCGCCGATCGACGAGTTTCCCGACGACAAGTGGGAGGCGATCATCCGCATCAACCTGCTCGCCGCCTTCTATGCCATCAAGGCGGCGCTGCCCGGCATGAAGAGCCGCAAATGGGGCCGCATCATCAACACGGCCTCGGCGCACGCGCTGGTCGCCTCGCCGTTCAAGTCGGCCTATGTTTCGGCCAAGCACGGCATTGCCGGCCTGACCAAGACGGTGGCGCTGGAAGTCGCTCAGGACGGCATCACCGTCAACGCGATCGCCCCCGGCTATGTCTGGACGCCGCTGGTCGAGAAGCAGATCCCCGACACGATGAAGGCGCGCGGCATGACCGAGGAGCAGGTCAAGCACGACGTGCTTTTAGCCGCGCAGCCGACCAAGGAATTCGTCACCGTCGAGGAACTCGCCGCGCTGACGCTCTTCCTGTGCTCGGACGCCGCCAAGCAGATGACCGGCACGACCTTGCCGATGGATGGCGGCTGGACGGCGCAGTAAGCGCGCTTCCCTAGAGCAGTTCATCGTTTCACGGAAACGCTGAACTGCTCTAATATTTGTTTTACGCAATTCCGGAGGGAAGGCTACGGCGAAGCCGCCGAGCCCGACCGTTACACACTTTTCCTGGAATTGCTCTAAAGGGGGCGCTGTCGCGGCGTAAGGCTTAACTCGCGATGCTTCGTGCTATCCTTCCCCTGGCGCAGTCCTTGCCGGTCCCCATGGCTATTGAAGTCGCCCGTAATGGCTCAGGACGAGGCCGACGGCTCCAAGCAGCACATCGTTTTCGGTGTGCTTGCCGATGATTATTCGCGTGCGCCTGTCGGGGGCGACGTCCCGCGCCTTGATTAGGGTGTGCCGTTCATAGGCTGCAATGAGCGGCGTAAGCAGGATGTCGCCGGCGAGCGCCATGCGTCCTCCGATGATGATGAGGGGCGGGTTCAGAACGGATCCGATCATGCCCAGGCCGCGGCCCGCCATTTCGGCGGTATCCTCGATCATGCGCAATGCTCCGACATCCCCCTGCTCGGCCATGCGGATCACGTCGTCCATCGTGACGCGCCGGCCCGTCACGCGCGCGATCTGCTCCAATGGCCGGTTGAAGCTGGCGTAGAGTTCCAGGCAGCCTCGATTGCCGCAGCGGCAAAGATCGCCCGATGGATCGATGCTCATGTGACCGAATTCGCCCGCGCCGCCGGCAATTCCGGTCACGACGCGTCCGTGCTGGACGATCGCTCCGCCGACCCCGAGGTCGATCTTGAACAGGACAAAGTCCTCGTAACCGACGGCGGCGCCCCACATCATCTCGGCAATGGCGGCGCAGTTGCTTTCATTGGCAGCGAAGATCGGCTGCTCCAGCACCGGCCCAAAGACATGTCGGATGTTGACGCCAGCCCAAGTGGGAACGATGCTGGCCCGCTGGACGAAGCCTTCGGGGCTGACCGGTCCCGACACAGAAACCCCGACACCCAGGAGGCCGGACGCAGACAAGCTGTTCTCCTCGTAGCATTGCGCGATCGCCGCCTTGGTGAGCTTTGCCGCCCGGTCCGGAGGATAATCCAGGCCGAGGGGGATAATTTTTTCAGAAATGAATGAATGCGAGACGTCAGCCACAGCGACCCGAATCTCGTCGAGACTAAGATGAACGCCAACGCAGGTGCCGGCTTCAGGATTGAGCGTCAGCGTCGCCGGCGGCCGGCCGACGCCTTTGGCCGTTTCGTCAGCTGCCGCCAGTTCCACCACGATCCCTGACTTCCTCAGGCCAGTCAGAGCCGTCGAGACGGTCGAGCGGGCCAAGCCGGCGAGCCGGGCAATCTGCGCGGCGGAAATGGCGCCGCGCTGGCTGAGACAGCGGACAATCAGACTTTCAGGCGTGCCCGGAGGTTGACCGTCCAGCAGCGATCTGAGCAGGCTTTTTGTCATTTTCGTCTTAAAACTCCTTGACTGTCGATCGTATTTGATCATTCTAGAAAAAACTAGAGACCTTCTGCGATGCGCGGGCGGTCTCGACGAAACGGTCGTGATGAACCGTGCTGAAATCAAATGGGAGTGAGACGATGAGATATCTGAGGGCGACCCTTGTCGCTACGGCGGCATTTGCCTTTCTTGCAAACACAGCACTCGCCGAGCCGAAGACCAATCTGCTCCACCAATGGGCGACCGGATCGGACGCGCAGGCCATCGCCAAGCTTGGCGAGATGTTCGAGGCGAAGGGCGGAAAATGGCAACAGACCTCGATCGCCGGCCATACCGCCAACACGCTTGCCAAGCTGCGCGCCGACGTGATCGCAGGCAATGCTCCTCCGGCGGTTCAGCTCAAGGGTCCCGAGATCGCTGAATGGAACAAGACCGGCATGACCGCCGATCTGGATGATCTCGCGAAGGCGGAGAATTGGGAGAAGGTGGTGGCGCCGGAATTGCTGCCGGTGATGAAGCCGAGCGGCAAGTGGGTGGCGGCACCCATGAACATCCACCGCATCAACTGGATATGGGCGTCGCCGAAAGTCATGCAGGCCGCCGGCGTGACGGAAGTTCCGAAGACCTGGGCGGAATTCAACGCAGCCTGCGACAAGATCGTGGCCACCGGCAAGATCTGCATCTCGCACTCGACCGCCGACTGGACCGATTCCACCGTCTTCGAAGTCGTCGTCTACGGCCAGGACCTCGACCTCTATCGCAAGGCCTTCGTCGAAGGCAACGTCGACGCCATGCGCAGCGACGGCATGGTCAAGGCCTTCGAGCAATTCCGCATCATGACGTCCAAGTACATGGACCCCGGCATGAACGGGCGCGACTGGGATTCGATGTCGGCTCTCGTCGGCCGCGGCGAGGCGGCGTTCCACATCATGGGCGATTGGACGATCGGCTTGCTCACCGCCGCCGGCTTCAAGGAAGGAACGGATTATGTCTGCGCCCAGGCGCCGACCGACTGGGGCAAGCCCGGCTTCATCTTGAACTCCGATTCCGTCGTGTTCTTCCAGCAGAAGGATCCCGACTATGTGGAGGGCCAGAAGCTGCTCGCCAGCACCATTCTGTCGCCGGAGTTCCAGACCGTCTTCAACCAGGCCAAGGGCTCGATCCCGGCGCGCCTCGATGTCGATCTGTCGAAGGGCTTCAATCCCTGCCAGCAGAAGTCCCAGAAGGACCTGCAGGCCTCGATCGAGGCGGGCACGCTGGTCCGCTCAATGGCCCACAACATGACCATCCCGCAAAAGGTCCGCGGCGCCATCATGGACACGATCACAGAATTCGTCGCGACGCCCGACATGTCCGCCAAGGATGCGGCCAACGCCATGGCCGACGCCGCCGAAGCGCAGGAATGACGTGCGGAGAGCGCCGGCGCGACATCGCGCCGGCGCCCGGCCGGCAGGAAGCCCAATGTCCATCCACGACCTTTCCGTTCCGATAGCCGTGCCCGCCCGCTCGTGGCGGGATCGTCTGGGATCGATCGTGCCGATCCTCGTGCTCGCCCCTTCGCTCGCGGCGAGCTTCGTCTATGTCTTCGTGTTCACGGGCTGGACGCTCTATCTGTCGCTGTCCGACTCGACACTTTTGCCGAGCTACGGCTTTGCGGGCCTCGACAACTACGCATCGCTCTGGTCCAACCGGCGCTGGAACATCGCCTACACCAACCTTTTCCTCTTCAGCGGCTTCTACATCGTGGGCTCCATGGCGGTCGGGCTGCTGCTGGCCATCCTGATCGACCAGCGCGTGCGCGGCGAGGCGGTGTGGCGGACAATCTTCCTCTACCCGCTGGCGGTTTCCTTCATCGTCACCGGCACCGTCTGGAGCTGGCTCTACAATCCGGTCGACGGCATCCAGGCGCTGGTGCGCGGGCTGGGCTGGAGCGACTTCAGCTTCGCGCTCACCAGCGATCGCAACCACGCGATCTATGCGGTGATCATCACCGGCGTCTGGCAGTCTTCCGGTTTCGCCATGGCGCTCTTTCTGGCCGGCCTACGCTCGGTCGATCCGGATCTGGTGAAGGCGGCGCAGATCGACGGCGCATCGGTCGTGCGCACCTACAGGAAGGTCATTCTGCCAACCATCGCGCCGATCTTCCTTGCGGTCGCCGTCATCCAGATCCAGTTCGCCATCAAGACGTTCGACCTCGTCGCAGCCCTGACCCGCGGCGGGCCGGGCATCTCGACCACGTTCCCCGCCATCTACGTCTACGATCTGATGTTCCAGCGTGGCGAGATCGGCGAGGGCGCGGCCGCCGCGGTCATGATGCTGGCGGCGCTTGCCGTGGTGCTGGTGCCCTATTCGCTGTGGGTGGTGTGGCGCCGCCGGGCGGAGGCAGGAAATGGCTGAACTGGCCGCCGCCATCGACCTGGAAGCGGCCGCAGCGAGCCGCAGGCACTTCTGGAGCCGGTTCGCGATCTATGGCCTGCTCACGGTCTTCGCCGCAATCTATCTGATCCCGCTCTTCGTGGTCGTCTTCAATTCCTTCCGCGAGCAGGCGGAGATCGCGCGCGACGGGCTCATCTCGCTGCCAAAGACCTTCCGGCTGGAGGCATGGGCGCAGGCCTGGAGCACCTATTGCATCGCCGGCACCTGCCAGGGGATGCAACGGAATTTCCTGAACTCGCTGTGGATGACCATTCCGGCGACGATCATTTCCACGCTGCTCGGCGCCGTGAACGGCTACGTGTTGTCCAAATGGCGCTTCAAGGGCTCGGAGGTCTTGTTCACCCTGATGCTGCTCGGTGTCTTCATGCCGGGGCAGATCGCGCTGATGCCCTGGGCATTCGTTCTTGGAAAGCTCGGTCTGACCAACTCGACCTACGGCCTGATCCTGGTGCATGTCGTCCAGGGAATTTCCTTCACCACCCTGTTCTGCCGCAACTACTATGTCGGCATCCCCGACGACCTGATCAAAGCGGCGCGCATCGACGGCGCCGGCTTCTGGCGGATTTTCTGGAAGATCATAATACCGCTGTCGCCGCCCATTCTGATCGTGACCGTCATCTGGCAGTTCACCGGCATCTGGAACGAGTATCTGTTCGGCGTGGTCTTCACGTCCGGCCAGGCGCAGCCGATCACAGCCGCGCTCGTCGCGCTGACGGCGAGCGGCACGACCGCCCGCAGCTACGACGTGATGAGCGCCGCCGTGCTGATCGGTGCGCTGCCGCCGCTCCTGATCTATCTCTTTGGCGGCAAATACTTCGTTCGCGGTCTGACACAGGGCGCCATCAAATGACGAGCCAATCCCTATCCGCCCTGACCATTCGCAATCTCTACAAGAGCTACGGCGCCGTGGACGTCTTGAAGGGCATCAACCTCGAAGCGCAGCCGGGAGAGTTCATCGCTCTCGTCGGACCTTCCGGTTGCGGCAAGTCCACCCTGCTTGCCATGATCGCCGGACTTGAAAGCGTGACGTCGGGTGAAATCCGAATCGGCAACCGGCTCGTCAATTCCGTGCCGCCAAAGGACCGCGACATCGCCATGGTGTTCCAGTCCTATGCGCTCTACCCGACCATGACCGTGCGCCAGAACATCACCTTCGGCATGGAGAGCCGCGGCGTGCCGAAGGCCGATCAGGCTGAAGCCGTCAAGCACGTCGCGGCGCTGCTGCAGATCGAGGCGCTGCTTGGCCGCAAGCCCGGGCAACTCTCCGGCGGCCAGCGCCAGCGGGTCGCCATGGGCCGGGCGCTGGTGCGGGACCCGAAGCTTTTCCTGTTCGACGAGCCGCTTTCCAACCTCGATGCCAAGCTGCGCGTCGACATGCGCACCGAGATCAAGAAGCTGCACAACCGTGTCGGCAAGACCACGGTCTATGTCACCCACGACCAGGTGGAGGCGATGACGCTCGCTTCGCGCATTGCCGTCATGCATCAGGGGTCGGTGCAGCAGTTCGACGCCGCGCAGATGATCTACAGCCGCCCCGCCAACATGTTCGTCGCGGGCTTCATGGGCTCGCCGGCGATGAATTTCATTCCCGCCGAGCTCGGCGACGGGGCGGGCCGGCCCTGCGTCACGGTTCGGACCGCGGATGGCGGCACGGCAGCGTTGGAACTTGCCCAGCCGGTGCCGGCCGGCGCGCCGAGGAACGTCGTGCTTGGCGTGCGGCCGGAACATATCTACCGCTTTTCGGACGACTTGAAGCACCGCAAGCGTGCCGTTGCGGCGGTGAAGGCCCCGGTCGAGCTGGTCGAGCCCACGGGTGCCGAGACCTTGGCGGTGCTTCGCTTCGGCGATCTCGAAGTCACCGGCCGTTTCGACCCGGACAGCGCCCCCCGGATGGGCGAGACAATGACGCTCGGCATCGACATGGCGCGGGCTTGCCTCTTCGATCCGACGACCCAATCCCTTCTTTGAAAGCTCAGCCTTTGACATTCGCTACCTATCCAAGCCTCGCAGACCGTGTCGTGCTGATCACCGGAGGAGCCTCTGGCATCGGCGCCGAAATGGTTCGCGCCTTTGCGGCCAACGCGGCGCGCGTGGCCTTTCTCGACATTCAGGAAGCGGTCGGCCGGGAACTGAAGGCGGAGCTTGCGGGCGCCACGCGCCACGCGCCTCTGTTCCTGCCATGCGATGTGACCGACATCGCGGCCCTGCGCGCAGCGATCGAGAATGTGCGGGAAAAGGCCGGGCCGGTTGCCGTCCTGGTGAACAACGCCGCCAATGATGACCGCCACGCAGTCGCTGAAGTGACGCCGGACTACTGGGATCATGCCCAAAACGTCAATCTGAAGCATCAGTTCTTCGCCGCCCAGGCCGTCCATCCGCAGATGAAGTCGCTGGGCTTTGGCTCCATCATCAACCTTTCCTCGACCTCCTGGCGCTTCGGCGCCGACCAGATGACCGCCTATGCCACGGCCAAGGCCGCGATCATCGGCATGACGCGGTCGTTGGCCCGCGCCTTCGGTCCCGACAATATCCGCGTCAACGCCATCGAGCCGGGCGCCGTGATCACCGAGCGGCAGCGCCGTCTTTGGTACACGACGCCGGAGTCCGTCGATCAGATGGTCGGGCGCCAGTTGATCAGGCGGGTTCTGCTGGCCGACGAGATCGCCCGCACGGCGCTTTTTCTCGCCGCCGACGACAGCCGCATGATCACCAAGCAATCCATCACCGTCGATGCGGGCCTGAGCTGATGCAGGTTCTCCGTTTCCCCTCGTTCGATCGGCTGGCCTGATGCTGCGCGTTGGTTTGAACCCCTATGGGCTTACCTATCATCTTGGGCTGCAGGGCCGCGGCACGCCGCGCGCCAACCCCAAGGGCGCGGGGCTGGAAGGCTTCATCGCCCTGGCCGAGGAGCTCGGCGCACGCACGCTCGAGATCTACGATCCATGGCTGGCGGAAATGTCCGATTACGGGCTGACCGCCCTGAAGGAGCGGCTCGATGGGCTTGGGATGACGCCCGTCGTCAGCGCCGGGCTCAACATGATGGGGCCGCTGGAGAGCGCGTTCCGTTCCGCCCGCTCGCTCGGCGCGAAGACTATCCGGCTCGGCCTGACACCGGTTCTGTGCGGTGACCGCAATGCCTGGGGCGACAAATGGGGCGAGCTCAACGCCTCGATCAGGTCGGCGCTTCAGCAATGGGGGCCGCGGGCCGAAGCCGAAGGCCGCGTGCTCGCCATCGAGAACCATCAGGATTTCGGCAGCGCCGAGCTGGTGGCGTTCTGCGAGACGGGCGGGCGAGGGGTCGGCATCACGTTCGACACCGGCAATACGTTTCCCGTCGCCGAGGCGCCGCTCGACTTCACCCGCCGCATCGCACCCTATGTGCGACATGTCCACCTGAAGGACTACCGCGTTCAGTTCACGGGCGAAGGATATCGGCTCGTGCGCTGCGCCATCGGCGACGGCGCCGTGCCCTTCAGCGACCTCGCGGCCCTGCTCGGCGACCTGCACGACGAACTCACCGCCGTGCTCGAGCCGGGCGCGCTCGAGGCGCGCCATGTGCGCTTTCTTCTCGACGACTGGTGGAACGGCTATCCGCCGAAAACCGCGCGCGAATTCGCCGCCTGCCTTGCCGCCGCGCAAAAGAATCGCCTGCCCGACGATGCCGATTTCCGCACTCCCTGGGAGCGCGGGGTCGACGGCGCCCTGGTTTCCTACGAGCTCGACATGATCCGGCGTAGCGCCGCCAACATGAAGGAGCTCGGCCTCATGACTCTGGAGAACCCCTCATGACAACTCGCGAACTCAGCGGCGTCACCGCCTTCGTCACCGGTTCCGGACGCGGCCTCGGCCACGTCATGGCCGACCGGCTGGCGGAACTCGGGGCGGACGTAGCAATCCACGACCTGGACTGGACCCAACCGGCGAAGTATGGCGAGTTCGCCGACCTCGGTGAATCGGCAAGGCACCTGGGACGACACGGCACCCGGGTCACCGCGGTCACCGGCAATATCGGCGACCGTGCCGCCGTTGCCGAGATGAAGCGCAAGATCGAGGCGGAACTCGGCGATGTGCATGTGCTCGTCAACTGCGCAGGCGGGGACATCGGCGCCAAGGGAACCAAGCCCAACCCCAACAACGCCCTCGACATCGATTACGAGGACATAAAGGTGCTCACCGAAAACAACCTGATCGGCACCATGCTGGTTTGCCAGGCCTTCGTGCCGCCGATGGTGAAGCGCGGGTCAGGTTCGGTGATCAATATCGCCTCGGCGGCCGCTCACCTCGGCTGCTCGCCGGAGGTCGTCTATTCGACGCTCAAGGCCGCTGTCGTCCACTATACCCGTTGCCTCGCCAAGGAACTGATCGACGAGGGCGTGCGGGTCAATGCAGTCAGCCCGGGGGCGACGAAAACCGCCCGGTTCCAGGCGACGCGCGTCGTCGATCCGGCCAGGATGGATTCGTCGAAGCGTTCCCTGAACCGCTATGCCGAGCCTGAAGAGATTGCCGAGGCTGTCGCCTTCCTCGCCGGATCGCGCGCCCGCTTCATCAACGGCCAGGTGATCCGCGTGGACGGCGGCTTCACGATCTTTCCGGGGTGATGCACGTGACGATGAGGGAAACTGCCATCAAGCGCTTCGACCTTTCCGGCCGGCTCGCCCTGGTAACCGGATCCTCGAAGGGGATAGGTTTCGCGATCGCCCGCGGCCTGGCCGAAGCAGGCGCGGAGCTGGTGCTCAACGCGCGCAACGAAAGCGTGCTGGAGGAGGCGCGGGCAAGGCTCGCCGCCGAAGGCCATAAGGTTCACGCTCGCGCCTTCGACGTGACCGACGCGGCCGCCGTGGCGGCAGCGGTCGATGCCATCGAGAGCGAAATCGGTCCGATCGAGATCCTCTTCAACAATGCCGGCACGCAGTTTCGCGCGCCGCTCGAGGAATTTCCGCTGGATGCCTGGGAAAGGCTCAAGGCGACCAATATCGACAGCGTGTTCCATGTCGGCCAGGCTGTGGCACGCCGCATGATCCCGCGCGGACACGGCAAAATCGTCAACATAGCCTCCGTGCAGAGCGAGCTGGCACGCACGAGCATCGCACCCTATACGGCGACCAAGGGTGCCGTGAAGATGCTGACCAAGGGCATGGCGACCGACTGGGCGCGATATGGCCTGCAGGTCAATGCGATCGGTCCAGGCTATTTCAACACCGAACTCAATGCCGCCCTGGTCGCCGACGCCGACTTCACCGCCTGGCTGGAGAAACGCACGCCTGCCGGCCGCTGGGCAGAGGTCGAGGAACTGATCGGGGCGGCGGTCTTCCTGGCATCGGATGCATCAAGCTTTGTCAACGGCCACGTCCTCTATGTCGACGGCGGCATCACGGCATCGCTGTGACGGGACGAGCGTAGAAGCTCTTCCTTGACAATCGGCGGGGACCGTTCCAGCATCATTGCAAGGGGTTCCCCGCGACGACCCCGTGAGGCGTCAGCCCAACGATCGCGTCCAAACTCTCTTCGTTCAGGAGGTGGACGCCATGCCATCAACCACCGCAATAACTGTCCCGCAACTTGCCCGTCTGGTCGGGGTGCCGGATGCGCCTGTTCTCATCGACGTGCGCATCGATGACGATTACCAGGCCGATCCACGCCTGCTGCCGGCATCCCGCCGGCGCGATTTCAGAACCGTCTCGACCTGGGCTGCCGAGTTCTCCGGAGCAAAAGCCGTCGTCATCTGCCAGAAGGGGCAGAAGCTGTCGCAAGGCGTCGCCGCGTGGCTGCGCCACGAAGGCATTCCTGCGGAATCGCTCGAAGGCGGCTTCGAGGCCTGGGCCGCCGGCAATGCCCCTTTGGTCACGTCCAGCGCCATCCCGCCCCGTAACGAGAAGGGCCGCACCGTATGGGTCACCCGTTCCCGCCCGAAGGTCGACCGCATCGCCTGTCCGTGGCTGATCCGCCGCTTCGTCGATCCCGATGCCGTCTTCCTGTTCGTCGACCCGGCCGAGGTGCATTTGGTGGCCGACCGCTTCGCCGCGGTTCCCTTCGACATCGAGGGCGTGTTCTGGAGCCACCGCGGCGAGCGCTGCACCTTCGACACGATGATCGAGGAATTCGGCCTGCGCATCGAAGCGCTCGATCGTCTGGCGCTCGTCGTGCGCGGGGCGGACACGGCGCGTCTCGATCTCGTCCCGCAGGCGGCCGGATTCCTCGCCGCCTCGCTCGGCCTGTCGCGCATGTTCCGCGACGACTTGGAGCAACTCGAAGCCAGCATGCTGCTCTACGATGCCTTCTTCCGCTGGTGCCGCGACGCCACCGATGAGACGCATAACTGGCCGGCCGGAGGCAAGGCACAATGACCGTGCTTGCCAAGGACGGCGCTGCGCGGCCGGCCGAAGTCCCGGCCGCGCCGACCTTCCGCGAGGCGACGCGGCTGTGGGCCAAGATCGGCCTGCTCTCCTTCGGCGGGCCGGCCGGGCAGATCGCAATGATGCACAAGGAGCTGGTCGAGGAGCGCCGCTGGATCGGCGAGGAACGCTTCCTGCACGCGCTCAACTACTGCATGCTCTTGCCGGGCCCCGAGGCGCAGCAGCTCGCCGTCTATATCGGCTGGCTGCTGCACCGGACAGCGGGCGGCCTCGTCGCCGGCACATTGTTCGTATTGCCAGGCGCGCTGGTCATGCTCGGCCTGAGCAGCTTCTACATGCTCTACAACGACGCGCCGGTCATCGAGGCGCTGTTCTTCGGCGTCAAGGCGGCGGTGCTTGCCGTCGTCGTCGAGGCGGTGATCCGCATCGGCAAACGAGCGCTGAAGAACCGCGCCATGGTGGCCATCGCGGTGGCGGCCTTCCTCGCCATCTATGTCCTCAAGCTGCCGTTTCCGCTGATCGTGCTTGCGGCAGGACTGATCGGCTGGATCGGCAATCGCTTCGCGCCAGGGCTGTTTTCCGGCTCGGCGCACGGCAAGGGCAGCACCGTCGCCGACAGAAGCGGCGTGGTCGACCTGATGTTCGAGCGCGGCGAGCTTGGCCACACCGTGCCGACCAAATGGCACGCGGCCCGCACCATCGCCATCTGGCTGCCGCTCTGGCTCGGACCGGTGGCGCTGATCGCCGTGCTGGCGGGACCGGGAAGCGTGTGGACGCAGATCGGCGGCTTCTTCAGCCTGATGGCCGTCGTCACCTTCGGCGGCGCCTATGCGGTTCTCGCCTATGTCGCTCAGGCGGCGGTGACTTCGTTCGGCTGGCTTTCGCCCGGGCAGATGGTCGACGGGCTCGGCCTTGCCGAAACGACGCCCGGACCGCTGATCCTGGTGCTGCAATTCGTCGGCTTCGCCGCCGCCTACCGCCATGCCGGCGCGATCAACCCGTTGCTTGCGGGGTCGCTCGGGGCGGTGCTGACGCTCTGGGCCACCTTCACGCCCTGCTTCTTCTGGATATTCCTCGGCGGGCCCTACATCGAACAGTTGCGGCAGAACAAGGCGCTGTCGGCGGCGCTCGGCGCGATCACGGCGGCCGTCGTCGGCGTCATCATGAACCTCGCGCTGTGGTTCGCGCTGCATGTCGTCTTCGGCAAGGTCGAGAGTGTCGGTTGGGGCGTGGAGGTCCCGGTCTACTCCTCGCTCGATTGGCGCGCGGCGCTGCTGTCGGCGGCTGCGATGGTCGCCATGCTCAGGCTGAAAGCCGGCATGCTGCCGACGCTGGCCGGATCGGCGCTGGCAGGACTGGCTCTGCAGGCATTGTGAAAAATCTTTCCGACCGCAGCCAAGCGTGATCGATCTGCTTGTTTACAACTAACATGTCAGCATGATACGGCTACTTGCAGATTGATGAATTTGGAGACTTTGCAGTGGCGTCGCGCTTTGGTCTGTCGGTTGCCCTCACTACGCCCTTCGACGCATCCGGGCGGATTGTCATCCCGCTGATGACCGCGCATGCCAGAGCCTGTCTCGATGCCGGCTGCAACAGCGTGACGCTGTTCGGCACCACGGGCGAAGGCGCTTCCGTCGGCACGGCGGAGCGGCAGGCGGTCATCGATGCCATGCTTGCGTCAGGTATCTCGGCCGATCAGCTCGTCGCCGGCGTGCTCGTCGACGCGGCGGAAGATGCTGCGGAGCAGTGCCGTCAGGCCCTGCAACGCGGCGCCCGCAACATCCTTCTCGCGCCGCCGAGCTACTTCAAGAATGTCGGCGACGATGGGTTGTTCGGCTGGTTTGCGGCCGTGTTCGCCGCGCTCGGTCCGCTTGCCCGCGGCATGCTGCTCTACAACATCCCCTCGGTCACGACGGTGCAGCTCTCGCTCGACCTGATCGGCCGGCTGCGCAGGGCGTATCCGGGCGTGGTCGCCGGGGTCAAGGATTCGGGCGGAGACTGGGCGTACAGCGAAGCGGTGCTCAAGACGCATGGCGACCTGATCATCCTGATCGGCGACGAACGGCATCTGGCGCCGGCGGTGCGGATCGGCGGCCAGGGCGCGATTTCCGGCATGGCCAATTTCGCCGCGGGCGAGCTTCGCGCCATGATCGAAAGCGGGCGCGACGATTCCCGTGTGGAGGGCTTCGTCCTCGAATTGCTCAGGCATCCGGTCATCCCGGCGGTGAAGGCCATGGTGGCGCGCCAGACAGGCGACGAACGCTGGCTGACGGTCCGGCCGCCGCTCGAGGAGGTGGCATTGCAGCAGCGACAGCAGCTTGGTGCCGCCTACGACAGGCTATTTTCGACACAAGCGGCATGAGCGGCGGAGGACGCTGATCGGCATGGACGACACGAGCGAACCGGCAACTCTGAGGGAAAAGGCCTATGCCAGCTTCACGCGGCATCTGCTGGCCCGCGACCTTAGGCCGGGCCAGTTCGTGTCGCAGCGCGAGCTGGTTGCCTTTACCGGCCTGCCGCTTGGCGCCATCCGCGAGATCGTGCCGCGGCTCGAGGCCGAGGGGCTGCTGACCACGATCCCGCAGCGCGGCATGCAGATCGCCCATATCGACATCAGCCTGATCCGCGAGGCCTTCCAGTTCCGCCTGTTCATGGAGCGCGAGGCGGTCGCGCTGTTTGCCGTCAACGCTTCCGATGCCGAGATCGCGCGTCTCAGGCGCGAGCACGAGGACATGCTCGCCCAGGCGCTGGCGCAGACCCCGACGCCGGAAATGGAAGCCAAGGCACAGAACATCGATTGGGCCATGCATGACACCTTCATCAGCGCGCTCGGCAACGAAATCATCGCCAAGGCCTATCTGGTCAATTCGGTGAAGATCAGGCTCATCCACCAGGAGCGCTTCCGCATCGACGGTCGCGTCGTGCCGGTCATGCGCGAACATCTGGCGGTGATCGATGCGCTGGAGAAACGCGATCCGCAGAAGGCGGTCGAGGCGATCAGCCAGCATATCGACAATGCGCGCCGGCTGGCGCTCCAGATTTGAGGAAGCAGGACCGTGCCGCAATCGTCGCGGCGCAATCGACAACGACAGCAACCGGGAGGAAGAAATGTCGTCCAATCCGTTCAGTCCAACCAGGAGGCAGCTGCTCCAGGGAACTGCGGCACTCGCCGCGGCCGGTCTCGCCGGTCTTCGGCCTAGCTTCGCCGCGGGCGTCGACTGGAAGCGCTTTGCCGGCACGACACTCGACGTCAATCTGGTAAAGAGCCCGCGCAGCGACACCATCCTGAAGAACCTTGCCGAGTTCGAGGAACTGACCGGCATCAAGGTCAATGCGGAGGCGACGCCCGAACAGCAGCAGCGCCAGAAGACGGTGATCGAGCTCAGCTCCGGCAAGCCCAGCTTCGACGTCGTGCATCTGAGCTACCATGTGCAGAAGCGGCAGTTCGAGAAGGGCGGCTGGCTGGCCGACATTTCCGGCTACCTTGCCGATCCAGGCCTCACCGATCCTGGACTGGTCGAAAGCGACTTCGCCGAGGCCGGCCTGCAGTTCGCCAAGGACGACAAGGGCGTGCTGCGCTCGCTGCCGTTCTCGGTCGACTACTGGATCCTCTACTGGAACAAGGAGCTGTTCGACGCCAAGGGGCTGAAATATCCCGAGAGCTTCGAGCAACTGGTGGCCGCCGCCGAAGCGCTGACCGACCCCTCAAGCAACACGTTCGGCTTCGTCGCCCGCGGCCTCAAGAACGCCAATACCCCGGTGTGGACGTCGCTGATGCTCGGCTACGACATGACGCCGCTCGGCAGCGACGGCAAGCTGCGCACGACGTCGCCGGAAGCGGTCGAGGCCGCCAGCCTCTACCAGCGGCTGATGACCAAGGCGGCACCTCCCGGCGTCACCGGCTTCAACTGGGCCGAGGCGCAATCCGCATTCCTGCAAGGCAAGATCGGCATGTGGTTCGACGGCGTGGGCTTTGCGCCGCCGATGGAAAATCCGGAAAAATCGCGGGTGGTCGGCAAGGTCGGTTACGGCGTCATGCCAAAGGGACCGAAAGCGCATGCCTCGGGTACGTTCGGCGACGGCATCGGCGTGACCTCCGCCAGCACGAAGAAGGAAGCGGCTTATCTATTCTGCCAGTGGGCGGTATCGCCGGCCATGGGCGCGCGCCTGCTGCAGGCCGGCGCCGGCGTGCCGTTCCGCAAATCCGTGCTGGAGGATCCAAAGGTGCGCGCAGGCGTCACCATGCCACCGAGCTGGCTCGATGCCGTGGTCGGTTCCGGCAACATCAGCCGGCTGGCGCTGCCGGTCATCATCCCGGTCACCGAGTTCCGCGATATCTATGGCGTGGCGCTGACCAACATGATTGCCGGCGCCGATCCCGCCGCCGAGCTGAAGAAGGCCACCGAGCAGTTCCAGCCGGTTCTCGACAGGAGCGAGCAAGGCTGATGTCCGCCATCGCCCCAGAACGCGCGGGGGCGACGACGCAAGCCATCGAGGAGAGCCAGCCGGTCCGGCTGGCTCCCAACTACTGGCCTTTCGTCGTCCCCGCGCTCGTCGTCGTCGGCGCGGTGATCGTCTTTCCGTGGGCCTTCACGCTGTGGATGAGCGTCAACAGCTGGACGCTCGGCCAGTCGCGAAGCTTTGCCGGGATGGAAAACTATCTGCGCCTGGCGAGCGATCCGCGCTTCTGGGAATCGCTCTGGCATACCTTGACCTACACGTTCCTGTCGGTCGTCGCGCCGATGTTCTTCGGCACTGTCGCCGCCCTCATCTTCGACGCCAGGTTTGCCTTGCGCGGCCTGCTGCGCGGCATCTTCGTGATGCCGATGATGGCCACACCCGTTGCCGTGGCATTGGTCTGGACGATGATGTTCCATCCGCAGCTCGGCGTGCTCAACTATCTCTTGTCGCTGGTCGGCATTCCGGCGCAAGAGTGGATATTCAACGCCAACACGGTCATCCCTTCGCTGGTCGCGGTCGAGACCTGGCAGTGGACGCCGCTGGTGATGCTGATTGTGCTGGGCGGGCTGGCTTCCGTGCCGCGCGAGCCGTTCGAGAGCGCCGAGATCGACGGCGCCAATGCCTGGCAGCAGTTCCGCTATCTCACCTTGCCGATGATCGCGCCGTTCCTGATGATCGCGGTCATCATCCGCACGATCGATGCGCTGAAGAGCTTCGACATCATCTACGCGATGACCCAGGGCGGGCCGGGCACGGCCTCGGAGACGATCAACATCTATCTCTACAACACCGCCTTCTCTTACTACGACATGGGCTATGGCTCAGCCATGGCCGTCGTCTTCTTCATCGTCATCGTGGCGCTGTCCTTCATCCTTTTGATGCTGCGCCAGCGTTCGCAATGGATCGACGCGGAGGGCAAATAAATGAGCTCGCGGCTTCTCAACAAGCTGGGCCTGTTCTTCGCGGCGCTGGTGCTGGTCTCGCCGGCCATCCTGTTCTTCCTCTGGATGATCTCGTTGTCGCTGAAGTTCGAGATCGACAACGGCGCCTATCCGCCGATCCTGATCCCCGAGCGCTTCGCCTGGTCGAACTATGCGAAGGTGTTCGAGGAGAACAATTTCCTGCTCTATATGTGGAATTCGGTGCTGGTGACCGGCACGGCGACGCTGCTGGCGCTGCTGATCGGCGTGCCAGCCGGGTATGGCATCGCCAGGCTCAAGGCGGAACGCTCGGCGGTCGTGATCATGATCGCCCGCATGACGCCGGGGCTCTCCTACCTCATCCCGCTCTTCCTCTTGTTCCAATGGTTGGGCATCCTCGGCACGCTCTGGCCGCAGATCATCATCCATCTGGTGGTGACGGTGCCGATCGTGGTCTGGGTCATGATCGGCTATTTCGAGACGACGCCGATGGAGCTGGAGGAGGCGGCCAACATCGACGGCGCCACCTCCTGGCAGGTGTTCCAGCTGGTGGCGCTGCCGATCGCCAAGCCCGGCATCGTCGTCGCCTTCATCCTGTCGATCATCTTCTCGTGGAACAACTTCGTCTTCGGCGTGGTGCTCGCCAGCCGCGAGACACGGACGTTGCCGGTCGCCGTCTACAACATGCTGTCCTACGAGCAGGTGAGCTGGGGGCCGCTCGCCGCCGCCGCGCTCGTGGTCACGCTGCCGGTGCTCGTGCTCACCATGTTCGCGCAACGGCAGATCGTCGCGGGATTGACCGCCGGTGCGGTCAAGGGCGGCTGAGCGCCTGATCCGCCGTCACTTTCTTTGGAGACACGCAATGGCATCGGTAAGCATCAACAATGTGCAGAAGGCTTTCGGCAGCGCAAAGATCATCCACGACGTCAGCGTCGATATCGCGGATGGCGAGTTCGTCATCCTGGTTGGGCCGTCCGGCTGCGGAAAGTCGACGCTGCTGCGCATGATCGCGGGGCTTGAAACGATATCGGGCGGCAAGATCGCCATTGGCGAGCGCACCGTGAACAACCTCAGGGCGCGGGACCGCAACATCGCCATGGTGTTCCAGAACTACGCGCTCTACCCGCATATGACGGTGGCCGACAATATGGGCTTCGCGCTCAGGATCAAGAAGGCCGATCCGGCCGATACCGCGAGCCGGGTCAAGCGGGCAGCGAGCATTCTCGGTCTCGAAAAGCTGCTCGACCGCTATCCGCGCCAGCTCTCCGGCGGTCAGCGCCAGCGCGTTGCCATGGGCCGCGCCATCGTGCGCGATCCGCAGGTGTTCCTGTTCGACGAGCCGCTCAGCAACCTCGACGCCAAACTGCGCGTCCAGATGCGCGGCGAGATCAAGGCGCTGCATCAGCGGCTCGGCACCACCACGATCTATGTCACGCACGACCAGATCGAGGCCATGACCATGGCCGACAAGATCGTGGTGCTGCATGATGGCCTTGTCGAGCAGATCGGCGCGCCGCTCGATCTCTACGACCGCCCGGCCAATCTGTTCGTCGCCGGCTTCATCGGCTCGCCCGCCATGAACTTCATCCACGGCCACATCGAGGAGGGCATCTTCCGCAGCGCCGGCGGGCTGACGCTGCCGCTGCCGGAAAGCATCCAGCCGAGCGAGGCTGCGGGCAGGGAATTGGTCTACGGCATCCGTCCCGAACACATCCGGGCGACCGGTCAAGGCGTCCCCGGCACCGTCACCCTCATGGAGGCGACCGGCTCGGAAATCTTCGCCACGGTGGACTGTGGCGGCGAAGCGATCTCCTGCCTGTTCCGCGAGCGGCTGGCGTTGAAGCAAGGCGAGGGTGTGCGGATCGAGGTCGACCGCGCCTTAGCGCATCTGTTCGACGCCAAGACCGGTCGGCGCATCTGATCGCTGCAATCCTCACGAGCGTCGAGTGACAATCGATCACGTCAGCGTGATCGAAAAAGACTGATCATTCGGGAATAACCCGCCGGTTCCATCGGTCTTCTGGACATACGCCGCTCATGGCGTTGCGGGAGACCGACATGACCCATCGCGACAACGCGAACGGCGGGAGGCGGGGCATAGGCCGGCGCCGGCCCCTGGAGCGGCTGAGCTGGACCAAAGTGCTTTTGGCATCGCCGTCCTGCCAGCGGGCCTGACCTGGTGATGCGCCGTTCCGTTCCGAGGCGCTTGACTCCGGTGACACCTATGCCTTCACCTCCACCAAAGCAGGGATCTTCGCCTGCAAGAGCGATCTTCACCCGCACGAGCAGGGACAGACCGCCGCCACCCGCTGAAGGTGGCTGCAGACCCCCGGCCGGAGCGCCCGACGGTGGAACGGTGTTGAGCGAAAGAATGCTGGCCGCGCGTTTTGCCGAAGTGGTGCTGCCGCATCTCGGCGACGCGCTGTCGCTCGCCCGCTGGCTGACCGGGAATGCAGCGGACGCCGAGGATGTGGTGCAGGAAGCTTGCCTCAAGGCGCATGCCGGCATCGCCGGCTTTGCCGGCGGCAATCCGCGCGCCTGGCTGCTCACCATCGTGCGCAACGCCTCCTACACCTGGCTGGCACGCAACCGCCCGCGCGCTGTGGTCGCCGTCGGCGATCTCGCCGATCTCGATAACGTGTCGCCGCCGCCGGACAGCAACGCCGACAGCCCTGAAGCGGCGCTGATCGCCAAGGCGAATTCGGCAGCCGTGGAAGCAGCGATCGCAAGGCTGCCTGAAGCGTTTCGCGAAACGCTGGTGCTGCGCGACATAAACGGCCTCAGCTATCGCGAGATCGCGGCCATGCTCGGCGTGCCGCAAGGCACGGTGATGTCGCGACTGGCGCGGGCGCGCAGCCTGCTGATGACGGATATTGGAGGGCGCCACCATGAGCCCGCATGAAAATCGCCCGCGTGAGGACGGATTGCCGGAAGACCCGCAGGATATGAAGCTGATGATCCATGCCCTTGTCGATGGCGAGCTCGACGCCGCCGCGGCACTTGCCGTCGAGCGGCGCATCGCCGCCGATCCGGAGCTGGCGGCCGAACATGCGCGCATCCTCGCGCTGCGCATGGCTGTCGCCGGCGTGCCGCGCCCGGCAGTCAGCGACGACTTCCTGGCGCGCATCGCGGCGATCGCTGAGGTGAAAGGTTCCGGCGAAGTTGAGGCTGCGCCGGCCGACGCTGTGAAAGCGGAGCCGTCCGCTCGGCCGCAACAGCAACAAGGCAAAGTCATCGAGATGCGGCCGACGGCGCGCAGCCTGGCGCGCCGCTTCAGTTCCTTCGACTGGCGCCAGATGGCGGCCTCGATCGTGCTGACGGCTTTTCTCGCCAGCGGCGCGACGCAGTGGCTGATGGTGGAAAATGCGCCCGACAGCTTTGCGGTCGCCGTCGCCAACGGCCATCGCCGCAGCCTGCTCGCCGCAACCCCGGTCGACATCGTGTCTTCCGACCGCCATACGGTGAAGCCGTGGCTCGACGGCCGGATCGGCGTGTCGCCGCCGGCGCCCGACATGGCCAAGGACGGCTACGCGCTGCTTGGCGGACGCGTCGAGGTGATCGGTGACAGGCCGATGCCGGCGCTGGTCTATCGCCACCATGAGCATCTGATCACCCTGGTGGCGGCACCACAGCAGACCGGAGGCGCATCCGTGCCGGTGGCGGACGATCTCTCGGCGGGCGGCTTCCTCTTGGTCCACTGGACCGACGGCGCCTTCTCCTACTGGGCGATCTCGGATGCCGAGCGGCCGGCGCTCGACGATTTCGTCGCCCGCTTCCGGGCGGCGGCCGCAGCCAATCCGGCGGCCGGCAGCCGGGGGTGAATACAGGCCCCGTCAGGAACGGGACCAACCAAAGCTTCGCAAATTTGCAACTAGAGCGGTTCACCGTTTCACGGAAACGGCGACCCGCTCTATCTCCTTGTTTTGACGCAATTCCGGACGGAAAACCGTTACACACTTTTCCTGGAACCGCTCTGGCTGTTGAGCCTCAACAGCTAGAGCGGTTCATCCCAAAACAGAAGAATCCACCAGGATCCGGCCCGCGCCGATGAGTTCGAGGCAGTAAGGCACTGCGGGAAAGACAGCGTCGAGGCACACGTCGATGGAGGACGGTTTTCCGGGCAGGTTTATGACCAGCGATCGGCCGCGCACGCCTGCGGTCTGACGTGAAAGGATGGCCGTGCGTACATGCAGCAGGCTTGCCTGCCGCATGAGCTCGCCGAAACCGGGCAACTCCTTGGTAATGACCTGCCGCATGGCTTCCGGCGTGAGGTCCCTCGGGGAGGGACCGGTTCCGCCTGTTGTCAGGATCAGGTCGGCGCCTGCCTGGTCGCAAAGCTCGATGAGCACGTCGCGGACGCTCTCCAGGCCGTCGGGGACGATGCGGCGGACAAAATCGCAGGGCTCCGCCAGGACACCACGGAGCCAGCGCTCGATTGCCGGTCCGCCAAGATCGTCGTACTCGCCGCGGCTTGCACGGTCGGAGATGGTCACGATCGCAATCCGGGTCATTGCCGTCAGGCCGTCGCGGTTGCCTGCCAACCGGGCCTGGCATGGGCGTACCCGTCGACCAGGATGCCAGGCAGATCGAGGCACGAAAGGGCGAAGCGGGCATCCTTCGGCTCCTCTTTGCCGTCGGCCAGCCGTCTATATATCCTCGCTACCTCCACCATGTCGCATGTCTGGGGGGACAAACGCAGGCGCCTGATGCCCTTGGCGGCGAGTGCGGCGGGGGTGGGGCAGAAAGCCTGCACCTGATTGGAAAGGGTCTGTACGCCGTTGATGGCGAGGAATTGCTGGTCGTCGAGCGTATCGACGGAGAGACCATCGGGATCCTTTTCGCAGGTGAACTGGCATGAATCCTTATGAAGGCCGTGGATCCGAGCGTGATAACACCGTCCGGAAAGGGCGAGCGGCAACCGCCCGAACGCAAAGATCTCGAACTCAGCCTCCGGACATTTCAAGGACATGACGCCGATCGCTGCAAACGACAATTCCACGGGCGGGCATATTGTCTGCGCGCCGAGCTGGATCAGGAATTTCGCGGAAGCCTCGTTGTAGACGTTCAGGAACGGACCCGTGACGAAGGGTTTGCCGGAGCGTGACGGCAGGCCGGACACGTCGTTGATCTCGACCAGCCTGTCCTCTCCGCAAAGATCCTCGACGCTTCTGCGTTCCCGCACGGTTGCCGGCGCCGCCAGTGTGGACAGCACCACCTGTTTGCCTCCACGCTCAAGCCGTTCGATGATCGCCGGCCATGCGGGATCCGAAAACGGCATCCGCTTGCCGCAGACGACTTCACCGACGTGAACGCGCTCGATCGGGGCCTCGTCCGCTATCCTGCGGTAGAAATCCAGGAGACGGTCGGGGGGCCAGTGGAAGAAGACCGGTCCAAGCGTCAGCGCGATTTCGGACACCGGCTATCTCCATTTCTTCTCGTAGGCTCCCGCGGTCTGCCGAGCCCCTTCCGACTGGCCAGCGAGAAGCCGATCGATGTCGACCGCGTCGCCGCCCTTTTCGACCGCGTCGACGGCCTTTCTGAAGGCGCGCACGACCTCGCTTACATAGCCTTTGCCGCGCTGGCGCCCTTCGATTTTCAGCGCAGTCACCCCGGCGGCCTTCAAGCCTGAAATCATGCCGCCGGCGTTCAGGCTGACGGGATCCTCGAACAGATGGGACGTCTTGCCGTCGGCTTTGAATTTGCCCTTGCAGAGAGTGGGATAACCCACCGGCTGGCCGCGCTCATATCGATCGATCGTGAAGCCCGACAGCCGCGCCGTTGTGCCGCTCGGCTCTTCGTCATAGCTCACCATCTCGGGTGGCGAGCAGACACCGTTGAGATTCGGCGATTTGCCCGTCGCATATGAAGAGAGATAGCAGCGACCCTCGATCATCACGCAAAGACCGCCAAAAACGAAGGCTTCGGTTTCGACGTCGATCGCGCGGTTCAGCGCGGCTATCTCCTGGAGTGACAGAACCCTTGGAAGCACGACGCGGCGAATGCCGAACTGAGCCGCATAGAAGCCGATCGCTTCCGGCGTCGCCGCGGCAGCCTGCACCGACAGATGAAGACGGATTTGCTTGTGGTTCCTTGCCACATGATCGAGGACGGCGAAGTCGGCGGCTATGATGGCATCCGCGCCGCTTTCGGCGGCCATGTCCGCTGCCTTCTTCCAGGTGTCGACATCGTCGACGCGCGCGAAGGTATTGATCGCGACCAGAACCTTGCTGCCATGGTCGTGGGCGAAGCGCACGCCCTCGGCGAGTTCGTTCCGAGAGAAGTTGAGCCCGGGAAAATTGCGGGCGTTGGTTTCATCGCGAAATCCGCAATAAACCGCATCCGCGCCCGCCTGGACGGCTGCTCTCAACGTCGCGGGAGTTCCCGCCGGACAGACAAGTTCCATGCGTGTCGTCATGTTTCCCGCGCCTCTCTGGCGCTGTTGTCGGCCAATCGGCGGGCGACGCCCAGGGCGCCAAGGACACCCGTATCGACACAGCGGGCAAGGATGCCGCGCAGTCCGAGCAGGTCCGCCGGACGAAGCTCGGCATCCTCTATCGTGTTCCTCAAGGCGAGCACCGCTTCCGTGCGCCCGCTTATCGAGATGATGCGGCTGAAGAACATCGCATCGCCGTCAAGCGTGCCGTCAAGCAGGCCCAACAGGGTCAAAAGCGGCCCTCTGATCAGCACGTCCGATCGAGCAGCCTCATCCTTGCTCACGACGCGGACACTGGATCGCTGTCCGTCCGGGGTCACGCGGAATGCGAATGCGAGGTCCACGGGATCGATGACGAAGCAGGCCGAACGGTATTCGCCCAAGCGCTCGAAAAGGCCAGGACGCCGTCCGGCAAGCGCGCGCAAGGACAATGTCAGCAACGGACCGAGAGGCAGTCCTGCGACTGTCGGAAACAGGCGGCGAACAAATCCCGGCAACATTGGCTCGGCGTTTGGCGGCCGCATCTTCAAGCGCTGTCCGTTCTATATTCGATCATGGCAGATCTCTTACGGCCAGCTAGGCATCGCATTTCTTGCCGAGAAGCTTCGAAAAATTATCCGCGTTGGGGCAGAAATCGCGATAGTGGCTTTCGAAATCGAAGGCCTCCATATGATCGTGACATCTGCGGCGGTGGGGACATGTGATGCAGGTTCGGGACATGAAGCGGTCCTGCGCGAATTCCAGCGTTTGGAAGTCATCGGGATCGATCCCGACCGAAAGCATCGCCAAAGTGAGGAAATCCTGCGCGGCATAAGGCAGATGCATGGCGTCATCGAATTCGCCGGGCGACATGCCGATGTCGTTCAGCATGCCCGTGCACTCTTCCAGCCCAAGGGCCCAGAATTCCCTTCTCGCTGCCTTGCTTCGTCCGCGGTCCCTGAAAAAGGCGATTGCCGACCGGCATGTTTCAAGGGTGCCGTTGATTAGATTGTTGGCCATTCTGAACGTCTTCCCGATATCGACCAGCCCCTCAGGCGAGTGGACCGCTGAATTCCTCATATCGTGCGGAAACGATCGCTTCTTTGACCTAGCGCAAAGTTTTCGGGCGGCCGCCGTGTGAGAAGAATGTCGCCGACGGACCGGTCGTGCCGGACTTCGCCATGCATTATCGCCTTCTTCCCCAGTTCTCCGATCTCGGCTCCTTTCTTTCGCACCTGGAAGTGAAGGGCCAGCTTCGGGAAATCCGCGCCCCGGTCTCGACGCGTTTCGAATTGACGGAGATACACAAGAGGGTGATCGCGGCGCACGGGCCGGCGCTGCGCATGACCATGCCGATCGACGACCAGGGGACCGGTTCGTCCTTTCCGGCCGTGGCAAACATTTTCGGGACGCGCGAGCGCGTCGCATGGGGGCTGGGCACGGACATTCGCGGGCTCGAGACTCTCGGCGCTCTGCTGGCGTGGATGAGGTCCCCTCAAGCTCCGCAAAACTTGCGTCAGGCCCGCCACATGTTCTCCGCCGCGCGTGGTGCGCTGGCGGCGCGCCCGAAGATCGTTTCGTCGTCAAGACTATGGAGGGACGCGGAACCGGATTTCGCAATCCTTCCCATCCAGACCTGCTGGCCGGAGGATGCCGGTCCTCTCATCACATGGCCTGTGGTCGTCACCCGGCCGCCGGGCGAGGATGATCCCGGCAAATACAATCTGGGCATATACCGGATGCAGGTCATCGCCCGTGACCGGGCGATCATAAGATGGCTGCCCATGCGGGGCGGCGCGGCCCACCATCGCATGTGGCGGGCGAGGGGGCTCGAGATGCCCGTCGCCGTCGTCATCGGCGCGGATCCCGCCACATTGATAGCAGCGGTAATGCCGGCGCCCGAAGGCGTGTCGGAACTGGCTCTGTCCGGGATGATCAACGATCGACGGGTTGGACTGTCGCCATGCAAGAGCATCGAGCTCCATGTCCCCGCCAGTTCCGAGATCGTGCTCGAGGGAACCGTTTCACCCAATGAAACGGCGAAGGAAGGTCCCTTCGGCGACCACACCGGATACTATAACGGCGCGGAGCATTTTCCCGTCTTCAAGCTCAAGCGTATTCGCGTGAGGGACGGGGCAAACTATCTCACGACGTTCACCGGGCGCGCGCCCGACGAGCCGTCCGTCCTTGCCGAGGCGCTGCTCGACGTCTTCAAGCCTCTGCTGCGCCAGCAGATACCGGAAATTCTCGACGTCTGGCTTCCGCCGGAAGCCTGTTCCTACAGGATTGCGGTCATATCGATCGTCAAGAAATATGCCGGTCAGGCGCGGCGCGTGATGATGGGGTTCTGGTCGCTGTTGCCGCAGTTCTCGATGACCAAGATGGTCGTCGTGGTGGACGACGACATCGACATCCGGTCGTGGTCGGACGTGATGTGGGCGGTCGCCACCCGCATGGATTTCTCGCGCGATCTGATGAAGCTGGATCGTACCCCTATGGACTCCCTCGATTTCGCGTCGCCGCTGGAAGGGCTTGGAGGAAAAATCGGATTCGACGCCACGCGCAAGATCGGGTCCGAGACATCGCGCGAGTGGGGGAAGGAGCTAAGGATGTCGTCTCACATCGTTGAAAGAGTTTCCGAGCGCTGGGATGAGCTTTTTCCTCAGGCAAGCGGTTCGGTGCGAAAATGACCAAACGGATAATCGTGGGGGTGACCGGCGCGTCCGGCTCGGTGCTTGCGCTTGAGACCATACGCCAACTGGTCAGAGCTGGTGCGGAAACGCATCTTGTCGTCTCAAAAAGCGCGCGCATGACCATCGCTTACGAGCTTGGCGCCGACGGACTGGCGCAGCTTGCTTCACTCGCCAACCACACCCACAACCACCAGGACCTGGCAGCGCCGATCGCCAGCGGCTCGTTCAGAACGGACGGCATGATCGTCGTGCCCTGCTCGATGCGGACCCTTGCGGCGATGGCGCACGGCTTGGGCGACAACCTTCTGACCAGGGCGGCCGACGTCGTCCTGAAGGAGAGGCGCCGGCTGGTGGTCGTACCGCGCGAGGCGCCTCTGCACGAAGGGCATCTGGATGCGATGCTGAGATTGACGCGGATTGGAGCGATCATCGCACCGCCCGTGCCGCCATTCTATGTCAAGCCGGCTTCGATCGAGGCGATGATCGTCGAGATGGCGGCACGACTGGTTGGCTGGGTTGGCGTGGACCCCGGCGACAAGCTGACCCGGTGGGGCGAAAAGAACGTCGCGGCCCATCGGTCATTTTGATGGAGCTGCCAACGGGAGGAAGCCCCGGCGAATTTCCGGGAGCAAGAGCCAGGCATGTGATTTGAGACAGCTTCGTGGATCGGATTGCTTGCGACTGGGCTACCGTCCGACCGAGGCAAGCGCGGCGAGCTGAGCGAGCCGCCGCATCGAAAGCGCACCGTCCTTCGCGATCGTCGCGATGTCGTTGAAGAGAAAGGTGCGGGCCACTCCTTAGCCGCCGCGATGGGCCGCCTCTTTGCGCTATGCCAAATGAGCGCCGATTTTGCGCAAATGTGACCGACCGTAACGGGCTGGTGCCCGCTAGCGGAAAGCGCGTGACATCTGATCGGTAAGCGGCTTCAGCAGATAAGACCAGACGCTGTGCCGGTCCGTGCTGATATGGACCTCGGCCGGCATCCCCGGCTTGAGCTCCTTGGCGTCTGTCAGGCAGTCAGCCTTGTTTTCGACGCCGATGCGCGCCGAGAAATACGAAACCTGGCGCTGCTGGTCCTTGATCAGGTCCGCGGAAATCCACTTCACCGTGCCCTGGCAGGCGGGTGTCGTGCCGCCATCGAAAGCCGGAAAGCGGATCGAGACCGGTTGGCCGGAACGAACGTCGTCCACTCGAGGCGGAGGAATGAGCGCGTCCACGACAAGATTGTCCGCATCGGGGACGATCGTCATCAGCAACTCCCCGGGGGCGACTACACCACCCACCGTGTGGACGGTGGACTGTTGTATGGTTCCGGATTGCGGGGCGCGGATTTCCGTCTTGGTCAGTTCGTCCAGAGCGACGATCCTGCGTTCGTTGAGTTCGGTCCGCTTGGCTTCCGTTTCGCGCAACTCGGTCGTCACATCGCTGCGCCTTTTTTCATCGAGCTGCAGGATTTGCAGCTCGGTCTCGCTGATCTTGGTCTGGGCTTCCGCGACCGCCGCCGCCAGCCGGCCGGACTCGCCTTTGGCCCGTGTCGCGTCCAGTCTCACATTGCTCAACCGCTCTTTCGAAACCAGTTTCTTCGAATAGAGAGCATCCACGTCCGTCAGGTCGCGGCCGAGCAACGCCGCCGATTCATCCATCGCCACCTGCTGGGCCTTCAGGCCCTCGAGCTGACGCTCGATTTGCTGTGTCTGGCTCTTCAGAAGCGCCTTTTGCCCTGCCAATTCCGACGCCCGCGTTTCGAACAGGGCACGCTCGCCATTGACCAGTGCAGCCAGGTCCGGCTTGCTCATTTCCGCCTGCAGGCTGGCTGGAAGCGGCATGGTCGCCAGCCCCTGGCGTTCGGCCTCCAGCCGGGCAAGCCGCACCGTGGCGCGGTCGAGATCCTCGCTGATGATCTGCAGGTTCGCCCGCGGCAGCGTATCGTCCAGCCGGACCAGCACGTTGCCGGCCCGAACATGATCGCCATCTTGGGCAAAGATGCCGCTGATCGTGCCGCCGGTCTGGTGCTGGACCTTCTTGGTACTGCTTTCGACCACCACGGTTGCGGGGGCGATCACCGCACCCGCTATCTTGGTGAAGCCAAGCCATAGCCCTCCGCCAGCAATGAGCAGGCACGTGACCGCCAGTCCGCACACCAGGCTGGGTCCGATGCTGCCAGGGGCCTCGAGCGAGGAACGCTGACCGGCATCGAACCAGGCGTAAGATGGCAGGAACGCAAAGAGGCGGGGCAAGACATCACGCATGTCCGCTTACTCCCCTCTGGATCGGAATGACCGGGGACGGGCGGTGCGCGGCAGGAGAGGATGCTCGCGCCACACTCGCCAAGACCTCCTCGCGGGAGCCAAACGAGCGGACCATGCCGTTGGTCAGCACCAGAACCTGGTCGATGTTGGTGAGAGCGGACGGGCGATGCGCAACAACGATAACGATCCCTCCGCGCTGGCGCACGGCTAGAATTGCGCCCGCCAGGGCGGCATCGCCTTCGACATCGAGATTCGAGTTCGGCTCATCCAGGACGACAAGAAACGGCTCACCGTAGAGCGCTCTGGCGAGGCCGATCAGTTGCCTCTGTCCAGCGGACAAGGCCCTGCCTCCCTCGCCGATGCGCGTTTGGAAACCTTCCGGCAGATGCATGATCATCGAATAGACGCCCGCGGCCCGGGCGGCCGCAAGCACGCCTTTGGGATCGCTCTTGCCGCCGAACCTCGAGATGTTGTCGGCCACCGTCCCGTCAAAAAGTTCAACGTCCTGGGGCAGATAGCCGATATGGGCGCCGAGCGAATGCGGGTTCCACTGATCGAGAGAGGCGCCGTCCAATCTCACTTTGCCGTGCAGCGGCCTCCAGGCTCCAACCAAGGCGCGCACCAGCGTCGTCTTCCCGGAGCCGCTCGGCCCGACGATGGCCATTCCTGCGCCGCTGGACAATTGGAAATTCACATCGAGCACGGTCGGCTTCGGCGCGCCAGGCGGCGCGACCGTCAATCTCTCGACCGTCAGCCGTGTTTGCGGCCGGGGTAATTCCATGGGTTCGGTCGGGTTTTCGAACGCATCGAACGTCGCCTTGAGCTGGAAGTAGCTATGTCGGGTCGTCAGGAAGCCTTTCCAGTTTGCAATCGCCGCATCGACCGGAGCCAGCGCGCGGCCGAGCAAAATAGAAGATGCGATGATCACCCCGGGGGACGCTTCGCCGCCGATCACCAGATAGGCGCCAAGGCCCAGCACCGAAGACTGCAGCGCCATCCTCAGCGCCTTCGATAACGAACTGGTTCCTCCTATGATGTCGGAGAGCCGCTCCTGATATAGGAGGTAGCCATGAACCATGTCGCTCCAGCGCCGGGCCAGCCTGGAAGAGAGGCCCATGGCCTGAACGACCTCCGCATTGCGGCGACCGGACTCGGCAAGGGCGCGCTGCGAGATCATGGCTTCGGATGTCAGCCTGGCCGGCCTGCGGCCGAGAATTTCCGCCACCGCGGTCAACGCCACGACGGCGAGAGCGCCGACCGTCGCCAGCACGCCGAGCGAGGGGTGCAGCATATAGATGATCAGCAAGTAAAAGGGGATCCAGGGCGCGTCGAAGATGACGGTCGGCCCGGATCCTGAAAGAAAGCCGCGCAGGTGGTCGAGGTCTCGCAGCGGATCCACCCGGTCTGCCTCCCGGCCGGCCTTGAGCGGCAAAAGCACCGAAACGGCGAATGCCCTTTGGTGCAGGTTCCTGTAGAGCCGGCTGGCAATGCGGACCAAAAGGCGAAGCCGTACGAAGTCGAGCAGTCCGTAGGCTGCGTAAAGGCCCAGCATTCCAACAGTCAATCCAACCAGGGTCGGAACGCTCTGGGACGGCAGCACCCGGTCATAGACCTGGAGCATATAGAGGGACCCGGTCAGCGCCAGGATATTTGTCACCGCGGAAAAAAGCCCAACGCCAAGCAATCCCGGTGCGCAATCCGACATCGCGGTGCGTAAAAGGGAAGGTAACTCTTGCTGGGTCTTCATAGCCTGCTGTCTTTCACGCGGAAATGCCGCGTGGCTTTCTTGGCTTTGGCCAATATGGGAAACCTCTACTGCTGAGATAGATCCGGGCGAAATTTCCGGACATGAGGCGTTGCTAACATATTCGAACTTTAATCAAAATGAAGCAAAATCGTGGCGAAACCCGCGGTCGAGAGCCGGCAAATCGGTGATATTCGGGGACAAGGACTGCGCGAAGCTTCACGCTTTCTGGAGCGAGCGTGCTGAAAATGCGGAGTTTTTTCGCGGACGGAGGTTGTCGATCACCAGGCTCCGATCAATTATTTTGACCGGTGAAATCCGTATGTGATTTCTTTCTAATGTACCTTTCCGCTAGGCAGACGGGTGTTGGGGGCGTTGCCGAATTAGAAGGAACTCATATGGCAACTCTCCATTATGCAGCGGGCGGCTCTGCCGCCGACGTGGCAGCCGCAGGGTTCAATCTCGTCGATGTTCAGTACCTTTCGCAGGTAAACGCACTGCCCGACGGAATGAAGGCGTTGGTCTATCTCAACGCCCATGATGGCGTTACCCAGTCGTTCATTGATCAAGTTACTCCATTCCTTAACAATCCAAAGGTATTTGGGTTCTATCTGACGGATGAGCCGGATCCTACCGGCAGGTGGGGGACTTATGCGACCGCGGCAGATCTGAAGGCGGAATCCGACTGGATCCATTCTCATTTCCCGGGTGCAAAGACTTTCATCACGATGATGAACATGGGGTCTATCGCCGACCCGAGCTTCGCCAATACCTACAACCCGGAAAACACGGGCATCGACTATTACGGCGTCGGTGCTTATGCGATCACTTCCAAGACAGCCAGCAATCCGGACTACAACATGATCGATCGCATGGTTGCGGCTGCGGTTGCTTCAGGGATTCCGGCTGACCGCATCATCCCGGAGTACCAGGCTTTCGGCGGCGGAAACTGGGTAAGCGAAAATGGCGGCTCCTTCGTCGTCCCGACCGCTGACCAGGAAAAGATCATGATGGATCACTGGGCCAAGCTGGTTCCTTCGCCGGCATTCGACTTCACGTATGCCTGGGGCTCGCAGAACGGCGACACCGCGCTCGGGAACTCCCCGGAACTGCAGGCCTTCTTCCTGCAGCACAATACCAGCTCGACCTCGTCGACGCAGCCGTCGACCACAGAGCCGACGCAGCCGACAACCTCCGAGCCGATACCCACCTCGGAGGCGACACCACCACCGTCCGATCCCACTTCGCCAACGACCGACCCCACGACGTCAACGACCAACCCGACGACGCCGACGACCGACCCGACGACAATAGCCACAGATCCTTCAAGCGGCGATCACATTGTCCATGGAGGCAAGGGCAACAACACCTACCATATCGACAATGCGCACGACAAAGTGATGGAAGCTGCAGGCGCCGGCTTCGACAAGGTGATGGCCTCGGTCAGCTATGCCCTGTCTGCCGGCTCGCATATCGAGCAGCTCTCCACCTCCAGAACCGGCGGCAAGACGGCGATCGACCTGACCGGCAACGAGTTCGCCCAGAAGATCAACGGCAACTATGGCGACAACAAAATCAACGGTGGCGGAGGGTCCGACATATTGAAGGGCTATGGCGGCCACGACGCCTTCGTGTTCAACACGGCTCTTGGGGCTGGAAACGTCGACAGGATCGTCGACTTCAACGTTTCCCAAGACAAGATCTACCTCGACCACGCCATATTCGCCGGACTTCAGAAGGGCGCGCTCCCGGCCGGCGATTTCCACATTGGTCAAGGCGCGCAGGACGCCAGCGACCACATCATCTACAACAGCCGGACTGGGGCGCTCTCTTTCGACAGCGACGGAGTTGGCGGCAATGCTCAGACGCAATTCGCCTCCCTCACCCCGCATCTCCACCTTGACGAACACTCCTTTTTTGTAATCTGACGGAGCGCCTTGCCGGCAGGAGCGAACTGACGCTCCTGCCGGTTTCCGCCCCAGAGACGGGCTTCGCGCCGTTTCACGATTCAAGCCCGGTCAAACCGGACCATTCCTCGGTTGGAGGATGAGGTCGGCTCTCCTCCGTCAGCGCCTTGCCACCCAATCAGATCCTGTAGCCGGCGCTCTCCCCTGGCGTTTGGTCCGCCCAACTCCAAAACCTCCCTGGCTTTTTCCGTGCGGGGCTGCAGCCATCGTCGCATTCCCGGGGCAAGGCGGGCCGGGCCGTAGTCATTGAATCTGCATCAGTTTACGGGCTCCAGCCGATCGCCCTGCGTCTTCATCATTCGAACGGACGAGGACAACAATCGGACCCGCCCCTAGCTTGGAAAACGAGACGAGCGCGTCCCGCGACTGTAGCGGGACCGTGAAAGACGATCCAAGTTCGGACCACTCAACTGGTGGACCGCGGGTTTTTGGGAGCGGCAAAATGAGCCCGCACCTGGTGTGTGTAGGAGGCGAGGATCACGCGCTTAGAATTCCATTTCTTATGGAGCTGCGTGAGAGGGGCTTTCGAGTCTCGGCCGTCTCGACCGGCGACGACGCCCCGTTCCTGAGACACGGGATTGCGCACAGACGCTACGGGTTTGACCGCTTTGCCAGCGGCAGCGGCAAAGCGGGCACGGTCAGGACACTTCGCAGGTTGATAGCGGAGTTGCGCCCGGACATCGTCCAGAGTTTCGATACAAAGCCCAACCTGTTGACGCCGCTGGCGGTACGTGGACAGGTTCCGGTTGTCCGCACGATCAACGGGCTGGGCTGGACCTTCTCATCTATCGGCCCGCGCGCCTTGGCGCTTCGGCCGATCTTCTGCGGTCTGCAATGGCTTGTGTCCTTCTGGACGGCCGCGACGGTGTTCCAGAACCGTGACGATCAGTCGTTCTTTGAACGTTATCGGCTGCTCGGGCGTGGCGACGGACGCCTGATCGGCGGATCCGGCATCGATATCGACGCATTCACGGCCGCGAGGCGCCTTGGTCCGTCGGCGGCGAGGATGCGCCAGGAATTCGGGCTTCAATCCGCCGAAGTCGTCATGTTCGTCGGCCGACTGACCCGTCAAAAAGGGATACCTACCCTCCTCAAGGCGGTGCCGAAGGTTCTCGCCAAAAGGCCGAATGCGCGCTTCGTGCTCATCGGCCCATGGCAGTCCGAAGGACCGTTCGCCGTCGACGAATCGGAAATTCGACGGTTTGGTTCCGATGTCGTCGTTTTGGGGAAGCGCCAGGATGTTCCCGCCCTTCTGGGCATGGCTGACATATTCGCCTTCCCGACCGAATACCGCGAGGGAATCCCGCGTGTGTTGCTGGAAGCCGGGCTCGCCGGTCTGCCGATCGTTGCCTCAAGGATGCCAGGGTGCAGCGACGTCGTCCAAGACGGGTGGAACGGCTACCTGGTTGCGCCGCGCGACCAGGACGCCCTGGCAAATCGCATCGTTGACCTTCTCTCGGATCGTCCTGTTGCTGCGGCCATGGGCAGCCGGTCTGCCGCACTTGTCCGTGAGCGGTTTGCGCTATCGTCGATCGTCGACCAGTACTGCGACCTGTACGACAAAACCCTCAGCGGTAGGTCCTGCGGCGGATCGATTAGACGGCGCCCGATCGCGCCAGAGCACGACCTCGCGGATAGCCGGTTGGGCGGAGTGCGCGGATGATCCGGGACGCGCTCCTCGCTTTTGGGGTTGTGATGGCCGGCGCGACGCAGCTCAATATTCCGGGCTCGTCCTTCGGCTATGGTGAATTGTCCCTAACCCTCTGGATCATGCTGTCGATCGGACGAATACTCGCCGGGGGTCGTATCGAGTTTACACCCGCCCTGACCAGTCTGGCCGGCTTCTGGCTGGTGATGGCGGTCACTCTCGCTATCGGCACCATAGTCGCTTATTTGACCACGGTCATATTTTTAACCGGGCTGATACACGACACCGTAGCGTATCTTCTGTTGGTCAGCATCACCTGTCTGGCGGCCGCAGAGCCTGACGCCGATCGCCATTTTCGTCGCTCTACCTGGTGGCTGCTTGCAATCGCGAATACGGCCCTTGCCATTCAGGTGATCCAGGGCTGGGGGTGGATCCCACAGGCCGGCGTCGAGTCCTGGTATTGGGATCGCTTTCGCGGCTGGTCCGAGAATCCGAACCAGCTCGCGCTGTACTGCGCGATATTCGGTACGCTGGCCTTGCATCTTGCGACAACCACCGGCAATCGATGGGGCAGGTTCGTCGGCATCGCCAGCGTGTTCTTCACCTTCTACGTCGGGAGGCTGACGAAGAGCGATGCCTTTTTGTACACCAGTATCCTGACTTATCTCACCTTCCTCGGGCTGCAGATCAGGACGTGGCTCAAGACGGCTGGCGCCAAGGTCAGCCTTCCGCGGCAAGCTCTCGTTCTCTTGCTGATCGGCAGCGTTCCGTTGGCGATGTCGGTCACTCCCTATGTCCTGTCGGAGGCGACCATCCTCGAAAGCTTCGCCAAGAGCCTGACCAAGGACAAGGGCGGCGAAGCCACAGCCGAAACCGCCGAGCTTCGCTTGTATCTCTGGAACGCAGCATTGGAGAAAGGCGCGCAATCAGGGTCGCTGGGACTCGGGCCAGGTGCGCATGTCGGCCGCCCACCCACGTGGGACAGACAATTTGATGCTCTGACACGACCCTTTGAGGCCCACAGCACCATCCTCGATCTGTACACCCAAGGTGGCATCATCTCGGTGCTTGCGCTTGTCTGGATCGTCGGCGCCGCCATCATGTCGGCGTGGCGTGCGAAGCTGGACGCGCTGTTGGCGCTCATGGTGTCAATCGTCATCTTCAGCATGCCGCACCTGATTATCCGCCATCCCATCGTGTGGTTTGCGATAACCTTTTGCCTTGTTGCGGGAACGCCTCGCGCTTTCCGTCAGCGGCTCATATCCATCGAGGCCATGTGATGTGCGGGATCGCTGGAATTCTTCTCGCACCCGATACGGCCGATCCCACGTCGCTCGAGGCGATAGGGCAAATGACGACGGCGCTCCGACACCGCGGGCCGGATGGCGAAGGACTGTGGACAGATCGGGAAGCCGGCATTGCGCTGGGCCACCGGCGGCTGGCGATCGTCGATCTGTCGGCGGCGGGGCGACAGCCCATGCGTTCTTCCAGCGGCAGATATGTGATCACCTTCAACGGAGAAATCTACAATTTCAGAGACCTGCGGCGCGAGCTCGAAGATGCCGGCCACCAGTTTCGCGGCACCGGTGACACCGAAGTGATGCTGTGCGCCATCGAGACGTGGGGTCTCGAGGCCGCCCTCAAACGCTTTGCGGGCATGTTCGCGTTTGCGTTGTGGGACCTGAAGACCAGGACCCTTCATCTCGCCCGGGATCGAATGGGCAAAAAGCCGCTTTACGTCGCATCGGCCGGGCACGCCCTGGTCTTTGCGTCCGAGCTGAAGGCGATCAGGTGCTTTCCGGGCTTCTCCCCCGAACTCGATCTCGATGCCGCCGCCGACATGCTTTCGCGAGGATGGGTGCCCGATCACAGATGCATCTGGCGGGGAGCGTTCAAGCTGCCGCCCGGTTCCCTTCTCTCCGTCAGACCCTCGGATCTTGCCGAGGCGGGCGGTGCCGTCTCCCTTTCCCAGCGCGTGAATCACTGGTGGTCGCTGGCCGAAGTCGCCGCCAAAGGTCGGGAACGGCCGATCGTCGGCAGCGACGATGACCTGACCGACGAACTGGATGACCTGCTTCGGCTCGCCGTTCGCGAACGGATGGTCGCCGACGTGCCGTTGGGCGCCTTTCTGTCAGGCGGTGTCGACAGCTCTACCGTCGTGGCCTTGATGCAGGCTCAATCCAGAACTCGGGTGCGAACCTTCACCATCGCTTTCGGGGAAGGTGGCTTTGACGAAGCTCCCTACGCAGCCGAGGTCGCGAGACATCTGGGCACCGACCACACAGAGCTTCACCTTTCATCCAGCGCTGCGCGCGCCGTCATTCCGGAGTTGCCGCGGATATGGGACGAACCGTTCGCCGACGAATCTCAGATACCAACGCTGCTGGTGGCCCGGCTCGCCCGGCAGCACGTTACAGTGGCTCTGTCGGGCGACGGTGGAGATGAGTGCTTCGCCGGCTACGGCCGCCACTTCATGGCGGATCGGCTGAGACGTCACGAAAGGCTCCCGTTAGTACTGCGGCGAACGATGGCAGCGGGCCTGGGACTGCTGGCCCGTGCAGCGCGCGAGGATTTGATGCGCAGCCTGCCGCTTTCGGCAAACATTCGCCATATGCTGCGGAGCGACCGGCTCGATCGCCTCGCAGGGTTGCTCACCGCAACTCACGAAGACGAGCTATATCGACGGTTGGTGGGATCATCGACCAGGAGCCTCGCTCGCCACAGCCCGCCAGCATCGATCGACGGCACACCACAGCTTGACGGGTTGTTGTCCCGAATTCTGTATGACGATATGGCCGGCTATTTGCCCAGCGACATACTGGTGAAGCTGGACCGCGCGACCATGGCAAACAGCCTTGAGGGACGGTGTCCACTGCTCGATCACCGGGTTGTCGAATTCGCCTGGCGCCTTCCGTCCAACGTGAAGGTTCGCGATGGCGGCGGCAAATGGATCCTTCGTCACGTGCTGCGTCGTTATGTTCCGCAGCGGCTGATCGACCGGCCGAAGCAAGGGTTCGATGTTCCCATTGCAGCCTGGCTGAGAGGTCCGCTGCGCATCTGGGCCAACGATCTTGTCGCCGATATGCGCGGTTCCGGCGACGGGATCTTCGACATTGCGAAGGTGAATGCATGCTGGCGCGATCACATCGACGGCAGGCACGACCATTCTCGCGAATTGTGGCCGGCTCTCATGTTCCAGGCCTGGCACAACGATGCGAGGCGGCTATCAGTGCCAGAAACGGGGCTCTCTCGCGTGCCCGAACTTACAGGAGTATAAGATGGAAGGGTCCAAAGTCAGCCGCATCCATCTTCCGCATGCCACTGAAATGCCGGTGCCTGGACGCGAAATCAACCAGCGTCTGAGACGGCCGCTGCGCGAACAGATGGACACGCAAACACCGGTCCATCAGCTTGTTGTTACCCTTCAGCGAAAAAGGTGGTTCCTGCTTGCCATGATCATCGCAGGAGGTGTCCTGGCCGCGCTTTCGGGCCTTGCCCGTCCACCATTGTACGAAGCTACCACACAGGTGTTCGTCGACGCACCCAGCAGAGCAGCCCCTGCCGGTGGTCTGATCTCTGCTCAGGATATGCTGGACTCCAGCATGGACGACCATATCACCATGCTCTCGTCGCAAAGCCATTTGCGAAGCGTAGTGGCGGCGCTGCGCAAGATGGACGCTGCCGATGCTGCAAATCAGCCTGGTGCTGGAACCGGAAGCCCTCCTCTCGATACTGATCGCGTCGAGCCGAAATCGCGCTCGGTCCTGAACAATCTGCTGGCCAAACTTTGGCCGCGAAGCACGCCGGCGGAGCCAGATGCGGCTGAACTCAAGGTGCTGCGCGAGGGCTTAAGGATTGGACAGGAACTGAGATCCAGAGTTATCAGCGTCGGCTTTACCGATCCTGATCCGGCGAGAGCCGCTCTGGTGGCCAATACGTTCGTCCAAGTCTATATCGGCGATCTTACAGCCAAAAGTCAGGCTTCGGACAGGCAGGAACTCGACTCGATAGTCGCCGGACTGCCGACTATACAAGACAGTCTCGCGGAAGCGACTGATCGTCTGGAGAGGTATCGACTGAGTCACGGCGCAGTCGATCAGGGTGCGGCGGACAACGCTGCCAAGGAGACGGCCGAACTCACCCAGCAGATATCGATGTCCAAAGCGGATCTCGCTGCGATGGAATCCCGTCTTCAACATATTGAGGACCTTCGCAAGCAGGGCGCACCAGTCGCCTCGCTGGTCGAAGCCATCGGCACGCCTGAGTTGGCCGACCTGGCGGCTCGCCAGGCCGGCGCGCCGGCAGACAAGGATCTGAGCAAAGCGATTGACAGCGAGGTCGAGCACGGCCTCGCGCGTATCGCCGCGGAGGTGAACATCTATCGGGCTCAGGTACGGGCTCTGGAAGAGCGTAAGAATGTCCTCGACGCGGTCGTGGCAGATACAGCCGGGCGGCTCTCGGGACTGCGCGCGCTCGAGCCGCAGGTGAGCATCCTGACGCAGCGATACAATGACCTGTTGGCCCGGCAACAGGACCTAAAGCGGCGCATAGCAAGTCCATCCCCCAGCGTCGGAATTCTTTCCGCGGCGTGGCCGCCCACGAATGCAACAACCCTTCCGCCAATTTTCCTCGTTCCGCCGGGTATGATTCTGTTCGGCCTGATCGGAGGGATCCTGGTACTTGTCCGCCAACGCTTTGACCGCACTTTGCGCGGCGAGGTCGAAGCTGAAGCAGCGCTCAGGGTTCCGTGCCTGGGATTGATACCCCAGGCTCCAACGACGCACGCGAAGCGGCTGCAGCAGCTGGTTTTGGGCCAGCAGGAGTCTCGATACAGCCGTGCCGTGACATCCCTGCTCGTCGCGGCGGCACCAAATCAACTGAGAGTTCGTTCGCCGCACATCATGCTGATCACCTCCAGCGTGCCCGAAGATGGAGCGACCGAACTTGCATGGAGCCTGGCATTGGCGGCCACGCGGCTGGGCGGTCGAGTCCTTCTGGTCGATCTTGAACCCAAGGGCGCGCAGCTCACACTCGAGTTTCTGCATCAATTCAGTGGACCAAAGGCTCGCCATTCTTTCGCGGACTATGTGGGCAATCGCTGCGCCTTGGAGGATGCGGTTACCGGCATGCCTGAGGTCGGAATCGACCTAATGACCCTCGGTCCCTCGGAAGATCTGCTGACTCTGCTGTCCCGTGGGAACGGGTCCGAAGTGATGGAGGATCTGCACTCGGCTTATAGCGTCGTCATCATAATTGGACCATCGGGGCTCGGGAGGCCGGAAGCCAGGTTCCTCACTGGATGGGCGGATGTGGTGCTTTTCGCAGTCCGGTGGGCGAAGACGCAACGTCATGTCGCCCGCGGCGTGCTGGAACTGCTTCAGGGAGACGATTCTAGTTCGGTACCGGTCGGGAGCGTCCTTACGCGGGTGAACCTCAAGAAGCATGCCGGATATCGGCTCGGCGACAGCGCCGATCTCTTGCGCGAGAAGGTATGACGAGAGCTGCAGGCTCGTCCTCAAGCAACGATAATTGCATGAACGGGCGCGAGTATCGCCCTGGGGCCACTGCCTATACGCCGAGCGGCCGTCCTCAAACGGGGTGGTGGTCCTTGCGGCTTGGCTGCCCGAACAACCCATCATTCGCAGCAAGCGGTTCGTTGCTATTTGACTTAATGGAGCCGTAGCGCCGACGACGAGACTTTGTCGATCCTCGCCCAGAGTGCGTTCCCGCCCAGCGTCGATGCGTTCTTGACCGCATATGCCCACGCTGGCAAGCGTGACGGCGAAATCGCAAGCGCAGTCAGACCCTGCGCAATCCGTTGAGCTTTGCTTCGTGGCAGGGCGCGGACGAATTCACTCAGGGTGCCTGGTTTCTCGCCCTTGCGCAAATAGCTGTTCACGATGTCTTGCTTGAGGAATCCAAGCAGGTTGAACGGTTCTCGCTCACATTTGGTCAATTGCAGATCGTGCCGTCGGCACATGGCATCGAACGCTTCTTTCGTCCAGCGACCGATGTGGTTTGGTGGCATGTCTATGAGGGAGCCGTGGGACTCCATATAGTAGGTCCTGTTTTCGTTTGGCACTGCAATGAATACAGAACCCTGCTGCCTTAAGAGGAATTTCAATCGAGAGAAGACGTCATCCACGTGATCCATGTGCTCAAAGACTTGAAACAAACAAATAAAGTCAAATGCCTCTCTCATAGAATCGAAGCTACTCTCTCGAACGTCGTTCGAAAAAGTCTTGAAACCTTTTGCAGACAGTACGGACTGCGATTCTTCGTTATAGTCGACCGCAGAAATATCTGAGACGTCGAAGAATTTATTCTTCACGCGGTCGAGAAAGTAGCCGAAACCGGCTCCTACGTCGACAACGGTCTTTCCTTTGGTCTTCAAGCCCGTAAGCTCGACGATTGTTCGCGCATATTCCCATCTCATGGTTGGATAGGAGGGGTGCGCCCAGGCCAAGTTATAAAATTCGATGCCGCCCGCGACGAAGGGATCTGCGAAACCGAATCCGCAATCTGAGCATTTGCGGATATCGCAGGCGTCGCGGCCCCAGAGATCCGAGAGGTGGCTCGTCAGCTTTCGAGAGCGCTCGGGGTCTTGCCGCGGATTAATGAAGTGTCGGGAGGCCTCGTCGGCTGTCACTTCGAACAATTTCGCAGTTGATTTGCTGCCACACGCCGGACAGATGGTCATCACGCTTGTCCCTAAAGCCCTGACCGCACGAAGCCGCGATTCCGAATTGGCAAATGCACTCGACGTGACCTTACGATGGGGACCGAACGTCACCATCATTTATCTGAATGACATCGTTCGGCGGAGTGGCGCCGCAATGAGTCCTCATGCTGCACAGGGTAGAGGCCTCGAGGTTGAGAGACGCCTTCTGCCAGCCCGGAAGTTCGCAATTGTTGAACCCTCGCGCCGGTTTCCGTGGGCGCATCGGCAGATGCCGATACTCGGAATGAAAGCCCCTTTGCGATGACTTGCATCGAGCAGCGGAACTCATGATCCAGCCGCTCTGCCGAATCCGGTCATTCAGGTGAATGATGGCGAGGCCCTGCGCCCATCGTAAGCTCTCCTTGCCGTGATGACTTTGCCTCTTCGGAAGCGCCAATTCATGTCAGATAGGGGCCAGCGACATTCTGTTCCCAGGGCCGAGAAAGCAACCATCGATATTGCGTGGAGCCCGATCGACACCATCGTTTGCGCGGCTGGAAGGGTCGGCCATGGCGATCGCCGGCCAGCTTATTCTGGTCGCAATGCTATACGGTCCTTCGGTGACCTTGTCAGCAATCCCTGCGACCTCGACGATGCGGCTTCTCGCACGCGCGGACTATCTCGAATGCAAGGCTGAGCTTCAAGCGGCACGCCAAGTTCCGATTTGGCAACAGCGCGGACCTTTTGCTTATACGAAAACCGTGAAGCGCGGCTATTATGATCGGGTGTTGAATTCGTGATCATCGAGCTTTTCGGACCGCCCGGTTCGGGCAAGACGACCTTTGCTCACGCCCTTGCCAAGCGCCTGTGCGAGGACGGATACCACGCTGAGGTTGCGCGGAGCTACCAGCCTGCCGAACGGGCGGGAACCCTCGACTTCGGAGTCTTTCTGTTCGTCGCGAGGATCGTCTCGGCGACGTTGTCCACGATGAAATTGGTTCTCTTTCCGCCAAACGGCATTGAGGACCTGTCGAAACCTCTGCTGATGGTCAGGGCAATTCCACCCAAAAGCGCACTTTGGCGCGCCCGCATCTGGCAGCAGCTGCTGAAAATGTCTTCTGTTTGGGATCAGGCCAAGTTCACCGAAGACATCGTGATCTTCGATGAGGGGTATGTTCAGGCAATCGGGTCGCTGGCATCGCTGAATGGAGCCGCGGGAAAAGCCGCCCTTGCAACGGCGCTGAACAACGTTCCTGTAGCTGATATCACCATTAGAGTCGTGGTGCCGCGGCCGATCGTTGCGACACGTTTGCGCCGGCGCATGGAACGCGAACCTCCCGCGGAACGCCTCTTTGAGGCCGATTTCGATGTAAATATGGGTTCCTTTGGTATCTTCAAAAAAATCAGCGAGCTGCTTTCCGTGTCCGGTCGCGAATTTATTTCGGTAGGCATTTCAAACGAGCCCACAACAATGAAAAGCATTCAGGACGTCGAGCGCAAGATCGTCGCCAAAATGATAGAATCCGGCGGCGGATCCCCAAACGTAACTTCAGCATTCGCAGTGGATAGCACCAACTGAGGCAGCGGTCCTGACTCCGGAAAGTCCGCGCGTCCCAGTGCGGTCGCGATCACTAAAGCGCGTCGCGCTGAAATGGATCCAGGCGACGCGCTTTAGGTCTTTGTTTTTATGCATGTCGTTTTCGCAAAACCGCTGCACACTTTTGCGCGACATGCATTAGCTCGAGAGTTGCCAAGGCTGATCGTTCCAACCGATGAGCGGGATAGGGGCAGGCGTGTCAAGAATTGTGCTGCTGGTTCGCAATCCAACGGTCTCATTCGGGCAGCCGGAGTGCTCGGCCGGGCAGCGTCATTCAGGTGAATGATGGCGAGGCGCGGTGTGCACCGTAAGCTCTTTGTCCCAATCCTCAGCCGCTTCTGGAATCGCGAGCCATGTCCCAAAGCGACTTTCTGAGATCCAGGGGGGGCCAATAGGAGCCGATCTTCCTCCAAACGCGATCGGCAAAATCGTCCGAGCGGCGGGTGGCGTATCGGCGATGGCGATTGTCGGGCAACTCATCCTCGTCGCCACGATTCCGATACTGGCCAGGCTCTATTCTCCCGCGGATTTCGGCCTCTTCACGATCTATCTTTCGGCCGTAAACATACTTGGCGCCGTCGCAGCACTGCGCTTCGAGCCTTCGCTGTACGGCGTCAAGGAAGCCGGACAGACCTATGTCACGGTCAAGCTAATTCTCCTGGCTGTGTTGGTGACCGGGGCGCTGACCTTCGCGGCCGGGCAGGTGCTTTCGAGCGTTACACCTGTCCAACTCAGACATCTGGTCTGGCTCGTTCCAATTGGGATGAGCGGCGCAGCACTCGTTGAAACGATGAACTGCTGGGCCTTGCGCGCGGGCTTGTTGCGTGACTTCGCCGTCGGCCGTCTCATCTTGCCCGCGACCATGGCCTTGCTGCAGTTGGTTTTCGGCTTTGCCCGTCTGGGGGGGGAGGCGATGGTGCATGCGCACATCCTCAGCCAGTTCATCTTTCTCGCTTTCCTGGGCCTCCGCATTCTGAGTTGGAATGACCTGCATGGCATCGCCCGAGCGCCATGGCGGAGCGTCCTCGACAAGGCCAGGAGGGAATACAAGTTTCCGTTGTTCGACATCCCCGCGACCCTTGGCAGTTATGCCATCAACAATCTTCCGGCGATTCTCGTCGGTTCATTGTTCGGCGCGGCTTTCGCCGGTTACCTCGGTGTCGCAGCGCGGCTCGTAACTGGGCCTATCGTGCTGATCGCCACGCCGCTCAGCAACGTCTTCGTCGCCGAGGCGAACAAGACCAGCAATCGCGGCCATCTGCTTGGCATCGCGCGGGGCCTTCTGATACTTGCAGCTGGTCTCGCCGCATTGCCGATCCTGGCGCTCGGGCTGGCAGCCCCTTACCTTGTCGTTCCCCTCCTGGGCGAGGCCTGGATCCCGACCGCCCAGATCATGACCGCGCTGGCGTTCATGGGCGCCGTGCAGGCACTATCGACGCCACTCGGCGAGGTTCCCGCTCTGCTGCGCCGACAAGAAGTGCGGCTCGTCGTCGACGCCGCGCGGATGGTGCTCGTGTTTGGTCCGTTGCTCGCCGGCGCGAAGGCGGGTTGGGCGCCCATCGACGTCATCTATCTCATGGCGGCTGGCGGAACAGTCGGCTTTGCCCTCAGAGCCGCAGCCTCGGTCTACCTATTGAGGCGCAACGCAGAGCGGCCGACGTTGCCGAGCTCATATCATCGCGAGGAAAGAGCCCATGAAGCTCCTATTGAATAGCGGCGCGCGCTCTGAAGGGGCTATGCCACCAGCGGATTCCCCGGAGCGCAAAGAAGGTGAGGCAGGTTCGTCACGGCTCGGTCCGCGTGACATGAACGATGCCGCTCATTTTGCAGATGCCGCGGCACTGCGCCCGTTCATTTCAGTTGCCGTTCCAACCTTTCGCCGGCCCGACACCATTCGGCGCACTATTGACAGCATTGTGGGGCAAGACTTCTCGAACTGGGAACTTGTTGTCAGCGACGACGAGGGACGAGGGGGGACGAGTTGGCCCATCCTGCAAGAATATGCACGAACCGACCCTCGCATTCGAATCGTGGAAAATCACCGAGGTCGAGGGCAGGTGGAGAACACCAACAACGCCATGCTCGCCTGCAGGGGGAAGTGGATCAAGTTGCTGCATGACGACGACTGGCTGGCCCCGGGAGCCCTGAAGAGGTTTGCCGAGATTTCGATAAAATATCCGTCGGCGGCGTTCATGACCTGCGCAGCGCATGTCGTCGAGGAGAGCCGGGTGGTCATGCGCTCGGATCCACCAGAGCAAAACCGGGTTTCGCTCTATTCAAGCCAGCAGTGCCTGACGGACCTTTATCTGGTTCGCATGACCAGGAGCCTTGGCATCATACCGTCAACGCTCTTGATCAACGCTACGGTCATTCACGCCGGGTGCCTGATGCGCGCCCATAAATCGATCCCGGCCGGGGTCGACCAGTTGTTCTTCGTGGACCTTGCCCGTTGCGGAGATATGGTTGCCATCAATGAGGGCCTGATCTTCTACGACGCGACACGCCACCCCAGCATCACCACGACGAAGAGCTACGACGACGTGGACGAGGTAACCCTTGCCGTCAAGCAGCTCAACTGGGGTCTTATCGAGGACAGGAAGGGGCTGCCTGATCCCGAGACCCTTTTGCGTGCGCTGCGGGTCGCCCGCATCCCGGCCAGGCTCCGGTATCAGTCCTGGCGAACAACCATGCGGGATGCGCTGCAGATCCTTCGTCCATCGGTGATGAAAATAGCCAATCAATATGCTCGGGAATACCTCTTCAGGATACGCCGGACACTCGGGCCGTTGCAGACCCGCAAACGCTGAGCGCTATCGGTTGGGCGCGAGCTGGCAGGCCGCCCATCGCGAAGGCGCCGTCGGCGCCAACGGCCGGCGCTAGAGCAATTCCAGGAAAAGTGAAGTCGTCGCTTGTGTCTGGAGCGGCTCATCGTTTCACGAAAACGCCGAACCGCTGGCTATTTGTTTCCACGCAATTGCGGACGGAGGCTACGGCGAAGTCGCCGCGCCTAAAGCGCGTCGCGCTGAAATGGATCCAGGCGACGCACTTTAGGTCTTTTTTTTATGCATGTCGTTTTCGCAAAACCGCTGCACACTTTTGCGCGACATGCATTAAGCGTTTCGCACTTTTCCTGGAGTTGCCCTAAGGCAACACGGAAATCCGCCCTAAAAGAGCGACCAGTTCCGCCTGACGCTTCGTGTCCGTTTTCGCGAAGAGCGAGGCAAGCTGGGTGCGGATCGTCGTCCGGCTAAGCTGACAATGCTCGGCGATTTCCAGGGGGGCATCGCCTTTCGCCAAGCGCAATGCCAGATGCGTTTCGGCGCCGGTCAAGCCGAACATTTTCTGCAGCGTTTGAGGGTTCGGCCCGGATCTCGGCTGGCGGTCAAGGAGGGCGAGGATGATCGATCTGTCGGGAGTGACGATCCCTTCTTCGTTGAGGATAACCGGCCGGTCTCCAGCGCTGCGGATCACGATCCAGGACAACGTCCCGGGCATAAAATGAGCGGGCACGCTGGCGATCAAACTCCGCAGCGCCGCAGCCAGATCGCTGTGTCGATCCGGAGAATTCCCATAACTGTCAAGAATGGTTTCAGCGGCCGCGTTCCATTTGAGAACCCTCTTCGACTCGCTCAAAACAAGCCAGCCACAGCCTATGCGCTCGAGCATGCCGGTTATCGAATCGAGCCCCGGCCGCTCGCACCTGCTTACCGGAACCGGCCTGACCTTGCGGTCAGAGCCTTGAGCATAGACCGAGGTCTTTGGCCTGCCGCCAAAGCCCGCCTCCAACATGCTACGTTGCGCGCTGTATCGTGTGTCGTTCTGCCCATCGACCAGGTTCATTGACCACCCCTATCGCCCATCGCCGCTATCGGCGCCCTGACGCCAAGTCGCTGCTTCGACACAAGTGCGTCTTGACGATCGATAATCGGAAGGTTTGGCTGCTGATTCTCAATAGGCCGGGACGTTGGAGTGTGAAAGCGAGCAGACGTACTAGATTGCGCGTTCGACGGTCTAAGCTCGACGGGTTAAGCCGAAAGTAGTAGTTAGGTTGGATGAGGTGCTGAAAGAGGTCTAGTCCTGTCGCGAACTCATCTAGCGTCGACGGCCATACTGATCGCTACATTGCTCTTCGAGGCAAGGGTTTCCCTTACGGGTGCCGTTGACCCAGGTTTTCTCGAATTCATCCCGGCGATCGTTATCATTGCCTTCCTTGAGAACCGCTGGCTTGCGATCGCATCGACCCTTGTGATGGCGGCTGCCGGTTTGGGTGCCCGGATCGTCATGAATGGCCAGGCTTTTGCCGATGAATGGGTACGCGCCATTCTGCTTTTGCTTGCCGGCGGGATGATTGCCTTTCTTTTCGACCGTTCGAGGCAAAGCTTACGTGCGTCGCTGGACGTCAAGCTCGCAGCCGTCGAGGCTGCCGAGTCGCGTTACCGCCGGGTTTTTGAGCGAGCCGCCATGGGCTTTGCCACCGCCAACGACAAAGGTGAGGTGCTGCGATCGAACAGGCGCCTCGGTGCCTTGCTGGGCTACCCCGAGGATGACCTTGTTGGCCGGCAGATGGATGCGTTTGTCCATCCGGACGATCGTGACTTGTTCAAAAAGTCGCTGGCGGGGCTGAGTGCCGAGACGCCGTCGTCCGGCTCAGAAATGCGCCTGATCAGAAAGGATGGCAGCACGTTCTGGGCCCGGCTCACGCTTTCTTTGTCCGCGCCGGACACGTCGCCGCTCGACAGTCTGTTCATGGTCGTCGACGACATTACGGAACAACGATCGGCTCGTGAAGCGCTTGTGGCTCAGAGGGAGTGGCTGGACCTCGCGCTATCTGCCGGCAGGCTGGGCATGTGGCGAATAGAGTATGGCGAAAAGGTCATCTCGGGCTCAAACAAATTTTGGGAGATTTTAGGGCTGCAGCCGGCTGCGCTTCGTCCCTTGGGGGATATGTCGGCAATCGTACACCAAGCGGACTGGGCGAAAATCGCATCGCCTCCAAGGAAGGATCGTCCTGGAGCCAATTATGACGTTGAGGTCCGTATCAAGCGGCCGGACGGTCAAATCCGTTGGATCGCCTTGCGGGGACGCGAGGAAAACCAGAACGGCCGCAATCAACGGACTGGCATCGCAGCGGATTTGACCGAGCGACGGCAAACGACGCTGTTGCGTGCGGCGATCAGAAAGCAAGAAGGGCTGATGCTCGAACAGCGCCATAGGTCCAGCAACTTGTTTGCTGTCATCACGGCCATAGTGAAGATGGTCAATGCGCCGGACGGCAACCTCGTCAAATTCAAGGAAACGCTCATCGAGCGAATTCGCGCGCTCGAGGTGACGCATATGCTGCTCACGAACAGCGCCGATGCATCGTCCACCATTCATGATCTGGTCGCTCAGGAACTTCGGCCCTTCTCGGAAGCAGGCAAGACAACGGTTACGGGCCCGGAGATCAAGATTTCAGGCGGGGCGGCTGAGAGTTTTGCAATGATCGTCCACGAACTCACCACCAATTCGATAAAGCATGGGGTGCTCGGCGACTCGCACGGCAAGATCGAGGTGCGATGGGATTTCGTCTCAGGGAAGGCAGGCGACGAGGTCGTATTTGATTGGATCGAAACAGGGAGCAGACGCATCGCTCCGATCAAGCGCCAGGGCTTCGGATCAATGGTTCTGGGAGTCGACGGAGCACCCCTTTTAGGGCATTCCTCAAAATTCGAAATGCGGGAGGATGGGTTGCGGTACTCTCTCCGGCTGTCGCCGAAGGAGATCCAAGGCTAAGCGCGTCACGTTGAAACGGATTTGAGCGACGCGCTTTAAATCTTTGTTTTTATGCATGTCGTTTTCCCAAAACCGCTGCACACTTTTGGGCGACATGCATTGGTTCACATCGGCCCCAACCAGGTCTTGATCAAAACCGCCGCTTCCGTGCGATTTCGAACCCCCAGCTCCCGCATGATCGCGGCGGCATGAATCTTCGTCGTCGCCTCGGCGATATCGAGATCTCGCGCGATTTCCTTGTTCGAGTATCCTTCAGCCATCAGCCTCAGAACATCCTTCTGTCGCGACGTGAGCCTTTCCAGGGCGCCGGCACCGGCACTGTTCCCGTGCGGGATCTCCAACATGTGCTCTCGGCTCCCGGAGTTCCGGGACAGCAGCGCCGGCACGTAGATTCGACCTGAGAGGATTTCCTTGACCGCCAGCACGACCTCCTCATCGCTCTGCGATTTCACGATATAACCGTGCAGCCCCACCGAGAGAGCGGTCAGTATTTCGGATCGTGAATCGTTTCCGGAAACAATCGCAAACCGTGTGTCCGGATAGGTCGCCAGGACGTCGCCAAGCACTTCTTGAGTGAAGAGCCCCGGCATGTTGAGGTCAAGCATCGCGAGGCTGACGGGCTTGTGTTCGGCAAGAAGGCCAACGACGGCATCGAAACACGTCGCCTCAAAGATATCGACGCCATCAATGCCGGCGGTCAAAGCCAACCGCAGGCCACGCCGGTAGAGGCCGTGATCATCGGCGATGACGATCTTGTACATTTTACCCCAACGCACACACTGCCCATTGGGGGGCTAACGGCAATCGCCCAGAGCGTTGTTCTGCCCAATACGAATTCTGAGGCGATCCATAACCTGTGGTTAGCCGGTCCCCAACAATGCCCGCTTCACACTCAATCGCCAGTCTGATGTACCCATCCGGCGGCAGAAAAGCTTACTCCCCGTTTACCATGATTCAAGTCGGACCTTGGTCCGTCGGTGCCTGCGGGCGGACGAGCTTGGACGCCGAGCGACAAGTCTCGCCATCCGGGCTCCAATCCGTGCAGCTTTGAGCAGCGTCCGGAGCGCCATTCGAACGCACGACGACAGGCCACCGGCCACGGCGTAATTTCCCGGCCATGAAGTCGAGGCATGTCCGGCAGGCCATCGGTCGCGTTCATCCTGCCGGACGATAGGGTTGATCATTGGTCGTGTCGGCCGAGTACGCACGGAGGATCGTATGAAAGCGGTTATTCAATGCGGTGGAATGGGTACGCGGCTTCGGCCATTCACATCGGTATTGCCCAAACCTCTGATGCCGATCGGCGCCCGGCCGGTGCTTGAATTGCTGCTGAAATGGCTGCGGCGCAACGGCATCGAAAACGTCTATGTCACAACCGGCTACCTCGGCCATCTGATCCGCAGTGTCTGCGGCGACGGTTCGCAATGGAACCTCAAGATCCGCTACACCCAGGAGATGGAACCGCTCGGGACCATCGGCCCGCTCTCCTTGATCAGGGACGAACTGGATGAACCGTTTCTTGTCCTCAACGGCGACGTGCTCACCGACCTGAGCCTCAGTCGGTTCGTGGCGACGCACAAGGCGCACAACGATTTGGTCACGATCGCGACCGCTTCGCGTATCACCAAGATGGATTTCGGCGTCATCGACGAGGTCAACGACACAGTCCGGGTGTTCCGCGAGAAGCCTGCGCTCTCGCACCTGGTAAGCATGGGAATATATTGCATGAATCCAGGCGTTCTGCAGTTCATTCCATCGGGCATCCCCTTCGGGTTCGATGATCTCATGCTGCAAATGCTTCAAGATGGACAGGTCGTGCACGTCTACAAGCACGAAGGTCTCTGGCTGGACATCGGCCGCGTCGAGGATTTTCAGAAAGCGCAGGCGACATCCTGGGAGGAGCAGTCGGCATCCATCGAGGTCGCCGCCGCCGCGGCGTGAAGGCGCTTATCGACACACGTGAAAAATCACCGGGAGGTTGGGATGCTCTTGGTCAGTGCCCCCGTGCTGGGTGTACCAGAGAAGGCTGCTTTATCCAAAGTGATTGACAGCGGCTGGCTGACGATGGGCGAGCGTGTTCGAGCGTTTGAAGAGGCATTCGCCGCAATGCACGGCGTCGAAGACTGCGTCGCGGTGAACTCCTGCACCGCAGCGCTTCACCTGATCCTCTACGGACTTGGGATTGGACCCGGTGACGAGGTCCTGGTGCCTTCATTGACTTTCGTGGCGACCGTGAACGCGGTCCTTTATGTCGGTGCCACGCCAGTCTTCGTCGACATAGAATCCGAAGACGTGCCGCTGATGTCGGTCGCGGAAGCGGAGGCGCGCTGCACGCCCCGCACCCGGGCCGTGATCCTCGTCCATTTTGCAGGTTATCTTGCCAACAAGGAAGAATGGCAGACATTCGCAAACGTACGAGGCCTCTACATCATCGAGGACGCCGCGCATGCTCCCGGACTGAAGGAGGTGGGCACGTTTGGTGCCGGAGCGGCATTCAGCTTCTATGGCAACAAGAACATGACCACCGCCGAAGGTGGGGCGGTCGTCACGAGGGACCCCAACCTGCGTGAGACGATCCGCCAGGCCCGTGGGCACGGCATGACCACCGGAACCCGCCAGAGATTGAACAGCCGCACGCCGCAATATGACGTGACCATGCTGGGCTTCAACTACCGCATGGATGAAATGAGGGCCGCGATCGGTTTGGTTCAGCTGCGCAATCTGCAGGAGTGGAATGAGGTCAGGCGCATCCTCGTTGTGCTGTATCGGCGCCTTATCGCCATGCGCTGTCCGACCGTGACGATCCCGTTTTGCGAACCTCGCACCTCCGCCTATCACATCATGCCGATCCTCTTGCCTCGCTACGTCAACAGGCAAGATGTCATCGACGAGCTGCGTGCGCAGGGCATACAGACCACAATCCACTATCCTCCCGTGCATCAAATGACGCTGTATCGGGAGCGTTACCCAGGGGTCCACCTACCGCGTACCGAGGATTTCGCCGAGCGTGAGCTGACCATTCCACTCCATCCGCAGATCACATCTCCCGTCGCGGAGGCGGTCGTGGATGCCCTGGCATCAGCCCTCAATGGCGGCGCTCGGGCGGGGGCCGTCGCATGAATGCATTCGACCTGCCCATTCACCGGCCTGCAATGACACGCGCGCGCCACGGATTCGGCAGGCGCGCGATGGATATCATTGCCGCGTCCGTCGGCATCGTCGTCCTATCCCCGCTGATGCTGACAATTGCGCTCGTGCTGCTGCTCGAAGGCGGCCGGCCTGTGCTTTTCGTGCAGCCCCGCATAGGCGCCGGCGGCCGGCTCTTCCATATGTACAAGTTTCGAAAATTCGATCCGCGCTGCGATTCCGGCGGCCTCGCGCTGACCCTCGACAATGACCTGCGCATGACCGCTGTGGGCAGGATCCTCGCCCTCACCAAGTTCGATGAACTGCCGCAGTTGTGGAACGTCCTGAAAGGCGAAATGGCAATAGTCGGTCCGAGGCCGGAGAGCCTCGCTTTCGCCGAGTGTTTCAGGGACGGCTATGAAGCCGTTCTGCAATATAAGCCAGGATTGCTCGGCCCTGCTCAAATCATGTTCCGCCGCGAGGCCCTTTTCTATCCTCGCGGCATAGAGCCGACGCTTTTCTACAAGGAAGTCCTGTTCCCGGCAAAAGCCAGGATAGATCTCTCCTACTATGGCCGGCGAACGATGGCGTCGGACGCTGCACTCGTCATCCGCGGTGTCTTCGTTCTTCTTGGCCTTGGCTTGTCGCGTTCAATGGATAGGTGAGCGTTTCGCATGGTCGTCAGCGGCATTCGCAAGTCAGCGCTTGGGTGATGCGAGGGTTATATAGTCATGACCTACGAGGGAAAGAGAGTCCTGGTCACGGGCGCGGATGGATTCATCGGATCGCACCTGACCGAAGCGCTGGTTCGCGGCGGCGCTGACGTGACCGCATTGGCCCTCTATAACTCGTTCGACAGTCACGGGTGGCTGGATGATCTGCCGGACGATATCCGAAATCAGCTGAAACTCCTGCGCGGCGACGTTCGCGACAGCGCGTTCCTGAACAGGATCGTGCGTGGCCAAGCCGTTGTCTTTCATCTCGCGGCACTGATCGCCATTCCATATTCCTATGCGGCTGCCCAGTCATATGTGGAGACCAACGTTATGGGCACCGTCAACGTCCTGGAGGCGGCGCGCCAGTGGGACACCGAGCGTGTCGTGCACACCTCCACCAGCGAGGTCTACGGCACCGCCCTCAGCATGCCGATCAGCGAATCCCACCCGCTGCAGGGACAATCGCCATACTCGGCCTCCAAGATCGGAGCCGACATGATGGCGGAGTCCTATGCTCGATCCTTCGGCGTGCCCGTCGTCGTGCTGCGTCCCTTCAACACGTTCGGACCGCGACAGAGCGAACGGGCAATCGTGCCGACGATCATCAGGCAGGCCCTCGACCCGAAATGCCCAGCCATCATGGTGGGTGATACCAGCCCGGTCCGCGACCTCACCTTCGTCGAGGACACCGCGGCGGCCTTCCTCGCAGCCGGCTCGGCCGAACTCGAATTCGGCCATGCCTACAATGCCGGAAGCCAACGTGCGGTGACTATATCGGACGTGTTGGACCTGGTGCTCGACTTGAGCGGCTCCAACAAGCCGGTTCATCGCGACGAAGGGCGGCTGCGGCCGCAGAATTCCGAGGTCCGGGCGCTGCTGGCGGATTCGTCCCGGCTTGAGACCGCAACGGGATGGAGGGCGCAGACCGGTCTTCGCGAAGGCTTGGGCCGAACCATTGCGTGGTGGCGGACACGCCTCCGCGCGGGCCTTGTACGTCATGAGATGGGTTACATGACATGAGGCTTCCCCCGCTTGTTGCCGTGTTGCTGCTGGTTTGCGTTGCCGCGCTGCTGAACCTGCGGACGGCCGGCGGTCAAGGAAGCAACACATCCACCGGCTTCGTGGCGCCCGTGGGGATGGATCTGCCTGACTATCTTCGCCCAGCGACCGACCCGGCCTTCGGCACAAGCTTCGTTCGCATAACCAAGCCCGGGGTTCTTGGAAATGGTGTCGTTTGCGGTCCCAAATATTGCAGCCATCGCTATTCGAGCGCTCAAGCCTGGAACGCAGACCAGACATTGCTCCTCCTCGACAACGGCTGCAATGGAATGTGCTTTCTCGACGGGCATACCTATGTGGCGCTGTTCAGTCGTAAGAGAGGGGGAGAGTGCGAGTGGCACCCTCGAAACGCCGAGCTGATGATCTGCGTTCAAGGCCGGACGATTTCGACCTGGGCACCACGGACGAACCAGGAAGAGATCCTGTTCACCTCCACGGCGTATCACGATCTGCGATTCGGCCCATCGAAGGGCAATCCCAGCCGGGACGGTAGCCGCATCGCGGTCCGGGCGGTCCGCAAGGACGGCACGGACGTTGTTTTCGCCTATGATCTGAACCAGCGGCTGAAATTCCCAGACATCGACCTTGCTCAGGTTCCCGGAACGACCAGTTCCTGCACGATCTCCCCGCTCGGAGCGTATATCCTGTGCTTCCAGAACCTGGTGGACGGTACCGAGCAAAGAGCGATTTTCGCGGTTGACGGCACCTTGCGGCAGAGATGGACGGACCATCATCGGCCCGGTCACGGGGATCTGACGGTCGACGAGGACGGCAGCGAAGTCTATGTCGGCATCAGCAAATCCAGTCCAGACAAGTTCCAGATCATCAAGCGCAGGCTTTCGGACGGGAAGGCGACTTCGCTTACAGCTTACGGCCAGGCGGAACATGCATCGACCCGCGCCCTGGCCAGGGGCGATTGGGTATTCCTGAGCTATGGCGGCGATCCGGACGAGGTCTCGGCCAATCCGGGCTGGGCTCCCTATGCGCGAGAAGTCATCGCGCTCCGCATCGATGGCAGGGGCGCCATCCGTCGTATCGTGCAGACGCGAAACCCTCCCTCCGACTATTGGAGCGAGACGCATGCCTCGCCTTCTCCGGATGGCTCCCAGGTGATCTGGTCGAGCAACTGGGGCACGCCGGGCGGCCCGGTCTACGAGTTCGTCGCGCGCCTCGACTGGGGCGAACAACAAAATCCGAAGGAGGTTGTTGCCAATGACCGACCTTAGCCGGTTCTTCCTTGCGGTTCTTGCGGTCCTGGGCACCGCGCCGATGGCTGCCGCGGCCGATACATCGAGCGCCTACCGGATTTCACCGGGCGATACGGTCGAGATCGGGATAACCTCCATTCCCGACCGGACCCAGCGCGCGGTTGTCCAGATGGACGGCACGATCGTGCTTCCCGATGCCGGCGCGGTCTCGGTCGGCGGTCTGACGCCGCCCGAATTGCAGGCGCGCATGCAAACGATTCTGCCGACCAAGATCTTTCACATCCGCATGTCCGACGGCCGCGAACAGATGGCGGTCGTCAGGCCGAGCGACGTGACGGCGATCATCGCCGAGTATCGTCCCATCTATGTAACCGGCGATGTGCTTACACCGGGACAGCAGGCCTATCGTCCGCTCATGACCGTACGACAGGCGATCGCGGTGGCTGGCGGTTTCAGCCTCCTGCGGGCGCGGGGCAACCAGGCAGGACCGGATCCGACGGATCTCCGACGCGACTATGAGATGATCTGGGGAGAATACACCAGGGACTACTTCCACAGCGCGCGCCTGCGTGCCGAACTCGACAAACAGGCAAGCTTCGACATGCAGCCTCCGCAAGGATCGCCCCTTTCTCCCGCGCTCGCTGCGGGAATAGCGAAAGCCGAAGCGGAAGCGCTCAAGCTCTCCCTGGACAATTTCCAGCAAGAGCAGAGCTTTGTCGAAAAAGGCGCCAAGGATGCCGCCACGCAGGTCGAAGCGCTGCTGAAGCGCGCGCAGGATGAAGCGGACGGAGTGAAGGCCGATGAGGACGACCTGGAGCAGGTCACCAAGCTGTTCAAGGCCGGGAATCTGACGAACAACCGGCTCGCCGATGTTCGGCGCGCTGTCCTGCTTTCGTCCAGCCGGGCGCTGGAAACATCGGTCGAGCTCATGAGAACGCGGCGCCAGCAGGATGATTTTGCCAGGCAGCTCGAGCGCAACGAGAACCAAAGGCGTATCGGTTTGCTGAACGAATTGCGGGACACCGAGGTCCGGCTGGCCGACATCGGCACAAGACTTCGCGCCGCGAGCCAAAAGCTGCAGCCCCAGGGCGCAACCGCCGCGCCTTTGTCGATCGCCGGCGAAACCGTCAGGGCTCAGATGACGGTCATTCGCAAGATCGATGGGCAATGGCGCAAGGAACCTGCCGACGAAGACGCCGATGTGTCGCCTGGCGATACGATCGAGGTCAAGTTCAGCAGTGAACTCGAAAGCGCGGCGGTCCAGTAGGCTGTCGCTTCCGCAGCAACCGACCAACTCGATGTCTTTACGAGTGCAAGCCTTGAGCCAAGATATCAGCGTTACCGACGCCTACAGCAAAGGCAGCACGGCCTTCATGGGAATGGAGATGCTCGTCGCTCCCGGCTCACTGGTCCCGAGACCGGAGACCGAACTGCTTGGCACGACCGCGGTCGATGTCTTGCATCGAATGAACCTGCCGGCGCCGCGCGTCGTCGACATGTGCTGCGGCGCAGGCAATCTCGCCTGCGCCATCGCGCATCATGTTCCGGCCGCGAAGGTCTGGGCCAGCGATCTTACCGATGCGTGTGTCGAGGCAACACACCGCAATATCGTCCACCATGGGCTGGTCGGCAGGGTATCGGTCCTGAAGGGCGATTTGTTCGAAGCTCTATCCGCTTTGCTACATCAGGGCACGATCGACCTCATCGTGTGCAATCCGCCCTATATCTCGGAGAAACGGCTTGAAGGCGATCGCTCCCATCTGGTCGCTCTCGAGCCGCGCGAGGCTTTCGCGGCCGGGCCTTACGGCATCGCTATCCACATGCGCGTGGTGAAGGATGCCCTGCGGTATCTGCGGCCCGGCGGCGCCCTGCTGTTCGAGGTCGGCCTCGGTCAGGACCGCCAGGTCGCAAGCCTGATGGAGCGCAGCAGGGGCTACGAGGATATCGCCGCCGTCACCAACCTCGCCGGCGAGGCGCGCGTCGTGCTCGGATATGCAAAGCCGCAGCCCTGAGCAACTGGCAGGTCGGCTTCACCCCCTCTTTCGGGCGATGAACTGCGCTATTCCCTGGATGGAATCGAGGTTCTCAGGGAGGAGCTCACTGTCTTCGACGATGATGCCAAAGGTCTCTTCGATGAAGCCGATGACCTCGAGCACCCCGGTGGAATCGACGATGCCCTGATCGAGCAGCGATTCCGTGGCGCTGAGAGATTTCACGTCGGCGACGTAGAAGTTCGAGGCCAGGAAATCCCGAATTTGTTTCGTGTAAACGTCGCCCGCGGGCTTGGTTGCCAAAATCGAATCCATCCAATCCACCCTCCGATAAAAAGACAAATGCGATCCGCGCCGTTCAACAGGCGCTACGAAAGAGCTACCTTCTTGAGTTTTCCGGTGTCCGTCCTGGGCAGACTGGGCACGATGACGATCGACTTCGGGACCATGAAGTTTTCCAGCCGCTTCTGGCATTCCATCTGAAGCTGCTTCTCGCCGACGATCCGTCCCTGCTCGATCACGACGAACGCCTTCACCGCCTGGCCCAGAAGCTCGTCGGGGACACCGATCACCGCGGCCTCCTTCACGCCCGGAATGTTCACCAGCACGTTTTCGACTTCCTTCGGCGCAACCTTCTCGCCGCGGGATTTAATGATCTCGTCGCCGCGGCCGATGAAGTAGAGATAGCCCTCCGCGTCCATCCGGCAGTAGTCTCCGGTGTAGAGCACCTGCTCGCCCGGCAAGGGGCCAGGCTTGAGCTTCCTGGCGGTCGCTTCCGGTTTGCCCCAGTAACCCTTCATCACCGTCGCGCCACGGATGACAAGCTGTCCAACGGTTCCGGGCTCGACCCGCCTGTCGTTGTCGTCGACGATCCACATTTCCGTGTTCGGGATCGCAATCCCCACGCTCAGGGGCTTTCGCTCGAGATCTTCCGGCGGCAGGTAGGTGCAGCGCTTGCACTCGGTGAGGCCGTACATCGAATAGATTCGCGCGTCTGAAAACAGCTCCCTGAGCATGTTGATGTGCTTGAGCGGCAAGGCGGCCGCGGTGTTGGTGACATAGCGGATGCTCGAAAAGTCGTGGTCCTTCAGCGACTTGAGCTCCGAAAGCGAGGCGAAGATGGTGGGCACCCCGGGAAAGCCCGTAATCCTCTCGTCCTTGATGAGCTGAAGGATCTGCGCCGGAAAAGCGAAGGAACGTTCGAGGACAAGCCGAGCGCCGGTGCGGAAGGCCATCAGCATCTGATAGAGGCCGTAGTCGAAGGCGAGGGGCAGGACGTTGAGGATCACCTCATCTTCGCGAAGCTCCAGATATGACGCTATCGATGTGCATGCCGCCGTCATGTTGCGGTGTGTCAGCATCACTCCTTTGGGTTCGCCCGTGGACCCGGAGGTATAGATGATGGCGGCAAGATCGACGTCGATCGAACAGCGTGCCGGCGCGGCGAGAGCTCTTTCGGCGGCCGTTTCCCACCGCATCGCATGCGGCAGCCGGTTGAGTTCGTCGTCCTCGATCGGCCCCGATACGATCACCTTTCGCAGCGATCGGCAGTTGTGCGCCGGCCCACCGAACACCGAGCGCAAGTGCTGGTCCGTGATCAGCGCCGCCGGTCGGCAATCATTCAGGAGGTAGTCGAGCTTCTCGCTCTTTGTGAGCGGATTGACGATGCACACGACAGCGTTTGCCTTGAGCGCCGCCCAGAAGCCGACAACGGTCTCGAGCGTGTTGTCGGCGAAGATCATCACACGGTCGCTGCGTTGCACGCCGGCCGACACCAGACATTGCGCAAGCCCATTGGAGCGCTCGTCGATTTCGGCGTAGGTGACGCGTTGCCGATTGCAAACCAGCGCCACCTTATCGCCGAGCCGGCTGGCGGAGTGGATCAGATAGTCGTGCAGGAGCGGTACGGCACCATGGATCATGCTACCTCCCTTTCCCGATGCTCGTAGTCGACATCGATGCCGAGATCCGGCCTTGTCGCGCCGGCTGGACGGGTTGCGACAAATTGCTGATGCAGGAGTTGCGTCGACAGCACGCCCACCAGGGCCATGTTGTCGGAATTCGACATGTCGCCCTCGCCAACTCGGGCCTGGCACTTTCCAACCAGACGGGCAACCGATTGGGGATCGAAGACGCCCGCCGCCTGCAATGCTGTCTGGGACAGCGCTTCACGAATGTATGCCGGGGCGTCCGCGGCGAAGAAACTCAGCGCATTCGGCGCCCGGTAGGGCTGCTTCTTTCGGGCAACGACCTGGGGCGGCAGAATCGGCGCCGCGGCGCGCTTCAGCACGTGCTTCTCATCGAGGCCCCGCAGCTTGTAGGCGTCCGGAAGCGCATTGGCCAAGGCGACGACCTTGTCATCCAGGAAGGGGAAGCGGCCCTCGACGGAATGAGCCATCAGCATCCTGTCGCCTTGCGAAGAGAGCAGATAGCCCGACATCAGCGTCCGGATCTCCAGATATTGGTCCTGGGCGAGGGGGCTCCATCGCGGGAATTCGGCCGGCAATGTCGAGAGCAGTTCGGTCACCGCGTCGCGCCGTTCCGATGCGGCGCGCATATCCGGGCAGAACAGGCGTTTGATGGCGCTCGTCGTGCGCCAGCGCGTGTCATGCGCAAATCCGGCCACGGCGTGGGCCTGAATGTTGCGGCCGAAGAATTGCCTGGCCAGCGCCTGCTGATGAACCGGTGAGCGCGAGAGGTAGGGGTAGAGCCGTTCGAGCAGCCGGGCACGCCTTGTCGAAGCCGGCTGGCGTCCCCAGAAGCGGCGCACCTTGCCTTCGCGGAACAGGTCATAGCCGGCAAACATCTCGTCGGCGCCTTCGCCGGTCAGCACCACCTTGATGCCGTGTTCCCGCACCAGCCTCGACAGCAGGAAGAGTGGTGCCGGGGCGGTCCTGAGGATTGGCCGCTCGGTGTGGCGGATCACCTCGGGAAAGACCGCGGCGATGTCGCTGCGCGAAACGACTACCTCGTGGTGCTCGCTCCCGGTTCGGGCGGCGACGAGCCGCTGGAAATGGGTCTCGTCATACTCGGCATCCGCAAAACGCAGGGAGAAGGTTTGGAAACGCTCGCCGGCGAAGCGCCTTCCGAGCGCGGCGACAAGGGAGCTGTCGAGCCCGCCCGACAGATAGCAGCCAACCGGCACATCGGCCTGCACGATCCGCAACGCCGTCGCGGCTTCCAGCGCGACGCGCACCTCCTCGACCGCATCGTCCAGGGAGCCGCTGGATCGGTCGTGTTCCCGACCATGGATTTCCGGGAAGCGCGGTTGCCAGAAGGGATACTCGCGCGCCACGCCGTTCTCATAGAGGCGCACATGTCCAGGCGGGAGTTCGCGGATGCCCTGAAACACGCTCTGCGGAGGAACGACCGTCCACATGGTGAAGGTCTGATCGATGCCGGCCGGATCGAACGCGCGCGGGATCGCGGCATCGGCCGCGAAAATTGCCTTGACTTCGCTCGCAAAGAACATGCGGCCTCCATGCTCGCAGAAATGCAGCGGGCAAATGCCGTAGCGATCGCGCGACAATACCAGCCGGCCGGCAACCGGGTCCCAGATTGCCAGCGCCCATTGACCGTTCATACGCTCGAAGGCGGCCTGGCCCCATTCCTGATAGGCGTGCAGAACGACCTCGGTATCGCTGCGGGTGCGGAACCGATGACCGAGAGCGATCAGCCTGTCCCGCAGTTCGAGGTAGTTGAAAATCTCGCCGTTGAACACGACCCACATCAGGCCGTCAGCGTCGGCGAGGGGCTGCTGTCCATGTCGAAGATCGACGACCGACAAGCGGGCATGCGCCAGCCCTGCACGTCTGTCCCGGTAAAGTCCCCGCTCGTCCGGGCCGCGATGCGCAAGCGCGCCAGCCATGCGTATCAGTGCCTCGCGAGAAGGCGGTTCGGCGGTGGCGCTCAGCGCCAGTATTCCGGCGATCCCGCACATCCGGGTCAGCCCGCATCCATCGGGACGGACGGCAAGGGCCGGGCGTGCAGGTAACGTGCTGCCCGACGCTTGGCCTCGATATCCTTGTAGACCTTTTCGACCTGGCCGCCGGTAAGGCCCGCAGCCGCCGCGACCTCGTCCGCGCATACTCCATGGTTCACTCCATAGAGGCACAGATCCGTCAGGTGGTAAGGCAGTGCAAAATAGAATTCCTCCTGGCTCTGCGCCATGGAGAATGTGTCGGTGGTCGGAGGCCGGCGCCGGATTTCTTCGTCCACCCCGAGATGTTCCGCCAACTGGTAAACCTGCGTTTTGTAGAGGTGCACGATCGGCATCACGTCGGCGATGCCGTCGCCTTGCTTGACGAAAAAGCCCTGGTCGTATTCGAGCCGGTTCGGCGTTCCCGCTACCGCGTAGCCGAGGCGGTCCGCGTGATAGTACTCCGTCATCTTGCGGATGCGCTGCTTGTAGTTGGTCGCGGCGACGATCTGCAGATAGGCTGCCATGGGCAGCCGGACCGTGTTGACCTTGCCGTCACGATCCTGAACCGTGAGACGGGTGATGTTGAGGCCTTGGCTCTCCAGGACCGAGGTGAGCACCAGTTTGCATTTCCACCCTTCGTCATAGTCTGGAACGACGGAGCGGATGGCCTCGATTTGTCGACGATAGGCGCCGATGGCATCAAGCGCCGGGGCTATGTCTTCCACCAGGGTGTCGATGCCGAGCTGGGCCGCGATGACGCGCCCGAGCCTCAGCGAGTCCCCGGAGGAGTCCCGCTCCGGCATGAAGATTCCCAGGACCTTATCCCTTCCGAAGGCGCGCACGCACAACGATGCGACGACGGAACTATCGATGCCGCCTGACAGCCCGACCACCACACCGCGCCGACGAAGCGTGACCAGAACCTGCTCGCGCGTCGACGACGCGATGCGGTCTGCCTCCGCGGCGGCATCCAATGCCAGCACTTCCTTGGTGAACAGCGAGATCATGCCGGTTGGCCCTCCAATCGCAGAGATTCGGCTGGCGTATACGTTTGCAGGACGGCCTTTTCGATCAGTGGACGGTTGGTCGCGACATGAGGCTCCGCTACGAGATCGATGTGGGTACCGACGATCGGAATCACCTGCAGGTCGCGGAATACGCTGTCCCACCCGATGGTGCGGGACATGCCCGGACGAGCACAGCGAAACAGGGTGCCGGGGATCGAAAGCGCCGCTTTGGGTTCCTCCAGCCAGCGGAAGAAGGCCTGGGCCCGCAACACTTCCTGCAGCTCCAGCTTGATCCGGAAGCAGGCTCCATTGAACTGGCCGTCGGTGTAACGGTCGATCGCGCGAGCGAGACGAGTTTCGTAACCCATTCTGACCGCCATCTTCGCCAGAGCGCGGCAGGCGACGCGGTGGAACGAGATGCGGTTGGACCGTATCCGGCGCACCGTGCGGGTGACCGTCTCCCAGCGACGGCTGCGCTCGCCCTCAAGGCTCGTGTCGAGGATGCCGACGAACTTTACCGACCGTCCCGCCTTGAGCAGGCGCACGGCGACTTCCAGGGCAACTGCTCCACCGAGCGAATGGCCGAGAAGCCTGACATGGCCCGACGGCTGGGCGCGGTTGACCTGCTGGACTGCGGCATCCACCATGCTCGCCAGATCGTTCTGTCCCTTGAGGATCATTGCTAGACCTGGATATCTGATCGGCACGACCTTTGCGGTCTTGCTCATGGCAGAGGCGAAAGCGGCAAGGCTTGGTCCGTATCCGACGGACCCGGGAAACAGGAAAAGGAGCGGAGGATCATGCTCCGGTGCGGCTCTGCCCGGCGCGGCTGCTTGCGCCGCGACGACTGCCCTCACCATCTCTTCCGCGCTCATCCCCACGGTGAAGTTCTCAAGCCCGAGCTCCTGGCCGATCAGGGTCTCGATCTCCATCACGCAATGCAGCAGCTTGAGCGAATCTCCACCGGCCTCGTCCCACCTTCCTGCTGCTGCGCGCGTGTTGAGAACCTTGCCCCAGGCCTTTTGCACCACCTGACGCACTTTCAGGTCGCTGCCGGGACTTGGCAGATCGGCAATGGTGGTCGGCTTCCTGGCCAAAAGGTCCATCTTCCCGAGTTTCGCCAGGTCTATCTTTCCGCTGCCCAAGCGCGGAATCTCATCCACGCGATGAAGCCGCAGAGGGCGCAAGGGTGAGGGCAGCGCGTTTGCGATCAACTGGCGAAGGTCATCCACAAAATCCGGACCCGCGGGATCATTCGGGGTCGCGAATGCGACAAGTTCGGTTGCCTCCGTCACGATCGCCACGGCGTCCTGAACGGATGGGGCGGATCGCAGCACCCTCTCGAGCTCGGCCGGCTCGATGCGTCGACCATTGATCTTTATCTGCCGCCCCTTTCGGCCAATGATCCTCAATAGTCCGTGGCTATCCAATTGGACGAGGTCGCCGGTCGGGAAAATCCGCTCGCGCGGATTGTCAGCGTCCGCTTCGGCGGGGGCGACGGCGCCGTTCTCCCAATGCCCAAGGAGGACATACGGGCTTTTTATCACGAGCTCTCCCGTTTCACCGGGCGGGGCAGGACGCCCCTCCTCATTCACGATCGCAAATGCGATCCCCGGCAAGAGGCGTCCAACCGGCACGTCGATCTCGGCGTTCGGCGGCTCTGACGGCAGGAACCACTGCGAGCCTGTCGTTTCCGTGGACGAATAGCCGATCTGGACGAGGCATTGCGGCGGGACGGCTTTGCGCAGAAGGGCAATGTCGGTCCAAAGCACTCTCTCACCCCCGACGCGGGCCACTCTGAGCGAGCTGAACGTGTCGGCGGGAGCATCGGCCATGAGCGTGCGAAGCAAGGCGGGCACGAGGTAGGTGACGGTTGTGCCCTGGTCTTTGATCCTCGCGCGAACGCCGCGCAGGCCGATCGTTTCCAGCTCGACGAGGTGCAAGGTGGCGCCGGTGAGAATGGCCGCCAAAATCTCGCGACAGCCGGCTATCGTGGCCAGACCCGTCAGGGGAAGGAAAACATCCTCGGAATTGATGTGACATGCGTCGACATATTGTTGCACGCGCCAGAGCAAGCTGCGCTGGCTGTTGACGATGCCCTTGGGACGCCCGGTGCTGCCCGACGTGTAGAGAACGATCGCCGGCGCATCGACAGATGGTGATGGATGCGGCATGGCCGACAATTGATCGTCCGCCGCGGCATTTGCCGTAATGTCGATCCACTGGATTTCGGCAGCCAAATCTTCAGGCCGGCTTCCTGCGCCAAGGATGGCGGAGAGCTGCGCCGCGGATGCAATCTCGTTGATCCTGACGCTGGGATCCCTTGCATTGAGCGGGGCTGCAATCCTCCCCGCGGCAATGATCGCAAGCACCGCAACAATATACCAGACCGAAGCGGGCTGGCAGATTCCGACCGCCTTCCCTTCAGGGGCAAGGGCGGTGACACGGCGCGACCAAAGCTGGACGGCGGTATCGAGATTCGAGTAGCGAAGCTCATTCACGCCGTCATGGACGGCCACCTTCGAGGGGTAGCGCGCCGCAATTTCCCTGAGGTGAGCGTCGATCGAAACGTCTGCGAAGCCAGGCCCTAACGGCCGGTATGGGCGCCGGACCGGGCCCCCGTGATCCAGGTCATAATCGTGTACGCTTTCCCATCTGCAGGATGCCGGCAAATTAGAATTTTCAAAAAAAACCGTATCCGCCGCTGGTGCCTTCCAGTATGCCGGGAGCATGGCTTGCCTGAGCTAAAGTTGACGCCCGGTTATCGCTCTGCAGGGTGGCATTTTCATCAATCATTCTGATGATGCACAGGCATAGCCCGGCACAGCGCGATTGCGGCAGACGGCTATCTTTGCCTATCGCAGGTCGTAATGATCAATCGATCTAGTCCTCTGGTGTAAGGCTGGCCCTTGCGAAGCTGGGAGGCCGACCGCAATCCGCCTTTTCGTCACACAGAACTTCCGACTTTCCGGTCAAGCGGCCATCGCTGACCGTGCGAGAACCGCGGGAGCTGCGAAATTCGCCGTACTAATCTTCAGAAAAAAGTATGGCGGCTTCTCGCTAAGCGTTTGAAAATTATGGTGATCCCGACAGGAATCGAACCTGTGACCTACAGATTAGGAATCTGCCGCTCTATCCTACTGAGCTACGGGACCACGCGGCCAGACACATAGCCGCTTCGGGCCGGTTCGCCAAGAGGTGTTGCTCGCTGCCGAGCAACAACTTACTCCACGGCGCCGGCCGGGCGGCAGCGAGGTGGGCTCGCCGCCGTGCCGCAAAGGCGGTCAGGCGGCCAACGCGGCCTCCGCCAGCCTCACCCAATAGCTCATGCCATGCGGGATGACCTCGTCGTTGAAGTCATAGGCCGGATGGTGCAGGCCGGCGCTGTCGCCATTGCCGATGAAGATGAAGGCGCCGGGGCGCGCCTCCAGCATGTAGGAAAAATCCTCGCCGCCCATCACCGGCTGGATGGCGCGGTGGACATGCGCGTCGCCGGCGACGTCGGCGGCGATATCGCTGGCGAAAACCGTCTCTTCCGCATGGTTGAAGGTGACGGGATAGTTGGCGTCGTAGTCGACCTCGATCGTCGCGCCGAAGGCCGACGCAAGGCCGGCGCAGATGGCGCGCATGCGCTCTTCCGCTTTCCTGGCCACCTCTTTCTTCAGCGTGCGCACCGTGCCGGCGATCTCGGCCTGTTCCGGAATGACGTTGTAGGCATCGCCGGCGTGAAATTTCGTCACCGACACCACGACGGCCTCGACCGGATCGGTGTTGCGCGAGGCGATAGTCTGCAGAGCGCTGATCAACTGGCTGGCGACGACGATCGGGTCGATCGTGCCGTGCGGCATGGCCGCATGGCCGCCGTGCCCCTTGACGGTGATGGTGAATTCGGCGGTCGCCGCCATGATCGGGCCGGGCTTGATGGCGAACTCGCCGACCGGAAGGCCGGGCATGTTGTGCATGCCGAACACCTTCGAGATGCCGAAGCGCTCCATCATGCCGTCCTTGACCATCTCATTGCCGCCGCCGCCGCCTTCCTCGGCCGGCTGGAAGATCACCGCCACGGAACCGGCGAAATTGCGCGTCTCGGCCAAGTATTTTGCGGCGCCGAGCAGCATGGCGGTGTGGCCGTCATGGCCGCAGGCATGCATCTTGCCGGGGACTGTCGACGCATAGGGCTTGCCGGTGATCTCATTGATCGGCAACGCGTCCATGTCGGCGCGCAGCCCGATGGTCGGACCCTCGCCCTTGCGGCCGCGAATGATGCCGACGACACCGGTCTTGCCGAGCCCCGTCACGACCTCGTCGCAGCCGAAGGCCATCAGCTTGTCGGTGACGAAGCCGGCGGTCTGGAAGACGTCGAAATTCAACTCCGGCGTCCGGTGCAGATGGCGCCGCCAGCCGGCGACTTCTTCCTGCATTTCCGCGGCACGGTTGAGAATTGGCATAATCGGTCCATCTCTTTGTTGGGGCAGACGGCTCAGGTCCGCTGCCCGGCAATTGTGATTGCCTGGCGCTTTGCCATTTTGGCGTCACATAGGGTAAATAGCACGCACGAATGCGGTCCTGGGTCGAGGGTCGGTCCGCACCATGCTGGCTATCGCGTATCGAAATCTTACGGAGCCAGCGGCGACTACGGCAAGAGGCGATTTCGGAATAGATCATGCGGCAAGGGCATTTCCTCAACCTATTGCTGGCGGGCGGGCTGGCGCTGCCGATGCTCTGTGGCGCCGCGCGCGCCAATCCGGTGGTTCTCTTCGACTTGAAGAGCGGCAAGGTGCTGGAGCATCAGGATGCCTTCAAGCGCTGGTATCCGGCCTCGCTCAGCAAGCTGATGACGGCCTATGTGACGTTCCGGGCGATCGCCGCCGGCGAGGTCGCGCTCGATTCGCCGATCAAGGTGACGAAACATTCCGCCGGCGAGCCGCCGAGCAAGATGGGCTTCAAGCCAGGCTCGGTGATGCGGCTCGACAATGCGCTGAAGATGATGCTGGTCAAGTCGGCCAACGACATCGCCATGGCCGTCGGCGAGAACATCGGCGGTTCGCAGGAGGCCTTTGCCGACCGCATGAATGCCGAGGCCGCCAGACTCGGCATGACCGGCACGCATTTCGTCAATCCGAACGGGCTCTATTCGCCGGACCAGTATACGACCGCGCGCGACCTCGCCGTCCTGGTCACGGCGCTCCGCAACGACTTCCCGCAATATGCGCCATGGTTCTCCATCGAGGGACTTGCCGTCGGCAAGAAGGCGCTTCCCAACTACAATCTCCTGATCGGCCGCTACCCGGGCGCCGACGGCATGAAGACCGGCTTCGTCTGCTCCTCGGGCTTCAACATGATCGGCTCGGCGACGCGCAATGGCCGCACGCTGGTTGCCGTGGTGCTTGGCGAAAAATCCGCCATCAGCCGCGCCGAAGCCGCGGCGAAGCTGCTCGACCAGGGTTTTGATACGCCGGCCGCCGGCTCGACGACGCTGGCGGCGCTCAAGCCCTATGGCGACACGCTGTCGCCCAACGATCTGCATGACGAGATCTGCAAGAAGAAGACGAAAGAGGAGCAATCCGAGGCCGCCCCAACCGTCGACGCCAAGAACAAGCCGAAATCGCCTTATCAGGTGAAACTCGACCACCCAACGCTGATCGCGGTCGGCCTCGGCGGTGCCACCGGACCGGCGCCGAAGGCTTTCGTCGACCAAGCCGACCAGAACTACGCCGATGTGCCGCTGCCGACCTGGCGACCCGACAAGCCGCTGCCGGCCGACGCTGCGCCCGCCGCGACAGGAACGGCCGCTGCCGCCGTGCAGGGCGACCAGCCGGCCAAGGCCGCCAACTAGCCGGCGCGCAAGCGATGAACAGCGGCTTTCCCATTCCCGTCTCGGTGCTCACCGGCTTTCTCGGCGCCGGCAAGACGACACTGCTCAACCGGCTGCTCAAGGACCCGGCACTCGCCGACACGGCGGTCATCATCAACGAGCTCGGCGAGGTGGCGATCGACCATCTTCTGGTCGAGCAGGCCTCGGACGGCATCATCCAGCTTTCCGACGGCTGCCTCTGCTGCACGGTGCGCGGCGATCTCGTCGATACGCTGGCCGATCTCGTCGACCGGCTGCAGACCGGCCGTATCGCCCGGCTTGCGCGCGTCGTGGTCGAAACCACCGGCCTTGCCGATCCCGCGCCGGTGCTGCAGTCGATCATGGCGCATCCGGCGCTGGTGCAGGCTTTCCGGCTCGACGGCGTCATCACGCTGGTCGATGCCGTCAACGGCGAGGCGACCCTCAATGCTCATGTCGAGGCGGTGAAGCAGGCGGCGGTCGCCGACCGCATCGTGCTCACCAAGACCGACCTTGCCGAGGTAGGGGATGTCGGGGCCCTGCGGGCACGGCTCCATCAGATCAATCCGGGCGCGGCACTCCTCGACGTCAACGATGGCGGCACGGGCGTGGCGTCGCTGTTCAACTGCGGCCTCTACAATCCCGATACCAAGACCGCCGATGTGCGACGCTGGCTCGGCGAAGAGGCAGCGCATGACCACGGCCATCATCACCACGACGATGACCATGATCACAGCCACCATCATCACGACCACCGCCACGACAGCCGCGTGCGCTGCCACTCGCTCGTCCACGACGGACCGGTGCCGTTCTCGGCGATCGAGATGTTCCTCGATCTCTTACGCTCGACGCATGGTGAGAAGCTGCTGCGCATGAAGGGCGTCATCGAACTGATGGAAGATCCGTCACGGCCGCTGGTCGTTCACGGCGTGCAGAAGGTCCTGCATCCGACGGCAAGGCTGCCGGCCTGGCCGGACGGCCAGCGCGGCACCCGACTGGTGCTGATCACGCTCGATATGCCTGAAGACTATGTCCAGCGGCTGTTCGCCGCCTTCACCAATCGGCCATCGATCGATACGCCGGACCGGGCGGCGCTCGAAGCCAATCCGCTGGCGATCGCCGGACTGTGATTGGAAAGCCCGCTACTGGTTAAGCCGCGCTGCCGCGCTCGACCAGGAAGCGATGGCCTCCGGCTACCGTCGCCGTCTCGATCAACTGATGGCCGGCATCGGCGCAGAAGGCCGGAATGTCGATCACGGCGAGCGGATCGGTGGTCTCCAGCCACAGACGGCTGCCCGGCCGCATCGCGGCCAGACGCTTGCGGGCCTTGAGCACCGGCAGCGGACAGTTCAGGCCCTTGAGATCGTAGGTGATTGCGTGCTTTGCCAAGCTCAAAGATCTCAGCCGCCGAACATGCCGAGCAGCTTCTTCTTCAGCTTGGACACGGTGCCTTCGTCAGCACTCGCCGCCTGTGTCTCAGCCGCCGGCTGGGCCGGCGCCACCTCGACGCCGGCGGTGACGACCTGCTGTTGTGCTGCCTGCTTGGCGGCTTCCTTTTCGGCCAGCGCCTGAGCCTTGGCCGCTTCCTTGGCGGCTTTCGCGGCTTCGATTGCCGCCAGCCGCTGCTCCTCGGCCTTGCGCTTGGCCTCTTTCTCGGCGTCGAGCGCCGCCATCTTGCGGCCGAGCGGCGAATCGATGCGGCCCATGCGCACCGTCTCGGTCACCGAGCCATCGGAATTCATCGACGGCGGCTCGATCGGCACGCGCTCGCCGCGGGCGCGGCGCTTCGACCAATCGGAAACGATGCTGGCTTCCTTGATGCCGGCAATGGTCGGCTTGGGCGCCGGCGCGCTCGACCTGACGGCAGAGCTGAAAGCCGCGTCATAGCGCTTCTCGTAATCGGCATAGGCCGTCTTCAACGAATCCGGCTGCGTGCTCTCGGGGCAGGGACCGGTCGGATCGAAGGTCGTGCCTTCAGGCGCCACCTGGTTGAAGACGTAACGCTTCTCGCAGACGTCGACCTTCGGCGGCACCTTGGTGATCTCGAAATTGTCGTAGCCGACCTTCAGCATCTTCCAGAACTCGTAGTTCGGATCGTTGCGGTAGCGCGCCATGTTGGCGGCGGTCATGCGGAACGGGAAAGCCTGGATCTGGAACTCGGTCTGGCCGCCCTGGAAGGCGTCACGGCCGAAGGCATAGATCTGCTCAATCTGCGCGTCGGTCATCGAATAGCAGCCGGACGACGAACAGGCGCCGTGCACCATCAGATTGGCGCCGGTGCGGCCGTTGGCGCGGTCATAGGCGTTGGGAAAGCCGATGTTGAAGGACAGATGATAGTTCGAACGCGGATTCATCTGCGACGGACGCACCGTGTAGAAGCCTTCCGGCGCCTGGCGGTCGCCCTCGGTGTATTTGGGGCCGAGCTTGCCCGACCATTTGCAGATGTCATAGGCGGCAACGAGATCGTAGCGGCCGTTGGTCTTGGCCTTCCAGATCTCCAGCTTGCCTTCTTCCTTGAAGATGCGCGCCATCACCGAGGAGGTGCGCACCATGCCCTTGGCCTTCATGTCGGCAAGGATCTTGTCCGGCAGCGGCTTGTTGGCCTCCGGCGCGAAATCCTTCATCGACGAATCATTGCAGCCGGCGACGCCAATCGCGGCGATCAGGACTCCGGTGCGGGCAAGCTTGGCAAACATCGCTACGGCTACGTCTTTCTTTCGGGCCAAAGGCCTCGGCACGACCGAGCCCGCACGCTGAACACCGACGGACGGTAAGCCCGTTAACCTTGAAAAATCCTTACCGCAAGCCTTGGCCAACCCCTCACGGCGATTTTCATTGAGCCGAATGCGGCGGCATTTTTGTGGCGAAATTGTTCGTTGCCGCCACAGTTTACCACGGGCGGCCCGATTAAAGGCTGCGGCCCATCGCCAGATATTTCTCACGGCGCTGCTCGCGGAAGTCGATATTGGCGCCGGCAAAGTCCTTCATGGTCTTGGCGATGAGGTCGCCGGTCGCGGCAATCACCGTTTCGGGAGCGCGCTGGGCGCCACCCATCGGCTCGGGAACGATGGCGTCGATGATCTTCATCTCGAGAAGATCCTGGGCGGTGATCTTCATGTTGGTCGCCGCGTCCTTGGAGCGGGTGGTGTCGCGCCACAGGATCGAAGCCGCGCCCTCGGGCGAAATCACCGAATAGATGGCATGCTCCAGCATGTAGACGCGGTTGGCGGTGGCGATGGCGATGGCGCCGCCGGAGCCGCCTTCGCCGATGACGACCGAGATCGACGGCACCTTGAGCGCCAGGCAGGCCGAGGTCGAGCGCGCTATGGCCTCTGCCTGGCCGCGCTCCTCCGCGCCGACGCCGGGATAGGCGCCGGCAGTATCCACCAGCGTCAGAAGCGGCATCTTGAAGCGATCGGCAAGCTCCATCAGCCGCACCGCCTTGCGGTAGCCTTCGGGACGCACCGAACCGAAATTATGCTTCAGGCGGCTCGCCGTGTCCGAGCCCTTTTCCTGGCCGATCACCGCCACCGGCTCGCCGCGAAAACGGGCGAAACCGCCGACGATCGCCTGGTCCTCACCGAAATTGCGGTCTCCGGCCAAAGGCGTGAAATCGCTGAACAAGCCCTTGATGTAGTCGACGCAGTGCGGTCTGTCGGGGTGGCGCGCCACCTGCACCTTCTGCCAGGGGGTGAGCGCCTTGTAGAGATCGCGCAGCGCGTCGCGCGAGCGCTTCTCCAGCCTGTTGATCTCGTCGGCGACATCGACCGCCTCGCCGTTCTCCGCAAGCTTCTTCAGCTCGAGGATCTTGAGCTCAAGATCCTGCACCGGCTTTTCGAAATCGAGGTAATTGTACATGCTTGGGCGGACCGATCCGTCGGAAGGCAATGGCTGGCGGAACCCTGGAAATGCTGGCTCCGGGCGGTGGAACGTCGCCATCACATAGCGATATGAGGCCTAGTCGGCAAGCGGATGATGATCGTTGACCAGCCGCACCAGCCGCTCCTCCAGAACATGGGTGTAGATCTGCGTGGTGGAGATATCGGCGTGGCCAAGCAGTTGCTGGACGGCCCTGAGATCGGCGCCATTCTGCAAGAGATGGCTGGCAAAGGCATGGCGAAGCACATGCGGCGAGATCTTGGCCGAGGCGATACCGGCCCGGGCCGCCAACCCTTTGAGATCGCGGGCGAAAACCTGCCGGGAGAGATGGCCGCTGTCGGAGGAAGCCGGAAACAGATAGGGGCTCTCGGCAAAGGCCGGGCGTTCGGCCCTTGTTGCAAGCCAGGCCCGCATCGCGTCGCGCGCCTTGGCCGACAGCGGCACCATGCGTTCCTTGTCGCCCTTGCCGCGCACCATGAAGAAACGGTCGTCGCGCTGCGCCACCGTCACCGGCAGGCCGACCAGCTCGGAAACGCGCAGGCCGGTGGCATAGAGCACCTCGACCAGCGCATGCAGGCGCAGCGCCGCCAGCCGGTCGCCGCCCGGCGCGGCACCGCCCGCTTCCTCGGCCGCGCGGTCGAGCAGGCGGCCGGTCTCGGCTTCGGTCATCGTCTTCGGCAGCGGTCGGCCCTTCTTTGGGCTGTCCAGCGTGCCGGTCGGGTCGTCGCCGCGCAGTCCTTCGGCATAGAGGAATTTGAAGAACTGGCGGATCGCCGATAATTTTCGCGCCTGCGAGGTCGGAGCGAAGCCTCTGGCCGCGATGTCGTCGAGATAGGCGCGGATGTCGGCCGCTCCCGCTCCCGCCAGCCCGCCGCCGATCGAGGCGGAAGCGTCTTCGAGGTCACGGCGATAGGAGGAAAGCGTGTTCTCGGCCGCCCCCCGCTCGGCGCTCATCATCTCCAGGAAGGCTTCGATGCGGGCGGCGCTGTTCATCTGGCCGGGATCAGTTCTTCTTCGGATTGAGCTTTTCCGCCGGAATGCGCACGCTCATTTCCGCCTTCTTCGGCTCGACGAACATCGCCAGCGCGAACATCGCGCCATAGGCAATGCCTGCAAGAACCGCCAGCGTCACGACAAAGCGAAACAATGTCGGCATTCAGCTTTCGCCCGTCTTCTTGTTTTTGCGTTTCCAAACCCTGTGCCCTTATGGGACGCCAATCCGACCAATTCAAGGACGAAGGATTTTGTCGGCGAAGGTTCCGTTGGAAAGCCGCACGATCCTGTTTGCTTGCGGCGCCGTGCTTGACGCAAACAGGCTTTTGATGTCGATACGGCGCAAAAGAGGTTCCGCATGAACGCGCTGCCAGCAAATCCGCCGGACGAAGGCCGTGTCGCGCTGCTCGAAAGGCTCGGCAGCCGCTCCATCATCTTTGTCGGCCTGATGGGTGCCGGCAAGACGGCGATCGGCCGCAAGGTGGCGGCGATGCTCTCGCTGCCCTTCATCGACAGCGATCAGGAGATAGAGAGCGTATCGCGCATGACCGTGCCGGAGCTGTTCGAGCGCTACGGAGAGCCGGAGTTCCGGGCGCTGGAGCAGCGCGTGATCCTGCGGCTGCTGGAGAACGGCCCGCAGGTGCTGTCGACCGGCGGCGGCGCCTTCATGAACGCGCAGACGCGCGAGGCGATCGCGAGCCATGGCGTATCGGTCTGGCTGAAGGCCGACCTCGATCTCCTGATGGAGCGGGTCTCGAAGAAGCAGAACCGGCCGCTCCTGAAGAATCCCGATCCGCGCGGCGTGCTGGAGCGGCTGATGAGCGAGCGCTATCCGGTCTATGCCACGGCCGACATCACCGTTCCGACCCGCGACGACCGCAAGGAAGTCATCGCCGGCGAGGTGGTGTGCGCGCTTTGCGCCCATCTTGGCGTCGCCGCGATCGCCACCAGCGACGAGGTGGAGCCGTGAGCCATACAGAACCGGTTAAGGTCGAGGTGGGGCTCGGCGACCGTGCCTATGACATTTTGATCGGGCCGGGCCTGCTTTCCGGCGCCGGAACCGAAATCGCGGGCCGCCTTCCCGGCACCCGCGCGGCCATCGTTACCGACGAGAACGTCGCCGCCGCGCATCTCGAAACGCTGAAGGCCGGCCTGGAAAAAGGCGGCATCCATTCGGCCGTCATCACGTTGCCTGCCGGCGAAAAGACCAAGAGTTTTGCCCGCCTCGAAGAGGTGGTCGACGGCGTGCTCGCCGCCAAGCTCGAACGCCGCGACGTTGTCGTGGCTCTCGGCGGCGGCGTCATCGGCGACCTTGCCGGCTTCGCAGCCGGCATCGTGCGGCGCGGGATGAATTTCGTGCAGGTGCCGACCTCGCTGCTGGCGCAGGTCGATTCTTCCGTCGGCGGCAAGACCGGCATCAACAGCGCCCGCGGCAAGAACCTGGTCGGGGTCTTCAACCAGCCCAAGCTGGTGCTGGCCGACACCGGCGTGCTCGACACGCTGCCGATCCGCGAGTTCCGCGCCGGCTATGCCGAGCTCGCCAAATACGGGCTGATCGACCGCCCCGGCTTCTTCGCCTGGCTGGAGGAGAACTGGCAAAAAGTGTTCGCCGGCGGCCCGGAGCGGACCGAAGCCATCGCCGAGGCCTGCCGCGCCAAGGCCGACGTGGTTGCCCGCGACGAGTTCGAGACCGGCGACCGCGCGTTGCTCAATCTCGGCCACACATTCGGCCATGCGCTCGAAGCCGCCACCAACTATGACGGCGCCCGCCTCGTCCACGGCGAGGGCGTCGCCATCGGCATGGCCCTGGCGCACCGTTTTTCCGCGCGCCTCAATCTGGCGAGCCCGGACGACGCAAGCCGTGTCGAAGCGCATCTTCGCGCCGTCGGCCTGCCCTGGCGGATGGCCGACATATCAGGCGATCTGCCGGACGCCGAGGCGCTGCTTGGCTTCATCACCCAGGACAAGAAGGTTTCGCGCGGCGCGCTCACCTTCATCCTGACGCGTGGTATCGGTCAGGCCTTCATCGCCAAGGACGTGCCGCCCTCGGAAGTGCTGTCCTTCCTCAAGGCGAGCCATCCCGAATGGCCCAAGATGAGCCATTCCAGATGATCGACGCCGGCTGGATTGCCGCAGCCGTCCTTGCCGCCATCGTCGTGCTGGCGCTTTTGTTCCGCACACGACTGCTTGCCGCGTTCGGCTACACGCTGCGGCCGGTCGAGCCGATGGCGCCCGAGGACGATGAATCGGACGAGGCCGGCGACGATACCCGCCGCAACGGGCAGGCGCGCGAGGACCGCGACCGGCTGGGCGCACTGTTCGATCTCGAGGAACTCGAAGTGTCGGATGTGATGGTCCACCGCACCAACATGCGCTCGGTCAATGCCGACGATCCGCCGGAAATGGTGGTGCGCGAGATCCTGCAGAGCCCGCATACGCGCATGCCGCTGTGGAAAGGCTCGCTCGACAACATCGTCGGCGTGCTGCACGCCAAGGATCTGCTGAGGGCGCTCAACGAGGTCGGCAACGATTTTTCCAAGATCGACGTGATGAAGATCGCGTCGAAGCCATGGTTCGTGCCCGACACCACCACCTTGCAGGATCAGCTCAACGCCTTCCTGCGCCGCAAGGCGCATTTCGCCATCGTCGTGGACGAATATGGCGAGATGGAAGGGCTGGTGACGCTGGAAGACATCATCGAGGAGATCGTCGGCGAGATCGCCGACGAGCACGACGTCGACATGCAAGGTGTCAAGCAGGAGGCGGACGGTTCGGTGGTCGTCGACGGCATGGTGCCGATCCGCGATCTCAACCGGGCGCTCGACTGGGACCTGCCGGACGAGGAGGCCACGACGATCGCCGGCCTCGTCATCCACGAGACGCAGACGATCCCCGAGGAGAAGCAGGCCTTCACCTTCCACGGCAAGCGCTTCGTGGTGATGAAGCGCGACAAGAACCGCATCGCGAGGTTGAGGATCCGGCCTGCCGGCGAGGGCTAAAGCGCGTCGCCTGAATTCGTTTCAGCGCGACGCGCTTTAAGTTGTCTTGACTCAAATTTCCTTCGTCGAGCGCTCGCTGAGCACCGCACCCGTTTCAGCATCGACAGCCGCCAGGCTGACGTCGTAGCCCCACAGGCTTCGGATATGGCGCAGGGTCGCGTCGCGACTTTCCTCCTCGAGCAGGATGCCGTCCTTGACGTTGTGCTGCAGCCGCAGATGCCGGTTTCCCAGGAGATCCACATCAACCACCTGGATGTCGGGTCGTCTCGCCCCCACGTCGTAGCTTTGGGCCAGCGCGGACCGTATCTTGCTATAGCCGCGCTCATTGTGGATCGACGCGACTTCGAAATGCGGCTCGTCGGCGCCGTCGGCCAGCACGAAGAGCCGCCATTTCCGGATCAGGGCCGGGCTCAGATACTGGCGAATGAAGGATTCGTCGCGGTGGTTGGCCCAGGCATCGAGCAAGGTCTCGCGCCAGTCGCCGCGGCCGGCGATGTCCGGGAACCAGTCGCGGTCCTCCGCGGTCGGCTCGGTCGAGATGCGCTGGATATCCTGCATCATGTCGAGACCCAGCGCGTAGGGATTGATGCCGGAAAAACGCGGGTCGTCGAAGGCCGGCTGGAAGACCACGTTCGAATGGTTGCGCAATATCTCGAGCATGGCGCCTTCACTGATGCGGCCGCGATCGAAAAGCATGTTCATGAGCGTGTAATGCACGAAGGTGGCGCAGCCCTCGTTCATCACCTGGGTTTGCCGCTGCGGGTAAAAATACTGCGCAATGACACGCACGATCCTGACAATCTCGCGCTGCCAGGGCTGAAGGACGAGGCTGTTCTTCTCGAGAAAGTACAGCAGGTTCTCCTCGGGCAGATTGAGCGATTTCTTCCGCTCCGCGAGGCTCTCGTCCTCTGCCTCCGGCTTGTTCTTTCCCTGGGAGGGCGGCAACGTCCGCCAGAGATCGTTGAAGGAACGCTCCTCGTATTCAAGGCGCTCGCGCAGCCCTTCGCGCTGCTGCTCCGATGACAGCTTCGGCGGCCGGTGGTAGCGGAAGACGCCTTGCTCCATCAGCGCGTGGGCGGAATCGAGCATGGCCTCCACGGGGGCCAGGCCATGCCGTTCCTCGCACCGGGCGATGTAGCTCTTGGCAAAATCCAGGTAGCTCAGGATGCCCCCGGCGTCGGTCCATTGCCGGAAGAGATGATTGTTCTTGAAGAAATGGTTGTGGCCCAGTGCCGCATGGGCGGTCACCAGGGCCTGCAAGGCCATGGTGTTCTCTTCCATGAGGTAGACGATGCAGGGATTGGAGTTGATGACCAATTCGTAGGCCAAACCGCGCGCGCCCTTGCGGTAGAGAAGCTCGTCATAGAGGAAACGCTTGCCGAACGACCAATGGCGATACATCAGCGGCATGCCGACCGATGAATAGGCGTCGAGCATCTGTTCGGAGGAAATGACCTCCATCTGCACCGGATAGATGTCGAGGCGAAGCTCTTCCTTGCCGATCGCCTCGATCTCGTCGTAGACCCGCGACAGTTTCGCGAAATCCCAGTCAGACCCGGAAAACAAAAGTTCGGATTTGCGCGCCTGACTGACCATCGGCCCCCGTCCTATCGACCCACAACCTCACGCGCTCTTGCGCAGCGCCGGCTGCCTGGCGAAGAGCTCGCGAAAGACCGGGTAGATGTCCGCCGGAGCGGCTATGCGCCTCATCTGGAAATTCGGCCATTTCCCGTCCACGGCGCTGTAAGCGCGCCAGAGCGACGTCCCGTTCTCGGTCGAGCCGAAAATGTGGCTTTCCCGCTCGTCGATGATCTCGACATAGGCGAAATACTGGCAAAGGCGCATGAGCCTGCGGTCGAGCAGTTCGATGCAGCGCTCGGAGTCGGTGGCGAAGTTGTCGCCGTCGGAAGCCTGCGCGGCGTAGATGTTCCATTCGGCGGCCGGATAGCGCTGCTCGATGATGCGCTGCATTTCCTCGAGCGCCGTGGAAACCACGGTGCCGCCGCTTTGGGTGTGGTAGAAGAAAGTGTGCTCGTCAACCTCCTTGGCCTCGTGGGTGTGGCGAATAAAGACGATCTCGGTCCGTTCGTAGCGCCGTGTCAGGAACAGGTGCAGCAGCACGAAAAAGCGTTTGGCCAGATCCTTCTCGCGCTCGCCCATCGATCCCGAGACATCCATCAGACAGAACATCACGGCATTTGCATTCGGCAGGGGCTGGGGGTCGAAGCGACTGAACCGAATGTCGACCGGATCGACATAGGCGATCCGCTTTCGCCGGCGCTCGAGCCGTTCGAGCTCCTCGCGCAGAACGGCGATGCGCTCGCGCGTTGCCGCGTTTGACGGCTTCGATTCCAGCTCGGAGAGCTGCCGGGCGATCGCATCCAATTCCTCTTGCTTGGGCCGCTTCAGCGCGATGCGGCGTCCGTGGCTGTTTCGCATGGTGCGCCCGACATTGATGTTGGTCGGCGACCCGGTTGCCGCGAAGCCTGCCCGCCTCGGCTTGAAGCTCAATATCTGCTTGAGATTGAGCTTGACCAGATCGGGCAGTTCGAGGTCCTCGAAGAAGAGGTCGAGCACCTCCTCGCGCGACAGCACAAAGCGGAAGTCGTCTTCGGATTCCGTGTTTCCCGGAGCCGAAGAGCCCGCGCCCCCGCCACCAGGCTTGGGGATCAGGTCGCCGGGGCTGAACGTCCGGTTTCCGGGCAGGATGTGCTGGCGATGGCCGCTGTCCTTGGCGTCGCTGAACGTCGGCTCGCTGGTGCCTTTCCGAGGCATCGGCACGGCGTGCTCCCGGTCTATCTCGGCAATGCCGCTTGTCCGGATCTTGTCGCGGATGGTGCGCTTGAGCTCTTCATGCGCGCGCTTGAGGAAGCGCTGGCGATTGCCCAGGCTTTTGTCCTTCGGGTTCAGGCGGCGGTCGATGAAGATCGGCATGGAACCGCTCCAGCTTTGCTCAGCCTGCCTTGTTCACGCGCATGTACCAGTCGACCAGCCGGCGCACCTGCCGCTGAGTATAGCCGCGTTCCACCATCCGCTCCACGAATTCGTTGTGCCGCTTCTCCGTGACGCTGTCCTGCTTGGAGCCGAAGCTGATCACCGGCAGCAGGTCCTCGACCTGACCGAACATGCGCTTCTCGATGACCTCGCGAAGCTTTTCGTAGCTCGTCCAGGATGGATTGCGGCCATGGTTGCGCGCCCGGGCGCGCAAGGTGAATTTGACCACTTCGTTGCGGAAGTCCTTGGGATTGGCGATGCCGGCCGGCTTTTCGACCTGCGACAGTTCCTTATCCAGGACCTCGCGGTTGAGGATCTGGCCGGTATCGGGGTCCTTGTAGTCCTGGTCCTCGATCCAGGCATCGGCGTAGGCGATATAGCGGTCGAAAAGGTTCTGGCCGTACTCACTGTACGATTCCAGATAGGCCTTCTGGATCTCGTGACCGATGAACTCGGCATAGCGCGTCGCGAGCTCCGATTTGATGAACTCGAGGTAGGCAGCTTCCGTCTCCTTCGGGAATTGCTCGCGCTTGATCGCCTCCTCCAGGATATAGATCAGATGCACGGGATCGGCGGCCACCTCCTTGGTGTCGTAGTTGAAGGTCTGCGACAGGATCTTGAAGGCGAAGCGCGTGCTGACCCCGGTCATGCCTTCGTCGACGCCGGCGGCATCGCGATATTCCTGGACCGACTTCGCCTTCGGGTCGATCTCCTTGAGATTCTCGCCGTCATAGGCGCGCATCTTGGTGTAGAGCGGCGAGTTCTCGTGCTCCGCAAGCCGCGTCGAGACGGTGAAGCGGCTGAGGATGTCCAGCACTTCAGGCGCGCAGGGGCTGTTCGCCAGATCGCTCTCGCGCAGAAGTTTTTCGTAAATCTGCCTTTCTTCGGTGATGCGAAGGCAATAGGGAACCTTGACCACGAGAATGCGGTCGAGGAAGGCCTCATTGTTCTTGTTGTTCTTGAACTGCTGCCATTCCGATTCGTTGGAGTGGGCGACGACGATGCCCTGATAGGGAAAGGCGCCGAAATTCTCGGTGCCGTTATAGCTTCCTTCCTGGGTCGCCGTCAGCAACGGGTGCAGGACCTTGATCGGCGCCTTGAACATCTCGACGAATTCGAGCAGCCCTTGCGTGGTCCGGTTCAAGCCGCCGCTGTAGGAGTAGGCATCCGGGTCGGACTGGCTGAAGTGTTCCAATTGCCTGATGTCGACCTTGCCGACCAGGGCCGAGACGTCCTGATTGTTCTCGTCGCCGGGCTCGGTCTTGGTGATGGCGATCTGGCGCAGACGCGACGGCGACAGCTTGACGACGCTGAATTTGGAAATGTCGCCGGACAGTTCGTCGAGGCGCTTGGCCGCCCAGGGCGAAATCAGCCCATTCAGCCGGCGACGCGCTATCCCGTATTTGTCCTCGAGCAGATCGCCCATGCGATCGGGATTGAAAAGGCCGAGTGGCGATTCAAAGACCGGACTGATCTGGTTGCCGACTTTCAGCGTATAGATCGGGCGCTGTTCCATCAGTTTCTTCAGCCGTTCGGCAAGCGAGGATTTGCCGCCGCCGACCGGGCCGAGCAGATAGAGGATCTGCTTGCGCTCTTCGAGCCCCTGCGAGGCATAGCGGAAATATCCCGCAATGCGCTCGATCGTATCCTCCATTCCGTAGAAGTCCGAGAAGGAGGGATAGATCTTGATCGTACGGTTCGAAAAAATACGCCCGAGCCGCTCGTCCTTGCTGGTGTCGACAAGGTTCGGCTCGCCTATTGCCTCGACCATGCGTTCGGGCGCTGAGGCGTACATGGATTTGTCTTCACGGCAGGCAAGCAGATACTGCTGAAGGCTGATCTCTTCCTGGGCCGCGTTCGAGTAAATCTCCGAAAACAGGTCGAAGACGTCTGATTGATTCTCGCGCATGATGCTTTGCCTCGGAGCCGATAGGCTGCCAATCGGCTCATCGTCTCTTCAACTGCCGGAAAGCGCTCTTTGTTCCCGACAAACGCTAATCGTCAGCTTCGATCACCGAGGTGTGAGGGAACCACTCCGCGTGGCCGAAACAAGCGCCGCGTCGCGCATCCCGATGTGAACTCTAGTCGCCCACCCCGAATCGACAGCCAAGATCAGTGTGCGCTCGGTCGACCCATTTGCCAACACAAAACAGAAGTGCCGACGCTGCGGTGTGATGTCGCCGCAAGGTAACCGGCAGTGGTACCGACTGCCGCTGCATCGACCGCCTTGCGGCGGCGCGAGCCAGCGCAGCGGACGCTCGATCGGGCATCGAGGCGGCAAAGCGCCCTATGCGGACAGAATGCTTGCCTGAGAGCTTCAAGGAAGGATCTCGTATTGGTTTTTCGCACCTACATGTCGTGGTCGGGAACGTAGAGACAGAACGAATGCTGAGAGTTTACGTCGCCGCCGGGCTTGCACTCGTGAAAGAACTCGTCGCGCGAGCGCTTGATCCGCCTGTCGGTGTAGGGAATGAGCTCCCCGGTGGAGAGCTGGTATCCATACTGCGTTTCCTTCACGTCGGCCGCGGGTGCCTGATAGCAGTCCAACCCCGCGCAGCATGAGCTGTCGTACTGCCAGCCCTTGGGCGCCTGATGCGCGGCGGCCGGAGCCGAGAGGAAGGCCGCCAAGGCAATCGCCGGAAACAGCCGCAAAGGCTGCAAACTGCCTGAGCACCCATTACCATGCCCGGCTGGAGCTCGATACGTCGTCTTCATGGGTGGTCACCCCTCGGAGGCGCCAGTCGCATCGGCTCTCCGGTCTGGCTAACAATCCGCCCGGCATGGATGAGCGCTTCCTCCAGAACCGGGCCGTCAAGCAAACTGCCAGACCAGGGAAAATGTTCCATGATCTTGTTCACGCGGCCCAGTCGAGCGCCCGCGCATTTTTCGATGGCGCAAGAGGGGTGCGGGTCCACTGTTGGCGAGCCAACCCCTTGCAGCCCCTGAACAATCCTTAACTGGACGCCTGCCGCGCTCGCGTGCACTCTTTGCCGAGGGCGATCAGAGCTGGGGGTGGTCAGGAGATGACGATGATCGATCGGCGGTGTTTTGTCCTTGCGTCCGTTGCCGCGCTGCTGCCGGCAGGGGCGTCGGCAGCCTGGCGGCTGCGCCAGCCGGCGCCGCAAACCGTCGACTACGGGCCAGCCAAGCTCGATATCTACGCCCGAGAAGGCGCCAAGGGTGATCCGGTCGTCTTCTTCATCCATGGCGGCGCCTGGCGGATCGGCAACCGCAACAACGTCAACGCCAAGCCGGGCTTCCTGCTCGCCAACGGCTTCCTGTTCGTCTCGATCGATTACCGCATGCTGCCCAAGGCCGACGTCGCCGCCCAGGCGGGCGACGTGGAAGAGGCCTATGCCTATGTGCGCGCCAATATCGCCAGCTATGGCGGCGATCCGGACCGCATCGTGGTGATGGGTCACTCGGCCGGCTGCCATCTGGCGGCACTGACAGGACTTCGCGGCGGCTTGCCCGGCGTCGCCGCGCTGGTGCTCGACGATACCGAAGCCTATGACATCGAGGCTCTGGCCAGGGCGCAGGGCGGCAGGCTGCGGCCGATCTACGCGCAGGCGTTTTCGGATCCAGGCCAGTGGCGCGCGCTGTCACCCGCGACCTATATCGGGACGGCCAAGCACCCGCCCGTGTTCGTCGCCTATTCGAACGCGCCGATCCGCGCGACCGCTGCGCATGACTTCGCGGATCGGCTGCGGACGGCCGGCAACAAGGTCACACTGTTCGACGGCAGCGCCTATTCGCACATGGCGATCAACCGGCGCTTCGGCGAGGACGGCGATGCGCTGACCGCCGCGGTCATGGCTTTCCTGAAGGCGACGGTCGCCTGAACCCTACCAGAGGGTCTTCTCGCCGGGCGCGGCCGGCTCGATCGCGAGCGCGTGCACGCCGGCCTTCAACTCGTCGGCAAGCAGCTCGTTGACGGCGCGGTGGCGGTCGACGCGGCTCATGCCGGAAAAATTCGGCGAGACGATGCGGACGCGGAAATGCGTCTCGCCGGTGCCGTCGAAGGTGGCGTGGTGACCGGACTCGACATGATGATGGCCGGCATGAAGGTGGCTTTCGTTGATGACGATGAGCCTTTCGGGCGAAAACGCCGCCTTCAGCTTGCTTTCCATCGTCGACTGTATGGACATCGGGGCTTCCCTTCACCACATCTACGGCATCGCCGTAAAATCTGCATTTTCGACCGCTTTAAGCCGCGATTCAGCGGTTAGGGCGATCATCTGCCAAATGTCAATTCTTGTTTCGCACTAGCGAACAGCCCATAAATGGGTGAGATGAAACCGTATCCCAAATATTTCGAGAAAATCCGCATCCGGCCGGAAAAGGACGCGGAGCTGAAGTCGCGCGCGCCGGTCTGCCAGTGGGATGGCTGCAAGGAGGCCGGCACGCATCGGGCGCCGGTCGGACGGCTGAAGGAGGGTGAGTATTTCCGCTTCTGCTTCGAGCATGTGCGCGAATACAACAAGAGCTTCAATTACTTCTCGGGTGTGTCGGACACCGAGATCGCCCGCTTCCAAAAGGAGGCGCTGACCGGCCACCGGCCGACCTGGCGCATGGGCGCCAATGGCGGCGGGATGCGTTCTGCGCCGGATTTCGCGCAACAACGCTCCGGCCGCGCCGGTTACTACAACCGCATGCGCGACCCCTTCAACCTGTTCGGCGGCGGGCCGCGCGAGGCACGCGAGCGCAAGGCGAAGCCGCTTGAGGCCAAGGCGCTGGAAACGCTTGGCCTTGATACAAAGGCGACTGGCAAGGATATCAAGGCGCGCTATAAGGAACTCGTGAAGCGCCACCATCCTGATGCGAATGGTGGCGACAGGGGTTCGGAAGACCGGTTCCGCGATGTGCTGCAGGCCTATCGCGTGCTCAAGCAAGCAGGATTGTGCTGAGCGGCCCTACGGTCCGTGTCGTTTTCCAACTTTCATAAGGTTGGAAAAGGCTCTAAGACCGCCCCCGAACAAAATCGATTGCCGGCGAAACGCCGTCGTTTCGCACGTGGAGACGTTGATAGTGATGAACAAGGTCGATCGCGACATCGCCAACTTGCCGGACACGACGGTGTCGGTGAGGGAGAAATTCGGCTTCGACTCCAAGATGGTGGTGCCCGCCTATTCGGTGTCGTCCGAGCATGTGCCGGACATCGACCCGGACTATCTGTTCGACAGGGCGACGACATTGGCGATCCTCGCCGGCTTTGCCTACAACCGCCGGGTCATGGTGTCGGGCTATCACGGCACCGGCAAGTCGACGCATATCGAGCAGGTCGCCGCCCGCCTCAACTGGCCCTGCGTGCGCGTCAACCTCGACAGCCATGTCAGCCGCATCGATCTCGTCGGCAAGGACGCCATCGTCGTCAAGGAAGGCCTGCAGATCACCGAATTCCGCGACGGCATCCTGCCCTGGGCCTATCAACACAATGTGGCGCTCTGCTTCGACGAGTACGATGCCGGCCGCCCCGACGTGATGTTCGTCATCCAGCGCGTGCTGGAATCGTCCGGTCGTCTGACGCTGCTCGATCAGAGCCGCGTCATCCGCCCGCATCCGGCCTTCCGCCTGTTCGCCACCGCCAACACGGTCGGCCTCGGCGACACCACCGGCCTCTATCACGGCACGCAGCAGATCAACCAGGCGCAGATGGACCGCTGGTCGATCGTCACCACGCTCAACTACCTGCCGCACGACAACGAGGTGAACATCGTGCTGGCCAAGGCCAAGCACTACCGCGACAACAAGGGCAAGGAGATCGTCAACAAGATGGTGCGCGTCGCCGACATGACGCGCTCGGCCTTCATCAATGGCGACCTGTCGACGGTGATGAGCCCGCGCACGGTCATCACCTGGGCCGAGAATGCCGAGATCTTCGGCGATATCGGCATGGCGTTCCGGCTCACCTTCCTCAACAAATGCGACGAGCTGGAGCGTTCGGTGGTGGCCGAATTCTATCAGCGCGCCTTCGGCGAGGATCTGCCGGAGAGTGCCGCCAACGTGGTGCTGGGGTAAGCGCGTACCGGCAGGCTTCGCGCAGGGAATGATCGATGGCGGGTCCGGGCGACAACACGCGCAACAAGCCGAAGAACGGGTCTGAAGCCGACAGCTTCAAGCGCGCCGTCACGGTGTGCATGCGCGCCGTTGCCGGCGACAAGGACCTCGAGGTCGGCTTCGCCAAGGATCGGCCGGCGCTGGCCGGAAACCGCGCCCGTCTGCCCGAACTGCCGAAGAAGGCTTCCCGCAACGACATCGCCATCACCCGCGGCATCGGCGATTCCATGGCGCTGAAGCGCGCCTGCCACGATCAGCGTATCCACACTAAGCTGGCGCCGGAGGGCAAGCTCGCGCGGGCTATTTTCGATGCCGTTGAACAAGCGCGCGTCGAGGCGATCGGCAGCCGCGCCATGCAGGGCGTGGCCGACAACATCGGCTCGATGCTGGAAGACAAATACGCCAAGGCAAATCTCGTCGACGTCAAGGACAAGGCCGATGCGCCGCTCGAGGAGGCGGTGGCTCTGATGGTGCGCGAGAAGCTCACCGGCCGTCCCGTGCCGAAGAGCGCCGAGCGGCTTGTCGATCTGTGGCGCCCCTGGGTCGAGGAGAAGGCCAGCACCGATCTCGACGGCCTGTCGTCCAAGCTCGACGACCAGCAGGCTTTCGCGCGCATCGTGCGCGACATGCTCGTCTCCATGGAAATGGCCGAGGAACTCGGCGACGACCAGGAAACCGAGGACACGGAGGACAACGAGGAGAACGAGCAGCAGGGCGAGGAGCAGAGCGAGGAGGGCGGCGAGGACGATTCCGGCTCGGATCAGTCGCAGTCGGAAGATGCCGAGGCGTCCGCCGACGAGGAAGAGTCGGCCGAGACGGAAGCGACGGACGCCACATCGGACGATCTTTCCGACGAGGACGATTCCGATGCCGAGACGCCGGGCGAGGCGCGCCGCAACGACAATCCGTTCCTCAACCTGCCGAAGGAAATCGACTACAAGGTCTTCACCACGGCCTTCGACGAGACGGTCGGCGCCGAGGATCTTTGCGAGGAAGAGGAACTCGACCGGCTGCGCGCTTTCCTCGACAAGCAGCTCGCCAATCTCTCCGGCGTGGTCGGCCGGCTTGCCAACCGGCTGCAGCGCCGGCTGATGGCGCAGCAGAACCGCTCCTGGGATTTCGACCTGGAGGAAGGCTATCTCGATCCGGCGCGGCTGGTGCGCGTCGTCATCGATCCGATGCAGCCGCTGTCCTTCAAGCAGGAGCGCGACACCAAGTTCCGCGACACGGTGGTGTCGCTGGTGCTCGACAATTCGGGCTCGATGCGTGGCCGGCCGATCACGGTAGCCGCAACCTGCGCCGATATCCTGGCGCGCACGCTGGAGCGCTGCGGTGTCTCCGTGGAAATCCTCGGCTTCACCACCCGCGCCTGGAAAGGCGGGCAGGCGCGCGAGAAATGGCTGAAGGACGGCAAGCCGCCGAATCCGGGCCGGCTCAACGATCTGCGTCACATCATCTACAAGTCCGCCGACCATCCGTGGCGGCGCGCGCGGCGCAATCTCGGCCTGATGATGCGCGAGGGCCTGCTCAAGGAGAACATCGACGGCGAGGCGCTGCTTTGGGCGCACAACCGGCTGATCGGCCGGCCCGAGCAGCGCAAGATCCTGATGATGATCTCGGACGGCGCGCCGGTCGACGATTCGACGCTTTCGGTCAATCCCGGCAACTATCTGGAGCGGCACCTGCGCGCGGTGATCGAGCTGATCGAGACGCGCTCGCCGGTCGAATTGCTCGCCATCGGCATCGGCCACGACGTCACGCGCTACTATCGCCGCGCCGTCACCATCGTCGATGCGGAGGAACTGGCCGGCGCCATGACCGAGCAGTTGGCCTCGCTGTTCGGCGAGGAGAGCGCGCGCGATACGCGGCGCGGCGGCCTGCGGCGCGCCGGATGATCTTTTCGCGAGGCGGATTCCGGTTGACGGTTTTCGCCTGCATGCTGACCTGCGCGGTGGTTTCGCCGGCGATTGCGGCCCAGCGAGCCCCGGTCGAGGCGATCGAGATTTCGGCGCGGCCGATCACAGAGTTCCACGTCGGCCGCGACCAGAAACAGTTCGGGCCACTCGAGTTCGTCGGCGGGCTGGAGATGACCTCGCCGTCACGCGATTTCGGCGCGCTGTCGGCCTTTCGCTTTCTGAAAGCGGGCAGCGACTTCATTGGCGTCGCCGACACCGGCTTCTGGTTCTTCGGCACCATCAGCCACGATGCCGACAAGCGCCCATCGGGCGTGTCGAATTTCCGCATGCAGCAGATGGTCGACGCTTCGGGCCGGCCGATCGACGAGAAGTGGAAGGTCGATGCGGAAGGCCTCGCGGTCAAGGACGGTATCGCCACCGTCGGTTTCGAGCGCGAGCAGCGCGTCGTCCAGTTCAAGATCGACCCGGACAACATGAAGGCGCCCTTCAAGACGCTCGACTATCTGGTTCCGGCCCGGGAGCTGCGCCAGAACCGCGGCTTCGAGACGGTCACGCATGCCAATCCTTACGGCCAGCACGAAGGTGGCCTGGTCGTGGTCTCGGAAAAGAGCCTCGACAAGGCCGGCAATATCTATGCCGCCCTCATCGAGGGACCGAAGAAGGGCGTCTTCACCATCAGGCGCAACGGCGATTTCCACATCACCGACGGCGCCTTCCTGCCGGATGGCGACCTGCTTCTGCTCGAGCGCAGCTTCTCGATGGCGCGCGGGGTGAAGATGCGGCTGCGGCGCATCTATGGCGAGAGCGTCGAGAAGGGCGCGGTCGCCGACGGACCGGTGCTGATGGAAGCCGACATGGGCTACCAGATCGACAATATGGAAGGGCTTGACGTCTGGACCCGCGATGACGGCGCGCTGATGGTTTCACTGATGTCGGACGACAATCACTCGATCCTGCAGCGCAATCTCTATCTGGAATTCATCCTGCACCAGGATTGAGCAAAGCTCGGCGGCTAAATTCCGGCCTTGCTGGTCGGCGGACGCTTATAACGATTCATCGCTTCTTAGAAACGCAGGACGCCTTTTATCTCTTCGCTTTGACGCAATTCCGGGGAGGGAAACCGGTTCGCGCTCGTCCTGCGCATTTCATAAATAACTGATATCGTTGCATTTTCCTGCCTTTTGCTCAAAATACTTTAGCCGATACTTGACAATTTATCGTGCTCCGTCAATACTCAAGTCAATGCTTAACTATTCCGAGATCGACGATATTCTAAGGGCTCTCGTCGAACCCACGCGACGGGCGATCCTGGAAAGATTAAGCCGAGGGCCGGCCACGGTCAGCCAGTTGGCCGAACCGTTCGGCATGACTTTCGCCGCCGTGCTGCAACATCTGCAGACATTGGAGGCCTGCGGGCTGATCCGCAGCGAAAAGATCGGGCGGGTGCGCACCTGCCGGATCGAACCGGGCGGGCTCGCTCCGCTCGCCGACTGGATCGCGGAACGCCGCATACCTGCGGAACGCCAGCTTGATCGCCTCGGCCAGATCTTGGCCGAGACGGACCAATCACCTAAGAAGAATCAGGACCAGAAGCAATGAACCAGATAACCTCCGTGAAAGACGAACATTCCGTCATCCACTCTACCTTCACTATCGAACGGACCTACCCGCAATCGCCCGAACGTGTGTTCTTCGCATTTGCCGACAAGGCGACCGTGCGGCAATGGCGGATCGAAGGCGACGGCTTTGCCATCTCCGAGTTCAGCTTCGACTTCCGCGTTGGCGGTAGCGAAGTTTCACGCTTCAGCTACGCGGGTGGGCCTGAGATTAGGCTCGACGCGCAATTCCAGGACATTGTGCCGAACCAGCGTATCGTCTTCACCTACAAGATGGCGATCGGACCTCAGCCGCTGTCGGTGTCGCTGACCACGGTCGAACTGACCCCATCGAGCGAGGGCACACGGCTGACCTATACCGAACAAGGCGCCTTTTTCGACGGCGCCGATTCGGCGAAGGGGCGCGAGGAGGGTACGCGTGGCCTGCTCGAAGCGCTTGCCGCCTACCTGGACAAATCGAAATAGACAGCTCAGCCGGTCAGCGGACCTTGTACAGCTCGATCGGCTTGCCGGCGGTCGAGCTGTCCAATTCCAGCCAATCCGGCACGTCTCCGCGCAGCAGCCGCGCGACCAGGCCTGCGGGAGCCTCGGCGGCGAGCGACAGCTCTTCCGAATTGCCGCGGCATATGGCGATAAGCCCGACATGCTCGCGCTCGACGATGGCGCGGGCGGCGTCCGGCGTCCCCATGAAGGCGTCGAGCATGGCAAGATTGCCGCCGACATTGCGGTGGTAGGGGCCGGCCAACGCCCTGTGGCCGGTAAACATCACTATGGCCGAGCCGAGATTGGAAGACGCAAGCACCGTCGTTGCCGGCATGACGGCCAGATCGCCGAAGTCCGCGGCCTTGCCGCAGGTCAAGGCATGATCCGCGTCGGAATTGATGCCCGTGGGCGCCTTGTGGACCACGGACTGCGCCGCCACCGCGACGCCGGCCCAGGTCGCGTTGAGCGACACCAGCCATCCCGCCGCGATGCGGGTGGAGACGCGCCATGACTGCGCGGCGCTTGCCTGCAGGCGCAGCCCGGCAATCCAGGCCGAGAGCGGCAGCACTGCGAAGGCGACCGAGAAGGTCGAACCGCGCACCTGCCAGAGGCTTAAGGCGAAAGCGACGACCAGCAGCGTGGCGACAAGGGCTTCCTCGCGACGCAGGCGGCGGCTACGGAGCTGAAGACCGATCAACAGCATCGCGATGAAGGGCGTCACATAGCGCGCCGCCATCAGCTTCGGCTGCTTGACGGCCACGCTGAGGAAGGGCTGCGCCTCGACGACGTCGTTCAGCCAATAGGTGCGAATTCGCTCGTCCATGCCGGCATAAGGCGATGCCAGGCATTGCGGGAAGAACACGATCGCGACGGCCGCAACCGCGACGGCCAGCGCCGACATCCATACGAGTCGTGTCCCGGCCGTCGATTGCCCGGACAAGCCCGCAATCGCCGCCAGGCCGAAGCCGGACAGCGCCGCGAGCACGAACTGGAAGGCCGAGAAGGCATCGCATTGGGCCACGCCCCAGGCCGACGGCGGTATGGTGGCGACAAGGACCGCCGAGGCTATCGCGGCAAATCCGATGCCGAAGCCGCGCGCCGTCGGGCGCTCTTTTTCGTCGAGAATGAAGAGCACAGCGGCGCAGGCGCCAAGCGTCGCCACATAGGGCGCCGTCTCCATACCGACGGCGAGCGTGAGGCCCGCGCACAGGCCGGACAGAAGGGCCGCCGGCCGCCAGAAGGGCGCCTCCATCAGAAGCCAGAGGCCGGCCGCCGTCAAAAGGAGCTGGATATTGTGGTGGTCGAGCGTGCCGGGGTTGAAAATGCCGAGAAAGAACAGCGCCGCGGTCGCCAGCACCAGCGACGGCATCGCCACGTCGGCGCCGGCAAAGCGCCGCGAGGCGCGCAGGATGACGAATATGGTGAGCCCATAAAGCGAGAGCGGCCAGATGATCTGCGCCGCTCTCTCGGCGGCGGCGGTGCCGGCGCCCAGCGCCTGGAAGGCGAGGATGATCAGCGCGATCGGCGCATCGACCAGTCGCGACCAGTGCATGAGGAAGCCGCCGGCGAGGCCCATCCGGTACTGGTGGAGATCGAACCAGCTCTGGCCTGCCAGCAGGTCGCGGACCTCGACCAACCTCAGCATGCTGTCGTTGTCGGCGCCAAGGTCCGCGATCGTCGGGAAGCCGGAGATCGCATTGATCGCCAGCACGAGCAGCGTCGCGCAGAGCGCGAGCAGGAAATCATGTTTCCAACCGGTGCCCTGGATGGTCATGCTGGCGGCGATGTCCTGGATCGTTTTCGCGATCCTGCACCAACAGCCGTAACAAAGCGTAAAGCCGATGGAGACGGATAGCCGGGATCGTCAGGCGGGCTGGCCCGAGCGGCGAGCGGCCGATAGGGATCACTGCCCGGCGGCTGCGATCCAGATCACGTGACGGGCGCCGCGTTTGCCGCGGGCGCGCGCATTGATCCCCGCGACAATGAAGCCCGCCTGCTTCAGCCGCCGCGTGAAGCCGCTATCCGGTCCTTGCGACCAAACGGCCAGGACGCCGCCGGGCTTCAATGCGGCGCGCGCGCCTGCGAGGCCTGCCGCGCTATAGAGCGAGTCATTTCCCTTGTAGACGATGCCTTCGGGACCATTGTCGACGTCGAGCAGGATGGCGTCCCAAGCGGCCGCTTCCGCCCTTATCGACTGACCGACATCAGCCTCGCGAATGGTGACGCGGGGATCGTCGAGGCAGCCGTCGAAAACTCCGGCCATGGGACCGCGTGCCCAGGCGACGACCTCGGGGACCAGTTCGGCAACGGTGACGGCGGCGTCCCCATCAAGCGCGGCAAGGGCGGCGCGCAAGGTGAAGCCCATGCCGAGCCCGCCGATAAGGATTCTTGGCTGCTTGCGGCCAGCGATACGCTCGCAGGAAAGCTTGGCGAGCGCCTCTTCGGAGCCGCTGAGGCGGCTGTTCATCAGCTCATTGGTGCCCAGCATGATCGAGAATTCAGCACCGCGCTGCTTCAGGCGAAGCTCTTGAGCGCCGTCGGGCGTGCGGGCCGAAGCAAGCTGAACCCAGGGGATCATGCGCTCTCTTTTTGTTGGAGCATGATCTGTTCCAAAAACCGGTTCCCACTTTTTGGGATCATGCTCTAGACCGCGAGCGCCGGCTGGCTCCAGCGGGCGGCGACCAGCCGGTAGGGGATCAGCGCGACAACGGCGATGATCAGCTTGACCGAGAGATCGCCGAGCGCCCAGGAGACCCAGCGCATGGTCTCGACAGGCAGAACGCCCATCAGCGGCGCCGTTTCCAGCGCGAAGCTGTCATTCGGCCCGACAAGGGCAAACGCGGCAGAGAAGGCGACGCCGAAGAACACGACCGTGTCGAAGATAGAACCGGCCAAGGTGCCAAGGATCGGCGCGCGCCACCAGCTCTGCCGGCGCAGCCGGTTGAAGACCGTGACGTCGAGCAGTTGCGCGATGAGGAAGGCGGCACCGGAAGCGGCCGCGATCCGCACCAGCCGGTCGGCCGCGGTCTCGAATTCGATCAGGCCGTGGCGAAACAGGAAGGGCGGAACGAGGATCGAGCAGGTCACCGCCGTCATGAAGCCGACGAACACCACCTTGCGCGCCACGGCCGGCCCGTAGCGGCGGTTGGCAAGGTCGGTGACGAGGAAGGAGAAGGGATAGGTGAAGGCGCCCCAGGTGAGCAGGTCGGCCAGCGACAGGCCGCCGATCTGGCCCTGCATCGGGAACTGGACAAGGATGTTCGACGCCACGACGACAAGCGCCATGGCGGCCACGAAAGGCAGGTATCGCGTCAGGAAATTCATTTTTTTATCCTGGGTAATGGAACCAGCCGAGCGCCATGTCCAGCGCTCGCTCATGTTTTGAGCACCGGTCTGGGCCGGGGCTCGAGGCTTTCGTCCCCCGCCTGATAAGGGCGCTTTAAGCGGCCGGCTGTTCGGCCAGCTTCTTGGCGATCTGCTTCTTCAGGAGACGGGCGCGCTGCGACAGCTCCTTGGCGTCGGCCTTGGTCAGGAACGCGTCGAGACCGCCGCGATGCTCGACCGAACGCAGCGCGTTGGCCGAAATGCGCAGGCGCACGTTCTGGTTCAGCGCTTCGGAAATCAGCGTCACGTTGACCAGATTCGGCAGGAAGCGGCGCTTGGTCTTGTTGTTGGCATGGCTCACATTGTTGCCGGTCTGGACTGCCTTGGCAGTGAGCTCGCAGGTGCGGGACATCTTGTCTAACCTTCAGTTCTTAACCTGCCAAACCATTCTGCCCGCGCCAGGCGGCGCGCGGTCTCGGTCAGGCGGCCTTTGGAAAAGTTGGCGTTCCTTAGTTGCATTTCGCCACTGCGTCAAGCTCCGGCGCGTGCGTAGTGACGTGACGCGCTCCATATTAAGGCCGGATTTTGCCGTATAAGCCCTTCGCGAAGGGATTGCCAGGCTGGAGCAAAGCGTTTCCGGCCAGGATCAAGGACTCGCCGCCCGCCATGCTTCGACCATCCCGCGCAATTGTCGCGCTGTTCGCCCTCACCGTCCCGACGACGAGTTTCGCCGCGGCCTCGCCGCAGGCCTTCAAGGGTGAATATACGGTATCGTTCCTCGGCCTTTCGATCGCCAGGGCGACGTTTTCGAGCCGCTACGAGGGCGACGCCTATGCGATCGACGGCACGGTCTCGGCCGCAGGCCTCGGCAGGCTGTTCGACGACACCAAGGGCACGATCTCGTCGAAAGGCACGATTTCCGGCCAGCAGATGCAGCCGAGGGCCTTCAGGGCGGACTATACCTCCGGCAAGAAGGCGTCTGTCGTCGACATCCGCTTCGCCAATGGCGGTGTCGCCTCGACCGAAGTCATTCCGCCGCCGAAGAAGCGCGATCCCAAGAGCTGGGTGCCGGTCGGCGACGGCGACCTGAAGTCGGTGCTCGATCCGATGGCGGCGACCGTCATCCATGCCGACAGCCTGGACAAGGTCTGCGGGCGGACCGTCAAATTCTATGACGGCGAAATGCGCGCCAACCTGTCGCTGACCTATGCCTCGAAAGGCTCGATCTCGGTGCCCGGCTACAAGGGCGACACCGTCACCTGCAGGATGGGCTTCGAGCCCGTGGCGGGCTATCGCAAGGGCCGCAAGGCGCTGGAGTTCCTCAAGAACAAGAGCCGCATGATGGTGACGTTTGCACCGCTCGGCCAATCCGGCGTATATGCGCCGATCCGCGCCACGGTCGGGACCCAGATCGGTCCGCTGACCATCAGCGCGAGACGGTTCGAAGCAGTCGAATAGTTTTTTTGCGCAATTCCGGACGGAAAAACCGCTACGCACTTTTCCTGGAATTGCTTTTAGGGGCGCCGCGGCGCGCCGCCGGGGGGCAGGTATGGGGCGCGCGACACTGATCGGTTTTTCGGCGGTAGCCATGTGGGCGCTGCTCGCGCTGCTCACCGACGCCTCCGGGCAGGTGCCGCCGTTCCTTTTGTCCGCCATCACCTTCGCCATCGGCACTTGTGTCGGGCTTGTTGCAAGGCTGGTGATGCCAGCTCCCGACAAGCGCCGGAAAATACCGCCGCAAGTGTGGCTGATCGGGATTGCCGGCCTGTTCGGCTACCACTTCTTCTACTTCACGGCGCTGCGCAATGCGCCTGCCGTCGAGGCGAGCCTGATCGCTTATCTGTGGCCGCTCTTCATCGTGCTCGGCTCGGCGCTGATGCCGGGCGAAAGGTTGGCCTGGAACCATGTCGTCGGCGCGCTGCTGGGGCTTGCCGGTACCTTCCTGATCGTCACCAAGGGCGGCGGACTAGCCTTCGACGCACGCTACGCCTTCGGCTATGCGATGGCGGGCGTCTGCGCGCTTGTCTGGTCGTCCTATTCGCTCCTGTCGCGGCGGTTCCCGTCGGTGCCGACCTCGATCGTCACATGGTTCTGTGCCGCCACGTCGGCGCTTTCGCTCGTCTGCCATCTGTTGCTCGAAAAAACCGTGCTGCCCGAGGGTCCAGGGCAGTGGCTGGCGGTCGTCGGGCTCGGTCTGATGCCGGTGGGAGCCGCCTTTTATGCCTGGGATATCGGCGTCAAGCGCGGCAACATCCAGGTGCTGGGGGCGGCAAGCTACGCCGCGCCGCTCTTGTCGACGCTGGTGCTGATTGCGGCAGGTGTCGCCGAGCCGTCGCTGCGCATCCTCGCGGCCTGCGTGCTCATCACCGGCGGAGCGGCGCTTGCCGCCAAGTCCTTCTTGCTGCGCAAGCCGGCGACCGGCGGAGCTGGCGCATGATGCCGTTTGCGGGCGGCATCGACGCCAACCCGAACGCGACGCTTTTGTTCTCGATCGCCGCGGCTGCGATCTATGCCCTTGCGCTCGAACTGACGCGCCTTGCCCGTTCCGCCGCGAAGACGCTGGCCGTCGCCTTGCTGGCGGCGCTCGCCGTCATGCAGGGCGGTCCGCTGCTGCTCGTCGCGGCGCTGGCGCTCAGCGCCGCCGGCGACGCGTTCCTGTCGCGCGACGGCGAAAAGGCCTTCCTTGGCGGGTTGGCGAGCTTCCTCGTCGCGCATGTCGCCTATATCGCCCTGTTCCTGGAGGTGGGTGGCGGGATCGGGCTGCTCGCCGCCGAACCGTGGCGCGGCGCGGTCGCGCTGGCGATGGCTGTGTTCGTTGTCCTGATGCTCGCCGCGCTGTGGCGTCGCGTCGGCCCATCCCTGCGTATCCCGATCGCCGTCTATGTCGCCGCGATCCTCGCCATGGGCATCTCGGCGCTCACCACCTTCTACGCTTGGGTCATCGCCGGCGCGGTGCTGTTCATGGCCTCGGACGGGCTGCTGGCGGCGGAGCGCTTCCTGCTTGCCGCGATCTCGCCGCATCGCGTCTGGATGCGCTACGCGGTCTGGGTGCTGTACTACGCGGCGCAGTTGGCAATCACCCTCGGTTTCTTGCTGAGTTAAGCGGTTTTCGGCTGCCAGCCCGGCTCGGCCAGCTCGAAGGCGGCGAAATCGAAGCCCGGCGCCACCGTGCAGCCGACCAGCGTCCATTCGCCGAGGCTGCGCGCCGACTGCCACCAGCCGGCCGGCACGACGATCTGCGGCCGCTCGCCCGCGGCAAGTGCTGCGCCCAGCACCTGTTCGATGACGGCGCCGGAGCCTTCCTCGTGCATGGCGAGCGCCAAGGGCGCGCCGGCGTAGAAGTGCCAGACCTCCGCCGCGTCCTTCACCCGGTGCCAGGCCGAAAGCTGGCCCTGCTCCAAAAGGAAATAAATCGCGGTCGAATGGCCCCGGCTGCCTCCCGAGCCATCGCGAAAAGTCTCGGCATACCAGCCGCCTTCGGGATGCGGCTGGAGACCCAGCGTTGCGATGATTTCAGCGGCGCTGGTCATGCAAGGAAGTATTTATTTGATGCATGTCGCTCTCCCAAAACCGCCATACATTTTTGGACGACACGCATCAGAAATTGTCCTTGCGTTTGCGGATCTCGGCGAACACCTCGACGTCGCTCGCCCGCTGCATGCCGAGATGCTTGCGGATCGCCGGATCGTGCCAGCGCAGGAACGGATTGGTCGACAGTTCCTCGCCGATCGTCGTCGGCAGGGTCGGTTTGTTTCCGGCGCGCAGCGCCTCGATCCTGGCGGCGCGCTCCTTCAAGGCCGAATTCGTGGGGTCGACGGTCAGCGCGAAGCGGGCGTTGGCCAAGGTGTATTCGTGACCGCAATAGATCACCGTCTCGGCCGGAAGAGCGGCAAGCTTCTTCAGCGATTCGTACATCACGGGCGGCTTGCACTCGAAGATCCGGCCACAGCCCAACGCGAACAGCGTGTCGGCGGTGAAGGCCGTTTTCGAGGCCGGCAGGTGGTAGGAGACATGGCCGGCGGTGTGGCCGGGGGTTTCGATGACATCGATCCTTTCCTCGCCAAGGCGGATGACGGAGCCTTGCTTGACGGTCTCGTCGATGCCGGGGATCTTGGCCTTTTCCGCCTCCGGTCCGACGATGGTGAGCTTGAAGCGCTCCTTCAGGGCCAGATTGGCCTCGACATGGTCGCCATGATGATGCGTGGTCAGGATCATCGTCGGCGTCCAGCCAGTGCGCTTGATCGCTGCCAGGATCGGGGCTTCTTCCGGAGCGTCGATGATCGCCGTCTGGCCGCTTTCGGGGTCGTGCACCAGCACGCCGAAATTATCGGTGCGGCACATGAACTGTTCGATTTCGACCGGCATCTCGTCGCTCTCCATTGTTGCCGCAGACATAGGGCGGGCGACCGTCGATGTCATCCGCCTTTGTTGAACTCGGCATTTATCGCGGCTACCGTCCGGCGGATGCATTCGGATATCGTCGACCTCCGCTCCTTCTATTCGACCACGCTTGGCCGCCTGGCCGAGCGCGCGATCACCATGGCGTTGTCGTCGATATGGGCGACCGTTCCGAACGAACGCCTGGTCGGCCTGGGCTACACGCTGCCCTGGCTGGAGCGGTTCGGCACCGATGCCGAGCGCGTCTTCGCCTTCATGCCGGCGACGCAAGGGGCTGTGGTCTGGCCGGCGACCGGACCGACGGCGACCGCGCTCGTCTTCGACGAAGAGCTGCCGCTGGTCGATTCCTGCATCGACCGCATGCTGCTCGTCCACTCGCTGGAACACGTCGAGAATCCGCGCGAGACGCTGAACGAGATTTGGCGCGTGCTGTCGCCCGCGGGCAGAGTCGTCATCGTCGTGCCCAATCGGCGCGGCGTCTGGGCGCGCTTCGAGCACACGCCCTTCGGCAACGGCCGGCCGTTCTCGCGCGGCCAGCTCACCGAATTGCTGCGCGAGGCGAATTTCACGCCCGCCGCATGGTCCGACGCGCTGTTCTTCCCGCCGTCGCCGCGGCGCTTCATGATGCGGTTCCACAATGTGCTGGAGCGCGCCGGCCGGCGATTCTGGCCGATCTTTTCCGGCGTCATCGTCGTCGAAGCGCAGAAGCGGCTCTACCAGGGCGTCCCTGTCGCGCAACGCGCCTCGCGTCGCGTTTTCGTCCCGGTCTTCTCGCCGCAGGGCGCGACGACGCTCGGGCGCCGGGCTGCCGATCCGGTGCCGCCGAGGCGAGTGACGCGTTCGTGATCGGGGCTACGCCTTGCATCGCATGGTCATCATCACCCTATCTCAAGGACGGGCTCGGGGCGCGGCATCGTTGCTGATGACCATTCCCGGAAGCAGGGATTTCGCATATGGACTACCAAACGGATGACAAGCAGGGCACCGGACTGGCCGCGTTCTCGGTCGAGACCAGCAGCCTCTCCGACCAGGTGGCGACGATCAGGCAGGCGCTGAAGACGTCGCCGGTGCGCAGGCAACTCCTGTGGGTCTCGATCGGCATTGTCGGCGTCGTCGTCGCGACCTCGATCGGGCAGGTCCTGCTCAACCGCTGGAACCAGCCTTTCTTCGACGCCCTGGCGCGGCGCGACCTGCCGGGTTTCCTGCACCAGCTGATGGTCTTTGCCGGAATTGCCAGCAGCCTGCTGGTGCTCAATGTCGGCCAGACCTGGCTCAACCAGACGATCCGGCTGAGGCTGCGCGAAGCGCTGACGCTGGACCTGATCGATGAATGGATGCGGCCGGCGCGCGCCTTCCGGCTCACCCATGCGGGCGCCATCAGCGTCAATCCCGACCAGCGCATGCAGCAGGACGCCGGGCATCTCTCCGACCTTTCGACCGATCTCGGGGTCGGCCTGCTGCAATCCTTTATCCTGCTTGTGTCCTTCATCGGCGTGCTGTGGGAACTTTCCTCCGGCTTCGTCTTCCATGTCGGCGGCCATTCGCTGGCGATACCCGGCTACATGGTCTGGGCGGCGATCCTCTATGCCGGCATCGCCTCCTGGCTGAGCTGGCTGGTGGGCAGGCCGCTGATCCGCTTCAACAGCGATCGCTACACGCGCGAGGCGGAGCTGCGCTCCTCCGTGGTTCGCGTCAACGAGAATGTCGACGCCATCGCGCTCGCCCATGGCGAGGCGGATGCCAGGCGGCAGCTCGAGCTCGATCTCGGCACCGTGCTCGGCGCCATGCGGCGCATCTACAGCGCCCAGATCAACCTGTCCTGGGTCACCGATGCCTATGGCTGGATCACCGTGGTGGCGCCGATCCTTGTCGCGGCGCCGGTCTATTTCGCGGGCGACATCAGCTTCGGCGGATTGATGATGGCGGTCGGCGCCTTCAACCAGGTGAATTCCTCGCTGCGCTGGTTCATCAACAACATCGGCGCCATCGCCGACTGGCGGGCAACGCTGATGCGCGTCGCCGACTTCCGCATCGCGCTTGGCGAAACCGATATCCTGCATGCCAAGGAAAGCTGTATCGAGTTGGGCGAGAACGCGAATGGCACGCTGACATTCGACAAACTCGAAGTCGCGTCGCCCGACGGCTGCACCAGGCTTGCCGAAACGGCCGTCGAGATAAAGGCCGGAGAGCGCGTCATGATCACCGGCGATCCGCGCGCCGGCAAGACGCTGTTCTTCCGCGCCATCGCCGGCCTCTGGCCTTGGGGATGCGGCCGCATCGGCATGCCGGCCGGGGAGACGCCGTTCTTCGTGCCGCGCACGCCCTATTTCCCGCTCGGCACGCTGCGCGATGTGCTCAACCATGCCGAAGGCGTCAACGTCGACGATGCCGAGATATCGGCGGTGCTCGGCGAAGTCGGCCTGGAGCGCCTGTCGTCCCAGCTCGACCGTTCGGCGCGCTGGGAGCATGAACTGGCCGACGACGAACAGCGGCTGCTCGCCTTTGCCCGGCTCGCGCTGAGGAAGCCGAAATGGGTGATCATCGACGAAGCGCTGGATACGTTCGACGGCGCCACGTTACGACGCGTGCTGGCGATGCTGCAGGCCCGGCTGCCGGATGCCGCCATCCTCAATATCGGGCGCGGTCTGCACAACATCCAGTTCTTCCCGCGGGCGCTCACTATCATCAAGGACAGCGGCGGATCGGCGCTGAAGCCGGCCCGCCTGCGCGCCGGGGCGATCGAACCTCCACCAGTTGCCGCCCATCGCAAAAAATAGCTTTATTTCGCCGCGATCGCGGGGAAGAATCCCGGTGTGGTCGGAGCTCGCCATGCCGAAGCTGCTCAGCCTGCTTGCCTGCCTTGCCTGCGCCGAGGCTGCGCCAATGCCCGCGATTGACGACGGCGCCCCGGTCGATGTCGAGCTCGTGCTGGCTGTCGATATCTCGCAATCGATGGACGAAGGCGAGTTCGCCTTGCAGCGCGCCGGCTATGTCGAGGCGCTGCGCCATCCCGACTTCATCAACGCGGTGCGTTCGGGGCAAAGCGGTCGCGTCGCGCTCGCCTATTTCGAATGGGCGGGCGTCGTACGCGACGACGGCGTGATCGCCTGGCAGATCATTGACGGCGCAGACAGCGCCAACGCCTTTGCCGACAAGATCGCGGGCCGGCCGTTCCGGAGCTTTCGCGGCACCTCAATCTCGGGTGCTCTCGGCTTCGGCGCCGGGCTTTTGGAGAAAAACGGCTTTTCGGCGCCGCGCCGGGTCATCGACATATCGGGGGACGGGCCCAACAATGCCGGGCTGCCCGTCGCTGTGACTCGCGATGCCGCTTTAGCCAAGGGCATGATCATTAACGGCCTGCCGATCCTGATCAGTCCTTCGCCGAGCGTCAGCCATCTCGATCGCTACTACGCCGATTGCGTCACCGGCGGGCCCGGCTCGTTCGTGCTGCCGATCTATGCGGCGTCCGAATTCTCGACCGCGATCCGCCGCAAGCTGATCCAGGAGGTGAGCGGCATCGGTGATGCCAGAAGGATTCGCGTCGATGCGGAGGCGCCGACCGACTGCCTGCTTGGCGAGCGCCTGCGGCGACGGTTTTCCGATCCGTATTTCCCGGAACTGGACCGCTGAGGACCTCTTTTAAGCCAGGCGCTCAGGCCGCTCGGGCGCCATATTTGGCGCGGAACTCGTCATAGCAATCGCGGCGCCAGCGCCGGCCGACGACATAGCCACGTACCAGTTCGGTCGGCGAGTAGCCGAGCGCCTTGGACGACCGGTTGGCGAGATAGCCGGAAAAGGCCTGTGGCAGCCTGCCTTTGAGGATGTCGGCGATGATCTGCCGCGCGATCATATAGGGCGGCACGTCGGGATAGCGGTCGGCGATGTAAGGGTGTTTGCCGATCAGGTTGGCATAAGCCTCGACATAACCGTCGCGGCGGCCGGAAATCGAATTTTCCGAATTGTACTTCTTCCAGTCGATATCCTCCGACAGCAAGGCGCCGCCGCGGTTGGCAAAACGCAGCAGCAGCTCGCGGTCCTGCATGCGCGTGATGTCGCTGTCAAAACCGCCGATCGCAAGCAGCGAGTCGTGCCGGGCGGTGATCGCCGAGCCGGCAATGAAGATCGTCTGCGAGACCAGGGCGCGCTGCAGCGTGCTTTTGTCGAGCAAGGCCTGGCGATTGATGCATTTGGTGCTGCGGTTGCCCTTCACCGAGATGAAGGAACTGATCAGCACTTCGAGCGAAGGGTTCCTGTCGAAGTGCGGCAGCGTCCGGTCAAGGCGATCCGGCAGGTAGACATCGTCCGAATCGAGGAAGGTGACGATCGGCGCCCGCGCGCGCTCGATGCCCGCGTTGCGCGCCGCATTGGCGCCTCGCCATTTCGCGCCGACGTAGACCAGTCTGGGATCGCGAATTTCGGCCAGGGCCTGGGCAGTCCCGTCGGTCGAGCCGTCATCGACGACAATGTGCTCGAAGCGGGTAAATGTCTGGGCAAGAACGCTTTCCACGGCACGCACGACCTGGCTGCGCCGGTTATGGGTCGGCGTGATCACGGTGATCAGCGGGGCTGTGTCGGAAGCGGTCGGCATCTAACTTTCGTCACGGGGCGGATAAACGATATCCAGATGGATCTTGTACCTACCTCTCCCTGTCCGCCCCCGGATGGATTCGCGAAATGTTACAGAAAAGAGTGATCTATGTCATCTGAAGCGTCGCTTCGGCCCAAGGTCAGAGCGAATTTCCCCAAAGTCAGGCAGTTTGAATGCAACACTTGCAGGCGATTTATTCTCAACTGTGCCCGACGAAGTCAGGCACGGTTTCGATCTCGTCGCGAACGAGGCGGGCTGCCAGGCTGAATTGGCCGAAAAATGCCAAGGTATAAAAGGCCAGCCCTACCGCCAGCGAAAACGGAATCTGCCAAGGCGGCATGCCCGTCTGCGACGCATGACTTATCACGCGTCGTGTCGTGCGCCACGACATGGTCCCCCATCGGCTGAACGACTTCGCGATCCGCTGGCTGCGGTTGGGGGCATGAAGCGCGACGAATTTCCGGTCGGCGTCCCTGCCGGTCACCAGCGCGCGCCAACAAAAGAACCGCCAGCCCCGCGGCGAGTAGTGATAGGCGCGCGCATCGACATTGACGATTCTATGACCCTCGCGCCAAAGCTGATGCATCAGCAGCGTGCAGGACACCTTGAAGCCGTTGTGTGCCGGGAACGGATGGCTGGCAATCCAGTCGCGTCGAAAGGCAACGTTGTTGGCATTGATCGCACGTTTCGAAGCAAACCTTTCGTCCCCCTGGGCCATCGGGAAGAACCAGATCAAGGCGAAGGTCCGCGAAAAGAAATCGTCGTACGAAAGGTAGGTATGGCCGTTCACGCAGATGGGTTCGGCATCGTGAAAGGGCGCCAGCAGGGCTGAGAGCCAACCCTGCTGGGGAACCGTGTCGGAATCCATGAAGACGACGATTTTTCCTTCAGCCAAACGCACGCCATGGTTCTTGAGTTCGTAGTACCGGCCGCTGGGGCAGGCCGTGAAGGTCACTTCGGCTACCTGTGTCAGCTGCGGCGCTTCTGCCTCGATGCGGCTTTGCAACGATGAGGTGTCCGCATTTTGTCCGGCATGAGAGATAACGACTTTCGGTCTGGCGAAGCCGGTTGAGGAGACCACAGCGATCTCGCGCGCCAAGGCGGTCAGCCCGACGCCCATCTCGTCCCAGTCTATGAACTGGGCATTTTCCATCTCTACGACAATTGAATAGGTTGGACGTTTGTCGACCATCGTTGCGCAATCAGTTTGCCTGAGCCATATCGCTATAAGGCTCTGGGCCCCGCCGTCAACGATGAGCCTATCGCCTCAACAAAAACACCGCTTGCTGGCCGAAGAAGTTCCAGAACCACCAGGGCATCGACAGACCGATCTTCTGGCCGTTGGCGTCGAGCGCGGTCGCCTTCTCGACGGTAGCGCCAAGCTCCTCGCACAGATTGACGAAGTCGCGGATGGTGCAGAAGTGGATGTTCGGCGTGTCGTACCAGGAATAGGGCAGGTCCTTGGTGACCGGCATCCGGCCCTTGATCAGCAGCGAGAAGCGCACCCGCCAGTGGCCGAAATTGGGGAAGGAGACGATGGCGCGGTTGCCGATCCGGAGCAGCTCGTCGAGCACCAGCTTTGGATTGCGGGTCGCCTGCAGGGTCTGCGACAGCACGACGAAATCGAAGCCCTTGTCGGGGTAGAATCCGAGATCCTTGTCGGCATCGCCCTGGATGACGCTGAGGCCGCGCGCCACGCATTCATTGACGCCGCGCTGCGACAGTTCCATGCCGCGGCCGTCGACCTGCTTGGTCTCCTGCAACAGCTCCAGAAGCACGCCGTCGCCCGAGCCGACATCGAGGACGCGCGAATTCGGCGGAATGAGATTGCTGACGACGTCGAGATCGACGCGCTGGGCGCGGTTGACGCTCATGGGCACACTTCCGATCTTTGTTTTGATGCATGTCGCTCTCCCAAAACCGCTGCGCACTTTTGGGTGAGATGCATCAGGGATCGCGAGCCGCTCACAGGCTGAGCCCCCTGGCGCGGGCTGCGGAGGCAATGAAGCCGTGGATGGCCGCGAACAGTTCCGGCTCGTCGAGCAGGAAGGCGTCGTGGCCGCGATCGGTCTCGATCTCGACGAAGGAGACGGAGGCGCCGGCAGCATTGAGCGCATGGACGACCGAGCGGCTCTCTCCCGTCGGGAACAGCCAGTCGCTTGTGAAGGACACAAGACAAAAGCGTGTCTTGGTGCCGCCGAAGGCATCGGCCAGGCGCCCGCCATGGTCGGCGGCGAGGTCGAAATAGTCCATCGCGCGGGTCAGATAGAGATAGGAGTTGGCGTCGAAACGATCGACGAAGGTCATGCCCTGATGGCGCAGATAGCTTTCGATCTGGAAATCGGCGTCGAAACCGAAGGTCAGCGCCTCGCGGTCCTGCAGGTTGCGGCCGAATTTGCGATGCAGCGCTGCTTCCGAGAGGTAAGTGATATGCGCCGCCATGCGCGCCACGGCGAGCCCCTTTTCCGGGCGCCTGCCGAAATCGAGATATTTGCCGCCGTGCCAGTCCGGATCGGCCATGACCGCCTGCCGCCCGACCTCGTGGAAGGCGATGTTCTGCGAGGAATGGCGGGCGCCGGTGGCGATCGGCAGCGCCGAGAACACGCGCTCCGAATGGCTGGCGGCCCATTCCAGCACCTGCATGCCGCCCATCGAGCCGCCAAGCACGCAAAACAGCTTCTCGATGCCGAAATGGTCGACCAGCATGAGCTGCGCGCGCACCATGTCGCGGATGGTGATGATCGGCAGGTCGAGGCCATAAGGCCTGCCTGTCGCCGGATCGGTCGAGGCGGGGCCGGTGGAGCCGAGGCAGCCGCCGATGACGTTGGAGCAGATGACGAAAAAACGGTTGGTGTCGATGATCTTGCCGGGACCGATCAGCACCTCCCACCAGCCCGGCTTGCCGGTCACCGGATTGGTGTTGGCGACATGCTGGTCGCCGGTCAGCGCGTGGCAGACGAGGATGGCGTTGGAACGGGCGTCGTTGAGCGTGCCGTAGGTCTGGTAAGCGATCTGGAAGGGCGACAGCACCGTGCCCGCATCGAGCTTCAGCGGCTTGTCGGGGCCGAGCTGCAAAACCGGGCTCGACGGATGGTCGGCCTCGTTGTTGGTCCTTGCAGCGCGCTGAGCGGCCATCCCATTCCCCATCCAGTCCGCATCGACTTCACAGATGCGGTGTCCGGCCGGCAGCGGACAACAAAAAACCGGCTTGCCTTCGCAAAGCCGGTTACAGGTTGCAAACGGCCCTTTAGCGAATTGTTTAACGTGGCTGCAAGCCGACCGGCCAAATCACCACGGAAGTTCATTGCTCTTCTACGTCTGCGGAATACGAACGTCAACGGCAGCGGTATGGCGCGCCAATCTTGCGTAATTTGCGCAGATTACATATAATAGGTTAGCGGCTATCTGCACGATCTATTTCGGTCGCTTGACCGCTCTCTGGCATCAGATGGAGGCAGACATGCCACGCAACACCGCAGTTCCAGCGAGCGATTTCGCCCGAAATTTCGCGAAGTATCAGGACGAAGCCATCGCCAAGAAGGTCATCAATGTGACCAGTCATGGCCGGATTGTCGGGGCGTATCTCTCTGCCGCCGAATTCGAGCACTACGAATTGCTGAAGCGCCGCGAGCGCGAAATCCTGATCGTGGGCGAGTTGGATGAGGACACGATCGCCTCCATCGAGACTGCCGAATATGGCGTGGAGCCGAAGTGACGCTGCCGGTTCCAAGGCCGGGTCTCGTCATTCGCTATAGTTTTCTTTGGAGCACTGAACACGACCGTGGCGATGTCGAAGGTGCTAAGGATCGCCCTTGCGCGATCGTTGTCGCCACGCCCCGTGAGGCGGATGGTCACATCCGCACGATAGTGGCACCGATTACGCATCGCCCGCCATCCGATAGTTCCGCATCGATCGAGATTCCGCCGGCGGTATGTCGGACCCTTGGCCTCGACGGCGGCCGGCATTGGCTGCGCCTTGATGAATTGAACCGTTTCCTTTGGCCCGGCTATGATGTTCGACAGCGTTCCGATGGCAGCTATGCCTATGGAATGCTACCGCCGGCTTTGTTCGACCAACTGCGCCGTGGAATCCTGCAACTCCAGCAGGCGCGCAAAGCCCGGGTTGTCAGCCGCGACGATTGACGCCGGTACTTGGCTAAAAGCGCATCGCGCTGAAACGGATACACGCGCTACGCTTTAAGCCTTTGTTTTTGATGCATGTCGTTGTCTCAGAACCGCTGCACACTTTTGGGCGACATGCGGCAGACCTCTCGACATTGCCAGTCACGGCCTGTATTCCCGCTGCGGCCCAGAATAAGGCCTTCTCGACGGATTTGTGACATGAAGCAGGATCAGCCACGTCCGACGCCCCGCGCGGGTATCATGGACATCGAGGCCTATGTGCCGGGAAAGAGCACCGCGCCCGCCGGCGTGACGAAGGTCTACAAGCTGTCGTCCAACGAGAATCCGCTCGGGCCCTCGCCGAAGGCGATCGAGGCCGCGCGCGAGGTGGCGGCGAAGCTCGACGTCTATCCCGACGGCTCCGCCCGCCGGCTGCGCGAGGCGATCGCCGAGGTGCATGGCCTCAACCCGGCAAACATCATTTGCTCGAACGGCTCCGACGAGATCCTGGGCCTCCTGGCGCAGACATATCTGGCGCCCGGAGACGAAGCCGTGTTCACCGAACATGCCTTCATGGTCTACAAGATCTACATCCAGGCGGCGGGCGCCAAGCCGGTGGCGGTCAAGGAAACCGACGAGCGCGCCGACGTCAACGCGATCCTGGCCGCCGTCACGCCGCGTACGAAAATCGTATTCCTTGCCAACCCCAACAATCCGACCGGCACCTATGTGCCGTTCCAGGAGGTGCGCCGGCTGCACGCGGCGCTGCCGAAGAACGTGCTTCTGGTGCTCGACGCGGCCTATGCCGAATATGTGCGGCGCAACGACTACGAAGCCGGCATCGAGCTGGCGGGCAGTTCCGAGAACGTCGTCATGACCCGCACCTTCTCCAAGCTCGGCCTCGGCGGCGCGCGCATCGGCTGGATGTATGGGCCGGCGCATATCGTCGACGCGATCAATCGGGTGCGCGGTCCCTTCAACGTCAACGCGACCGCGATCGAGGCGGGGATCGCGGCGATCCGTGACCGCGCCCATGTCGAGCGCAGCGTGGCACACAACGAGAAATGGCTGGCCTGGGTCAGCGAACAGGTGACCCTGCTCGGGCTGCGCGTGACGCCCAGCGTCGGCAATTTCGTGCTGATCCATTTTCCCGACGACAAGAGGCATTCGGCGGCGGCCGCGGACGACTATCTGAGCGCGCGCGGCTATATCCTGCGCCGCGTCACCGGCTACGGCTTTCCCAACGCGCTGCGCATGAGCATCGGCACCGAAGAGGCCAACCGCGGCGTCGTCGAAGCGCTGACGACTTTCCTGAAAAGCTAGAGCACCATGACATCACCGATGTTCGAAAGAATAGCGCTGGTCGGCATCGGCCTGATCGGCTCGTCGCTCGCCCGCGTCATCCGGCGCGAGGGCCTGGGGCGCCATATCGCCATCGCGACGCGCAGCAAGTCGACCCTCAAGCGAGCCGAGGAACTCGGTCTCGGCGATTCCTACACGACCGAGGCCAAGGAAGCGGCGCGCGACGCCGATCTCGTCATCGTCTCGGTGCCGGTCGGATCGTCCGGCGCGGTCGCCGCCGAGATCGCGCCGGCACTGAAGAAGGGCGCGATCCTCACCGACGTCGGCTCGACCAAGGCCTCGGTGATCGCGCAGATCGAGCCGCATGTGCCGGAGGGCGTGCATTTCATCCCCGGCCATCCGCTGGCCGGCACGGAAAAATCGGGGCCGGATGCCGGCTTCGCCGATCTTTTCGACAACCGCTGGTGCATCTTCACGCCGCTGCCGGGCACCGACCCGGAGGCGCTGGAGAAGCTGTCGGAGTTCTGGCGGCGCTGCGGCTCCAACATCGACACGATGGACCCGCAGCATCACGACATGACCTTGGCCATCGTCTCGCATCTGCCGCACATCATCGCCTACAACATCGTCGGCACCGCCGACGACCTGGAATCGGTGACCAAGACGGAAGTCATCAAATATTCCGCTTCCGGCTTCCGCGACTTCACCCGTCTGGCGGCCTCCGACCCGACCATGTGGCGCGACGTGTGCCTGCACAACAAGGACGCGATCCTGGAGATGCTGGCGCGCTTCTCGGAGGATCTGGCCTCGCTGCAGCGGGCGATCCGCTGGGGCGACGGCGAAAAACTGTTCGACCTCTTCACCCGCACGCGCGCCATCCGCCGCTCGATCATCGAGGCCGGCCAGGACATCGACGTGCCGGATTTCGGACGCCAGGCGGTCGAGCACCCCGACATCAAAACCTGAATCTCAGCAGCCTTCACGGCTCTGTTGCGCTGGCGGCCGGTGGGCCGCCATCATCGCCAGCGTTTCGGCCCGGTCAGGGGCGCCGAGCCGGCCGCCGAAACGCAGGCATTTGAGCGCGGCGGCGGCGCTGGCAAAGCGCAGCGCCTTTTCGGGCGGCATCGCTTCGGCAAGGCCGACGGCAAAAGCACCGTGGAAGACGTCGCCGGCGGCCAGCGTGTCGACAGCCTTGACCTTCGGCGCCTCGACATGTCGGACGCGGCCGCTTTCCCGGTCATGCCACCAGGTTCCGGCAGCGCCTCCGGTCACCGCGACAAAGGCGTCGGTGCGCGAAGCAAGATCGGCGCAGGCGCTTTCCGGGTCGAGCGCGTGGCCGCAGACGATGCGCGCCGCAGGTTCCGAGGCGACGATATGCGAGGCTAAAGGTAAGAGCCGCTCCAGCACCTCGACCGGTGCTGTATCGGCGTCGAGGATCGCCGGACAACCCGCGTCCCGGGCTGCCGTCAAGGCAAGTGCGGCGGCGCCCGGCCAGCGCACATCCACCAGCACGGCGTCGAAGGCGGAAAGATCGGCAAGCGGCAGCGTGTTTGGGTCGGCCTGAGCTTGTCCGTCGTAGAACGGCACGATCATGCGCTCGCCATGGGCATCGACCAGGATCGCGGCCAGCGCCGAGCGCGCGCCGGCGACGCGGCGGACCAGGCTACAGTCGACGCCTTCCGCCTCGATCTCGGCAATCAACCGGTCGCCGACTGCATCGTCTCCCGCGCTCGCCCAAAGCGACACGTGGGCGCCGAGGCGATGCGCGGCGCAGGCGGCGCTCGTCGCCATGCCGGAGGCGATCTGGACGCCGTCGCTGGCGATGAACTTGCCCTGATGCGTGGGAAGCTGGTCGACGCGCAGGATCGTGTCGAGGGTGAATGCGCCGACGCTGAGCAGTTTGACCGGGCCCGCCATTGCAGTCCTTAATCGACCGGCTTGATCTTGCCGAGCGGGATGAAGCCGAGCGAAGCCTTGCCCTTGACGACCTTGAGCGGCATGGACGGCTCGCTGCCGAGCATGGCAATGCCGGCAAAGCCCTGCTCGATCTCGCTTTTATGCTCGGGAATGGCGCCGGCAAGGATGGCCGCCACCGCCTTGGGGTCCTTGAGCTTGATCGTGAGATTAGCGTCGATCAGGCCTTCGGCGTCGACAGAGATTGGCCCGGACACCGTCAGGCGCGCCGTCCCCGACGACAGGTCGAGCTTGGCGATGTCGACCGACTGGCCGCGCAGGCTTTTCGGCGGCGCCGCGATCAGCGCGACGCCATTCTTCACTGTCGCCTCGCCGCCGCCGTCAAGCGCCGGCAGCGCTCGCCCGCCGATCGCGTCGGCGTCGATCTCGAGATCGGCGAAACTGCCGGTATAGGTCACATCCTGGCCCTTGGGTTCCAACTGCCCGGCGGCCCTTGCCGCATAGAACAGCTCGGCCGGATCGGAATCATCTGCCGGGTCGGTCTGGCCCGACAATCCTTCGGCCTGCAGCGAAACGCGTCGGGGCAGGGGCCAGGACAGCCTGACCGTCGCGTGCAGCTTGTCCCAGTCGATCCAAAGCGGCGGCATGCCTGGCGCCAAGGTTCTGAGTGGTCCCCTGACATCGGCCGCCGGCGACAATGGCTGCGTGATCTGGGCGACGGCATTGAAGTTGCCGGTGGAGGCGGCGATGTTCTTGGCGTCATCCTGATAGGCCAGGCTGTCGCAGGAGACAGTGAAGCTCAGCGGATAACCGCTGACGGCAAGGTTGGCGCAGCCGGCGGCGATGCCTTTGGCCTCGAGTTTAGCCGATGCCTGGTCGGCCTCGGTCTTGACCCGGCCGGCGAGGTAGAACCAGCCGGCGCTGTAGAGCGCGAACAGCACCAGGATGAACGCGGCAAGCCAGAACAGCCGGCGGCGAGGTTTGCGCGATCGCTCGTCACTTGACGTCATGCTGCGGCTCTCGTTACCCCTCGTGCAGCGAGCGGGCTGTTAATTCCACGCACAACAGCGGGGACAGAAGAAGCACCTTACTGGTGCGATGTCGTCACTCGAGTGCGATCAGGCTTGGCGATATGGGCGATTTTTGGGTTTTTGGCTATGGGTCGCTGATCTGGCGGCCGGGATTCGCACATGTCGAGACGCGGCGCGCCCGTCTTTACGGCTATCGCCGGTCGCTTTGCGTCTATTCCTTCGTGCATCGCGGCACGCGTGAAAGACCGGGCCTGGTGCTGGGCCTCGACCGAGGCGGCTCCTGCATCGGCCTCGCCTTTCGCGTGCCCGGCGACTTGCGGAACGAAGTGCTTTCCTATCTGCGCGAACGCGAGCTGGTGACCAACGTCTATCTCGAACGCATGCTCGATGTCCGGCTCGATGGGAACGCGGCGGGAGGAGGCCGAACGGTCGAGGCGGTCGCCTACATCGTCGATCGCGCGCATGAGCAATATGCCGGCGGCCTCGACGCCAGCCATGCCGCGGCAGTCGTGCGCGGCGCCGTCGGTCAATCGGGCAGGAACGAAGACTATGTCTTGAGCACGCTCGAACACCTGGAGGCGCTTGGCATTCGCGACCACTGGCTGGAGCAGGTGGGGCGGCGGGTAGCGCCTTCGTGACGGCCTGGCCCGATCAAAAAGCAAAACCATGCCTTTGACCTCGGCAGGGCACGACCTAGCTTATCGGCAATCCATTCCCCCCTTGGGCGTTCCGGCCCATCCCAGCATCACGGAGATCAATCTTGCAGAAACGCCGTCTCGGTCACACCGACCTTTCCATCGCGCCGCTGGTTCTGGGGGGCAACGTGTTCGGCTGGACCGCCGACGAGAAGACGTCCTTCGACCTCCTCGACCGCTTTGCCGAGGCCGGCTTCAATGCCGTCGACACCGCCGACGCCTATTCGCGCTGGGCTCCGGGCAACAAGGGCGGCGAATCCGAAACCATCATCGGCAACTGGATGAAGAGCCGCGGCAACCGCGACAGAATAGTCGTCATCACCAAGGTCGGTTCCGACATGGGGCAGGGCAGGCGGGATTTGTCCGCGGCCTATATCGAGAAGGCGGTCGATCAATCGCTGAAGCGGCTGCAGACCGATGTCATCGACCTCTATTTGTCGCATTGGCCGGACCCGGCCACGCCTTACGAGGAAACGCTCGGCGCCTATCAGCGCCTGCTCGAAAAGGGCAAGATCCGCTATCCGGGCTGCTCCAACCTCGATGCCGGGCAATTGCGCGCGGCGCTCGACGTCGCCAGCTTGCGGGGCCTGCCTCGTTATGAGGTGCTGCAGCCCGAATACAATTTGTACGACCGCTCCTCGCTGGACGGCGCGCTGCTCGACCTCTGCAAGGCGGAGGGCCTGGGCGTCATCACCTATTTCAGCCTCGCCAAGGGGTTCCTGAGCGGCAAATACCGCGGCAAGGCCGATCTCGGCCAGAGCGAGCGCGGCGAAGACGTGGCCGAATATCTCAACGAGCGCGGCATGCGCATCCTCTCCGCGCTCGATGCCGCGGCCGGGCGCCACTCGGCCAAGCAGGCGGAAGTGGCGCTTGCCTGGATCATGGCGCGCCCAGGCATCACCGCGCCGATCGCCAGCGCCACGACATCCGCCCAGATGGACAGCCTGATCCGCGCCGCGTCGCTCAAGCTTTCCGCCGATGACATCGCCGCGCTCGACCGGGCCAGCGCCTAAGGCGTGCTGATATTCAGGTGATGCCGGCCTGCAAATGCCGGCTTCCTGCGCTTCCGGCCTTCGCCGGCCGAAGCACTCGTGAGTGGTGTGGCAGTTAAGGCTACGGCCGGCGTAGGCCGGTGCTCACGTACTTCAAGTACGCTCCGCTCCGGTTCTCGGAACCCGCCCAGTTTGGTCGCTTCGCGCCCGTCTTCGACTCCGGCTCGGCCTGACCTGAATCTCAACACGCCTTAACCCTTAGGACCGTAAGGCGACGCACGATCATCCAAGACCTTGCGGGGAACCCCGCGATAATTCCTGCCGTATCGCGGCAGGAATTGGGGTTCGGCATGGCCGGAGTAAATCTGTCTGGAGCGCAGCCCTGGCAGCAATTGCTGGCTCTGGTGGTTGCGGCCGCCGTCGTCATGGGCAGTCCCGGTCCGGCGACGATCAGCGTCACCGCCATTGGGGCCGCCTTCGGGCTGCGGCGCTCGCTGCGCTACACCTCGGGCGTGGTTCTTGGTACGGTCGCCGTGCTTCTCATGGTGGCTGTCGGCCTGGTCGGCGTGCTCGCCTCGATGCCGGGGCTGACGCCTTTGCTGACAGCCGCTTCGGCCGCCTACATCCTCTACCTTGCCTTCAGGATCGCGACGGCGCCGCCGCTTGCCGAAGGAGGAAACAAGGCGGCGCGTCCCACCTTCGCTGGCGGCTTCATGCTCGCCGTCGCCAACCCGAAAGCCTATGTGGCGATCGGCGCCGTGTTCGCCGGCGCTTCGGCGCAAGGCGATGTGCTCGGCCTGCCGGCCAGGCTGCTGGTACTGGCAGCGATGATCGTCGCCATCCATGTCGTGTGGCTTCTCGCCGGAACGGTTTTCGCGCGGCTGCTGCGCAATCCGCTGGCGTCGCGGGCTATCAACCTGGTTTTCGCGGCGACGCTGGTGCTGACCACCGCCTTGGCGGCGATGCCGTGAGGGTCAGGCTTTCGTCGTTGCCGCGGTGCCAAGTTCCGCCAGCCGCTTCACCGCCGTCGGCGGCAGAGGCGGCGGGTTCGGCGCGCGCGAGGCTTCGACCAGCAGCTCGTCGCAGGCGGCTTCCGTCTCGCCGATCAGCCGCTGCATGAATTCCTCCTTGTCGAGCCCGGGCGGGATCGGCGGCAGGAAGCGGGCCTTGATGGTGCCGGGGAAACGCAGGAATTTGCGGCGCGGCCAGTAGAGGCCGGCGACATGGGCGACCGGCACCACCGGGACGCCGAGCTGGGTATAGAGCTCGACGATGCCGTATTTGTAGGAGGGCTCGGCGCCCGGCGGGCGGCGGGTGCCTTCGGGGTAGATGATGAGCTGGCGGGGATTGCGCGCCATCTCCGCCTTCGTGGCGGCAACGACCGCCTTCAGCGCCTTCGAGCGGTTGCCGCGGTCGACCGGGATCATGCGCATCTTCATGATGTACCAGCCGAAGAAGGGGATCCAGGTCAGCTCCCGCTTCAGGATGTACAACGCGTCGTCGAGATAAGGAAAAAAGGCGATCGCGTCCCAGAAGGACTGATGCTTCGGCGCCAGGATGAAAGACCCGTCGGGCAGGTTCTCGACGCCCGTGATTTCGCTCCTGGTGCCGGCGATCTTGTCGTAGAGCCACATCGACGTGCGCGACCAGAATTTCGGCACGAACCAGGCGCGGTGGCGCGGCGACAGGAAATAGAAGGGCGTCCAGAAGATCATCTGGACGACCAGGCTGAGATAGAAGGCGAGGTTGAACGCCAGCGAGCGGATGTAAAGCATGCGGGAAAGGGCCCGGTGTGGAAGTGTGCGTTGGTTACACCAAGCGCGGGCAAAAAGGAAACGGCGCGGCGGTCGCGTCTCTACAATGACCGCGCCAGCCGCTCCTTCAGGCGCGGCGCTGCGAAATCGAGGAAGGCGCGCAGCTTCACCGGCAGCAGGCCCTGGCCGGCATGCACGAGATTGACCGGCCATGGCGGCGGCTCGAACGACTCCAGCACCACACGAAGCGTGCCCGCGCGGACGGCGGCATCCGCCTGATAGGACAGCACCTTCGTCAGGCCGAGACCGGCGATCGCCGCGTCGATTGCCGCCTCGGCGGTGTTGACCCGCAGCCGTGAGCGGACCGGGACCGCGATTTCGCTTTTGCCGCTGACGAAACTCCATGTCGCGGGGGAGGCAAGCCCTTCGAAGGTTATGCAGTTGTGGCCCGCGAGATCGCGCGGTTCGATCGGCGTGCGGTTTCCGGCGAGATAGGCCGGACTGGCGCAGACGATGCGGCGGATCGAGCCGATGCGCTTTGCGACCATGGCTGAATCCGGCAGCTCGCCTATGCGCACGGCGAGGTCGACATGTTCCTCGACCAATTGGATGATCCGGTCGGACAGCGTCAGGCGGATGTCGACGTCGGGATAGGCGTCCAGAAAAGCAGTGACGACAGGCAGCACATGCAGGCGGCCGAAGACGACCGGCGCGGTGACGACCAGTTCGCCGGTCGGGTTCGTATATTCGCCGGCGGCGGCGCGCTCGGCCTCGCTCACCTCGCCAAGGATGCGGCGACAAGCGGCCAGATAGGACTGGCCGGCGTCAGTCAAAGCGAGCCGGCGCGTCGAGCGGTTGAGCAGGCGCGTCTTGAGGTGCTTCTCCAGATCGGAAAGCCTGCGGCTGACGGTCGCCAGCGGCATGCCGGCGCGCCGCGCGGCGGCGGAAAGACTGCCGGCCTCCACTGTGGCGACGAACAGGGACATGGCGTCGAGGCGATCCATGATTCTTCCATAAAATGGAAAGATGGATTGCAAGTATGCCCTCTGCATCCGGATCGTGGAAGTAGCTAAATGCCATGCCAGTTCGTCCGAGGAGCGCCGCCATGAATGCCTTTACCAGCGATGTGGCCTTCACGCCCACCGTCAAGGCGATCCAGTCCCGCAAGGGGTCACGCGAGGCCTATGCGCGCGTCGAGGAGCGCGGCGGCTGGCGCGCTACAATCACGCCCGATCTCGCTGCCTTCATCGAGGCGCAGACCAGCGTGTTCCTGGCGACGGCCAATGGCGAGGGCCAGCCCTATATCCAGCACCGCGGCGGCCCTGCCGGCTTCCTCAAGGTGCTGGACGAGCACACGATCGGCTTTGCCGATTTTTCCGGCAACCGCCAGTTCATCACTCAGGGCAATTTGCAGGACAATGGCCAGGCCTTCCTGTTCCTGATCGACTACATGCTTCGGCAGCGCATCAAGATCTGGGGTAAGGCGCGCGTCGTCGAGGACGATGCGGCGCTGACGGCAAGGCTGATGCCGGCAGACTACAAAGCGCGACCGGAACAGGCGATCCTGTTCACGGTCAGCGCCTGGGATGCCAATTGCCCCCAGCATATTCCGCAGCGCTTCGAGGCGGCGGACGTGGCTGCGGCCCTTGCCGAACGCGACCGGCGCATTGCAAGCCTCGAGCAGGAAGTCGCGCGCCTGCGTGGAGGAGCAGCTACGGGATAACGTGGCTCGGCTGCTTTTCGTCCTTGGCCACCGAGGCTTCCGCGAGCGTGATGCCCTCGGCGCTTGGGCGCAGCGGAACGATGCCGCGCGCCAGCGCCAGCACATATTTGCTGTATTCGGTGAGCAGCACGCGCAACGCCTCCGGCTTGGTCAGCCAGCCGCCCTTGCCGAGATTGGTGTTGACCACCGGATAGGGTTCGAGCCTGGCGCCATGCAGCAGTCGGCCCATCTCGAGCAGGCTTCGCGGCATGTGATAATTGTTGGTGACGAGGATGACGCTGCCATAGGCGTGGCTTTCCACCCATTTGGCGCTTTCCTCGGCGTTGCCGACCGTGTCGAGCGCGGCTCGGTCGATGTCGACGCAGCAGGAGAACAACTGCTTGTCACCGCCCATCGCCGCCTGCAACTGACGGCGGCTGGCCGAGGGGTGGACGCCGCTGATCAAGAGCCGCTCGCCCTTGCCCGACGCTAAGAGATCCATCGCGGCGTCGAGCCGCGACTGGCCGCCGGTAAGCACGATGATGGCATCGGCCTTGGCCGGATTGGCCGGCGTCGTCATGTTGGAGACCTTGTCGGCAAACCACCCGAAGCCGCCGGCAAAAAGCGCCAACAGGGCAAGCACGAAGAAGCAGCAGATACGAAGCGCAAACCTGAGACGACCGGGCCTGGCGGGCACGGCGGCGCGCGCAAGCGCCGCTGGCATCCGTCCAGCCGTCCCGGTCGAGTCCCGCGCGTCCATCATCCCAGGTTAATCCTGAAACATCCTATGGTTAACCCTGAAATGCGGCCTTTGATAGATAAGGCGGCGCACATTGCGTTACGGCAGTTGCCCACTCTGTGATCGCTGTCCTGCCTGTGCTTTCAAACCGGCTTTCGTTTTGTCCTACCGGTCGGATCATGATCAGCCCGCCTCCGGCTGGCGGATGTCGATGTCGCTGAGATAGGTGACGACCGTGACATGCGAGGTCGCCGCCGTCAGCGCGCCGATCACCAGCACCATCAGGCCGACGCCGAGATAGCCGGTGGAGCCGATGGCGAAATTGCCGAACAGCGCGGTCGCCTGATCGGCCTCAGGCGTTGCCATGTTGCGCGACGACCACCAGGAAAAGACGATGAAGACGAGAATGGCGGCAGCGCCTCCGGCGGCGGCGCCCTTCATGCCGGTGACCAGGAAGTGCCAGCGGAATTCACGCGCGATGAAGCGGGCCTCGGCGCCGACGAAATGCAGCACTTCGATGATGTGCCCGTTGCCGGCCATAGCGCCGCGCGTGGCGAACACCACCGTCAGCACGGTCGCCGACAATATCAGCGCCAGAACGGCAAAGCCGATCGTTACCGTCGTATGTGCCATGGCGACCAAACGGTCGACCCAGGTGCGATGGTCGTCGAGCGCAGCGCTCGGCAGCTTGGGGGTGATCGCGGCGCGCATGGCGGCGAAGTCGGGCGGGCTGGCCTCGTCGATGGTGACGACGATGAGGCGCGGCACCGGCAGCTCATCGATGTTGAGGCCGGTGCCCAGCCACGGCTCCAAAAGGCGCGCCGTCGCATCGCGGTCGACGATCTTCGTGCCCTTCACACCAGGGAATTCGCCTGCGATCTGCGAGGCCTGCGCGAGGGCTGCCTCCATGTCGAGGCCTTCGACCGGCTTGATCTGGATCGTCGCCTCGCGCGAGATCTGGTTCTCCCACACCGAGGCGGTGTCGCGCACCAGCGTCACGGCGCCGAAGGTCAGGCAGGACAGGAAGGTCATGATGGCGATGACCAGCACCAGCGCCCGGCCGGCGATGTTCTGCGCCGGCACGATCGGCGCCATCTTGCGCTGGACGCGTCGCATAGTCGGCATCGTCTCGACGGCTTCCTCGTGCAGGTGATCGGCCGGAAGATCAGTCATAGACATCCAGCCTTCCGCCGGCGAGAATCATGCGTCGCGCATCGACCTGCTCCATCAGGCCAAGGTCGTGAGTGGCGATCACCACGGCCGTGCCCAGCCGGTTGAGCTCGATGAACAGCCTCAGCAGCCGGCGCGCCAGCGGCGGATCGACATTGCCGGTCGGCTCGTCAGCCAGCAGGATTTCCGGCTGCTCGATCAACGCCCGCGCGATCGCCGCGCGCTGCTTCTCGCCGCCGGACAAGACCGGCGGCAGCACATGCATGCGGTCGCCGAGGCCGACCCATTTCAGCAGTTCGGTCACGTCGGTGCGATAGCCTGCCTCCTCGCGCCCGCGCACGCGCAAAGGCAGCGCGACGTTCTCATAGGTCGTCATGTGGTCGAGCAGGCGGAAATCCTGAAACACCACGCCGATGCGGCGCCTAAGCAGCGGCAGTTCGCCGCGTGAGATGCGCGAGCGGTCCTTGCCGAAAATGGTGATCAGGCCGCGCGTCGGCTTCAGCGACATGAAGAGCAGGCGCAGCAAGGTCGTCTTGCCGGCGCCGGAGGGGCCGCTCAGGAACTGAAAGGAACGCTCCGGAATGTGCAGGGAAATGTCGCGGAGGATCTCCGGACCCATGCCATAGCGGAGGCCGACATTTTCAAAGCGGATCACGTTCGGCGACCTGAAACCTTGGGCGGCGTCCTGCCAGCCTGTTCTCTACAAAGACCATCGGCCGGCATGGTTAATCGCCGGTTAATTTCGGTTCGTTTTCGACGTTTCACGGCTGTTCCGGTGGGGAAGCGTTAACCATTTCCGTTTACCCAAAAGCTACCAAGACTCACAGGGGCCGTAATGGCTGAGAAACGAACCGCGCGCCCTGTTTCCGGCGAAATCATGACCGCTCGGGCGGCAAATGCGGCGCCGGAGCGCGTCATGCACGATACGCCGGCCGACATCGTCGATGCCGACTATGTGGTGCTGCCGCGTCTCGCTGTTCGTCCGGAACCGACTGTGGCGCCGTCGGCACCGCTACAAACCTCCTCGACGCCACCGATCGAAGGCATGGGCATGCTGCGTAAGCCGGAGGCTGCGCCGGCGCGGTTCTCGCGCGGCGGCCCGATCTTCTGGATCGCTGGCATCGGCATGGCGCTCGCCGCCTTCTGGGTGTCGGGCGGACATGCCCTGGTGCGCCAGAGCCCGTTCTGGACGACCCCGCAGCCCGCAGGCGCGTTCAGCATTTCCGGCGTCACCTCGCGTATCGACGCCTCGGGGCTTAAACCGGTCCTGTTCGTCGACGGCGAGGCTGCCAATGACGGGGTAAGCGCACAGTCGCTGCCGCCGCTCGAGATCCGAGTCACCGACAATGCCAGCAATGTCATCCGCTACAGGCTGGGGACATCCAACCGCTCGCTGGCGCCCGGCGAAAGATTCGGCTTTTCCAGCCGGCTCGAAGTGCCTAGAAACGGCGTGAGGGCCGTATCGGTCACCTTCGCCAGCTAGGGTCTATTGATATTCAGGTGATGCCGGCCTGCAAATGGCGGTTTCCTGCGCTTCCGGTACTCGCCGGTCGAAGCACTTAGGAGTGGCGTGGCAGTTAAATTAAGGCTACGGCCGGCGTAGGCCGGTGCTCACGTACCTAAAAGTACGCTCCGCTCCGGTTCTCGGAGCCCACTATTTTCGGCTCGGCCTGACCTGAATCTCGACACACCTAAACCGATCGATGATGCGGGCGATTTCGAAGGAAAAAAGTATGCCAGTTGTGCGCGGCAAGGACATCGAGGTCCTGTTTTCGGCGTCGGCGATTGCCCGCCGCAATCTCGAACTCGCCAAGGAGATCGCCGGGCGCGACTACCACGACTTGCTGGTGATCTCGATCCTGAAGGGCTCGTTCGTTTTCGCGGCCGATCTCATCCGCGCCATGCATGATGTCGGCCTGTCGCCCGAGGTCGAGTTCATCTTCATTTCCAGCTACGGCGCCGGCACCACCAGCGGCGAGGTCAGGGTGCTGCGCGACATCGACAACGAGGTCGTCGGACGCGACGTGCTTTTGATCGACGACATCCTGGAATCCGGCAAGACGCTTTCCTTCACCCGCGACCTCATGCTGTCGCGCGGCGCCAAAAGCTGCGCCATCGCGGTGCTGCTCGACAAGCGCATGCGCCGCCAGACCACGCTCAACGCCGACTATGTCGGCTTCGACTGCCCCGACTATTTCGTCGTCGGCTACGGCATGGATGTCGCGCACGCGTTCCGGGAACTGCCGTTCGTCGGCGTGGTCAAGGGCGACGCCTGACTCTCGAAGCGGAATCCGTGACGACCCGTCGACCGTTCGAATTTTCAGAAAAAGTCAACGTTTCCGCGCCATGTATCTCGGCATGGCAAAGCTTCTGATCGTCGAGGACGATGAGTCCGTCCGCACCCTCGCCGCCCGCGCGCTGGAGCGCGACGGGCACAACGTGACTATCGCCGCCGACGGCGCGCAAGGGCTGGCGCTGATCGGGCAGGCGCATGGCGGCTACGATCTCGTGGTGTCCGACATCCGCATGCCGGAAATGGATGGCATCGAGATGGCGACGGCGGCGGCGAAACAGTTCCCGGCGATGAAGATCATGCTGATGACCGGCTATGCCGACCAGCGCGAGCGCGCCGAGGAATTGAACGGCATCATCCTCGACGTGGTGCAGAAGCCGTTCACGCTTGCCGAGATACGCGCCCGTGTCGGCCGGGCCTTAAGCTGCTTCGCTTGACCATCTAGACGGCATCACCGGTTGCCGCGAGTGTCGGTACGGCGCTCCTGTGCCGCTCGCCGTTGAGCGCGAGCAGGCCGGCGCCGATGATCAGCGCAGCGCCGAGCACGGTTGTCACGCGCGGTACCTCGGCGAAGAACAGGAAGCCCCAGAGCGGCGACCAGAGAATGCCGGTATATTCGAAGGTGGCGACGCGGTTGGCGGGGGCCATCCGATAAGCCTGCGACAACAAAATCATGCCGGCGGAGGCGACGAGGCCGCAGGCGGCCATCTTGAGGAAGTCCGGCATGGTCGGCCACACCCATGGACGCACCAGGAAGTCGAGGCTCGGATGGCCCGCGTGGGTGATGCCGGCAAGATGAAATATGGCGGCGACCGCCACAGCGCCGGTGAGGTAGGCGCCATTCTGGTAGAAGGCCATGACCGTCGATGATTCGGTGTCGCCGATCCGGCGCGCCATCAACTGCGAGAAGCCGTAGAGGAATGCCGAGCCGAGCGACAGCAGCGCCGCCCAGTCGAACACTCCGGCGCCCGGACGCAGCATCACGACGACCCCGACAAGGCCGATCAGCACAGTCGTCAGCGTCCGCCAGGAGACGTGCTCGCCGAGATAGGGCCCGGCGAGCGCCATGATGAAGAGCGGTGCCATGAAATAAAGCGCTATCGCGTCGGCCAGCGATAAGGCGGCGATCGCCAGGTAATAGACCGTGTAGGACGAGAACTGGGTGAAGGCGCGCAGCGTCAGCATGCCCGCTCGCTTCGACAGCAGCGCCTTCAGGCCGACATCGGCATGGACGACAACGATCAGGATCGGCAGCGCGACGATGGCGCGGATCGCCATCACCTCCGTCACCGGATAGCCGCCCGACACTGCCTTCACCAGCGGGTCCTGCAGCGAAAACACCAGAACGCCCAGGCAGAGGCTCAAGATGCCAAGCACCATCCGGTTCTGCATCGACGTTCCAGCGAAAAAGAGCCCGCCACCGTTTTCGGGCAGCGGGCACGAGTGAGGACTCTTCGAATTGGTCCGCGGCCGATTTCGCGGCCGCATATCCAATGGGTGCGGTGACTATCCTGCGGCGTTTGACATGTTGCAAACGAATTGGAATGATATCAGCGATCAAAATTTCTTATGGCGATGCCTATGAAGCCCACCCTCGACAGCGACCTCCTGCGCACCTTCGTGGCGGTGGCCGAGACGGGCAATTTCACCAAGGCCGCCGAGAAGGCCGGACGCACCCAATCGGCAGTTTCCATGCAGATGAAGAAGCTGGAGGACATGGTCGGCGACAGCCTGTTCGAGCGCGGCTCGCGCGGCGTGGCGCTGACGCGCCGCGGCGGCGAGCTCATCGCCAATGCCCGCCGCATCGTCTCGCTGCTCGACGAGACGGCGGCGTCGCTGGTGGCGCCACCGCTCGGCGGGCTGGTGCGCATCGGGATACCCGCCGAATATGGCCGCTCGATCCTGTCGCGGGCGCTCGGCGAGTTCGCCAAGCGTCATCCGCGCGTGGAAGTCACTGTGCGCTACGCCCATTCGGCCTCGCAGGTGAAAGCGCTGGCGGCGGGGGAGCTCGACCTCGCCGTGGTGTTCGAATGGGAAGGTTTTTCCGGCGGCGAGGTGCTGATGCACGATCCGACGGTGTGGGTGACATCGATGCTGCACCATATGCATGAGGAGCGGCCGGTGCCGATCGCGCTCTACAGCCGCGACGGCTGGTGCCGCGACTTTGCGATCAAATCGTTGCAGCAGCGCGGTCTCGACTACCGCGTCGCCTATACCAGCGACACCAATGGCGGCCTGACGCTCGCGGTCACTTCCGGTTTGGCGATCGCGCCGATCTCGCGCAGCAACATCCCGCCCGACTGCCGCGAGCTGACGGCCGCCGACGGCTTCGGCGACATCGATTCCTCCAATGTGGTGCTGCACCGCAATCCGCTGGCGGCGGGCGAAGCGATCGACGGCATGGAGAACGCGATCCGCGAGGCTTTCATGCTGACCAGGCAAACCGCGCCGGCAGCATAGATGCCGGCTGCGGGCGATCTGGGGGGACCGCCTATTTCAGTTCGAGCAGCCGCTCGAGATAACTGCGCTCTATGTCCGGGCTCAGCGCGTTGCCGAGGCGCTTGCGGATCGCTTCGAGAATCTGGCGGGCGCGCTGCACGTCGATCTCGTCCGGTACCTTGACGGAGTTGCCGTCGTCGGAACCCTTGGTGGCGCGCGGCCGGCCGAGCGGATCGCGGTCGGCGTCCTGCTGGCGCCCGCCCTGCTCGCTGCCGCCCTGGTCGCCCTGCATGGCCTGCATCTGCTTCATCATGTCCTTGGCGCCTCGGCGCAGCGCCTCCAGCGCGCGGCCCTGGTGGCCGACGGCCTCGTCGCCGTTGCCCTCGCCAAGCGACTGCTCGGCATCGCCCATGGATTTGCCGGCCTCGCCAAAGCCCTCATTGGGCTGCATGCCCATGCCTTCGAGGCCCTTCTTCAGCTTGTCGAGGTCGCTCTGCAGCTGGCCCTGGCCCTCCTGCAGCTGCTTCAGCGCGTCGGCCAGATCCTTTGGCGACATCCCCGGCCGGCCGAGCGGATCGCGGTCGTCGCCGGGGCCGGGCTTCTGCCCGTCCTGAGACTGGCCCTGCTCGCCATCCTCGCCCATCTGCTGGTCGCCGTTTTGGCCACGCTGGCCGCGCTGCATCTGGTCGAGGCGGAAAGTGTCGTTCATCATCTCCTGCTGGCGCCGCATGATCTCGCCCAGCTTGTCCATCTGCTGGCGCATCTCGCTGTCCTGCTCGCCGCCCTGCTGCTGGCGGCCGGCCTGCAGGTTGTTCATCATGTCCTGCAGCTCCGACAGAAGCTGCTGGGCCCTGTCGCGGTCACCGGATTTGGCGAGGTTTTCGATCTCGTCCATCATCCGGTCGATATCGCTCTGGCGCAGTTCCCGGCCGTTCTGCTGCATCTGCGGCGCGTTCGGGTTCTGCTTCGCGCGCTGGGCGAACTCCTGCAGGAATTGGTTCATCGCTTCGCGCAGTTCCTTCATCGCCTTGTCGAGCTCTTCGTCGCTGGCGCCGTTCTTGATGGCGTCCTGCAGCGCCTGCTGCGCCTGGCGCAGCCGCCGCTCGGCGGCCGACAGGTTGCCTTCCTCGATGCCGAGCGCGATCTCCCACAGATAGGCCACCTCGTTGCGCAACTGGTCATCGCTGCCTGCGAGCTTCAGCCGGCTCCTCGCGCTCATGATCGCGAGATAATGCGACATGTTGTCGAAAGTATCCTCGGGGCGCAGCGTGATCGCGTCCATCAGGTCGAGCACGCGCGGCCTGGCGTTGGTGTCGAGCGCCAGCAGCCGGCGCTGCTCGATCACGGCGCGGGCCAGCGGATTGGAGAAGGGCCGCTCCGGCATCACCAGCGTCTTGGTTTCGCTGGTGGCGGTGTGGCCGGCATCGTCCGTGGCGGTGAGCGTCAGCTTTATGGTGCTGCCGGCCCAGACATGCTCGGTCAGATCCTTGGTCGTCTTGGCCGCGTTCGCCTTGCCGCCGCGGCGCGGCAGCGTCAGCGGCATGTCGGGCGGGCCATAGAGCGGATGGGCATCGGCCGGCGGCGGATCCAACAGCTCGAAGACAGCCTTGGCAGAAGCCGCGCCATAGTCGTCATCGATCTGGTAGTTGAGCTCGATGGCGCCATTGACGGCGCGCTTCGGTTCGCCGACGAAACGGATCGTCGGAGGCTTGTCCGGGATGATGGCAAACGCCCAGTGGCCGAGATCGTCCTCACCGGACTTCAGCGTCAGCACGCCATCGGTGCTCAGCTTGCCGGAGAACTGGCGCGCTTTGAGCTGGGCAGCGGCTGGGGGCGCCGGCTGGGCGGCGGCGGGCGTGACACCCTTCGGCGCGGCCGGCTCGATGGCGCGGGCATTGCCGCTCACATCGGCATAGTTCAGCGTTTCCTCGCCGGAGCCGCCGGTGACGCGCAGCGACACGTCGCTGCCTTGCGGGATGCTGAAGGTCTGTGCGGCCTGATTGGCGTCGGCGGTCAGAAACAGCGGCGGCTTGCCGGTATAGGCGGGCGGCGTCACCCAGGCATCGATGCGCGGCGGCACGGTATCGCGCGCTGCTCCGGCGACGAAGCCGTCGCTGATCCGGCCGCCGAAAGGCCCGAACGAGAAGGCGAAGGCGGTGACGAAGAGCAGTCCCACCAGTGCTCGCAGGCCCCAGCGATCGTAGTCCGGCACGCGTGTGCGCGGCCTGTCGGCGCCGAGGCTGGAGAGCCGCTCCGCCATGCGTTTCTGGTGCTCACGCCAGAGCGCCTGCGAGAAAACACTCTCCGCGCCGCTCGGCCGGTCGGTCTGCACCTGCACGGGGCTGTGCAGCAACTCGTTCGCGGCCTCGATGCGCCGGTCGACCTCGGCGGAGGACGGCATGCGGAAGAAGCGCAGCGGATAGAGCGCCGCCAGCGCCGATACGCCAAAAAGGATCAGGAGACCGATCCGCGCAGGATCCGGCAGGCGCTGGAACAGGCCCAACCACGAGACGCTGAGGAACAGGCCGGCGACGACTGCCAGCGGCAGCAGCAACGGCCAGCCACGCTCGAAGATCATCGAGGTTCGCGTCGCCAGCCGGCTGAGCGCCAGACGCCCGGCCAGACCGCGTTCGCTGGAAATGGGTCGTTCCGTCATCGGCCCTTCCTGCCCGGGCGGGATGGCCCGGACCTCATGAGCAGAATACCAGCAAACACGGCAAAGGCGAGGCGGGTTCCAAAATCGTGAAGAGGTTAGCCCCCGTTATGGTCAGAAATTCGCGGGATTTGTGTTGGAGCCGCAGACCAGAACGGCAACGCGCTCGTCCGGCGACGGCTCGTAGCGGCCCGAAAGCATCGCCGCGAAGGCGGCGGCGCCGCCGGGCTCGGCAATGATTCGCGCGCGGTCCCAGAGCGCTTTCTGCGCCGCCACGATGTCGTCGTCGCCGACCAGGATCGAGCGCTCGACAAAGGCCTCGGCGATCGGGAACATCATTTCGCCGACACGCTTCGGCGCCAACGAATCGGCGGCAATTCCCTCGGCCGGCGCATCGACCGGCTTGCCGGCCTCGAACGCGCGGTAAAGCGTCGGCGCTCCCTCGGGTTCGATGGCGATGATACGGATGCGGCCAGCGAACCAGGCTGCGATGCCGCCGATCAGACCGCCGCCGCCGACGGCGACCAGAAGCGTGTCGATCCCGGGCAGGTCGGCTTCGATCTCGAGGCCGACCGTGCCCTGGCCGATGAGCGTTTCTTCCTGATTGAAGGCATGGATCTGCAGGGCACCGGTCTTTTCGGCAAAATCCTCGCTGGCGGCCAGCGCTTCGGCATAGCGCTCGCCGCCGACGATCAGCTGGGCGCCGTAGCCGCGGATGCGCTCGAGCTTCGCCGGCGGGCTGACCTCGGGCACGAAGATGGTGGCCTTGTGCCCGAGCTTCATGGCGGCATAGCCAACCGCCGCGCCATGATTGCCGCCGGAGGCGGCGACGACGCCTGCTTCCGGCACCTGCCGCTCGAGCAGATTGGTGAAGGCGCCGCGCGCCTTGAACGAGCCGGAATGCTGCAGGCATTCGAGCTTCAGGTCGACCGGAAAGGCCGGCCGGCCGAAATCCGCCATGTCGACGCGCATCACCGGCGTGTGGCGCACATAAGGGCGAATGCGCGGCTCCACGGCGGCAATGCGTTCGCGTGTGATCGTCCCTTTGTCCAATGGGCTTGTGTTCAGCATGCGCGGCTCCCTGGGGTTGACTTCAATTAGTAACTTAGCAAAATGGCTAAATGCAAGAGGTCGATATTTTCAAGGCGATCGCCAACGAGCGCCGGCTGCAAATCCTCGATTGGCTGAAGGACCCACGCGCGCATTTCCCGCGCCAGGCCGATGGCGATCTGGTGCAGGACGGTGTCTGCGCCCTGCTGATCGCCGAAAAGCTCGGCATCACACAGGCGACGCTCAGCGAGCATATGCGCGTCTTGACGCAGGCCGGCCTGCTCAGCGCCAAGCGCACCAGGCAGTGGATTTTCTATCGCCGCGACGAGGACAGGATCGCCGAAGCCAAGGCGCTCATTCTGCGAAAAATCTAGTGCGTTTCACCGTTTCACGGAAACGGCGAACCGCTTTATCTCTTTGTTTTCACGCAATTCCGGGCGGAAGGCTACGGCGAAGTCGCCGAGCCTAACCGTTACACACTTTTCCTGGATTGCTCTAGCGGCTCGCGGCTACGTCAGCCAATCCGGGATCGAATCGAGCCCGATCAGCTCCTCATAGGTCTGGCGCGGCCGCACGACGTGGAAACGGTCGCCGTCGACCAGCACTTCGGGCACCAGGAGCCGGGTGTTGTAGGTGCCGGCCTGCACCGCGCCATAGGCGCCGGCGGTAGCGACGGCGATGAGATCGCCGGCCTTCAACCTGGGCAGGTCGCGGTCGTGTCCGAGATAGTCGCCGGTCTCACAAACCTGGCCGACCACGTCGACCTTCATGCGCGGCGTTGCGGCCGGCGGCTGCACCACCGGCTTGATGTCGTGGAATGCGTCATAGAGCGTCGGCCTGATCAGGTCGTTCATGGCGGCGTCGACGACGAGGAAGTTCTTGGCGTCGCCTTCCTTCACGAAGATCACCTCGGAGACCAGGATGCCGGCATTGCCGACGATCAGTCGGCCAGGCTCGAACATCACCTTCAGGCCGAGCTTGGTGACGTGCTTGCGCACGATCTCGGCATAGGCATCGGGCAGCGGCGGCGGGCTGTTGTCGACGCGGTAAGGGATGCCGAGACCGCCGCCAAGATCGACATGCTCGATCCTATGCCCATCGGCGCGCAGCGTTCCGACCAGTTCCACCAGCAGCGCAAAGGCGTCGTCGAAGGGCTGCAACTCGGTGATCTGGCTGCCGATATGGGTGTCGATACCGGTCACCCTGATGCCGGGCAGCTCGGCCGCGCGGGCATAGACCTGGCGTGCCCGCTGCCAGGGAATGCCGAACTTGTTCTCCGCCTTGCCGGTCGAGATCTTCTTGTGGGTCTTGGCGTCGACATCGGGATTGATGCGCAGTGAAATCGGCGCCACCTTGCCGAGCGCGGTCGCGCGCTGAGAAAGCAATTCCAGCTCCGGCTCGGACTCGACGTTGAAGCAGAGGATGCCGGCGGCGAGCGCGAAGTCCATCTCGCGCGCGGTCTTGCCGACGCCCGAAAACAGGATCTTGTCGGCCGGGATGCCGGCGGCCAAGGCGCGGCGCAATTCGCCTTCCGACACCACGTCGGCGCCGGCGCCTTGCCTGGCCAGCGTCTTCAGCACGGCCTGGTTGGAGTTCGCCTTCATGGCGTAGCAGACGAGTGCGTCGAGGTCGCTGAAAGCCTCCTTGAAGACGCGAAAATGCCTGGTCAGCGTCGCGGTCGAATAGCAGTAGAAGGGCGTGCCGACCTGCCTGGCGATGTCGGGGATTGCGACGTCCTCGGCGTGAAGCACGCCGTCGCGGTAATCGAAATGGTTCACGTGCGGTGGTTCCGAAATTGGAGCACGATGAGATCGGACGATCTCATCGGCTCTAGAGCAAAGGATCGAGAATGAACTTCTTGTCCTTGACCGGTTTCTCCGGCTCCGGCGGCAGCGGCTGTTTCGCCTTCTCCGCATCCTTGCGCGCCTGCACGGCCGCCTCGTAAGGCGTGTCGAGGCCGGTCCTTCGGCCGCAGGCCGTGACGGCAACCATCGCCGCGAGCAGCGCGAGCGTCACCAAAATCCTGCTTCCGGTCATCGATCCATCCGTCCGAAACTGTTTGCGTGCTGCGCTTTTATCCGAGTTTTCGGCGTATTGCATCCCGGCATTACGCCTTGGCGAGCCGCTTTTTCCAATAGCGGATCTGCTTCTTCACCTCGGACGGCGCGGTGCCGCCGAAACTTGTGCGGCTCTTCACCGAATTCTGCACCGCAAGCACCGAGAAGATGCCGTCGGTGATGCCGGGATGGATCGACTGCAAGTCCTTCAGCGACAGCTTCTCCAGGCTGACCTTCTTGTCCTCGGCCAGCGCCACGGCGCGGCCAGTGACATGGTGGGCCTCGCGGAAGGGGAGGCCCAGATTGCGAACCAGCCAGTCGGCAAGGTCGGTGGCGGTGGCATGGCCGGCGCCGGCGGCTTTCTTCATGGCCGCTGCGTTCACGGTCATGTCGCGCACCATGCCGGTGGTCGCGGCCAGCATCAGGTCGAGCGTCTCGGCGGCGTCGAAGACCGATTCCTTGTCTTCCTGCATGTCCTTGCCGTAGGTCAGCGGCATGCCCTTCATGACGGTCAGCAGGCCGACGAGATGGCCGTTGATGCGGCCGGTCTTGCCGCGCACCAGTTCGGCGGCGTCGGGGTTCTTCTTCTGCGGCATGATCGAGGAGCCGGTGGAGAACGAATCCGAGAGCCGGATGAAGCCGAATTGCGGGGTCGACCAGATGATGATCTCCTCGGCGAGCCGCGACAGATGCGTGCCGCAGATCGCGGCGATCGAGAGGAACTCGAGCGCGAAGTCGCGGTCCGACACGCTGTCGAGGGAATTGCGCATCGGCTCGCGGAAGCCGAGAGCCTTGGCCGTCATGTGACGGTCGATGCCGAAGCTGGTGCCGGCAAGAGCGGCGGCGCCCAGCGGGCTTTCGTCCATCCGCTCGATGGCATCGCGGACGCGCGAGAGGTCGCGACCGAACATCTCGACATAGGCCATGCAATGGTGCCCGAAGGTCACCGGCTGCGCGGCCTGCATATGGGTGAAGCCGGGCATCACCGTCGCGGCGTGCTCCTCGGCGCGCTCCAGGAAAGCGGCGATCAGGCCCTTCAGCGCCTCAGCGACGCGCTGGCATTCTTCCTTGACCCACAGCCTGAGGTCGACGGCCACCTGGTCGTTGCGCGAGCGGGCGGTGTGCAGGCGCCCCGCAGCCGAGCCGATCAGGTCGGCAAGCCGCGCCTCGACATTCATGTGGATGTCTTCCAGCCGGGTCGAGAATTCGAACTTGCCGGCCTCGATCTCTTTCAGAACCGTGTTCAGCCCGTGAGCGATTTTTTCTTGATCGGCGGCCGAAATAATGCCCGTTTGCGCCAGCATCTCGCTATGGGCGATCGATCCGCGGATGTCCTGCGCATAGAGTTTGCGGTCGAAGGAGATCGACGCGTTGATCGCTTCCATGATCGCGGCCGGACCCGAGGCAAAACGTCCGCCCCACATCTGGTTGCTGGCCTTCTTGTCGCTCATCGCTATAACCCGTGCTCCGGAACAGTTTTTGAAAAATGGCAGACGGAAATAGATTCTTCCCGGCCCCGCGCCTCATCCTCGCCGCCCTGGCGGCGGGCGTCTTGGCCGGCGCGGTCGCGGTATATGTCAGCGAGAGCAGTTCTGGCAACAACGCCCCGTCTCAGTCCGCGGCAGCCGACGGCAAGGACGATGTCGCCTGCAAGGCCAAGGCCGAGCGGGCCAGGCAGGTCGCGGCGAAGGCCGTGGGCCAGGTCGCCGCGCTGCAGCCGGCCGATCCGCCGCAATCGATGAAGAGCCTTGCCTTCAACGGTCCCGACGGCAAGCCGATGACGATCGCCGATCATGCCGGCAAGACGGTGCTGCTCAATCTCTGGGCGACCTGGTGCGCGCCCTGCCGTGCCGAAATGCCGGCGCTCGATGCGCTGCAGAAGGAGAAGGGCAGCAACACCTTCGAGGTTGTCGCGGTCAATGTCGATACCGGCGACGACGCCAAGCCGAAGAAATTCCTCAAGGAGATCGGCGTCGAGACGCTCGGCTACTACCGGGATGCGACCATGGGCCTGTTCAATGAGGCCAAGACACGCGGACTGGCGCTGGGCTTGCCGGTGACGATGCTGATCGACGGCGAAGGCTGCCTGATCGCGCATATGAACGGCCCGGCCGAATGGTCGAGCGCCGACGCCAAGCGGCTGGTGGAAGCGGCGCTCGGGCCGTGAACGCCAAAGCGCGGATGCGATTTAGCGCGATGCTCACCCCAAACGGACGGTGACGATCAGTGCCTCATGGTCGGAACTCGGGCTGCCGTCGGGCAGCACCGCCGGCAGGGTGGCCGGAGCGCTTGCCGCAAGGCCGCGCGTGAAGAACCAGTCGATGCGGCCGATCGGCGTCGGGTCTCCCGCCGCTCGCCGCTGGGTCGGCCGGTCGAGCGTGTTGGCGTCGCGCCAGCCATAGCCGCGCTCGGCAAACACCTGGAACAACGGTTCGTGGCGTTCGACCTTGATCAGCCGGTCGGGTTCGGCCGCGATCCTGGCGCGCCATGCGACCGGGTCGTCGTGACGCTCTTCATGGCTGGCGGTCAGCGTGTTGAAGTCGCCGCCGATCAGCACAGGCGCTTCCGCGTCGTATCTGTCGATGGCATCGAGGAGATGGCGTATCTGGTCGGCCCGGCCGGCGGGATCGGTGCGGTTTTCGAGATGCACGGAAACGATTGTCACCCGGCGCTCGCCGACCAGCACCTGGCCGCCGATCGCCATCCGCCCGCCGATGCGCGGCTGGCCGCGCTCCGGCCGGAACCAGCCGCCGGCGGCATCCAGCCGAATGAGGAACGGCCGCAGCAGCGGCACTGCGCTGGTCACGGCATTGCCGTGGAAGCCTTCGGTATTCTCGGCTTTGCCGGCTGCCGTCCGCTCCGTTTCATTGCCGGCGCCCAGCTCGACGAACTCGACGCCATAGGCGAAGGCATGGCCGAGCCGGTCGGCAAGCCGGCTCAGCGGATGACCGTTGCCGGTGCGTGCCATGCCCTTGTCGACCTCCGACAGCAGGACGACGTCCGGCGCCTGGCCGGCGATCATTACGGCAATCGCTTCGACATGGCGAAGCCGCTCGACGTTCCAGGCCATCACGGTCAGGCTCTCGCCGGCGCTGCCCCGGGATGTCCTGCCGCCGATCTCGATCTCGCCGAGCGCCGGAATGGCGGCCGCGTGGCGCAGGTGGGTGGCGCTGTCGCGCGGACCTTCCCGCATCGCCTGGCGTTCGGCGATCGGGACATGGGTCAATTGCGCGACAAGCATGTCATTCGTCCAATTCAGCTGGCGTCCAAATTTAGCCGGTTAATCACGGGCGGCCTTTACGCCACTTTTTGGCGCTCTAGCTTCCTAGACCGCCGATATGACGTTTTCATGCCGGCACCACCGCCGAAGGGGAGGAGAGACCGGCTGTCCACAGGGCCCAACCTACCAGTCCGGGGGCCACAACAGAACTGTCACATACCTTCTCTAAGAGAGCGGCAGGGACTTGCGCCAAACCTTGTCAAACTGCCACTCAAGAGGGAAAAACCATGACGATCATCAAGCGGGGCCTCGCTGCCCTTGCCGCAGGCGCGCTCAGCGCCGCGTTCGCGGCGCCTGCCTTTGCAGAGCCGGTCAAATTCGACTTCTGGTTCGGCCTGTCGGGCGATCTCGCCCGCGTCGTCGACACGCTGTGCAAGAACTTCAACGCCTCGCAGTCCGACTATGAAGTGGTCTGCACCAGCCAGGGCAACTACGACGCCACGCTGCAGAACACCATCGCCGCCTTCCGCGCCGGCAAGCAGCCCACTGTCGTCCAGGTCTATGACGTCGGCACCGCCACCATGATGCTGTCGGGCGCCTACAAGCCGGCCGACAAGCTGATGGAAGAGAACGGCTACAAGATCGACTACAGCGACTATTTCCCCGGCATCGCCCGCTACTACGCGACCTCGAAGGGCGAGATGCTGTCCTTCCCGTTCAACTCGTCGACGGCGCTGATGTACTGGAACAAGGACGCCTTCGCCAAGATCGGCAAGACCGAGGCGCCGAAGACCTGGGAAGATGTCGGCGCCGACCTCAAGGCACTGAAGGACGCCGGCTACGATTGCCCGATGGCGATCAACATCTCCGGCAACGAAAGCTGGCAGTTGATGGAGCAGTTCTCGGCCATCCACAACCAGCCGATCGCCAGCAAGAACAACGGCTATGACGGCCTCGACGCCCGCCTGGAAATGAACAAGACCAAGTTCGTCCAGTACGTCACCGACTTGAAGAAGTGGTACGACGACGGCCTGATCAAGATCAAGTCGAAGGACCTCGGCCAGGATATGGTGCAGGCCTTCGCCACCGGCACCTGCCAGGTCATCATGACCTCGGTCGGCGACCACGGCACGGTCGGCAAGACCCAGAAGGAAGGCATGAACTGGGATGTCGCCGAGCTGCCGGTCTATGCCGGCACCGAGCGCAAGAACTCGCTGGTCGGCGGCGCTTCGCTGTGGGTGCTCTCCGGCAAGTCGGACGCCGAATACAAGGGCGCGGCCGCCTTCCTCAACTTCATCCACGACCCCAAGACCGCTTTGTTCTGGTCGACCAACACCGGCTATATCCCGGTGACCAAGTCGGGCTTCGAATACATGAAGGCAAGCGGCTTCTACGACAAGGCGCCTTACAAGGGCCGTGAAGTGGCAATCGCCAGCCTGACCGCCTCGGAGCCGACCGAAATCACCCGCGGTATCCGCCTCGGCAACTTCACCCAGATCCGCGCCGAGTTCGGCACGCAGATGCAGGCGATCTTCGCCAACAAGGAAAGCGTGCAGGACGGCATCGACGCGCTGGTCAAGAACGGCGACGCCATCCTCGACCGCTTCCAGCAGACCTATCCCAACAAGACGCTGCCCTGATTTCCTACGCAGCCATGGCCGTCCGCCGAGAATCGACGGGCGGCCGTTTCACATCTAGTTTGTTCGCGGAAGGCGGGCTGGCGGTTTAACGGCGTCGGCGGATCGATGGAAAAACGCGTCACTTTCGGCAGATGGACGATCGGCATCCTGTTCGCGGTGCCGCAGCTCCTGCTGATCTTCACCTTCTTCTATTGGCCGGCCGGCCAGGCGGTCTACTGGTCGCTGACGCTGCAGCAGCCCTGGGGCGGCGGCAACATCTGGGTCGGGCTCGACAATTTCCGCTCGATCCTCGCCAACGCCGACTACTGGAACTCGATCACCGCCAGCCTTGTCTTCGCCGGCATCAGCACCGGTCTTGCGATGGTCATCGCGCTGGTGCTCGCCACGCTGACCGACCGCCAGCTTGCCGGCTCACGTCTTTACCGTGTCGTGCTGATCTGGCCCTACGGCATCGCAGCACCGGCGCTGGCGCTGGCGTTCCGCTTCATCCTGGCGCCGGAAGCCGGCTTCATGGCCGCCGTCAACAAGTTCTGGCCGGGCTTTTGGGATCCCGGCCTCAACGGCGCCGACGCCATGGCCTCCGTCATCATCGCCTTCTCGTGGAAATATGTCGGCTACAACTTCATCTTCTTCCTCGCCGCGCTGCAGGCGATCCCGCGCTCGCTGATCGAGGCGGCGGCGATGGACGGCTCGGGCGTCGTCCGCCGCTTCTGGGACATCCAGTTCCCGCTGATCACGCCGACGATCTTCTTCCTCCTGGTCATCAACATCACCGAAAGCTTTCAGGATTCCTTCGGCATCGTCGACATCATGACCGCCGGCGGCCCGGCGAACGCCACCAACCTGATGGTCTACAAGATCTATTCCGACGGCTTCAGAGGCCTCGACTACTCAGGCGCGGCCGCGCAGAGCATCATCCTGATGCTGCTCATCATCGTGCTGACCATCGTCCAGTTCCGCTTCATCGAGCGGCGCGTGCATTATCGCTGAGGCGGCCATGGTCGAGCGTACCCCTATCCTCAACTTCTTCACGCATCTGATTTTGTTCGTCGGCTTCGTTTTCTGCGTGGCGCCGTTCGTCATCGTGGCGATCGCCGCCTCGCACAATCTGAAGGACGTCAACGACGTGCCGATGTCGCTGCTGCCGGGCAGCGACTTCTGGGTCAACATCAAGACGGCCTGGACGACGGCCGGCCTCGGCCCGAAGCTCTTCAACAGCTTCATCATGGCGGCGGGCGTCGCCGCCGGCAAAGTGATCATCTCGGCGCTGACCGCCTTCTCGATCGTCTATTTCCGCTATCCCGGGCGGACGCTGATCTTCTGGCTGATCTTCGTCACGCTGATGCTGCCGCTCGAGGTGCGCATCGTGCCGACCTACGCGGTGGTCGCCAACGTGCTGTCGCCCTATCAGGCGATCATGGACGTCACCGGGCTCTCCTGGCTGATCGAGAAGGTGTCCGGCGTTCAGGTCTCGCTCAGCCTCGGATTGCTCAATTCCTACACGGGCCTGATCATGCCGTTGATCGCCACCGCTACCGGCACCTTCCTCTACCGCCAGTTCTTCCTGACGGTGCCCGACGAACTGACGGAGGCCGCGCGCATGGACGGCGCCGGCGCGCTGCGCTTCTTCATCGATATCCTCTTGCCGCTGTCGCGCAACAACATGGCGGCGCTCGGCACCATCATGTTCCTGTGGGCCTGGAACCAGTATCTGTGGCCGCTACTCATCACCACGGATCAGTCGCACGCGACGGCGGTGACGGAACTCAAGCAGCTCATCCCCAATGTCGGCGGTGCGCCGGAATGGCATATCGCCATGGCCGGCACGCTGATCGTCATGCTGCCGCCGCTGATCGTCGTGGTGCTGATGCAGCGTTGGTTCGTGCGCGGCCTGATCGCCACGGAAAAATAAGGAGACGGACAATGGCCTCCATCACCATCCGCGATGTCCGGAAAAGCTACGCCAAGATGCAGGTCGTGCACGGCGTCGATCTCGACATCAAATCCGGCGAATTCGTCGTCATCCTCGGGCCGTCGGGCTGCGGCAAGTCCACGCTGCTGCGCATGATCGCGGGGCTGGAGGAGATTTCCGACGGCACGATCGCCATCGACGGCACGGTCGTCAACAAGCTCGAGCCGCGCGAGCGCGGCTGCGCCATGGTGTTCCAGAACTACGCGCTCTATCCGCATATGAGCGTGGCCCAGAATATCGGCTATTCGCTGAAGGTGGCCGGTGTTCCGGCGGCGGAACGAACCCGGCGCATCCAGGCCGTCGCCCGCATCCTGGAGCTCGAGCATCTGCTCGACCGCAAGCCGACGGCGCTTTCCGGCGGCCAGCGCCAGCGCGTCGCCATGGGCCGCGCCATGATCCGCGAGCCGAAGGTCTTCCTCTTCGACGAACCGCTCTCCAACCTCGACGCCAAGCTGCGCGTGCAGATGCGTTCGGAAATCCGCAAGCTGCATCGGCGCCTCAACGCCACGTCCGTTTTCGTCACCCATGACCAGGTCGAGGCGATGACGCTTGCCGACCGGCTGGTGGTGATGAATGGCGGCCGCGTCGAGCAGGTCGGCACGCCGGCGCAAGTCTACAGCCGGCCGGCGAGCCGCTTCGTGGCGACCTTCGTCGGCGCGCCGGCCATGAACATGCTCGAAGGGACGGTCACGCTCGACGGGCTGTCGCTGCTTGGCGGCAGCCGCAAGCTAAACGTTTCCCGCGCCGGCCTTCCCGTCGGCTCGAAGATCGCGGTCGGCATCCGGCCCGAGGCCGTGCGCATGGTGGCGCCTGGAACGCCGAGCGCGCTCGGCGCAACGGTCGACCTCGTCGAGGAACTGGGTGCCGGCCGGGTCGTCTATGTCGATCTCGACGGCGCGCCATTCTCCGTGGTGACCTCCGAGACCGTCCATCCCGAGCCGGGCAGCGCGATCGGCCTCCAGTTCGCGGAGAGCGACCTGCACTTCTTCTCGTCGGAGAACGGTGGCAGGCTCGACGTCTTCAAGGCTTCGGTGCCGGAGCCTGCGCTGTAAGGGTCGATAGAGGGTTCACGGAATGAAGATCATCCAGATCACCGACGTCCATCTCGGCCGTCGGGGCGAGGTCCGCTTTGGTGCGGACCTGCATGAGCGGCTCGACCGCTGCATCGATCATATCAATGCACGCAACGGCGATGCAGCGCTTTGCGTGTTCACCGGCGACCTGACCGAGTCGGGCGAGGCCGGGAGCTATGCCGATCTGAAATCGGCGCTCGGCCGGCTCTCCGTGCCCTACCGGCTGCTGCCGGGGAACCACGACCGGCGGGCGAACCTCATCGCCGCCTTTCCGGAAAGTCCGGTCGACGACAACGGCTTCGTGCAATCGGTCTTCGATACGCCGGAGGGGCGGCTGGTCTTCCTCGACAGCCTGGCCGAAGGCCGCGTCACCGGAGAACTGTGCGACAACCGCCTGGGTTGGCTCGACGCACGGCTTGCCGAGGCAGCAGGCAAGCCGGCCTATCTCTTCCTGCACCATCCGCCAGTGGAACTTGGCCTGACAATCCTCGACCCGCTCGGCCTCGAACAGCCGCAGCGCCTGCTCGATGTGCTCACGCGCCACGGCAATGTCCGCTACATCTTCTTCGGCCACGTCCATCGCGACATCGCCGGCACTGTCGCCGGCATTCCGTTCTCGGCGCAGCGCGGCCTGAATGCCCGCTTCATGCTCGATCTTGTCGGCGACGAGGTGGTCGAGCAGGCGCCGCCCGCCTATTCGATCATCCTGATCGATGGGCAGCGCGTCGTCGTGCACAGCCATGATTTCCTGGAGAGCTGGCCCCTCTGGTCGCCGCAGACAGGCGAACAGGTGCGGTAGAGCAACCGCGACCAGCCTGCGATTCAGGCGAACACGTGCGCCTTGCCGGTGACGGTGAGGCGCACGATCTCGCCGACCGTCGGCGCGTCCATGCCGGTCTTGCGCAGGATGAGCGGCGTGTTGCCGATCGCGGCCGCATCGGGCGGGTCGGGGCTGTTGAGCAGCCGCACCGCGATGGTGCAGACCGAGCCGGCGAATTCGGAGTCCGTCACTTCGCCGAACAGCATGTCCGGCGTCCCCGACATGCCCTCGCGCGTGGTTCGCTTGAGCAGCACCTGCTCGGGCCTGAGCATGATGCGGGCGACGTCGCGCCGCTCGGCAATGTCGACGGCGATACGGCCGAGCGGCGAGATGGCGAAGCCGTCGGCGATCTTGGCCGGGACAATGATGGCATCGCCGAGGAACTCGGCGACCATCCGGTCCTTGGGCTGGAAATAGAGCTCGCGCGGCGTGCCGACCTGCGAGAACAGGCCGTCGCGCATGACGGCGACCTGGCTGGCGAAGGACAGCGCCTCGGCCTGGTCATGGGTGACCAGGATGGTGGTGATGCCCGCCTCCTCCAGAAGCTCGGCGACAGCCTTGCGCATGGAGGCGCGCAAGCCTGTGTCCAGCGCCGAGAAGGGCTCGTCGAGCAGCATCAGCCTCGGCTTCATCGCCATCGCGCGGGCAAGCGCCACGCGCTGCTGCTGGCCGCCGGAAAGCTCGTGCGGCCGGCGTTTCAAGACAGCCTTGTCCAGCCCGACGATATAGGCGAGCTCGACGATGCGCTCCATGCGCTTGTCCTCGCCGCGCGCCATGCCGAAACCGATATTGTCGGCGATGGTGAGATGCGGGAACAGCGCGCCGTCCTGCGCCACCACGCCGATGCCGCGGCGATATGCCGGCACGGCGGCGCCGCCATTGGCGAGCACCTTGCCGTCGAGCGCGATGCGGCCGCGATCCGGCGCCTCGAAACCGGCGATCAGCCTGAGCAAGGTCGTCTTGCCGCAACCGGACGGGCCGACAATCGCGGTGCGGCTGCCGCTTTCGACGGTGAGGTCGACGCCGGCCAGCGCCGCCACCTTGCCATAGTATTTCGCCACATCGTTGAGTTCGAGGAAGCTCATCGCCCAGCCATCCGCTTCGACTGGACATAGAGCATCAAGGTCATCGGCAGCGACATCGCGACCATGATCAGGGCGTAGGGTGCTGCGGAGGCGTAGTCGATCTCGCCGCTGTAGGACCAGAACGCCATCGCCAGCGTGCGGGTGCCGTTCGGCGCCAGCATCTGGGTGGCGGTCAGTTCATTGGTGATGCCGAGCGCCACCATCGCCATGCCCGCCGCGGCACCTGGCGCCGACAAGCGGATCGTCGTCGCCCACAGCGCCTTGAGCGGCGACCGGCCGAGGCTCGAGGCGGCGCGCTCGAGCTCCACCGGCGCCTGCGCGATCGAGGCGCGCAGGCTGACCAGCGCGCGCGGCAGGAACATCAGCGCATAGCCGAAGAGAATGGTGAACAGCGTCTGATAGAGCGGCAAGGCGATGCGCACGGTGATGGTTACCAGCGCCAGCGCGATGACGACGCCGGGCAGCGATCCGACGATGTAATTGCAGCTCTCGAGCAGCCGCTGCAAGGGGCCCGGCGCGCGGATCGATATCCAGGCCATCGGCATCGCGGCGATGGTGGCAAGCAGCGCGCCGGCGATGGCGAGGAACAGAGTCTGGCCGAGCGCCAGGCCGATCTCGTCCCAGCGCCAGACATCGACGCCGCCGGCGAGCAGCCAGCGGCCGACCGTGACGAATGGAACGCCGAGCGTGAGCAGCGCGGTGGCGGCGGGCAAAAACAGGCAAGGCAGCTTGGCGCGGCCGAGCCGGGCGCGCTGCTGCTGGCGCGCGGCGCCGGAGCCGACGCGCGCATAGCGCTCCTCGCCGCGCACGATCACTTCCACGCCAAGCATCACGAAGCAGCAGGCAACCAGCACGGCGGCGAGCATGTTGGCCGCCGGGCCGTTGAAGGTCGACTGGAACTGATCGACGATCGCGGTCGTGAAGGTGTCGAAGCGGATGAAGACATAGAGGCCGTATTCGGCAAGCAGATGCAGGCCGACCAGCAGCGAGCCGCCGCAAATGGCCAGCCTCAATTGCGGCACCACGACGCGGGCGAAAACGCGCCACGGGCCGAGGCCAAGGGCGGCGGCCGCATCCTCCAGCGCCGGGTCGAGCCGGCGCAGCGCCGCCGCGATCGGCAGGTAGAGGAACGGGAAATAGGCGATGACCGAGATGAGGACGCCGGCCCAGAGCCCATGCAGGCCGGGCACCAGGCTGATCCACGCATAGCTGTGGACGAAGGCCGGGATGGCGAGCGGCGCTACCGACAGCCAGGACCACAGGCGGTTGCCGGGCAAGTCGCTGCGCTCGGTCAGCCAGGCGAGCGCCACCGACAGCGCGATGGCGATCGGCACCGCCACGAGGACGAGCAGGATGGTGTTGACCAGAAGCTCGCCGACGCGCTGACGGAAGATCAGCGCCGCCACGGTCTCCCAGCCCGTCTGGATTGCCGTCCAGACGATGAAGGCAAGCGGCAGCAGCGCGATCAGCGAGATCAGGGCGGCCGCAAGCGTGATCCAAGACGCGGATCTTCGGCTCTGCGTTCCGGCAGCCGGCAAGCCTGACGGCGTAAGGTCGATCGCGGATGCCATCAGAGGATATGCATCGCCATGCGAGATGGATGAAGGCGATCCGATGAGCCGCTGATGCGGCAGGAAAGGCAGCTGATCGTCATCGACGAGGCCATCTCCAAAACAAAAACGCTCCCGCGGAAAGCGAATTCCCGCAGGAGCACGGTCGGTTGTCCTTTTAGGACGAACGCGAACTAAAGCAAGCCGGCTTGCGTCATCAGGTCGATGACCTTCTTGGAGTTCAGCGTCGCCGGATCGACTTTCGGCGCCTGCAGGTCAGGCAGCGGCACCAGCTTCGGGTTGGACCCGGCATCCTTGCCGACCGCATATTCGTAAGACGTGCCGGTCTTCAACACCTCCTGGCCCCCCTTGCCGGTCACCCACTTCAGGAACGCCTGGGCTTCCTTCGGATGCTTGCTCGAGGCCAGCACGCCGCCGCCGGAGATCGACACGAACGCGCCCGGATCCTGGTTCTTGAAATAGTGCTGCCCGATATTCTTGCTGTTCTCGCCGGTCTTGGCCTGATCGCCGAAGTAGTAATAGTGGTAGATCACGCCGCCATCGATCTCGCCGGCATTGACGGCCTTCATCACCGTGCTGTTGCCCTTGTAGGCGGTGGAGTTCTCCTTCATGGCTTTCAGCCAGTCGGCGGTCGCGGCCTCGCCCTTGAGCTGAAGCATTGCGCTGACGATGGCTTGGAAATCGGCGCCGGACGGCGAGGCGGCCCAACGGCCCTTCCAGCTCGGATCGGCAAGATCGAGCAGCGACTTGGGCAGTTGCTCTTCCTTGAGCTTGTCCTTGTTGTAGACAAAGACGGTGCTGCGCGCTGCAACGCCCACCCATTTGCCGGTCGACGGCTGGTATTCCTTCGGCACCTGGGCGAGGGTGTCGGCTTCGACCGGCGCGAACAGGCCGGCCGCCTCGACCAAGGCCATTGCCGGCGAGTTCTCGGTCAGGAACACGTCGGCCGGCGAAGCGGCGCCTTCGGCGACGATCTGGTTGGAAAAGTCGCTGTCGCCGCCGTTGCGCAGCGTGACCTTGATTCCGGTTTCCTTGGTGAAGCCCTTCGCCCATTCCTTGGCGAGGCTCTCATGCTGGGCATTGTAGACAATGATGCCTTTATCCTCCGCGTTTGCCGGGCCGGCGATCAGGCCGAGCGCCAGCGCGGCGGCGCCGGCGAGAATGGAAAGCGCAAGTTTCATGGGGCATCGTCCTCAAATCTGGAGACAGGGTTCAAGCACGGCTGCACTACCAATACCTGATAGTGATAGTCAACATTGTGAGGGTGGCTCATTCCGTCGCGGAGGCGTGAAAGCCGGCGCCACGCGGACAATTCCATGTGAATGGTGTGCGGCGGGATATCGCGGAGCGCCTGGCGGTGCCCGACGGCCATTCGTTCTTTCAAGCCGAGCAATGTCCGATCGCACGGGGCCCGTAATACCGGGTCCCGTGGGGCGGGGTTGCCGGGCGAACGCGGTCAGAGCCGTTCGGCTCGTACCTTCAGGATATGATACAGCAGCTCTCGAACGCGCCGCCAGATCGTCAATGGTCTGGGCATGGCTCCGCCTTCCGTTCGCGCGATCCTTGAGCCGCCGGTTCAGATGAGCTGCGCGGCCAGCGCCACTCCGACCAGCGAGGTGCCGATCCCCGCCGCGCGGATGGCGGCCGGCCGGCTCCGCAACGTCAGGGCGGCCAGCGCTCCGGTCGCGTGCAAAGCCAAGGTGCTGGCCAGGAAGCCGATCGCATAGGCCATGCCACCGACCGTCTCCGGAATCTCAAGACCATGGGCGTTGCCGTGGAAAAGGCCGAAGAGCGCCGTCAGCGTTGCTGCGAGGGCAAGCGGAAACGGCCTGGCGAGCGCAACCATGGCGCCGAAAATCACCAGCGACAGCGCGACCCCGGACTCCAGCGACGGCAAGACGGTACCGGCGATCCCCAGCATGGTCCCCGCGACCATCGCCGCGACGAAACACGCCGGCACGAGGATGGCGGCCCTGCCGCCGGTTCGCGCCGCAATGATGCCGACCAGTAGCATCGCAAGCAGATGGTCGATGCCGGCCAGCGGGTGTTGAAGGCCGCTCAAAAGGCCGTGGACATGAAAGCCCCCGCTGTGAGCGAAGGCCAGTGACGGTATGAGAACTGCCGCGGCCGCGGGAGCAAGCCTGGTGAGAATCGAAAGCATCCTGTTCATGGGTCTGAACCTTGTTTGAAAGGGAGAGGATCCGGGGTCAAAACCGGCGTTCACTGCCCGGGCATAGCGATTTCGGCCGCCGCGGACCTGTCGATCAGAAGCCGTGCCTCGCTGAAATCGAGAGGCCGCTGGCCATTGCCGTCATGATAGACGAATGCCAGGCGGCGTCGGTGTGACGTCAGCTTCGCGGGCAGCGGGTTGTAGGTCAGGCCGGCGCCACCGATCAGCGGCATCACGGCGCCGACATCGACGATATCCTGCGTCTCGACCCGCAGCAGGTGCAGGCGGCTGCCGTCGGCGGTTTCGCCGAGGAACGGAATGCCGGCGAGCCGCAGGAAACTGGATGGATCGGGTGCCCGCGCGAACCCGTCGAGAAAGGCTGTCTCAACGAGATCGAGATCGGTCGCGCGCTGATCGGCCGGCTCGGGCGCACGGTCGCGCGGCAAATGCGGCGTCTGCCACTGCAACGGTTTGCCGGCCGGCCCGTTGTGGCCGACGGCGTGCGGATGGTGATGGTGGCCGGTCGGGCCGTGATGGTGGTGGTGGTCGCCATGATCGTGGCTGTGATGATGATGGTCATCGTGCATGGTCAAAAGCTCGTCGGCTTGTCGATGATGGATTTGTGCTTGCCCAGCGTGCCATGGGCGACCATCGAGCCGAGCGCCTCGACGACGACCCGCACACCGAACAGCGCAGTGATGTCCGAGGTGTCGTATGGCGGCGAAACCTCGACCACTTCCAGCCCGCAAATGCCGGGCGCCGAGACCAGCCCGAGCAGCTTCAGCGCCTCGCGCGGCAGGAAGCCGCCAGGCTCGGGCCAGCCCGTGCCTGGCACGAAACCACAGTCGACGCTGTCGACGTCGAAGGAGATGTATACGGCGTCCGCGTCCTTCCACGCCAGTTCGAGCGCGATCTCCGCCGTCTTCTCCAGCCCCATCTGCTCGATGTCCGAAATCGTCAGTACGTTGGTGCCGCGCTTCCTAGCCTCGGCCACGCCATAGCGGGGCACTTGCCAGCCGCCGATGCCAAGCTGCACCAGATTGGCGGCCGAGACGTTCGGCAGGTTGGTCGCCCAATACCAGGGCGTGGTGTGCATGCGCTCGTCGAGATCCTTTTCCTGGATATCGATGTGGCGGTCGAAATGGATGATGCCGATGCGCTTCGAGGTGACGTCGGCGATGCCGCGCACGCAGGGGAACCCGATCGAATGATCGCCGCCCAGCATGATCGGCAGCGCGCCCGAGGAGGCGACGTGGCTGACGCCCTTGGTGATCTGGTCGAAGCTCTTTTCGAGATTGGCCGGAATGGTGAAGACGTCGCCGGCATCGCACAGCGTCATCTGCTCGCGCAGGTCGACGCCCAGCTCGTAGTTGTAAGGCGTGTAGAGTGCCGAGATGCGACGGATGCCCTGCGGCCCGAAACGGGTTCCTGGGCGGTAGGTGGTGCCGCTGTCGAAGGGAATGCCCATGACGGCAGCGTCATATCGGCCGACATCGCGGACATTCTCGACATAGGGCGCCTTGAGGAAGGTGTTGATGCCGGCGAAATGCGGCAGTTCGCCGCGCGCGAAGGTCGGGATTGACTTGTCGGTGATCGAATCCGATCCCGGCAGACCCATGTCCAGCGCCCATTTCTGTTCCTTGCGCCAGCCGTCCTCGGGCAGCTTTCCTTCCGCCTCGATCGACTTCCAGCCCTGCATGTCGCGGATCTCGAAGTTGGGATGATGCAAGCGCTGGCGCGGCTGGCGATCAAACAGCCCAGCCCGGCGATGCCGGCGCGCTGGAATGTCTCTGTGCATGAAAACCTCCGTTACGACGCCGTCGTCGTGATTGCGTTGTCCAGTCGGGTCGTCCCGACCATCGCGGCCACTTCGGCCACTTCTCGTGCGGAAGCCCGGCTCTTGTGGTCGAGCTTCAGATCGTAGGTGATCGTCGCGCCGTAGGCGGACGGAAACTGGGGGTCGTGGCGCACCTTGTCGAAGACAAGCACGCGGGTGCCGAGCTTGAAGGCCTCGCCGATGTCGTGGGTGACCATGACCACCGTCATGCCGTGCTCGTTCCAAAGCTCGGTCAGCAATTCGTGCATCTCGACGCGGATGCCCGGATCGAGCGCCCCGAACGGCTCGTCGAGAAGCAGGATCTGCGGCCGGCCGAGCAGCGTCTGGGCGATCGCCAGCCGCTGCTGCATGCCGCCGGAGAGCGATGCAGGATAGAGGTCGCGCGCATGAGCGAGGCCGACGCGCTCCAGCATTGTTTCGGCCTCCTGCCTCGCGCGTCTGCGCCTGGCGCCAAAGACGCGGCCGAAAGGTCCGCCGGAGCGGAAGTCCTCGACCAGCAGCAGGTTCTGCAGCGCGGTCAGATGCGGAAACACCGAGTAGCGCTGGAAGACGATGCCGCGCTGCGGCGTCGGTTCCGGCACGATCGGCCGGTCTCCGATGACGACCACGCCGCCACTCTGCTGCTCCTGGCCGAGCAGGATGCGCAGGAAGGTCGATTTTCCGCAGCCGCTGGCGCCGACCAGCGACAGGAATTCGCCAGGCTCGGCGGTGACGCTCACGCGCTCCAGCACGCGGGCGTCGCCGTAGCTCTTTTCCAGGCCGTGGACGACGATGCGGCTCATTTGCCCGACCCCGGATGAGCCCAGGGGGAAACCACGTGCGAGAGCCGCGCGAGCAGCCAGTCGGTGGCGACGGCGAGCAGCGTTATCCAGACGACGTAGGGCAGGATGACGTCCATCGACAAGTAGCGCCGGACGAGGAAGATGCGGTAGCCCAGCCCCTCGGTCGAGGCGATGGCCTCCGCCGCGATCAGAAACAGCCAGGCCGGTCCGAGCGCCAGCCGCACGCAGGTGATGAGGCGCGGCATGGTTTGCGGCAGCACCAGCCTCAGAACCATGGTCCAGCTGTTGCCGCCGAGCGTCTGTGCCTTGGCGATGAGCTCGGGCGGCAGTTCCATGACCCGGTTGGCGATGTCGCGCACCATGACCGGTGCCACGCCAATGGCGATCAAGGTGATCTTGGCCGTTTCGCCGAGGCCGAGCGCGATGAACAGGATCGGCAACAGCGCCAAGGGCGGGATGACGCAGACAACGGTGACGAAGGGCAGGAGAAACGCCCTGACGCGCGGGATGAAGCCGATGGCGATGCCAAGCAAGAGCGCCACCAGTGTCGCCAAGCCGACGCCGGCGAACAGCCTGACCAGGCTGGCATAGGTGTCGGCCCACAGGATCAGGTCGCCGGAGCGCTTGTCCGGCACGGTCGCCAAATCGAAGAACGCCGACCACATCTGTGCCGGGGAAGGCAGCAGCTTGTCATTGGCGTTGACGGCCAGCCGTTGCGCCGAAGCGGACAGATAGGCCACGGCAACGGCCGCGAAGGGCAGCGTGCCAAGCAACACCGCTCCGCCACGCGAGACCGTGGCGTTGATCAGGCGAAGCCGTGTCTTCGGCACGCTGGGGGGCGGGCTGGCTGTGTTCGCGCCCGCCCCGGCTTGCACGGCACCGGTTCCTCTGGCCAGCATGACGATCGGTCCTAGAGCGTTCCGGCCGCCGCCTCCGCCATGAAGGCCGGGTCGAACCGCAGCTTGACGTTGCCGGCATCGCCCAGCGTCGAGCCGTCGGGGAAGCTCATGCCGATCACGTCGACAGTGGGCGCTTTGGTGCCCAGAATGCCGTGGCTGAACAGGAAGTTGCGGACGAGATCCATCGTCTTGGGCAGTTCGGCGCCCTTGGTGAACTCAACCGCCTTGGCCGGCTCGAAGAACATCGCCGTCGATGCGAGCTGGGCATCGAAGCCGGCAAGATCGGTGCCGGACGCCTTGGCCATCTCTTCCTTGGCCGCTTTGCCTTCGGGCATGCCGGAGGTCATCAGGGCCATCGCTTCGTACCATGCGCCGACGAGCGCCTTGCCGAGCGCCGGATTGTCCTTCAGCGTCGCGGTGTTGACGACCATCAGGTCGATGATCTCGCCGGGGATCTGTGTCGAATCGAATACCTTGTGGGCGCCCGGCATGGCGACGATTTCCGAGACCAGCGGATTCCAGGTGACGACCGAGGTGACGTCGCTGGTGCCATAGGCGGCGACCATGTCGGCATCGGAGGTGTTGACCACGGTGATGTCCTTCTCTGCGAGCCCGACCGTATCCAACGCGCGCGCCAGCAAGTAGTGCGAGACCGAGAGCTCCACGAGGTTGACCTTCTGGCCGGCAATGTCCTTGAGCGCGGTCTTGTCCTTGAGGATGACGGCATCGTTGCCGTTGGAGAAGTCGCCAACGATCAGCGCGGTGGTATCGACGCCGCCTCCGGCGGGGATCGACAGCGCGTCCATATTGGTCATCGAGCAACCGTCGAAGCCGCCGGCAGTGTACTGGTTGATGCTCTCGACGTAGTCGTTGATGCGGGTGATCTCGACGTTGATGCCGTATTTGTCGGCCCATTTCTTCATGATGCCGCTGTCGGCGAGATAGCCCCATGGCATCCAGCCGACATAGATCGACCAACCTGGTCTTCTTGGGCGCCGCTTGCGCGGCCGGGATCAAGGGAAGGCTGAGTGACGCGGCCAGGACGATTGCAGCCAGCTTGCGAAGCATTGCGTACCCCTTTTTGCGGTCCGGATTGCATCCGGACTTTTTGTTGGGGGTTCACGGAGCGCGCATCCGGGAGAGGTTCGCGCCAGCAAACCCGTGCAGGGTTCTCCCGGGATTTTGGCCCGCCGTGTTCCGCCGGATGCCTCAATGCATCCCTGGCGGTTGCGTCTCTCGGACCAGCACCGTGATCGACACGGCCGGAACCCTAGACGCTCTGCACGCCGGTTACGAAGCAAGGGCCATGCCAATCTGAAAGCGCCTGCCTGAGGCTGTTTTCCTGGGTTCTGGCGGCGATCGCGGCATGCCTATGGCGCAAAAATCATCGCAGCGCCGCCGAAATAAGCAGCATCGTGTCGTGCGACCGTCTCGGACATTGCGTGGGCCGCGCCGTTTCGCGAAATTTGAAAAGGCGCGGCGGTCGCCGCAAACTTTCGTGATTTTCCGGTACTTTGGCTTGGACATTATTTCGTTGGCCACGTAACAAACCAGGGCCGAGACGCGAACATTCGGGGGTAAACTTCTTGTGACGCAGGACGAGGCCGAACTATCCCGGCTGCTCAGGGCCGCGATCGCGGGAGACGAAAGGGCTTATGCCGACTTTCTGCACCGGATAGCCGCCCTCGTTCGCGGCTTCGTCCGGCGCAAGATCGTTCAGGGCGGGGTCGACCCCGAGGATGTCGTGCAGGAAACCTTGCTGGCCATTCATGTCAAACGGCACACCTGGCGCGAGGATGCTCCGGTTCTCCCGTGGGTCTATGCGATCGCCCGTTTCAAGCTGATCGACGCGTTCCGTCGGCGAGGCCGGCGCATCGAGGTCGAGATCGACGAGATCGCCGAGACTTTCGCCGAACCGGAAGCGGAGACCGTCAGCGAGCGCGACATCGCCAGGGCCCTGGATGGCCTGCCGCCTGCGCAGCGTTCGGTGGTCTCTTCGATTTCGGTCGATGGCCGCTCGATCGGCGAAACGGCGGCCAAGCTCGGCGTCAGCGAGACGGCGGTCAGGGTGTCGCTGCATCGCGGCCTTGCCGCGATCGCGAAAAGGTTCGGACAACAGTGACATGAGAACCGAAGACCTCATCAAGGCGCTCGACGCCGATGCGCGCAGCAAGGCGATGCCGCAGGATTCGGCCTGGTGGCTGGCGGTCGCTGCGGCGGCGGTGATCGGGGCGACGGTCTTCTGGCTGACCATCGGCCCGCGTCCCGACATCATGGCCGCCATGCACACGATGCGCTTCCTCGCCAAATTCGTCTTCACCATCGCGCTCGGTGTCAGCGCCTTCGCCCTGATTCGGGCGTTGTCGACCCCCGGCGCGTCGACAGCCCGGGCGGCTGCCTGGATGGCCGTCGCGCCGCTGCTGGTTGTCGTGGCCGTGGCTCTGGAACTGTTTGCCGTGCCTTCGCCTGAGTGGGGCAGGAGGCTGGTCGGCACCAACTGGTACATCTGCCTGACCTTCATCCCGCTGATCGGCATCGGCCCGCTCGCGGTCTTTCTCGCGGCGCTGCGTCACGGCGCGCCGACGCGGCCGATGCTGGCGGGCGCGGTCGCCGGCCTGCTCGCCGGCGGACTCTCGGCGACCTTCTATGCCGCGCATTGCTTCGACGATTCGCCGCTGTTCGTCGCCATCTGGTACACGCTCGCCATTGTCATCCTCACAGCGCTCGGCGCCATAGGTGGGCGGCTTTTCGTCCGCTGGTAGGTTCGCACACCGATCCTTAATCATGCCGGCAATTGTTTGCCGGTTAGCGGAGCGGTCGCTGCCGTTCGCGCAACCATTCCTTAAAATCGATCCTCCAGGGTTGCGGCAGCGTGCAGTTGCGTATTGGGTGGGATCGCATTGTGGCATGGTCGAGTTGGAAAGGTCCGCGGGCCGGCAAGCGCGCCGTGCCCGTCTTGATGACAGCCGGCATCATTGCCGTGGCGGCCTCGATTCTGTCGCCGGGCTTTCAGCCTGGCGTCGCGGCGCTCAGGTTGTGCCTGCAGCTTTCGATTGCCGTCATCGGAGCGTCGCTTTTCCTTTTCGCACTGTTCATTCGCCGGATCGCGGATGACCATCGGCAGATCGCCGAGAGCGAGCAGCGCTTTCGCCGCGCGATGGAGGATTCGGCGATCGGCGTCGCCATCGTCGGACTCGACGGCCGTATCCTCCAGACCAATCCCGCCTTCGCGGCGATGCTCGGTTACAGCCGGGCGGAAATCGAGGCGCTGACGTTCTTTCAGATCACGCATCCCGACGATCTGCAGATCGGCCGCGAGACGATGATCGCGCTCAAGGAGGGAAAGATCGATTCCTTCCATTTCGAGAAGCGCTACCTCAAGAAGGATGGCACTCCCGTCTGGGCGCAGCTTGCCGGGTCGGTCATCCGCGAAGAGGAGACCCATCGCCCGCTCTATCTCGTGTCGCAGATCGAGGACATCGATGCGCGCAAACGGGCCGAAGCGCGCATCGCCGAAGCCGAGACCCGCTGGAACTTCGCGCTGACCAGCGCCGGGCAGGGTGTGTGGAGCCTCGATGCGCGCAAGGGCGGCACGACCTATTCCGAAACCTGGGTGAGGATGCTGGGCTACGCGGATGGCGAGCTCGACGGCGATCCCGATCGCTGGCTGACGATGATCCACCCGGACGACCGCGAGCTCGTCGCCGAGGCGGACCGGGCGCATCTTGCCGGCGAGACGCCTTTCTTCGAGGCCGAGTTCCGGATGCGCCACAAGGAGGGCCACTGGGTCTGGATCCTCGACCGCGGCAAGGCGATCGAGCGCGACGGCGAAGGCCGGCTGATCCGGGCCATCGGCAGCCTGACCGACATCACCCAACGCAAGCAGGCCGAAGAACGCCTCAAGGTTTCGGCGGCCATGCTGGCCGACGAGAAGGAGCGGCTCAAGGTGACGCTGCAGTCGATCGGCGACGCGGTGATCTGCACCGATGCAGCAAACCGCATCACCTTCATGAATCCGGTCGCCGAAAAGCTGACCTGCGTTGCCGCCGGCGACGCGCTGGGCAAGGTGCTCGGCCATGTCTATTGGGCGGTCGACGAGGAAACCGGGCAGAGGATCGGCCTGACGCGGCCCTCGGCAGTCGACCGCCAGCACTGCGACCAGAACACCCGCGCCGTTCTGGTCCGGCGCGATGACACACGCTGCAGCATCCGCCAGGTGGTGTCGCCGATCATGAACGACCGCGACGAATTCTGCGGGCTGGTCATCGTCTTCCAGGATTTCACCGATGCGCGCGCTCTGCAGCGCCAGCTCGCTTACGCCGCCGCCCACGACGCGCTGACCGGGCTCGCCAACCGCTCGAGCTTCATCCGCACGATGGAGGAGTTGGTCGATCAGTGCCGTCTCAACGGCGGCGAGCACCAGTTCATGTTCGTCGACCTCGATCATTTCAAAGCGGTCAACGACACCGGAGGCCACGCCGCGGGCGATGCGCTGCTGAAGAGCATTGCCGATGCGATCCGCAACGGGCTTGGTCCAGAAGATATCGTTGCCCGCCTCGGCGGCGACGAGTTCGCCGTCATCCTGAAGTCAGGCGCGCCGACGAGGGCGATGATCGCGGCGCGCTCCATCATCGACGCCATCCGCAACCTGAATTTCAGCTGGGACGGCCGCCCGCATTCGATCGGCGCCAGCATCGGGCTCGCACCGATCCGCGCGGACTGCGGCGAGGTGGACGAGATCATCGCCCGTGCCGACGCTGCCTGCTATGCCGCGAAGGCGGCCGGCCGCGGCTGCGTTTCGGCAGCTCCGGACGAAGTCTCGAAGGACGAGGCGATGCCTCTACCGCTTGCCGCGGCATCCTGAGCGCCGCGCGGGAGGGCGTTCAATCGCTGGCTCAGCGCGTCGGCACCGGATGGTCGCCGCGATAGTCGTAGAAGCCGCGTCCGGTCTTGCGACCCAGCCAGCCGGCCTCGACATATTTCACCAGCAGCGGGCAGGGGCGGTATTTGGAATCCGACAGGCCCTCATGCAGCACCTGCATGATCGACAGGCAGGTGTCGAGGCCGATGAAATCGGCAAGCTGCAGCGGCCCCATCGGATGATTGGCGCCGAGCCGCATGGCGGTGTCGATGGCGTCGACCGTGCCGACGCCCTCATAGAGCGTGTAGATCGCCTCGTTGATCATCGGCAGCAGGATCCGGTTGACGATGAAGGCCGGGAAATCCTCGGAGACGGTGATCGTCTTGTCGAGGTGGTTGACGAAGGCCTTGGCCGCTTCGAAGGTCTTATCCTCGGTAGCGATGCCGCGCACCAGCTCGACCAGCTTCATCACCGGCACCGGGTTCATGAAATGTATGCCGATGAAACGCTCCGGCCGGTCGGTCTGCGCGGCGAGCCGGGTGATCGAGATCGACGAGGTGTTGGTCGCCAGGATCGCTTCCGGGTTGAGCTGCGGACAGAGCTGGGCGTAAATCTTGCGCTTGACCGTCTCGTCCTCGGTCGCCGCCTCGATCACGAGGTCAGCAGCGGCAAGATCGGCCATCGCCGCGGCGGATGAGATCCGCCCCATCGCCTCATTGCGCGCCTTCTCCTCGAGCTTTCCGGAGCCGACCTGTCGGGCCATGTTGCCGCTGATGGTGGCGATGCCTTTCTCGATCCGGTCGGACGTGACGTCGTGGATCAGAACCTTGTAGCCAGCGAGCGCCGCGACATGGGCGATGCCGCCCCCCATTTGGCCCGCGCCGACAATGCCGATCGTCTCGATCTTGCTCATTACCCCGATCCCGTCTGGAGCATTTCCGCTTTTGCGAAGCGTTGAAATGCTCCCATCTTTTGTTTCCCGCAATTCCGGACGGAAAAACGCGACGCACTCTCCCTGGAATTGCCTTCTTTGTTTGTCGCAATTCCGGACGGAAAACCGCCAGGCACTTTTCCTGGAATTGCTTGAGGCCTTGGCGGCCTGCTTTTTGTGCAGCGCAAACTAAAAGGGCGGGGCGACTTCGTCTACCCCACCCTTCGGATTTTAATATGCCTGAGCGGAAGGCGTCAAAGCGCCTTTTGCAGTTCCGGCAGAATGACGAAGAGATCGCCGACGAGGCCGTAGTCGGCGACCTGGAAGATCGGCGCCTCCTCGTCCTTGTTGATGGCGACGATGACCTTGGAATCCTTCATGCCGGCAAGGTGCTGGATGGCGCCGGAGATGCCGCAGGCGATGTAGAGATCCGGCGCGACCACCTTGCCGGTCTGGCCGACCTGCCAGTCGTTGGGGGCGTAGCCGGCGTCGACAGCGGCTCGGGATGCGCCAACGGCGGCGCCGAGCTTGTCGGCGACGGGCAGGATGACTTCCTGGAACTTCTCCGCCGAACCCAGCGCGCGGCCGCCGGAGATGATGATCTTGGCCGAAGTCAGCTCCGGACGGTCGGTCTCGGAAAGCTTGTTCTCGACGAAGGTGGAGAGGCCCGGATTGGCGGCCGCATTGACCGTCTCGACCGAAGCCGAGCCGCCCTCGGGCGCAGCCTGGAAGGAGGCGGTGCGCACCGTGATCACCTTCTTGGCGTCGGTCGCCTGCACGGTCTGGATGGCGTTGCCGGCATAGATCGGCCGCTTGAAGGTGTCGGGCGAGACCACCTCGATGATCTCGGACACCTGCGCGACGTCGAGCAGGGCCGCGACGCGCGGCGAGACGTTCTTGCCGACCGATGTGGCCGGCGCAACGATGGCGTCATACGAGCCGGCGAGCGAGACCACGAGGGCGGCCAGCGGCTCGGCCAGGCGCTCGGCGAGCTCATCGGCCTCGGCCAGCAGCACTTTGCGGATGCCTTTCAGCTTGGCGGCGGCGTCGGCGGCAGCCTTGGCGCCCTTGCCGGCGACCAGCACGTCGACGTCCGAGCCGATCTGCAGGGTCGCCGACAGCGCCTTGGCGGTCTGGTCGGAAAGGGTTGCGTTGTCGTGTTCGGCGATGAGGAGAATTGCCATTTTTCTTATCCTTTCCCGATGCCTTACAGAACGCCGGCTTCGTTCTTCAGCTTCTCGACCAGCTCGGCCACGCTCTTGACCTTGACGCCCGCCTTGCGGCCGCCGGGCTCCTCGGTCTTGATGACCTTGAGGCGCGGCTTGACGTCGGCGCCGTAGTCGGCCGGGCTCTTCTCGTCGAGCGGTTTCTTCTTGGCCTTCATGATGTTGGGCAGCGAGGCGTAGCGCGGCTGGTTGAGGCGAAGGTCGGCGGTCACGATCACCGGCATCTTCAGCTCTACCGTCTGCAGGCCGCCATCGACCTCGCGCGTCACCTTGGCATGATCGCCGGCGAGTTCCACCTTGGAGGCGAAGGTCCCTTGAGCCCAGCCAAGCAGCGCCGCCAGCATCTGGCCGGTCTGATTGCTGTCATCGTCGATCGCCTGCTTGCCGAGGATGACGAGGCCGGGCTTCTCCGCCTCGACCACGCCCTTCAGCACCTTGGCGACGCCGAGCGGCTCGGTCTGCTCGTCGGTCTTGACCAGGATGGCGCGGTCGGCGCCCATGGCGAGCGCGGTGCGGAGCGTCTCCTGCGCCTGCTGCGGGCCGATCGACACGACAATGATCTCCTCGGCCTTGCCGGCTTCCTTGATCCGGATCGCTTCCTCGACCGCGATCTCGTCGAACGGGTTCATCGCCATCTTGACGTTGGCGAGCTCGACGCCCAGTCCGTCGGCCTTCACCCGGACCTTGACGTTGGCATCCACAACCCGCTTCACGGGCACAAGGATCTTCATTTTCCTGTCACCTCTCTTGAGATAGTCGGGCGCGCTATAGCAGTGCGCGCCTTGTCAGAGTTGTCGAAAGCCGACATTCCGGGCGGAATTCTGGTCTTCGACCGCCAAGAACCTGTTCCACCCCGATCCTTCGATTGTGCATGGTCTTTTCCGAAAACCGGTTCCCACTTTTCGGGATCATGCCCGGGTGGCGTTTCCGTAGTGGCGGCAATCCGGCGCGTCAATATGCACGGCGCATTCAAATCGGTTCAGTCCTGACGCGACGCGGCTCCGCGACCCTATTGCGGCGAGGGTGGCGCCGAGGTTTCGGGCGTTGGCCCGGGCTCGGTCGGAACGGGCGCCTGCTGAACATTCGGCGTGGGATCCGGCTCGCCGTCGGCGCCGGCAAGCAGCGGCACGCCGCGCCTGCGCAACACCAGCACCAGGACGGCGCCGGCGATGATGCCGCCGATGTGGCAGGCCCAGGAAACCTGGTCCTCGCCGCCCGCGGCGAACATCACGATCTGGAACAGGATCCAGAGGATGAGCGGGATGAAAGCCGGGATACGAAGGGGGATACGGGCGAAGGCCAGCACCCAGACCTTAACCCTGGGATAGAGGATCAGGTAGGCGGCGACCACGCCGGCGATGGCGCCGGAGGCGCCGATCAGCGGCACCTGCGAATCCCAGCCAACCAACCCTTGAACGAAAGCACCCGCCGCCGCGCAGGCGAGGTAGAAGATCAGGTAGCGTACATGGCCGAGCGCGTCCTCGACATTGTCCCCGAACACCCAGAGGAACAGCATGTTGCCGCCGAGGTGGAAGATGTCGGCATGCAGGAAGGAATAGGTGAGGTAGCTGAGGCTCTCGGGAATGACGACGAATTCGGGCGACAGCTCGACCTTGTCGTGGACCACCGAAGGGATGAAGCCGAGGCCGAGCACCGCGGCGTTGGTGAAGTTTTCACCGCCGAGCGTGGTCGCGAGATAGACCAGAGCGTTCACGACGATCAGACTGATCGTCACATATTGCAGACGGATGTGACGCAGCCGGTTGGTGTCGTAGAGCGGGATAAACATCGGATCCTCCCGCCATACCTGATTGTCAGCGGTTCTTGCCGGGCACCCATAGCACGTCGGCATTTCCATTGTCATTGACCGCTCGCGCGGCGACGAACAGGAAGTCCGAGACGCGGTTGATGTATCTCAGCGCCTCGCGGTTGACGTGCTCGGCCGGGTCCTGCGCCAGCGCCACCATGATGCGCTCGGCGCGGCGCGCCACCGTGCGGGCAAGATGGAGGGCGGCCGCCGCAGGCGCGCCGCCGTTCAGCACAAAGGACTTCAGCGGCCGCAGGTCCTTGTTGAGCAGGTCGATGTCCTTTTCGACGCGCTCGGTCTGCGCGGCGACAATGCGCAGCGGCTCGTAGTCGAGCGGCTTGCCCTCGTCTGGCACGGCGAGATCGGCGCCGAGGTCGAAAAGGTCGTTCTGGATGCGCGAAAGCATGGCGTCGATGGGCGGATGGCTGACGGCGGTGTGGGTGCGGGCCATGCCGATGCAGGCATTGGCTTCGTCCACCGTGCCGTAGGCTTCGACGCGAAGGTCGGATTTCAGCCGCCGCTGGCCGGTGCCGAGGCCGGTGGTGCCGTCGTCGCCGGTGCGGGTGTAGATCTTGTTGAGCTTGACCACGTCGTCCTCCCCGGCCCGTTACTTGCGGGTGAAGTAGACGGTCAGCATGATCAGCACCAAAGCGATGAACTGAAGCAGCACGCGGGCCTGCATCAGCTTGTTGGAGGTGATGCCGGAGCCGCCGCGCATCATGTTGACGAGGCCGCGGATCAGCACGACCACCACGGCGGCCATGACGATGATGGCGAGGATGTTGAAGACGCTTGCCATGGGCTGGCTCCAGTTCGGTTTCGGTCAGGCGCGCCTGGCGAGCACGCGGTAGAGCGCCGATGCGGGCAGGATACGCTTGAGCACCACGCCGATTCTGGCCGGCACTGTTACCACATAGTGCGGGCGCGGGCGCTGTGACAGAAGCGCGTGGCGCAAGGCGGTATGAACCACTTCCGGTCCAGGCTTCAGCCGCGAGACGCTGCCGCCCGCCTGCAGCCGCGCGAGTTGCGCCTGGTAGTCGGCGCGGTGGACGGAGTTCTCGATGTCGATGTTCTTCAGGAACCAGACGAGGCCGTTGCTGGCGATCTTCGAGGTCACCGGACCCGGCTCGATCAGCGAAAGGTGGATGCCGCTGCCTTCGAGTTCCTGGCGCAGGCACAGCATCAGGCCTTCGATAGCGTGCTTGGACGCAGAATAAGCGCCGCGAAAGCGGACCGGGGCGAGGCCCAGGATCGAGGAGCAGTGGACGAGACGGCCGTGGCCCTGGCGGCGCATGACCGGCACGATGCGCCGCGTCAGATCGTGCCAGCCGAAGAAATTGGCTTCGAACTGCTCGCGGAGCGCCTCTACTGGCAGGTCTTCGATGGCGCCGGGCTGCGCGTAGGCGCCGTTGTTGAACAGCGCCGCCAGCGTGCCGCCCGTGCGCTCCAATACGGCGTCGGCCAGGGCGGCGATGGACTCCGGCTCACGATAGTCGAGATAGAAGGCCTCGATCCCGTCTGCCTCGAGAGCCGCGATGTCGCCAGCTTTCCGCGCCGTGGCGAACACCCGCCAGCCTTCCGCCTTCAGCGCCCGCGCGCAATGAGCACCGATCCCGGAGGAAGCACCGGTGACGATAATGGTGCGCAATTCTTTGGCGGCGGGAATCGTGGTTTCACCTGGGGTTGCCATTTGCCGCAATCACTTCCCATATTCGCGACGTCGACACAATCGAGCGGAGCGCGGGTCCTTGCTCAGGAATATCGTCGCCGTCAAGCGCGTGCTCTATGATGCGATCGGCCATTTCAACACCGACGATGGCTGGGCAATGGCCAGCCATCTGGCGATCACCTCGCTGATGGCGCTGTTTCCGTTCCTGATCTTCGCCACGACGCTGGCAAGCTTTCTCGGCGCGCGTGCCTTCGCCGACACCGCCGTGCATCTGGTCTTCGACACCTGGCCGGAGCAGATCGCCAAGCCGATCGCGCGCGAGGTGCAGAACGTGCTCACAGTCCGGCGCACCGACCTTCTGACCTATGGCGTGCTTTTGGCCGCCTATTTCGCCTCGAACGGTATCGAGGCTCTGCGCACATCCCTCAACCGCGCCTACCGGGTGGCCGAGACGCGCGGCATCATCTATCGCCGGGTGCAGAGCATCATCTTCGTGCTGATCGCGACGGCCTGTTTTCTCGCCGTCAGCGTGCTCCTGGTGTTCGCGCCATTGCTCGCGCGGCTGGCCGAGGCGCATTTCGAATGGATCAAGCCCTATATGGGCACGATCACAATATGGCGTTACGTCATCGCCTCGACGGTCATCGTCATCGGCCTGTTTTCGGTGCATATCTGGCTGCCGGCGGGCAAGCGCCGTTTCGTTTCGATCATTCCGGGCATCGTCTTCACGCTGATCGCATGGCTTGCGGGCTCGACCATCTTCGCCGCCTATCTCGACCATTTCTCGTCCTATGTGACGACCTATGCGGGGCTCGCCTCGATCATGATCGCGGTGGTGTTCCTCTACATCATCTCGGCCATCTTCATCCTTGGCGGCGAGCTCAACGCCGCGATCAGCCGCTATCTCGAGGCGCGCGCGAGAGTCGGCTGATCTTTGCCCTGGCGGGCGGTCGCCAGCCCGACGCCCAGCGTGGCGATCGCCATGCCGGCGATCTGCAGCAGATTGAGCTGCTCGCCGAAGAGGGCCCAGGCGAAGACGGCGGTGACGGCCGGCACCAGGTAGAACAGCGAAGCGACCTTCGACATCTCGCCGTCCCTGATCATCACCATGAGCAGGAAGATAGCGCCCACCGACAGCACCAGCACCAGCCACGCCATGGCGAAGATGAGCTCGCCGTTGACGGTGATCGTGCGCGTCTCGAAGGCGAGCGACCCGAGGATCGTGACGACGGAGCCGCCGACATACTGCCACATCGTCGCCGGGATGAGGTCGCCGCCGGAGGCGTAGCGCTTCTGCCAGATCGTGCCAGCGGCCATGCCGAGCACCGAGACGAGCGAAGCCGCCAGCGTTGCCGCGGTGACGCCGCCGCCAATCATGCCTAGCTTCGGCCAAAGCACGACGACGACGCCCAAAAGCCCGACGGCGAGGCCCGCCCAGTGACGCGGCAGGATCGCCTCGCCGAGGAATTTCCCGGCAAGCACGGCCGTGATCAGCGGCTGCAGGCCGACGATCAGCGCCGAAAGCCCGGCCGGCATGCCCCTGTGGATCGCCCAGAACACGCCGCCCAGATAGACGCCGTGCATGAGAACGCCGGCCACCGTGGCGTGAAGCGCTTCTTCGCGGCTCGCCCTGCGCGAGCCGAGCAGCACGGTCAGGCCGGCAAACAGGACCGCCGCCAGCACGAAGCGGATGGCGAGGAAGGTGAAAGGCTCCGCCCATGGCATGGCATAACGCGCGCCGATGAAGCCGGTCGCCCACAGGACGACGAAAGAGGCGGGGATGAACCGCTTGATGCTGTGCATTTTTTCGGGAAGGGCTCTGGCTGCGGGTGAAAAGTTTATAACGGCAATTGCTCTAATGCCGTTTAATTCGGCAAGCAAAACGAAACGGTTGATCCATAAGCTCATTCGAATTCAACAACCGGTGCGAATGAGGGGCATGGCGTTAAGGCACGCCATGGGCAGGTATGCTTTTGCATCTCGGTACGACGTGGTTGCTGTTCGCGGTCGCGACCGTCGCGGTTTTCGGATTCTTCTTCGGTACGGCGCTCGACGCCATCATGAAGGACGACGGCTTCGGCTCGACCGGCAATACGCTGCTTTTCACGCTTGGCTTTTTCGTTGCCGTCATGGTCGCCAACGAGCATGGTATCAGTTTCAAGGATATCAGGCTGGCGGTCGGCTGGGGTTTGAGCGGCGCCTTCGTCTTCATCAGCGTGATGGCGCTGATCAAAGCCGGGCTGGCTCGTCTGTAACCAGTGCGTCGATATTCAGGTGAGGCCGGTCTGCAAACGCCAGGCTCCTGCGCTTCCGGTACTCACGTACTTTAAGTACGCTCCGTTCCGATTCTCGGAGCCCGCCATTTTCGACTCGGCCTGACCTGAATCTCGACACACTGGAAAGCCAGCTAAAGCCCAATCAGCGGCCGGATATCTTGCGGCGACATGCCTGCCTGCCTGAGCGCGGCAAGGCCGGTGTCCTTGAGGCTCTTCGACAGCTTCCGGCCGTCCGGTCCGAGGACCAGGCGATGGTGGAAATAGCGTGGCGGCGGGAGGCCGAGCAGTTCCTGGAGCAGGCGCTGCACGCCGGTGGCCGCATAAAGATCCTGACCACGCACGACATGGCTGACCTGTTGCAGCGCATCGTCGACGACGACCGCGAGATGGTAGCTGGTCGGGATGTCGCGGCGCGCCACGATGACGTCGCCCCAGGCCCGCGGCATCGCCTCGACCGTGCGCGTCGCGGCCATGGTCTCGTCAGCGAACTCGGTCCATGACAGGGCGCCCGGCATGCGCGCCATGGCCGCCTCGACGTCGAGCCGCCAGGCAAAGGGCATGTTCCCGGCAATGCGCCGCTTGCGCTCCTTCATCGGCAAGGCCCTGTCCAGAGGCGGATAAAGCGGCACGCCGTCGGGGTCGCGCGGCCAGTCGCGGCCGCGCTTCCCGGTCTCGGCGATGAAGGCGCGGATCTCGCCTCGGCTCATGAAGGCGGGATAGACGAGTTCCTCGGCGATCAGCTGGTCGAGCACCGCCCTGTATTCGGCAAAATGCTCGGACTGGCGCCGCACCGGCTCTTCCCAATCGAGCCCCAGCCATTTCAGGTCATGAAATATGCCGGCCTCGAATTCCGGCGTGCAGCGGGTGATGTCGATATCCTCGATGCGCAGCAAGAGCCGCCCGCCCGCCCGCGCCGCCATTTGCTGGTTGAGCAGCGCCGAATAGGCATGGCCGAGATGCAATTCGCCATTGGGGCTCGGCGCGAAGCGGAATGTCAGGAGCGTCATGTCTCAAGGCGGCATTCGGGTTGAAAGGCGCTTCCGCCGGTTGATAGTTAGAGACTGTTTCGAAATTCTGCTCTGGCGGCCAGCGCGAATTTCGAAACAGTCTCTTGGCCATCAATTGCCACTTCGTGGGCGCTCTGGGAACAAACAAAACGTGCAACGCATCGCCTCGCTCGACGACATTGCGGCAGGGCTCGACGCGCTCTGCCTCATCGATCCGCGGCTGGACAAGGTGCGCGATATGGCGGGCGAGGTACCGCTGAGGCTCTCGGAGCCCGGATTCGGGAGCCTCGCCTCGATCGTCGTTTCGCAGCAGGTGTCCCGCGCCAGCGCGGATGCCATCTTCGGCCGGCTGACCAGATTGGTCGATCCGCTGACGCCGGAAGGGATTCTCGCAGCCGGCGAGGACATTTTCAGAGAGGCCGGCTTGTCGCGGCCGAAGCAGCGCGGGCTGATCGCCGCCGCGGAAGCCGTGGCCGGCGGGCTCGATCTTCACCATCTCTGTTCGCTCGACGCCGGCGAGGCGGTCGCGGCGATGACGGCCGTGCCCGGCATCGGTCCCTGGACGGCGGAGTGCTATCTGCTTTTCGCCGCCGGCCATCCCGATGTCTTCCCCGCGCGCGATGTCGCGCTGCAGACGGCGGTCGGCCATGCGCTCGGCATCGACCCCCGTCCGCCGGAGAAAACACTGATTCGGCTGGCCGAATCATGGAGCCCGTGGCGAGGGGTCGCGTCGCGGCTTTTCTGGGCCTACTACCGCGAATTGAAGGGCAGGGACGCGGCGCCCCCTGTCGAAATGGCCAAAAAAGCATGAAAATCATGCGTTTTTGACGGTTTCGCCGAATGACAATCCGCTTCACATCCCTGTCATGTCGGGCTTACAGTATCCGCGCCGTTCGGCTACAGCGCCGCGCATCCGGTTGGATGTGCTAAAACGCTGTAGGACTTTTGAAGCGGCGCATGATCCTTTCCGAAAATCATACGATTTTCGGGGTCATGCGCTGAACCAAGGAGGCCAACAACGTGACGGTTGCCGTATCTCCGGATGGGCTTCCAGCGCTGGTGCTGAATGCGGACTACCGTCCGCTCAGCTATTATCCCCTGTCGCTCTGGTCGTGGCAGGACGCCATCAAGGCCGTCTTCCTCGACCGGGTCAACATCGTCGCCGAATACGAGCACGCGGTCTCCTCGCCGACCTTCTCGATGAAGCTGCCGAGCGTGGTGAGCCTGAAGGCCTATGTGAAGCCGTCGCGGCATCCGGCCTTCACCCGCTTCAACGTCTTCCTGCGCGACCGCTTCCAGTGCCAGTATTGCGGCACCCCCGAGGATCTCACCTTCGACCATGTCATCCCGCGCCATCGCGGCGGGGCGACGACTTGGGAGAATGTCGTCGCCGCCTGCTCGCCCTGCAACCTCAGGAAAGGCGGCATGATGCCGGCGCAGGCCAAGATGTGGCCGCTGCAGAAGCCCTATCAGCCGACGGTGCACGACCTGCACAACAACGGCCGCCTGTTCCCGCCCAACCATCTGCATGAAAGCTGGATGGATTATCTGTACTGGGATGTCGAACTCGAACCGTAGAGTTCGGCACAAATCCGCCATGCTGGCCGCCTGGCGCAGCTTTCTGCGCTTCCGGCCTTCGCCGGTCGAAGCACCAGTGGGAGGTGGTCGTGGTGGTTAAGGGCTACGGCCGGCGTGGGCCGGTGCTCATGGACTTGCCAGGCCGCGATTGTCTGACACTCCCAGATATCGGACCAGTTCGGCGTGTTCACTTATCAGCGGCTTCGCGTTTAACGACCGGCTTCCCCCACTCCGTCGCTGCTTCGCAGCGCCACCTCTCCCCCCTTCGGAGGGAGAGGAAGGGAGCCTTTGGAGGAGCGCTGGCTAGAATAGGCTCGCGCCCTTCCTCTACCCCGTCGATCGGGGGAGAGGTGGCTCGGCGAAGCCGAGACGGAGTGGGGGTCGATCTGGCTCGGACGTCGAAAGCTGCGCCATCCGACTCAGCCTGCCGAATTCTTGCTCGAACTCTGCGTGGCGTCGCTCGATCGAATTGGCTCAGTCGCGCGAGAGCGCGCTGCGGAAGGCGACGGCGGCCAGGATAAGGCTGGCGATGGCGTTCCAGCCGGCGAGCGACAGGCCGAGGATGCGAAGCGCGGCCTTGTCGCAGGAGGGCGGCACGAATTTGTCGAGCGCGTCGAGCACGCCTTTGCCACCGGTGTCGACCGGGCCGGCGCCGGCCGTGCAGTCGGCAGGACCCGGCCACCAGGCCCATTCGACGCCGGAATGGTAAACGCCGAGATAGAGGCCGTAGAGCATCAGCAGGCCGCCGATCACCAGCAGGGCGCGCGTCACCCAGGCCGGCGCGCGCAGCATTGAAGCAATCACCGCCACCAGCATCAGCGGCGCGCCGATGTAGTAAGGGGTGCGCTGCTCCAGGCAGAGATGGCAGGGGATATAGCCGCCTATGTACTGGAAGGCGAGCGCCGAGCCGACGGTCGCAGCCATGGCGACGGCGAGAAACAGCGCCGCGCGGGTCCGCTGGCGTCCGGTGTCGGCATTCATGGTCGCTGTCATCGAAGGGTCCGTTCGCTTGGCTTTATCCGTGGGCGTATCTGACCGCGATATAGAGCAAAATAAGGGCAGCGGCGCCGGCGCTGACGATCATACCCAGGCGCTTTTCGATGAACTCCTTGATCGACTCGCCGTAGCGGCGCAGCAGCCAGGCAAGCAGCAGGAAACGGGCGCCGCGCGCCACGATGGCAAGCCCGATGAAGAGCATGAGGTTGACGCCGATGACGCCGGACAGGATCGTCACCACCTTGATCGGCGGCAAATGCGCGGCGCCTGAGGTAACCAGCATCAGGATAATGAAGCCGACGCCGGATGAGAGGCGCAACTGCTCGAACTCGTCATACTTGCCATAGAATTCAAGGATCGGCTTGGCGACCGCCTCATAGGCATAGTGGCCGATGAACCAGCCGGCGATGCCGCCCAGCACCGAGGCGACCGTTGCGATCAGCGCGTAACGATAGGCGCGGTCGGGCCGCGACAGCGCCATCGGCAGATAGAGCACGTCGGCCGGCACAAGGAAGACAGAGCTTTCGACGAAAGCGATGAAGGCCAGCCACCATTCGGCGGATTTGCGCGCCGCCAGCGACAGGGTCCAGTCGTAAAGTCCGCGAAGCATCGGCTCTCCTAATGAATGCCACCCCGAGGCGCTTGCGGTTTTTGGGCGACGACAGGCAGGAAGACAAGGACCCAAAGCGCCGCAGCAAGGGTTTCGGCGCAGGTACGCCGTCTGTCTAGAAAGATTTTCCGCGCCGCACAATGGCGGCGCCACCATGAAACCGAAAAGCTGTGGCAGGGGCACCGGCGGGTTTGTCAAATCCGCAACAGGCCAGTTGACGAAAGCCCGTCCAACCGTATAGTCCGCGCCCATCCAGGCCGCCCGGCCTGAGCCCCTATGGCGGAATTGGTAGACGCGCTCGACTCAAAATCGAGTTCCGCAAGGAGTGCTGGTTCGATCCCGGCTAGGGGCACCATCCTTCGCTCCAATCCACCCCGAAGGTCCGCCGCGATAGCTGGCAGGATGCCCGAGACCACGAAGGCGTCGGTGCCGATGGCAAAGTTTCCCCACCGTTAGCAACCGGACACGCCGATCGAAAGCCCGAGCGCCTGCGGCGGCGTTGCAGTTTGCAGGCGTGCTCATCACGGCGGCTTTGCGATTTGCCTCACACGGAGCCGATCTCGATGACGATCTTGCCGACGTTGCTTCTGTCAATGAGCTGGTCCTGCGCCGCGGCGGCGTTCTCAAGCGAATAGACGCCCGAGATCTGCGGCGTAAGCCAACCTTCGCGGATCGCCTGCCAGACGGCCGCAGCACGCATGCGCCGCTCCTTTGGATCGGCGATGTAGTCGAAGAGATCGCACCCGTGGATCGCGCGCGACCTATGGATCAGGTGGTGGACGTTGACCGGATCGGCTTCGCCGCTGACAAGTCCATAGGTGACAATATTCCCGCGCGTCGCGACGAGTTCGAGATCGCCGGCCAACGTCGTTTTGCCGATGCCATCGATGATGAGATCGACGCCTCTACCGTTGGTGACGTCACGGCCGATCGCGACAAAATCGTCCCTGGTGTAGTCAATGACGTAGTCGGCGCCGAGCCTCTTGACCACGTCGACCTTGCTGGTGCTGCAGGTGCCGATCACGGTGGCGCCAAGGTGCTTCGCCCACTGCACGAGGTTGCGACCCATCCCACCAGCGGCAGCGTGAACCAACACCGTCGTGCCCGGCCGCACGGGCCTGATCTCATTGAGCATATAGTGCGTCGTCATGCCTTGCGCAGTCATAGCAGCCGCTATCTCAAATGAGATGTCGTCGGGGAGCGGCACGACTTTGTCAGCCTCGATTGCGATAAGCTCGCTATAGGCGCGCTCAAGACCGGCGCTCTCGTTTTGCATATAGGCGACGCGATCGCCGATCTTGAAATCCCGGACTGACGAACCGATCGCCACAACCATGCCCGCGCCCTCGGTGCCGGGCACAAAAGGAGTGGGCACGGCCGGAAAGGGATACCAGCCGCGCCGCATGGCAATGTCGATGAAGTTCACGCCAGCATAGTGGTTGGCGATGATGACTTGGTCGGAAGCCGGAGTCGGTTCGGTTCTGTCGACCAGAGCCAGCACGTCCGATTCGCCGTAGGCGGTCACCTCAACTACTTTCATGATCTGATCCTCGTCTCGAGCGGTAGGGCAAGACTTGCGCGCTCCATGTCCCCGAGATAAACGCGGAGCGCTCATTTGCCCAATCGATGACACTCCTTATGGGAATCGATCACGCTAATCTCGCTCGGCTCGACCTCAACCTCTTGGTGGCGCTTGACGCGTTGCTGTCGGAGAGGAGCGTGACACGCGCCGCGGCGCGGGTGGGACTGGGACAGTCGGCGATGAGTTACAACCTCGCGCGCCTGCGTGCGTTGTTTCGTGACGAACTGCTGGTGCGCAGTGCCGATGGAATGCGTCCGACCCCGAAGGCGCTGGCTCTGGCCACACCGGTACGCGCGGTGCTGACCGGCGTGGCGGCGATCGTCCTCGAACAACCGGGCTTCGAGCCTGCTACGGCGGAGCGCCGCTTCCGTATTGCTGTCCCCGACAGCCTGGAAAGCACGCTGCTGCCGCGCCTGTTGGGCGCGCTTGCTGCGGAGGCGCCCGGCATCGCGGTGCAGGTGCGTTCAACAGACCGCTTTGCGGTGCTCGACTTGCTGGACCGAGGCGAACTCGACCTCGGTATCGGCGTGTTTACGGAAGGAGATACGACCCACAAGCGGCGCGTCTTATATCTTGAAGGCTACCTGTGCCTTTATCCGCCGGACTTGGTTCAGGTGTCCGCACCGATCACCCTGAACGAATACGTATCGCTGCCGCATGTGCTGGCGTCGTCGCGGGAGGATCCTCGCGGCGTCGTCGACGATGCACTAGCACTGCTTGGGCAACGCCGACGCGTGTTACTGTCCACGCCGCATTTCCTTGCCATTCCCCACCTTCTGCGGCCGGTGGGCGCGATTGCGACCCTGCCGGCAGCGCTGGCTCAGAGCTTCGTGCAGCAGTTCCAATTGGCGACCAGCAACCTGCCGTTTGACCTGCCGAGCTTCCAGGTGTCGATGCTCTGGCATGCCTCGTACGACCGCGATGCTGCGCATCGATGGCTGCGGGAGAAGATCGCTCGTGTGGTCTCGGCCTCAGCATGAGCAGCCATCAATTCCATTTGGCTAAACCACCGAATCATGAACGGAGACGAGCGGTTCACCAACATTCCGCAGCTCCAGAGCGGGAACAAGTGTGGGCAGGAGGGGGTGCAAGGTCCCGAGCACGCTACCGCATATTCCCCGTATGCCCCTGCGAATACCGCCCGGGTTGCGGCCAGACGGTGAGGCCATGCGGTTCCACACCAACGCGGATCTTGGTCACGGCGCCGCTCGCCGTGTCGATCATGTAGACCTCGCTGTCGAAGCGGCCCGAGAGCCAGAGCTGCTTGCCGTCGGCGCTGACATTGCCCATGTCGGGGCTGCCGCCTTCGGGGATCGGCCATTGGGCGACGACCGAGCGCGTGGCGAAGTCGATCACCGTCACGCTGCCCGGCCCGTCGGCGCGGCCCTGCTCCATCTTGTGCGAGCCGCGGTTCGAGACGTAGAGCCGCTTGCCGTCGCGGCTGACGACGAAGCCATGCGCGCCTATGCCCGTCGCGACGAAGCCGATCTCCTTGAAGCTGTCGCCGTCGATGAGGAAGACGCCGTCATTCATCATGTCGGCGACGTAGAAGATCTTGCCGTCGGGCGACAGCCTTATGTCCTGCGGCATGCCCATCTTCGACAGGTCGAGATGGCCGAGCACCTTCTGGTTCTTCAGGTCGATCTTTGCCAGCCCGCCGTCGCCATACTCGCAGGTGAAGATCGCATAGGAATTGTCGGCCGAGAAATCGGCGTGGTTGATGCCGGGGCAGGTCGGCGCCGGGATGATCGATTTCAGGGCCATGGTCCGCGGATCGCGCAGGTCGAGCTGCCTCAGCGCCTCGTCGACGATGATGGCGGCGCTGCCGTCCGGCATGAAATACATGTTGTAGGGGTCGTCGACCTGCACCTGCTTGCCGGGTTTGGCGGTCGTCGGGTCGATCGGCGTCAGGCTGCCGTTCTTGCCGGTGCCGTTGTTGGCCACCCAGAGCGTCTTCAGGTCCCAGGAGGGAACGACATGCTGCGGCTTGCTGCCGACCGGGAACCTTTCGACCTCCTTGAGCGTCACCATGTCGATCACAGAGACGCTGTTCGAGGAGCGGTTCGGCACATAGACGCGCGGCAGCGCGCCGGCCGTGGCGGCGTCGAGATGGCCGGCGGTGGTATGGCTGTAGATGTTGACGGGCGGCGGCGGAGGCTCGCTGCAATCCTCGGGGCAGGAGCCTGCGAAGGCGGTTGTCGGCAGTGGGGCGAGCAGCAGGCCAAGCAGCGTGATTGGCGGACCGACATGGCGCAGGAAGGTTCTGATCATCTGGATTGCTTTTCGAGGAAGGCGGACCGGATCGGCCCGCCGCATGCCATAGCCTGTGCAGCGCTCTCCATCTAGCGCCTTTTCAAGAGGCTCCGCATGCGGTTGCGCAGGATGCGCGCCATGTTGCGGGTCTCGCGATAGAGGTGCAATTGCGAGGCTGCCTGGCGGGCGAGGCGGTCGGCGTCCGGCGTCAGACCCACGACCAGCGTGCCCATCGGCTTGCGCTCGCTCCACAGCCGGCTCATCACCGGATGGTCGGGCACCGCGCAGGAATCGGTCATGACGATGTTGGGGTCGTCGAGGTGCTGTTTCGTCACCTCGATCATCAGAAGCGTGCCCGGCGAATAGGCTGAGAGCGCCTCGTCATAGGCGGTTTTCCAGGTGTAGGCGACGCCCGCCTCGACGAAGACCACCAGGCAGGCGATGGTGCGGCCGTCGAGCTTCAACGAATGGATGCGGCACATGTCGTGCTCTGCCAGCCGGTGCACGGCCTCGCGGGCGAAGGCGGCGCGGTAGCGGTCGATCGCCATGGCGGTGCGCTCGCGGCCCTTCCAGCCCGCGGCCTCCAGAGTCAGGAAGCTCTCGATGGCGTGGCGGATCTCGTCCGGCCCGCGCGCCACGACATGCTCGAGCCTGCCAAGGTCGGCAAGACGCCGCTTCAGGCGGCGGAATTCGCGATAGTGATGCGAGCGCAGCGATGCCTTGAGATAGTCGTCGCCATCGGCATCGCTCTCCAGCACCGGGCGCTCGGCCTTGCCGGTGACGACCAGGGTCAGGCCGCGGCTGTCGGCAAAGGAGGTGAGCAGGCTCGCCACCGGGCCGTCCAGCCTCATGTCGGGCAGCACAAAGACCTTCGGCAGCTTGAGATGCGGCCTCGACAGCATCGAGAAGAAATCCTCGATGACGCCGACCGGGTCGTCGCGATCGACCAGCGGCGCGCCGAGCGGGCCGAACGGGCTCGACCATGTGCGCATGACCGGGACGCCGAGCGGGATCGCCGGCCGCTCGACCGAGAACGGCACCAGAAGCCGCAGCCGGTTGCGGAACTCGTCGCCGTCGCGGATGACAGCCAGCCGCACCTCGCGGTCCTCGAGCCTCGGCATGGCGGGGGCCAGGAAGCGGGGGTTGAAGAACACGTTGGGTTCGATCGCGCGGGCGCTGAGATAATCGAGCTCCTCGACGAGATCGAAGCCTGCGGAGGCCGGATAGATCGCGAGCCTGCGCTCCGGCCTGTTGTTGGCGAACAGCTCGATATGGGCAGGGTCCGCCTCCCTGGCGAGGCCCGCAAGGCCCGACACCATGGCGCCGGCCGGGCCGCCGCTGGTCTCCTCGAGCAACGGAACGGCGGCCATCAGGCGACTTCCTTCTTTGCAGGCACGAAAATCGCCATGACGATGCCGAGCTTGCGCCAGACGGTGAAAGACAGCGCGCTGGCCTCGAAGATCATGGCGAGGCTGGTGGCGACCGCCGCGCCCCAGAGGCCGAAATGCGGGATCAGCATCACGTTGAGGCCGATGTTCAGGGCAAGCGTCATGGCATAGACGGCGGCGCAGATGTTCTGGTTGCCGCTCATGGTGAGCAGGCTTTCGCAGGGGCCGACGGCGCCGCGCGCGACGACGCCGAAGACGAGCAGGAAAAGCAGCGGATAGCCGGCGGTGAATTCCGGGCCGAACAGCACCAGCATCGGCTTGCCGAGCGCCAGCACCAGCAGCGCCATCGCCAGCGACGGCCAGAAAGTCCAGGAGACCGTCTCGCGAGCGAAGGCGGCAAGCCGTTCCGGCTCGCCATGGGTGAACTGCGCGTAGCGCTGGGCGACGCCCGCCTTGACGGCGAAATAGACGAAATGCACCAGCGCCAGCGTCTTCACGGTAGCGAAATAGATTGCGACGTCATTGGGGTCGAGATAGGCGCCGACCATCAGCACGTCGGCATTGGTGAGCAGGAAGAAAAAGCTCTCGACCAGGAAGATCGGCAGCGAGACGAGGAACCACTGGCCGAAATGCACGGTCGTCGGGCCGGCCGGGATCTTCTTGTCCATGCGTGAGGTGACGCCTATCAACTGGCCGAGCGTCGTCACATAGGTGGCGGCGATCGAGGCGAAGATCGCGGTCTTGGCGTCCGGGGCGTAGTTCAGGGCGAGCATAAGCGCCATGAACACCAGGATCAGCACCGGCCGCACGAGATAGGTCGGCGACAGCGCGAACAGCGCCCATGAATTGGCGCGGGCCAGCCCCTGCAGAAGATCGCCCATCGCGATCATCGGCAGGCAGATGACGCCGAGGATGAAGGGAACGACATAGTAGTTCTCGATCCAGGGCGAGGCGAGCCAGACGCCGAGGGCGCCGAGGGCCGCAATCACCGTCGAGGCGACCAGCACGAACAGGCGGCTCGCGAGCACGATGCCGCGCAGCTCGGCGAGCATGCCGCGCTCGCGATATTCGGGAATGAAGCGGATGACCGAGGTGTGGAAGCCGAGGCAGGCAAGGTTGCCGACGATGACCATCGTCACCCAGACCAGCACGAAGATGCCGTATTCGAACGAGCCCATCCAGCGCGCCATCAGCACCTGGCTGATGAAGGCGATGACGGCGCTGACGATGCGGATGGAAAAGGCGATCAGCGACATGCGGCCGGCTTCGCCGCGTTCGTCGGCGGTGAACAGCACGGCATCGATGCGGCCAAGCAACGGCCGCATGCGCAGCGCTAAGCGCTGCGGCAGGAACCGCCCGGCAGTCGTCGCCGCGGAAAAGCGCACCCCGAATACTCTCCGTTTTCCGCCTCTTTCCAGCGGTCCCGTCTATCCGAAACACCTTAAGAAAGGGTGGGTGGAGTGCTCCCTTCTCCCCTTAGAGACGGAGAGAAGGGAAGGGGCTGCATCAACGGTGATGCCACCAATATTCCCAGTATTCGCGCGGCATCTCGCGCTCCTCGAGGCCGATATCGCGTCTCAGATAATCGTCCCGCGGGGGCAATCGGCGGCGCCGGTTTCGCAGAGGCGAAAGCAGCGCCGCCACGGCCCGCTGGATGATGCCGCGCCGTGGCGCGAGGATATGCGCCGGGGCGGATACTCCCTCGCCGTCCGGCACGCCATCAGGTCCGCCACCGGCAGGGATGATCTGAAGCGCATCGTCCGCTTGATCAGCGATAAAAGTAGGGGTCGAGGACCCGCACCTCCGTGATCTTGTCGACGGGAAGCGAATTCTTCTGCGCGGTGCTGCGGATCGCCTCGGGCGAGGGGGCGTCGTAGATGCAGAAGCTCTTCGACTTGTCGGGCGAGACGAAGGACTGCACCCAGGTCACGCCCTTTTCGGCGTTGCGGGCGATGACGCCGCCCATGGCCGTCGCGCCGGCATCGTTCATCGGCACGTTGAGCCCATCGGGAAATGTCCGTTCAACCAGATAGCGAGGCATGATTGGTTTTCCTTTGGTGATTGAATCACGCTCGGTTCGAGCGCGGCCGCACTAAAACCACGCTCGCAAAAGCCGCGCATCGGAACCTTTCCCCATATTGGGCGGGACGATTCCCCACATTAGGGGCGTTATTTGTGGAGAGAGGCACCATAATGTGTGGAAGGTCACATTATGGCGCGCTCATCCGGACTATCGAGGCGGCACCCGCCGCGGTGAAATCCTGACTTTGCGAGAGAAACGAGAATGCTTCTGGAAAGGCAGACGCAACTGCGGCAACTGGAGGCCCTTGTGGCGGATGCGATGCAGGGCCGCGGCCGCGTCGCGGCGCTGTCAGGCGAGGCCGGCGCCGGCAAGACGGCGCTGGTCGAGGCCTTCGTCGGTCATGTCGGGCAAGGCGTGACGCTGCTTCGCAGCGCCTGCGAGGACCTGTCGATCCCGGATCCGCTCGGGCCGCTCTACGACCTCGCCCGCGAGGCGCAATGGGAATTGCCGCGGGCGATCGACGCCCGGCAGGGGCAGCGGCTGCCGCTGTTTTCCGATGCGCTCGACGTCTTCGAGGCGAAGGGTCCGAGCCTGCTCGTCATCGAGGACCTGCATTGGGCGGATGACGCTACGCTCGATTTCGTCCGCTTCCTCGGCCGGCGCATTGCAAACACCCACATTTTGCTTCTGGTCACGGCGCGCACCGACCGCAGCGAGGGGCAGATGCGCGTGCGCCGGGCGCTCGGCGAGATCCCGGCCAGCAATGTCACGCGTATCGAGGTGCCGCTGCTCAGTGAGGCCGCCGTGTTGTCGCTCGCGGAACAGGCCGGTCGCGAGGGCGAAGCGATCTACCGGGCCACCGCCGGCAATGCCTTCTTCGTCGCCGAACTGCTTGCCGCCGAAAGCGACAGCGCGCTGCCGGCCAGCGTACGCGACGCGGTGCTGGCCCGGGCGGAGCGGCTGTCGCCCGGCGCCCGCTCGATGCTCGACGCGGTGTCCGTGTTTCCGCGCCGCGCCGACGCCTGGGCACTGCAGGGCCTGTGCGGGATCGCCGCCGCCGGTCAGCTCGCCGAATGCGTCAGCCAAGGCCTGCTCGAGGATTTCGGCGACGGCTACGCCTTCCGGCACGAGATCGCTCGCCGGGCCATCGAGATGGCGCTGACGCCGAGCCGACGGCGCGAGTACAACCAGCGCGCGCTGACAGCACTGCAGGAAAACCCCGATGTGGCCACCGCAAGGCTGGTGCATCACGCGGTGGAGGCGCAGAACCTGGAGGCGGTGCGCGAGCTTGCGCCGCTTGCCGCGCGCGAGGCTTCCCGCGTCGGCGCGCATCGCGATGCCGCCGGCCATTACGAGGTCGCCCTGCGGTATTGCGATGGCCTGCCGATGGAAAGCCGGGCCGCGCTGCACGAAGGCCATGCCTTCGAATGCCATCTCATCGGCCGCATCAACGCGGCCATGGAGGCGCAGCGTGAGGCGCGCCGGCTGCAGCAAGCGTTGGGCGACAGGCTGAAGGAAGGCGACAGCCTCAGATGCCTGTCACGCTTCGCCTACCTGCTCGGCGACCGCGAGGCGGCGGACCGGTTCGGGTCGCAGGCCGTCGAGCTTCTGGAAACGGCGCCCGACAGTCCCGAGCTTGCCATGGCTTACTCGAACCTTTCCCAACTGGCGATGCTGGCCGAAAGGCTCGACGAGACGCTTTCGCTGGGTGGCAAGGCGATCGCGCTGGCGGAGCGGCTGAACCGGCCGGACATCCTGTGTCACGCACTCAACAATGTCGGCGCCGCCGGGCAATGGCTGGATTTCGCCAAAGGGCGACGCGATCTCGCCCGCAGCCTGGGAATCGCCCTTGCGGGGAATTTCCAGGAGCATGCGGCCCGCGCCTTCACCAATTGCGCCTGCGTCGAGATGAACCGGCTCAGCTTCGACGAGGCGGAAGCCTTCCTCGAACGCGGCATCGCCTATTGCGTCGAGAACGATCTGGCGACCTGGCGCGACTACATGCGCGGCGTTCAGGCGCAGTTGCTGCTGCGGCGCGGCCTGTGGAACGACGCGGCGGCGATAGCGCATGACGTCATCGACGACGAGGCAGCGACCGCGCTGGTGCGCTACCCCTCGCTGGTGGCGCTGGCAAGGCTGCGCATCAGGCGGGGTGATCCATCGGCCGAGCCGGTGCTGGACGAGATGACAAGCTTCCTGGACAAGGGCATGGAGCTGCAGCGGCTGGTGCCTTACGCGGCGGTGATGGCGGAGCTCGCATGGCTCGGGCAAGGCGATCCGGACGAGGCGCTCCGCCTGATCGACCTCGCCGAAAGCCAGTCGCCGACGCGGGCGGTGTTCGGCGAATTGGCGATCTGGCGGCAATTGCTGTCGCCCGACAGCGATCCCGGCGAGACCATTGGCATGGCCGAGCCGCATCGCCTTCTGCTTGCCGGAGACTGGCGCGGCGCCGCGGCGTTCTGGGCAGGGACGGACGCTCCCTTCGAGCGCGCGCTCGCCTTGCTGCAAGGCAACGAGGCGGCGCTGCGCGAGGCGCTCGACATTCTTGAAGCGCTTGGCGCAAGGCCGGTGGCGCAGCATGTGCGCGGCATGATGCGGCAAAGCGGCGTCAGCCATATCGCGAGAGGGCCAAGGCAGGCGACGCGCGCCAATCAAGCGGGCCTCACGCAACGCCAGATGGAGGTGCTGCAACTGATCGAGCGCGGCTTCTCCAACAAGAAGATCGCGGCGCATCTGACCATCTCGCCGAAGACGGTCGATCACCACGTCTCGGCGGTGCTGGAGAAGCTGGAGGCCGTCTCGCGCGGCGAGGCGACGGCGGCGGCGCGGGCGTCGGGGCTGCTGTGAGGCTTACCGGCCAGGGAAGCTGGAGCAGTTCGGTGTTTGGCAGATCGCCGAACACCGGCGCAGCCCCTCATCCGGCCCTGCGGGCCACCTTCTCCCCGTAAAAACGGGGAGAAGGAAGAGAGGATCAGGCGAAGGCGCCGTGGCAGTGCTTGTATTTCTTGCCGGAGCCGCAGGGGCAGGCCTCGTTGCGGCCGATCTTGCCCCAGGTCGCCGGGTTCTTCGGATCGCGATTCTCCGGCGCGACGATCGTGTTGTGATCCTGGCGGACCAGAAGCGCGGTCTCGCCGCCCTGGAAGTCGTCCTCGCCGGTGGTGCCGTCGATATGGCTGCCGAACATGTCGGGCGCCTCAGGCGGGGGAGCGTCCGCCGCCTGGCGGACCAACTCGACGCGCATCAGCTGCGCGGTGACGGCCTGTTCCAGGTTGCCGAGCATGGCCTGAAACAGTTCGAAGGCCTCGCCCTTGTACTCCTGCAGCGGGTCGCGCTGGGCATAGCCGCGGAAGCCGACGACCGAGCGCAGATGGTCGAGATTGACGATGTGCTCGCGCCACAGGTGGTCGAGCGTCTGCAGCACCACCGAGCGCTCGACATAGCTCATCACGTCGGGGCCGAAGCGGTCGGCGCGTTCCTTCGCGGCTGCATCGGCAGCCGCCGCGATGCGTTCGCGGATGTCGTCCTCGGCGATGCCCTCTTCCTTGACCCACTCTTCGACCGGCAGGTCGAGGTTCAGGAATTGCGCCACTTCCTCCTTCAGGCCGGCAACGTTCCACTGCTCGGCATAGGCGTTTTCGGGGATGTTCTTGGCGACGATTTCCTCGATGACGCCCTCGCGCATCTCGGTGACCGTCTCGGACAGACCTTCGCCGTCCATCAACTCGATGCGTCGCTGGAACACCGCCTTGCGCTGATCGTTGGAGACGTCGTCATATTTCAAGAGGTTCTTGCGGATGTCGAAGTTGCGCGCCTCGACCTTCTTCTGCGCCTTTTCCAGCGCCTTGTTGATCCACGGGTGGATGATCGCCTCGTCTTCCTTGAGACCGAGCTTCTGCAGCATGCCGTCCATGCGCTCGGAGCCGAAGATGCGCATCAGGTCGTCCTGCAGCGACAGGAAGAATTTCGAGCGGCCCGGATCGCCCTGGCGGCCGGAGCGGCCGCGGAGCTGGTTGTCGATGCGGCGCGATTCATGGCGCTCGGTGGCCAAAACGTAGAGGCCGCCGGCGGCCAGCGCCTTTTCCTTCAACTGCGCGACGTCGTCGCGGATCTGCTTTTCACGTGCCTCGCGTTCCGGCCCGGCCGGCATGTCGGCCAATTCCTCGGCAATGCGCATGTCGGCGTTGCCGCCAAGCTGGATGTCGGTGCCACGGCCGGCCATGTTGGTGGCGATGGTGATGGCGCCGGGCTTGCCGGCCTGGGCGACGATGGCCGCCTCCCGCTCGTGGTGGCGGGCGTTCAGCACCTCGAAATTCTTGAAACCGTCCTTGCGCAGGCGTTCGGCCAGCTGCTCGGATTTCTCGATCGAGGTGGTGCCGACTAGGATCGGCTGGCCCTTGTCGCGCGCTTCCTTGATCTCCTTGACGATCGCCTTGTACTTCTCGTCCACCGTCCGATAGACCTCGTCGTCCTCGTCCTTGCGGACGACCGGCAGGTTGGTCGGGATCTCGGTGACTTCGAGATTGTAGATGTTAGCGAATTCCTCGGCCTCGGTCAGCGCCGTGCCGGTCATGCCGGCGAGCTTCTTGTAGAGGCGGAAATAGTTTTGGAAGGTGACGGAGGCGAGCGTCTGGTTCTCCGGCTGGATCGCCACGTGTTCCTTGGCCTCCAGCGCCTGGTGCAGGCCTTCCGAATAACGGCGGCCAGGCATCATGCGGCCGGTGAACTCGTCGATGATGACGATCTCGCCGTTGCGCACGATGTAGTCCCTGTCTTTCTGGAACAAAAGGTGCGCCTTCAGCGCATTGTTGACATGGTGGACGATGGCGACGTTCTCGACGTCATAGAGCGACTCGCCCTTCAGCAGGCCGGCGTCGCGCAGCATGTTTTCCAGCCTTTCGGTGCCGTCCTCGGTGAAGATCGTGGTCTTCTGCTTCTCGTCGACCTCGTAGTCGGGGGGGCCGAGCCTCAGCATGAAGGCGTCGATGGTGTTGTACATTTCCGAGCGGTCCTCGAGCGGACCGGAAATGATCAGCGGCGTGCGCGCTTCGTCGACCAGGATGGAATCGACCTCGTCGACGATGGCGTAGGCATGGCCGCGCTGCACCATCTGCGAGCGCTCGTACTTCATATTGTCGCGCAGATAGTCGAAGCCGAGCTCGTTGTTGGTGGCATAGGTGACGTCGGAGGCGTAGGCCTCGCGGCGCTCGTCGTCGGAGAGGCCGTGAACGATGATGCCGACGGTGAGGCCGAGGAACTTGTAGATGCGGCCCATCCATTCCGCGTCGCGCTTGGCCAGATAGTCGTTGACGGTGACGACATGGACGCCTTTGCCGGCAAGCGCATTGAGATAGACCGGCAAGGTGGCGACCAGCGTCTTGCCCTCGCCGGTGCGCATTTCGGCGATGCCGCCATTGTGCAGCACCATGCCGCCGATCAATTGCACGTCGAAGGGACGCATGCTCAGAACGCGGCGGGCCGCTTCGCGCACGGTGGCGAAAGCCGGTATCAGCAGGTCGTCGAGCGACGCGCCGTTGGCGAGATCCTGGCGGAATTTTTCCGTGCGGCCCGCAAGCTCGGCATCGGACAGCGCCCGCATCTCGTTTTCCATGGCGTTGATGGCCTCGACCCGGGGCCTGGTCGCCTTGACTCGGCGGTCGTTGGAGGAGCCGAAAACCTTACGGGCGAGACCGCCGAGACTGACCATCCAATGGTCCTTTCGATAGCAATTTTAGCCGTTTGCGACAGGCGCCTGGCGGGCCTATCAAATCCGCGTGAATGCGGACAAACGCAAAAAGCGCCCGGAAAACGGTTCTGGACGCCAAGTCGTTGGACAGATAAGAGGGGGCTCAATCGATGTCAACGCCGCGTTAGCCCTCCGGGCAGCGCCAAATTCCGCCACAATCGGACTGATCTGGAACCTTTCCGCTCAAGCCATCCTTATTGGCAATCCCCATTGGAGTTTATCTTGATGTCCCTGCTGTTCCGCCGCGCGTCGCTCGCCAGCCTTGGCCTGGCCTTCGGGCTCTCGGCTCTTTCACTGTCGCCGCTGATGGCGCAGGAAACCAAGCCCGCCCAGCCGGATGCCGCGGCTCCCGCCGCTGCGCCGGTCGACCCGAACGCCGTCGTCGCCACCATCAACGGCGAGAAGCTGACCGAGGCCGATCTTGCGCTCGCCGAAGGCGAGCTGTCGCAGCAGTTCCAGCAGCTGCCGCCGGAACAGCGCCGCGCCGCCGCCCTTTCGGCTGCCATCGAAATCCGCGTCATGGCCAAGAAGGCGGTCGACAGCGGTCTCGACAAGGATGCCGATTTCCAGCGCCGCATGGCGTTCCTGCAGCAGCGCGCCCTGCACGGCGAGGTGGTCGAGAAGGAGGTCGTCAACAAGGTGACGGACGCCGAAGTCCGCGCCCGCTATGACCAGGAAATCGCCAACACGCCGCCGGTCAATGAAATCCACGCCCGTCACATCCTCGTGAAGACCAAGGAAGAGGCCGAGGCGATCATCAAGCAGCTCGACGGCGGTGCCGATTTCCAAAAACTCGCCAACGAGCACACCAGCGACCCAAGCGGTAAATCGAATGGCGGCGACCTCGGCTGGTTCGGTCCCGGGCAGATGGTGCCTGAGTTCGACAAGGCGGCCTCTGCCCTGGAGGTCGGCAAATACTCGAAGGAGCCGGTGCAGTCGCAGTTCGGCTGGCATGTCATCAAGGTCGAGGACAAGCGCGCCAAGCAGCCGCCGGCCTTCGACGACGTCAAGGACCAGGCCAGGCAGGCCGTGATCCGCGACAAATACTTCGCCATGGTCAAGGAATTGCGCGGAGCCGCCAAGGTCGAGATCCCCGACGAGAAGCTGAAGGCCGCGGTCGACGCGATGGAGAACGGCAAGTAAGCGCAAGAGACTCCGCAAAAGGGCGCGGCGAACTGTTGTTCGTCGCGCCCTTTTGTTTCAGCGGATACGCACGGCAATGCCGTGCATCACATAGCGGACTGCCTTGCGTATGGCCGCGTCGTCTTCGTCGAGGCGATTGGTCAGGAGATGCGTCCAGGCATAGGAGGCCATGAGGTCGGCAACGAGCGTCGGGTCGATATCGGCCGCAACTTCGCCCCTCGCCTTGGCGCGCTCGACCATCTGGCCGGTATGGGCGCGGCGCCCTCTCGCATAGTCTGCAAGCGCTGCTGCCGCGCCTTCATCGGACTGGGCCTCGGCGATCAGCGATCTGAACACGCTGCCGGACGAGGTTTCGCGCCAGTGCGAGAACAGGCTCTTCAGGAAACCAACGAGATCGTCCTCCAGCTTTCCGGTGTCCGGATTGTCGACGCGCTTGCCCCGCTGGTAGACGTCGAGCAGCAGAGCCGCCTTGCTCGGCCACCAGCGGTAGATCGTGGGCTTGCCGGCGCGCGCCCGCCGCGCCACGGCCTCGATGGAGAAACCGGCATAGCCGGCTTCGACCAGCACTGCCTCGGCGGCGTCGAGAATGGCGCCGGCGCTTTCCGGGTTTCGCCGCGCGCCGATCGATTTGCGTCCCGAGCCAGCCTCTTCAGCCATTCGACCTGTCTTATCCATGAATTGCTGCATCCTCATACACGACCTCTTGACGAAACGAAACGGTCCGTTTTATATAACGGAACGTTTCGTAACGATAGGAGAGATCGATGACCCAGCCCACCCGCTTCTCGCGTCCCCGCTTTGCCCTTCTGGTTCTTGCCGGCGTCTATCCGCTGATCACCGCCATTCTCTACGTGGTGTTCCCGCTCACCGAGGATTGGTTCATCTGGCAGCGCACGCTGGTCATCGCGCCGCTGATGGTCTCGATCATGATCTGGGGACTGATCCCCGGCGTGCAGAGGGCGTTTGGCGGTTTCATCAATGTGCGCGCAGGCCGGCCGGGCGAGTAGGCGCTGGAACCGATCTGATCGCCGCCGGCGCGACACGCTGCAACGAATGTAGGGATGGATCGGAGCGGCAAATTCCGAAATAACTCGGCTGCCGATGAGGCGGCCAAGGCCGCTGCCAGCGCGGAGCAAGCGGATCATGTTTGAAGGTTTCGCACGCAAGGCCTTCACCATTGACGGGATGGACATCGCCTGCGAGGTTGGCGGTTCCGGGCCGCCGGTGCTTTTGCTGCACGGATTTCCGCAATGCCGGGCGATGTGGGCTCGGGTCGCCCCCTTGCTCGCGGATCGTTTCACGGTCGTTTGCGCCGACCTGCGCGGTTATGGCGATTCCTCGAAGCCGAAATGCCTGCCCGATCGGTCGAACTACAGCTTTCGCGCGATGGCGAACGACCAGGTCGGCCTGATGCGCCAACTCGGATTCGACCGGTTCCATGTGGTCGGCCACGACAGGGGCGGACGGACCGGACACAGGATGGCGCTCGACCATCCGGAAGCGGTCCTGTCGCTCACCGTCATGGATATCGTGCCGACCTATGCCATGTTCACGGACACGAACAGGCATGTCGCTGGCGCCTACTGGCACTGGTATTTCCTGTCGCAGCCGGAGCCGTTGCCCGAGCGCCTCATAGGCAACGATCCGGACTTCTTTTACGAAACATGCCTAGTCGGCTGGGGCGCGACCAGCATTTCGAGTTTCGATCCCGAGATGATCGCCGAGTACCGGCGGGCTTGGCATGACCCCGGGATGATCCACGGTTCCTGCTCCGACTATCGGGCGGCAGCCAGCATCGACCTCGAACACGATGCCGCCGACATCGGCCGCAAGGTCCTCTGCCCGACGCTCGTATTCTACGGCTCGTCGGGAACGATGGCCTCGTTGTTCAATATCCCCGCCGAATGGCGCAAGCGGGCTGCCGACATGACCGAAGCGTCACTGCCTGGCGGGCATTTCTTCGTCGATCAATTCCCGGCCGAGACGGCCGAGCGGATCATTGCGTTCCTGAGCGGGCATTCCTGAGCGCTCCGACCGATCGTGTGGGTCCATCCACGCCGGCCACGCCCGACACCTTGCGAGGGCCATCAAAACGCCCTTGCGCCGTGGCGCCGTATCGGGCAAACCGGCGTTCTTTTCGCGTTATTGCCGCTCCGGGGTCCCGATGTCCGCTACGATTTCGCCGCTCGCACCGAAGAAATATCCCAAGATGCCGGTCATCGAGGGCGTGCGCATCGCGACCGCCGAGGCCGGGATCAAATATCGGAATCGCACCGACCTGCTTGCCATGGTCTTCGATGCGGGCACGGCCGTCGCCGGCGTCTTCACGCGCTCGAAATGCCCGTCGGCGCCGGTCGACTACTGCCGCCAGAACCTTGCCGCCGGCAAGGCGCGGGTGCTGGTGGTCAATTCCGGCAACGCGAACGCCTTCACCGGCAGGAAGGGCAAGGCTTCAACCGCGCTGACCGGCGAGGCGGCGGCAAAGGCGGCAGGATGTGCCGAGAGCGAGGTGTTCCTGGCCTCGACCGGCGTCATCGGCGAACCGCTTGACACCAACAAATTCAGCCACCTGCTTGCCGCCCTGGTGAAGGATGGCAAGCCGGACCTGTGGACCGACGCGGCCAAGGCCATCATGACCACGGACACCTATCCGAAGGTGGCGACGCAGACCGTGAAGCTCGGCGACGCCGACGTGACCATCAACGGCATCGCCAAGGGCGCCGGCATGATCGCGCCCGACATGGCGACGATGCTCTCCTTCATCGCCACCGACGCGCCGATCGCCGCGCCCGTGCTGCAGGACCTGTTGTCGCGCGGCACGGCCAAGACCTTCAACGCCGTCACCGTCGACAGCGACACTTCGACCAGCGACACGCTGCTTTTCTTTGCAACCGGCAAGGCAGCCGCGCGCGGCGCCCCGGCGATCAGCGATCCGAAGGATGCGCGGCTCGGCGCCTTCCGCCGCGCGCTCGGCAAGGTGCTGAAGTCGCTGGCGCTGCAAGTGGTGCGCGACGGCGAGGGTGCGCGCAAGCAGGTCGAGGTCACCGTCACCGGCGCCAAGTCCGCCCGCTCGGCCAAGCGCATCGCGCTCTCGATCGCCAACTCGCCGCTGGTCAAGACGGCGGTCGCCGGCGAGGACGCCAATTGGGGTCGCGTCGTCATGGCCGTCGGCAAGGCCGGCGAGCCGGCCGACCGCGACCGGCTGTCGATCTGGTTCGGCGACAACCGGCTGGCGCATGAGGGCGAGCGTGATCCGGCTTACTCCGAGGAAGCGACCTCGGCTTATATGAAGCGGGACGATATCCGCATCCGCGCCGATATCGGCATCGGCCGCGGCAAGGCGACGGTGTGGACCTGCGACCTCACCAAGGAATATGTCGCCATCAATGGCGACTACCGGAGCTGATGGCGCCGGTGTCGAGGCATCCGGCAAGCGTGCTTGCGATCGTGCGCCGCTACGAGGCGGCGGGTTTTCGCGCTTGGCCGGCGGCGGCCGTCCATTATGACGGGACATGGGTGGTGCGGCTGACGGCCGGCCATCCGGCAAAGCGTCTGAATTCGGTCAACCCGCTCGATCCGGGCGACACCCAGCACATTGCCGAGCGGATCATGCGCGCCAGCCGCCGTTTCGACGCCTACGGCCGGCCGCTGACCTTTCGCATGTCGCCGCTTTCGGGGCCGGTGCTGTCGAAGCATCTCGACGAGGCGGGCTGGAGCCGGTTCGACGAGTCGCTGGTGATGCGGCTGCCGCTCAAGGAGGCTGAGCTCGACGCCGCGATGGACCAGATTCCGCTGAAGGACATCAGCCGCTTCATCGGCGCGGCGATCAGGACGAGCAGCTCGGATGTCTCGCTGCGGCCCGGCCTGTCGGAGGTCATCGGCGCCATCCAGCCCGAAGCGGGGCTGTTTGCGCTCGAAGACGGCAACGAGCCGCTCGCGACGCTGATCTGTGTCCATGACGGCGATCTCGCCGGGCTGTTCGAGGTCGCCACCGAGAAGTCGGCTCGCAACAAGGGTCATGGCCGCAACCTCATCCTGTCGGCGCTGAAATGGGCGCGGCTGCGCGGCGCGCGCGAAGCCTGGCTGCAGGTGGAAGCCGGCAATGTCCCGGCGCTGTCGCTCTACCGGTCGCTCGGCTTCGAGGAAGTCTACCGCTACCACTATCGTCGGCCGCCGGGCGCATGAGCGAGATCAAGCCAGCCGGAAAGCGCCTGCTCCTCGTCGCGGCCTGCGCGCTGGTCGACGCCGACCGGCGCGTGCTTCTGGCGCAGCGCCCCGAAGGCAAGCAACTCGCGGGCCTTTGGGAGTTTCCAGGCGGCAAGGTCGAGCCCGGCGAGACTCCGGAAGAGTGCCTGATCCGCGAGCTGCATGAAGAGCTCGGCATCGAGACCGAGATACCCTGCCTCGCGCCGCTCACCTTCGCCAGCCACAGCTATGACGATTTCCACCTGCTGATGCCGCTTTATGTCTGCCGGCGTTTCCGCGGCATCGCGCAGCCGAAGGAAGGGCAGGGGCTGAAATGGGTGAGGCCACGGCAGATGCGGGATTATCCGATGCCGCCGGCGGACGCGCCACTGATCCAGTTTCTCATCGATCTGTTGTGATCGTCAGAGCAGTTCGGCGTTTCCACCAGACGGCTACGCACTTTTCCTGGAGTAGCCGCGAGCTGCCTTTGCCTCGTCTGTTTTAGGCAGCGTTAATGGAAGATTTATCTCGACATGGAAGATTGAGGCGAAGTCGTCCGCGCGGCGGCATGCCCGATTTTGTTTGGAGCCATTCCATGAGCCTCGAGAGAGACTGGGACTCGATCCGGCCCGATCGTACTTTCCGCGCCGCCGATGCCGGCATGGGCATTTTGCGGATCACGTTGCTTTTCGGATCGGCTGCAGTGGCGCTGGCGCTGATCGCGACGCCTTTCCTCGACAGCCAGACGCGGTCGCAGAGCGCGCGTGGCGGCCTGGCCAGCGGGCTCGACATGACCAGCACCGGCTCGATCGGCCGCCGCGACACCTACACACTGCGGCGAAGCGTGCTGCAGCCGCTGCCAAGTTCCATCTGCGTGATCCGCAACGACGGCAGTCGCCATGGCGACTGCTAATTGGTTAATAAATTCAGCGAGAAGTGGCTGTTTCACCCCCCGTTAAGCTTTTGCCGTTAACCTTTCTTAACGGGTAGGCCCTATGGTTCCCCACAAGAGGGATCGACGACCATGAAAAACCTGCTGCAGCAATTCGCGAAAGATGAATCGGGCGCCACGGCCATCGAATACGGTCTCATCGTCACCGTGCTGTCGCTCGTCATCATCGGCGGCGTCGGCAAGGCCGCGGATGCGATCCAGTGGTTGTTCAGCGACAACAACAGCAGGCTTGCCAACGCCTTTGCCCAGCACTGACCGCATTAGCGGTCCGGCGTTGGCGGGATCGCTGAACCGCTCTAACTATTTGTTTTTACGAAATTTCCGACGGAAACCGGTACACGCTTTTCCTGGAATTGCTCCGGACCGCGGGGCCGATCGGTCAATGCCCCGTCGGCTTCTCCAGGATCGTCTTCAGCGAGACCTTGGCCGAGCCGGGTTTGAGCGGCTTCTGCTGCGAGGCGTCGGGCGCCCAGCCGGACATCCACACGATCGAAAAGCTCGCCCGGATGCGGCCGTCCGGGTCTGAAAACCGTTCGGCATAAATTTCGGCGGCACGGGCGAACAGCCGCCTGGTGGCGGGTCGCCGGCTGCGATCGAACAGCGGGCTGGTCTCGCCCATGGCGCGCAGATCGGCGGCAAGGCCGAACAGCGAGGAGTAGCGCGCCGTGACCGTCTCGACGTCGGCGACCGGCAGCGCCAGGCCTGCACGCTGCAGCAATGCGCCGGCGTCGCGCACATCGGTGAACGGAAGAACGCGAGGGCTCGCGCCGCCATGAAGCTCGGTCTCGGCGGCAAGCAGGCTTTCGCGCAGCTCCGCAAGCGTGCCTGCACCGGCCAATGCGCCAAGGAACAGCCCGTCGGGCCGCAACGCGCGACGAATCTGCGCGAGCACGCCGGGGATGTCGTTCATCGCGTGCAGCGACAGCAGCGAGACGACGAGATCGAGGCTTTCGGCTTCGAACGGCACGGTTTCCGCCGGGACGACGACACCAGTTTCGCCGGCAAGGAAGGCTTGGTCCGTCTCCACGCGAACGATGTCGGCCACCTTGCCGCTGCCGGCGAGCACTTTGGTCGCGGCCGATGTCTGGCAGAACAGCGCCGCCGCCTTGCCGAACCTTCGCTCAACGGCGCCCAGCCGGTCTGCAAGGTCCTCCGCCGCCCGCCGCATCAGGAAATCGGCGCCTTCGACGGGACGAGCGAGTGCCCGGCGCTTGTGTGCAAGCCAAAGCTCCGTATCGATCAAGGACTGCAATGGGCTATTCCTATTGCCCGCGCATGGCGGACCGATGCTATGGTGGCGTGGGGTTTCACTTCACGTGGCCGATCCGGTGCACAAGATCAAGACCATTGCGATCAAGGATACGGCGCGGCAGGCGCTCGGTTGGCCGGCGCGCATGTTGTTTCCGCCGGTCTGCGCCGGCTGCCGCCGCCACGTTTCGCAGCCCGGCGTGCTGTGCGGCGCCTGCTGGCCGAAACTCCGGTTGCTGGAGAAGCCCTGGTGTCCGGTGATGGGTACGCCCTTTATCCATGACATGGGCGAGGGTTTTCTCTCCGCCGAGGCGATCGCCGATCCGCCGCCTTTCGAGCGGGCGCGGGCGGCGGTCGTCTATTCAGGTGTCGCGCGCCAGATGGTGCAAGGACTGAAATACCAGGATCGCACCGATCTCGCGCCGTGGATGGCGCGCTGGATGATGCGCGCCGGGGCGGAATTGATCACCGAAGCCGACGTCGTGGTGCCGGTGCCGCTGCACTGGCGGCGCTTTTTCCGCAGACAGTTCAACCAGTCGGCGGAGTTGGCGCGGGCGGTATCGAAGCTGAGCGGTCTGCCTTTTTCACCGGCGGCGGTGCGGCGCGTCAAGCTTACCCGCCAGCAGGTCGGGCTGGAGCGGCACGAGCGCGAGGAGAATGTGCGCGCCGCTTTTCGTGTCCCGCCGGAAGCCGAGATCGACATCGCTGGGCGCAGGGTGCTCGTCATCGACGACGTCTTCACCACCGGCGCCACCGTGCGGGCGGTGGCCAAGGCGCTGAAAAAGGGCGGTGCCGGAGCAGTCGACGTGCTGACCTTCGCCCGCGTCCTGCCTGGGGACTTTCGGGCCGATGAGTCCGCGACTATATAGGGTTTAGCTGTAGTTTTGGTGCATGTCGTTTTCACACAACCGCTGGGCGGTATGCACAGGCAGGATGACTGACCGATGGTCGACGTGACGATCTACACCCGGATGATGTGCGGCTATTGCACCGCCGCCAAGCGGCTGCTCGAGCGCAAGGGTGTGGTCTATACCGAGCACGACGCGTCGTTCTCGCCGGAACTGCGCCAGGAAATGATTTCCCGGGCGCATGGGCGAACCACCTTTCCGCAGATATTCATCGGCGATACGCATGTCGGCGGCTGCGACGACCTCCATGAACTGGAGTCGCAGGGCCGGCTGGACATGCTGCTTGCCAACGGAGCGAGGGCTTGATCATGGGTGTTTTCAAGGCGGCAGCGGTGCAGATGCGTTCGGGGACCAGCCCGGAACGCAATGCTGCCGACATGGAAAGGCTGGTGCGCGAGGCGGCACACCAGGGCGCGACCTATGTCCAGACGCCGGAGATGACCGGCGCGCTCGTGCGCGACAAGGAAGCGGGTGCCGCCGCCTTCACCACCGAGGACAAGGACATTGTCGTTTCGACAGCCGGCAAGCTGGCGAAGGAGCTTGGCATCTACCTCCATATCGGCTCGACAGCCATCCGCCGCGCCGACGGCAAGCTTGCCAATCGCGCGTTCCTGTTCGCCCCCGACGGCGCCGCGGTCGCCAATTATGACAAGATCCACATGTTCGATGTCGACCTCGACAATGGCGAAAGCTGGCGCGAATCCGCCTCCTATGAGCCTGGAACGGAAGCGGTGGTGACCGATATCGAAGGGGTCAGGCTGGGCTTCGCCGTCTGCTATGATCTGCGTTTCCCGCAGCTTTTCCGCGCCGAGGCGCTGGCAAGAGCGGAGGTGCTTTCGGTGCCTGCCGCCTTCACCCGCCAGACCGGCGAGGCGCACTGGCATGTGCTCCTGAGAGCGCGAGCGATCGAGAATGGCGCCTATGTCGTCGCCGCCGCGCAAGGCGGCCTGCACGAGGACGGCCGCGAGACCTATGGCCATTCGCTGATCGTCGATCCATGGGGCCGCGTCATCGCCGAGGCCGCGCATGACGAGCCAGGCGTGATCGTCGCCGAGATTGATCCGGCGCAGTCGCTCGCCGCGCGCCGCAAGATACCCAACCTCCGGAATGCGCGCGATTTCACCGTCAATGCCGGCGAGGGCGAGGCGCCGCGCCTCAGGGGTGCAGCCTCTTGATCCGCTTTTCGCTTATCTGTGAGCACGAGCACGAGTTCGAAGCCTGGTTCCGCAGCAACGACGACTTCGACACGCAGAAGAAGCGCGGCTTGGTCGATTGCCCGGCCTGCGGTTCGCACAAGGTTCAGAAGGCGCTGATGGCGCCGGCCGTTTCCACCTCGCGCAGCCAAGAAAAGGTGGCTTTAGCCATGGGCGAGGCGCAGAAGCAGGCGCTGGCGCAACTCAAGGCGCTGGCCGACAAAGTGCGCGAGAATGCCGACTATGTCGGCGACAAGTTTGCCGAGGAAGCGCGCAAGATCCATTTCGGCGAAACCGATCCGCGCGGCATCTATGGCGAGGCGACGACGGAGGAGGCGCAAAGCCTCGCCGAAGACGGCGTCGAGTTCATGCCGATCCCGAGCTTTCCGGAGGACCGGAACTAGCCGGCTGTCTGGCTCAGACTTCCGATCAGCTTTTCCAGCAATTTTGCCAATGCCTCCCGGTCTTCGCGCGTCAGGCCGGCGAGGGTCCGGTGCTCGTTGGCGACATGGGCGGCAAGCGCCTCATCGATGAGCTCGAGGCCTTTGGCGGTGAGCTGGACAACAACCCCGCGCCGGTCGCTGGGATGCGGCGCGCGCTGGATCAGGCCGGCCTTTTCCAGCCGGTCGAGGCGGGCAGTCATGGCGCCTGACGTCACCATCGTCGCTTCATAGAGCTCGGTCGGTGTCAGGGCGTAAGGCGTGCCTGAGCGACGAAGCGTCGCCAGCACGTCGAATTCGCCTTGCTGCAGTCCGAAGCGGGCGAAGAGCGGCGCCAGCCGGTCCCGCGAGATCAACGATGCGGCTTCGCTCAACCGCCCGATCACGGCCATCGGCGAGACGTCGAGATCCGGTCGTTCGCGCTTCCACTGCTCGATCGCCCTCGCCGCACGGTCCATGTGCCTCACCGCAAAGTATCTTGACGTTAAGAATCTTTGCGCTATCTTATCTTAAGATGGACAAGCGGCCAAGCGCCGATCGAAGCACGGAGCCGTCTAATGAAGAAACTTCTCTGGGATTCGGCACTCGGCCTTCTGCTCGTCACCGGCGGATTGCTCGGCATGACTCTGCCTTTCGGCAAGCTCGCGACAACTGCCGGCGTGCCGGCCATGGTCTGGGCTTTCGTCATCTCATTCGGCGCCGGCGGCGTTTTGCTGGTAGCACTTCTGCTGCTTGGCCAGCGCATCCGGCTGACGGCGCGCAAGCTCCGCTATTTCTTCGTCACGGCGGCTGTGTCCTATGCCTTTCCCAATCTTTTGATGTTCTCGGCCATTCCGCATCTCGGCGCCGGATACACGGGCATCATGTTCACGCTCTCGCCGGTCATCACGCTGGTCTTTTCGATCCTGCTCGGCGTCAGGAGGCCCAACCTGCTCGGCGTCGTCGGCATCGCCGTCGGCTTCATCGGCGCGGTGATGGTTGCGCTCACGCGAGGCGAGGCTGGCCAGCCGGCGGACTATTTCTGGGTGGCGATCGGGCTGCTGATCCCCGTCAGCCTGGCCGCCGGCAACATCTACCGCACCGTCGACTGGCCGGAATCAACCGGTCCGATCGAACTCGCCGTGGGCAGTCATCTCGCGGCGGCGACCTTGCTTCTCATCGGCATCCTGACGCTATTCGGCTGGCAGGCGTTCGCTCCGCTCGGCGGCGTGCCGCTGGTGGCCGCCGGACAGGTGGCGTCGGCGTCGGCGATGTTCGCCTTCTTCTTCCGGCTGCAGGCGGTCGGCGGACCGGTCTATCTCAGCCAGATCGGCTATGTGGCGGCAGCGGTCGGGCTGTTTGCCGGCACGATCTTCCTTGGCGAGCACTATCAGCTGCTGACCTGGCTGGGTGCGGCCATCATCACGGCCGGCGTTTTCATCACGACGAAAGCACAAAACCAGACCAGCGCGAGGGCGCAGGCTCAGCCGGCGTGAAGACGAACGCCGTCGTGCAGGCCGATCAGACCGAAGCCTTCTCGGCCAGCACCATGTAGTTGACGTCCATGTCCTTGGACCTCTGCCAGCGGTCGGCCAGCGGATGATAGATCACGCCGGTGCGGTCGATGACCGAGAGCCCAGCCGCGCCGAGCGCCTTTGCCAACTCCTCGGGCCGCACCAGCTTGCCGAACTGGTGAGTGCCGCGCGGCAGCCAGCGCAGCACATATTCGGCGCCGATGATGGCAAGGCCAAGCGCCTTCAGCGTGCGGTTGATGGTGGCGACGAACATGATGCCGCCGGGCCGGACCATCTCACTGCATTTGGCGACGAACAGATCGACGTCGGCGACATGCTCGACCACCTCCATGTTGAGGATGACGTCGAAGGTCTCGCCGGCGTCCGCCAGCGCCTCGGCCGTGGTGGCGCGATAGTCGATGCCAACACCGGCCTCGGCCGCATGCAGTTTCGCCACTTCGATGTTGGTGGCGGAGGCGTCGGCGCCGACCACCTCGGCGCCGAGCCGCGCCATCGGTTCGCACAAAAGCCCGCCGCCGCAGCCGATGTCGAGGAAACGCAGGCCCTCGAAAGGCCTGGCCGCGCGCGGGTCGCGGCCGAAGCGGCTCGCCACCTGGTCGCGGATATAGGCAAGCCGCACCGGGTTGAACTTGTGCAGCGGCCGGAACTTGCCGTTCGGGTTCCACCATTCTGCGGCAAGGGCGGAGAAGCGCTCGACTTCTCCGGTATCGATGGTCGATCGGCGGGGCTCAGGCATGGGCGGGTCTCCTCGAACGCTAGGAAGTCGGGCGTGGGGGAGGGAATGTCAAGGCAGGTTTTTTCGGCTGCTGCCAGGGAGAAGGTCGGCGGCAGCGCTTTGCCGATACCGCGCCCATCTTGTCAGCACGTGGCAGCTTGATAAGTCCCGCGATGAAACAGGGCTGCTTCGCGGGCGAAGGAAAGGCATCGTTCTTGGAAGGGAGTGAAACATGCAGGCCTCGATCCTCTGGCGCCGGCTCGACCAGGAAGGGCACGACGGCTGCCTGCTTGCCAAGACCGGCGACGGCTGGAACCTGAAAGGGCAGGCCGTGTTCATACAGGAAGGCGCACCGTGCGGGCTTTCCTATGAGATCGACTGCGATGCCGGATGGCGGGCCCGCGCCGCGCGCGTTGCAGGATTTCTCGGCGGCGACGCACTCCACTATCAGTTCGACAGGCTTGATGACAGCGGTTGGACGCTCAACGGCAAAAGGCAGACGCAAGTGGCCGATCTTGTCGACCTCGACCTTGGTTTCACGCCGGCGTCGAATCTCCTGCCGATCCGGCGCCTTGGCCTGAGGCCCGGCATTTCGACGCCCGCTCCGGCGGCCTATCTGGCCTTTCCCGAGCTGAGGCTTGAACGCCTCGACCAGACCTATAGCCGCCTCGACGATACCCGCTATGCCTATGCCGCGCCGAAATTCGGCTACCACCAGGTGCTGGAGGTTTCGTCGTCCGGCTTCGTTGTCGACTATCCAGGTCTGTGGAAAGCCATCGCATGCGCCGAGCGCGCTTAAACACTGGTCGGCGTCGACAGGACGACCGCGGCATGGCTCATAATGACGCTTGCCGGCTCGATCGCCTGCATCGCCTCGCAATCGCCGATCTCGGTCATGATCCGCTGCGCCGCCGCCTGGGCCTGTTCGAGGCTCCGCCAGCGCACGACGTCGACCCAGCTTCCGTCCTCGCGCTCGCCGAGATGACGGCTGATAAAGCCGGGCTGGCGCGCGAGCCAGTCGGTGACGACGCCATTTTGGGCGACAAAGTCGGCCGCAGCCTCCGGCTTGAGACGGAAGCTGACGATTTCCAGCGTCTCGGTCATGAATTCCTCCCTGCGATTTCGTCACCCTTATCGCATAGTGGCGTGGGAATCTGTCAGGAGACCTCAGGAACCGGCCAAAGGCTCTTCTCCTGCGCCCTCGCTTGCGAAGCCTTGATGTTTTGGCTAAGGAGGCCGCGATTTCCGCGGCCCGGCCTTGCCGGGCGCTTCTTTCCGCTCCGGCCTCAAGCCGGCTCCAGTCAAAGGCATCTCGCTTCCATGGCGCGCATCGTGATGAAATTCGGCGGAACCTCGGTCGCCGACATCGCCCGCATCCGCAATGTGGCGCGTCATGTCAAACGCGAGGTCGATGCGGGCCATGAGGTCGCCGTCGTGGTTTCGGCCATGGCCGGCAAGACCAACGAGCTGGTCGCCTGGACGCGCGAGGCCTCGCCCATGCACGACGCGCGCGAATATGATGCCGTCGTCGCTTCCGGCGAGCAGGTCACCGCCGGCCTGTTGGCGATCACGCTGCAGAACATGGGCGTCCACGCCCGTTCCTGGCAGGGCTGGCAGATCCCGATCAAGACCGACAACGCCCATGGCGCGGCGCGCATCCTCGATATCGACGGCGCGTTCCTGATCAAGCGCTTCGGCGAAGGCCAGGTGGCGGTCATCGCTGGTTTCCAGGGCATCGGCCCCGACAACCGCATCGCAACGCTCGGTCGCGGCGGCTCCGACACAAGTGCCGTGGCGATCGCGGCCGCGGTCAAGGCCGACCGCTGCGACATCTACACCGACGTCGACGGCGTCTACACGACCGACCCGCGCATCGAGCCGAAGGCCCGCAGGCTGGCCAAGATTTCGTTCGAGGAAATGCTCGAAATGGCCTCGCTCGGCGCCAAGGTGCTGCAGGTGCGGTCGGTTGAGCTTGCCATGGTGCACAGGGTGCGTACTTTCGTGAGGTCGTCCTTCGACGATCCCGACGCGCCCGGAATGGGGGATTTGCTCAATCCGCCCGGAACGCTTATTTGCGACGAGGAAGAGATCGTGGAACAGCAGGTCGTCACCGGAATAGCCTACGCCAAGGACGAGGCGCAGATTTCGCTGCGCCGCGTCGGCGACCGTCCAGGCGTTGCCGCCGGCATCTTCGGCCCGCTCGCCGAGGCCAACATCAATGTCGACATGATCGTCCAGAACATCTCCGAGGACGGCAAGCTCACCGACATGACCTTCACCGTGCCTTCCGGCGACGTCGACAAGGCGCTGGCCGTGCTCGAACGCATCAAGGCCGATGTCGGCTACGACGTGGTGCAGTCGGAAGCCGGCATGTCGAAGGTCTCGGTCATCGGCATCGGCATGCGCAGCCATGCCGGCGTCGCCGCCACCGCCTTCAAGGCGCTGGCCGACAAGCAGATCAACATCCGGGCGATCACGACGTCCGAGATCAAAATCTCGATACTGATCGACGGTCCCTATACGGAACTTGCAGTTCGTACTTTGCATTCCGTGTACGGGCTCGATAAGCAATAGCAAGAACTGAGTCAGTTGTTGCGTGAGTGCCGGCCGCGGGAGAAACTGCGGCGGGCAAAGTGCCCATTGGAGAAGAAGCCGCGATGCGTGATACGGCCGGCGGCCCGCGCGTTCTGCTGAAACGGCTCCGCGAGCTCATGCAGGAGCCGCTGGAGCCGCAGGAGCGGCTCGACCGCATCGTGCGCGACATCGCCTCCAACATGGTCGCCGAAGTGTGCTCGCTCTATGTGCTGCGCGCCGACTCGGTGCTTGAGCTCTACGCCACCGAAGGCCTCAACCCCAACGCCGTCCACCTCGCGCAATTGAGGCTCGGCCAAGGCCTGGTCGGCACGATTGCAGCCAGTGCACGGCCGCTCAACCTCTCCAACGCTCAGGAACATCCGGCCTTCGCCTACCTGCCGGAAACCGGTGAAGAGATCTACCATTCCTTCCTTGGTGTTCCGGTGCTGAGGGCAGGGCGCACGCTGGGCGTCCTGGTGGTGCAGAACAAGACCATGCGCCAATATCGCGAAGACGAGATAGAGGCGCTGGAAACGACGGCGATGGTGATCGCCGAGATGATCGCCACCGGCGATCTCGCCAGGCTGACCCGGCCCGGGCTGGAGCTCGACCTCAGCCGTCCTGCGAGCTTCACCGGCCTTTCCTTCAACGAGGGTGTCGGGCTCGGCCACGTCGTGCTGCACGAGCCGCGCATCGTCGTCACCAACCTGTTCAACGAGGACAGCGAGGAGGAGGTGCGCCGCCTCGACCGCTCGCTCGGCTCGCTGAGGCTTTCCATCGACGACATGCTGGAGCGCCGCGACGTCGCTTTCGAGGGCGAGCACCGCGAGGTGCTCGAGGCCTATCGCATGTTCGCCAACGACCGCGGCTGGGTGCGCCGTCTGGAGGAGGCGATCCGCAACGGCCTGACGGCGGAAGCAGCCGTCGAGAAGGTGCAGAGCGACATGCGCGCGCGCATGTTCCACATGACCGACCCTTATCTGCGCGAGCGGATGAGCGATTTCGACGATCTCGCCAACCGGCTGCTGCGCCAGCTGATGGGACGCGGGCCGGAGGATGTCGCGGCCTCGCTGCCCAAGGACGCCATCATCGTCGCCCGCTCGATGGGTGCCGCCGAACTGCTCGACTATCCCAGGGACAAGCTGCGCGGCCTGGTGCTGGAGGACGGCACGGCGACCAGCCATGTCGTCATCGTCGCGCGCGCCATGGGGATCCCGGTCGCCGGGCAGGTCAAAGGCGCCGTTTCCATGGCGGAAAACGGCGACGCCATCATCGTCGACGGCGACGAAGGCTCCATCCATCTGCGGCCGCAGTCCGACCTGGAGGCCGCCTATGCCGAAAAGGTCCGCTTCCGGGCGCGGCGGCAGGAGGTCTACCGCGAGCTGCGCAAGAAGCCGTCGGTCACCAAGGACGGCGTCCCGGTCGATCTCCTGATGAATGCGGGCCTGGCGGTCGACCTGCCGCAGCTCTCGGAATCGGGGGCGGCCGGCATCGGCCTGTTCCGCACCGAATTGCAGTTCATGGTCGCTTCGACCTTCCCGCGCGCCGAGGCGCAGGAACGGCTCTACCGCGACGTGCTCGACGCCGCGCGCGGCAAGCCGGTCACCTTCCGCACCATCGATATCGGCGGCGACAAGGTGCTGCCCTATTTCAAGGGCGTGGTGCAGGAGGAGAACCCGGCGCTCGGCTGGCGGGCGATCCGGCTCACCCTGGACCGCCCCGGCCTGCTCAGGACCCAGATCCGCGCGCTGCTCAAGGCCTGCGGCGGGCGCGAGCTGAAGCTCATGCTGCCGATGGTGACGGAACTGTCGGAAATCGCGCAGGCGCGCGAGATCATCGACCGCGAAGTAAGGCATCTGTCGCGCTTTGCGCATCATCTTCCGACAAGTCTAAAGCTCGGGGCGATGCTGGAGGTGCCTTCGCTGCTGTTCCAGCTCGACGAGCTGATGAAGGCGGTCGACTTCGTTTCGGTCGGCTCCAACGACCTGTTCCAGTTCATCATGGCGGTCGATCGCGGCAACACGCAGCTTGCCGATCGCTTCGACACGTTGTCGGCGCCGTTCCTGCGCGCGCTGAAGCAGATCGCCGATGCCGGCGCCCGCAATCATACGCCGGTGACGCTTTGCGGCGAGCTGGCCGGCAAACCGATCTCGGCGATGGCGCTTATCGGCCTAGGCTTCCGCTCGATCTCGATGTCGCCGGCCTCGATCGGCCCGGTCAAGGCGATGCTGACCGAGCTGCCGCTGCAGGAGCTGGAGGCCTTCTTCAAGGACAATCTGATGGCGCCTGCTCAAGGGACGCCGATGCGGGCGCTGCTGCAGGCCTTTGCCGACGACCGCTCCATACCGCTATAGCATTCTGCCATGATCAACCTGCCCCGCGACCGCATGGATCAAGTCGTCAAGCGTTTCGACATGCTCGAAGCGCAGATGTCGGCCGGGCCGTCGGCCGACGCCTATGTCAAAATGGCCTCGGAATATGCCGACATCCAGGAGATGGTGGGCAAGATCCGGGCGCTGCGCGCCGCCGAGCAGGAACAGGCCGACCTCGAAGCGATGCTCGCCGACAAGAGCACCGACGCCGAAATGCGGGCGCTGGCGGAGGCGGACCTGCCACAGGTCGAGGAGCGCATCGAGGCGTTGCAGAAGGACATCCAGATCCTGCTTCTGCCCAAGGATGCGGCCGACGATAGGAACGCCATCCTCGAAATCCGCGCCGGCACCGGCGGCGACGAGGCGGCGCTGTTCGCCGGCGACCTGTTTCGCATGTATGAGCGCTATGCCGCCTCGCGCGGCTGGCGCTTCGAGGTCGTTTCGGCCAGCGAAGGCGAAGTCGGCGGCTACAAGGAAATCATCGCCTCTGTGTCGGGCAAGGGCGTGTTCGCGCATCTGAAGTTCGAATCCGGCGTGCACCGCGTGCAGCGCGTGCCGGAAACCGAGGCCGGCGGACGCATCCACACCTCGGCCGCCACCGTAGCGGTGCTGCCGGAAGCCGAGGAGGTCGACATCGAGATCAGGCCCGAGGATATCCGCATCGACACGATGCGTGCTTCGGGCTCCGGCGGCCAGCATGTCAACACCACAGACTCGGCGGTGCGCATCACCCATCTGCCGACCGGCATCATGGTGGTGCAGGCGGAGAAGTCGCAACACCAGAACCGGGCGCGCGCCATGCAGATTCTCAGGGCGCGACTCTACGACCTGGAGCGCAGCCGCGCAGATGAAGAGCGCTCGGAGTCGCGAAAATCGCAGGTCGGCTCGGGCGACCGTTCGGAACGCATCCGCACCTATAATTTTCCGCAGGGCCGCGTCACCGACCACCGCATCAACCTAACGCTCTACAAGCTCGAACGCGTGATGATGGGCGAGCTCGACGAGGTGATCGACGCGCTGATCGCCGACCACCAGTCGAAGCTGCTTGCCGACATGAGCGTTGATGGCTGATGTGCTGCCAGCAGCTCTAGGTCCGCTGCTGCGCGCGGCGAGGGAACGGCTTGCTGCTGCCGGCATTGCCGATCCGGCCCTCGATTCCAGACTGATCGTCGAGCATTTTTCCGGCACGACCCGCGCCCAGGCCATCGCCGAGGCCGGTCGTCCAGTCGATGCAACGGTGCTTGCAACGATCGACGCGGCCCTGAGACGTCGCGTCGCAGGCGAGCCGGTGCATCGCATCCTCGGCTACCGCGAATTTTATGGCCTGCGGTTGTCACTTTCGCCGGAAACGCTGGAGCCGCGGCCGGACACCGAGACCCTGGTCGACGCCATCTTGCCCTTCGCCAAGGCAACGGCCGAAAGGTTCGGCGGATGCCGTATTCTCGACCTTGGCACCGGAACCGGCGCCATTGCGCTGGCACTGCTCAGCGCCGTTCCGACCGCGACCGCGACGGGCGTCGATATCTCCGCCGGCGCACTGGCGACCGCCACCCGAAACGCCGAGGATCTGGGGTTAGCCGGGCGCTTCAAAGCCTTGCATTCCAACTGGTTCGAAAAAGTTTCGGGCCGATACCATTTAATTGCCGCGAACCCTCCCTATATACCCAGTCGAGACATTGGAAATCTGCAGGACGAGGTCCGCGATTTCGATCCACGCCGGGCCCTGGATGGTGGTGTGGACGGTCTGGTTCCTTACAGAATCATCGCCGGAGAGGCGGAAGGGTTTCTGGAAGCACAGGGCAAGGTAGCGGTCGAAATCGGCCATACGCAGCAAAGCGAGGTCACTTCGATCTTCGCCGCAGCCGGCTACAGGCTGACGGAAGCGCGGCGCGATCTCGGCGGAAACGACAGGGTTCTGGTGTTTGAGCGTTGAAACCCCTGATGCAGTGCGAAAAAACGCTTGGCAATATTAGGGAATGCAGCTAGGTTCCCGCTTGACCGGATGAGACGAAGCAGGCAGTGCTCTTAGCGATTCGGTTTTCCTTGGAAATAGCTGCCTCCTTGTGCAAACGACGCCCATGCTTCGTGCGGGAATCGTCCGGCAAGTGATGTAACCGGAACAGGATGGCACGTGGCGCCAACGCAATCGATGCGGGCGAACGCCGGTGAAAAAACGAAACGGTCGGCTGCATGAGCGCCACCGTTCGCGAAGAGTTTTAGAAAAATTCACATGAAGAGAGTCGAATGAGGCCACAACAGCAGAACAGGCGCATGCGCGGTCGCAACAACAATGGCGGCGGTGGCAACCAAAACCGCAAGGGCCCTAATCCCCTAACGCGCAACTACGAGAGCAACGGCCCGGACGTGAAGATCCGCGGATCGGCTCAGCAGATCGCCGAAAAATACGCCGCACTTGCCCGTGACGCGCAAAGCTCCGGCGACCGGGTGATGGCGGAGAACTATCTCCAACACGCCGAACACTACAATCGCATCATTGCCGCCGCCCAGGCGCAGATGCCGATCCAGAACGCCCAGCAGAACCGTGACGACTTCGACTATGACGTCGACGAGGATCGCGACGAGTTCGACACCGCCGGCAATGCCAATGCCGGCGAGGCGCAGGCCGCGGCGAACGGCTCCGGGCCGCAGCCGGTGATCGAAGGCACGCCGGCCGAGCCTGGTTTCAACCAGGAAAACGGCCGCGACAACAACCGGCGCGACAACAACGGCCGCGACAGGCACCGCGACCGCCGCAATGGCGGCTATGGCCAGTACGGCCAGCGAGGCGACAATGGCCAGCGTGATGGGGGCCAGCGTGATGGGGGCCAGCGTGGCGAGGGCCAGCGCGGTGAACATGGCGGCCAGCAGTTCGACCAGAACCGCCGCAATGAGACCCAGGCACAGGCGGAGACTTCCACGGAAGCCGGCTTGCCGGCCGAGCCGGCCCCGCTGTTCGACAGTTTCTCGCCGGCGGGTCTTGCCGCCCAGGCCGAGCGTAACGAAGCCGGCGCCGACAATGGCGGCGGGCGTCGGCAGCGGCGTCCGCGCCGCGGACGCGGCAATCCCGAACAGGGCAATGCCGACCAGTCGGATAGCCCCGCCGACGACGGCAACGCGACCGACAACGGCAACGACACGGTCGTCGCTGCTGCCGAAGAAGCAAATGCCGCGCCGGGCGGGAGCGTCGCCAGTGAGCCGGCAGGCGACACCAGCGAACCGGCAGTCGCCGACGCAAACAGCTGATCCAGGTCCATTTTCCGGCATTCGAACGGCGGAGAGAAATCTCCGCCGTTTACGTTTGTGCGCGCCTGAAGCGCGTGGCGGATCTTTCAGTTCGCTGTTTCAAGTCTTTGTTTGGACGCATGTCGTTCTCCCAGAACCGCTGGTGCACTTCGGGCGACATGCATTGGAATATTCTGTTTTGACCGACATCAAGGCGTCTTGAGAGACCTTCGCCCATACACCATATCTCGGCTGAACAGGGCTCGGCTCGAATGAGCGGGTCCGTCACCGCAATCTGATCCGGTGCCGCAAAGCGGGCCGGTGACGGAAGGAGACAGATATGAATCTTGAAAAATACTCGGAGCGCGTGCGCGGTTTCATCCAGTCCGCGCAGACCATGGCGCTCTCGCGCAACCACCAGCAATTCACTCCAGAGCATATGCTCAAGGTGCTCGTCGACGACGACGAGGGCCTCGCCGCGTCCCTGATCGAGCGCACCGGCGGCCGTGTCCGCGACGTCAAGCTCGGCGTCGAGGCGGCGCTGGAAGCGATGCCGAAGGTGGAAGGCGGTAACGGCCAGCTCTATCTCGCCCAGCCGCTCGCCAAGGTGTTCTCGACCGCCGAGGAACTGGCCAAGAAGGCCGGCGACAGTTTCGTCACCGTCGAGCGGCTGCTGCAGGCGCTCGCCATGGAAAAGTCGGCCAAGACCGCCGACATCCTGGCCAAGGCCGGCGTCACCGCGCAGGCGCTGAACCAGGTCATCAACGACGTTCGCAAAGGTCGCACCGCCGATTCGGCCAATGCCGAACAGGGTTATGACGCGCTGAAGAAATATGCGCGGGACCTCACCGCCGACGCCCGCGCGGGCAAGCTCGATCCGGTCATCGGCCGCGACGACGAGATCCGCCGCACTATCCAGGTGCTGTCGCGGCGCACCAAGAACAACCCCGTGCTGATCGGCGAGCCCGGCGTCGGCAAGACGGCGATCGCCGAAGGCCTGGCGCTGCGCATCGTCAATGGCGACGTGCCGGAATCGCTCAAGGACAAGCAATTGATGGCGCTCGACATGGGCGCGCTGATCGCCGGCGCCAAATATCGCGGCGAGTTCGAGGAGCGGCTGAAGGCCGTGCTCAACGAGGTTACGTCCGCCAACGGCAATATCATCCTGTTCATCGACGAGATGCACACGCTGGTCGGTGCCGGTAAGGCGGACGGCGCGATGGATGCGTCGAACCTTCTGAAGCCGGCGCTGGCGCGCGGCGAGCTGCACTGCGTCGGCGCGACCACGCTCGACGAATACCGCAAGCATGTCGAGAAGGACGCCGCGCTTGCCCGCCGCTTCCAGCCCGTCTTCGTCGACGAGCCGACGGTCGAGGACACCGTCTCGATCCTGCGCGGCCTGAAGGAGAAGTACGAGCAGCACCACAAGGTGCGCATCTCCGATTCGGCGCTGGTGTCGGCCGCGACGCTTTCCAACCGCTACATCGCCGACCGTTTCCTGCCTGACAAGGCGATCGACCTGGTCGACGAGGCCGCGTCGCGGCTGAGGATGCAGGTCGATTCGAAGCCCGAGGCGCTGGACGAGATCGACCGCCGCATCATGCAGCTCAAGATCGAGCGCGAGGCGCTGAAGGTCGAGAAGGACGATGCCTCGAAGGATCGGCTGGCAAAGCTGGAGAAGGATCTGGCCGACCTCGAGGAGCAGTCGACCGAGCTGACGACCAAGTGGCAGGCCGAAAAGCAGAAGCTCGGCCTCGCCGCGGACCTGAAGAAGCAGCTCGACGAGATGCGCAATGAGCTTGCCATCGCCCAGCGCAAGGGCGAGTTCCAGCGCGCCGGCGAGCTTGCCTATGGCAAGATCCCGGAATTGGAGAAGAAGCTCAAGGAAGCCGAAGCCCAGGACGGCAAGGCCGGCATGGTGGAAGAGGTGGTCACGCCCGACCACGTCGCCCATGTCGTGTCGCGCTGGACCGGCATCCCGGTCGACAAGATGCTGGAGGGACAGCGCGAGAAGCTCTTGCGCATGGAAGACGAGATCGGCAAGCGCGTCGTCGGCCAGGGTGAAGCCGTGCAGGCGGTGTCGAAAGCCGTGCGCCGCGCCCGCGCGGGCCTGCAGGATCCGAACCGGCCGATCGGCTCGTTCATGTTCCTGGGCCCGACCGGCGTCGGCAAGACGGAACTGACCAAGGCGCTCGCCGCCTTCCTGTTCGACGACGAGAACGCCATGGTGCGTATCGACATGTCGGAGTTCATGGAGAAGCATTCGGTCGCCCGGCTGATTGGCGCGCCTCCCGGCTATGTCGGTTATGAGGAGGGCGGCGCGCTCACCGAAGCGGTGCGGCGCCGGCCTTACCAGGTCGTGCTGTTCGACGAGATCGAGAAGGCGCATCCGGACGTGTTCAACGTGCTGTTGCAGGTGCTCGACGACGGCCGGCTCACCGATGGCCAGGGCCGTACGGTCGACTTCCGCAACACGCTGATCATCATGACCTCCAACCTTGGCGCCACCTATTTGGTCGATCTCAGCGAGGACCAGGACGTCGACGTAGTGCGCGACGAGGTGATGAATGTCGTCAAGGCGTCGTTCCGTCCGGAGTTCCTCAACCGCGTCGACGAGGTGATCCTGTTCCACCGGTTGCGCCGTCAGGACATGGACCGCATCGTCGAGATCCAGCTCAGGCGGCTGGAGAACCTGCTTGTCGATCGCAAGATCACGCTGTCGCTCGACCACGATGCGATCGAGTGGCTGGCGTCGAAGGGCTACGATCCGGCCTATGGTGCCAGGCCACTGAAGCGGGTGATGCAGAAGGAATTGCAGGATCCGCTGGCGGAAAAGATCTTGCTTGGCGAAATCCTCGACGGCTCGACCGTCAAGGTCACCGCCGGCTCCGATCGCCTGAACTTCCGCTCGAAGCCGACCGTGGTGGCGACCGAAGCCGCCGCCTGATTCGAGCCAGAAAGCAGGTACAGGGGCGCGTCGCACCGGATCGGTGCGGCGCGCTCTTGCTTTTTGACGGGGCCGTACCGCAAAACCGTATCGGTCTCGGTTATCGGAAGGGGCGATTCCATTGAAGCTCGAGGACTATGACGGCTTCTGCGCTTCGCTGCCCGCCGCGACGCATGTCGTGCAATGGGGCGGCGCCCATGTCTGGAAGGTCGGCGGCAAGGTGTTCGCGATCGGCGGACACGACCGGGCGGGCCAAGTCTTCGTCACCTTCAAATGCTCCGACATGGCCTATGACGTGCTGAAGGAGCAGCCGGGCTGCCGGCCCGCGCCCTATCTCGCCTCGCGCGGTATGAAATGGATCCAGCGTCAGACAAGCCAGAGCATGGATGATGCGGCGCTGAAGGACTATCTGCGCGAAAGCCACCGCCTGGTTGTGCGGAAGCTGACGAAACTGGCACGCAGCGAACTGGGGCTGGGCTGACATTCGGTTCGGGATCATGGTGAAACGCTGGAAATCCGCCATCTTCATGCCCGGTTCATGTTGGAACCTTAATTTCGGTAACTGGTTTTGCAGGCGAAGGGTTCGCCCGCCAAGACCATGCCGACCGGAGAGCCTGACCCCCATGCTGCGCACGATCTTTTCCCTTTCGGCACTCGCGGCCGGGCTGGTGTCTTCCAGTGCATTCGCGGCGCCGAGCGGAGATGACGTTGAGAAGACGGCGCGGCCCGCGCTGCACGGCGCGTTCGTGCTCGCCCAGGACGGCAATATCGACATCTATTACGACGCCAGGGGCAACCGGGTGCTTGTCGATGCCGACACCGGCAAGGTCATCGCCATCCAGCCGCCGCAGAGCAGGCTCGATCGCCGGGCGCTTCGCCGTCAGCTACGGATGCAGGAGCTCGGCCGCGCGCCGGTCGAGGACGACGACCGCTACTATCTCGACAATCCCGACGACATGGCCCGCTTCCGCCGCAAGCAACTGGAAGAAGAGGGCAGGGTCATTCCGCCGCCGGTCGATGAGAACGATCCCTATAACGACAATTCCGTCGATGCCTATCCGCCGGCGCCGAACGACGAGGGCTACGCTACCACCTATCCGGAGGCGCCGAAGTCGGACGCCATCGGGCGCCAGCCGCTGAACGAGGCATCGATCGATCCCGCGCAGCCGGACCAGGGCGAAGTGCTGCAGACCAATCCGGACACCCAGGCCGCGCTGCCGCCGGACACGGGCGGCAAGGCCACCGTCGATCCGTCGTTGTCGCTCGGCGTGCGCCAGGACGTGGCCGACCTTCAAGTGCTGCTCGACCGCGCCGGCGCCTCGCCGGGTGTCATCGACGGGCGCTTTGGTTCCAACGTCGACAAGGCCTTGGCCGCCTACAACCAGATCACCGGCAGCAATCTGAAATCGACCGACGCCGTCGGCATCAAGACGGCGCTCGCCCAGTCGGGCGGCGACGCCTTCGCTTCCTATACGATCACGCCCGAGGACGCGGCCGGGCCCTATGTCGCTTCGATCCCGGAGGATTACAGCCAGAAGGCCAAGCTCGACCGCATGGGCTATACCTCCGTCACCGAGGCGCTGGCCGAGCGCTTCCACATGGACGAAGGCTATCTGAAGTCACTCAACAAGGGGCTCGACTTCACCCGCCCCGGCACGATCATCAAGGTCGCCAATTTCGGCCAGCTGGTGTCGACGGCAGTTGCCCGCATCGTAGCCGACAAGGACAAGAAGGAAGTCTTCGCCTATGACGCGGGCGGCAAGCTGGTCGCGGCCTATCCGGCTACCATCGGCTCGGCCGACACGCCGTCGCCGACCGGCATCCATACCGTGTCGCGCGTCGCGCTCGACCCGAATTACACCTACAACCCCAACATCAATTTCAAGCAGGGCCAGAACGACAAGATCCTGACCATCCCGCCGGGGCCGAACGGTCCGGTGGGTTCGGTCTGGATCGCGCTGGACAAGCCGACCTACGGCATCCACGGAACGCCCGATCCCTCCAAGATCGGCAAGACCGAAAGCCATGGCTGCGTTCGCCTGACCAACTGGGACGCGCGCGAACTCGCCAAGCTGGTGTCGCCAGGCGTCACAGTGGAATTCGTCGGCGGACCATCAATCGCGGATGTCGGCGGGATCTCAACCGATGATTTTACGCAGCAATGAGCCGCGCAGTGCGGCGGCATAGATCAGCTGCACCAGCAAAATGAAGGCGATGCTCAGCAGCGGAGTGATGAGGCAAAGCGCTGCGCCGATCGCCCACAGGATCTGCGCCTTGACTATGCGCTGATAGACGGTGCGCCGCGTTTGTGCATCGATGTCCTCCATCAGCATGCCGTTCCTGTCGGCGTACCACCAGCTCGCGAACAGCGTGACGCCGAGCATCAGAAGGTTCAGCCAGTAGACGAGCGCCGCGACGCGGAATTCGAGGAAATCGGCCAGCAGGTCGGTGGAAAACGGCAACAGCGCGATGAAGGCGAGAAAGCTGAGATTGAGCGTCGCCAGTCGCCGGTCCGATTTGGCGATCAGGCTGTGCTGCGCCTGCTGGCCGAACCAGAAGATGGTCAGCGTCAGGAAGCTCAGCGCATAGGTCAGGAACCGCGGCGCGAGTGCAAGAACCGCGGCAAGCAACTCGCTTTCCGAATGCACCGTTTCATGCGACGGCACCCTGATCTCCAGCACGATCAAGGTCAGCGCGATGGCAAAGACGCCGTCGGTTATGCCGACGATGCGCCCGCGCGCTTCGGCCGACGGTTCGAGCGGTCGCTTCATGGCTTCCCCCTTAGACTATTTGTTTTTACGCAATCCCGGACGGAAGGCTACGGCGAAGTCGCCGAGCCCAACCGTTCCACACTTTTCCTGGAATTGCTCTGGCGCAAGTTCGAAACGACGGGCCGGAACCTAGCACGCGACGGTTCGTTTGCATCCTGATTGCCGCCCTCCTGGCCATTCGGTCAGTGCAAGCTGGTTTCAAGAATCGCAATCCTCTGGCTCGTTGTTAGGAATGCGCCGGAGAGCTAAGCAGACATTCATGGCGTCCTCGCACGAGACCACAGCCGATTCGCTTTCGACCGCGCCTCGCGCGAACGGTACGTTCTGCCCTCAGACGCGGCGCAAGTTCGTGCTGGTGGCGGCGATCCTTGCTTCGGCGCTCGGTTTCATCGACGGTTCGATCCTGGCGATCGCCATGCCGGCGCTGCGCGTCAATCTCGGCGCCAGCCTGGCGGAGGCGCAATGGATCTCCAACGCCTACGCGCTGACGCTTTCGGCGCTGATTCTGGCAGGCGGTGCGGCCGGCGACCGATTCGGCCTCAGGCGCGCCTTCGTCACCGGCATCGCGCTTTTCATTGCCGCTTCGCTCGCCTGCGCGCTGGCGCCCAATCCGGCGGTGCTGATCGGCTTCCGCGCCATCCAGGGCATTGGCGCGGCCATCATGGTGCCGGGCAGCCTCGCTATTATCGCCAAGGCCTATCCGAAGAAGGAGCGCGGCCGGGCGATCGGCATCTGGGCGGCCGCGTCGGCGCTGACGACGGCGCTCGGTCCGGTGCTCGGCGGCTTCGTGCTGTCGACCTTCGGCAATGGCGTCTGGCGCGCGATCTTTGCCGTCAACCTGCCGCTCGGGCTGGTTTCGATCTATCTGCTGCTCGTCAAGATCCCGGCCGACCAGCCGACCGAAAAGCGCAGTCTCGATCTCGGGGGCGCCGGGCTTGCCACACTCGCCTTCGGGGCGCTGGCCTACGGATTGACGGCGATGAACGCCGAGGGCGGCGGGATGATGGCCGGGCCGGCGATCGTCGCCGGCGTGGTCCTGCTCTTCGTCTTCATCCTTTACGAGCGCTGGCAGCGCGAGCCGATGATCGATCTCGGCCTGTTTCGCATCGGCGCTTTCGCCGGCGCAAATCTCGCGACCTTCTTCCTCTATTTCGCGCTGTCGGCGAACCTGTTCTACCTGCCGATGGTTCTGATCGCGGGCTGGGGACTGAGCTCGGCCGAAGTCGGCTTCATCTTCCTGCCGCTGTCGGCTTTGATCGCGCTGCTGTCGGGGCCGGTCGGCCAGTGGTCCGACAAGATCGGCCCGCGCCTGCCGATCGCCGCCGGCAGCTTCGTCGTCGCCATCGCCTTTTCGGGCATGGCCCTGCTCGCCCATGCCGGCATCCATAATTTCTGGACCGGGACCTTTCCGCTGATGGGTTTGATGGGGCTCGGCATGGCGCTCGTGGTGTCGCCGCTGTCGACGGCGATCATGACCTCGGTCGAGGACAAGGATACGGGCGCGGCGTCGGGCATCAACAACGCCGTCTCGCGCATCGGGGGACTGATCGCGGTCGCGGCGATGGGCTCGCTCGCGGCTTTCGTCTATGCGCGATCGACCGGCAATCCTGCCGGCATCCCCGGTTTCGGCGAGCCGCCGACGTCAGGGCTCGCGGCCGATCTCGACGCGTTGAGGGTTACGGCAAGCGATTCGGCTTTTGCCGCGGTTGCCGCGGTCACGGCGCTGCTTTGCCTGCTGTCGTCGATCATCGCCTGGTTCACCGTGCCTGGACAGGCGCTGCCCTGGCCGCAGCGAACGGATGATTCTCGCGATTAGTTGGGAAGCTGCGAATCAGTCTTGGCGCTGGCGACCTTCAGCGAATTTCCGTCTTCCTGCTTGAGCAGGTCGTCGATGCGTTCGCGCTCTTTTTTGAAGGCGACGAGATCGTCGCCCTTCAGCACCTTGCCGACCGGCAGGCGGACGCGCATCGAATCGACCTTGGTGCCGTTGACGATCAGCTCGTAGTGAAGGTGCGGGCCGGTGGAGAGGCCGGTCTGGCCGAGATAGCCGATGACCTG